>NZ_CP051464.1:942500-4031121 GCF_012648005.1 Bacillus mojavensis | reverse complement strand
CCACAGTTTGTGGATAAAGAGTGAAAGCAAGATTCGTAATCAAGAGTTAAAACACAAATATAATACCAAATTAAACGAGAGCTTGCAATGGTTGTCATAATCTTATCCACAAAGCAGACAACCTGTTGAAAAAAATTTGTCCACAGGAGTTAGCAGTGTGAAAATGTTGTCGATAACCTTTGTGGATATTAAAAAAAGGGAAAAAAGATATCCACATCACGAATTTTCAGCTCAGAATGTCATTTGTATCTGACTTTTTTTCGTTAAATTCAGGAATCTGAAAAAATAAGGTTTCGAAAGTCGAGAAGGTATGGTATCCTATTATGGTTGCAAGAAACAAAAGCACTAGTGAAGTTGACAATGAATAGGTAACGCAAATATAATAAGTAAGACTGTCTTTAACAGCTATTCCTCGAGGGAGGTGTCATAAATGAAAAGAACATTCCAACCGAATAACCGTAAACGCAGTAAAGTTCATGGCTTCAGAAGCCGTATGAGTTCAAAAAACGGTCGTCTAGTTTTAGCGCGCCGTCGCCGCAAAGGCAGAAAAGTATTATCAGCTTAGGCCACTGAATAATGTCAGTGGTCTTTTTTCACTTTAAGGGAAAAGATATATGTGATGTGTATGAGCGGGGGATATCCCTCTCTCTGCACATCTCATTTTCAAATAAAATTAAAAGTTTCTGCCAGCCAGTATCGGAGTGAGTCAATTTGAAGAAGCGAAATCGTTTAAAGAAAAATGAAGATTTTCAAAAAGTGTTTAAGCATGGCACATCAGTAGCGAATCGCCAGTTTGTCTTATATACGCTTGATCAGCCTGAAAACGATGAGCTGCGCGTTGGTCTTTCCGTCAGCAAAAAAATTGGCAATGCAGTAATGCGAAACCGGATAAAACGTTTAATCCGGCAAGCTTTTCTAGAAGAGAGAGACAGGCTGAAGGAAAAGGATTATATTATTATTGCCAGAAAACCAGCAAGTCAGCTGACATTTGAGGAAACGAAAAAAAGTCTGCAGCATTTATTCAGGAAGGCCTCATTATATAAGAAAACTTCGTCAAAAAAGTAGGTGCCACTGCTTTCTTACAACTTTTAAAAGCGCTTCCTTTCTGGTTGAACAGAAAAAGACACCATTTAAAACTGAAAGATGCTAAAATACATACAAGTATGTTTTGTAATAAGAGAGTGTAAAGAATGATTATAGGAGGAAATGTTGTTGAAAAGGAGAATATGGTTGCTATTAAGTATGGTCGGCGTATTCATGCTTTTGGCTGGATGCTCGAGTGTCAAAGAGCCGATCACTGCAGATAGTCCGCATTTTTGGGACAAGTACGTAGTATTTCCATTGTCTGAGCTCATTACGTATGTTGCGAAATTGACGGGAGACAACTATGGACTTTCAATTATTATTGTTACAATTTTAATCCGTTTATTAATTTTGCCGCTGATGATCAAGCAGCTGAGAAGCTCGAAAGCGATGCAGGCTTTACAGCCGGAAATGCAAAAGCTTAAAGAAAAATACAGCTCAAAGGATCAAAAAACGCAGCAGAAACTTCAGCAGGAAACAATGGCTTTATTTCAAAAGCATGGCGTCAACCCATTGGCAGGATGTTTCCCGATTTTAATTCAAATGCCGATTTTAATCGGATTCTATCATGCGATCATGAGAACACAGGCGATTTCAGAGCACAGTTTCTTATGGTTTGACTTAGGGGAAAAAGATCCTTTCTATATTCTTCCGATTGTTGCCGGGGTTGCTACTTTCGTACAGCAAAAATTAATGATGGCGGGCAACGCGCAGCAAAATCCGCAAATGGCAATGATGCTTTGGATTATGCCGATTATGATCATTGTGTTTGCGATCAACTTCCCAGCGGCGCTTTCTCTTTATTGGGTAGTCGGTAACTTGTTTATGATTGCGCAAACTTTCCTCATTAAAGGGCCTGATATTAAAAAAGATCCTCAGCCGCAAAAAGCCGGAGGAAAGAAAAAGTGAGGAATGTGACTGCTGCAGGGCGAGATGTCGATGAAGCAGTACAGTCCGGATTACGTGAGCTGCAATTAACGAGAGATGAAGTTGACATTACCGTTATTGAGGAAGGAAACAAAGGCTTCCTCGGTATATTCGGCAAAAAGCCGGCAATCGTAAAGCTGGCTGAAAAATTTGATCCGATTCAGGAAACAAGGATTTATCTTAAAAGAATTGCCGAATCCATTGCCGGAAAGTCTGATGTGACTGTAAAAGAAAGCAAAAAGGCAGTATGTTTCCATATAACGGGTGAAAAAGCGGCATTGTTGATTGGGAAAAGAGGACAAACCTTAAATGCCCTTCAAACTTTGACCCAGCTTGTCCTTAATCGTTATTCAGATCAGTATAAAAATGTGACGGTAGATGCAGAAAACTACCGTTCGAAAAGGAAAGATACGCTGAGTCAGCTGGCTGTGAGACTGGCAGACCAGGTTTTGAAAACAAAAAAAGATGTTCATTTAGAACCGATGCCGTCCAGTGAAAGAAAAATCATTCATGATGCTCTTTCCAAATATGCAAATCAGCAGATCAATACGTATTCAATGGGTGAAGGCGATAATCGCCACCTCGTTATTTCCCAGAAAAGATAACATAAAACCGAAGTCCGGTAAAAATCGGAGCTTCGGTTTTTTTGTATAGAAAAATCTATTTTCCCTTGTAATATCAAGCTTTTTCCGTTTAAGTTTTTCCTTTTTAGGTGTATCCTGTTGATAAAAAGGAAGTTCAGGAAATAAAATTAATTGTTATTCACATGTGGATAAGTTAAAGTAATAAGGGATGAATTTCTAAGTCTGTGGATAACACATCTTCCACTTCGAACCAAACTATGTTATCTTTTAGTTTTGGCATAATAAAATATTTTTTATATAGATGAATGAGAGTATAGAAAAGAGAGGTGAACAACATGGATACAATTGCGGCCATTTCTACACCGATGGGTGAGGGTGCGATTGCTATTGTACGGCTGAGCGGACCGGAAGCAATCCAGATTGCCGACAGGATTTATAAAGGGCCGAAAGGGAAAACGATCAGCTCGGTCGAATCACACACGATTCATTACGGCCATATCGTAGACAAACGTACCGATCGGGTTGTGGAGGAAGTAATGGTATCGGTGTTAAAAGCACCGAGAACTTTTACACGTGAAGATGTCATAGAAATAAACTGCCACGGGGGAATTGTGACAGTAAACCAAGTGCTCCAGCTCGCCTTAAGAGAGGGAGCGAGACTGGCGGAGCCTGGTGAATTTACGAAACGCGCATTTTTAAATGGCCGAATCGACCTTTCACAGGCGGAAGCGGTAATGGACTTAATCAGAGCGAAAACGGATCGGGCAATGAACGTCGCTTTGAATCAAATGGAAGGGCGTCTCTCTGCTTTGGTGCGCCGTTTGCGCGATGATATTTTAGAAACGCTGGCCCATGTTGAGGTAAATATAGATTATCCGGAGTATGATGATGTAGAAGAAATGACACATCAGCTTTTAGTTGAAAAGGCAAGCTCCGTTAAAAAAGAAATTGAGGCGCTGCTTAGAACGTCTGAGCAAGGCAAAATTTTACGGGAAGGTCTTTCCACTGTCATTATCGGCCGTCCGAATGTCGGGAAGTCTTCTCTTCTGAACAGCCTGGTTCACGAGGCAAAAGCCATTGTTACCGATATTCCGGGTACGACACGGGATGTGATTGAGGAATACGTGAATGTGAGAGGTGTTCCGCTTCGTCTTGTTGATACTGCAGGTATTCGTGAAACAGAGGATATTGTTGAACGAATAGGTGTTGAACGCTCTCGTCAGGTTTTGAAGGAAGCAGACCTGATTTTACTTGTGCTCAATTATAGTGAAGAGCTTTCTGAAGAAGACGTGAAGCTTTTTGAAGCCGTTAAGGGAATGGACGTCATCGTTATTATGAATAAGACTGACCTCGAGGCGAAAATTGACATAGAACGTGTACGTGAGCTGGCCAATGGACGTCCTGTTGTAACGACATCTCTTCTAAAAGAAGAAGGCGTTAATGATTTGGAGGAAGCGATTCAATCGCTGTTCTTTACAGGTGCTATTGAAAGCGGAGATTTAACGTATGTCAGCAACACACGTCATATATCAATTTTACAGGAAGCAAAACGCGCCATTGAAGACGCGCTTAGCGGCATCGAACAGGATGTCCCGATCGACATGGTGCAGATTGATCTAACAAGATGCTGGGAGCTTCTGGGCGAAATCATTGGAGACGCTGTCCACGAAAGCTTAATTGATCAGCTCTTTTCACAGTTCTGTTTAGGAAAATAATAAAAGGAGGAATTAGAATCATGGGGTATGAAGCAGGCCAATACGATGTGATTGTGATTGGCGCCGGGCATGCCGGTGTTGAGGCTGCCCTCGCATCAGCACGCCAAGGCGCCAAAACGCTTGTCTTGACCATCAACTTAGATATGGTTGCGTTTATGCCATGTAATCCGTCTGTCGGCGGCCCTGCAAAAGGGATTGTCGTCCGCGAAATTGACGCGCTTGGCGGAGAAATGGGCAGAAACATCGATAAAACGCATATTCAAATGAGAATGCTGAATACTGGAAAAGGTCCTGCGGTCCGTGCATTGCGTGCCCAAGCAGACAAATTCCAATATCAGCACGAAATGAAAAATACGCTTGAAAAAGAACCAAACTTAACGCTGCTGCAAGGAATTGTGGAGCGGCTGATCGTAGAAGACGGCGAGTGCCGCGGTGTCATTACACAAACCGGTGCGCATTACCGCGCGAAAGCTGTTGTCATGACGACTGGAACATATTTGAGAGGGCGTATCATTCTCGGTGATCTTTCTTACTCAAGCGGTCCGAACAACCAGCAGCCTTCTATTAAGCTTTCTGAGCATTTGGAAGAACTGGGCTTCGACCTGGTTCGTTTTAAAACAGGTACGCCGCCTCGCGTCAAAAGCGACACGATTGATTACAGCAAAACGGAAATTCAGCCTGGTGACGAAGTGCCTCGCGCTTTCTCATATGAAACGGTTGAATATATCACAGATCAGCTTCCTTGCTGGCTGACATATACGAGCCCTGAGACACATGAAATTATCGACAGCAACCTGCACCGTTCACCGATGTATTCCGGTATGATCAAAGGTACAGGTCCGAGATACTGCCCATCAATTGAAGATAAAGTTGTTCGTTTTAATGATAAACCGCGTCATCAAATTTTCCTTGAGCCAGAAGGCAGAAATACGCAGGAAGTTTATGTTCAAGGTTTGTCTACTAGTCTTCCAGAGGACGTGCAGCAAAGAATGCTTGCAACGATTCCGGGTCTGGAAAACGTTCAAATGATGAGAGCCGGCTATGCGATTGAGTACGACGCGATTGTACCGACTCAGCTATGGCCGACGCTTGAAACGAAAAAAATTACAAATCTCTACACTGCCGGCCAAATTAATGGAACATCCGGTTATGAAGAAGCCGCGGGACAAGGCATTATGGCGGGAATCAATGCAGGGCGAAAAGCGCTTGGAAAAGAAGAAGTGATTCTAAGCCGTTCTGACGCCTACATTGGTGTTCTCATTGATGACCTTGTGACAAAAGGAACAAATGAGCCATACCGTCTTTTGACATCTCGTGCTGAATACAGATTGCTTCTTCGCCATGACAATGCAGATCTGCGTCTGACAGAAATCGGCCACCGTATCGGATTAATTTCTGATGAGCGATTTGCGGCTTTTGAAAAGAAAAAAGCGGCCATCGAAGCGGAGAAAAAACGTCTGCATTCTGTGATTATCAAGCCGTCTCCAGAAAATCAAGAATATATCCGTTCTCTTGGCGGAAGCGAATTGAAAGATGGAGTACGCGGCACAGACTTGATGAAACGTCCTGAAATGAACTATGAAACTGTGACTAAACTTGCACCGCCAGAAGTATCGGTTCCGCAAGAAGTGGCAGAACAAGTAGAAATTCAAGTGAAATATGAAGGGTATATTGAAAAATCCCTTCAGCAGGTGGAAAAACTGAAGAAGATGGAAAACAAAAAAATCCCTGATCGAATTGATTATGATGCAATTAAAGGGATTGCAACTGAGGCTCGTCAAAAGCTGAAAAACGTACGGCCTTTGTCTGTTGCCCAAGCTTCCCGTATTTCCGGTGTGAACCCGGCAGACATTTCAATTCTATTGGTATATTTAGAGCAGGGCCGCATTGCGAAGATAGCCGAGTAGAAAGGATGACGGCATGAATATTGAAGAATTCACCTCTGGACTGGCGGAAAAAGGGATCTCCCTTTCTCCTCGTCAGCTGGAGCAATTTGAGCTGTATTACGATATGCTGGTTGAGTGGAATGAAAAAATCAATCTGACTTCGATTACAGAGAAAAAAGAAGTGTATCTGAAGCATTTTTATGATTCCATTACAGCTGCATTTTATGTCGACTTCAATCAGGTGAATACGATTTGTGATGTCGGAGCGGGAGCGGGTTTTCCGAGTCTGCCGATTAAAATATGTTTTCCGCACCTTCATGTCACAATCGTAGATTCATTAAACAAACGAATAACATTTTTAGAAAAGCTGTCTGAAGCTTTACAATTGGAGAATACGACATTTTGCCATGATAGAGCTGAAACATTCGGGCAACGGAAGGACATACGGGAAAGCTATGATATCGTGACAGCGCGAGCGGTTGCGAGACTATCTGTTTTAAGCGAGCTTTGTCTGCCTCTGGTGAAGAAAAACGGTTTATTTGTTGCTTTAAAAGCCGCATCTGCTGAAGAAGAATTAAATGCGGGGAAAAAAGCAATCACAACGCTTGGAGGAGAACTGGAGAATACCTATTCCTTTAAGCTGCCTATTGAAGAAAGCGATCGTAATATTATGGTGATACGCAAGATTAAAAATACACCTAAGAAGTATCCAAGAAAACCGGGAACTCCTAATAAATCGCCAATTGAAGGGTAATTTAGACAGCCTGATATGACAATACCATCATATTTTCTTCAAAATTAATGACGGTACAGCAGGAAAAACCATGAGAAAATAGAATTATAAAAATGGCAGTTTTTAAAGGTGGTGTAGGTACATGAAGCATTCATTCTCTCGTTTCTTCGGGCTTGGTGAGAAGGAACAGGAACCGGAGATTGCTGAACATGAGACAAACAAAGAAGAGATTCTTGAAATACCGGTAAATGCTATCGTTCCCAACCGTTTTCAGCCACGCACCATTTTCTCAGATGAAAAAATCAAAGAGTTAGCAATGACCATTCATACACACGGCATTATTCAGCCGATTGTTGTCAGGCATACAGAAGAAGAAGGCCAATACGAACTCATTGCAGGTGAAAGACGCTGGAGAGCAGTGCAATCGCTCGAGTGGGAAAAGATTCCGGCCATTATTAAGGATTTTTCCGACACGGAAACCGCTTCTGTGGCGTTAATTGAAAATTTGCAGCGGGAGGAATTGTCTTCGATTGAGGAAGCGCATGCCTACGCAAGGCTCCTTGAGCTTCATGATTTAACACAGGAAGCACTGGCGCAGCGTTTAGGAAAAGGACAGTCAACGATTGCGAATAAGCTGCGGCTATTAAAGCTGCCTCAGCCGGTTCAAGACGCAATCATGGAGAAGAAAATCACTGAGCGTCATGCCAGAGCGCTGATTCCCCTGAAACAGCCTGAGCTCCAAGTCACACTGCTCACAGAGATAATCGAGAAAAGCTTAAATGTAAAGCAGACAGAAGACCGCGTGGTTAAAATGCTGGAGCAAGGCCAGAGAAAACCAAAGCCTAGACGCAAAGCGTTCAGCAGGGATACTAGAATTGCAATGAACACGATTCGCCAGTCACTGTCAATGGTCGAAGACAGCGGTGTAAAATTGAATACGGAAGAAGAAGAATTTGAAGAATATATTCAACTGACGATTCGCATACCAAAATAAAAGCTCTCCTGCTGTCCAGGAGAGCTTTTTCGCTAAAAGGAAATTAATTACTTTTAGCTGCGGTTATTATATTAGAATTCTTTTCTTTGAGCTGCTGGATAAATTCTTCCGTGTCTTTTGGAGAAATGACTGCATGTCCCCAGCCTCCCCGATAATAAATTGTAATCGCATGTCGTGATCCAATAAGCCGAAAACCTGACCACAGCTTCTTTTGTTGAATCACTTTGTCGATTTTTTCATAAGGAATTTGATATTTGATCAATCCGGCTTTAATGATCAAACGGTGCTCCTTCAATACATATTTCAGATCAATGAAACTCCAAATGATGAGCACATTTAAGAGAGTCAGAAGAACAAAAATGATCGAGCCGGATATCCTCATATTTCCCAGCACAAAAGGAACTATGGCATCTACTTGTATCAGTAATATGAGAAACACAATCATAAGAGTAACGGGTGCATCTCTTTTTGTTTTGTAAACCATATGATCACCGTCCTGTTTGTACTTTCTTTATTGTAACTTCTTCTTTTTTTCTATTTAAAATCCCTTTTTTAAGTCAAAAAAACATATAAGGATTAGAATTTATAAGAGAAAGCAATAAAGCGCTGATTGAATTTTCAAATATTCCCTTCTGATAAAAGATAAAATGATGAAAAAAGTGAAACGCTTTAATCTTTTTTTGATAAAATAGAAACATGACAGTACATGTTCATGTGAAAGTAGGTGACATCGTGGGAAAAATCATAGCAATTACGAACCAAAAAGGCGGAGTCGGAAAAACAACGACGTCTGTCAACCTTGGAGCATGCTTAGCTTACATAGGGAAAAGGGTTCTGCTGGTAGATATTGATCCGCAAGGGAATGCAACGAGCGGATTGGGGATTGAAAAAGCCGATGTAGATCAGTGTGTGTACGATATTTTAGTAGATGATGCAGATGTAATAGATATTATTAAAGCAACTTCAGTAGAGAACTTGGATGTGATTCCTGCGACGATACAGCTTGCAGGAGCTGAGATCGAGCTGGTTCCGACAATTTCAAGAGAAGTAAGACTTAAGAGAGCGCTTGAAGCAGTGAAGCAGAATTATGATTATATTATTATTGATTGTCCTCCGTCATTGGGATTGCTGACAATTAACGCGTTGACTGCTTCAGATTCAGTTGTCATACCTGTACAGTGCGAATACTATGCCTTAGAGGGACTGAGCCAATTATTAAATACAGTACGTCTAGTGCAAAAGCATTTGAATACTGATTTAATGATTGAAGGCGTATTGCTGACGATGCTTGATGCCCGGACAAATCTTGGCATTCAAGTGATTGAAGAGGTGAAAAAATACTTTAGAGATAAAGTATATCAGACTGTTATTCCGCGTAATGTCCGTTTGAGCGAGGCACCGAGTCACGGTAAACCCATCATTTTATACGATCCGCGATCAAGAGGAGCGGAAGTATATTTAGATTTAGCAAAGGAAGTGGCTGCGAATGGCTAAAGGCCTTGGAAAAGGGATTAATGCGTTGTTTAATCAGGTTGATTTGTCTGAAGAGACAGTTGAGGAAATCAAAGTTACCGATTTACGCCCTAATCCTTATCAGCCAAGAAAACACTTTGACAACGAAGCGCTAGCTGAGCTAAAGGAATCTGTGCTGCAGCATGGCATTCTCCAGCCGCTTATCGTCAGAAAATCTTTAAAAGGCTATGATATCGTTGCGGGTGAACGGCGCTTTCGGGCGGCAAAGCTTGCAGGATTAGAAACTGTTCCAGCGATTGTCCGTGAATTATCAGAGGCGTTAATGAGAGAAATTGCTTTACTGGAAAACCTTCAGCGTGAGGATTTATCACCGCTGGAAGAGGCTCAGGCTTATGACTCTTTGCTTAAGCACTTAGATGTTACGCAAGAGCAGCTTGCAAAACGTCTAGGAAAAAGCAGGCCGCATATTGCCAACCATTTAAGATTGCTGACACTGCCTGAGAACATTCAGCAGCTGATTGCGGAAGGCACGCTCTCTATGGGGCATGGCCGCACACTTCTTGGTTTGAAAAATAAAAACAAGCTTGAACCGCTTGTGCAAAAAGTGATTGCAGAACAGCTTAACGTTCGCCAGCTTGAGCAGCTGATTCAGCAATTAAATGAGAATGTTCCACGTGAAACAAAGAAAAAAGAACCTGTGAAGGATGCGATTATCAAAGAACGGGAATCGTATCTCCAAAATTATTTTGGTACAACAGTAAATATTAAGAGACAAAAGAAAAAAGGCAAGATCGAAATTGAGTTTTTCTCCAACGAGGATCTTGAACGGATCTTAGAGCTTTTATCAGAACGAGAGTCGTAATGAAAGAAAACCATCTCTATTGAAGATGGTTTTTGTTTTATAATCGTCCTGTGAGTCTTTGCAGCGGACTAAGCCGTTCCTGCCTCCACTCTGTTCGATCTGTTAAACTCAGTCCTTCAGCAAGAACATTTGCCATACTCATGACCAAGTGAAGCCTTGTATTTTGTAAAACAAAGTACTCCATGAAACCGCTCACATTTACAATTCCGTTCACATGGAGATCGCCTACCTCAGGAAGATCCTTCTGTACACCGGCCCCAGGCTTTAAAGGACCCTCTCCGATTTGGAATGAACCTACGCTTTTCACACGCCCTAAGCATGCATCCACCGCTATAATAAATGGGTTTTTATGTAATTTGTGAATTTCCATTAATTTGTCCTTCATATTTACAGCATGCACGGGATCAGACAGGGTGCCGTAGACGTGGAATCTGGTGAGCTGCATCTGTTTGAGTTTCATTCCTACGAGCGGGCCTAATGAGTCACCAGTTGAACGGTCTGTTCCGATACAAACCACAACAATTGGTCTGCCGGCAGCTTTACGTAAGGATGAAGAAAGAATCGTTTGTATTTGTTTTGCTGCAGCTTTATCTGTATGTGAAACATATTGCTTTACTCGTTCCTGAGAAGAAAAAAGCCCGCCTTTTCGATTCATAGGTTTCACTTCCTTGTTAGGTATCGGAATTGCTAGGGATGTGTTTTTTTGGTATGTAAGGTTGTTTACATTATATCCAGCAGTTAGGTTTTTTATGCTTTGTGTCTGTTTACGGATTTTTGAATACAGAGAGGAGATGATAGAGGTTGTTTACAAGTATTGTGTCGCAGCGCTTCAGGTGACGCAAGATTTGGTCTGCTGTCTAACTTGGTTATGGTTCTGGTAATGAAGCAATCATGTGAATACGGAACGCCTAATGAAGTTTACAATGATCGAAGGATTGAAATTGACTTCTAATACCGGGATTTTTGAATTTTTGGCATTGAGCCTGTCGAACATTTATTTTAGGAAGTATCAGGATAGCTTGGTGGAGAAAGTGGAGAATGGAATTCTGTATTTTGACTGCCTGTTTAGGCGGTCTTTTTTTATGTGTATTTTGTATGATAATTTCACTCCAGTCATTATTTTTTGTTTTTCTATGAAAATAGGCATTTTTGTTATTAGCGTTTTATATAGTAACAATAACGGAAACAAGCTGAACTCTGTACCTATGAGGTGATAATGTTGTGGAGAGCCGGAATGAGGTGGATGCTCCTTATATTGGGCAGTCTGATCGGCGCCGGATATGCAAGCGGTCAGGAGATATGGCAGTTTTTTGGCGCAGAAAGCGGACTGGCTATTGTGCTGTTTACAGTAATGTTCATTTTCTCGTCTTATATTGTGATGAAAATCAGTTTTAAGGTTCAATCCACTCACTTTCTGCCGGTTCTTGAACATTTAATGGGACCGTGGCTGGCGAAAATTTATGATATTCTCATTGTCTTTTATTTATTTTCTACAACCATGGTGATGATCGCAGGAGGCGGAGTGACGCTGCAGATGTACAAGCTCCCTTTTTGGTGGGGGATTGCGCTGCTGTGCATCGTGACGGTTTGTTTGTTTTTTTGGGATGTGAATGGGATTTTATCTGTGAATGCCATTTTAATTCCTATTTTAGTAGCGGGTCTGCTGTACGCGTTATTTTCATTTCAGAGCACTCATTACCATACGTGGACGATAGATTTGAGCCGGCAGTATAACTGGCCTGCCAGCATTACGTTTACTTCTTTAAATATTCTTTCGGTGGTCGCGATTTTATCGTCTGTCGGGAAAGAAATGAAAGGGCTGGGGGAAGCTAAAATCGCCAGTGTGGCCAGCGGTCTTATTTTTGGCGTGATCTCTTTTGTTTATAATGAAACATTAGTGGAGCTGGCGGGCTCCCTTTCTCAATTTGAAATTCCGCTGTTTGCCGTTCTGGAAGGCGCCCCTTATTTTCTTTTTTTATGTATGACTGCGGTGCTGTGCCTTGCGATATATACGACGACAGTGGCTGGTTTATTCGGATTGTCCAGTCGGCTCATGGCATTTCTAAACATGCCGAGATGGATGATTGTATTGATTCTGTTAGTGTTGATGGTGCCTTTTACTTCTTTCGGTTTTTCCGATTTAATCGCTTTTCTGTATCCCATTTATGGAATGCTGAATCTTTATCTATTAGTTTGTTTGCTGTTATATCCTATTTTAAGTAAATGGAAATAAGAGGATGTTCTTCTTTTTGGGTATGATGATTGCTCTAGTGATCAGTTTTTTTGTACAATAGATTCAGCAGTTTATGAAGAGAGGTGAAGGGTCTTGGCGGATAAAGACTTTGGCCTGAAAGATATTGTAGAAATGAAGAAACCGCACCCATGCGGAGCAAACAGATGGAAAATCATACGTATGGGAATGGATATTCGGATTAAGTGTGAGGGTTGCTCTCACAGTGTGATGATTCCCAGAAAAGAATTTGAAAGAAAAGTAAAAAAAGTACTGGTCAAGCATGAGGAGCCTACTTCATAAAAAGGCTGACACTCATGCTTTTTCATATAGAAGGTAAGGAGAAGACGGCGATGAGCAAAGTGCATCAGTCAGCATGCCCTCTGAATTGCTGGGACAGCTGCGGTTTTGTGGTGACTGTTGATGACGGAAAGGTAACAAAAGTGGACGGAGATCCAAACCATCCGATTACAGAAGGAAAAATCTGCGGCCGCGGCAGAATGCTAGAGACGAAAACAAACTCGCCTGATCGGCTTCGCTATCCGATGAAGAAACAAAATGGCGAGTTTGTGCGGATTTCCTGGAAGCAGGCTCTTGATGAAATTGCCGATAAACTTCGGGACATTAAGGAGACGTCAGAAACAACAGCAGTTTTGCACAGCCATGATTACGCCAATAACGGTTTGTTAAAAGCGCTAGATCAGCGTTTTTTTAATGCGTATGGCGGTGTGACAGAGATTGTCGGAAGCATTTGCTGGGGCTCTGGTATAGAGGCGCAAAGCTGGGATTTCGGCCGGTCGTATGGGCACGGGCCGCTTGATATTTACAACAGCAAACACGTCGTTGTGTGGGGCAGAAATGTATCAAGGACAAATATGCACCTTTATCACCATTTGCAGCAGGTAAAGAAAAAGGGCGCAACACTGACGGTGATTGATCCGATTTTTAATCCGACTGCAAAACTGGCTGACCGTTATATTTCTGTAAAGCCGGGAATGGATGGCTGGCTTGCCGCGGCTGTTTTGAAGGTTCTGATCGAGACGGGAAGAACGGATGAGGATTTTATTTCTCAGCATTCTGTCGGGTTTGATGATGTAAAAGAGCTTTTGAGTACCGTTTCTTTAGAAGAATTTACTGAGAAAACAGAGACAACAATGGAGGAGCTGGAGTTTCTTGCTGGTCTGTATGCCGATGGCCCTGTGTCTACTTTTATGGGGCTTGGTATGCAGCGGTACAAAAATGGCGGCGGGACGATTCGCTGGATTGATGCGCTTGTTGCGGCAAGCGGAAACGTTGGTATTAAAGGCGGCGGCGCAAATTTTGGCAATGTCCAGATTGGTGAAAGCTTTGCAAAAACAAAGCTGACAATGCCGGAATTAAAAACGACATCACGTTCTTTTTCAATGATGACACAGGCTGAAGAGGTTTTAACTGCTGCTGATCCTGCGATCGAGATGATTATCGTGACATGCGGGAACCCGCTGACTCAGGTGCCAAATACAAATAAAGTAAGAAAAGCATTTGAAAAGGTTCCGGTGACCGTAGCGATTGATTCCATCATGACCGATACGGCAAAGCTGTGCGACTATGTTTTGCCGACTGCCACTGTTTTTGAAGAAGAGGATATTTACTATTCTAGTATGTACCATCATTATGTTCAGTATGGGAAGAAGCTGGTGGAACCGCAGGGCGAAGCGAAGCCGGACAGATGGATTTGGGCAGAGCTTGCAAAACGCCTTGGGTTTGGAGAGCTTTTTGAACACAGTCCTGAAGCATTTTTGGAGATGGGGCTTTCTTCATTAGAGGCTGACGGTGTAACGCTTGAGCGCCTAAAAGAAAAAGGCCATCTCCCGCTTCCGGTTAAACAGGTGCCGTGGGATGACTTTAAATTTCTGACACCAAGCGGTAAATTTGAGTTTACTTCGTCTTTAGGTGAAGAAAAAGGATTTAGCGGTGCACTTCAATTGGATGTGCCTGAGGAGTCTGTTTACCATAACGAAGAACTTGCCGAAAAATACCCTTACACGCTTTTGTCTATTCATCCGCAGCGCTCTAATCATTCACAGCATATTCCGTTCATCGAGAAGCTTCAGCACATACACGTCGATATTTCTTCAGACATAGCAGCTGAGCAGAATCTTCAGGATGGAGACGAGGTTGTCATTTTCAATGATCGGGGCCGTTTGAATGGCAAAGTGAAAGTGATGAAACAGGCTCATCCGAAGACGATAAATATAGATGAAGGCATGTGGGCGGCTTTTGGCGGCTCCGTCAATACGCTGACAAATGATACAAATTCTGATAATGGAATGGGAAGTACGCTTTTTGACTGTTTAGTGGGCTTGAAAAAAGCATAATGAGAAGGTTCAGCAGGCTGAAGATGCTTTTTTGTCAGCTTGTCTTTTCCAGTGAACCTCCTTATAATTGCTCTAGGTTCAAAATACGTTAATGCAATGACGGTTTTATATAGAGGAGATGAAAGAATGGCTTTAACAGCTGGAATTGTCGGTTTGCCGAACGTCGGGAAATCAACATTATTTAACGCAATTACACAGGCCGGTGCCGAATCAGCCAACTACCCGTTCTGTACAATTGATCCGAACGTGGGAATTGTAGAAGTACCAGACGATCGTCTGCAAAAGCTGACTGAGCTTGTCCAACCAAAGAAGACTGTGCCGACTGCTTTTGAATTCACTGATATTGCAGGAATCGTAAAAGGTGCGTCAAAAGGAGAAGGTCTCGGTAACAAATTCCTTTCTCATATTCGCCAAGTTGACGCAATCTGCCACGTTGTCCGTGCTTTTTCTGATGATAATATTACACACGTTTCCGGTAAAGTTGATCCGATTGATGATATCGAAACGATCAATCTTGAGCTGATTCTCGCTGATATGGAAACAGTCGAGAAGCGGATTACACGTGTCAGCAAGCTTGCAAAGCAAAAAGATAAAGAGGCTGTGTTTGAGTTTGACATTTTGTCTAAACTGAAAGAAGCGTTTGAGAATGAAAAGCCTGCTCGTTCTGTTGAGTTTACTGAAGAGCAGCAAAAGCTTGTAAAGCAGCTTCATTTGCTGACGTCAAAGCCTATTTTGTATGTTGCGAACGTAAGTGAAGATGAAGTGGCTGATCCGTCTGGCAATGAATATGTAGCGAAGATTCGTGAATACGCTGCCGGCGAAAACGCAGAAGTCATCGTCGTTTGTGCGAAGATTGAATCCGAAATCGCTGAGCTTGAAGGCGATGAAAAGCAAATGTTTCTTGAAGAGCTGGGTATTGAAGAGTCAGGTCTTGATCAGCTAATTAAAGCATCTTACTCCCTGCTTGGGCTGGCAACATATTTCACAGCCGGTGAACAGGAAGTCAGAGCTTGGACATTCAAAAAAGGCATGAAGGCCCCTGAATGCGCTGGAATTATTCATAGTGACTTTGAGCGCGGCTTCATTCGCGCTGAAACGGTTGCCTATGAGGATCTTCTTGCGGGCGGCGGCATGGCAGGAGCGAAGGAAGCCGGAAAAGTCCGTCTTGAAGGTAAAGATTACGTGGTAAAAGACGGAGATGTAATTCATTTCCGATTTAATGTATAGGATGCAGTTGTAAAGGGACAAGAGCTTTGGTATAATATAAAATTGTGAGTAATAGAATTATTGCTCCTTGCCCATTACGGGCCGCTTAGTCCAAAAGGAGGTGCAAACAGATGAGAAAGTACGAAGTTATGTACATTATCCGCCCAAACATTGACGATGAGTCTAAAAAAGCAGTTATCGAGCGTTTCAGCAACGTTCTGACTTCTAACGGTGCGGAGATCACTGGAACAAAGGATTGGGGTAAACGTCGTCTTGCTTACGAAATCAACGATTTCCGCGACGGTTTCTACCAAATCGTAAACGTTCAAGCTGATGCTGCGGCAGTTCAAGAATTTGACCGTCTAGCTAAGATCAGTGACGATATCATTCGCCACATTGTTGTTAAAGAAGAAGAATAAGCAATTTTGAAATATAATGGTAAAAGGTGGTCTTTCTTATGCTTAACCGAGTTGTATTAGTCGGAAGACTGACAAAAGACCCAGAGCTTCGTTATACGCCAAACGGTGCGGCTGTTGCCACGTTTACTCTTGCTGTGAATCGTACATTTACGAACCAGTCTGGAGAACGTGAGGCCGATTTCATTAATTGTGTCACTTGGAGAAGACAAGCCGAAAACGTTGCAAACTTCCTGAAAAAAGGAAGCCTTGCAGGCGTAGATGGCCGTTTACAAACAAGAAACTATGAAAACCAGCAAGGGCAGCGTGTCTTCGTGACCGAGGTCCAAGCTGAAAGTGTTCAATTTCTTGAGCCGAAAAGCGGCGGCGGTTCTGGTTCAGGTGGATACAACGAAGGAAACAGCGGCGGAGGCCAGTACTTTGGCGGAGGCCAAAATGATAATCCATTCGGGGGAAATCAAAACAACCAGAGACGCAATCAGGGGAACAGCTTTAATGATGACCCATTTGCCAACGACGGCAAGCCGATTGACATCTCGGATGATGATCTTCCATTCTAATGAGAATATCGCTAAATTGACAAAGAAAGGAGGGAAATGACAATGGCAGGAGGACGCAGAGGCGGTCGTGCGAAGCGCCGTAAAGTGTGTTATTTCACTTCTAACGGCATCACGCACATCGACTACAAAGATGTAGATCTTCTTAGAAAGTTTGTTTCTGAGCGCGGTAAAATTTTACCACGTCGTGTAACTGGAACAAACGCTAAATACCAACGTAAATTGACTGCAGCGATCAAACGCGCTCGTCAAATGGCTTTACTTCCATACGTAACTGGTGAGTAAGCTGATACGTAAAGAGCAAGGACCTTCGGGTTCTTGCTCTTTTTTATAGGGGGATAAAAAATGAAGCTCATTTCTTGGAATGTGAATGGCCTGCGGGCTGTCATGAGAAAAATGGATTTCCTCTCTTACTTGAAAGACGAGGATGCCGATATTGTATGTCTGCAGGAGACAAAGATTCAGGACGGCCAAGTGGATCTTGAGCCAGAAGGCTACCACGTATATTGGAACTATGCAGAGAAAAAAGGATATTCCGGCACGGCTGTTTTTTCAAAACAAAAGCCGCTGAAAGTCATGTATGGCATTGGAATAGAAGAGCATGATCAAGAGGGCAGAGTGATTACGCTGGAATTTGAAAACATGTATGTGATGACCGTTTACACGCCTAATGCAAAAAGAGGACTGGAACGCATCGATTACCGTTTGCAGTGGGAAGAGGCTTTATTAGCGTTTATTCTCGAATTGGACAAGAAAAAACCCGTTATCCTGTGCGGTGATTTAAATGTGGCTCATCAGGAAATTGATTTGAAGAATCCAAAAGCAAACCGGAATAACGCGGGTTTTTCTGATCAAGAAAGAGAAGCATTCACTCGTTTCTTGGAAGCCGGCTTTATCGACTCATTCCGTTATTTATATCCTGATCTGGAAGGCGCATATTCCTGGTGGTCGTATCGTGCGGGGGCTCGGGACAGAAATATCGGCTGGCGTCTGGATTACTTTGTTGTTTCTGAGCGGCTTAAGGGGCAGATTGAAGATGCCAAGATATCAGCACAAGTCTTGGGCTCCGACCATTGTCCTGTTGAACTTACGATCAATATATGACGTGATAGCAGTAAGGATTGATCCTTACTGCTTTTTTATGATGAAAAAGGAGAAAGAGATGGCAAACATAAAAGAGATTGCGAGATTGGCGAATGTATCTGTTTCGACTGTGTCACGCGTGCTGAATCATCATCCGTACGTGTCTGAAGAAAAAAGGAAGCTGGTGCATCAAGTCATGGAGGAATTAGACTACACACCGAATCGAACTGCGATCGACCTCATTCGCGGCAAGACGCAAACGATCGGTGTAATCCTGCCTTACAGCGATCACCCTTGCTTTGATAAAATCGTAAACGGCATCACAAAGGCGGCATTTAGACATGAATATGCAACAACCCTCCTCCCTACCAACTATAACCCCGACATTGAAATCAAATATTTAGAGCTGTTAAGAATGAAAAAAATAGATGGCCTCATTATTACATCACGAGCCAATCACTGGGACAGTATAATAGCCTATCAAGAATATGGACCGATTATCGCTTGTGAAGATACTGGAGACATGGATATTCCTTGTGCTTACAATGACAGAAAAGCAGCCTACATAGAAAGCTTTCGATATCTAAAGAATCGCGGACATGAGAATATCGCTTTTACTTGCGTGAGAAGCGCCGACAAGAGCCCGAGTACGGCGGATAAAGCAGCGGCTTATCAGGCCGTCTATGGCAGCCTGGAGGACCGCCATATGCTGACCGGCTGCAATCATATGGACGACGGAGAGCAGGCGGGTGCGTATTTCTATACAAGCGGCCGGGCTCCAACAGCTATTTATGCAAACAGTGATGAAGTGGCAGCGGGAATTTATGTATTTGCCAAAAAGAAAGACTGGGATGTTGAGATCATTGGAGAAGGACATTCCTCTATCAGCCGTGCCCTCTGTTTCCCATCGCTTGACCTGAATCTTGAGCAGCTGGGCACCGCAGCATTTTCGTTATTTTTGCAGGAACATCCCATAGATATAAAAATTCAGCATCAATTCATGAAAAAAAGCTTGAACTGAAATGCATTTCATCCCTTATAACTTCATTGAAAGACAAAGGAGGAGGAAGACATGCATATTGAGCACACGGCCATCTGGGTCAGAGATTTAGAGCGAATGAAGGCTTTTTATGAAACGTATTTTAATGGCAAAGCCAATTCTCTTTATCATAATGAGAAGAAAGATTTTAAGTCGTATTTTATGACGTTTGATTCCGGAGCAAGGCTGGAAATCATGAAAAAAGGAGATGTGACTGATCAGCCGACACAAACGATGACAGGCTGGGCGCATATCGCTTTTTCCACTGGAAGCAAAAAGAATGTTGATGAACTGACAGAAAGGTTAAAGCAGGACGGATTCGCTGTAGTAAGCGGTCCAAGGACGACAGGGGACGGCTACTATGAAAGTGTAATTGAAGATGAGGAAGGAAATTTAATAGAGATTACAATTTAACATCTTGGAGTGAATTGAATGCTGACAGAAAAAGAAAAAATGGCAGCCGGAGAATTATACAACTCGGAAGACCGTGAATTATCACTAGAGCGTAAACATGCGAGAAATCTGATTAAACAATATAACGAATCACCAGAAGACGAGTCAGTGCGAACGGAGCTTTTGAAAAATCTGCTTGGTTCGATCGGTGATCAAGTCACCATTTTGCCGACATTCCGCTGTGATTACGGCTATCACATTCATATGGGGGATCGTACATTTGTTAATTTTGACTGTGTCATTCTTGATGTGTGTGAAGTTCGTATAGGATGTGATTGTTTGATAGCTCCAGGGGTGCATATCTACACGGCTGGTCACCCTCTCGACCCGCTTGTTAGGAAGTCGGGGAAGGAATTCGGTAAGCCTGTTACAATTGGAGATAATGTTTGGATTGGCGGGCGGGCAGTGATAAACCCGGGAGTGACGATCGACGATAACGCGGTGATTGCTTCGGGTTCCGTAGTGACAAAGGATGTGCCTGCGAATACGGTTGTAGGAGGAAACCCTGCGAGAAAGCTGAAGGAATTGAATTGAAATCAGTGCGGTTAAACGCCGCACTGACTTTTTATATCTGCTTGGCATTCGTATTGGGACCAAAGCAGATTAACAAAATGGAGCATGCGAGCCAGCAGCCGCCTATAAAGAAAAAGACACTGACATAGCCGAGCTGAACGGCGATAAAACCGACGAGCAATGATCCGAAGATGTTCGAAAAGCGGCCGAGACCATAGGCTAAACCGCTGCCTGACGAGCGATACTCTGTTGGGAAAGGCTCAGATGTATACGCATATAAGTTTGATGTGAAAACCCGCTCCGTAATATTAACGATGAAACCAAACACGATAATCATGATGGGAATGAAGGTCATGCCATATAAAAGACCTGCGATGGCAGTCAGAAACGCACTGGCGGCCAATATCCATTTTCTCTGGAATTTTTCAGAAATCATTGAACCCAGCAACGCGCCGAGCGGAGCGCCGACCGAGTGCAATACGTTATACCATAATGTATTTTCCATTGTGACCCCGTTGCTTTTTAGCAAGCTGGGGACCCAAGAGGCAAAGCCATAGAATCCAAAGGTTTCAAAAATCCATACCGCGGATAACACAATGGTTATTTTCAGGTTTCTCCCCTTTAATAATCCTGCGTAACCCGCATGTTGTACTTGTCCGCTTGCGGTCTGCGGCACCGGAGCAGGAAGCGGGCCTTTTTCTTTTTCAACGCTTGCTTCAATCCTTTTCAGGATGGCATCGGCTTTTTCATATTCACCGCGATTTTCATGCCAGCGGGGTGATTCCTCCAGCCGCCGAATAAAGAAGAAATAAATAAGACCAACAGCGCCCCATACAAAGACAAGTCTCCATCCCCAAGAGCCGAGCGGAATGACAAAGGCTGATACGATATTGGTGATCGGAACGCCGATCAATCCGATCATGGCACAGAAAGAAATATACTTTCCGCGAACACTTGAAGGGAAAAATTCTGCTAAATAGCTATTGGTGATGACCATGGCAGCTGCGACGCCAAATCCAGTGAGGAAACGAAACGCCATTAAGGATGGGATGTCCCAAGCCGCGGCGTTACATAGCGATGCGATTGAAAAAACGAAGACAAATAAATTCAAGGCTTTTTTTCGGCCGATTCGATCTGAAAGCCGTCCCCCAAGTGATGCTCCCAAAAACATGCCTAGAAACGAAGCAGCCGTTACATTGGCTATGGTTGAAAGCTGGACGCCCCAATGCTCGATCAGCGCCGGCGCTACATTGCTGAGGGTAAATAAATCCGCAAGATCAAAGAAGTAAACAATGCCGAGAGCGGTTAATACTTGGAAGTGGACACGTGAAATCGGGAGGCGGTCTAAACGGTTTGCCGCGTTTGAAAAAGGATGTGCATGTTTCGGTTTGACGCCCGTATTCATAAAAAACCCCCTTTTTTAATAGCGGGAGAAAGCCTGAACATTCTCCTCTTGGCACTATTATAAGTACCTGGAATCATTGGGAACAGTGTTCAAATCACTAGATGGAAGAACTAAATTCACACTTTTCGCCTTAATTTTGCTTAAAAGATTTCCAAAACAGTAGATTAATAGACCAAATTATGCAAATATATAGTAATATTCTCATTGAAAGGAAGAGTCATAGAAGGAATGAATTCATTTATCCGTCCTCTAGAAGGAAACAATACATTGTGGAGATATTTTTTCTCCTTTTTGGTGATGGTTGGCTTATTCTTTTTTGGAAGCATTGTTTATGTCTTTATGATGTTATTGACTGCACTTTTAAGTCCGAATATTGCGTTTGATGTGGATACAGGAATGTTAACCGATTCTTTGGCTGATCTGTTTTTAACTCATATCGTTTATATATTTGCAATCCCAGGGGTTTGGCTGGCGGTGCGCTTTATCCTGAAACGTCCGTTTCGGTCAGTCATTACACCGCATGCAAAAATCAGCTGGCGCAGCATTTTCTTTGGCTTTATCGCTTATTTCTTGCTGATGGCTGTGGTTCAAGGGATTGATTATGCGGTTCATCCGGCGAAATACACTTTTCAGGATTTTGACGCCTCTCGTTTTCTGTGGCTGCTTGTGGCATCTCTGTTATTGGTGCCGCTCCAGACTTCTGCGGAAGAACTGTTTTTCAGGGGATTTCTATTGCAGGCTTTTGGAAAAGTGATAAAGAACCCTTTTATATTGACGCTGATTGTCGGCGGTCTATTTGGGGCTGTACACTTTGGCAATCCTGAAATGAATAATGGCGCTTTTTGGGCAGGCATTGAGTATGTAACAATTGGGATTCTTTTAACGTATTATACGGTTAAAACAGGCAGCCTTGAAATTTCACTTGGTGTGCATGCCGCGAATAATATGTTTTTATGTCTTTTTATTACTGAAAAAAACAGTGTATATGGAGATATTCCTTCATTATTTGCCATCACACGGGGAAATTCGATGTGGGAGACTTTCTTTACCGTTGTCATTAATCTTTTATTTGCATTTATCGTTGTACAATACCATAAGAGATCAAAAAGAAAGCAGCAAGGTGTTTAATCCCTGCTGCTTTCTAATGTTTGTAAGGCTTCTTCTATGTCTGTTGTCGGCTGCTGGCAGGCGAAATTTTCACAAATATACACGGTTGTTTGATCGTCTATGATGCGATAGTCAGCCGCGAACGTTGCAATGCCTTTGCACTGGTCGGGATGTTCTGCCACCAGGATGGAATCGTTTGGATTAAAGGCCTTTTGAAGCGCGCTTGTGATCTGTTTTCTGTCTGGATCGTCCGGGCACCCGAAAATCACAATTTCCTTTTTAGGCGTCATCTGTTTTAACACACTTTGCATAAAGAAAGAGTGGCCGCTCGGGTATGCCTCGATTTCAGGCTTGAACACGGAAAACATCGTTTCGGCTTTTTCAATCAGCGACAAATCGCCTGTGGCTTGCCCGAGGCGCAGGAGCTGAACGGCTGCCACGCTGTTTCCTGAAGGCACGGCGCCATCGTACACTTCTTTTTCTCTGACAATTAATGCTTCTGCATCATGTCCGGTAAAGTAGAATCCCCCATGCTCCTCGTCCCAAAACAAATCGATCATATCGTTTGACAGCTTCTTCGCTTTTTCTAAATATGATAGATCAAACGAGGCTTCATAGAGATCGAGATAAGCCCATAAGAGAAAGGCATAATCGTCGATAAATCCTTTGTTTTTCACTTCGCCGTCACGATACCGAACCATCACCCGGCCGTCGATGATTACATTGTTTTCAATAAAGGTGATAGCGTCTTCAGCCAAGCTGAGGTATTGGGGTTCCTGGAATACCTTTGCCGCTTTAGCAAGACCCGCAATCATCAGCGCGTTCCATGAGGTGAGCACCTTATCATCGACATGCGGATACGTTCTTTTTTCACGCGTCTTTAACAGCTTCAATCTTGCATCTTCAAGCTTGCGGCTGAGCTCTTCTTCGGTTAAGCCGCTATCCGCTTTGATTTGATCCCGCTTGGTATGAATGAGATTGGGAATGTTTTTGCCCTCAAAGTTTCCTTTTTCTGTGATGTCATACACGCTGCAATACAGCGTACCGAGATCCTCTCCGAGCGTCTTCAAGATCTCTTTTTTTGACCACACGTAGTACTTTCCTTCTTCGCCTTCTATATCCGCGTCTAAAGCCGAGAAAAAGCTCCCGTCTTCATGGGTCATTTCCCGTTGAATGAACGTAATAATCTGCTCACAAATGTCTTTGTACCGGCTGTTTTGCGTGACTTGATAAGCTTCGGTATAAGCTGTCAGCAGCAGCGCATTGTCATACAGCATTTTTTCAAAGTGAGGGACGAGCCACTCATCATCGGTCGAATAGCGGGCAAACCCATAGCCGATATGGTCATAGATGCCTCCATTTGCCATGCTGTCCAGTGTTTTCGTGACGTTGTACAAAGCGTTTTCCTGCCCCGTCGTGTGATAATAACGAAGAAAATACATGAGCATATGAGGCATAGGAAATTTCGGCGCCTTCCCGAAGCCGCCATAGATTGTATCGAAACCATTGGCAAGCTGCTGGAATGTCCGGTGAATCGCTGATTCGCTCAACCCCTCGCTTGTTTTAGCTGCTGTTTTTGTCTGTAAATGGTTAGCGGCGTTTTCTGCAATATCCTCGACATGCTCACGATCATTCGCAAACGTTTCAGAAAGATGCTCAAGCACATCAACAAAACCGGGACGATTGAATTTGCTCGTCTTTGGAAAATATGTACCCGCGTAAAACGGCTTCTGATCAGGCGTGATAAACACATTCAGCGGCCAGCCGCCCTGTCCGGTCATCAGCTGGCAGATTCTCATATAAACAGAATCCACATCCGGCCGCTCTTCCCGGTCGACTTTAATCGCTACAAACCGTTCGTTAAGAAGGCGCGCAATTTCCTCGTCCTCAAAGCTTTCATGAGCCATAACGTGGCACCAGTGGCAAGTCGAATAACCGATGCTGACCAGAACCGGCTTGCTTTCGCGTTTTGCTTTTTCGAAGGCTTCTTCTCCCCAGGGATACCAGTCTACTGGATTATAAGCGTGTTGAAGCAAATAAGGGGATTTCTCTGCGATTAATCTATTGGGCTTATTGTTAGTGGGCATTGGATCACCTTCTTTCATTTGATATATGTAGATTAAATACATTCGTTAATATAACACTTTTTTTGAATTTTAATTCTTTTAACGTTTGAGCTTATTTATATGATCTGCCCAACTATCCGATATTTCATGCCCCATTGGTTCAAACTGTTTTCCGATATCGCATAACAGTTTATATGTTTCTGACTCTAACTTTTTAAGACGTTTTGTATGAGTACCATTTAATGCATTTTTTTCAGCATATTTTTCGTATTTTTGTTGTAACTGTATAGCGTTTTTGATGTATTTGGTGTTTTTTGTTCCTACTTTATCTAATAGGTCAGCATAGCTTAAAGTCGTGTATGCAAAATTTAACCCTTCCATTTTTAAAAGTAAGAAATACAGTTTAGTAAATAATAAAATGCCTTCGATTTTCTTTTTTATATTCGGTGAGTAAACACCTATTTCTTTACTTATCTTAATGTAGTCTGTTATGAATATGTCACACAATTTTATAGTTTTATCTATCGAGAGAAACTGCTTGCCTAATTTGTTAGTTGATTTGATATCCTGGTATTGCATTATTAACTCTAGATTCGCATATTTGAGGTTATCACCTATTAAAGAAAATGCTTCTAAGAATAATTTTTCGGGATTAAAATAATCATCTTCGTCTGCGAAATCTTCTTCATCCTTATAGTTGAAAATGATATCAGTTTGTTTATCGATTTCTTTGTAAAGATAGTTTGTTACATGATGAATTGTAGGAGAATACAGGTTTTGAAAACTTTCTTTTTTCTGTTTAAGGTCTTCCCTTTTTTGAGAGTAACGATGAGAAAAAACTTGTCCTAAAAAAGCGGCGGTGAGTGTGCCGGCAACTGTAAAAACGGTTCCCCATTGAATACCCCAATCAAGCCCAACAAGCCAATTCATACTGTAGTACCCCATTTCTGATTTTATGAATTTATAATTGTTAATCTGTTTTGGTTTATTGCTATATTTGGTGAAAGAAGATTCATATGTCTTACTTTATGTTCCACAATGGGTACAGGGAGTTGAAAAAAAGAGGCTATTTGATTTAGTGTCCAGTTTTGTAATTGTGACGCTTCATTAGTCAGAACATAATCAGGTAAAAGTAATTCAGTTGCAAAGATGTTCGCCTGATGTTCTAACTTCTCACCTAGAACTAGAGAGCAGTTTTCCATTTTGAATGTGTTTAAGTTTTTATGGAGAAAATAATGCCCTAGTTCATGAGCGATTATGATTTTGGTGTTTTGGTATTTTTGATTTACCTGTATTAAATAATGATGATGTTTTTTGTAATATTGAAGAAAGCCTTTGATGCTACCTAAATTACTTTTTAAGATTGAAATGTTGAGGTTGCCGCATATTTCGTAGACATCGTTTGTTCCGTGTTCCTGAATAACTCTTTCTGCTTTATTTTTGATATTTTTTGAAGTATAGATAAGAATCACTCTTTCTTTTTCATTGCGTCAACGAATTTCATTCCATTGATTAATGCCTGTTTGATTAAGCGAGCAGTTTCCTCATCAATATCCCCGTCCTTCATAAAAAGGAGAGTTTCTTCATTTTTTAATTCTTCAATAGCTTCATTTAATGTTTCATCCAGCTTGGACATATTCTTTGGTTTACGTCCTAATAGATAATCCGTTGATACATCGTATAAATCACTTTTCCACTAAATAAATTCCCTCTTTTAGTTCGATAACCTAACTGGTTTAGATTTATAGCAATATTATCGACACCCATTCCATCTAAAACCAACTGAAAAGCCAACTTGACACCCTTTGCCCGTTCTTTATCAATTACCACTCTTTTTTCTAAAGGGTTATAAATATAACCAAATGGCGGGGTTCCGTTTGACCACCTGCCTAACTTTGCACTATCCTTTTTTCCTTTCCTTAGCTGCGCCTTTATATTTTCATACTCCCAGTTATTTACGAACCCAGTGAACTTTAACGCTTGCAAATCTTCTTGGATTTCTAAGTCATATATACGCTCACTATCGGTAACAAAGAGGACATCTTCTTGTCTTAATAAACTCATAAATTTAGGTGTTTCAGCATCGTCTCTAGTAACACGTGTAAGGTTAACAGATAAAACAGCATCAAAAAGGTTTTCTTTAATTTCGCAGATCGTTTTTTGATACTCTGGTCGATTTTCATCCATTGAACTGCCAACTTCTTGAAACAATTTGATCTCCCAGTTGTTTTTTTCTGCAATATCTAATAAACGTTTTCTGTGTTTTGCTAGAGTTTCTTCAGTCTCTTCGCCTTCGTTATTGCGGGATTTTCTGAGGTAAATGGCGACTCGTTTTATTTTGTTTTTCAGTTCCATATTAACCCATCCTAACTTGTTAATATAATGTTATAATAACAGAAATTTCATGATAATTACGTTTGTTAAGGTTTATTGGATAACTGTTAACTTATAAATTTTTTGAGGAAGTAATGGATAAGGAAACATTGAAGGCAGAATATAGACACGATAACTAATTGTTTTGACTCCGATGTATTCAACAGTTAACGACAATATCCATGGCTTTTGTTGCCCTAGCAATTGTGGAAGAATAGTTATTTTGCATAATACATGCTTTAAAATAAGTGAGTATTAGTGATTTTTTATTTCCCATATTATAATAATAAATGGGTATCTTTTGAGAAAATACAGCTTAAATAAATGGGGATGTAAATTATGAATTTAAGTCAGTATCAATTTAAACAATTAAGTAATATAGCTACAGATTTAATAGGAAATAAAGTGGTTTTTTTATAGGGGCGGGATTTTCAAGAGATTTGGGTTATCCAGGATGGGGAGAATTATTAAAACAAATTATATCTGAAAACAATTTGTTAGAAAAAATAAAGATGTCTAGCTTGTTTTATTTAGTTTCCGAAAAGGAGGATTCAGACTACAAAAAGATCAATGAGTTAATGTTAGAAAATTTAATTGGAGTTGATTTTTTAAGATTAGCAGGATATGTTGATATTTTATTAAAACAAACAAACGATAACGATATACAAACTGAAATTATAAAAAAAATTACTCAATATGAAAGGAAAAGGGTAGCTTATACTGATAGATATAATGAGTATAAGGATGTTTTTAAAAAAATAACCCCATATATTAGTGAAATCATAACAACAAATTATGATACTAACCTTGAGTATTGTATTGAAAATATTTCTGTAATTCATAGGAATCTTAGAAGTGTGAACAAAGATTATGGGAGGATAAAGGATAGAATCAAACTTTATAAGATACATGGTTGTATTACAGATAATAATAACGGAATTGTCATAACTGAAAAAAACTATCAAGAATTCAATTATAGTAACAGATATATATTTAATAAGCTATATTCAATTTTTATAGAGAACAATATTGTATTTATCGGGTATAGCTTATCTGATCCGAATATAAGAAGCTTATTGAATGAAGTAATTGAAGAGATTAAATCAAAACAATTTGAAAAGAAAAAAATATATTGGATTAACCGGGATGAAATAAATGAGGTTGACAGAAATTTTTATGAAAATATATATTCAATACAAATAATAGACAAGCTAGAAATATTAGATTTTTATAAACACATAGTTCGTTTAGTGCAATCAAAATGGAATGATATGAATACAGTTGAATTAGAGCTAGAAACAGCAGCTAATGATTTAATGGCTGAAACCCCTCTTTCTGAAGTGGAATATTTAGATATTATTGATAAAATCCAACAACTAAATAAAACAGATCAAGTTTTACTACATATATATAACAAATTTATTACAGACGATGGTCTTAGAAAAGAAGCCGATAAAGCATTTTTTATGTTATTGGCTAGGTCACATTCAGATATACAATTAAAATTTGAATCAAAAACACAAGATATCTTAGGTGTTGAGGATAATCATCTTCTTACATTAATTGATTTAATAAGGGATGATTTAGAGGTGAAGTCTTTTTTTATTGCTAATAAGCATTATTCTCATCAGTTATTAGAAAGCCTAATATCTCGCGCGAATAATATTAATGATTTTTATCTTTATCAAATATATACAATAGCGCTACTGGACTACTATGAAATATTTGAAGGAGAACTTGGAAATAAAAGATCTGATTTTATAAAATCCTTTTGTGGGAATTATAAATATTTAACGGATACCAAAGAATTAGGGTATTCGTGGAAAAGTCTGTCGGATGTAAAAGGAAAAATTTCAGTTTTAGATACTGGTATCATAGAGGAAATATTAAATGAGTATCCTAAAGAAAATAAAACTCAAATACAGATAGAACAAATTTATGCATTGGTTGATAATTTGGATAAACCAAAACGCTTTAATTTGCTTTATAAACATGTATGGGAGCCTGAATTCTCTCTCCGAATTGAAAGAAATATTTATATATTATTAAATAAACTATTAGTAAAGAATAATGGTTTTGAATATGACTGGAATACTAGTGATGAAAAGTATACTTATAAAAAAGATATAGACTTAATTGAGTTTGATTGCCCAAATTCTTATGATAATGAGACTAAAATTTATCGCATAAAATATAATGAAAAAGAAATTATTTTTAAATTTTATCCCGATTATAATGAAATGAAAGTAGTTTATGAGATTGATGATGATAAAGTTAGTGTTCGTAGTCTAAAAAGTTTTATTGATATGTTACAGGAAAAAATAAAGGAAGATTTAGCACAATGGTTACGAAAATAAAGAGTCCCAAATGGGCTCTTTATTTATATTTTACAACATACATATAATTTAGAATAGATATACCCAAAAATGATAAGGGATATATCGGGGGCACCTATTGTCTTTTTAAAACCTTTTGTAACCCTAAGGACATCATATAGTTATTCTAACCAACCTGGCATCGGATTCATGTCATGGGAAAGAGATAGGCAATATACTTCAGCCTCCCTCCATGATTTTAAAGAATACCCTTCATTATTTAATATTTCTCTCTCTTTTAACTCTCCAGGTGATGTATCCAATACATGAAAGTGCAACAATGATAGGAATTGCTATATAGGAGCCGATAAAAGGATAAGCGGCAAGACATAATAGACAGGCAATGACAGCTAGAAACTTACCAAAGACATTTGTAATCAGCCGAACTCCTGCTGCTGTACCAACTATATAGGTTGCGATTGCTAACGAATTAGGAATAAACACTAACTGGTCTAAACCAATGTGAAAAATAGAACTAAAAAGTAAACCAACTCCGGCAATTGCTCCTACTAATATTACAGCACGGCTAGGGGTTGAATATGTTTTATTCATGTTGTCCAGCCATGAGGGGGCAAGACGTTTATGAGATAAGGAATAACCTAATCGGCTCATACTTGCCACAAATGCATTGTTAGTTCCTAAACATATGATAAAGGCAAGTATTGCTGTTACCCAAGCGCCATTTACCCCTGCCACTTTTTCAACGACTTGTGCTATTGAAGCATTATTCATAGCACTATTAACGGTTTGTTTACCAGTTGAATAAGAGTTTGTGCCAATGACAGCTAAAGCGATGCCTATGTATAATACACCAATAATAACAATGGCTCCCCATGTTGATCGCATGATGTTTTGTTTTCTCGGGCTTTTAAATTCAGGTGCCAGACTAGAGATTGCTTCCCATCCAAAGAATGACCAAAAAATGAGCATTGCAGATTGGCCGATTGGAATGATGCTTTTTTTTGTGATGTGTGGTGTTATGCTCTCATGGTCAATTGCTGGAAATGCTAAAACTGATGTACCTAATAATATCAATAAAGTAAGTCCGGCTAATACCAATTGAATTTTTCCACTTGTTTGTAGACCTACATAGTTTCCGATTACAGCGATTGAGAGTAATATGCTTGCAATTATACATGCGGAAAAATGCGGTAAATTGAACGCAAAAGATATATAAGTCCCACCTGTTAGTGAAACAATAATTTGTCCTACACTTCCTGCGATGAAAAAAAACCATCCACAAATAGCACCTGCATAATGACCAAAAGCTTTATCCGCAAAAGTTAATATTCCGCCTGAGCTAGGGAAATCAATTGAAAGGAATGCAAATGTGGACGCTAATGGAATACTTAGCAGCACCATAATAATCCATGAAACTAGTGCATTTGAACCCGCAATCCCTGCTGTCATACCAGGTAATATTAAAATCCCTGAGCCTAAAACGGCTCCTACATACAGAGCAGTGCCTTGTGAAACTGATATAGTTTGCTTCAATGGCTGTGTCAAAGATATTCTCTCCTTACATTTCTGAACTTATTTTTATTATAGAAGGTTATTCTCTTTGTTTATATAAACTAATGAATGTTTTATTCTCTTATGCTTTACGGTATGAACGAAAAACAATAGAATTATATACAATTATGAAGGAGAGATGGAAATGGATGAAATAGACGGTAAATTATTAGAACTGCTTCAAGAGGATGCCCGAATAACAATTATTGAATTATCGAAAAAACTGAATTTAAGTCGTCCGAGTGTAAATGAACGATTACGTCGTTTGCAGGAAAACGGGGTAATTCAGGGGTTTACAGCACGCATTTCTGCTGAGGCTATTGGAAAAGGAACAATTGTGATTATACAAATAGGAAATTTAAAATTAGAGTGTCGTCGATTTGAGGAATTGATCAAGGAAGAAACGGATATTCTAGAATGTCATAGAGTAACAGGAACGAATAGTTATTTTCTAAAGGCAGCAGTAGCTACGATGAAGGATTTAGAAGCCTTAGTAGACCGCCTTATTCCTTATGGGCAATTAAATACATCTGTCGTACTGTCATCGCCTATTCTTTCTCGCCCTCTGCTGCCTGTCACTGATAGATAAAAAAACTTTGTGTATGTCCTAATGTCCGGTTATTCTAACAGATATGTCACCAAATGCAAGTCATGATTTACTTACCTTGATTAGCCATTCTATTCAAGAAGGCATTGGATTATGTAGTATAAAAAATAAGGAGTACAAAGAAGTGAATGAATTTTATAAGGCGTTAACATATGTAAATAAAATTTTATATGAACCAAATCACTTAACTATAAATGCTATTCGAGAAGAAGCTCAAAATTCAGATTATGGGGCTGGTATGTTTCAAATAAATTCAAAATCGGTTAGATTTAGAGTCGCAAAAATAACACCTAACAAGATAGGACAGTTTGTTGCTTTTTGGGAAAAAGATGAGGATAATAAAAACCAAGCCTTTTCATATGAAAAGGCTACTGATTTATTGGTTATCAATACTTTTACTAGTAATAATAATTTTGGACAATTCGTTTTTCCAAAAGGAGTTCTTTTAAAACATAATATCCTTAAAACAGCAACTACAAAAGGAAAAATGGCAATTAGAGTTTACCCTAGGTGGGAAAATCCCATTAGCAAACAAGCTATCAAAACACAAAAATGGCAGTTAGCATATTTTGTTGAGGCGAACAATACAAATGGTTTTCCAGTACAAGAACTATTAAGGCTATATTCTAACTAAAATTGGATAGCCCTGAGTAGAAAATCAAAAAGAGTCATTAAAAAAATAAGTTAATCACAAAAAAAGATTACAACAGTTCTATAAGGAATATTTTTTTACACTGTTCTACTCAACAGAACGGTGTTTTTCAGTTTTTCTAATAGCAATAGGAAGTACTGTTACTTATGGGGGTTTTGTTTATGTTTAACAAAGGGATGTTTTCAGAAATTGTTAATCATTCTATGCCGAGATCCTCTTGGACTATCAGGTATGTGTAGCTATACGAACGTGGCACCAATGGCAAGTCGAATAACCGATGCTGACCAGAACCGGCTTGTTTTCGCGGTTTGCTTTTTCGAAGGCTTCTTCTCCCCACGGGAACCAGTCCACAGGGTTGTGAGCATGTTGAAGGAGATATGGTGACTTCTCAGCGATTAATCTATTGGGTTTACTGTTAGTGGGCATGGGATCACCTTCTTTCTTTTGTTTTAATTACATTTAGGCACCACAATAATTATAAATAAATACAAAGCTTAGCCGATTTACTTAAAATGTTAATGAAGGAAGACACCGTCCTTTTCAGTTTTCTTTTCTTTTATTACAGGAGAATGGATATTTTTAGCTCTGTTAAATTTGATGTTGATCATTCCATAGTATTAAGGGGAACCCATTATTTATGGACGCCCCTTTAGTTCAATAAGAAAAATTACTGTCGAGTGTTACCTAACAATATATACTTTGGACTGAAAGGTTTTTAGCCATTCCAATGATAAACGATTTGCACAACGCCAGAGGAAAATGTTCTTGTATTCAGCATTTTTAAATTTATCCTCTGTTTTAAATCAATAAACAACGGTTTTCCTTCTCCCAAAACAACAGGGTGAAGAGATAATCTAAATTCATCAACAAGCCCCAAATTTATAAAAGTTGTAATGAGACTCGCTCCACCATATAGCCAGATGTCTTTACCAGGCTTTTTCTTTAATTTATTTACTTCTTCAAGAATATTATCATTTATAAATATTGCTTGATTATCAATCTCATGTTGTGTTCTGGAAAAAACATATTTCTTTTTACTATGAACCAATTTCCAAATTTCCTTTTCCGTATCAGGGTCTTCTTTTTTGGGGATATACTGTCCCCATAAATCGTAGCTTTTTCTACCATATAAAATAGTATCAATTTGATTTAAGAAATCAGTAAACCCCATATCAGGGTCCATAATACACCAATCAACTTCTCCATTTTTCCCTTCAATAAAACCATCTAGAGTAACTGCTAAATTTAAAATTATTCTTCTCTGTTTTAAGTTATTTGTCATAACTATTCATCCTTTTACATAAGAAGTTGGTAGAAATTCTTCTTCTATTCACACACCAGATGGATTAAGTTGCGTTTGTGGACAGAGTGAAGAACAATATCCTAAAATGAAAGTGCCCACTACTCTTTGCAGCTCGATTAGCAGGAACACTCTTTATCTTCACTTGGTTAAATGAAAGCTCTGTTCGATTAAGTTATAGATTTCGCTTTCTGGATCTGTCCGTTCTAAAACAATTGAAATCCAATGTTCCTTATCCATATGATATCCGGGTAAGATATTTTCCCCATTTCTTAAGCCATCACTTATGTCAGGGGGGCATTTTAAATTCAGAATATCTATTTCGCCATGTCCTTCCAAGCCTAATTTTTCTGGGAGAACATTCATGATAAGACCATACCACTTTTTGTTTGATGTATGTCTCAAAGAAGCATAGTTTGGGTATTCCTCCCATGGATAATCAGGCGATGAACCGTACTTTTCTTTGACGTGTTTAAAGATATCTTCTCTTGTTAACATACTTCAATCATCCCTCCAACTACTTACGGTTAATTTCTTCTCTCTAATGTCACTTTTGAAAAAATCACGGGATTTGTAGTCTACGATCCTTGGCTTGTCTATTTGGTTACTTTAATAGACATGGCACCAATGACAAGTCGAATAGCTGATGCTGACCAGAACCGCCTTGTTTTCCCGTTTTGCTTTTTCAAATGCTTTCTTTCTTCACCAAGGGAACCAATCAATAATTATTTCATAAAGTTCGGACTGCAAAATTACTTGTTTGGTTATTCTAACGAAAATGGCACTCTTGAAGGTAAATGTGTTTGAGTTTGAAATGTTATTTTAACATTATGTTCAAACCTTTTAATCGTTTTCAATAACTCTGTAATCACAATATATATCTTTATCTTTTGGAAAGAAGCTGCTTTGAACAAAAGTAAGGATAGCCAAAGATGATGAGTGGAGCTGCTAATGCAAGTAGTAACCAAGAACCTGATTGAGTGTCTTTGATGACTCCTATGAATATACAAGTACCGATGAGAAGGTACAATGAAACACCAAAAAACCAATACATACCTTGTTCCTCTTTTCCCTATAAGGTTTCTTTATTCTTTAATGGGTCATTTTTGCAGAGCCCTTCTGCTTTACTTCTTTGAGGATTTTGGACCGTTTTTCAAATGTTTTTTCAGCTCTGATTCCTTTTCTTTGTAGGCTTATAATTATGAGATCAATTGGTTTCAATACATTTCAATACTCTCATATGAAAGTACTCTCCATATATTTTAATTTTAAAATTGAATATAGAAAACGTACATAAGGGCATATCCTTATGTACGTTGAGGCACATCTTGCATACTAGATAAGTCCGCATCTTGTTGGGTTTTCCTTCTTGCCTTACTGGGTGATAAATGAAATGCCTGACGGCTCTTATGATAAGATGACAAATGTGACTGGATTGTTCCTATTTTTATTGTGGATCCTTTGTGATTATACTGTCAAAGGAAAGGAAGTGAAGCAATATGTTTCGAAGAAAGCCTTTTGATAAAAACTACGTTTCACGAGATAGAAGGGCATTAAATATGCTTGCTCTCAGAGTACCAGGCTTAGCTTTTATTCTCATGATCTATATAGCCTCTATCGTGCTGCAGTTTGTTTCTGGGAGCTGGTCTATTTTATTGCTTCATGTGTTTACAATATTAATCGCTATTTTTACTCTGCTGCATTGGCACTCATATCGATGGGTTAAGAATAAGGTCATTCTATATTTTGTACTGCAAGGTTTGATTACTTATGCACTTGCTAATGTCATGACGGGCTTCTTAATGCTGGTCATCATTGGCCTTTATGCATTTTTGATTGGGCAGATTATAGGAATGGCAGATAGAAGAAGAGCGTTCCTCATTGTATATCTATTACTTCTGATATCAGCCAATGCGATATATCAGATTCACAAAGGCGAGTTTTTGCATTTTCTTGTTATCGCTGTACCTATCATGGTTGTCATTATCACTTATGCTGCCACATTTTTTGCGCAAGTTGATGAAAAAATAAAAGCGCAGCTGACTCTTGAAAGGCTGGAGCTTGCTCATCAACAAGTAGAACAGCTGACGTTGCAAAACGAAAGACAGCGTATGGCTCGGGATTTACATGACACCCTTGCACAAGGATTGGTTAGTTTAAATATGCAGTTGGATGCTATTAATGTTCATATATCGAAAGGTAACACAGATAGGGCAAAAGAAATCATTCAACAATCTATGAATAGAGTGAAAAGCACATTAGCTGATGCACGTTCAGCTATTGACAATCTTCGCAGCAAATCAGAAGAAATCGGTTCTTTAAAAGAAAGAATTACCTTACAAATGGATCATTTTAAAGATGCAACAGGTCTGTCTTGTTTTTTAGACTACAGATTAACTCAATTGCCTGATGTTCGTACTGCTGAAAATTGTTATTACATCATAGGAGAATGTCTTACAAATGCAGCAAAACATGCTGAAGCAGAATCCATATGGGTATCAGTTTGGGATGAGAAAGAAAACATCCATTTAACCGTCAGAGACAATGGAAAAGGATTTGATGTTGAAAGAGGCAGGAAAAAGAGAGGTCATTATGGACTTCTTGGTATACAAGAACGCGTCAGAGCAATGAAAGGCCAATTCGATATAAAGAGTACAAAAACAATAGGCACACAAATCGAGATAATCTTGTCAAATCAGGGAGAGATTGAAGATGAATAAGGTTTTAATCGTTGATGATCATCTAGTTGTGAGAGAAGGTCTCAAGCTGTTAATTGAGACGAATGATAACTACACAATAATCGGAGAGGCGGAAAATGGAAAAAAGGCGGTCCATCTTACAGATGAATTAAAGCCAGATATCATTCTTATGGATTTATACATGCCAAAAATGAGTGGGTTAGAAGCGATTAAACAAATAAAAGAAAAACACAACATACCCATTATTATTTTGACTACTTATAATGAAGATCACTTGATGATTGAGGGAATTGAATTAGGGGCGAAAGGATATCTGTTGAAGGATACGAGCTCAGAAACCCTATTTCATACAATGGATGCAGCATTAAGAGGAGAAGTGCTGCTGCAGCCTGATATTCTTAAACGTTTTCAAGAAATTCAATTTAAAAGAATGAAGAAACCAAGCAGCGATACTCAGTTAACGGAAAAGGAAATAGTTGTTCTAAAGGCGATTGCAAAAGGTCATAAAAGCAAAGCGATAGCCTTTGATTTAGGAATCTCAGAGAGAACTGTGAAGTCAAGACTAACGTCCATTTATAATAAATTGGGAGCGGATTCTAGAACGGAAGCAGTTACAATTGCCATGCAGAGAGGTATTTTAACTTTAGATTTATAACACAGGTTATTTAAAAGTTGCCCAAACGTACATGCCCGCATGTACGTTTTTTTCATTTCCTTATGAACTACAATTAGGGGGAATGTTATCAAGCAATGTGTTGAAAGGAGATTATGATGTCAAGAATGTTATATAAATTAGGCGGGTGGGTCGCTCGCCATCGCATTAAAGTACTATGTGCGTGGATCGTTGTGTTGATTGCAGCGATAGGGGCAGCCGGCATATTAAAACCCAGTTTTTCTGAGGATATGTCAATACCAGACACGCCTTCGGAAAAAGCAATGAAGGTGATCAATAAAGAATTTCCTCATGGTCCTGATAAAGGGAGCATACGGGTCATATTCGGTGCTAACGATGGGGAGAAACTTACTGCAAAATCAGCAAAAAAAGCAATAGAGAATACATTAAAGGAAATGAATAAAGACGATTCCATTGATTCGATTGCAAGTCCTTTTCATGCAGGAACGATCGCAAAAGATGGGACAGTGGCTTATGCTGATATCAAATACAAATCATCAGCAGATGATATAAAAGATTACTCTATAAAACATGTGAAAGATAGTTTGTCCATTGCTGATGATGAAGGATTACAAACGGAGTTAAGCGGAGATATACCAGGAGCCGAGATGGAGATAGGCGGTGTATCAGAGATAGTCGGTATTGTCTTGGCTTTTGTTGTTCTAGCTATTACATTTGGCTCATTATTAATAGCAGGCTTACCGATTTTAACAGCACTTATAGGTTTAGGTGTAAGCATTGGGCTGACTTTGATTGGAACACAAGTGTTTGATATTGCCTCCGTCAGTCTTTCATTAGCCGGAATGATTGGCCTTGCAGTTGGTATTGATTATGCTTTGTTTATTTTTTCGAAACACCGCCAGTTTTTAGGAGAAGGTATACAAAAAAATGAATCAATTGCGAGAGCTACGGGAACAGCTGGGAGTGCTGTCGTTTTTGCCGGACTTACAGTTATTGTCGCACTTTGCGGATTGACTGTCGTTAATATTCCTTTTATGTCTGCAATGGGGCTAACAGCAGGGCTCAGTGTGCTCATGGCTGTTTTAGCGTCAATTACATTAGTGCCTGCCGTCTTATCAATAGCAGGGAAACGCATGATTCCGAAAGCAAACAAGAAAAAAGAAATACAAAGCGCTGAAACAAATTTCTGGGGACGCTTTGTCACAAAGAACCCTATTCTTCTAAGTGTATTTAGTATTCTCATCTTGCTAGTCATTAGTATCCCATCTATACATTTGGAGCTAGGTTTACCTGATGCAGGAATGAAAGCTAAGGATAATCCCGAGCGCCGAGCTTATGACTTGCTTGCCGAAGGGTTTGGAGAAGGATTTAATGGCAAATTAACGATAGTGGCGGATGCCACAAGTGTTACAGAAAATAAGACTGAAGCATTCGCAGATGCAGTAAAAGAAATTAAGGATTTAGACCATGTAGCAAGTGTTACTCCTGCAATGCCTAATGCAAAAGACAATTTTGCTATTATTACGGTTGTTCCTACAACAGGTCCAAACGATAAAGCTACTAAGGATTTGGTACAAGATGTGCGCAGCTTAGCAGATCAAAACGGGGTAGATTTGCTCGTAACTGGATCCACGGCAGTGAATATAGATATTTCAGATCGCCTTAATGATGCAATACCAGTATTTGCTTTACTCATTGTTGGTTTTGCGTTTATATTGCTGACAATCGTATTCCGTTCGCTGCTAGTACCTCTTGTTGCTGTAGCAGGTTTCATATTAACAATGACAGCAACTCTTGGGATTTGTGTATTTGTGTTACAGGATGGAAACTTAATTGACTTGTTCAATATACCTGAAAAAGGGCCGATACTCGCGTTTTTGCCTATTTTAACGATTGGTATTCTTTTTGGCTTAGCGATGGATTATCAAGTATTCCTTGTAAGCAGAATGCGTGAAGAATATGTAAAAACAAAGAATCCAGTACAAGCGATTCAAGCTGGATTAAAACACAGTGGACCTGTTGTCACCGCAGCCGGACTAATCATGATATTCGTCTTTGCAGGGTTTATCTTTGCTGGTGAAGCTTCTATCAAAGCAAATGGATTAGCTCTTTCCTTTGGTGTATTATTTGACGCATTTATTGTAAGAATGACACTCATTCCAAGTATTATGAAGTTGATGGGGAATGCAGCTTGGTATTTACCAAAGTGGTTAGACAAAATCATTCCGAATGTAGATATAGAGGGTCATCAACTAACAAAGGAGATACAGCCCGAGATAGAGAATGAACAAAAACACCGAATCAGTATGTAGCAATATAGGCTCTTTCTAATAACATGTAGGGATGTAGCTCCTCTTTTTTAACTAATGGCAAAGTATTAGAGGTTAAAGTTTATGGGCAATAAACAACAAAAGAAGAATATATAGAACGAGAGAAATAAGATTTATTTAAGAGTGGACTGAAAGGTCTACTCTTTTTTCATTCGTCATCTGAATAAGAAATGGTTATTCAAATAGAATGCCAACAATGACAAGTCGAATAACCGATGCTGACCAGAGCCGGCTTATTTTCACGTTTTGTTTTTTCGAAGGCTTCTTCTCATCAGGGGTACCAGTCTACGGGGTTGTGGGCGTGCTGGAGTAAGTATAGAGACTAATCTGTTGGGTTTATTGTTAGTGGATATGGGATCACCTTCTTTCTAAGTTTCTAATTCATTAATGCAACACGTGAAGTGAAATGAATTTGTCTCTTTAATCTATTTATCTGAGGTTTAAAGAACTGAATCTGAAAAAACTCGTCGGCTTTTTAAGCTTTATTGTCTTGATTTTTCTTATATAAATCTGCTACTTGCTTGGTCTTGTTTTTTAACTCCACAGCCAATTACCCTATTCTTCTTTAAATGTAATGTAGTACGATATGAGCGTAAGGATAAATGTGTAGCTATACGAACTTGGCATTAAATACAGGTTATCTCAGAGGTCGCTTTTTGAAGTTATTTTCATTAGGAGAGATGAAGTATGTTATATCTAATTGGTGGTTCTTCGAGGAGTGGGAAGACAACTACAGCAAAGAGAATGTTAGCAGAAACAAAAATTCCTTATTTCTCGTTAGACTACTTAATGATGGGAATTGCGAATGGAGTACCAGAAATGGACATTAATCCGACTGATGGTGATTTTAAAAATGGACAACGACTCTGGAAAATAATTAATCCTTTGATGACGGCTATGGTTGAGAACAAAATAGATTACATAATAGAAGGTGTACAATTAATCCCTAGTCACGTTTCACAGTTTGAGCAATACTATTTAGGGAATGTTAAGACCTGTTTTATAGGAATAGCAGAAATAAACATAGAAAATAACATAGATAAAATGAAATTTCACTCCAGTATGACAGAAAATGACGGATTGAGAAATCTAGATCATTTTCAGATCAAATCAGAATTAGAGAGGATAAAAACAGATAGTATTCGAATAAAAGAGGAATGCCAAAAATATAATCTTCAATACTTCGAAAGCTCTTTAAATTTTAATGAAACTATAGAAACAATAATAGCTTATCTCACTTAACTATGGGATGTAGTAAAGTAAATTGACTGCATGTGGAAAGGTTAGCGTGTTATTTTTAAAAAAGAGCTCAATGAGAGCTCTTTTTTAAAACGAAATTCACTTTTTCTTTTTTTCGGGAACCATTAAAGTAATGACCAAAAAAACAACTATACAAATTAAAAACTGAATAAGTCTATTTAGAAACCAATAGTTAGTAAAGTCAATTTCATTTGTAACCTGGATGGTAGCATAAACTGTAAATAAAATCAGTATGAATTTTAATGTTTCTCTGTTCAAATCAATCAACACTTTCTACAATATATCCAAATTTAATGGTAAGCACATGCTAAATGTACGTTATCAAGATAGTCTTTCACTGAAAATGTTATCTAGTATTCGAATAAGTGGTAGATCTTATCTAAATTGCAACAATGAGAAAAGTTGTTATTAGGCTCAGAACCATTAAAATTTGAAACTATCACCCGACAAACAACTATTAGAATAAGACAGATCAAAACCAAACTTACACGGTATTTTCATTTAACGTAACCGTTACTACTCTTGAGATAAATAATTGAAATCCGTTTCTTTACATTCAGGGAGTTCTTTTTCAATTTTTAAGATGGACAATAACTCTTGAACATATTCACGTATAGCGAGCATATCAAATGGGAAATTGAAATCAAATTCCTCTTTAACAGCTAAAGTGTCCATTACATATGAACAATTATGTTTCATACCCAATAGATCATCATTAAAACGTAGCACATCATGATATGATGAATCAGGTAGCTCAAAGTGAGAAATCAAATAAACATTAATTTTGTTACCTTCTTCAGAGTCTGGAAATCTTTCATCAACGTATAATAAAAAAGCACATCTCTCATCATCGTTTAATTCTACCTGAAAGAATTCAAAATCTCTTAATCTCAATAAACGTTTAAATCTCGTATGTAAAGTTCTCATTTTCAATATCTCCGTTTTTATTTTTAAGCTGTTACTAACGGTTTCCATTGAAACATAGAAGGGGTATAATACGCAATTTCCCATTAAAAGCTTTATTTTGAGTCATGTTTCCGAACGAAAGGTCTTTCCTATTTCTTTTCCTAAACCAAAATAGTGTCTGAAATTATAAATAAGTGGACTCCATTTTGAAGGGTCAATGTGGTTGTCGTTCAATATGATCTTTTCCTCGGCATGGAAATGTAAAGCTTGTGTTTCCACAATCGCAAATGATGGTTCGTAATCTGGTATCCGAATATGCTTCACTTCTGCTTCTATTTGGATAGGGCATTCTTTAATTCGTGTTGGTGCTACTGTCATTGATGGTAAAGGTGTTAACCCTGCCGCTTCGTATTTCTCTTTTTTGTACGTAAACCCGAGCTGTTTCTTCAAAGGCGGGATATTCTTTTTTCCGCTAAAAGACGAAATTTTTTCAACGTTTTTCCATAAATCCGGGCTGGGCAAGTTAATGACACATTCTTTGTGACTACTTAAATTTTCAATCGCTTTTCCTCCTAAGCCTACTCCCAGAACAATATAGTTTCCAAGCGCCCATGAGGAAGACATCGGACTGATATTGGTGGTTCCATCTTCATTCAAAGTGGAAAGAAGGAATGTGGACGTGCCATAGTACATAATGTTTGGTTTGATTTCTTTAAAATGGAGAGTGTCTTGTTTTTCACTGTTCAACGATTATGCCTCCTAATCATTATTTATTCATATTGTAAAGGTTTAACATTTCAACTATCATCGAAATATGAATGTAAGGAGGAGAATGATGAATCCTAATATTGCAAAGGTTGCTTCGTTACTATCTGACCCCACGCGTTCTTCTATTCTTTTGAGCCTTATGGATGGAAGAATACACCCTGCTGGAGAGCTTGCATATTTCGCTAAAATCAAGCCTCAAACTGCCAGCTTCCACCTGCATAAATTACTTGAAGCACAGCTCATCAGTGTAGAGAAGCATGGAAGACATCGGTATTATAAATTGGCAAACGCCGATGCTGCAAAAGTGATAGAACAATTGCTTAGTATTTCGCCAGATTCAAAAGTGAAGTCTTTCAATGATTCAAAAGAAAAAAGTGATTTACACTTTGCCCGTACCTGTTATGATCATCTGGCCGGTTATATCGGCGTGCAAGTGACACATTCATTAGTCGAGCAAGGCTTCTTACGAAAAGCGGATTTACAATATGAGGTGACTTCAGAAGGCTCTTTGTTTTTAAAGGATTTTGGAGTCGACGAAGAAAAACAAAGAAATAAGAGGAGAGCTTTTGCGCTTTGCTGTTTAGATTGGAGCGAGCGACAGCATCATTTAGCGGGAGCTTTGGGACATGCATTATTAGACAGGATGCTGGAACAACAATGGATTGTGCGTATGCCTAAAACTAGAGCTATTAAGGTTACACAAAGCGGAAAAGCTGCATTTGAGCATTACTTTAAGTTGAGTATCTAAGATTTGAATAGAAAATGTCACCGTTGAAGGGAAGAAAAGTACTTTACGAACTTATAACATGAGCAACCCACTTATTTTTTTGCAGACAAATAAAAAGCAGGGTTTGAAACCTGCTTTTCCAATGCAAATCAATTTTACATATGTCTAATAAATGCTTTTCTCCCTGAGCCAAACGTTTCTTCCTGCATTCCCAAAACAAATGTGTAGAAGCGGATTGTCTCCTGAATGCTTTTCACCGTTAAAACCAAATGATCAAGTCGTTTTATCATTCATGATCCCTCCTGCAAAGTAAACCATTCCACTAAACGATTATTAATCCGCCTAGCTGCTTTCGTATCAGATCAGACCAACTAAAGAAAGATACTTACCGCAGAATAAATAAGCAGCAAACACATGATGACTCGAAAGGCCTTATCATGTTTTTCAAAAAGCTTTTTAAAAACAGAGCCGAACCCTGACCAAAGCAGCAGGGCGAACCAGCCCAGAAAAATGGCCAATGAGAGATAAAAAATAATTGATGTCATTGAATGCTGAAACGGCAGTATAAAAGCACTCATTAATGTTAAGAAGAACAAAATGCTTTTCATATTGATGATCTGGAAGATGAAACCGGATAAAAAAGAAGAGTGCGTATCCTCGGAATCCTTCTTTGAGCCTTTGGCGAAACCGATCTGCCAGGCCAAATAGAGCAAATAGACCGCACCAGCTATTTTGAAGTAGGGCTCAACAAGAGGAATCCAATTGTACAAACCTATTGTAAATATACCGCTGAGAATCCCGAGTGCTGCAAAACCCGATAAGATGCCGCTATTGAAACGCCACGAACCTATAAAGCCAAACCTTCGCGCTTCGTTCATCATTAGGATGTTACTTGGGCCAGGCGTAATCGATGTCAAAATCACATACGAAAGAAAAGCTATGATACTCATTAAATCACCTTCATTTGCTAAGTCATGTTGGGCAGTTTTTATTGTATGATAGTGATATCTATAAATAAAATTGAAATATAAAAAAGCATTATCATTTTTTTCGATAGAAGGGGAAAACGTATGGAGATCAGACATCTTGTCACGTTCCAGGCCATTGTAGAAATGGGAAGTTACACGGGAGCTGCTGCTAAGCTGGGTTATACGCAATCCACGATCACCACTCATATCCAAGCGCTTGAGCAGGAAATCGGCGGGGCTTTATTTTCGTATGAAAAAAGAAATCTAAAGCTGACTCATTTAGGCAGAGAGTTAATCCCTTTGGCAGAAGATTTACTTTCTGCCCACGACCAGATCAAGAATATGAAGAGTGTCCATGAAATCAAGGGAGTATTAAAGGTAGCCGCACCTGAGTCTTTAACCATTTCCAGACTAGGGCCGATCATAAGGGAATTTTCACTGACATATCCTCATGTGAAAATCATCTTAAGCAACGGGACATGCGGGGAAAACCAGGTAGATTTATTGAGCGGACGGGTCGATATCGCGTTAATGGTCTATCCGGAAATTAATATTGAAAAATGCATTCATCACACGTTAACCGAGGAGAAGATTGTCCTTGTGGGCAGTCATGACGGACCGGACCATTTTGATGACTATAAACAAGAAAATAGCAGTCATTTCTTTATTACAAATGAAGAGGGTTGCAGTTATCGGACCATGTTTGAAACATATCTAGTGAAGCATGACATTCGCAGCTTTCAAACAATGGAGTTGTGGAGTATCGAGGCGATTAAACAAACGGTCATGAGCGGACTTGGATTTTCTGTACTGCCTTATGTGACAGTGAAAGAAGAAGTGGAGGCGGGTAAGCTGAAAATCCTTCATCATGCTGAAAGCTTTGAGCCGCTTTACTCTCATATGCTAATCAAAAAGAAAAAATGGCAGCTGCCCGCCGCAGAGGCGTTTGCGGAGCTTGTTTTACATTCATTCGTGAGGCGGAGTGCTGAAAATCAATGAGAAAAGGGAGTGAGTGTTACGCTCACTCCTTTTTTATTTAAACGGCAGCTGCGAGCTTTGGTTTTACAAATTTCATAAAAATCCCTCTGACTAATGGACCCATAATCAGCAATTGCAAGGGGTAGGCTAAAATAAAGTTTTTCAGAACGATCATAAGGTACGCACTGAATAGGCTGTTCTCGTTAAGTCCATTCGATAAAGTTGCCGTGATTAATCCGAAAACAGACATACAAAGTACCATACCAACCACCATACAAGTCGACATGGCAAGGACGACATATAATTTCTTAGACTTGTCGAACGGCAGTTTGAATGTCATTTTTCTTGCGAGCGGTCCGACTAACAGTAAATCTAACAGTAACGCTACAATGAATCCTATGATCATCTCAAAAGCTGTAACCCATGAAAAATCATGTATGGCTCCGTTGATCACTGCATTATAAATCGACATGACGCAGACCATCCCAAAGCACATCATCACGCCAAAGATAAGGCCTTCTTTTTTATTTGCTGGCATACAATCAATCCTTCTCTCCATAATCGGTGATTAGTATACCAATGAATCACACATGCTCATAAGTGACAAATTTGTGAACAATTTATTGTCCGGAAACGTCTCCTTTTGTCATCAGCACATGCGGAATGCCATCCAATATAAATTCTTCTGATGCTGTCTGATAGCCGAGCTTTTCATAAAAGCCTGCTGCCTGTGTCTGACCGTAAAGTTTACATGTATCAATCCTTTTTTCTTTCACAATACGCTCTAACTCATCGACAATCACTTTCCCCAATCCGAATTTGCGATAGGGCTTCAGAATACAGATTCTTTCCAGTTTGCCTGCGTGATCAACGATACGAACACGCGCTGTGCCAACCGGCTGATGTTCATGGTAAACCAGAATATGCTGGCAATCTCCATGGAGTGTATCGAACTCATCGAACTCGTCGGAAACTGGACAGCCTTGTTCCTCAACAAATACTGTCTTTCTGATGTCAAACGCTGTATGTAAATCATGTTCTGTCGTTATTCTCTTCACATTCATGATTGATCCTCCTCTTTATCAGAAAAATGGCTGATGACATACTGTTTAAAGGTCTCTGCCACCGGGGATAAAAATCTGCCTTCTATCCAGGCGATTCCTATGACGCGCTGACATTCCGGCCAGCTGACACGAATTTTTTTGATTTTGCTTTGGTCTAACCCTTTCAGATCGGGCAGAATGGATATGCCAAGACCGGCTGCCACAAAACCTGCTACGGTGGCTGCTTCTTCACCCTCAAACATAATGTTCGGTTGAATATCCGCTTTCTCAAACAATTCATCAACCGTCATGCGCAGCGCATATCCTTTTTTCAATAAAATGAAACGCTCATCCGCAACTTCAGTCAGTGAAATGCTTTCGCGATGAGATAACGGATGGTTGTTTGGCACAAATACAAACAGTTCTTCGCTCCATAATTGTATCCATCGGATCAGCTTTTCAGGTTTGATGGAGGCAAGGAGACAGAGATCCAGATCTCCGGATTTTAATCGTTCAAGCAGCCAATATGAATGGTTTTGCTCCAGCTGGAAGGTAATGTCGGGATATTTCTGCTGAAAGCTGCCGATTAAATCGGGAACCAGCGTAGTTCCTAATGTATGTAAAAAACCGAGAGACACTTCACCTTGGTCAGGCTGCAACAAAGCCTGGATTTCTTCTTTCCCTTCGGTATATTCCTTCATCATGGCATGGACGTGTCTTAAAAATATTTCTCCGTATTTGTTTAGTTTAATCGAACGTCCTTGCCTGTCGAATAGCGGGACGCCTACATGGTTTTCGAGTCTGGCGATTGAGCGTGAAAGCGCAGGCTGTGTGATCGACAGGCTATGCGCCGCCTTCGTGACGTGCTGCATCCGGGCCAGTGTTTGAAAATATTCAAGTTGTTCCCATTCCAAATCATCAACACCTCCTACATTACATATAAGCATGAAATGGATATTTATTATGCATTATACAACATATATCCACAGTGCTAAGATAAATGTATAAACAGACTCGAGGATGTTTGAAATCGCAAAAAATAAAGGATGGATGTTTATGGAGTGCAGTATTCAACAAAATGGTGAGGGGCAGATAAAGTCCCGATGACATACATTCAAAAAGGCACACCAGTTTTTCGTAAAATTACGTTTGCTTTCTTTGCCGCAGGTTTTAATACATTTGCCATTCTGTATTGTGTACAGCCGCTCATGGAGGAGTTCACGCGAGAATTTCATGTGACACCTACAACAGCGAGTCTCTCTTTATCTGTTACAACGATGCTCTTAGCTGTCAGCATGCTTGTTTTCGGCTCGTTGTCAGAGGTATGGGGACGTAAGCCGATTATGGCTGTATCCATGCTGGCCGCATCCGTTCTCTGTCTGGCATCGGCCTTCAGCCCGAATTTTCATACGCTGCTCATATTAAGAACCATTCAAGGGATTGCGCTCGCTGGTCTCCCATCGATTGCGATGGCTTATCTTGGAGAAGAAATTGAACCTGGAAGCCTTGGGTCGGCGATGGGGCTGTATATCAGCGGAAACGCAATCGGCGCCGTTTTTGGAAGGATTGTTTCAGGGCTCTTGAGTGAGTACTTTACTTGGCATATAGCGATGGGGTCAATTGGTGTGATTAGTTTGATAGCGAGTATGATATTTTTTATGAATTTGCCTCAATCGACCCATTTTACGCCGAGAAAACTTGAGATCGGGCAGTTGGGAATGTCTTTAATCAGTCACTTGAAGGACCGGAAACTGTTAAGCTTGTTCCTCATTGGTTTTTTGCTTCTCGGAAGCAATGTTGCATTGTTCAACTACATTGCGTATGTGCTGTTAGCGCCGCCGTATTCCTTTAACAAAGCGATTGTCAGCTGGATATTTATTGTGATGATTGTCGGGATTTTCAGCTCGTCTTTTATTGGAAGAATGGTCGATCAATACGGGTATCATAAAATACTGATGATGAATATTTTTATCGTTACTGCAGGTGCATTATTAACGTTAAACGGCGTATTAGCTGTAAAAATTTTGGGGATTGCCCTTTTTACCTTTGGATTCTTTGGAGGGCATTCAGTCGCCAGCAGCTGGGTTGGGCGGAGGGCCCTGCACAACAAAGCGCAGGCCTCATCGCTGTATTTGTTCTTTTATTATGCAGGTTCAAGTATTTGCGGAACAGTCGGCGGCGTGTTTTGGTCTGCTTTTCAATGGCTGGGTGTCGTCGGAATGATCACGTTCATGCTGCTGTTTGCTTTCGTGCTGTCGGTATTTCTGGCAAGGAGTGAAAAGGTGTCGGGCAGCGCGCTATGACTAATTTATTTTATTTTTCGCTGACAAGAAAGAATGCTTATCTTTTTCTGGACTGAAGATAGGTATTCTTCACTTATAGGCGATATATGAGCAAGGGCCAAACTTCTGCCTTGAATAAATTCTGTCATTTCCTTTATTGACAGTCCAGTTTTTCAAAAGCATTTAATAAGCGTGATCGTTTCGATGTCTTTTTGAAAATAAACACGTATTAATGTAGCTTATAGTGCTTAGACATTCTGAAACAAGACGGGCTGCATGTGATCTGCTGTGTCCTTTTCCTGCATATCATGATTCATGAAGGTGAATAGGAAAGGGTGAATGCAATTGAATCCATACAACAGCAGAATGGCACCTTATTGGGTTTATCATGGTGGAGAATCAACGCTTTACCAGTATCCATATGGATATAGGCAGCCCGTTTTCTCGCGCGCGATTATTACTTCAGCGCGGGGTGATGTGACGGGAGATGGAGTCGCTGATGAAGTCTTCCTTACTGGCAATCAAACGTCAGGCAGTCCGCTATGGAGAAATATCACTTTGGTGATACGTGACGGCAAGACACATCAGGAACGGCAAATTCAGCTTCATAACAATATCGGGTACAATCCTTCACTATTTCTGGCTGATGTGACAGGCAATAAAACGGAAGATGTGGCTGTTGTAATTGATACCGGGGGAAGTGGAGGCTCTATATATGCGTATGTGTTTGCTTATATGAACCGGCAGTTCAGGCAGATTTTCAATTCTGATTCGTTTAATGATGAATTCAAGTACAGTGTGAGCTATCAAAATCAATATAAAGCGAGCGTGATCAGTCAACGCCAGCATGACCAATATATACTGGATCTTACTTACAAAGGCAGAGACTATTTGAATGAGATCTATACGAATCAGGGTGTTTTAAAAGCGCCGATAGAAGGCTGGGTGAATCCTTTATCCGGCTTGTATCCGGTTGATTTCAACAGAGACGGCGTATACGAATTGCTGGCGTATCAGCGGATCGCCGGAAGGTATAACGCCGACTCGTTGGGATATGTTCAAACCGTATTGAAGTGGAACGGGCGGAATTTTGATGTTGACCGGCAGAATGTATCGATTGTTGGCGGTGCCGCAACTTGAGCAGAGAGAATGCGTTAGTGGCAAAGACTCACGCTATAGGTGTTCTGCAACGACGGTCAGTTAATAAGATAATGGTTTGCTGATCTTCTAACATTTCTCGATGAAAATCATCCTGCATAAAATCGCGTTTGCTTTACGTAATCTTCTTTGCTGGTCGGATGTCTGTTTTGATTCAGGAACGTAATATGGTTCATGACATGCTCTTGTCCGGCAGGGTCATGATACGTCACACCGCTTCTAAAAAAATCAGGCTGGCGGCTCTTTTTTTATGATCAAAGAAAAGAGTGCTTTCACACAAGCACTCTTTACTCCAACTTAATTCTTTTCACATCCCCTAGCACAAACACGTAAAAAATCAGTCCGAGCAGCAATACAAAACCGGCAACCAGAAAGCTGAGCGTAAAGGAACCTGTCACATCAAACAAATATCCCGTGAGTGAAGCGGCAATTATGCCTCCGAATAGGTTATTTGCCAGGTTTACCATGGAACTCAGCATGGAAACGGAGCCAATCGGGGCCAGTTCTGCGGAGATGGACCAGCCGACCGGAGCCGTTGCAGAAACGCCGGCGAGGCCGATTGAAATGCAGATAATCGCAACGGTTATATTATTGGTCAGAATGGAGCCCAAAAAGAAAAAGCCAAAGCTCATCCCTACAATAATTACGGTTCGATACACCTTGGTGTTGGAATAGCCTTTCTTGATAAGATAATCGACGAGCCAGCCGCCGACCACAATGCCGGAAATGGTAGAGATCAGCCACGGCACGGCGGTGAATAAGCCGGATGACATGAGATCCATTCCGTATGTATGCTTAAAGAAAGTCGGAAGCCATGTAAGCAGCAGGTTGAATGTATAGCCGTACCCTGTAAATCCGATCATTAAGCCCCATACTTTACGATTAGTGAAAAGCTTTTTTAAAAGCGGACCCGTTTTGTAAGGGATTTGTTCTGTTGTGATTGTATTGTGTTTCTGAATATAGTTTAATTCGCTTTTGGAAATGCGTTTGTGCCGTTCGGGCTGCTCATAGTATTGCCAGAAAAAGATGGTAAACAGCACATTGATGCATCCGATTGTTAAAAAGGCGACCCGCCAGTCAAATGTTGTGACGAGAAAGGCGACCAGCGGCGCACCGATCACGTTTGAAAATTTGGCGGCTGAATCAAACAGCGAGTTCGCCAGACCCCGTTCGCTTGGGGGAAACCATAGAGCGGTTGCTTTGGAAGCGGCGGGGAACGCCGATGCGCTCGTCAGCCCAATGAGAAATCGGAACACATATAAGAGCAGTTTTCCTTGTAAAAAAGCGAGAATGATCGTTAAAAAGCTCCAAACCGTCATTCCGATTCTAGTGACCCAGGCCACGCCAAACCTGTCCAATAAACTTCCGACGGGCAGCTGCATCAGTGTATACGAATAGGTGTAAATCGAAAACACAATGCCGAGTTCAGTTGCTGTGAGGTGAAACGAATCTTGTATCGCCGGGGCAGCGACAGAAATGGCCACTCGATCAAAATAATTAAGAATGATAATGCCGCTCAGTAACGAAGATATGTACCACCTGGTATGCCCGGGCCGTTTCACGCGCTCTTGACTCATGATGAAAACCTCCTCTGTTATAGCATGATCTCCGGATGTAAATACCATTCAAATTTTAAATACCACACCTATCTTTTATGTAAACGAGCAGCAGGAATTTGACTGGAAAAGCCTATTGCTTTAGAATGAAAGTAATAAAAATGAACACTCCAAAGGGGAGTAGCTTTCACAGTAAAGTCGTCATTACGGGAGTAGGTGTCCTCGGCTTTGCTGGCAATTTGATTGTTAGCGAGACCTTTGCCAAATCTGATTTGGTGAAGGTCTTTTTGTTTCTGAACTTCACCAAATCGGTGGAGTTTTTTCATTTTTATCAAAAAAGGGAGAGGAGATTCACTATGTCTAAGCTGAAGAAATGGCTGAAACGTGAATTGGTGAAGAAGGGGCTGCCATTAGCGAAAGAGAAATTGATCCCGATCTTGAAAGAAAAAATGAAGAAGAAACGATAAGGGGGCAAACAATGAAGAAAATGGTTCTGACGGTTTTGGCCGGCGTGGGTCTTTTAGGGGCAGGCGGATGCGGAATACTGGATCAGGTGAATGACGGGCTGGATTATACAAATGAAGCGTCAGCTTATGTGGAAAAGGTGAAGACGTTTGCAGAGGAAGCGCCTGCATTGGCTGAGGAAGCTGTAAATGACACTGAGGCGAAAGAAAAACTAGAGACACAGCTTGAGTCTATTCAAAAGGCAGCGGCTGATTTTAATGAATTAACACCGCCTGATGCCGCAGCGGAGCTTCACAGCACCCTACAGGAGCATAACGACACATTGCAAAAAAGTGCGGAAGACGTCTTGCAGCAAGTGGAAGAAGGAAAGGTATCGCTTGAGGAATTGGAGCAATCCGAATTGGTCCAAAACGCTAAGCAAATTACTGATGTGATGGGGCAAATTGAAAAGCTTGGCGAATAAGAAAAAGCATCCCGGGAGCGGGATGCTTTTTTATTATTCTGCAATCACGTCTGTTAACACAGGAACGACTTGTTTTTTACGAGAAACAACGCCTTTAAGAAGGGCTGTGTTGTTTTCTAATGTGACGTTGAATGCTTTTTCCACTTTGTCCGCTTCGTTACCGATTGCAAGTGCAAGTGAATCGTTTTCTAAGATGTCTGTGATGACAAGAAGGAACAGATCAAGGTTCTTCTCAGCCACAACTTTAGAAATCACTGCTTCTAACTCAGCTTGGCGTTTTCTCACATCTTCGATATCCACTGTGTTGACTTGTGCGATTTCGACTTTTTTGCTGCCGAGTGTGAATTCTTTTGCATCAAGAGAAATCAGCTCTTCAACTGTTTTTTTGCTTAGGTCAGCGCCTGCTTTCAGCATGTTTAAGCCGTATTCTTCAGCATCTACGCCAGCGATTTCCGCAAGTTCTTTTGCTGCCGCTACGTCTTGGTCCGTGCAAGTTGGAGATTTGAATAACAGAGAGTCAGAAATGATAGCAGACAGCATAAGGCCGGCAATTTCTTTCTCGATTGTTACGTTATTTTCTTTGTACATTTTGTTTAAGATTGTAGCAGTACAGCCGACAGGCTCAGCACGATAGTAAAGCGGCTCAGCTGTTTCGAAGTTTGCGATTCGGTGGTGGTCGATGACTTCAAGAACTTGAACGTCTTCAATATCCTTGATGCTTTGCTGGCGTTCGTTGTGGTCAACAAGGATAACGCCGTTCACTTCGTTTGCAGCTGTTTCTACAAGACGAGGGCTTTCTTGTTTGAAGTAATCAAGCGCGTATTGTGTTTCGCCGTTGACTTGTCCAAGTCTGACAGGCTCAGCGTTGAAACCGAGTTTGTTTTTTAAATCAGCGTAAGCAATAGCAGAGCAGATCGTATCTGTGTCTGGATTTTGGTGTCCGAAAATAAGTATTTTTTCCATGATAACTCCTTATCCTTTTTTAAGTAGTGTAAACATTCTTTTTATAGTTTAACACGTCTTGCTGCGGGTGTAATCATGCAAACCCTTAAAAATTGATGTGAATATAAAGCATTTTTTTTGAGTGAAAGAGGAAAGGTGTGTAAAATGCTGGGTAGGTCAGTTGCAAAATGATCTGTAGTATCAAAAAAGGTACTATTGGAGGGTCGAACATGAGCCGAAAAAATAATATTTATCCAAACAAAGAAGGCTGTCCGGTTGAATTTACACTAGATGTCATTGGCGGAAAGTGGAAAGGAATCCTTTTTTATCACATGATAGATGGCAAGAAACGGTTTAATGAGTTTCGCAAAATATGCCCGAGTATTACCCAAAGAATGCTGACCCTGCAGCTTCGAGAGCTTGAAGCGGATGGCATTGTTCATCGCGAAGTTTATCACCAGGTGCCGCCCAAGGTTGAATATTCTCTGACAGAATTCGGGCGAACGCTTGAGCCGATTGTATTGCAAATGAAAGAATGGGGCGACGCCAACCGAGAAGCACTGGAGGCGCGTCGTTCAAACAGTTTATTAAAAGAACAGCAGAAGTAGCAGCAAAGGGAGAGCCTTTGCTGCTTCTTTTATTTCATCGAAATGGCTTTATTGGCGTTTCTGACGTCATTTTTTAACAGGTCAGAAAGGTTGTAAGATGGGTAGTATCCGTGCTGATACATGTATTGATAAACTTGCGCATGCAACTTAATGGCAGCGTTCAGCTGTTTGACAAGTACGGTTCTTAATTGAGGTGTTGCTGTTTCTGTAATTGCGATAGCATAGTTGCGGACAGATGTTTTGGCAAAGCCGAGCAGGTCACCGCTGAAAAATGGGTTATCCGCACGCTCTTCTTCTTCATCATCGCGAGGCATCGGCGCCTGAGGGAAGAATGGGAGAAGCTCTCTTAAATTCTGCTCAACGGCCTGAATGGAAACGCTATAAAGCTGTCTGAGCTGAGGGTCTCTAACTTCTCTAATCATTTTCTTCAGTTTAATGAGCCCGTTTGACTGAAAAGCAACCAGCTCATGCATCTCTAATGTTTCATGCCAAGCCAACGTTCTGCGTTCATCCATGTAACAAATCTCCTTTATCAATCAGATTCTGTATCAGCATATGCCCAACGTTCAATGTTGTTCATGATGTTTTGAAGTTTTTAAAAAGGGAATCCACCTTATATAGGATACGGGTTGAGAACATCCAAAAAGAGGTGAAACACGATGTGGGACATGATAAAGAACTTTTTCTTGTTTAGCAGCGGCGTTCTGCAAGCAACAACCCTTTTACTTGTAATTTTAATATTTGTATATGTCAGAAAAACGAAGAAGAAAAACAAAGAATCTTCTGGTTTTATGGATGATAAAGAATAAGAAGTGATGGGCATTCTTTTAAAGAATGTCTTTTCGTTTGCAATGTTTCACATGAAACATTGGCGTCATTTTACTTGCGATTTGGACTTATGTTAAAATATAAAAGTAATTTTAGAGATGATATGAAAACATTGGTGCAAAACATGTTGCGGCGATGAAAAAAAGAGCAGTCGTTTATGCTGCTCTTTTCTATTCGTATGTTCAGTATGATACGAGGTGACTAAGTGAAACAAACAAGAGCATTAATGGAAGGTGCTATTTTAATCAGTTTGTTTGCGATCATCACACTGCTGGTCGTTTATGTTCCATTGATTGGAACCATTCTGTTATTTGCACTGCCGCTGCCTATGATCCTTTATACGATCAGACACGGATTGAAATTAGGATTATGGATGGGCGCTGTCAGTCTTCCTGTTGTCTTTATTGTCGGGTCCTTTAACGGACTGATTGTAGCTTTTATGTCAGCTTGTGCGGGCATAGCCATGGGGCATTTTTTCAAAAAAAGAGAACCCGGCCATGCTATTATTTCGGGTGCCCTTATTTATATGCTTTGTATCGTGTTCTATTTTGTGATAAGCATTCAGTTTTTGGGTATCAATATCATTGATGAAGCAATGACACAATATCGGCAATCACTCGATATCGTTGAATCCGTTTTGAAACAATCGGGTAATGCTGAAGAACTTGAGAAACAAATGAAACTGATGGAAGAACAATTGAGTACGGTTCAATATCTTTTTCCAACAGCTATCGTGATGGTAGGAGCCATTTTTTCTTTCCTCAGTTACCTTATCGCTAAGCCGCTCTTAAGGCGATTCTCCCCCGATATTCCTAGTCTAAAGCCTTTTAGAGAGTTGAAGTTTCCGCAAAGTGTTGTAGTACTGTATTTGTTGATTGTCATGCTGTCATTTCTGCCTTTAGAAAAAGGCAAAATGCTGTACTCTATCGCTTTAAATGGGGAGTTTATACTCGGATTTCTTATTTTTATCCAAGGTTTATCATTTATCTTTTTCTATTGCCATAAGAAAAAATATCCAAAGGCAGTGGCCGTCATTGCAGTCATTCTTGGTCTGCTGCAACCGATTTTTATGGCAGCCATTCGCATTTTAGGCGTTATAGACATGGGCTTTAACATAAGGAATAAGGTGAAGTGAAAATGAGTTTTACTCACATGGTGGGGAGTGATAGAAATGCCAAGCTTTTATGAAAAACCGTTGTTTCGGTATCCCATCTATGCATTGATTGCTTTGTCAATCATTACAATCCTCATCAGCTTTTATTTTAACTGGATCATAGGAACCGTTGAAGTGTTGCTGCTTGCAGTTATACTGTTTTTTATAAAACGCGCGGATTCTCTTATTCGAAAAGAGATTGACGCTTATATTTCTACGTTATCCTACAGGTTGAAAAAAGTCGGGGAAGAGGCATTGATGGAAATGCCGATCGGCATCATGCTTTTTAATGATCAATACTATATAGAATGGGCAAATCCGTTTCTCTCTTCTTGCTTTAATGAAAGTACATTAGTGGGGAGATCACTTTATGATACTTGTGAATCCGTTGTGCCGCTCATCAAACAAGAGGTAGAATCGGAAACGGTTACATTGAATGACCGAAAATTTAAAGTTGTCATCAAACGGGATGAGCGTCTGCTTTATTTCTTCGATGTGACGGAACAGATACAGATAGAAAAGCAATATGAAAATGAAAGAACTGTGCTGGCCTATATTTTCCTTGATAACTACGATGATGTGACGCAAGGATTAGACGACCAGACGAGAAGCACGATGAACAGCCAAGTGACCTCTTTGCTCAACGCTTGGGCGCAGGAGTATGGAATATTCCTAAAAAGGACATCGTCAGAACGTTTTATCGCTGTGCTTAATGAGAATATTTTAACCGAACTTGAAAATTCGAAGTTTTCGATTCTGGATGAGGTACGGGAAAAAACCTCATTTGACGGCGTTGCGCTGACCTTAAGCGTCGGTGTCGGAGCTTCCGTCTCATCGCTGAAGGAGCTTGGCGATTTGGCGCAATCCAGTCTGGACTTAGCACTGGGCCGCGGCGGAGACCAGGTAGCCATTAAGCTGCCAAACGGAAAAGTGAAGTTTTACGGCGGTAAAACGAACCCGATGGAGAAGCGAACAAGGGTGCGCGCCCGCGTGATTTCTCATGCTTTAAAGGAAATTGTTTCTGAAAGCAGCAATGTGATTATCATGGGACACAAATTTCCCGATATGGATTCTATCGGTGCGGCGATCGGGATATTAAAGGTGTCACAGGCAAATAACAAAGATGGATTTATTGTGATTGATCCGAACCAAATCGGTTCAAGTGTGCAGCGCTTGATTGAGGAAATTAAAAAATATGAAGAGCTGTGGTCAAGGTTCATCACGCCTGAAGAAGCAATGGAAATTGCCAATGACGACACGCTGCTTGTCATCGTGGATACACATAAGCCGTCGCTTGTTATAGAAGAACGGCTGGTAAACAAAATTGAGCATATTGTGGTCATCGACCATCACCGCAGAGGCGAAGAATTTATCAGAGACCCGCTGCTCGTCTATATGGAGCCGTACGCTTCATCAACAGCGGAATTGGTGACAGAGCTGCTTGAGTATCAGCCGAAGCGCTTAAAAATCAATATGATTGAAGCAACGGCCCTATTAGCTGGTATAATAGTGGATACAAAGAGCTTTTCACTCCGCACTGGCTCGCGGACCTTTGATGCGGCTTCATATTTAAGAGCAAAAGGCGCCGATACGGTGCTTGTGCAGAAGTTCCTCAAAGAAACCGTTGATTCCTATATTAAACGAGCGAAGCTAATCCAGCATACGGCCCTCTATAAAGAGAACATCGCGATTGCATCTCTGCCTGAGAATGAGGATGAATATTTCGATCAAGTGCTGATTGCGCAGGCTGCGGATTCTCTGCTGTCGATGAGCGAGGTTGAGGCTTCATTTGCGGTAGCAAGACGTGATGAACAAACTGTTTGTATCAGTGCGCGGTCTCTTGGCGATGTGAATGTTCAGATCATCATGGAGGCGCTGGAAGGCGGAGGACATTTAACAAATGCGGCGACTCAGTTATCCGGCATTTCAGTAACAGAAGCACTGGAGCGGCTGAAGGGCGCCATAGATGAGTATTTTGAGGGAGGCGTACAAAGATGAAGGTTATTTTCTTACAAGATGTAAAAGGAAAAGGAAAAAAAGGCGAAGTGAAAAACGTAGCAGATGGTTATGCGCATAACTTTCTGATTAAAAAAGGCCTCGCGGTTGAAGCGAACGCGTCAAACATCAGTGTACTAAACGGTCAAAAGCAAAAAGAGAAAAAAGAAGCCATCGCAGAGCTTGAACAGGCAAAGAGCTTAAAAGAGACATTAGAAAAACTGACTGTTGAGCTCAGCGCGAAATCAGGTGAAGGCGGCCGTTTATTCGGCTCTGTCACAAGTAAGCAAATTACTGAACAGCTTCAAAAAGACCATAACATTAAAGTGGATAAGCGGAAGCTGGAACTGCCGGACGGCATTCGTGCGTTAGGTTATACAAACGTTCCTGTGAAATTGCATCCTGAGGTGCAGGCTGTGTTAAAGGTACATGTGAAAGAAGAAGCTTAATAGAAAAGAGGCTTGGATTGATCCAAGCCTCTTTTTTTATTCTACGAGATAAAGGGTTTGCTGGCTTTCTCCGTCAGGTCCACCTTTCATGCTTTGCTGGCTGCTTGTGCTGCTCGAGGAACTGCTGTACTTGTCAGAAGATATTTCTTGGCCGTTTTTCTTGATCCAAGAAACGAGTTCAGTATTGCCTGAGTTCTTTTCTGACAGCAGGAAGTATTTCACTTTGCCCTCTTTGACTAGTTTTTTCAGATCAGAGACAGTCAGGATCGGATCTGTGCCGTTGAAGCCGCCGAGTGCCATGACAGATTCATCTGTATTGATGATATATGGCGCAGCCGTTACGGTTGTCAAAGTAGCAAATAGATACTCTTCGCCGGTATTATGCTTTCTCAGATAGGACAAGAGTCCGGTATCAACCTCTTTCACCTCTTTATGATGTCTTATTGTAAATAACAAATATGAAAAACTTATGAATAAACCATAAAGATTCAAAGAATGTCTTGCAGTTTTTTTCATAAAAAAGAGGCGGAGACAAGTTCCCCGCCCATTTTCTATGCTGAATTTCGCTTTCTCTCTGTCTGAAGGACGTATCGATCGCGTCCTGCCCCGAGTCCTGCTGTTCCCATGACGATTAGAGCAGCAATAAGTAGCACAATCGGCATTGTCCATGAATGTGTCTGGTCAAAGAGAAACCCGACAAAGATCGGCCCGATGGCAGCAAGAAGGTAGCCAAATGACTGGGACATGCCTGACAGCGCTGCAGCCTGATACGCATTTTCACTGCGGAGCCCAATGAGAGTAAGTGCCAGACTAATGCTGGAGCCTTGTCCGATACCGATAATCACCATCCAGATGGCAAGCATAGCATGGCTGCCGCCTGTTAATAATCCGCATAGACCGATCAGATAGACTGCGGTCAGCGCTGCAACGATCCCGCGCTGATGTTTCACGCGATCAGCTAAAACTGGTGTCAGAAAAGTGGAAGGCAGACTCGCAAATTGCATGAGTGATACCAGCCATCCGGCGGTTGACGTATCAATTCCGTGTGAACGGAGTATTTCAGGAAACCAGGCGATACTGCTGTAAAATAAGAAGGATTGCAGACCCATGAAGATGGTGACGAACCATGCCATTTTGGAAGCCCAAATCGGACTTGTTTGAAGCTGCGGCGTCTGGTTAGACACATCCCGATGGCGAAGCTGGGGTATCCAAATCAGCAAGGCTAGACATGCCAAGCCTCCCCATAAGAGAAATCCCTGTTTCCATCCGCCATCCAACTGGGCCGCTAAAGGTACGCTGATACCTGATGCTAAAGCAGCGAATATATTCATTGATGTCGTATACAGGCTGATCATGAGCCCTGGCTTTTCAGGGTATTTATGTTTGATTAAGCTTGGCAAAAGTACGTTTCCGATCGCAATTCCGATTCCGATAAGTGCCGTTCCGAAAAACAAAGCGGCAGTATAGCCGGCAGAGCGAATCAAAACACCGATAAACAGTACCAGGAGACCAAGCCATAAGGTTCGCTCATTTCCAAGACGACGTCCTAGCTTAGGCGCGAGCGGAGAAAGAACGGCAAACGAAAGCAGCGGCAGTGCGGTCAAAAAACCGGCTGCCCCATTGGACATGTGCAGCTCTGTCCTGATGGAGCTGATGACCGGCCCAACTGAAGTGATTGCAGGTCTTAAGTTAAACGCGATAAAGATAATACCGGCAATCAGCCAAAACGATTGGATTTTTTTATTTTGTGGATGTGGCAAAGCAGTTACTCCTCTTTTCTAACATATACTTAATATCATTCCGATACATGTAAGCAAGTATGCGAGTGCGGGTTTATGATTTGTCCTCTTTCTGCAATTCAGCCATTTTGGCAAGCAGGATATGCTGAGGCATATGCATGATCTGTTCAAGCGGCAGATTCAAAGACTCTGCAAGCTTTTGTGCAGTTTCAGCAGAAATTTGCAAAGGTCTCACAAAGATCCCTCCTCTCTTTTGTCCATTGTACAAGAATCAGATGTGAAACGTAAGAAGATATCACAAAGGAATGGTGCATTCCGAAAATGCCCCTTATAAAAGAGATAAGGAGGGTTCATCATGAATAAACCGTTATCATTATTAAAACAAATGCTGTATGAGCATCAGATCGACACTGAGAGAGCTGTCACATTGGAAGAATATATCGCATTGCGGCATAAGCTTCAGGAGCTGATGGGGAAATTTGCTTCATTTGAAGAGTGGGAGCTGTATCAAAAGGCGGCGGATATCATGATGCGTACCGGATTCAAATGGATGGAATAGCGTGTCGTACCCGCTGAAAAAGCCCCGCGGCAGCGAAGGCTTTCAGTTTGTTAGAAAGAGAGTTCCTCTTCCACATTTTTATGCTGGTCATAAATCACAAGCTTTGCCGGGCTGTTCTCTTTGGCTACCTGCTTCGCTTTTTCAATTGCGGCGTCTTTAGAGGTGTATAAAGCTGTAGGCGCCACATTATCCACTGTGATAAACCAGCCGTCCACATCGACGTTGGGTGTTACGGCGTATTTCTTCAGCATATTTATTCCTCCCTCAAGTTTTATCAGTTTTTTTCCCCAGGCTGACACTGTCCGAAACTATCCAATCTGCTGACTGAAAAAAATAGGAAACAAAGAATTTTTCTATTTTTTTTCTGGATAAATGGTAAAATGGAGTTTGGAGATTTTTTAATGAGAGGACGGTGCTTAGCATGACAGACCTTCTGAATGATCGGCTGCCGCCGCAAAATATAGAAGCCGAACAAGCCGTGTTAGGCGCTATTTTTTTACAGCCGTCTGCTTTAACACTGGCTTCAGAGGTATTGATTCCAGATGATTTCTATAGAATGTCCCACCAAAAAATTTATAATGCGATGCTGGTGCTCGGAGACCGTGGTGAACCGGTTGATTTAGTTACGGTGACGTCAGAGCTTGCCAACACGGACCTGCTGGAAGAAGTGGGAGGCATATCGTATCTGACTGATATCGCAAACTCGGTGCCGACAGCGGCTAACATAGAATATTACGCAAAAATCGTTGAGGAAAAATCAATTCTTCGCCGGTTAATCAGAACAGCGACAACAATCGCTCAGGACGGATATACCCGCGAGGACGAGGTTGAAGATTTACTCAGTGAAGCGGAAAAAACGATTATGGAAGTGGCGCAGCGCAAAAATACAAGCGCCTTCCAAAATATCAAGGATGTCCTTGTTCAGACGTATGACAACATCGAACAGCTTCACAATCGAAAAGGCGATATTACCGGGATTCCAACAGGGTTTTCTGAGCTTGACCGGATGACTGCCGGATTCCAGCGCAATGACTTGATTATTGTGGCTGCCCGTCCGTCAGTAGGGAAAACGGCCTTTGCCCTGAATATCGCGCAAAACGTAGCGACGAAGACCGACGAGAGTGTAGCCATTTTCAGTCTTGAGATGGGTGCCGAGCAGCTCGTTATGCGTATGCTTTGTGCCGAGGGAAATATCAATGCCCAAAACCTTCGTACAGGAAATCTGACAGAAGAGGATTGGGGCAAGCTGACGATGGCGATGGGAAGCCTGTCCAACAGCGGAATTTATATCGATGACACACCAGGTATCCGTGTCAGTGAAATCCGTGCCAAATGCCGCCGTTTGAAGCAGGAAAGCGGTCTTGGCATGATTTTGATCGATTACCTTCAATTGATTCAGGGAAGCGGACGTTCAAAAGATAACCGTCAGCAGGAAGTATCAGAGATTTCCCGTGAACTGAAATCGATCGCCAGAGAGCTTCAAGTCCCTGTTATCGCGCTATCTCAGCTTTCGCGTGGCGTTGAGCAGCGTCAGGATAAACGTCCGATGATGTCTGATATCCGTGAATCAGGAAGTATTGAGCAGGATGCAGATATTGTTGCGTTCCTTTATCGTGATGACTACTATGACAAAGAAACTGAGAACAAAAACATTATCGAAATCATTATTGCCAAACAGCGTAACGGCCCGGTAGGAACCGTGTCTCTTGCGTTCGTAAAAGAATACAATAAATTCGTCAACCTGGAACGGCGTTTTGACGACGCAGGTGTTCCGCCCGGTGCGTAAACCCCAAGAGCTTCTTCTTGGGGTTTTTTTCATCCAGAAGACGGAAGAGAAACCAGCCGCTTAGCGGATGTGAAAATGAAAGCGGTTTAATAAAATGAGGCAAAAAGGAGAGGGTAACAATGAGGAATCGTTTTTCACAATTTCATGCCGCACAAATTCGGATAGCAAGACATACGGGCCGGCTTGACCAGATCATTCGTTTTTATGAAGAAGGGCTGGGCTTAAAACGACTTGGTGAATTTCATCAGCATAATGGGTATGACGGTGTCATGTTTGGCCTCCCCCACACCGATTACCACTTGGAATTCACCCAGCATGAAGGGGAAAGTACAGCGCCCGTGCCCCATCCAGACAGCCTGCTCGTCTTTTATGTGCCGAACGAAGAAGAAGTCAAAGCCATCACTGCAAAATTAAAAAGAATGGGCTATCAGGAGGCGGAACCTGAGAACCCGTACTGGAGTCATGGAGGGGTGACAATAGAGGATCCAGACGGCTGGCGAATCGTGTTCATGAACACAAAAGGGATTTCAGACAAGCGATTCTTTCCCCCACTAAAGGGTGAAAGTTTCATGAGCTTTTCGAGGAAAAGCTTTAAGAAAACGCTTCTAATATCAATTAAAGCGAACGAATGAGGATTTACAAGAATTTAATGTTCGGATTTGCAATTGACTTTCTGTTTCTTCACTGATAAACTTGATTTGTTTGAATAGAATCGTTTTTGAAAGGTTAACGGAGGTGCACGGACATGTCTTCAGTAGTTGTAGTAGGTACGCAATGGGGCGATGAAGGAAAAGGTAAGATCACAGATTTCCTATCAGAAAATGCAGAAGTGATCGCCCGTTATCAAGGCGGAAATAACGCAGGGCACACCATCAAGTTTGACGGAGTCACATACAAGCTTCACTTAATCCCGTCTGGAATTTTCTATAAAGATAAGACGTGTGTGATTGGAAACGGAATGGTTGTAGATCCAAAAGCATTAGTCACAGAGCTTGCGTATCTTCATGAGCGCAACGTCAGTACAGATAACCTGAGAATCAGCAACAGAGCTCACGTGATTCTGCCTTATCATTTGAAGTTGGATGAAGTGGAAGAAGAGCGAAAAGGAGCAAACAAGATCGGCACAACGAAAAAAGGAATCGGCCCTGCTTATATGGATAAAGCAGCCCGAATCGGCATTCGTATCGCAGACTTGTTGGATCGTGACGCGTTTGCGGAGAAACTCGAACGCAATCTTGAAGAAAAAAACCGTCTGCTTGAGAAAATGTACGAGACAGAAGGATTTAAAATAGAAGATATCTTAGATGAGTATTATGAATACGGACAGCAGATTAAGAAATATGTCTGCGATACATCAGTTGTTTTAAATGATGCGCTTGATGAAGGCCGCCGCGTGTTATTTGAAGGCGCACAAGGGGTTATGCTTGATATCGACCAAGGAACATACCCGTTTGTTACGTCATCTAACCCGGTTGCCGGCGGTGTAACCATCGGTTCAGGTGTAGGCCCGACAAAAATAAAGCACGTAGTCGGCGTCTCAAAAGCCTATACGACTCGTGTCGGCGATGGTCCTTTCCCGACTGAGCTGAAAGACGAAATCGGAGATCAAATCCGTGAAGTCGGACGTGAATATGGAACAACAACAGGCCGTCCACGCCGTGTCGGCTGGTTTGACAGTGTCGTTGTCCGCCACGCCCGCCGTGTCAGCGGAATTACAGATCTTTCTCTGAACTCAATTGACGTTCTAACAGGAATTGAAACGCTGAAAATCTGTGTGGCGTACCGCTATAAAGGCGAAATCATCGAAGAATTCCCTGCAAGCCTTAAAGCACTTGCTGAATGTGAGCCGGTATATGAAGAAATGCCGGGCTGGACTGAGGATATTACAGGTGCGAAAAGCTTGAGCGAGCTTCCTGAAAACGCGCGTCACTATCTTGAGCGCGTGTCTCAGCTGACAGGCATTCCGCTTTCTATTTTCTCTGTCGGCCCAGACCGTTCACAAACAAATGTCCTTCGCAGCGTGTATCGTGCGAACTAAGCAGAATACCCGTAAGCCCCTGTTTTCAGGGGCTTTTTTTTGTTTGAAAACTGCATATAAGTTGGTCTGAGAAAAAAATATGAAAAAAAACCAAAAAAGTTATTGCCACTTCTATTTGTTCGTGATATTATAAATCTCGTTGTTACGGAAACTACTTCAATAGAGTACAAGATAAGAACTTGATCCAAGTCGTTTGCTCTATGGAAAATCCGGCATCTTAGGAGCCATTAGCTCAGTTGGTAGAGCATCTGACTTTTAATCAGAGGGTCGAAGGTTCGAGTCCTTCATGGCTCACCATTTTTGTGAAGGCCCGTTGGTCAAGCGGTTAAGACACCGCCCTTTCACGGCGGTAACACGGGTTCGAATCCCGTACGGGTCATTGATTTACTTTAGCGTTATTGCTAAATTCCTTATTTGTCTGCGAGAGCTGACACGACAGCTCTCCAGACAAATTACTGTAAGGTCCGGTAGTTCAGTTGGTTAGAATGCCTGCCTGTCACGCAGGAGGTCGCGGGTTCGAGTCCCGTCCGGACCGCCATTTTACTTTACTTAGTAGAGAAAAATAAATCATTTGGCTCGGTAGCTCAGTTGGTAGAGCAACGGACTGAAAATCCGTGTGTCGGCGGTTCGATTCCGTCCCGAGCCACTTACCAAACGCATCTGCAATCGTAGGTGCGTTTTTTCTTTTAAGAAAAGATAGACATGCGGAGTGTTATAATAGAAGAAAAAGGGAGAACCGGCCCTGCGGCCGGTTCAAAGAAGAAGACGTCAATGAAAAGACGCACGCAGGTGAGGGGAGGTTTCATTTAAATTATCTTTTTTAAGAAAAGTTGAAAAACATGACAAAAGATAGACAACTGGTGGATGAAGGTGAAAAATGTGTTTTTTTCTAAACCTTTATTTTTTTTATCTTTTGACCTTAAACCGTTATAATAGACAAGGACCCATTGTTCTATTTGGGCCATAAGTGATGTAACGAATGTGATATAGATGAAATGAAGACCATTCGGCAGGAGGAAAATCAAAAATGATGGATAAAAAGATCCTTGTAGTAGATGATGAAAAACCGATTGCAGATATATTGGAATTTAACTTAAGAAAAGAGGGCTATGAAGTGCATTGCGCCTATGACGGAAATGAAGCCGTCGAAATGGTGGAAGAGCTTCAGCCTGATTTAATTCTTTTAGATATTATGCTTCCAAATAAAGACGGCGTTGAAGTATGCCGTGAAGTCAGAAAGAAATACGATATGCCTATCATTATGCTGACGGCTAAGGATTCAGAAATTGATAAGGTCATCGGGCTTGAAATCGGTGCTGATGACTATGTTACGAAACCGTTCAGTACACGTGAGCTTTTGGCTCGTGTGAAAGCGAACCTGCGCCGCCAGCTGACAACAGCGCCAGCGGAGGAAGAATCATCTTCCAACGACATTCATATCGGCTCCCTCGTGATCTTCCCTGACGCGTATGTAGTGTCTAAAAGAGATGAAACGATCGAATTGACCCATCGTGAGTTCGAATTGCTGCATTACCTGGCAAAACACATCGGTCAAGTCATGACACGTGAGCACTTGCTGCAAACAGTCTGGGGCTACGATTACTTTGGGGATGTCAGAACGGTTGACGTAACAGTGCGCCGCCTTCGTGAAAAAATTGAGGACAACCCAAGCCATCCAAATTGGATTGTCACACGCCGCGGCGTCGGTTATTACTTGAGAAACCCAGAACAGGACTAATGCCCAATGAATAAGGTTGGTTTTTTTCGGTCGATCCAATTTAAGATTACCTTGATTTATGTGCTTTTGATTATCATCGCGATGCAAGTCATTGGTGTGTATTTTGTCAATCAGGTAGAGAAGTCGCTGATTACATCTTATGAACAATCGCTTAATCAGCGAATCGACAACCTTTCTTATTATATTGAGCAGGAATATAAGAGTGATAACGACAGCACCGTCATTAAGGATGATGTCAGCCGTATTTTGAATGACTTCACGAAGAGTGATGAAATTCGGGAAATTACTTTTGTTGATAAAAGCTATGAAGTGGTTGGCTCTTCAAGGCCATATGGAGAAGAAGTTGCAGGGAAACAAACGACGGATCTCATTTTCAAAAGAATTTTTTCTACTAAACAGTCTTATTCTAGAAAATATTATGACCCGAAAAGCAAAATAAGAGTCCTCATTTCCGCAAAGCCCGTTACCACTGAAAACCAAGAGGTTGTCGGAGCGATTTATGTGGTAGCGAGCATGGAAGATGTCTTTGGCCAAATGAAGACCATCAACACAATACTGGCCTCCGGCACTGGTTTGGCCCTCGTTTTGACAGCCCTTCTCGGTATTTTTCTAGCCAGAACCATTACCCACCCGCTTTCAGATATGAGGAAACAGGCAATGGAGCTTGCGAAAGGGAATTTCTCCAGGAAGGTTAGAAAGTATGGTCATGATGAAATTGGACAGCTCGCCACAACGTTTAATCACTTAACGAGAGAGCTTGAAGATGCACAGGCCATGACAGAGGGTGAACGCAGAAAGCTTTCCTCTGTTATTGCCTATATGACGGACGGCGTTATTGCCACAAACCGAAACGGAGCAATTATCCTCTTGAACAGCCCGGCGCTGGAGCTGCTGAACGTTTCACGTGAAACAGCTTTGGAAATGCCGATTACAAGCTTGCTGGGGATTCAAGAGAATTATACATTTGAAGATTTAGTTGAACAGCAGGACTCTATGCTGCTCGAAATTGAGCGGGACGATGAACTGACAGTGCTTCGCGTCAATTTCTCCGTGATTCAAAGGGAGCATGGCAAAATCGACGGCTTAATTGCGGTCATTTACGATGTAACCGAGCAGGAGAAAATTGATCAGGAACGCAGAGAGTTTGTGGCGAATGTATCACACGAGCTGCGGACGCCGCTTACGACAATGCGCAGTTATTTAGAGGCGTTAGCTGAAGGTGCGTGGGAAAACAAAGACATTGCACCGCGTTTCTTAATGGTGACGCAGAATGAAACAGAGCGGATGATTCGGCTTGTAAACGATTTGCTTCAGCTTTCTAAATTTGACAGCAAGGATTATCAATTTAATCGTGAGTGGATTCAAATCGTCCGATTTATGTCCCTCATTATTGATCGCTTTGAAATGACGAAGGAACAGCATGTGGAATTTATCCGCAATCTGCCGGACAGAAACCTGTATGTAGAGATTGACCAGGATAAAATTACGCAGGTACTCGATAATATTATTTCCAACGCTTTAAAATATTCTCCTGAAGGCGGACATGTCACCTTCTCGATTGACGTAAATGAAGAGGAAGAACTTCTCTATATCAGTGTTAAGGATGAAGGGATTGGGATTCCGAAAAAGGATGTCGAAAAAGTCTTTGACCGCTTCTACAGGGTCGATAAAGCGAGAACGAGAAAGCTCGGCGGGACCGGTCTGGGACTTGCCATTGCGAGGGAAATGGTTCAGGCGCACGGCGGAGATATTTGGGCAGACAGTGTAGAAGGAAAAGGCACAACGATAACGTTTACTCTTCCATATAAAGAAGAACAAGAGGATGATTGGGATGAAGCGTGAAAATATAAAAACAATATTACTTACGGTACTTGTCGTCATCAGTCTTGTTTTTACATGGAGCATATGGACATTTCAGCCTAATTTTTCTGAAGGCTCGTCATCAGCAGAGTCTATGGTGCGTGAGAAACATAAAATTGAGAAAAATACCCAAAAGCTGTCTGAGACGGTAAAACCGCGGGAAATGTTTATTCATGATGACGGTGCTCATTATAAGGTCGATGATGAAACACTTTATGATGAAGTCTGGTCAGATTTGCCGCATTGGGATGTAAAAGGCATTAAAGATATATCGGATCATTATGATAAGGCCGGATTCAAGAGCTGGTTTTATGGAAGAGGCGGTTCTGCTGCCAAGCTTGATCTGCAATTCAGTGACACGATACCTATTGATATTATTCAAACGCTGCTTAAATGGTCCAATCAATCGTTTGAATACAGCTCGTTTGATCATATTATGATCCCATTCGAAGAAACAAAAACGAATAAGAAGATTTATTTGGTATCATACAGCAAGCAGCTTATTTTGGAAGTGACGGTTGAATCAGCAAACTACCGGAATATCATGAATGATTTACAAAACAAAAAAACAAACATGCCTGCGTACAGCTTGTTTTCGATCGGAACAAAGAAAGAGTTCTTGCTTCCGAACAAATCGCTTACGATGGATAAAAAGGAATTTGTCACGGAATCAATTAAGACAAACACTTTTAAACAGGCACTGTTCAGCGATCCGAGCATCGTAAGAGAAGATTCAAATTATAATAACAGAAATGTACTGACGGATGGCATCAGCCGTTTAGATGTCAGCTTGACTCAGCGGCAGGTTCAATTTCAGCAGCGTAATTTAGTGCAGAGCACCTCGTATCAAACAGGTGAGTTAATCAAAAAGAGTCAGAAATACCTAGAGGATACAGGAAGCTGGACGGATCACTATCAATTTTTTAATATCAATGACAGCCAGCAGCTGAGTTTCTATATCTTTATGGACCAGCTCCCGGTCATTAACAGCATGTCTAAACCGTTTGGCGGCACTTCGGCGATCACCGTGCAATGGGCCAATGACGATATTCTCAGCTATAAACGGCCGAACTACAGTCTTGGAACGAATCCGATTAAAACAAGTGAAACAGAGCTGATGAGCGGCAGTGAAGTGAGGGCTCTTCTATCCAAACAAACGGCGTATGATACGGACAAAATTGATCAGATTTTCCCTGCGTATCAGTTGGTGTCAACATCAACTAACGATGATCCTCTTGTTGAGCTTGAACCGGTTTGGGCTATGAAAATAAACGGAAAAATGGTGCCGATTACGAAGGAATTATTGACGAAGGAGGGGGCAGACAATGGAGTGGAATAAGACAAAAACAATCTTCATCGTTGCCTTCCTCATTTTAGATATTTTCTTAGGCTATCAGTTTTTTGAGAAGCGATCGATCAGTAAAGAATATGAAGTCATTAAAAACGATGTAGAGCATGACATGAAGGCAGATCATATCACATATGAAGGTCTGGATAAGGAAGCGATAGAAGGCTATCGGATCACGGCGAATCAAAAGGTCTTCACGAAGGATGATATCGAATCACTCAAGGATCAAAAGCCTATGATGGATATGCCTAGTGATGATCATAAAGTAACGAACCTAAAGATGAAGTTTACGAGCCCGATTGGCCTTTCCAAGAAAAACATAGAGGGCGATGCACAGGCGCTTGTGTCTTCTAAAATTCAAGATGGTGAAAAATACAAGCTTTGGAAGGTGGATAAATCTAAAAAAGAAATCATTTACTTCCAAACGTATGAAGGCCATTACATTTATCAGAAGACTGATAACTCCTCTAATATGATCGGACAAGTGATTTTGCATTTAAACGATAAAAACGAGGTTGTGTCATACGAGCAGTCGACCCTTGAGACCTTTAAGCAGATTCAGAAAGAGAGCTTAATTACTGAGCTTGATGCGGTTGAATTATTGTACTATCAAAATCAGTTAAAAGAATACTGCACCATAAAGAGTGTGAAATTCGGCTATGTGGCGCAATATCCGCTGACAAGTACGCAGGTGCTGGCGCCGGTATGGAGAGTTACGGTGGAGTATGATAAAAAAGTGAACGGCGAGAAAAAGAAAGTGCAAGAGTATTTTACTGTGAATGCTTTGGAGAGTACGATTTTAGATACAGATCAATCAAAATAATGGAGTGAACTGAAATGAGCTTGCAATTTAGCGTACTTGCGAGCGGGAGTACGGGAAATGCGTTTTACCTGGAAACAGAGGATCACGCGTTTTTAGTGGACGCCGGTTTGAGCGGGAAAGCCATGGACGGATTAATGGCGCAAATCGGACGTAAGCTGGATGATGTGGACGGCATTTTTGTGACGCATGAGCATAGTGACCATATTAAAGGCCTCGGCGTCATCGCCAGAAAGTACAAGCTTCCGATCTATGCGAACGAGAAGACGTGGAAGGCGATGGAGAACCAGATCGGCAAAATTGATACCGATCAAAAGTTTGAGTTTCCGATGGAGACGGTGAAGTCGTTTGGCGGACTTGATGTAGAATCGTTTGGCGTCTCTCACGATGCGGCTGAGCCCATGTTTTATGTGTTTCATTGTAATGGGCGCAAGCTCGCGTTAATGACAGACACAGGATATGTCAGTGACCGGATGAAGGGCATTATCCGTTCGGCGAATGTGTTCGTTTTTGAAAGCAATCATGATGTCGGCATGCTGCAAATGGGAAGATACCCTTGGAGTATTAAGCGGCGCATTTTAAGTGACGTCGGGCACGTTTCAAATGAAGATGCTGCTTTGGCGATGACTGATGTCATCGGCGATGAGACATCTCGTATCTACCTCGCCCATTTGAGTCAGGACAACAATATGAAAGAGCTGGCCAGAATGTCTGTTCAGCAGACCTTGGCTTCTAAAGGGTTTGTGGCAGGAGAGACATTTGATTTGTTTGATACCGACCCGAAAAAGGCTACTCCGCTTTGCGCTGTATAATTTTTTCTTGTGTAACATGACTATTATAGGAGTTTCTAATCCACACTATAACCATATCAACGTTCTCTGAAAGGATGGAATATGGTGGATTACGAGCGTGAGGAACATAATACTCCTGAACAGCCGAAGAGAAGCAAAAAAGGTTATTTTCTTTCAAGTCTGATCGGGGTGATTGTCGGCGCTGTATTGATGGCGTTTCTAATGCCGTACCTTTCAAATGAGGGGTTAGATACAGGTGAGGCAAATCAGCAGCTGAACAACAGGCAGGAACCAATTCGAACAGTGAATGTCAGTGTGAACAACGCTGTCACTAAGATTGTCAGCAATGTGTCGCCAGCTGTTGTCGGTGTCGTAAACATTCAAAAAACAGATATTTGGGGAGAAAGCGGTGAGGCTGGGAGCGGCTCAGGCGTCATCTACAAGAAAAATGACAACTCAGCTTATGTCGTGACCAACCATCATGTGATCGAGGGCGCTTCCCAAATTGAAATCAGTTTAAAAGACGGTTCGCGCGTGTCTGCTGAGCTTGTCGGCAGCGACCAGCTGATGGATCTTGCCGTCTTGCGGGTGAAAAGCGATAAAATCAAAGCCGTCGCTGATTTTGGCAATTCAGATAAAGTGAAATCAGGCGAACCGGTAATTGCGATCGGCAATCCGTTAGGCCTTGAATTTGCAGGCTCTGTCACACAGGGCGTCATTTCGGGAACAGAGAGAGCGATTCCGGTTGATTCCAATGATGACGGTCAGCCTGACTGGAATGCAGAGGTGCTGCAAACCGATGCGGCCATTAACCCGGGGAACAGCGGCGGCGCTTTGTTAAATATGGACGGAAAAGTCATCGGCATCAATTCAATGAAAATCGCGGAGTCAGCGGTTGAAGGGATTGGCCTGTCTATTCCATCTAAACTTGTGATCCCGGTGATAGAGGATTTGGAGAAATATGGCGAAGTGAAGCGCCCGTTCCTTGGCATTGAAATGAAATCGTTAAATGATATCGCAAGCTACCATTGGGATGAAACGCTGAAGCTTCCTAAACATGTGACCAACGGAGCGGTGATAATGGGTGTAGATGCCTTTTCACCTGCCGGAAAAGCGGGACTCAAGGAACTGGATGTCATCACTGAATTTGACGGGCAAAAAGTAAATGATATTGTGGATCTTCGGAAGCGTCTTTATCAAAAACGTGTCGGTGATCGGGTGAAGGTGACGTTTTACCGAGGCGGAAAAGAAAAGTCCGTTGAAGTGAAACTGTCCTCCGCAGATCAGTTAGGAAGATAATAGAAGCAGTCTGGCACCAATGCCAGGCTGTTTTTTATGTAAAAAAGCGGAACGGGGTCACGCCCGTTCCATAGAAAATACATGGATGTTACACGTGAAACAGTGTGTAAGGGCTTGTCAGCTTTCCATTTTCAGCGTTTATTTTATGTATGATTACTGGTTGTTATTTTGCGTGCAGAGAAAACTTCTTCAGCCGGTATTGCAGGCTTTGTCTGCTGATGCCGAGCTCCTGGGCGGTTTTTGAAATGTTATGGCCGTGTTTTCTTAGAATGTTCTCGATCACATATTTTTCGAAGCTCTCCATTTTTTCTTTTAAATCAGCTGTTGGCTGGTGCCCTACGGTTTCTGGCTCCGATGTGTCAGCCGGCTTGATTTTCATGCGGTATTGATATGGCAGATGGTTAGCCGTAATCATTTGTTCATCTGTCATGAAATTCATCGCACCCTCGATCATATGCTCAAGTTCGCGAATATTGCCCGGCCAATCATAGGATAAGAAAAATTGCTTCACATCTTCACTGATCTGTTCGACATTCATTTGAAATAGATGGTTGTTTTTCTGGATGAACTCCGACGCGAGAAGCAAAATGTCCTCTTTGCGCTCCCGAAGAGGCGGGATGATCAGTGTCACGACGCTCAGCCTGTAATACAAGTCCTTCCGCATTCGTTCTCCCGCAATGGCATCAATCGGGTCTTCATTCATCGTGGCGATAATGCGCACGTCAATCGGTGTATCCTTGGTCGAACCAATGCGTCTGATTTTCCGTTCTTGCAGGGCACGCAGCAATTTTGCCTGCAAGCTCAAATTCAGCGAGTTGATTTCATCTAACAGAAGTGTGCCGCCATGGGCTTGCTCAAACAGGCCAGGCTGGTCAACGGCACCTGTAAACGCACCTTTTTTCGTCCCGAACAGGATGCTTTCCACCAGGCTGTCAGGCAGAGCCGCACAGTTTTGAGAAATAAACGGGCCGCTTGATCGGTCGCTGCCGTTATGGATACTTTGTGCGAACAGCTCTTTTCCCGTGCCGGTTTCACCTGCGAGAAGCACCGATGAAGATGTTCGGGTCGCCCGCTTGGCGTTTTCAATGACATCCTGAATCGCCGGACTGGTGCCGAGAATACTGTCAAATGTGTACGTCGCGTTTCCTTTTTTATTCATATTCTCTCTGATCAAGCGTTCAAGCTTTGTCACATCCTTGGCAATTTCGACAGCGCCTTTGATTTCGCCGTCTTGGACAATCGGATATGTATGATTGATCGTCGTGATTTCCTGGCCTTTATTATTGAAATAGCTTTGCTTTACATTGTTGATCGTTTTGCCTTCCTGAAGGGCTTGCACAAGCGTGCTGTCCTGCTGCTTCGAAAACATAAACACATCCATCAGGTTTTTATTTAAGACGTCCTGCTTCTCCATATCTTCAATCTGCATCATTTTGTTGTTATAAACAATCGTGTTTCCATGCTCGTCCACCACGTGCAGGCCGACATCAATTTCATCCAGAATGCTCTGAAACACTAATGTGAGGAATTCGCTGTCTTTGACCAAAGTATAAACCTCCCTCATTTATTTTCTTAATATTGCTTCTATTTTATAAAAGAATGGAGAGGATATGCAAAAGAATTTTGCACTTTATGAAAATTTCGCGCAAAATATCTGAATATCTTTGCACCCTTACCTCGAATATTGTAGAAAATACACGAATGTGCGAGTTGGCACGAAACTTGCATTTATAAAAAGGGAAAGCAGGATATAGTGTGGAAACAGAAAACAAGGGGGAATTCAAATATGCCAGCTTTATCAAAATCCAAAGAAATTATTGATCAGACGTCTCACTATGGTGCCAACAATTATCATCCGCTGCCGATTGTTATTTCTGAAGCGCTGGGTGCTTGGGTAAAGGACCCGGAAGGCAATGAATATATGGATATGCTGAGTGCTTATTCTGCGGTGAATCAGGGACACAGACATCCGAAAATCATTCAGGCATTAAAGAATCAGGCTGATAAAATTACGCTGACGTCTCGCGCGTTTCACAACGATCAGCTCGGACCGTTTTACGAAAAGGCGGCTAAGCTGACGGGCAAAGAGATGATTCTGCCGATGAATACGGGGGCTGAAGCGGTTGAGTCTGCGGTAAAAGCAGCGAGACGCTGGGCTTATGAAGTGAAAGGCGTAGCAGACAATCAAGCGGAAATTATCGCATGTGTCGGGAACTTCCATGGCCGGACGATGCTTGCGGTTTCTCTTTCTTCTGAAGAAGAGTATAAAAGAGGATTCGGTCCGATGCTTCCGGGAATCAAACTAATCCCTTACGGAGATGCGGAAGCGCTGCGCCAGGCGATTACGCCAAACACAGCGGCATTCTTATTTGAACCGATTCAAGGCGAAGCGGGCATTGTGATTCCGCCTGAAGGGTTTTTGCAGGAAGCGGCGGCAATTTGTAAGGAAGAAAATGTGCTGTTGATTGCCGATGAAATTCAGACGGGCCTCGGACGTACAGGCAAGACATTCGCTTGTGACTGGGATGGCATTGATCCTGATATGTACATTTTGGGGAAAGCGCTTGGCGGCGGTGTGTTTCCGATCTCATGCATTGCGGCGGACCGCGACGTTTTAGGCGTGTTTAACCCGGGCTCACACGGCTCCACATTTGGCGGAAATCCGCTGGCGTGTGCGGTGTCCATCGCCTCACTGGAAGTGCTGGAAGATGAAAAGCTGGCGGAGCGTTCTCTTGAGCTTGGCGAGTATTTTAAACAAGAGCTGGAGAGCATTGATAACCCTATCATTAAAGAAGTCCGCGGCAGAGGGCTGTTTATCGGTGTGGAACTGACGGAAGCGGCGCGTCCGTATTGTGAGCGTTTAAAAGATGAAGGACTTTTATGCAAGGAAACGCATGATACCGTCATTCGTTTTGCCCCTCCATTAATCATTTCCAAAAAGGATTTGGATTGGGCGATTGAAAAAATTAAGCATGTGCTGCAAAAGGCATAAATCCGCATCATGGCGGGATATTCACTTCGTTTGTATAAATTTACAACATAAAAATTAGCACTCCCTATTTGCTCAGCTACAGTATTTTAGTATAATGTATCTTTATGAGAAGAAGTGAATTTTATATTAAATAGATAGAGACTCTTTGGACAGCAAACTGGGATACGCACCATGTAGATGTTCCAGCTTAGATCCAATACAAGTTGCTGAAGGGGTGCAGAATGTGAATACGAACCAAGATAACGGAAATCAGCTCCAGCGGACAATGAAATCTCGCCACTTGTTTATGATTTCATTGGGCGGAGTGATCGGAACCGGTTTCTTCCTGGGAACCGGGTTTACCATTAACCAAGCAGGACCGCTCGGTGCGGTTCTGTCCTATTTAGTGGGCGGCTTTATCATGTTTTTGACCATGCTTTGCTTAGGGGAGCTTGCGGTCGCCTTTCCTGTGTCGGGGTCCTTCCAGACCTATGCGACAAAATTTATCAGCCCGGCCTTCGGATTTGCGTTTGGCTGGCTGTACTGGCTCGGCTGGGCGGTTACATGCGCTATTGAATTTTTATCAGCGGGACAGCTGATGCAGCGCTGGTTTCCGCATGTGGAGGTCTGGATCTGGTGTCTGGTCTTTGCGGCCCTCATGTTTACCTTAAATGCGATAACCGCGAAAGCCTTTGCAGAATCTGAATTTTGGTTTTCGGGCATTAAAATATTGATTATCCTTTTATTTATTATTCTCGGCGGAGCCGCTATGTTCGGCTTCATTGACCTAAAAGGCGGAGAGCAAGCACCGTTTCTGACGCATTTTTATGAAGATGGGTTATTTCCGAACGGTATAAAAGCAATGCTGATCACAATGATTACTGTGAACTTCGCGTTCCAGGGAACAGAGCTGATCGGGGTTGCTGCGGGAGAAAGTGAAAATCCTGAAAAAACGATTCCGCGGTCAATCAGACAGACGGTTTGGAGAACACTGGTCTTCTTTGTTCTATCAATCGTTGTCATTGCCGGCATGATTCCGTGGAAACAGGCGGGAGTTGTGGAGAGTCCGTTTGTTGTCGTATTTGAGCAAATCGGAATTCCATACGCTGCTGACATCATGAACTTTGTTATTTTAATCGCGCTGCTATCCGTTGCAAACTCAGGTTTATACGCATCGACACGTATCCTGTTCGCGATGGCGAATGAAGGACAGGCCTTCAAAGCAATTGGCAAGACAAATAAACGCGGTGTGCCGATGAACGCGTTAATCGTGACGATGGCTGTTGCCTGCCTGTCACTTCTGACAAAATTTGCGCAGGCTGAAACCGTATATATGGTGCTTCTATCCTTGGCGGGCATGAGCGCACAGGTCGGCTGGATTACGATTTCGCTTTCCCAAATCATGTTTAGACGCAAATATATCCGTGAAGGCGGCAAGACGGAAGATTTGAAATTTAAAACACCGCTATATCCGGTGCTTCCGCTGATCGGCCTAACGTTAAATACAGTCGTCCTCATCAGTCTCGCGTTTGATCCGGAGCAGCGTATCGCGCTGTATTGCGGAGTACCGTTTATGGTTATTTGCTACATCATTTATCATGTCGTCATTAAAAAACGCAAGCAGGCAAATCGTCAGCTAGAGCTTTAAAAACGTTGTCCGTAAGTCATCTTTGTTATAACCCGCATAGGACATTATCTTATATGTTGAGGTGGAATCACAGATGGATAAAACGATTTCGGTTATTGGAATGCCAATGGATTTAGGACAAGCACGACGCGGAGTGGACATGGGGCCAAGTGCCATCCGGTATGCCCATCTGATTGAGAGGCTGTCAGAAATGGGTTATACGGTTGAAGATCTCGGGGACATTCCGATCAGCCGTGAAAAGATCAAAAACGATGAAGAACTGAAAAACCTAAATTCTGTACTGGCAGGAAACGAAAAGCTCGCTCAAAAGGTGAACACCGTGATTGAAGAGAAAAAATTCCCGCTTGTTCTGGGAGGCGATCACAGTATCGCGATCGGCACGCTCGCAGGTACAGCGAAGCATTACGATAAGCTCGGCGTCATCTGGTATGACGCGCACGGTGACCTGAATACGCTTGAAACATCACCTTCAGGCAATATTCACGGCATGCCGCTTGCGGTCAGCCTCGGCATCGGGCACGAGTCACTGGTTAACCTTGAAGGCTACGCGCCTAAAATCAAACCGGAACATGTCGTCATTATCGGCGCCCGGTCACTTGATGAAGGAGAGCGCCAGTATATTAAGGAAAGCGGCATGAAGGTGTACACCATGCATGAAATCGACCGTCTCGGCATGACAAAGGTGATCGAAGAAACCCTCGATTATTTGTCAGACTGCGACGGCGTCCATCTCAGCCTTGATCTGGACGGACTTGATCCAAACGACGCACCGGGTGTCGGAACCCCTGTCGTCGGCGGCATCAGCTACCGCGAAAGCCACCTGGCTATGGAAATGCTGTATGACGCAGGCATCATTACTTCAGCTGAATTTGTTGAGGTCAACCCGATCCTTGATCATGAAAACAAGACTGGCCAAACAGCAGTAGAGCTCGTAGAATCCCTGCTAGGGAAGAAATTGCTGTAGACATGTGAAAACCCCCGCATCCCAGCGGGGGTTTTTTATTATCCAATCATCTTTTCAGCGACTTTCATCTCTTGTGAGTGTGATTGATGATCTGCAATAAACCAGCCGGATAAAATCACTGCTGCAACGCCTGCGCCAATTAGAAACTTTTTCATTTACATAACCTCCGTTTGTTTAATGAGTTCCTCAATCTGTAATGCTTCATAAAAAAAGTGGGCAGCTTCTTTGTAAAGCTCGTTTTCCCTATACCGTTCGCCAGCCAAAATGGAAAGTTCTCTTACACTGTCGTATTCTCTCTCCGACATCAACACATCCATATGTTCTTTGCATAAGTGAAACGTTTCCGCATGACCTCCTTCTGCGTAAATGGCATATAAAATATCAATTTTTGCCTCACATACCTTATTCGGCTCAGTATTTAATTTTTCCTTCAAATTTTGGTAATAAGCTAGGGCCTGTTCTTTCTTTTCCGTCTTAAACAGCTCTCGTATCAGCAAGTAAACAGAATGATAGTAATAGGCAGATCGGGCGTACTCTTCATTCTGTAACGCCTCTTCTAATTTTGAGATCGCCTCGTCTGATTTGCCGCTTTGGGCATGGAGAAGTCCAAAGTTATGTAAAAGCTGGGCTTCAAAAAAATGGTCCTCTAATTCTCTCGTCATATGAATGGCTTCATCCAAATAGCTTTCCGCCTCTTCAAACTGGTTCATCTCGGTAAAATTGCCTGACATCGTAATTAACGCGGAGGCGAGTTTCTTTTTGTAATCCGTTTCTTCTCTGAAGGTTTTGACCGCTTGCCGTGTATGGTTGAGAGACACAATATTTTGTCCCAGCTTATAATAGAGCTTTCCGACCTTCAGATGAAATTCGGCCTTTTCGATCGGATCGGGGATGTTGCTGAGATACTGCTCCGCTTCTTTATAGAGCCCGATGGCAATTTCGTAATGATTTTTATAGGCTTCATACATGCCTTCAAACAGAAAAAAGTAATATTTCAGCATGTCTGACGTAGCATTCATATGAGGAGACTCCTCATGCTGAAAGCCCAGCCCTCTCGCTTCATGAAGCAAAACTTTATGGCGCAATTCTAATAAGGAGAAGTAGGCAAGCACCTCCTGATCCTCTTCCATATCATCCAATAAAGGCTTCACTTCTTCAAAGATACGGGCGGACTCTTCAACTTCATGTTTCTTGATCGCAAGGTACCAATCGTTGAGCATGTTAGCGATTTCTGCAGGTGCAATCTTATTCATTTGAAACTCCCTTCTCTATTCATTTATCAATCTCATTGCTTATCATGATAGTAACACCTCCTTCTATTTTATGTAAAATACTCTAGTCAATAAATAAAGGAGAGGCGATATGACCATTACGCTGACACCTATGCAAGCCGAGGAATTTCGATCCTATCTGACATACACGACTAAGCATTATGCAAAAGAAAAGATAAAGGCAGGATCGTGGCTCCCTGAAGAGGCCATGCTTTTGTCCAAACAGACTTTTTCTGATTTGCTGCCGAATGGGCTGCACACACATCATCACCATTTGTGGAGTATCATACTGAACGGTAAGGAAACGGCTGGCTGGCTCTGGATTCACGCAGAACCGGAACACCCGCAGCAGAAGCGTTTATTTACGATTTCGGATTGTATGAATCATATCGGGGAAAAGGTTTCGCGAAGCAAGCCTTGAACGCACTGGATGAGATGGCAGGAAACATGGGCATTCGAAAGCTGTCTCTCCACGTATTCGCTCACAATGAGACGGCAAGGCGGCTGTATGAGCAAACCGGATTTCAGGAGACTGATGTGATCATGAGTAAGAAGCTTTAGGCCTGGGGAAGGCCTTTTTTTTGTGAGACAACCTTCCTGTAAATGATTTCTAAAAATTCTGTAAATCACCTAGTTACCTTCCACATTTCCCTAATATAATGTTGATAAAGGAAAGTATCTTTCCTACACACATGAAAAGAGGAGATGTCATGAGTATGAAGAAAAAGGTATCAATTATTTTGGTAGCGCTTACAATGTGCGTCGGCCTGTTTGTTTCTCCCGCAAAAGCTGCAAGGACCACGAACTATGCTGAAGAAATCGCAGCGCTTCAGCCAGGCACGACCGCAGAAGAAATCACAAAATCCGCCAGCCAGATTGCCAAACAGCAGCACGTAAAGACCGATGTGATTCTCAAACAGTTTTACAAGGAAATCACCGCCGATAAAGCAGAAGGTGACCAGCTCGCCAAGGAAAGCGGCATGTCCGTGATGGGCGGCTCATCCGGTACGAAAAAACTTCCCACAAGCACGAAAGGAAACATCTACTACACCAACTCCTACACAGCCTACTACAATCATGGCCATGTCGGCATGTACTCCGCCGCTGACAAGATTGTTGAATCGGTTCCAAGCGACGGCGTCAGGCAGATCGCTTATAATGCCAGAGACGTGGAAGACAACTCCATCGTACAAACAGTCAACGTCACCTCATCTAAAAAAACATCCGCTGCCGACTGGGCGGTATCAAGAGTCGGCGACCCATATTCATTTAACTTCGTCAATAACAGAAATACCGGCCATGACGGCGCCAAAAACTGTTCGAAGCTCCTATGGTCTGCATTTTTGCTAAAAGCCGGCATTGATATCGACAGCAATAAAGGATTAGGCGTTTACCCGCGCGACATCACAAGTTCTTCCTATACGACAACCGTCATGACGATCAATTAGGGAGACGGATATGAAAAAATGGATGATCACTATTGTCATGCTGATTCTCGTAGGAATCGCACTATTTGTCTTCGTTTCTCCTCTCAAAAGCCATAAAGCCGTGAGTCAGCAGGATCTCCGAGACCCTGAATTTCTGACCGACAAAGAAGTCCTGCTGTATTTCTCAACCTCTGCAGATCAAGATGCATTCGGCGGCGGGAAAAGCTATGCCCTGTTTATTAGCCAAGACAGGTCGCTGTCTTCATTTCAGATGAAGGGCCTTGAGCTGGGTTCCGCCAAGGTTCATGACGACAGTGTGATGCTGGAGGACAAACACACGATTTTTACGATCAAAAACGGCTTGCACTCCCATAAAAGAGCCTATCAGCATACAGGTGACAGCGCGGGGTTTCTGCAAAACACGGACGGCTTTTACACCCTCTACAACTCCGGCTATGACAAAAAGGGAGGCGGATACCGCTCAGAGCTGTACCGCCAGTTGGACGGGGAGTGGAAAAAAGACGTCATCCCGTACTACATCCGAGCCTCCGGTTTTCACGGTGGCGCCATTTACGCACTTGTCCCGACAGACGACGAGAAAGGCTATCAGCTCCTCCAGATTCAGGCCGATCAAAAGAAGCTTACCTATCACGCCATCACGGAATGGCAGTATCGGGAAGGAGCCTCAATCGAGTCTCAGCTTGCTGCGGACGATCAAGCTGTATATGTGATGGTTCGGGGGCAAAAAGCCAGCAATCTCTATCAAATGGTGAAAATCAATAAGAAAAACGGCAAGGTGGAGCTTTACGATATCGCCGAATACAAAAACGACGAGCAAACAATATACAGCTCTATGCCATTCAGCTTTAAAAAAAGCTTTTTCTCGTATCACGGGTCCCTGTATTTCATTGACGGCTTCGGAAAGGTATACAAGATCGATGCAAAGACAGGAAAGTGCCGGATTGCCTTCGCCCTTTCCCCAGAAAAAATGAAGGCCGATTTTAAAGAAATCACACAAAAAGGCAGCAGCCTCTATTTCTTCACATATACCTACAACCAGCCTGCATACATTGAACAATACAGCCTGAAAACCGGAAAGAAACGGAAGGAAAAAGAGATCGGGAAGGTAAAGGAGATTGTGGCGCCGAAGAGTCATTTGAAGCTGTATGATTTTGAGGTGATGAAGGATCTTTAAGGTGAAGGGGGTTCCGACTTGGGAGCCGTTATACTGCTTATCGTTTTTGTTTTTCCGATGATGTCAGGCATAATTGGTGCAGCGGGTTATTTCATATGGAAGAAAGTTTGGATTGGTCCGCTCATCGTCTTTATTGCGAGTTTGATATTGTTGTTTACGTTAGCCTCTGGCAACAGTTCATTCATGTTTTGGGTTGTGCTTTATACTGCAATTGCGTTAGCAGCCAGTGTTGTCACATTATTTCTCAGGAAATTATTATTCAACTGACCGCTGTTTATGAAGAGAATGGTGAAGTCTCTTTTTTCTGTTGCGCAATGTGCATATCAATGATAGAACGTTGTCCAGCCTCCATCTAAACATGGTTCAAAACGATAAAGCTCGAATGGCCTTTTCAAGCAAACAGGTGTTAATTACTGTAAAATGAAAATATAAAATGGATGCAGATAAAGGAGGAAGCATATGCGCACCAAACGGGTCATTCTTCTGGCTGTTATCATCAGTCTGATTTCGGCGGCTACGATGTTCCTGTTAAACGGAGGTAAAGCAGATTGGTTCGACATCATCGGAATCATTATCGGCTGCTTTCTTGGCATATTTGTTGTTGTAAGAATACAGAAAAAGCAGGCGTGAAAAAGGGAAAGGGTCATGCTGAACCGAAGTCATGTTCAAGGACGCAAAGTCCAAACACATGAATGGGAGGAATGGCGTTGACAGGAAACAAAGCGGTTGTGTACAAAGGCAAAGGAAACGTGGCAGTGGAGGATATCGGCTATCCGGAGTTAATCTTGAGGGACGGGCCCGGCGTTCCGAAGGCGAATGTAAACCGGAAATGTGAGCACGGGGTGATTTTGAAGGTGATTACCACAAACATTTGCGGAAGCGATCAGCACATGGTCAGAGGCCGCACGACGGCCCCTGACGGCTTAGTGCTCGGGCATGAAATTACGGGAGAAGTCATTGAAACGGGGCGGGACGTTGAATTTATCAAAAAAGGCGACATTGTATCCGTTCCTTTCAATATTGCCTGCGGGCGCTGTGTGATGTGCAGAACGCAGAAAACGCATGTGTGCCTGAATGTCAATCCGGACCGGCCGGGATCGGCTTACGGCTACGTCGATATGGGCGGCTGGGTCGGCGGGCAGTCTGAATACGTCATGGTGCCGTACGCTGATTTTCAGCTGTTGGTCTTCCCGGATAAAGAACAGGCGTTAGAGAAAATTCTTGATTTAACCATGCTGTCCGACATTTTTCCGACCGGATTTCACGGGGCATATACAGCGGGCGTGCAAACAGGTTCTACCGTTTATATCGCAGGAGCGGGACCTGTCGGCTTAGCCGCCGCGCACTCCGCCCAGCTCCTTGGCGCTTCCACAGTGATTGTAGGCGATTTGAATGAAGACAGACTGGCACAGGCCAGAAGCTTTGGCTGTGAAACGGTCAACGTGCAAAAACACGACCGCCTCGGCGAACAAATTGAACAAATACTAGGTGAACCAACCGTTGATGCCGCAGTGGACTGTGTCGGCTTTGAAGCATCCGGACACGGCAGCCAAGGAGAAGCGCCGGCCGCCGTACTGAACTCGATCATGGACGTCACCCAGGTCGGCGGGAGCCTTGGCATTCCAGGCTTATACGTGACCGAAGATCCCGGTGCAAAGGATGCAGACGCCAAAACAGGCTCATTAAAGATCCGCTTCGGACTCGGCTGGGCCAAAGCCCACACCTTCGTCACCGGACAAACACCTGCCATGACATACAACCGCAATTTGATGAAAGCGATCTTGAGCGGCAGAGCGCAAATCGCAAAAGCCGTCAACGCCACTGTCATTTCTCTGGACGACGCGCCAAAAGGATACAGCGACTTTGACAAAGGAGCGGCGAAGAAATTTGTGATTGATCCGCATGGAACATTGAAATAAAAAAAAGCCGGCCGTTCAATCGAACGCCGGCTTTATTGCTGATAATCGGTTTCTTCAAAGCGATCTCCTGATTCGTCTTGGACGATTAAATTCCCTTCAATTTTGTCCAGTCCAATCAAAATATAAGGGTTTTTCTCATTTTCCTCGGAAGCCGGCTTTCGTTTCACAGTCACAATCGTTTCTTTAGGTGAGTATTTGACGTCTGACACCTCAAGCTTCTTATCCTTCTCGCTACTTCCGAGAGAGACCACGACCATTTTTTTGCCTTCTGATATGGTGAAGACTTGGTATCCTTTCACTTCATCATGTGTTTGAAGGTAATTTGCGTATAATTCTAGCTCGGAACTCCCTTCACCGATCCGATCCTTCTCTAACACCCAATAAGACGACTGACACCCAGCAAGCAGCAACATGATCACAAAAAGCCAAACCAATCTGAAGCGCACATGCAGACCTCCCCAAACATCGGTTACAACCAAACTAACATACGAGCGAAATAGAGTCATCAACAGCTTGTTTGTCGATTTGTGGATAAAACCCAGCCCGAAGCACTACTAACATGTGAATAAATAGGTTATATTGGGAAGAGAATATTTGCAAAAATGCAAGAAACCATCGGAGGATTTGAACATGAAACAAACGTATTATTCCTGTGAAGAACACATCGAAACCGTGCTGGATATGTACATAGACGACCACGAGCTGCCGCCCGAAATCAGAAAAATCGAACATACTAACAGTTTATCCACAGCCTGTGAATTATGTGGAGACCCCGCAGTATATATAGTGGGGAACGAATGATCTTACACAAAATACAGAAAAGATATCCACAATTGTGGACAACATATATGAATAACTTGTTTTTAAAGTGGGGATGACCTGTGAATATCAATATTGTGACAATCGGAAAACTAAAAGAAAAATACCTCAAGCAAGGCATTGAAGAATACACAAAACGACTTTCGGCCTACGCAAAAATCGACATCATCGAACTCCCGGACGAAAAAGCGCCGGAAAACCTAAGTGACCAGGACATGAAAATCATAAAAGACAAAGAAGGCGACCGCATCCTATCCAAAATCAGCCCCGACGCCCACGTCATCGCCCTCGCCATCGAAGGAAAAATGAAAACATCCGAAGAACTAGCCGATACAATAGATAAGCTGGCTACTTATGGAAAAAGCAAAGTTACTTTCGTTATCGGCGGATCACTCGGATTGAGCGACGCGGTAATGAAGCGAGCGGATGATAAGCTGTCGTTTTCGAAAATGACGTTTCCTCATCAGTTGATGCGTCTCATACTAGTGGAGCAGATTTATCGGGCTTTTCGGATTAATCGTGGGGAGCCTTATCATAAGTAAATGTGGTTTTAACCAACTAATCATTTATTATTAAATAGTGAGTATTAAAAGAATTAACAGCCTTACTAATTTAAAGTGAGGCTATTTTATTTTTGGTAATTATAGTATAATATTAAATGAAGATACTTATGTAATGTTTGTAGTTAAACATTATAAGTTTATAGGTTGAATTTTTTAAGGATATACGATTGCAGTTCAAAAGGATATATGTTTTCAGGGTATTAAATATAGTTCATTAATATAATAATTATTAAAATCCAGGAAGGAGTAAATGGTAATTTTGAATAATAAAGAAAATTTTTATATTGATATTAAAAATAGAGCGATGGAAATTTATGAACAATACCAGTACCTTGTAAAAGAAGCTTTAAAAGATGAAAATGATACCTCAAAATATAATTTGAAATTTTGTCTTAAAGAAGATTCAAATTTAGGAGGAAAAGCTTGGTCTAGTAACTATCTAGACAATATACAAGTAAATAAAGGAGTTATAGATAATTTTTTTGAATATTTTTATGGGTTTACAAAAATGAAAACGGATGATTTTATGAAAAAATTACGTATCGATGAAGATGAAGAAACATCGTATGAGTTTATAAAATTTGATAGTAATGGTAACGCTAATCTTTTTGATAGTAAAGTTATAGATTATAAATTAGCTGGATTACTTACAATTTTTGTTTCTCGTTTTATTATTACTCATGAATTAGGCCATCTACTTAACGGGCATTGTGAATATATAAATTCAAAAGAGCAAAATAGTGAAAATAGTGTACAATACATTTCGATGTTTGAAGAAGATAATAGCAAAAATATAAAAAACGTTTCATCACTAGATTTCAGAACATTAGAAATGGATGCAGATGCATTTGCCGCCACGGATAATTTTAGAAATTTAATCTTACTTTATGAAAAATTTGAAGAAATGGTTGATCAAGATTTAAATATAAAACCTATAGAATTATTTTATTGGTGGTCATTTGCAATTAGAAGTAATTTTATAATAACACAGAGAATTTTAAGTGACGAGGAATATAGATTAGATAAAAAGCATTTGCCGAGTGTAGCACGATGGATTTTAATCCTAGGGTCAGTAGTAAATATTATAGATGAGGGTATATATAAGATAAATTATAGGGCTGGAGATAACAAAGAAAAATTATTAAAATCATTAACTACGGGATTTTTATTTGCAGAAAATTGTTATAATGAACGTTTTTATACAAATTATAATTGTTTAGAAGAAACTATTAATAGCGCAGATTATGGACATTACGCAACAGCAACTCAAAGGAATTGGGAGAATCTTAGAAGTGAATTAAAGAAATTTTCAAGATTGCTTCTGTATAAATCAAATAATGTATAAATGGAACTCGCTTTATTAGAAAATTAGTAAGGCGTTTTTTACACTAAGTATCATCAAAATATTATTTTAATGTATTACTGACTTATTTTCTTTTATATAAAGCATTTTATTTTTCCTTACGTAAACCGCACTGAGTTATGTCAAGGGGAGCCTTATCATAAATAGGTTTTGGCTTGAGATGAAATATAAACTATGGCTTCCTCTTCTGTGTAAATACCAGAACCCGTTTCCACTAAATTTAGAACTAAGAAAAAAGTGAGGAGATTTTTCTTGTAGTGATGAAGAGCTGGAACTAGCAGTAATCTAGTCATTGCAAAGTAAAAAGGAGAAATCTCAATGGTAAAGTCAATAATCTTAGAAAGAAAAAAATTTGAATGGAGGATACCAAATTTGATAGAACGAAGTAAATTATCTGAACATAAATTTGAAAAGGGAAAATTAATTACTCCATTCAATCAGCAGTTCCAAGGATTATTAAAAGAGGAATCTTGGTATTATAGACGTATGCCTGAGTATGTATGGTTAGGGTTAATAGTAAATAGTGGAGAAAGAAATGCTAAACTAGAAAAGTGTCTAAGAATTATGAACTGTCTGCATGAATTGGAATCGGACGAAGGGAAGGAAATTATCTTACCTAGAATGTCACTAGTATTTAGCCTTTCTAATGAGAAACAAAAGGTCTTTTATAATTTATTGGATGAGTTACAAGTTATAGAATCATTAGGACCACTATCGTTAGTTTTTCAGAATCAATCTCCTGAATTCCTACAATCTATCAAGGGATATAATAGCTCTATTCAAAAACGTATTAAACAACTGAATATTATTCTAAAAGAACTTTCTGATCAACATAGTAATCTATCAACAGATATACGATTTCTAATTGTCTATAAATATATGTTATCAGGTAAACTCCAAGTACTGGATAATAGTATTTTTCCTGAAATAATCTCTCGATATCCTTATATTTCACATGATGAACCTGAAATGCAACTTTACAGACCAAATATTCGTACGCTTGAAATGGGGATTAGCACCAGTTTCCCAAAAAATTTTAAATTTGTTAGTGATTTTTGGAAGAGGGTAAGTCTTTTAACAGATTGTGAGGTTTTTTATGTGAATACTGAAACTACTAAAGACGAATCAATTGATTTAAAGAAATATAAACAACATGTGTACGATATTTTAAATTATTACAGTAAGTTACTTATAGAAACAAGGCCACTAGATAATAGATTTCTAGTTCTTCTGGGAATCGCTACATATTCTTATAAAAGGCTTATAGAGCTAGTTGATCATAATTTGGAATATACTATATCTGGTCGTTCAATTATGAGATCCATTATTGAAAACTACATGATGACTAAATACTTGTTATTAGAAGAACCGAACCACGACGATATATGGAGAGAATATCAGGACTATGGTATTGGCCAATACAAACTGATTTATGGACGTTATGCTGATGATCAACCCACAATTGAGGGAGGCCATGTTCCATTCGAATATATTAACCTCTTGGTATCAGAGTTTAAGAATGAAGAGTTTATTGATATTGACACTAGCTATTTTGGTTTAGGAAATATCCGATCTAAATTTAAAAAGGTGAATGAAGAAGACTTATGGAAATACTATTATGACTATGATTCTATATTTGAACATGGGCTTTGGGGAGCAATACGAGAAAGTTCTATACTGAAGTGTTCTGCCTCAGGACATCAATACCATGGGATACCTGATATTGATAACTTTCAAAAACTCTCTAGTGTAGCTCATGATTGTGTAATGATAATGAATAAACATTTAAAGTTACTGGAAGATCAGTATAATCTCCCCGAGATATTTCAGGAGGAGAACCAAAATGAATAATCCTTTATTTAAAGAGCTTATTATTGTCCAGAATGATTATCTTTCCTTATTAAAGAAACTAGACAAGTTTCCACAGAATGAAATTTCATTGGCAATGATAGACTCGATTAATGTCTTTTGGTATGAAAATAGGAATATTGTAAATTTAGTATTTGAGTATCTTTTTAGGGGGAGAGATACGTATTGCTTTAGTGCTGCTACGATTTTTGACATAGATGATAAAGATCAAAATAGTTTCTTTCTAATGGGAGATTATCATGTTTTTGATGACCCGCTTCCAAGTTATCTGAATACTTTAATCGGTGTTACAGACGAGGTCTATTTAAAAAATATGAAAAGGATTATTTCAGACACAATTAAAGATAATATCAGAATAATTGATGAAATTAAAAGTGACCTCATTATCTTACCTTTACGTTATACATCAGTAATATTAAATCAACATTATAATGATCTTGATCAATTAGCCGAAAATATATTCTGTAATTTTTTCACCAGTATCACAAATATTAAGGAATATAAGTATAAAGTAGTAACAACAGGAGATCTTATTGAGCATTTAGATCACCAAAATTCAGCATCAATTCTTCTATTTGATGGTGATAATCCAACCGAGACATGGGAATACAGAATTCAAAAATACAGAGAAGAAAACGATTATTTTGATATGGACTCACTTTCGAGTGGAGAGATGTTCTTTCTGGCTGTTTTTGGAAATATTAGACAAGCATTAGCTCTTATTGATATTGCTAGAAATTTTGAAGTAATACCTTTTATTCGTTCGTTTATCCCTCTACACTACTATATATTATTGTCATCAGTACTAGAACATAATTCAAACCCAGAGTTAAGATGTAATCAAGTAAAGTATAGTCTTTGGAAAACTAAAGTCTCTTATTTTTTATACCAGGAGTTTAGAAAACGGAAAATTAATTTCTGTTTAGGAGAGTTAAACCAAAAGGCTAGTTATACCGGTTTTGAATCTAAAGTATTTGCTGACTTAGAGGGTTCAGATGATAAGCAAGAAATTTCTACAATTAGATTAGTTGTGAATAAATATTTGGATGAAATAGAAAAAAGTTAAATGGAAATTTGGAACTATCAAACAATCACCAAATATAAGTTTTTTACTTTTAAATAGGCTCTGTTATCGTTGGATGTAGAATTAAAATCTGTTAATTTATACTTTCTCTAAACCTCTTCTTAGATTTCTCGGTTATTGTCAGTTCGATTGCTTTATTTAATGTTACGAGTATCAACAGAGCCAATTATTTTTTCCAAGTGCTAAATTTTAGTTTTTTAAGCTTCTTTGGGTCCTTTTTAAGAAAGAGTAATTTAAAATGGTCATGTCTGTCTTTTCCTGTGATAAAACAACAACTTTTGTATTTTTCCCCTTATTTGCATACGGATTATTTCTGCCCAATTCTTTATATTCGTCATTTAAATCTCGACTGATTTGAAGTTACCATTTATCATATGGGCTTGTCCAATTCTTCATTAGGTTCTCCAGCATAGAATAATTGTATTCTTTGCCTTCAGGAAAAAGAACCGTATATTTATTTATGTTCTGTAAAATCAAATCGATTTCAAACTTATTAATCAAACTTAAATGTCCTTTTTTTGCTAAAAATTATTAATAATCTATCTTCTCATGTTTATAAATAACTTCACGATAGAATCTTCTTCGGATTAGTTTGATTGCAGATCATTTAATTTTGTGTTCGTAAAAAAATATCTTCCTACTATATTTGTACTGGTATAATTACGCACTTATGTACGAGCAGTAAGCAGACTTGTTAGCAATTAGCGATACTAAATAGTTATATGAAAACCACAAAAAAAGAGCCCAGAGAATATAATCCCTGAACCCCACATCCCTCACTTCATATACCGATACTCCCGCAAACTCTCCAAAATCGCAACTTCCTGCAGCAGTTCCTCACCCACATTCGTTTCCTTCACTTTCTTCCGCTCTAACTCCTTGTCCACTAATCGTTTCACCGTTAAGACATCGGTTCCGGTGCTTAGGACTTCTGCCTTGGAGTTAAAGTGTTTATGGGCGACGAGCTGCATGCCGTAGGAGTTGTATAACAGCGTGTAGCCGGCGATGCCTGTTGTGGATTGGTAGGCTTTGGAGAAGCCGCCGTCGATGACGATCATTTTTCCGTTTGCTTTGATTGGGTCTTCTCCTTCGATTTCTTTTACGGGTGTATGGCCGTTGATGATATGGCCATGATCTGGATTGAGGCCGAATTCTGCCAGGATGTTTCGGCAGGTTGCCTCGTCCTCTCGTAAATAATAATACGGGTTTTTCTTTTCTTTATGCGTTTCCTTCTCTTTAATGAAATACCGCTCAAATGTCGTCATGGCACGTTTTCCGAAGAGGGAGGAGTACTCGCCTGTCCATAAATACCAAGCCATATCTGTCGCCAGATCATCGGTTTCTTCCGGGTGGGCAAACGCTTCCCGCAAGAACCGCTCAAATACATCGAGCAGCTCACGGCCCGCATACGGTTTATCCTCAATCATCATCGTTTCCATATTGCCGTTTTCATCGACAGGAATACAGCCGTGAATCAACAGGTTGCCGTTATATTTTAAATAAAGGCTGCCTTTTTTCATCATAAACTTCATATGGCGGCCCAGCTTTTCGGAATGCTGGACAGAGAATAGCAGCTTGTCTATGACTTCTGCTTCTTCTTCTAATAGCTGATCTGGCTGTTCCGGATTGATTGTCGCAAAGCAGGTGTTTTCCAGTTGATATGTTTTTCCATTCAGCGTAATCTCATTTTTGTCATAATCAATTTTTTCTAATAACAGCCGTTCCTCCATATTAAAGTTCGGCCGTCTCTTGATAATCGGGCTCTCAAGCTTGAATTGGATCATGGCAATGGCTTGATGGATTTTTGTGATTTGCTTAATCTCATCCTCTGGCCTGTTGTCGTCTGCTTTTGGACGGAACGCTGGATTATCTTCGTAATATTTTTCGGCCAGATTCATCAGCGGTCTTAAATTGATGCCGTACACGTCTTCAATAATGTCCAGGTTGTCATAGCGGGCACAGATACGGATAATATTGGCCAGGCACACTTTGGAACCGGAGTAGGCACCGATCCAAAGGACATCGTGATTTCCCCACTGAATATCGACAGAATGATAATTGATCAGCTCCTCCATAATCCGATCCGGCTGCGGTCCGCGGTCGTAAATATCGCCGACCACATGCAGATGGTCGACCACCAGTCGCTGAACGCTGTACGCAAGGCCGGTGATCAGCTTATCGGCTTGGCCAAGTTCAATGATCTGGTCTATGATTTCGGAGTAATATTGCTCCTTGTTGCCAGCTTGTTCTGTTTTGTATAGCAGCTCCTCCGTAATATAAGCAAACTGGGCAGGCAGTGCTTTACGCAGTTTGGAGCGGGTATACTTCGAGGAGCAATAAGAAACAAGCCTAATCATTCGGTTAATCGTTTCTTTATACCACTCGTTTAACGCTTCTTTCGCATCAAAATCATGTTTGATTAACTTCAGTTTGTCTTCCGGATAATAGACCAATGCTGCTAAGTCATCAATTTCTTTATCGTAAATGACACCACTGAAAATGTCGCGTATCTTTTCTTTTACTCGTCCCGAACCATTACGCAGCACGTGCTGGAATGCCTGATACTCCCCGTGCAAATCACTGACAAAATGCTCGGTGCCTTTTGGCAGGTTCAGTATCGCTTTCAAATTAATGATTTCCGTTACCACTTTTTCTTCACAATCGTATTTTTGTGCGAGTAAATCTAAGTACTTGCTTTCCAAAACCGTCCATCCCCTTTTTAGAATAAACCCCTATTTATGAGCATGTGCATATCAGGTTAATTTAAAAGTATGTCATTATTTTTCATCATTGGACCTTTATATGATAGTAACGCATAACTCCTTTTAGAGACAATGAAAATGAGGGAAAGAGGGCCGAGATGAGCGGGAATAAAGAAAAAGCAGAAAAAAAGAGAAAAAGATTAAGGCAGCTAGAGCTAAAAAAACCTTTCAGCAGTATTTACGGAGGAGGTTGTTAAGTCAAGGGCTTAGGCTAAAAGGTTCAGTATCCTCCTTATTGTTGTTATCAATATGTATTGATACGGTATTGATGATCCATTTATTTAGCTTGTTTGTCAGTCATCTTGTAAGGAATTGCCTTGAGGAAACTGCTGTTGTTGTACATTGAGTGTTATATATTGTAAACTAGAGTGAAAGATCTCCAAATTAATCCTTAAAAAACATTTTTTACAGTTCCGCACCGGAAACGAAAGAGGCACCTTGAAAATTCAAATATTTCCTAGGAGTATGTATATGAATATAGCGAATTATACTTTAAAAGTGAAAGGCAAAACGTTACTTCAGGATACTGACTTACATTTTTCTAATGGGGAAATGAACCATATTGTCGGAAAAAATGGAGTCGGTAAATCACAGCTTGCTAAAGATTTTTTATTAAATAATAGCAAACGAATCGGTAAAGATATTCGTAAAAATGTTTCATTAATATCTAGCTCGTCGAACATACCTCATGATGTTTCTAAGGACTTTTTATTAAACTTTTTGAGTGAAAAGTTTGATTCAGAAATGATAAATAAGATTGCGAGTTTACTTAATCTTGATAATATAGATGGTAAAGTTCTTATCAAAAACTTAAGTGATGGACAAAAGCAAAAATTGAAATTGCTTAGCTTTTTGCTGGAGGACAAAAATATTATTGTTTTAGATGAAATAACGAACTCGTTAGACAAAAAAACGGTTATGGAAATTCATCGTTTTCTGAAAAAGTATATCCAGGAGAACCCAGAGAAGACGATCATTAATATTACACACGATTTGTCTGATTTAAAGGCGATAGAAGGCCATTATTACATATTTAACAACCAAAAAATTGAAAAATATAATTCAGTAGATAAATTAATTGAAGTGTATATAAATGAGTAATAAAACAGTGGGGGCTTAAGATGAAATTAGAGTTTAAAAAAAGTATTAGCAACAAAGTTTTCATTATTTTAGGATCTATGTTTGTATTTTTATTTTTACTGGGTTATTTTTTATTGGTTGGAATCGATAAAGTCAGCAATGTTACACCTGAGATGTTTTTCTTTAGCTCCTATACCGTTGCTACTCAGTTTGGTTTGTTGTTATTTTCATTTGTTATCGCTTTTTTTATTAATCGAGAATATTCAAATAAAAATATTCTCTTTTATAAATTAATTGGGGAAAACATTTTTACTTTCTTTTATAAAAAGATAGCTGTTTTATTTTTGGAATGTTTTGTGTTTATCGCGCTTGGTCTGCTCATCATCTCGTTGATGTACCATGATTTTTCCCATTTTGCATTATTGCTCTTTTTATTTTCTGCCGTTATATTGCAGTATATTTTAATTATTGGAACTATAAGTATGTTATGTTCGAATATATTAACTAGTATAGGTGTTAGTATCGTTTATTGGATTACTTCAGTTATTTTAGTAGCAATAAGCAATAAAACGTTTGGTTTTATTGCTCCTTTTGAGGCAGGTAACACTATGTATCACCGAATAGAAAACGTGTTGCAGTCTAATCATATGACACTTGGTAATCATGATATTTTATATATTATTTTATATTTAATTTCAATCATGATAATAAACGTAATTGTACTTCGCTTTTCTAAAACGAGATGGGTCAAAATGGGCATTTAATAAGATGGAGCTACTTCTCGTGAAGTAGCTTTTTTATGTACTAATAGCGCTAAACCTGCATACCTGAAGCAGCTAGCTAATCTTCCAACTTAGAACTAGACAGTTAAACATAAGTGGTCACAAAAAATCTCCACTGAGTACCAAGATAGCTTTGTACTCAGTGGAGGTTTGTTTTGTAATTTATAAACAAATTCTGCAACAGACTTTTATGGTATCCTTAATGATTTACCCACCCGAAATCCTATTATTTCCCGAATTTCACAACAAAAAACTATTCGCCTGCACCACAAACTGCGACTGCTCATAATGATAAGAGATTTTCGAGAAATCAAACGGCTGCCCATTTGTCAGATGAAAAATACTCTCTATATAAAGCTTGGGCAGTCCAGCCTTCAGCCCCAAGTACTCCGCTTCTTCCTCATTAAGCTGACCCACGTGAAGAAACAAATCAGAAAAGCCAATCTTCAGTCCCAATCCTTCCCGGATGTAATGAAAGATTGAGTGAGACACAATTTCCTTGTTCAAGTACGTTACGATGGATTTGTTGTAATAGGATTCTTCGTAGCATAGGGTTTGGCCGTTGATGTAGCGGACCCTTTTGACAAAGTAGATGTCCTCATCTTGTCCGATGTTGAGGTTTTCTGCCGCTTCCGGTGTTGGCTTTCTCACGTCTAGTTCAATGACTTTTGAGGTGACATTAAAATCCTCGAGGTCTTTTTTAAATCCTTGATTCGACAGGAGGCTGATGTAGCCTTTTCGTTTATGCTTTCGGACGAAGATGCCGCTTCCTCTAAGCTGAAAGATCGCGCCTTTTTGTTCTAGTAGATCCAGAGACTTTGTGATTGTGCTTTTGCTGACCTCAAACTGGGCCATGAGGGTTTCTAGCACTGGCAGCTTATCTCCCTGTTTAAGCTCGTGTTCTTCTATATACTTTTCGATCTCCGCTGCGATTTGCTGGTACTTTAACATACGCATTCCTCATTCATTCGTTTAGTTTCACTTGTCAAAATTATATCATAAACCGCTTACAGAAATGATAAAGGTATAAATACTTTGTTAGAGTATTGATAAATTATACCGGTACAATTATAATGAAAGCGTAACCAAAACAAAGGGGTGGGTGAAAATGTCGGGGAAAGTGAGAGATTATACGAGACTAGCAAAAGACATTTTGGAGGCGGTAGGCGGGGAAGAGAATGTGATAGGAGCTTCTCGCTGCGCAACCAGGCTTCGCTTGGTGCTAAAGCGGTCTAAGCCGCAAGCGAAAGATATCGTTAAATCCATGCCCGGCGTGATTACGGTCGTGGAGAACAGCGGGCAATTTCAGATTGTTATTGGACAGCATGTAGGGGACGTTTTCGAAGCGTTTTCGAAGCTGGTCAATATTGATCTGACTGGTGACCAGAGCGAAAATAAAGGAACGATCCTGAACCGTGTTATCGCGACCATGTCAGCGGTATTTGCGCCATTTGTGTACATTTTGGCTGCGGCCGGTATTTTGCAAGGTGCATTAATTCTCATTAATTTATTGTTTGATGGCTTTGAGAAAACGGGAACTTATCAGGTTTTTAGTTTCATATCATGGGCGCCGTTTACGTTTTTGCCTATTTTTATCGCGATTACGGCATCAAAGCATTTTAAAACCAACATGTATATTGCTGTAGCGTGCTGTGCCGCGTTAGTCAGCCCGACATGGGCGGAGATGGCGACTCAAATCGCAGACGGAAAGAGCATTTCCTTCTTAGGGATTGCTTTATCGCAAACGACATACACGTCTTCCGTGCTGCCGCCATTATTTCTAGTATGGATGTTGTCTTACCTTGAACGATTCTTGAATAAGAGAATGAACGAAGTGATCAGACCGTTATTTGTTCCTTTCCTATGTATGGTCATTATGGTGCCAGTAACAATTGTCCTCATTGGCCCTGTGACAACATTAGGCGCAAACGGAATTGCAAACGGTTACAACTTCTTGGCGGAGAACGTGCCGGCTTTGGCTGGAGCCATCATCGGCGCATTCTGGCAGGTCATCGTGATCTTTGGCGTACATTGGGGCATTACGCCTATGGTATTGGCGAACTATGATCTATACGGACGGGATTCATTCCAAGCGTATCAAACGATTGCTGTGGTTGCACAGGTTGGCGCAGTGCTTGGCGTTATCTTAAAGGCGAGAAATAAGGAAACGAGAAAAGTCAGTGTGTCAGCTGGGGCCACCGGACTGTTTGGCATTACTGAGCCGGCGATCTACGGTGTGACCTTGAGATTTAAGAAGCCGTTTATCTTTGGCTGTATTTCCGGGGCGGTTGGTGCCATCACGGCCAGTTTCTTTAATCCGTATTACTTTGCGTATGCCGGACTTCCGGGACCGCTGACGATCGTGAATGGCATCAATGAACAATTCCCGACATCCATCTGGGGTATTTTAATCGGTGCTGCGATTGCGGTGATTCTTCCTGTTGTGCTGATTCAGATCTTTGGCTATGGTGAAGATACAGCTGCACAGCCGGAAAAGGAAAGTCTTCAAACGGCACAGGCAAATGAAGAAACCGTATATGCTCCGTTTAGCGGCAAGGTCATTCCGCTTTCTAAGGTGCCTGATGAGGTATTCAGCTCAGGTGCCATGGGACAAGGCTTGGCGATCGAGCCATCCGATAATAAGCTCTATGCTCCGTTTGACGGAACCGTCGTCATGGTTGCGCCTACAAAGCACGCGATCGGTCTGCGTTCAACCTCTGGCGTCGAATTGCTTGTGCACATCGGGCTGGATACAGTGACGTTAGACGGAACTCCTTTTGCCTTAAAGGTGAAAGAGGGAGATGCAATCAAAAAAGGCGAGGTGCTTGCCGAATTTGATAAAGCACTCATTGAACAGAAAGGGTTAACAACGATTACCCCAGTCATCATCACGAATTCACATGCGTATCAGGAAATTCTCATCGAGGATCTTGAAGTAAGTGCGTTAGACCAAAAATTATTTACAGTCTTAAGCTAGGGAGGAATATAAGATGGAAAAAATGCCGAAGGATTTCTTATGGGGCGGCGCTTTAGCTGCCCACCAATTTGAAGGAGGATGGAATCAGGGCGGTAAAGGGCCAAGTGTCGTCGATGTGATGACAGCGGGTGCGCACGGCGTACCGAGAAAAATCACGGAGTCCATTGAAGAGAACGAATTTTATCCGAACCATGAAGCCATTGATTTTTATCACAGATACAAGGAAGATATCGCTTTGTTTGCGGAAATGGGATTAAAATGCTTGCGGACGTCTATCGGCTGGAGCCGGATTTTCCCGAAAGGCGATGAGGCTGAACCGAACGAAGAAGGCTTGCAGTTCTACGATAATGTATTTGATGAATTGCTGAAGCATGGAATCGAGCCGGTGATTACCCTGTCTCATTTTGAACTGCCGCTGCATCTTGCAAGAGAATACGGCGGCTTCAGAAATCGAAAAGTCGCAGACTTTTTCGTCAAATTTGCTGAGGTTTGCTTCAACCGATACAAAGATAAAGTGAAGTACTGGATGACATTCAATGAGATCAATAACCAGATGGATGTGAACAACCCTCTGTTCCTATGGACGAACTCAGGAGTTGTCGTCGGAGAAAATGAAAATGCCAAGGAAGTTATGTACCAAACGGCGCACCATGAGTTACTTGCAAGCGCATTGGCAGTGGCAAAAGGAAAGGAAATCAATCCTGAGTTCCAAATCGGGGCTATGGTGTCACACGTGCCGATTTATCCTTACTCCTCTAATCCGGAAGATGTGATGCTTGCTGAAGAAGAAATGAGACAGCGTTATTTCTTCCCGGATGTGCAGGTTCGTGGTTATTATCCAAAGTATGCGTTAAAAGAGTTTGAAAGAGAAGGATACAATATCACGTTCGAAGATGGCGATGACGAGATTTTGAGAAATGGGACAGTCGATTATTTGGGCTTCAGTTATTATATGTCGACAACTGTGAAAAGCGATGTCGAAAATGACAATACGGGAGATGTCGTAAACGGCGGATTGCCGAATAGTGTTGAAAACCCGTACATCACATCCAGTGACTGGGGCTGGGCGATTGATCCGACTGGTTTAAGATACACATTAAATCGTCTCTATGATCGATACCAAATTCCATTATTCATCGTTGAAAACGGCTTTGGGGCGGTTGATACGCTTGAAGAGGACGGTACCATCCATGATCCGGAACGTATTCAATATTTAAAATCACATATTGAAGCACTGGAAAAAGCGGTCACTTATGACGGTGTAGATTTAATCGGCTACACGCCGTGGGGCATTATTGATATCGTTTCCTTTACAACAGGCGAAATGAAAAAACGCTACGGCATGATCTATGTTGATCGTGACAACGAAGGAAATGGATCCATGAAGCGGTATAAGAAGGATTCATTTGAGTGGTACAAAAACGTCATTCAAACGAATGGTGAGGAATTATAAAGCAGATGGCCCGAAGCGAGCACTTAACCGAAGTGCCTGGTTCGGGTTTTTGATGGGCAAAAAAAGCCGCTATACTGCAGCTCGAGCAGCATAGCGGCTTTTCATATTAGTTACGGATAAGGTAATCAAACGCGCCTAAAGCGGCAGTTGCTCCTGATCCCATTGAAATAATGATTTGGTTGTAAGGGCCGTCTGTGCAGTCGCCGGCAGCGAATAAGCCTGGTACGCTTGTAGCGCCATGTTTGTCGACTACGATTTCGCCGATGCGGTTGCGTTCAACGGTTTCGTCTAACCATTCAGTGTTTGGCACGAGACCGATTTGGACGAATACACCTTGGAGTTCAACGTGTTTTTCTTCGCCTGTTTCGCGGTCTACGTATGTGATGCCGTTTACGCTCTGATCGCCTGTGATTTCTTTTGTTTGTGCATTTTTAAGTACAGTGACGTTTGGCAGGCTGTAGAGACGTTTTTGCAAGACTTCGTCTGCCTTCAGTTCCGGCGCGAACTCTAGCACAGTGACGTGATTGACAATACCTGCAAGATCAATCGCTGCTTCGATACCAGAGTTTCCGCCGCCGATAACGGCTACGTCTTTGCCTTCAAACAATGGGCCATCACAGTGCGGGCAGTATGCGACACCTTTGTTTTTGAACTCTTGTTCACCAGGTACGTTGACATTGCGCCAGCGAGCACCTGTTGAAAGGATGACTGTTTTACTTTTCAGGACAGCACCGTTTTCGAGTTCAAGTTCGAACAGATCTTTTTTCTCAAGTCGTTTTGCGCGCTGAAGGTTCATGACATCAATATCATATTCCTTCACGTGCTCTTCAAGACTTGCAGCAAGCTTCGGTCCTTCAGTTGCTTTTACGCTGATGAAGTTTTCGATGCTCAGTGTGTCGAGAACCTGTCCGCCGAAGCGTTCAGCGACAACACCTGTGCGGATTCCTTTACGCGCCGTATAAATGGCTGCACTTGCGCCGGCAGGTCCGCCGCCGACAACAAGAACGTCGTAAGGATCTTTGTCAGCAAACTCAGATGCATCTGCGCCGCTGCCCATTTTCGCAAGAATCTCTTCGAGGGTCATGCGGCCGCTTCCGAAGGATTCGCCGTTTAGATAAACCGTTGGCACTGCCATAATGTTTTTGCTTTCAACTTCTGATTTGTATGCTGCACCGTCAATCATGGTGTGAGTGATGTTCGGGTTCAGCACGCTCATCATGTTTAAAGCTTGTACAACATCAGGACAGTTGTGGCATGTCAGGCTGATATAAGATTCAAAGTGGTATTCACCGCTGATCTTCTTCACCTGATCAATGACTTTTTGATCTACCTTAGGCGGTCTGCCGCTCACTTGCAGCAATGCCAACACTAAAGAAGTGAATTCGTGTCCAAGAGGAATACCGGCGAAAGTGACGCCAGTGTCTTCTCCGACGCGGTTCACACTGAAGCTTGGCGTTCTGTTCAATTCAGCTTTTTCAACAGTAATTTTAGATGACATGGAAGCCAGCTCATCAACGAGAGCCAGCATGTCCTTAGAAGTGTCATCTTCACCTGCACTCACTTTGAGAACAATGTCGTTCTCAATTAGCTGCATGTATTGATTTAATTGTGCTTTAATATTTGGATCAAGTACCAATTGAATGCACTCCTTAGATTTTACCTACTAGATCAAGGCTAGGTGTAAGCGTTTCGCCGCCTTCTTCCCATTTAGCCGGGCAAACTTCACCTGGATTTTGACGAACGTATTGTGCTGCTTTTACTTTGCTGATCAGGTTGCTTGCGTCACGGCCGATACCGCCTGCATTGATTTCAACAGTTTGGATCACGCCATCTGGATCGATGATGAATGTTCCGCGGTCAGCAAGACCAGTTTCTTCGTCAAGCACATCGAAGTTGCGAGAGATCGTTTGAGATGGGTCACCGATCATTGCGTAAGTGATTTTGCCGATTTTTTCAGAGCTGTCATGCCAGCCTTTGTGTACGAAGTGAGTATCTGTAGAGATAGAGTACACTTCAACACCTAATTCTTTAAGTGCAGCGTATTGGTTTTGAAGATCTTCAAGCTCAGTTGGGCATACGAAAGAGAAATCTGCTGGGTAGAAGCAGAATACGCTCCATTGACCTTTTAGAGATTCGTTTGTTACATCGATGAATTCACCGTTTTTGAATGCTTTTGCTTCGAATGGTTGTACTTCTTTACCGATTAAAGACATAATGTTATTCCTCCTAAAAATGGTTTAGAAAGCAATAGTGCTTTCAATAATAATTCTAATTATATATGAATTATTAATTAATATATATTTTTTGTCAAGACAAAACCCCTTAATTATTTTCTCTTTTTCCACTCATCGTGAAGGAAAGTGCTGGTGTGATCAGCATAAATTGCACTTTGACACATATTAAATTTTATATGTTTGATTCTCAATTAGTTGTGATATGTGAGTTTATCCTATAAAAAAAGCTGGCAGCTGGTATAAAAGCTCCAGCTGTCAGCTTTATCTATTAGTTTGCATCAGACCAATTGGTATGGAAAACGCCATCCATATCTGTCCGCTCGTACGTATGGGCGCCGAAATAATCGCGCTGCGCCTGTAATAGGTTGGCGTTGGAACGCCCTGTACGGTAGCCGTCGTAGTAAGAGAGCGCGGTGCTTAAGCATGGGAACGCGCTGCCGGCGCTGATGCCCTCGCAAACGACTTTTCGCATGCCTGTCTGATAGGCTTTCAATTTTTCTGAAAAATAAGGTGCAATCAGCAGGTTTGAGAGATCTGGCTGCTCTTGGAATGCCTCGCTGATGACATTTAGGAAATCCGCTCGGATGATGCAGCCGCCGCGGAAAATCAAAGCGATGTCTTTCAGCGGCAGGTTCCATCCGTAAAGCTCAGATGACATTTTATATTGAGCAAAGCCTTGTGCGTAGGCGCATACTTTTCCCATGTATAAGGCTTGTCTGACGTATTCAATCCAGAGGTCCTTATCGTAATGTTTTTCCTCTGTTTCCGGACCGGCTAACAATGGTTCAGCCGCCATACGTTCTTCTTTTAAGGACGACAGGTAGCGGGCGAACAAGGACTCGGTGATAATAGCGGATGGAATGCCGTTATCAATGGCTTGCATGCTTGTCCATTTTCCTGTGCCTTTCTGGCCGGTTTTATCAAGAATGACATCGATCAGCGGCTGACCTGTATGTTCGTCCTTTTTCCGTAAAATCTCCGCTGTAATCTCTATTAAATAGCTTTTCAGCTCACCTTGATTCCACGTTTCAAAGATGCTGGCAATTTCTTCGAGCGGCAGACGAAGCGTTTCTCTAAGAAATGTATAGGCTTCTGCAATCAGCTGCATATCTGCATACTCAATGCCGTTGTGCACCATTTTTGTAAAGTGCCCTGCCCCTTTTGGCCCGATGTAGACACAGCAAGGGTCTTCTCCGACTTGCGCTGCGATTTTGGTCAGGATCGGAGCGGCTTTTTCATAGACGTCTCGATCTCCGCCCGGCATGATGGAAGGCCCTTGTAATGCGCCGACTTCCCCGCCGGAAATGCCGATTCCTAAGTAGCCGATTCCTTTTTCCTTCAGCTCGTCATATCTTCTTTCTGTGTCTTCGTAGTGGGAGTTGCCTCCGTCCATAATGACGTCTCCTTCTTCAAGCAAAGGTATTAACGAATGGATGACGGAATCGACTGGTTTTCCCGCTGTGACCATCAGAAAGATTTTTCTTGGTGTTTCTAGTGATTGAACAAAATCTTGAAGCTCGTAGTACGGGCTTAACGATTGTCCATCCAGCTTTTTCACAAGCTGGTCCGTTAAATCCCTGGTGTAATTATAGACGGCGACTTTTTCGCCTTTATTTGCCATGTTTAAGGCGATATTGCTTCCCATTACGCCTAAGCCTATGACACCAATTGTATTGAACATGTGTTACATCTCCTTCAATAATTTCATACAACTAAACTTAACAATAAAATAAATCCTAGTCCAGCAACGGAGATAATTGTTTCCAGTAAGGTCCATGTGGAAAATGTTTCTTTCATGCTTAATCCAAAATATTCTTTGAACATCCAGAAGCCGGCATCGTTGACGTGTGAAGCGATGACGCTTCCCGCGCCAGTTGCGAGCACCACTAATGCAAGGTTGGCATCGGACTGTCCCAGCAATGGAATGACGAGCCCCGTCGTGCTTAATGCGGCAACGGTTGCTGATCCTAAGGAGATGCGCAGGATCGCTGCAATGAGCCATGCCAGCAGAATCGGTGATAATGCCGTTTCTTTGAATAAATCTGCTACGTAGTCGCCGACACCGCCGTTGATTAACACTTGTTTAAAGGCGCCGCCTCCCCCAATGATCAACAGCATCATGCCAATTTGCGAGATGGCTGTAGAACAAGAGTCCATGACGGTTTTGATTGGAATGTTGCGTGCGATTCCCATTGTGTAAACAGCAACGAGCAGTGAGATAATCATGGCAGTCGATGCATTCCCGATTAAACGGATGAAAGCCAGGAAACTGTTATCCGCAAATCCTATTGTTTCTTGAAGCAAATCAATGATGGTAGCGATCGACATGATGATAATCGGAAGCATTGCTGTAAATACACTGATTCCAAATCCTGGTGTTTCTTCAAGCTTGAATGTTTTTTGTGTGCCGAGTGACGAAATATTTCCGTTTTTCGCAAATGATGCAGGAACGATTTTTTTCGCCAACTTTGTAAATATTGGCCCTGCAATCAGGACTGTCGGAACAGCAACAATGAAGCCGTACAGCAGCACTTCACCGATGTTTGCGCCGTATTCCCCGGCAATCGCTGTTGGTCCCGGGTGCGGCGGCAGGAAACCGTGTGTGACGGATAATGCTGCGACCATCGGAATACCGAGATATAAAATAGAAATCTTCAATTCTCTTGAAATCGCAAATACAATCGGGATTAAGAGAACCAATCCTACCTCAAAGAACAACGCGATTCCGATAATAAATGAAGCAATCACAACAGCCCACTGTATATTTTTCTCGCCGAATTTGTTGACGAGCGTCATTGCTATACGCTGTGCGCCGCCTGAATCAGCAATCAGCTTGCCCAGCATCGCACCGAGTCCGAAGATGAGTGCGATGTGGCCAAGTGTCCCCCCTATACCTTCTTCAATGGAACTGACAACTTTATCAAACGGCATCCCAAGTGCCAGTGCCACGCCGAATGATACGATCAGTAATGAGATAAATGTGTTTAATTTTAAGCCCATAATCAAAATCAGTAAAGCTAGGATCCCAAGTGCAACAATGATTAACGGCATGGTAATGCCCTCCCCTTCATGTCATGTGCTATTTGTGTGTAATTAGGCTTCTTTGATAATTTGCAATTTGGGTATATTGATTTTCTAATGATCTTGATAGATTAATGAAAATCGGCATTAATGTTCTATATTCTTTGGCCGAATCTTCAATTGGCGTATGTCTGTACGTGCTGCCGACCATGTCGGACACGGCATCGAACGAATCGATTGTCCCTGTCGCATACAGGCCTAAAATGCAGGCGCCGAGACATGAACTTTCATAGCTTTCCGGAACGACAACCTCTGATTCAAAGATATCCGACATCATTTGCCGCCAAACCTCTGATCTTGCAAAGCCGCCAGTCGCTTGAATTCGGGTGACCGGTCCGTCCATGCATTCTGTTAGTGCCAGGAACACAGTGTACAGGTTGTAAATGACCCCTTCTAATGCTGCACGTATCATATGTTCTTTTTTATGTGACATGGTCAGGCCGAAAAATGAGCCGCGTACATCCGAGTTCCATAAGGGAGCGCGTTCCCCGGCGAGATACGGATGGAACAGCAGGCCGTCAGAACCCGGTCTGACGCGTTCAGCAATCTTTGTCAGCACGTCATACGGGTCAATTCCCAGTCTTGTCGCTGTTTCGATTTCTGATGAAGCAAATTCATCTCTGATCCAGCGAAGAACGATGCCCCCATTGTTCACCGGACCGCCGATGACCCAATGCTTGTCCGTTAACGCGTAGCAGAAAATTCTCCCCTTTTCGTCGGTTTGCGGCTGGTCGATAATGGTTCGGATAGCGCCGCTCGTACCGATCGTAACGGCGATTTCTCCTTTTTTAATGGCATTCACACCGAGATTGGACAGTACGCCGTCGCTTGCGCCGATGACAAAAGGTGTGTCCGGATTGATTCCCATCTGTATCGCTAATTTCGGGCTGCAGTGCTGAAAGATCTGGGTTGTCGGCACGAGTTTGGATAAGTGATCCGGCGTAATGCCTGCGACCGTCAGTGCTTCCTCGTCCCAATCCAAGCTTTTCAGATTCATCATCCCTGTCGCTGATGCCAATGAGTAATCGATTACATACTCATTAAATAGCTGTTTAAAAATGTACTCTTTGATGCCGATATATTTTTTGGCTTTAGAAGCAATTTCTTTTCGTTCATTTGTGATCCATGTAATTTTGCTTAACGGTGACATCGGATGAATGGGTGTTCCTGTTCGTTTGTAAACCTCATGCCCATTGAGCTCATCTTTAATCTTATGCGCCCAGCCTTCGCTTCGGTTGTCTGCCCACGTGATGCATGGCGTCAGCGGCTGATCATTTTCGTCCATGGCAATGACGCTGTGCATGGCGCTGCTGAAGGAAATAAATGAGATTTGTTTTTCCGGGTGCTGTTTCGTGATTTTTGCTGTTGTATGGATGACAGCCTGAAAAATCTCTTCCGGATTTTGTTCAGCTGTTGAGATGTCCGGTGTATGGAGCGGGTAGCCGATGCTTTCTTTCTGTACCACTTCTCCGTTCTCAGTGAATAATACAGCTTTTGTGCTGGTCGTACCGATATCGATTCCTAACATATAACTAGTCATTTTGGTGTTCAGCTCCTTTTGCCAGCATTTGTTGTGAGAGCCAGAGGTCCTCTACTTTTTCTTGCACATCGTCAAAATTCTGGTGCAGAGACTGAACCATCAGCGCCCTGTCCTTTGTTTTGATCGCTTGAATATATAGCTCATGGTTGTCCAGAATCCTTGAGAAATCTTCGTACTTTTCCTTTAACCGTACCCGCATTGATAAAAGAATAAAGCTTTCCATTACGGGTTTTAGATTGTTCCAGATCATCTGAATGTATGAGTGATCAATGGCGCGGATAATCGTTTCATGGAATAACACATCCTGAAATGAAAACTCGTCCGCGTCCTCGTATTTGATGGAGACTTTCATGATTTCTAGAATCTTGCTGAGATCTTTGACTAAAGGCTCAACGTCGATTTTGACAAGCCGTTCAAAGACAAACGTTTCTAATAATAAACGCACGTCATATATTTCTGCGATTTCCTTTTCAGTTAACCCAATCACAACCGCTCCCATTCGTTCTAAACGGATGATTTTTTCGGAAGCCAGTATTTTTAACGCTTCGCGAACCGGCGAACGGCTTACGGAAAACTCAGCCGCGATTGTATTTTCTGATAGAATGGTACCGCTTTCAATCATGCCTGAAATAATTCGCATTCTCAGCTCGCAAGCAACGCGAACGCCGGTTGACGCTTTTGAAAGCCATTTTGCGGGATATAACAGGTCCTTGGAATCTAGCATACGCTCACCTTCTTCACTAAGGAGTATACTTGTATACAAGTATGATAACGTGAATGTTTTATTAATGCAAACACTTTCATTTCTAATTTTTAATAAAATTTTTCCTTGTAAATTGGTATATATCCCCAAAAGTAATTATGGTAAATTGAAGAAAAGACACTGTAAATCATCACTTTTTGAAAGAGGCGATTGGATGAAAATCATTATTGCACCAGATTCTTTTAAGGAAAGCTTATCAGCGTTGGAGGCGGCTCATGCCATAGAAAGAGGCTTCAAAACAGTTTTCCCGAATGCTGAATATCGGAAGCTGCCGATGGCGGACGGCGGTGAGGGAACGGTACAGTCATTAATCGATGCCACAGGCGGAATCATAAAAGAGCAGATGGTTACGGGTCCGCTGGGGGAACCGGTAAAAGCGTTTTTTGGCCTAATGGGAGACGGAAAAACGGCTGTGATTGAGATGGCTGCCGCATCGGGATTGCACCTTGTGCCCGCAGAGAAGAGAAATCCGCTTGCCACATCTACTAAAGGAACGGGAGAATTAATCGGAGCCGCTCTTGATGCGGGTGCAGAGCATTTGATCATCGGAATCGGCGGAAGCGCCACAAACGATGGCGGAGCCGGGATGGTTCAGGCGCTGGGCGGGAGGCTTCTTGATGAATCAGGCCATGAAATTGGACCCGGAGGCGGTGTGCTTTCTCAGCTTTCTTCAATAGATTTGGCAGGACTTGATCCCAGATTACGAAATGTAAAAATCGAAGTCGCCTGCGATGTGGATAACCCGTTAACAGGGCCAAGAGGGGCTTCCGCTGTTTTCGGTCCTCAAAAAGGCGCCACGCCTGACATGGTGCGTATCCTTGACCAGAATCTGTCCCGCTTTGCGGATGTGGCAGAGAAAACGCTTGAAACAAGCTTCAGGGAAACAGAAGGCGCCGGTGCAGCAGGCGGTCTCGGATGGAGTCTTCTTGCTTTTCTCAGTGCTGATTTGAAGAGAGGCATTGACATCGTCCTCGATGCGGTCCAGTTTGAAAGCGAGGTTCAGGATGCAGATCTTGTGATTACCGGCGAAGGGCGGATTGACAGCCAGACAGTTTACGGGAAGACGCCGATTGGCGTGGCCAAAGCGGCTAAGGCATACGATGTGCCTGTCATTGGACTTGCGGGATCCGTTTCGCGAGACAGTGATGCGGTCTATGCACACGGGATGGATGCCCTTTTTAGCATCGTGCCGGGAGCCGTGCCCCTTGCAGACGCACTTGGGCATGCAGCCGAGAATATGGAAAGAACGGCAAGAAACATTGCGGCATCCTTAAAACTGGCGAAAACGATGTATCTGATATAAAGCCGGGGCAAGCACATGCCCGTGCATATTCACCCTCCTTTCTGGGTACAGACAGGTAACAAGCACAACCTAGAAGGAGGACGCAGACATGACTGTACAAGAAATCAAAGGCAAAAAACTAGGTAAAGGGATCGCGCCGAATGTAAAACCCGAAGCCTTATTAAATGATAAACGAAAAGTATTTTTGTTTGGTTCCCCGAGTTACACAAACATCGGAGACCAAGCGATTGCGTATGCGGAAGAGAAATTTATTAAAAATCGTTTTCCGTACTATGAATATATTGAAATTATGGACTATGCGACGGATGAAGGCATCGAATTAGTGAAGGAAATCATCCGTGAAGACGATATTGTCTGCTTTACCGGCGGAGGAAATTTAGGCAATCTTTATCTCGATATTGAGGAGGACAGAAGGAAGGTCTTTGCAGCGTTTAAAGACTATAAATCCATTTCTCTTCCTCAATCCGTCTATTTTGAAGATACAGAGGACGGAAACAAAGAAAAGAAAAAAACACAGGATGCGTACCATCAAAATCCACATTTAACGATTGCCGCGCGGGAGACGCAGACGCTCGATGTTGTGAAAGAAACCTTTAATTCAGATGTGATCTTTACACCGGATATGGTGCTGTCTTTGGATATCGTACCGAAAGAGCTTGAACGGGACGGCGTTCTTTTTATTTTAAGAGCGGACAAGGAGAAGGTAACCGATGAAGATTTTATTTCACACATGATGAAATGGGCAGAAAAAACAACCTACGCGGAGCGTACAGACACGGTGCTTGATACGGTCGATATGATTGATTACGAGGATCGGGAAAAGCATTTTATGGAGATGCTTGACCGCATCGGTTCAAGTAAATTGGTCATTACCGACCGCCTTCACGCTATGATCTTCTCGATTATCACCAAAACACCATGCCTCGTCTTTGGAAATAGCTACGGCAAAGCTAAACATTCATACCGGGATTGGCTTGAAAGCTTAAACTTCATTGAATACACAGATAAAAATGATATTGAGGAATTAGAGCAAATGATTGACCGCCTGCTTCAAGCAGAGCCGAATGATGTTGATTTGTCTAAGGATTTTCAGCCGCTGGTTGATTTCTTTAGATCGTAATGGAAAAAGCAGACTGGGAACAGTCTGCTTTTTTCTGTGCTAATGATCGTTTTCCAGACGCACAGTTTCATTCGTGATTCATTCTCGCTGCGCCACTTTGTCGGAGATGATATCTTCTTTAGTTTAAGCTATATGGACTCTCTACCTTATAAGCCAATGGAATTGATTACACTCGAAACATCAGAATGAACTTTATCAAATGAAAGGTAATCTTTCATTTTATCAGTGACACTATCTATTGCTTTTCCAGACATATGATGGTTGAGGATTTCTCGTTTTGTCTTTATAGCCTGCTCGGCATCTGTAATGTTTTCAAGGATCGAAGACAAATTCTTACGGTCTTCCTGGAATGCATAGCTTAATTGTTTTTTGATTGAATTCATTAACGCCAATTTTTGTTCTTGTCTCTTCCTCTCTTTGAATGCAGCCAATTGTTCAGGTGTCATTTCAGAGGTATTTATACCAGCATTTGAAAAAATCGAAGTGCTTGAATGCTGACTCGTCATTCTTTGCATAAAACGGTCAGCGTCTGTTGGTTTCTTATTCATAAAATCCATGTATCTTTCTCTCCTTATGAAATCCCCATTCGACTGGCCGCTGCCAGATCTGCATCATGATACGCATGTCCCATATGTCCGAGATCATCTGCAATCATCTGTAGAAAGTGTTGCAGATTGAGCGCTGCATCTACTGCCTGATCATATTTTTCTTTTGAGTAAAAAAGGTGGTGCGGTTTGTTCATTTTGATCTTATTGATCAGATCATCGACATCGGAAACTGATAATTCATCATAGGCGCCAAAACCAACCATTCGTGCATGCATATTCCTGACATCCTCAATTGAATCCTTTACTTTGTCATCGATTCTTTCAATCTGGCGTATCATTTTTGACCATTCCGTTTCGGCAACATGCTTTAACTGAGTACTTGTATTCATTAATACATGTGATTTGATCAGAATCGAAACACCTGTATTGGCCTTCACATTCGTTGATTTCATTTGCTCAAGCATCGCTAATGCAAAGTCAGGGTTGTTCTTTAAAACGTCATCCACAGTTTGGACAGAGCCATCTGAATGGAAGTTGTATCGATCCAAGCCGTGACTTCCCATCAAGGCTTCAGCAAATAGTGTAATATCAAGAGATTGATTGCCATAATGTTTAAGTCCAAGGCCCAGCATTTTCACTTCATCAGGGAGGCTATTATTCTGTACACCATTCGGCAAAGCTTCGTCATACATCACTTTTACTTTGCCTACTTCAGCAGCATCCCGATTCAGCAAGGATAATCCATCATTTAAATTAATATATTCTGTTAAACGGCTGCGAAACTCTCCCTTTAACGCTCGGGCTTTTACATCCTCAGGCAGGTTTTCATATATGTTAGGATTCTCGAAAGTGACACCGCGTTCTATAAAGTCATTCATCACTACGACATAGCCTGCATTAGAACCGCCTAATGAGTGACCCGTTACTTGAATGTCAGCATTTTTAAAATTTTGATGTATTGTTTTTGCATATTGATCTGCCTGAATGGCCTGATTATCTGTTCCATCATCAAACGGCTTTTTGCCAACTAGATAACTAGTATCCATGTGAAGCCAATCCTGCAAAATCTCATTTGAATATTCACGAAGCCCTTTTGCTGAATCATAAAAGGAACCATCTTCATCTTCAGGAATGTTGATTCCCTTTTTCTCTACTTCTTTAATAAGCTGTTCCCGCTCATCACGATATTGTTTTATTGTATCTTGGAATTGGCCGGGGCTGATGGGTTCTGATCCACGGTATGCGATGATGGCGTTTTGGATTTTTTCTTTGTCTTTTCCATGGTTGGAAATTTTGTAATCTTTTTCGGATACTAAAGTAAGGGCATCAAGCCCTTTTTTCGTTTTTTTATGATCAACTACATATAACTTTTGTCCATTACTTATCTCAATGTTAGTACCAATACGATAGTTTCTAAGATTATATGCAGCACTTGATGCTTTATTATAATCTTCGTCTGTAAGTGAATTCTTTTTTCTAGACATAACTTCACTCTCCAAAAACTTGTATATATTGTATAATAAATTAAAAAAGGATGAAATACCATGTCATTTGTAAAAAAAATACTTATAATAGGTACGATCGTATTGATTGTTGTATTAGGTATTTCTTACGGAATAGTAAAAAAAATGAATATATCAGATCGAACAACAGAAGAGACTGGAGGTAAACAGACAGTGAAAAAAGAAGAAAAAAGCGATAAAGAAAAAGCAGAAGAATATGTAGAAAAGATGAAACCAAAAATTAAAGAACATCTAAAGGAGGAAGATATTCATAATTTTATTAAAAAAATTACTTTCGAGGATAAAGTTGAAATAAACCCAATGGGAAGAATAATAGTAAATGGATATATAAATGACAATCCAGATAAGTTTTACTTCTCAGCAGATTTAATTTATGATTCCAATAAAGTGGACGGAATGAGTTACCCTGAGGATGTAGGTAATCGTTTTACAGATTGGAGCGAATACACCAAGAAAGAAAAAGAAGAATACATCAAAACCGCTTACCCCGATAAAAAAGAGCGTGAACAATATTTAAGAGATATCGGAGAACTAAAATAAACAGGCCAAAATGCCTGTTTACTTTCGCCGATTCGTATCCCAAAAAAGACTGCCCTCCTCCGGGGCAGTCTTTCTTTATTAAATATGAAACAGCCAGATGACAAGCGGTCCGAAAAATGAGCCGAGAACCGCATAGAGTGTCATGGAGACAGAACTCATGGATACGGCTAGTTCTCCATATTCAAATGCTTTTGAGACAAGCTGCAGCTTTAGAAGCCAAGGAGCTCATCTATCGTTTTACCGATCCTTCCGATAGAAGAGTCAGTCTGTTTACTATTACAAAACTCGGCAAACAAGCATTAAAGGCAGATCACCAGATGCGCCTAGAACGTTATGAACAGATGCTGAAAGAGTGGTCAATACATGAAAAAGAGATGTTTGGCGAACTTCTGCAGCGTATGAACAAGGCCTTTGTCGATTAACATCAAAAAACCCATGCATATTAAATCTGCATGGGTTTTTATGGTGTGCAATCAAATGGGAAGCTCTTATTTGGTGCGTTTAACGGCAGCCCAGACACAAGCAAGCCCGACAGCCGCAGCCGCAGTTACCGCCGGGCGCTTTGTGGCCTTTACATAATAGCTTCTTGACCGAAGCCACCCTTTATTTCTCCCCCTGTCATGCATGCCGTAGCCCGCATGGTAAAGCGCGCTTTCTTCACGCGGTTTGGACGGTCTTTCCGCATGCTGGCTGTAGTACATGATTTTTTCCATCAGCCTGTCGGTCAGCCGGGGGAAGAGTGTACCCAGCATGGCGATGGATTTTGCCTGCGAGCCGATGTACATGTCGCGTTTCGGATGTTCAGCGGCAAACAGGATGGCTTCGGCTGCAGCTTCCGGCGGATAGATCATAGAGCGGTAATGAGCCGGCTGTTTGTCCAGGTAGCTTCTGGCGTGTTCGTTGTAGGGTGTGTCGATTCTGCCTGGATGGATGAGTGTGACCGAGACGGGTGCCTGTTCTTTTTCAAGCTCCATTCGAATGCTTTCTGTCCATCCGTGAAGCGCGAATTTCGCAGACGCGTAGGTGGATTGAATGACGGTTCCTCTGTCGCCGAATAGGCTTCCTACATTGATGAGAGCACCCGGACCTCCTCTGCTTGTAAAGTGTTTGACGGCTGCCCTTGTTCCATAGACCGGACCCCAGAAATTGGTGTCAAACACGCGCTTCATGTCTTCGGTGGTCACATCCATGGCGTGTCCGAAAACCGAAACAGCAGCGTTGTTAACCCATGTGTCAAAATGGCCGAATGTGCTGATCGCGGTTTCTGCGATGCGGTTGACGTCTTCTTCTTTTCCCACATCTGCTTTTACATAGATGGCTTCGTGCCCTTTTTTCTTTACTTCGTCAACGAGCTCCTGAAGGGCCTCTTCATTTCGGGCTGCTGCGACGACTTTTGCTCCTTTTTCGGCTGCCATTCTCGCGGTGACGAGGCCGATTCCGCTTGTAGCACCGGTAATGACGATGACTTGATCCTTTACTTTTTTCAGTTTGAGCTTCGTTTTCGGGTTTTGCTGTTTTTCAAGCTGTTCAGTATTGGTGACCGTATCATCATTTGGCATCGAGAATCCCCTCCTAGACATGTTTGTCTACATTTACCCCAACCGGGAGGCCACTACCCCTTTTTGACAATCCCATGGTTCTTTTTTATATTATATAAGTCGCTCTACCATACCTAGGAGGGAATGTTTCAATGACTAGCAGAGGAGATTCACGTGAAAAAATCCTTCACACAGCATCACGTCTGTTCCAGCTGCAAGGATATCACGCGACGGGCTTAAACCAGATTGTGAAAGAAAGCGGTGCTCCTAAGGGATCGCTTTATCACTTTTTTCCGAATGGCAAAGAAGAATTAGCAATTGAAGCGGTTTCATATACAGGAAAGATCGTTGAACATGTGATACAGCAAAGTATGGATGAATCCTCTGATCCAACAGAAGCGATTCAGCATTTTATCAAAAAAACCGCCAGCCAGTTTGACAATACGGAAAGCATTCAAGGGATTCCAGTCGGCTTGCTGGCGAGTGAAACGGCGTTAATCAGCGAGCCGCTGCGCACGGTTTGCATGAAGGTGTTTAAAAGCTGGGAAGCGGTTTTCGCCAGAAAATTAATGGAAAACGGATTTGCAGAAGAAGAAGCAAATCAGCTTGGGATGCTGATCAATTCGATGATTGAAGGCGGTATTATGCTTTCGTTAACGAATAAAGACAAAACGCCCCTTCTTCTCATTGCCGAACAAATTCCAGTATTGGTGAGAAAAAAAGGGTAGCAATTTGTTATCCTTTCCCCTACAATTATATAGAACGGTCTAGTCGGAAACCTGAAGTATATAGACTGGTCTAAATTGGAGGAAACAACATGAAAACGTTAAGTAAACATTCACTGCCCAAAGAAAAAGTGCCTTACTTGCTCCGCAGCGGAGAGGGAGAGCGCTATTTGTTCGGCAGACAGGTTGCGACAGTGATGGCAAACGGAAAGAGCACGGGAGATTTGTTCGAGATCGTGCTGCTTTCTGGGGGAAAAGGGGATGCCTTTCCGCTTCATATTCACAAAAATACGCATGAAGGGCTTCTTGTTCTGGACGGTAAGCTTGAACTGACACTTGATGGTGAACATTATCTTTTAGTAGCTGGTGATTATGCGAACATTCCGGCCGGAACGCCGCACAGCTACCGGATGCAGAGCCATAGAACACGGCTGGTGTCTTACACAATGAAAGGGAATGTCGCACATATGTATTCCGTGCTTGGAACGCCGTATGATCATGCTGAACATCCGCCGCACGCAAGCGAAGAGGTATCAAAAGAGCGTTTTGCAAAAGCGATTGAGGTGGCGGACATTATGTTTGCGGAGGATGAAAACCCTGCCGGTGCTCCAAAACTTGTGGAGAATACAGAACTTCCGGATGGCGTTGTTCCATATGTGCTTGAGTCTGGAGAAGGAGACCGTTTGTTGACGGGCGATCAGCTACACCGGATAGTGGCTGCGCAAAAGAATACAGACGGGCAATTTATCGTTGTATCATCTGAAGGTCCTAAAGGCGATCGCATCGTTGATCATTACCATGAGCATCATACAGAAACATTCTATTGCCTTGAAGGGCAAATGACGATGTGGGCCGATGGTGAAGAAATTCAGCTTAATCCAGGAGATTTTCTGCATGTTCCTGCCAACACTGTACACTCCTATCGCTTGGATTCTCACTATACAAAAATGGTGGGGGTATTGGTTCCGGGCTTATTCGAGCCGTTTTTCCGCACGTTAGGAGATCCGTATGAGGGGCATATCTTCCCGAGTGAACCTCAAGCTTTGCGATTCGACCGTGTCTTGCAGAATATCGACACATTAGATTTAAAGGTCATGAAACCATAATATCTCCGGGCTTCCTGTGAAGCCTGGCTTTTTATTGTGAAGGTGACAGGATTGTAAGGTTTTTCCTTTGTGTTGCCATCTAAATCGATGTTTCTTCGCTTCTATTTTTCATACGCTTGAGGTATAGAAATAAAGGAGCGTGATTCATATGGCTTCATTACAGCCGACTCTGACAAATGAGCGGATTGGTGTGCTTGACGTGTTAAGAGGAATTGCCATTTTCGGCATTCTATTTGTGAATTTGGCGCACTTCAGTTATCCGGATATGTATTTGTCTATGCTTGGAAAGGATAATTTTTTCACGGAAAAGTGGTCTGGTGCCGACTTTGCTGTAGCAGACATATTGAAATTTTTGATTCAAACCAAATGTATTTTACTGTTTTCATTTTTATTTGGGTTTGGCATGGTGGTGATGATGGAGAGAGCGTTAAGCAAAGGAAAACGTTTTGTCTCGCTTTATATCAGAAGATTATTGGCACTCTTCATCTTTGGTACCATTCATGCTTTTTTGATATGGGACGGGGATATCTTAACGGAATATGCCCTGCTTGGCTTGGTTTTCCTTTTGTTCAGAAAAGCAAAGCCGAAAACACTGTTGATATGGGCAGTCTCTTTGTATCTCCTGTTTTCGCTCCCGTTTATTTTGGCAAGCTTTCATCAAGCGAACGGTCAAGAATGGGCACAGGCGGCCATTCAGCAGGCGAAGCAGGCGCTGCATGCTTACGGAAACGGCAGCCTGAAAGACATTGCGGAACAGCGAATCCACGACCGTCTCGTATATATGTCAATGAATGGCATGCTGACCTATAATCCGCTGAATTTCTTTTTTGCCTCCATCCCATATTTCAGTATGTTTTTGCTGGGCGCCGCGGCGGCAAAAGCAAGATTGCTGCATCAGCCGGAAAAGCACCGCAAAGCGTTAAAAAGAGTATGGCTGTCTGGGCTGGTCATTGGCATCAGCGCTCATATATTGTACAGTGTGACCGAAATAGAAGTATGTTTGCTGGTTGGAGCGCCTTTTCTTATGTTTTTCTACGTCACAACGATTGTGTATCTATATCATAAGACAAGACTGGCTAAGCCGCTGCAATACTTTTCCGCAGTCGGGAGAATGGCATTTACCAACTATCTCATGCAATCAATCATTTGTACGTTGATTTTCTATCATTACGGGTTGGGGTTATACGGCAAAGTGTATCCGGCTGCGGGCGTGCTGATCACGATCGCGGTATGTGCCCTTCAAATGATTTTCAGCCACCTGTGGCTTCGGGCATTTCGAATGGGGCCGTTTGAGTGGCTTTGGAGGAGCCTTACGTATATGAAATGGCAGCCGATCTTGAAGAAATCATAGATAAATAAAAGTCTAGACTCATATTGGAGTCTAGACTTTTTCAGGTTTTCAATTATTTATATACAACCCGTGTGCGGCAAATGATGTCATGCAGGCCCTTTTTCTCTCCGAATGCCACCATGATAAAACCGATATAAAAGATAATTCCAGATAATATGTACGCAAAGTAACGGCCGATTGCCTGCCCGATAGACACGCGTCCGCCTTGTTCATTGACTACTTTCAGCCCGAGAATTTTCTTGCCGAGCGTGCCTTGCATTTTAGAAGCTGTAAGCAGCCCGTAATATAACACACTGATGACAATCATAATCAGCATGGTTGGCAAAAAGGCAAGCGTTAAGTATTTCATCATATATTCGTCTTTTGTCATGTATGGGTCTGTTGCGATGGATCCAGCGATAAATACCGAATTGATAATAAATAGAATAATATAGCTAGGAACAGATACAATAATGCCATCAATCAAATAAGCTAAAACACGAATCCAAAATCCTGCCGGTTTTTCCATGTATATTTCTCTCTCCTTTGAATTAATCTGGAACAGTATACTTTGTAAAAAAAGCTTTTGCAATATGATATGGTGATAAAATCCTGATATTACTGAAAAATGAGTCTTTTATCCTTTCTTTTCTACTATATAAATATACCAGAGATCATTAAAAAGCATGTCTTATACATTATTAGAAGCCATAAAGCAGTGCCAAATGACTGAGGATGAAGTTCGTTATGATGAGAAAATCGGCTTGCTTCCGCCGGTTAAACGAAAGGCGAACGGTCATCGGGTGTTTAGTGAGGACGACAAGAAACGTCTGCTGTTGATCGACAGACGGGTTGGATGATATGAGCACGAGCTGCAAGCAGGTATGGGAGCTAATTGAAGCGAATCTGGAGAGCGAGGAAGGGTTTGGACCCTCGCATACTGGGTATTTACACCAGGTTTTGGCATAGAACACAACACTGAAATTAAGGTAGAAACACCATCGATTTCTATTAGTTTTTCCTTTATGATAATAAAGGTTAATATTTCTATTTTAGGAGGTGTCAATTGATCATGTCCAGAAAAAATCGCGTGGTGATCTTGACTGTGATTTCTGCATTCCTTTTTTGCGCTATGATTGCTGCGGCTTCACTTTCTCCGCTGGCAGACACGGGGTCCTCAGCCAATCAGTTCAACTCTATCGGTATGTGGTCGGCAATTGGTATGATACTTGTTTTCTATCTCATTCCCATCCTCATTTACATGCTGGGTGTGGATGCGATGAAATTTGTGATGGCGGCGCTTTGCGGCATGGGTTTGCTGATTCACTTATCTACTGCCGCCATTGTGCTGATGGTCAGTATATTCAGTGACCATCCGCTTTCTGATGTAATCACTGTGACGGTGCTCTGTCTCGCTTCAGCGGCTGTAAACATCATTTGGTTTTTTGCCGCTTTTCGTTCTTCGTCAAAGAAACCTGTCACAAGGGATTTTACATAGTTTTCTATTTTCGCTGATGCATGATTTTTCTGTGAACTACATTTATTCACTGAAAATGACTGAACTGGGGATGATAGAAAAAGAGAATCTGCAAGGGATGCAGATTCTCTGAACCATGTTTATTTAGCTGCTTGAATAAACACACCTTTTTCATGGGAGAACTCTTTAAATCCGTATACCCCATGGTAAGAGCCGATTCCGCTTGTATTCACGCCGCCGAATGGCAGGTTGACGTCACTGAAATGAACGACGACATCATTGATGGCTGCATTTCCTGATGTGGTGTGCTGAAGGACATTGTCGATCAGGTCTTGGTTGTGGCTGAATACATAAAGCGCGAGCGGTTTATCGCGGTCATTTACGTAATCAATGACTTCATCGATGTCTTCATAGTTCATCATCGGCAGGATCGGTGCAAAGATTTCTTCCTGCATGATCTTCATATCTGGCGTAACGTTTTTCAAAACGGTTGGCGAGATCGTACGGTCGCTTGCATCAAATACGCCGCCGAACACAACTTCCGCGCCTTTCTCGATGGCATCGTCGTATAAAGCTTTGACGCGGTTAAAGTTGCGGTCATTGACAATTTGCGTAAATTTGTTTCGATCCGGCGTGTAATCATCTTCCATAAATCCTGCGTTGACGATGGTTTGTAAAATGCCCGCGAACTTGTCCTGCACGTCTTTTTTAATGAAGACATAATCCGGCGCGATGCAGGTTTGACCGGCATTTACGAACTTGCCAACAGCAATTTTTTTCGCTGCGTCCATTAAGTCGTATTCACTGTCGATGATGGTCGGACTCTTGCCGCCAAGCTCAAGCGTGACAGATGCCAAGTGCTTGGCGGCTGCTGTCATGACGATTTTTCCCACATTTGTGCTTCCGGTGAAGAAAATGTGGTCGAACGGCTGATCAAGAAGCTCAGTGGCCACTTCAACCTCTCCTTCAAAAATGGCAACTTCTTTTTCGTCGAAAGCATCTCGGATGACTTTTGCGGCAATGTTGCTCGTGTTCATCGTAAAGTCTGACAGCTTCACAATGGCACTGTTTCCTGCTGCGATAGAAGCGGCAAGCGGCGCCATCGTCAGCATAAACGGGTAGTTCCACGGACCGAGTATAAGCGTAACGCCTTTAGGCTCGTACATGAGGATTCCGTTGGCATCAGAGCTTAAGGATGAACCGACTTCTTTGGGTGTCATCCATGTTTCCAGGTTGTTCATATTATCTCTGATCGCTTTTTTTGTACCTTCGATTTCTGCTTTTTTGACCTCGTGATACGGCTTCCGCACGTCTTTGCGGATCGCTTCAATGATTTCCTCTTCATGTGCGATGACGGAATCCAAAAAGCGCTGAAGCTTTTCTTTGCGCTGTTCCGCTGTTGAAGCACGCAGCACTTTTTGCTGTTTTTTCTGAAGCTGGAAGACGCGCTGAATGTCGTCTTTTACTTGCTGTTCCATTGTAAAATCCCCCTCATTTGCTTTCTGCTTATCTCGGAACTATTATAAAGTGGTATCTTTTCTATAAGAAAGACAACGGAGAATCATCTATACGTTACCGTACATATATCGAACATCTGTCTAAGTTTGGAGGTGACTCTTTTGCCGGAATCTGCTGAGGCTCAAATCAAACAGGCGCTTCTGGATTTATTAGAAAAAAGGGATATTCGACAGATTACAATGAAAGAAATTGCTGAACACGCACAAGTGAGCCGCGGGACACTCTATCTTTATTACGAGGATAAGTTTTCCATCATTGAGGATTTGATGGGTGACATGCAGGAAGGATTGAGCGAAGCGCTCTATGAAGCGTTCAAGCATATGGATACACTTCATCTCAGCCAAAAGCGGCAAACCGTGCATCCGACATTGTCTTTTGTTCATCAGCATCAATCTTTCTTCTCAGCAATGATGGTTAGAGACAACGTACCGTATCAAAATTTCCACCGATTTTTTAAAGATGTGTTTCAGCAGGATGTCATGCTGTCTCCGATTCATGTCAATTTGACGCCCATGGAGCAGGAGATTTACGGACATTACAGGGCTTTGTATACGTATGCGATTATTTTGTACTGGCTGAATGAGGATGCGTCTGCGTCTCCAGAAGCCATCAGCCACAAGGTATGGGAACTTGTTTCTCAGAAACGGTTTTATTGGCTGTTTGGACAGGCTGTTGAAGCGGGGCCGGAGGAGAACAAGCAAATTGACCGTCGTGTTGTCCGCACGAGACAGGCGCTGCAGGAGGCGTTGCTGGACGTATTGGCGGAGAAAAAAGACTATGCGGCGGTGACGATTTCGGATATTACCAGAAAAAGCAACATTCGCAGGGCGACCTTTTATGATCACTATGCCAATAAAGATGAGCTGGTACAAGCGATGATTCATCAATCGTGTGCAGATATGATTGACCGGCTGACGGTGAGTGCCAGTCCGGATGAGCTTTCTTTAGCGGAAGCTGAGACGGCGCTTGCCAGCCTGCTTTCTGCGTTATCGGAGCGCTCGCCTATTGTCCGGTTTCTCAATCCTGAATGGGGAATTCCTCATGTGATACCCAGCATGTTCAAAGCGCTGGAATCTTTTTACCTGCATCAGCAGCTTGATATCCGCGCGGGAAAGAAACTTTATGCTTATTATGTTTCCGCTATGATTATCGGTTTGATGTTGTATCGGCTGGATGAGGGAAAGGCGCACGATCCGAGGGTGCTGGCCAGGGAGTTTTTGCAGTTTTTGGATGTGAAGAAGTATAAGATTGTATTGCTTTGAAAAACAAAAAAGAGAGGGGCTGAATCCCCTCTCTTATTTCGTCTCTTCCTTCCATTTCTCATCAATCAGCATCTTCCCAGGCCATGTATACGCCATGATGCCGCCGTCTGCGGTGATGTCTTCGCCTGTGACGTATGAACTGTCGTCAGATGCGAGGAACAGCGCCACCGTCGCCATTTCCTTCGGTTTGCCGAGTCGGCCGAGCGGCGTGATCCATTTGTTGGCTTCGCGGAATTTCTCGCCCATTTCCTGTTCCTTGGTGCCAGCTAATTTGTCAATCAGCGGCGTTTCAATCGTACCCGGTGAGATGGAATTGACGCGGATGCCGTTTCTTGCGTAATCAATTGCCATCGCTCTTGTCAGGTTTGTGATACCGCCTTTTGCGGCGTTATAGCCGGAGCGGTCAAGGTCCGCAGCCCTGCCTGACATGGAGGAGGTGTTGATGATGGAGCCTCCTTTTTCTAGCATAAGCGGAATCAGGTATTTGCTGCAAAGGAACGTGCCGCGCAGATCGACTGCGATAATGCGGTCAAACAGATCTACTGGATATTCGTGCACTTTTCCGCCTTCCTGATCGACGCCGGCGTTGTTAAAGAGAATATCAATTGTGCCGTACGCGTCTTTGAGTTGATCAGCAAATTGTTTCACATTTTCTTCATCTGACACATCAAGATGAAAAGCTTCAGCCTGTCCTCCGTTTTGTCTGATCGTTTCGACTGTCTCTTTCATTTGATCTTCATTAATGTCGCCGACAATCACACGCGCGCCTTCATTGGCAAAAACCTCTGCCGTCGCTTGCCCAATGCCTGTCGCGGCGCCTGTGATCACAGCTGTTTTGTTTTCTAATCGTCCCATAACAAGAATCCTCCTTTTTTATTTGTCTTCCCGCTGTGTGCAGTGATAAACATGTGAAAAAAGTAATACCTGCATATGGTAAGATGAATGAGAAATTGTGGGAGGTTTTATGTGTTTTGAAGATACAGCATAAGAAGGAACTCAAATTTTATTGTCTTGTCACGATTCCGGCTGCGTTTGCTGTGCTGACTGTCATCTCTTTTTTATTGCAAGAGATTACGTTTCCGGTTACAGCTAGCGCACTTCTGAATGCGTCATGGCATAATCTATTGTTTCTGATACCGTTCTGTTTGTTTTTCTATCCGGTGCATATTTGGATGAAGCGGGAGTTTGGCCGTTGGAATGATGCAGGACAAAAGAGAGGCTGATCCTCTCTTTTTCTTATCCGATTGTCTAGAAAAAATAGTGAAAACTCACCCAACTAATGTTAAATTGACATATATATGCATCTATCGTTCTTTGATGAAAACCATATTGACAGAAGTCATCATTTGTGATAAATAGATGCTGAAAAGAGTTTACATAACATCACAAAGCATGAAAAAGGAGCGAGCGGAATGGCCAAAAAAGAGTTTAAAGCAGAGTCCAAACGACTGCTGGATATGATGATTAATTCCATTTACACCCAAAAAGAAATTTTTCTGCGCGAGTTAATTTCCAATGCGAGTGACGCGATTGACAAAATCTATTACAAAGCGCTGACTGATGATGCGCTAACCTTCGATAAAGACAATTACTACATAAAAGTTGCGGCTGACAAAGGTGCGAGAACGCTGACAATCACGGATACAGGGATCGGAATGACAAAGGACGAGCTTGAACAGCACCTCGGTACGATCGCCAAAAGCGGCTCTCTTGCGTTTAAAAAAGAAAACGAACTGAAGGACGGCCATGACATCATCGGGCAATTCGGTGTCGGATTTTATGCGGCGTTTATGGTTGCCGACGTGGTGACCGTTATCAGTAAGGCGCTCGGCAGTGAAGAAGCGTATAAATGGGAGTCTGCAGGCGCGGACGGCTACACAATTGAGCCGTGTGAAAAGGATTCTGTCGGCACAGACATTATTCTGAAGATCAAAGAGAACACGGAAGATGAGAGCTATGATGAATTTTTAGAAGAATATCGTTTAAAAGCGATCATCAAAAAGTACTCCGACTTCATTCGCTACCCGATCAAAATGGATACAACAGTTAACAAGCCGAAGGAAGGCAGCGAGAATGAATTTGAAGAGGTGCAGGAAGAACAGACGGTCAACAGCATGGTGCCGATCTGGAGAAAAAACAAGAGCGAGCTGACAGATGAGGACTATGAAACGTTCTATTCTGAAAAGCATTACGGATTTGATAAACCGCTCACACATGTTCATATCAGTGTGGATGGTGCCGTTCGTTACAACGCGATTCTATTTATTCCTGAAAACATGCCGTTTGACTATTACTCTAAGGAATATGAGAAAGGCTTGGAGCTGTATTCCAACGGCGTGCTGATTATGAACAAATGCGCGGATCTGCTGCCGGACCACTTCAGCTTTGTAAAGGGTATGGTCGATTCTGAGGATCTGTCGCTGAACATTTCCAGAGAAATGCTGCAGCATGACCGCCAGCTGAAGCTGATTGCGAAAAACATCAGCAAAAAGATCAAAAGCGAGCTGCAGAGCCTGCTGAAAAAAGACAGAGAAAAATATGAGACCTTCTACAAATCATTCGGCAGACAGCTGAAGTTCGGCGTGTACAATGATTTTGGCGCGAATAAAGATCAATTGAAGGATCTCTTATTATTCTTCTCTTCCAAAGAGAAAAAACTGGTCAGCCTAGACGAGTATGTATCCAGAATGCCTGAAGAGCAGAAATATATTTACTACGCGACCGGTGATTCATACGATCGGATTGAAAAACTGCCGCAAACGGAAATGGTAGCGGACAAAGGCTATGAAATTCTTTACTTTACAGAGGATATTGATGAATTTGCGATCAAGATGCTCGCTTCATATCAAGAAAAAGAGTTTAAATCTGTATCAAGCGGCGACCTTGGCATCGATTCAGATGAGGATCAAAAGCAGTCTGAAGAGGAGGAAAGCAAGTACAAGGATCTGTTTGAGGAAATGAAAAATATTCTGTCCGGCAAAGTGAAAAACGTCAGAGTATCGAAACGCCTCAAATCTCATCCGGTCTGCCTTGCAGCTGACGGTGAAGTGACAATCGAGATGGAAAAAATCTTAAATGCGATGCCGGAAAGCCAAAATGTAAAAGCGGACAAAGTGCTGGAAATCAACCCGAATCACGAGGTATTCAAGACGCTGCAGAACGCTTTCGAACAAGATAAAGAGAAACTAAGCCTGTACACATATCTCCTGTACAATCAGGCGCTTCTGATCGAAGGTCTGCCAATTCAGGACCCTGTGGAATTTACGAACAATATGTGCAAAGTAATGGTGTAAGAATAAAAAAGGAATCGTCCAAATGAGACGATTCCTTTTTTTATTTATGACGTCCGTTCATTGAGTACACGGCTTTGTCTGTTGTTCTTTCTTTTAAAACGTTGTTTCAAGCTTGCTTCAATTTCTTCCAAGCTTTTCCCTTTGGTTTCAGGAACCATGTAAAGGGCGAAGAAAAATGAGAGAAGACAAATGACTGAGAAAATCATAAAGACCCATGCGATGCCCATTACGCTGAGCATGAGCGGGAAGACGAGCGACACGATCAGGTTGGCTGCGGATAGCACCAAAGTGGTGAACCCTGTCGCTGCTCCGCGTGCTTTGGACGGGAAGAGCTCAGGCATGAGCACCCAAACCACCGGCCCCCATGTCGCCTGGTAGAATACGATATAAACTCCGAGAAATACGACGGTGAGCCAAGCTGTTGATGTAGAGAGCCCCAGCATCAGGAGCACAGCCGATAGTGCGGCCAAGCTCAGCGTAATGCCGACACTTCCCCAGATCAGAAGCTTTTTGCGGCCGACACGGTCAATTAAGATCATGGCGGTGATACACATGATGACGTTGAGGACACCGATTCCCATTGTGCCGAGTGCAGAAGCTGACGTACCAAGGCCAGCCTTTGTAAAAATGGTTGGCGCATAGTATATCACCGTGTTAATGCCGACAGCCTGCTGGAATATAGCAAGACCGACCCCAATTAAAAGCATGGGACGAATCCATTTGGCTTTTAACACGCCGAGTGTTGTTTCTTTTTTCTCAGCTTCCCCTTGCTTCATCTCCGCCAATTCTATTTCAATATCTTTTGGATCATGAGTGATTTTCATGATTCGTTTTGCTTCATCTTCACGTCCGCGCTTCACGAGCCATCTTGGCGATTCCGGCATAAACGCGATCCCGATTAATAAAAGCACGGCAGGAACCGCAGCCAGCCCCACCATCCAGCGCCACGCTTCAAACGGTGTGAATAGAAAGTTTACGATATATGCAAGTAAAATACCGGTGACAATCATTAGGTTGTTCATCGTGCCGAGTGTTCCGCGGATTTTTGTCGGCGCCATTTCTGAAAGGTAGACAGGCACCAGCGCCGTTGAACCGCCTACGGCTAAACCGAGAATGACCCGAGACATTATTAGCATGGTGACGGTTTGAGAAAACGCACAAGCGAGCGCCCCAATGATAAAAATGATGGAAAGGACAAATACGACTTTTCTCCTGCCCCAGCGATCGGAGCACGTCCCGCTGAATGCGGAACCAAAAATCGCGCCGAGTAGCAGCATGCTGACAACCAATCCTTCTGTCAGTGTTGTTAAAGGGATATCATTGTTGATAAATAGCAGCGCGCCCGAGATGACGCCCGTATCGTAACCGTAAAGCAGCCCCCCTAAAGCGCCGAAAAAGTAGATCAAATATTTCCTTATATTTATCTTCACAAATGTTCCTCCTCAGTCTTTGAGCCAATGAGTATGTACTATATTTAACAAAGTTAATAGAGTAGTACCCTTTTCCTAATCGATTTGAAACATTTGTTTGAAAAAATCTTGATTTCACAAAAGGAAATTCAAAGCCAAAACGAGGGATATTGGCGGTTTTTACGCAAGTTATTGATCACGATAGCGAGGATCACAATGATGGCAGATCCAATGAAAACAGGAAACAGTAATTACAGCATTTCATGGACGGGAGGAAAAAACATAAAAAAACCTTACTCGCCCGGAGTAAGGTTTTAATTAGGACATTTTTATGCTTCTCCCTCGTTGACGAAAACCAAGGCGGAGAATCCTTTTTTCTTATCAAACTGCAATTCAACGACGGTAACGTCTGGATTGAAGTTATGGTACTCCTCTAAGAACTGAATAATGCCTTCTGAAATGTCATCCGACTCAAGCTGCTTGTGATGCAGGCCATATTTGGCTTCAGCGAAAAATCCTGTACGCTTGTTGTAAGACAGCTCTTTTACTTCAACGTCTTCAGGGTAAATCTCTTCTTCATTAGAAATATACACACAAATCCCGTCTACAATTTCTTGCTCGTTTAATACTAATTTCATTACCTAAAAGCTCCTTCTGTATGTCTTCGGTGTTTTAAATGCGCGAATGATTGCAATGACAATGATTAAAATAATGATCAAAGCGATGACATCAACGATCCAGGCAATAGGCGAAGGGCCATAAGAAACATAGCCTGGGCCCCCGACTGGATGATAGGTGTAACCCCAAGGGTGCATCATGCTGATCATGAACATGCTCGTTGTGAATCCGCTATAATAGCCAAACCATCCTGATGGCGAGAATCCTGCATTGTAATAATGATTCACTGAAACATAACGTCCGCCAACATAAGCTTTAGATGTTTTTCCGCTGTATGTCTTTCCGCTTACTTTTGATGTGGCACCGGAAAACGTGCCTGACGATGTTTTAGAGCTTGATGAGCTTGTCTTATCGGAAGATTTCTTTTTCAGCGAAATCGATGATGATGAATCATCAGACGTTTTGGAGTTTTTGCTTGAAGAGCTTGATCCTGAACTGTAGCTGGATTTCGGGCTGGATTTATAGCTTCCGCTGTATGACGAGCTTGAACTTCGGCTGCTGTGACTGGATGATGAGCGGCCACTAAAACTTTTTGCATGAGAAATGGTTGATGGCAGCAGTACACCTAAAGCAACGGTTACTGCAACTAAGGCTTTTACATATTTCAGTTTCATTCTGTTTCCTCCATAGGCTGCAACGGCCCGTTATTTCTGGTTTGAATCATCAGCAAAAGTGAAAGAGGGGGTCAGACAGATGAGCTTATTCTAGCGTCATATCAATCTTTCATATCATATTTAGCTATTTCAATCACTTTCTTTCTGAGATAAACTCCCTTTATTTTATCGGATTCATGGCTCTTTTTGTAAGTTTTACATCAAAATCAAACCAATTTATGGGCAAATAAAAACAGCCTTCCCAATGGAGAAGGCTGTTTTTTCTTATGCGAACAGCTGATCAATAAATGAAATATCCTCTTGAGAAAGCGTCACGTCAGCTGTTTTGATGTTATCAAGCAGCTGATCGGCACGTTTTGCGCCAGGGATTAAAATATCGATTTCCGGTCTTGCCAAATACCAAGCCAATACGATGTGAGGGATGTCCACGTTGTGCTTTTCAGCAATTGGCGCAAGCTTGTTGACCTTTCTGATATTTTCTTTGAAACGCTCACCCTTGAAGTGCTCCTGTTCGTTTCGCAGGTCTCCTTCAGGGAACGTTGTATCTTCTGTATACTTTCCTGCCAATAATCCAGACACGAGCGGGAAGTAAGGAATAAATGAAATATTATGCTCCTTCGTATACGGGAAGAATGTGTTTTCCGCTTCACGGTTTAACAGGTTGTATTCGCCTTGCAATACATCTACTAATCCGTCTCTGTTTGCTTCTTTCAATTGCTCTAAAGAGAAATTGGATACACCGATGGAACGGATTTTTCCGGCTTGCTTCATTTCATTCAGTGCGTTAACCGCTTCATCCTTCGGCGTATGTTCATCCGGGAAGTGAATGTAGAACAGATCGATATAATCAGTTTTCAAACGCTTCAGGCTTTCATCAACCGATTTTTTAAGAAATGCTGGTGAATTATCAAAGACAAAGTCATTTCCTTCTTTTCGGTGTGCGGCTTTCGTGGCGATGACGACATCTTCGCGGTTGAATTCGCGCAGCACCTCACCAATTAATTCTTCGGAACGGCCGATCCCATAAATGTAAGCGGTATCTAACATGGTCACGCCATTGCGAATGGCCTCGCGAACCAATTCTTTTCCGGTTTCTTCATTCAGATTCGGGTAGAGGTTATGTCCTCCTACAGCATTTGTTCCTAATCCGATAGGGAATACCTGCAGGTCTGATTTTCCGAGCGTTGCTTTTTTCATGATCTACCTCCTGAAATAAAATTGATGAAAGACTCTCAATACTATTGTAAACGTTAAGCTAGATGAATGCCGATTTGGTGCTCATGGCAGTACTGCGTGTACTCGTCATCTAACGGCTGAGATGTCACAATACAATGCAGCCTGTCAAAGGGCGCATAGGTCAGCAGCGTTGATTTTCCGAATTTAGAATGATCGGCCAATAAATACACTTCTTTCGCTTTTTCAGAAATCCTCTTTTTAATGTCGTACTCGAGCAGATCCGAATTGGTCAATCCATGTGTCAGTGTTGTTCCGGTTGCGGACATAAAGGCTTTGTTGATATTGTACTTCTCCAAGGTACCGGGATCATCCATGCCGACAAAGGAGCGTGTTTTTCTTTTATAGTTGTTTCCGATGATGATTAAGTTGATATGTTTCAAAGCCGCCGCCGCATTGATAATATCCAAACTGTTGGTTAAAATGGTGACATTTTTGTTCGGATCAAGTGTATCGAGAATCGATTTGGTCGTTGTTCCTGAGTCAATGAAGATTAAGTCATGGTCTTCAATAAAACGGGAGGCGTAATGGGCAATTTTTGTTTTCTCATCTTGGTGCTGGATGGTGCGATTCTCAAAAGGAACCAATGCGGTTTTCTCAATTGATGTTACGCCGCCGTATACTTTTTCGATGGCACCCTTTTCCGTTAGCTTGTTGATATCGCGTCTGACTGTGTTTTTCGAGACATTGAAAACCTGGCACAGCTCATCTAAGGAAACAGTGCCATGCGATAAAATGTACTCCTCCATTTCCTGTATCCGCATCAGTTTCATACAAAAAACTCCTTCTTGAATCTTAAAGTAATGTAAATATATAATAAAAATCAAAAGTTAATCAATAGTTGCTTAAAAAATGATAACATTGGTATAATTTTTTTTCAAGACTCACCGAACTTCCAGGCGATCTCTTCCATTGTTGAAAGATTAGTATAATAAAAATAATGAGAAAATTTAGTGTTTATGATTGACTTATGGGTATTATACGATTAGAATATAACCAAGAAATGACCAAGAAGTAACCTGACATATGTGATTTCAGTGATGAGATGGTTGCTTGCATAACACATGTATCTAACCATTGATTTTTTTTGGTTTTTTTGAAAGCGTTTAATTCTTATCATATGAATCTATCCTGAACCATCCATACAAGTGTATGTGTTTACTAATGAAGGAGGCAATAAGAATGGCAGAAATCAGAAGATTAAAAAACTATATCAACGGTGAATGGGTTGAAAGCAAAACAGATCAATATGAAGACGTTATCAATCCGGCAACGAAAGAAGTGCTGTGCCAAGTGCCGATTTCTACAAAAGAAGACATTGATTACGCGACTCAAACAGCGGCTGAGGCATTTAAAACATGGTCGAAAGTGGCGGTTCCGCGCCGTGCGAGAATTCTATTTAACTTCCAGCAGCTGCTGTCTCAGCATAAAGAAGAACTTGCTCATCTAATCACCATCGAAAACGGCAAAAACACAAAAGAAGCTCTGGGAGAAGTGGGACGAGGGATTGAAAACGTTGAGTTCGCGGCAGGCGCGCCTTCTCTGATGATGGGAGACTCACTTGCATCTATTGCGACGGATGTTGAAGCGGCCAACTATCGCTACCCAATTGGAGTTGTCGGCGGAATCGCACCATTTAACTTCCCGATGATGGTTCCTTGCTGGATGTTCCCAATGGCCATTGCACTCGGCAACACATTTATTTTAAAACCGTCTGAGCGTACGCCGCTGTTAACGGAGAAATTGGTTGAGCTCTTCGAAAAAGCGGGTCTTCCTAAAGGTGTTTTCAACGTCGTATATGGTGCACATGATGTGGTAAACGGCATTCTGGAGCATCCTGAAATTAAAGCGATTTCATTTGTTGGCTCTAAGCCTGTTGGCGAATACGTCTACAAAAAAGGTAGCGAAAACTTAAAACGTGTTCAATCTCTGACAGGCGCGAAAAACCACACGATTGTCCTGAATGATGCGAATCTCGAAGACACGGTCACAAACATCATCGGAGCAGCCTTCGGTTCAGCTGGAGAACGCTGCATGGCTTGTGCGGTTGTGACAGTTGAAGAAGGTATCGCTGATGAATTCATGGCGAAGCTGCAGGAAAAAGTGGCTGAGATTAAAATCGGAAACGGCCTTGATGACGGCGTGTTTTTAGGACCGGTTATTCGCGAGGACAACAAGAAACGCACGCTCAGCTATATTGAAAAAGGGCTGGAAGAAGGCGCGAGACTCGTTTGTGACGGACGTGAAAACGTATCTGACGACGGCTACTTTGTTGGTCCGACAATCTTCGATAACGTCACGACAGAGATGACGATCTGGAAAGATGAAATTTTCGCTCCGGTCTTATCCGTCATCCGCGTGAAAAACCTGAAAGAAGCCATTGAGATTGCCAACAAGTCTGAGTTTGCGAACGGCGCCTGCTTGTTCACATCGAACTCAAATGCCATCCGCTACTTCCGTGAAAACATTGATGCGGGAATGCTCGGCATCAACCTGGGTGTGCCGGCACCGATGGCGTTCTTCCCATTCTCAGGCTGGAAATCTTCATTCTTTGGAACGCTGCATGCGAACGGTAAAGACAGCGTTGACTTCTACACGCGTAAAAAAGTGGTGACGGCAAGATACCCGGCACCTGATTTCAACTAAACGACGAACAGCCGAACGGCGTGTCTCTGCGCTGTTCGGACTCATTCTTACCATAGAAAGAGGAGGGCTTAACCATGAGTCATTTGTTGCGTAAGCCGCAGTCGAATGAAGTATCAAAAGGCGTCAACCTTGTGCATGACGTAACGAAATCAAACTCAGATCTTACCTATGTAGAGTTTAAAGTGTTAGATCTTACATCCGGTGCAAGCTATGCAGATGAATTGAGAAAACAAGAAATCTGCATTGTGGCAGTGACGGGAAAAATCACAGTGACGGATCATGAATCTACGTTTGAACATATCGGTACGCGTGAAAGCGTATTTGAGAGAAAACCGACAGACAGCGTCTATATCTCCAATGACCGTGCCTTTGAGATTACGGCAGTGAGTGATGCGAGAGTGGCGCTTTGCTATTCGCCATCAGAGAAACAGCTTCCGACAAAGCTGATCAAGGCGGAAGACAACGGGATTGAACATCGCGGAAAGTTTTCGAACAAACGGACCGTTCACAACATTCTTCCGGATTCAGACCCTTCAGCTAACAGCCTTTTAGTGGTTGAAGTGTATACAGACAGCGGAAACTGGTCCAGCTACCCGCCTCATAAACACGATCAAGACAACCTGCCTGAGGAATCCTTCTTGGAAGAAACCTACTACCATGAATTAGATCCGGGCCAAGGCTTTGTATTTCAGCGCGTATACACTGACGACCGCTCCATTGACGAGACAATGACTGTAGAAAATGAAAACGTTGTCATTGTTCCTGCGGGATATCATCCGGTTGGTGTGCCGGACGGATATACTTCCTACTATTTAAATGTCATGGCAGGGCCGACGCGAAAGTGGAAGTTTCATAATGATCCGGCTCATGAGTGGATTTTAGAACGCTAACAAGTGAGGAGTGGCTGTTTACGATGAAGTATACATTCAATGAAGAGAAGGACTTTGATATTGTTGCCATCGGTCGGGCGTGTATTGATCTGAACGCGGTTGAATACAATCGTCCAATGGAAGAAACAATGACATTTTCGAAATACGTCGGCGGTTCGCCTGCGAATATCGCGATTGGCAGCTCAAAGCTCGGCTTAAAAGCGGGCTTTATCGGCAAAATTCCAGATGACCAGCATGGAAGGTTCATAGAGTCCTATATGAGAAACACCGGCGTAGACACAACGCAAATGATCGTTGATAAGGAAGGGCATAAAGCTGGTCTTGCTTTTACTGAGATTCTGAGTCCGGAAGAATGCAGCATCTTAATGTACCGTGATGACGTAGCGGATCTTTATCTTGAGCCATCGGAGGTAAGCGAGGACTATATCGCCAATGCGAAAATGCTGCTCGTTTCCGGTACAGCGCTCGCCAAAAGCCCGTCTCGGGAAGCGGTGATAAAAGCCATTCAATATGCAAAAAAGCATCAGGTAAAAGTCGTATTCGAACTGGATTATCGTCCATACACTTGGCAGTCAGCGGATGAAACAGCCGTTTACTATTCTTTGGTCGCTGAGCAGTCCGATATCGTCATCGGAACACGGGATGAATTCGATGTCATGGAAAACCGCACAGGCGGCAGCAATGAAGAGTCTGTCAATTCTTTATTTGAGCATTCAGCCGATCTCGTCGTCATCAAGCACGGCGTAGAAGGCTCTTACGCATACAGCAAATCGGGCGAAGTCTTCCGCGCCCAAGCGTACAAAACAAACGTGCTGAAAACCTTTGGGGCCGGTGATTCGTATGCTTCGGCCTTTATCTACGGGCTTGTCAGCGGAAAAGACATTGAAACCGCATTGAAATACGGCAGCGCGTCAGCCTCCATTGTTGTCAGCAAGCACAGCTCATCGGAAGCCATGCCGACAGCGGAAGAAATCGTACAGCTTATTGAAGCACAGTCATAATTGAAAAAGATCGAGTAAAGGTGGGATCGTTTGTGGGTAAGAAAATTCGCTTAACAACAGCACAAGCACTGATTAAATTCTTAAACCAGCAGTACATCCATGTTGATGGAAAAGAAGAGCCTTTTGTTGAAGGGATTTTCACGATTTTTGGCCATGGAAATGTATTAGGGATTGGGCAGGCGCTTGAGCAGGATGCAGGCCATTTAAAAGTATACCAAGGGAAAAATGAACAAGGAATGGCGCATGCCGCAATGGCGTACAGCAAGCAAATGCTGAGAAGAAAAATTTATGCGGTCTCAACATCTGTCGGACCGGGAGCGGCCAACTTAGTGGCGGCAGCCGGCACTGCATTGGCAAACAACATTCCTGTTCTCTTGATTCCGGCAGATACATTTGCGACAAGACAGCCAGATCCTGTACTGCAGCAAATGGAGCAAGAATACAGTGCGGCGGTTACGACAAACGATGCATTGAAACCTGTATCGAGATACTGGGATCGCGTTACACGCCCTGAGCAGCTGATGAGCAGCTTGCTTCGCGCTTTTGAAGTCATGACTGATCCGGCCAAAGCAGGCCCGGCGACCATTTGCATTTCTCAGGATGTCGAAGGTGAAGCGTACGATTTCGATGAGAGTTTCTTCGTCAAACGGGTTCACTATATTGATCGCATGCAGCCGAGCGAGCGTGAGCTTCAAGGTGCGGCGGAGCTGATTAAAGCCAGCAAAAATCCTGTGATCCTCGTCGGCGGAGGCGCAAAATACTCCGGTGCGCGCGATGAATTGGTTGCCATTTCTGAAGCGTATGCCATTCCGTTAGTTGAAACGCAGGCAGGAAAATCGACAGTTGAAGCTGATTTTCCGAATAACCTCGGCGGAATGGGCATCACAGGTACACTTGCGGCAAATAAAGCGGCCCGCCAAGCTGATTTGATTATCGGTATCGGCACAAGATATACAGATTTTGCGACATCTTCTAAGACCGCTTTTGATTTTGATAAAGCGAAGTTTCTGAACATCAATGTCAGCCGAATGCAGGCGTATAAACTCGATGCGTTCCAAGTAGTAGCGGATGCGAAAGTGACGCTTGGCAAACTGCACGGCTTGCTTGAAGGCTATAAGAGTGAATTCGGTTCAACAATCAAGGAGCTGAAGGACGAATGGCTCGCTGAACGTGAACGCCTCAGCAAAGTGACGTTTAAACGGGAAGCATTTGATCCGGAAATCAAACATCATTTCTCTCAAGAGGTTCTAAATGAATATGCTGACGCGTTGAATACGGAGCTTCCGCAAACAACAGCATTGCTGACGATCAACGAGACCATTCCTGAAGACAGCGTGATTATCTGTTCGGCAGGCTCTCTTCCTGGAGATTTGCAGCGTCTGTGGCATTCTAATGTTCCAAATACGTATCACCTGGAGTACGGATACTCCTGCATGGGCTATGAAGTGTCCGGGACACTGGGGCTTAAATTAGCCCACCCTGATAGAGAAGTGTATTCCATTGTCGGGGACGGCAGCTTCCTGATGCTTCACTCCGAGCTGATTACGGCGATTCAGTACAACAAGAAAATCAATGTGCTGCTTTTTGACAACTCTGGTTTTGGATGTATCAATAACCTGCAAATGGACCACGGGAGCGGCAGCTACTATTGTGAGTTCCGCACAGATGATAACCAAATCTTGAATGTCGATTACGCGAAAGTCGCTGAGGGTTACGGTGCGAAAACGTACCGTGCTAACACAGTGGAAGAGTTAAAAGCGGCGTTAGAGGATGCGAAGAAACAAGACGTTTCAACGTTGATTGAAATGAAAGTGCTGCCAAAAACAATGACGGACGGCTATGACAGCTGGTGGCATGTCGGAGTAGCTGAAGTATCTGAACAAGAAAGCGTTCAAAAAGCATACGAAGCAAAAGAGAAAATGCTCGAATCTGCTAAGCAGTATTAGAGGGGAGGCAACATGATGGGCAAACATGAAATCCTGTGGGGGATCGCTCCCATTGGGTGGCGGAATGATGATATGCCTGAAATTGGAGCGGGAAATACACTTCAGCATTTGTTAAGTGATATTGTCGTCGCACGTTTTCAAGGGACGGAAGTCGGGGGCTTTTTCCCCGAGCCTGCCATCCTCAATAAAGAGCTTAAGCTTCGCAATTTGCGCATTGCCGGAAAATGGTTCAGCAGCTTCATTTTGCGTGACGGACTCGGTGAAACCGCGAAGGCTTTTACCCTGCATTGTGAGTATTTGCAGCAAGTGAATGCGGATGTCGCAGTTGTCTCTGAACAAACCTACAGCGTGCAAAGCCTTGAGAAAAACGTGTTTACAGAGAAGCCGCATTTTACTGATGAGGAATGGCAACGGCTTTGTGAAGGATTAAATCATCTTGGGAAAATTGCCGCTCAGCATGGCTTAAAGCTGGTATATCATCACCACCTCGGTACTGGTGTCCAAACAGCGGAAGAAGTGGACCGCCTGATGGAGGGAACAGACCATGCACATGTGCATCTCCTCTATGATACAGGCCATTCATATATTTCTGACGGCAATTACATGGGCATGCTGGAAAAGCATATTGATCGCATTAAACACGTGCATTTTAAGGACGCCCGTCTGAATGTCATGGAACAATGCAAACTCGAAGGGAAATCGTTTCAGCAATCGTTTTTACAAGGCATGTTTACGGTTCCCGGTGACGGATGCATTGATTTTAAAGAAGTGTATCAGCTGCTGTTAAAGCACAATTATTCCGGGTGGATTGTTGTTGAGGCTGAACAGGATCCCGATATCGCAAACCCGCTGGAGTACGCATTGATCGCCAGAAACTACATTGATAAGCAATTGTTGGGTGTGGCGAAATAACTAGAGGGGGAGTGAATATATGGGCAATACCATTGCAGATTCGGCCCTCAATAAACGGACCATCGCGGCTGCCTTGGCCAACTATATTGATGCCGGTTCGATTGTGGCTGGATCTGCTGGTTTATCGTTATGGGTCAGTTACCTGAAACTGTCAGATACCCAAATCGGACTGCTTGGCGCGTTGAGCGCAAATGCCATTTCTGCCGCTGTCGGCGCTTTGCTCGGCGGATTTCTGGCGGATAGAGTTGGGCGGAAAGCTGTTTATACCAACAGCATGCTCGTTTACGCTCTGGGGATTTGTTTAGTCCTGTTTGGAGTCAATTTCCCCATGTTGTTAAGCGGTTACATGATTATCGGGTTATCGGTTGGCGCTGATATCACCGCATCGTGGACCATTATCGCGGAAAACGCCCCTAAGAAAAACCGGGCCCGCCATTGCGGAGTCGCACAGGTCGCTTGGGCCGCGGGGGCAGTCGTTGTGCTGCTTCTCTCCGTATTGGTCGGTGACTTAGGTCTCTTGGGAAATAAAATCGTGTTTGCCCATCTGCTGGTCATTGCGCTGATTACGTACGTCCTCAGAATCAGACTTCCTGAGTCAGATGCATGGCAGCAGAAAAATCAGCCCGCAGACACACAAACAGAGAAGCCGGCTGTATTAAACAAAACATCGTACTTTGATTTGCTCAAGCCTATGTATCTAAAAAGCATCCTGTTTTTGATGGGTGTGTACCTGGTTTGGAATTTAGCCGCCGGGGTGATGGGCTTTTTTATGCCATACATTTACCAGCAGGTCGGCGGGGTATCTGCCAATATGGCAAATCTTTTGCAAATGGGACTGTTTATCTTTACCGGACTGGGGGTCGCCTTGATCTTCATGCCTTTTGCAGATCAATATAGAAAACGTGTTTTTGGAATCGCAGCTTTTATGGCAGTGATCGGCTGGTCACTGTTTCTGCTGCCGGTTGAAGGCCTGCCGGTTCTGCTCCTGTTTATTGTCGTGATCGGCATCAATAACGGAGCCGGACAGCAAGCGAACTATCAGTTATGGGCCAGTGAAATCTTTCCTACGCAATATCGTGCTTCTGCACAAGGACTGATGTTTTTCCTCGTCCGTATTTCAATAGGGATTTGGAGTCTGTTTGTCCCAATGATTATGACCAATTTCGGCATTGGAACGATGGCTGCAATTCTCCTCGGATGTGTGACGGCCAGTATGATCATCGGGCTTCTCTTCGCGCCGAATACGTCTGGCAAGTCACTTGAACAAATTCAAGAGGAACTCTACGGATCGCCTTACAATCACGTAAAGCAAGGCAAAGAAAGCAAAATGATGTAACCAACAGAAGGAGTGGCTGTCAATGAGTTTACGTATTGGTGTTATTGGAACTGGAGCAATCGGAAAAGAACACATTAACCGCATCACAAACAAACTGTCCGGCGCAGAAATTGTGGCTGTAACGGATGTGAATCAAGAAGCCGCACAGAACGTCGTCGAGCACTACCAATTAAATGCAGCAGTATATCCTGATGATGACAGCCTTCTGGCAGCTGAAAATGTAGATGCTGTCCTAGTGACAAGCTGGGGGCCTGCGCATGAATCGAGTGTTTTGAAAGCCATTAAAGCCCAGAAATATGTATTCTGTGAAAAACCGCTTGCGACAACTGCTGATGGATGTATGCGCATCGTCGAAGAAGAAATGAAAGTGGGGAAACGCCTCGTTCAAGTCGGCTTTATGCGCCGTTATGACAGCGGTTACGTACAGCTGAAGGAAGCGCTCGATAACAATGTGATCGGCGAGCCGCTGATGATTCACTGTGCGCACCGCAACCCGACTGTAGCGGGAAATTATACGACTGATATGGCAGTTGTTGATACGCTCGTTCATGAAATTGATGTGCTGCACTGGCTCGTCAATGATGACTACGAGTCCGTTCAAGTCATCTATCCGAAAAAATCGAAAAACGCCCTGCCGCACTTAAAAGATCCGCAAATCGTAGTCATTGAAACAAAAGGCGGTATCGTCATTAATGCTGAAATCTTTGTGAACTGTAAATACGGCTATGACATTCAATGTGAGATTGTTGGAGAAGACGGCATCATCAAGCTTCCTGAACCATCAAGCATCAGCATGAGAAAAGAAGGGAAATTCAGCACAAACATTCTAATGGATTGGCAGAGACGCTTTGTGGATGCGTACGATGTGGAAATCCAAGACTTCATTGATTCGATCCAGAAAAAAGGCGAAGTCAGCGGGCCGACGGCATGGGACGGCTATATTGCTGCCGTTACGACTGACGCGTGTGTAAAAGCCCAGGAATCTGGACAAAAAGAAAAGGTTGAATTGAAGGAAAAACCGGAATTCTATCAATCGTTTACAACAGTAGAAAACTAAAATAAGAGGAGTGATAATATGAAATTAGCATTAGATCCATCAATGTATCGAGATGATTTAACGTTAGAGGAAATGGTCTATAAAACGGCGGAGCTTGGCTATGAATATATTGAACTATCGCCGCGCGAGGATTTTTGCCCATTCTATAAATATCCGAAAGTCGATTCAGCAAAAATCAAACAATTAAAGCGGCTTTTAAGGGATACAGGTGTTAAGCTTTCATCACTCCTTCCGCTTTACCACTGGGCGGGTCCTGAAGAAGACCGCCGCCAGGCTGCGGTACGCAACTGGAAAAGAGCGATCGAAATTGCGGTTGATCTTGATGTGGATTTGATGAACAGTGAATTCAGCGGTTCAAAATATGATCCTTTAACAAGTGAAGAAAAATTCATCAAATCCATGGATGAGCTTCTGCCCGTCTTTGAAAAAGAAGGCATTAAACTCAATCTTCAAGCCCATCCATACGATTTTATCGAAACGCACAAAGGTGCGATGGATATGATCCGCGCGCTTGACAAGGATTGGATCAATCTTGTCTACTCGACTGCCCATACGTTCTTCTATGATGACGGCAAAGGCGACATCGAGACCATGTTTGACGAAGCCGGCGACCGCCTCACACATGTTTTATTTGCGGATACCTTTAATCATAAAGCGGCTCATGGCCTCCGGTACATCGTCAATCCGCCTGACGCGAAAGTAACGGTTCACCAGCATTTGGACATTGGTCAGGGTGAGGTTGATTTTGAGACAATTTTCAGAAAGCTGAGAGAGATGAAGTTCGACGGAATTGCGACGAATGCCGTTTTTGCTTGGGTCGATGAAAAAGCGGATGAATCAAGCCGATTTATGCTTAAAAAAATGAAAGAAGAATTAGGTCTGGCATAAGCTGAGCATGGAGTTCGGCGGGATATGGCGAACAGCCTTCCTGCCGAACTCCCTTCATATCAAAAATTGCAGATGGGGGAGTCTGGCATGAAACTTTGTTTTAACGAAGCAACAACATTGGAAAACTCAAATCTTAAACAGGATGTAGAACTATGCGAAAAGCACGGCTATGATTATATTGAAATTCGCACAATGGATAAGCTGCCGGAGTACTTAAAAGATCATTCATTGGCCGATCTTGCGGAATACTTTCAAACCCATCACATCAAACCGCTTGCCTTAAACGCACTCGTGTTCTTCAACAACCGTGATGAAAAAGGCCGCAATGAGATCATCGCTGAATTTAAAGACATGATGGAAACGTGCAAAACCCTCGGTGTGAAATATGTCGTAGCCGTACCGCTTGTGACTGAGCAGAAGATTATAAAAGAAGAAATCAAAAAGAGCAGTGTAGAGGTACTGACTGAGCTTTCAGATATCGCAGAGCCGTATGGCGTAAAAATCGCGCTTGAATTTGTCGGCCACCCGCAATGTACGGTCAATACGTTTGAACAGGCGTACGACATCGTAAACACAGTCGAGCGTGACAATGTCGGGCTTGTCCTTGACAGTTTCCACTTCCACGCCATGGGTTCCAATATCGAAAGCTTAAAGCAAGCGGACGGAAAGAAAATTTTCATCTACCATATCGATGATACAGAAGATTTTCCAATCGGGTTTTTAACAGATGAGGATCGTGTATGGCCGGGCCACGGGGCGATTGACTTAGATGCCCACTTATCGGCTCTGAAGGAAATCGGCTTCTCTGATGTTGTATCGGTTGAGCTCTTCCGGCCTGAATACTATAAGCTGAGTGCTGAGGAAGCCATTCAAACAGCGAAAAAAACAACGGTTGATGTCGTATCAAAATACTTCAACATGTAATGGATAAAGGAGGGGTGGACATGGCTTTTGTATCGATGAAAGAGCTTCTTGAAGATGCAAAGCGGGAGCAATACGCGATCGGCCAGTTTAATATCAACGGTTTGCAGTGGACGAAGGCGATTTTGCAAGCGGCGCAAAAGGAGCAATCACCAGTCATCGCTGCGGCTTCCGATCGCCTTGTCGACTATTTAGGCGGATTTAAAACGATTGCCGCCATGGTCGGCGCGTTAATGGAGGACATGGCGATTACCGTTCCCGTGGTGCTTCATCTTGATCACGGAAGCAGTGCGGAACGCTGCAGACAGGCCATTGATGCCGGATTCAGCTCAGTGATGATTGACGGCTCTCATCAGCCGATTGACGAGAATATCGCGATGACAAAAGAAGTCACCGATTATGCCGCAAAGCACGGCGTGTCAGTAGAAGCCGAAGTCGGCACGGTCGGAGGAATGGAAGACGGGCTGGTCGGCGGGGTCCGCTATGCCGATTTCACGGAATGTGAGCGGATCGTCAAAGAAACCAATATCGACGCGCTAGCCGCTGCCCTCGGCTCTGTACACGGCAAATATCAGGGTGAGCCGAATCTCGGATTTAAGGAAATGGAGGCTATCTCCCGCATGACTGATATTCCCCTCGTTCTTCACGGGGCATCCGGGATTCCGCAGGATCAGATCAAAAAAGCCATCACGCTCGGCCACGCGAAGATCAATATCAATACGGAATGTATGGTAGCGTGGACAGACGAAACACGCCGCATGTTTCAGGAAAACAGCGATCTGTACGAACCGCGCGGCTATTTGACACCCGGCATTGAAGCCGTGGAAGAGACAGTGCGAAGCAAAATGAGAGAGTTCGGATCAGCCGGTAAAGCAGCTAAGCAGCAGGTCGGCTAAAGAGACCAGAAACCGCCGAGATGGCGGTTTTTTTGTGCGGTGTTGCGTCCATACGCCCAAAACGATTATGATGATGGCAGCAGTGTAAGAAACGGGAGTGGTTCAGTTTGAATAAAATCATGATTGTGGAAGACAGTGAAGACATTCGCGGACTATTGCAGAATTACCTTGAAAAATACGGATATCAAACAGTGGTCGCCGCGGATTTTACAGCTGTTCTTGATGTCTTTTTGCGGGAAAAGCCCGATGTGGTGCTGCTTGATATCAACCTGCCGTCCTATGACGGCTATTATTGGTGCCGCCAGATCCGCCAGCACTCCACAAGCCCGATCATTTTCATTTCAGCCAGAAGCGGGGAAATGGATCAGGTGATGGCGATTGAAAACGGCGGAGACGATTATATCGAAAAACCCTTTTCCTACGATATTGTGCTGGCGAAAATCAAAAGCCAGATCCGCAGGGCATACGGAGAGTACGCCGCAAAACAGGGGGAGAAAGTGGTTGAATATGCCGGCGTTCAGCTCTTTGTGGAACGGTTTGAACTGCGTTTTCAGGATGAAAAAAGCGAGCTTTCTAAAAAAGAAAGCAAGCTTTTGGAAGTGCTGCTTGAGCGGGGAGAAAAGGTGACGAGCCGGGACCGTCTCATGGAAAAGACGTGGGATACCGACATATTCATCGATGATAATACACTTAACGTGTATATCACGCGGCTCAGAAAAAAACTGCGGGAGCTGAATGCGCCTGTTTCTATTGAAGCGGTGCGGGGCGAAGGCTACCAGCTGAGGGCGCAGTCATGAAGCTGTTTCTCCGGTCTCATGCAGTGCTGATTCTGCTTTTTCTCCTTCAAGGGCTGTTTGTCTTCTTTTATTACTGGTTTGCGGGTCTTCATTCTTTTTCTCACTTGTTTTACATATTGGGCGTGCAGCTTCTTATTTTGGCGGGTTATCTTGCCTATCGCTGGTACAAAGACCGCGGCGTGTATCATTGGCTCAGCTCGGGGCAGGAAGGGACGGACATCCCGTATCTCGGTTCTTCAGTGTTTTGTTCAGAGCTATATGAAAAGCAGATGGAGCTGATGCGTCTGCAGCACCAGAAGCTCCATGAGACTGAAGCCAAGCTTGACGCGCGGGTGACGTATATGAATCAATGGGTGCATCAAGTAAAGACGCCGCTGTCGGTCATTAATTTAATCATTCAGGAAGAAGATGAGCCCGTTTTTGAACAAATCAAAAAAGAAATCCGGCAGATTGAATTCGGGCTGGAGACGCTTCTTTATTCTTCAAGGCTGGACCTGTTTGAACGGGATTTTAAAATCGAAGCGGTTTCCCTGTCCGAGCTTCTCCAATCAGTCATTCAAAGCTATAAACGATTTTTTATTCAATACCGCGTTTATCCGAAAATGAACATTTGCGATGATCATAAGATTTACACTGATGCAAAATGGCTTAAATTTGCGATCGGCCAAGTGGTCACAAATGCGGTCAAGTATTCAGCGGGCAAGAGTGACAGACTTGAGCTGAATGTCTCCCGCGATGAAGACAGGACGGTGCTTGAAGTCAAAGATTACGGTGTCGGCATACCCTCGCAAGACATCAAGCGGGTGTTTGACCCTTATTATACCGGTGAAAACGGGCGGCGTTTCCAAGAATCTACGGGAATCGGCCTCCATCTCGTCAAAGAAATCACGGACAAGCTCAATCATACGGTGGACATCAGCTCGTCTCGCGGTGAAGGGACATCGGTTCGATTTTCATTTCTTACAAAAGTGTAAGGCTGCGTTAAGAAAACAACATAGCTCGTTTTGTTTCCCCTTGATAACATGGATTTACGTCAAGGGGAATTTTTATGTCGAACGTCCCGATACTACATGAAAGCAGCCCAGACCAACAAGAATAGAACCATAAGGAGGATTTTCATGGCGAATATGCTTGAAGTCAAACATATAAATAAAACCTATAAAGGACAAGTGTCCTATCAAGCCTTAAAGCAAATTTCATTTTCAATAGAAGAAGGAGGATTCACGGCGGTGATGGGACCGTCCGGTTCCGGAAAAACAACGCTTTTGAATATCATTTCAACGATCGACCGGCCGGATTCAGGCGATATCCTGATTCACGGAGAAAACCCGCACCGGCTGAAGCGGACAAAGCTCGCTCATTTCCGCCGAAAGCAGCTCGGATTTGTGTTTCAGGATTTCAACCTTCTGGACACGCTGACGATTGGTGAAAATATCATGCTGCCGCTAACGCTTGAAAAAGAAGCACCGTCTGTAATGGAAGAAAAACTGCAAGGCATCGCGGCAAAGCTCGGAATCGAAGACCTGCTCAACAAACGGACGTTTGAAGTGTCCGGAGGCCAGCGCCAGCGGGCCGCCATCGCAAGAGCGGTCATTCATAAGCCGTCACTCATCCTGGCCGATGAACCGACGGGAAACCTTGATTCCAAAGCGTCAAAAGACGTCATGGAAACGATGCAGAGCCTGAATCAGGATGATCATGTCACGGCTTTGATGGTGACCCACGATCCTGTTGCGGCAAGCTACTGCAGCCGCGTCATCTTTATAAAAGACGGCGAACTGTTTAATGAGATTTACCGCGGGGAAAACCGCCAAGTATTTTATGAACAAATTCTTGATGTGCTGTCTATGCTGGGGGGAAACGCAAATGACCTTTCTTCAGTTCGCTTATAAAAACGTCACCAGAAACAAAAGGGCCTATCTTGCATTCTTTTTAAGCAGTGCCTTTTCTGTTTTGATTTTCTTTACCTTTGCGATGTTCCTGTTTCATCCGGCATTAAAGGAAGGCTACCTGAATAACATCGCCAAAAAAGGCTTAACCGCTGCGGAATGGATGATCTTTGTTTTTTCTTTCTTATTTGTTCTGTATTCGGTTAATGCATTTTTGAAATCGAGAAATAAAGAATTCGGCATCCTGCTCATGCAGGGCATCACGCCGGGGCAGCTGAGAAAGCTCATTACTGCGGAAAATATGATCATCGGCGTCATGTCAATTGCAGCCGGCATTATCGGAGGATTCATTTTTTCAAAGACGTTCTTTACGGTCGGCGCTTATATTTTAGAAATGGATGCGCTGCCTTTGTATATGCCTTGGAAAGCGCTCGGTATTACGGCTGGCGGATTTCTGCTCTTATTTTTCCTTTTATCGCAGTTTACGATCCTTTTTGTCAGATCAAATACGGTTATCAAATTAATAAAGGGCACTGACAAGATTAAGCCGGAGCCAAAGCCGTCCGTGCTACTGTCCTTATTCGGCATCGCCTGTCTGTGCGGCGGGTACGGCATGGTCCTTAAAGGCAATATCCACGGGACCGAACCGTTTATCATTTTACTGCTCACCGTCATCGGAACGTATTTCTTTTTCAGCCAAAGCAGCATCTGGATTCTGCGCGCGCTGAAGAAGTGGAAAACCTTTTATCTGCGCGGGAAAAATATTATTTGGGTTTCTGACCTTGTCTATCGTTTAAAAGACAACGCCCGCCTGTTCTTTATTGTCAGCATGATTTCCGCGGTTGCGTTTACGGCTACGGGCGTGCTCGCGATGTACAAATCGACCGTCGGGGCGGAAGAGTCCGCTTATGAGATGGAGTATATATCTTACAGCGGCAATCCAAAAGAAGAGACTCATTTGAAAAAAATTGACCATGAACTGAAAACACACGGTTTTACGTATAAGAAAGACGAGATAAATGTTTCTTATGTTCGCTATCAGGAAGGAGAAACGGTTCCCCCTGTTTACATGATCAGCGAATCGGATGTATCAAAATACTTCCATGTCAAGCTGAACGGCCTGAAAAATGATGAGGCTATCTTTTTCCCGGGCACGTATGACCGAAATTTCAAAAACGAAGCGCCGGATCAGCTGAAGTTGCTGAACCAAAAAGGCAAGCCGTCTGACCAAAAATTGTCGGTAAAAGAAGTCAAAAAACCGCTGATTTCATTAAGTTCCATCATCGCGGTGAACGATAAAACCTTTGATCAGCTCAAATCACTCGGTGATAAAGCGACATTATACGGCTACAGCTATGATCATTGGAAAGACAGTCTAGGGTTCAGCCAATCCTTGAAAAATGAGATTTACGGCAATTATATCGACGTGCATTCTGATTTTATGGCAAAAGCCGGGACTTACTATGATACGGTGCAGCTGCCAAGCTTAAGTTTATTCATCGGACTGTTTATCGCGATCGTCTTCTTTATCGCGGCAGCAAGTTTCTTATATTTCAGGCTGTTCACCGATTTAGAAGAAGATCGGGAGCGCTACCGTTCGCTGGCCAAAATCGGTTTGAGTGAGTGTGAGATGTCACAAAGCGTGACGATACAATTGGCGATTCTCTTTTTCTTTCCATTTGTCATTGCTGTCATGCATACGCTGTTTGCCTTGAGAACATTGGCCGTGGATGGCTATTCCGTAGTAGCGGGACCGCTCAGTCTCACCATCGGAGGGTTTTTCATTTTTCAGCTTCTGTTCTTCCTCGCGGTGCGGTCGAGCTATTTGAAAAAAATGAACAAGTAAGGGGGCGTGCAAAGATGAAAAAAGCATTGGCAATCCTGGCCGTCGTAGCGGCCGCTGCCGCAATATGCGGGCTTCTCTTTTTTCATAACGATGTTACAGACAGGTTTAATCCGTTTATTCACCAGCAAAATGTCTATGTCCAGATTGATCGAGATGGCAGACATCTTAGCCCGGGCGGTACTGAGTATACATTAGACGGATACAATGCATCCGGAAAAAAAGAAGAAGTGACCTTTTTCGCCGGTAAAGACCTTCGAAAGAACGCCTATTTGAAGGTGAAGGCAAAAGGAAAGTATGTCGAGACTTGGGAGGAAGTCAGGTTTGAAGATATGCCGCACTCTGTACAGGCAGCATTCAAGTGAATCATAAAAAACGGCACAGTGTCATAACTGTGCCATTTTCTTTATTTTTTATTTTCTTCGGCCCGTTTGATCAGCATGTCGGTGATGATATCCACCTGTTTGCTGACAGAAATCGGATCGTACGGGTAGAACGTGTCAAAGTCATTGATAAACACGCGATTATGTTTGACAGCGTCTAGGTTTTTCCAGATAGAGGAGTCCTTCAGCTTGTCGAGCGTTTTGCTTTCACCTTTCGGATTGTAGTCCGTAATGAACATATAATCTGCGGCATACTCGGGAATGACCTCTTGAGAGAGCTGTTTCATCTCTCCTTTTTTGATGACATCTTGTTCAATTTTTTCAGGCGCTTTTAACCCAAGCGCGTTGTATACAGCTTGGCCGCCGCGACCGCCATTGTCATTGAAGACCCAGAATTCGCCTTTGTCTGTGTTTTCATAAATGCCGAAGGTCGCATCTTGGTCGATGACGCCGGCAATCTTCTTTTTGGCTGCTTCCGCTTTTTTGTTAAAGTCAGCCATAAATGCTTTTGCTTTATCCTTGGCGCCCGCAATATCTCCGAACATTGCAACGGTATCCTCGATGTTTTTTGCGGTGTTATAAGGAACGACAACGGTTGGAGCGATTTTCTTTAATTTATCGACATTCTCTTCATTCATGACAACAATTAAGTCAGGCTGAAGCTCCATGACTTTCTCAACGCTGATTGGATCACCAACATCCTTTACATCTTTCAGCTTTGATTTTAAAAATGGATTATCAAATGACCATGAGCCCGAGCCGACCACATTCGCCCCGACAGACAGCAATTCCCCAGCATAAAAATCAGTAACGATGCGTTTCGGATGTGCAGGAATGTTGACGTTCCCTTTTGTTGATTTGTATGTTCTCATTTCTGTCTTATCTGAAGCTGAATCACCTGAGCTTCCTTTCGAAGCCGTGCCGCTGCAAGCACTGACAAACACGAGAAGCAGCACCAGCATGCCTGCGAGCAATATGTTCTTTTTCATCAAGAACCCCCCAATATGTATGTTCGTTCATTAGTAATGATTATCATTATCAACTAATAATATAGCAAGAAACCTGTTCTCCGTCTATCACTATTTTAAAGGGAAAAAGTTTTTGTTATACAAGTGACGCGGTATTCATTATCGATTATTATAGGTAAATAGGAGGAGGGGAATATGGAAATCACAAAAAGAGGTGCCGCGTGGGAATGGCTTCATAGCTGGTGGATGCTGTTTATTCTCATGCCTTTTGCCATTACCAGTTTTTTTGCCTTTTTATTTATTGGCATCAAGGTGAGAAATAAAAAGTGGATCATGTACGGAATTATTTATTTTTTGGTATTTGCATTTGCTTTCGTGCTGCCTGACCCGCCCGGACTACTTATTGTGCTCCCGTTGTGGGCTGTGACCATTATTCACGGTTTTAAAGTGCGTCCGCTGTATTTGATTCAGCTGGATGTCTACAAAGACAATGTGGAGGCACGGGCCTTTGCCGAGGCAAGAAGTGAAGCCGAGAGCAGATTTCATGCGCCGAAACAGACTATCCAAGATATACATATTCGCAAAGACCGGTAAGAAAAAAGCTCAACACTAAACATTGTGTTGAGCTTTTTATATGCTACTGCTGATAGGAATGCTGCTGGAATGGCGTTTGTTGACCGAATGGAAGTGTAGATACATTTGTATTCATCACACTTGATTGTCCATTGAGTTCCTGCTGCATCTGGTTGCACATGTTGACAACCTGCTGGCATTTTTGAATGGCTGCGTCATGCCCTTGCAGCGCTTGCTGAATGGTATGTGCAGCTTGTTGTTCGTGATTGAGGATCTGCTGCAGCATTTGAATGTTTTGCTGCTCTTGATGAAGCATTTGACGATATTGGTTGCTGCTTTGCTGTGTTTGCTGAATAAGCTGCTGCGCTGTCTGGCGGCATTGGTTCAGCTGCTGCAGACTGTGTTGCGGATTGTGCATGTATAATCCCTCCATGTGTTCAATTGACATTTGTCGGTCTTATCATGCAACCCGAACCAGAAGAAATTCGGCAAAAGGAGAACTACAATTATTTTCCTTGCCCCCCTCATCCTTTGAATGACATCGGCAAAAATTGTATACTTGTAAAAACCCTTTTTATGTAAATGTCCCGCCCTGCACATAAGAATAGCGGAAAACGAAACTCCGACATCTGGAGAATCGTATTCCGCTTTTTTCTTTTCTTGCTTCAGAAACCGCCTTCGCCCGCAGTAAATGGGATATTTAATCTGTTTTCTACCGTACGAAGACGCTGATTGAGCCGGTTTAAGCGGCGTGTATGGCGTTCAACAGCCTGGCTTAGCTGATTGACCTGATCGGCCATCCTTGCAATTTCCCGGTTTTGACGGCGATCCTCATTCGACAGACGGGTTAATTCTCTTGTCTGCTGTTCGTTTTGCCGTTCAAGCGCAGCAATTCTTCTTTCCAATGCCGGCTGTCTGTCCGTCTGGTATGGCTGGTATACATCCTGCTGCGGATATGGATTGTATTCATATTGGCTATAGTAAGGTTCCTGCTGAGGGAGCTGCGGGCTGTAATATTGATAAGGGTTCATGTGATCAATCTCCTTAAAAAGAATGTGGGTGAATTCCTTATAATCTATGTAGTCATTGGCACAGTGCCACGGCATTCGCCTAAAAAGGGGCAGAAAGGAAGGTGATGACATTGTGCAGAAAAGGACCTATCATTTTGTTCTTGTCTGCTGTATGTCTCATGCTTACTGGCTGCCAGCAGCCAAAAGAAGAGACGCCGTTTTATTACGGAACGTGGGATGAGGGCATTACCCCCGGTCCCGCGGACGGCGTGAAATCAGCAACGGTCACATTTACCAAAGACAAGGTGCTGGAGACGGAGGTGATTGAAGGGAGAGGAGAGGTGCAGCTGCCCTTTATGGAATACAAGGTGATGTCTCAAAGCACTGACGGCTCCATTGAGATCCAGTACCTTGGCTCCTATTATCCGCTCAAAAGCAAACTGAAAAGAGGAAGAGACGGAACGTTGATATGGGAACAAAATGGTCAGGCCAAAACGATGACAAGAATCGAGTCAAAGGCCGGCAAGGAGGAGAAACATGAGAAATAAAAAAGCGGAAAGTCTAGTGGTGACAGGCCTTATTTTACATATCATTCAGTGGATATTCGTATTATGGGCTTTTCTCAAAATCAAACATTTATTTAGTGGCTATACGATCTACAATCCGAATGTCATTAACGGGTCGATGCAGTCGTTATCATTTATGCAAATGCTGCGTTCTATGATGTACTCGGGCGCACTGGTGAATTATGTTCTGTTTTTTGTGATTGTATTGCTTATGTATTGTTTAGTGCTGCATGCGATCATGATTATTCTCGAAATAGCCGCTTATGTGATGATCAGACGGAACCCTTCATCTTCTTGGGCATATTTTTTGACGGCGGCGGGTGTGAAGCTTGCCATCTTCAATATCACGGGTATTCCATTTTTAGCTGCCGGCTTCCTGCTGATGAAACAGAAACAAGCAGAAACCGGCGAAAAGGCTCCAGAAAGAAAACGCAAGCCGCGCACGCGGATCCGGAGACAAGGCAGACGTCTAAACAGAAACAGGAGAAAATCATCTCTTGCGGTTGAATATCAAAAAGAAAAAACGATATGATGGGACTATAGCCTGAAAACGACACGAAGGAGATGCAGAATGTACAAATTAATAGCAATCGATATGGACGGAACACTTTTAAATGATCATCATGAAGTGACGGCGGAGGTCCGTGACGCGCTGCATGCCGCAAAAGCGGAAGGGGTAAAAATTGTCCTTTGCACCGGCCGGCCTATCGGGGGTGTTCGGAGATACTTAGATGAACTCAATTTAATTGAGGAAGGCGACTATGTGATTGCCTATAACGGGGCGCTTGTTCAAAATACGCATACAAAAGAAGTGGTGACGGAATTGTCTCTAGGATATGATGATTTAGCATCATTATATGACCTGAGCTTAGAGCTGGAGACACCGATGCACTTCTTCGACTCAGCCAACCTGTATACGCCTAACCGTGATATCAGCGAATTTACCGTATATGAGTCGTACGTGACACAGGTGCCGCTTCATTACCGCAAAATTGAGGAGATGCCTAAAGACATTCTCATTCCGAAAGTGATGTTTATTGATAAACCAGAGCACTTAAGCCACGTCATTACATCGATACCGAAAGACGTGAGAGAAAAGTATACGATGGTCAGAAGCGCGCCTTTCTTTTACGAAATTCTGCATCCGGAAGCAAGCAAAGGAAATGCTGTGCGTCAGCTGGCGAATCTGCTCGGAATCGAGCAGGCTGAAGTCATGAGCATAGGCGACAACGGCAACGATCTGACAATGATCGAATGGGCCGGCTGCGGCGTTGCCATGGCAAACGCCATTCCGGAAGTGCTTGAGGCCGCAAACTTTCAAACGCGCTCTAATAATGAACATGGCGTTGCACATGCGATTCACGAGCTTGTTTTGGCTAAATAAAAAGTCCAGCCTTCTAAAGGCTGGATTTTTTCGTTTTATTAGATGTAATGTCAATTCTTTGACGAATCGATTTGACTTTCGTTATGCTGATAAAACCAATTCGTTCTCAATATGTATGATATGAATCTGAATTGAAAAGGGGACTGATCAAATGTGCACAAGTCTTACATTGGAAACTGCTGACCGGAAACATGTATTAGCAAGAACAATGGATTTTGCATTTCAGCTGGGGACAGAGGTGATTCTCTATCCGCGCCGTTACAGTTGGAGTAGTGAAGCTGACGGAAAGGCCCATCAGACACAGTACGCTTTTATCGGTATGGGGAGAAAACTTGGGAATATTTTATTTGCAGACGGCGTTAATGAAAACGGTTTATCGTGTGCTGCACTTTATTTTCCGGGCTATGCGGAGTACGAAAAAACGATACGGGAAGACACCGTTCACATTGCCCCGCATGAGTTTGTGACATGGGCGCTGTCAGTCTGTAAGTCTTTGGAAGACGTGAAAGAAAAGATTCGATCTTTGACGATTGTAGAGAAAAAATTAGATCTATTGGATACAGTTTTACCGCTTCACTGGATATTGTCAGACCGGACGGGACGCAGCCTGACGATAGAACCGAGAGCAGACGGCCTCAAAGTCTATGACAATCAACCTGGTGTCATGACGAACAGCCCCGACTTTATATGGCATGTAACCAATCTGCAGCAATATACAGGAATCAGACCGAAGCAATTAGAGAGCAAAGAGATGGGCGGACTAGCACTTTCCGCTTTTGGCCAAGGCTTAGGAACTGTAGGCTTGCCGGGGGATTATACACCGCCTTCCCGGTTTGTCAGAGCTGTTTATTTGAAAGAACACCTAGAGCCGGCAGCCGATGAAACGAAAGGGGTAACAGCCGCTTTTCAAATTTTGGCCAATATGACAATACCCAAGGGCGCAGTGATAACGGAAGAAGACGAAATTCATTATACGCAATATACTTCCGTGATGTGCAATGACACGGGAAACTACTATTTCCACCACTATGACAATCGGCAAATCCAAAAAGTAAATTTATTTCATGAAGACCTTGACGGCTTAGAGCCTAAAGTGTTTTCCGCTAAAGCAGAAGAGAGTATTCATGAGCTTAATTAATTGACTCAATCAGCTGATTCCGGTTTGAATCCGGAGTCAGCTGTTTTTTTATTAGATAGTTACGATAGGCGGTTTGCAAAAGAGAAGAAAAGGCAAAGGAAATGTTAAAAACTGCATTTCTATAAAATGTTTGGATAGAAACTGAGTCGCAGCTTCATCAGACTCAGTTTCTTTGCCGATATGGAGGTTGCACTAGTTGAATGAACCAATGTTATTCCATCATGTTCACGTAAGGGTCTCTTCAGCTTGTATAGAAAAAATTGATTTCAACTCATTGACAAACTCGCCATACAAATGTACATTTTGATTTATTCACATTAAACAACTAGGAATATAGGAGTTTATTTTTCGGACTTTTCAGCCTAAAACATGATAAAAGGAGCAGTAACGTCATGACAAGCAAAAAGAAGCAAATCAAATTAGGAGTTTTTCTTGCGGGGACCGGCCATCACGTTGCGTCTTGGCGGCATCCGGACGCGCCTGCGGATGCGAGCATGAACTTGGATTATTTTAAAGAGCTGGCGAGAACAGCAGAGCGGGGCAAGCTGGATATGCTGTTTTTAGCAGACAGCCTGTCAATTGACAGCAAATCGCATCCAAATGTGTTAACAAGGTTTGAGCCATTTACTTTGCTCTCCGCTTTGGCGCAGGTGACATCAAGCATTGGCCTGACTGCTACAGCCTCCACTACTTATAGCGAGCCGTTTCACATTGCCAGACAATTCGCGTCACTGGATCACCTGTCCAACGGCCGTGCCGGATGGAATGTCGTGACCTCATCCATTGAGTCAACGGCACTGAATTTCAGCGGGGAAAAGCATCTCGAACACCACTTGCGCTATCAGCGGGCAGAGGAATTTGTCGAGGTCGTAAAGGGACTCTGGGATTCATGGGAAGAGGACGCCTTTATCCGCAATAAAGAAACAGGTGAATTCTTTCATAAAGAAAAAATGCACGAGCTCAACCACAAAGGAGAGTATTTCTCAGTCCGCGGGCCTCTGAACGTTTCAAGGTCGCCGCAGGGCCAGCCTGTCATGATTCAGGCGGGTTCATCAGGGGACGGGAAAGCGCTCGCTGCCAAAACGGCTGAAGTGATTTTCACGGCACAAAACCATTTGGAATCGGCACAGGAATTTTATGAATCAATTAAAAAGCAGGCAGCCGAGTTTGGCCGCGATCCTGAAAAAATTGCGATCATGCCGGGCATTTTTCCGGTCATCGCGGACACTGAGGAAGAGGCGCGGGCTAAATATCAAGAGCTTCAGGATTTAATCATTCCATCTGTCGGTCTGCAAATCCTTCAGAATTATTTAGGCGGAATTGATTTGTCTGCTTATCCGCTTGACGGGCCGCTGCCAAAGCTTGATGCGGATGCATCCAACGCGGTGAAGAGCCGATTTAAGCTTGTTCAAGAGATGGCTGAACGGGACAATATGACGATACGTGAGCTTTACAAATACGTTGCAGGCTCCAGAGGCCATCACATTTTTGTCGGAACGCCGGAACAGCTTGCCGACAAGATGCAGGAATGGGTGGACCATAAAGCTTGTGACGGATTTAATATCATGCCCCCGCTTCTTCCGGAAGGAATTGAACTGTTCGTTGACAAAGTGGTTCCGATTTTACAGGAGCGCGGCGTGTTCAGAAAAGAATATGAAGGCACAACATTGAGAGAGCATTTCGGTTTAGAAAAACCGGTAAACCGTTATGCGAAGTAAGGAGGAACGCTCGATGAAGACGCAATATCGCCTGGCAACTGAACGTGATGCCGAACAGCTTCTCGAGCTGACAAGGCGCGCTTATGAACCGATTCGAAAGCTCGGCATTCGTTTTGCCGCGGCCCAAGCCGATCTGGATCTGGTCTTAAACAATATCCGAAAAAACGCCTGTTACGTCATGGAAGAAGACGGGCGGATCATTGCGACCATCTCCTTACGAATGCCTTGGGGACAGCAGCCTGGACCGTATGGCGTTCCTCATATCTGGTGGTTCGCTGTTGATCCTGAAACCGGACAAAAGGGAGTCGGGACAAAACTGCTTCAATGGCTGGAGCAGACCATCCTGCGTGATACGTTAAAGGTTCCGTTTGTATCGCTTGGAACAGCGGATAAGCACCCGTGGCTGATTGAGATGTACGAAAGAAAAGGATATGTCCGAGCAGGCCAGCAGGATCTGGGCAAAGGACATATGACAGTCTATATGAAAAAACAACTGCGACATGACCTATAAAAGATAAAAGGCGGGAAAATCAAATGAAAATGAGAAAATGGACTGTGCTGGTAGTTGCTGCGTTATTAGCCGTGCTATCCGCTTGCGGCAATGGGAACAGCAGCAGTAAAGAGGATGACAACGTACTTCGTGTAGGTGCGACCGGTCAGAGCTACCCGTTCGCTTATAAAGAAGACGGAAAGCTGACAGGTTTTGATGTAGAAGTAATGGAAGCTGTTGCAAAGAAAATCGGCATGACACTGGACTGGAAGCTGCTCGAATTCAGCGGTCTGATGGGAGAGCTTCAAACAGGCAAGCTTGACACCATTTCCAATCAGGTAGCGGTGACAGATGAACGAAAGGACATGTACAACTTCACAGAACCGTACTCTTATGCAGGAACACAGATTGTCGTCAAAAAAGACAACAATGACATCAAATCAGCAGACGATTTAAAAGGAAAGACAGTAGCTGCTGTATTAGGTTCAAATCACGCGAAAAATCTTGAAAGCAAAGATCCTGACAAAAAAATAAATATCAAAACATACGAGACACAGGAAGGCACGCTGAAGGATGTCGCATACGGACGTGTGGACGCTTACGTAAACAGCCGAAGTGTGCTGATCGCGCAAATTAAGAAAACAGGCTTGCCATTGAAGCTTGCCGGAGATCCGATTGTGTACGAACAAGTCGCATTCCCATTTGCCAAGGATGACGCGCACGACAAGACCCGTAAAAAAGTCAATAAAGCACTCGATGACCTGCGCAAAGACGGAACGCTTAAAAAGCTTTCAGAAAAATATTTTAACGAAGATATTACAGTAGAACAGAAGCATTAAGAAACGGCGGTGAACCACCAGAATGAATACGATTGATTGGGAATTCATGATCTCAGCATTCCCGACTTTAATTCAGGCCCTTCCGATTACATTGTTTATGGCTGTAGCAGCCATGGTTTTTGCGATTATCGGCGGACTTATTCTCGCACTCATTACAAAGAATAAAATTCCAGTGCTTCATCAGCTGTCAAAGCTGTATATCTCATTCTTCCGGGGCGTGCCGACACTTGTGCAGCTGTTCTTAATTTATTACGGGCTGCCGCAGCTGTTTCCGGAGATGAGCAAGATGACAGCTCTCACAGCTGCCATTATCGGTTTAAGTTTAAAAAACGCCGCCTATTTGGCAGAAATTTTCCGTGCTGCCCTCAACTCTGTTGATGAAGGTCAGCTGGAGGCGTGCCTGTCTGTCGGTATGACGAAGCTGCAGGCCTACAGACGAATTATCCTTCCGCAAGCAGTCAGAAATGCGATACCGGCAACGGGTAATACATTTATCGGCCTCCTAAAAGAAACCTCATTGGCATTTACTTTGGGTGTCATGGAGATGTTTGCGCAAGGTAAGATGTATGCATCGGGAAATCTGAAGTATTTTGAAACCTATTTGGCGGTTGCGATTGTCTACTGGGTCCTTACAATCATATACAGCATCCTGCAGGACTTGTTTGAACGCGCCATGAGCAAGCCATACCGGACTTAGAGGTGAAATCAGTTGATAAAAGTAAAAAATATTCGCAAAGCGTTTAAAGATCTGGTCGTGCTGGACGGAATCGACCTTGAAGTCAAACGCGGAGAAGTGGTGGCGATCATCGGTCCGTCCGGTTCCGGAAAATCAACGCTTCTTCGGTGCTTGAATCTACTGGAGCGTCCCAATCAAGGCATCATTGAAATTGGAGAAGCCAAGCTGAACGCGGAAAAGTTTACACGCAAGGAAGCATACCAGCTCCGTCAGCAAACGGCCATGGTCTTCCAAAATTACAATCTGTTCAAAAATAAAACCGCCCTGCAAAACATTACGGAGGCTTTACTCACGGCTCAAAGAAAATCACGCGATGAAGCGAACCGCATTGGGATGGAGATTCTGAAGCAGGTCGGTTTAGAGCATAAAGCGGACAGCTACCCGATCACAATGTCCGGCGGCCAGCAGCAGCGAATCGGCATCGCGCGGGCACTAGCGGTCAATCCGCATGCGATTTTGCTGGATGAACCGACTTCGGCGCTTGACCCGGAGCTTGTGGCGGGTGTGCTTCAAGTCATCAAATCGATTGCTGAAAAACAAACAACAATGATCATCGTTACGCACGAAATGGCATTTGCAAGAGAGGTTGCAGATAAAGTGATTTTTATGGCGGACGGCCATATTATTGAGCAGGGAACGCCTGAAGAACTGTTTGACCATCCGAAAAATGAACGGACAAAACGATTTATCAAGCAGGTGGGAGAACCTGCAGAGCTTATATAGAAGGGAAGAAGAAGAATGGCCGAAGAAACGTTTCATACACGTTTAATCAATATGCGGCGTGACCTTCATGCACACCCTGAACTGTCATTTCAAGAGTTTGAAACGACAAAAAAAATCCGCCGCTGGCTTGAAGAAGAACATATAGATATTGTTGACGTTCCTCAATTAGAGACTGGCGTGATTGCCGAAATCAAAGGGCAGGAAGACGGCCCCGTTATTGCGATACGAGCGGATATTGATGCGCTCCCGATCCAAGAACAAACGAATCTGCCGTTTGCCTCTAAAATAGACGGCACGATGCATGCGTGCGGGCATGACTTTCATACCGCTTCCATCATCGGCACGGCGATTTTGCTGAATAAAAGAAGAGACAAGCTGAAAGGCACAGTCCGCTTTATCTTTCAGCCTGCGGAAGAAATCGCCGCAGGAGCAAGAAAGGTCATAGAAGCTGGCGTACTTGATGACGTTTCCGCCATTTTTGGCATGCACAATAAGCCTGATTTGCCTGTCGGCACCATTGGGATAAAGGAAGGTTCGCTCATGGCAAGCGTTGACCGGTTTGAGATTGTTGTGAAAGGGAAAGGCGGACATGCCGGCATCCCAAATAACAGTATTGATCCAATCGCTGCAGCAGGACAAATTATCAGCGGCCTGCAATCTGTGGTCAGCCGCAATATCAGCTCATTGCAAAACGCGGTTGTCAGCATCACAAGATTACAGGCAGGCAGTTCATGGAACGTGATTCCGGACCTGGCTGAGATGGAAGGCACCGTTCGCACCTTCCAAAAAGAAGCGAGAAAGACCGTTCCAGAGCATATGAAACGAGTGGCTGAAGGAATCGCCGCGGGCTACGGGGCACAGGCCGAATTCCGGTGGTTTCCTTATTTGCCGTCCGTTCAGAATGACGGCACATTTTTAAACGCGGCATCCGAAGCTGCGGCACGGCTTGGCTATCAAACGGTTCATGCGGAGCAATCCCCGGGCGGAGAAGACTTCGCTCTATATCAAGAAAAAATTCCTGGCCTCTTTGTCTGGATGGGAACAAACGGCACAGAAGAGTGGCATCATCCGGCGTTTACATTGGATGAAGACGCACTGCAAGTTGCATCCAGCTACTTTACTGAGCTGGCTGTACTTGTATTGGAGTCAATCAAATGATCCGAACAGAACTGACAGCAGGTCTTGCTGAGGCCGTAAGATTATCACAACCTGAGGACGCCATTGACGCGATGCGTGAAGCCAAAAAGGGATTGCTTGATTTTACAGCCGCATCATTCGCAGGAAGAGAAGAAAAAGGCATTCAAAAGCTTTTGCACCTGGTCGAAGAGGAAGGCGGCACGCCCCTTGTCCCTGTTATCGGGCAAGGAAAAAAGGCAGCGCCATTACAATCTGCGCTGCTCAATGGATTTATCGCCCATGCTCTTGATTTCGATGATGTCCATTCCGATGTAAGGGGACATCCAAGTGCAGTGATTTTGCCGGCACTCATTGCTTCAGCTGCCGCTCGCGAAAGTGACGAGCGGCTTCTTGGCGCTTATATTGTCGGTGTGGAAGTGATGGCAAGGCTTGGAGAGTCGATTGGCAGCCTGCACTATGAAAAAGGCTGGCACAATACGGGAACGCTCGGAGCCATAGCTGCCGCCTGTGCTGTCGGGTACGCGGAGGAACTCACTCAAGAAGAACTGGAAAAAGCAATCGGTTTTGCCGCAACGCAGTCTGCCGGAATGAGGGTGCAATTCGGTACAGAAATGAAACCGCTGCACGCAGGGCTGGCAGCTCAATCAGGCTTGCTTGCTGTTAAGCTGGCCCAATCTGATGTTGGAGGCACTCGTACGGCATTGGATGGAGAAAAAGGTTTCTTCGGCCTATACGGTGATGTAGACAAGGCCCAAACCACGCTGTTAAGCCATTGGGGCGAACCATGGAGAATCGTGAAGCCAGGGCTATGGTTTAAAATCTATCCATTCTGCTCCGCGGCACACCACGCGGCAGATGCCATTCGCCAGCTTATCTCTCAGGAAGCCATTTCTGCTGACAATACAGAACGGATTGAAGTCGTCTTTCCGCCTGGCGGAGATGCTGCATTAACGGCAAGATCACCAAAAACAGGAGAGGAAGGCCGCTTTAGCGTTGAATATGTCATTGCCCTTGCCCTGCACGGACAGAAGCTGATTGCTGAACATTTCAACAGCGACCCGATACCAAATCACATGCACGCCGCAATGCGTCATATTCAGCGTGTGTATGACAATCGCATTCAGCCAGCCTCTCAAGCGGTTCCAAAAGGCCGTTTCACCATTGTTCGTGCATTTTTATCAGATGGCCGCATATGTGAAGCGCGTGTGGACTGCCCAAAGGGAGCCCCCGGAAACGGTCTGTCTAAAGAAGACGTAAAAGAAAAATTGAAATCAGCGCTGCCAAGTGATGTGCAAAAAGCAGCGCATATCATAGGAGCCATTGAGCGCGCTGACATGAAAGAATTTTTATCGCATTTAGATTAGAATCCGCCTCCCATTCCTCCTTCAGATGATATGATAAAGCCAAATCTTACGTTTGAAAAAGGAGAAAGGCCATGACGGTAAATGATGCGGTTGTATGTATTCTGGCCATCTTTTTATTATTGGGAGCAGCTGATTATTGCTTGGGAAACAGGTGGGGGCTTGGCGAGCGGTTTGCGGAAGGCTTTAAGGCCATGGGGCCGCTTGCGCTGTCAATGGTTGGGATAGTGTCGCTTGCGCCAGTGCTTGCGGGAATACTGATTCCCGTCGTGTCCCCGGTCTATGCCGCCATTGGCGCAGATCCATCCTCCTTTGCCAACACCATTCTGGCCATTGATATGGGAGGCTATGCGCTGGCAGCAGAAATGGCGAAAGATCCGGACGCGGGCGTGTTTTCATGGGTATTTCTGGGGACGATGATGGGGCCGACAATCGTGTTCACCATTCCTGTCGCTCTTGGCATGATTGAAAAACAGGATCACCCCTATTTTGCAAAAGGTATTTTAATTGGACTGTGCACTGTGCCGATCGGATGCTTCGTAGGCGGAGTAGCTGCGGGATTTGAGATGGGATTGATCCTGAAAAACATTCTGATTCCCATTCTTTTTTCTGCGGGTATCGCTTTTGGATTATGGCGCTACACCGACAAGACAATCAGCGTATTTCACGTTTTTGGGAAGGCCGTCAGTATTGTTGCGATCATTGGGCTTGTTGCTGTCTCGATTGAAACGATGACAGGCATTTTACTGATACCAGGCCTCGAAAAGATGGAAACAGGCATACAAACCGTAGGCACCATCGCGGTTGTATTAGCGGGCGCTTTTCCGCTGACAGCTTTTATCACAAAAGCTTTTGGCAAACAGCTCCATACTTTGGGCAGGGTATTACACCTAGATCAGGCAGCGACAGCAGGAATGGTTGCTCTTTGGCACACCATATCCCAATGCTCGCCACCTTAAAAGACATGACGCCGAGAGGAAAGGTTATCAATGTCGCGTTTGCGGTCAGCGCCGCCTTTGTGCTCGGCAGCCACCTCGGCTTTGTGGCGGGAATGAAAAAAGAAATGGCAGCAGCCATGATCATCGGGAAATTAGCTGGCGGTATTACAGCTGTCGCGGCAGCTGCGTGGGCCACGCCCGGGCAGCAAAGACAAGACTCTCTTAAACAAAACTGAGGAAGGCTGTTTCAACTCTCCTCATTAGGGAAATGATACAGTAACGATTCCGGAAAGAGGGTTGGGCACATGGATGCGAAGGACCAGTGCATCTCTAAAATAAAACAGGAATCCAAGCCTTGGATAAAGCGGTTCGGAAGGCTTGGTTATTTTACATTCGGCGGTGTTTTTATCTTGCTCGGCATTCTGGCATTGATGACGGCTGCCGGTTCTGGCAGCGGGGCAAAGGATTCAAGCGGAGCACTTCAAACCTTATCACGCATGCCGTTTGGGTCGATTTTGCTTTTCTTCATCGGAGTCGGACTCATCGGGTATGTCATATGGATGGTGCTGAGTGCGGTTAAGGATACAGAGGGCCACGGCACAGGAAGAAGGGGCCTGTCACGAAGAACGGGAAATTTGTTCAGTGCCGCCGTATACGCATCAATTGCGTGGAATGCCCTTCGGTTTGTCTTTGATCGTGGGAGCGGCAGCACTTCAGAACAGACGTGGTCTGCTTATATATTGGCACAGCCGTTTGGGCAGTGGCTGACGGGACTCACAGGAGCGGGCTTTTTCCTATTTGCAGTGGTTCAATTCATAAAAGGTATCCGTGCTTCTTTTATGAAAGAATTCGATACGTCAAAAATGAGCAAAGAAATGATATGTATTGCAAAGAACACAGGACGCGCAGGCAACATCGCCCGTGCTATTATTTTCTCAGCCATCGGCTTCTTTCTCATAAAAACAGCTCTCACTTCTGATCCGGACGACACAAGAGGCTTTGACGGGGCGCTCGCTGAACTCGCGCAGCAGCCGCATGGCAGACTGATTCTGATCTTCTTGGCGTGCGGGCTTGTGTTATATGGAATATACGCCATCATGAAAGGCATCTATCAATATATGAAGTGGGAAAAATAAGCTCTGGGCAGATCTGTGCCAGAGCGTTTTTCAGTTTCTCATAAAACAGGTGGATGAAAGCCGTTGCCAGCCTGTATAATAAAAGCAAATCGAAAGCAGGTTCACCACGAACTGATCCAAGGGAGGTGCGGAATGGATCGGGAAAAACAACAATTAAGCATAGAAGTGGCAAGGCTTTATTATCAGTCTGACTACAGTCAGCAGCAAATCGCAGAGCAGCTCAACATTTCAAGGCCGACCGTTTCCCGATTGCTGCAATACGCAAAAGAAAAAGGATTTGTCCAAATTCGCGTGATGGACCCTTTTGAAGATTTAGATGCGCTGGGTTCGATGCTGGAAGAGAAATACGGTCTTCTCGAAGCACACGTTGTGTTTTCTCCGACACCGGACTATGCAGCAATCACACATGACTTGAGCCGTTACGGTGCAGAATATATGCATGAAACGGTAAAAGACGGCGACATCGTCGGCGTCAGCTGGGGAACCACGATGTATCAGATCGCGCAAAACATGCAGCCAAAGCAAATAAAGGGTGTAGAGGTCGTCCAGCTGAAAGGCGGCATCAGCCATTCCCGGGTAAACACCTATTCGGCTGAAACGATTCAGCTGTTTGCAGAGGCTTTTCAAACGATGCCGCGCTATCTCCCGCTTCCCGTCGTTTTTGATAACGCCGATGTAAAGCGAATGGTAGAGAAGGATCGCCATATCGCACGCATTATCGAGATGGGCAAGCAGGCCAATATCGCTCTCTTTACAGTTGGTACCGTCCGGGACGAGGCGCTGTTATTCCGGCTCGGCTATTTTAACGAAGAAGAGAAAGCATTGCTGAAACATCAGGCTGTTGGAGATATCTGTTCGCGGTTCTTTGACGAGGAAGGGAATATTTGCAGCACCGCCATCAATGACCGAACCATAGGCGTCGAGCTTGAAGATCTGAGGCTGAAGGAACGCTCTATATTAGTGGCCGGCGGAAGCCGAAAAGTGCCTTCGATCCACGGTGCGTTAACAGGAAAATATGCCAACGTGTTAATCATTGATCAGCATACCGCAAGGGCACTTGTTAATGATTTGTGACACCTTTAGACCGTTCACTGAACAAAATTTCAATTACCAATTTACATATGTTCAAAAGTCGGTTATGCTAAAAAATATCTTAACAAAAAAGGAAGTGTGCGAAGGATGACATTAGCCAATAAAATTGATCATACAGCTTTGAAACCGCATACACAAAAAGCGGATATTCTGAAATTAATAGAAGAAGCGAAAACATACAAATTCGCTTCTGTATGTGTAAACCCGACATGGGTGCAGCTGGCTGCAAAAGAGCTTGAGGGAACAGGAGTTGACGTATGTACAGTCATCGGCTTCCCGCTCGGCGCCAACACAACAGAAACAAAAGCGTTCGAAACGAAGGATGCGATTTCAAAAGGCGCTACTGAAGTGGACATGGTTATTAACATCGCCGCTTTGAAAGATAAAGAAGATGAAGCGGTGGAAGCGGATATTCGCGGTGTGGTGGAAGCTGCAGCCGGAAAAGCGCTTGTCAAAGTTATTATTGAAACATGCCTGCTGACAGATGAAGAAAAAGAGCGTGCATGCCGTTTAGCAGTTTCTGCGGGCGCGGATTTCGTGAAAACCTCAACAGGTTTTTCAACAGGCGGCGCAACGAAGGAAGATATCGCTTTAATGCGCAAAACAGTAGGTCCTGATATCGGCGTAAAAGCATCCGGGGGTATCAGAACGAAAGAAGATGTAGACACGATGATCGAAGCAGGTGCAAGCCGCATTGGCGCAAGTGCAGGCGTTTCCATTGTAAAAGGAGAGAACGGAGCCGGCGGAGACAATTATTAAGAAGCAGACGGAAGGCAAATTGCTTTCCGTGCCCTGCTTTTCTTTCCGGGGAAATAATAATGTAAGCGAATACAAATAAAGGAGAAACACATATGAAGTATTTGATCGGGATTATCGGTTTAATCGTGTTTTTAGGCCTTGCGTGGATCGCGAGCAGCGGCAAAAAAAGAATTAAGGTCCGCCCAATTATTGTCATGCTCATTTTGCAGTTTATTCTCGGTTACATTCTCCTTAATACGGGGATTGGGAATTTTCTCGTAGGCGGATTTGCACAAGGATTCAGCTACCTGCTTGGCTATGCGGCAGAAGGAATCAACTTTGTGTTTGGCGGTTTGGTGAATGCGGATCAATCGACATTCTTTATGAACGTTCTCTTGCCGATTGTATTTATTTCTGCACTCATCGGAATTCTGCAAAAATGGAAGATCCTCCCGTTTATTATTAAATACATCGGCCTTGCCCTCAGCAAGGTAAACGGAATGGGAAGACTTGAGTCGTATAATGCTGTCGCATCTGCAATTTTAGGGCAATCAGAAGTCTTTATCTCCTTAAAGAAAGAACTCGGTTTACTGTCACAGCAGCGTTTGTACACGCTTTGCGCTTCTGCGATGTCAACTGTATCCATGTCAATCGTCGGCGCTTACATGACGATGCTGAAGCCTGAATACGTCGTAACGGCTCTTGTATTGAACTTATTTGGCGGTTTTATCATTGCCTCTATCATTAATCCTTACGAGGTCGCAAAAGATGAGGATATGCTCCGTGTAGAAAATGAAGAAAAACAATCCTTCTTCGAAGTGCTCGGAGAATACATCTTAGATGGTTTCAAAGTAGCGGTTGTTGTCGCAGCAATGCTGATCGGATTTGTCGCGATTATTGCTTTGATCAATGGTATCTTTAACGCTGTACTCGGTATTTCCTTCCAAGACCTGCTTGGATATGTGTTTGCTCCATTCGCTTTTCTTGTTGGTATTCCATGGAATGAAGCGGTTAACGCCGGAAGTATTATGGCAACAAAAATGGTATCGAACGAGTTTGTCGCTATGACGTCTCTTTCGCAAAACGGTTTTCACTTCAGCGGCCGCACAACAGCGATTGTATCAGTATTCCTCGTTTCGTTCGCGAACTTCTCTTCCATCGGTATCATTGCCGGTGCTGTAAAGGGTCTGAATGAAAAGCAAGGAAACGTTGTTGCTCGTTTCGGTCTGAAATTATTATACGGTGCTACGCTTGTCAGCTTTTTAACAGCGGCAGTTGTAGGTCTGATTTACTGAACATAATCGAAAAGGATCGGTGACTAAAATGAGAATGGTAGATATTATCATCAAAAAACAAAACGGAAAAGAACTCACCACAGAAGAAATCCAGTTTTTCGTGAACGGCTATACGGACGGCAGCATTCCTGATTATCAGGCAAGCGCGCTTGCCATGGCGATTTATTTTCAGGATATGAGTGATCGTGAACGGGCGGACTTAACAATGGCTATGGTGAACTCCGGTGAAACGATTGATCTTTCTGCCATCGAGGGAATTAAAGTGGATAAACATTCAACCGGCGGCGTCGGCGACACGACAACACTCGTCCTCGCACCGCTTGTCGCGGCTCTTGATGTGCCGGTTGCCAAAATGTCCGGCCGCGGTCTCGGGCATACGGGCGGAACAATTGATAAATTAGAGGCGATCGACGGGTTTCACGTGGAACTGTCTAAGGACGAATTTATTAAGCTTGTGAACCGCGACAAGGTTGCCGTCATTGGCCAAAGCGGCAACTTAACGCCGGCGGATAAAAAACTGTACGCCCTGCGTGATGTAACGGGTACGGTGAATTCCATCCCGCTTATCGCTAGCTCCATTATGAGCAAAAAAATCGCTGCCGGAGCGGACGCGATCGTGCTTGACGTAAAAACGGGAGCGGGCGCCTTCATGAAAACAGAGGAAGATGCGGCTGAACTCGCGAAAGCAATGGTACGAATCGGCAACAAAGTCGGTCGCCAAACGATGGCTGTCATCTCCGACATGTCCCAGCCGCTCGGCTTTGCGATCGGAAATGCGCTTGAAGTGAAAGAAGCGATAGACACGCTCAAAGGCGAAGGCCCTGAAGACCTGCACGAGCTAGTCTTAACACTCGGCAGCCAAATGGTCGTGCTTGCGAAAAAAGCAGGTACATTAGACGAAGCAAGAGCGAAGCTTGAAGAGGTCATGAAAAACGGAAAAGCGCTAGAGAAATTCAAAGATTTCTTAAAAAACCAAGGCGGTGACAGCTCGATTGTTGACGATCCGTCTAAGCTTCCGCAAGCGGCTTATCACATTGATGTGCCAGCAAAAGAAGCGGGTGTGGTCTCCGAAATCGTAGCGGACGAAATCGGCGTTGCTGCCATGCTGTTAGGAGCCGGACGCGCCACAAAAGAAGACGAAATTGATTTAGCCGTCGGCATCATGCTCCGCAAAAAGGTCGGCGACAAGGTTGAAAAAGGCGAACCACTTGTGACGCTTTACGCCAACCGCGAAAACGTCGATGAAGTCATCGCGAAAGTTTATGACAACATCCGCATCGCAGCGGAAGCGAAGGCGCCGAAGCTGATTCATACATTAATTACGGAATAAAAATAAAGCACATCCCATCCTGAGTGGGGTGTGCTGTTTTGATTACAGGATATGATCAACCTGATAATCCTCTTGTTCGATTTTTTTTGCTTTCGTAAGATTTTTTCTGAAATAGTAGATGAGATAGCATAGGATGATACAAGGAATTCCGCAGAAGAGAGCGATTCTTTGATTGGGATCAAAAGCCAGACCGATACAAGAAGCTGAACATAATAAAAGAGCGGCTATAGGCATAAGAGGATAAAGCGGTGTGCGAAATGTCAGATCTTTTACATTCCCCCCTTTTTTAAGAAATCTCTTTCGGAACAAGAGTTGAGACAGCGCAATGCTCATCCAGACCACAACCCCCGCAAATCCAGCAATCGCTACCATCACCACATATACAGTTCCAGGTGCCACAATACTGGATACGAGAGATAAACAAGATACAGCCATACTGATGATTAAGGCATTGAGTGGAATGCCTTTAGATGTGACTTTTTTAAAACGAGAGCTGATCATGTTTTCATTTGCTAACGACCACAGCATACGGGTTGAGGCATACAGGCCTGAATTGGCCACGGACAGCAAGGCTGTTAATATAACAAAATTCATAATATCTCCGGCGTAAGGGATTCCGATTTCTGCAAACACTGCTACAAAGGGGCTTTCAATTACTCCTGCTTCTTTCCATGAAATCAGTCCGGATAATACGAAGATGGCACCAATGAAAAAAATGACTGTCCTCCATGCGACATTACGGATGGAGCGCGGAATATCCTTTTGAGGATTTGCGGATTCTCCTGCTGTGACGCCGATTAATTCTGTTCCGGAAAAGGCAAAACTCACAGATATCATGGCGATAAATACAGCGAGAAAGCCGTTCGGAAACAATCCTCCATGACCGGTGAAATTTGAAAACATAGGGGCATCAGCCGTCCCGTTTAAAGAGATCAAGCCAAACATGGCGGCGCCTCCTAAGATGATAAATAAAATGATGGTGACAATCTTCACGCTCGAAAACCAAAATTCGGTTTCCGCAAATAATTTGACTGAAAATGCGTTGCATACGAAAAGGAGAGCTGCAAAAATCGCGCTCCACATCCATACGCTGCTGTCAGGAAACCAGCGCTGCATGAGAATACCGGATGCGGTAAACTCAGAACCTACCGTCACCACCCAATTCACCCAGTACATGATGCCGACCATAAAACCGGTAGATGGCCCGATGAATGTTGTAGCGTATTTTTGAAAGGAACCGGTCACCGGCATGGCGACTGACAATTCACCCAGACATTGCATGACGAGGTACATCATCAATCCGCCGATTAAATAAGCGAGTATCGTACCGCCGGGCCCGGCTTGGCTTAGCGTATAGCCCGTACTGAGGAAAAGTCCTGTTCCTATGACGCCTCCCAATGAGATCATAAATAAGTGCCTGCTTTTCATTGTCCGTTTCAGCTGATGGCCGCTTTTCTCCTGAAGACCCACCGTCTCGTCCTCCTTTTAGCTGCCGTTTATCAGGCAGATGAGTTTCTTGTTACCAACATACAACCTGCCGGAAGATCACTTGAATCGGGAGCGTTTTATCCCTTTTAATGCGTGTAACAGAACGTGAGCTGCGGCTCTGCTTGTCATATCCCGAAAATCGAGGGTGGGATCAACTTCAACGATTTCGATCCCTGCGACATTGGGCTCTTGTGCGATGTACTTGATTGCTTCGAGTAATTCGTCTGTATAGAGGCCGCCCGGCCCAATCGCTGGACAGCCGGGTGCGTGAGACTGGTCTAAGACATCCATATCAACAGATATAAAAATAAAGTCTGTTTGAACAGCAGGCAGGATTTCTTTAATAGTCGGGATCAGGCCTTTCTCACGAATCATTCCCATCGTGTGGATGTCCACGTGATGATTTTTCGCGTATGTTTCATAAGCCAAGCTGTTGCTGAATTCTCTGATACCCAGTTGAATCAAATGCTGACCTTCTATGATCTCTTCATCCAAAAGGCGGCGGAAGGGGGTGCCGTTTGTCGGCCCCCCGTCCTCAGTGTTCCGCACATCATGATGGGCATCAAATTGAATAACGGCTGTCGTTCCTTTCGTTTGCGCAATCGCTTTTATGGTGGAGTAGCTGATGGAGTTATCTCCCCCGAGTATGAGCGGCACCCAATCTGGATAATCCGAAAGCAGAGCATACATGGTTTGGAAGATTTGATCATGTGATTTCACGATATCAGTCACATGAATATCGACATCCCCCAGATCATAAAGAAAATCTGATACGACATGTTCCCCAAGCTCAGCAGAATAAGCCGATGAATGTTTTAGAGCCTGGCGTATTGTTCCGGGGGCAAAAGAAGCGCCGGAATGACTGATGGACGATTTTGATAGGGGGACACCTATCAGTCCCGGCCCCTTAATGCTTTGGCCGTTCCATTTTTCTATCAGATCGCTCATTTTTGTGACATCTCGGTCTTTAAACGAAGAACCTGCCTCTCTGAGAAAAGGGTATTTATTCATAAATGCCTCCCTCCCTGTTGACTACAATTGTTCCGTTTTTCATGACTTGATGTACATGATTGACGCCGTAGTGATACGGAATATACATGTAATTCGAGGCTTGCCAAATGACAAGATCTGCAGAGCGTCCAGCTTTGAGCTGCCCTGCTTCATCACCTTTTCCTATGGCATATGCGGCATTGACTGTGACGGCATGCCATATTTCTTCTGCGGTCATTTTCAGGTGAAGCGCGGCAATCGACATGATCAGCTGAATATTTTCAGTTGGGGAGCTGCCCGGATTAAAGTCCGTTGCCAAGCTGACACGTACCCCCGCATCAATCATGTCTCTTGCTCTGGCATATGTGTGTTTGCCAAGGTAAAACGTCGTGCCCGGCAAGAGGACAGCAATGGTTCCTGATTCAGCCATTTGCTGTATGCCTTCATTTGAGGCGCCCACCAAGTGATCGGCTGAGACAGCTCTTAGCTCAGCCGCTAATTCAGCTCCTCCAAGAGGATCAATTTCATCAGCATGGATTTTTAATCCAAATCCCGCCTCAGCCGCTTTTTTTAAGTAACGTCGGGATTGGCTGACTGTAAAAACGCCTGTTTCTGTAAAAATATCTGCAAAGGCTGCGAGCTCTTCCGCTTTTATTTCCGGCAAGAGATCCAGCATGCGATCTAAAAACTCATCGGGGCGGTCCTTATCTTCAGGAGGAATGGCATGAGCGCCCATGAAAGTGGAGACAAGGTCAATGGGCTGGCTCTCATGCAGGTGTTTCGCGACACGCAATTGTTTCAGCTCTGTATCTTTATCTAAGCCGTAGCCGCTCTTCACCTCAGCCGTGGTCGTGCCATATGACAGCATTCTTTTCAGATGTAAATGGCCTTTTTGCAGCAGCTCTTCCTCCGAGGCAGCCCGGGTGTCTTTGACAGTGGACAAAATCCCGCCGCCCTGCGCCAGAATTTCTAAATAGGAAATGCCCTGAAGCTTTAGATTCATCTCCTTTTCCCGAGATCCGCCAAATACAAGATGGGTATGCGGATCGATGAGGCCCGGCGTTACAAGCCGTCCCGAACAGTCAATGATTTCGTCTGCCTCGTAATCGGCTTCAGCCCCTTTTTTTCCGGCGAACACAATCTTCTGTTCGTGGATTCCGACAACAGCATCTTCGATCACATGAAGATCCTGCATGCTTTTGCCCGCGCGGGGGCCGCTGCTTTCCATCGTCAAAAGCTGACCAACGTTGATGAGTATCGTATCAATTTGTTTCGGCATGTCATCACTCCCTTATTTTTGCATCGGCACGATAATGTCTTGTTTTTTCGCTACTTCAACAGCACGTTCATAACCCGCATCCGCATGACGGATAATGCCCATTCCCGGATCGCTCGTTAAGACTCGGGCAAGCCGTTCGTCAGCCAGCTTGCTTCCATCGGCAACCGCAACCATACCGGCATGCAGAGAATAGCCCATTCCAACGCCGCCGCCATGGTGGAAGGAAACCCAGCTCGCACCCGCCGCTGTGTTGACAAGCGCATTTAGCACAGCCCAATCGCCGACAGCGTCACTTCCGTCCTTCATCGCTTCTGTCTCCCGGTTTGGTGAGGCGACAGACCCGCAGTCCAAATGATCTCGTCCAATGACGACTGGTGCTTTTAGCTCCCCGTTTCGAACCAATTCGTTAATGGCAAGCCCCATCTTTTTTCGTTCTCCGTATCCAAGCCAGCAAATACGGGACGGCAAGCCTTGGAAAGCGACTTTTTCCTGAGCCATATCGATCCAGCGGTGAAGGGCTTTATTTGCCGGGAACAGTTCTTTTAATAACGCATCCGTACGGTAAATATCTGCCGGATCACCGGAAAGCGCCGCCCAGCGGAATGGCCCTTTTCCTTCACAGAATAAGGGGCGGATGTAAGCAGGGACAAACCCCGGAAAATCGAAGGCATTCTCCAGGCCTTCATCCTTTGCAACCTGCCGAATATTGTTGCCGTAGTCAAATACAACTGAGCCCTTTTGTTGAAAGGCCAGCATGGCTTCCACATGTTTTTTCATGCTTTGTTTCGCAAGGCGCACGTAAAGGTCTGGATTGTCTTGGCGCAAACGATCAGCTTCATCAAGTGAATAGCCCTCAGGAACATAACCGATTAATGGGTCATGGGCAGACGTCTGATCGGTGACGATATCAATGGTGACGCCGCGGTTCAGAAGAGTATGGTGAACCTCTGCCGCGTTTCCGAGAAGAGCGATGGAGAGAGGTTTTCCTGCTAGCTTTGCCTCTTCAGCCCACGCTAAGGCTTCCTCAATCGACGCTGTTTTCCGGTCACAGTATTTTGTTTCAATTCGTTTGTCAATTCGTTTCTCATCAACCTCGACGGCAATCACAACTCCGTCATTCATCGTGACAGATAGCGGCTGGGCGCCTCCCATTCCGCCGAGACCGGCTGTCAGCGTCAATGTCCCTTTTAAGCTTCCTCCGAAATGCTGTCTCGCGAGCTCAGCGAAGGTTTCATAGGTTCCTTGCAAAATGCCTTGTGAGCCAATGTAAATCCAGCTGCCTGCTGTCATTTGCCCGTACATCATTAACCCTTTTTTCTCAAGCTCGTGGAAATGCTCCCAGTTCGCCCACTTCGGAACAAGCACAGAGTTTGCTAAAAGCACGCGCGGCGCCTGCGGGTGTGTACGGAACATGCCAACGGGCTTTCCGGATTGCACGAGCAATGTCTCATCATGTTTTAGTGTTTTTAAGGATTGCTCAATGGCGTGAAAAGCGTCCCAATCCCGTGCGGCTTTGCCAATTCCGCCATATACAATCAGGTCCTCCGGCTTCTCGGCGACTTCCGGATCAAGGTTGTTTCGAAGCATCCGAAGCACCGCCTCTTGCTCCCACCCTAAGCATTCAAGTTCTGTTCCTCTATTGGCACGGATTGATTTTTTTACATCAGTCATATGTTCATCCCCCTTAGTTCTTCTTTCTGATAATTAGGTAATAAAGATTCCTTCTTCAGCCAGTCAGTCAAGCGTTCAATGTCATAGGAAAAAACACGGTCCTGCTGAATGGACGGCACGACTTTTCTCATTTCTTGAAAAAGCTGTTTGGTGTAGGAGGCTGCATGTTCTATGCCTCTGTATTCAACAGCCTGCAATGCGCAAATTGCTTCAATCGCAATCACTCTTCTTGTATTTGCGATCACCTGATAAGCATGCCGCGCGGCGATGGTTCCCATGCTGACATGGTCTTCTTGGTTGGCGGATGACGGAATAGAGTCCACACTTGCGGGATGGGCCAGGGTTTTATTTTCAGAAACAAGTGAGGCCGCGGCATACTGCATGATCATTGCACCGGATTGCAGACCGGGATGAGGGCTTAGGAATGGCGGCAGGTCATTCAGCTGCGGGTTTACAAGGCGCTCTATCCTGCGTTCTGCGATATTCGCAAGCTCTGATACTGCGATTTTTAGAAAATCCATGGCAAAGGCGATCGGCTGTCCGTGAAAGTTTCCGCCAGAAATGACTTTGTCCCCGTCATTGAAAATAAGAGGGTTGTCCGTAGCTGCATTCATCTCAATCTCTAATTTTTCTTTCACATAGCCTAACGTCTGCCAGGTCGCACCGTGCACTTGCGGAATACAGCGCAATGAATACGCATCCTGAACCCGCAGTTCTCCCTGAGAGGTCGTCAAGCTGCTGTCAGATAGATAAAAACGGATTCGCTCTGCGACATCGATCTGCTCCTGATAGCCGCGGGCGGAGTGAATATCCTCGTCAAACGCATCGATAATTCCGCGGAGCCCTTCAATCGTTAAGCTGGCAATGCGCTCTGTTTGATAGGCTAGTTTTTCCGCTTCAATGTATGCGACCACACCCATAGCAGTCATGGCCTGAGTCCCGTTAATCAAGGCAAGCCCTTCCTTGGATGTCAGTGATACCGGCTGAATGCCGGCTTTTTTCAAGCCTTTCATTGCCGGCATCCTTTCTCCCTCAAAAAAGACTTCTCCTTGCCCGATCAGCGCAAGCGCCAGGTGGGAGAGCGGCGCCAGATCCCCGCTTGCGCCAAGTGATCCCTGCTGGGGGATGACAGGATGGACGCGTTTATTTAAAAAGGCAAGCAATTGTTCGATCAGCTCCGCGCGTACACCGGAAAAGCCTTTTAACAGCGCATTGGCGCGCAAAAGCAGCATGGCCCGAGAAACACACTCAGGAAAAGGATCGCCGACACCGCAGGCATGTGAAAGGATTAAATTCAGCTGCAGCGCCGCCGAGTCTTCTTTCTGAATCAGGACATCACTGAATTTGCCAAACCCGGTGGTGATGCCGTAAATTGTCTTTTCCTCGTGTACAATCCGTTCCACTGCCGCTCTGCTTTTCTTCACGCGTTCCATACTTTCCTCGGAAGCCGCTGCCTCTTCAAAATCAAACAGCACACGAGCAACGTCCACTGTTGTCAATGAAGAACCGTCTAAAGTCACCATAAGCCCAACTCCTTTTTCTTTACTTTGGTAAAGCACCCATACAAAAAGGGGCTATGCTGTGAAAATTTGATTTCACGCATAGCCCCCTATCGTCTAAGATCTATGGGCTGTTTCATATGTGATTAATTCCAACGCCGAATGTTTCATGCTCAAGTCCCTTAATCGGCGCTCCTATTGTTCCGTAAAGCGAGACAGCGATCCAATCGCCTTCCGCTTCACTTTCATAAGGATTTCCCCTCAAAACGGCAAACCTCAATCCCACCGTCCGAAGCAGCGATCCTAGCAGCATTTCACCTCTGGTCACGCCATGCAAAGCCTCCATCGTCGCATGATAAAGCGCATGTGACTCGCGATAGCCCTCAGATTGAATGACACCGCTCTTTTTGGAAGCGGTTTCAATTGCGGCTACTACTTTATGCGCGTCCATTGATCCTACCTTGCCAAGACAGACCTTCCATCCATCTCGCTCCAGCTCCTCGACCTGTGTACGTTCTTCAGCTTCATGAAGCAACAGAAGAACAGACAGCCGGCCGATCCGGCGCTCTTTATGCAGTGTCATATGAATCACTCAATTCCTAAAAATTCTGATAACTATTAACTGAGTATTATATTAAGTGTTTCAGCAATAGAAGTCAAAAGGTTTTTTACAGTCTTTAACAAGTTAGATTGGTATTGTGATATCGTGATGCAGAAATCTCAGCACATTGCACACCATAGCCAGATAGGTGTGTGGATGGCGGCGCACTCTTGGACACAGGAGCCTATGCGCTCTCGTTCGCAAGGTATTTTCTCACGAGCCAGCCGAATGAGATCCTCAGCCCTGCCAAGCCGACTGTAGACGAGCAGTCGGGCGTCATCTTAAAAAACACTGACAACGAAATGGCTGTCATATCGCTGACAATGAGAGCGAAAATGCCAAAAAGAGGCGTAGTTGCCGGAGAAAATGGCTTTATCACAGTCGACGACTTTACAAGGCCGGAAAAAGCACTCATTACATACGCCAATGGAAAAACAGAGGAGATTGAAGAAGGAGAAACCGCAAAAGGGTTGAACTATGAAGTAGAGGATATGCAAGCAGCAGTCCTGCACCAAACAGGCAGCCAGACCATCAGTCTCTCCCTGGAATGTCATGAGCATCTTGGACAATGTCAGAGAACAGTGGGGCATTACCTACCCGTTTGAATATGAAAACATTCGGCCTTCATAGCGGGCCAGTGTTTCTTCATAAAAAATGTAAGCGTTTAAAAAATTTGAAAAAAAGTGAGGCGAATTGTTTAGATGTTCAACCGATTGTTCCGTTTATGTTTTCTTGCAGCCCTTATCATGGCCTTCACCCTGCCAAACTCCGTCTATGCGCAAAAGGCAGAAAAACCCGTCTTTAAAGAAGTCAGTGTCCATGATCCTTCCATCATTGAGTCAAACGGCACCTTTTATGTTTTTGGATCTCATCTCGCTTCAGCAAAAACGAATGACCTCATGCAATGGCAGCAGCTGACCACCAGCGTCAGCAACAACAACCCTCTTATTCCCAATGTCTATGAAGAATTAAAAGATACCTTCGAATGGGCGCAATCCGATACCCTGTGGGCGGCTGATGTCGCGCAGCTGGCGGACGGCAAATACTATATGTACTACAACGCTTGCCGCGGTGACTCACCAAGATCCGCCATGGGAGTGGCCGTCGCTGACAACATCGAAGGCCCGTACAAAAACAAGGGCATCTTTTTGAAATCAGGCATGGAAGGCACAAGCAGTGACGGAACACCTTATGACGCAACCAAACACCCGAACGTCGTAGACCCACATACCTTCTTTGATAAAGACGGCAAGCTGTGGATGGTGTACGGATCATACTCAGGCGGCATTTTCATTCTTGAAATGAATCCGAAAACGGGCTTCCCGCTTCCTGGACAGGGCTACGGCAAAAAACTGCTCGGCGGCAACCACAGCAGAATCGAAGGCCCATATGTGCTCTACAATCCAGACACCAAGTATTACTACTTATACCTATCATATGGCGGTCTTGACGCAACAGGCGGTTATAACATCCGTGTCGCCCGCTCCAAGAATCCGGATGGCCCGTATTATGATGCAGAGGGCAACTCAATGATTGACGTCCGCGGCAAAGAAGGCACATTCTTCGACGACCGCTCCATCGAACCATACGGCGTCAAACTCATGGGCAGCTATTCATTTGAAACAGAAAATGAAAAAGGAACCGGCTATGTCTCACCGGGCCACAACTCCGCATACTATGACGAAAAAACCGGACGCTCCTATTTAATCTTCCACACACGCTTCCCGGGCAGGGGTGAAGAACATGAAGTCAGAGTCCATCAAATGTTCATGAATAAAGACGGCTGGCCGGTAGTGGCGCCATATCGTTACGCAGGAGAAATACTGGAAAAAGCAAAACAAAAAGACATCACAGGAACCTACAAGCTCATTCAGCACGGTAAAGACATCTCAGCAGACATCAAAAAAACCATCAACATTCAGCTCAACAAAGACCACACCATTTCCGGGGAAATGACCGGAACGTGGAAGAAAACCGGAAAGAATACAGCTGAACTTACGTTAGCAGGCAAGATGTATCATGGCGTATTTTTACGCCAGTGGGATTCGGTGAGAGAGAAGAACGTGATGACGTTTAGTATATTGAATGGCAGCGGTGAGGCTGTATGGGGATCTAAATAAGATGGAGAAGGCGCCTTCGAGGGAAGGCGCTTTTTCCTTTTACATAAGATGACGTTTCCAGATTATAAATGTGTTATCACCTATATTGACGATAAGAAATGGGGAAGGACAGAAAGCGAGAGAGAAAAGATTAGGAGAAATAAGACCTATTCTTATAGTCCTGTTATGTTGAATGTCACTACTTTTTATAGAGAGTTGATAGGTTTATAGCGATTTAGTCCCTCTGCATTTCTGTTTAACACAAACCTTTTTACCTATTTATCCAATATGATCCATCATGTAATATGAAAATAGTCTGTATTGTCAAAGATTAACACAGTTTGATAGAAACATGAGGTGTTGCGGCATGCATAGTGAAATGTTGTTACATTCGGTCAAAGCCGACTTACATGAAAAACAGGAACAGATCCATCAGTTAAAACGAGTGCTGCACGAAATCAGGCAAATCAAACACGAATTTTCCGAGGCCCAGCATCTCATTCATCGGCCTCATCTTAACGGGAATGCATGGAGAGGAACACATGCTGAGCGGTTTGAAGATATTCGTGAAGGAATGAACAAAGCATATCGTCAAATCAAAAGCGAACAAGTCAACGGAATCATCGAAAGTATAGATGAAAAAATTCACTCTCTAGAGGGTGACGTCTATTCCATGAGACGCCAAATCACGAGAATAGAGCATGAAATAGAGAAGGAAAAACATAAAAAGTGAGGTGAGCGCAAATGGCACAGGAAATCAAAATGGTCTATGGAACCGTCAAACAGGGACTTTCTCAGCTTAAGAACTCAGCTGAACTCAAGTCCTCCTTGCCCGGCCATATCTCAGGACGAAACCATTTGAATGTTGTAAAGTCCATCGAGCAATTAAATGAGGACATCAAGGAGCTCACTGAAGCATATGCGTCTGTTTTGGCCAAGCATATCGCACAAACGGAAAGCGCGGTAAACGCCATGAAGGAATCGGACGAAAACATATCATCTTCCATGAAATAAAGCGCGGGAGGACAAGGGATTGAAAACATTAGATGTCCACGCTCTTCACGAGGGCATTCAGCATACCATTGAGAAACTGGACAAGCAAAAACAGCAGCTGGAGAAGCTGGAAAAAAGCGTTGAGCACCTGGCAGGCATGAAGGATGCGTTAAAAGGAAAAGGCGGAGATGCCATCCGGACCTTTTACGAAGAATGCCACAAGCCTTTTCTCCTTTTCTTTGGCATGTTTATCGATGAATACAAAAAAGTGCTGAAACAAACGCAGCATGGGATTTCCTCTGTAGAATCTGACTCCCATGGCATGATTGCAGAGGCTTTTCTCTCACACGATGCAAGACATGGGATCAAGCATGCACGAGAAGTGACAGAGCAGCTCACAGACGCAGTCAATCGGCAGACATCAGCCATTGATCACATCGTCAGCCTGCCGACGGTCAATGACTCCTTTTTCCGGATGGAAACAGAACAGGCTGAGCGACTGATTTCGGACACCCTGAATAAACTCTTTCAATTTGACGGCCAGCAAACCAACGCATTAGAAACGGCAAAATCTGATTTTCAAACGATGAAAAAATATATCGATCAGCTCGAAACGATGTACACCGGGCCAAGAATTGAAATTACGGGTTACAAAAGCGGCTCCATCTTGAAATCACAGGAAGAAGAAAACATCAACCAAACATTTGGCGCCATCAATCCGCAAATGAAACAGCCGGATGATTCACCGATGGAGATGATGATTGAGAAGCTAAAAGATAAAATTAGCAACAAAGCTAGTCATATAAAAAAAGACAAAGGCAACAAAAACAACATTCAAACAACAATTTTTACTGCTAAAAGAGACATAGGTGATTATAACGAAACGATAAACAGTCCTAAAATCAAAGGTATAGCTGGGAACAGGGATGAAAATATACTTGATTTATATAAAAAATTTATGGACTATCGTGTTAAGATTAAAGAAGAAAGAAACGGAATCCTTGGTTTCTATGGAACAGGAAATGTTTCAGGATTTTTTGAAATTAGTGATGAAAAATTAGTTAATACAAAAATGGATATGAACCTTTTTGATACGAATAAGGCTATAAAGGATAAAAATAAAATAGAAAAAGTTAAAAAAATTAAGAAATCGGAAACTTATTTTACTGCTTTGGGTGGAAGTGCAGAATTTTCGATACCGAGATTTTCTAATGTTTTTAATACTTTATTATCTGGTGATATGATTGGCGGTTCTGCTGAACTTAATGGTATTAATGCAGTGATTAACCATGAAAAATCTCCACTTGCTCTTGAATTTAAATTACTTCATGCTGGGATAGAGGCGAATGTTTCGAATACTGGAGGAGGTCTAGGAGGATCGGCTAGTGTATCTGAAGTAGGAGTAACTGTTTCCCCTCTAAATTGGTTTGGTTATGAGCCTTTAGAAGAATGGTTTGGAATAGAAAATAAAAATCCGTACATCGGTGTAGGATTTTCTATAGGAAGTTTAGGATTAGGCGCTTCGGCTAATGAGGGATTTGAAGTTTATATAGCGGATGGAGTTGGAATTTCATTTAAGGCAGGTATAGAGGATGAGGATAAGGAAGATGAATGAAGACTTTTTATTAAGAAAAATAAACGAAGCATTATTGATAATGCAGATTGTTTTCCCTATAGCTGGTATATTTCTTACCATAATGACAATTTGGTTAGCAAATACAAATCAAGTTAACGATATAGAGTTATATGTTATTGCTGGTTTTTCATATGGTGTATTTTTCTTTTTGCTTCCATTAGGAATTTATATTTTTAGAAAAAAAATACTGCTTAAAAAGTTAAAAAAATAATCCTTAGGAGTATATAGATATGAGTCGGATTAGAAATTGGTTTCCAATAGGAACTATAGTAAAGTTAAAAAATATGAAAAAACTTGTAATGGTTTTCGGTAGACATCAGATACAGTCATCAAGTGGAAAAAAATTTGATTATGTTGCAGTCCCATATCCAGAAGGGAACATTAGTGAAAACTTCAATGTGTTCTTTGATGAAGAAATGATAGAAAAGGTAATTTATGAGGGATATACTGATAATGAAGACCAATTGTTAAGAGGTAAGTTAAATGAAATTATAGAGGAGGAAAAATAGATGGAGGAATTCTGGAAGAAATTCAGAAAAAAAGTTATGATTTTTTTCTCCCTATTTTTACTTTTTACATGGACTCTAGCTATTTTATTAATAGAGGGTTTTTCTGTTAAAGAGAAATTAATAATGTATGCAATTGGATTAATTATGATAATTTTTTGTTTAGTGTTAGGTTATATAGTAACAAATAAAATGCTCAATAGAAAATAAATTTTCCCCCTCCAAAGAAGTGTCTTTGGAGTTTTTTTATAAATTCGTATCTAAATTCTAAAAATGTAATAGAACATCGAGAATACTGAAACATATCCACTGTTCTGGAAAAGCGCTATTGCACAAATGGAAAGTGCAGTAAAAATGCTAAAACAAACGCAGCATGGCATTTTCTCTGTAGAATCTGACTCCCACGGCATGATTGCGGAGGCTTTTCTCTCACACGATGCCAGACATGGGATCAAGCATGCACGAGAAGTGACAGAGCAGCTCACAGATGCAGTCAATCGTCAACCTGCCGACAGTCAAGGATTCCTTTTTTCGGATGGAAACAGAGCAGGCTGAGCGGCTGATTACAGACACCCTGCATAAACTCTTTCAATTTGACGGCCAGAAAACCCAAGCACTAGAAACCGCAAAATCAGATTTTCAAACGATGAAAAAGTACATGGACCAGCTGCAAACGATGTACACAGGGCCGAAAATTGAAATTACGGGCTATAAAAGCGGCTCGATCTTGAAATCTCAGGAAGAAGAAAACATCAACCAAACCTTCGGCAGCATTAACTCGCAAATGAAGCAGCCTGATGATTCACCGATGGAGATGATGTTGAAAAAGCTAGAGAAGCATAAGCAGTCCAACGTTGATACAGTGATTAAGGATGACAAGCAACAGAAGATCGAGCGTGAGATTTATGGTGATGACAGTAACTTAACGGTATTACAGAAAGAAGCAACTAAGATATCCCCAAAAGTAGCTGGAGATATTCGGGTAATAAATGGTAAACCTAGTATAGAAATTGTTGAAAAGATTCCAGAAGGAAGAAGAGCTGGCGAAGTTAAAAATATTGATGAAGAAGTACCTGGTTTAGGAAAAGTAACGGATACAATAGGTGAGTTTTTTGTTGTTAATGATGGAATTCGGGCAACAACTGGCGAAGATCCTAAAACCAATAAAAAAGTTTCGGTTGATGAACGAATATTGAGTACTCTTTTTATTATACCTATTGCTAAAATTGGAAAGTATGCTTTTGTGTGGAGTAAGGGAGAGAAAGCAGTAAAAAGGGTTCCGAATGTTGGAAAAGATATTAAAGGTAAGGGGGAAAATCCTTCTAATTTTGCAGATAGGGAAAAGCTAGAATCTCATTTTTATAAACATGGAAATGAATTTGGTGAATTATACAAAAATGCTGATGAATATCTTGAAGGTGCAAAAGAAGTGATCAAAAGCGGTATAAAAGTTAAATATAATTATAAGGGTGAAATTCGAACAGGTTATGTTAAGTTTATGGGTAATAGCAGAAATGGTAAAGCGAAATTTGAATTTGTAGGTACTAATAATAAAGGGGAAATTACAACCTATCATACTGAGAGTGGAAAAAAGATTTGGAAGACAATTAACGGAAAAAATATTCCAGTAATTAATCCAGCAGATTAGACGGGAGGTTCTTAAGATGATATATAGGGCGCTTGTTAAAAAACTTGATCCACATATCGAAGAGGAAGTGATTCTCGAAATTGAAGGGATAGAATTTACAGGCTTTTCTTCTGTCTGTCCTTATGAAATTGAAGTGGGTAAAAAATATCCTGTGTTAGTTGGTTTTACGATTTTGGATGAGTTAGTTATTCGTGAAAGTATAGAAAAAACAAAAGAATTAGAACGAATTGGTTTAGGGTATCAATATTATATTAGGGGAGTTTTACATGAGGATTCAATTGATGCAGGAATCGTTCTTACTGATGAAGATGAGTATTTTTCTGAATATCCTTATTTGATTGGGGAACATGTTGAGATAAAGGTTGACAGGATAAGCGTAGAATTTTTAAGAGATTCTGTTTAAATATAAAAAGTGAAGAAGATAGATGAGAAATTTTTATTGAGAAAAATAAATGAATCATTATTAATCATTCAGATTGTTTTCCTCCTAGCAGGAATAGTTCTAACTATCATGAAAATCTGGTTAGCAAATGCCAATCAAGTTAACGATATAGAGTTATATTTGATTTCTGGTTTTTCATTTGGCATATTTTTCTTTGTACTCCCTTTAGGTATTTATATATTCAGGAAAAGAATACTGAAAAAAAATTAAATGATATTGCGGATATAAATAGAGTTGCTAAAGGGTGAACGTAAAGTATAAGAGTATGATTGAAGAAAGCCATTCAAGAAAGTTGTTTTGGGAAAGAAACTATAATTAGAAGGTAATTTGAAATCATGTTAAAAACATTGGAATGTAGAGATAAAAAGCCTATGAAAATAGAATTTGATGTCTATACACCAATTAATATAGAATTTGGAAATTGGGATATATCAGAAGATAAAACGGTATACTGGAGAACCGGAGATTTTAAAAAATCATTAATCGAAATAGGATTTGCACAAAAAACAGGAGAAATTCGTTCTATTACATTAACTCTGTGTGAAAATGTTTATAAATCTAAAGAATGGAATATTGAAAACATTGAACCAATAAAAGGGGTTCCTGTTCTTAGCGTAGACCGACAACAGAATGAAACGTATATCGATGAAAAAGGAATATTAAACGTATATATAACAGATAAGACAGTTTATATTCAATTTTCAGCTCATGAGATAGAATCTCTTATAGAAAATAATCACGTATTATTTTGTTTGGATTGTGATGACAATATTTGTGGTGTCATTATAAACGATGTAGGAGATAATGAAATCAACATATTAGAACAGGCATTAAAATAATAATAAAGAAAAACCTTGAAGGGGGAACCTTTCAAGGTTTTTGCAATTATCATCTTTTTCTAGCAACAACAAATAAAAAGTAAAGGGGCTGTTTAAAATGTTCACTACTTACAATGAATATGACTTATTAGAACTGTTTGAAAGTGAGCCAATAAGCGTGTCGAGTGATCCCCTTGCAGAAGTATTCATGTATTCTATCCAAGAAATGAAAGGCTTTAAACTGATTCTGACAATGGATGTATATGCTTTGGAGTGCAATCTAAGTCTCGCCTTCAATGAGTTGCTTGTTTTTGAATCTAATTTTATAAATGTTACTCAATTAAAGAGGTGTAATTCTGAACAATTTATATATATTCATAACGAACCAAAGGTAAAGGTTATATTTAAAAAGCAGCTTGGAATTATTTTTATTCAATGATATATAGGAAATGCAAGAATGCTTCATGTGGGGAGAGAAGCCGTCGTTACGACTTCTTGTCTGATGGGAATTGTCTATGTGCCTGAACATTTTATTGATGAATTCAGGAATTAGGTTAAAAAAGAAGGCATGAAAATCCTTGAGAAGGCAAAAGTAGAAGCAGCCAAGAACGACGTTCAAGCCGAAATCATTTACACGCAGGGAGAGCCACACGAAATTTTAAATACCGCAAAAGAGAAAGGCGTCAGCCTGATCGTAGTCGGCAGCCGGGGGCATCAGCGGCCTGAAAGAAATGATGCTTGGTAGTGTCAGCCACAAAGTGTCTCAATTATCGCCTTGTCCTGTATTAATTGTTCGATAGATAAAAATGTACATGTTACCCAAAAGAGGCGCTCCCTTAATCAGTAAGGGGACGCCTCTATCTTGTTTGGCTTCAAATATTAATACGCATATGTTTAAATGACCACTATACTTTTATATCTTTATTTCTCTGTTGATTTATTGGCCGGCGCAAACCAGCCGAATAAAGCAATGGCCAATAATACGCCATAGAAGATTAGTGTCCAGGTGGTGCTGTGTGGAAAGTGATGATCTAGGATTCCAATGTCTTCATGGGCAAGGGTAATGACCACCAGTTTGACGCCGACCCAGGCCACAATGGCATATGCGGTTGTTTCCAGTGCAGGGCGTTGATTAAGAAGCTTTACAAACCAAGTTGCTGCAAACTTAATTAGGATAAGGCCTGCAATCCCACCTAGGACAACAATAATAAATTGTCCTCCATCCATGCCGCCGAAATCATCAAGTGGTGAATCAGGAAGCCCGAGAGCTAAAGCAACCGCAGCCAGAATCGAATCAATGGCAAAAGCGAGGTCCGCTAAAGCAATTTTTCCGACTGTGGGCCAGAAACCTTTCCCGGCAGCCTCCTCTTTGTCCTCCTCATGAATATTCTTACTTTTTTTCCCGAAACGGGCCTTAATCACATGCTTTAAGCCCAGGTAAAGAAGATACGCTGCTCCTATCGCCTGAATCTGCCAGACGTTTGCGATAAACGAAATGGCAAAAAGCGCCGCAAATCGGAAGGCAAATGCCATTATGATTCCATAATTTATCGCTTTCTTTTTCTGATCATTGGGTAAATGCTTGGCGATGACTGCCAGTACAAGAGCATTGTCAGCCGATAGCAGTCCTTCTAATCCGATTAAAATGAACAATGTCCAGACATATTCCAGCCAGATAGACTCCATCCACATCTTTCCTTTCTAAATTGTAAAGTATGCCGTAAAAGTTTTAATATCAACAGTATTACCCTTCTCATTTATAGTTAACTCTAAAGAGTAGTTCGGTATTTAATGGATTTTTCTTTCTTACTAGAAAAATAACCTGGAACAAGAAAGGAGTCCGGGGCTTTTTTGAAACAGATACAGATGTAAAATAGTCATATGATCATTTCATCGTGCACCTGTAGCTTGAACCATAATGATCTCTCTCCTTAAAAAACAGGTGAGTTTTTTGGTAAATGTCTGTATGATAAACATATGGAAAATAGAGGATGGATGGCGATCCTACATGATATTACAAACTATAATATGCAAGCTTATGTAAAATTATCAAAATGAGTAAAAGCAGAAAATGGCAAAAAAAGAATGACTAATTACTGGGGCAAATAGAGAAACGGCAATCAGCTTTTCGGCGGTCACATAATCTTTAGCGGACAGCTTTCGGGTCGATGGAGTAGATATTCAAACAAATGAAATGTCAGAATTTATAGTAAACAGGAAGAGGCAGACTTGTCTGAAGTCCAGCAGGCAGGATCTTTGATGCCAAAGCTTGAAGAAAAGCCAATTACATCCGGATATTTTATTCAACGCAGCAGGAATAAGGGAAATCACCCCTGTTCTAGAATGATCAGCCGCATCATTCAAATAGTCATATACATGATAGCAAGGCTGTAATCTGAGGGGGGAAAACAAGGTGTATGATTAACATCGCTCTGTGTCCACTTAATGGCATAGCCTGCGCGGGCTATTTATAATGTCCTCCAAGCATGCGGTCATCAGACTGACAAAGCAGCTCGCTATGTTCAAAGGGAATCAGGAATAGCATTTCAACGGGTGTGATCCAAACAGAATTAACGGAAGAATCGTTTCAAGGACGATGAAATGGTTCAGTTATTATAGATAATCATGCCCCTCATACGCGAGGGCAGTCAAGTAAAATATCGTTTCTCTATGAAGTTAATGCTTCTAATGCGGCACACTTTATTACAGCTCAAACTTAGCCATAGACGGCTGGACGGCCGGCAAGAAACTATAATAAAGGGTGCAGATGGGGTGCATTTCCATATACATAACTGGAGGTAGAATACGTTTGATGCAGCAAATTCTTTTATTATTACCAAAACAAAAATCAACAGCCGTGCTGAAAATGGTCATCTCCATGGTGATTTTCGGTTCCATCGGCTTTTTCTCGGAGCATACCAATCTGCCATCATTTGAATTGGTATTTGTCCGCTGTCTGTGCGCGACGTTATTTTTAAGCGTCTGCTGGCTGGCGTCCGGTCAGCATAAAACTGAAAAATGGAGCAAGCGGGAAGTCCTGCAAACATTAGCATGCGGTTTCTTTCTGGTATTCAATTGGGTCTTCTTATTTAAGTCTTTTGAAGAAACCTCCATTACGATCGCTATTTCCGTTTATCACCTTGCACCGGTGCTTGTTCTTCTCCTGGGGAGCATCATCTATAGAGAAAAATTGAATGTCATCTCCGTCAGTTCCATTATGATCTGTTTTCTTGGAACGGCGCTGATTTCCGGCATTAACGGCAATACTTCATTCAGCCAGCTGATGGGATCGGGGATCATTTGGGCAGTTCTCGCCGCGCTGTTTTACGCATTCACAACGTTATTAGGAAAGGGCATTCACAATCTGAGCCCCTATACGACAACCTTTTTGCAGACCGGATTAGGTGTCATCATCCTCCTTCCGTTCATTCATTTCGGCGCTTTTGCTGACCTGTCTCAGGGAAATTGGATCATGGTCGTCTCCACCGGTATTATTCATACAGGTATTGTGTATTTGCTGTTTTTTGACAGCTTGCGATTTTTATCAACGAAATTTATTTCGATCATTGTCTTCCTCGACCCCGCTGTCGCGATCGTGCTCGATACCGTGTTTACAGGATTCCGCCCGGATCTTTATCAAACGCTCGGCATTGTGATGATATTTGGGGGTATGGCTTTGACGCTTGTCAGGAGGCAGGGGAAGGCGGATGTGGTGGCTGAAGAAAAGGATTTAGAACAATTTCAATCATGATAGAAAAAAGTGTAAAGGCCTTAAATGGGCCTTTTTTTGGTTTTTTGGGTCTTTTTGCTCTGTTTAAATCTTAAAATAAGATAAATTTTCTAGAAAAATATTGTAATAATATTTCAGTGACGTTAACATTGTTGAGTAAATATTACTTTTATTACAAAAGGAGAGAGAAAATGAAAAAAAGAAAGAGGCGGAACGTTAAGAGATTCATTGCCGTATGTTTAGTGTTGGCGCTAATGATTTCATTATTGCCAGTAGATGTACTTGCAAAAACTTCAGAAGAAGAGTCCGGAAATCGTGTCGCAACTGCTGATCCGGAAGAAACCCTTCAGAATGATCAAACAGAGAAAGCTGTACCATTTAATGAGAAGGATATAAACAAAGAGGGAGAAATCACCTCAGAAAGAACGGAAAACACAAAGCTTTATTATGAAGGGGACGGTGTTTATAAACAGGAAGTATACCTTGATCCTATTCATACAAAGGAAACATCGAATGCAGACTGGGAGGAGATTTCTCCTGAATTAAAAGAAACGACAAGCAAACAAGTCGAAACTGAAAATGCTGTTTTGAATTCAGATTTTCAAAAGCAAATGAAGAACGGACTTTATGCGACTTTTGAGCACAATGATCACAAGCTTACATATTCACTTGTAGAAGCAAAAGGTCCAAATAAAACTTCACTTACTCCGAAAGATACTCCAGCAGATTATAAGACTGATGGTAATGAGATTGTTTATCCGGATGTTTTTCCGAACATTGATCTTCAGACTTTCACATTCAACGAAAACATAAAAGAAGATTTAGTCCTTCATCAGTATGATGGATACAACACATTTTCATTTCAGGTCAAAACCGATTTGCAGGCAAAAGAACAAGAGGACGGATCAATAGATTTTTCTGATGAAAAAGGAAAAGTTGTTTTTTCTGTGCCTAAACCTTTTATGACTGATTCAAAACTGGATGAGCTTTCCGGTGAGGTGGGACGATCAGAAAAAGTCAGCTATAAGCTGGAAAAGAATGATGAAGGGTATTTGCTTCATCTCACGGCAGACGAGAACTGGCTGAAAGACCCTGAACGCGTGTATCCAGTGTCTATCGACCCGTCAACGTCCTTATCTGTTTCATCAGATACGTTTGTCATGAGTGCCTACCCAACGACCAACTATTCGGCAGCTTCACAGAAATGGGATGCTAATCTGAAGGCCTATGTACTGAAAACGGGTTATTACGACAAAACAACAGGCACAAACTATGCGTTCATGAAATTTAACAATTTAAAACCGATTCAAAATATGACAGTCAGCAAAGCGACATTAAAAACATACGTCGCCCATTCCTATTACGGAACAAAGGCAACTGGTCTTTGGCTGGATACAGTCAACAGCAATTATGATCATGCAAAAGTAACATGGAACACCAAACCGGCATCTAAAAATATCGGAAAAGCCGACGTCCATAAAGGACAGTGGGCGAGTTACGATGTGACCGCCGCTGTAAAGGCATGGAACTCCGGCGGGGCCAACTATGGATTCAAGCTTCATGCAAACGGAAACGGTAAGGAATACTGGAAAAAACTAATTTCCTCAGCGAACTCAAACAATAAGCCTTATATTGAAGTGACATACACCATCCCGAAGGCGAGCACACCTGCTGTTAAAGCATACAATAACGGGAACGGCACTGGTTTTTTCAATATCAGCTGGAAAAAGGCCGAGGGTGCCAAAGGCTATAAGGTATGGATTTATAATGGGAAAGAATATCAAGCGATCTCAGTCGGCAACACGACATCCTGGAGCACAAAAGGGAAAAACATTTGGCCGACAAGTGCAGAAATTTCATCCGGTAAGTACAAGCTTCACCTTGATGGAAAAGGCGGAACTGAATTAGCGCTAGATCCATCTCCAGTGTATAAAAACTCCGGCGGAAGCTATGCCACAAGCAAAAACTATTGGATTGGCGTCAGTGCAATCTTTGATCAGGGAGAAGGAGCGATGTCCGCACCGGCAAAGCCTGTTATCCCTAATGTAGGAAAAGCACAAGCACCGTCAACAAAGGGCTTTAATAATGGGAATGCCACAGGATACTTCGATCTTTCTTGGAAAGCTGTATCCGGTGCAACAGGCTATAAAGTCCAAGTGTTCAATGGGAAAGGCTTTGAGACACTTGATCTCGGAAATCAGACGTCTTGGACCACCAAGGGGAAAAAGATCTGGCCGACAAGTGCAGAAATGAAAGCGGGAAAATATGCTCTTCACCTAAAGGATGGAAACGGAGCAGAGCTGCCGATCAATCCCGGACCAACCTATAAAAACGCCGGTGGGGATGCAGCCAAAAAAAATTACTCATTTAAAATAATCGCCTATAACAAAGACGGCGAAGCCATTGCATCACCGGCTGCCAACCCGACACTTCCTGATATCGCTAAACCAAAGAACTTATCCGGTTATGTGTATACAAACACAAAATCAAGCCAAACCGGTTATGTGAATTTGATATGGGAAAAGGTTCAAAATGCGAAAGGCTATAAAATTAATATCTATAACGGAAAAGAATATCAGTCCTATGATGTTGGGGACGTGGATCATTGGACAACCCAAAATAAAAACATTTGGCCGACTTCTGAGGAAATAAAAGCCGGAAGCTACAAGCTGCATACAGACGGAAAAGGCCGTGAATTGGCACTTGACCCGTCACCTGTCTATAACAATGCAAATGGAAATTACAAAGGGAAGAAGAATTATTCCTTCACTCTTTCCGCCTATGATGCGAATGGTGAAACGATTCCGACAGCACCCTTTAACCCAACGTTCCATGAAGGCGCAGAATTCCTTGGAACAGAAGAATACTGGTCTATCATTGATATCCCAAGTGGCCAGTTAAACGGTGCGACAGGAAATGTCATTGTGAATGAAGAGGATATGTCAATTGACGGGCGCGGACCGGGACTTGGCTTATCGAGAACCTACAACAGTCTTGACAGCTCCGATCACTTATTTGGACAAGGCTGGTATGCTGATGCAGAAACATCTGTCATCCCGACGGACGGCGGGGCAATGTATATTGATGAAGACGCTACTACTCATCGCTTTACTAAAAAAGGCGATGGCACGTATCAGCCGCCGACCGGTGTCTATCTTGAATTAACAGAAACAGCTGATCAGTTCATATTAAAAACAAAGGATCAAACAAACGCTTATTTCAATAAAAAAGGCGGCAAGCTTCAAAAGATAGTGGATGGCCACAACAATGCAACCGTCTACACTTATAATGACAAGAATCAACTGACAGCCATTACAGATGCATCAGGCCGCAAGCTCACACTCACATATGATGAAAATGGCCATGTGACTTCCATCATCGGGCCTAAGAATAAGAAAGTCACCTACTCATATGAAAATGATTTGCTGAAGAAAGTCACGGATACAGATGGGACTGTCACAAGCTATGACTATGATGGTGAAGGACGCCTTATCAAACAATATTCAGCCAACAGTACCGAAGCAAAGCCTGTCTTTACCGAATATCAGTATAGCGGGCACCGTCTCGATAAAGCGATTAACGCTAAGAAAGAAACATATGTCTATCGCTATGATGCTGATAAAAAGACGCTTCTCATGACACAGCCGAATGGCCGGAAAGTACAGTACGGCTATAATGAAGCGGGAAATCCGATTCAGGTCATTGATGATGCGGAAGGGTTAAAAATTACAACGAATACAAAGTATGAAGGCAACAATGTCGTAGAAGATGTAGATCCAAACGACGTCGGAACAGGAAAAGCAACGGAAAGCTATCAATATGACAAAGATGGCAACGTTACGTCTGTTAAAGACGCATATGGAACTGAGACATACGAATACAACAAAAACAACGATGTCACAAAGATGAAGGATACCGAGGGCAATGTCACGGATATTGCCTATGACGGACTAGATGCTGTATCCGAAACCGATCAGAGCGGAAAATCATCTTCAGCAGCCGTTTATGATAAATACGGAAATCAGATTCAATCCAGCAAAGAGTTATCAGCCTCAACCAATATCCTGAAAGATGGAAGCTTTGAAGCGCAAAAATCCGGCTGGAATCTGACTGCATCTAAAGACAGCGGCAAAATCTCCGTGATCGCCGATAAAAGCGGAGTTCTTTCTGGATCTAAGGCATTGGAAGTCTTGAGTCAATCAACGTCTGCCGGAACAGATCATGGGTATTCGTCAGCAACACAAACAGTTGAGCTGGAGCCGAATACAACCTATACATTAAGCGGGAAAATCAAAACAGATCTAGCGAAATCAAGAGCCTACTTTAACATTGATTTGCGAGACAAAGATCAAAAACGAATTCAATGGATTCACAATGAATACAGCGCATTAGCCGGAAAAAATGACTGGACAAAACGGCAAATCACTTTTACGACTCCTGCGAATGCAGGAAAAGCCGTTGTGTATATGGAAGTCGATCATAAAGATAAAGATGGCAAAGGAAAAGCATGGTTTGATGAAGTCCAGCTGGAAAAAGGCGAAGTATCATCAAGCTATAACCCAGTTCAAAATAGCAGTTTCACATCAGCAACGGAAAACTGGAGCGTAAGCGGGGCATCCGTTGATTCTGAAGAAGGCTTTAATGATGATGTATCATTAAAAGCTGCCCGAACCAGTGCGTCCCAAGCCGGATCAGTAACAAAACAAACCGTTGTCTTAGGGCAAAGCGCAAACGACAAACCGGTTTATCTCACGCTGACAGGCATGTCGAAAGCCAGCAGCGTCAAGTTCACAGATGAAAAAGACTATTCTCTGCAGGCGAATGTCACTTACGCGGACGGAAGCACAGGCGTATACAACGCGAAATTCCCTTCTGGAACACAGGAATGGAACCGCGCAGCTGTTGTTATACCAAAAACAAAGCCGATTAATAAAGTCGATATCAGCATACTGTTCCAAAAGAGTGCGACAGGAACAGCGTGGTTTGATGATATCCGTCTGATTGAAGGAAGCCTTTTAACAAAAAGCACGTATGATAGCAATGGAAACTATGTGACCAAGGAAGAAGACGAACTAGGTTACGCTACTTCAACTGATTACGATGAAACGGGTAAGAAAACGGCTGAAACGGATGCAAAAGGTGAAAAAACAACCTATACGTATGATCAGGCAGACCAGTTGACAAACATGACGCTCTCCAACGGCACGTCTATCCTTCACAGCTATGATAAGGAAGGCAATGAGGTAAGCAAAACCATTCGGGCGGGAGCAGATCAAACCTATCAATACGAATATGATGTCATGGGCAAGCTTGTGAAAACAACTGACCCTCTGGGCAATGTGCTAGCAAGTGAATATGATGCCAACAGCAACCTGACCAAAACCATTTCACCGAATGGCAACGAAGTGTCTCTTTCTTATGATGGAACAGACCGGGTGAAATCAAAATCGTATAACGGTACAGAAAAATACAATTTCACATATGACAAAAATGGAAATGAAACTTCGGTCGTTAATAAAGAGCAGAACACCACAAAGAAACGGACATTTGACAACAAAAACCGTTTAACCGAATTGACTGACCGCGGCGGCAGCCAAACTTGGACATATCCTAGTGACTCCGATAAGCTGAAAACCTTCTCATGGAGCCATGGGGACCAAAAAGGAACGAATCAATTTACGTATAACAAACTGGATCAAATGGTTGAGATGAAAGATAGTACATCTTCCTATTCATTTGATTATGATGAAAATGGCAACGTCCAAACCTTTATTACGGGCAACGGCGGCGGAACAAGTTTTTCATATGACGAAAGAAACCTTGTAAGCTCGCTTCATATCGGCGACAAAAATGGCGGAAGCATTCTGACAGAAAGCTATGAATATGATGCCAACGGCAACCGCACAACGATAAACAGCTCAGCAAGCGGCAAGGTGAAATATGAGTATGGAAAGCTGAATCAGCTTGTCAAAGAAACCCACGAAGACGGTACTGTCATTGAATACACATATGACGGATTCGGGAACCGAAAAACTGTTACAACTGTAAAAGACGGTTCAAGCAAAACGGTGAATGCTTCCTTCAACATCATGAACCAGCTGACAAAAGTCAATGATGAAAGCATCTCTTACGATAAAAACGGCAACCGCACATCCGACGGCAAATTCACATATACGTGGGATGCAGAGGATAACCTGACTGCCGTTACAAAAAAAGGCGAAGACAAGCCGTTCGCAACATACAAATATGATGAAAAAGGAAACAGAATCCAAAAAACCGTCAACGGAAACGTCACGAACTACTTCTACGACGGAGACAGCCTGAACGTCTTGTATGAAACGGACGCGGACAACAAAGTCACAAAATCATACACGTACGGTGACAGCGGCCAGCTGTTATCCTACACGGAGAATGGCAAGAAATATTTCTATCATTACAATGCACACGGAGACGTCATCGCGATCTCAGACAGCACTGGAAAAACCGTTGCCAAATATCAGTACGACGCATGGGGAAATCCAACAAAAACCGAAGCAAGCGATGAAGTAAAAGACAACCGCTACCGCTACGCAGGCTACCAATACGACGAAGAAACCGGCCTGTACTATCTCATGGCCCGCTACTACGAGCCAAGAAACGGCGTGTTCCTATCGCTCGACCCAGACCCAGGAAGCGATGGAGATTCACTAGATCAAAACGGATATACCTATGGAAACAACAACCCGGTGATGAATGTTGATCCGGATGGGCATTGGGTATGGCTTGTGGTAAATGCCGGATTTGCAGCCTATGATGGGTATAAGGCATATAAATCAGGTAAGGGTTGGAAAGGCGTAGCGGTTGCAGCCGCATCAGGATTTGTAGGTGGTGGAAAGTTAAAATTAACAAAAAAAATCGGAAAATGGGCCACCTCAAGACATTGGTATAAAGGAACATTTAAAACTAAAAGAAAGTCATTGGACTATCATCATAATAAACATATTGTGAGAAATGGTAAATCTTACAGTAAAAAGAGATATACAAAAGTTGCTAGAGCATTTTATAGATCTAATAAGCATTTACGCGAAAAAGTAATACTAGCTACTGGAAAAAAAGGTTACAGGATTAAGAATGGAAAAAGAACTGGTTATTACACAAGAAGTGGAAAGGTAGTTACATTTGTGAATAATAAATGGAAGAAAAAGAAAAAGCGTTAATTTTAATTTCTACAATATAGAAGGGCCTGAATATGGATGAAATTTTTTAAAAGATATAATATTGATCAAAAAACATTAGATGAGTTCAAAAAATATTATGTATTATTACATGGTCCGTTTCCAAATGATATGTATGATTTTGAAGAAGAAACAAATACTTCTTTAGATGAATTTTATGAATTTTTTGCCTTAATAACTGGAAGTTTAAATTATATAATTGAAGATAAAAAAATTCCTAGATATCAAAGAGAAATGTTAAAAAAAACGTTCTATGAACATTATCCTCATTTTAGGAATTATAAAAGTGATATTTTAAAATATCAAGAATTAAGTGAATGCTTAGAATTTCATGAAAAAATTAGGATTTTGATTAATAAGCTTATAACAGGAGTATGAATCTTTAAACTAAAATAATAAACAAAAACAGCTGTCAAGTATATTTGACAGCTGTTTTAATTAATTCGGGAAAGACACAATTTATTTTTACAGCGACAGTCTGAATGTGTATACTTTCACAAAAGCATACACATACGGTGATAGTGGACAACTGCTAGCATTCACGCAAAATGGCAAGAAATATTTCTATCACTACAACGCACAAGGTGACGTCATTGCAATCTCAGACAGCACGGGAAAAACCGTTGCCAAGTATCAATATGACGCATGGGGAAATCCAACAAAAACCGAAGCAAGTGATGAAGTAAAAGACAACCGCTACCGCTACGCAGGCTACCAATACGACGAAGAAACCGGCCTGTACTATCTCATGGCCCGCTACTACGAGCCAAGAAACGGCGTGTTCCTATCGCTCGACCCAGACCCGGGCAGCGACGGAGACTCATTGGATCAGAATGGGTTTGCTTATGGAAATAATAACCCAGTGATGAATGTTGATCCGGATGGGCATTGGGTATGGCTTGTGGTAAATGCCGGATTTGCAGCTTATGATGGATATAAGGCATATAAATCAGGTAAGGGGTGGAAAGGTGCTGCTTGGGGCAGCCGCTTCTAACTTTGGTCCTGGGAAGATATTTAAGGGTGCTAAGAGGGCTTATAGTTTTGCTAATAAGGCAAAAAGAGGTTGGTTTAATAAAGAGTCTTGGCATCATATAAAAGATAGACACGGTCCAAAGCGCTCCGATAAAAAATATGGAAAAAAGTGGAAATTCAAGAGTAACAGAGCTTTGAAACGAACAACAAGAAGTACATTAAGATCAGGGAAAGCACGTAAAGGACAATATGGTCGTACAGTTTACGAAAAGACTTTTAAAAGATATGTTGGAGTGAATGGTAATAAAAGAAAAACTAAACGTGTTCGAGTTATAAGAGATAGGAATGGGAGAATAGTAACAAGTTTTCCATATTAATTTGTAATAGAGCTGCTTTTAAAGGCAGTTCTTAACGTACTAGAGACTAGGGGGATATAATGAAAAAATTAATAATGAACAAGATAAAAAAGGAAGTAAATGAAGGTTGTTTTTTTCATGTGGATAATCATGAACGCATGTACATCGGAAAAAAGGATAAAACAGGAATTGTAATTTCGATCTTTGATTTGTCCGGCGATATCCGGAGATTTGAAATTAATGAACAAATTCTGTGCGAGGATATTATATTGTTTCAACAGAGTTCGGATGACCGTTATGTATTTGTTTACTCTAAGCTACATGAGTATAAAGTTAAGGTGTTTTCAGCAGATGGAAAAGAACAAAGTGTATTTTCTCTGCCTTCAGGGGTTTCCTGCTGTCTTTTGGATGAAAAACAAAACCTATGGGCCGGTTTAAGTGATGAAGGTATTTATGATGACGAAAACCCCAGTGAACAAAGTTTGCTGTGCTTCACTTTAGACGGACAATTAAAGGAAACTCACATTGATCAACAGCTTTCAGAAATATATGCGCCCGTGGTAGATGACTGCTATGCACTTGCAGAAAAAGATGGACTGATATACATGCTGTACTACTCTTATACAGTCATTGCCGCATTTGATGAGACGGACGTGAGACGAGTGTGGATTGTTTCTGATAAAGAATATTCTGGAGTATATGACCAGCTTGCAATTTCAGATGACGGGTTTTGGATATGCAAAGATGAACATTCACTGTCCCTCATTCCGGCTGATGTCAGTCTGCCGATACAAGAGGTGAAGTGCTGTGGTCCAGACGGGCGGGAGCTCTCGGTACAACAGCTGAAACTGACAAGTAATGCTATTTATGCAATATCAGACTCGGGGATCTATAAGAGGGATATCAGAGGGGGAAAAGCAAATGAATGAAATATCTTTTTGGCAGCTTATTGACCAAGCTTGCAGCAAGGAAGAACCTAATGAATGGCTACGTGATGAATTATTGAAAAAAGAAATCAATGAGATCGTTGATTTTGAATTTATGCTTCAGACATTTATGCACAAAAGCTATCTGTCCTCACTATGGGCGGCAGCATACATCCTCATGGACGGTTGTTCAGACGATACGTTTGATTATTTTCGCGGATGGCTGATTGCCCAGGGCAAAGAGACATTCGAAAAAGTGCTGGATGATCACGAGTATTTGGCAGCATACATCACGGAGGAAACGCTTGATGAGGAAGGCTATCCGCAAAATGAAGACTTGCTGTCGGTGGCGACAGAGGCGTTGACATACAAGAAGACTGGTGACGATGATTGGGATGATGAAGTATACGATGAGCTTTTAGATACGCTTGAACAAAAGGGGCTTGCCGAACCAGAAGATATTGAATTGGATTGGGAAGAAGAAGATTTGCCTGAAAGGTTTCCAAAACTGTGGGAGCGTTTTGGGGAAAATCCGCTAGGTGAGTTTTAGAATATGAAGCTTGTATCAATAAGCGATACAAGCTTTTTTAGAACAAATCTGAATGATAAATGACAAAGAAAACAAGAGAAAGATTAATCAAATGAAAAAATTTGAGAAATTGACGGTGGAGGGATTGCGGCTCGTGCAAAAAAGATTAATCGAAAAACTCGATGAGAATAAAAGACGTTTGTTGAAAAGCGAAATCAAAGAAAAACTAGTCCCTTGCGCAGAAAGAGGCTTCAGTTATCGCTTTGCTGATCTGCCGAGAAGTAAGCAGTTGCTTGAGATGGTTTTATCAAATTCAAAACCAGCCAACTCCCGTGAGGTTGATGCTCTAGGAAAAACGGAAGCGAAACAGCTGATCTTGAAAACATCTCAGTCCTATGTTGCCTATGATGACAGGGACGTTCTGCTGTTTCATCAATACAGCAACGAAATTGGTGCATTAGTTTGTACCTTCGGAACATGTCTCGAGCACCTTGATGGCTTATTGGAATGTATTGAGTTCGACCAAGGGCTTCTCCATCATAGTTTTATTTTGGTTGAGCCCGAGTGTCAGTTTGGTTTATGTATATTGCACACGGAATACGGTTGCGAGCTTGTTTATTGGTAGATGCTTTCCTAGGAGGAATCCTTTTGGAATGTATCTAATCAGTACGGTGCTTTGCATACTATTAATAAATCATTTAATACTTGAATACGTGGTGATCAAATTGAGCGAGCCAAAGCTAATAGAATGCATAAATAAAATCAAAAGTGTCTTAAATGGACAAACAACAAGAGAAGAAGTGTCAGGTTGGGCGGGCACTTATGTTTATGCTGATGATCCCGAGGTAGAAGACGATAGAGTCTGGGATATGTTAATCCTCCTAAGCGGGATTGATTTGAAAGATTCTCCTGATGCTTATTTGCATTCAACAGATGATTTAAATGATTGGATCAAACCATATACGGAGTAATTAATTTTTCTGCTTGTTGCAATGCGTTATTGATTAAAACGAGGTAGGAGATGACAATGTACAAAACAATTAATGATTGGGTTGATTATATAGATGAAGGGTGCAGTGTCCTTCATTTAGATTTTAATGTGTTTAAAAAAGAGCTCTCACTTAATATCAAGGTTTTTGAAGGTGAAGGTGAATATACGCATAAGATATTATTTCAAAATGTGGCATCTACTTATTATAGTGCAGATGTTGGTGACATGAGGTTAGAAAAAATTGTTCCGGAAGAATATAATTGGCAAATATTTGAGTTCAGTTATCACCCAGAAGGAATCGGAAACATGTCGAATTCTAACATTGAACACTACCATTCAAACGCTAATTTTCTTATAAATATGAACAGCATGTTAATTGCGATAGAAGCTGAAACAGTTCGCTTTGATGATCAATCGTTTTATGCATACCAATTGAACATTAAATAAAAAAAGAGAGGTTGTCAGCCTCTCTTTTCTTACTTAGAACATAACAGCAGCCAGACGAAATGTAAAAGACAACGTCATCGCGATTTAAGACTGAATTGGAAAGTAGCTTTATATCAAAACGTTAATGAAATTAGGCTGTCCGTTACTAATAGTTAATAAATGGCTTATTCTTATCACTTCATTTCTAACCTGGGAGCATAACAAATGAAAAAATTAAAAATGAATAAAATCATCAACATTGACACCCAAGATTGTTTTTTTCATGCTGATGCACAAGGACGTGTCTACATTGGAAAAGGTGTGAAAGGTGATCTCACCTTTTCAATCTATGATCCTTCTGGTGATGCTCGGGATTTTAAAGTGAAAGAGCAGATTACATGCAGCGATATTCAGTTCTTTCAACAATGTGCAAATGGCTATGTCTTCGTTTATTACGAATCGTATGAGCCGAAGGTAAAGGTTTTTTCAGAAGAGGGAAGAGTGAGAAGTGCTTTTCGTTTGCCTTCAGGGGTTTCCTGCTGTCTTTTGGGTGAAAAACAACAGCTTTGGGTCGGTTTATGTGATGAAGGGATTTATCATGATGAGAATCCGAAGGGTGATAGTGTATGGTGTTTTACGTTAGATGGTAAGCAGAAGGAAATGTATATTGATAGAAAGCTTGAAGAAATGGATGCACCGGTTGTAGATGAATGTTATGGGCTTGCAGAAAAAAACGGATTGATTTATATGCTGTATTACGGAGATGTAGTCATTGCCGCATTTGATGAAACGGTTGTGAGACGGGTGTGGATTCTGTCGGATGAGGCACCTAAATCAGAAGCATTTGATCAGCTCACAGTAGCTAAAGAAGGTTTTTGGATCGGGACGGTCAACTGTTACAGAGCAGACCTTAAGCCGTCTCTTTATTTGATTTCTACCGATGTGAGTCAAGAGATGGAAGAGGTAACTTGCTGTGACTCGAACGGTGAAGCCCTAGACATTCAACAGCTGAAACTGACAAGTAACGCTGTTTACGCAGTGACCTCTTCTGGTGTTTATAAGCAGGATATCCAATAAGGTGTTGATGAGATCATGATGAATTGGCGCACTTTAAGTCAGACAAAACAAGACCGCATCTGGTCAGAAGTGAACCAGCTCATAAAAGGGAAGCCCGGAAGCAGATGTCATCACATCATCCCGCCTGATCGATATCGAGTGTTTGATATCTCGAGCGCGATGAGCAGTAAATCCGGTCATGATGATGTGAGCGAAGTGCTGAATGATTTAGAGACTTCTATTTTAAAAGCATTTCAATCATGTACTGGAAAGAACGATGTAATGTACGCATTAGATTGGCAGCATGACGGATATACCTTTAGCCCTCATCAGACAATGCCTCAGGATGAATTTGGCGATTGGCCTGTTCCCGTATTTCCAAATGGAGACTATTATTTCTTTTTTTATCAGGATTTTTCTTGGGGGCTTTTGGGTGATCCGTGGAAATGTACAATCACTGTGTTTGGTGAAGACCTGTTGGAGGCGATAGATAAATATCCGCCTATCCTGTTTCAAGATAGATGAGTTTGTTATTTAACATGTGTCGGAGGAGAGAGTCGGCGTGTTTGAAAAACTGAGAAAAAGACAGCAAGAGCTTGAAGAAACGCCGTATCCTGATGAATTGTACGGCTTTGAAGCGGAAGTGTATGAGTTTTTTATGCTTATTGCCGGCAGTTTGGATTATGTGCTGGCGAATAAAAGGCTGCCCCGGCATCAGCGGCATTCGTTGCAGAAAAGCTTTTTTGAGCTGTATCCTGACATCCCGCTGGATATGATCAAACACGATAATGATTTGTATCATCACATTCTTTTGTACGAGCAAGTCAGACAAGAGATTTGCGCTGCGCTATCCAACTAATAAGGAGGATTTTATGGAAAAAACCTCTATAAGCAGTATCGGCAATTTGGACATGGTCGAGCTTAAGCCCGACCAAACCGTTACGTCATGCGAACTTGGAGATGCTGAGTCTTTTTATCGTTTTTGGCAGGGGCTTGCCTATGAGCAAATCATGATACAGGTGATAACGGGTGGTTCATTTATAGAAGACCTGTCAGAGTTTTTCAAAGGCTATGCTTACAAAGTGACGAAGCTGGCGAAAAGGCAATTTCATTTCCAATGCGTAGTACATGAAACAGACCGGGGCATTGCAGGTTTTCTATTTCTGTTAGCTTCTATCAATGATGATGTTTTTCTGATCACTGACCCTCAACCAAAAAACTATCTTTCCGAAGGCAAACTCCAATGCCTGACGGACTCGGGCGAACGGATCATGTGGTTTGAATACGATGCTGCGGAGATCTATATGGTTGGCGATGAAACATAAAAGGAGGAGGAATCCATATGAATATCACACAATATGAGAAAATGAAACAGCATCTTTCTGATGTGGATACAGGTCCATTTACATTAAACGAGTTTACTTTCTATATGAAAGAAGATGATCGTTATATTCATATTCCTGTGTTTGAATTAAAACTATCTGCTCAAACCTGTGACATTCATTTGCGGTTTGAAGACATCAGTGCATCAAAGCTGGATGACCTTGAATCCATCGATTCGGTTGACTTGGAGCTTTTACCGACTGACGACCAATGGGAAAGGCTCCGTTATTATGTGTATGACGAAGAAAACCAAATAAGCTTCTATTGCGGAGGATGGGATGTAATCAAGTGTGACAAGATGTCACACTGATTTTCCCCACTTTCCAAGCGTTCTTGCTTTTGTTGCGGCATATGTCACGAGAAACGGGATAGTCACAATCAGAAAAAACAAAGGTATCCAATTTGATAATCCGGTTACATAATGGAGTGTAATGGACAAGAGAGTCAGGAAACTGAAGGTGCAGGTGACGTTTCGAACGTCTTTTTCGCTTCTTTTATATTTCTCTCTCATGGTGGATTGATCACTGTATATCGGTGAAGTTCCGGGCTCAGCCGAAAAGATATGCATACCTTGTGAAGAGCAAACACGCTCCCATCCGGCCGCTTCAAACATCTCAGTGTATTCCGCCAAGCTTTCTTCCCCAACATCATGATAATCAATACTGTAGATCAACTTCCGCGGCTCAGCTTTTCTAAGTTTATACCCCATAACCGCAAAAGAATCGAGCACCCAGCCTTTGCTGGCCATGTCACTTAGTCTCTTCATATCCTTTTCTTCTGAAAAAGCCAAGCCTTCGGACATCATATATTTTTTCTGTTTCATGATGAATCCCCTTTCAATTGTTGAAAAGCGCGTTCACCGTGTTCCGCCATCACTTTTCTGCGCTGCATTTCTTTTTTGAGTAATTCTTGGCCGTGCAGGGTGGTCTGGTACACTTTGCGGCGCGGGTTGTCGTTGTTGACAAGCTCAATGATCTCTTCCTGCAGTAATTTCTTTAACAATGTATATAAGGTAGCCGGGCCAATCGTAAAGGAGTCATCGGTCATGTCCTCAATCTCCTGCATGATCGAATATCCGTGTTTTGGCTCCAGCAAGGTTAAGACAATATAATAGGCTGCGTCGGTAAGCTGATCCATTTCCTGCGGACGTTGCTTTGGCATGAGGTCACCTCATTTATTATATCAACTAATGATATATCAATAATTGATATAATAAAATCTTCCTTTTCTTTTGTCAATGCAATTTTTTTCTGCGTTCAGTCATCATAAAGAAACAATCACCGAGTATGCATTAATGAATGCGTTTTCATAGAGGGGGATTCTTAATGAAAAAATGGATAACGGCGGGTTTTGTGATGATGTTGATGTTGGGTTTCAGCGGGGCAGAGAGTTTGAAGGCGTCTGAGCCGAAGGTGTATCAGTTTGACTTTGGGAGCGGTTCGGTTGAGCCTGATTACATTGGGGTAAGGGCGTCTGACCGTTATAACCCATCAAAGGGCTACGGTTTTCAAACGCCGGAACATATGAAGGATGTGGCGGCATCCGGGACGGGCGTGAAAAGTGATGCGGTTCAATTTTTGGCGTATGGGACGAAAAGCGACAACACGTTTAATGTGGATCTTCCGAATGGCCTTTATGAGGTGAAGGTGACGCTGGGCAATACGGCGAGGGCAAGTGTGGCGGCGGAGGGTGTGTTTCAGGTCATCAATATGACGGGAGACGGTGCGGAAGATACGTTTCAAATTCCTGTCACCGACGGGCAGCTGAATCTGCTGGTGACTGAAGGCAAGGCGGGTACCGCTTTTACGCTCAGCGCCCTGAAGATCAAGAAATTGTCTGATCAGCCGATGACAAACCGAACGATCTATGTCGGCGGCGATTCGACGGTGTGCAATTATTATCCGCTCAACAGCAGCAAGCAGGCGGGCTGGGGACAAATGCTGCCTCACTATGTCGACAAGCGTACCTTTCAAGTGAGAAACATGGCATCAGGCGGGCAGATTGCGAGAGGGTTTCGAAATGACGGACAGCTTGAGGCGATCTTGAAGTACATCAAACCGGGTGATTACTTTATGTTGCAGCTCGGCATTAACGATACAAATCCGAAGCATAATGAATCTGAAGCGGAATTTAAGGAGATTATGCGTGATATGATCCGGCAGGTGAAAGCAAAGGGCGCGGAAGTCATCCTTTCAACACCTCAGGGCCGGGCGACAGACTTTACTTCTGAAGGCATCCATTCCTCTGTAAACCGATGGTACAGGGCTTCTATATTGGCTTTGGCCGAAGAGGAAAAAACACATTTTATTGACTTGAATGTCCTCAGTTCGGCATACTTTACATCGATCGGTCCGGAAAAAACGCTCGCGCTTTATATGGATGGAGATACACTGCATCCGAACCGCGCGGGGGCCGATGCACTGGCGCGATTGGCCGTTCAGGAACTAAAAAGACAGGGGATTGATGGCTTCTAAAACGTCATTTTTCGGCAAAACACATACGCTGCCGTAAATTAGAGTATAATGAGAACATCTGCAAGAGACAGGAGTTTATACATGAGTCATTTTAAAAACTATCAAATCAGTCATGACATTTTACGAGCATTGGAAGGACTGGGGTATACAGAACCGACCGAGGTGCAGCGAAGCGTGATTCCGGCAGCCCTTGAACGAAAAGATCTTGTCGTCAAATCACAGACGGGAAGCGGGAAAACGGCTGCGTTTGGCATTCCTCTTTGCGAGCTGGCGGATTGGGACGAAAATAAACCGCAGGCACTGGTGCTGACACCGACCCGTGAGCTTGCCGTGCAAGTAAAAGAGGATATCACGAACATCGGAAGATTTAAACGAATCAAAGCCACAGCTGTGTTTGGAAAATCATCTTTTGATAAACAAAAAGCCGAGCTGAAGCAAAAAAGCCATATCGTTGTCGGCACACCGGGACGCGTCCTAGATCATATTGAAAAAGGCACGCTGCCGCTGGATCGCCTTTCCTATCTGGTCATTGATGAAGCGGATGAGATGCTGAATATGGGCTTCATCGATCAGGTGGAGGCGATTATCAAGCATCTCCCGACCGAGCGTACGACGATGCTGTTTTCTGCGACACTGCCAGAGGATATTGAGAAATTAAGCCGCCAATATATGCAAAACCCAGAGCATATCGAAATCAAAGCGGCCGGCCTCACCACAAGGAATATTGAACATGCGGTGATTCAAGTCAGAGAAGAGAATAAGTTTTCTTTGCTGAAGGATGTACTCATCACTGAGAACCCGGACAGCTGCATCATTTTTTGCCGGACGAAAGAGCATGTGAATCAGCTGACCGATGAATTGGATGACTTAGGATATCCATGCGATAAAATTCACGGCGGGATGATTCAGGAAGACCGCTTTGACGTCATGAATGAATTTAAAAGAGGCGAGTACCGTTATTTAGTTGCGACAGACGTCGCCGCGCGGGGGATCGATATCGAAAATATCGCCCTTGTCATCAACTATGATTTGCCCCTTGAGAAAGAAAGCTACGTACACCGTACAGGACGGACAGGGCGAGCCGGAAAACAGGGAAAAGCGATTTCATTTGTGGCGCCGTTTGAAAAGCGGTTCCTAGCTGAAATAGAAGACTATATTGGATTCGGGATTCAGACATTAGAAGCCCCGTCCCAAGAGGAAATCGCAAAAAAGAAACCGGATTTTCTCGCTAAACTGAAAGACCGTCCGAAAATCAAAAAGGATAAAAGCGAAGAGCTGAATAAAGACATCATGAAGCTGTACTTTAACGGCGGAAAGAAAAAGAAAATCAGAGCCGTTGATTTTGTCGGAACGATCGCTAAAATCGACGGGGTTTCTGCTGATGACATTGGCATCATTACGATCATGGATAACGCCTCGTACGTGGAAATTTTAAACGGAAAAGGCCCACATGTTCTCAAAGCCATGAAGGATACAACCGTCAAAGGGAAAAAGCTTAAGGTGAATAAAGCGAATAAATGATGAATGACCTGCTCCCAGTTAAAGGGGCAGGTCATTTTTGTGATGGCTGACATCGGCACTGTTCTCTTCCGGCACAAACGCGAGGATGACAATTCCGATCACAAACAAAATGATCAGGCTGAACACCGCAGTCGAGGATTTCCCGGTCAGCTGGGCGGTAACGGCAATGAGAAGCGGCCCCATAATCGAGGCGAATTTCCCGAAAATATTGTAGAAGCCGAAGAATTCATTTGCATGGTGTTTTGGGACGAGCTTGGCGAAATAGGAGCGGCTTAATGCTTGAATGCCGCCCTGCGAGGTGGCGACAAGCATGGCTAAGATCCAGAAATCAAGCGTCGTTTCCAGAAAATACGCATATACGCAGACAATCATATATATGACGATGCCAACGTACAGCATTGTTTTCCCCGTAAAGCGCTCCGCCAGTCTTCCGTATAAAATGGCAAACGGCGCGGCGACGACCTGAGTGACAAACAGGATGATCAGGAGACTTGTGGAACTGATACCCAAGTCTGACCCGTAGGACGTCGACATCGTAATAATGGTGCCGACCCCGTCGATATAAAAGAAATAAGCAAGCAGAAAAAGGAACAGCGCCCGGTACTGCCGGATCCGTTTCATCGTTTGCCCGAGGCGTTTAAAGCTGTTGGCTATGATGCGGGGTTCTTTTTTAATGTAATAGCGCTGATGAACGTTTTTCAGCATTGGAATGGTAAACAGCCCCCACCAAGCGGCCGTTATAAAAAAGGACAGCTGGCTTGCGGCAGACACAGACATTGGAATTGTTTCAGCTTGTGCAAGCAGGATGACGGCAATGCTGAGGATAAATGGAATCGTGCTGCCAATATAGCCTAAGCCAAAGCCGCGAGCGGAAACAAGATTCATTCGCTCTTCAGGCGTGACGTCAACGAGGAAGGCATCGTAGAAAACATTGGCGCCGGAAAAACCGACAGCCGATATGGTGTAGAACAGCAGCAAAAGCAGCCAATGTTCACTAGGAATAAAGGCAAGCGCCGCAGTGCTGGCGACACCGGCAGACACAAAGAAACCGAAAAACTTTTTTTTGCAGCCTTCATAGTCGGCGATGGTTCCTAAAATCGGGCCGAGCATGGCGAGAATAAAGGTAGAAATCGCTATCGTATAGCCTAAATAAGCAGTTGATTGAGCAGCGCTGACACCGCCTTCCGCAGCGGCTGATTTATAAAACAACGGAAATACTGCGGTTGTGACGACTATTGAATAAGCAGAGTTTGCCCAGTCATATACAACCCAGCTGTTTTCTTGTTTCGTAAAACGTTTCATCTGCAGAGCCCCTCCCCAGTAACGATACTTCTATTGTACGAGAAACCGCATAGAAAAGGATGGAACCGCCGTCAATTTTTACAAAATGTTTAGTCTATGACCGCTACAGCTGCCATTGATCATGACAGAAAACGGGTTAGGCGCTTTCGAGAAATTCGATGCTGCAAGAAAAGCTTTTATTGGTATAAAGAGCTGATGGCTTCGAATGGCGCGTCAATGAACCGATAGAAAAAATAAACAATTTATGAAAATAAATATATTTATGTAAATGATCCGAGCTCCTCGCCGATATGTATAGTATAAAATTGGAAAGGGGTTTGTATATGAAGAACAAAAAAATTGTTTCACTGCCTTTTTTGTGTACTGTGTTGCTTGTTATTTTTAGTTTAGGTATGAATTCAAATGCTGCCTCAGCGCAAAGTGTGTTAAAAGAAAAAACAATCATGGAGCAGCAGGAAAAACTGAAAAAACAAAAGGAAACTGAGGGTGCTTCATTAGATCAAGCGAAGCAAGTAAGCCTTAAAACAGACAATAAAACAGAAAAGATGAAAGTGAAGAAGCCTTCGAATGAGAATGTTTTTAAAACAAGTTCCATGTACAACTCCGATGACCAGGTTTTCAATACAACCTCTGTCCTTGATGAAAATAATCCTGATGATATGTACTTTTTCAGTACTTCGTCAGATCGAACCCTTATCACAAGAATTCTTTCAAACAACAGCGATTACCATCTGAAATTGTATGTTGTCAATTGGGATACAGGAGAAGCTCAGCCGTCTAATATAACAATGGCAGCAGGGAACTTAGTGCTTTTAAAAGAGCTTCCCGCTGGCGATTATATGATCCGGGTTTACTCTGAAGGAACGACGGGAGATTCATATAACATTCAGTTAAATGCGAAAAACCCTTCAAATTATTCAAGTGTAAAATCGGTAACGTCTAATTTACAAGCCTTTGTTGCTGAGTATGGAGACGGTTCCGTTTATGCGAATGGTACACTGCTGTACAATTCTAATACGAAAACATCTTCATTAAACTGGGAAAGAGAATATTATTTTTCCTATGGTGGCGGGTATAATCAGCGCACCCATTCCATTTCTGATGTGAAGGTTAAAAATATTTCTGACCCTGTCACTTATCGTTCGAGTTATGCAAGTTCAAGCTCAGCCATCATGGTTTACTTAGACACAGGCACGCTTTTTATGCATCATGTATCAGCTTATCAGTCCGGGGTAGGTTATGATGATTCTTTCCTTGATACGTTAGGTAAAAAAACACCGAGAAGGCTTGATGCGGATGATCAGAACTATGGGGATCATATATTAATCGTTGATCTAAAAACCGGCAAAGCGATAGACTTTTTCAGTGTATTAAATTACTACTATGCTTCAGGTGTTGAAAGCTTGCCTGTCATAAAATATATCAATTAAATGACCAAAAAAGGATTTCCGGCAGCGGAAATCCTTTTCTCATGTTAAAACGAAATAATCCCAATCAGCAGTGCCGCAATCGTCATCACAATGGTTGTTCCCACGGCCCATTTGATCGTGAATTTTTGATGGTCGCCAAAGCTGACGCCCGCCATTCCGACCAATAAATAAGTGGAAGGCACGAGAGGACTGAGCAAATGCACAGGCTGGCCCAGCAAGGAGGCTCTGCCGATTTCTGCGGCATCGATCCCGTAAGCAGCGGCGGCTTCTGTGATGATCGGCAGAACACCGAAGTAAAAGGCATCATTCGACATAAAAAAGGTAAATGGCATGCTGACGATGGCTGTAATCAAGGGCAGGTGCGGGCCCATGGCGTCAGGGATGAGTGATACGAGAGAATGCGCCATGGCGTCTACCATTTTAGTACCCGACAAAATGCCTGTGAAAATACCGGCGGCAAACACCATGGAGACAACGTTTAAGGCATTTCCTGCATGCGCTGAGATTCGCTTTTGCTGCTCTTTTACATTTGGATAGTTCACCATCAAGGCGATAGCAAATGCGATCATAAAAAGAACAGGGAGCGGGAGCAGGCTGGTGATCAAAGCGGCCATCAGCACGACAGTCAGTAGCAGGTTAAACCACTGGAGAGCGGGGCGTTTGAGCGGCGCTGTATCCGGATCGGACGCGTGCTGGTGTTCAATTGAGATGACGCCGAGCCGTTTCCGTTCTTTTTTTCCTAGAATATAGGCTACGGCAAGCACCCAGAGAATGCCGACAATCATAGCAGGAATCAACGGAGTGAAGACCTCTGACGTGTCCAATTTTAAAGAAGCCAAAACCCTTGCAGTAGGCCCTCCCCACGGAATAATATTCATGACTCCCGACCCGAGCATTGCAATTCCCGCCAACACGAGCCGGTTCATGCCGAGCCGTTTGTATAGAGGAAGCATCGCCGCAATGGTAATCATGTACGTTGTTGTCCCATCTCCGTCCAGCGAAATGGTCATCGTCAGTACCGCTGTGCCGACAGCGATTTTTAATGGATCTCCTTTGACAAGGGATAAGATTTTGGCAATGAGCGGATCGAACAAACCTGAATCAATCATGATGCCGAAATACAGGATCGCAAATAATAGCATGATGCCTGTCGGAGCGAGGCCTGTTACACCCTGAAGCATCATATCGCCCAGGTCTTTGCCGAATCCGCTGATCAGGGCAAACACAACAGGAACGACAATTAAAGCAATAAGAGCGGAAAGCCGATTTGACATAATAAGATACATGAAGACAATGATCATCACAAAACCGAGTATCGCAAGCACGATATGACCTCCCCCATTCAACAGCACAATTTTTAGTAAGCGCTTCCACATTTCAGGAAGGCTTATTTCAAATATTTATGACCTCATGTTGACAAGTAGACCTAAAAACCTAGAGAGCAGATGAGCAGTTTATATGCAGGTCGCCAAGGGTAAATGTGCTGTAGAATGTTTATTTTTTGAGATCTGGAATAGGAAAAGGGGGAGCAGACATGAGTGATGATCAAAACAAACGAGTCAATGAACACTCAAAAGACGAGCAGCTCGAACAGTACAGGGTTGATAACAGTGGAAAGAAAATGACGACAAACCAAGGCGTACGGGTGTCTGAGGACGAACATTCGTTAAAAGCCGGAGTTCGCGGCCCGACGTTGATGGAGGATTTTCACTTTCGGGAGAAGATGACCCATTTTGACCATGAGAGAATCCCTGAACGGATCGTGCATGCGCGCGGGTATGGCGTGCATGGCTTTTTTCAGGTGTATGAGCCGATGACAGAATTCACCCGGGCGAAATTTCTTCAGGACCCTTCGGTGAAGACACCGGTATTTGTCCGGTTTTCAACGGTTGCGGGCTCCAAAGGCTCCGCTGACACGGTGCGTGACGCCAGAGGATTTGCGACGAAATTTTATACGGAAGAAGGAAATTATGATCTTGTGGGAAATAACATCCCGGTGTTTTTCATTCAGGATGCGATCAAATTTCCGGATTTGGTTCACGCATTTAAGCCTGAACCTCACAATGAAATGCCTCAGGCCGCGACCGCTCATGATACGTTTTGGGACTTTGTCGCCAATAACCCTGAGTCGGCACACATGGTGATGTGGACGATGTCTGACAGAGGCATCCCCCGCAGCTACCGGATGATGGAGGGCTTTGGCGTTCACACGTTCCGGTTTGTCAATGAACAAGGAAAGGCGCGTTTCGTGAAATTCCATTGGAAGCCGGTGCTCGGCGTGCATTCTCTCGTATGGGATGAAGCGCAGAAAATTGCCGGAAAAGACCCCGACTTCCACCGCCGCGACCTGTGGGAAACAATTGAAAACGGCGGCACGGTTGAATATGAGCTAGGCGTGCAGATGATAGAGGAAGAAGATGAATTCAAATTTGATTTTGATATTCTTGATCCGACGAAGCTTTGGCCGGAAGAGCTTGTGCCGGTGAAGATCATTGGGAAAATGACGCTGAATCGCAATCAGGATAATGTATTTGCGGAAACGGAGCAAGTCGCATTCCACCCGGGAAATGTTGTGCCGGGCATCGACTTCACAAATGATCCGCTCCTGCAGGGACGGCTTTTCTCTTATACGGATACACAGCTGATCCGTCTTGGCGGCCCGAACTTCCACGAGATTCCGATTAACCGCCCGGTATGTCCGTTCCATAACAACCAGTACGACGGTTATCATCGGATGACCATCAATAAGGGGCCGGTCGCTTATCATAAAAACTCTCTGCAGAACAATGACCCGTCTCCTGCGTCAGCCGAAGAAGGCGGTTACGTCCATTATCAGGAGAAAGTAGAGGGCAGAAAAATCCGCCAGCGGAGCGACAGTTTTAATGATTATTATTCACAGGCAAAACTGTTCTGGAACAGCATGTCCCCGGTTGAGAAAAAGCACATCATCTCCGCCTTTTGCTTCGAGGTCGGGAAGGTCAAAAGCAAAGATGTGCAGCGGCAGGTCGTCGATGTCTTCAGCAACGTAGATACTGTCCTGGCAGAAGAAATCGCCAAAGGAGTAGGTGTGGCGCCGCCGGCGAAACGCAAAGCATCAAAAGAAATCCTTACCTCACCTGCATTAAGCCAAGCCCGTACAGTGAAAACAGCGTCAACGAGAAAAGTCGCGGTTCTTGCCGGCAATGGTTTTGATGAAAAAGAACTGCAAACAGTGCTGGACGCCTTAAAACAAGAAGGGATCACAGCGGATATCATCAGTCAAACGCTGGGGTACATCACAAGCGGCGCTGGGCAGCAGCTTGAGGTCGGCGGCACATTCCTGACGACAGACTCCGTTCTATATGACGCCGTCTATACCGCAGGGGGACTTGAATTAAAAGAAGATAAACAAGCGATGGCGTTTATTAGAGAAGCCTACAATCACTATAAGGCGGTCGGTGCGGCAAACGAAGGAGTTGGCCTCCTCAAATCAGCTGTCGGCGCAACAGAGGGGCCGGGAATTGTGACAGCAGAAGACGAAGAGGACTACACCGGCTTCAGCAAAGCGTTTATCGAAGCAGTTGCCGCCCACCGCCATTGGGATAGACGAATTTGATTCGCTCCTGTATCGTAGAGGAAGATACTTATGGATAAGGAGCATGACATATGAACGAAAAACAGCTCGCAGAGGCTTACGAGCGCGACGAAAATATGATGATATTAGTATTCGCCCAATGGTGTGTCAACCATGATCTTGATCCGTTGGAGCTGTATGCCAAAGCGTATCCGCAGCAAAAGCTGAATGAAAGCTTGAAAAAAACAGTGGAAGAACTGATCGTGCCGAAGAACGAGTCAGAACACATACCTGACCAGACCGTCATTGCGGTGTTAGAGATGTTTGGGAATATTGATTTGGCACAAGCGGTTCACGAAGTGATTGCTGAGCGTAAACAGTAAAAAAGAGACAGTATGTTGTCTCTTTTTTATTTGGGAAAAATCGAGCAGATCGACCTAGAAACTTCTTTTCACTTCATCGGTCTATAAAAGTGTGCGTTGCAGAAAAAAGGGAATGATAAACAAAGAAAATCAAAGGAGGAGATTGTATGAAATGGAATAAAATGATGAAATTTGCCGTAGCTGCTGCTGTCCTGCTTTTTAGTGTATTTGCATATGCGGCCCCATCTGTAAAAGCGGTTCAAGCGAAAACGCCGACTGTCAGCAGCCATACGTACAAAAAGATCAAGGAATTAAAGTATCCTCAGGTGCATCACATCGGGAATGCCGCGTTTGAAAAAAACATCAATCAAGAGCTGAAAGCCTACATTGAACAATCGTATCAAGAATACCTGAAAAACAAAAAAGCCGGTGAACAGCAGGGCTTCAAAGCGGAATATCAAACATCCTTCAGCGTCAAATATAATGCGGCGGGCAAGCTCAGCATTCAAACGCTCAATTATATCTATTCAGGCGGCGCCCATGGTTTAACGTCTGTTCAGTCCTTCAACTACGACTTGAACACACACAAGCGGGTGACACTGAATCAGATTCTGAATACCAAAACTAAAGTCAGCAAAACGAAAGATTACCTATACAGCTATATCAAAAAACATGACACGCTGTTTTTCCCTGATGTAAAGAAAGAGGATATTATCCTTAACCAAGACACAATGTTTTACTTTACGAAAAACGGGATCGCCATCGTCTTCGGCCAGTATGACTTGGGACCTTATGCAGCTGGAATCCGTGATGTACAGGTGCCTTCCTCTGTTTATTAATAATCAAAAAAGCCATATCCTTAAAAGGGATATGGCTCCATTTTTCTACCACACAAACAGACCGACAATCGCAGCACTTAGTAAAGATACCGCAATTCCGCTGACGAGCAGCTTCCACACGTTTTTCCCGATGACCGTTGACTTTTCGCCGTCAAGGATCGAGTTGTACGTTCCGTAAATCATGCCGACAGTACTGAAGTTGGCAAATGACGTCAGGAATGTCGTCGCTACCGCAACTGTGTGAGGGGGTAGTGTTTTAAGATTATTTTTCAAGTCAAGCATCGCAACAAACTCGTTCGTTGCCAATTTCATTCCCATCAGCTGAGCGACATACATCGCATCGTGTACCGGCAGCCCAAGCAGGAATGCGAACGGACTGAAGAGATAAGCAAAAATCGTCTGAATGGTCAGGCCGTGTACGAAAACACCAAGAATGCCATTGACTGCTGACGTTAACGCCACATATCCGATGACCATTGCCAAAATAACGATCACCATGTTCATGCCGACAAGCATACTGTTAGAAATTGTAGAGAAAAAGTCTTTCTTCTCTTCTTTAGGCGGTGTATAGATGATGTCTTCATCCTCCGGCACATGCACAGGGTTCAGCAGGTTTGCGATAATCAGCGCGTTTAAGCAGTTTAATGGAATGGCTGTAAACACGTATGTCGCCGGCACCATTGACAGGTAAGATCCGATAATGGAGCCGCTGATGCTGCTCATGCTCATTAAACCGAATGTGAGCAGGCGGTTGTTGTTTAATACTGTGAGCTGCTGGCGGATAACTGCCAGAGCTTCTGTATTTCCCAAAAACATCATTTGAATAGAGAAAAAGCTCTCTAATTTCGGCAAGCGGGAAGCCTTTGAGATCACCCAGCCGATTTTATCAATCAGCCATGGCAAAATGCCGAAATATGTTAAAATATCAAAGAATGTGACGATGAAAATAATTGGAAGAAGTGCGCTGAAGAAAAAGTCTACCGTTTCATTTGCCATCACAGAAGGGAAGGCAAAGGCGATCCCGTCACTGGCACAAGCAATCAGCCAAGTGAAGAAATTTCCAATTTGTCCGATGGCCCAGCTGCCAATTTTTGTCCCCAGCATAAACCACGTAATCAAAAGCTCCAGAACAATTAACGTAATGATCGGACGCCACTGGATTTTCTTTTTCTGCGGGGAGCATAGGAACACAACTGCCATAATCACAATGAGACCGACAAGGTTTAATAAAAAGTACATGATAGCAACTCCTATGAGGTTTATTATGGAAATGAAAAAAGCCCTTATTCTTCACAAATTCTGGAAGTTCAGAAAGTGTGAAAAATAAGAGCAAACAGAAAAGAACTTGTCCTTTTCAACTCGTTCAAATTTATTCAAACTTTCTTGTAGTCTAGTTTTTTACGGTTACTAGGTAGAAACAATCAGACCATATTACTGATCATATACAAGAATGTCTTTTTTCTAAGATGATAGCAGTATTTTATCCTTTCACTTTTTGAAAATCAACCTTTTTAACTATTTTCAAAATAATAAATTTATATTTCGAAGTCGAGAAAATAAAGGAAAATCATAATGGATTGCTATGCTGAAATTGTGATCAGGAGGGAAAAACGAAGCATATCATCACAGGCACGCCAATACATGCGGACCATCGGCTTTACTGTATTTCAAGACAGAATAATCAAAAGCTGATCGACTTGGACAGCAGTGATTTGAGAGATAGCCACGGGAAGGCGCTCTTTGATGAATTGTTTCAGCACATTCCCTTAATACGGAGCCGGAAGCGTTTATGTAATCAATAATGCTGGTGTACTGGCTCCATTGGGCCGATCGAACAACAAAACGGAGGAGCTGAAGAAACAGCCCGCTTATTAATTGATCTTTTAAACAGTGAGGAGTTCGGACAGCCGCCTGTCGTTGAGAATCTCGTTCCTATTCCTGGATGATTGTTGTATCATAATAGCGGGGAAACCCTCTATGCAGCAAAAAGGAGTTCTTTTTTATGATTATTCAATTCATTCGTTATAGATAATGACAGGTATAGACGACTTTCCAGACCTGGCCAAAAAGTTAGATAGGCCCAGGTTTATTTGTCTATGCCTTTTTCATTTATTTAAAAACGAATGAATGAGGTGTTTTTTGTGTCAAACATAAAGAAGCATGCTGCTTATATGAATCAATTTGTCTCTCTATTTCGATGCCCGATTTGCGATTCTTCAATGAAGGTCACATCTTGGAAAAGTTTGGTTTGTTTCAAGAGCGGGCATACGTTTGATATATCCCGGCATGGGTACGTAAATTTCCTGACAAAGCCGGTCAAAAGCAGCTATCGGGCGGGGCTTTTCGAAGCAAGAAGCCGGCTGATGGCAGAATATCACTTTTTTGCACCGCTTCATCAGGCATTAGCTGACTTGATCAGTGACCGGAAGTCTGAAAAAGAGACGTTAACCATTTTAGATTGCGGATGCGGTGAGGGGACCCACTTGAAAGCGGTTTGCGAGCTGCTTCAAGAGAAGAAAACAGTGCACGGCATTGGGATTGATATTGCCAAGGATGGCATATTACGAGCGGCAAAAAATATTGGCGGGAAGCTGTGGGCCGTAGCTGATGTAGCTAATGCGCCCTTTCAAGACCGGCAATTTGATGTCATTCTATCGATTTTCTCACCTTCAAATTATGCAGAGTTTCACAGACTGCTGAAAAAAGATGGTTTGGTTATAAAGGTTGTCCCTCAAAAGGATTACTTAACAGAACTAAGGCAGGTTTTATACGCAGATTCAGAAAGACGAACCTATTCCAATACACCTGCAATAGAGCGCTTTACCACACATTTTCAGCTCGATCATCTGATGAGGATGCGCTATACCAAAACGCTTCATCAGCAAGGCGTAGAATGGCTTCTGAACATGACACCGTTAGCCTGGTCCGCATCGGCTGAAAATATCAACCAGTTTAGAGAAATGAAATCGGCTCAGCTGACAGTTGATGTTGATATATTAATCGGAACGAAATGAGTGAAAGAGGAAAGCTCCCATAAAGAGCTTTCCTTTTGTTTTCCGCAAAAACGGAATTTTCCACTGGATTGGAATAGTTATCGCTCATTTTCCGTAAATATGGAAGAGGAAAGGCTTGAAATGGTGTTCTGGTGACTGGCACAGAACTTGCATTAGAAATGACGGAAAGGGAGGGGATATTTTGTAAACGCTTTCCTTTTCTCAGACAAGCGGAAAAGAGGGATGTTTGTGGACATTATGATTATTCTTTTGGCTTTGGGTTTGCTGATGTTTGTCGCCTATCGGGGGTTTTCTGTCATTTTGTTTGCCCCGATTTGCGCCTTATTTGCTGTGCTGCTGACAGATCCAAGCTTTGTGCTTCCTTTTTTCTCAACCATATTCATGGAGAAGATGGCAGGCTTTATTAAGCTGTACTTTCCAGTATTTCTGCTTGGCGCCATTTTCGGAAAGGCCGTCGAGATGTCCGGTTTGGCGGCTTCCATTGCGAAGACTATTGTCAGATTGGTCGGGGCGAAACGAGCGACACTCGCTATCGTATTGATGGGCGCTATTTTAACGTATAGCGGAGTCAGCCTGTTTGTTGTCGTCTTTGCTGTATACCCCTTTGCGAAAAATCTGTTTAAAGAAGCTGACATCCCGAAGCGCCTCATACCGGGAACGATTGCTCTCGGGGCTTTTACTTTTACGATGGACGCACTGCCGGGTACACCGCAAATCCAAAATGTAATTCCTACGACGTTTTTCAAAACAGACATTTATGCCGCCCCTTGGCTTGGTATGATCGGCGCGGTATTTGTGCTGGCGGCGGGTATGTTCTACTTGGAATCGAGGCGAAAAAAAGCAGAAAAAACAGGAGAAGGCTACGCCGGTTTTCGATCGGAGATTTCTGCCGCGCGTGAGCCAACTGATCTTGCCCCGGAACAAAGCTCACCGGCCTTAGAGCCTGACACAAGCAAGGTCCGGCACGCACTCGCTTTTGTTCCTCTTATTCTCGTTGGTGTGATGAACAAATGTTTCACCACGATCCTCCCCAAGTGGTATCCGAATGAATTCGATTTTTCCGCCATAGGATTGGGAGAGTTCGGGAAACTTGATATCTCCTCCGCGGTTGCCATTTGGTCAGTGGAGCTGGCCCTCCTGATCGGAATCATCGCAACCATTTTGTTTGATTGGAGAAAAGTGTTTGGACAGCTAAAGGAAGGGCTGAACGAAGGGATCGGCGGCGCCTTGCTTGCATCGATGAATACAGGCGCCGAGTATGGTTTCGGCGGCATTATTGCTGCGCTGCCGGGGTTTCATAAGCTGAGCAGCGGCATTTCACATACGTTTACAGATCCGCTTGTGAACGGAGCGGTAACGACAACAACGCTGGCAGGGATCACCGGATCGGCCTCAGGGGGAATGGGAATCGCGCTAAGCGCGATGTCTGATCAATATGTGAAAGCGATTCAGACCTACAACATACCGCCTGAAGTGATGCACCGGGTCATTTCGATGGCGTCAGGAGGCATGGATACGCTTCCGCATAATGGGGCGGTGATCACCCTGCTGGCTGTGACGGGTTTGACTCATCGCCAATCGTATCGGGATATTTTTGCGATTACTCTCATCAAAACCGCCGCCGTATTTGTGATTATCGCGATTTACAGTTTGACTGGCCTTGTATAGGACAAAACGAAAGGGGAATCAGATATGGGAAAAGTGCTGTCATCGAGTAAGGAAGCCGCGGAACTCATTCGAGAGGGGGATACACTGATCGCGGGCGGATTCGGCCTGTGCGGAATTCCCGAGCAGCTCATTCTGGCGATAAGGGATAAAGGGGTAAAAGATTTAACCGTCGTCAGCAATAATTGCGGAGTTGATGATTGGGGGCTCGGTCTGCTGCTGGCAAACAAGCAAATCAAAAAAATGATCGCTTCCTACGTCGGAGAAAACAAAATTTTTGAAAAGCAATTTTTAAGCGGAGAATTGGAAGTGGAATTGGTTCCCCAAGGGACCCTTGCTGAAAGAATTCGAGCCGGAGGAGCGGGTATACCGGGATTTTACACAGCCACAGGCGTCGGAACATCTATCGCTGTCGGGAAAGAGCATAAAACCTTTGACGGACGCACTTATGTGTTAGAAAAAGGGATTACTGGGGATGTCGCCATTGTAAAAGCATGGAAAGCGGACACCATGGGGAATTTAGTTTTTCGGAAAACGGCAAGAAATTTCAATCCGGTTGCCGCCATGGCGGGAAAGATCACAATTGCCGAGGCAGAAGAAATTGTTGAGGCGGGAGAGCTTGATCCCGACCACATCCACACGCCTGGTATTTACGTACAGCATGTTGTGCTCGGCACTCATGAAAAGCGGATTGAAAAACGAACTGTTCAGCAAGCGGAAGGAAAGGAGGCGGCACAATGAAGGAAGCCAGAAAAAGAATGGTCAAACGTGCTGTAAAGGAAATAAAAGACGGTATGAACGTCAATCTTGGGATAGGGATGCCGACACTTGTCGCAAATGAAATACCGGAGGGCGTGCATGTGATGCTTCAATCAGAAAACGGTTTGCTTGGGATCGGCCCGTATCCGCTGGAAGGAACGGAAGACCCGGATCTGATCAATGCGGGGAAAGAAACGATCACCGCCGTAACAGGCGCATCCTATTTTGACAGCGCAGAGTCCTTTGCGATGATACGAGGCGGTCATATCGACCTGGCCATCCTCGGGGGCATGGAGGTTTCTGAGCAAGGGGATTTGGCGAACTGGATGATCCCGGGGAAAATGGTGAAGGGAATGGGCGGCGCTATGGATTTGGTCAACGGGGCTAAGCGAATCGTTGTCATCATGGAGCACGTCAATAAACATGGGGAATCGAAGGTGAAAAAACAATGCTCCCTCCCGCTGACAGGACAGAAAGTCGTTCATCGGCTGATCACTGATTTAGCTGTTTTTGATTTTGATAACGGCCATATGACACTGACTGAGCTCCAGGACGGCGTCACGCTGGAAGAGGTATATGAGAAAACTGAAGCTGACTTCGCCGTAAGCCAGTCAGTCATCCGGCAAAAATCTTAAGCAGGAAGGTGTATGACATGAAAACACAAGTCGCTCTTGTGACAGGCGCAGCCGGCGGAATCGGATTTGAAATCGCAAAGGAATTCGCCCGGGAAGGCGCCGAAGTCATTATTTCAGATGTAAATCAAAAAGCGTGCGGGGAGGCCGCCGCCAAGCTGAACGAGGAAGGCTTTAGCGCCATGGGCATTCCATGTGACGTAACAAAGGAAGAGCAAATCGCTGATATCGTCCATACTATCAAGACCCGATACGGACGTTTGGATACTTTGGTGAATAACGCAGGCATGCAGCATGTCGCGCCGATTGAAGAGTTTCCGACAGAACGGTTTGAACAGCTTATTCGCGTCATGCTGACCGCGCCATTCATTGCGATGAAGCATGTCTTTCCCCTTATGAAAAAACAGCAGTTCGGCAGGATCATCAATATCGCGTCCGTGAACGGACTGGTGGGGTTTGCGGGAAAAGCCGCTTATAACAGCGCAAAGCATGGCGTCATTGGGCTGACAAAGGTGGGGGCGCTGGAAGGCGCGCCCCACGGGATTACGGTGAATGCACTCTGCCCGGGATATGTGGACACACAGCTTGTCCGCAATCAGCTGAGTGATCTTTCTAAAACAAGAAATGTTCCCTATGAATCGGTTCTGGAAGAGGTGATTTTTCCGCTTGTGCCGCAAAAACGTCTTCTCTCCGTGAAAGAAATTGCTGATTATGCCGTATTTTTGGCGAGTGAAAAGGCGAAAGGCGTCACAGGGCAGGCGGTCGTGCTGGATGGAGGCTACACAGCTCAATAATAGATTCTTGTATTCATAGGAGGCTCTCGTTTATCATAAGGTTGAAAGCGATTACAAAATGTGACGGGAGCGACAGGGAGATGAAACATTCTATTAAAAGATTACCCTATGAATGGCTGGATGAAATCATCAACCTTGCGGCGGAATGTATTGTTGTGGTTGATCATGAGGGGAACATTCTCTATATCAATCCGGCATACTGTGACTTTCTGAAAAAAACAGAGAACGAAGCGATAGGAAAACCCGTTCAGGACGTGATTGAAAATTCGAGAATGCATATCGTGGCGAAGACGGGGCGTACAGAGGCTGCCGCTATTCATCCAATTAACGGCAGTGAAATGATCGCCAACCGGTATCCGCTCTATGTGAACCAGCAGCTTGTCGGAGCGGTCGGAACCGTTATGTTTCGCAATCCGCAAGAATGGATGGATTATTCAAGAAAAATTAAACCCATCCTCAATGAACTCAATTACTACAAAAATAGATACGAAAAAGAGCTTTTCAGTAAATATCACTTTGGCGACTTGATCGGAAACAGCTCTCTCTTTATGGATGCGAAACGGCTGGCTGAACGGGTATCTGACAGCCAATCGGCCGTTTTGCTTTTGGGAGAATCCGGCACGGGAAAAGAGCTGTTTGCCCACGCCATCCATCAGAACAGCCGCCGCCGGTATGCTCCCTTTCTGCGTGTCAACTGCGCTTCGATCCCGGAGCAATTGTTTGAATCAGAAATGTTCGGATACGAAGACGGAGCGTTTACGGGGGCGAAAAAAGGCGGGAAAAAAGGAAAATTTGAACTCGCGCATCAAGGAACCATTTTCCTTGATGAAGTAGGTGATATGCCGCTGCATATGCAAAGCAAAATCCTTCGCGTCCTGCAGGAGAAAGAGATAGAGCGGGTCGGCGCAGGAAGCCCGGTCCCGATAGATGTACGAGTGATTGCGGCGACACACCGAAACCTCGAAAAAATGGTCCGGGAAGGAGACTTCCGGCAAGACCTCTATTACCGATTGAATGTAATCAAAATTCAAATCCCGTCCCTAAGAGAGCGCATAGAGGATGTTGTGCCCATCGCAGGGCTTCTATTAAAAAAACTTGAACGGAAATTTGGATTTGATGGCTTGGAGCTTTCTAAAGAAGCGATTGCGGTGCTTCAGAGCTATTCTTGGCCGGGCAACATACGTGAACTGGAAAACGTCCTAGAACGGGCTGTCAACGTCCTCGACGGCAAACGAATCGAACCGAAACACCTGAACCTCGCTCCTGAAGATCAACCCATCCAAAGAACAATCAAAGTCCGAGAATATCAATCGATACAGCCATTAAAAGAGACAATCGCTGAGGCGGAAAAAAACGCGATCATCGAGGCGCTTGCCGCAGCAGACGGCAATAAAATAAAGGCAGCAAAGCTATTAGGCATAGGAAAAACAAGCTTATATGAAAAATGCAAAGCCTATCAAATTGAGCAGGCATAAAAAACACACTTGTCCCGCCAAGGAATCAAGTGTGTGTTTCTGTTCTTTATTTCCAAACATCGTTAGCGATCTCAACAACATGGCGCAGCTTCGCCCATTGCTGTTCCTCGGTCAGCTTGTTGCCTTCTTCAGTCGAAGCGAACCCGCATTGCGGACTCAGGCATAGCTGGTCTAAGCTGACATAACGTGACGCTTCTTCAATACGGCGTTTCACGTCGTCCGGATGTTCAAGCTCACCGAATTTAGATGTAACTAAACCGAGAACAAGCTGAAGATCAGTGCGTTTCACATAACGGAGCGGTTCGAATCCACCTGAGCGTGAATCATCATACTCTAAGAAAAGCCCGTCCAGATTCAAGCCGTCAAAAATGGTTTCGGCCGCCGCATCATAACCGCCTTCAGCTGTCCAAGTGGACTGAAAGTTGCCGCGGCAGATATGCATGGTGATTGTCATATCATCCGGACGGTCAGCAATGGCGTCATTGATCGACTTCGCAAACAGCTGGCGAAGCTCGTCAGGCGTTGTTCCGAATGCTTCCACTTGTTTTAAGCCTTTTTCAGATAAGAAAACAGCCCATGCTGTATCGTCAAGCTGGAGGTAGCGGCAGCCTCTGTCATAAAACGCTTGAATCGCTTTCTTATAAGCTTTTGATACATCATGCTGGAAAAGAGCATAATCGTTCTTGTAGGCATCCTTTTCCAGTCTCCCCCGGAAAAAGAGCATATTCGGACTCGGAATTGTCATTTTTGGCGTGGCATCACCAGCGATGCCATGTAAAAATGAGTAATCTTCGAGCATCGGGTGGTTTGAGAAATCAATATCGCCCGTCACTTTGATGCCGCGTGCTTTTGTCTGCACATTATGGAACTGGATACCCTGTTCAGGTGTAAACGGCTCAACGCCATCCAGATTTTCCAGGAAATCAAAATGCCACCACGCTCTGCGGAATTCCCCGTCTGTCACGACGTTCAGGCCGGTTTCTTTTTGTTTTTCCACAATGCGGATGATTTCATCGTTTTCAATCTGGCGAAGCTGTTCGGCAGTCATTTCGCCGGCCGCCTTTTGCAGCCGCGCTTTTTTGACGGGCTCAGATCTCAGCAGGCTTCCGACTTGATCCGCGCGAAACGGCGGTTTTTTTCTCTGGAGCGATTGTTTTTGTTCTGCGGGTGTTGTTTGCTGTGACATGTTGTTCATTCCTTCTTTCCATTCAAATATAAAAAAGCTCTTCCTCAGGATAAGGAAGAGCTTGCGTGAACAATCTCAACCTTATCTACAAGAGCACAAATCTGCTCTAAAGGATTTAGCACCATTCTGTGTAAAACAGCGGTTGCCGGGTATCGCAGGGCCAGTCCCTCCACCTCTCTTGATAAGGAAAACCTTTTTATTAAATTTTCTGATAGTATCTATTATTCACACATTTTTTGTTTCTGTCAACGATAGATTATTTCCACACATCATTGGCAATGTCGACCACATGACGGAGCTTCGCCCACTGCTGCTCCTCAGTCAAAAGGTTTCCTTCTTCTGTAGAAGCGAAACCGCACTGCGGGCTCAAGCAAAGCTGATCTAAGCTGACAAAGCGCGCAGCTTCATTGATTCGGCGTTTGACATCCTCTGGATCTTCAAGCTCTCCGTATTTGGATGTAATCAAGCCCAAGACAATCTGCAGATCCTTGCGTTTGACAAAGCGAAGCGGGTCAAAGTTTCCGGAGCGGTCATCATCGTATTCCAGGAACAAGCCATCAAGGTCTAAACCGTCAAGAATCGTTTCCGCTACAGCGTCATAGCCTCCTGATGCGGCCCAAGTCGAGCGGAAGTTGCTGCGGCAGATGTGCATCGTAACCGTTAGGTCATCAGGACGGTCCGCCACTGCATCGTTAATTGTTTTGGCAAATAACGCAGGCAATGTTTCCGGATCACCGCCGAGGGCACGGACAACTTCTCTGCCTTTTTCTTCAAAGAAGAGAGACCATGACGTATCATCGAGCTGAAGATAGCGGCAGCCCGCATCATAGAAAGCGGTAATCGCTTTTTTGTACGTCTGGGCCAGGTCATGAAAATATTCCTCCTGATCGGGATATACGCCTTGATCAGCTTTTTCACCGAAAAACAGCATATTCGGACTTGGAATCGTCAATTTTGCTGTCGCATCTCCGGCAATGCTGTGTAAAAATTGATAATCGGCAAGCGCCGGATGGCTTGTGAAATCCAGTTTTCCTGTGACTTTAATGCTGCGGGCTTTTGTTTTCGCATGATGGAATTGAATCCCTTCGGCCGGAATGAAGGGCTCTACACCATCAAGCCCTTCAAGAAAATCGTAATGCCACCAAGAACGGCGGAACTCTCCGTCGGTTACGACGTTTAGGCCGATTTCCTTTTGCTTTTCGACAATGCGGGTGATTTCTTTATTTTCAATATCGCGAAGCTGTTCTGCAGTGATCTCGCCGGCCGCTTGTTTTTGCCGCGCCTCTTTTACTGGTGCGGATCGTAATAAACTGCCGACATGATCAGCGCGGAAAGGAGCTTTCTTCTGTTTATCTGATTTCTGTGCTGCAAGGTTTACTTGTTGAGTCATATCATTCGCCTCTTTTCTGAAATGTTTGCCGCATGAAAAAAGCTCTTCCTTTGTGTAAGGAAGAGCTTGAACGATCAAATCTCTGCCTCATCTGCAAGAACGCGATGTTCTTAAGGATTTAGCACCATTCTGTGTAAAACAGCGGTTGCCGGGTATCATAGGGCCAGTCCCTCCACCTCTCTTGATAAGGTAAATCTTCATATTGAGTTTTCAATTATCTTAATATTATTATTTTTGCATGAATTGTCAACAGTTTTTTAGAAGTTTGGCTTATCTTCATCGTCAACCAATACCATATCCAGCACAATCGCGATGGCTGTGCAAATCAGCCCATCTTCCTCATGTGCAATCAGCAGGCGATACGTATCACCCCAGCTGAGCCGCTTTTTGCTGACAGACATTCACACATTCTGGCCGTCCGTCAGCTGGAATTTGTCCTTCCATCAATCACCGTCGATTTCCTAATTCAGTTGTTAATTTCAAATTTCAGTTTGAATAATGTTAATTTCTTCGTCACCTCACAAACCGTTTCTCCCCCGATAGAAATATCATAACGGGGCAAAAAAGACATGGGCTTCTGCTCAATGGAAGCGAGCGTTTCTCCAGAGGAATCTGATATGTGTAACGAGTCTCCGAATGAAAACAAACGGCCCTCCACCTTGAATTTCTCTTGTTCATTCTGACCGTAAATGTGTTAAACGAAAAGATCCGTTGTTTCATCAATCATTCGATCATTACTGAAGTCTAGTTTCAGGAATAACGAAAAGGCTGCATATCTGCAGCCTTTTCAATTATAAGGTATGTCTTAGGAAAGATGCATCCGGCGTTTTTGGCGGATGGCGTCAAGGTCGATTAGGTTGTTATGATGAGGAACGGGTGCAGGCAGAGGGCTTGTCTTTTGCGGTTTTCGTCTATTGTCTTTGCTGAACGAAAAGAGAAGATAGCCACATAATGCGATGATAATAAATAAGATCATTTTACATACCTCCCAAAAAAAGTTTTGGTATTCTCTATTGTACGGATAAAACGTCTAAAAGTATTCAAAAAATTCCAAATCTAATTAAAATAAATGCGTGTCCCTCAAAATTCCTTTTCGTCGATGGCCTGAAAATAGTCTTGCATTAAGCTGGTGTTTTTTCTTTTGATTGGTTCTATAGTTACTATCGACGTTAAAACGAATTCCTTTATATAACTTTTAACCTAAATTTCTGTAATTCGAATTAACTATAAATGGATAATGTGTTCTTCTTTGTTTGATATATACCCTATTTTGAGGAATTGAACACAAAAAACCCAAATTACGGAGCATTTGGGCGGGAATTTGGAATGGATGCCTGATTTGAGGGGAGTCCGGGGAAGGGTCAGAAAAAGCGTTTGAACATTCTTCTAATTTTTTTAAATGGGTTTGATCGTTTTGTTTGCATTTTGAGCGGGCGCGAAATCATCCATTTTTTGAACAGGCTTTTTGCGGCAATTGTATTCTTCATCTTTGCATTTCCTCCTCATCCGTTGATAGTCTTTTTACGGACAGAGCTTTTAAAATGTTTCATTTTCATGCAAAAAACCAGTCCTTTTTCGGACTGGTTTTTCAGCTTACGCCTGTTCTTCAAACAGCTTTGCAATCTCAACGATAACGTTTACGGCTTTGACCATGTTGTCGGCAGAAATGTATTCAAATTTGCCATGGAAGTTTTCCCCGCCGGTAAAGATGTTCGGCGTCGGGAGTCCCATGTAAGAAAGCTGCGAGCCGTCCGTGCCGCCGCGGATTGGAGAGATTTTCGGTTCGATGCCGAGGTTTTCCATTGCTTGTTTGGCAATGTGGACGATTTCGATGACAGGCTCAATTTTTTCTCTCATGTTGTAGTATTGATCGTTCATATCAAGCTGAATGCGATTTTGTCCGTATTCGTTTTGGAGCTCTTCAACGATGCGCTGCATGGTTTCTTTTCTGTTTTGGAAGATGTCTTTGTCAAAGTCTCTGATAATGTAGTTGAGCCTGGTCTCTTCTACGTCTCCCTGAATGGACAGCAGGTGGTAGAAGCCTTCGTAGCCCTCTGTATATTCAGGTGCCTCATCTGCCGGCAGCATGCTGTTCAGCTTCATTGCGATTTTTGCAGAGTTGATCATTTTGCCTTTTGCCGTGCCGGGATGTACATTGTTGCCTTTAATTGTGATTTTCGCCGCGGCAGCATTGAAGCTTTCATATTCAAGCTCACCGAGCGGGCCGCCGTCAACAGTATAGGCAAAGGAGGCATTGAACCGCGCAACATCAAATTTGTGCGGGCCCCTGCCGATTTCTTCATCAGGTGTAAATGCAACTCTAATGGTGCCGTGCTTGATTTCAGGGTGTTTGATGAGATAATCCATGGCAGTCATGATTTCAGCGATGCCAGCCTTATTGTCAGCGCCAAGAAGGGTTGTGCCGTCTGTGGTGATCAGAGTGTGGCCTTTGTAGCCCGACAGTTCAGGGAATTGATCAGGCGATAGGATGACCTGAAGCTTTTCATTGAGCGTGATGTCTTTTCCATCGTAGCTTTCTACGATTTGCGGATTGACATTTTTGCCGGTAAAATCTGTGGCGGTATCGACGTGGGCGAGAAAGCCGATTGTCGGCACGTCTTTGTCAGTATTGGAAGGAAGAGTCGCCATGACATAGCCGTTTTCATCAATGGCTGCGTCTTCCATGCCGATAGACTTTAATTCTTCAACAAGCATGTTTCCTAACGTCAATTGGCCGGGTGTGGAAGGGCAGGTGTCGACTGATTCATCTGACTGCGTGTCGACCTTTACGTATGTAGTAAACCGTTCAATGATGTCATCTTTCATTTCCAATCATCTCCTTTGTTTTATTCTATCATGCCGAGATGAGAGATTTCTATTTCACAATGCAGTTTCGAATGGCAAAAACGACTGCCTGTGTCCGGTCTTGGGCATTGCATTTTTGCAGAATTCGATGCACGTGGGTTTTGACGGTGCTTTCGCTGATAAAAAGCTTGTCGGCAATCTCTTCATTTCTCAAGCCATAGGCCATTTGCTGAAGAACCTCGAGTTCTCTTTTGGTAAACGGTTCAGTCAGTTTTTCAGTATAAGTCTGTTGCTTTGCGCGGAATGTCTCACTGATGATTTTAGCGGCTGTGACTGTGCGGAAAATCGCTTCGCCTCTGGAGGCAGCCCGAATGGCGTCTATCAGTTCTTCAGGAAGCGTGTCCTTCAGCAGGTAGCCGACAGCGCCGGCGCGGATACCTTCAAATACGTATTCTTCAGTGTCAAAGGTCGTTAAAATGACGATTTTTGTATCCGGGAGGGCGGACATGATGTCCTTGGCCGCTTCGATGCCTGAGCAGGACGGCATTTGGACATCCATTAAGATGACGTCAGGTTTTGTTTTCTTAGCGAGGTCAATGATTTCATGACCGTCGCCGGCCTCACCGGAAACGGCCATATCCGGCTGAGCGTTGATGACATAGCGGAAGCCCTCACGCACAAGAGGCTGATCATCCGCAAGTGCGACGCGTATTTTATGATTGTTCATCTCTGTGGCTCCTTATTCGTTGTTGTAAGCGGCAATGACAGCTCAATTTGCAGGCCGCTCGGCTGAACAGCTTTAACAGAAAGGGAACCGCCTGCTTTTTCGGCGCGCTCTTTCATCCCTGACAGCCCAAACCCGAAAGTGGGATTGCCGCTGAATTGTCCGTCGTCGGTGATTTTCACATGGAGATGGGTCTCATCGTTACAAATGACGACAGCTATACGGGAAGCGTTGGCGTGACGGATGGTATTTGTCAGCGCTTCCTGCAAGACACGGTAGATTGTCTCGCTTATGTTCTGGGGCCAAGACTCTTCCTGCAGAACGGAGGTGTCTAATGAAATGGATAAGCCGCTACGCTCCTCCGCTTGATGAATAAGGCCCCGTAAAGCGGAAAGACCTACCATTGATTCACTTCGGCCCATTTGGTGAACGACAGACCGTACTTCCTGAAGACATTCTCTGGCGACAGTCAGTACATTTTGTATGACTTTTTCTGAATCCTCCTTGCTGCTTTTCAGGATATAAGGGAGAGACTGAAGCTGGACGATCACAGAGGTTAGCTCATGGCCGATGCTGTCGTGAATGTCCCGCGCGATTCTCGTTCGCTCCTCAAGCACAGCGTATCTCAAGGAAAGAACAGAAGCCTCCTGTAACTCAGTATGCGCTTTCTGAAGTTCTTCGTGAGCTTGCTCCAGCTGTACATGCATGTTTGCTAATTCAGCATGATTTCGTTCTGCTTCTCTTCTCGCTTCGCGTCTGAAGCGCATTGAGGAGAAGAATACGTAAAGTCCGATCATGATAGAGATATTGCCAATGATGGTATTCAAGTTTCCCCCGTTTGAGGATAGTAATAATATGTTGCCTCCAATTAAACATGCTGTAAATACCAAGGAAAGCCGTGAAGGGAGCCTAAAGGCTGCATAAATCATTAAAAATACAATCAAAAAATAGGCGGCTCCCTGCTCTTGGCCAGAAACAGCCCAAAGGAAAACGGTCAGGAGCCAAAGTCCGGTGAATATGCCCAAATTGACAGCAGCGGATGCCACATAGGGAATGATCCACACGAATGCTAAGTAAACCGCAAACACAAACGCTAACAAAATGGGATCAGCTTTGGATGGGTGAGATAAAAATTGTATGCCATTCAAAATGAGAATAATGCTCGGCACAAGTTTCTTGTAGTGCCGAGCCGAAGATTGTCGGTTCATGCGGGTCCTTCTTTCAGTTATTGAATCGATGCTTTGCCTGCGGTCAGCCGTCTGTATGCTTTGTAAAGCATGATGTTGCGGGCTGTGATGGTGCCGAGGGGAATGAAGAACATAGAATGAATAATAGCAATAAAAAGCTCGTTGCTCTCAGGCAGCCATATTCTCGCAGCCATGCGCAAAGAAAGTATCACTAAAATGAGAATAACACTTCCAAGGGAGCCGCGTGAAGTGACCTTTCCGGTTTCTGGGTGAATCCGCACATTTACCATCTTTCCGATGCCAAATCCGCAGGCCAGCCCGATCAGTAATAACATAACGCTGATCGCCGCGTGTAAAACGGAATGAAAATACGACGATTGAAATGATGCTGATACGCCCCATAAAAGCAGAAGCGGAATGATCAGCAGTTTCCCGGGCTTTACAGTTCTTTCTCGATACATCGATAAAATAATAAGAATAAATACAATAAAAATATATGGGCTCATCGCCATGTCATCAAATCCTTTCTGCCATAAGTATAACGATTCTAGGAAAAGAAAACGTCAACCGGCAGATTGATTTTAGACCTGTTCGGACTGCATGAAGTCCTGCAGTATGGCGTGAAAATGCTGAATGTCCTCGCTATTTCTTTTCCACATCATAAATGTTTGGGACGCCGGCAATTCAAGATGCGGCGGCGTAATTACAGCCATCAGCTTTTTTTCGTCCTCTTCCTGTTTGATGATGTAGGTGGGGAGGAAAGAGGCACCCATTCCCGCTTTTATCATTTGAACAGCCGTATCAGTCTGCCCGACAGCCATCGTTTGAATATGCGGGTAATGTGAACGGATGCGGTCTGAAAAGGCATCCCCATATGACGGATGATCATGCGTAAGCAGCCGATAGCGGCTAAAGACAGATGCAGCATCCGCAGGCCTGCTTTTTTGAAAAGGAGCAGCCAGACACAGCGTACCTTCGCATATGTGCTGATAATAAAGAGTGCCGGAGTTCGGGTCTTTTCGCGACAAACCAATATCAGCTTCATTGTGTTCTACCGCTAGTTTGATATCGTCAGATTCAGCTACATGAGTTGAAAGCTCGACATGCGGATGTTTTTGGATATAGGCGGGCAGAAAACGAGGCAATATATAGGACGCGATGTAGGGGTGTACGGCCAGCGTAAGTGCCCGGCTGTACCCCTGCTTCCATTGGCTGACTTTGTGCTTTCCGGCTTGGTATGCATTGATTATTTCTTTGGCATAAGGCAAAAACAGCCTGCCTTCGTCAGTCAGGACAACTCTTCTTCCGCTATGCAAAAACAGCTGCATGTCCAGTTCATCTTCCAATTTCCTCATATGTTGAGAAACAGCTGGCTGTGTGAGATAAAGACGCTCAGCCGTTTCCCTGAAGTTTTCTGATTCCGCTGCGGAAATAAAGGTTTGCAGCCATTTTAAATCCATGAAATACCTCCTTCACTGCTAATTGATAACAAATTGTTAATTGAAAATGCTTATTTGCTTATCACTGATTATACTTCCATTCGTTTAGTATACCTATAGAACGAAAAAATGGAGAGAGGGAATCACATGAACATATACGTAGAAGCAAATCCGTATTTACATGACAAATACTCAAAATATGCAGATGAAAAATATAAGAGAGACGGGAATCCATTTGTATCCTTTCCGATTCGCTTTGAGGAAGTCCCGCTCGGTGCAAAGACGCTCGCACTGACTTTCATCGACCATGACGCCATTCCCGTATGCGGATTCAGCTGGATTCACTGGATAGCGGCGAACATCCCGGCGCACATCGGAGAGCTTCCTGAACATGCAAGTGAGGAAAGACAGGACTTGATGATACAGGGGCAAAACAGCTTTGCTTCAGCGCTTGCGGGAAGCATCAATCCAAAGGTGATTCACCAGTATTGCGGGCCGACGCCGCCTGACGAGGATCATACATATACGCTGACGGTCTATGCTTTGGATGCTGAACTGAATCTTCAGCAGGGCTTTTATATGAATCATCTCTACCAAGAAATGAAAGAACGCATTCTCGCTGAAGCCTCTATTGAATTGCTGGCAAGGGTTTAGGGCAGAAAATATGAAGAAACGATTAATAAACGATTAAACTTCATGAAAATGGATGTAGACCAGTTCTAAACACTATATAATAATAGCAGGTCATTTTTTAGGAGGGTTTACATCATGGCAATACTTGTTACAGGCGGCGCCGGATACATCGGAAGTCACACATGTGTGGAGTTATTGAACAGCGGATATGAGATTGTCGTACTTGATAATCTGTCCAACAGTTCAGCCGAGGCGCTGAATCGCGTCAAAGAGATTACGGGAAAAGAGTTAACGTTCTATGAAGCGGATCTATTGGATCGGGAAGCGGTAGATTCGGTTTTTGCTGAAAATGAAATTGAAGCTGTGATTCATTTTGCGGGATTAAAAGCAGTCGGTGAATCTGTTGCAATTCCGCTCAAATATTATCATAACAACCTCACGGGAACGTTTATATTATGTGAGGTCATGGAGAAATACGGCGTCAAGAAAATCGTGTTCAGTTCATCTGCAACAGTATACGGCGTTCCGGAAACATCACCGATTACGGAGGACTTTCCATTAGGCGCGACAAATCCTTATGGACAGACGAAGCTCATGCTTGAACAAATATTGCGTGACTTGCATACGGCCGACAACGAGTGGAGTGTTGCCCTGCTGCGCTACTTTAATCCATTCGGCGCACATCCAAGCGGACGAATCGGTGAAGATCCGAATGGCATCCCAAATAACCTCATGCCATATGTGGCGCAGGTAGCCGTTGGCAAGCTGGAGCAATTAAGCGTATTCGGCAATGATTATTCGACAAAAGATGGGACAGGCGTACGCGATTATATTCACGTCGTTGATCTCGCAGAAGGCCACGTCAAAGCGCTGGAAAAAGTATTGAACTCCACAGGAGCTGATGCATACAACCTCGGAACAGGCACAGGCTACAGTGTGCTTGAAATGGTCAAAGCCTTTGAAAAAGTGTCAGGGAAAGAGGTTCCGTACCGTTTTGCGGACCGCCGTCCTGGAGACATCGCCACCTGCTTCGCAGATCCTGCAAAAGCCAAGCAAGAACTGGGCTGGGAAGCAAAAAGAGGCCTTGAGGAAATGTGTGCCGATTCTTGGAGATGGCAGTCTTCTAATGTGAATGGGTATAAGAATCAGGAATAAGAATGGAGGCCTTCTCAACAGAGAAGGCCTTTTTCCTAAAAAAGGGTGCCTTCGCAGGCACCCTTTTCAGCTACTATTTGATTTTTACAATAACATCATTACTGAATTTAAGTTTCCAAGTTCCTTTAGAGTAAGCATCCTTGTCCACTTCGAATACTTCAACATTGGTTACTTTAATATTTGGATTTAGATCACTTAAAATTTTTGAATCATCGATTTTTGTTTCTGCCGCATAGTTAGAAGATGCATCTATGTCAGCATCATATGATGTATCAGTGGAATCTACAAGTTTAACAGTAGGAATTGAAAAAGAGCTTATAGGCTTTTTAGACACGTTTTTTACTGTGTATTGTACAGCAACTAAAATACCGCCGTCAGACGCCTTTTTGTTTAGGAACTCGTTACCAACTGAATCTCGTTTTTCTACCTTCGTAACTGTCACTTCAGTTTTCTCAGTCTTAACAGTATCACCGATATTGTATGTTTTTTCAGTTTCTGCTTTGCTGCTGCTTGATGTTTTGGAAGTGGCTTCTGAACCGCCTCCGCCGCCAATGTTAGCAATAATAATGATGACAACAACTGCGAGAATAAACGTAATAATTTTATGTCTCATAAAAAAGTTACGCTGATCCTTACCACAGTTAGGACATTTTTTTACACCTTTTGCAATTTCTTGACCGCAAGCTTTACAAGGGACTAGTTTTCCTGCCATTATATTTCCTCCTATGTCATTAAATACACAAAACATATGTACTATAATGCCTATATTATTTCACTTAGTCAATACAAAATTATGAATTTATTATATTATTTAGCATTCATAGTTATATTTTCTTGTGAAAATACATGCTTATTTTCTTATCGTCTATATCGCACATATGTTAATAGCTAATTTGTATTTTCTTGAATTTTCACTTGCAACTAAATCTCCGCAAATACCCCTTGAACCAATTTGCTCAGTCCCTTATAATGCTAATATTGGAAAGTGAAAAAGATATGCTAAAACATTGGTTTTCTAGGGTTCCGCAATGCATATTGGCCTGTGACCGAGAGAAAACACATAACAGCCTGGCTGTTATGACACGGTGGGATAAAAGCCCAGGAGTTTCTGCTCTTTTGCGAGAGCGTACTCCTGGGTTTTTTTGTTGATACGATCTGAAGGAGGAGTTTGTGATGAAAAAGAAAATGCTTGATGTGCTGATGCTTGTGATTGGCGCTTTTTTCTTCGCGCTTGCTGTGAATTTATTCGCGATTCCCAATGACCTTGGGGAAGGCGGCGTTACGGGGATTACGCTGATTTTGTACTATGTGTTTCAATGGTCTCCCGGGGTGACAAACTTTATATTAAACGCTTTTCTGCTATTGATCGGATATAAATTTCTCGACGGGAAAACTACGGTTTATACGATTATCGCCGTGGCAGCAAACTCGCTTTTTCTGCATTTGACACACGGGTGGAGCACACCGTCTGATGAGCTGATCATTAACACGATTTTCGCAGGCGTGTTTGCGGGTGTCGGGATCGGCATGATCATTCGGGTCGGCGGCACAACAGCCGGTTCCGCCATTCTGGCCAGAATCGCCAATAAATATTTAGATTGGAATATCAGTTACGCGCTGCTCTTTTTTGATTTAATTGTCGTCTTCAGCTCTTATTTTATTATTGGTGTGGAAAACATGATGTTTACGATTGTGATGCTGTATATCGGAACGAAAGTGATGGACTTCATTATTGAAGGCCTGAATACAAAAAAAGCGATTACTGTCATATCGGAAAATAAAGGTGAAATTGCCGAGCAGGTCAATACGCTGATGGACCGGGGCGTCACCATTTTATCAGGTAAGGGAAACTATACCGGCCAGTCAAAAGAGATTTTGTACATCGTCATTAACAAACAGGAGCTTTCTATGCTGAAGAAAATCATCAGAAGCTGTGACAAAAAAGCGTTTGTGATTGTCCATGACGTGCGCGATGTGTTTGGTGAAGGGTTTGTGGATATTTCAAAATAAGGAGGTCCCTCTGCGCATCTGCAGAGGGATTTATTTGTTTAGAACGGATATGTGCGGTATTATTTCTGCATTCGTCTCAGTTCATGCATATCCTCTATTGCCGTTGAAGCAAGGCTGTAAACGAAAGAGGGCCGTCTTATGCGAAAAAGAAGCTGGAGAACATGTGTATTTCGCCTTATACTGAAAATACATATCCTTACATAGGAGAGGAGACCATATGAAGTCGCTGCTGGCTATTTATCCCGGTTTGATTGTGTCTGACAAGCTTTGTACAAAGGAAGACCGTCTATGTTTTTTTGATGAAAACAGTCAGAAATATATCTCGATCCCAAAAACGGAGATCAGCCAAAAGGAGACGTTGCTGCTCCAGTCATTTTTAACGCTAGCGGAAGAGGCAGATCACATGTCGTTCAAATCGCCAGAAGAAAACAAGTGGTTTGCGTTTCTATTCTCGAAAGGAGAAGTGCCCCCGAATATCACTAAGAGGACAAGGTTCATTCATTTTCATTTGATTGGCAAAACAGAACGGGCATCATTTGCGGAAGCGATGCGCCATTTTTGGCCGGTGTCTTTTGTGATCGTTTGGATGCATGAGGACAGAGGCGTGATTGTCGAGCAGGAAAGTGAAGCGGCAGCGGGGAAAGACGAACTGGAGTCGCTCGCCAGGGTTCTTGAAAGTGATTTCTACTTCAGTGTCCGTTTTTACGCCGGAAGGTTTTATGAAACAGATGAGCGCTTACGAAAACATTATGCCCGTGAACAAACGTATTTTCTATTTGCTGAAAAGCGGCTGCCGCAGGTTCAGAGTGTCACGTTTGATATCATGTTCCCTTTTTTATTATTGGAAGAAGAAAAGGGACGGCTGAAATCATTGCTTTGTGAAGAAGCCGAGCTATTATTTGTAAATGAACCTGAGCTGAGAAAAACGATCAAGCTGTTTATTGAAAACAACTCAAACGTGACATTAACAGCGAAAAAACTGCATCTGCACCGCAACAGCCTGCAGTACCGAATTGATAAATTTATCGAGCGGTCAGGAATAGACATTAAAACGTATACAGGCGCTCTGCTTGCGTATTTTATCTGCCTGCAAAGCGAAGGTTCAGAATAAACTGGAAATATGCACGAAAACGGCCGTGTGATTTTATGAATGCTGCCCATTTCAGTGTTGGATAAATGCTGATACACTTGATTTAAGAAAGCGTTTACAATACTAAAGGGGGATGTTAGATGGCTGAATTGCGGATGGAGCACATTTATAAATATTATGATCAGAAGGAAGCGGCGGTAGACGACTTTAATCTTCACATAGCGGATAAGGAATTTATCGTATTTGTCGGCCCGTCCGGCTGCGGTAAATCAACAACACTGCGGATGGTCGCAGGACTTGAGGAAATTTCGAAGGGTGATTTTTATATTGAAGGAAAACGGGTAAATGATGTGGCGCCAAAGGACAGGGATATCGCGATGGTGTTCCAAAACTACGCGCTCTATCCGCATATGACGGTATACGATAATATCGCATTCGGGCTGAAGCTCCGCAAAATGCCAAAGCCTGAAATTAAAAAAAGAGTGGAGGAAGCCGCTAAAATTCTCGGGCTGGAAGAATATTTGCACCGCAAGCCGAAAGCGCTCTCAGGCGGGCAGAGACAGCGGGTTGCGCTGGGAAGGGCGATCGTGCGGGATGCAAAGGTATTCCTGATGGATGAGCCTTTGTCGAATCTGGATGCAAAGCTTCGGGTGCAAATGAGAGCCGAAATCATTAAACTCCACCAGAGACTGCAGACCACCACAATTTACGTCACGCATGATCAGACAGAAGCACTGACGATGGCGACTCGAATTGTGGTCATGAAGGACGGCAAAATTCAGCAGATCGGGACGCCGAAGGATGTTTACGAATTCCCTGAAAATGTATTCGTGGGCGGTTTTATCGGATCACCAGCCATGAACTTTTTCAAAGGAAAGCTGTCTGACGGCACAATCAAAATCGGTTCTTCCGTGTTGAGCGTGCCGGAGGGGAAAATGAAGGTGCTTCGTGAAAAGGGCTACATTGGCAAAGAAGTCATTTTCGGCATCCGCCCTGAGGATATTCATGATGAACTGATTGTCGTGGAATCGTATAAGAGCTCTTCAATTAAAGCGAAAATCAATGTCGCGGAGCTCCTGGGATCTGAGATCATGATTTATTCGCAAATTGATAACCAGGACTTTATTGCGAGGATCGATGCCCGTCTCGATATTCAGTCAGGTGATGAGCTGACAGTTGCGTTTGATATGAATAAAGGCCATTTCTTTGATAGTGAAACAGAAATCAGAATTCGTTAAGCTGGAGAACCGGACATGGAGAGATGTCCGGTTTTTTGCATGCCCTCTCTCTTTCAAGGTTTACAGCAAAAACCGCGGCGGGTAGTGGTTTGTAGAAAGGAGAGATCGAGATGTGGAATGCGGCGATGTGGGGCGGGATTTCCGGCTCTGCTGTTTTGCTGGGCGCGCTGGCGTCGATGTTTCTTCCGATTCGCAAGCGTATCATCGGTTATATCATGGCTTTTGGCACAGGGGTATTAATCGGTGCTGCCGCCTATGAACTTCTTGAGGACGCGGTGAAGGATGGCGGAATGATCTCGACAGGCGCCGGATTTATAGCAGGGGCTGTCGTGTTTACCCTTTTTGATTACGCGGTTTCGAAAAGAGGCGCGTCACAAAGAAAAAGATCGGGACAAGCAGCTGCAGGCGGCGGGGGGATCGCGATTTTTATCGGCACCATCATGGATGCTGTCCCCGAGTCTATTATGATTGGAGCCAGTCTTCTTGAGGAGCAATCCGTCAGTTTCCTTTTGGTGGTCGCAATTTTTATCAGCAATATACCTGAAGGGCTGTCCAGCACGGCCGGCATGAAGAACAGCGGATATTCAAAGGCGAAAATCTTGCTGCTTTGGGCGGCGGTACTGATGATTTCTATTTTTGCCTCATGGTCAGGATATTACTTCCTAGATGATGCTCCTGAGGAGATGATGTCGGCAATCGCCGCTTTTGCGGGCGGAGGAATCATCGCAATGATTGCATCGACGATGATGCCCGAGGCATATGAAGACAGCGGTCCGATGACAGGGTTAATTGCTGCTCTTGGTCTTTTAACGTCTTTGATTTTGAATCAGTTTTCCTAATTTGCACCGGACATGGCTACATGTCTGGTTTTTTCACTTGAAAATCCCGCAAATCAACCGATGAAAAGGAGGAAGAAATAGACAGAAAGCAGGAAAACGATGAAACGATTTATCTTAAGCATCTTTCTTTTGGGCAGCTGTTTGTCTCTTGCCGCTTGCGCTGAAAAAGAAGCAAATGCGGAGCAGCAGATGCCAAAAGCGGAACAAAAGAAACCGGAAGAAAAGACAGTACATGTGCAGAAAAAAGAAGATGATACATCCGCATGGATCAAAACAGAGAAACCGGCAAAGCTGCCGATTTTGATGTACCACAGCATCTCTTCGGGCAACAGCCTCCGTGTGCCAAAGAAAGAATTTGAGGCACATATGAAATGGCTGCATGATAACGGCTATCAGACATTAACCCCAAAAGAGGCGTATCTCATGCTGACTCAGGACAAGAAGCCGAGTGAGAAATGTGTGCTGATCACGTTTGATGACGGATACACCGATAATTACAAAGACGCATATCCGGTATTAAAGAAGTACGGCATGAAGGCGACGATTTTTATGATCGGCAAATCAATTGGACATAAACATCATCTGACAGAGGATCAAATGAAAGAAATGGCGCAGCATGGCATATCAATTGAAAGCCATACGATTGACCACCTTGAGCTGAACGGTTTAACACCAGAACAGCAATATAGCGAAATGGCAGATTCAAAAAAACTGTTTGATAGGATGTTCAATCAGCAAACGGGCATCATCAGCTATCCGGTTGGGCGCTACAACGAAGATACGCTGAAGGCCGCTGAAGAAACCGGTTATCAAATGGGAGTGACGACTGAACCTGGTGCAGCCTCCAGAGATCAGGGGATGTACGCCCTCCATCGCGTACGTGTATCCCCGGGAATGTCAGGGGCGTCATTTGGCGCGTACATCGAGTCGATGAAATAAAAAATGGCGGCGATTAATCGCCGCCGCCCCCTCCGCCGTCACAGCCGGAATCCCCGAAGCCTCCGTCACTGCCGCATCCATCATGGCGGGAATCACCATCGGAAAATCCGAAAAAACCGCTGTCCGCCCGCTGGCGTCCTTTGGTTTCTGAATCAGATGATCGAGCCGATTGATAAATGACGATCATTCCGAAGATCAAAGCGATAAGAATAACAATCATATGGCTCCCCCCTTAAACAGTTATTTTTCATACGTTTTGAAGCCTGAAAAGTTTCATTTAAGGGAGATGGATTCTTTCAGCCGATCTCTCAGCCAGCGCTTGACCATGCCGTGTCCTTTGTTGGAAAGCAATGCGCTGACACGCCAATACATAGGCGGATGAGGAGAAAACTGAAAGTCTATGATTCTGAAAAGCCAGCTGTTATCCCGGATGAGAGAGTTCACCTTAACTTCATCTTCATCTATATCAGAGCTGTAGGTGTTTTGTTTTTGCAGATCTTCATCCTGGCGAACCGCCAGGATCTTTAAGGATTCGGCCATCTGCCTGTATCCGCCCTCCAGCAGTGAAGCGCCAAGGTGATCAGCGCGCACCTCCATCCATTGGGAACAAAATGACTGATAAAGCTGAAATAGAATGATGATTCCCATGATTAGCGCCCAAAGTGCGATTTTGTAAGCGCCGGGATGGGCGATGTAATGCTCAAGCAAGAGAATGATCCCGATGACTGCCCCAAGATAAAGAAAGCGCAACAGCTGCATGGACAGCACATCACGTTTTTTAATATGAACAGCTTCATGGGCAAGAATACCCTCAATGACATGCGGCGGAAGGGTTAATGTAGCGCTTGTCAGAATCACCATTGATCTTCCTACATTCATTCCGACTGCCATGCCGTTATATTCATCACTATCCGTTTCATATATATCCACATGCGAAATGCCTGCTTTTCTAAACATCTTATCTGCCGCTGCCTGAACGTCTGAATTCAGACAAGGCCTGGCATCCATTGCTGTCCGCAGCACCCGGTCAGATAGATACATATTCAAAGCCCAGTACAACATCACGGCACCAGCCATGACCCAAGGTGAAGCGTGTAAGGCATATAAAGCGAGCACCAATACGGCGTAAGCAGATATCCCTTTTACGCTTGCGGCAAAATAAAGTTTACCTAAAAGCCGTTTCACATTTTTCCGATGATAAAGCGGCAGGACAGCAATAACCGTTTCCTCTTTGTTTTCGGATTCTAGAAATTCCCCGAGGGTCGCTTTCCATTTTTTAGGTTCCTTCACGGTCAGATACAGCGTTTCGGCGGGAAGAGAGAGCCTTATGACTTGCTGAAAGCTTGTCGTCATATCGAGCCGGGATGAATACATTGTCAACAGCGGGTGAAGCTTTAATAGATCTGCCGTCGATTCAAGCCGGATGTCTTTCAGGTCTGAAAGCGGGTAGGTGCGGGTTTCATATCGTGAGCTGATATGCCATGTTTCTAAAGATGAAGAGTAAAAGACTTTTACACTTAGAAAATTTAATATGCGTTTTACCAGTGCCGCGCCGCCCGAGATGAAACCGAACAGGATCACATATTTTAGAACGCTGGTGTCAGGCCCGTAAATGAAGAAAACAATAGCGCCCGCAAACACAATGACAGTCAGGGCAATGTCCGAGAGGAGTCGTGTGTGGTCTCTTGCAAGCTCAATTTCCTGCCAATCGCCTGATGGTTTTTCAACACGGCTGGGGACAGTCAGATCCAATGCGGTCCAGTAGCTGGTGAACATCAATGCCAGAGAGACGATGCCGTCTATGAAAGGCTGTTGAGAGAAGATAAAGCTAGCAGCACCGACCCAAAGAACAATATCAATCCAGAGTTCTAATGCCGGAAGAAGCTTTGCTGCAAGGGCTGATATCAGCTGAATGCCCAGCCCGAGAATGATAAAGAAAAAAAGACTGGTTCCCATAGGCATGCTAGAGTCCTTTCTATCATAATCTTTCCAACTACTACTATAGCATGCGGCGGGAATTTGTAAAAACACGGAAATGCAAAAAAGCAAGCTCTTTCGTCATCCGAAGAACTTGCTTTCAGCCTATCAATAAAACTGGTGTAACAGCAATAACGTGAGGGACACTGTGATGGCCCCTCCAATTCTAGTGGACACCTGGGCAAAAGGCATCAGCTCAAGCCTTTCTGCAGCGCTTAATATCGCGACGTCACCGGTGCCTCCTTGCCCTGAATGGCACGCATTAATAATGGCTGTTTCGATCGGGTACATGTTCAGCCATTTTCCCGTGAAAAAGCCGACCGTCATCATTGTCACAACGACAGACAGAATCGTAATAATATTACTGAGATTAAAGGCGGCCACAAGCTTGTCCCACGGCGTCATGGACACGCCGATTGCAAAGAGCAGCGGATAGGTGACTGCCGTTGAAAAGAAGCGGGACACGCCAAACGCGCCGTTTTCAATTGAGGCAGGGACCAGTCTGAACAGCTTGATCAAAACAGCTAACAGCAGCATGGCAACAGGAGCAGGAAAACCGAAAAAGTCGTGGGCGAGCATACCGACCAAATATAAGGAGACGGCAAGGATTCCCCCGGACGCAAACAGAGAAAGGTTGAACATGTGCTGGCCGTTTTGCGATTCCTCCAGCGCAGGTGAATCTTCTGAACGGTCAACTTTACCGTTGCCGGTCCATTCCGGTTTTTTCTTGCCGATTCTGTTGAGCAGGCCCGCTAAAATGATTGCACATAGACTGCCGAGCATGATCGATGGAAGAACAAGTGCAAACGCTTCCCCTTGAGACATCGGCATGATATCCGAATAACCGATGGACAGAGGGATGGCGCCTTCTCCGACGCCGCCAGCCATAATAGGAATCACGACGTACAGAAGGGTGTGCTGAAATCCGAGGCCGAGCAATGTACCGACAGCCAGTCCCACAATGGCGGCCGCGACAGAACCGGCGATAAGCGGTATAAAAATTTTCATAAATGCTTTTACAAGTGTTTCTCTTTTCATGCCGAGGATGCTTCCGACAACAATTCCGGCAATAAACAAATAAAGAAAGTTTGAGTTTTCTGTAAATTCTGTGGTGGATTTGACAATATCATTTGGCAGCAGGTGATAGTAGACGACAGCAGATGGAATAAAAGTAGCAAGGATGGCCGGACCGCCGATAGAGCGCACAATCGGTATCGATTTTCCGATTTGGGCAAAGGTAAATCCGAAAAACGCCATGACGGCAATGGATGTCAAGATGTCGCTTTTTACATCGTGATGCAATACAAAAATAGTAATTAATATAAACAGCAGGACATAAACAGGAAGCGGTATAATGCCTACTTTTATATTCATAGCCTTCGCAAACCAATTCTCTTTTCGAACCCCTTCGTGAATTGTATCCGTTTGCATTTGCAATTGAGTTTGAAGCTCTCCCATTAAAAAACCTCCCCCTAATCTTGTTGCCAGTGAAATTGTTCACTATGTTAAGTATACTAAAAAATTGAAATTATTAATATATTAAAAATTTACTATTCAAACTTTTCTTTTTTAGGATTCAGATGAAAAGAGACGTTCTGACTAAATTCCGGATGTGCCGGAGTGCCGAGAACCCAGTGCTGATGCCGGTCAAGCATTTTATTCGCAAGGAGCGAAGTGTTGATGTACGATAATAAAGGGTCATTTATCCTAGCGACCGCCATCAATCAGCAACAAAATAGACAATAATCCGTCACATAGCGTAGGACTTTTTAGGTATATTGGGCTTTATTTTTGAAACAGATCGTTGTAAAGTACTTAATATGAACCATTCAGGGATCGTGCCATTCGTCAGTCTGGCAATCTTGAATCATATTTGACGACTTTTTGACGTATTTGTGAAATGTTGAGCATTATTTTTTTCGTCTATTTTGTGAAATGCTGATCAAAGTTTTGGTTCTGCTTGTGAAGTAGTGAACAATATAACATTTTCAATCGGAAATGGAGGATAAAGTATGAGTGAATTAGTATTAGCCCGCATTCAATTTGCATCAACAACGTTGTTTCATTTCTTGTTTGTGCCAATGTCAATCGGGCTTGTGTTTATGGTTGCATTGATGGAGACTCTTTATCTTGTGAAGAAAAATGAGCTGTACCTCAAAATGGCGAAGTTTTGGGGACACTTGTTCTTAATAAATTTCGCAGTCGGTGTTGTTACGGGGATTTTGCAAGAATTCCAGTTTGGACTGAACTGGTCTGATTATTCCCGTTTTGTCGGAGATGTATTTGGCGCGCCGCTTGCGATTGAAGCATTATTGGCGTTTTTCATGGAATCGATTTTTATCGGATTGTGGATTTTCGGCTGGGACCGCCTGCCTAAAAAAATTCACGCGCTCTGCATTTGGCTCGTGTCATTCGGAACGATTATGTCGTCCTTCTGGATTTTAACAGCGAACTCCTTTATGCAGGAGCCGGTCGGCTTTACGATCAAAAACGGACGCGCGGAAATGAATGACTTTGGCGCGCTGTTGACAAATCCGCAGCTATGGGTTGAATTCCCGCACGTCATTTTCGGTGCGCTTGCCACCGGGGCCTTCTTTATCGCGGGTGTCAGTGCTTTTAAACTATTAAAGAAAAAAGAAGTGCCATTCTTTAAACAATCTTTCAAACTCGCAATGATAGTGGGTCTTTGCGCAGGCCTTGGCGTTGGCCTGAGCGGCCACATGCAGGCTGAACACTTGATGGAATCACAGCCAATGAAAATGGCTGCCAGTGAAGGACTTTGGGAAGACAGCGGCGACCCTGCTGCTTGGACGGCCTTTGCCACAATTGATACGAAAAATGAAAAGAGCTCAAATGAAATCAAAGTTCCATACGCATTGAGCTACCTGGCTTATCAAAAATTCAGCGGCAGTGTCAAGGGAATGAAAACACTTCAGGCAGAGTACGAAAAAGTGTATGGAAAAGGTGACTATATTCCGCCTGTCAAAACGACATTCTGGAGCTTCCGTATTATGGTTGGAGCAGGTGTTGTCATGATACTTGCTGCGTTAGGCGGCCTTTGGCTGAATCGCCGTAAAAAGCTGGAAAACAGCAAATGGTATTTGCGCATCATGATCGCATTGATTTCCTTCCCGTTTATTGCGAACTCCGCGGGCTGGATTATGACAGAAATCGGGCGTCAGCCTTGGACGGTCATGGGTTTGATGACAACGGCTCAATCCGTGTCGCCTAACGTAACGGCGGGCTCCCTGTTATTCTCAATCATCGCATTCGGTGTGATGTATATGATTTTGGGCGCATTGCTCGTCTTCTTGTTCATCCGTGAAATTAAAAAAGGCGCGGAGCATGATGACCATCATGATGTTCCTGTATCAACAGATCCTTTTAGTCAGGAGGTATACCATGGCATCTCTTCATGATCTTTGGTTTATACTCGTTGCTGTATTGTTTATCGGTTTCTTCTTTTTGGAAGGCTTTGATTTCGGGGTCGGCATGGCGACCCGTTTTCTTGGCCATAATGAATTAGAGCGCAGAGTGCTGATCAACACGATCGGGCCGTTCTGGGACGCGAATGAAGTATGGCTTTTGACTGGTGCGGGTGCTATCTTCGCGGCGTTTCCAAACTGGTATGCAACGATGCTGAGCGGCTATTACATTCCGTTTGTCATTGTGCTGCTTGCGTTAATGGGCCGCGGAGTCGCGTTTGAATTCCGCGGCAAGGTTGATCATCTGAAATGGGTAAAGGTTTGGGACTGGGTGGTTTTCTTCGGCAGTCTGATTCCTCCGTTTGTGCTTGGTGTGTTATTTACGACATTATTCCGCGGTATGCCGATTGATGCCGATATGAACATTCACGCGCATTTCTCTGATTATATCAATGTATATTCTGTACTTGGCGGCGTGACCGTAACACTTCTCTGCTTCCTGCATGGATTAATGTTCATCACGCTGCGTACGATTGATGATTTGCAGCAGCGCGCCCGACAAATGGCGCAAAAGATAATGGGTATTGTTTTTGTGGCAGTGCTTGCTTTCGCGGCTCTTTCTGCTTATGAGACAGACATGTTTACACGCCGCGGCGAGATTACAATACCGCTTGTTGTTTTAATTGTCATCTGCTTTATGCTTGCAGCTTTATTCATCCGTAAGAGTAAAGACGGCTGGACATTTGCGATGACAGGCGCGGGTCTTGCTCTGACCATAGGAATGATTTTCATTTCGTTATTCCCTCGGGTGATGGTCAGCTCGATTCAAAGCGCGTTTGATTTAACAGTAGCTAACGCTTCTTCCGGTGATTATTCGCTTAAAGTCATGTCAATTGCAGCATTAACGCTATTGCCGTTTGTCATCGGCAGTCAGATCTGGAGCTATTATGTCTTCCGGAAGCGCGTCAGTCATAAGGAGCCTATGACTTATTAATGGGAAAAGACCTGTTTCGATATAAAGGAATGAAGCGGATTCTCACCGTGATTACTTGCTTAACGCTGATTCAGACAGCCGCTATTATCATGCAGGCAGAGTGGCTGAGTGAAGCTGTAACCGGACTGTTCAACGGGAAGAGCATTGCCTCCCTGTTTCCGGTGATCGGCTTTTTCCTCATCGCTTTTGTCGCGCGGCACGGGGTGACAGTGGCGCGTCAGAAACTCGTCTATCATTATGCCGCCCAGACGGGAGCTGATTTGAGAAAGAGCTTTCTCGATCAGCTGTTCCGTTTAGGCCCCCGCTTTGCAAAGAAAGAGGGGACGGGACAAATGGTGACGCTGGCGATGGAAGGCATCAGCCAGTTCCGCCGCTATCTTGAACTGTTTTTGCCGAAAATGGTCAGCATGGCGATTGTGCCTGCTGCGGTTGTCATCTACGTGTTTTTTCAGGATCGGACGTCGGCGATTATTTTAGTCGCGGCCCTGCCGATTCTGATTATATTTATGATTCTTCTTGGCCTTGTCGCACAGCGAAAAGCGGATCGCCAGTGGAAATCATATCAGACATTGTCCAACCATTTCGTTGATTCTCTTCGCGGATTGGAGACATTGCGTTTTTTAGGATTGAGCAAATCGCATAGCAAAAACATTTTCCACGTCAGTGAGCGGTATCGCAAAGCGACAATGAGTACACTGCGGGTGGCGTTTTTATCTTCATTTGCTCTCGACTTTTTCACGATGCTGTCTGTGGCGACAGTTGCTGTGTTTTTGGGACTGCGTTTGATTGACGGCGATATTTTGCTTGGCCCTGCATTAACGGCGCTTATCCTGGCACCTGAGTATTTTCTGCCAGTGAGGGAAGTGGGGAACGATTATCACGCAACACTAAACGGGCAGGAGGCAGGCAAAACCATTCAAGAGATTTTGTCGCAGCCTGGCTTTAAAGAAGAGGTGCCTCTTCAGCTTGGGATGTGGTCCGATCAAGATGAGCTGAAGCTGTCAGGCGTGTCAGTTGGCCGGTCGGTGTCTGATATTGATCTGTCATTCAAAGGCAAGAAAAAAATCGGCATTATCGGTGCAAGCGGTGCCGGAAAATCAACATTAATTGATATCCTCGGCGGGTTTTTGGAGCCGGATAGCGGTGTTATTAATGTGAACGGTTCAAGCCGTTCGCACCTGCAGGACGGGAACTGGCAGAAAAATCTTCTCTATATTCCGCAGCATCCTTATATTTTTGATGATACGCTGGCGAACAATATCCGCTTTTATCACCCAAGCGCTTCTGCTGAAGATACAGCCCGCGCTGCTGCCTCAGCGGGATTGACGGAGTTTGTAAACACTCTTCCTGAAGGATTAGAGGGACGGATCGGAGAAGGCGGCCGGGCGCTCAGCGGCGGTCAGGCTCAGCGTGTCGCGCTAGCCCGCGCCTTTTTGGGAAACCGGCCGATTCTGCTGCTGGATGAGCCGACCGCCCATCTGGATATCGAAACAGAATATGAAATAAAAGAAACGATGCTGGATTTATTTGATGATAAGCTTGTCTTTCTCGCGACACACCGCCTCCATTGGATGCTTGATATGGATGAAATGATCGTGCTGGACGGAGGCAGGGTTGCAGAAATCGGGACTCATGATGAATTGCTGGCGAAAAACGGTGTGTACACCAAACTCGTGAAGGCACAACTGGGGGAAAGAGCATGAAGAAAGAAGAATGGATTCTGCCGTATATCAAGCAAAATGCCCGTCTGTTTGTTCTTGTTGTCTTTTTGGGCACGGTGACGATTTTTTCCGCTGCTTTTCTCATGTTTACGTCAGGGTTTTTAATTTCAAAAGCGGCGACAAGACCGGAGAACATCCTGCTCATTTATGTCCCGATTGTCGCCGTTCGAACCTTTGGGATTGCCCGGTCTGTGTCACGCTATGTGGAGCGCCTGATCGGCCATCACATCATTTTGAAAATCGTGTCCGACATGCGCGTCCGCCTTTACAACATGCTTGAGCCGGGCGCTTTGATGCTGCGATCCCGTTTTCGCACGGGAGATATGCTCGGCATTTTATCTGAGGATATTGAGCATTTGCAGGATGCCTTCTTGAAAACCATTTTCCCTGCCATCTCAGCCTTGCTTTTGTATGCTGTTTCAGTGATTGCGCTTGGTTTTTTCTCCTGGCCGTTTGCCATTTTGCTGGCGGTGTATCTGTTTGTTCTGGTTGTGCTGTTTCCGGTCGTGTCTTTGCTTGTGACGCGGGCGAAGAATGCCAAGCTGAAAAGCGGGCGGAATGTGCTGTACAGCCGTCTCACAGATGCCGTGATGGGTGTCAGCGACTGGATGTTCAGCGGACGCCGGCATGCTTTTATTGATTCCTATGAAAAAGAAGAAAATACGTGGTTTGAGCTGGAACGAAAAAAACATCGTTTTACTAGATGGCGGGATTTCGCCGCGCAATGCCTTGTCGCCGGCCTCATTTTGCTGATGCTGTTTTGGACGGCGGGGCAGCATGCAAATGGCGAACTCGCCAGAACAATGATTGCAGCCTTTGTGCTTGTTGTGTTTCCGCTGACAGAAGCTTTTCTGCCGCTTTCTGATGCGTTGGGCGAAGTGCCGGGTTATCAGGATTCTATCAGAAGAATGAACAAGGTGGCTCCTCAGCCTGAGTCTTCACAAACAGAGTCTGCGGCTGACAGGCTTGATCTCAAAGATGTCACCTTGGCGTTTCGAGATGTGACGTTTTCTTATGACAACAGCAGCCAAGTACTGAACCATTTTTCCTTTACGCTGCGCCAAGGAGAAAAAATGGCGCTGCTCGGCCGGAGCGGATCAGGAAAATCAACGTCACTCGCATTAATTGAGGGCGCCATGAAACCTGACTCAGGCTCGGTAACGTTAAACGGAGTGGAAACGGCGTTTTTAAAGGACCAGATTGCTGATGCGGTGGCTGTGTTAAATCAAAAGCCTCACTTGTTTGATACAAGCATTTTGAATAACATCAGGCTTGGAAACGGGAAGGCGAGCGACGAGGATGTGCGCCGCGCCGCAAAGCAGGTGAAGCTGCATGATTACATTGAGTCGCTGCCTGACGGGTATCATACTTCAGTTCAGGAAACCGGAATCCGTTTTTCAGGAGGAGAGCGGCAGCGGATCGCGCTCGCCCGGATTTTGCTGCAGGATACGCCGATCATTATACTTGATGAGCCTACAGTAGGCTTAGACCCTATTACGGAACGCGAACTGATGGAAACCGTGTTTGAGGTGCTGAAAGGTAAAACGATTCTTTGGATTACGCATCACTTGGCGGGTGTGGAAGCAGCCGATAAAATCGTCTTTCTGGAAAACGGAAAAACAGAAATGGAAGGAACGCACGAGGAACTGCTGGCGACGAACGAACGATATCGCCGTCTTTATCACCTCGACGTTCCTGTAAAATAGAAGACAGCCTTTGGGGCTGTCTTTTTTGTTTGAAAAGGATGAAGTGCAGGAAAAATAAGAAGAGATAATAAGAGGAGGTATGGATATGAATGTTCCGATTTGGACGGAAGAGCATGTGAGGGCTGCGCTCCCTGAAAGAGATGCAGAGAGCCATAAAGGCACATACGGTACGGCTTTGCTGCTGGCGGGAAGCGATGATATGCCGGGCGCTGCGCTTTTGGCCGGGCTTGGTGCCATGCGGAGCGGTCTCGGCAAGCTTGTCATCGGCACGTCTGAAAGCGTGATCCCGCTGATCGTTCCGGTTCTGCCGGAGGCCACGTATTGGCGTGACGGCTGGGAAAAAGCGGCGGGCTTACGGCTTGAAGAGACGTACCGGGCGATTGCGATCGGTTCGGGGCTTCCGCAAACAGAGAGAGTGCAGCAGGCCGTTGATCATGTGCTTGAGATGGACTGCCCTGTTATTTTGGATGCCGGAGCGCTGACAAAGCGCACGTATCCGAAACGGGAGGCGCCCGTCATCCTCACGCCGCATCCAGGTGAGTTTTCCCGAATGACAGGGGTCCCGGTGAAAGACTTACAAAACAAAAGAGCGGAATATGCCAAGGAGTGGGCGGTTCAGCTGCAAACGGTGATCGTGTTAAAAGGAAATCAAACCATCATCGCGTTTCCCGATGGCGACTGCTGGAGCAATCCGACCGGAAATGGGGCACTCGCCAAAGGAGGAACCGGCGACACGCTGACGGGAATGATATTGGGCATGCTTTGCTGCCACAAAGACCCGAAACATGCCGTATTAAATGCCGTATACTTGCACGGTGCATGCGCCGAGCTTTGGACTGACGAACACTCTGCTCATACGCTGCTCGCCCACGAGCTCTCTGACATGTTGCCTCGTGTGTGGAAACGATTTGAATGAAAAAAGCTGTCTTCATAGGGAAGACAGCTTTTCTTGATAAGCCGCTCGTTTTTTCAGGCGCGGTTTCATGAGTACATAATATAGAACAGAAGGCACGGCTAAGCCGATAATCCATGCGATATCCCCGCCGCCAAACATTTTTGCCAATGGCCCGATGTAAAAGGATGTATTGATAAACGGAATTTCTAACAAGATGGATAGAATGAAAGCAATCGTTGTGATCCAATTGACTCTTCCATATGGCCCGTTGACATCAAACATCGCTTTGACCTCATAGTTCCCGTGGCGGACGAAGTAGTAATCCACTAAATTGATCGCCGTCCATGGAATTAAGAAATAACTGATAAAAAAGATGAAATTCAAAAACAGCTCCATAAAATTACTTTGCCCGAGAAGGCTTAGGACTGTTCCGACGATTGTGACGCCAAGAATCATGATGATTCTGATTTTCGGTGTGACTTTTAATTTCAGAAACGGCTCAAGCGTAGTCGTCGTGGACATAAAGGCTCCATACAAGTTAAAGACATTAATCGCCATCTGGCCAAATAAAACAATGATCAGCATAATGAACGAGAAGGGGCCGAACAATTGCACAATCTGGGTCCCTGAGTTTGTCGTAAAATCAGGAAGTGCTGTGGTCAGCAGCGCGCCGAGCAGCATCATCCAGATGGAGCTGACAGATGTTCCTGCGTAGCTGTACCAAAACGTTTTGGACGCCGGTGTTTTAATGGGCAGATATCTAGAATAATCGGCGACATAAGGCGCATAGGCAAGCTGCCAAGTCGCTACGGCGCTGACCGCCACCAAGAAAACGGGCAAGTCGACCGTTCCGGGCACCCAGCTGCCTGCCGGAATCGGTAATTGGAAAATGAGTATCGTTGCAGCAAAAAATACGGCAAAAGAGGTCCAAGAAAGGATTTTTTGCATTTTATGAATCAAATCATGACCGAAAATGGTGAGTAAAAAACATGCGGCGCTTAAGCCTATAATGCTCCATGATCCCGGGATGGGAACAAAGCTGCTTAAGGTCCCGGCCGCCAGAATCGTACTGCTTGCGAAGAAACCAAGGTAGATAAACATGACTAAGAAGAGGGGGAGAATCGCTCCGATTACGCCGAATTGGGCACGGCTTTGAATCATTTGCGGGATGCCGAGCTGAGGTCCTTGCGCGGAATGAGAAGCCATAAATATGGCACCAATTAAGGTTCCGCAAATAATAGCGGCAACACTCCAAAACAGATTAAGTCCCATTGCAACGGGAAGGGTACCGGTTACTAACGTGGTGATATGCATATTTGCCCCGAACCATACGGGAAATAAATCTTTCGCTTTACCATGTCTTTCTTCATTTGGAATATATTCAATCGTTCGCCTTTCTACTTTCAATGCATCGTCCTCCATATATAATGAAATTTTGATATAGACATAAAAACATAGCTTAACAGACTGTACTTCGCTTTACAAATTTTGATGCTCACAAAAACCAATGAGAAGCCAGTGAAGTCAATAGATCAAAAGAATTATAAAAAAAATTGAACGCTTTGGAATCCGGTGTCGTCTCATAAGGCAAGATAACATAAAAAGGGGGGATCGCGTGCATTGGATACAAATGAAGAACAGCAATTGATTCAGCAGGCGAAAGAGGGAAGCGACGAGGCGTTTACAGCCCTTTTTCAGCATTATTATTCTTTTCTATATAAATACTTGTTAAAGCTTTCCCTTCACCCTGACGTCAGCGAGGATCTGGTTCAGGAAACCTTTCTGAAAGGATACGTCCATCTGGGGAGTTTTCAAGGCCGATCCAAATTCTCCACTTGGCTGATTTCTATCGCGTCAAGACTCTACCTCGATCACCAGAAAAAGAGAAAGAGAGAATGGAAACGAAATCAGGCTGTTACAGAGGAAACGATACGCAAGATCAAGTGGGACGTGTCAACGAAAGGCTCTGAGTGGAGCGAGACGCTTGATCTCTTTTCTCAGCTTGACCCGAAGCTGCGCACGCCCGTTTTATTAAGGCACTATTACGGCTATACCTATGCTGATATCGGGATGATGCTGCATATCAAAGAAGGCACGGTAAAGTCCAGAGTCCATAAAGGGCTCCAGCAAATCAGAAAGGAGTGGACTGATGAATAAAGAAAAGGGATCTGTTCATTTAAAATCGGAATTGCAGAAAATTGACCAATGCGCCAACCCGAATATACCGAGTCAAAAAGAATTGCTTGATCAGCTGTCACAAATGAAAGCCGAACGAAGAAAAAGCGTGCTGAAAGAAGTTATCTTATTTGTGTTCTCTGCACTGATGGTGGTAAGCGCGGCGATTCTGGCATTTACTCAAGTTCCCGCTGCTTTTGTCGTGCTTCAGGTCTGTGCGCTGGCTGTCCTGCCGATTTTAATTGCGGCTGAGAAAAAACGATACCTTGGCGAACGTGAGGTGAAACACTGATGTCCCAAACAGAATTGACGATTTTTGTGTTTGCTTATCTGATTGTATTGGCACAGGGCATCTTTTTATTCATTGATGCGAAAAAACGGGATCGTCTGGCATGGGTGTGGGGAATTGTCGGACTGATTCAAGCGCCGATGCCTCTGATTTGCTATTACTTTTTTGTGATAAGGCCGGACCGAAAAAATAGGAGGATCAGCTAATGAATATTTCTTGGGAAATGATTGTACCGCTGATTGTATTACAGGCCGTGCTGGCAGTGTTTGCCCTGATCAGCTGTGTGAAAGAAGAGCGGACAAACGGGCCTAAATGGATGTGGGCAGCAGTGATTATATGCATCAATATTATTGGGCCGATTTTATTTTTTACCGTCGGCAGAAAGCAAAGGTGAGCGAGCATGCTATCTATTGAGTCATTATGCAAATCATATCGGCATCATCAAGCTGTACGGGATGTCAGTTTTCAAGTCAAGGAGAACGAGTGTGTCGCTCTATTAGGACCGAATGGGGCTGGTAAAACCACGACGCTTCAAATGCTGTCCGGACTGCTGTCACCCACCTCCGGGACGATCAAGCTGTACGGGGAGCAAAAGGCAGATCGCAGTATGATCGGCTATCTTCCGCAGTACCCGGCTTTTTATTCTTGGATGACGGCTAATGAATTTTTAACCTTTGCCGGGAGACTGTCTGGCCTTTCAAAGAAAAAAAGCCTTGAGAAAATAGGCGAAATGCTGGAGTTTGTCGGTTTGCAGGACGCGGCAAACAAAAGAATCGGCGGTTATTCTGGCGGCATGAAACAAAGGCTCGGCCTGGCTCAGGCTCTGCTTCATAAACCGAAGCTTTTGATTTTGGATGAACCGGTATCTGCACTGGATCCTTCTGGGCGTATTGAGGTGCTGGATATGATGCGGGAGCTGAAAAAACATATGGCTGTTTTGTTTTCTACTCACGTTTTGCACGATGCGGAGCAGGTGTGTGATCAAGTCGTGATCATGCAAAATGGTGAGATTTCATGGAAAGGCGCTTTACAGCAGCTTAAAGAACAGCATCAAACGAATGTTTTCACTCTTACTGTAAAAGAGAAACTGAAGGGCTGGCTTGAAGAGAGGCCTTATATATCAGATGTTGTCTATAAGAATCCGTCTCAAGCTGTTTTTGAGCTAAGCGATACAGGCTCTGGCAGGACATTGCTGAGCGATTGTATCCAAATGGGATTGACAATCACCTGTTTTGAACAGAAAACCGAGTCTCTCGAAGACGTCTATCTTAAGGTGGTGCACGCATGAATGTCATGATGACGCTATTACAAAAGGAATGGCTGGAAGGCTGGAGAAGCGGCAAGCTGATCTGGCTGCCCATCGCGATGATGATCGTGGGGCTGACGCAGCCGCTGACCATTTATTACATGCCGGAAATCATTGCGCATGGGGGGAGCCTGCCAGACGGTATGAAAATCAGTTTTACTATGCCTTCCGGATCTGAGGTGATGGTGAGCACGCTTTCCCAATTCAACACGCTTGGCATGGCGCTGATTATCTTCAGTGTCATGGGCAGTGTGGCGAATGAAAGAAATCAAGGTGTAACGGCGCTGATCATGTCACGGCCTGTGACGGCAGCCCAGTATATATTGAACAAATGGATCACCCAAAGCATGATCGGAATCGCCTCGTTTGCAGCTGGGTACGGACTTGCTTATTATTACGTCCGGATCTTGTTTGAACACGCATCATTCAGCCGCTTTGCAGCAAGCCTCGGCCTCTACTCTCTTTGGATGATGTTTATTGTTACTGCAGGGCTAGCCGGAAGCGTGATGTTTCGGTCTCTCGGAGCAGCCGCGGCAGCCGGAATTGGGCTGACTGCTGCCGTTTCCTTTGCTGTCTCGCTTTTTCCTGATGGTGCGAAATGGCTGCCGGCTGAGCTTTGCAAGCAGGCGGAGCATATTCTGCTTCATGGAGAGCGGGCGGACTTTTTCGGATGGTCGCTCACATTCTCCATTCTGTGCATCATGCTTCTGGCCATTTTTTCTGTGTGGCGCTTCCGGCAGTATGAAAGCTATTAACCGATCATTTTTCGCTTTGTGGCCAGCACCATCAACAAAGCGGAAAATGCCATCAATCCCGCTCCATAAAATACCTCTGCCAAACCGAAAACCTGTGCGATTCTTCCGGCGAGAAGGGGGCCGATAAAGATGCCCAGCGCATAAAACGATTGATAAAAACCCATGGCTGACATTTTTAAACGAGCTGAGCTGATATCGACGACCCGGCTTAACAATAGGGGAAACACAAAGCCAAGCGCCAGACCGATGAAAGCATGGGTCATGCAAACCGTGGACAATGAAGCTGAAAAAGGGACGAACATCAAACAGACTCCAATGACAGCAAAACAAATCAGCATGGTGCCATAGGCGATTCTTCCGGTAAAACGCAAAAACAAAAAGCTCAGGGTAGCCGCGGCATGAGGGAGAAAAAAGGCGCTCATCACCCAAAGCAGTTCAATGTCCCCCATTCCGAGCTGATTTGTATAAAGCGGCGTAAAACCAAACACCGTCATAAATAGCACGGCATGAGCTGTCATAGATAGAATCGTGAAAAGCTTCAGCTTTGGCAGCCGCAATGTTTCTTTGATGTATTGCGTTATACGGAGAGCCTTACGTTGCCCAGGAGAAACGGACGGATCTTTAATAAAGCAGCATATCACAAGGCCGATGCACGAGGCAGCCAGTGCCATCCAAAACGGAACCTGCCTGCCTAAATGCGCTGCTGCAAGCCCGCAGAACACAATGCTGACAAACTGAGGCATGACAGTAAAAAACTGCATAATGCCCATTGCTTTTGACGCACTGCCATCTTTGAAATAATGAGCGTATAGAATCGTTGCCATCACCCACATGGATGCTGTTAACCCCGCGAGAAGCCGGGCGGTCAGGACGAAGAAAAAAGAATCAAACGCAAGAAAAAGCACGCTGCTAGAATGGAACATCCAAAGCCGGCAATTAACAATGGCTTACGCAGAGAAAAAAGAATTTCTGACAGAACCCCAAGCGGGAACCGCAGCAGGATTTGGGTCACCCCGTAGCTTCCGAGAATCATGCCGATCGCTCCGTATGAAAAGTGCAGATCCTCCAAATACAGGCTGAAAACAGGGACGTAAATATAGCCCGAAAACCAAAAACAAAATACCATGCATAAGAAAACGGCGTGATCTAAAGTGCCGATTGTTTTTTGCTGAGGAATCAGCGGCTGCTGAATGTCCATGCTCTCACCACCTCTTTCCTTCCAGTACAACACAATTTGTGGAAACGTTTCAATAGAGAAATGAAAAACAGGACGTCAAAAAAGTCCTGTTCTTGGTGTTAATACGGATCAGACGGATGGCTTTCCTGTTCGGCCTGCTCGACGGCTTGAGCCGTTTCTGTCGTGCCAACCGGTCCGTTGCTGTTATTTTCTGAAGCCTTTTTCAGCCCTTCCGCCACGCGTTTTCCGTAGTCCGGATCGGCTTTTGTGAAATTCTCAATCATTTGCTCCTGAATTTCTTTTCTGCAAGTTGAAAGCGTATTGACCAGATTTGTGATGAGTTCAGTACGCTCAAACTCAGTAAATTTCCGGTACGTTTCACCGGCTTGTCCGAAATTGTTCGTTCTGTCAATCGCTTCCCGCTTCAGGTCGCCTTCGACATGCGGGGTATGGTCTTTTGCCTGCTGGTTTGCTTCCTTTAGTCCGCCCATAATAGACGGTTCATAGTTGACGTGCGGATTTTGACCTTCGCCGATATCCACGCGGTATTGCATTTGACCCCCCTGCTGGTTGGTCGCGACGTGTTTTTTCGGTGAGTTGATTGGCAGCTGCAGGTAGTTTGCGCCAACTCTGTACCGCTGCGTATCGGAATAGGCAAACGTCCGGCCTTGAAGCAATTTGTCATCAGAAAAATCAAGTCCGTCGACAAGGACCCCTGTACCGAATGAAGCCTGTTCTACTTCAGAATGGTAATTCTCAGGGTTTTTGTTTAACACTAATTTGCCGATCGGCTTCCACGGGAAATCATCCTTATACCACAGCTTAGTCGGATCAAGCGGATCAAAGTCGAGCTCCGGATGCTCGTCATCACTCATGATTTGGGCATAAACCTCCCACTCCGGATAATCGCCGTTTTCAATCGCTTCATACAAATCCTGTGTCGCGTGGTTGAAGTTTTTCCCCTGAATCTCTTCCGCTTCCTTCTGTGTCAGGTTGCGGATGCCCTGTTTCGGTTCAAAATGGTATTTTACAAGAACGGCCTTGCCTTCCTCATTCACCCATTTGTAGGCGTGAACGCCTGAACCCTGCATTTGCCGGTAGTTGGCAGGAATGCCCCAAGGTGAAAACAAGAATGTGATCATATGTGTCGCTTCAGGAGATTGAGAAATGAAGTCGAAAATACGTTCACCATCTTGGATATTGGTCACCGGGTCAGGCTGAAACGCGTGTACAAGGTCCGGGAACTTCAGCGGATCTCGAATAAAAAAGATTTTTAGGTTGTTCCCGACCAAATCCCAGTTTCCGTCTTCGGTATAAAGCTTAACGGCAAAACCGCGGGGGTCCCGTAAGGTTTCAGGTGAATGTTTTCCGTGATTGACCGTAGAAAAACGGACAAATGCCGGCGTTTTCTTGCCTTTTTCCTGGAAGAGCTTCGCTCGCGTGTACTTTGAAATCGGCTCGTCTCCAAAACTTCCGTAGGCTTCAAAATAACCGTGTGCGCCCGCGCCCCTGGCATGCACAACACGTTCAGGGATGCGTTCCCGGTCAAAGTGGCTGATCTTTTCAAGAAAATCGTAATTCTCCAGCGTTGTTGGTCCTCTGTTCCCGACCGTTCTCACATTCTGGTTGTCAGTGACGGGATGCCCCTGTCTGTTCGTTAAGGTATCCTCTGACTCGTTTTTCCCGGATGTCTTATGAGAAAGCGCATCCTCACTGCCTTCGACATTTGTGCCGTGATACTCTTTTTGATGATCATCTTTCATTGATTGATCCTCCTTTTTGAACAGTAACAATATTCCCTTGATGGAAGAATTTTAAAACTGAAGTTTTTTTTTAGCTGCTTCGGGAATGGTACAATTACCAAAACGAAAAAAGGAGAGTACGACATCCGTGACCAGAAAAAGAAATCCGCTGCCCATCACGTTTTATCAAAAAACGGCCCTAGAACTGGCTCCCTCTCTTCTCGGCTGTCTTTTGGTAAAAGAAACGGATGAAGGGACAGCTTCAGGTTATATCGTGGAAACAGAGGCCTATATGGGAGCCGGGGACAGAGCAGCCCACAGCTTTAACAACCGCCGGACGAAACGGACTGAGATTATGTTTGCTGAAGCTGGCCGTGTGTATACGTATGTGATGCACACCCATACATTGCTGAACGTCGTTGCCGCCGAAGAGGATGTTCCGCAAGCGGTATTAATCAGGGCAATTGAGCCTCAGGAAGGCCAGCTGTTAATGGAGGAAAGAAGGCCAGGCCGGCGTCCGAGGGAATGGACAAATGGTCCCGGAAAGTTGACGAAAGCGCTTGGCGTCACGATGAATGACTACGGACGCTGGATCACGGAACAGCCGCTTTACATTGAAAGTGGGTACACACCGGAAGAAATATCAACCGGTCCGCGGATCGGCATTGACAACAGCGGAGAGGCGCGCGATTATCCGTGGCGTTTCTGGGTGACGGGAAACAGGTACGTATCGCGTTAGCATGTTTAAGCAAAGGGGAATCTGGGGAATAGTTGAGAAAAAAAGAAGGGAGAATCGGAGTCTTGAAAAAAATGGTCAAAACCGTTATCAAATGGGCGCCGGTCATTTACCCGATTGTTCGAAAAATCATGAAGGACCGCAAGGCGTCTAAACAAAAGAACATGTCCGCATCCCGAACAGCCGGCTAATTCCGGCTGTTTTTTTATGGGTCTGTTTTCCCTCTTGTCCTCCCGATGTTCATTGACTTGCATTTCTCCCCATTATAGAATTTATATACATTTCGCTTTCCCTTCACCACATCCTTTCTGCCTACTTATGTAATTCCTGCATCTATCATGATAGGAGGTTTTTCTCATGCTGCATGGGCGACTTCGTGAAATTCTGCGCTTATTGATGGCGGCAGAAGCTCCGGTGACAAGCTCGGTATTTGCCGCACATTTACATGTGACGACGCGGACGGTCCGCAATGATATAAAGGAACTCCAAGATGTAATAAGCGCCCATGGCGCTTTGGTTCAATCGGTAAGAGGCTCGGGATACAGGCTGCGCATTCATGACGACCAGACCTTTAGAATGCTGCTGCAAGACGAGTTTCATCAGAAAAAGGGACTGCCGGTAATTCCCGAGGAGAGGATTACATATCTCATGAAACGGCTGCTGCTGGCGGATCATTATCTCAAGCTGGATGAGCTGGCTGAAGAACTATTTATCTCAAAATCTACACTTCAAACCGATTTAAAGGAAGTGAAGAAACGGCTGCTCCCTTACCGCATTGTCATGGAAACACGCCCGAATTACGGCTTCAAGCTGCGCGGAGATGAGGTGCAGATGAGGTATTGTATGGCGGAGTACATTGTCGATGAAAGAGAAACAGAGATCGATTTACTGAATGAAAAGGCTGATATATTGCCGAAGGAACAAATCGATATCATCCATTCTATTATTATGAAAAAGGTCAAAAACGACCGGATTCCTCTGTCTAACCTTGGATTGAATAACCTCATCATTCATATCGCCATCGCCTGTAAGCGGATCAGAACGGAACACTATGTGTCTCTTTTCCCGGAAGATATGGAACACATTCTGCATCAAAAAGAATACCAAACTGCAGAAGCCATTGTGAAAGAACTGGAATCAGCCCTTGACGTCACGTTTCCGGAAAAAGAAACAGCTTATATCGCCATGCATCTCCTCGGCACGAAACGAATGACACAGCCGCAGTGCGGGGACGGCGAATTTTCAATTGATGAAGAAACAGATCGGCTGACTGCCGCCATGATCGAAGCGGTCGATCGAGAATTAAAGCTCGGCATCCTGCATGATCAAGAGCTGAAAATCGGCTTGGCACTGCATGTAAAACCCGCGGTCACCCGCAACCGGTATGGTATGAATCTAAGAAATCCGATGCTGGCAGCGATCAAAGAAAATTATCCTCTCGCCTTTGAGGCCGGAATCATCGCCGGAATCGTCATAAAAGAGAAAACGGGCATTGATATCCATGAAAATGAAGTCGGTTATTTAGCTCTGCACTTCGGCGCCGCAATTGAACGGAAGAAAACAGAAAGCCCGCCGAAGCGCTGCATCATCGTTTGTGCATCAGGTGCGGGAAGCGCCCAGCTTCTGAGGGAAAAACTTCGCTCCCATTTCGGCAAACGGATTGATATTCTCGGCACGGCTGAATATTACAGTCTTGACCAGATGTCTTACGAATCGATTGATTTTGTCGTCAGCACCATTCCGATCAAAAAAGAACTCCCTGTGCCTGTACTGAAGGTAAACACCATCTTAGGCGGAACCGATTTTACAAAAATAGAATCCATCCTCAATGATGAGAAAGAAAAAGCGATCAGCTATCTCAAAGAAGATCTCGTTTTTTTCCAGAAGGATCTGCGTTCAAAAGAAGAAGTGATTCAATTTTTAGGTCAGAAAGCAGTGGAAGGCGGCTATGCGAATAAGGAAATCATAGATTCTATATTTGAAAGAGAAGAGATGTCGCCAACGTGCTTCGGCAACCTCGTGGCCATTCCGCACCCGCTCGTCCCGCAGACGCAAACGACATTTTGGGCCGTCTGCACGCTCAAAAAACCGATAGACTGGGAGAATAAACGGGTTCAATTTGTCTGCCTGCTTTGTGTCGAAAAGGAAAACAAGGCGGATTTGCAAAGCATGTATAAACTGCTCGGCAGCATTTTGGATGACCCGGCCGCGGTAAGCCAGCTGTTAAAAAGCCGCACATACCAAGAGCTCTCCGATGTGTTTGATAAAAAACGATAAACTGACAGCCTGGATATACCTTTTTTCCGTTTCCTGCGGAAAAACCTTGAGTGTATATGAAAGCGATTTCATAATATGATGTTATCAACAGCAGGACATACAAATTCTATCAAACTCTTAGGGGGTCTCTTACATGAATATATTACTCGTTTGTGCAGCAGGCATGTCAACAAGCTTACTCGTCAGCAAGATGGAAAAAAGCGCGCAGGAACAAGGAAAAGACTATACCATTTGGGCAGTATCAGGTGATTCTGTACAAAATCATATCGATAAAGCGGATGTATTGCTCCTCGGCCCGCAAGTCCGTTACTTGCTTCCTCAGCTGAAAAAACTAGGTGAATCAAAGGGTGTTCCGGTAGACGTCATTAACACAGTCCATTATGGGACGTGCAACGGAGCGGAAGTGCTGAAATCGGCTGAACAGCTTGGAAACGCGTCATAGAGAGGGGCGGGCTATGTGAATAAAGTCAATCAGTTGTTAGAAGAGAAGGTCATGCCTATAGCAGGAAGAATTGCGGGACAGCGTCATTTGCAGGCGCTCCGTGACGGTATCATTTTAACAATGCCGCTTATTATCATCGGGTCCTTTTTCCTCATCATCGGCAACCTCCCGATTCCCGGATATGCCGATTTTATGGCAAAAACGTTTGGAAGCGCTTGGTCAGAGAAGCTCGCTTACCCGGTTGACGCCACCTTTGAAATTATGGGGCTTGTCGCCGCATTCGGCATCGCCTACAGGCTGGCAGAGAAATACGGGGTTGATGCCTTGTCGGCAGGTGCCATTTCTCTTGCGGCTTTCCTCTTAGCGACACCGTATCAAGTGCCGTTTACACCGGATGGCTCGACAAAAGAGATGATGGTCAGCGGCGGTATTCCGCTATCGCTGATGGGAAGTAAAGGCCTGTTTGTCGCCATGATTATCGCAATGGTGTCAACAGAGATTTACCGTCTCATTATTCAACGCAATATGGTTTTTAAAATGCCGGATGGCGTTCCGCCAGCGGTCAGCAAGTCATTTGTCGCTTTAATCCCCGGCTTTGCCGTCATCTTCCTGATTTGGGGAGCCCGACTGATTGTGGAAGCGACGCCTTTTGAAAGCCTTCATAATGTTGTAAGCGTTTTACTGGGGACGCCGCTCTCCATCCTTGGCGGAAGCCTCGGGGGAAGCCTTATCGCAGAAGCTGTCAAAATGCTTTTATGGGCCTGCGGTCTTCATGGCGCCAACATTGTCGGCGGCGTCATGGCACCGATTTGGTACGGCGCCATGGATGCCAACCGGATCGCCTTCCAAGCCGGTGAGGAACTGCCTAAGATTTTCACCCAGCAATTTTTCGATATCTGGATCAATATCGGCGGAAGCGGTGCCACTCTTGCACTGGTTGTCACGATGTTCCTTCGCGCCCGAAGCAAACAAATGAAGCAGCTCGGAAAGCTTGCGATCGGCCCGGCGGTCTTCAATATTAACGAACCGATCATTTTTGGAATGCCGATCGTCATGAACCCGATGCTCTTAATTCCGTTTATCGTCACGCCGCTCATCACACTGACACTCACATACATCGGAATGAGCACCGGACTTGTCGCCAAACCGGCGGGTATCGCAGTCCCTTGGACCATGCCGCCGATCTTTTCAGGCTATTTGGCGACAGGAGGCAAAATATCGGGCGCGGTCATGCAAGCCATTAATATCACCGTTTCCTTTGTTGTCTACTACCCGTTCTTCAGAATGTGGGATAAACAGAAGCTGAAAGAAGAAAACGAATTAGAGCTCGTTCAAACGCCTGCTGTTTCAGGCGACAAAGAGGCAGCTTTGTAAAGAAAGGAGTGAATCGCGTGAATGAGAAAATGGAGCAAATTATTTTTCAAATCATACTTCACGGAGGAAACGGAAGGAGCTCCGCAATGGAAGCGATCGCCGCCGCGAAAAACGGCGACAGCGAAGAGGCGCGGAATAAGCTTCAAGACGCTGCGGATGAATTGTCAAAAGCCCATCATTATCAGACAGAACTGATCCAAAGTGAAGCAGGCGGAGAAAAAACAGAAATGACACTGCTGATGGTCCACGCGCAGGATCATTTAATGAATGCCATGACAGTCAAGGATTTGGCGGCTGAATTCATTGAGCTATATGAAAAAATCACCGTGCAAGGGGGAGCAAGCATATGACAAAAGGATTGAAAATTGTAACGATTGGCGGAGGTTCAAGCTACACACCGGAGCTCGTGGAAGGTTTAATCAAACGGTACGAAGAGCTGCCCGTACGTGAATTATGGCTCGTTGATATTCCTGAAGGCGAGGAAAAGCTGAACATTGTCGGCACGCTCGCCAAGCGGATGGTTGAAAAAGCTGGTGTCCCGATTGACATTCACCTCACTTTGGACAGAAGGGAAGCGCTGAAAGATGCAGACTTTGTGACGACTCAATTTCGGGTCGGATTGCTGCAAGCGAGAGCCAAGGATGAGCGCATTCCATTAAAATACGGCGTCATCGGCCAGGAAACAAACGGCCCGGGAGGACTCTTTAAAGGATTGCGCACCATCCCGGTCATCTTAGAGATTGCCAAGGACATCGAGGAGCTTTGTCCGAATGCATGGCTCGTTAATTTTACAAACCCTGCAGGTATGGTGACGGAGGCCTTGCTTCGCTACTCCAACCTGAAGAAAGTTGTCGGTCTCTGCAATGTTCCAATCGGCATGAAAATGGGCGTAGCGAAAGCGCTCGATGTAGAGGTTGACCGGGTAGAGGTTCAATTTGCCGGATTGAATCATATGGTGTTCGGAATGGACGTCTTCTTAGACGGCGTCAGCGTCAAGGATCAAGTCATTGAAGCGATGGGTGATCCGGAAAACGCGATGACAATGAAAAACATCTCCGGCGCTGAGTGGGAGCCAGAATTCTTAAAGGCACTCAACATGATCCCTTGCGGCTACCACCGCTACTATTTCAAAACAAAAGAAATGTTCGAGCATGAGCTTGAAGCATCACAAACGGAAGGCACCCGTGCTGAAGTGGTGCAAAAGGTAGAGCAAGAGCTGTTCGAGCTTTATAAAGATCCAAATTTGGCGATCAAGCCGCCGCAGCTTGAGAAACGCGGAGGGGCATACTACAGTGACGCAGCGTGTAATCTCATCAGCTCCATTTACAATGATAAACACGACATTCAGCCGGTGAACACGATCAATAATGGTGCGATTGCAAGCATTCCAGATGATTCCGCTGTTGAAGTGAACTGCGTGATGACGAAAAATGGCCCTAAGCCAATCGCCGTAGGCGACCTGCCAGTATCTGTCCGCGGCCTTGTCCAGCAAATCAAATCATTTGAGCGTGTTGCGGCAGAAGCGGCTGTCACAGGCGACTACGAAACAGCGTTGCTCGCCATGACGATTAACCCTCTCGTACCATCCGACACAGTGGCCAAACAGATCTTAGATGAAATGCTGGAGGCGCACAAAACACATCTGCCGCAGTTCTTTAACAAAATTGAAGCATAAAAAAACGGCCCGTTTCGGGCCGTTTTTTGTTTATTTGCTTTCAGTGAGCGCTGCGACTTCAGTCGTCCATCCAAATTCATCAGGAACTGTACCCTTCTGAATGCCTGTAATCGTGTCATACAGCTTTTTGGAGATTTCTCCTGTTTCTCCGTTATTGATCATCAGTGTTTCGTCATTCCAGATCAGCTCGCCGACTGGAGAAATAACAGCCGCTGTACCCGTTCCGAAGGCTTCTTCAAGAACACCGTCTTTATGGGCTTGGATGACTTCATCAATGGCGATTCTTCGTTCTGATACCGGAAGCCCCCAATGCTTAAGCAAGGTAATGACGGAATTGCGCGTGATGCCTTCCAGAATGCTGCCGTTCAGCATCGGTGTCACAATTTCACCGTTGATTTTAAAGAAAATGTTCATGCTGCCGACTTCTTCGATGTATTTTTTCTCAATGCCGTCCAGCCAGAGAACCTGAGAAAATCCTTTCTCTTCTGCTACCTGCTGCGCTTTTAAGCTTGACGCGTAGTTTCCTGCGGTTTTCGCATCTCCCGTTCCGCCTTTCACCGCACGGACAAATTCACTTTCCACAGCAATTTTGACAGGCTTAATGCCTTCTTTGTAATATGAGCCGACCGGAGAAAGGATGATAAGAAGCTTATACGTATGAGATGCCGCGACACCAAGGAAAGGTTCGGTTGCGATAATGAATGGACGGATGTAAAGGGACGTGCCCTCCGCATTCGGAATCCAGTCTTTATCAATAGCGATCAGCTGTTTTAAACCTTCTAGAACCTGTTCTTCATCAATTTGCGGAATACAGATGCGGTCATTTGATTTATTCAGGCGCTCCATGTTCTTTTCCGGTCTGAAAAGCAGAACATGGTCATCCTCTGTGACATAAGCCTTCAAGCCCTCAAACACCGTTTGGCCATAGTGATAAACCATTGCGGCCGGGTCCATTGAAACGGGTTGATAAGGAATGATTCTCGGATCGTACCAGCCTTTATCAGATGCATAGTCCATTACAAACATGTGGTCTGTAAACACTCTTCCGAAAGAAAGCTGATTTGGATCTGGTTTTGGTTTTTTTGCTGATGTTAATTCAACTCGAATCGTTTGTTTAGTCATGGTCAATCTCCCTGTTGTTAAATTGTTTATATTATCAAACTTATTTGAAAATATTTTATATTCTATTGTATACCTTCACCAAATAATCGCAATAGGTTTGCTCAAATTTGTAAAAAATTTATAAGAAAAAGCAGGAGAATTTAATTCTCCTGCGCATTCATTTGTTCAAATACTCTGTCGTAATCGGCACGGACTGCATTCCGCAGACCTTCGACACGTTCATTTGTAATCTCTTGTTTGCCTTCTTTTAAGCCGTCTAAGAAATATTGAACATATTCTTCAGGTGTAATGCCGCGGTACGTCAGACCTTGCTTATCGCGTGATTTTTGATTTAATCCCGTGTCAACCATAGGGGGCGCCATCTCAATCACTTCAACGCTTGTATCGCGAAGCTGGTGTCTGAGCGTGAGTGAGAAGGAGTGGAGCGCCGCTTTTGTTGCACAGTACACCGGATAAACAGCTAACGGGTTAAACGCGAGCCCGGATGTTACCTGAACAATTGCCGCTTCCGGCTGATTCATCAAGTGGGGCGTAAAAAGAGCTGATAAATGGACGGGCGCTTGGAAATTCAGCTCAATTTCATCCCCGTCCACAAAAAGCTCCTCAGTCCCTTTTTTAAAGTCGATTTCCTTTTGAATGCCCGCATTGTTAACGAGAACGTTCAGTGTTGGAAATTCCTTCTGGACCCATTCAAACAATGCCTGACGCTGTGTGCGGTCTGAGACATCGCATTGTTTTGTATGGAGGGCTGGGAGCTGTTTTTTTGCTTCTGCAAGACGCGTTTCGCTGCGTCCGCAAATGATCACTTCATTCCCGAGCTCAAGCAGCCGTTTGGCCAGTTCAAGCCCGATGCCTGCTGAACCGCCTGTGATCAAAACCGTATTGCCTGTCATCTTCATTGATGTAACACCTCTTATCAAGCTGGCTGTGATTCCTTTACTATTTCAAATCTTAGCAGGAAATATGCAGCCGCGTCCTAATAGATGCTCACGATGAAGTAACCTTTCCGGTTTTATAGAATTCATCAATTGCCTTATCCACATACACCCAGCCTTTCCAGCCGATGTGGATAGTATCTTTCATAAAATAAGGGTCATATTCATGACCTGAAAAATCAGCGACTTGGAAGCCCTTCGCTTTAATCTGTTTATTGACCTTTTCATAATAGTCAGTGCGACCTTTTTTCGGGAAGCCTGTGTAGTCATACCATTTTCCGTTAACAGGGATGGTGACAAACATAGGCTCTGCGCCCGCGTCTTTCAGGATATGAAGCATCAGCTCAAAATCGCCGTATTCCGGTGAATTCGCATACGATCTGCCTTTGTTCTTCCCTTTCAGCTTAGGCACTTTCGGCTTCAGCTTCTTATAAACAGGATTGTCGATGTGAAAATCGTTAGACCCGGAGTGGCGTTTGCCTGATTCATCGGCCAGTTTATTTAATTCCGACCATGACTTATCCTTCACGGATTGTGAGATATAACGCTTTGGTCCTGTGGTTTCCGTCGTCGAATAATAAAGGTCTTTCTTTTCGAGCATCTTGTAATATACTTTTGCCGCCGGCTTCAGCGCGTTCACTTTCCATGTCTGGCCGTTCACCATCGCCTTATAAAGCTCGGAAAGTACAGCATCGTTTTGAACAGCTTTGAAGCGCAGCATACGCTTCATCATTTTCTTTTTCACGTCAGGATCGATCTGCTCGTTAAATGCCAGATCCAGCCCTTGAAGCGCGGAATAGTTCGGCGCAAAATGCTGTTCATCAGACCCGCGCTTAATAAACCACTGCGGAGAAACGATGAAAACAATTTTTTTGCCCTTCAGCTGATCCATATGGGCAGCGAAGTTTAAAGAATGTATCAATGACTGGGACCCGCCTTTGCCGACAAGGTAAGGCGTAAATCCCTCATTGTTTACTTGAAAATAATTAGATGGGTGGAACTCGTCCAGCCGGGAAAGCTCAGAAGACCCGTAAATCGGAAGATACTTCGGATCATTGAGCATCTGATTTTGTAAATAAAGCCCCTGAAACATACTCGGGTTTAAGGTTGTTGCTGACTCTTCAACCCGTTTATCGGTAATAAAACGAGTCAGCCATGAAGATGGAACTGCGATGGCGCCTGCGAATAGAATAAACGCCAAAATAATTGGACCGAAAAAACGCTTTTTCATTATTTCAACTCAGACAGCTGGTTTACAATGTTATTAGGCGTATTCCATACATCCCGGTCGAATTCAGTGATAGGCACCAGAATATCAAAACGGTTTTCAATCGCAAGCAGCAATTCTACTGTTCCAAAAGAATCAAGCAAACCTTCTTCAAAAATTTCAATATCAGGGTTTTCCTTTACGATGTCATCCTGGCAAACCTCTGCTAAAACGTCTAATACCTCTTGTTTAAAATCCATAGTTTTCTAATCTCCTTTAATGATGGTGATGAAATGGTTTTCCTGAGAAAATATAAAACCCAAAGCAAACAAAATGGAACGTGATCACAATGGCGAGAATCGTTGTCCAGCGGTTGGACGGCAGCCATTTATATTTCTTATTCCACTTCTCGAAAAAGTTGTAACACGTCATCAGGACGGCGTGATAGAGGCCGTAGATGATATATTGCGGCGCAAGGCCGTGCCAAACCCCCATCAGCATAAACAGCAGGAAATACCCGATATTTGAGACGGCCATACGGTTTTTGATCCACTTTTTCTTTGTCATCCAAAATACAAATCTCATAAATACATAGTCTCTGAACCAAAATGACAGAGACATGTGCCAGCGGTTCCAGAAATCTTTAATATTTTTGCTGATAAACGGTTTATTAAAGTTTTCCGGCGATTTAATCCCCATAATATAGCTGACCCCGACGGCAAACATCGTGTAGCCGGCAAAATCAAAGAATAAATACATGCTGTAGCCGTACATGTACAGCAGATTCCCGAGGATCTTATTGTGCGTGATCGCGGGAAGGTTCATGATGAAATATGTGTTGATCGCATAGCCGATAATAAACTTGTAAAGGAATCCAATGAAAATCTTGTGAATCCCCGTATACAGCAGATCGGCATATTCCTCTTTTGTCCAGGCCTTCTGCTCATCCTTGACGAATCTGCGGTACCTGTCAATCGGACCGGAAGATATCGTCGGGAAAAACAGGATGAAATACAGAAGGCGGTGAAGCGGCAGCTGTTCCTTCAGCAGCCCGTCTCTCGCTTCCATAATCAGCTGAACGCCTTTAAAGGTTAAATACGAAATCCCTAAAAAGCTGATCAGGTTATGCGCGGGATGATGCGGCTGCGGATGAGAAAGAAACGGCCATATTTTTGACAAGAATAAAGGCAGAATAGACGCGATAACAGCCGAGCAAAAGACAAAGCCGCTGTTCGCTTTCTGCCGGTACGCCAGGTAGCCGCTGATCAGGAGCACCTGCCATATGGTAAACAAACACAGGGCGATGATGCCGTGTAAGTCATGCGAGAAAATCAGAGCCAATATAAGAATGGATATAAACATGTTGTATGCCTGGAATCTTTTCCCGTTCAGGCCGAGAATAATGGTCGGCAGAAGAAGAATGCCAAGCAATATAAAGAATAGAAACGAGCTGTAAGGCGTCATACAAGAACCTCTTCGCGGATGCGTTTCCTGTCAATTTTGCCGTTAGCCGTCATTTGAATGTGATCCTGATAAATGAACTTTCTCGGAATCATATAAGCCGGCAGGGAAGCGGCAAGCTCTTTTTTAATCGCACTTGTCAGCTGGAACTCCTTCTGGAATTCATGCTCCTCAGGCACAATTGCAGCTATCAGATATTCAACTGTTCCGTTTGGCTGATACGGAATCACAACAGCTGAGCGCACGTACTGAGACTGTCTCACATGAAACTCAATTTCCTCCAGCTCCATTCGGTACCCGTGAAGTTTAATCTGGAAATCCAAGCGGCCTTGGCAGAAAATCTGACCATCTTGTGTATAACCAGCATCGCCAGTTCGGTATGCCCATTGGCCTTCATAAGAGAAGAACGCTTTATCTGTCAGCTCAGGCTCACCGAGATAGCCGCGGCTTACACTCGGACCTGCAATGACGATTTCGCCTTTTTCTCCATCCGGGAGCTGATTTCCCTGTTCATCCATAATCAAAATGTTCATATCTGGTTTGGCGAAGCCGACTGGCAGAGATTCGTGCCGGCTGATGATGTCACTTGTAATTTCAACGGACGTAACAGCGACTGTCGCCTCAGTCGGACCGTACGTATTAAAAATTCTTGCTTTCGGGAAACGCTCAAGCAGCGCTTCGGCTACAGAAACCGGGAGAACCTCTCCGCAAAACATAAATGTGTCCGCCTCAGGAAGCAGATCTTGTGAAAATCCAGGGTCCATCAGGCACATTTGCACAAAGGATGGCGTCGATGTCCATATATTCAGCCCGGACTTTTTAAGCTCTTCGAATAAGATCTTCGGCTTATTCACGGCGTCCTTTGTCACACAGTGTAAAGTACCGCCTGACTGAAGGCACGGATAAAGATCCATGACGGATAAATCAAATGAAAACGGCGCTTGGTTTAAAAACGTTTTGCCTCCGTTGATCGGGAAGTCCGCGCAAATCCAGTCTGTGAAGCTTTGAAGGTTCGCGGCTGAAATCTGCACGCCTTTCGGATTGCCCGTGCTTCCGGAAGTGTAAATAATATAATACGTTTCGTGTCCCGTCACCCATTGATCACGGCTGACAGTGCCTTCGTGTTCCAGCAGTTCTTCCGCTGAAACTGTCTGAATCAGCCCGCTGTCAATATCAACAGGAAGACCAGATACATGAATCAGCAATTCAGCGCCCGAGCTTTCAATAATTTTCGCAATCCGCTCGGACGGAATGGACAAGTCAACCGGGATATAAGGGTGTCCCGCCTTGACGCTTCCTAAAAAGGAGACAATCATGTGCGGCTCCATATGTCCGTACACCAGAACAGGAGAACCCTTTTCTCCGGAAACGCGTTTTTTGATTGCGGCCGCCGCACGGTCAGACAGTGCCCAAAGTTCCTGATATGTGAGCGACTGGCCTTGAGAGCGGAAGGCTTCGGTTTGCGGATAAGTTTCCGCATGTGTTTGAATAGCATCTAAAAGTTTCATTGTTATTCTCTCTCCAATTAGAAATCGTTATAAATATAAGAACCGGTATTCGCGGTGTGAAAACCATACATAAAAAACAAAACAAGCAGTATCAACAAATAAAAGCCTGTATGACAAGTCCACTTGACAGCGGGTTTTTCATACAGCTGTTTCATCAATTGCAGCATATCTAAATTCCCTTCCCGTTTTTTCGATAATTACATGAGTATATGACGAGCGGATGCGCAAAAAGTTTCATATTTTCCCTAATCTCCCTCAAATTTATATATCGGCTTCTGCCTTCAGAAGTGAATTTTTATCTCAGAGAGAGAGTATGAATGAAGCTTCTCTGACTGATTCATTATAAAGGAAAGATCAAATGTAATGAAGAGAACTTTTTAACTTTTAAAAAGCGAAAATGTATTTAAAAAAATTTTTCCGCTCCTGTTTGTAAAGGCACAGGCAGAACCCTAATGAAATCAGGGCAGAAAGGGTATAATAAGAAGGAAAACGCCCGCTCAAGGTATCTTGTGAAATGGTGGAGAAGTCATTATGATAGATAAGGAAGCAAAACGCAAGTTTCATCAAGTGGCCGGCTGAAATAAAGTAAGCCTTTTAATAGAAAGGAAGAGGAAGATGAACCAAACAAATAAGGGTGAGGGTCAGACAGCGCCGGAAAAAGAAAGTATGGGGCAGATTCTTTGGCAATTAACGCGTCCGCATACATTAACGGCGTCGTTTGTTCCTGTGCTTCTAGGAACAGTTTTGGCGATGTTTTATGTGAAGGTTGATTTGCTGCTGTTTCTGGCTATGCTGTTTTCTTGCTTATGGATTCAGATCGCGACGAACTTATTCAATGAATACTACGATTTTAAACGCGGGTTAGATACAGCTGAATCTGTCGGAATCGGCGGCGCAATTGTCAGGCATGGTATGAAGCCCAAAACGATTCTGCAATTAGCTCTCGCTTCATACGGCATTGCCATTTTGCTCGGTGTGTATATTTGCATGAGCAGCAGCTGGTGGCTGGCTGTCATCGGCCTCGTGGGAATGGCGATCGGTTACCTGTATACAGGCGGGCCTCTGCCAATTGCATATACACCGTTCGGTGAGTTATTCTCAGGCATTTGCATGGGTTCGGTATTTGTGCTGATTTCATTTTTTATTCAGACAGATAAGATCAATATGCAAAGCATTTTGATTTCGATTCCGATTGCGATTCTTGTCGGCGCGATTAACCTGTCGAACAACATTCGCGATATCGAAGAGGATAAAAAAGGCGGACGCAAAACATTGGCAATCCTGATGGGGCATAAAGGAGCTGTCACTCTGCTGGCTGCATCTTTTGCTGTGGCGTATATTTGGGTTGTCGGCTTGGTCATTACAGGAGCTGCAAGCCCATGGCTGTTTGTCGTCTTTTTGAGCGTACCTAAACCAGTTCAGGCGGTGAAAGGCTTCGTCAAAAAAGAATTGCCAATGAATATGATTGTGGCGATGAAATCTACAGCGCAAACCAATACATTTTTCGGATTCCTGCTGTCAATTGGATTATTGATCAGTTATTTCCGGTAAGAAAGAAGACCGCTTTTTCATGCGGTCTTTTTTTGTTACATTCGACAGGATTTTGTAAAAAAATTCATAGAACCTAGCAGCAGGCAGGCACGTCTAGTACATGGACAGCGGATAAAGATCCGTTAAAGGAGATGACGAAAATGGATTTATCTGTAACACATATGGACGATTTAAAAACTGTCATGGAAGATTGGAAAAACGAACTGTTGGTTTATAAATTCGCACTTGATGCACTTGATACAAAGTTTTCGATTATCAGTCAGGAATACAATTTAATTCATGGCCACAATCCGATTGAGCATACAAAATCGCGTGTGAAAAGCTTTGAAAGCATCGTAAATAAACTCATGAGAAAGGGCTGCGAGATTACGACACAGGAAATGAAGGAACATATCAACGATATTGCCGGTGTGCGTATCATTTGTTCCTTTATTTCTGATATTTATAATGTCGTGAACGTCCTGAAGCAGCATGAGGATTTGCGGATCGTGAAGGTAAAGGATTATATTCAGAATCCGAAACCGAACGGCTACCGAAGCCTGCATTTGATTATTGAAATGCCTGTAAACTTAACGAACAGAGTGGAATACGTCAAAGCAGAAATTCAAATCCGCACCATCGCCATGGATTTCTGGGCGAGCTTGGAGCATAAAATCTACTATAAATTGAACAACGACGTTCCTAAACATTTAACTGATGAGCTGAAGGAAGCGGCGGAGATCGCCCATTATTTAGATGAGAAAATGCTGGGGATTAAGAAAGAAGTGGATTAAAAAAAGACGGCAGCGATGTGCCGTCTTTTTTTATTTCATATCTTCATAAATGTCAGAGGCTTTTGTCTTTATTTGTTTCTTATTGGCTTTCGGTTTTTTCTCTTTTTTCACAGCTTCATAGACAGAGGCTGTCACAAGGTCGCCGGCCTGCTGAAGGCGTTCTTTGCTGATATGCTCGATCGAGTCTTCAGGGGTATGATACCAAGGCTCAACCTCTTCGGTTTCCGGATCTCCCCAAATAAAGTTAGCGGAATCTATACCGGCTTCATGGAACGGCACGTGATCGGATGAGCCTCCTTGTGTCAGAGACAGGCTGTCGAATCCAATTTTTTCAGCGGCCGTATGGCTGGATTCCCAAACATAGTTAGATTGTCCATCCAATGTGTTGACATACAGCTCAGACGCATTCTCCCAGCTTGTACCCACCATGTCTAAGTTGAAGTTCACTTCGCTTCGTTTCAACTCTTTTTCTGATAGATGATCTACATAATGAGAGGAGCCGAGCAGGCCGAGCTCTTCAGCGCCAAAAGCGATAAAGCGGATCTCCTTGTCAGAAGGAATACTTTTCAAGACGCGTGCCATTTCCAGCATGACAGAGGTTCCTGATCCGTTGTCATTTGCGCCGGGTGAGAAAGGAACACTGTCATAATGTGCTGTGACGTACACAATATCAGGATTTTTGATGTTCTTTGGTTTTTTGACACCGATGATGTTCTGGGAGGTTTGATTGGAGAGCGCGTTTATTTGTAAGGTTGCTTCATTTTGCTGGATAAGGGTTTCACCGTCTTCTTTCTTAATTCCGACGACAGGGATGCTGACTGTATTTCCGGATAGATTTGGGGTGACAGGCACAAGGCTTTCTTTGTTGTTATAAATGATGACAGCCTTCGCTCCGGCGTCTTCGGCGTTCTTGGCTTTCTCGTAAAATGTCAGGTCTCCTCTTGAAATCAAGGCGATTTTGCCCTTGGCATCAGCGGTGAAGTCCTTTGGATAGCCTAAGCCGGCATTGTAAAGCGGAGCCGTCAGCCCTTTTTCCTCAGTCGGGGCTGAGCCGGATGCCGCCCGGAGAAGAATGTCGCGTCCTTCTGAAAACAGCGTTCCCTCAAGCCGGTCAGGAATGCCGAATCGTTGAACCTTCACATCAAGCTTTAATTTTCTCAAGGTTGAGGCGATCCATAAGGCACTCTTTTTTTCAGCGGCAGTTCCGGCTATTCTGGGGCCGATTGTTTCACTAAGCTGAGAAATGGTGGAATACGCACGCTTTGCTTTGAATGGAAGCTCCCGCTGGCTTTCTGATACTTGGACAGCGTGCGCAGCAGGGGTGACACTCTGTGCCGGCAAGAGAACCGTGCCGGCCGTTAAAACGGCCATCGTCATTACAGTTAAAAGCTTTTTCATAAACATGAACCTCCCCTAATGTTTGGATGGGGAATATTTCGGGATGCTAAAGGGTTTTCCTGCAACCTGAAGCGCATTTTTGAAAAGACAGTGCTTTATACCTGCAAAAAAACGCTTATGAAAGCCGATTTCATAAGCGTCAGGACATCAAATTATTGGAGTTTTAAAAACTTGCGTTTGCCGACCTGGATAATCATATTCTCTTTTATCTCTGCATCGGCGTGAATGTCTGTTATTTTCTCTCCGTTAATCCGGACACCTCCGTTTTGAATCATGCGGCGCGCTTCGCTTTTCGAAGAGAGAAGGTCAAGAGTGACGAGCAGATCGATCATCGCTATTGTTTTCTCGCCTTTCCAGTTCACAGCCGGAATATCCTCAGGCAGGCTGTTTTCCTGAAAGACTGTTTTGAAAGATTGTTCGGCTGCTTCAGCGGCTTCCAATCCGTGGTACATTCGGACAATCGTTTTGGCTAAAAGCATTTTGGCATTCCTTGGATGAACGGAGCCGGTTTCTAAGTCCTTCACGAGCTGTTTTTTTTCTTCAAGCTCAAGGTCCGTTGCCAAATGGATATATTTTTTCATCAGGCTGTCGGGCAGTGACATCGTTTTCCCGTACATGTCGTTTGGATGGTCGTCAATGCCGATGTAGTTGTTTTTTGATTTCGACATTTTCTCAACACCGTCCAAGCCTTCCAAAAGCGGCATCAGGATGACGACTTGTTTTTCTTTGTTGTATCGTTCTTGGAAATGCCGTCCCATCAGCACATTGAAATGCTGATCTGTTCCGCCTAATTCAATATCGCTTTCCAGAACGACGGAATCGTATCCCTGCATCAACGGGTAAAAGAATTCATGCAGGGAGATCGGTTTTTGCATGGCAATGCGTTCTTCAAAGTCATCGCGTTCCATTAGGCGTGCTACTGTTATTTTGCCTGCCAAGTCAATGACATCCTCCAGATGCAATGTCTTCAGCCATTTCGAGTTGTAGTGAAGCTCGACTTTTTCTGGATCAAGCACTTTCCCGAATTGCTGGAAGTATGTTTTGGCGTTGTGCTTGACTTCTTCATCGGTCAGCTGTTTTCTGGCTGCGGACTTGCCTGTCGGATCACCGATTTTTCCTGTGAAATCGCCAATCAAGAGCTGCACAATGTGGCCGTTTTCTTGAAATTGGCGAAGCTTGTTTAAAACGACCGTATGTCCCAGATGAACATCCGGTGCAGAAGGGTCTAATCCGAGTTTGATTTTTAGTGGTGTGCCTGTCTCAATCGATTTGACAAGCTTAGCCTTTAATTCCTCCGGCGGTATGACTTCTTGGGCGCCTGTCATATATAAATCAAGCTGTCTTTCGACTTCTTTTTGCTGTGCTGCTGTGAGCTGATCAAATGTTTTCATCGTCTTCCTCCTTTTTTAGAAACACAAAAAGAGCCGCATCCCGATAAGGGACGTGGCTCAATGCACGCGGTACCACCCTGGTTGAAGACATTGTCTTCCGCTCATTCGAATAACGGTTTCCCGTCCTTTGCTACTAACGTTCACAAAGAAAGCTCGGGGAGGTAATTCGCGTGTGCCTGTGTGCTGGCTCGCACCTTCCGCCGGCTCTCTGAAACAGGGAGACAAACCGCTACTGGATTCCCGTCAAAGCTTATGATGTATGAAGATTGTCCGCTACTTTTCTAAGCAGTCCTGTCAGGGTTTTCTGCTCCTCTTTTGTCATGCCCGTAATCAATTCCGTTTCCCCTTTGTGAAACTCGGGGTAGAGTTCTTCGATCGCTTGTTTGCCGGATTCAGTAATTGTGACAAAAACAAGTCGCCGATCTCTGGTATCGATGCTTTTGGAGCAAAAGCCCTTTTTTTCGAGCGTTTTGATCACGTTGCTTGCTGTAGCTGTTGAAATGCCTGACAGCTCAGAGATTTTTCTCGTTTCGAGTTTGCCCCATACCCATAGATCGTAAAGAATGGAGAAAGCGGTCCAAGATAATTTGTAAGAAGAAAGAACCTCAGTCTCCATTTTGACACGGAGCCTTTGCGCAGACCGATACAAATTCGTCGCGATCGAAATGGCTTCCAAGTTGAGTGACTCAACGGGCATTTGTCTAAGCTTGCTGAGTGTGTCATGCTCTTCTTTGCGAAGCTGCTGCTGTGTATTGAAACGTTCCATTTATCAGGCCTGCCTTAAATTATCAGAATCATTAGCTATGAAATGAATTGTAGCAGAGACGATGGTGAACTTCAAGCCTATATTTTTCAGTTGAATAAAAAAAGCCAAAAGAACACCACAATAAAGAAAAATCCGCTAACGAGGGGTGCAGTTGTGCAAAAATATGTTCAAGGTGTGTATAGACACGATCCATTTCATCTGTTTTCGACAGAGCATGCAGTGACATTAGGCTTGATCGGCGTGCTTGCCATCCTATTGTTTCTGTTCCGCCGGTCAGTGAAGCAGCCTGCATTCAGTCAATTTCTGCGCTATTTATTTGTGTTTCTTTTGCTTGCTTCACAAATTGGTTACCAAATATGGATGATCGCCACGGGCAGGTGGTCGGTGCGGACTTCTCTGCCTCTTCAGTTGAGTGACCTGTCTGTGTATTTATCAGCGATCATGCTGGTGACAAAGAGCAGAAAGCTGTTTGTGTTTTTGTATTTTGTCGGTATAGGAAGCTCGCTTCAGGCGCTTCTGACCCCAGATCTTGGTATGTTTTCATTTCCGCATGTACGATATATTCTCTTTTTTATTTCGCACGGGTCCGTATTTCTATCCTGTCTGCTTATGGCGGTGATTGGCACGTACAGACTCAGACAGCGCTCTTTATGGGTGACTGTTTTGATTGTCAATCTGTACGGAGGGATCATTTATCTGGTTGACCGCTGGCTGAATGCGAATTATATGTATTTAACGAAAAAGCCGGGCGGCTCTTCACTTTTGGATGTTCTCGGGCCTTGGCCATGGTATATCGCCTCAGCTGAAGCGATTGCAATTGCGAGCTTTTTCATTCTTTATTGGCTTTATCGCATGTTCAAAAAATAAAAGCCTTTTTGTTGTCTAGCACATTCTATTAAAAAAAATATTGGAGAATGGTGTTTAATTTTCTGAAAAAGGGAATGTAACTTGTACAACACAAAGGGAGATGAATACCATTGAAGAAAGATGAATTTATGCATATCGTATCATGCGCAGATGATAATTATGCTCGTCATTTAGGTGGGATGTTCGTTTCTTTATTGACAAACATGGACCAGAATAGAAAAGTGAAGCTATATGTGATTGATGGGGGAATTGAGCCTGATAACAAAAAAAGGCTGGAAGAAACGACATTGAAATTCGGCGTGCCGATTGAGTTCTTAGAAGTGGATGCCAACCAGTATGAACATGCGGTGGAAAGCAGCCATATTACAAAAGCGGCATATTACCGCATTTCGATTCCTGACTTAATTAAGGATGAAAGCATCAAACGTATGATATATGTCGACTGTGATGCACTTGTCCTTGAGGATATTTCGAAACTATGGGACTTGGACATCTCTCCATACACCGTTGCTGCTGTGGAAGATGCGGGGCAGCATGAACGTTTGAAAGAAATGAATATCACGGACACAGGAAAGTATTTTAACTCAGGTATTATGATTATTGATATGGAACCTTGGAGAAAGCAAAACATCACAGAAAAAGTTCTCAACTTTATCAATGAAAACGGTTCTGAAGATTTTCTTGTGTTACATGACCAAGATGCGCTGAACGCGATCTTATATGATAAGTGGTATGAGCTTCATCCGCGCTGGAACGCTCAAACATACATCATGTTAAAACTGAAAACTCCACCGACACTGTTAGGACGGAAGCAATATAATGAAACGAGAGAAGACCCGGCAATCGTCCACTTCTGCGGCGGAGAAAAGCCTTGGAACTCCAATACAAAGCATCCGTACCGCGATGAGTATTTCCATTACATGTCCTATACGAAATGGAATACGATTGGGAGCCCGGCCATCAACCAATAATCTATATATGAAAAAAACGCTTTTGAGATCATCAAAAGCGTTTTTTTGTTTGTCAGCGCGCCACTGACCTATGATAAAACCGCTCAATATGCATGGCGATGTAGCACAATTCTTTTTCAGGAAACTCAAAGCCATATTCCTTTTTTACAAAAGTGCCGATGCTTTTGGCGCATAGGAAAGCATCCTTGAATCTTTCTTTAATGATGGCAATCATTTCTGAATCCAGCTCGTAAATGGTTTCGCCTGCTTTGATATGCTGAATGGCAAAGCGCAAATGGGTCACGAGCCTTTCGTAAGAAATGGTATCCTCCACAATGTTGATCGACAGCTGGGTTTCAATAATGTTGATAATGTCACGGATCATCGTTGTTATATCAAGTGTCTGTGTCATGTCGCCGGCGTTGTTTCTGGCTGTGTGAATGTGCATGGCGATATTGCCGATTTCATCCTCAGGAATCTCAATGCCCAGCTTCTCTTTAATTAGCGCTCTAGCCCACATGCCGATTTGGAATTCCTTCGGATAAAGAACTTTGATCTCATTCAGCAGCGGATTTTTGATGACCATTCCGTTGCTCAGGCGTTCAATCGCAAATGAGAGATGGTCTGAAAACGCGACGTGAATCCGTTCATTGATTTTGATGTTCAGTTCTTGTTCAGCATGGGAAATAATTTGCTCGGAGATTTGAATATGGTCTTCCGGCAACGTTTCTAAAATCTCTTCGAATTGTTTATAGTCAGGTGTATCTTTTCTGACGAATGTTTTTTCTATTTTAGACGGATCGACAATATCATTTTTTCTTTTATCGAACGCAATTCCTGCACCCAAGAGAATCTTCTCTTCATTTTGATCCTTTACGACGATTGCATTATGATTTAAGATTCTTTTAATTTTCATAGCTTTTTTCCTTTCATCCCCCGTTTTATGAATGAAATCGAATAAATCCAGTTATTCTGTCTCTTCTTTAAACCCGAGAAACAATGTAGCTATAAAAGCAGAGACGGCCGCGATCAAAAAACCGATCATATAATGAACAAAATTCGCAACGCCAAATGGCAGCACGATTGAAATCATCGGGATGCCGGTCAGTCCGTAGGAATTCGAGACGACGTGTGCCCCAACTACATACGCCCCGCCGAGAGCACCGCCAATAGCGGCTCCGATAAAGGGGCGGATCAGCTTCACATTTACCCCGAACACAATCGGCTCCACAATGCCTAAAAACGCGGTAAGGGAAGCGGGGAGCGCGATTTTCTTCAGGCTGGACTGCTTCGTTTTGAAGAAAACCGCCAGTCCCGCTCCACCTTGCGCCACATTCGCCATTGACCATATCGGCACCAAAAAGTTTACACCCACATGAGGATCGGCAAGCAAAGTCGCTTCAATCGCATAAAAGCTATGATGCAAGCCTGATAGAACGATAGTGGAATAGATGCCCCCGAAAAGTGCTCCGGCAGCAATGCCTGCGTGGTGATAAATGTATTCAATCGATTGCGATATGACCTGGCCGATAATAACTGCGGCGGGGTTCATCACAATCAGCGCGAGACACCCTGTCACCATCACAGTGATAAAGGGAATGATCACGACATCAAGTGATTTGGGCACAATCGTTTTTAAAAGCTTCTCAATTTTGCTCATGATATAAACGGAGAGAAGAATCGGTATAATGGCGCCCTGATAGCCCATCAATGGAATATGCAGCCCCCATATGTCCAAGGAAGCGGGGGTTTTGCTGCCGAGCATGGATGGATCAAGCAAATCAGGATGAGTCAGAAGCCCTCCTATCAATGCCCCTAAAAATGGGTTGCTGCCAAATTGTCTGGCGGCACTAAAGCCAACCAAAATCGGCAACAGAATAAATGCGGTGCTGGATACGAGATCCAGCACTTTGATCCACGGGCTGTCGGCAGAGAACCAGTGAAAGACCTGAATCATGCCGATCAGCCCCATGAGCAACCCGTTTGCTGTTATCGCCGGGATAATCGGCATGAAAATATCGGACAGCGTTTTAGCAAATGTTGTGACGGGGTTCAGTTTGCGGCTGGCATGTTTCTCTTGAACAGCCTCTTCAGAAGGCGATGCCTCCCACACACAAACGACTTCTTTATAAATTTTGTTGACGACACCTGCCCCAAAAATAATTTGGAACAGGCCATATCTGAAAAAGGTGCCCTGCACACCTTGCAGATTTTCAATAGCACGTATGTCGATTTTCGTTTCATCCTTGACTTCGAAACGAAGACGAGTTGTACAGTGGCTGATGCTGTTAATGTTGTTTTTTCCTCCTGCGAGGAGCAATAATTCTTTCGCAATCTCTTTTTGCAAACAATAAAAACCTCCTCTGCTGAAGAAAAGTCGGCTTGTTCATCGTATCAAATGAAAAGTTGACAATCAAAATGAAAAAAGTGAGAAAAACTATAAATCATTCTGAGCCATCAAAAAATGCCCTCGTCGGGTGACGGGGCATTACGAAACATATAAAGCAGAAATGTCCATGGCGCCGTTACGAGCCCAACACGAAAAGAAGAGTTAAAATACCTTTCTTTTTCTAGGCACTAATACTCCCTTTGCATCGTTGGGTCTTGCCTGCTTGCCAGTCACAATCCCGCATTATGCAGTTGATATCTGTAATAACGTTCATTTTATGCTGTTCACAGCAGGATAGCAATAGTATGAAAAGCCTGTGAAACAAATGGGAAAAAGGTTGCGTACACCACTTAACAGATGAAAAAAACCTTTAAGACGAGCATTACGCCTTAAAGGTTTTTCAATTATTTCTTCGGCTTAACGGCGTTCAGCCGTTTTTGCAGCTTTGTTTTTTCATGGGATGCTTTTAATTGATTTACTGCGGACTGAGCGGCTGTTTTTGATTTTTTTGTCTTGTCTTTTTCCGCTTTTTTCACTTTGGCTTTGGCCGTTTCGACTTTTTTGGCTTCAGCTGCCGCCACTTTTTTCTTCACTTTATCTAACCGTTTTTGCAATGACGTTTTGTCTTTTCCGGACTGAAGTTCATTGACAGCCTTTTGGGCTCTCGCCGCATTTGCGTCAGTTGATTTCTTTTCCGCTGCGGCGACTGATTGCTGCGCCGTTTTTACATTGATGCTTTTCACTTTGTTGAGACGCTTCTGCAGGGACGTTTTTTCTGAGCTTGCCGGAAGCTTGCTGACTGCCGATTGAGCGCTTTCGATATCTGTTTTCTTTTTGCTTTTTTCCGCTTTGGCGACTTTGTCCTTCGCTTGCTTTGATGCGATATAGCGCTTGACTTGATCTAAGCGTTTTTAGAGGTTCTTTTTATCCGTACCGTTCGGCAGTTTGTTGATTGCGGCTTGTGCTGTATCAACGGTTTGCTTGGTTTTATACTTTTCTGCCTTTGCCACTTTGTCCTTCGCGTCTTTTACATTTCTGTATGCCTGAACGTTATCCAGTCTTTTTTGCAAAGCTTTTTTTGCGTTGGAATCTGGCAGCTGGCTGACGAGCTTTCTCGCTTTGTCAATATCGGCTTGTGCCTTTGTCTGTTCAGCTTTTTTGACCGCTTGCTCAGCCGCCGCGTACGCTTTATCTGCCTGCTGGGCTTTATACTGGATCAGGCCATAGCCGAATTGCTGATCGCGCCCCGTCATTCCGAGATCAACGATGTTTTTCTGCATGAGGGCGCGAAGCTGCACGTTCGTGTTACCAGGATCACGCTGTTTTAATAAAGCAAACATGGCAGCGGCGTGCGGTGTCGCTTGGGATGTGCCGCTTCCCGTCGCGTAATATTGATGTAAATACGTGCTCGTGATGTCTGTTCCCGGTGCTGAAAATTCAACTTCATTTCCTGTTGTCGAAAAGGCTGCGAGCTGATTGCGTTGATCTGTCGCTGACACTGCAACGACACTGCTGTATGCCGCAGGGTAATTTACTGGCTTTCCGTTTCCGTCATTTCCGCTTGCGGCAACGAGCAGTACGCCTTTTTCATATGCTTTGTCCATGGCGTCATGAAGAATCTGGCTGTCTGAAGACGTGCCAAGGCTCATATTGACGATATCCATCCCATTCGCTATCGACCAGTCGATCCCTTTGAGAAGGCCTTGAAGATCTCCCGAGCCGTTCTGATCAAGCGCTTTAACCGCATATATTTGTGCTTCCGGTGCAACGCCGTCAATTCCGTATCCGTTATGCTTAGCGCCGATAATCCCGGCGACATGCGTTCCGTGGCCGTTATCGTCTTTGTAAGAAGAGGTGTAACTGACAGCTGAGTACCCGCCGGAAATCGACAGGTCGTCGTGGGGGGAGATCCCGCTGTCGATGACAGCGATTTTGACGTTTTTCCCTGTCAACCCTTCCTTCCAAGCTTGTTTGACCTGAATCGGTTCAAGGTTCCATTGTTCGAAGTTGTCAGAGGTGTCGGCGTCCTCTGACAGTATTTTGAGGTCTGTATTGTCCGCTGCGGTGAACGTGACATTGTTTTCGACATACAAAATATCAGGGTCCTGTTTGAATTCTTTTACTGTCTTTTGATCTGCTTTGACCGCTACCGCCGGAAGATGCTTATACTGCTGCTCAACCTCAGCATCACTGTCTAGTACAGTTTCTTTGCCGTCTTTGTTTTTATAGACCACAATGATTTCATTCTGGTTGCTGTTTTCTGCATGTGCAAGTGGCCCTAGGGCGAGAAAACTGAAAAACAGAGTGGCTGATACAACAAATTTGCAAAACGTGTTTTTCATAGTTCTTCTCCTTTTTCTATGATGTTTGATATATATATCGGAGGATAATGTGATTTTGATAGTAAGAAGGAAAAAATTTTTTCATTGATAGGATGGCTCAGGAGAATTCAGATTTTTTCCGCAGGAAGAGGAAATTTTCCACATGAATTTGTAAGCGTTTTCAAAATAAGATAAAGAAAACATTGCAAAGGTTGTTCACAAAGCAATGAGAAAAGGGGGCTTTTCAGATGAGCGCGTTCACTCGGGTGATGGAAGAAAAAATCATGCCTGTCGCTGGGAAAATTGCCGGACAGCGGCATCTCAGCGCATTGCGTGACGGAATTGTTTTGACCATGCCGCTGATTATTATCGGTTCAGTCTTTTTGATTTTAACCAGCCTGCCGATTCCCGGTTATGCTGATTTTATGGCGAGTGTGTTTGGGGAACAGTGGGCGGATAAGCTCGGCTATCCTGTCAATGCTTCATTCGATATTATGGCAATGATTGCGGCTTTCGGGATCGCCTATCGGCTGGCTGAAAGCTACGGTGTTGATGCGCTGTCGGCCGGAGCGATTTCAATTGCAGCCTTCTTATTGGCAACGCCGTTTGAGGTGCCTTTTACGCCGGATGGCTCAACAGAATCAATCATGGTCGGAGGCGGAATTCCCATCACATTGCTCGGCAGCAAGGGACTGTTTGTCGCCATGATCATCGCCTTGTTTTCAACTGAAGTCTATCGGTACATCATTCAAAAAAATATTGTGTTTAACATGCCTGACGGCGTGCCGCCGGCAGTAAGCAAATCATTTGTCGCGCTGATTCCCGGCTTTATCATCGTATTTCTTATATGGCTGGCGCGTCTTTTGGTTGAAATGACGCCTTTTGAAAGCCTGCACAATGTCGTCGGAGACCTGCTCGGCACACCGCTTTCCATCCTTGGCGGCAGCCTCGGCGGGAGTCTGATCGCTGAATTCGTGCAAATGCTGCTTTGGTCGTGCGGCATTCACGGCGCTTCGATCATCGGCGGTATTATGGCGCCGATTTGGTATGGCGCCATGGATGCAAACCGTCTCGCGTTTCAAGCGGGCGAGGCGCTGCCGAGCATTTTTACGACTCAGTTTTTTCAAATTTGGATTAATGTCGGCGGAAGCGGGGCAACGCTGGCACTTGTACTCACTATGCTTGTGCGGTCCCGGAGCAAACAGATGAAGCAGCTCGGCCGCTTAGGCATCGGGCCCGCGCTCTTTAACATCAACGAGCCGATCATTTTCGGCATGCCGATTGTGATGAACCCGCTCCTTATCGTTCCGTTCATTATAGCCCCGCTCCTCACCATTACCGCCACTTATATTGGCATGAGCACCGGACTGGTGGCAAGGCCCGCCGGGATTGCCGTGCCATGGACCATGCCGCCGATCATTTCAGGGTACCTGGCGACAGGCGGAAAAGTATCGGGCGCCGTCATGCAGCTGGTGAACCTGCTCATTACATGTGCTATCTACTATCCGTTTTTCAGAATTTGGGATCATCAAAAATGGAAGGAAGAGAGTGCGGTTGAATCCGGGGATAAAAATATGTCTTGATGTAATGTTATAGATCATCAGCTGTTAAAAGGCTGATGATCTTCTTTCATGAATGTTAGAATATGTAAAGGAGGTGCGCATGCTAGAATACATATGGTTAGATGACGAATCACCAATCTTAAAACATCTACCAGTTGAATATACATCAGCTGCTATTTTATTTTCTCCTTTTATTCAAATGCCGGAAGGGTGGGAAAAAGCTGAGAGAAAAAATGAGTATGAGCATATTTATCCGAATGATCAAGAAGTAAGAGAAAAAGGAAAAGCAGTTACATGGAAAGAAATCATGTCTTCATGCGGATTCCAAACACATGCAGAGCTGGGGCTGGCTTTGAAGACATCGATATTTGCTTTAAGGGATGAGTACGCGAGAGAGGATTTAGCTGAACGTTTACATGCGAACTTAAAAGGAGATCTCTTTTATCCTAGTGAGGACCATATTTCAAATTTTCATATTCCCGCTTTGGTAAAAGTGCTTCGTTACAACGGGTCCAATCGGTTTTATTACTCAGAACCAATTGTGGAAAACAGCGGCTTTTTGGACACAACTGAGGCTAACTTGCGGATGGTTCTTGATGAAGCCGCCGCAGAGCTCATGTTGACTGATGAGAAAATGGATTTTGTGTTTATGAGTGTATACGACTCATTCATAAATGTTTTTCTTGCGAAAGATGAAAACATTCATGACATGGTTCAGGGTATGGGCTGGGAAGCCATGTTTTGCGATGAGTCAACGTATATCAGTTGGTATAGATAAACAAAGAACGTACATGAAAAATGTACGTTCTTTGATTTTCACCGCTGAAAGAACTCAATCCACTCGCCGTCAGGGCCTTCGATATAAAAATAACGATACCCGTTTGGAAGTGTTGTAATCTCTTCGTCGATAAATTTCGCATTCATTCTTTCCGCTTTTGTATATTCGGCCGCGATGTCATCAGTCAGCAGGGCAATGTGATGCACTTTACCTTCGGCGGGAAGCTCGCTGCTGTAGCCTTGAATCAATTCGATTTCTGTTTCCGGACCATCTTCAAAGCCAAGAAAAGCAAGCTCGATAATACCGTTCGTATGAGTGATGCGGTCTTTCAATTTCATGCCGAGAACCTCTTCATAAAATGAAATAGACGCGTTAATATCTCTTACCATAATGCCTGTATGGTCAATTCGTTTTGCCATGCTGTTCCTCCTAGAAACTCTTTTTGTCTATCGTAGAAAAACCTTTCCTTTCTGTCAATGCAGACATCTTGGCGTTTTGTGGTACGATAAGAAAAAGCAAACAGAAAGAGGACGAACATATATGAAGCTACTCACCCTAAAGAAAGCACACGCTGCAAAAATCAAAAAAGGCTATCCGCTGATCGAAAAGGAAGCCCTCACCGGCAGTGCGGGGCACGTCAAAGAAGGCGACCTCGTTGATGTCGTGTCTGAAAGCGGCGAGTTTCTCGCGAGGGGCTATTACGGCCTGCAAAACAAAGGGGTCGGCTGGACGCTCACACGCAATAAAAATGAACATATCGACCAAACATTCTTCCTCAGCAAATTAACAAAAGCGGTACAAGCGCGTGCAAGTCTTTTCGCGGCGCATGATACAACGGCTTTCCGAATCTTCAACGGGGAGGGCGACGGCATCGGCGGCGTCACTGTTGATTATTATGACGGGTACCTGCTTCTCCAATGGTACAGCAAAGGCATTTACACCTTTAAAGAAACGCTGATTGCCGCTCTGGATGAACTGGATATTGAATATAAAGCGATTTACGAAAAGAAACGCTTCGATACGGCTGGACAATATGTCGAGGATGATGACTTCGTAAAGGGAGAAAGAGGCGAGTTCCCGATCATCATTCAAGAAAACGGGATACAATACGCGGTTGATTTAAACGAAGGCGCTATGACAGGCATCTTTTTAGATCAAAGACATGTGCGCAAAGCGATCAGAGACCGCTATGCCAGTGGAAAAAACGTCTTAAACACGTTTTCTTATACAGGTGCGTTCTCAGTGGCGGCAGCGCTTGGCGGAGCGGAGAAAACAACAAGCGTGGACGTGGCAAATCGAAGCCTGGCCAAAACGATCGAGCAATTCAGCGTGAACAAGCTGGATTACGAGGCGCACGATATTAAAGTGATGGATGTTTTTAAATACTTCTCATATGCGGCGAAAAAGGATCTGCGCTTTGATCTGATTGTTCTCGACCCGCCATCCTTTGCCCGCACAAAAAAACGCACCTTCAGCGCGGCCAAGGATTATAAAAATCTGCTGAAGGAAACGATCGCCATTACAGCCGACAAGGGCATCATTGTCGCCTCTACAAACAGCAGCGCCTTCGGAATGAAGAAATTCAAAGGCTTTATCGATGCCGCGTTCAAAGAAACAAATGAAAGCTATACGATTATAGAGGAATTTACATTGCCGGAGGATTTCAAAACGATATCGGCATATCCAGAAGGCAATTACTTAAAAGTTGTCTTTCTGCAGAAAAAATAAAAAGAGAAAAGCTGCCCGGTTCAGGGGCAGCTTTTTATGTAGAAATGATCTGCTGGACGCGTCCGATACGGCCATCTTCAAGACGGACTTTAATGCCGTGCGGATGATAGCTAGATTTCGTTAAAATATCCTTCACTGTGCCTCGCGTCAGTTTTCCTGTTTTTTGATCCGCTTTCAATACAATATCTACCTGTAATCCTTTAGAAATGCTGCTCCGTTCTTGCCCGTTCATAGCACACTTCCTTCCTTTTTATTCATTATAGTCGTTATGGTTTAAAAGTAACAGCCGTCTGATGAAGCGAATGCTTATTTTTTTCTGCTTTTATTAAATATAATGTCAGCCCTGCGCCTGCTATGCTAAGAATGGCGAAGAGCAGATAGACTGCGAAAATGGAAACGTAGTCAAAAATGTATCCGCCAACAAACGTACAGAACCAGTTGCCGAAGCTGCGCAGTGCCGTTTCACTTGCAAGTTATGTATGGGGGGGTGCCTCCTTTGGTATCTGTAAATTACATTATATTGTAATTTCACAGCTTTTCAATGGAAGGAGACATAAAAAAACGGCCCTTGCCAGAACAGCTTTTTCTTCTTACATAAATGAAATTAAAAACGGAGCCGCGCAAAGCGTCATAATCGCAGCTAAGATCATTGACACACTAGAAATCGTGCCGGACACAGAGCTGAGCTCAAATGCTTTCGATGTGCCCGCTCCATGTGCGCTTGTGCCGAGCAGCACGCCCCGCGCAATAATCGGAAATAGCGGATGACCATCTGGCAATCTCTCATTTAGGAAATTCTCATTTAAAAAGCAAAAAAAATACAAATATCCATTTGACTAATGGAAACTATATGTATATAATCCTTATATATCTAATAAAAAGGAGTAGTTAAATAGTGAAAATGAAAAATATACTTACATGTTCTTTGGGTACAATGGTTCTATTGTCTGGTTTGATTACAACTAATGTACTAGCAAAAGGAGATACAAAAGATTCTAGTTATTATCTCCAAATGCCAAAAGGGTACCATGTTAATGCATATACGCCAGCAAGAACAAAATATAATGACTCCTCAGTATATCAAAAAAACTCTTGGATAGGTAAGGATCGGACATTGCGTTTATGGGTTGTTGGTAAAGATAAAACAGATTTATCAGGCGGTCACTACATAGATATTACAAGCGGTCAAAAAAAGAATATTCCAAATGTTGCATACGAGAATAAAGGTAAGACACCTGTTAGAATTGCTGGAGAAGTCAGAGGCACTCCAAACGCTGTTGTTATTTCGGCAAAAGGAGTATGGAGTCCTGATAGTCGCCGATAGGTATAATTTCACAAATAACTAGAAAGAGTTTTATTCTTTCTAGTTATTTGAATTGGAGGTTTTTTTTTGTTTTATCAACTGTTAAAAAATAATATCAAAGATGTTTTTGGTTCGAATAAGTACAAATTCTCCTTATTAATCATGATTGTCCTTTTTGGGATAGATATTTTTGTGTCTGTCTATCAAAAATTCAATATTCCTTATTTTGATAAGGTTCATTTGAGCTTTTCCCTCTATTTCTGGCTTGGTACAAATGATTCGGTTATTAGCGGGATGCTAATATTATTATTTGCTTTAATTTCTTGTTTACCGTATAGCACAAGTGTATTAGAAGAAAAGAAAAGCGGTTATTTTCAATTTATTATAACTCGTAGTTCTGCAATTAAGTATTTTGGAGCAAAATTGATAACATCATTTATTAGTGGTGGTTTCTTGTTTGTTTTTCCATTTTTATTATCATTTGTACTAATGACCATAATGTTTGGGGATAATTTAACAAGCGGACAATTTGTTGAAAATTATCATCTGTTTCATCAAATTGCAAAGTATCATCCGAATATATACATGTTAATATATATATTCATTTTGTTTTATTATGCAGGATCTTTTGCAATTCTAGGCGTATGTCTATCTACTTTTTTAAAGAATAGGTATTTAGCATATTTGTCTCCATTTTTAATTGTTTTAGTTCTAGAACCTGTATGTGAAATTTTTTATCCCCAGTTATCACCTATATTATTAATGAATCCTATTCAATCGATTACAGGGATTTCTGTATTTTATGTTTTTGCAGTACCATCTTTCGTTTTAATATTATCTTTAATAGGTTGTTTTATTGGAATGAAAAAATATGTCGAGAAATAATTTTTTTTATTACCTTCTAAAAATAAATCGTAAAAATATTTTATTAAGTCTTATATGTTTAATGTTGTTGAATATGAGTGTGTTTTATAATAATACAATTAACGAAGTAACAAATATTAGCTTAATTAGAATGCTTTCAAATATATTAGGCTCACCTACAAGTTTTATTACAGTGTGTATTTTTTTATTAAATATGAATAGCTGGCATTTTTCAAATTACGTTGTTTCACGTTTCAATAACAGAAAGATTTTTTTTCGGTTTCTCTTATTGCTTATTTTGTTAAGAACTACTGCGTTTTTAGTATTATCAATATTAACCACGATCCTTACTGCATTGATTTTAAAACCTGATATGTTTATGAATAGTCTTCAGATTGTTAATAAGAATGAAATCATGCAAATAATATTTTTGTTAGTAGGGTGGTTACTGATTTTATTTATTGTCCAACTAATTATTTTAATGTTTCAATTGATCTCCCCTATTTATGGAACTTTAATTGGTTCAGCTGTTGTACTTTTGATTTTATTTAATGATATATACGACTCTTTTTCTATTTTATTCATTCAAGCAATATCTTCAACTTTTGATTATTCACTTTATACGTTGTTTTATAATAGGCTGTATCTTTTGATTGTAATTGTTTTTTTGACTTTAATTTGCTTGAAATTAACAAAATCTTTTCAAATGTTGAGGAGATAACAAAAAATGTATTTATTTGACATGATAAATGTTTGGAGACAAAATAAATGGCCATGGATCATTTGGATTGTTATTAATATTTTTTTGCTGTTTTTGATTGTCAGTAGCCTTCAAATGATTAATATTAATTCAGTTTGGGAGTCAATAATGGGAAATAAAGTTTTTTCTTTACCTTTCCCTTATTTCTTTATTTGCGGCTTTTATTTGTTATTAAACGGCAATTATTTATATTATCAACGAAGCAACATGATTTCTCTTACCCTTACTAGATTTTTATCAAGAGAACGTTGGTTACTCGGTAAACTGCTTTACACTATACTATTATGTTGTAGTTATTGTCTGTTACTGATTTTATTAGTGCATATAGCAGTTTTTTTAAAACATGGAAGTTTTCACTATAATAATGCTACAATCTACACTTTTTTTACAGTATTCTTAACATTTGTAATTTGTGGTATATGTCAGTCTGTATTGATCTTAAGAGTCAAACCCATCTTCTCTTTTATTATAATATACGGATTGTTGATACTGCCTGTATGGGTAAATATCCCTTTTCCAGGGAGATACTCCTTTGTCACTTATGCGTACCAGATGCATATGCATTATGTTCATAATAATTATTTGCTTTTCTTTTCTCTTATCATCATAGTTTGGGTATTTTTAGCGATAAGGAGAATTGGACGTCAAAACTTTTTCTAAAGGAGAACAATATGTCTTTTTCAATAACATTAGAGAATGTAACGAAAACGTTGAATTCCAACAAGGTAGTAAACAATGTTTCGCTTCAATTAGGATCAGGAAAAATATATGGATTTAGAGGTTCTAACGGTTCTGGAAAATCAATGCTTTTCAGAGTCATTTCAGGGCTCCTAGTGCCCGATAAAGGGGTTATAAATGTAAACGGAGATATTTTACATAAGGATATTTCGTTTCCGGAGAGCATGGGAATTGTTATTGAAAATCCAGATTTCATTCCTCATTTAACTGGTAAACAGAACTTGAAAGTACTTGCATCTATCAAAAAGAAGGCTGCAGACGCGGATATAAACCATGCCTTAGAGGTTGTTGGTTTGGACAAGAATGACTCAAGAAAATATAAGAAATTCTCATTGGGAATGAAACAACGATTAGCTATAGGCCAAGCTATAATGGAAAATCCGGATCTGCTGATACTTGATGAACCAACGAATGCACTCGATGAAGCAACGATTGAGCGAATTAAAACATTTTTGAATGAATATAAAAAAAGAAATAAGTTAATCCTAATTTCAAGTCACGATAGATATTTTCTAGAATTAATTAGTGATGAAATATATGAAGTAAAAGAGGGGAGAGTAACTATTTCTGGTAATATTGATTAATTATAATTAATAATAAAACACCATTTCTGATTTAATAAGAAATGGTGTTTTTTCTTACATAAATGAAATTAAAAACGGAGCCGCGCAAAGCGTCATAATCGCTGCGAGGATCATTGATACGCTGGAAATCGTGCCGGACACAGAGCTGAGCTCAAATGCTTTAGATGTGCCCGCTCCATGTGCGCTTGTGCCGAGAAGCACGCCCCGCGCAATTTCGTTATCAATGCGGAAATAGCGGATGACTATCGGGCCGATGACAGTGCCGAACAAAGCGGTCAAAATGACAAATATGGCTGTGACCGCAGGCATTCCGCCGATCATTTCAGATACGTTCATGGCGATCGGCGTTGTCACTGATCTTGGAACGAGGCTGTCAATCAAGCCAGTTCCGAGGTGAAGCCATTTCGCAATAAGAGCTGTAGAAATAATCGCGATGCATGAGCCGAAGGCGACGTTCAAAATAATTTCCACTGCGTATTTCTTTAAAACAGGGAAATATTTATAAAGCGGGATCGCAAATGCCACGGTAGCCGGCTGAAGCATATCGGTCAGCACTTCACCACCGAGATTATATGTCTCATACGGGACATTCACCAGCAGCAGCAGACCGACTAACACAGCAGGCGTCACCAATAGCGGCGACGTATAGACTCGCGGAAAACGCGAATATACTTTTTTTGCTCCTAAATACACCAAAACCGTTAATAACAAACTTACAATTCCGATGAACACGTATGTTTTTTCTCCTTTCTTTTTGCAATAAGTTGTGTAAGCGTTCCTGTGGACACCATCACGACAAACGTGCTGATGATGACAACAAGCAAAATGCTGACACCGAATTTTGACATAATGTCTCCGTATTCAATCACTCCGACGGCAGACGGGATAAAAAATAAAAGCAGCTCCCCAAGAAGCCACGCCGCGCCAAGCTCTATCCATTCAAGCTTGATGATGTTAAAGTGTAATAATGTGAAAAGAATCACAATCCCAATTATACTGCCGGGAATATTTATATGAAGAAGGGCTGTCACCCAATTGATCAGCCGAGCGAATATAAATAACAGAGCGATTTGAATAACGGTAAGCAACAGTTTTTTCATTTTGATGCCTCCCTTATATTCATATTGTACATGAGGTTACGCTATAGGTAAAATATATATTAAGCATAATAAGTATTCCTTTTGTCTATAGAAAGGGTGAAACAAATGGACATTCGCCATTTAACATATTTTCTGGAGGTCGCCCGTCTGAAAAGTTTTACGAAGGCGTCTCAATCACTTTATGTTTCTCAGCCGACGATATCGAAAATGATCAAAAATTTAGAAGCTGAGCTTGGGATCGAGCTTTTTTACCGAAACGGCAGACAGGTGGAGCTGACGGACGCCGGCCATAGCATGTATGTGCAGGCGCAGGAAATTATTAAATCATTTCAAAACCTGACATCCGAGTTAAATGATATTATGGAGGTCAAGAAAGGGCATGTGCGAATCGGGCTGCCGCCGATGATCGGATCAGGATTTTTCCCGCGAGTGCTCGGCGATTTTCGGGAAAATTATCCGAATGTGACCTTTCAGCTCGTTGAGGACGGCTCTATCAAAGTCCAAGAAGGCGTTGGAGACGGTTCTCTTGACATTGGCGTTGTTGTTCTTCCTGCAAACGAAGACATTTTTCATTCATTTACGATCGTAAAAGAAACATTAATGCTTGTCGTACACCCTTCCCACCGGCTGGCGGGTGAGAAAGAGAGCCGATTGCAGGATTTGAAGGAAGAGCCTTTTATTTTCTTCAGGGAGGATTTTGTTCTCCACAATAGAATTATGATGGAATGTATCAAGGCCGGATTCAGACCTCATATCATTTACGAAACCTCACAATGGGATTTTATCAGTGAGATGGTGTCAGCCAACCTGGGGATCGGACTTTTGCCGGAACGCATATGTCGCGGCCTTGATCCGGAAAAGGTCAAAGTCATTCCGCTTGTCGATCCGGTCATCCCTTGGCATCTTGCGATTATATGGAGAAAGGACCGCTATTTGTCCTTTGCGGCAAGAGCCTGGCTTGAACATACGAAATCGTATTTATGGGATCCGAAAAAAAGAGAGAGTAAAGGATGATGCTAACATGGATGCACAATCAGCAGCAAAACGATTAACAGCCGTCCGGAAGCATAGCCCTCTGGTGCACAGCATAACAAACAATGTGGTGACGAATTTTACAGCGAACGGTCTGCTCGCCCTCGGTGCATCACCCGTAATGGCTTATGCGAAAGAAGAGGTCGCCGATATGGCGAAAATCGCGGGCGCGCTCGTTTTAAATATTGGAACGCTAAGCAAGGAAACCGTCGAAGCTATGATCATTGCGGGTAAATCAGCGAATGAACATGGCGTACCCGTCATTCTTGATCCCGTGGGGGCTGGTGCCACACCGTTCCGCACTGAATCGGCACGTGAGATTATACGTGAGGTGCGCCTCTCTGCAATCAGAGGAAATGCCGCTGAAATTGCACATACCGTGGGTGTTGCGGATTGGATGATCAAAGGAGTCGATGCCGGTGAAGGCGGAGGCGACACTGTCCGTCTGGCTCAACAGGCGGCGCAAAAACTGAACACGGTCATTGCGATTACTGGGGAAGTCGACGTAATTGCCGACGCATCTAACGTATACACTCTTCATAACGGCCACAAGCTGCTGACGAAGGTGACAGGCGCCGGATGTCTTCTGACTTCAGTAGTCGGTGCGTTTTGTGCAGTGGAAAAAAATCCGTTATTCGCTGCCATCGCTGCGATTTCCTCATATGGTGTTGCGGCTCAGCTTGCCGCGCAGCAGACAGCTGACAAAGGTCCGGGGAGCTTTCAGATTGAATTGCTGAACAAGCTGTCTTCTGTCTCTGAACAAGATGTATCAGAGTTAGCGACAATAGAAAGGGTGACAGTCTCATGACACGTATTTCTCGGGAAATGATGAAAGAGCTATTATCTGTTTACTTTATTATGGGTTCAAACAATACGAAAGCCGATCCTCTGGCAGTTGTACAAAACGCATTAAAAGGCGGTGCCACTCTGTACCAGTTTCGCGAAAAGGGCGAAGGCGCACTGACAGGGGAGGAACGGATTGACTTCGCCGCAAAGGTTCAGGCGGCATGCCGTGAAGCCGGAGTCCCTTTCATTGTCAATGATGATGTGGAGCTGGCACTGAAGCTGAAGGCAGACGGTGTGCACATCGGCCAAGAGGATGCGAAAGCAAAAGAGGTACGCGACGCCATTGGCGATATGATCCTTGGCGTGTCCGCCCATACGATGTCTGAGGTAAAGCAAGCCGAGGAAGATGGGGCAGATTATGTCGGTCTCGGGCCGATCTACCCGACGGAAACGAAAAAGGATACAAGAGCTGTGCAGGGTGTGTCTCTCATTGAAGCGGTGAGACGTCAAGGCATCAGCATCCCGATTGTCGGCATCGGCGGTATCACAATAGAAAATGCCGGTCCTGTAATTGAAGCGGGCGCTGACGGTGTCAGTATGATCAGCGCTATCAGTCTGACGGAAGATCCGGAAGAAGCCGCACGCAAATTTTACGATGTTATTCACACATATAAGACCGGCCGATAACCCGATTTTGCTTTCAAGAGGCTGTCCTGTAAAGGGCAGCCTTTTTGCTGTTCTGCCAAGGTTTTCAGACCTTCAAATTTTCATTGACAAAGGGCGGGAACTGGCTATGATTATGATATATAATGATAATCATTTTCAATTATAGGAGGAACATGATGGCTCGGGGGCTGGCACTTATATTACTCAGCTTGTTGATATTTTTCGGTTCAGCGGCGCATGCGGAAAATGATCCAATTGCTTCCCTGCTTGAATTAAACAAGCAAATGATTAAATCAGTACAAGATGGAGATATAGATTCCGCACAGCAAACATTTGAGACCTTCAAATCGGCGTGGAAAAAGGAAGAACCATCTATTAAGAAGGAAAATATTTCTTCCCACAGCAAAATGGACTCGAATATCGCTATGATTTCTCTTTCTTTCATTAATCAAGACGCGAACAAACTCGAAACACAGCTTGAAGAGCTTTCTTCTCACTTAGAAACCTACCAGCAGGCTGTTGTGCTGAAAAAGGCATCCTCGGGTCAATCAAGGACGTCCTTAACAGCCTATATTCAAAGCTTAAAAGAAACAAAACAATTGATAGAAAAAGATCAGCTGGATGAGGCGTCAGCCGCTATCGACAACTTAATCACATCTTGGCTGGCCGTAGAAGGAGACGTCGTATCCCAATCCAAAGAAGCCTATACCACATCGGAGGAAAATCTGGCACTCATAAAGGCTGAAATCGACAGCCATCCCGATCAGGTATTAAAGCAAATTGACGAAATGATTCAATTGCTTGAGCCGATTGCTTCGAGCAGCTACAGCTGGTGGGACGCGGCATTGATCCCAATTCGAGAAGGAATGGAGGCGCTGCTTGTCATCGGGGCGCTTTTGACCATGACAAAAAAAGCCCGTGTCACCCGTTCTTCTGCTTGGATCTGGGGCGGCGCGTCAGCCGGCATGTTTGTTTCCTTAGCAGCCGGAATCGGCGTCACCCTCCTGTTCTCCTCGAAGGTATTCGGAGAAAACAATTTCTTGCTAGGCGGAATCACCGGCGTGCTGTCCGCTGTCATGCTTTTGTATGTCGGGGTGTGGCTGCATAGGAACGCCTCGATGGACAAGTGGAGAGAAAAAATCAATATCCAGAAATCACAGGCGCTGAAAAAACGAAGCCTGCTTTCCTTTGCGCTCATTGCATTTCTGGCAGTCGTGAGGGAGGGGCTCGAAACAGTCATCTTTTTCATCGGCCTTGTTGGAAAGCTCTCTCTCCCTGAGCTGATCGGCGGGACAGCTGCGGGCCTTGTCGTTCTCGTCATTGTCGGTATTCTTATGATAAAGCTCGGAATGCGTATTCCATTGAAACCGTTTTTTCTGCTGTCAATGGCGGTTGTCCTGTATATGTGCGTGAAATTTCTTGGAACAGGCGTTCACAGCCTGCAGCTCGCGGGGATTCTTCCGTCTGACGCAGAAAGCTGGCTTCCGTCTGTATCCGTTCTCGGAATCTACCCGTCCGTGTACAGTACGATTCCGCAATTGCTAATTTTACTATTTTTACTGATTGCGCTTGTCTCAGAAGCGGCAAAACATTTTACAAACGGAAAGGAACTGACAAAATGAATATCACAAAGATTGCTGTAACAGCCGGATGCATCCTTGCACTGTGTGCAGGATGCGGAGCCAATGACACTTCGTCAACTAAAGAAAAAGCTTCTTCTGAAAAAAGCGGAGTAAGCAAAGAGATCACGGCTTCCGTCAATAAAATGGAGAACATGATTTCCGAGCTGAATGAATCAGCAGAAAAAGCCGATCAAAAAGAGATTCAAAAGAAGGGGAAAGAATTAAACAGCTACTGGCTTTCTTTTGAAAATGATATTCGCAGCGACTATCCGTTCGAATACACAGAAATCGAAAAGCACCTTCAGCCTATCTATACAGAGGCGCAAAAAGCCAAACCGGATACAGACAAAATTAAGACAGAATCCGAGTCACTGAAAGCGTCCTTAGAAGACCTGACAGAAGCGAAGAAGAGCAGCAAAAAGGCAAGCGATCAGCTGGCAAAAGCGGCAGATGAATATAAAGAATACGTCAAAGAACAGAGTGATCAGCTTGTGAAGGCGACTGAAGCATTTACAGCTGCCGTGAAGGCCGGCGATATTGAAAAATCAAAGACGTTATATGCGAAAGCGCGCGTCTATTACGAGAGAATTGAACCGATTGCGGAAAGCCTCGGAGATCTTGACCCGAAAATTGATGCCCGTGAAAACGATGTAGAAGAAGGGGACAAGTGGACAGGGTTCCACAAGCTTGAGAAAGCCATTTGGAAGGATAAACATATTTCCGGGGAAAAGGCGACGGCTGACCAGCTTGTCAAGGATGTAAAAGAGCTTGACGGTTTGATTGAATCATTGACATTAACGCCAGAACAAATTGTGGCGGGTGCGATGGAGCTTCTGAACGAAGCAGGTATTTCTAAAATTACGGGTGAAGAGGAGCGCTACTCACGAATCGATTTAGTCGATCTTATGGCAAATGTTGAAGGCTCTGAGGCCGTGTATCAAACTGTGAAAAGCGCGCTCGTAAAAGACCACTCTGACCTGACGGAAAAGCTGGATACCGAATTCAGTGAATTTGAAGTTTTAATGGCAAAATACAAAACAAATGATCAGGCCTATACGTCTTATGATAAATTAAGTGAAGATCAAATCAGAGAGCTGAGCACAAAGCTGACGACTCTTTCTGAAACCATGTCGAAGATTGCGAATGTGCTATAAAAGGAGTTTTGTAACAGCATGAGCGATGAACAAAAAAAGCCAGAACAAATTCACAGACGGGACATTTTAAAATGGGGAGCGATGGCTGGTGCGGCCGTGGCGATTGGCGCCAGCGGTCTCGGCGGTCTTGCTCCGCTTGTTCAGACCGCGGCTAAGTCATCGAAGAAGGACGAAAAAGAGGATGACCAGATTATTCCGTTTTATGGAAAGCATCAGGCCGGAATCACCACTGCCCATCAGTCGTACGTGTATTTTGCCGCGCTTGATGTGACGGCGAAGGAGAAAAGCGATATCATCACGTTATTCAGAAACTGGACCAGCCTGACACACATGCTGACGTCAGGCAAAAAAATGTCGAGCGAACAGAAAAATCAATACCTGCCACCGCAGGATACAGGTGAATCGGCTGATTTACCGCCTTCCAACTTAACGGTTACATTTGGCTTCGGGCCTGACTTTTTCGAAAAAGATGGGAAGGATCGCTTCGGACTGAAAAGCAAGAAACCGAAACACCTTGCTGCCCTTCCGGCTATGCCGAATGACAATCTCGATGCGAAGCAGGGAGGCGGAGACATCTGCATCCAAGTATGCGCAGATGATGAACAGGTGGCGTTTCACGCGCTGCGAAACCTATTGAATCAAGCGGTGGGCACCTGTGAAGTCCGCCTGATAAACAAAGGCTTTTTAAGCGGAGGCAAAAATGGAGAAACGCCGCGCAATCTATTTGGGTTTAAAGATGGAACAGGAAACCAAAGTACCAAGGATGACACCTTGATGAACTCGATCGTGTGGATTCAGTCCGGCGAGCCTGACTGGATGACCGGGGGAACTTATATGGCTTTTCGGAAAATCAAAATGTTCCTTGAAATTTGGGACCGCTCTTCCCTGAAGGATCAAGAGGATACTTTCGGCCGCAGAAAAAGCTCGGGGGCACCCTTTGGCCAAAAAAAAGAAACAGACCCTGTCAAGCTGAATCAAATCCCGTCAAATTCGCACGTCAGCCTTGCGAAATCTACGGGGAAACAGATTTTGCGAAGAGCCTTTTCTTACACAGAAGGCATTGACTCGAAAACCGGCTATATGGATGCAGGTCTCCTGTTTATCAGCTTTCAAAAAAATCCCGACAATCAGTTCATCCCCATGCTGAAGGCACTTTCGGCAAAGGATGCGTTAAATGAATATACGCAAACGATTGGTTCTGCTTTATATGCAATCCCCGGCGGGTGCAAAAAAGGAGAATATATTGCTCAGCGGTTGCTTGAATCGTAAAGAGAAGCCATGCAGGCTTCTTTTTTAAAAAACAGTTGTAACTTTTATTGTTACAGTTTAAAATCAACCTATACGAAAGGAGACAATCATGACCGTACAGATAAAAGTTTATTCAGATTACGTGTGCCCATTTTGTTTCATTGGAAAAGCCGCTTTTGAAGAGGCGATAAAAGGAAAGGATGTTGAAGTCGAGTGGATGCCGTTTGAATTGCGTCCAAGTCCTTCACCGCAGCTTGATCCTGTAAACGATCCTTCCAAGAAATATATGTGGCAAACCTCGATCAGACCGATGGCGGAGAAATTGGGAGTCGACATCAAATTTCCAAACGTCTCGCCTCACCCTTATACAGACTTGGCTTTTGAAGGCTTTCACTTTGCCAAAGAATACAACAAAGGACATGCATACAATACCCGTGTATTTGCAGCATTTTTCCAAGAGGGCCAAAACATCGGAGAGATTGAAATCTTGACGAAGCTGGCCGAGGAAGTCGGCTTAGACGGAGCATTGTTCAAAGCTGCACTGGAAGCAAGAACATATCAGGATGTGCAGCGGCAAGCTCTGAAGCACGCCTATGAAGAAGCTGACATTACAGCCGTACCAACCTTTGTCATCGGCGACACCGTGATTCCAGGAGCAGCCGGCAAGGAAGTATTTGAAAACGCGATTTCTCAGGAACAACAGAAAACGTAACCTAAGAAAGCTCTCTAAACAAAAATCTGTTTAGAGAGCCTTTTTTAATCCTGATCCATATGAATCCCGGTATGTGCCTTCACCTGTATTTCCGCAAATGTATCTTCATGAGCAGTTTTATCAGAAGACAGAAGCGTTCCAAGCCACGCACCGAGGAAACCTAGCGGAATCGAAATGATGCCCGGATTAGAAAGCGGGATGAGCGGCTCGCCTACAAAAATAGCACCTCCGGCCGGGTCCCACACACTCGGGCTCATCGACACGAGGACAAGAGCACTGATCAGCCCAGTCAGGCTGCCCCATAATGCGCCTGAGGCATTAAATCTTTTCCAAAACACAGTAAACACAATCAGCGGAAGGTTTGCGCTGGCGGCAACGGCAAATGCCAATGCGACAAGAAATGCGACATTTAAGGATTGTGCAAAAATCGCAAGAATGATAGACAGCACTGACACGGCAATAGATGCCCATCTAGCCGCTTTCATCTGTTCTTTCTCAGTTGCTTCTCCTTTTCTGATAATCTGGCTATAGATATCATGGGCAAACGCTGAAGCGGCAGAAAGCACCAAGCCTGTCACCACTGCCAAAATCGTGGCAAAGGCGATGGCTGATACAAACGCGAACAGGAAATCCCCTCCGAGTGCTTTTGCCAGAAGCGGCGCCGCCATGTTTCCCGCTGGATCGGCCGCTGTAATCGCGTCAAAACCGACAAACGCGGCCGCGCCAAATCCGAGAAATACCGTCATAATGTAAAACACACCGATGATCCACGTTGCTGAAACGACTGATGCCCGGGCAGTTTGGGCATCCTTAACTGTATAAAAGCGAATTAAGATGTGCGGAAGGCCGGCGGTCCCCAGCACAAGTGCCAAATTCAACGACAGGGTTTCAAGCGGGACCTTGTATTTGTTGCCTGGATTTAAAAAATCAGCGCCAAGCGGAGTAGCCGTTTTCATGTGCTCAAACATTGTATTGAGGTTAAAACCGAATTTAGAAAAAACAATGATTGAGATGACGAGGGTGCCGGCCATCAGCAAAACGGCTTTAATAATCTGAACCCAGCTCGTCGCGATCATTCCGCCGAACACGACATAAATGGTCATGAGCACTCCGACAATCAGAACGGCCACGGTATAATCGAGCCCAAGCAGCAGTTTAATCAGCGCCCCTGCTCCCACGAGCTGAGCGATCATATAAAAGGTAGAGATGGCGATGGTATTGAGAGCGGCGACACCGCGGATCTTCTTTTCTTTAAAACGCGCCGCAATCATGTCCGCCATCGTATACTTTCCGAGATTCCGAAGCGGCTCCGCCACGATATAGAGGACAACGAGATAAGCGACAAGAAAACCGATGCTGTAAAAAAATCCATCGAAGCCATATAATGCAATCATTCCGGCAATGCCGAGGAACGATGCGGCAGACATGTAGTCGCCGGCAATTGCCAGTCCATTCTGAACACCGGTGAGCCCGCCGCCGGCCGTATAGAACTCACTCGTCGTTTTTGTCTGTTTCGCGGCAAAATACGTAATCACAAGCGTTAGTCCGACAATCGCTACAAATAACAGAAACGCTGTCAGGTTCATGTCTGTTCACCCTTTAGCTCTTCTTTTAAAGCGTTTACAAATTGGTCGTAACGAACTGCCTTTCGGGAATACACCGTACTGAGTGTCCAGGTCATAGCGAATTGTGCGATGGCAAACAGCCAAGCCCATGAAACAGCACCGACTGCCGGAGTATTCAAAAAGGTGAAATAAGACGTTAAAACAGGGAGTGAAAAATAAAAGACAAAAAAGAAAATCGCAGTTGGAACAATAAAGGCCTGTTTCTGCTTCAAAAAGGCTTGAAAAGACGGAGATCCAGCAATCTTTTGGTAATCAGCTTGCGATCTGTACATGGCTTTCCTCCTTATTATCCTGCTGAAAAATAAGCATAAAGGTACACCAATAGGTATGTACAGAAAGTCTGATTTATTCTTCAGGATCATAAAGGGGATGAAAAAAGCAGGAAACGTGAAGTTTAGACGCGGGGGTATAAAACGGGCGAAGGTTTTCCAGCTGTTTGCTTTCAAAACCTCACCAAATGCAGCTTATGCAAAGCTGCCCTTTTTTCTAAAGTCCGGTTTTATGCTCGCATCACCTCTTTATGACAATGCATGTGCCAAGAGGTGACCGCATTACCAGCTGTCTGTCATATTTTAGGCTGAAACACCGTTTGTCCTCAAAATCCCACAGTATATAAGCTATCGAATAGAGGAAATGGTGAAAACTCAGATCAGATGATAGAAAAGCCAGAGGTAAAAGATCCGCCTGTCCGGATTAGTCTTGGCGGACGGCCTTTTTGTGATTGGTTTTTCTCATCGCTGTTTCAGATTCTAAAAACTGCCTCACATCATGAATGCCCAATCCAATGGATCTAGCTTCTTGAATCAACATATGCCAATCTTTGTCCAAATCTTTTTTAACTTGAGTTTTCATAGTAACCTCCAATTGTATAAAATGTTTTCCTGCAACATCCAGGCAATAAAAGGCAAGCCGGTGTGATGATGAGGCGAGTACAACAAATTTCACACATAGTTGCTCGGTGTTCACAAACTGAAGGAAGAATCACCTACCTATTCCCTAAAAAAATGACTAATATAACCAATGGGCCTTATTTATAATAATAAACAATTAAATACTGACTGGATAGTATGTAAATGAAAATAAATCGTATTGCCTATTAAATATGACCCCTCCACAACCGAATAGCATACCTTTGGAAAGAAATAAATACCGCAAAAGATTGATCCGGTGTAAGATAAGGGTAATCATACGGCTGGAGAAAAATATGAAAAAAAACAAATTTCAAATTAAAAGAGAGCAAACATTTGAAAGGTTTATAGAGGCTGGCCTGAATTTATTGATTGACCGAGCATATGACCCTGTGTCTGTGGAAGAAATCAGCAGAGCTGCCGGGTACAGTAAAGGCGCATTTTATGTTCATTTTGACAACATGGAAGACTTCCTGCAGCATATCTTCGAAAATCATCAAATGAAAAAACAGATTATCATCGGCTACCTGAATGAAATCGAGCGGACATCTGCGAAACCGCTGACTCTTCATGACGCTGCAAAACATGCCGCAGAGCTGCTGTATTCTTACTACAAAAATAAACCATCGTGGGACATCACCTCGTTTGCAATGAATATGCCGACCTTTAAAGTTGTCCAAAAATGCAAGGCTTATGTGGGGCTGTACGAATTGTGGGTGGAAGAAAATACGTCATATATTAATTGGCTGAAGGAGAGAAAGCTGGTTGACGACAGTATTGATCCGGAATATACGGCTAAAATAATATGTGCGGTGCTTGACGGAATCATCAAACAATCGCGTGTATTGGGCCATCCAGCCACATTCCGCAGCTTTTTTGACGCGCTTTCCGTTTTTGTTTCTTTTAACCGCGAATACGCAAAGCTAAGAAATTTGAAAAGTTTTTCAGAAAGCGAGGAACATCAGTGAAGTATAGAGAATTGATTATGTATATCATTATGGGGGTTTTCACGACAATCGTGAATATCGCCAGCTTTTATATATTGGTAGAGATCATGAATGTGGATTATAAAGCTGCAACAGTAGCTGCTTGGATTTTGTCTGTGCTGTTTGCTTACATAACAAATAAAATATATGTGTTTCAGCAGAAAACAGATGACCTGCAAAGCCTGCTGAAAGAGCTCACTGCCTTTTTCAGCGTCCGGGTGCTGTCCCTCGGAATAGACCTTGGCATGATGATCCTCCTTGTGGGACAGTTCCATACCAATGAAACGCTGGCCAAAATACTCGATAATGCGGTGATTGTTGTCGTCAACTATGTCGCAAGCAAATGGCTCGTCTTTAAAAAGACAAAAGAAGAAGGGGTATGACAGGGGCGGCAGCATATGATCTTCCGTTTTCGTTACAGAAAGACCGGGAAACAAAAAATAAAAACCATGAAAGGTGATGCACATGCGGGAAGAATTGAAGGGGATATTTGCAAGTGTATTCGGAGAAAAAGAGGGATTGCGTTTTTTTTTCGCACCGGGAAGAGTGAATCTGATTGGAGAACATACGGATTATAACGGCGGGCACGTGTTTCCGTGCGCGCTGACAATGGGTACATATGCTGCTGTTGCAGAAAGAAATGACGGGCTGGTCAGGATGTATTCGGACAACTTTCAGGAAGCCGGCATAAAGGAATGTAGTCTTGACGGCATCCGTTATCAAAAAGAAGACGACTGGGCCAATTATCCGAAAGGCGTCTTATATGAATTTCAACAAAGGGGCTATTCGATTCCGAATGGCTTTGACATCGTGTTTTCAGGGAATATTCCAAACGGGGCAGGGCTCTCGTCTTCCGCTTCCATTGAGCTGCTGATGGCGGTCGTGCTCCAAAGCTATTTTCATCCTCAACTCGATGCGCTGGAGCTTGTCAAAATGGCACAGCATGCGGAAAACACATTTATCGGGGTCAATTGCGGAATTATGGATCAATTCACAATCGGAATGGGGAAAGAACATCATGCGATGCTTCTGAACTGCGATACGCTGGACTATGAATATAGCAAACTCGATGTCTCCGGGCTTGCGCTGGTTATTGCGAACACGAACAAAAAAAGGACATTGGCGGACTCAAGCTATAATGCGAGACGCCAAGAGTGCAGCGACGCATTGCTGGATCTGCAAAAGGAGCTCGACATTACATCACTTGGCGACATCAAGCCTTCTGATTTCGATGCATGCTCTGACCTGATCCGAAATGAAACGAACAGACGCCGCGCAAAGCACGCCGTATATGAAAACCACCGTGCCATCAAGACAGCCGACATGTTTAAAGAAAACAACATTCGCGAAATCGGGCGGTTAATGAAGGAATCCCACCTTTCATTAAAGGATGATTATGAGGTGACATGTCCGGAACTTGATGAGCTCGTATTTGCGGCGTGGGAGCAAGAAGGAGTGATCGGCTCAAGAATGACGGGAGCGGGATTCGGAGGCTGCACGATCAGTATTGTAAAGGATGAGTTTGTTGATGACTTTATCCAAAAGGTTGGAGACAGGTATCAAGAAAAAACAGGCCTCAAAGCTGATTTTTATGTCGCTGATATTGGTGAAGGAGCGAGAGAACTAAAGGGGGAGTGACACATGAGCATTTTTGAACATCTGGAACAGCTGATCGAGTATGGGCTGGAACGAAAACTGATATCGATCTGGGATCAGGAATATACGAGAAACCGACTTTATGAAGTGCTGGACATCAAACATCCCCAGCCGGTCTCAAGCACACCTATTAAGCAGAGTCAGCGTCTTCCTGACTTGCTTTCTCCTATTTACGAGTGGGCAGCAGAAACCGGCCGCATAGAAGCAAATACAGACACCTATCGAGATTTGCTCAGTGCGAAGCTGATGGGCTGTTTTGTCCCGCCTCCGTCTGAGGTCATCCGCAAGTTTGAAGAGACAAAGGCGTTATACGGACCGAAACAGGCGACAAAGGAGTTTTATCAATATGCAGAGGATGTCTATTATATCAGGTCTGACAGAATCGCCAAAAACGTTCATTGGACGGTGCCGACCGAATATGGCGAGCTGGAAATAACAATCAATCTGTCAAAGCCTGAAAAGGATCCGAAAGCGATTGCGGCTGCCAAAGAACAGACGCAGACGAATTATCCGCCTTGTGTGCTTTGTAAGGAAAATGTCGGCTTTGAGGGAAGTGTGAACCATCCGGCCCGGCAGAATCACAGAATCATTCCTGTTATTCTCAGAGACGAGCAATGGTATTTGCAATTCTCGCCATACGTGTATTATCCGGAGCATTGCATCGTTTTAAAGGGTGAGCATGAACCGATGGAGATCAGCAAAAAAACGTTTGAAAGACTGCTCTCATTCCTTGGGCAATATCCGCATTATTTTATCGGATCAAACGCAGACCTGCCGATTGTCGGGGGCAGCATCCTAAGCCACGACCATTTTCAAGGCGGGGCGCACGATTTTCCGATGGCGCGTGCCGAAATGGAGGAGAGATATGAATTGATGGGTCATCCCGGTGTGTCGCTGGGCTTAGTGAAATGGCCAATGTCTGTGCTCAGGCTCCAGGGGGACGATCCACATAGAGTCGCTGACGCAGCGGACCATATATTCCGCACATGGCAGCAATATTCTGATGAAAAAGCCGGCATAGCCGCCTTCACAGGGGATACGCCGCACAATACGGTCACGCCGATTGCAAGACGCAGGGGAGGCTCGTATGAACTCGACATCGTGCTGAGAAACAATCGGACGGATAAGGAGCATCCATTAGGAATCTTTCATCCTCATCAAGAGGTTCATCATATCAAAAAAGAAAATATCGGCCTGATTGAGGTCATGGGCTTAGCGATATTGCCGGGCCGTTTACAGGAAGAAATGAAAGCAACGGAAGCGGCAATGTGCTCTGCTGATCCGAAAACAGCATTAGAAGATAATGAGCTGACCGCTAAACATAAAGATTGGGCTCTTCGTCTGATGGAAAGAAGAACCATAACAAAAGGGAATGCGGAACAGGTCATAAAAGAAGAGCTTGGTCATGTATTCGCACGCATTCTTGAACATGCCGGCGTATTTAAACAGACACCCGAAGGAAAACAGGCCTTCAACAGGTTTATCCATTCTTTAGGCGTCAAACAAGGAAAAAGCCTCAACCGTTAAGGAAGAGGCTTTTTCCTATTAAAAAAGAGCCCAAAACGCTCACGCTTTGGGCTCTGTTGTTTCTATCCTCTTTTTCTTGCTAAGAGGCTTACGAGAAAGACAACAATTGCTGAACCGATAATCGCCGGGATAATGGCAAATCCGGCAAGATGCGGTCCCCATGTTCCAAGCAGCCCGTGCCCGATCCAGGCACCAATAAGCCCTGCGATCATCGACCCGATAATTCCTCCGGGCATATCTCCCTTTACAAACAGGCTACCAACCCATCCGATAATAATAGCTACGATAAGTGAAATTATGAAACTCATCATGCAACACATCCTATTTTAGATTTATTTGCTTATATCATTCCTCCTTTTTGTATAGGATAAACAATTGAATGTGCTAATCAAAAAGAGGGAACAGTTCAGAGCATATCGCCGCTCTATTGAGCCTTTTCTTTCAATATGCATTGCGTTAAAATGGTAATCGTGTGAAAAGATGCTAGCCAAGGAAAAATTAATTCCCTTGTAGAAAGTTTAACAAAATGAAATTTTTGATTGACCTAGGTTTTTTATTGTGGTAAACCTTTATTTGTCAGAAATAGTTCTTCATCTTCTTTCTTTACTTATATGCGGAAATAACTAGAAACTTTTCATATTAAGCGATAGATGTGAATAAAGTTGGAGCAAATTTTGTCGATTTTATGACATTTAAGCGAAAATGGGATGAAGTTTATAAAAAAATAAAGCTAATAAGTGAAGTTTTTGATAGCATAACAAAGTAGAGAAAAGATTTTGAGGAAGTATGCACTTCAGATTTATTACATCAATAGGAAGGATGGTGATCTTCTTGTTCAGAGCATTAAAACCGTTACTTGTATTAGCGCTGTTAACTGTGGTTTTTGTCCTTGGGGGATGCAGCAATGCTTCAGTACTAGATCCGAAAGGGCCTGTGGCTGATCAGCAAAGTGATTTAATCCTGTTATCTATCGGATTTATGCTGTTTATCGTCGGGGTCGTCTTTGTTCTTTTTACCATTATTTTAGTAAAATACCGCGACCGTAAAGGCAAAGATAATGGATCTTATAACCCAGAAATTCATGGTAACACGTTCTTAGAAGTAGTCTGGACAGTGATCCCAATTTTAATCGTCATCGCACTTTCTGTGCCAACCGTACAGACGATATATTCGTTAGAAAAAGCTCCTGAAGCAACAAAGGATAAAGAGCCTCTTGTTGTTTACGCTACTTCGGTAGACTGGAAATGGGTATTCAGCTACCCTGAACAGGATATTGAAACGGTCAACTACTTAAACATTCCTGTCGACCGCCCGATCTTGTTTAAAATCTCATCTGCAGATTCAATGGCTTCGCTATGGATTCCTCAGCTTGGAGGACAAAAATACGCGATGGCTGGAATGCTGATGGATCAATACTTACAGGCTGATGAAGTGGGAACTTATGAAGGCCGCAACGCGAACTTCACAGGTGAACATTTTGCCGACCAAGAGTTTGATGTGAATGCTGTAACAGAAAAAGACTTTAACAGCTGGGTGAAAAAGACTCAAAATGAGGCTCCTAAGCTGACAAAAGAGAAGTATGATCAATTGATGCTTCCTGAAAATGTGGACGAATTAACGTTCTCTTCTACTCACTTAAAATACGTTGATCACGGACAAGACGCAGAATACGCGATGGAGGCCCGCAAACGCCTTGGCTACCAAGCCGTTTCACCGCACTCTAAAACAGATCCGTTTGAAAACGTAAAGGAAAATGAATTTAAGAAGTCTGATGATACAGAAGAATGATATTGATCAGGAAAGGAGGAAGCCCGCATGAAATTTAAATGGGATGAATTTTTTGTAACAGGTGACCCATTAATTCTGGGCGCACAAGTTTCCATTGCACTATCTACCATCGCCATCATTGTTGTACTTACCTACTTCAAGAAATGGAAATGGCTCTGGTCTGAATGGATAACAACTGTTGACCACAAAAAACTCGGAATCATGTATATTATATCTGCTGTAATTATGTTATTCCGCGGCGGTGTCGACGGTTTGATGATGCGTGCCCAGCTAGCGCTTCCGAATAACAGTTTTTTAGACTCAAACCACTATAATGAAATTTTTACGACTCACGGTACGATCATGATCATCTTCATGGCGATGCCGTTTTTAATCGGTCTTATTAACGTTGTTGTACCTCTTCAAATCGGTGCTCGCGACGTTGCATTTCCTTACTTGAACAACCTGAGTTTCTGGACGTTCTTCGTAGGGGCTATGCTTTTCAATATTTCTTTCGTTATCGGAGGTTCTCCGAACGCAGGCTGGACAAGTTACATGCCGCTTGCAAGTAACGACATGAGCCCTGGACCGGGTGAGAACTACTACCTCCTCGGACTTCAGATTGCCGGGATCGGTACCCTGATGACAGGGATCAACTTTATGGTCACAATCTTAAAAATGAGAACAAAAGGCATGACACTGATGCGTATGCCAATGTTCACATGGACAACACTGATCACAATGGTTATTATCGTGTTTGCTTTCCCTGTGCTTACAGTAGCTTTAGCACTCTTATCATTTGATCGTTTGTTCGGCGCTCACTTTTTCACACTGGAAGCAGGCGGTATGCCGATGCTTTGGGCCAACCTGTTCTGGATTTGGGGACATCCTGAAGTATATATCGTTATTCTTCCGGCGTTCGGTATTTTCTCAGAAATTATCTCAAGCTTTGCAAGAAAACAATTGTTTGGTTACAAAGCGATGGTTGGTTCTATTATCGCCATCTCCGTATTGAGTTTCTTAGTTTGGACTCACCACTTCTTCACAATGGGGAACAGTGCGTCCGTTAACTCATTCTTCTCAATTACGACAATGGCAATCTCGATTCCGACCGGGGTTAAAATCTTTAACTGGCTCTTTACCATGTATAAAGGCCGAATCAGCTTTACAACGCCTATGCTGTGGGCGCTTGCATTCATTCCTAACTTCGTTATCGGCGGGGTTACAGGGGTTATGCTTGCGATGGCAGCAGCGGATTATCAATACCATAATACGTACTTCCTGGTATCTCACTTCCACTACGTGCTGATCGCGGGTACTGTATTTGCTTGTTTCGCAGGATTTATTTTCTGGTATCCAAAAATGTTCGGCCACAAACTGAACGAAAAAATCGGAAAATGGTTCTTCTGGATCTTTATGATCGGGTTCAATATTTGTTTCTTCCCGCAATATTTCTTGGGGCTTCAAGGTATGCCTCGCCGTATTTACACATACGGACCGAATGACGGCTGGACAACATTGAACTTTATTTCAACAGTCGGAGCTTTCATGATGGGTGTAGGATTCTTAATCCTTTGCTATAACATCTACTACAGCTTCCGTTACTCTACTCGTGAAATCAGTGGAGATTCATGGGGTGTGGGACGTACGCTTGATTGGGCGACTTCATCTGCGATTCCGCCGCACTACAACTTTGCGGTGCTTCCTGAAGTCAAATCCCAAGATGCATTCCTGCACATGAAAGAAGAAAAAACTGAATTATACCCTGAAAGCAAATTCAAGAAAATCCATATGCCAAGCAACTCAGGCAGACCGTTCTTTATGTCTGTTGCCTTCGGTATCGCAGGCTTTGGACTTGTCTTTGAATGGTACTGGATGGGCGTAGTCGGATTAATCGGAGTCCTGCTCTGCATGGTGCTACGTTCATTCGAATACGACAATGGCTACTACGTTAGTGTTGATGAAATAAAAGAGACGGAAAGAAAGATTTCCGAATAAGGAGGCGTGAGTTATGGAACATGCAGAACACGGCAATTCTAACGCGCCTATGGAATATCAATCTGAAACCGGCAGACTTAATATTCTCGGGTTTTGGATCTTTTTAGGGGCAGAAATTGTGTTGTTCTCAACACTATTTGCAACCTTCTTCGTTCTTCAAAACAGAACAGCAGGAGGTGTCTTACCGGACGAGCTGTTTGAAGTGAATCTGGTAATGATTATGACGTTCTTGCTGCTTATCAGCAGCTTTACCTGCGGGATCGCTGTTCATGAAATGCGCCGCGGAAGTTTAAAAGGCGTCGTCATTTGGACAATTATCACTCTTCTTCTCGGCGCCGGCTTCGTCGGTTGTGAGATCAACGAGTTTGTCCATTATGTACATGAAGGAGCATCTCTCGGTACAAGTGCGTTCTGGTCTGGATTCTTTGTTTTACTTGGAACTCACGGAACTCACGTAACAATCGGTATTTTCTGGATTGCAGGCATTCTGATTCAGTTGAAGAAACGCGGCTTAACTCCGCAAACTTCATCTAAAATCTTTATCTCAAGCTTGTACTGGCACTTCTTAGATGTTGTATGGATTTTCATCTTTACAGGTGTCTATCTCATGGGATTGGGGGGTCTGTAAAATGGCAAACAAATCTGCTGAACACAGTCACTTTCCATGGAAGCACATTGTAGGTTTTGCACTTTCTATTGTTTTGACCCTGCTGGCTCTATGGGTTGCAGTGTATACTGACCTGAGCTCATCAGCAAAACTTTGGATCATTTTCGGCTTCGCCTTCATTCAGGCGGCGCTCCAGCTCCTCATGTTCATGCACATGACAGAGAGCGAAAACGGCGGTATCCAAGTTGGAAACACGCTGTTCGGATTCTTCGGCGCGATCGTTATCGTGCTTGGATCCATCTGGATTTTCGCGGCTCACTATCATCACGGTGACCACATGGATGGAAATCCTCCTGGAGGCGCTGAACACTCAGAGCACTCAGGCCACAACGAATAAGCAAAAAACCCTCTTCGTCCAGAAGAGGGTTTTTTACTGTTTCAGCTGCTGCTTCGCTTTCTGCGAAGATAAGGAAGGCCATAAATGATAAAGGCCGCAATATGAGCGACAATGACGTTGACGGCAAACAGGATAATCATGAGAGTGTGTCCGAGTGGAGAAAGGCTTTCTGTTGCGTAAAAGAAGAAGAATACCCACATTAAAATAATTGGCGGAATAGCAGAGAGTGCGACTTTTTTGTTATCGAGCCAAATAAAGAGGGGAGTAGCGCTGGCAACCAGTAAATAAGCAAAAAACATGTCCATCATACCCGTCTCCTTTCATTTTGTGACAGCGTTTACAAAAATGAAGTAGAGGAAATGAATTGTGTCTGTTTTGTGGTTGTTTTGTGAACGTTTTGTTACAATTATTATACCATGTTTTCCAGAAATTGATACAGGTAATTGTGGAAATGATCTGGCACTATTGCCTTATTTTTTATCGCCTATCCGCTAGGAGAATGTATGGAAACCGAGAGAATGGAGCAGTTTGTTTACTTCTGCCTTGGTTTTCTAGCAACTTGCTGTACGAAAGGAACCTTCAATAAATACATATTTAATAAGAGACTGCATGCATGACCCTTTAGAAATAGGGGTTTTTTCATTTGAAAAGTTTTGTGTCAATCGAAACATTTCGGTTTATGATACGTCATATTTCGTGTAGCTGAAAAAGCGCCACAACTGCGCGCAAAAAACAAAAAAGGAAACGAGCTTCACGTGTCATCTTGAACGTGGTTCATGTATAATAAACATTAGTGATTTTCCGATGAAAATGTAAGGCGGGATAGAATGAGTCGATATAAGAAACAGCAAAGCCCCTTTTATCAGGGGGATTTGATTTTTATATTTTGTGTGTTTTTTATCATAAGTGTAGTATCAATTTATGCTGCCGGTCAGTTTGGGCAGTATGGAGACGGTGCTTGGAAGAAACAAATCGTTTATTATGTATTGGGCATTGTTGCAATAACGGCACTACTTTATTTCGATTTAGAGCAACTAGAGAAACTTAGTTTATATGTGTTTATATTTGGAATCTTATTGTTATTGATATTAAGGATTAGCCCTGAGTCTATCGCCCCTGTAAAAAATGGTGCAAAAAGCTGGTTCCAATTTGGACCTGTTACGTTGCAGCCTTCTGAATTTATGAAGATAGGGCTCATGATGATGGTGGCCTCGGTTATATCTAAGGCGAATCCTAAAAAAGTTCGTTCACTTAGAGATGATGTCTATCTTTTGTTGAAGATAGCAGGCGTTGCAGTAGTGCCAATCGGACTTATCCTTCTGCAGGATGCTGGTACAGCAGGAATATGTATGTTTATTGTGATTGTCATGGTCTTTATGTCAGGAGTAAACTGGAAGCTGATCGCGATCATTGGCGGTTCAGGTATCTTACTTATTACTCTTGCCTTGTTAGTCATGATTAATTTTCCTGATGTTGCTAAGTCAGTGGGTATTCAAGAGTATCAAATTAACAGGGTTACATCTTGGGTTTCTGATTCAAATGGAACAACTCAGGAAGATGCAAATAGCGGCTGGCAGGTTGATCAGGCCGTCATGGCTATCGGCTCAGGCGGGATTATCGGAAATGGTGTTCATAACTTGAAGGTTTATGTACCAGAGGGACAGACTGACTTTATTTTTGCTATTTTAGGTGAAAGCTTCGGATTTTTAGGCTGTGCCATTGTGGTTATCATGTTCTTCTTCTTAATCTATAGACTTGTCGTTTTGATTGACAAGATCCATCCATTCAACCGTTTTGCTTCTTTCTTTTGCGTAGGTTATACGGCGTTAATTGTGATCCACACATTCCAGAATATCGGGATGAATATCGGTATTATGCCTGTTACAGGGATTCCGCTGCTGTTTGTCAGCTATGGGGGAAGCTCGACGCTTGCCACGTTAATTGGTTTCGGTATTGTGTATAATGCGAGTGTTCAGCTGACGAGATACAGAAGTTATTTGTTTAATTCATAAAATGCAGACAGCCTTTAAGGGCTGTCTCTTTTTTTGTAGAGCATTTCACTTTTGAGTTCGCTTTTTTTCGGATATGATAAAAACAGATAAGGAGGTTCTTGTGATGAACAACACAATTGAAACCATTTTAAACCATCGGTCGATCCGATCATTTACTGATCAGCTTTTGACAGCTGAGGAAATTGATACATTAGTGAAAAGCGCGCAGGCTGCGCCTACGTCCAGCTATGTGCAGGCTTATACGATTATCGGTGTTTCCGATCCGGAGAAAAAACGTGAGCTGTCTGTGCTTGCGGGGAATCAGCCTTATGTTGAACATAACGGTCACTTTTTTGTGTTTTGCGCGGACTTGTACCGTCATCAAAAACTGGCTGAAGAAAAAGGCGAACATATCTCTGAGCTGCTGGAAAATACGGAAATGTTTATGGTCAGTTTAATTGATGCTGCGCTTGCGGCTCAAAATATGAGCATCGCCGCAGAATCAATGGGGCTTGGCATATGTTATATCGGAGGCATTCGGAATGAACTGGACAAGGTGACAGAGGTGCTGCAAACGCCTGACCATGTGCTCCCGCTTTTTGGCCTGGCTGTAGGACATCCTGCCAACCCATCCGGCAAAAAACCGAGATTGCCGAAGCAGGCTGTATATCATGAAAATACCTATAACGTGAATGACGAGGATTTTCGTAAACATATGAGTGCATATGACAAAACCATTTCTGATTATTATAGAGAAAGAACAAATGGTCAGCGGGTGGAAACGTGGTCTGATCAAATTCTGAACTTTATGAAGCAGAAACCGCGTACGTACTTAAATGAATATGTGAAAGAAAAAGGCTTTAATAAGAACTAAATGTGAAACCTCTCCGCTGGCGGAGAGGTTTTTATGTTTCACGTGTAACATATTCCGACAAATAGAGACAAGTTGACACAAATAAATGACGATTGATCGGGAGACACTGATGAACAGTGTGAGCGGCTTAGAAGAAAAAATAATGGATCAGTGATACGATGAGGACGAGGTGGTAGGGATGTTATCATTAAGTATATTAGATCAATCTCCGGTGTCCGAGGGAAGCTCGGCAGAAACGGCATTAAGGGAAACCGTTGAGCTTGCCCAGGCGGCTGAGGGTCTTGGATATAAGAGATTTTGGGTTTCAGAGCATCACTTTTCAAAGCGCCTGGCAGGGTCCAGTCCAGAGGTGCTGATCAGCCATATTGCGGCGAAAACGAACCGGATCAGGGTGGGGTCAGGCGGTGTTATGCTGCCGCACTACAGTGCCTATAAAGTAGCGGAGAATTTTCGTGTGCTGGAAGGTTTGACGCCGGGAAGAATTGATCTCGGCCTAGGCAGAGCGCCGGGAGGAATGCCGATTGCATCTTGGGCGCTCAATGACGGCGGAAAGCGCAATGCTGATCAGTATCCGCAGCAAATCAAGGAACTGACGATGTATTTGCATGATTTGGCGGATGACAAACACCGTTTTCCGAATCTGACGGCTGCGCCTCATATATCCAGCGCACCGGATGTGTGGCTGCTCGGTTCATCCGGAGAAAGTGCCTTGCTTGCCGCTGAATCGGGTGCCGGCTATATGTTTGCTCACTTTATTAATGGCGAGGGCGGAGAGGATACGGTCAGACAATATAAGAGACGATTTAAGCCATCTGTGTTAGGAGAAACGCCTCGGGCGGCAGTTGCTGTTTTTGTCCTATGTGCGGATACAGAGGAGAAAGCGGAACAGCTTGCGGCAGTGCTTGATTTTACTCTCTTGGCGGGGGAGCAGGGCATTCCTTTAGAAGGCGTTCCTGATTATGAAGCTGTCCGGAACAATACGTACTCTCCTTATGAACAAAGACGAATTGCTGATAACAGAAACCGAATGATTGTCGGTACGAAAAAACAGGTCAAGGACCAGCTGATGTCCTTGAGTAAGGCTTATGATACAGAGGAAATCATGGCGGTAACCATTACGAATCGATTTGAGGATAAACTTCATTCTTATTGCCTTTTACAGGAGGCGTTTGCCGAGGCATGAAGCCGTTAAAGCCTGTATGGAAAAAGCCCCGCCGATGTTTCTCGGCAGGGCTGCTTTTTATTCAACAGTAAAAGGCTCTTCGGTCAGAACTTGACTTGATTTTCCTTTGTTGGCTGCATAGGCGAGCATATAATATTCACCGGCTGGAAGTGTTGTACCCCCATTGATCGTGCCGTCCCAGTCAAAGTACTGGTAGCCTTTATCTTGATGTTTATAAATACCTGCTTGGCCTGCAAAGTCAAGGTTGCTGTCATAGACAAGGAATGCCAGCTCTTCCGCTCCCGCAGGAAGGTAGGTTTCAATTTCATAGGTGCCTTGCTCAGAGCCCTCATTAACTGATACAGACGTTACCCTCGGATAATCCGGCTCTTTAACGATCAGCAATGTAGGTACCTTGGCGACGGTTTTTCCGCCTTCTCTTACGATGACTGTTCCTTCATAGGTGCCTGCTTTTGTTTTCTTTGTATTGACCTTTACTGTTGCAGTGGCTTTTCCGGTTTTATGAGCCGGAATCACAACACGGCTTGTGCCGGATGTGGAAATACCGCTTCCGTTGAATGAGTATTCCAGCGTGTATGACTTCCTAATGGAAGATTGATTTTCAATTGTAAAGGTCTTTTTCTTCGTTTCGTTTCCTTTTTCCTTCAAAAATGTGCCGTACGAGTAGCTTCCCGGTGAGACGAACGAGTCGGCTTTGATCGCGTTCATGATTCTTGCGCTGCCTGCACCCTGGGCATTATGCGGATATACTTCTCCGTCGCCATTCTTTAATGTGACAGCGGTATTCATGATGGCAGCTTTGATCTGTTCAACGCTCCATTTCGGTTTAGCTTGTTTGATGACGGCAACCGCTCCGGCGATATGAGGTGATGCCATGCTCGTTCCTTGTTTTGACCCGTAGCCATATGGGCTGTCAGGATCATGTGTTGGAATGGTGCTGACAATATTGACGCCTGGGGCGGAAATATCCGGCTTAATCATCCACGTATCCATCACAGGGCCGCGGGATGAGAAATCGGCAACCTGTTCACCGAGCGTTTTTGAGACCGTCAACTTGAATGTTGCTTTTGTCTCGCCAGCTTTCATGGCGCTGATGAGCTTTTCACCGTCTTCTAATGAAAGCTTAATCGTTGGCACAGACATGCCAGGCACATTGGCTTCAATTTCCCCAGATAAATTGTTATACACAACCATGCCGATGGCGCCTGCTTTTTTGGCGTTGTCCGCTTTATCCACAAAAGCAATGCTGCCCCGTTTGACGAGTGCCACTTTGCCTTTCAGATCTTTTCCTTCAAAATCCTTTTCTTCGCCGAGACCAGCGTCGACAAGCTCGACCTCTTTATTGTGAAGTCCCTTAACGTCATCTTCTTTGTCATAGCCCATGACTTTTGCTGAAGAGTAAGAGCCGAATGAGACAGCGTATTCATTGAGCGGAAGCTGCGTTGCACCGACAGAAATCGCTTCTCTGGATGTGCCAGGCGATCCGACGGTCCAGCCGTTCGGTCCGCTGTTTCCATTTGATGTAACAGCGACAACGCCCTCTGACATGGCCCAATCAAGCGCTGTGCTTGTCGCCCAGTCCGGGTTGTTTAATGAGTTTCCGAGAGACAGGTTCATCACATCTGCGCCGTCCTGAACTGCACGTTCCACGCCTGCAATGACGTTTTCTGTTGTGCCGCTTCCTCCCGGTCCGAGAACGCGGTAAGCGAGAAGTGTTGCATCAGGTGCTACGCCTTTAATCGTACCGTTCGCAGCGACAGTTCCGGCCACGTGTGTTCCGTGGTCAGTGGCTTCGCCTCTCGGATCGCCCGTTGGTGTTTCTTTCGGATCGTAATCATTGTCTACAAAATCGTATCCTTTATATTGTCCGAAGTTTTTCTTCAGATCAGGGTGATTGTACTCAACCCCTGTATCAATAACAGCGACTTTGACGCCTTTCCCAGTGTAGCCTAAATCCCAAGCGTCGTTTGCTCCGATATATGGCGCGCTGTCATCCATTTGCGGAGATACAGCGTCCTCGGAGATGGTGACATCTTTCTCCTTTATATTGTCTGTTTTGTAAGTGACGTTCGGGTACACAGCTTTAACGTCATCTACTGCTAGGAGTTTTGGAATTTCATTAGCTGGGAGCTTCATAGAAAATCCGGAGAAAACCTGTTCATATTCTCGTTTTACTTTTCCGTTTTTCACCGCTTTCACGGCTTTGTTTTTTGCTTTTGAGCGGGCGTTTTTGAGCTTGCTTTTCGTTTGGTTTACTCCCGCTTCCTTCGCCTCTGCCAAGGATTTTTCTTTTAATTCCACAATCACCGTTGTTTGTTTGCTTGTTGTCATGTCAATATCACCGAATAACTCGGCTTTTTCCAGGTCTGCCGATCCTTTTGAAGAAACCGGTGCTGCCTGTACCCCTGTCATGCCTGTGGATAACGTAAAGAATAAAACAAGACCTAGAAGCAGAAAGCGAATAATCCCGTTTTTCAATGTGTTTCCCCCTTTGAGTTAAGAAAAAATGTTGAAGATCTAGTATATATTTCTTGAAAATTCAAAAAAATCCTTGTGTCATTTGGACCATTTATTGGATTTTGGTTGTGTATAAGGAAGGAGTTATACACAGAACCCTGTGTATAAGTGAATAAAGCTGTGTATATATATAGTTGGGAATATATGTTCTTATACAAAATATAGATGGTGTTTGTGGACATGTGGATATCTCTTGTGATTAAGTTGTTCTTATCTTTGGGATAACTTGTGTATAAACTTTTTAAAGCGGTTCTCCAATTTTCATTTCATTTCTTTCAGCTTTCAACAAAACTTCTTAAAACTAGTTTGTTTTTTCACTCATATTGTGACAAAGAATTCTCTTTCCACGGTCTATCATAGAGTCATGAGTTTTGCTAGAGCTGCTAGTTTGCGAGAAAAGAAATCGGCCGTCTTTTCTTGCGGGCTGCGGCTGAAAAAACGGGCTGCTAAAAAGGCTGCCTGCCAAAAAGAAGCGGAGGGATGTTTTCTATGAAACGTTTGCTTGTATCTTTACGGGTGTGGATGGTCTTTTTGATGAACTGGGTGGCGCCGGACCGAAAACATGCGGCTGCCGCTATTTATTCGGCTCAGCGTACATATCAAAGAAAAGCGGCGGTGCAAGCCGCAGGACTGGTTTCGTTTTATGAATGGCGGATGGCTGTGAATGACGAAGAAAAACAGAAAGCGAAAGCCGCCGCTCTCTATAAAAGAAGATGTCTGCAAGCCTTCAAGGAATCGCCAAAGCAGGAGAGGGCCGGCCCGCATCTTTACATGGCGGTCAAAAGGAGGTAAAATCCCAGTCATAAAAGCTAATTGGCGGGAGAGAGAGCCTCTTGAAAATCTATAAAGTATTAAACAACAATGCGGCTTTAATTAAAGAGGATGATCAGGAAAAAATTGTGATGGGACCGGGAATCGCTTTTCAAAAAAAGAAAAATGATCTTATCCCTATGAATAAAGTAGAAAAGATATTTGTCGTGCACGACGAGAATGAAAAGTTTAAACAAATCTTGCAAACGCTGCCGGAGGAGCATATTGATATAGCTGAGGATATCATCAGCTATGCGGAAGGGGAGCTCGCGGCGCCGCTGAGCGACCATATTCATATCGCGCTTTCTGACCATTTGTCCTTTGCGATCGAAAGGATTCAAAATGGGCTGCTTGTGCAAAATAAATTATTGCATGAGATAAAGGCGCTCTATAAAAAAGAATACGAGATCGGCCTGTGGGCGATCGGTCATGTAAAAGAGACATTGGGCGTGTCTCTGCCTGAAGATGAAGCGGGTTATATTGCCCTTCACATCCATACGGCAAAGATGGATGCGGAGAGTATGTATTCAGCGCTGAAGCATACGACGATGATAAAAGAAATGATAGAGAAAATAGAAAACTATTTTAATCGAAAGGTGGATGAGAACAGCATTTCCTATCAACGCCTTGTCACGCATTTGCGATACGCGGTCAGCCGGTTGGAATCAAATGAAGCGTTTCATGTCATGGACGAAGAGATGCTTTATTTCATCCAAAAAAAGTATTCATTTGCCTATCAATGTGCGCTGGAGCTGGCGGAGTTTCTGAAAAATGAATATCAATTACATTTGCCGGAGTCCGAGGCCGGCTATATCACGCTGCATGTCCAGCGTCTTCAAGATCTCTCGGAATAACCGCTTTGACTTGCAGGGAGTGATCTCTGGAAGTTTTTTTATTTATCGGCATTCAGCGTGTGATACATCCAGCCCATCATCACAATTCCTGCGGCCAGATTGCCGAGCGTAACAGGAATTAAGTTTCTGACTACTCCCGCCAGTGTGACTGTATCAGGGTGATCAATCAAAAGTGAGATCGCAAATGTGCACATATTGGCAATGCTGTGTTCGAAACCGGAAATAAAAAAGCAGAAAACGAAAAGCATCATGGCAAACAGCTTTGCTCCTTCTCCTTTGAGAGACATCGGAATGAAAAAAGCGAGACATACAAGCCAATTGCACAGCATTCCTCGGAAAAACAGCTCTGACGCCGGCGGCTCCATCTTATGCTCTGCCAATTGAATCAAAAAGGAATGGGATGCCCCCTCGAAAAGCCCGGTTGCGCTGATAAGAATCGCAAATAAAACGGCTCCGATCAAATTGCCGGTATAGCTGAAAGCCCACAAATACAGGGTATCGCGCCAGCGGATTCTTTTCCGGAGTGCGGTATAAGTGAAATAAAAGGTGTTGCCGGTGAATAAATCCCCGCCTCCGTAGGCAATTAATACAATAGCAGCTCCAAATGTCACAGCGGCAGCCGGAAAGGCAAACGGTGAGTCGGCAATAGAGAAATAGCTGCCTGTTTTGCTTGCGGCTGTAATGCCAAAACCAATAAACATGCTGGCCAAAATGGATCTGAGCAAATAACGGATTTTGCTTGAAACGAATATGTCTTGTTTTCTTAAAGCATACTCTTCAACCTTTTGCAATGCTTGCGTTTCCATTGTCTTTTCCTGCTTTCTTTGATAGATGAGCATAGTATAGCATGATATTGTGAAGTGTTTCACAAATATTTTTTACGAATTTATGTCTACATGTTCTATCAAACTTTTTAACTAAAAAACAGTTGACGAAAACGCTGTCATGTTTTATGATGAAAGCGTATTCTTAATCTGAATAAGCGGGATTGTGACTGGTAAAGCAGGCAAGACCTAAAATTTGCGTAAATGAAAAAGGATCGCTGTGTCCTTTATTCGTTGGCGAATTTTAGGTCTTTTTTGTTTATAAAAGGGGGAGAAGAAGATGGATTACAAAGAGACTGCAAAACGCCTCATTGAGCTTCTCGGGGGAAAAGAAAACATTATCAGCGCGGCTCATTGTGCGACAAGACTGCGTTTAGTGATTAAGGATGAATCAAAGATAGATCAAGCACAAGTAGAAGAGCTTGAAGGCGTCAAAGGCGCTTTCAGCAGTTCAGGCCAATACCAGATTATTTTTGGAACAGGCCTTGTCAATAAAGTGTATGATGCTTTTTCTAAGGAAGCCGATGTAGAGCGTGAAGAACATGTGAATCACCAGGATGCTGCTAAAGAGAAACTGAATCCTGCGGCGAGATTTGCGAAAACGCTTTCGAATATTTTTGTTCCGATCATTCCAGCCATCGTAGCCAGCGGCCTGTTAATGGGGTTATTGGGAATGATCAATGCCTTTCATTGGATGAGTAAGGACTCTGCGCTGCTGCAGCTCCTTGATATGTTTTCAAGCGCGGCATTCATCTTCCTGCCGATTTTGATCGGGGTCAGCGCTTCAAAAGAGTTTGGAAGCAATCCGTATTTAGGAGCGGTCATCGGGGGAATCATGATACACCCGACGCTTTTGAATCCATGGGGTTTGGCGGAAGCGTCACCTGATTATATGCATCTTTTCGGGTTTGATATCGCGCTCCTCGGTTATCAGGGAACCGTCATCCCTGTCCTGCTGGCAGTTTACGTCATGAGCAAGGTAGAGAAATGGACAAGAAAAGTGGTTCCGCATGCGGTCGATTTGCTGGTTACGCCTTTTGTTACTGTCATTGTCACCGGGTTTGTCGCATTTATTGCCATCGGCCCTTTAGGAAGAGCGCTTGGCTCCGGTATTACTGTTGCTTTAACATATGTGTATGATCATGCCGGTTTTGTCGCAGGCCTTCTTTTTGGAGGCACCTATTCACTGATCGTCCTCACAGGTGTTCATCACAGCTTCCATGCGATTGAGGCGGGGCTTATTTCAGATCTTGGCAGGAACTATTTATTGCCGATTTGGTCTATGGCAAATGTCGCCCAAGGCGGGGCCGGCCTTGCCGTCTTCTTTTTAGCGAAAAAGGCAAAAACGAAGGAAATCGCTCTTCCGGCGGCATTTTCTGCTTTTCTTGGCATTACTGAGCCCGTCATTTTCGGGGTAAACCTTCGCTACCGGAAGCCGTTTATCGCCGCGATGATTGGAGGCGCGCTGGGCGGCGCGTATGTCGTCTTTACACATGTTGCTGCAAACGCTTACGGGTTAACAGGCATTCCGATGATCGCCATTGCAGCACCGTTTGGATTTGGAAATCTAGTGAACTATATGATTGGAATGGTTATTGCGGCAGTATCAGCGTTCATTGCGGCGTTTGTCATGAAAATAAACGAAGATGAGGAGAGAAAAAAATGACAGCACATGATCAGGAGCTGCGTCGCCGGGCTTATGAAGAAGTTGAGAAGAAAGAACATATTGCTGACAGCGATCCGCACCGCCAGCACTTTCACATCATGCCCCCGGTTGGTTTGCTGAATGATCCAAATGGCGTGGTGTATTGGAAGGGAGTCTATCATTTGTTTTTTCAGTGGCAGCCGTTTCAGACGGGGCACGGGGCAAAGTTTTGGGGGCATTATACGACATGTGATTTTGTGAGCTGGAAGCGGGAAGAGATTGCGCTGGCTCCGAGTGATTGGTTTGATAAAAACGGCTGCTACTCGGGCAGCGCTGTTGTCAAGGATGACCGGCTCTATCTGTTTTACACAGGAAATGTCAGGGACCAGGATGGGAATCGAGAAACGTATCAGTGCGTTGCTGTATCGGACGATGGGCTGACCTTTGAGAAAAAAGGTGTCGTGGCCCGTCTACCTGAAGGCTATACAGCTCATTTTCGTGATCCGAAGGTGTGGGAGCATGAAGGAAAATGGTATATGGTGATCGGTGCGCAAACGGAGAACATGAAGGGCCAAGCTGTTTTGTTTACTTCCAATAACTTGACTGAGTGGACGTTTCTCGGCCCGATAACAGGTGCCGGCCTCAACGGACTGAATGATTTCGGATATATGTGGGAGTGCCCTGACCTGTTTTCTCTTCAAGGCTCCGACGTGCTGATTGTCTCGCCCCAAGGACTTGAAGCTGACGGCTATCGTTATCAAAATGTGTATCAATCTGGATATTTTGTAGGGCAGCTCGATTATGAAAAAACGGGGCTGATGCATGCTGCGTTTACGGAGCTTGATCAAGGCTTTGATTTTTACGCGCCGCAGACACTTGAAGACGATCAGGGGCGCCGGATACTGTTTGCGTGGATGGCTGTACCTGATCAGGATGAGAAGTATCATCCGACGAAAGATTATCACTGGATTCACTGTATGACGCTGCCGAGACAGCTGACGCTATCAGGGGAGAAGCTGATACAGCAGCCGCTTCCTGAGCTGAAAGCGATGCGGAAAAATGGGCAGGAAGTTCAAATCAACATGTATGGATCGTCTGGTACGCTGCCAGTTGAAAATCCTGAAAGAGCTGAAATTTTGATTGAAGACATTGATACGGAGTCTGGTTTTGAAATCGATATCCGCGCCACTGCCACATTCTCTTTCCGGAAGGAAGAGGGGCTTATCACACTAGAGCGCACAAGCTTTGACGGTACAAAAACAGAAGCGAGACATTGCCGCATCAGCAATCTGCACACAGTGCACATGTTTATCGACGCGTCATCAGTGGAAGTCTTTATCAATCATGGGGAAGAGGTATTCAGCGCAAGATATTTTCCTTTCCCGGGAAATGATCAAGTGACTGCGAGATCAAACGGAAGATCTGAAATGAAAGTCGGAATTTGGACACTTATGTAGAAAATCCTTCTTTTTTCTTATGTGAAATCTGTGCCATCTGTGCTATTCTTCAACGATAACCTACATTTTTTTCTGTAAAAGGAGTTGTTTTCTTGAATATACATGAACAGAAGATAACACCGGAATGTTTAGAAAAGGCTGCGGATCAAGTTGAGGATAAGCGGGAAGAATATAAGGATGTGCTGCTTCAGCTGAAAAAAATGCTACGGGGAACAACACCGCATAGTGAAGCGGCAGAAACCCTTTCACGGGCATATGAACAAATGAAGGAATATGCACTTTTTGTTCAATCCATAGAGATATTTTTGAGGTCATCTGCGAACAATTTAAAGACCAAATAAACAGGCTGCCGATGTGATCGGCAGTTTTTTCTGTGAAAAGTCTCCGAGAATAAAAAAAGGCTGCCTCTTTGGAAGGCAGCCGATTTTGTTTATGATTGTTTATTCAGGCGCAAAGCAGAATGCTTCGTAGGTCCGACATACTGATTCAACGGGAAGGACTCTTGAATCGCAGCAGTAATAAATTCTTTCGCCGCGTAAATTGCTTCTTTGACTTCCGCGCCTTTCGCGAGTTCTGCTGTCACCGCTGCGGAGAACGTACAGCCGGCGCCATGTGTATAAGGCGTATCAATCATTTCACTTTCAAGGACTTCCGCTGTTTCTCCGTCATATAGAACGTCTACAGCTTTTTCGTGCTTCAGCTTGCCTCCGCCTGTAATCACAACATATTGAGCGCCGAGGGCGTGGATTTTTTTCGCCGCTTCTTTCATGTCTTCAATCGTTTTTAATTCACCCATGCCGCTGAGCTGGCTGGCTTCGAACAGGTTTGGCGTAATCACGGTAGCGAGCGGTGCCAATTGTTCACGCAGGGCTTGCGCGTGCTCCGGATAAAGAACCTCATTTGCCCCTTTGCATACCATAACCGGATCAATCACGACGTTTTGCAGTTGTTTTTCTTTGATCGTTTTCGCCGCAAGCTCGATAATCTCAACGGTTGGCAGCATTCCCGTTTTCATGGCGTCCACACCAATGCCGTCTACAATCGTTGCGAGCTGTGCGCGAATCGTGTCTGGATCGATCGGAAAGACTTGATGATCCCAGCTGTTGTTCGGGTCCATTGCAACGATCACCGTTAAGGCTGTCATCCCATATACGTTTTTTTCTTGAAATGTTTTTAAATCAGCTTGAATTCCCGCGCCGCCGCTGGAATCGGAGCCGGCAATCGTGAGTGCTTTATGCATAGACATGTGTTGAACCTCCATCAATGTTTTATATCTCATTATAGTTAGATTTTCTGCTTATCACAATACGAAAGGTTTATAGGAATCAATTGACAGTTTCAGGGTGATTTCGTACAATGCTACATAAGAAAACTAGGTAGGGGTTTTGTCATGTTAAATCGTGAGCTGATTAAAGGCAGCACTGTGATATTGGTATTAACGCTCCTGAATGAGAGGCCGATGTATGGCTATGAGCTTGTAAAAGAGATGGGAAGCCGCAGCGATAATGAACTGCAGATGAAAGAGGGAACATTGTATCCTTCCCTTCATAAACTTGAACGGCAAGGATATATTTCTTCATATTGGGAGAAGCAGGAGAAAGGCCCGGATCGTAAGTATTATCGGATTACAGAAGACGGCAGAGAGATCCTGGCAGAGCGCACAAAGGAATGGAGCGTGTTTTCAGCTATGATGGACCGAATGCTGAAGCGGGGCGGACAGAATGGATAAAGAGACTTATATATATAAAGTGAAAAACGGGCTTAAAGGGGTTTCTGATAGTGAAGCGATGATCGAAGAGATCGAAAACCATATTGAACACCACTTGTTTCACTCCATTCAAGAGGGGAAGAGTGAGGCAGAAGCCATGGAATGTTTGCTTCGGGAATTTGGCACACCGGATGAGATTGTATCATCCTTTCAGAAAGAACAGCCTGTATTCGCCCGTACGTTTTTATTATTCCATCTATTCTGCAATAGTGCTTTATTTGCAGCAGGTATTACCATTACAGTATTGCATGCATGGTTAGAATCTCCCTTTGTTCATGCAGTGTGGAAAGGCATTTCTGTTTCTGTGTGGCTGATTTTAGCTGCTTATATTCTCTATTGGGTGCTGATTGGGTACCAAGGCGTTAGGGAGTTCGGTCAACGCGGTGAACGGCTTGTTTTACATACGATTCTTATTTCTATGGTGCCGAACGTTATTTTTATGTTTGTTTTTCTGTTTGATCTAGTTCCTGCTGCGCTGTTTCAATCCTTGCTGACACCTTGGTTTATAGGGGCGTGTGCTTGTGCTACGCTGTTATTTCCGGCGTGCGGGCGAATAGGCTGTTATTTTGGCAGGCGCCAGCTTGCCTGATTTTTTAGGTATGTACATAGAAATTCTATGTAATGAAGGGGGATTGTCATGAGACTCGGCTCTTGTTTATATGGTTTTGTTATTCATGTGGCTGTATTTTTGTTTGTGGGTGCATCCATGCTTTTGGTTATGGCCATGTCCGTACCGCTTGTTTTTTTGCTCGATAGGATGCCAGATGTTGTTTTTACTGCTGGTGCAATCGTTTTTCTATTATTATTCTATTCTATTGGCTGGTTTTGGGCACTCTGGATTGCTTGCCACCAACGCATGCGGCTGTTTGATGTTCAATTGGGATCCTTTGTTTTGCTGGCCTTGTTGATTGGTTTGTTCTTGTCAGATGGAACGAGTGTTTCTGAAATTGTGAGAGATTGGGACGATGCAGGCTGTGCTTTTGTTCCGCCGGCATTCACTTTTTTGTGCCTTTCTTACGCATTGGTGCTGCTGCCGGTCTATCAATCTAAGCTATGGCATCTCTTCCTGCCGAATGGCGTCCGCCTGAAAGATGTCGTTCGTGTATGTGGAGAGCTGATGCTGATTATGGTGCTTCTGGTAGGCGTCACTTTGCTGTTTCTGTAGTTTCCATTTCACAGTTCGGTAGGATATTCCCACTGATCTCCCGTCCAATATATGTTTTAATAGTACATGACTATGAAAATGAGAAGGAGAGCATCATGAAGATTTCTATCGTAATTGTGACCTATAATCGGATTCCGGCTTTGTGCGAGTTGTTGGAGTCGATTTCACAGCAGACTATGAAGCCGTATGAAGTCATTATTGTCAATGATGCCGGGGAGTCGGTTGAGCAGGCCAAAGCACTGTATCCGGAGCTGCCGATTGCTGTGATTGATTTAGAAAAGAACTCAGGCCATGTGGAAGCGAGAAATGTGGGTGTCAAAGAGGTATCAGGCGACTGTATCATGCTTTGTGATGATGATGATTTCTTCACGCCGGGCCATCTGGAAAGAATGGCGAAGGAAATGGAAACGGCAGATTTCGTTCATTCTGATGCCGAAATTGTGTCGTTTGAAGAGAGGGAAGGGACAAGATATCCGATTTCGCGGAAGTTATTTGCGTATACCGCTGATTATGAGGATATGAGAGTGTTCTCGACCTACGTGCCGTCGGGCAGCATGTACAGACGTTTCCTGCACGATGAGATCGGGTATTTCGATGCTGATGTGCATAATTATTGGGACTGGGATTTTTACTTGCGTGCAGCGAAGGATTACCGGATCAAGCGTGTGCCTTGTGCCAGTGTGATATATGCATTCAGTGACGCGGGAGACAATCAGTCCGCAGACCTTGGCGCCAAGCGGAAGCAATATTTGGATCGTTTAAGTGAGAAGCACGGACTAGGGGAACTGCCGACGAAAAACTTTGCCGTCCTGCTTGAAGAGCCTGACATGAAGAGGCGGGAAGCACAAAGTGAGATTGTTTGGGATGGCAAACCTGTCTATTCCAGACTTCATCGTTCGTAAGGAGGTTTGCATCTTGAAACAGCTTTTGCAGGACAGCTGGTGGGAACAGCTGAAGGAAGAGTTTGAAAAACCGTATTATCTAGAGCTGAGAGAAATGCTGAAGCGGGAATACATGGAGGAGACGATCTATCCGGACAGCCGCGATATCTTTAATGCGCTGCACTACACGCCGTACGATGATGTCAAGGTGGTTATTCTCGGTCAAGATCCGTATCATGGACCTGGACAGGCTCAAGGCTTAAGCTTCTCCGTAAAGCCGGGTGTGAAGCAGCCGCCTTCATTGAAAAATATTTTTCTTGAGCTTCAGGATGATATCGGCTGCAGCATACCGAATCACGGGTCGCTCGTCAGCTGGGCGGAGCAGGGGGTTCTTTTGCTGAATACCGTGCTCACAGTGCGGCGCGGACAGGCGAATTCCCATAAGGGAAAAGGCTGGGAGCAGCTGACTGACCGGATAATTGATGTGCTGAATGAAAGAGAACGGCCGATTATTTTTATACTGTGGGGCCGGCATGCCCAAATGAAAAAAGAACGAATCGACACGTCCAAGCATTTTATTATTGAATCGACGCATCCCAGCCCGTTTTCAGCAAGAAACGGATTTTTTGGCAGCAAGCCATTTTCGCGGGCAAATGCCTACTTGGAGAAAATGGGGGAGGCTCCGATTGATTGGTGTATAAAGGATTTATAAAAAGCGCAGATGACCTGCGCTTTTTTATTTGAGTATTTTCCGTATCAAACGCAGGCCGTTTTTGGATGATGGATAACGGAAAGCGAAGTCGAAGCGGTTCGTTTGCTTGACGACGCTTTTTTTGTGCGTAAATGTGTTAAAGCTGTCAAATCCGTGATAGCTGCCGATTCCGCTTTCTCCCACGCCGCCGAATGGCAAATACGGTGTCGCGACATGCATCAACGTATCGTTGACACAGCCGCCGCCAAACGACAGGTTTTCTATTATCTCTCGTTCAATTGTTTGGTTTGTTGTAAACACATACAGGGCAAGCGGCTTGGGACGCGACTTGACTTTCTCAATGACTTCATCGATGCCGCGATATGCAAACAGCGGAAGAATGGGTCCGAAAATTTCCTCTTGCATCACTGGGGAATCATCTGTGACCTGATCGAGAATGGTCGGCGCTATTTTGTGGTGCCTGTGGTCTGCTTGGCCGCCAATTAGCGCGACGCCGTCTTTCAGAAAGCTCAGCAGCCGCTGGTAGTGGCGTTCACTGACGATTTTGCCATAAGACGGATTCAGTTCGGGCTGCAGTCCGTAAAACTCACCAATGACACGCTTCATTTCTTCCGTAAGCTCTGTTTTGATGTCTTCGTGAACGAGCAAGTAATCCGGTGCGATGCAGGTTTGGCCCGCATTCGTAAATTTCCCGAAAACGATGCGCTTGGCGGCAAGCTTGATGTCAGCATCCTTATGGACGATGCAGGGACTTTTTCCTCCGAGCTCTAAGGTGACGGGAATTAATTGTTTGGCCGCCGCTTCCATGACAACTTTTCCTACGGCCACGCTTCCAGTAAAAAATATGTAGTCAAACGGCTGCTGTAATAGAGCTGTGCTGATGTCCGGCCCGCCTTCCGCCAAAGCGACATAATCACCCGGAAAAACGTCACGGATGAGAGCGGAAAGAACAGCCGAAACAGCTGGCGTATATTCTGAGGGTTTGAGAACGACCGTGTTTCCGGCTGCAATGGCTCCGATCAGCGGAGAAAGCGCCAGCTGCAGGGGATAATTCCATGGCGCAATCACCAAGACGGTGCCATACGGCTCGGGGAAAATAACACTTTTGGAACCGATATGGGTCAATGGCGTTTTGACTCTTTTCGGCTTGGCCCATTTTTTCAGCCGTTTCATCACAAAGCTGATTTCCTCAAGAACAATGCCGATTTCCGTTGTGTACGCTTCTTGTTCAGATTTGTGAAGATCCTGATAGAGAGCGGCTGTGATGTCCGCTTCATACGCTTTGATGGTGTGTTTCAGTTTCTTTAAGACGTCCAATCTTGAGTCAATTGATTTTGTATGCCCTGCCGCGAAAAATGCTTGATGGCTTCTGACAATCGAGGGGATGCTGTTCATAATCTCTCTCCTTCCTGCAGGTCATGGTGATTCATTATGTGAAAATTGGCTTCTGCTTGTCAAATGCGAGATTCCTGTCAGAAAAAATAACAAACTCATATCTGCGTTTGCGGCAGGAATTTGATAAAATGCAGGGAGACTACATTTTATTTTTGGAGGATTTTTTATGAACATTCATATATCCGCTTTGATTCAGAAGATGGAAGAGGAATTGAAGAAAGCAAAGACGGCCGAACATGATGAGGAGCTGAAGCGCAACGTGGCGGTCGTCCGTTCTTTGTGCGACGTCGTGCTGGATCAGCCGGAGACGGGGAGCACGCCGCGCATTCAGCCGAGTGTTACGGCAAGTCCGTCGGCGCCGCCTTCGACAGACCAGCTGCTGATGGAAAAAATGATGGGCAGCGCCGGATTAAACAAGTATCGGAAGCAGGAAAAAGATGAGCAGGAAGAGGATGGAAACGGAGAGTCTTTATTTGATTTTTAATCAGAAAGGTTGAGCTTACGTGAAATTGGTTCTTGGCGCTCTGCAATGGGCAGCGTTTATGATTGCCGCGGCGATTGTTGTTCCGGTGGCGGTTGCCCAATCGTTTCATCTGGATCATTCAGATTCTGCACGGCTGATTCAAAGCACTTTTTTTGTATTGGGAATTGCCGCAGTTATTCAGTGTTTGAAAGGACACCGGCTGCCTATAAATGAAAGCCCTGCCGGCTTGTGGTGGGGAGTGTACACAATCTACGGCGGCCTGACCGGAACGGTGTTTGCGACATATGGCGAAACACTGCGCGGCTTGCAGGGGGCGCTTCTTGTAAGCGCTGTATGTTTCTTTTTGTTAAGTGTCTTCAAGGTCATTGATCGGCTTGCTGCCTTGTTTACTCCGGTTGTGACAGGGGTCTATTTGCTGCTGCTCGTCATGCAGTTGAGCCAGCCGATTATAAAAGGGCTTCTTGGCATCGGCTATTTAAAAGACAGCGTGGATGGTCTTGTATTTGGCCTGGCGCTGGTTGTCGTCGCCGCGGCTTTTATCATGTCAAATTCTAATATCGTTTTTTTAAAGCAATATTCTATTTTATTGGCTCTTTTCGGCGGATGGGTACTGTTTGCGGCTGCGGGCGTTGCAAAACCGATCGAATGGCCGGATCGGCTGTTTCAGCTGCCATCTCTGTTGCCGTTCGGTGCCCCATTATTTAACAGCGGCCTAGCCATCACATCGGTTTTTATTACGATTCTGCTGATCGTTAACATGCTGGCAAGTATGAAGGTTGTGGACATTGCGGTGAAAAAATTCGGGAAACAGACGGATGGGAAGCGTCATGAGCGCCATGCCGGATTTGCGGCTTCATTCAGTCATTTGCTGAGCGGTTTGTCTGGAGCCATTGCACCGGTTCCGATTTCGGGAGCGGCGGGTTTTATTGAAACAACCAAGATGTCTTCTAAAAAGCCGTTTGTTCTCGGCAGTATGCTGGTCGTTTTCATCAGCGTGATTCCGTTTTTTATGAATGCGTTTGCGAGCCTGCCGTCACCCGTTGGATTCGCGGTAAACTTTGTTGTGTTCTCGGCAATGGTGGGTTTGGCGTTTGCTGAATTTGATTCCTATGAGACATCAGAGCTGAAAAGAGTGCGGGCTGTGATCGGCATTTCACTGCTTACAGGTGTCGGCATTATGTTTGTGCCAGGAAGTGCATTAAAGGATATGCATCCGGTGTTTATTTCTCTGTTAAGCAATGGGCTTGTCTTAGGGACACTTGCTGCAATAGCGATGGATCAGTTTCAGCTATGGCGCAGGAGAAAATCCGACAATCTCGTGTCATCGGAGAACAAACATTGAATTTTCATACAGGTGCGATATGATAATTGATAGGAGTTTAACGAAAAGGCGGGAGAGAATAGATGAAAGTATTTATCATATTAGGCGCTATTAATGCCATGCTTGCCGTGGGACTCGGGGCATTTGGCGCACACGGATTAGAAGGGAAAATTCCTGATAAATATCTTCAGGTTTGGCACACAGGCGTGCAGTATCACATGTATCACGCGCTGGGGCTTTTTGTTGTCGCGTTTCTCGCTGATAAAATATCCGGCATTGGCAGTGTCACAACAGCCGGCTGGCTGATGTTTGCGGGGATTGTGCTGTTTTCCGGAAGCTTATACATCCTCAGTGTGACGCAAATTTCCATTCTTGGGGCAATCACGCCGCTCGGCGGTGTGGCGTTCATTATTTCTTGGATCATGATCGTTGTCGCAGCTGTCAAATATCTATAAAGAAAAAAGCCAATCTCTCATATCATGAGGATTGGCTTTTTTTTCTTTATCTTGGTGAATAGGATGACATCGAGTATGGGTACGTGTATGCAATTTCTTCATCAAAGGTGACGTAATCAAGATAGATCGTCAGCAGAAGGTAGCGGGTTCCTGTTTTCGGATCGCTGATAATAATGTGATCCCGGCCCGCCGCCTCGATGACGCCGCGGAAAATCTTTGATCCCCACTCCTTGCTGTTTTCAAATGTCATATAGATGGTAGCCGTTTTTCCCCTGTTCAGGCGCAGTATATTCTCGATGTATGATTCCTCGACAGGCAGCATGCCGGGAATGTTTTGGCCGCCCGATGGTGTCTGCCCCGATGGAATTTGAAACCCGCCGCCCTGGCCTTGCTGCTGAGTAGGGAATCCGAAGCCTTGCTGCCCCTGCTGCATGGGCATTTGCTGCATTTGTCCCATCGTCTGCATTTGGGGACCTTGCATTGGGCCTTGCATTTGCGGGCCTTGCCCTTGAGGCTGCGGATACGGATTTGCGCCAAATTGAGGAGAATACCCCTGCATATCATATCCCTGCATTTGCTGATATTGGTTTTTTTTCGGTTTCATATCGTTCCTCCTTTTTATGAAAACCATTCAGAACATGTTCCAGATGTATAAATAAACGCTCCGAGATGACTCACCCCCGATGACAAACGATCTTAGTCGCTAGTGCGATTTTTATCTCTTTCACCTTATGAGGCCAAAGCTTGGAATATGCTGAAAAAAAGAACAGTGAGCGTGCCGATTTCTCTGGCCGATCACTGTTTTTTCAATCGATGTACACAATCTTTTCGCATATTAGTCTGTCTTCCTAGCGCAACTTGCGCTTAAGCAACATAAGATAACGTTAGTTTCAGATGTGAAAATTCAAGGAGGAGGTGTAGGATTTGCCGAAAGTCTCAGTGATAATGACGAGCTATAACAAAAGCGATTATGTGGCAAAGTCCATTTCAAGCATACTCTCACAAACTTTTTCTGATTTTGAATTGTTTATTATGGATGACAACTCAAATGTAGAGACGCTGAATGAAATACGTCCCTTTTTGAATGATAACCGTGTGCATTTCTATCAAAGCGATATATCTGGAGTGAAGGAAAGAACGGAAAAAACGAGATACGCGGCGCTGATCAATCAAGCGATTGAGATGGCGGAGGGTGAGTATATCACCTATGCGACGGATGACAACATCTATATGCCGGATCGGCTGTTAAAGATGGTGCGTGAACTCGATGATCACCCGGAAAAGGCTGTGATCTACTCAAGTTCGAAAACCTATCATTTAAACGAGAATCAAGACATTGTAAAAGAAACCGTCAGGCCCGCCAGTCAAGTAACGTGGAACGCCCCGTGCGCAATTGACCATTGCTCGGTGATGCACAGGTATACGGTGCTTGAGAAGGTGAAGGAGGCGTTTGGCTCTTATTGGGATGAAAGCCCGGCGTTTTATCGGATCGGTGATGCCCGGTTCTTTTGGAGAGTCAATCATTTTTATCCGTTTTACCCGCTGGCCGAGGAGCTTGATCTGAACTATATTACAGACCAATCCATTCATTTTCAGCTGTTTGAGTCAGAAAAAAACGAGTTCGTACGGAATCTTCCTCCGCAACGCAACTGCCGCGAACTGCGTGAATCATTAAGAAAGCTTGGAATGGGGTGAGAGTTTGTCGGCCTATTTAAGCAATTATTGGGTGCTGTACCGGAAGTATGCGGAGCTTTTTGACAGGCTTCGCTACAAGGGGATTCCGCTCGGGCTTATCAGTAATTTTTACCAATACATCAGCCCTGAGCTGAGAGTGATGATGGAAGAAGAACCGGAATTATTCGGGCCTGCGGAGCAGCATATCGATGTAGGTCAGATTCAGACGTTCTTTGAAGAGAAAAAACAGAGCATTGCCAAAACAAATGACGCGCCCGTGAAGGGAAAAGTGATCTTGCATTTTGATCACCTTCGTTTTGTAAACGATAATTACTACCAATTTGATCCTGAGAAAACTGCTGTTTTGGCAAGATGGAGTAAGCCAAATTATTGCGATTTGCCTGTGATCAGCAAGCCTGAAGTGGCCGCTTCTTGTGAAAAAGGCGATCCGAAGCCGTATCTTGAAAAGGCTTTTTCAATTCTTTCGGCTTATGATGACCACCCGGCATTCGGTGATCAAGCATTTCGAGAACGGCTTTTCAAGGATATTCCTTTGTTCATGGAGGCCATTGACACAGTAGATGCTTTATTCACAAAAGAGAACATTTCTGCCGTTGTTGTTGGAACGACAGAAGACATTTACAGCAGGGTGCTCGCTCTGACATGTGAAAGGAGAGGGGCCGTGAGTTTCTGCCTTCAGCATGGAGCGCTGATGGGAGATGAAGCCTTCTTGCCCGTTTTTACAACCTATCAGGCTGTTTTTGGCGCGTATGAAGCTGGCTGGTATCAACAAAGAGGCTGCAAACCAGAACAGATTCTCATAACGGGACATCCCCGCTTTGACGACATTTTTAACAGGACACCTATGGACATGTCAGTATTTTATCGAAAGCTGGCCTTTCACCCGTCTAAAAAAATCGTTTTGATCGCGACACAGCCCTTCTCGGAAGAATTTTATTCAAGTGTGTTAGATGAGCTTTCCACGCAAAAACAGCTGCAAATTATCATTAAACCTCACCCTTGGGAAATCGGAAAAAACAAGCTGGATATATATCATGCGGCGGCAAAAAAACATAAAGCATGCAGAATCATCAAAAAAGAGATGGATCTGTACGATATCCTGGCGTATGCTGACGCCGCTGTAACGCAAACCTCAACGGTGGGTCTTGAGGCCATGCTGTTTCAAAAACCCGCACTAATCGGAAAATCGACCGGAAACCGCACGTACCCGTATTACGAGTCTCTTGGCGATTTTATATTTGAAAAGCCGGAGGAATTAGCGCATACCCTGATTGAGGTTCTTCGAAATCCTGCCATGTATCAAAGGGCAGAAGCGGCGCGTCAGTCATTTACGGCTTCCAATTACCCTGTTACTGAGTCGACACTCGCCTTGTTTTCGGCACTGGAAACGAAAACAGGGGTTGATTACAGGCGGAATCATTCTGAATAACATTGCCGCGTTTGTCAGAGCTGATCACGCCGTCTGTTCATAATGAAGGCCGGCATGCCTGGCATGTATATGTCCTGCAAGCCAATGGAAAGCAGGCCGGTGTCACTCGGAATGAAGTGTTTACGGCTTTAAAGGATGAATACAATATCGGCACACAGTGTTCATGTTATCCCAGTGCATATTCCTCCGTATGATCAAAAGCAATTTGGGTTTAAGGAAACAGACTACCCGCGCGCCATGAATAATTACAAACGTACCCTGTCACTCCAGCTGTATCCATCAATGTCTGACGAAGATGTCAACGGCGTGATTGAGGCCGTGCGGGACACCGCAAAAGGGGCTGGTTAGGTGTATACGATAAAAGAGAATGTTTCCCAAGAGGCAATCATGGAATTTCTCCAAAGCAAACAGATGACGCTTGACGGATCGTATCAATTTTCGCTCGGCCTGTTTGAAAACAGTCAGCTTCAAGGCGTGATGCTGTATGAAGACGCCCTTTGGGAAAGCAAAATGCTTCAGAAAAAAGTCATGAACGTAAAGCTTCTCGCGGCCAACAGCACAGGGCAGCTAAAACAGCTGTTTCAGGCCCTGTATTCTGTTCGGCAAATGGATGAAACAGATTTTGTGTTTGTGCGTGTACCGGCAGAGGATATTGGAGCAGTACATGTCATTCAGCAGCAGCCGTCCTCTTATTTTGTCGGCAGTTTGCTTAAACTGGTGAACACTCCGTCTCCATATGAAAAAACGCCGCCATTTTTTGAACTGGTTCAGCCTGAACCTGGAGACACCGAAGAGATTTGCCAGTTAGCCAGCGACGCATTTGCGAAAAGCAGATATTTTCACGATCCTTTTCTTAGCCGTGAGGCGGCGAACAAAATCTTTCAAGAGTGGACACGAAACAATCTGTCGGGGAGAGCAGATATCAATATTGCTGCTAAATATAATGGAGAGATGATCGGCTACCTGCAAGGTTTATCAAAAGGTGATGAGTATGTGCTTGATTTGATGGCTGTGAAGCCGGGGTATGAAGGCAAGCGTGTCGCGTTTCATTTATTGGCGCATCTCATAGAACAACCGGAGACATTGAAGCATAAAACGGTAACAGCGGGGACGCAGCTTCATAATGTAAGAGCGATCCGCCTATATGAAAGAATGGGATTTACCGCTGTTCAATCGTATTATAATTACCACATTTGGCCGGGCAAGAAGGCGAAATAATGGCGGGTTTTCAGATCGCGAACAAAACTGTCGGCAAGCACGCTCCCGTTTTTAATAGTTTCGAGACAGGAATTAATCATGACGGAAAATGGGATCAGGCCTTTGCACGGATTAATGCCGTGTCCGAAGCGGGTTGGGTGTCATTAAATTCGTTAAATTACAAATGTTTTAAGTCAACAAAACGGCGGCCGGAAGACTATCACTTGGTCTCAGTCCTCTATCAAAAAGCAGGCGAGCGCCCTGTTGTCTCGGCTGCAGAGTGAATCGGCCTGCCGTCGTAAATGGAAAAGGACTGAACCGGGTATCACCCATCCATTATGATTTGCTTGATGATAAGATATAAAAATGCATGTAAGGAAGTGTTAATGTGAAAGGTGTCATTTTAGCCGGAGGAAACGGCTCACGCCTTATGCCCTTAACCAAAGCCGTCAACAAGCATTTGCTTCCTGTAGGCCCTTATCCGATGATTTACTGGTCGATAATGAAGCTCGAGGAAGCCGGAATTAAAGAGATTTTACTTATCAGCCAAAAAGAGCACATGCCTCAGTTTTATAAGCTGCTGGGAAGCGGAGAGGAGCTTGGCGTCTCCGTCACTTATCAAGTGCAGCCCGCCGCCTCTGGAATTTCAGATGGGTTATCGTATGCAAAACGCTTTACTGGAAAGAACCCTTTCATTTTATTATTAGGTGATAATATATTTGAAGATTCATTAAAGCCTTATACGGAGCGATTTCAACAGCAGGGAAAAGGGGCGAAGGTGCTTCTGAAAGAAGTGGATGATCCAGAACGTTTTGGAATTGCTGAAATTGATGAAAAAAACAAACAAATTCGATCCATTATTGAAAAGCCTGCAAATCCCCCGACCAACCTTTGTGTAACCGGCATTTACATGTATGATGCAGAAGTGTTTTCTTATATTGAACAAATATCACCATCAAAGCGCGGCGAGCTGGAAATCACTGATGTAAATAATTTATACATTGAAAACAGCAAGCTGACGTATGATGTGTTATCGGGCTGGTGGGTCGATGCAGGAACACACGAATCGCTTTATCTCGCCTCCCGGCTGGTACATCAGGCTTTACAGAAAGGACAGGACGAATAGCTATGGCAAAATCATATTTCATTACAGGCGGGGCCGGATTCATAGGGCTCACGTTTACAAAGCTCATGCTGAAGGAAACGGATGCGCGCATTACCGTTCTAGATAAATTAACGTATGCCAGCCACCCGCAGGAAATCGAAAAACTAAAGGGAAACAGCCGGTTTCGATTTGTAAAAGGGGATATCAGCATTCAAGAGGATATTGACCGGGCGTTTGACGAGACCTATGACGCCGTGATTCATTTCGCCGCGGAATCGCATGTAGACAGAAGCATCTCCCAAGCGGAGCCGTTTATCACAACGAATGTCATGGGCACATACCGTCTGGCTGAGGCAGTCTTACAAGGAAAAGCCAAAAAGCTGATTCATATTTCAACAGACGAGGTGTACGGGGATTTAGAAGCGAATGATCCCGCATTTACGGAAGCAACGCCGCTTTCTCCTAACAACCCTTATTCCGCGAGCAAAGCGAGCTCTGACCTTCTTGTTCTATCGTATGTGAAAACACACAAACTGCCGGCTATTATTACACGCTGCAGCAATAATTACGGCCCATATCAGCATAGTGAAAAAATGATCCCAACGATTATCCGCCATGCAAAACAAGGCTTGCCGGTTCCGCTCTACGGTGACGGGCTTCAGATCAGAGACTGGCTTTTTGCAGAGGACCATTGCCGCGCCATCAAGCTGATTTTAGAAAAAGGAACCGACGGTGAGGTGTATAATATCGGCGGCGGAAATGAACGCACGAATAAAGAGCTGGCGAGTATCATCATGAAACATTTGGGCTGTGAGGAATTGTTTGCTCACGTGGAAGACCGAAAAGGGCATGACCGGCGCTACGCGATCAATGCGTCAAAGCTGAAAAATGAGCTTGGCTGGCGGCAGGAAGTGCCGTTTGAAGAAGGTATTGCGCGTACGATTCGCTGGTATACAGACAATGACCGATGAGAAGGTGATCCGATTGACAAAGGTATTGGTGACCGGTGCGAGCGGACAGCTTGGCTTGGAGCTGTGCCGGCAGCTGAAGCAAGCCGGATATGAGGTCATTGCGTTAACAAAGCAGATGATGAACATCGCCGATCAGCGTTCTGTACGGCATTCGTTCGGGCATTATCAGCCGGATATCGTGGTCAATACCGCCGCGTTTACGTCCGTTGACAAATGCGAGACGGAGCTGGATAAAGCATACTTGATCAACGGTATTGGCGCTTACTACACAGCGCTGGAGTCATCCCGCATCGGAGCGCAATATGTTCATATCAGCACGGATTATGTGTTTGACGGAAAGGGGACCCAGCCATACAGGGAAGACGACCACCTCGACCCGAACACCATCTACGGCAAAAGTAAAAAACTCGGAGAAGAGCTGATCCAGTTAGCAAGAACAGACAGCACGATCATCAGAACATCGTGGGTGTACGGACAAAGCGGCAGCAATTTTGTTCATACGATGCTGAAGCTCGCTGAAACAAAACAAGAGCTGCGGGTTGTGAACGATCAAATCGGCTCGCCGACCTATACGAAGGATTTGGCGGAAGCGGTCATCAAGCTGTTCAGCCATCCGCCGGGCATCTACCATGTCAGCAATTCAGGCATATGCAGCTGGTATGAGTTTGCAAAGGCTATTATGGAAGAAAGCGGGCTGAACACAACGATTACACCTGTAACGACAGAAGAATATGGGAATTCGACACCCCGGCCGGCTTACTCTGTGCTGAGCCACAGGGCTATTGAAGAAGCCGGCATACGACCGCGTCATTGGCGGGATGCTTTACGGGAATATTTGCAGGAAAGGAGCAGTGCTTGTGATTGAAGGAGTCAAGGTGAAGAAACTGACAAAGCATTGTGATGACAGAGGTTTTTTTGCTGAACTGGTTCGCGATGATGAGAACCTCCTTGAGCATTTTGGGCAGGCGTCTTGGTCCAAAAGCTATCCGGGTGTGATTAAAGCGTTTCATTATCACGAGAAGCAGGACGATCTCTGGTTCTTCCCGACCGGCCACGCTCAGGTTGTCCTTTACGACCTGCGGGAGGATTCAGAAACAAAAGGAGAAACCGATGTCTATTATATGGGAGAAGACAACCCGATGCTGTTGTTGATTCCAAAAGGCGTCGCTCACGGATACAGAGTGCTGGGCGAAACGCCGCTGACAATTATCTATTTTACAACAACCTCGTATAACCCTGATCAGCCCGATGAAAAAAGAATCCCATGGAATGATGAGACAATCGGTTTTAACTGGAATACCGAATTTAAATAGATCATAGAGCAGCTATCCATCGAAGATCATTAGGCATCTTCGACTTTTTTTGTCCTGTTTTGTTATCGGGACAAAAGATAGAAATAATAGGCGCATATTTTACTAGATACAGGTCGAAAACAGTCTATTAGAATCTTGTGAAAATGGGATGAATTTATTATTTTCATTTAAGTGTTAATATTCCTAAAAAAGCATTTACTTCCATGGAAATTGGTGATAGATTAATTTTTAAGAAAAAGAATTGGTAATTCGCGAATTACGGGTTAAATGCTTTTTCTGCAGAGGACGCTCTGGCCAAATTCAACAGTGATTTGAGGGGGAAATTGTCATGTTAAAAAGAACTTCATTCGTATCTTCATTTTTCATCAGTTCAGCTGTCTTGCTATCAATCTTGCTTCCTTCAGGCCAAGCTCATGCGCAGTCTGCAACAATTGAGGCAAAAACGATAAACAGTACAAAAGAATGGACAACTTCAGATATTGAAGTGACTTATAAACCAAACGCAGTGCTTTCTCTGGGAGCAGTTGAGTTTCAATTTCCTGACGGATTCCACGCGACAACAAGAGATTCTGTAAATGGAAGAACACTGAAAGAAACACAGATTTTAAACGATGGAAAAACGGTCAGACTCCCGCTTACGCTTGATTTGTTAGGCGCAACCGAATTTGACCTCGTGATGGTGCGCAAAACGCTTCCGCGCGCAGGCACTTACACGATTAAAGGCGATGTAGTAAACGGTTTGGGAATCGGCAGTTTAAATGCTGAAACGCAGCTGGTGATTGACCCTCGTTAATAGGAATAGAAATGATCAGGGGCTGATGTGGTATCAGCCTCTTTTTTGTATGTTTTAAAAACTGGTACGATTCTTGCATGTAGATAAGGGTGAACCCAGTGAAGAAAGGAATTGATCTATTTCAGTTTTTAAAAGCGCTTACATTTTCCTGAAGATAAAATAATGATGAGGTGAAAAACATGTCAGAAAAACAAATTACAAAGGATGAAGAAAAAGAAGCTCTCAATTTATTTCTGTCTACGCAAGCGATCATAAAGGAAGCCCTGCGGAAACTGGGCTATCCGAGCGGAATGTATGAATTAATGAAAGAGCCGATGAGAATGCTCACTGTACGAATTCCGGTGAAAATGGATAACGGCAGCGTGAAAGTGTTTACGGGCTATCGTTCACAGCACAATGACGCGGTCGGCCCGACAAAAGGGGGCGTGCGTTTTCATCCCGAAGTGAATGAAGAGGAAGTAAAGGCATTATCGATTTGGATGACGCTCAAATGCGGCATCACGAATTTGCCATACGGCGGCGGAAAGGGCGGCATTATTTGTGATCCGCGGACGATGTCATTTGGAGAATTGGAACGGCTGAGCCGGGGGTATGTCCGCGCCATCAGCCAGTTAGTCGGCCCCACAAAGGATATTCCCGCTCCCGATGTGTACACCAATTCGCAAATTATGGCGTGGATGATGGATGAATACAGCCGGCTTCGGGAATTCGATTCTCCGGGTTTTATCACAGGAAAACCGCTCGTTTTAGGCGGATCACAGGGCCGGGAAACAGCAACAGCACAAGGCGTAACCATTTGTATAGAAGAAGCCGTTAAGAAAAAAGGAATCAAGCTGCAAAACGCGCGCATCGTCATACAGGGTTTTGGGAACGCCGGCAGTTTTCTGGCTAAATTTATGCATGATGCCGGCGCAAAGGTTATCGGTATTTCGGATGCCCACGGCGGTCTGTACAACCCGGATGGCCTCGATATTCCTTATTTGCTCGATAAGCGGGACAGTTTCGGAATGGTCACCAATTTATTTACAGATGTCATTACAAATGAAGAGCTGCTCGAACAAGAATGCGATATTTTAGTGCCTGCGGCTATTTCAAATCAAATCACAGCCAAAAATGCCCATAACATTAAGGCCTCAATTGTGGTCGAAGCGGCTAACGGGCCGACGACAATCGACGCGACAAAGATTTTGAATGAAAAAGGGGTACTCCTGGTGCCCGATATACTGGCGAGTGCAGGCGGTGTAACGGTTTCTTATTTTGAATGGGTTCAAAACAACCAAGGGTATTATTGGGCAGAAGAAGAGGTTGCGGAAAAGCTGAGAAACGTGATGGTCAATTCATTTGAAACGATTTATCAGACTGCGGCTAAACACAAAGTCGATATGCGCTTGGCGGCTTACATGACGGGCATCAGAAAGTCTGCAGAGGCGTCTCAATTCCGCGGGTGGGTTTAGGTGGGGATAATACCTCCCTTCTTCCGCAAAAACATTTTGCTTTTTTTGTTTGCGTATGGATGAAAATCGCAAAGTGATTTTGCACTTTCTATTCACAGAAGGCAATATGTTTAGATTTCTGACAAATTTCTCTGCGATTCTGCAAGTTTTTTTGTGAAAAGGCGAAGCACTGGTACGAATCTTGCTTTTATCTTTATGAGAAGACATATTACATAACGAGGGGGACTACATATGACCGTTTCATATGCGCACGAACCATTCACTGATTTTAAGGAAGCGAAGCATAAAACAGCCTTTCAAGAATCATTGGCCTTTGTAAATACTCAGCTCGGCAAGCATTATCCGCTTGTCATTAATGGAGAAAAGATCGAAACGGATCGCAAAATTGTTTCGATTAATCCGGCCAATAAGGAAGAAGTGATCGGCTACGCCTCAACGGCTAATCAAGAGCTTGCTGAAAAAGCGATGCAATCGGCGTTACAGGCATTTGAATCGTGGAAAAAACAAAGACCGGAGCATCGCGCGAATATCCTTTTTAAAGCTGCGGCTATTTTACGCAGAAGAAAGCATGAATTTTCAAGCTATCTTGTAAAGGAAGCGGGAAAACCGTGGAAGGAAGCAGATGCTGACACAGCGGAAGCAATAGACTTTTTAGAATACTACGCGCGCCAAATCGTAAAGCTGAAGGACGGGGCTCCGGTAAAGAGCCGGGCAGGCGAGTACAATCAATATCATTATGAAGCGCTTGGCGTCGGCATTGTCATTTCGCCATTTAATTTCCCGCTCGCCATTATGGCAGGGACTGCTGCAGCTGCGATTGTCACGGGGAATACGATCCTATTGAAGCCGGCAGATGCTGCGCCAGTAGTGGCTGCTAAATTTGTCGAGGTGATGGAGGAAGCGGGTTTGCCAAACGGCGTTCTCAATTACATTCCGGGAGACGGAGCCGAAATTGGCGATTTCTTAGTTGAACACCCTAAAACAAGATTTGTATCATTTACAGGCTCCCGTGCAGTCGGCTGCCGAATTTATGAGCGTGCCGCAAAAGTGCAGCCGGGCCAAAAATGGCTGAAACGCGTGATTGCTGAAATGGGCGGGAAAGATACAGTGCTTGTCGACAAAGATGCTGATTTGGATCTTGCTGCCTCTTCTATCGTTTACTCCGCATTCGGGTACTCAGGGCAAAAATGTTCAGCGGGCTCCCGTGCAGTGATTCATCAGGATGTCTATGATGAAGTCGTAGAAAAAGCAGTTGCGCTGACCAAAACGCTGACAGTCGGAAGTCCGGAAGATCCTGATACGTATATGGGACCTGTCATTCATGAAGCATCCTATAATAAGGTCATGCGCTATATTGAAATCGGCAAGTCTGAAGGCAAGCTTTTGACCGGCGGAGAAGGTGATGATTCTAAAGGCTACTTTATTCAGCCGACGATCTTTGCAGATGTTGATGAACATGCACGCCTCATGCAGGAAGAAATCTTCGGGCCGGTTGCTGCCATCTGCAAAGCGCGTGATTTCGACCATATGCTTGAGATTGCAAATAACACAGACTACGGACTGACAGGCGCTCTGCTGACAAAAAACCGTACGCACATTGAGCGGGCTCGCGAGGATTTTCATGTCGGAAACTTATACTTTAACAGAGGCTGTACCGGAGCTATTGTCGGCTATCAGCCATTCGGCGGATTTAATATGTCTGGAACAGACTCAAAAGCAGGAGGTCCGGATTATTTAATTCTTCATATGCAGGCGAAAACAACATCCGAAGCGTATTAATTGAGAAAACGGAAATAGTGCGATTGTGTTTAGATCGCACTATTTACATTTTGGGATGAGGGGGATGATGTATGCTCTATACAAAAATCAGTCACATGATGCCGGCTGAACGGATCGAGGCACTGACAAAGTCTCTGGTCAGCCTCAGCAGTGTGAATGGCACCATCGGGGAAGGGACGAAAGCTGATTTTATCAAAGATGTCATCATGAGCTATCCTTATTTTCAGGAACATCCTTGCCATGTATGGGAGCAGGCTATACCTAACGACCCGTACAACCGGAAAAATATGTTTGCGTTTGTGAAAGGCAGTGGGGAAAGCCGGAATACCGTCATTTATCACGCCCACTTGGATACAGTGGGAATTGAAGATTTTGGACCGCTAAAGGATATCGCTTTTGATTCTGAAAAATTGGCTGAGTATTTCTCCAGCTATGCTTTTGATGATGACGTTCAGCGGGACGCCAAGTCGGGTGAGTGGATGTTCGGCAGAGGCTCTGTCGACATGCAAAGCGGCATCGCGGTGCATTTGTCCAATCTCCTGCACTTTTCAGAGAACCGCGAAGCATTGCCGGGAAATTTATTATTTATGGCAAATCCGGATGAAGAAAGTCAGCATGCCGGTATTCTCGCCAGTATTTCTGAGCTGAACCGATTAAAAAAGGAGAAACAGATTCAGTATCTGGCTGCTATTAATACCGATTTCATTACGCCGCTATACGATGGTGATTCAACAAGATATATTTACACCGGAGCCGCGGGAAAGCTGCTGCCTTGCTTTTATATATCAGGCCGGGAAGTGCATGTCGGAGATACGCTTGCTGGCATCGATCCAAATCTCATTTCTTCTGAAATCACAAGCCGCATCCACAACAATATTCATTTAGCAGAAAAGATTGAAGGCGAATTGGTTTTGCCCCCATCCTGCTTGTACCAGCGTGGTAACAAGGAATCCTATAACGTCCAAACCGCCGTCAGCAGCTATTTGTATTTCAATTATTTTATATATGAAAAAACAGCAAAGGAAGTCATGGACCAGCTTACCCAAGTCGCTGAGGAGGCGTGCCGGATCACAAAACGAAAATTATCTGATTATTATGAAGAATATCTAAAGCGAACAAATCTTCCAAAGAGACATTTGTCTTGGGATATTCAAGTCTTCAGTCTGGATCAGTACATGGAAAAGCTAAGAAGCCGCGGTATCGATCCTGAGCAGTGTATAGAGCAAGCATTCAAAGCCAATGAGCATCTTGAACTGCGCATGAGATGTTTTCATGCAATTGAAGAACTCCAAAAACTTGATCCCGATCAGGGCGCAAAAGTCATTCTGTTTTATGCTCCACCTTATTTACCGCATAACTATTTAAAAGAAGAAAGCACAAGAGACCAGCTATTGCAGCATGTAATCAAAGAAGCGGTGGACAAAACCGCCAAAACGACAGGTGAAACCTTTGTTTTCAAAAAGTTTTTCCCTTACTTGGCAGACGGCAGCTTTTTGTCGCTGCACGAAACCGATGACGAAATTGATTCCTTTATCAGAAACTTCCCGGGGTGGGAGATGATTGGAACCATTCCGTTCAAAGACATACGGAAACTGAACATTCCTTCCATTAACATGGGGGTATACGGCAAAGCCGGACATAAATGGACTGAAAGAGTATACAAGCCGTACACATTTCATATATTGCCTGATCTGATACAGCAGACCACTGTTCACCTTTTGCAAAGCTATCGGATGAATATCAGCACAAAAGAGCCGAAGGGAGAAGGATGATGGAGGATCATAAAAATGAATTGCAGCGCAGTATGAAAAGCCGGCATTTGTTTATGATTGCCTTGGGCGGCGTCATCGGCACCGGGCTGTTTTTAGGTTCCGGCTTTACGATCAGCCAGGCGGGGCCGCTCGGAGCGATTGTTGCCTATATGATTGGCGGGTTTTTAATGTATCTAGTCATGCTTTGTTTAGGGGAGCTGGCTGTTGCCATGCCGGTCGCCGGGTCGTTTCAAGCTTATGCTGCAAAGTTTTTGGGGCCGTCGACAGGTTTTATGATCGGCTGGCTGTATTGGTTCAGCTGGGCGAATACAGTCGGCTTGGAGCTAACGTCAGCGGGCATTTTGATGCAAAGATGGCTGCCCTCCGTGCCAATCTGGATATGGTGCCTCGTTTTCGGTATCATCATCTTTTTAATTAATGTGCTGTCAGTCAGAAGCTTTGCGGAAATGGAATTTTGGTTTTCGAGCATCAAAGTGACAGCGATCATATTATTTATCGTGATCGGCGGGTGCGCTGTGTTTGGCTTGATTGATTTTAAAGGCGGCCAGGAAACGCCTTTTTTATCTCATTTCATGACCGATAAAGGACTGTTTCCAAATGGTGTGCTGGCTGTTATGTTTACGCTGGTTATGGTCAATTTCTCATTTCAGGGGACGGAGCTGGTCGGAATTGCGGCAGGGGAGAGTGAAAGTCCGGAAAAGACACTGCCGAAGTCCATTCGAAATGTCATCTGGCGAACGCTGTTTTTCTTTGTGCTGGCCATGTTCGTCTTGGTCGCCATTCTTCCGTACGAAACAGCGGGGGTGATTGAAAGTCCGTTTGTAGCGGTGCTTGATCAAATCGGCATCCCGTTTGCGGCTGATATGATGAACTTTGTCATATTAACGGCGATTTTATCTGTTGCCAATTCTGGTTTATATGCAGCCTCGCGCATGATGTGGTCGCTTTCAACAAACAAAATGGGTCCGGCCCTTTTAACCAGACTGACCAAAAAAGGGGTGCCGATCAATGCCCTGCTGATTACGATTGGGATTTCCGGCTGTTCGCTGCTGACTAGTGTCATGGCTGCAGAAACCGTGTATTTATGGTGTATATCAATCTCAGGCATGGTGACAGTTGTCGCGTGGATGTCCATTTGCGCCTCACAATTTTTCTTTCGCAGGCGGTTCCTCGCTGAAGGCGGGAACGTGAACGACCTGGAATTCAGAACACCTCTTTATCCGTTGGTGCCGATTCTTGGATTTGTATTATACGGATGCATATTGATAAGCCTTATTTTCATCCCAGATCAAAGAATCGGCTTGTACTGCGGTGTACCACTCATTATTTTCTGCTATGCGTACTATCATCTGAGCATCAAGAAACGCTTACAAAAAAAACCGCTGAAAAAAGAGCAAACAGAAGCGCAATAGAAAAAGCTCTCCGGGAGGCCGGAGAGCTTTTTATGCGTTACGTCTGACAAGAAACACATAGGACAATATCGCGAGCACATCAAAGCCAGATATACTCAGCGCCATCGGCCACGCGCTTTCTTCCCCGGCAACACCGACGAGCGGAGCGGCAATGGCCCCTCCGATAAAGGGCAGAAGCCCAAGGAGCGCCGCGGCGCTGCCCGCCCCTTTTTCCTGCTTTTGCATCGCCAGCGTAAAACCTGTCGTTGTGACGATACCGACACTGGAGACGATAATAAATAAAGATGCGCAGACAGCGAACAGCCCGAGGTCAAAAGTGAGCGACAAAAGAAGTGCGGCGCTTCCGATGATGGAGGTTAATAGACCAGAGATGAACAGCTTGCGCTCATCAACATTTTTGGCCAGCCGCCCCGTCATCTGTGTAGCCGCAATAATGCCCGCCCCGTTGATGGCAAACAGCATGCTGAACATCTGGGCCGACACACCGTATATGTTTTGCAGGACAAATGGCGAACCGGAAATATAAGCAAACATGCCGGTCATGATAAAGGCCTGGCTGAAAGCAAAACCCATAAACGCCCGGTCGGCAAGCAAGTGCCGAAATGTGGTCAGCGTCTCCCGGAGTCCGCCCTTTGTCCGTTTTTCAGGAGGCAGTGATTCAGGCAATGCGGTAAGAACCGCGACAAAAATAAGACACCCGATCCCGGCCAGCACGATAAACACGGTTGACCAGTCAGTAAATTGAAGGATGAATCCTCCCGTAATTGGGGCTAAAATTGGTGCCGCTCCGTTTACGAGCATGAGCAATGAGAAAAAAGCGGTCAGGTCTTTGCCTGAGTACATATCGCGGGCAGTGGCGCGGGCGATGACAATCCCCGCCGCTCCGGTAAAGCCCTGGATAAACCTCATGATAATTAAAAACGCGACAGAAGGGCTGAACGCGCATAATAAGGATGAGAGTGTATAAAGCACCATTGATATGATCAGCGGTTTCCGGCGCCCTTTCATATCACTGAGCGGTCCGACGATAATCTGTCCGAGCGCAAGCCCGAGCAGGCAGAACGTTAAGCTCAGCTGTGCGAGTGACGCGGTCGTATGCAGGTCGGCAGCGACTTGGGGAAGAGCAGGCAGATACATATCAAGCGACAGCGGCCCGAATGACGCCAGCGTGCCGAGAATGAATACCATGCCGAGCCTGAAACGCGCGGCTGTTGAATAACCTTGATTCATCACATGACCCACCTTAACAAATGATCCTATTACTATAGCATATCCCAGGATATGTTTTTATTTTATTTTAAAATTGAAATAATAAATCCCTTATTCATATTCGAATGTAAATAATAAAAAGAAATTCATTTTCGTTCGAATTGTAAATTGTAAATAAAGGATGCTAAACTATAATTCAACTTTATATTTAAAAGATTCCGGAAGAGGTGTTAAGGGAGAATGAAGAGTAAACAAAACAATCACAGCAAATCAAAACATCATTTTCCGCTATTTCTTGCGTTGGCTTTAACAATGGGCGTATTTGCGGCTGGATCTGAAGAGCTTGTCATTTCACCGCTGCTGCCTGATTTAGCAGATGCCTTCAACTCAAATGTCAGTGTGCTTGCGCTATCTATCAGTATATATGGGATTATGATTTTTATCGGTGCCCCGTTGCTGGTTCCTTTAGGGGATAAATACTCGAGAGAACTGAGTTTAATGTTGGGACTTGTGATCTTTATTATAGGAACCGTGATATGCGCTTTGGCGCAAAATATCTTTTTCTTCTTTTTAGGCCGGGCGCTTTCAGGATTGGCAGCAGGTGCATTTGTCCCAACCGCTTACGCAGTTGTCGGGGATCGTGTCCCGTATACATATCGAGGCAAAGTGATGGGACTGATCGTATCAAGCTGGTCGCTTGCACTGATTTTCGGTGTGCCGATCGGATCATTTATAGGCGGCGTCTTACATTGGAGATGGACGTTCTGGATTTTCGCCTTGATGGGTGCGCTTGTTGTTTTGCTCATCCTATTTGAAATGCGCCGCCATAACGATAATAAAAACAATAGCCTGGAGGAAAAAGAGGAGCCGGCGGGGACATTTCGAGACGCGCTTAAAGTGCCGCGTGTTCCCGTTTATATCATAATCACCTTTTGCAATATGATTGGCTTTTACGGTATGTATTCGTTTTTAGGCTCTTACCTTCAGGACGTTTTTGCTGGAGGCAATACGGCTGCCGGCTTATTTATCATGATTTATGGCATCGGATTTTCCATGAGCGTCATTACTGGTAAGATTGCCGACCGTATTGGAAAAATGCGCTCTCTGGTCATTGCGCTGGCGGTCATCAGCGTTCTGCTGGCTTGTATCGCGTATGCGCCTGCATCAATGCCTCTGCTCATCATCAGTCTATTCATCTGGGGATTAATGCAGAGCTTGACGGTGACGCTGCTCAGCACCATTTTGAGTGATTGCTCAGAGCGTCATCGCGGGAAAATTATGGCGTTTTACAGCCTCGCCTCGAATCTTGCCGTGACGTTGGGTTCTGCTTTGATGGGACCGGTATACGTGGAATATGGTTATACAGCTGTCGGGTTCATATGTGCAGGCATTACAGTACTGGGATTGGGACTCAGTATTTTTGCCTACAGAAAGTACGGCATTCATGATCAGAAAGCGGATCATTCATTATATCAATAAACAAAGCTTCTAAATTCCTATAAATAAGCGATGTATAAAACCCTATTTTTAGGGTTTTTTCGTTTGTATAGGGATATTTATCAATATTTCCAAATAATGTTGACAGTCTTATCTCCGCTGGATAAAATTTACTTAAAATTTAAAAGATTGGTTGGTGCTCATGATTATATTGGATAATAGCATTCAGACTAAAAACAAAGCTTATTCAATATCAAAACTGATTACAGTCAACACGCTCGGCCCAGAAGGGACAAGCAGTGAGTACGCAGCAAAACATTTCATCTCCAATTTTACTCTTCTCCAGGGGCTAAACAGTAAATTATCTTTGCATGATACATTTGAATCATGCATCGAAAGGACTCTTCAAAGCCCGCTGGAATACACCATCGTTCCACATGCTTACGACGGCATTAAGCATTTCTACATGAGGCCGGATTTGCAGCTTTTGCAAATCTTCAGGTGCGATACACCGATGTACGGCCTGGCAGTCCGTCCTGATTTCACATTCAGCGACGACATGCTTGACACATCTGTTATTGTTTCACATCCATCACCTATCAATTTAATAAAATATTTTACCCGCAAAGACGTTAGGTTTGAGCTGGTCAATTCAACCAGCGCCGCAGCAAAAAAAGTAAAAGAAGGTCTTTCAGACATTGCTTTAACCAATGAACTGGCAAGGCAAAAATACGGGCTCAAATTTGTTAAGACCTTTAAAAGCATTCCTATGAGCTGGTCATTATTCGGAAAAGGAGACGTTGAGTATGAAAACTGAACAAGATTTGAAGGAGATTTATTTCCCGACACCAAAATTAATAGAGTGGGAGAACGGAGTGAGACAGTATTCCACCGTCCGCGGCGATACTGAAGTGCTAATGTCTTACGTTCCGCCGCATACTAATGTTGAACCGCATCAGCATCAGGAAGTCCAGATCGGCATGGTCGTTTCAGGCGAGCTATCCATGACTGTCGGAGATGTCACAAAAAAAATGACAGCCTTGGAATCGGCATATATCGCGCCGCCGCATGTGCCTCATGGAGCAAGAAATGACACAGACCAAGAAGTCATTGCCATTGATATTAAACGGTATAAAGCTGATGAAACATATACAAGTCCTGAAGATTATTTTTTGAATATTTTTAAAACAAGGGATTTAATGCCCGGAATGGAAGTCACGTTCTTTGTTGAGGATTGGGTAGAAATTATGCTGGCCAAGATTCCTGGAAACGGCGGCGAAATGCCTTTCCATAAACATCGCAATGAACAAATCGGCATCTGCATCGGCGGCGGATATGATATGACCGTTGAAGGCTGCACAGTGGATATGACATTCGGCACCGCCTATTTCTGCGAACCTCGTGAAGACCATGGGGCCATCAACCGTTCTGAAAAAGAATCTCAATCCATTAACATCTTCTTTCCGCCGCGCTATAACAGATCAAAGACGAAAAAGGTAAAGGCGGATGAATCATAATGAACCTCATCAATAAAACCGTCCTCATAACAGGAGGTGCATCAGGCATAGGCTATGCCGCGGTTCAAGCTTTTTTGAACCAGCAGGCAAATGTGGTTGTGGCGGATATTGATGCAGCACAGGGAGAAGCGATGGTCCGGCAAGAAAATCATGACCGGCTGCACTTTGTGCAAACAGACATCACGGACGAAGCGGCCTGCCAGCATGCTGTTCAATCGGCAATCGATACATTCGGAGGATTAGACATTTTAATTAATAATGCGGGGATCGAAATTGTCGCGCCTATTCATGAGATGGAGCTGAGCGATTGGAATAAGGTGCTCCAAGTCAATCTGACGGGCATGTTTTTAATGAGCAAGCACGCACTCAAGCATATGCTGGCTGCCGGCAAGGGCAATATCATTAATACTTGCTCTGTCGGCGGAGTCGTGGCATGGCCTGATATCCCGGCATATAACGCTAGCAAAGGCGGCGTGTTGCAGCTGACAAGGTCAATGGCTGTTGATTACGCCAAATATCAAATCCGCGTTAACTGTGTATGTCCGGGAATTATCGATACGCCGTTAAATGAGAAATCCTTTATTGAAAATAATGAAGGCACACTTGAAGAAATCAAGAAAGAAAAGGCGAAGGTGAATCCGATGCTAAAACTCGGAAAACCTGAAGAAATAGCAAACGTGATGCTGTTTTTAGCCTCTGATTTATCAAGCTACATGACCGGAAGCGCCATCACCGCAGACGGAGGATATACAGCACAATAGAGAGAGAAGGAGTGTTTTACATATGGAGAGAAAAACAGTTTTGGTTATCGCTGATCTAGGAGGCTGCCCGCCGCACATGTTTTATCAAAGCGCTGCTGAAAAATATAACCTGGTCAGCTTTATTCCAAGACCATTTGCCATCACAGCTTCCCATGCGGCGCTTATTGAAAAATACTCGGTCGCGGTCATAAAGGATAAAGATTATTTTCAGAGCATCGCAGATTTTGAGCATCCCGATTCCATTTACTGGGCGCATGAGGACCATGACAAACCCGAAGAAGAGGTAGTCGAGCAGATCGTCAAGATTGCTGAAATGTTTGGAGCGGAAGCCATCACAACAAACAACGAATTATTCATCGCTCCGATGGCGAAAGCCTGTGAACGACTCGGCTTAAGAGGAGCCGGTGTACAAGCTGCCGAAAATGCCAGAGATAAAAATAAAATGAGGGCAGCGTTTAATAAAGCCGGGGTCAAAACAATCAAAAACAAACGGGTCACAACCCTTGAAGATTTCCGCGCCGCGCTGAAAGAGATCGGTACACCGCTCATCTTAAAACCGACTTATTTGGCGAGTTCAATCGGCGTGACGCTGATTACGGACACCAAAACAGCAGAAGCTGAGTTTAACCGAGTCAATGACTATCTGAAATCCATTAATGTGCCAAAGGCGGTTACGTTTGAAGCCCCATTTATTGCGGAGGAGTTTTTACAGGGAGAATACTCGGACTGGTATCAAACCGAGGGATACTCCGACTATATCAGCATAGAAGGGATCATGGCAGACGGAGAATATGTTCCAGTCGCGATTCATGACAAAACACCGCAAATCGGATTTACAGAAACGTCGCATATTACGCCGTCCATCTTGGATGATGAAGCGAAAAAGATCATTATTGAAGCGGCCAGAAAGGCAAATGAAGGGCTTGGCCTGGAAAACTGTGCGACACATACAGAAATCAAGTTAATGAAAAATAGAGAAGCCGGTTTAATAGAGTCTGCGGCCAGGTTCGCCGGATGGAATATGATTCCGAATATTAAAAAGGTCTTCGGCGTCGACATGGCGCAATTATTGTTAGATGTTCTCTGTTTCGGAAAAGACGCCGATCTTCCGGATGGATTGCTGGAACAAGAGCCTTGCTATATTGCCGACTGTCATTTGTACCCGGAGCATTTCAAACAAAACGGGCAGCTTCCTGAAGCGGCGGAGGATATGATCATTGAATCCATCAGCATTCCGGACGGGCTGCTGAAGGGAGATACGGAACTTGTTTCTTTCTCGGCTGCGGCACCAGGTACGTCTGTTGATTTGAGCCTGTTTGAAGCCTTCAATTCCATTGCCTCATTTGAACTGAAAGGCAGCAATTCACAGGATGTAGCCGATTCCATTAAACAAATCCAGCAGCATGCGAAGCTGACTGCAAAGTATGTGCTGCCAGTATGAAACAGTTAAAGCCAAATTCTAAATACTTGCTTTACGGGCAGGCGCTTTCGTTTATGGGAGACTATTGTGTTCTCCCGGCCCTGCTCATTTTGTCTACATATTATCACGATTATTGGGTGACGTCGGGAGTCATCGCGGTCAGAAGCATTCCGATGGTGTTTCAGCCATTTTTGGGGGTGCTCGTTGACCGATTGGACAGAATTAAAATTATGCTGTGGACAGATGTCATCAGGGGCATCATCTTTTTGGGGCTCACCTTTCTCCCAAAAGGCGAGTATCCGCTGATTTTTCTTGCTCTGCTGTTTGTCTCTTACGGGAGCGGCGTGTTTTTTAATCCGGCGCGTCTCGCGGTCATGTCTTCATTGGAATCAGACATTAAAACGATCAATACCTTATTCGCTAAAGCCACGACCATTTCGATCATTGTCGGCGCGGCCGCCGGAGGGTTATTCCTGTTAGCCGGGTCTGTAGAGATGGCTGTTGCCTTTAACGGTGTGACATACCTGGTTTCGGCATTTTTTATCAGGCGAATTAAGCTGCAATTTGTCCCGATTCAGTCTGAAAATGTAAAAGAGGCCTTTCAGTCTTTTAAAGAAGGGCTGAAGGAAATCAAAACCAATTCATTCGTGTTAAACGCCATGTTTACGATGATTACGATGGCGATGCTCTGGGGAATCGTGTACAGCTATTTTCCGATTGTCAGCCGCTTTTTGGGTGACGGGGAGATCGGCAACTTTATCCTTACCTTCTGCATCGGCTTCGGCGGTTTCATCGGAGCGGCGCTTGTCAGCAAATGGGGCTTTAACAACAATAAAGGCTTGATGTACTTTACCATTTTATCAATCGTCTCACTGGCACTGTTTTTATTCACGCCCATTTTCGCTGTATCTGTCATTAGCGCCATCCTCTTTTTCATCGCCATGGAATATGGGGAAGTGCTTGCAAAGGTTAAAGTTCAGGAAAACGCGGCGAACCAGATTCAAGGGCGTATTTTTTCGGTGGCTGAAGCGTCCATTGGCTTGTGCATTTCGGTTGGTTCCATGCTTATCAACGTGTTAGAGGCTCCTGTCATCATGGGGCTGATTGTCATCATGGTAAGCGGTTTGTTTTTGCATACGAAACTGGTGAACAAATCTTTTTTGGAACGGGATAAAAAAACTGAGCAAATTCACTTATAAGGAGTCTTTCAGATGGAAATAACACCGTCCGACGTCATCAAGACACTTCCAAGGCAAGAATTTTCTCTCGTTTTTCAAAAGGTAAAAGAAATGGAAAAAACGGGGGCGCAAGTCATTAATCTCGGACAGGGGAACCCTGACCTTCCTACTCCGCCGCATATCGTGCAGGCATTGCAGGAGGCGGCTGTGAACCCTTCTTTTCACGGGTACGGGCCATTCAGAGGTTATCCCTTCCTAAAGGAAGCGATTGCCGCTTTCTATAAAAGAGAATACGGAGTGACAATCAATCCTGAAACAGAAGTGGCGCTCTTCGGCGGAGGAAAAGCAGGCTTGTATGTTTTAACACAGTGCCTGCTCAATCCGGGAGATATCGCTCTGGTCCCGAACCCAGGCTATCCTGAATATCTTTCGGGTATTACAATGGCAAGAGCAGAGCTGCACGAAATGCCGCTGCACGCAGAAAACGGCTATCTGCCTGAGTTTGAGAAAATAGATCCCGCTGTGTTACAAAAAGCGAAACTGATGTTTTTGAACTATCCGAATAACCCGACGGGAGCTGTGGCGGATGCAGCTTTTTATGCAAAAGCGGCCGCATTTGCAAAAGAGCACCAGATTCATCTGATTCATGACTTTGCGTACGGCGCATTTGAGTTTGATAAAAAACCGGCCAGCTTCCTGCAGGCGGAGGATGCAAGAACGGTGGGCGCAGAGCTTTATTCATTTTCAAAAACATTTAACATGGCCGGCTGGAGAATGGCGTTTGCCGTGGGGAATGAAAAGATTATACAAGCGGTCAATGAATTTCAGGATCACGTCTTTGTCGGCATGTTTGGCGGTCTGCAGCAGGCGGCCAGTGCGGCGCTATCAGGAGATCAGGACCAGACAGATCGCTTGAAACGCATCTATGCGGAACGGATTGACTTTTTTACGGAGCTATGTGAAAAAGAACTGGGCTGGAAGATTGAAAAACCAAGAGGAACATTTTATGTATGGGCTGAAATTCCAAAAATGTTTGAGTCTTCTCACCAATTCGCTGACTACTTGCTGGAGCAGGCCCATGTTGTCGTAACACCGGGAGAGATTTTCGGCAGCAACGGAAAACGGCATGTCAGAATATCAATGGTATCGAAGCAGGAGGATCTGCGTGAATTTGTCATGCGGATTCAAAAGCTGAACCTGCCGTTTTCCTCATTACAAGAAGTATCCCGCTAAAAAGCGGGATTTTTTTATATGCTTTTCATGCTGCCGCCGTCAGCGGAAATTTGCTGTCCTGTGATATAGGAGGCCTCCTCAGAGGCGAGAAACGCGGCGAGCGCTGCGGTTTCTTCGGCTGATCCGACCCGTTTCATCGGAATCCCGGAAGCAATCTGTTCTTCTGCTTCTTGTTTGGATATGCTGTTCTTTTTCATCACATTCTCCACAAATTGATGATAACGGTCTGTCGCGATAAAACCAGGATTCAGGCAGTTGACTGTAATGTTGTGAGGAGCAAGCTGAATGGAAATATTTTTACTGGCGTTAATTAAAGCGGCATTCATCATACTGTTTGTAAACATATTGGCGCCGGGTTCTTTCCACAGATTTCCGACAATGTTGATGATTCTGCCAAACTCGTTTTGTTTCATCAGTGAGGCAGCACGCTTGATAGCGTCAATGTAGGCAACGGTCTTTTGTGTGAACGTGGCCGTCATATCCTCTATATTGCAGCTATCAAATGTGTCAGGCGCGCCGCCCGGAATATTATTAATCAAAACATCCAGCCGTCCGCATTGAGATTCGATTTTTTGAAAAACGTCGGCTCTCGTTTGTTGGTCAGACATATCACCCGCAAGGACAATGATGCTCGCTTCAGGATGCTTGGCCAAAATATCTTCTTTGACAGGTTCAATATTGTCCAAGTTTCGCGAATTAATGACGATGGAAAAATGCTGGTCTGCTAGCTTCAGAGCGATTGCTTTTCCGATCCCTTGACTGGCTCCCATAATAAATGCGGTTCGTTTTGACAAATAACTGCACCCCTTTGAAAAAATTGGATTATTATCTCCATCGTAAGAAAAAACAGAGAGAATAGCAAATTTTATTTAAATTCTGATAAAGAGGAATCGAAAAACTCCCGCCGTCTACGGCGGGAGGAGATATTATACATATAGGAATTGAGGAAGTGTATCAAGCGAAAGGCGGTTGCCTACAAAGAACGAGCCAAATTCGCCGTAGCGCGCGCTGACTTCGTCAAAACGCATTTCGTATACAAGCTTTTTGAATTGTAGCACATCATCACTGAACAGCGTAACGCCCCATTCGTAATCATCAAAGCCGACTGAACCTGTGATGATCTGTTTCACCTTGCCAGCATAGCTGCGTCCGATTAAGCCGTGGCTTCTCATTAAGTTTCTTCGTTCTTCCATAGAAAGCATGTACCAGTTGTCATTGCCGGATCTTCTTTTATCCATTGGATAGAAGCATACATATTTTGATTCCGGCAGTTCAGGGTAAAGGCGCGCACGTACATGCGGATTTTCATACGGGTCGCCGTCGCCGCTCGCCAAATAGTTGCTCAGTTCAACAACTGACACGTAGGAGTAAGCCGGAATGGTGAACTCAGCAAGTCTTGATTTGTTGAATTCGAGCTCTATTTCATTTAATTCTTCCATTGTAGGGCGAAGAATCATCAGCATAAAATCAGCTTTTTGGCCGACGATGCTGTAAAGGGTTTGCGAGCCTTTCCCTTCTTTTTGGGCGACTCCCCATTTTTCAAGCAATCCTGTAAATTCATGAATGATAGACTGGCGCTCATCACTGGACAGGAGCTTCCAGGAAGTCCAGTCCATTGTGCGGAAATCATGAAGCGCATACCAGCCGTCCAGCGTTTTTGCCGCTTCATTTGTCATTTGCTGTTCACTCATTTATCTTCACTCCTATTATCTTTTCGTTATTGCCTTCACTATATCATAGTTTATCCGATTCTACTGTGGAGAAACCTTGAACATCCGATTCGTATATCTCCTCAAAAATAAGAGAACATATAAGGAAAGAATCAGTTGCTTAAATTAGTTAGAAAAATAAGATTTTTTGATGAAAGCGCTATAATAAAAGTTGGCTGTTTGAATTTCACTGGAAGAAGAGTATGCTAGTAAAAGAAAGCGTTTTTGTAACTTTTTGAGGAGGTTTTATTGTGGCAGATTTATTTTCAACAGTGCAAGAAAAAGTAGCTGGAAAAGGCGTTAAAATTGTATTTCCTGAAGGCTTGGACGAACGTATTTTAGTTGCGGTCAGCAAGCTTGCAGACAATAAAGTGCTGAATCCGATTGTGATCGGCAATGAAAATGAGATCCAAGCAAAAGCAAAAGAACTGAATGTGACGCTTGACGGCGTTGATATTTATGATCCTCATACATATGAAGGCATGGAAGATCTTGTACAGGCATTCGTGGAACGCCGTAAAGGCAAAGCAACAGAAGAACAGGCTCGAAAAGCGCTCTTAGACGAGAACTACTTCGGCACAATGCTTGTGTACAAAGGCCTGGCTGCCGGTCTTGTGAGCGGAGCGGCTCATTCAACTGCCGACACTGTCCGTCCGGCTCTTCAAATCATCAAAACAAAAGAAGGCGTGAAAAAGACTTCCGGCGTCTTCATCATGGCACGCGGCGATGAGCAGTACGTATTCGCGGATTGCGCGATCAACATTGCGCCTGACAGCCAAGATCTTGCGGAAATCGCGATCGAAAGCGCCAATACGGCAAAAATGTTCGACATCGATCCTCGCGTAGCAATGCTCAGCTTCTCTACAAAAGGCTCAGCAAAATCTGATGAAACAGAAAAAGTAGCGGATGCTGTGAAAATCGCGAAAGAAAAAGCGCCTGAATTAACGCTTGACGGCGAATTCCAATTTGATGCTGCATTCGTTCCATCTGTAGCTGAGAAAAAAGCGCCGGACTCCGAGATCAAAGGAGACGCGAACGTATTCGTATTCCCAAGCTTGGAAGCAGGAAACATCGGCTACAAAATTGCTCAGCGTTTAGGCAACTTTGAAGCTGTAGGACCAATCCTGCAAGGCTTAAATATGCCTGTTAACGATCTTTCAAGAGGTTGTAACGCTGAAGATGTTTACAATCTCGCATTAATTACAGCGGCACAAGCACTGTAAGAAAAGCGATAGCAGCTCTCTCGCAGAGGGCTGCTTTTTTTGCGCCTTCTTTACCAGGGCAGATGATATGAGTAAAATAAAGAAAACTGATCATCATCATAAATCTTATTCATGACAGGGGTGGGGCCTTTGTATTACGACGTGCTGAAAACCTTTATCGCGGTGGTGGAAGAAAAAAACTTCACAAAAGCAGCAGAAAAGCTGATGATTTCCCAGCCCAGCGTCAGTCTGCATATCAAAAATCTTGAAAAAGAATTTCAAACAGCACTGCTGAATCGGTCGCCGAAGCATTTTACGACAACACCGACAGGGGACATTCTGTATCAAAGGGCAAAGCAAATGGTATTTCTCTACGAGCAGGCCAAGGCTGAAATTTACGCGCATCATCATTATGTAAAAGGTGAATTGAAAATAGCCGCCAGCTTTACAATCGGAGAGTATATTCTTCCGCCGCTCCTTGCCCAGCTGCAAAAGCTGTATCCTGAGCTGAATCTGGACGTCATGATTGGCAATACAAAAGAAGTAAGCGAACGTGTCCGAATGCTTCAGGCTGATATCGGGCTGATTGAAGGGCATACCGACGAGAACGAACTGGACATTGAACCGTTCATGGAGGATGAAATGTGCATCGCAGCACCGAACCAGCATCCGCTTGCCGGAAAAAGAGATATTTCAATCAGCGATTTGCAAAATGAAGCGTGGGTGACAAGGGAGAAAGGCTCCGGCACAAGGGAATATCTCGATCATGTGCTGAGCTCGAACGGACTGCGGCCAAAGTCGATGTTCACCATCAGCAGCAATCAAGGTGTAAAAGAAGCGGTAATCAGCGGCATGGGTTTATCGGTCTTATCAAGAAGCGTGCTGCATAAGGATTTGATTCACCGCGACATTTCAATTCTCCACATTAAAGATTTCTCATTAAAGCGCAAGCTGTCTTATATTCATTCTCCTCTCATGGAGAATACAAAAAATAAAGAAATTTTCATTACGATGCTGAAAAGCAATTTTCAATCATCACGGCTGAAATGATATAATAGTTTTCGTTCATAAGCCTAACATGAAAGGGTTTTACATAGATGGCAAACCAACCGATTGATTTACTGATGCAGCCGACATGGAGAGTCATTGACCAATCCAGTCTCGGCCCTTTATTTGATGCGAAGCAATCCTTCGCTATGGATGATACGCTGTGCGCGTCTGTAGGAAAGGGCGTGTCGCCGGCGACAGCACGCTCTTGGGTGCACCACGACACGATTGTCCTCGGTATTCAGGATACGCGCCTCCCGTTTTTGCAGGACGGCATTGCCCTGCTGGAAAATGAGGGATACCGCGTCATCGTACGCAATTCAGGCGGTCTGGCTGTTGTTTTGGATGAAGGCGTTTTAAATATTTCTCTCATATTCGAGGACCAAAAGAAGGGCATCGATATAGACAGAGGATACGAAGCAATGGTTGAACTGATGAAACGGATGCTCAAGCCGTATGGTGCAGAGATTGAAGCCTATGAAATTGAGGGCTCCTATTGTCCAGGCAGCTATGATCTCAGCATTGACGGCAAAAAGTTCGCCGGCATTTCTCAACGACGTCTTCGCGGCGGGGCAGCCGTTCAAATTTATCTCTGTGCAGATAAAAGCGGCAGCGAGAGGGCGGATCTGATCAGACGATTCTATCAAGCCGCCCTGAAGGATAAACAGAACGACAAAAAAGGCATCTACCCGGATATACATCCGGAAACCATGGCATCGTTAAGTGAACTTCTGCATACCGATATCTCCGTACAGGATTTAATGCTCGCTTTGCTTACGGAATTAAAAGCGTTAAGCACTCACCTCTACTCAGCCGGACTGTCCATTGACGAGGAATTGGAATTTGAGAAAAACCTTGTCCGGATGACAGAACGGAATGAAAAGGTGTTTGGATAAACGTCACTTGCATGTCAGCCGATACGGCTGGCATGCTTTTTTTTCGTTATCATCTTGTCTTTAGATAAATCTTTCTTATAAACAGAAAACAATTACAGCAAAAAAAGAGATAAAATAACAGCAGCATCTGCATACAAAGGGGAGAGGCAAATGAAAGGTAATGTTTACAGCTTGTTTGTGCTGGTCGCGGCTTTTTTCTGGGGAACAACCGGCACCGTTCAGGCGCTGGCTCCAGAAAGCGCCACTCCGCTGGCATTTGGAGCGGTCAGATTATTGATAGGAGGCAGCGCCATGCTTCTTGTGGTCTGGATCAGCCGTGAGCTTCACGTAAAAAATTGGTCATGGCCGCCCGTGTTTTTAGCAGCGATTTGTATGGCCTGTTATCAGCCGCTTTTTTTCACCGCTGTAAAAGAAACAGGGATTGCGGTCGGGACAGTGATTGCCATCGGCAGTGCGCCTATTATTGCCGGGAGCTTAGAGTGGGCCGTTTTAAAAAAACGGCCGCGAAATTCCTGGTGGATTGCAACTGTATTTGCTTTGGCGGGATGCTGGCTCCTGTTTTCAGACGGCTCCAATGTTCGGGTTGATGTGTCAGGGGTTCTCATGGCGATTGGAGCGGGTGCTTCTTTTGCGGGTTATACCTTGATCAGTAAATCAATGATGAAAACACAGCCGCCGAGAGCGACCTCAGCTGTTGTCTTCATGCTCAGCGCCATATTGCTGACGCCGCTACTGTGGCAGTCGGATCTCTCTTGGATGCTGACCCCAAAAGGATGGGGAACGAGCCTTTACATCGGGTTAATTGCGACATGCGCGGCCTACTTTTTGTTTGCAAAAGGGCTCACCGGGGTTCCGGCTTCGGCAGCAGTTACACTGTCCTTGGCTGAGCCGCTGACCGCCTCATTGCTGGGCGTGTTTTTCATAGGTGAAATGCTTTCTCTTTCCTCATGGCTCGGCATCGTGCTGATGATGTTAGGGCTTCTGGTCATTTCAGGAGCGCCTCGCAAGCAAAAGACAGCTGATGCGGCTCATGTGTCTTAATAGATTAGCATAAGCTTGTGCTCATTTTACAAGACTAACGGAGCCGCCGCAAAAACAGAAAATCCTCTTTTCCAAAAGGAAAAGGGGATTTTTTTATGGCAAAATCCCAAAACATGACATCGTCTTGGGATTTTTTTAAGCTATTCCGCCATTTTTTCTAAATTTCCGTTCCGGTCCATTTTGAAGGACGGAGAGGCATGTTCGTCTTCTTCAAATAAAACTAGTTTTCTTGCTCTATTCATGATTTTTACCAAGGTTTCATAATCTTCCTGGATCGTTTTTTGATCTTTTTCAAGTTTTTGAACGTCTGCTTCCAGCTGTTCTATTTTGCTTTGTAATTCTTGATTTTCTTTCTTTAAACGCTCATTTTCCATTTTTAAAGCTGAGGATTGCTCATGATTGCCTTCGTAATTCTGCAGGAATCTGATGACATCACCCATCGTCATATCAGGCGCAGACGTTTGAGGAGACAATAAGTGTGATAGACTAGCTAACTCTTCCTTAAAGCTTTCATCCACAAAAGGCATGTGCTCGCCTGACATCAAAACCTGCTTCTCATTTTCGGCAGTCGGGGTTTCAGGCTTTACCTGCTCCTCCTGCACTGCAGTTTCTTGAATTGTTTCAGGATCAACAGCAGGAGGCTGATATAACAGTCTTTTCTTCGCAGGCTGCCCGTTTCCGAGAGCTCTCATGCGCTGTTTTCGCTGCTTTTTTGCAAGCTGAAGCGCTTTTTCATATTGATGGCGCACTACCGCGTTCCATCTGAATCCGCAGGCTGCGGATGTCCGATTTAATTTATCGCCGACCTCTTCAAAGGCATTCAGCTGAGTGCTGCCTTCTCTTACATGCCGAAGCACAGTTTCGGCTAAAAGCAAATCATTTTCTTCTGACCAAGCGTCCTGTCGCTGTTTTGTCATTTATCTCAACTCCCATTTTTCTTTTCATGATATTAGAATGTCCAGAATGGAAAATATTTATACAAGTTGGCTGAAAGAATAGGAGATACGGAGGCTGGAGCGGCTTGCAGGAACAGTCGAATCCTTGTACAATGAAGAGCGATGTGATTTTTTTGATAAAGCGATTTTAGGTTTAAAACATAGATGAACATAGAAATGAAGGGAAGCGTACGTCATGGCTAATGAATTTCGAGTGTGTGATGATTGCCAAGCCACTAATATCAAAACATTGCTGCCGCGGTTAAAAGAAGTAGACCCGGATGCAAAGGTTGAGATAGGGTGTCAATCTTATTGCGGGCCCGGACGGAAAAAATCGTTTGCTTTTGTGAACAATCGCCCGCTGTCAGCTCCGACAGAGGATGAGCTGATTGACAAAGTAAAAAAGAAATTAAAAAAGTAAAACATATTTTTTCATAGCCTCGGCCCTCTGGTCAGGCTTTTTTGCTTCACATGATGTGTTTTTCGGAAAGATGGAACAAATCGCCGGACAAATTCAAGGATGTTTTCAAAGAATAGAGTCGATATAATAGAAACACGGCTAAAAAAAAGAGGGAATGACGATGGCGTATCCAAATGGAAAATTATCAGAAGAAAAAGTGTTTAAAGATCCGGTGCACCGCTATGTTCATGTACGGGACAAGCTGATATGGGATCTGATCGGAACCCGCGAATTTCAGCGTCTCCGCAGAATTAAGCAGCTCGGCACGACGTATTTGACCTTCCATGGCGCTGAGCACAGCCGGTTCAACCATTCTCTCGGTGTCTACGAAATTGTCAGGAGAATGGTTGATGATGTCTTTAAAGGCCGTCCTGAATGGGATGACAGTGAGCGCGAACTCTGTTTGTCCGCGGCGCTGCTTCATGATCTCGGGCACGGGCCGTTCTCGCATTCATTTGAGAAAGTCTTTCATCTTGACCACGAAGATTTTACAAGAGATATCATTTTGGGAGACACAGAGGTTAACCAGGTGCTCAGAAAGGTGAGCCCGCGTTTCCCGCAGGATGTTGCTGAAGTCATTGCCAAAACATATAAAAACAAACAAGTGGTCAGCCTGATTTCGAGTCAGATTGACGCGGACCGCATGGATTATCTGCAGCGCGACGCTTACTATACAGGCGTCAGCTACGGCCATTTTGACATGGAGCGGATTCTCCGGGTAATGCGCCCGCGTGAGGATCAGATCGTCATTAAACAAAGCGGAATGCACGCTGTAGAAGACTATATCATGAGCCGCTACCAAATGTACTGGCAGGTCTATTTCCACCCAGTGACGAGAAGCGCGGAGGTTATTTTAACGAAGATTCTCCACAGAGCGAAGCAGCTCCATGATGAAGGTTATGTGTTCACTCATGCTCCGGTTCATTTTTATTCTATTTTTGAAGGGAAACTGACGCTGGAGGATTATTTGAAGCTGGATGAATCTATTATTTTGTATTACTTCCAGGCCTGGGAGGATGAAGAAGACCCGATTTTATCCGATTTGTGCCGCAGATTCATTAACCGCCAGCTGTTCCAATACGTTGAATTTAATCCGAATGAAGAGATGTCGGCCTATTTTGAGCTGACCTCATTATTCAAAGAGGCTGGAATCGATCCGAGCTATTATTTGGTCGTGGATTCTTCTTCAGATCTGCCATACGACTTTTACCGTCCAGGAGAGGAAGAGGAGCGTTTGCCGATCCATCTCTTGACGCAAAACGGTCAAATTAAAGAGCTGTCCAGACAGTCGGCTATTGTGGAATCTATCTCCGGAAAGCGGCGGACGGATCATAAGCTGTACTATCCGAAGGACTTGATTTATGACGGCTCTGAACACCCGGAAGCGAAAATGAAAATCCGGCAGCTGCTGGGACTGACATAGAAATTGGTAAAGAAGGAAAAAGGAGATGTCGGGAATTTGTTGAAAGAACATGCAAAACTGATGAAGGTGTTCTCGGATTCTGGAGAAATCATCGGGCGAAAGAAGCTGCAAAAAATGATTTATATTGCGAAGAAAATGCAGTTTCCTTTCTATGAGAAATATGATTTTCATTTTTACGGGCCGTATTCGGAGGAACTGACGCTCCAAATTGAAGAGCTGTGCAACCTTGGATTCCTGCATGAGGTAAAGGAAAAAAAGGGCGGCTACTTTCAATACCGTTATTCGCTGACAGAGACGGGCTCCGCGTTTTTAGACCACGCCGATCTTGATATGCCTGATATCAAGCGCTATATTGACAGTGTAAACAGCCGTTCATCACGGTTTTTAGAGCTGGTCTCCACGATTCTATACTTTGACGGGCTTGAGGCTGAGGAAAAGAAAGAAAAAGTATTTACAATCAAAAGCAAGCAAAAGTATACCAATGAAGAATATGACGAAGCGCTTCAATACATAGAAGAGCTGAAGCAGATGTGTTAACCATACCAAGCAAAAGAAACGAAACGTTTCTTTTGCTTTTTTTATTGACAAATCCTGCTAATGGATCTATTGTGGATAATAGTTATCCATAATGAACCAGGAGTGAGCATAATGAAAATGAAATCGGGAATGGAGCAGGGAGTTTCTGTACTGCTGTTACTGTCACGGCTGCCCGTGCAGGCCTCTTTAACATCAGAGGCGATCAGCCAGCGCTTGCACATGTCTCCGTCTTATCTGAAAAAGCTGATGAGAACTTTGGTGCAGGCTGGTTTGGCAGAATCTATACCAGGAACGAAGGGTGGCTTTACGATAACGAAGCCTTTGACGGAGATTACCCTCTATGATGTCTATCAAGCTGTTGAAGGAAGAGGTTCCATGTATCAAGGGAAAGGTCTTTTGCCATCGGTATTTGAGAGCGGAGATCCCTGTGTGCTGGAAACGGTAATGGGGGAGATTGAGCATAAATGGGCTTCGCTCATGAAGGAAGAAACCTTGCAGGGTGTCATGAACAGAATCGGGGAGCTTTATGACCTCAAAAAAATCGATGATTGGGTACATCATCAGCTGAAAGGGCAATGGCAATGAAAAACAGCGGGCCTTTACATCAATCAGGATCAACAGGCATCTCAGTGTTAATCGTGCTCGCTCTCGGTTTTCTCATGGCTACGCTTGATGTGACTGTGGTGAATGTTGCTATTGCTGATATGAAAAACGCTCTTTCCCTTTCACTTTCAGGTGTGACGTGGGTTGTAGACGGGTACATGCTTACATTTGCTTCGCTTCTGCTTGCCGGCGGCGCGATGGCTGATCGTTACGGCTCAAAGACGATTTATATACTGGGTTTGGCCGTTTTTGTTCTTGCCTCTTGTCTATGCGCTGTAGCAGCAAATGGCCAAATGCTGATCGCAGGCCGTCTATTGCAGGGACTTGGCGCGGCTTTGTTTATGCCGAGTTCACTCAGCCTTTTGGCTGCCTCTTACCCTGATGAACGGGTGCGGGCCAAAATGTTTGGCTTGTGGGCCGCTCTCGTCTCCGCCGCCTCCGGACTGGGGCCTTTTATCGGCGGTGTTCTGGTGAATGCGGCAGGGTGGCAGAGTATTTTTCTGATCAATGTGCCGTTAGGGGTTGCGGCGCTTATTTGTGCCTATCGAACGCTCAGCAGTTTCCCGGGAAAAGGCAGCCGGGTGAATATCACAGGGCATCTGCTTGGAATGGCGGCTCTCGGATTTCTTTCATTTGCGCTGATACAGGGCGCTTCAATAGGCTGGAGTTCGCCTTCCATTCTCGGTGCTTTCGCAGCGGCCGTTTTGGCGTTTGTGCTTTTTATTCTGAGAGAGATTTTTTCGGCAACATCTATTCTGCCTGCGTCATTATATAAAAACGGACGATTCTCGGCAACGCAGTTCGTTGGGTTTTTGCTGAATTTTGCTCTTTTCGGCGGCATGTTTATGCTCAGTCTATTTTTGCAGGAAGCGAGAGGCGCAAGTTCCTTTTTAGCGGGAGTCGAACTATTGCCGATGATGGCTGTCTTTGTGGTCGGAAATCTGCTGTTTGCCCGGCTGGCGAACCGTTTTGAAGCGGGGCTTCTTATGTTTGTTTCAATGGCTGTCAGCTGCATCATGGCTTTGCTGTTATTTGTCATGGTTTCTCCGGATTTGCCTTACTGGCAGCTTGCGGTTCTGACATCTGCCATGAATCTTGGTGTTGGCATTACGGTTCCTGCCATGACGGCTGTGATTATGAAGACTGCGGGACAGGAGCATGCAAATATCGCAGGAGCAGCTTTAAATGCCAACCGGCAAATCGGGGCATTGGTTGGCGTGGCGGTTTCCGGAATGGTCATTCATCTGTCCGCCACTTGGTACGCCGGAGCTGGATTTACGTTTTTGATGATGGGCGCCGCATACAGTCTTGCCGCATTCCTTGTGTGGCGGTTTCTGACTTTTCATAAAGAAACGTCAGCTTCTGCATCATCTTAAAATCATCCATTGTCTTTTCAAGGAATTTATAGTAAGATATATGAAATTATTGAAACAGGCACTGATAAGGACATGAGATGCTTTTTACGGTTTCTAGAGAGGGAAGGACCAGCTGAAATCTTCCTAACGCAGAGAAAGCAGCTTACCGCCTTTGAGCCGTATCGGGGAAATCAAGTATCTGATACCGTCATGCTGCGTTACAGCACCGAGCCGACGAACATGTATGTTTGTTGGGAATTTGGGTGGAACCACGAATATTAACACATTCGTCCCTTGCGAGGGATGGATGTGTTTTTTTATATGAGTCAATAAATGCGATGAAAAGGACATGAATGATATTTACGGTTTTCAGAGAGGGAAGAAAAGGTGCGAGCTTCCCAGCTTAGGAATATCATTTACCGCCTTGGAGCAGCGTTGGGGAACAGTCAGTATCCAATGCCGTTTATGCTGCGTTACAGCACCGAGCCGATGAACATGAACGTTCGTTGGGAACTTGGGTGGAACCACGGGTTTAATCACACACTCGTCCCTTACAGAGGGACGGGTGTGTTTTTTTATATAAATATAGAAATGCGATGAAAAGGACATGAATGATATTTACGGTTTTCAGAGAGGGAAGGAAAGGTGCGAGCTTCCCAGCTTAGGGATATCATTTACCGCCTTGGAGCAGCATTGGGGAACAATCAGTATCCAATGCCGTTGATGCTGCGTTATAGCACCGAGCCGATGAACATAAATGTTCGTTGGGAACTTGGGTGGAACCACGGGTTAATTACACACTCGTCCCTTACAGAGGGACGGGTGTGTTTTTTTATATACAATAATTAATAAGGAGTGTTTGAAATGAGTAAACATGTGAGTATTCAGCTTCCGGACGGACAGGTAAAGGAATATCCGAAAGGCACTACAGTCAAAGAGGCGGCTGCGTCCATCAGCTCCAGTCTGGAAAAGAAAGCAGCAGCGGGACAGGTTAATGACCGGCTCGTTGATGTCAGCTTTAAGCTGGAGGAAGATGCTGAGCTTTCAATTATCACACTGGATTCTCCAGAAGGCTTACAGGTGCTTCGCCATACATCAGCGCATGTGCTGGCTCAGGCAGTGAAACGGCTGTACGGCGAAGTGTCCTTGGGAATAGGGCCTGTCATTGAAGACGGATTTTATTATGATATGAAGCTTGATCGGAGTCTGACTTCCGGAGATGTAGAGGCCATCGAAAAAGAGATGAAGCATATTATAAACGAAAATATGAATATCAAGCGAGTAGAGGTTTCTTACGAGGAGGCTGAAGCGCTTTTTGCAGAAAAAGGCGAGCCGTTTAAGCTGGAAATTTTGAAAGACATTCCGCGCGGCGAGAACATTACGCTGTATCAGCAGGGAGAATTTGTTGACCTGTGCCGCGGGCCGCATCTTCCTTCAACAGGAATGATCAAGGCGTTCAAATTAACACGGGTGTCAGGTGCTTATTGGCGAGGAGACAGCCAAAATGAAGTCCTTCAGCGGGTGTACGGTGTTGCGTTTCAAAAGAAAAAAGATCTTGAGGCGCATCTGCATATGCTGGAAGAAGCAGCGAAACGGGATCACCGCAAGCTGGGAAAACAATTAGAGCTGTTTATGTTCTCGGAAGAAGCGCCGGGAATGCCGTTTTATTTGCCAAAAGGGCAGATTGTCCGCAATGAGCTGGAACGCTTTTCGCGTGAGCTGCAAACAAATGCCGGCTACGCCGAGGTGCGTACGCCGTTTATGATGAATCAGCGGTTATGGGAGCAGTCGGGGCACTGGGACCACTATCGCGACAATATGTATTTTTCAGAAGTAGATGATACTGCATTTGCAATGAAGCCAATGAATTGCCCTGGCCATATGCTCATCTTTAAAAACAGCCTGTACTCTTATCGGGATCTGCCGATTCGTATGGCGGAGTTCGGCCAGGTGCACCGCCATGAATACAGCGGTGCTCTAAACGGAATGCTCCGCGTCCGGACGTTCTGCCAGGATGACGCACATATCTTTGTTCGGGAAGATCAAATCGAGAGTGAAATCAAAGAAGCCATTCGGCTGATTGACGAGGTATACCGCACATTCGGTTTCGAGTATACGGTTGAACTTTCCACTCGCCCTGAGGATTCATCAGGTGAAGACAGCGTGTGGGAAATGTCTGAAAACGCCTTGAAACACGTCCTGGAGGACCTGGGTCTTCCTTATGAAGTAAACGCAGGGGATGGAGCGTTTTACGGAGCGAAAATCGATTTTCATATTAAAGACGCTCTGAAACGGAGCCACCAATGCGCCACAATCCAGCTTGATTTTCAAATGCCTGAAAAATTCGATTTAACATATATAAATGAGCACAATGAAAAGGTTCGTCCCGTCGTCATTCACAGGGCGGTATTCGGCTCAATTGACCGTTTCTTCGGCATTTTGATCGAGCATTTTGGCGGAGCTTTCCCAGTCTGGCTTGCGCCGACGCAGGTCCAAATTATACCGGTTTCTCACGTTCATATGGACTACTGCAAAAAAGTGCAGAGTGAGCTAAAGCGGCTCGGGATAAGGGCCAATATTGATGAACGCAATGAAAAGCTTGGCTACAAAATCAGAGAATCACAGATGCAGAAAATCCCGTACATGCTGGTGCTTGGGGATCAGGAAGTGAATGAAAAGGCGGTAAACGTCCGTCAGTTCGGACATCAGAAGAGTGAACAAGTTCCTTTTCAGGTATTTAAAGAGAATATTGTCAAACAGGTGAAAAATCGAAGCATGTAGGAGAAAAGTTGCGAATTCGCTGTTTGCTTTTTTGACTTTCCCTGTCTGGTATCAGTAAAATAATAAGTAAATCATATCGTTCGTATGTTATGAATGCATCTCGAAATGGGGAAATCTACATGGACCATGACAAACTGGAAGCAAATTTGCTGGATCACGCACTTACAAAATATTTGAAAAGCACGAAGCAATTAGATGAAGCCACCGTTCCAAAACACGTGAATAATGTAAGAGGATTTATTCTGCGGATCATATACAGACATGGGAGCTGCACCATAAAGGATATTCTGAAGGAGGTCACACTGTCTCCCTCTGCCACCACAACCGCTCTGAACCACTTAGAGCAGGAAGGGTTTATTGAGAGATCCAGAAATAACAATGACCGCCGCACCGTATGGATTACGCTTTCTGAATCGGGGCAGGCAGCGGCTCTTCAAATGATCCAAAACCGCCAGCAGCTGATTGACGGCATGTTTGAACGTTTAACTGCCGAAGAGAAGGCATCGTTTTTAGCCATTATTGAAAAAATGACGAAATAGAGATGAAAAAGCCGGCTTGCGAAGCGCCGGCTTTATAAAAGATTATTCCATATCGCTGAGGCGTTTGCCTGCGACCGCGTAATGGTCTTTTCTCATTTCTTCTATAAAGACAACAATTTTTTCTTCAGAGGCACCGGTCGTTTCTTTCACGGCTTCTGTTACTTTCTCAACTAGATTGCGTTTCTGCTCGTCTGTACGGCCTTCAAGCATTTTGACGGTTACGTATGGCATAGGTGTGAATCCTCCTTTATATCGTTTTCCTCTCTTTAGGAAAAGAGGCTTCTTATAGTATACTGAATAAAGTAAATTCTTGCATTTTCAGAAAGAGGGATCATTTCACTTGGACCGTTTTTTATATTATCCGTTGTCTCTAATGCCATATTTGGTCATTACTTTAATTGTTTCGTTTACAATGCATGAGCTCGCTCACGCCTATGTCGCATATAAATTTGGTGACAATACGGCGAAAAGAGAAGGAAGACTGACGCTGAATCCTATCAAACACCTTGATCCGTTCGGAACCATTTTGATCCTGGTGGCCGGCTTTGGATGGGCTCGCCCTGTTCCCGTCAATCGCCGTTTCTTTAAGAAACCTCGTTTGGCCGGCGTACTCGTATCCATTGCCGGGCCGATCAGTAACCTGATTCTTGCGTTTATCGGTTTCTCTTTGTTAGTGTTGATGCATGCTTACGGAATGGAATTGCTTGCGGCATTCAGTACAGGACTGGATCAGTTCTTTTCAATCTGGATACAGCTGAACCTCGTTCTGTTTTTATTTAATCTGCTGCCGCTGCCGCCGCTCGATGGCTATCGTATTATTGAAGATCTCGTCCCGCCGGGGGCGCGTGCCAAGATGACGCAAGCGGAAAGCTACGGCTTTATCGTCTTTTTGGTACTGTTTGTGACACCGCTCGGATCCTACGTGCTTTGGCCGCTGCTAAATGCCGGAAGAGATCGGATTTTACAGCTGTTTTCAGCGATATTTCAACCGCTTTTGTAGGAGGTAGAACTCATGGAAGAAAAAAAGAAAAAATCAATCGGGTTTAATATTATCAAAAGTGATCCGACAGACGGACACGGCGGATTTGGCGTAGGGGCACTCAGCCTTGATAACATTTCCCCTGTATTCGTCGATGTAGAGGAAAAAGAAGCGTTCGTTGACATCGGCGCGATGCACGCCCGCAGCGTCGTTGAAAAAGGAATTAAATTTCTGCCTAATAAAGAAGAAGTTCCAAACGGCAAACCATACTGGCTGGTATGGGTGACGATTGACAGAAGAGAAGAGGGCCCTTATTACGCAGGGGTAACAGCCTGTGAAATGACGGTCGACAGAAGCATCAGAAGAGGCTACAAATCGCTGCCGGAGCATGTGAATCTGATGGATAAATCGATGAAACGGAACATTATCATTGATCAAATGGATGACAGCTCGAAGCGAGTGCTTGGCGAATTTCTGAAAAACCATGACCAAGGCCTGTGGGAACGCTCTTCTGATGAATTGAAAAAAGGACTGCTTCCAGAAGAAAATTAATTTGTGAACTTTCTGTGAACTTTTAGAAAATTTGAATTATTTTCTGTGAACATTGAGTAAACTGGTGATACAGAAATAGGACATGGAAAATCCCGAGCCGAACCAAGACTCGGGGTTTTTCATTTTTTTTTGGCAGATAGGAGAGAGATATCATGTTTCAAACCATGAGGATTGGTGATTGGGACATTGAAGCGGACGTGGAGGAAACGAGAAGGCAGTATGCAAAAGATATTGAGGATATGTGCGAATGTCTTCTTTGTGAAAATGACCGGGAAGTAATGAAAACACTGCCGCGTGAGAAGGCGCAAATGTTTGAGGATTTTGGTCTTCAGCCGTCTGTTTGTACCGATATTAATGAATTTGGACAGGAGGGTGACCGTCATCTTTATGTGGCCAGCTATTTTGTTGTCGGACGTATTATAGAAGGGAAAAAAGAATGGGATCCGGACCGTAACTGGTATATATCATTTGAAGTGCCGAGAGATGACCACTTTATCCCCGAAGGATTCCCGAAACCGGTTCTCCAGCTTGACTGCGTGACGCTGCTCCCATGGATAATCGAAGAACCATATTAAATAACCCGGCATTTAAGCAGCCGGGTTATTTTTTATTGATTCCGTCCCAGCCATTTGTCCCACCACTTTTTCGGGGAGGCGGGCTTTTCCTTGACTGGATGCTGGTCTTTTGTTTGTTTGACAGGCTCTGAACCGTAGCACACATTCGCTGGCTCTGTGCCTTTCACAAAATACGTGTAATGCTTGGCTGCGCAGCCGGGGCCGGAGGAGTAGCCTGTTGCCGGATCGATGTAGACGCCGGTCACGCCTTTTGGCGGTTTAAAGGCTGTTTCGGGTTCTCCTTTGAGCGCATCCTCCATAAACTCCGCCCAAATGGTTTTGGCATAGTTTTTTTCTTCGACTGAGTCGATGGTGCTGTTTTTGTCATAGCCCGTCCACACACCCGCAGCCAGCTTCGGATTGAAGCCGATCATCCAGCTGTCCGCGCTTGTTGTGCCTGATTTTCCCGCATAGGTTCTAGTCAGGCGGTCCGTGATTGTCCGTCCTGTCACGGATGTATAGCCGTTTAAATCGGTATCAAACATGCCTGTCATCATGTTAGCGGTCACAAAGGCAGCTTTTTCATCAAGCACTTGTTTATGCTGATTCGGGCTTTCGTACAGTACATGGCCGGCCGCATCAGTTACCCTCGTGATAAAGGTTGGTTCAATTTGCTTCCCGCCATTTGCAAGCATAGCGTAAGCATTGACCATCTCAATCGGGCGCACCGGTTCCGTGCCGAGGGCCAAGGATGGCAGCGCTTGGAGCTGCGCGGTGATGCCAAATTCCTTTGCCGCCTGAACGAGCTTGTTCATCCCGAGAAAGAGATGGGTCTTCACAGCGTAAATGTTGTCAGACAGCGCCAGCGCCTGAAGAAGCGTAATCGGTTTATTTGCGTAATAACCGTTATAGTTGCTTGGAGAATAGGTTTCTCCCTTTGCGTCTATTTGAAACTCGGTTTCTTCGCTTTTCATCAGTGTCACTGGCGTAAACCCGCTCTGGATCGCTTTATAATACAGTAACGGTTTGATTGTCGAAGCGGGCTGGCGTTTCGCCTGTGTCGTCCTGTCAAATGGGCTTTTTTGATAATCTCTGCCGCCGACTTGAGCGAGAACATGTCCTGTGCGTGGATCAATGGCTGAAAATCCGACTTGAATGTCAGACCCGGCGTTAACCGTTTCGGTAATGGTTTCCTCGGCAATGCGCTGAAGCCGTTTATTTACGGTTGTATACACATTTAACCCGCTCGTTTCAATTTGCTCCCGCGTCATGCCGAGTTTTTTTTCCAAATCTCTCATCGCATTATCATAGAAATAAGGCGCTTTTCTGCTGATGGCGTGTTTATTCAACGGCTGATAGGAAAGAGGCTCTTTGATCAGCTCGTCCGCTTTTTTGCGGCTGATCATCCGCTGCTTTTCCATCATCCGCACAATTGTTTTTTGGCGATCCTTAGCCTTTGTTTCATTGACATAAGGCGAATAGCCGGAAGGTCCTTTCGGAATACCGGCCAAAAGCGCCGCCTCCGCATCTGTCAGGTTTTTGGCATGCTTGCCGAAATAGAGGCGGGATGCGGCTTCAATGCCATAGGCGCCGTGTCCGTAGTAAATCGTATTTAAATAGCCTTCTAATATCTCGTCCTTAGAATAGTTTTGTTCCAGACGGATTGTATAGAACGCTTCATTCCATTTGCGTTTCCACGTTTTGTCGTGTTCAAGATACAGGTTTCTCGCGTATTGCTGAGTGATGGTGCTGGCGCCCTGAACCTTGGCCAGCGCTTTTAAGTCGGCCAGCGCCGCACCGGCCATGCGTTTATAATCAAAGCCATGGTGATCATAGAAGTTCTGGTCTTCAATTGCCACCGTCGCTTTTACAATCGTCGGATTCATGTCCTTTAAGGGGACCCAATAGCGTTTTTCGCCATAGTTCGTCTCCCCGAGTTTAGAGCCGTCACTTGCAAATAAAATCGTGGATTGCGGCACTTGAACCGAGGGAGCGCCCTGGTATTTAGCTATCAAAATGACAGTCATAAACACAGCAGCTGCCGCTAAGCACGCGAAAGCCCCAAGAAAGATAAAGGCGCGAACGGTTTTGAGCGTCAGTCTCAGCCGTTTATTTGTCATTGCATCCACAATGGTTCCCCCTTTTTTTTATGTTTCTACTATTATGAGAAAAAAAGATTGTTTTTAAACATCGCATACAGGACGCATCTTTACTTTTTCCCCGCCATCCTCTATACTTTTTCCTTAGGTGAAAATGCGATTTCAACCGGGAATAAAAGCTGAAAAGACGCTTACAATAAATGAAATACAGCCTTGAAAGGGAGATGACAATTGAGCGAACTTTGGTACACAGAGAAGCAGACGAAAAACTTTGGCATTACATTGAAGGTTAATCAAACATTACATACAGAACAAACTGAGTTTCAGCATTTAGAAATGGTGGAAACAGAAGAGTTCGGCAACATGCTGTTTTTGGACGGTATGGTCATGACGTCAGAAAAAGACGAATTCGTTTATCACGAAATGGTGGCGCATGTGCCATTGTTTACGCACCCGAATCCTGAGCATGTGCTGGTTGTCGGCGGCGGTGACGGCGGCGTCATCAGAGAGATTCTGAAGCATCCGAGCGTGAAAAAAGCGACACTTGTTGATATTGACGGCAAGGTCATCGAATACTCTAAAAAGTTTCTTCCTTCTATTGCAGGAAAACTTGACGATCCGCGTGTTGACGTGCAAGTGGATGACGGATTTATGCACATTGCGAAATCTGAAAATCAATATGACGTCATTATGGTAGATTCAACTGAACCAGTCGGACCTGCTGTTAACCTGTTTACAAAAGGGTTCTATGCCGGAATCGCGAAGGCGCTGAAAGAAGACGGCATTTTCGTCGCTCAGACGGACAACCCATGGTTCACACCGGAATTAATCACAAATGTACAGCGTGACGTGAAGGAAATCTTCCCGATTACGAAGCTGTATACGGCGAACATTCCGACATACCCAAGCGGTTTGTGGACATTTACAATCGGTTCGAAAAAATATGATCCGCTTGCAGTGGAAGACAGCCGTTTCTTTGACATTGACACGAAATATTACACAAAAGATCTTCATAAAGCGGCGTTTGTTCTGCCAAAATTTGTGAGTGACCTGATTAAATAATGAATGTATGGCGCAGGAGCGAATCTTGCGCTTTTTTACAGGAAAGCGAGGGTTTTTATAGATGAGATTTGATGAAGCTTATTCAGGAAAAGTATTTATCGCGAGCCGTCCAGAGTGGGAAGAGGCGGACGCCATCCTTTATGGCATGCCGATGGATTGGACAGTGAGCTATCGTCCGGGATCACGCTTCGGCCCGGGAAGAATCCGCGAAGTGTCAATCGGCCTTGAAGAATACAGCCCGTATCTGGACCGTGATCTGGCGGACCTGAACTTCTTTGACGCCGGCGACATTCCGCTGCCATTCGGCAACCCGCAAAAAAGTCTTGATATGATTGAAGAATATGTGGACAGCATTTTAGAAAAAGGGAAATTCCCAATGGGCATGGGCGGGGAGCACCTCGTGTCATGGCCTGTCATTAAAGCGATGTACAAGAAATACCCAGACCTGGCGATTATCCATTTTGACGCACATACAGATCTTCGCGTTGATTATGAGGGAGAACCGCTTTCTCACTCCACGCCGATCCGCAAAGCGGCAGAATTGATCGGACCGCAAAATGTGTATTCATTCGGAATTCGTTCCGGCATGAAAGAAGAGTTCGAATGGGCAAAGGAAAACGGCATGCACATCTCTAAGTTTGAAGTGCTTGAACCGCTGAAAGAGGTACTTCCGAAGCTGGCAGGCCGTCCGGTATATGTCACAATCGACATTGATGTATTAGACCCTGCGCACGCACCGGGAACAGGAACTGTTGACGCCGGCGGCATCACGTCTAAAGAACTGCTTGCATCCGTGCATGAAATCGCGCGCTCAGAGGTACATGTGAAGGGCGCTGACTTAGTGGAAGTCGCACCGGTGTACGACCACTCAGAACAAACGGCAAACACAGCCAGCAAAATCATCCGTGAAATGCTGCTTGGGTTTGTGAAATAAGAGAAACATCCAGACTCTTGTCTGGATGTTTTTTGTTCCCGTGCTTTGCAAACATCTTATTCAAGGGTCAAGACAGCATGCATGGGGAGACTGGAAAGAGGGGACAAAAAAACCGCCGATAAAGGCGGTCTTAGATCATAGCACGTTGTGCAACATCAAAATGTTCTGTAGATGAATTTGATACTTCTACTGTGACAAATACAGCACTCACAGCTAAACAAGCGAGTAATAATTTATACTTCCATTTCATATAAATTCACCCCCCCTTGAATGTGCTGTCTTGCTTCTTCAACCTTTAAAAAATAAGTAGATGCTTTTTTGTAATTTTCCTTCTGATGATAATACTTAGCAACATCGAGTGCAAAGTCTTCAATATCAGCATACATCATTTTACTTTCAAGGAAAACAAAACATTTTTCTATTGCTTCTTCATCAGGTCCAGACAAGTATAAAGATTCCAAAAATTCAAACTCCATTAAGTACACAGTGTCTTCTGCAGCTATTGAATATTCTCTTCCTTTTTTATGATATTCACAAGCGTTATCAATCTTACCTAATTTAAAATAAATTTGTGTAATTAGGAAAAAGGCTTGTGGCAGTGAAGGTAGCATTTTCGATTCTTCAAAAACATGAATAGATTTTTTTACATACTCTATCGCTGATTCAAGGCTGTGTTGGTTTTGCTTGCAAAGTGCAATATTATAAAGCGTTCTTCCCATTAGCTGCGGCTGCTGTTCTGCTTCAGCAAGTGTATAAGCTTTTTGGAAATGAGCAATTGCTTTATCATACTGTTTCAGGTCCAAAAAGTTAGCTCCAAACAGGGACTGGCATTGAATCATTCTGATATCATATGTAGTTTGTTCATTGTATATTTCAAAGGCTTGACGTGCATAGTCCATGGACACATAAGTTTGCTTCATATAGTAATACACTTCTGACATTTTGAAAAAGAATTCAGCTTTATCAATTTTATCTTTAACAAAATTCAGTTTGCTCTCTGCTTTTTTAAAAAATTGAATGGCTAATATATATTCCCGTCGGTCCAGTTCGTACATACCTCTGAAGAAATTAAAGTAGTATTCAAGCAGTCCGGTTAAACGAGCCTGTTTTTTATCAATTTCAAGCAGCAAATCGGACAGTCGCGGCTGTTCCTCTATCCGCATTTTTTCTAACGGTTCAAGATACTCAAGCATCAGATTGTGCCGGAATTCCATCAGTGAATAATACAAATGAAGATCCTGGTCTTCTTCTATTTGAGCCAGCTCTTGTTTGATTTCTCTTCGTAAGTATTCCGCATCCGGTATGCTGAATCGGCGTATGTACATGTACCATTCATTAATCTTTTCTCCCACGGAAGAAGAAGATATGACACTTGTCACCTTTGAAAATCCCTCCCTTCACCATTCTATATATGTCATATTTTATCATTTTCATTCAGATCAAAAGCGCAAAAAAACCGCAATTTTTTTTTCGTTACACCGCATGGTGGCCGGAATTTCTTCAAAAACAGCTTTTACCCTCGGCTGTTTGTACAAGCAAACACATTCACTTTCCATATTCTGTTGTATCTGCGTGAGCAGTGTATGCTGAAAAGGAAGTGATGAAATGAGGAAGAACCAGCTTTCCTTTAAAGAAAAAGCAGAAGCTACACAAGATTGTTTGTGTTTTTGTGAGGAAGAAGTCAGCCGTGAAGCCATGTTTCAAGCGCCGATAGAAGTGCCCGAGGGGTTTGTTGTTGATCCGGCTGAAGCGGTAGCGAATGTCACGTGGAATGCAGACAGCCTTTCTTGTGTCAGTGAACGCTGTTTAATTCAAACGGGGCCTGAGCCTGATGAGGTCGGTGTTCAATTTGCAGTCCGCCTGCAGGGAACCGTCACGCTTCTTGTCAGTGTCTCACCTGTGCGAAATCAATATGGACAAGGGGAGGGGGCTATTTCTGTCATTCACAATGTAGAGATCGATCAAGTTGTCTATTATTCTGATGAACCGGATGATTGTCCGGATGTCAGTGACATTACGATCGAGAACCTTGTTGTCGTCCCGCCATTTTACGGCAGTCCTTTATCGGTGACAGGAACGATTGTGCTTGTACCGGGACCGGAGCCTGTTTATGCGTTCACAGCGAACCCAGATGATCAGTCGGTTTCTGTGATTGATACCAATACTCATACCGTGGTGACAACGATTGCTCTTCCGTACGAGCCGACAGGTATTGAGATGACCCCGGATAAAAGCTCTGTGTTTGTCTTGCATTTTAACAATAATATGATTTCTGTCATCGATTATGACACATTGACTGTTACTGCATCCATACTGCTAAATCAGCCGCCTGAAACAATTAAATTTGGGCCTGAGCACGATTTCGCTTATGTTCTCGCCGGTAATGCCATTTATGTGATCAGAATAGAAACTTCAACTGTAGAAAGGTCTATTCCTGTTGAAGGGTATGATATTGCAATTGATCCTAATGGGTTGTTCGCCTATGTTCTTGATTTTGGTTTAGTGCAAAAAGTGGATTTATCTACCGGTGACGTTACAGGAACGATTGAACGAGAGCTTATTGTCAATTCTATAGAAACAAAGCCGCCGGAGCGGTATGCCTATGTATTAGAACAAGATCACTTCTTAAATTATTTGACGATTATTGATTTAGATACGTTTACGATCAGTAGCACCCAAGAGCTGGAGTATGAGGGTGAGTATCAAATGTTTAAGAGCGGTTCAGGATTGTATTTGTTTGATGGTTTCACTCACAATCTATATTCCGTCAGTCCAAGTGGTGCAGGCGTAATAGGAAATCTTCCGCAATCGGCAAGAGATTTTGCGTTTACCCCGAATGGCGAATTTCTGTATGCAACTCGTTTTATAGAGCAAAGCATCATTGTTTACAACACGGATGACTATTCTGTGGAAACTGTCATATCGCTTGGCGTTTCACCGAGTGACATTGCGATTTAACCAATTGTATATTGTGCCTTTCTAAAAGGGATGTGAAATCATGAAAAAGAATGACCTTTCTGCTTTACAGGAAAATTGTTTCTGTTTTTGTGATGAAGAAGATAGCCGTGAAGCACCATTTCAAGTTCCTATTGAAGTGCCGCTAGGTTTTACTGTTGATCCGGCTGAGGCAGTTGGGAACGTGACGTGGAATACTGATAATCTTGCATGTATCAGTGAACCTTGTATAACCGAGGCAGGGGTTGTTTATGGCATTCGCCTTCAAGGTACGATTGAATTATTGGTTAGTGTTGAACCCGTACGAAATGAATATGGACAGGGAGAGGCAGCAATCTCAGAGGTTCATACAGCGGAAATTGATCAAATTGTTTATTATTCCGGACAGGCAGAGGACTGTCCGGATCTGAGCCAAGTCACAGTAGAAAATATAGTGATTGTTCCACCTTTTTACGGAAATCCACTGACCGTAACGGGAACAATCATTCTAGTGCCGGAGCAGGAGAAACGTTCTTACGTGTTTACTGCCAATACTGGAGACAGCACGGTTTCAGTTATTGATGCAGAATTAAACACTGTTGTAAAAACGATTCCATTTTCTGCTGTCCCGACTAATTTAGGCGTTACTTTTGATAAAGCATACACGTACGTCCTTCATGGAAATACCAACCTTGTCTCAGTAATTGATAACAACACACTAACGATTATAAATACCATTACTGTTGGAGGAGGGCCTAGAAAGATAGAATTTGATCCAACAGACGAGTTCGCGTATGTGATGGCCGCTGGCTCTATTTATATAATTAACATGGCTTTCCAAACGGTGATTAATGTCTTCCCAGTACCTGGTGCCTCAGATTTTGCCCTAGATCCAAATGGACAGTTTGTCTATATCGCCAATACGAGTGGATGGTCGGTTGATCAATATGATGTGAATACAGGCCAGTTGGTAGCAAGTATCATTAATACATTTGAATATCCAAGCTTAATTCAAACCCCTTACGCTGGTAATTTTGCTTACGTGATGAATAATGAACTGTGGCCGAAAAATGTAACAGAAATCAGTTTGTCACCATTAAGCAGGGGAGGCGACTTTGACCGCCTATTTGACACCCTGAGGACGATTGTATTTTCTGCGGATAGCACTAGAGCTTACTTTTTAGAGACTTATAGTGAACCGTTTCTCATTGACAATTTACATGTCGTTGATACCGCTACACAAAGTATCATTGCAAACGTATCATTTCCTAATGCCTTTGATTTAACAGTCACACCCCACAATCAATACATTTACGCGGCACAGCCCGGCGACAACACAGTGACCGTGTATCGCACAAGTGATTATACAGCCGTAACGGTCATTCCGGTTGGCGCCGGTCCGTCTGCGATTGCGATGTAGCTTACTTCACAGGTCGAGAGAAGCGAAACTGCGATAAGAGAATCGTTTATAAATAAAAGACCCGATCTGCTGGATGGCAGCTAAGATGATCAGAAACAGCAGTTCACTTATAGTAAAACTGAACATCCACCATATCCCGGCTCCTGTCAGCACACCCACAAGCACTTTTCTGAACAGGCTGCCATGCTGAAAAAGCTGCAGCAAGTACGTTCGCATATAAAACAATAAGTACAAAATTAGTAACACCGCTAGCCCCATTGTAACGGCAGCGGGCGTGTGAAAGCTGAAGGGAACGACTTTAACGATTTCGAACATGCAGCCGAAAACGATGACCTGATATAATACAGCAGCCATCACATATGATTGTCGGATGCCCCTATAGCTGTCGCGCAGCAATTTTACATCGCCGGCATAACGGCTGCACAGCTTGCGATGCTGAAAGTCACAGCAGCTTTGATGAGACTGTGTGAGTTTCTGAAAAGCTGCTGTCATGTTTTTGACAGATTGCGTCACGTAGTGAAGATAGAGAAAGGCGGGCAGCATTAGTACGGAAGCGGCACAAGCCAACAGTCCAAGGCGGGCAGCGTCATTTTTAATCAGCTGTACATATCGGCCTGCGGCTTCGGCGCCTGAGTGAAACCAGCCGAAGGAATAAGCCGCCATGGCCGCAAGCAGCAATAATAAAGTAAAGACAGTGCTTTTTTTCATTGTGTCATCACTTCTTTCTGAGGCACATGAATGACTGCTTTGTTAGAAGAAACCATTGCTTCAATGAGAGCCAAGAAATCATGAGAATTCATCTGCTGAATGGTGCGGTAAAGGCCGAGAAACGAGCAATCATACTGTTCACACTCTGCCGCCCATTCAAAGCATTTACGCACGTAATCACTGTCATAGATGATCGCGTTGACTAAAGAATCCTTGCCGTATTCAAGCCAGGCTTCGGTACGGTTTTTCTGCTGCGTGATATAGTAAGATGCTACATCAATGTATGCGGAAGAATGTGCCCCTTTACTGTGAAGGATCAAAAAGCCGCCATCCTCTGATAAGTGAACATCCGCTGATAGGCTTTGGATATTCAAGCGGTACGATTGCCGGATCTCTTGAAAAAACGGCGAATCCATGTGGAACAGGATGCGAGAGGCAATGTCCCAGTACAGCTTCAATGTTAAAAGTCCGTTTTCCCCTGGGAGCGCCCCGATTTGTATTCCGGTCCAAGTGTCTTCCGGCTGCTCCTCATCACCCTTTACGACTTTTTGTGAGAGGGGAGGGCATGCAGGAATGATTTTTCTGTCAGAGCGGCTGCCAGAGCGATTTTCCAGCCTGAGCTGAGAAGGCAAAAGAGTTTCCGCATCTTCTGTGCCGCCGATCAGAAATAGCGTCATCTGATGGGGCTGGTAGGCGGCCGCATAGGCTTCCTGCAGATCACAGACCGTTAGAGCCTCAATGTCTTTTTTTCTGCCCGCGGGGAAGACTGCGGCTGGTGAGGCAGGAGACAGCATCTGGATTAGCTGATAATGGTAATGAAGCTGGTGGTTAAGAAGCGCCGTTTCTATTTCACTTGTAATCACGGCTTTTTCCTGAGCAATGATCTGCTCATCAAACGAGTGGTTCCATAAAGCGTCAAGCAGGATTGGAATGGTTTGTCTAAGCCGATCCGGCAATGAGGTAAACATGAAATTTGTATCAGTGTAAGTAGTGAATGCATTCAACAGTGCTCCGTGTTCAAAAAAATCACTATACAGATTCCGGCCGTTATGCCAAAAGAGGAGGTGTTCTAAAAAGTGCGCTGTGCCATATGGCAGCAGCCTGTCGCCGGTTTCTGATTGTAAGCGGACATCCCGGCTTCCAAAGCCAGTTTTGACATTGCACAGTCTTAAATGAGCGCGGGGAAATTGTAACCTAAATATTTTCATTCCGTTTTCTGCGTATCTGATATCGGTTCGTTCATCCAGCTGTTGAAAAAAGGCTTCCTTTTCCATATCTCTCATCCCCTTACTACATGAGCTCCGATATATGTAAGTTTCTTAATGAATTGCAGCAAATCAAGGCAAGTGACCGCTGAGATGCTGTCCAGCAAGTCTTCTTTTTTGCAAGAGAAACGGCGCAGGATTCCCATATAGGCTAAGAGCCCTTCAGGAGAATCAAATTGCAGCAGGATTTCATTGATTAAAAATTGTTTTGCCTTGTTTAATTCAGGTCCATCCGCGTGAAAACCTGATACAGCTTCCAATATTCTTGGAGGAATCTCGTTTTCATAAATCTGGTCGGTGCATACGGAAACAAGCAGCATATTGCTCATGATGTCATAGCGGGTGATTACATGGTAAACAGCCAAATCTTTTTCGCGAAAATGCCGAAATAAAGCGGAATGGCCGTACTTGCCGAGCAATCCGTCTATCAGCTGGATGGCTAAATAATCGCGGACATCTTTCATGTCTCCGCAGTCAAAGCCAAGTGTCATAACGGACGGTCCCGCTGTACTGCGTGTCTCTGTTTCAAAAATATGCTGATTCACAGGTTTTCTTACAGCAGACACGGCGGACGCCTTTGAGGCATGTCCCTGAACATCACATGACTGTATATTTCCTAATATGTTCAGCTGTTTCTGCTGAGAAAATAAATCAGCGATAAATTCCGACGCATCCAGAAAACGTTTAGGATGCACAGCTATTAGCTTTTCTTTTCGGCCAAACATAGCAGTGCCATACATCGGGTTTCCAAAGGCTTCTTCCGCCAGACGGGCTGCTGAATAGGAGAACGGGTCAGCGAATTTCTTTTCCATTTTCAGCAGCAGTTCGGCTTTTGCCTTTTCCGCTGCGCTGGCAGAAAGAGAAACCGGAAAAGAGGACATGTCAACAAAAGTGTTCAGAACGGTATCTGTTTGAAACCCCTCACCATATAACGGGTGAATCATGCGTGTCCCGTACGTTTTCAGCTGCTGGTCAAAAAAGAGATTTGCTGAATACATGAAGCGGCGGCCGGCGGCATAGCCGAAGGTGTCGATGATATTTTGCTTCTGGTGTGCAGCCGCGCCGTAAAAATAGATTGCTTCCTCCTCAGGTTCCGCCGCGCTTTCGATCGGCTTCAGAAAGCTCGCGGCGATCGAGATGGTTGAAAATTGATCAGTCGTCAGCAGGTTAACTTCCAAGCCGTTCTCTTTTTCCGCTTGTATCAAAGAAACCACCATCCTGTTTTTGCAGTAAATAGACAATGATCAGCCCGGCAATCGGAATGACTGCCAAGGAAATAACAGTGCCTGTTAAAGTTGCTAAAAAAAGAGGAATACAAAATACATAGGAACGGTATTTAGAGAAACCGCTCCAGAGCTGCTGCTCCGTTTGCCAGCTGAAGGACGGCTTTTTTTCATCTGAAATTAACCGAATATAAGCCCCCGCCAGCAGCAATTCCATACACTGCAAAAAAGTCAAAAGTGAAATCGGCCGGCCGCTGATCAAGCCCATTATCATGGCAATCAAAATAAACCCGCCGGCCAATAAACCGGAATAAAAGCGATATTTCGCCCAAAGCATCGTTCTGCGTTTAATCGGAAGCGTGATCAGCAGCATCCGGTCATTTTTTTCAAGAGAATACAATAAAGCAATCGGTGAGCAGATCAGCAGGAGAGCGCTAATCACGATATAGACGACATGCTGATCGGCAATGCCGGTGTTCATCATCTGAAACGAAAAGAAGCCGCTGAATGCCCCCATCACAATATAATTTAACAGCATCGCTTTAGAGGAAATAAACCGGTTCCATTCTCTTTTATAAAACGAAAATTCTGATGTCCGCATAAAAGAATGCATCTTGCTCTGCTGCTGAGGCGCCTGCAAAAATGAAGGGAAGTCAATCGCAATAGCCCAGAGCATGTGAATCGTACATAGCGGGATCGTCACGGCAGGCATCAAAGCCGCACTGAAGCACACGCAGGTGAATACCGCCGCATGCAGCAGGAGTGTCGTTCTCCTTTTTTTCACAAAAAGATTGCTTAACAGAACGCCGAAAATAATTGAATAGACAGTAAAAAACGAAAATCTGCCGAGCCAATACAGGGTTTGTGCTCTTGACAGCGTTCCGTTTCCGAATAAGAACAGCGGTAAGATGAAAAAGAAGAGCGTCCTTCTCAAGCAAGTATCAACAAACAAAACCACACTCTGAGCGAGCCAGAAGCTCCGGGAAGAGATCGGCAACAGACAGCTCAGCTTCATGTAGGATTCCTTCCATTGGGATGTAACAGAGAGAAATACCATGTACGCATTCATAAACAGAAGCGCGAGTGTGATGTATGTTTTTCCTAAAGTTGATTCATCAATGCCTGCCTGGCGAATCAGCCCGATTTCAAACAAGGCCAGAACGGCAAGCCCTGCGGTGATACGAATGGCGTCTTTTTTTCCTTGGCGGCCGTAAAGCTGCTTGAACAGCAATGACAGAATTGAAAACAGGTTATTCATGGCCGATCACCCCAAAAAATTCACGCCGAAGATCAGTCTCCTCTCCAATCGGAATGACCTTCCGGATCTGTTTGTGATGAAGGATGGCCGCATAATCACAAAATCTCTGCACCACATCGAGCAGATGGGAAGAAAACAAAATCGTTCCGCCTGCCTTGCAATACTCTTTCATTTTCTGATAGAAGACCTCTATTGACTCCACATCCAAGCCGACAAGCGGCTCATCCAAAATAAACAGGGGAGCCCCGAGCAATAGCCCAGTCATCAACACAACCTTTTGCCTGTTGCCGAGGGACAGCTCGGAAATTCTCCGGTTTGTGTATTGGGAAAAGTGAAATTCCTCTGCCAAACTGTTAAACTGCTGCTCTGAGAAATCTTTCTGATACAGGGAATGAACGAAAGAAACATAGTCCTTCGCCGTAATTTCTGTAAAAAGAAGTGGATAATCTGCAGCGAAGTAGCGGCGGATCTTCAGCTCATCTGATGTTTTCTGCGGCATGCCGGCATTCGCTTCAATGCCGCACAGCGTAAAGTGTCCGCTGAAATTGCGGTTAACCCCAGTCAGCGTATTGATCAGCGTTGTTTTTCCGGCGCCGTTTACCCCGAGCAGTCCGTAAACGGCGCCTTTTTCTAAATGTAAATCTACGTTTTCTAAGATAACGTTGTCTTGCTCGTACCATACGGATACATCGTGTATATCCAAAATGCTCATCGCGAGTCAGCCTTCCGCGCGCGCATACCGAAAATAATGGCGATGGCGATAGAAATCAGCGTAAACACATAATCGCTTTTTACGAAGTAGACGACCGCGCCGATGACAAAAATAATTGAAAGGATATACAGTAGAATTTTTCTTTGTGCTGGTGACAAATTGTTTCCCTCCTAAATAAGCTGGACCACATCTTCTAATTGTTCATTTTTGGCCCAGGAGCAGATGTTTTTTCTGTGGTATTTGTTGGAGTTCAGCCCTTTTAAGTAACAGCCTCCGCAATAGCCGCTGAACGGGCATTTGTCTTTCATGCAATGCTCGCTGAACCGCGGCGCCTGCGCTTTCCACAGTTTATGGACAAGAGGGGAGTCAAAGATGCTTTCATATGAATCATGAAATATATTTCCCAATGAAAATTCCTTCGGGAAGAGCGCGCACGGGCGTACTTCTCCGAACGGGCTGATCACAATCGATTTCCAGCCGGCGCCGCAGTTCGCCGCGCGTTTTCTTTCATACGGAATGATCGGGATCAAATCTTTAAATTCATCAATGACATTTTGCTCATACTCCATAAATTTGCGGTGCTGTTCGGCATCTTTCGTCGGATGGACAATATCTCTGCCTCTTCCGAAATCATCAACCCAATTGTAAGAGAACGCTTTCGCACCGAGATCGCGCACCTTTTGGGCCATGTCGTGGATTTCCCACATGTTTTTTTCGAAAACCGACATGGCGACTCTGACAAAAATACCATGATCACTCAACAATTTTATCGTTTTACAGGTTTGGGCAAAAGAGCCTTTTCTCCCTCTAAATGAATCATGCACGTCGGACTGTACGCTATCCAGTGATATGCCGACGATGATTTTTTGCTTATAGGCTTTTAACATCTCCAGGCTTTCTTTTCGCATCAGCGTTCCGTTGGTTAAGACGGCGACCTTTTTGAATTTCTTTAACACATATTCAAGAATCTCATTGGCGTTCGGATGAACGAAAATTTCGCCGCCTGTGATTTCACACGTTAAAACGCCGTTGTCATACAGCATATCAGCTGTTTTCTTAAATTGATCAATGGATACGGTGCCGAGCGCTTCCGGCGAGCTTTCTAAATAGCAGTGAGCGCACTTTAAATTGCAGCGGTGTGTCAGCTCAAAGGTGGCATGCAGCGGCATTGGAAATTCATTGCTTCCGCTGGTGGCGATTTTGTGAAAGCGTGCCCGGTTTTCAAGCTGAATGACCTGCTTGTTCAAAAGCATGCTGAGCATGTCATAGTACCAGTCCTTATGGTCTTCCGGCGACTCATCATACTTTGCGCATTGCTCTTCTAAAATCTGTTCAGCCGTTTTTTTACCGTCCATCAGCATACAAAGCTCGTAAGCCGTTTTGTTGAGATCTAAGTATTCAAAATCAGAGATCGAGACGTTATCACGCAAGTAGTCAATTTCCAGCACACCGCCCTCAGGCAACTGGTGGACTCTTACACTTTCATTAATAAATGGAAACATCTGCTCTATAAACAAAATACCATCCCCTATACATATGATTCAAATGTAAAAATCATTGTGTATGTATAACCAAGATGTAGATTTTAGTTAAATTTTGTATTTTAGTTAAAAAGGGCATAGTAAATTACTATGCCCTTTTCCGGAGAACCTTATCCCCAGAGACCGAATAGACCTGTTGCACCGGCAATTTCAAAATCAGGGATAGGGCCGTCCACTAAACAAGCGGCTCCGATTGAGCATGTTGCACAACCTTTGTTTTCTACAATGACAGCTTTTTTCATAATTGAATCCTCCCTTTTTTTGTTTTTCTAGCAGATCTTTGATGTACTTTTATATTAAAACTATCAAATTACCAATTCAATACATATATTTTGAAGAAAATGTGAATTGTAAACGGTAGAATTCGGAAAAATGTAATATTTCCTCAAGGTAATTAGTGGTATGATTTTCTCTTCTATAAAGGAATTGCTTTTTCTGAGGTTTATCTTCAAATCTGATGAGCAATGATGGTAAGATAGAAGCAGTTGAAGTTTACAAACCGAATGATTATACTATTCAAGTCAAAGTGGAAAGATGAAAAGGACGTGTCAGAATGAAGCAAGAGACACCGATAACAATCCATGTGAAATCTGTAGTCGAGGATGACGGAAACGAAGAAGTGATCGAATTCCGCACCACCGGATTTTACTATGTGAAACAGAATAAAGTGTATCTATCTTATTATGAAGAACACGACTTAGGCAAAGTGAAAACGATTGTGAAAGTAAGCGAAGGCGAAGTGCTTGTCATGAGATCAGGCGCTGTCAAAATGAACCAGCGTTTTGTAACTGGAGCTTCCACAATCGCCAAATATAAAATGTCATTTGGTGAGCTTGAGCTGAAAACGAGCACAAAATCAATTCAATCTGATCTCGGCGAAGAAAAAGGCCGTATCAGTATCGCATATGATATGCATGTCGGAGACGAGCAGCAGCATTTACATAATATGACGATTACGTATGAGGGAGGAACTCACGCATGAACATTGCGGAACAAATGAAGGACGTGCTGAAAGAGGAAATTAAAGCAGCCGTTCTGAAAGCGGGACTGGCTGAAGAAAGCCAGATTCCTAACGTCGTTTTAGAAACACCGAAGGATAAAACACACGGCGATTATTCAACAAATATGGCGATGCAGCTGGCGAGAATCGCAAAAAAAGCGCCGCGCCAAATCGCTGAGGAGATTGTCACTTCTTTTGATAAAGGAAAGGCTTCTATTGAAAAGCTTGATATCGCTGGTCCTGGTTTTATCAATTTCTATATGGACAATCAATATTTAACGAAGCTGATCCCATCTGTACTGGAAGCGGGAGACGCGTATGGAGAAACAAACATCGGAAACGGTGAACGCGTTCAAGTGGAATTCGTATCTGCAAATCCGACGGGCGACCTTCACTTAGGCCACGCGCGCGGTGCGGCTGTCGGCGATTCCTTGTGCAATGTGCTTGCAAAAGCGGGTTATGATGTGAGCCGCGAATATTACATTAACGATGCCGGAAACCAGATTAACAACCTGGCGCTTTCTGTGGAAGTCCGTTACTTTGAAGCGCTCGGATTGGAAAAACCGATGCCGGAGGACGGCTATCGCGGCGAGGATATCATTTCAATCGGAAAGCGTCTCGCTGAGGAATACGGCGACCGTTTCGTCAACGAAGAAGAAAGCGAACGCCTCGCATTTTTCCGAGAATATGGTTTGAAATACGAGCTGGAAAAGCTTCGCGTAGACTTGGAAAACTTCCGCGTGCCGTTTGACGTGTGGTATTCTGAAACATCACTGTACCAAAACGGAAAAATCGATAAAGCGCTGGACGCGCTGCGTGAGAAAGGCCATGTCTATGAGGAAGACGGTGCGACTTGGTTCCGTTCCACAACCTTCGGTGATGACAAAGACCGCGTACTGATCAAAAAGGACGGCACATACACATACCTGCTTCCTGATATCGCGTACCATAAGGACAAGCTTGACCGCGGCTTTGATAAGCTGGTCAACGTATGGGGCGCCGATCACCACGGCTACATCCCGCGTATGAAAGCGGCAATCGAAGCGCTTGGCTATGAAAAAGGAACGTTGGAAGTAGAAATCATTCAGCTCGTGCACCTTTACAAAAACGGCGAGAAAATGAAAATGAGCAAACGGACGGGGAAAGCGGTAACGATGCGCGACCTGATTGACGAAGTCGGCTTGGATGCCGTGCGTTATTTCTTCGCGATGCGCAGCGCTGACACGCATATGGATTTTGACTTGGATCTTGCTGTATCAACATCTAACGAAAACCCTGTGTATTATGCGCAATACGCACATGCCCGCATTTGCAGCATGCTTCGCCAAGGGGAAGAACAAGGACTCACACCGGCGGCTGATCTAGATTTCAGCCCTATTCAATCAGAAAAAGAATATGATCTGCTGAAAACAATCGGCGGCTTCCCAGAGGCAGTGGCGGAAGCGGCGGAAAAACGAATTCCGCACCGTGTGACGAATTATATTTATGACTTGGCTTCAGCTCTGCACAGCTTCTATAATGCGGAGAAAGTCATCGACCCTGAAAACGAAGAGAAAAGCCGTGCGCGCTTAGCTTTAATGAAAGCAACGCAAATCACGCTGAACAACGCGCTTCAATTAATCGGCGTATCGGCTCCTGAAAAAATGTAATCATGCTGAAAGGACAAAGCCAGAGGGCTTTGTCCTTTTTTTGTTACAGAATCGTGTGATATAGTTCACAAACTTATTCGCCGAGTTTTTGTATAATAAGGCTGATTATTGAATCAGTGAAAGGGGCAAGCCGAATGATTAACCGTCAACACTTTCAATTATCGCTGCAGTCATTGAGCTTGGTGGCAGGGTTTATGGTTTGGGTGCTGATTTCGTCACTTATCTCCCAGATCACATTAGATATTCATTTGAGCAAAGGCGAAATTTCCTTGGTAACGGCCATACCCGTTATATTAGGATCGCTTCTCCGCATTCCGTTGGGATATTTGACCAACAGGTTTGGCGCGCGGATCATTTTTATGATCAGCTTTATATTGCTTTTATTCCCTGTATTTTGGATCAGTATTGCAGATTCTCTGTTTGATTTAATCGCGGGCGGTTTTTTCTTAGGGATTGGGGGAGCCGTTTTTTCCATTGGGGTTACATCTCTTCCGAAGTACTATCCTAAAGAAAAACATGGCGTTGTAAACGGTATATACGGCGCCGGGAATATCGGAACCGCGATCACTACATTTGCAGCTCCCGTGATTGCACAAGCGGCGGGGTGGAAAAGTACGGTGCAAATGTATATGGTCCTGTTGGCTTTATTTGCTTTGCTGCACTTTTTCTTCGGTGACCGGCATGAGAAGAAAGTGAAGGTGTCCGTAAAGACTCAAATCAAAGCTGTTTACCGAAATCATGTGCTGTGGTTTCTGAGTCTCTTTTATTTTATTACGTTTGGCGCTTTTGTTGCGTTTACAATCTATCTGCCAAACTTTCTTGTTGAACAGTTTGATCTGAGTCCTGCGGATGCCGGGCTGCGGACGGCAGGTTTTATTGCTGTATCTACGCTGCTCAGGCCGGCGGGCGGGTGGCTGGCTGATAAAGTGAGTCCGCTCCGCATCCTGATGTTTGTCTTTGCCGGCCTGACATTATCAGGCGTGATCCTGTCGTTTTCGCCGACGATCGGCATTTATGCCTTTGGGGCGTTAACGGTTGCGGTGTGCTCAGGGATTGGAAACGGGACGGTTTTTAAACTGGTTCCTTTCTATTTTTCTAAACAGGCGGGAATTGCCAACGGAGTTGTGTCTGCCATGGGCGGATTAGGCGGTTTTTTCCCTCCGCTGATCCTAGCGAGTGTATTTCAGGCGACGGGACAATACGCCATCGGATTTATGGCGCTTTCGGAAGTCGCGTTAGCAAGCTTTGTCATTGTCATATGGATGTATTGGCAGGAAAGAATGAAAACACATACAGAGAGAAGCGGGCACAGCGTAAACTGAAGGGCCGCCAGCGACTGGGAATTCACGAGATTGTAAGTTTTTTCTGAAAAGCACAAATGATTTCACGTTACAATAAATACACAACGTGACTTTTCTTCGAGGTGAGCTCATGAACTTTCTCTCTGTTCGAACATCTGATAAGGATCTTATTTCCAGTGATCTTCATCAATTGCTGGAATCCATCAGCACAAAAAGAAAAATCGAAAAACACACATACCTGTTTCGAGAAGGAATGGATGCAGAAGAGCTTTATCTGATTCAATCAGGACTCATTGAAATCGGGAAGCTAACGTCTGACGGCAAAGACCTGACACTTAGAATCTGCCAAAAAAATGATATTGTCGGTGAATTAACACTTTTCACAGAAGAACCGAGATATATGCTCAGTGCAAAAGTGCTGGAGGATGGCGAAGTGCTTGTCATCAATAAAGGCAGACTTGAAAAGGAACTAATCCACAATGGTGCTTTGACATTTGAATTTATGAAATGGATGAGCACCCATTTGCGCAAAATTCAATCCAAAATCAGAGACCTTCTTCTTCATGGCAAAAAAGGGGCACTCTATTCTACCCTTATCCGCTTGTCAAACAGCTATGGAGTGAACCGGAGTGACGGCATTCTCATTAACATTGCCCTGACAAACCAGGATTTGGCGAAATTTTGCGCGGCGGCAAGAGAGAGCGTCAACCGCATGCTGGGTGATCTCCGCAAACAAGGGGTTATTTCAATAGAGGAATCCGGAAAGATTGTACTGCATCAGCGGGACTATTTACGGTGTGAGATTGAATGCGAACATTGCCCGTTAGAGATTTGCAATATTGATTAAGTGGAAACAAGGACAGCAATATGTCCTTGTTTTTATCTTGTTAGCCAAATGCACATGATGGCGAAAAAGACGCACGCATTGACGATTTCAAGAATGCCGATCGTTTGAACTGGCCACTTCTTTCCGTGAAAAAACCAAGCACGCAAACTGCTGGGGATAAAGGCGAGAACGGCCCAGCCCGCGCCGAAAGCTGCGGAGAGCAAGGGGAGGAGCAGGTGATAGCCCCACGACCAGTAGGCAAATCCTCGATTATTCTTCTCCCGGATCACCGACTTTACATAAAATGAACTTCCGATAAAAAACAAAGAAGATTGTGCGAAAATAAACCATGCCCAGCCGTCAAGAGTTTCCGTCCCCAGCCAGCAGCTGGCGAATCCTCCTGCACAAAAGAAAAAGACGCCCGCAAAATCATTCAGCAGCGCTCGTTCATTTTTTCGCCGGGCATAATACACATGAATGAGAAACAGCGGCAGCAAAGAAAAGGCAAGCCAGATAAAAGACGGCTTATGGATGACAGCGGCAAGCAAAAAGCTGCAGGCTGGAACACTGTAATAAAATATCCACTTTTGATAGGCGTTGATTTGTTTCTTTTTTAATGCCAGCGTAACAGGATAAACAGCCAAATAAAGAAACAGCCAGCCTAAAAATAGGGGAATATGCCAAAGAACCGCTCCTCCCTTCACTATACCGAGGCAAAATGGAATGAGCAGCATGGCCCAAGCGCCGTGCTGCTTCGGAATAAGCGCCTTCATCGAAACACTCCTTTCTTGCTTCATTATAAAAGCGACAATACCGACAATAAGTGACATTCATCATATCATCTGTGAAATACATCACTGCTGTTATGGATCGGCCGGGCTACACTAAAGCTATCCTTAGCACAGGAGGCTTCCCTATGAATCAGTGTGACTATTTATTTTTTTTGAGACAACTTCCTATGTTTAATGAAGTGCCCCTATCCATCGTTGAAACATTGCTGAATAACGGGACGTTTATCCGCGGGTCATGTGATCAGGATCCATCTTTTCTCCATTCTCAATCCATTTATATTGTATTAAAAGGCAGTATTCGTTTTATTGACAGCAGGCTGCCTGAAGGGTCGCAAACCGTTGCGCTGTGGGAAAAAGGCGATGTGTTTCCCGTCGATCAAAAAGGCGGGCTGTTCTTATCTCCATTCATTTCAGTCCGCACATCCGAAGACATTCTTATGCTCAATATCCCTTTTTACATATTAAAAAAAATCATGTCCTATTACCCGAAGCTGCAGATGAATTTTCTGGTGATGCTCCAGCAAAATGTCTTTTTCTCTTATGAGCTGTTTTTGCGTTATCTGCATAGATCTCAGGATGAAAATGCTGAACCCGATTCCTAAAAGGAGTCGGGTTTTTTGATCAGTCTATCCATTCCTTCTTCTTCATGTGAACTTTCTGTGAAAAAAGGGGAGTGTGTGACATAGTTCACAAGGAAATATCCTGCCTCTGTATATAGTGAATTTAGAATACCTGACTCGGAAGGAGTGAAATACTCATGAAAAAAAAGAAAATGAGTCCGTTGTTTAGGAGATTAAACTATTTCTCTCCTATTGAGCATCAATCAAATAAACATAGTCAAACAACCTATGAAGATCGTGATTGGGAGAATGTATACAGAAACAGATGGCAGTACGATAAGGTCGTCCGCTCCACCCACGGCGTCAACTGCACAGGGTCCTGCAGCTGGAATATATACGTGAAAAACGGCATCGTCACATGGGAAGGGCAAAACCTGAATTATCCGTCAACCGGCCCGGATATGCCTGATTTCGAACCGAGAGGCTGTCCGCGAGGGGCCAGTTTTTCATGGTATATCTACAGCCCGCTCCGTGTGAAATATCCATACGTGCGCGGTGTGCTGATCAATTTGTGGCGTGAAGCATTGCAGGCTCATCAAAACCCTTTGGAAGCATGGAAATCGATTGTTGAAAATCCGGATAAAGCGAAGTCCTTTAAACAGGCGCGGGGAAAAGGCGGTTTTGTGCGCGCTGAATGGCCGGAGGTGCTGAAGCTGATTTCGGCCTCTCTGCTCTATACAGTCATGAAATACGGGCCTGACCGGAATGTGGGCTTTTCCCCGATTCCGGCCATGTCCATGATCAGCCACGCGTCAGGCTCGCGGTTTATGTCTTTGATTGGCGGCCCTATGCTCAGTTTCTATGATTGGTATGCGGATCTTCCGCCGGCATCCCCGCAAATCTGGGGCGACCAGACAGACGTCCCGGAAAGCAGTGATTGGTACAACTCAGGCTATATCATCACATGGGGCTCCAATGTCCCTCTCACAAGGACGCCTGATGCGCACTTTTTGGCAGAAGCCCGCTATAAAGGGGCAAAAGTCATCTCAATCAGCCCGGATTTCGCGGAATCCTCAACATTTGCGGATGACTGGCTGAGCATTCGCCAGGGAACAGACGGCGCGCTTGCGATGGCGATGGGGCATGTGATCCTGCAGGAGTTTTACGTTAATCAGAAGACAGAGCGTTTCATAGAGTACGCAAAGCAATACACGGATTTCCCGTTCTTTGTCACTCTAACTAAAGAAGATGGCGTTTATACGGCCGGGCGTTTTCTTCATGCAAAGGATATCGGGCGGCAGACGGGGCATGATCAGTGGAAGCCTGCGGTGTGGAATGAACGTACAAGCGCATTCGCGATCCCGCAAGGAACAATGGGCTCCCGCTGGGACGGCCAAAAGAAATGGAACCTGCACATGATAGATGAAGAAACAGGCGAATCGATTGAACCCCGGCTCTCAGTGCTCGGCATAGAGGACGAAATCGGCACGGTTCGAATCCCTTATTTCTCAAATGAGGGAAACAGAGTGCTTGAGCGAGACCTGCCGATTAAAAAACTGGCCATGGACAATGAAGATGTGTATGTCACAACCGTGTTTGACTTGATTTTGGCTAACTACGGTGTGAATCGGGGGATCGGGGAGAAATCAGCCTGCTCGTATGACGATCCTGAACCGTTTACGCCAGCCTGGCAGGAGCATGTGACAGGAATCAAAAAAGAAGCCGTCATTAAGATAGCCAGAGAATTTGCCCAAAATGCGATCGATACAGAGGGCCGTTCCATGATTATTGTAGGAGCTGGTATTAATCACTGGTTCAATTCCGATACGATCTACCGCGCTGTGTTAAATCTTGTGTTATTAGTAGGCGCCCAAGGTGTTAACGGCGGAGGCTGGGCTCATTATGTGGGTCAGGAAAAACTCCGCCCTGCTGAAGGCTGGCAGACAATTGCAAATGCAAAGGACTGGGAGGGCGTGCCCAAGCTGCAAAACGGCACCTCATTTTTCTACTTTGCGACTGACCAATGGCGCTACGAGGATCAGCCGGTCAGTGACTTGGCATCACCGATCGCTGGGTCATCCCGCTACAAGCATCACGCCGATTACAATGTGCTGGCAGCAAGACTCGGATGGCTTCCGTCTTATCCGACATTTGATAAAAACGGAATTGACCTGTACAAAGAAGCTGAAAAAGCGGGGGCAACAACACCTGAAGACGTTGGTGCGTACGTGGCCTCACAGCTTCAAGAGAAAAAGCTGAAATTCGCCATTGAAGATCCTGACAATGAAGCGAATTTTCCGAGAAACCTGTTCGTGTGGAGAGCGAATCTGATTTCCAGTTCGGGAAAAGGGCATGAATATTTTCTCAAGCATCTCTTGGGAACGACGAACGGCTTGATGAATGACGACAGCGACAGCATCCGTCCTGAAGAAATCAAATGGCACGAGCAGGCTCCGGAAGGAAAGCTCGATTTGTTAATCAATCTTGATTTCCGAATGGCCGGTACCGCCTTGTATTCCGATATCGTGCTACCAGCGGCGACATGGTATGAAAAACACGATCTCAGCAGCACCGATATGCACCCGTTCATTCATCCTTTTGCTCCGGCGATCTCAGCTCCGTGGGAATCAAAGTCAGACTGGGATATTTTCAAGGCGCTGTCTAAAGCCGTTTCTGATCTGGCAGAAGAAGTCGATATGGACCCGGTGAAAGAAGTAGTCGCGACGCCGCTCCTTCACGACACCATGCAGGAATTGGCCCAGCCGTTCGGCAAAATCAATGACTGGAGCAAAGGCGAATGTGAAGCCGTCCCGGGGAAAACGATGCCGAACATTCAAGTCGTTGAAAGGGACTACAAGCAAATTTTTCATAAAATGACTGCGCTCGGCCCAAACGCCGCCTTAAAACCGAGCGGAACAAAAGGCATGAGCTGGTCGATTGCCGATGAATATGAATCACTCAAAAAGAGATTGGGAGAAATCACCTCGGACAGCGTTGCAAAGGGGTGTCCGAATATAAGTGAAGCAAAGCAGGCGGCAGAAGCGATTTTAACCCTATCGTCCACTTCTAATGGGAAAGTTGCCGTAAAAGCATGGGAATCGCTTGAAAACATCACAAACCTGGAGCTGAAAGACCTGGCGGAAGAACGGGAGGAAGAATGCTTTACGTTTGAACAAATTACAGCCCAGCCGAAAACGGTGATCACATCTCCGGCATTTACAGGTTCTGAAAAAGGAGGGCGCAGGTATTCGCCGTTTACGACAAATGTGGAAAAATTGATTCCTTGGCGTACGCTGACAGGCAGACAATCCTACTATGTCGATCATGAACTGATGATGGAATTCGGGGAAACGATGGCGACCTTTAAACCGATCCTCCAGCATCGTCCGTTTCTAAGCAAGCGGCCTGATCAAGAGGGCAAAGAAATTGTCCTCAATTATTTGACGCCGCATAATAAATGGTCTGTCCATAGCATGTATTTTGATTCCTTGCCGATGCTTACGCTATTTCGTGGCGGGCCTACAGTATGGATGAATAAAGATGATGCGGGGGATGCGGATATCAAAGACAACGATTGGATTGAATGCTTTAACCGAAATGGGGTTGTCGTAGCGAGAGCGGTGCTGTCTCACCGGATACCAAAAGGAATGGCGTTTATGCATCATGCCCAAGACCGCCATATCAACGTGCCCGGCACAAAACTGACCAATAACCGCGGAGGCACCCATAACAGTCCGACAAGAATTCACGTCAAGCCGACACAGATGATCGGCGGCTATGCCCAGCTCAGCTACGGCTTTAACTACTACGGACCTACGGGGAATCAGCGTGATCTGAATGTGGTCATCCGCAAGCTGAAGGAGGTCGATTGGCTTGAAGATTAAAGCGCAAATCGGAATGGTCATGAACTTAGATAAATGCATCGGCTGCCACACGTGCAGCGTAACCTGCAAAAACACATGGACAAACCGTTCCGGTGCCGAATATATGTATTTCAATAATGTAGAAACAAAGCCGGGTATCGGCTACCCGAAGCAATGGGAGGATCAGGACAAATATAAAGGCGGCTGGACCTTAAAAAAAGGAAAGCTCGAGCTGAAATCAGGCCCGAAAACCAACCGCCTTGCAAATCTTTTCTATAATCCGAATCAGCCAACCATTGATGATTACTACGAGCCTTGGAACTATGATTATGAAACGCTGACTAACAGTCCGCAGAAAAAACACCAGCCTGTAGCGCGGCCAAAATCGTCGCTGACGGGAGATTTTATGAATATTGAATGGGGGCCGAACTGGGAGGATGATCTGGCGGGCGGCCACATTACGGGGCTTGAAGATCCAAACGTTCAAAAGATGGAGGAGTCTATTAAAACGGAATTCGATGAAGTTTTTATGATGTATCTTCCGCGTATCTGCGAGCATTGCATCAACCCGGCGTGCGTGTCCTCTTGTCCGTCCGGTGCCATGTACAAACGGGAGGAAGACGGTATTGTACTCGTGGATCAAAACGCATGCCGTTCATGGAGATACTGTGTTTCATCCTGCCCTTATAAAAAAGTGTATTTTAACTGGCAAACGAACAAAGCCGAAAAATGCACCCTCTGCTTTCCGCGTTTGGAGGCGGGACTGCCGACCATCTGCTCTGAGACATGCGTGGGGAGAATCCGTTATTTGGGCGTCATGCTGTATGACGCGGATAAGGTGGAGGAAGCGGCATCTGCTGAAAATGAAAAGGATCTCTATCATTCTCAATTAGAAGTGTTTCTTGATCCGAATGATCCCGAGGTTGCTAAACAAGCAAAAGAACAGGGCATCCCGACAGAATGGATAGAGGCTGCACAGCAATCGCCCATTTATAAGATGATCATCGAATGGAAGATTGCGCTGCCGCTTCATCCTGAGTACCGTACGCTGCCGATGGTTTGGTACATTCCACCTTTGAGCCCGATCATGAATGTCTTTGAAGGAGAGGGAAGCCGGCAAACAGCGGAAGACATTTTTCCGGCTATTGACCAAATGAGAATTCCGATTGACTATTTGGCGCAGCTATTAACGGCAGGTGATACAGATCATATTCGGTCGACATTAAAGAAAATGTCTGTCATGCGCCAGTATATGAGATCGGTCCAGACGAATAAATCCATCGACCCGGCACTGATCTCCAGCGTCGGCTTAACAGCACAGCAAATTGAAGACATGTATCGGCTGCTTGCGATCGCCAAATATGATGACCGCTTTGTGATTCCGAGCAGCCACCGTGAAGACATTTCTGATTTATACACTGAACAAGGGAGCTGCGGCTTATCATTTTCCGGCGGCCCGGGCTCTTGTTTCTAACTTTTGATAAATGAGGTGTAAACAGATGAACACCACAGATCGGCAAATCGCATTCTCTGCTCTTTCCTGTCTTCTTTCGTATCCGGATGAAGAGTGGAGAGCTGAGCTTCCCGATTGGAAGGCTCTGATTCATGAAATTGGCAATCGGCAAATCCGTGAGAAGCTGCTGCGCTTTTTAGAGGCGTTAGCCTGTTTTTCACCAGAAGCGCTGATTGACCACTATGTCTATACGTTTGACTTCGGAAAAAAAACGAATATGTACGTCACTTACTTTCATTCAGGTGAGCAAAGAGAACGCGGCGTTGAATTGCTGCATTTAAAAAACACATACCAGCAATCAGGCTTCCTGCAGACTGACAAAGAGCTGCCTGATTACCTGCCGCTTATGCTGGAATTTGCAGCAGTTGCGGAGATTGAAGCAGCGAGAAGCGTGTTTGAGAAATATAGGTCCAATGTGAGGGAACTGGCATCCCGCCTCGAAAAAAATAAGAGCATATATGCTGAGCTGCTGCACGTGCTGCTGGCCGCGCTGGAAAACATCGGCGTGTGTGAAAGCGTTGAAGGGGCTGTTCAGGCATGAGCGGGCAGATCCTGTGGGGCGTAATGCCATACATTGTTTTAACGATCTTTATCGGCGGCCATATTTACCGCTACCAGCATGACCAATTTGGCTGGACGGCGAAATCAAGCGAGCTGTTAGAAAAGAAAAAACTCGCGGCGGGCAGCATACTTTTTCACTGGGGCATGCTGTGCGTTATCGGCGGACATCTCATGGGAATTCTGATGCCGGAAGCCTTGTACACCTCCATTGGCATTTCAGAGCATGTTTATCACAAAATGGCGATTGGCGCAGGCCTGCCGGCTGGGGTTGCGGCATGTACCGGACTTTTCATTCTGACGTACAGAAGGCTGTTTGACAAAAGAATCCGCAAAACCAGTTCGCCATCGGATATCCTTATTCTCATCCTGCTGCTGTTCATGATGTTGACAGGCGTTGCCGCCACGTTTCTCAATATTGATTCGAGAGGATTTGATTATCGGACAACAATCGGGCCGTGGTTCAGGGAGATCTTTTTGTTCAGGCCTGACGCCTCCTTGATGGAGAGTGTCCCCCTATGGTTTAAGCTTCATATCATGATAGGATACATCGTTTTTATCCTGTGGCCATTTACGAGATTAGTTCACGTGTTCAGTCTGCCGCTCAAGTATTTGACACGAAGCTATGTCGTGTATCGGAAACGTTTGTAAAAATCCCCCCCTCAAAGAGGGGGATTTTTTATGATAAATCGTTTGATGAAAAAATAAAAACATAAGATATTTTCTGCCAAGGTAATGGCTGGGCAGCCAGGGATCCTGTTATGTTTGTATTTGGACATAACATGTGAAAAAGGAGAGTGAAGAATGAAGCGGATGTTACTCATTTTCACTGCTTGTCTTATGACAGGCGCCGGGGTCCTGACACTCAGACATTCTCACGTATTAACCGGCGGGACAGCCGGACTGTCACTAAGCCTGACATACTTGTTTCACTCCTCGTTTGCCATAATCTTCTTTCTGATCAATATCCCGTTTTATGTATTTTCTCTCATCAGAATGGGCGTCAAATTCACCCTATCCACTGTATTTGCAGTCACAGCGCTGACTCTGTTTACAAGCGTTGATCACTGGCTGCCGTCTGTCTCTTTTTCACCGTTTGCCGGCGCGATTTGCGGCGGAGCATTAATCGGGTTCGGCCTGTCGCTCATGTTTTATCATCAGGCATCCCTTGGCGGTGCTAATATTCTCGCTTTATTTTTGCAAAAGCGCTATGGCTGGAATCCGGGTACGGTGAATTTCCTCTTCGATTTTGGCGTAGTGCTGGTCGGCATTGTCTCCGTCGGATTGCTGAAAGGGCTCTTCTCTTTAGTGTCGATTGCGGTCACGGGCCTGATCGTCAGCTTCTTCAAAAATAAAATCAAAAGCAGCTACTCCCTCAATCCGGCTTTGCTCCAGAACATCACACCCGGCCAATCACAGGAAGCATCATCATAAGCCTTTCCGCCCCGTGTGCGGAGAGGCTTTTTTCATAGAAAGGTTTAAAGGTTAGAAATAAGAGGAAATACGAAGGTAATCGGATCGGATTGGAGAGGGGACAAATGCTGAAAAGGAGACTGGAGTTTTTCTTTTTATATATCATGCTCATTGGGGCATACATCATATGGGTTTTTCCGGTTTCCAGACTTGAGTTTTACGGAGGATTGCTTTGCTATGCCGGTATTATTTTGTTCAGCATTTATTCGTTAATCCTTGAAAACCGAACATCACAGCACACGCTGTTATGGATACATATTCTTGTCTTTTTTCCGATCGCGGGCTACATGTTTTATCTGTTTTCCGGACAGCTGTATGTAAAAGGAAAGCTGTTTAAAACAAAACGAATGTACAACAGGGAGAAGCTTCGGAAGCAGTTTGACATGGAGGAAACGCCTGAAGTGACCGGATTGAAGGACAATCAAGAAAGGTTTTTTACCTATTCCATCAGGGCTTCACATATGAATATCAACACGAAAAGCAAGGTAAAGGTTTTGAAAAACGGGGAAGAAACCTTTCCTGATATTTTCAAGGCAATGCGGAAAGCAAAATCTTATCTGCATATCGAATACTATATGTTCAAATCGGACATGCTTGGCCGCGGCATGATGGAGATTATGATGGAGAAGGCGCGTCAGGGTGTCGAGGTACGTTTTTTGTATGACGCTGCGGGCAGCATCAAATTGGCAAGTAGAGATATTATGAAAATGAGAAAAGCGGGTGTGGACATCATTCCTTTTTCTCCGCTGAAATACGGGTTCTTCAATCAGAAATTAAATTTTCGAAATCACCGTAAAATCGTGATCATAGACGGGAAAATTGGCTTTGTCGGCGGATTGAATGTCGGGAAGGAATATATCAGCAGAGACCCGGGCATCGGTTTTTGGAGAGACACTCATCTGCGGCTGGAAGGAGAAATTGTGCAAACGCTTCACGCCATCTTTATGCTGGATTGGGAATATGTCTCTAATGAAGTATTAATTGATCAAAAAGAATACAATACGCCAGTTCCCGTGGAGGGAGGAGGCATTTATCAAATCGTCGCGACAGGGCCTGACATGAAGGAGAGCATGAGTGACCTCTACTATGAAATGATCTCTACAGCGCAGAAATCTGTGTGGATTGCCACACCTTATTTTGTCCCAAATGAATCCATCCGCACGGCTTTGAAAGCCGCGGCGACAAAAGGGGTCCAGGTGCGGATTATGGTGCCGGAGACGAATGACAGCTTTTTAACGCAATACGCGTCGAGATCGTATTTCCCTGAGCTGCTTCTGGAGGGGATTGAGGTATATTCATATCAAAAAGGCTTCATGCATCAAAAAGTGATAATCATTGACGGCGATATCGCCTCAGTCGGAACCGCAAACATGGATATGCGCAGCTTTCAGCTCAATTTTGAGGTGAATGTTTTCTTCACGGATGCCGAAGCAATCCGCACCCTGGAAGACCATTTCGAAGAGGATATGATGGAAAGTGAGAAACTTAGTCCTGTCGGTTTTTATAAAAGAGGAATGGCTGATCGGACAAAGGAGTCAGTTGCCCGACTCTTTTCAAGCGTTCTGTAAGAAAAAAGTAATACTGTCTTTTCATACAGCCCGTGTATAGTATAATTGAGAAATCTTATCAGTTATTGATGCATTGGGGGAAGATAGAGTGCTGCGGCAATTTTTTGCGTATTATAAACCATATAAAACATTGTTCTTTCTCGACTTTTTCTCGGCGATTGCAGGAGGCTTAATGGAGCTGAGTTTTCCTTTGATCGTCAACTATTTCATTGATACCTTGCTTCCGGGGAGAGACTGGGGCCTGATCATCGCGACCTCAATCGGATTGTTTGTCGTTTACGCGCTCAGTTCGGCTCTCCAATATGTCGTCACGTATTGGGGGCATATGCTCGGAATCAATATCGAAACCGATATGAGAAAATCGCTTTTTGACCATCTGCAAAAGCTGTCCTTCAAATTTTACGACAACAACAAGACGGGAACGTTAATGTCGAAGCTGACGAACGATTTAATGTACATCGGCGAAGTCGCCCATCACGGTCCAGAAGATTTGTTCATCGCCATTATGACGATTCTCGGGGCGTTCGGGGTTATGCTGTTTATTAACTGGCAGCTGGCATTGCTGACGTTTATTATCATGCCGATTGTCATTTGGCTGGCGCTTTACTTCAACAAAAAAATGACCAAAGCGTTTACGACGCTGAACAAGGATATCGGAGACTTCAGCGCGCGGGTAGAAAATAATATCGGCGGCATCCGGCTCGTTCAGGCGTTCGGCAATGAATCGTTTGAAAAAGAGCGCTTTGCTGTCAACAATCAGCGGTTCCGGATCACTAAGCTGTCATCCTATAAAATCATGGCGAAAAACGGTTCCATCAGCTATATGCTGACACGGTTTGTCACGCTGTTTGTCCTCTTATGCGGAACATGGTTTGTGATTCGCGGCTCCTTGTCATACGGAGAATTTGTAGCGTTTGTGCTGTTAACTAATGTCCTGTTTCGGCCGATTGACAAAATTAACGCCATTATTGAAATGTATCCGAGGGGAATTGCCGGCTTTAAAAGCTACATGGAGCTGATGGAGACAGAGCCGGATATTCAGGATTCTCCTGAGGCGAGAGACGTTTCCGGGCTGAAAGGCGATATTTGCTATCAGCATGTTTCGTTTGGCTATGATGAGAATCAACATGTCCTTCATGACATTAACCTGACCATACGGGCGGGGGAAACGGTAGCGTTTGTCGGACCGTCCGGAGCGGGGAAATCAACGCTTTGCAGTCTGCTTCCGCGCTTTTATGAAGCATCGGAGGGTGACATTACCATTGATGGCGTCAGCATTCAAGACATGACGCTGTCTTCCTTGCGCGGGCAGATTGGCGTTGTGCAGCAGGACGTTTTCTTATTCTCGGGCACACTGAGAGAGAATATTGCATATGGCCGTTTGGGCGCATCAGAAGAGGAAATCTGGCAAGCTGTAAAGCAGGCTCACTTAGAAGAACTTGTCAATAACATGCCGGATGGATTGAACACCGTCATCGGAGAGCGCGGCGTAAAGCTTTCCGGCGGGCAAAAGCAGCGCCTTTCAATTGCGAGGATGTTCTTGAAAAATCCATCTATCCTGATTCTTGATGAAGCAACTTCTGCTCTTGATACAGAAACAGAAGCGGCGATCCAAAAGGCGCTTCAAGAATTGTCGGCGGGGCGCACGACGCTGGTGATCGCCCACAGACTGGCGACGATTAAACACGCGGACAGAATTGTCGTCGTGACAAAAAACGGTATCGAGGAACAGGGGCGGCATCAGGAACTGATCGAAGCCGGCGGTATTTACAGCAGACTGCATCAAGCACAGTTCGGAGAGATGGTGCAGCAATAGGAGGCAAGGGTGATAACGGGTACAGTGAATTTTATTACCGTTGATACTGTCATATTAGGACGGAGCACGTATGAACATATTAAAATCCTTACACCCAATATTCTGTACGGGGATAAAACATGCTGCGTTTTACGGGAACGTCCGACACTATCACGATGAACACGTGACGCTTATCAGCGAAGACGTCAGGCATTCACGGCCGCTTAACACCTTTGAAAGAGGACGCCATCGACGATTCCATCATCACTGTTATTCCCGTTGTAATAGGGACCGGCATCCCGCTGTTTCATGAACAAAATACCGAAACAAAGCTGGGTTTACCGATATGAAACGATTTGGACAGGCGGCGCAGCTCCATCATAAACGAGCATAAGGAAAAGGATAGACATCACTGTCTATCCTTTTTTATGTAAGTTAGAGCGCTTCTCTCTCAGCGGGCTCGATCATATTCTGAAACTTTTCAACCAGCTGAGATGCTTTTGTCCCTTCAACCACAATCAGATATTCCTTTTCATTATGAGCCATGCGGAATGTCTCCAGCTCGATTAAGTTTTTGATTTTGCACATTGTTTTCTTTGAGTAAATATACACCTCGTGGCTTCCGGAATGGCACATTTTATAAAGATGAATCAAATTTCTTAAAGTGAATGCCTGTGCGGCTACCTTTAGAGACTTGATGTTTTTCATGTTCTTTCTCCTCCATCGATTCTTGTCTTATATAGCGTATGTTCCCAATGTGTACAAACTGTAAACCTGTTTTTTTTATACTTATGTTTTCCATTGCAGAGCACCGCCGCCAATCCGTTTCACGCCGCGGATTGAGCTCAATTCATCCATCAGCCGGAGAAGCGCCTTGTCCTTCTGTTTCGCCTCGATCATGAAATCAATATTGGTTCCCCATTGCCTGAAGCGCTCCAAAAGCGGCAGCAAAAAGTTGGCATCTACATAATCCGCATGGCTGCGCACCGCTTGCTCCGACTTTGGGGAGGAAAGATGGACCTTCGGCTGCAATCCGATCCGCTGCCATGTGTTGATCATCCGCGGAAGTGCTTCATTCAGGTCCGCATGATCATCCGAGTTGGCGTAAAAATGGTGAAAATCAAAGACAAACGGAACATTCTCTAGCTCACAGATCTGAAGCGTCTCTTCCGTGGTATACGTTTTATCGTCATTTTCCAGCGTCATCCGCTGCTTGATCTCTTCCGGCAGCAGTTTTATGTTTTGATGAAATTGTTTCAGAGCGTTTTCTTTGTTTCCGTAAGCGCCGCCGATATGGATGTTGATAATCGAGCGGTCTGCAATCCCCATTGCTTCAAGCATGCGGTAGTGATAAGCCATATCGGTTACAGCATTTTTTGTAATAGATTCCTTAGGGCTCGTAAACAGGGTAAATTGGTTAGGATGAAAGCTTGTGCGCAGATTGTATTTTTTCACAAGCTCCCCAATCTCACGGAACTCCTTGCGAAATGGCGTCACAAAGTCCCACATTACGTCAGGATGAGTGGCCAGCGGCACAATTGAGCTGGAAAAACGGTACAATGGAATATCGTGGCCGATGATGTAGTGAAGGGTTCTCATTGTATTGCGCAAGTTAGCTTTTGTCGCAGCCAAAAGGGCTTCTTTTCTCTCATCCTCGGGCAGCTTTGAATAACGGGCGAATGTCAGTGTTTTGGCGGGAGACGCATCCCAAAGGCTCATCGCATTTGAGACGAACCCGAATCTGAAAATCATAGGAACTCTCCTTTATAAAAAATAAGATAATGCTTTACCGAGCCATTCCGCCGGGCGCTGCCTGAACGTGCGCTTTTTGAAATTTTCTGTTGTCAGCAGGTCCGACTTTTTAATATCCTCTTCAATCGTGGCATAGACTTCTTTTGTAAATGCAACATCATCGATTTCAACGTTTACCTCTTCATTTAAAAACAGGCTTCGCTGATCAAAATTGGCTGTGCCGATCATGCTGAAGTGATCGTCAATGATCAAGGCTTTCACATGATAAAACCCTTGGTAAAAACGGTAGATGAGACAGCCGGCATCAAGCAGCTCCGAATAATATGTAAAAGCAGCTTCTCTGACCAGAGGGTGATCAGATTTCATGGGCACAATCAACGTAACATCCACACCGTTTTTTCTTGCTTTGACCAAAGCCTGCTGAAGCGGTTTAGTCGGAATATAATAAGGCGTGCAAATCGTAATACGCTTTTTCGCCCTTGCGATATTTGCCAAATACGTTTTTTCAAGAGCATAGCCGTCAGTCGCATAAATCTTATGAGGGATATTCCCTTGCGGAAGTTCGGGCCAAACATCCGGACCGAGTTCGGCTGAGCCGGTATTTCGTTTCAGGTCGGCTGTAAAAAGCGTTTGCAGATCGCGGACACCTTCGCCCGTCATACGCAGATGATAATCCTCCCAATTGCCGAACTTCGCCTTCTTGCCAAGGTATTCCTCACCAATGTTAAACCCGCCGACATAGCCGACTTTTCCGTCTATCACAGCAATTTTCCGGTGATTTCGTTTTTGTATATGAAAAAAGAAATAAGGGAAACGAGGCCGGTTCAGAAAATGAACGTGAACGCCGGCGTTTTTCATCGTCTCCAGCGCCGGTTTTTTAATTTTTTGGCTGCCCGACCAATCCAGAAGCAAATAAACCGAAACACCGGCCTGGGCTTTTGTTTTCAGCAGTGTAAACATATTGTGGCTGACCTCATCGTTTTTCATAATAAAAAACATCACGTGAACAGAAGAGACGGCATCGCGTATATCTTGCATCATCCGTTCAACAAGGTCAGCGCCGCAGTGAATTAATTCGATATCACTTTTCTTTTTTGTAAAAACAGGCTCGTACGCTCTCTTTCTGTAAGCGGCGCGGCCTATAAAGATATCCAGCAGGATTATAGCCAATAGTATGATGACAATAATGAGAATCACGAAAAATACCTTCATCCCGGCACTCCTTTCCGTAGTAGTAGATATTGTGCCCGAACAGAGGGAATTTAATTATTGACTGAACACTCATTCATTATTTATCATAAAGATAACCTTATACAGATTCTGGGGCAGGGGATCACGGTTTTCATCAGTAAAAAGGGGGAATTGGAATGAGCGGCTTTCTTATTGTTAATGCATTATTATTTCTGATTGTAACCGCTTACGCTGTTTATTTGTTTGTTTATTTGGTCAAAACAAGGGTTGCTTACATCAGGCTTGGCCAAAAGGAACAATTCGATAAGCGGATCAAGGAACGGCTTCAGGCCATATGGGTGAATGTATTCGGACAGAAAAAACTGCTCAAGGATAAGAAAAGCGGGATCATTCACGTCGTGTTTTTCTACGGCTTTATATTGGTTCAGTTCGGAGCGATTGATTTTATCATCAAAGGTCTGGTCCCGGATCAAAATCTGCCGCTTGGCCCAATCTATCCCGCCTTCACTTTTTTTCAGGAAATCGTTACGTTTCTGATCTTAGTTGCGGTTGGCTGGGCATTTTACAGACGGTATATCGAAAAGCTCGTCAGGCTGAAACGAGGCTTTAAAGCTGGACTTGTTCTCATTTTTATCGGCGGTTTAATGCTGACGGTTTTACTAGGGAACGCAATGAATCTAATCTGGCATGATCACGGGCTTTCTTGGAGCGAGCCAATCGCCACAGGAATCGCGTTTCTGCTTGGCGGCATCGGGGAGACGGGTGCTGCGGTGATTTTCTATATCGCATGGTGGGTGCACCTCCTGTTTTTACTGAGCTTTTTAGTGTATGTGCCGCAGTCAAAGCACGCTCATTTAATCGCCGGTCCTGCCAACGTCTTTTTCAGCAGACTTGAAGCGTCAGGAAAGCTCGAAAAAATTGATTTCACTGACGAAACAAAAGAAAGCTACGGAGCAGGAAAAATTGAGGATTTCAGGCAGTCCCAGCTGATTGATCTGTATGCGTGTGTCGAGTGCGGCCGCTGTACCAATATGTGCCCTGCGACAGGCACCGGAAAAATGCTGTCGCCGATGGATTTAATTTTACGCCTCAGGGACCACCTCACAGAAAAAGGTGCTGCCGTCACTTCGCGCTCGCCATGGGTGCCGGCTGCAGCATTCAGCCATACGAGAGGGAACCAGCTGGCAGCGGCAGCCTCAGGGAGCGGATCGCGGGAAGCCGCCGCCGCGCTTGATTACAATCCGAGCTTAATCGGCGACGTCATTACCGAAGAAGAAATTTGGGCCTGCACCACTTGCCGAAACTGTGAGGATCAGTGCCCCGTCATGAACGAGCATGTTGATAAAATTATTGATCTCCGCCGCTATCTCGTGCTGACTGAAGGAAAAATGGACAGTGACGCACAGCGGGCAATGACGAGTATTGAGCGACAGGGCAATCCGTGGGGCCTCAACCGCAAGGAACGTGAAAATTGGCGCGACGCAGCTCCAGATGCCGAGATTCCGACAGTAAAAGAATTGAAAAAAGAGGAAAAAGAATTCGAATACCTTTTCTGGGTCGGTTCCATGGGTTCGTACGACAACAGAAGCCAAAAGATCGCCATCTCCTTTGCAAGACTGCTGAACCAAGCAGGTGTGACCTTTGCGATCCTCGGCAACAAAGAAAAAAATTCAGGGGACACTCCGCGCCGCCTCGGAAATGAATTTTTATTTCAAGAACTGGCCGAAAAGAATATCTCAGAATTCGAAAAAAATAATGTGAAAAAAATTGTTACGATTGACCCGCACGCATACAATTTATTTAAAAACGAATATCCAGATTTCGGTTTTGAAGGCGAAGTATATCATCATACGGAAGTGCTGGCTGATCTGGTAAAGAGAGGGGAATTAAAACCGCAGCACCCAGTTCATGAAACGATCACCTTCCACGACTCGTGCTATTTGGGACGGTACAACGAAGTCTATGATCCGCCGAGAGAGATTCTAAAAGCCATTCCGGGCGTGCAGCTTATTGAAATGGAGAGAAACCGGGAAACCGGCATGTGCTGCGGAGCTGGCGGTGGCTTAATGTGGATGGAGGAAGAGTCAGGAAACAGGATTAATGTCGCCAGAACAGAGCAAGCGCTGGCAGTCAATCCGTCAGTAATCAGCTCCGGCTGTCCGTACTGCCTCACGATGCTTGGGGACGGCACAAAGGCAAAAGAAGCGGAAGAACGTGTCAAAACGTATGATGTCGCGGAGCTTCTGGCTCAATCTGTCTTGGGCGCTGATATGACAATGGGGGAAAAGCGATGAATTTTTCATTAACAGAAGAACACGAAATGATTCGGAAATTGGTTCGAGATTTTGCGAAGCATGAGGTTGCACCGACAGCGGCAGAACGTGACGAACAAGAACGCTTCGATCGTGACCTGTTTCGGGAAATGGCGGATTTAGGATTAACAGGGATTCCGTGGCCTGAAGCTTACGGCGGAATCGGAAGTGACTATCTGGCATACGTCATAGCGGTGGAGGAACTGTCAAAAGTCTGCGCCTCCACCGGCGTGACGCTTTCCGCCCATATTTCGCTTTGCGGCTGGCCGCTGTTTGCATTTGGCACAGAAGAACAAAAGTCAGAATACTTAACACAGCTGGCGCTTGGGCAGAAAATCGGGGCTTTCGCTTTGACTGAAGCAGGCTCCGGTTCAGATGCCGGCGGGATGAAAACAACCGCTGAGCGAATCGGTGATGACTATGTATTAAACGGATCAAAAGTGTTTATCACAAACGGCGGCGCCGCTGATATTTACATTGTATTTGCAGTCACTGACGCTGAAAAAAAGAAAAAAGGCATTTCTGCTTTTATTGTTGAAAAGGATTTTGAAGGATTTTTGACAGGCAAGAAAGAAAAGAAACTAGGCATCCGTTCTTCTCCGACAACAGAAATCATCTTCGAAGACTGTGTCGTTCCCGCAGAAAATCTTCTCGGTGAAGAAGGAGAAGGCTTCAAAATCGCGATGAAGACGCTGGACGGGGGAAGAAACGGCATCGCGGCACAGGCTGTTGGCATCGCCCAGGGAGCGCTTGATGCGGCGCTTCAATACGCAAAAGAAAGAAAACAGTTCGGCAAATCGATCGCCGAGCAGCAGGGCATAGCTTTTAAACTTGCAGATATGGCGACAATGATAGAAGCTTCAAGGCTATTGACCTACCAAGCGGCATGGCTGGAATCGTCAGGCCTTCCGTATGGAAAAGCCTCCGCCATGTCCAAACTGCTAGCAGGGGATACGGCGATGAAGGTCACGACCGAAGCTGTACAGATTTTCGGCGGCTATGGCTATACGAAGGATTATCCGGTAGAACGCTATATGCGCGACGCGAAGATTACGCAAATCTACGAAGGCACCCAAGAAATTCAAAGGCTGGTTATCTCCAGAATGCTCGCAGAATAAGGCAAAATATCTATCAGTCGGATCACTCTTGTAAAATTATTTAAATTAACGCTGTTAAGGGTAGCATATTCTGTTTTATTTTGTTTATAATGAGAGGTATGGTTTGTATAAGAACGATACAATATCGCTTTCATTATTGATAAAACAGATACATATAAGTAATAGAAAGGGAGTGTCCGACCTTGGGTATCAAACAATATTCACAGGAACAGCTAAAGGAAATGGCTTTAGTTGAAATCGCTCACGAATTATTTGAAGATCATAAAAAACCAGTTCCTTTTCAGGAGCTTTTAAATGAAATTGCATCATTGCTCGGCGTGAAAAAAGAAGAGTTAGGAGACCGCATCGCACAATTTTATACAGATTTAAACATTGACGGCCGTTTCTTGGCGCTCTCTGACCAGAATTGGGGTCTTCGCAGCTGGTATCCGTACGATCAGCTAGATGAAGAAACACAGCCGACAGTTAAGGCGAAAAAGAAAAAAGCCAAAAAAGCCGTCGAAGAAGATCTTGATCTTGATGAATTTGAAGTGGTTGACGAAGACGACCTCGATTTAGCTGAGGTTGAGGAAGAACTTGATCTCGATGCTGATGAGTTTGACGATATCGATGAAGACGACGATGACGAGCTCGAAATTGACGAGGATCTCATTGATGACGATGAAGAAGATGATGATGATGATGACTATGATGAAGGCGATGAGGATAAAAAATCGTAAAAGAATTTCATCCCCAAATCGATCTTGACTTTCATAGTCGAACTAGGTAGTATGTATTTTGGGCTCTTCAAAAACGAAGAGAGAACATAGAACGTTATGCTCCCTTTCAAGAAATTGAAAGGGAGCTTTCTTATTTTCACCCCTCATTTTTCTTATAAATCATTTAAAAGGCTAAATGATTTTTTATAAAACGGTACATTTTAAGAAATGTAGCTTAGAGCGAAGAGAGGAGCAAACGAAATGACGAAATATATTTTTGTAACTGGGGGAGTCGTATCCTCACTTGGAAAGGGTATTGTAGCAGCTTCATTAGGGCGTTTGCTGAAAAACCGCGGACTGAACGTCACAATTCAAAAATTCGACCCATACATCAACGTTGATCCGGGAACGATGAGCCCGTACCAGCACGGTGAAGTATTCGTAACAGATGACGGCGCTGAAACAGACTTAGACCTGGGGCACTATGAGCGTTTTATCGACATCAACCTGAATAAATTCAGCAACGTAACAACAGGGAAAATCTATTCAACAGTTCTTAAAAAAGAACGTCGCGGAGATTACCTCGGCGGAACAGTGCAGGTTATTCCGCACATCACAAACGAACTGAAAGACCGCGTATACCGTGCGGGTAAAGAAACAAACGCGGATGTCGTGATTACAGAAATCGGCGGTACTGTAGGAGACATCGAATCCCTGCCATTCCTTGAAGCCATCCGCCAAATGAAGAGTGACATCGGCCGTGAAAACGTGATGTACATCCACTGTACACTTGTGCCTTACATTAAAGCTGCCGGCGAACTGAAAACGAAACCGACACAGCACAGCGTAAAAGAATTAAGAAGCCTGGGCATTCAGCCAAACATTATCGTTGTTCGTACAGAAATGCCGATTTCTCAAGATATGAAGGACAAAATCGCTTTATTCTGCGACATCGATACAAAAGCGGTTATTGAATGTGAAGATGCGGACAACCTCTATGCCATTCCGCTTGAGCTTCAAAAACAAGGACTAGATAAGCTTGTTTGCGAGCACATGCAATTGGCATGCAAAGAGGCGGAAATGTCCGAGTGGAAAGAGCTTGTGAACAAGGTCAGCAACCTGTCTCAAACAATCACAATCGGACTTGTCGGAAAATATGTTGAGCTTCCTGACGCTTATATCTCTGTCGTTGAATCACTTCGTCACGCGGGCTACGCGTTTGACACAGATGTAAAAGTGAAATGGATTAACGCTGAGGAAGTAACAGAAAGCAACATCGGAGAGCTTACTAGCGGCACAGACGGTATTATTGTACCGGGCGGCTTCGGAGACCGCGGTGTTGAAGGAAAAATCATTGCGACACAATATGCGCGCGAAAACAACATTCCGTTCCTGGGCATTTGCTTAGGTATGCAGGTTGCATCTATTGAGTATGCCCGAAATGTATTAGGCTTAAAAGGCGCTCACTCTGCTGAGATTGATCCGTCAACTCAATACCCGATTATCGACCTTCTTCCTGAACAGAAGGATGTTGAAGATCTTGGAGGAACACTTCGCCTCGGCCTTTACCCTTGTAAGCTTGAAGAGGGCACGAAAGCATTTGAAGTGTATCAGGATGAAGTGGTGTACGAGCGTCACCGCCACCGTTATGAATTCAACAACGAATTCAGACAGCAAATGGAAGACCAAGGCTTTGTATTCTCAGGCACCAGCCCGGACGGACGCCTTGTTGAAATTATCGAGCTGAAAAACCATCCTTGGTTCGTGGCTTCTCAGTTCCACCCAGAGTTCAAGTCTAGACCGACAAGACCTCAGCCATTATTCAAAGGCTTTATCGGAGCGTCTGTTGAAGCTGCAAATCAGAAGTAATAAAAAAAGACTTGCCGTTTGTCAAAAGCGGACAAGTCTTTTTTATTTGTTTCCGGCAAGATACAGCATGTACAATAAGTGATTATGCATACTCTTGCAGAATTTCTTTTAATGTAAATGATAGAGCATGGTAGACATACAATGCTGTCATTAATGAAGGGAAGCCATAGCGGGTGCCGTCTTCATCGGGAACAAGCGGCATTTTCAGCTTTGAATCAATATGCACATCGCAATATTGTTCGATTCCGGCGCTGTCTTTGGATGCCGGTGATATGCAGACGACCCCCGCGCCTTTTTCATAAAGCTCTTTCGCGAGCGCCTGTTCTTCATCTGTACCTGTCCCTGAGCAAAACATCAGCACCCTGTCGCTTTCTGTCACATCATCAGCGTTATCGGGAAACGCTTTGACGGAAGGAAGCGGTTCTTTGCCTTCGGTTGCCTCAAGTAAGATGCCCTGAAGCTCATTAGCCCCGTATATATAGATGGAATGCCCGCTGATCACCGCTTGAGCGAGCAATCGCGCCCCATCTTCAATCGCGTCAGATTCCTTATCCTGAATGCGGGAAAAAATACCTGTTAACTGTGTTGTAAATATTTTCAACATAAGTGAATCCTCCTTTATAACGTACAATAACAGTATACAACAAAAGAGAAAATGCTCAGAAAATGTCGTAAAGTAGACTATTATAATTAAAGGAAATAGGAAAATCAAACAGAATACATAAACTACTGCTTACTTTTGACGAAAATCATAATATTGGGGTGTAAAATGATGAATGAAAAAATTTTAATCGTTGATGATCAATACGGAATACGTATTTTGCTTAACGAAGTGTTCAATAAAGAGGGCTATCAGACATTTCAGGCTGCGAACGGCCTTCAAGCGCTTGATATCGTGACAAAAGAACGCCCGGACCTTGTCCTTCTAGATATGAAAATTCCGGGTATGGACGGAATCGAAATCTTAAAACGGATGAAGGTCATTGATGAAAACATCCGCGTGATCATCATGACGGCTTACGGAGAACTCGATATGATCCAAGAATCAAAGGAACTGGGCGCATTGACGCACTTTGCGAAGCCGTTTGACATCGACGAAATCAGAGACGCCGTCAAAAAATATCTGCCCCTGAAGTCTAACTGACAAAAAGAAGAAACAATTGAATGAGGTCATTGTGTTGCCGATTTGTCGAAAAGTTGGTATTCTAGTTATGGAGAAAAAGCGATCTGTGTATTTACATATGACAGCAAATTATGGGTCATGCTAGGGTGGAAAGCTTTTTTCGCTAGAAGACAATCAGGCTACATAAGGAGGACATTCGACATGCCTTTAGTTTCAATGACGGAAATGTTGAATACAGCTAAAGAAAAAGGTTATGCTGTAGGACAATTTAACTTAAACAACCTTGAGTTTACTCAAGCGATTTTACAAGCAGCTGAAGAAGAAAAATCTCCAGTGATCCTTGGTGTTTCCGAAGGTGCGGGACGCTACATGGGCGGCTTCAAAACAGTCGTAGCTATGGTAAAAGCACTAATGGAAGAGTACAAAGTGACAGTTCCTGTTGCGATCCACTTAGACCACGGTTCAAGCTTTGAATCTTGTGCGAAAGCGATTCATGCAGGTTTCACATCTGTAATGATCGACGCTTCTCACCATCCATTTGAAGAAAACGTAGCAACAACTTCTAAAGTTGTTGAGCTTGCTCATTTCCACGGTGTATCTGTAGAAGCTGAGCTAGGAACAGTCGGCGGACAAGAGGACGACGTTATCGCTGAAGGCGTAATCTACGCTGATCCTAAAGAGTGCCAAGAGCTTGTTGAGCGCACTGGCATCGACTGCCTTGCACCTGCATTAGGTTCTGTTCACGGCCCTTACAAAGGTGAGCCAAACCTTGGCTTCAAAGAAATGGAAGAGATCGGAAATTCAACTGGTCTTCCGCTCGTTCTTCACGGCGGTACTGGAATTCCGACTGCTGACATCAAAAAATCAATCTCACTTGGTACAGCTAAAATCAACGTAAATACTGAAAACCAAATTTCTTCTGCAAAAGCTGTTCGCGAAACGTTGGCAGCTAAGCCTGACGAGTACGATCCTCGTAAATACCTTGGACCTGCTCGCGAAGCGATTAAAGAAACTGTTATCGGTAAAATGCGTGAATTTGGTTCTTCAAACCAAGCTTAATTCAATTGGAACTTTTTATAGCCGCCTGACAGCTTGACAGGCGGTTTTCCGTCTATCTTTAGAAAGCGCAATCATATTCACAGTTCTGAAAATTCTTACTCAGGGAGGCTTTTGTAAATGTTATTTTTTATTGATACAGCCAATATCGATGAGATTAAAGAAGCGTATGAATTAGGAGTTCTTGCCGGTGTAACAACGAATCCTAGTTTAGTAGCAAAAGAAGCTAACGTATCATTCCATGACCGCCTTCGTGAAATCACAGAAGTCGTTCCGGGCTCTGTAAGCGCGGAGGTTATTTCTCTGAAAGCTGAGGAAATGATCGAGGAAGGAAAAGAACTGGCGAAAATCGCTCCGAACATCACGGTGAAAATCCCGATGACGGCTGACGGTTTAAAAGCCGTAAAAGCACTTACTGACTTAAACATCAAAACAAATGTCACATTGATCTTCAATGCAAACCAAGCGCTTCTTGCTGCAAGAGCGGGCGCTACCTATGTATCTCCATTCTTAGGCCGCTTAGATGATATCGGCCATAACGGGCTTGACCTGATTTCAGAAGTCAAGCAGATTTTTGATATCCACGGGCTTGATACGCAAATCATTGCGGCGTCAATCCGCCATCCTCAGCATGTAACTGAAGCTGCATTAAGAGGGGCTCATATCGGCACAATGCCGCTTAAAGTCATTTATCAGCTGACAAAGCACCCGTTAACAGACAAAGGAATCGAGCAATTCTTGGCAGACTGGAACAAGTAATTCAAGCGGCGGCAAACAGAGTGTAGTGTCTGTTTGCCGCGGCCTTTGCTTTTCACCGTCCTGATCCAGCGGACCTTCAGATGCACGCCGCTTACAGAGAAGGAATCATTGGGCTGCAGAAGCTGATATCGGAATGAGGGTTGCGTGCTGCTTTTGCCGGATGACGAAGATTCTCTTTAGCCGGCGGGTCTCTGTCGATTTTTTTGAAACCTATGCCCCCGCAAAGCTTCGCTATTTTCTTCCTGATATTTTACAATGTGTTGTATTCTTTCTCTTCGAATTGGCTAGATTTTGGACATGAGCTTTATTTGCAGAGACAGAATAAAATGCCATTTTATTTAGCTCCGCAGCTATCTTCTTATGGAAGGAGACTATCATGGAAAAGTTGAATATTGCCGGCGGTGACTCGTTAAACGGTACAGTACACATCAGCGGCGCTAAAAACAGTGCTGTTGCATTAATACCAGCAACCATTTTGGCAAATTCCGAGGTGACAATAGAAGGGCTTCCTGAGATTTCAGATATTGAAACGCTGCGTGACCTGTTACAGGAAATTGGCGGCAATGTGCATTTTGAGAATGGGGAAATGATTGTCGACCCCACATCAATGATCAGCATGCCGCTTCCTAACGGAAAAGTGAAAAAACTGCGCGCGTCTTATTATTTAATGGGGGCGATGCTCGGCCGCTTTAAACAGGCCGTCATCGGATTGCCTGGCGGCTGCCACCTGGGCCCCCGTCCGATTGACCAGCACATCAAGGGTTTCGAAGCGCTCGGAGCTGAAGTGACCAATGAACAGGGCGCGATTTATTTGCGCGCTGAAAGGCTGAGAGGCGCACGTATTTATTTAGATGTCGTAAGCGTCGGGGCAACGATTAACATTATGCTTGCGGCTGTTTTGGCAGAAGGAAAAACCATCATCGAAAACGCTGCGAAAGAGCCGGAGATTATTGATGTCGCGACATTGCTGACCAGCATGGGCGCAAAAATCAAAGGTGCTGGAACCAACGTCATCCGAATCGATGGCGTAAAGGAACTGCACGGCTGCAAACATACGATCATTCCGGACAGAATTGAAGCCGGAACATTTATGATTGCAGGAGCTGCGATGGGCAAAGAGGTCATCATTGATAATGTCATCCCGACTCACCTTGAGTCCTTAACAGCAAAACTGAGAGAAATGGGCTTTCACATTGAGACAAGCGACGATCAGCTGCTCATTGTCGGAGGGCAGAAAAATCTTAAGCCGGTTGATGTAAAAACCCTAGTATATCCGGGATTTCCGACTGATTTGCAGCAGCCGATGACGGCGCTTTTGACGAGAGCAAAAGGGACAAGCGTCGTGACTGACACCATCTATTCGGCGAGATTCAAACATATTGATGAACTGAGACGAATGGGCGCTAATATGAAAGTAGAGGGCAGATCTGCAATCATCACTGGTCCTGTCGAGCTTCAAGGCGCTAAGGTGAAGGCGAGCGATCTGCGGGCCGGAGCCTGTTTAGTGGTTGCCGGGCTGATGGCCGACGGTGTCACAGAAATTACAGGTCTGGAGCATATTGATCGCGGATACAGCAGCCTAGAGAAGAAACTAGAGGGTTTGGGAGCCACAATCTGGCGCGAGAGAATGACTGATGAAGAGATAGAACAGCTGCAAAATTCTTAATTGGTTATTTGCGAGAGGAGATCGTGTTGAGATGGAAAGAAGTTTATCAATGGAATTGGTTCGTGTGACTGAAGCTGCGGCATTAGCATCTGCAAGATGGATGGGCAGGGGAAAGAAAGACGAGGCTGATGAAGCGGCAACAAGCGCAATGAGAGACGTTTTTGATACAGTCCCGATGAAAGGAACTGTTGTGATCGGAGAAGGAGAAATGGACGAAGCGCCGATGCTTTATATCGGGGAAAAACTCGGAAACGGGTACGGTCCGCGCGTCGATGTCGCTGTTGATCCTCTCGAAGGCACAAACATCTTAGCAAGCGGCGGCTGGAACGCGCTGACTGTTATTGCAGTTGCTGACCACGGCACGCTTTTAAATGCTCCAGATATGTATATGCAGAAAATCGCAGTCGGTCCGGAAGCGGTGGGCTGCATTGATATTGAAGCTCCAGTCATTGATAACCTTAGAGCGGTAGCAAAAGCGAAAAACAAAGACGTCGAGGACGTCGTTGCTACCATTTTAAACCGCGATCGACACGAAAAAATCATTTCTGAGCTTCGTGAGGCCGGCGCCAGAATCAAACTGATCAATGATGGGGATGTCGCAGGCGCCATCAATACGGCTTTCGACCACACAGGCGTAGACATCCTGTTCGGATCAGGAGGAGCTCCTGAAGGCGTCCTATCTGCTGTCGCGTTAAAAGCGCTAGGCGGAGAAATTATCGGTAAACTTCTTCCGCAAAGCGAGGAAGAAATCATACGTTGCAACAAAATGGGACTTGATTTAAGCAAAGTGCTGCGTATGGAAGACCTTGTGAGAGGCGATGACGCTATTTTTGCGGCTACCGGCGTAACTGACGGGGAGCTGTTAAAAGGCGTTCAATTCAAAGGATCTGTCGGCACGACTGAAAGCTTGGTCATCCGTGCGAAATCAGGCACTGTCCGTTTTGTTGACGGCAGACACAGCCTGAAGAAAAAACCAAATCTCGTAATCCGTCCATAACAAAGAGAAAAAGCGGGTGTTGACCCGCTTTTCTTTTGCAAATAAGAGACAACCCTATCAATTGCGTGTCAAAACCTTATTTCAGTTGAATAATTTTTTGAAATAAGGTAAAAATAAAGAGTGCTGCGATTTTTAACTGCGTAATTCCTTCTTTTAAGCACTAGGAAAGTTTCAATTTCTACCGCATCAGACGATATAAGTATTGATCTTCTCATGTTTTTGTCCTCGCTTCCTTCAAAACTCATTAAGACAATCCTTTTAACAAAAGCGCCGATCATGGGTGGAAGTGTTACCGATAGAAGTTCCTTTATGTTAAAAAAAGAATGTGCTTTGGCGGATGTTGTGCAAAAGCAGCAGATTACATGTGTAAAGTAAGATATTGACTATGAAAAGCGTGGTGTTTTTATGAAAGACGTATCTATTTCCTCTTTGGAAAATATGAAATTAAAAGAGCTATATGAACTTGCAAGACATTATAAAATCTCCTACTACAGCAAACTGACAAAAAAAGAACTGATTTTCGCTATTCTGAAAGCGAATGCAGAACAGGAAGATCTTTTGTTTATGGAAGGTGTTCTTGAGATCATCCAATCAGAGGGATTTGGCTTCCTGAGACCGATCAACTATTCTCCAAGCTCTGAAGACATTTACATCTCAGCTTCACAAATCCGCCGCTTCGATTTGCGGAATGGAGACAAAGTATCCGGCAAGGTTCGCCCGCCAAAAGAAAATGAGCGTTATTATGGACTTTTGCACGTTGAAGCAGTAAATGGAGATGATCCGGAATCCGCAAAAGAGCGTGTTCACTTCCCAGCCCTTACTCCACTTTATCCAGACCGCCATATGGTGCTCGAAACAAAACCGAATTTCTTGTCTACAAGAATTATGGACATGATGGCGCCGGTAGGCTTTGGCCAGCGCGGCTTGATTGTAGCGCCGCCGAAAGCCGGGAAAACGATGCTGCTGAAGGAAATCGCCAACAGCATTACAGCGAACCAGCCTGAAGCAGAGCTGATTGTCCTATTGATCGACGAAAGACCGGAAGAGGTTACGGACATTGAGCGTTCTGTTGCTGGGGATGTCGTCAGCTCGACGTTTGATGAAGTGCCGGAAAACCATATCAAAGTAGCCGAGCTTGTGCTTGAACGCGCTATGCGCCTCGTTGAGCACAAGAAAGACGTTATTATCCTGATGGACAGTATCACACGCCTTGCCCGTGCCTACAACCTAGTGATTCCGCCGAGCGGAAGAACACTGTCCGGAGGGATTGACCCGGCAGCGTTCCACCGTCCGAAGCGTTTCTTCGGGGCAGCGAGAAATATTGAAGAAGGCGGAAGCTTAACGATCCTCGCCACTGCTCTTGTTGATACAGGATCTCGTATGGATGATGTAATCTATGAAGAATTCAAGGGAACGGGCAACATGGAGCTTCATCTTGACCGCTCTCTGGCAGAACGCCGCATCTTCCCTGCAATCGATATTCGCCGTTCTGGAACGCGTAAGGAAGAGCTGCTTGTGCCTAAAGAGCATCTTGACCGTTTATGGTCTATCCGCAAAACGATGTCAGATTCGCCTGATTTCGCGGAAAAATTCATGAGAAAAATGAAAAAAACCAAAACAAACCAGGAATTTTTCGATATTCTCAATCAAGAATGGAAGCAGGCAAATCTATCATCAGCCAGAAGATAAAATCTATTTGCAAAAGAAGTAAATCACTGATATAATTTTCTCATATGCGTTTCGGACAATGCTCCGAAATAATAACTCTGTTTCCACACGGGATTCAGGGCGGAAGGAGATGGATACAATGAAAGCAGGAATTCATCCTAATTTCAAAAAAGCAACAGTTAAATGCGCTTGCGGAAATGAATTTGAAACAGGCTCAGTAAAAGAAGAGGTACGCGTTGAGATTTGCTCTGAATGCCACCCATTCTACACTGGCCGTCAAAAATTCGCTTCTGCTGATGGTCGTGTTGATCGCTTTAATAAAAAATACGGTCTTAAGTAATAATAGATTTTTCAACAGGCAAGAAGCAGTTCTTGCCTGTTTTTTGTATGTCAAAAACACAGCTGGCAGAGAGAGGGGAGCAGAGCCAATGTACATAATGAAGCAAAGCGGGTGGCTTGAGCTGATTTGCGGCAGTATGTTCTCGGGGAAATCTGAAGAGCTGATCAGAAGAGTGAAGAGAGCAACTTACGCCAAGCAGGAGGTCAGGGTCTTTAAACCTGTGATTGATAATCGATACAGCGAAGATGCTGTTGTCTCCCATAATGGAACATCTATGACGAGCTATGCCATTTCTTCGGCTGCGGACATTTGGGATCATATCAGTGAGAGCACGGATGTGATCGCAGTTGACGAGGTTCAATTCTTCGATCGGGCGATCATTGATGTTTTATCAGCACTTGCCGATAAAGGATATCGTGTGATCGCAGCAGGTCTTGATATGGACTTCAGAGGAGAGCCGTTCGGCGTTGTGCCGGATATTATGGCCATCGCTGAAAGTGTGACGAAGCTGCAGGCCGTCTGTTCCGTCTGCGGATCACCGGCAAGCAGAACACAGCGGCTCATTGACGGAAAGCCGGCTTCTTATGATGATCCGGTCATTCTGGTGGGGGCGTCTGAATCCTATGAAGCAAGATGCAGACACCACCACGAAGTTCCGGGAAAATCTAAAAACTAATGCAAAACATGGGTAAAAAGATAGAAAGCACCGGCTGAAAAGCTGGTGTTTTTTATATATTCTGATAACAATCAATTAAAAAATTTAAATAAGTGTATTAAAAAATTAAGTAATTTTCTTCCCTTGAATTTTGATTTTGACAGGCATAAAATAACTAACGTAATGTAAATAGTTTTGAGACATTGTTCGAATAATTGTCACAAAGTCGCATAAAGATCATGATCGGTTATTTTTAGATGAGTTATTACTTAACCTGGTTAACTATTTCAAGAAAGAAGGAGATTTGCTTGAATAACATAAAAAAAACTAAGGAAGGCCATTTAGAAACAACATTAAGAGGAAAAGAAGTTTTGTCTATTCCTACTTTAAACAAAGGTGTTGCTTTTACGTTAGAAGAAAGACAAGAACTTGGCTTAGAAGGACTTCTTCCGCCAACTGTACTTTCTCTTGATCAACAAGCAAAACGCGCATACGAGCAATTTAAAGCTCAGCCAGACCGCCTTCGTCAAAATGTTTACTTAAATGATCTTGCTAACCGCAATGAAGTTCTTTTCTATAAATTGCTGCAAAATCACCTGCGTGAAATGCTTCCTGTTGTATATACACCAACAGTTGGTGAAGCCATTCAAGAATACAGCCATGAATACAGAAGACCTCAAGGTATCTACTTGTCAATCGACAACATTGACGGTATTGAAAAGGCTTTTGAAAACCTTCATGCGACAGCAGGCGATATTGATCTTATCGTTGCAACTGACTCTGAAAGTATCCTTGGTATCGGTGACTGGGGAGTAGGCGGTATTAACATCGCTATCGGTAAATTGGCTGTTTACACTGCTGCAGCTGGTATTGACCCTAGCCGTGTTATTCCTGTAGTGCTTGATGTCGGTACAAACAACGAAAAACTTTTAAATGATCCTTTATATATTGGTAACCATCATGAACGTATCTCTGATGAACGTTACGAAGAATTCGTTGATGCGTATGTAAAAGCTGCGCTTAAATTCTTCCCTAAAGCGCTTCTTCACTGGGAAGACTTTGGTAACAAAAACGCGCGCAATATCATGAAAAAATACAACAACGAAATCCTGACATTCAACGATGATATTCAAGGTACAGGCGCAATTACACTAGCTGGTGTGCTTGCTGCTATGAAGAAAACAGGCGCATCTATTAAAGATCAGCGTGTAGTTGTCTTCGGTGCAGGTTCAGCTGGTATCGGTATTGCTGACCAGATCCGTGACACAATGGTGCTTGCTGGATTATCTGAAGAAGAAGCGAACAAAGCGTTCTTCACACTTGATTACAGAGGCCTGTTAACAGACGATATGGAAGGCATCCTTGATTTCCAAAAACCTTACCTTCGCAGTGCAGCAGAAGTGAAAGACTGGAAACGCGATGAAAAAGGTCAAATTCCATTCGATGAAGTGGTTCGCCAAGCGAAACCAACGATCTTAATCGGAACTTCAGGGGTTTCAGGAGCGTTCACAGAGGAAATTGTGAAAGAGATGGCATCTCACGTAGACCGTCCGGTGATCATGCCGATGTCTAACCCGACTCATCTTGCAGAAGCTGTTCCTGAAGATCTGTTCAAATGGACTGACGGAAAAGTGCTTGTAGCAACAGGAAGCCCATTTGACAATGTAGAGTACAATGGCGTTTCTTATGAAATCGGACAATCTAACAACGCATTCGCATTCCCTGGTCTTGGCCTTGGTTCAATCGTAGCTGAAGCGCGTGTTATTACACCTGCTATGTTTGCTGCAACAGCTGATGCGATTGCTGAAATGGTTGATTTTGAAACACCTGGAGCTGGATTGCTTCCAAGCATCGACAAGCTTCAAGAAGTATCTATTCAAGTTGCCATTGCTGTAGCTGAAGCAGCGATTAAAGACGGCGTAGCAAATCGTCAGCCTGAAGATGTAAAACAAGCTGTTCTTGATGCAATGTGGACACCTGAATACAAAAAAGTCATCGCAAAATAATAAGCGTGTAATTTTTCTGTCCGAGGGAAAGCTTTGTATAAAGCTAAAGTATACGGACATAGGATTTGGAGGAGAATATTTTGAGCATCTTAGATATCTTAATCCTCCTGGCACCGATCTTCTTTGTTATCGTGCTGGGTTGGTTTGCAGGACATTTCGGAAGTTATGATGCCAAGTCAGCAAAAGGGGTAAGTACGTTAGTAACGAAATACGCACTTCCAGCTCACTTTATCGCTGGTATTTTGACAACTTCCAGAAGTGAATTTTTATCACAAGTTCCATTAATGGTTTCTTTACTTATCGGGATTGTTGGTTTCTATATCATCATTTTATTGGTTTGCAGATTTGTCTTTAAGTATGATTTAACGAACTCATCCGTGTTTTCTTTGAACTCTGCACAGCCGACATTCGCATTTATGGGTATTCCTGTATTGGGAAGCTTGTTCGGTGCGCAAGAGGTTGCGATTCCGATCGCTGTAACAGGTATCGTTGTTAACGCGATTCTTGATCCGCTTGCGATTATTATAGCTACAGTGGGCGAGTCTTCTAAGAAAAACGGAGAGAGCGGCGACAGTTTTTGGAAGATGACAGGTAAATCCATTCTGCATGGTCTTTCCGAGCCTCTTGCTGCAGCTCCTTTAATCAGTATGATTCTAGTGCTTTGCGGTGTCACTCTTCCTGAGCTGGGTGTTAAAATGCTTGATCAGCTTGGTAGTACAACATCTGGTGTTGCTCTCTTTGCTGTCGGTGTTACCGTTGGTATTCGTAAGATTAAACTCAGTCTGCCGGCTATCGGTATTGCGTTACTAAAAGTTGCGGTTCAGCCTGCGTTAATGTTCCTGATTGCTCTTGCAGTCGGACTTCCAGCTGACCAAACAACAAAAGCAATCCTTCTTGTTGCATTCCCTGGTTCTGCCGTTGCAGCCATGATTGCGACTCGTTTCGAGAAACAAGAGGAAGAAACTGCGACTGCGTTTGTGATCAGTGCGATTCTGTCATTGATTTCACTTCCAATTATTATTGCGCTTACTGCGTAATCAAAAAAGCTCCCTTTACGGGGAGCTTTTTTACTTTACGTTTGAAATTTAAACAGTGACAGCAGCGGTTTTTTTCTTGTTTTTATTTTTTCGGATGAAGCAGCAGTCTCAGGGGTCGGCTGAGCGGTGAATTCTTTCATTTGTGAGGTCATTGATTGCAGGTCGGCAAGAATGTCATCGATTTCTCTTCTGTGCTGCAGAAGCTGATAGGATACGCCTTCATCGGCTTTTTGTTTAAGCTGGCGTTCCAATTCCTCAATTCTTGCCAGCAGCCCGTTTTCTTCCTGTTTTTGCTGTAATAAGGTGTCCAGCTTTTGTTCGAGCTGTTCGATTCTTTTCTCTGTATCACTGTTTGTTTTTTGGACAAGGAAGCCTGTGCGCTTCTTATTGCTCCGCGGCACATTAATATCCTGAAGCGCCGTGCCTTCAGAAATTTGTTTTTGAACAGATTTCAGGATTTGCACATCTTCAGCCGTAAACGAATAGTGTCCGAGCTCGTTCCGTTCAGCCGGAAGGTTCAGCTGCTTCACCCACCGCTGCACTGTTTTTGCGGAGACGCCGAGTTCACTTGCTACCATATTTGTATTCATGATCCCATACCTCCTTTTTAGCTAGGTATTCGACCATGGGGAGCGGTTCCCTTCCCATTAGACAAAACAAGAAAAGATTCGGCAAAGAAAGTGGGCATCCCCCTTTTTTCCTCAAAAACCATTATTGCTCATACAGCTCTAACGGAAGTTGATCGGGATCAAAAAAGAAGGTGAACCGCTTGCCTGTCAGCGGGTCTGTCCTAATGGGTTCTGTCTCGATTCCTTTTTCGTGAAGCTCCTGAACAGCCTGATCTAAGCTGCTGACCGTAAAGGCAAGATGTCGGAGCCCTGCACCTTCAGGCCGGGTTTGACGTGCGGGCGGATCAGGGAACGAAAACAGCTCAATGACGTACGTGCCGTTGAGCGACAAATCTAGCTTATAGGAGTCGCGCTCTTCTCGGTATGTTTCTTGTATCACCTGAAAACCGAGCTTATGTACGTAAAAAGCTTTCGACTTTTCATAATCTGAGCATATGATTGCAATATGATGTATAGATGTAAACAATACGATCCCTCCTCTTTTTCAGTATAGCAGAGGAGGCTTTTTTAACTGGGATTGAAATGCTTTTGACTGGCGATAGTCCCTATACTATAATGAGAATGTTACGCACAGGAAAACAGAGGTGAAGACCGTGTTAGACCGTTTAAAGTCAATCGAAGAACGATATGAAAAATTAAATGAGCTTTTAAGCGATCCAGAAGTTGTCAACGATCCCAAAAAGCTTAGAGAATATTCGAAAGAGCAATCTGATATACAAGAAACAGTTGACGTATATAGACAATACAGAGATGCGTCAGAACAGCTGGCTGATGCAAAAGCGATGCTTGAGGATAAGCTTGATGCTGAGATGCGCGACATGGTGAAGGAAGAGATTTCTGAACTCCAGAAAGAAACTGAAACACTGTCAGAACGTCTGAAGGTGCTCCTGATCCCGAAAGATCCTAATGATGATAAAAACGTTATCATGGAGATCCGCGGAGCGGCAGGCGGAGAGGAAGCCGCTTTATTTGCAGGCAACCTGTACAGAATGTATTCCCGCTATGCCGAGCTTCAAGGCTGGAAAACCGAGGTCATGGAAGCAAGTGTAACCGGAACGGGCGGCTACAAAGAGATCATCTTTATGATTACGGGCAGCGGCGCATATTCTAAGCTCAAGTATGAAAACGGCGCTCACCGTGTACAGCGTGTTCCGGAAACAGAATCAGGCGGCCGTATCCATACATCTACTGCAACAGTAGCATGTCTTCCTGAGGCCGAAGAGGTAGAGGTTGACATTCATGAGAAGGATATCCGCGTTGATACGTTTGCTTCTAGCGGACCGGGCGGACAAAGCGTGAACACGACAATGTCTGCCGTTCGTCTGACGCATTTGCCGACAGGCGTTGTCGTATCATGTCAGGATGAAAAATCTCAAATCAAGAACAAAGAAAAAGCGATGAAGGTTCTCCGCGCCAGAATCTATGATAAATTTCAGCAGGAAGCACAGGCTGAATATGATCAAACACGAAAATCGGCTGTCGGATCAGGTGACCGCTCTGAGCGTATCCGCACATACAACTTCCCGCAAAACCGTGTGACGGATCACAGAATCGGCCTGACCATTCAAAAGCTTGATCAGATTCTTGAAGGAAAACTGGACGAAGTGGTTGAAGCACTGATCGTAGAAGATCAGGCAAGCAAGCTTCAGCAGGCGGATAGTTAAGATGAAGACGATATTTGAAGCCCTGAAATGGGCTTCTTCTTATTTAACGGAAGCGGGAAGAGAAGAAAATGCAGCTGAGCTGCTTTTGCTTTATGATACCGGAATGGATAGAAGCAAGCTGCTCGCCAGCTTACAGGAACCGATTGGCGAAGATGAACTGTATCGCTTTGAACGCCACGTCGATATGCACAAAGAGGGCGTACCGGTTCAGTACATTATCGGAAGAGAGTTTTTTTACGGCCGTGAATTTATAGTAAATGATGACGTGCTGATCCCGCGTCCGGAAACGGAAGAGGTTGTCTACCATCTTCTTGAGAAATATAGAAGTGTCTTTTCTGAAGGAGAACAGCTCGATGTGGTAGATGTCGGCACCGGAAGCGGCGCAATAGCCGTCACGCTTGCACTGGAAAACAAAAACTTTTCTGTCTCAGCGATTGATATCTCCAAAGAGGCGCTGGACGTTGCTTTAGCCAACGCTGAAAAGCTCGGAGCGGAGGTGCATTTTCTTCAAGGCGACCTGCTTGAACCCTTTATTAAGGCAGGAAAAAAAGCGGATATTATTGTCTCAAACCCTCCGTATATTTCTGAAGAAGAAATGGCCGATTTATCTGAGACTGTCCGTTTCCATGAACCTTTGCATGCTCTCACTGACGGCGGAAACGGGCTGAAATTTTATAAGCGGTTTATGGAAGCCATTCCGCTGGTGATGAAGAATACCGCGCTTGTCGTCTTTGAAATCGGGTGGAAGCAGGGCGCAGCTGTAAAAGAGCTGATTCTGCATGCGTTTAAGGATGCGGAAGTTGAAGTCCTGAAGGATATTAACGGAAAAGACAGAACCATATGCGCGGTAATTCATAAGAATAAATAAGCAGCTTGCTGGTGAGTTGAGATAAGAACGGGACCATCAAGCTGTTTTAACACCAGCAAAGGGGATGTAAAAGATGAAAAAGGCCCTGACAGCAGGAATTTTACTTATTGCCATTGAAAGTATGGTGGGTTCGATTTTTGCGCATGCGATTTCTTATGAATTCATTTTCGGCATTGCATCTCTTGTTTTGATCGGGCTTGCCATTGTGACATCGGGTTTGGCTGTAAGCGGAAGCGACCAGCGGGCAAATTATCATTCAGAAACCAAAGAAGGCCGGACAGCCCGTTTGAAAATATCAGCTGCTTTCTTTGTTGCTGCCATACCTTCTATTCTATGTTATCTATTGACCGTTTTGATCTAATGAAAAAGGAAGCCCTTAAGAGGCTTCCTTTTTTTGCAGCAAAACAGAATCCCATATCCAGTAGACAACAGCTGTTAATACAGCGAAGATGTAAAAAGCTGTATTTTGAAGAAGGGATTGCCCGGAAGGCTGCAGCACGCCAAAGATGATCGCGTTGGCGATAAACGCCGCGGCAAGATAATACAGCAAGTACAAAGGGCTGAACCGTTTCGGCTTTTTATTCATCATGATTTGAAGCGGCAGCGCGAATAGTAGGTAAGGAAATAAGAAATAAAAGGCCATCGTTACGAGAGCAGCTATAATAAAGGAATGAATGTAAATAATCGAATAAAGAACTGACATCGTGAACGCTGACAGCAGCACTGTGTAATGATATTTCATTTTAAACCTCCTAAAACACTATCGTACCATAAATTAGATTCAAAGCTTGCTAGATTTTTTTGCCGCTGCAGGTTTACTCCATACGTTCCTTGTCCATAATAGGGCTAGATACAAAGCACGGAGAGGAACGGTGGGGACCGATGAAAAAAACAGTTATCATTTGTATATATATGTTTCTTTTATTATCTGGGGCACTCGTAGGGTTGGCGAAAGAAGAGACGGCACAGCAATCTGAAAATGAGCCGGTTGTCATTCCGGACGAGGCGATTCGCCTGAGAATATTGGCAAACAGCGATCGTGACGAGGACCAAGAATTAAAGCGTCGTATCAGAGACGCCGTCAATAAAGAAATCACAACATGGGTTAAGGATATTACTTCTATTGAAGAAGCGCGGCGTTTGATCCGCTCAAAGCTGCCTGAGATCAAGGAAATTGCAAAAGAAACCATGGAAAAAGAAGGCGCCAGCCAATCGATATCTGTTGATTTTGACAAAATCTCATTTCCGACAAAGCTTTACGGCAGCATGGTATATCCTGCTGGAGAATACGAAGCCATCCTGATCACGCTTGGTAACGGTGAAGGCGCGAATTGGTGGTGTGTATTATTCCCGCCGCTCTGCTTTCTTGATTTTTCAAACGGAGAAGCCGTAAAAGAACAAGAAGATAAAGAAGCCTCAAAAAAACAAACGGAAAAAGCTCTTGAGGACTTAACAGCCAAAGCGGAAAAAGCTGAAAAAGAAGATGAGAAAGAGAAAGAAGACGATACAGAAGTGAAATTCTTCGTTGTAGAATGGTTTTCCGATCTTTTTTCTTAATCACCAGGTCTAAAAATAGATTTGCCTCATAGATTGGAAGAAAGAACGCTGAAAACGGGGTGAACGAATGTTTTATCAACTGCGGGTGGCAAGGGAAAAGGACGGAGACATACTTGAGGAATTTTTAAAACAGGCCAAAACGAATCATGAGGGCGTAAGGGAAGGGTTCACGCAGTTTCTGATGCTGGAGGACAGCGAGAAGAACATAGCCGGCTGTCTAGGTATCGAAAAAATCAGCTGCGATCAAGCCCTGCTTCGCTCACTTGTGATATCGGACAAGCTTCACCAAGGTCATATTGTGTCGCTCTTTCAAAGCATGGAGGTGCTTTGTGAAAAGCATGAGATCAAAACGGTATATTTGGTAGCCAATCAGCATTCTTCAGCTGATTTCCTGGGGGCGATGGGATTTGAACGGGCGGAGAGTGTGCCGGAAGAGCTGTTTGCCTCGGATCATTTCTGTGAATCAAGGCAAGCGGAAGGGGCCGTCTTAATGAAAAAAGCATCTGGATAAGTGAGATTTATGCACAAACTTATCCACTTCTTTATATGCGTTGTCCACAATTTGTGGATAACGCTTGTTTTATTACAGGACATCTTTTATACTTTCAAAAGGATTACACGCGTAAAACGATCGTTTTATTGTTGTGAATAAGGAGTTTGGTCAGAAATGAAAACGAAAAGATGGTTTGTGGATGTAACTGGGGAGTTATCCACAAATGATCCACAAATTACACAAGCATCCGCTTTGCTCCGGGAAAATGAGGTTGTCGCCTTTCCGACAGAAACTGTATATGGTCTCGGCGCAAATGCGAAAAGTACAGATGCTGTCAAAAAAATATATGAAGCGAAAGGGCGGCCGAGTGATAATCCCCTGATTGTCCACATTGCGGATATCAGCCAGCTTGACGGCTTAACCGGTCCGGCGCCAGAAAAAGCGAAAATATTAATGAAGCACTTTTGGCCAGGGGCGCTTACACTTATTTTACCTTGTACACCTGGTGCGCTGTCACCCCGTGTAACCGCAGGACTGGATACAGTGGCCGTCAGAATGCCTGATCATCCTCTGGCTCTGGCACTCATCCGTGCCGCGGGTCTCCCGATTGCAGCGCCGAGTGCTAATTTATCGGGCAAACCAAGCCCGACAAAGGCTGAACACGTGGCTCACGACTTGGAGGGCCGCATAGCTGGAATAATGGATGGGGGAGCTACTGGAATCGGTGTCGAATCAACCGTACTTTCATGTGCGGGCGACATTCCTGTGCTCCTTCGTCCGGGCGGCATTACAAAAGAACAAATAGAAGCTGAAATCGGACCGATTCTTGTGGATAAAGGGCTTGCCGATCAAAATGAGAAGCCGATTTCTCCGGGAATGAAATATACACATTACGCGCCGTCAGCGCCGCTTGTTATTTCTGAAGGCAGCCCTGAGCGCATTCAAACGCTCATTCAAGAATATCAGCGGGGCGGAAAACGGGTCGGCGTCCTGACGACAGAAGAAAACGCAGATTTTTATTCAGCTGACTATGTTAAGAGCTGCGGCAGAAGAGATCAGCTTGAAACAGTCGCGGCAGCTCTTTATGATGCACTGCGCAGTTTTGATGAAGAAAAGGTTAATTTTATTATTGCAGAATCGTTTCCTGACACAGGCGTCGGACTTGCTATTATGAACAGGCTGATGAAAGCAGCCGGAGGAAGAGTGATTCGCTGACACAGTCAGAAGTTCTAACCCTTTTTGGACATGCATAGGCTAAAAAAGCGGGCGTGTCCAAGGGGGTTATGTATGTGATGTCGGATATGTTTATAGGCGAACTGATTACCTTAAGCATTATGGCGTTTGCTTTAGGAATGGATGCTTTTTCTGTGGGCCTCGGAATGGGTATGGTCAAACTCAGAAAAAAACAGATATTCTATATTGGGTTCATTATCGGTCTCTTTCACGTCATCATGCCTCTCGGAGGGATGGCGGCGGGAAATATGCTGTCAGGGCTCCTCGGTATGGTAGCAGTATATATCGGGGGTTCACTGCTGTTTGTTCTCGGTGTTCAAATGGTGATCGCATCTTTTAAACAGTCAGAAGAACGTTTGATGTCGCCGGCTGGGCCTGGCTTATTGTTATTTGCAGTCGGCGTCAGCCTCGATAGTTTCTCCGTCGGTCTGAGCCTAGGAATATACGGCTCGCACCCGCTTCTCACCATTACCCTGTTTGGGCTTTTCAGCATGATGTTGACTTGGCTGGGCCTGCTGATCGGAAAACAAGTGCAGTCCTGGCTCGGCTCATACAGTGAAGCGCTCGGGGGAACCATATTAATCGTATTTGGCCTTAAGCTGCTTTTGCCAATTTAATATACCAATAAAAGAAACGATGTCGCCGTTTCTTTTTTCTTCATATATAATAGAAAAAACAAGGGGTGACTGACATGAACATCATTTTTGTCTGTACTGGAAATACGTGCCGCAGTCCAATGGCTGAGGCGCTTTTTAAATCAATCGCTGAAACGGAAGGGCTGGATGTCAGCGTCCGCTCGGCAGGCGTATTTGCCTCACCTAACGGAAAAGCGTCGCCTCACGCGGTCGAAGCGCTTTTTGAAAAACGCATTGCCCTTAATCATGTTTCTTCGCCATTAACTGAAGAACATATGGAAGCGGCAGATTTGGTTCTGGCAATGACCCACCAGCACAAACAGGTCATCGTCAGCCAATTCGAACGTTATCGTGATAAAGTGTTTACGCTAAAAGAATACGTGACAGGCAGCCGGGGCGATATTATAGACCCGTTTGGCGGCACCATTGAGATCTATAAAGAAACGAGAGATGAGCTTGAAGCGCTTCTTCAGCAGCTTGCAGAACAATTGAAAAATGACGGTAAATAACTTGTCAGAGAATCTGCAAACAGGTCATTTGCAAATCCTGCGTGAAGGAGTAGAATATAGTGAAAAGCACATCGATATGGTGTGAATCAAAGAGCGGACAGGCTGCGCGGTCAACAAAGCGGGCGGGCCGCATTACATACGCTGGGAGGAAAAGCTGATGAAAGTAGCCATAGCATCGGATCATGGCGGCGTCCATATTCGAAACGAAATCAAAGAACTAATGGACGAATTGCAAATTGAGTATATTGATATGGGCTGTGACTGCGGCAGCGGATCTGTCGATTATCCGGACTACGCTTTTCCGGTGGCCGAGAAAGTAGTAAGCGGTGAAGTAGACAGAGGGATTTTAATTTGCGGGACAGGCATTGGCATGAGTATTTCCGCCAATAAAGTCAAAGGCATCCGCTGTGCGCTGGCACATGATACATTCAGTGCAAAGGCGACGAGAGAACATAATGATACAAATATCCTCGCGATGGGCGAACGCGTGATTGGACCCGGTTTGGCACGGGAAATTGCGAAAATCTGGCTGACCACTGAATTTACTGGCGGAAGACATCAGACCCGCATCGGAAAAATCTCGGACTATGAAGAGAAAAACCTGTAGGGGTGCTGTTCTATGAGTGAGATCACACAAACATGGAAGACGATGCTGTCGGAGTTTCAGGACAAAGCGGGATTGAGAGAAAATCAGATATTTGTCCTTGGGTGCAGCACAAGCGAAGTGGCCGGCAGCCATATCGGCACATCAGGCAGTACAGACATCGCGGCAAGCATCTACAGCGGACTTGCAGAGCTGAAGGAACAAACGGGAATCCATCTGGCGTTTCAATGCTGCGAGCATTTAAACAGAGCGCTTGTAGTGGAGGAAGAAACGGCCGAGCTGTTTAGGCTTCCGGCCGTTTCCGCAGTGCCTGTGCCAAAAGCCGGCGGGGCGATGGCTTCTTACGCGTTTAAGCAGATGAAGTCTCCTGTTCTGGTAGAAACCATTCAGGCAGATGCCGGAATAGATATAGGCGACACGTTTATCGGCATGCACTTAAAGCCGGTAGCTGTTCCTGTACGCATTTCTCAGAACAGTCTCGGTGCAGCCCATGTGACATTGGCGCGCACGCGGCCAAAGCTGATCGGCGGAATGCGGGCAGTTTATGAGTGTGAATGAGAAAGGACTGCATGGGCCAGTCTTTTCTTTCATTTGTGCGGCTAAAATAAATTCCGAACTTTAAATTAAATTTAAGTAATAAATATTCGTTTTTGCCAATAAAATTTTTGTTTTTTTGAAAATAATCTTTTACATGGGCCTAAAAAACCATGTACAATAGTGGTGGTAAAAACAAAGAACAGGATACGGATAGGAGAGGATCTCGCTGATGAAACATTTACCTGCGCAAGACGAACAGGTTTTTAACGCCATTAAAAATGAGCGTGAACGCCAACAGACGAAAATCGAATTGATTGCTTCTGAAAACTTTGTAAGTGAAGCGGTTATGGAAGCACAAGGTTCTGTTTTAACAAACAAATACGCTGAAGGATATCCTGGCAAACGCTATTATGGCGGATGTGAGCACGTCGATGTCGTTGAAGATATCGCTCGTGACCGCGCGAAGGAAATCTTTGGAGCGGAGCATGTAAACGTTCAGCCTCATTCAGGCGCACAAGCAAACATGGCTGTCTATTTCACGATTTTGGAACAAGGCGATACTGTACTTGGGATGAACCTCTCCCACGGCGGTCATTTAACACACGGAAGTCCAGTTAACTTCAGCGGTGTTCAATATAACTTTGTTGAGTACGGCGTAGATAAAGAAACTCAACATATTGATTACGATGACGTGCGTGAAAAAGCCCTCGCTCACAAGCCTAAGCTAATTGTGGCAGGAGCAAGTGCGTATCCTCGTACAATTGACTTTAAGAAATTCCGTGAAATTGCTGATGAAGTCGGCGCTTACTTTATGGTGGATATGGCGCATATCGCAGGACTTGTTGCGGCAGGCCTCCATCCAAACCCGGTTCCTTACGCTGATTTCGTTACAACAACGACACATAAAACACTTCGCGGACCTCGCGGCGGTATGATCCTTTGCCGTGAAGAGTTCGGAAAGAAAATTGATAAGTCCATCTTCCCTGGCATTCAAGGCGGCCCGCTGATGCATGTAATTGCCGCAAAAGCTGTTTCATTCGGCGAAGTATTGCGTGATGATTTCAAAACGTACGCACAAAACGTGATTTCAAATGCGAAGCGTCTTGCAGAATCATTAACAAAAGAGGGCATTCAGCTCGTTTCAGGCGGAACTGACAACCACCTCATCCTGGTTGATCTTCGTTCTCTCGGACTGACAGGTAAGGTTGCAGAGCATGTGCTTGATGAAATCGGGATTACATCAAACAAAAACGCGATTCCATACGATCCTGAAAAACCGTTCGTAACAAGCGGTATCCGTCTCGGAACAGCTGCTGTGACAAGCCGCGGTTTTGACGGAGAGGCAGTGGATGAAGTCGGTGCCATCATTGCGCTTGCATTGAAAAACCACGAAGATGAAGGAAAACTTGAAGAAGCAAGACAGCGCGTAGCTGCTCTGACTGGCAAGTTCCCTCTATATAAAGAATTAGATTACTAAGATTGAAAAACCCGCTCGGGCTTATGCCCGGCGGGTTTTTTGACGATGTTCTTGAAACTCAATGTCTTTTTTTGTAGAATCAATAGAAGTGTGAAATTGTCGATGGGACAATAAAAAAGGAGCTGAAACACAGTATGGGAAAGGTTTATGTATTTGATCATCCTTTAATTCAGCATAAGCTGACATATATTCGGAATGTAGAGACAGGCACGAAGGATTTTAGAGAGCTTGTAGACGAAGTCGCCACGCTTATGGCGTTTGAAATTACCCGTGATCTCCCTCTAGAGGAAGTGGATATCAACACACCGGTTCAGGCTGCAAAATCGAAAGTCATCTCAGGGAAAAAACTGGGGGTAGTTCCTATTCTCAGAGCAGGTTTAGGAATGGTTGAAGGCATCTTAAAACTGATCCCTGCGGCAAAAGTGGGACATGTCGGTCTGTACCGTGATCCTGAAACCTTAAAACCCGTGGAATACTATGTGAAGCTTCCTTCTGATGTGGAAGAGCGTGAATTCATCGTGGTTGACCCGATGCTGGCTACAGGCGGTTCCGCAGTTGAAGCGATTAACAGCCTCAAAAAACGCGGTGCGAAAAACATCCGTTTCATGTGTCTCGTAGCTGCGCCTGAAGGTGTGGAAGAATTGCAGAAGCATCATTCTGACGTGGATATTTACATAGCGGCGCTTGATGAAAAATTAAATGAAAAAGGTTATATTGTTCCGGGTCTCGGAGATGCAGGAGACCGTATGTTCGGAACAAAATAAAAAAGAAAACCCGCCAACGGGTTTTCTTTTTTTATTATCCAGTTTTTTGCTATTCGGTGAATCTCTATACAATTATAGGTGAAAATGTGAACATTCTGTGGAGGCTTACAGTATAAAAAGTTTTTTAACTTTAAACAGATTGACACATGTTAGGGGCTATTGTATGCTAAACGAGGGTATTATGAGAAGGTTTTCATAGCTTTCATTATAGTCCTCATCCCCAATGTAAATCCTCCCAGAAAACCCGTTTTATGAGGATTTATTCAAGCGAATGAAACAGCATCCCTGCAAGGCTTGCGGATGAATGATTTTTTCGAACAGGCCCGTTTTGCCGGACAAAAAAGGTCTTCTACTAGGGTTAACCGCTGATTTTGCCGTATCCAAGAAATACATTATTTTTTCATCAGGAGACAGATAGTTGATGGACGATCCCAAGCTACAATTTAGCAGACAACGAAAATATCTATTGTTCATTTTAGCAGCGTATGTACTGGGTTATGGTTTAACAGCGTATAAAACCGTTTTTTTAGGCCTTATTCTGGGAACTGTTTTCAGTTTGTTTAATTTTTTACTGCTCGTCAGAAGAATGAATGCTTTTGACAGGGCCGTTGCGAAAGGCAAGTCCATACGATCCCTTGGGAGCGCAGCGCGGTGGTGCAATGCGATACTTGCTGCGGCTGTTGCCTATAAATATCCCGAGCATTTTCATATGGCAAGCACAGTTATTGGATTAATGACAATTTATCCTGTCATTATGATAGATTCCTTTATCCAGCTTAAACGTTCATCAATGGAAGAGAGGTGAAAACCCTTTGAATCATGAATACAGAACTATTGAATTACTAGGTCTTACTTTTAATCTGACAAACATTCTGATGATTACTGTGGCGAGTGTGATCGTGTTATTGATTGCCATCCTTACCACAAGAACGCTTTCGATCCGTCCGGGAAAAGCCCAGAACTTTATGGAATGGATTGTTGATTTTGTCCGCAATATTATCGGCAGTACAATGGATTTGAAAACAGGGGCTAACTTCTTGGCACTTGGTGTCACATTGCTGATGTACATATTTGTGTCGAATATGCTGGGGCTGCCGTTCTCTGTCACAATCGGACATGAGCTCTGGTGGAAATCTCCGACAGCCGATCCTGCCATTACATTAACGCTTGCCGTAATGGTTGTCGCTTTAACCCATTATTATGGTGTAAAGATGAAAGGGCTCAAGGAATATTCCAAGGAGTATTTGAGACCTGTTCCGTTCATGCTCCCGATGAAAATCATAGAAGAGTTTGCAAATACGCTGACTCTCGGTTTGCGGCTTTATGGTAACATCTTCGCCGGTGAGATTCTTCTCGGCCTGCTTGCGGGATTAGCGACAAGCTTCTATTCGCAAAGCGTGGTTCTCGGACTTGTCGGTACAATCGGCGCCATTCTGCCGATGCTGGCATGGCAGGCATTCAGTTTATTTATAGGTGCCATCCAGGCGTTTATCTTTACGATGCTGACGATGGTGTACATGTCTCATAAAATCAGTAATGATCATTAAAACATTATATCCAAACGGATAACATTTTAAAGGAGGAACTTTTTCATGAATTTAATAGCAGCTGCGATTGCAATTGGTTTAGGCGCACTTGGTGCAGGTATTGGTAACGGTTTGATTGTTTCACGTACGGTAGAGGGGATTGCCCGTCAGCCGGAGGCAGGTAAAGAACTTAGAACTCTTATGTTCATGGGTATCGCATTAGTTGAGGCCCTTCCTATTATCGCTGTCGTTATCGCATTCTTAGCGTTCTTTGGCTAAGCATAAAAGCCTTATATGAACTAAAAATGGCGAAGATCATTCCAAGAGAACCTTCGCCATTGCTTTATGTCTGATAAGCATCCCGCCTTGCCGGCTGAAAAGAGACAAGTGCGGCTGCTGGATCAGCAAAGAAAAACCTGCAGAAGGGAGTTGCCGTAGTAGATGTCTCAATTACCACTTGAACTAGGACTGTCGTTTAACGGCGGAGATATCCTGTTCCAACTGTTAGCTATGTTAATTTTATTAGCGCTTCTGAAGAAATACGCTTTAGGGCCGCTATTAAACATAATGAAACAGCGTGAAGATCATATCGCTGGAGAAATTACGTCTGCTGAAGAAAAAAATAAAGAAGCGCAGCAGCTGATTGATGAGCAGCGCGCTCTGTTAAAAGAAGCAAGACAGGAATCCCAAACGCTTATCGAAAATGCGAAGAAACTGGGAGAGAACCAAAAAGAAGAGATTATTCAGGCTGCGCGTGCAGAATCTGAACGTCTGAAAGAAGCAGCCAGAACTGAAATCGTGAAGGAAAAAGAACAGGCGGTTTCTGCTCTCCGTGAGCAAGTAGCGTCTCTTTCTGTCATGATTGCGTCGAAAGTAATCGAAAAAGAACTGGATGAACAAGCTCAAGAGAAATTGATCCAGGACTATCTTAAAGAGGTAGGAGAAAGCCGATGAGTGGATCAGCTGTCTCTAAACGATATGCATCAGCTCTTTTCGATATTGCCAATGAGTCCTCTCAGCTCAATCAGGTAGAAGAAGAGCTAAAAGTTGTAAAAGAAGTATTTCAAAATGAAAAAGCGCTAAATGATGTGTTAAACCATCCGAAGGTGCCGGGCACAAAGAAAAAAGAGCTCATCCAAAATGCTTTTGGATCTTTATCACAGTCCGTGCTCCATACGATTTTTCTTTTGATTGACCGTCATCGGGCAACAATTGTGCCTGATCTCACAGATGAGTTTGTGAAACTCGCAAATGAGGCCCGTCAAACAGAAGACGCAATTGTATATTCAGTTAAACCACTGACGGATGCGGAAATTTCTTCATTATCACAAGTGTTTGCAAAAAAAGCCGGAGTCGCTTCACTGAGAATCAGAAATGAAGTGCAGACGGATTTAATAGGCGGCATTAAAGTCCGCATTGGAAACCGGATTTTTGACGGCAGCGTAAGCGGAAAGCTTCATCGCATTGAACGTCAACTTGCCGGGGAAAATCGATAGAAGGGGTGAAACCTAAGTGAGCATCAAAGCTGAAGAGATTAGCACGCTGATAAAACAGCAAATACAAAATTATCAATCTGAAATTGAAGTTCATGACGTAGGTACAGTCATCCAAGTCGGTGACGGTATTGCTCGTGTACACGGTCTTGACAACTGTATGGCCGGTGAACTTGTTGAATTTTCAAACGGCGTTTTGGGTATGGCTCAAAACCTTGAAGAATCAAACGTAGGTATCGTTATCTTAGGACCTTACACAGAGATCCGTGAAGGGGACGAAGTAAAAAGAACAGGCCGCATCATGGAGGTTCCTGTCGGTGAAGAGTTAATCGGCCGTATTGTGAACCCGTTAGGTCAGCCGGTAGACGGTCTTGGCCCGATCCTCACAAGCAAAACACGTCCGATCGAAAGCCAGGCACCTGGTGTTATGGACCGTAAATCCGTTCATGAACCGCTTCAAACTGGTATTAAAGCAATTGATGCACTGATTCCAATCGGCCGCGGCCAGCGTGAGCTGATCATCGGTGACCGTCAAACAGGTAAAACATCTGTTGCGATCGATTCGATCTTAAACCAAAAAGGCCAAGACATGATCTGCGTTTATGTAGCGATCGGTCAAAAAGAATCTACAGTCCGCGGCGTAGTTGAAACATTGCGTAAGCACGGCGCGCTTGATTATACAATTGTCGTAACGGCGTCTGCGTCACAGCCGGCACCGCTTCTGTACCTTGCTCCGTATGCAGGGGTTACAATGGCAGAAGAATTTATGTACAATGGCAAGCACGTTCTTGTTGTATACGATGATCTTTCTAAACAAGCGGCTGCTTACCGTGAGCTGTCCTTGCTTCTTCGCCGTCCGCCAGGCCGTGAAGCGTTCCCGGGGGATGTATTCTATCTTCATTCCCGTCTGCTTGAGCGTGCAGCAAAGCTTAGCGACGCGAAAGGCGCAGGATCAATTACAGCTCTGCCGTTCGTAGAAACTCAAGCCGGAGATATCTCAGCGTATATCCCGACAAACGTTATTTCCATCACTGACGGACAGATCTTCCTGCAATCTGATTTGTTCTTCTCAGGCGTACGCCCAGCGATCAACGCTGGATTGTCTGTATCACGTGTCGGCGGTTCCGCGCAAATCAAAGCGATGAAAAAAGTATCAGGAACATTGCGTCTTGATCTTGCATCATACCGTGAGCTGGAAGCATTCGCTCAATTCGGATCTGACCTCGACCAAGCGACTCAGGCGAAACTGAACCGCGGTGCGCGTACAGTTGAAGTGCTGAAGCAGGATCTGAACAAGCCGCTTCCGGTTGAAAAACAGGTAGCCATTCTTTATGCGCTGACAAAAGGATATCTTGATGATATTCCTGTAGCGGACATCAGACGTTTTGAAGAAGAGTACTACATGTACCTTGACCAAAACCATAAAGAACTGCTTGACGGAATTGCAAAAACAGGGAACCTTCCTGCTGATGAAGACTTCGCAGCTGCAATCGAAGGCTTCAAACGCACATTTGCACCAAGCAACTAACTCGAATGCTGATGAGAGAAAAAGGTTCTCTTTTTCTCTCTTTTTACGCAAATGAAGAGAAAAGGTGGTGAAATCTTTGGCCTCATTACGCGATATTAAGTCAAGGATCACGTCAACGAAAAAAACGAGCCAGATTACAAAAGCCATGCAGATGGTATCTGCAGCTAAGCTGAATCGTGCTGAAAACAACGCAAAATCATTTGTGCCATATATGGATAAGATCCAAGAGGTTGTATCAAATGTCGGAAAAGTATCCGGCAGCGCGAAACATCCGATGCTTCTCAGCAGAGAAGTGAAAAAGACGGCATACCTCGTCATTACATCTGACCGCGGTCTTGCTGGCGCTTTTAACAGTTCGGTTTTACGAAGTGCTTATCAGGCCATTCAAGAACGTCATCAGTCTAAGGATGAGTATGCAGTGATCGTTATCGGACGAGTGGGCCGTGATTTCTTTAAAAAACGCGATATTCCGATCATTTCCGAGCTAACAGGACTTGGAGACGAAGTGTCGTTTTCAGAAATTAAGGACCTTGCCCGTCAAACGATTCAAATGTTTATAGACGGTGCATTTGATGAATTGCACCTTGTATATAACCATTATGTCAGCGCCATTTCTCAAGAAGTGACGGAGAAAAAACTTCTGCCGCTATCTGATTTGGGCGGCGGCGGAGAAAGAACGGCTTCTTATGAATTTGAACCATCTGAAGAGGAGGTTCTGGAGGTTTTGCTTCCTCAATACGCAGAAAGCTTAATCTTCGGTGCGCTTCTTGACAGTAAAGCAAGTGAACATGCTGCGAGAATGACGGCGATGAAAAACGCGACAGACAATGCGAAGGATCTTATCGATTCACTTTCGCTTTCTTACAACCGCGCTCGCCAAGCAGCGATTACACAAGAAATTACGGAAATTGTCGGCGGAGCAGCCGCTTTAGAATAGAAAGATTTTGTCAGGAGGGATAGCGATGAAGAAAGGACGCGTTAGCCAGGTATTAGGGCCAGTTGTCGACGTACGTTTTGAAGACGGTCACTTACCTGAAATATATAATGCGATTAAAATTTCACAGCCGGCTGGAAGTGAAAACGAAGTAGGTATTGATTTGACGCTTGAGGTCGCTCTTCATTTAGGCGATGACACAGTCCGTACAATCGCAATGGCATCTACGGATGGTGTGCAGCGCGGAATGGAAGCTGTCGATACGGGAGCGCCGATTTCAGTTCCGGTTGGTAATGTGACACTCGGCCGTGTATTTAACGTACTCGGAGAAAATATTGATTTAAATGAGCCGGTTCCTGCGGATGCGAAGAAGGATCCGATTCACAGACAGGCTCCTTCATTTGATCAGCTTTCAACAGAAGTTGAAATCCTTGAAACAGGAATTAAAGTTGTTGACTTGCTTGCTCCATACATCAAGGGCGGTAAGATCGGATTGTTCGGCGGTGCCGGTGTAGGTAAAACCGTATTAATCCAGGAATTGATCAACAACATCGCGCAAGAGCACGGCGGTATCTCTGTATTCGCCGGCGTAGGAGAGCGTACTCGTGAAGGGAACGACCTTTTCTACGAGATGAGCGATTCAGGCGTAATCAACAAAACAGCCATGGTATTCGGACAAATGAACGAGCCGCCGGGCGCACGTATGCGTGTTGCACTGACAGGTCTTACAATGGCTGAGCATTTCCGTGATGAGCAAGGACAGGACGTACTGTTCTTCATCGATAACATCTTCCGTTTCACACAAGCGGGTTCAGAGGTTTCTGCCCTTCTCGGCCGTATGCCTTCTGCGGTTGGTTATCAGCCGACGCTTGCAACTGAAATGGGTCAGCTTCAAGAGCGTATCACGTCTACAAACGTTGGGTCCGTTACATCTATTCAGGCGATCTACGTGCCTGCCGATGACTACACTGACCCGGCGCCGGCAACGACGTTCGCTCACTTGGATGCGACAACAAACCTTGAGCGTAAGTTAACTGAAATGGGTATCTACCCTGCGGTTGATCCGTTGGCTTCTACATCACGCGCCCTTGCTCCAGAAATTGTCGGAGAAGAGCATTATGCGGTTGCCCGTGAAGTTCAATCAACGCTTCAGCGTTACAAAGAGCTTCAGGATATCATTGCGATTCTCGGTATGGATGAATTGAGTGACGAAGATAAACTTATCGTTCAACGCGCACGCCGCATTCAGTTCTTCCTTTCTCAAAACTTCCACGTGGCTGAACAGTTCACTGGCCAAAAAGGTTCTTACGTGCCTGTAAAAGAAACGGTTCAAGGTTTCAAAGAAATCTTAGCCGGCAAATACGACCATCTTCCTGAAGATGCGTTCCGTCTTGTAGGCCGTATCGAAGAAGTTATTGAGAAAGCAAAAGAAATGGGTGTAGAAGTTTAAACTGGTCCTAGGAGGGTAAAAGCATGAAGACCGTTCAAGTCAATATCGTTACTCCCGACGGCCCAGTATACGATGCGAATATCGAAATGGTGAGTGTGAGAGCCGAAAGCGGCGATCTCGGTATTTTGCCAGGTCATATTCCAACCGTGGCTCCTCTTAAAATTGGTGCTGTTCGTCTGAAAAAAGACGGACAGACTGAATTGGTTGCCGTCAGCGGCGGATTTATAGAAGTCCGTCCTGATCAGGTGACCATCCTTGCCCAAACTGCTGAGACAGCGGAAGGCATCGATAAAGAGCGCGCTGAAGCTGCACGTCAGCGGGCGCAGGAGCGTTTGAATTCTCAATCAGATGATACTGACATTCGTCGGGCTGAGCTTGCATTACAGCGGGCTTTGAACAGATTGGATGTAGCAGGGAAATAAAAAAAATCCTTCTCTTCATGAGAAGGATTTTTTTTTATGACTGCACAAGAGAATCAAACAGTGACAGCAGCGGCTGACTCTCTTTTTGACGCAAGTATAACCGGTCACAGCAATTCACGGTATGCCATGATTTACGGTTTCTTCTAAAGCCCATTGTATAAGCCCCGTCTGTATACGGATAAGGCTTTACGATCCATTCAGCATCTTCGTGGTGGGCAATCACACAATCTATAAGATAAACACTGATCATCTTCTCGAATTCTTCGATAGGAAGATTCCAATCAGCAAGCAAAAGCTCTTGTATACTTTGAAAATAAAGATTTTCAAGCTCTTCTAGGCTTTCTCTCGTATGGGTGAGAGAAATGTTATAAAACTGACACAATTCATTCAGTTCTTCAATCTGTGACTGTCTATAATCATAATAGAATGCAATTGCTTCCCATTCCTGCTCAAATACAGGCAAGTCCTCACCATATTGCTTTTCAGGCTGAAAAAAAGAATGATTCATAATTGCCAGCTCCTTTCCAAAAAAGTATACCATGCAAAAGAGCCGCTGTTTAAGCGGAGATTAGCCCTAGTTTTGGATGAATATTCCGTTCTGTATAAAATGTATCATCTTTATCTCTTCTTCTTATATAATAAGAAAGGGTATAAAGCGGAGAATGGATGAAAGGAGTGCGGATAGATGAGCGTATTGGGACAGCAGGCTGCAATTGGCATTATCGTTCACTTGATTTTTATCGCGGTTACTTGGTGGGCGCTGCAAGCCGTCAATATTGATCCGTTAATCAGAAAAGGCAAAGTCGTGCAGGCAAGACTCCTGATGATTTTGCTGACCATTGCAATCGGAACGACTGTCGGAAACTTCTTTTTAGATTACCTTAATTATTCACAGCAGCTTCCCTATTTATTTTGATAGGTTTTGATTGCCGAAAACATGGGAATGGCTGGGGAAGCGGGTTAAAACGCTTCCTGGAATAACGCGAGTTTTGACGAAGATTTCCACGTATGGCGCCCCTTACCTCCGGTAAAACTGGAGATTAGGGGGAGAGATCATAATGAAGAAAAAACAAGTAAGCCATGCTATTATTGTATCTGTTGTGTTAAGCTTCGTCATTGCTGTTTTCCATACGATTCATGCGAGTGAGTTAACGCCATTAGCTCAAATTGCACAGGGAATGGAACGCCAGAATGTGTCAATTGATAAGTGGACATTGCATGCAAAACAAAATATGTCTCTGAACGAAAAAGAATTTTATAAAAAAGTGCAACGTTTAAAATCAGAGTATCGTCAATATAATTGGGCACTTGCACAGGAAGATTCAATAGTAAAGGCCATTGGCACGTATACTGACAAAAAAAATCATACTTCTTTTAAACTGCAGCTTGTCACAACCCTCAAAAAACACAACCCAACTTCGTATTTATTATATGAGCAAATGAGTCTTGAGACACCGATTAGCTGGAATGATACATATGAACAGTTTGAACGGCAGGCACTCGGGATATTCCAAGAAAAAGTAGTTATTTTTACTTGTCTAAATGGTCACTTAGATGATAATATGAATATTGTTTTGCAAAAAAAAGCAAATCAGTTATTAAATGAATTTCAAGCAAGATCTGTTGAACATGTAGTCGAGCCAAGTTTCGTTTCTATTTCTGCGTATACAGATGAGTGGAAAGAGTCTATCATGACCTCAAAACATAAAATGAATTTGCAAATTGCACTTAGAAGTGCAGGAATGGGCGGAAAACATATCGTTACGGTTGGCACACCAATCGTTACGACTGAATATTAATATAGAGAATTTAGGGACGCGGAGGGGAATACCTTGGAAAAAATCATCGTCCGCGGCGGTCAAAAGTTAAACGGCACAGTCAAAGTTGAAGGCGCTAAAAATGCTGTTTTACCAGTTATCGCTGCATCTTTATTAGCAAGTGAAGAAAAAAGCGTAATTTGTGATGTACCTACGCTCTCCGATGTATATACAATTAATGAAGTGTTGCGTCATTTAGGAGCAGATGTGCATTTTGAGAATAATGAAGTCACTGTAGATGCTTCATACGCTTTGCAAACTGAAGCACCTTTTGAATATGTGCGTAAAATGCGTGCGTCTGTGCTTGTCATGGGACCGCTTCTAGCGCGTACAGGTCATGCAAGAGTAGCGCTTCCGGGCGGATGCGCAATTGGATCTAGACCAATAGACCAGCATTTAAAAGGTTTTGAAGCAATGGGCGCAGAAATTAAAGTCGGTAATGGCTTCATTGAAGCTGAAGTAAAAGGCCGTCTGCAAGGCGCAAAGATCTATCTGGATTTCCCAAGTGTGGGAGCAACAGAAAACCTGATTATGGCAGCTGCTTTAGCTGAAGGAACAACAACGCTTGAGAACGTGGCGAAAGAGCCTGAAATCGTTGATTTAGCAAACTATATCAACGGCATGGGCGGAAAAATCCGCGGAGCGGGCACCGGCACCATCAAAATTGAAGGAGTCGATAAGCTTCACGGCGTAAGACACCATATTATACCTGACCGTATTGAAGCGGGCACATTTATGGTTGCCGCTGCAATCACTGAAGGAAATGTTTTAGTTAAAGGAGCAGTACCTGAACATCTCACTTCTTTAATCGCAAAAATGGAAGAAATGGGTGTTACGATTAAGGATGAAGGAGAAGGCCTTCGTGTAATTGGTCCGAAAGAATTGAAACCGATTGACATTAAAACAATGCCACATCCGGGATTCCCGACTGATATGCAGTCACAAATGATGGCGCTTCTGCTTCGTGCAAGCGGCACAAGCATGATTACAGAAACTGTTTTTGAAAACCGTTTTATGCACGCGGAAGAATTCCGCCGTATGAATGGTGATATCAAGATTGAAGGACGTTCTGTGATTATTAACGGCCCTGTACAGCTTCAAGGAGCTGAAGTTGCAGCTACTGACTTGCGTGCAGGCGCAGCGTTGATTCTTGCGGGGTTAGTGGCTGAAGGTCATACACGTGTTACTGAACTGAAACACTTAGACCGCGGTTATGTTGATTTCCATCAGAAGCTTGCCGGTCTTGGCGCAGACATCGAACGTGTAAACGATGAGACTGCTTCTGAGCAAGAAAGCAAAGAAGTAGTCTCAGACTTAAACGCATAAAGGATTAAAAATCAGTATGTCATTCTGGCATACTGGTTTTTTATTTTTAGTGTATTATCATCATTATGCGCAAAATAGCAAAAAAGAATACGTAAATGACAAATAAAGTTTCTGTCCAAAAGGAGAGTCATATTAGCTTGTCCCTGCCCATAGACTAGACTAGAGTCGAATCCCGAGCAGGAGGCAGCTAAATATGAAACAATTCGCAATCACACTATCCATACTATGTGCATTGATTCTCTTGGTCCCCACACTCTTAGTGATTCCGTTTCAGCATAATAAGGAAGCGGGGGCCAGAGGAGAATCAGGAAAGACAGCAGTCAACACGATACAAGAATCTAAAGGAGCGGAAACATTGAAAGCTTCGCCTGTTTCTATCCCAGTCTATCGAACCGCCAATCAATCCGTAGAAGATATTCCGCTTGAAGAGTATGTCATCGGAGTCGTCGCCTCCGAAATGCCGGCTACCTTTGAACCTGAAGCGCTGAAGGCTCAGGCTCTCGCCGCAAGAACGTTTATTGTCAGGCTGATGGTCTCAAATTCCGCAGTAGAGGCCCCTAAAGGCTCGCTGGTCGATGATACTCAGATGTTCCAGGTGTACAAAAGCAAACCGGAGCTGAAGAAACAGTGGGGCGCGGATTATGAAGCAAAGCTGAAAAGAATCACAGATGCGGTTGCCAGTACGCAAGGCAAAATCTTAACGTACAACAACCAGCCGATTGAAGCCTCCTTTTTCTCCACAAGCAACGGTTATACAGAAAATGCGGAAGCATATTGGACAAGTGCCATTCCTTATTTAAAAAGCGTCAAAAGCTCTTGGGATAAAAAATCCCCGAAGTATAAGGCCACCAGAACCTTTACAGTGGCACAATTTGAACAAAAGCTTGGCGTCCAGCTGAATGGGTCAAATACTGTCGGAGAGATCACCGGAGAAACACCGGGCCATCAGGTGGCAACAGCCGTCATTAACGGCAAGAAGCTGAAAGGAAGGGACATACGCGAAAAGCTTGGCCTTAATTCAGCTGATTTTGAATGGAAACGAAATGGAGACACCATTACCATTACCACGAAAGGCTTTGGCCACGGTGTGGGAATGAGCCAGTATGGAGCTAATTTTATGGCCAAAGAGGGCAAAACAGTTGATGAGATTGTGAAGTATTATTATCAAGGAACACAGATTTCAACCGCTGATTCGTTTTTGAATAAATATATGGCGAAGAAATAAAAGGACGCTTCATAAAGCGTCTTTTTTGCCGTTTATAAGCGCATATTCTGTTCCTAAGCCCATTTCTATTTAAAAGCAGCTAAAGACTGCCTAAAGGCCTTCTGCGTATTTTATAGTCTAAATGAGGATGAGGGAATCAGTTCCTTTTTCATATTTGCTGACACTGAGCTTGTGGTAAAGAAATCCACATTGATCGACTGACTTCGACAGACTCATATAACGAAAGGCGAAAGGCTGACAATCATGATTTTTCATCCTGCTGTTAGGCGGAAATCACTAATAAAAACAAAGATTTCTATGCAAAAGTAAACAGAGGCAATGGGGAAGCCCGCCCTATTTATTTCTCCGTTTTTGTCGATTACGATTAGTTATGTTCAGCGTTGAACATCTGCACGCAGAAACAAACTTGAAAAGGGGCAAGAACATGAAAAAAAGATTTTCACTGATCATGATGACAGGATTGCTATTTGGACTGACGTCACCTGCTTTTGCTGCTGAAAAAACAGAACCGAAGGCTGAAGCTCCGGCAAGCGTGGCGGTTTTGCTTGATGCCAGCGGAAGCATGGCGAAAAGAATAGACGGAGTATCTAAATTTAATTCAGCCAAAAAAGAAATTTCAAAGTTTGCAAGCTCACTGCCTGCAGACACTCAAGTGAAAATGAGTGTGTTTGGTTCAGAAGGAAACAATAAAAATTCCGGAAAAGTTCAATCATGCGAAGCGATTCGCAACGTATACGGCTTCCAAAGCTTTAACGAACAGAGCTTCCTCAATTCTCTTAACACAATCGGGCCGACTGGCTGGACACCGATCGCAAAAGCGCTGAACGAGGCGAAATCTTCTTTCGATCAGCTTGATGCAAAAGGAGAAAAAGTCGTTTATCTGCTAACAGACGGTGAGGAAACATGCGGCGGCAACCCGATCAAAACAGCAAGAGAACTTCATAAAGACAACATCACAGTAAATGTAATTGGATTTGACTATAAAGAAGGGTATAAAGGCCAGCTGAACGCAATTGCTAAAGTTGGCGGCGGAGAATATTTCCCTGCTTATACACAAAAAGATGTTGAGAAAATTTTCACTCAGCAATCTCTGATGTTATCTAAATAAGAAAAAAGAAGAGGCTGAAAGGTCAGCCTTTTTTTTGTTTTTAACAAAACGTTCAAAAGTAAGCAGCTGCCCGCCTGTAGCATAGTAGCAGATTTCAGCTTTTCTCTCCTGATCACGGAGAAAAAAGAATGAACGGTGTCACATTCTTTCTATATTTTTTGGGTGGAAATGGCTAAAAACGATTGAGGTTTCCAGCGATTTTGAATAGAGAGTAAAAGGGAGATAAAAGGCAGCTTGCCCTATATCAATTTGAGGTTTCATATTCTAGCATTAAGAAGAATCCAACAAGACGTTGGAAAATATGATAAAGAAAGGAAGTTAAACATGAAAAAATTGCTGACTGCAAGTATGATTGGACTGTTGACTGTCTCCATTGCGTCCCCGTCTTTTGCCGCTGAGAAAAAAGCCGACACGAATGTAGCTGTCCTGTTTGATGGAAGCGGAAGTATGGTTCAAAAAACAGGAGGAGAACGAAAGATAGACATTGCCAAAAAATCTGTAAAGTCTTTTGCCGAGCTGCTTCCTGAGGATACAAATCTGATGCTTCGTGTCTTTGGACATGCCGGAAACAATAAACTTTCCGGAAAGGCTCTTTCATGCAGCACAACAGAAACGATTTACGGCCTCCATCCATATGAAGGAACGCTCTTTGACCATTCATTAAGCGGCATCAAACCGACCGGCTGGACGCCAATTGCCAAAGCGCTTTCTGATACTAGAAAAGAATTTGAAGCGTTTGATGCAGACGGGAAAAACGTGGTGTATTTAATTACTGACGGCGAAGAAACATGCGGCGGAAATCCTGCTGATGAAATTGAAAAGCTTCGTGAAGCAAATGTAGATACGATTGTAAACATTATCGGCTTCAACTTTGATGTGAAAGGAAACGCGGAAATGAAACAGGCGGCTGTTGCTGGAGGCGGAGAATATATTTCAGCAGACAGTGCGGAAGAATTCGAGCAGGCCTGGGAAAAAGAAGCACAAAAATTTACGGATTAACCCAATGAAAAGGCGCCCCCCAGGCGCCTTTTTCTATTGGTTTAAAAACAGTGCCTGCGGGAATGATACCGGTAAAAGGGGTTGAAAACATGAGATTGTTAGGATTGATATTTCTTATAGCGGCCGTGGTTTTCATATTGCTCGGTGTTTTTCTGAAACTGGCAGCTTTCTTTTTTGTCAGCATGCTCACTTTGATCGCAGCTCTTGTGCTGTTTATGATCCTGAAAAAGAATCAGCATAACCAAACGTAGAGTCCTTTAGAATGGGCTCTTTTTTTTATAACAGGATTCGACAAAATTTGAGGAGTGTGAAAAAATATAAAGGCAGGAACATTGCGGAGGGGAAGAGACATTGAATGATAAAGTAACTGCGGTCAGGGAGATATGGCGTTATGAACAAGGGGAAATGAGCAGGCAAACCGACCGGATGGTGACGGAATATCCGTTGACGGTGATGGTGAACGGCAGTGAGTTTGTCACGCTCGTTTGCACGCCGGAGCATATCAAAGAGCTCGTCATCGGATTTCTCGCATCTGAGGGCGTTATTCGATTTCAAAAAGAGATTAAAAGGTTTACAATAGATGAAAGTCTCGGTTTTGTGTATGTCGATCTTGTTCATCCTGGGACATTGGATCAACAGGAATATACGAAACGGGTGATCGGCTCGTGCTGCGGAAAGGGTCGCCATTTTTATTTTCAGCAGGATGTCAAAACCGCCAAGACGGCTGTCAGTCAAATCAAGATTTCGCCTGAAACTTGTTTGGCGCTTATGAAGGATATGCAAAAAGAAAGCGGGACGTTTCAGGAGACGGGAGGCGTGCATAACGCGGCGCTTTGCGATACGGAGAAAGTGCTTTTGATGCGCACAGATATCGGCCGTCACAACGCGCTTGATAAATTATACGGACATTGTCTGCTGAATGGGATTTCCGTCCGCGATAAACTGATTGTCTTCAGCGGGAGAATCTCATCAGAAGTGCTGTTAAAAGCGGCAAAAATCGGCGTGTCGATTGTGATTTCAAAATCGGCTCCGACAGAGCTTGCGATTCAAATGGCAGAAGAATTAAATATCACAGCGATCGGTTTTGTGAGAAACGGATCTTTTAATGTATATACACATCCCGAAAGAATTTGGGGATAGGAGGGGCTGCGCAATGAATACAGAATCTCGCCAGATGTTAGATAAAAGGAACAGACCGCTCAGAGATCTTCGCATTTCTGTTACAGACCGCTGCAACTTCCGATGCACGTACTGTATGCCAGCCGAATTATTTGGCCCGGATTATCCTTTTTTAAAGAAAGAAGAGCTGCTTTCATTTGAGGAATTGGAACGGCTTGCGACGCTGTTTGTCACCAGGTTTGGGGTGGGAAAAATCCGCTTGACCGGCGGAGAACCGCTCATGAGAAAAGACATGCCTGAATTAATCAAAAAACTGGCCCGCATTCCGGGTCTCCGTGATATTGCGATGACGACAAACGGATCGCTGCTGCCTGTTTATGCTGAGAAACTCAAAGAAGCCGGCTTGAAAAGGGTTACCATCAGCCTCGATTCATTAGAGGACGAACGCTTTAAATTGATCAACGGGCGAGGGGTTTCTGTCAGTAAGGTGCTTGAAGGCATTGAAGCGGCGAAACAAGCGGGGCTCGGCGTTAAAATCAACATGGTTGTCCAAAGAGGCGTCAATGAAAAAGATATACTGCCTATGGCGCGCTATTTTAAAGAAAATGGGCATATCCTGAGATTCATCGAATTTATGGACGTCGGCAACACCAACCAATGGGAAAAGAAAGATGTCATGACAAAGGCGGAAATCATTGATGTAATCAATGAACACATGCCGGTTGAACCGATTAAGCCTAACTATAAAGGGGAAGTTGCTTCAAGATTCCGCTACTTGGACGGCTCTGGTGAAATCGGTGTGATTTCTTCTGTATCTGATGCGTTCTGCGGCTCGTGTAACAGGGCCCGCCTGTCTGCGCGCGGTGAATTGTTTACTTGCCTATTCGCTTCAAGCGGATATGACCTCAGAGCGCCGGTTCGGCAGGGATTAAGTGATGGCGAGCTGACAGAGATGATCGGCACAGTATGGAAGAATCGGATAGACCAATATTCAGTTGACCGGACGCTTTCAAAAACAACGGGGAAAAAGAAAGTGGAAATGTCTTATATCGGCGGTTAATATGATAAAAGCTTATCGGCTAAGTCCGGTAAGCTTTTTTTGTGTCAAAAACTGTAATGCGCAAAAAAGTGCAAAAAATCCGTTCATAAACCGAAAGATATAAGGATAGGCAAAAAGAAGGAATCACTGGAAGGAATTTTAATTCCAAAGCCATACAATATGATAAAATATAACCACTAGTTCATAGAAAGGGTTGGAGAGGCATGGCCGCTTACGAGATCCCGTCATCTCAAGTAGGAGTTAAAATCAATCAGTGGTATAAGCACATTTTAGCATTTCAAGTGGCTGATGCCGTTCAGCTGAAGGAAGAGATTGATCATGATATAGAACATATGGAAGAGGATCAGCTGCTTCTGTTGTACTATCAGCTGATCAGCTACCGTCATCAAATTATGCTTGATTATGTAAAGCCCGACCTGCACGAGGAATCTCAGCTCCAATATCGTGAATTAATCGAGAGGCTGGAAAGCAGCAAGGACAGCATCTCGGGATTATCTGAGTATTATTTTCATTTGTTCAGAGGGATGTATGAATTTGAACAGAACAATTACATCTCAGCCATATCTTTCTATCGAAAAGCTGAGAAAATGCTTGCGTTTGTAGAGGATGATATTGAAAGAGCGGAATTTCATTTTAAAGTAGCGGAAGTATTTTATATTATGAAGCAGACCCACTTTTCTATGAATCATGCGATACAGGCGCTTGAGACCTACAAGGCTCATGATTTTTACAGGGTGAGAAGAATTCAATGCCACTTTGTCATTTCGGGAAACTATATAGACTACAGAAATTATGAAAAAGCGCTTGAGCATCTCGATGACGCTTATCGTTTGGCTTTATTGGAAGGACAGCCCCGCTTGATCGGATCAGCCCTCTACAACATGGGGAACTGTTATGATGAAAAAGGAGAGCTGGATCAGGCGGCTGCCTACTTTGAAAAAGCGCTGCCCGTCTTTGAGGAACATCAGCTGGAGCAGCTCCCGAAAGCGCTGTTCAGCTTAACGCGTGTTCTCTTCAAAAAACAAGCTGAACAAGCGGCTATGCATTATTATGAAAAAGGGATTGCCATCGCACGAAAACGAAACGACAGCTTCAGTCTGGAAAAATATAAATTTCTGCAGGCCTTATATGTGGAATCCGTTAACATGGGTATGATTCAAGAGGTATTTGATTATATGGAGGCCAAGTCCCTGTATGTGTATATTGAGGAATTTGCTCTGGATGCAGCTGCATATTCGAGCCTTCACGAAAACTATAAAGATGCGGTGTTTTTCTATGAAAAAGCGGTCAGCATGAGAGCGCTGATCCAGAAGGAAGACTGTTTATATCAAGTGTAAAAACCATCTGACGCCAGATGGTTTTTTTTATATACAAAAAAAGGGGAGCATCGGGACGTTTATTTCCGTGGAGAACAGGAAAAATCGCTACATACTGTTTTGGAACACAAACGGATGGTTAGCCGCGATTTTGTGAAATGGGAAATGGCGTTGTTTATGACAAGCGTGAGGGGGAATTCAATGTTTGGATTTGATGATATGGTGAAGTTTCTGTGGTCTTTCCTCATCGTTCTGCCGCTTGTATCTATTATACATGTTGCCGGGCACAGCTTTATGGCTTTTATTTTTGGCGGGAAGGGTTCATTGGATATCGGGATGGGCAAAAAGCTGTTCAGGATCGGGCCGATACAGGTCAGAACCATTTATTTTATGGATTCGTTTTGCCGGTACGGCGAACTGAAGATCGACAACCGATTCACACACGCACTTGTTTATGCCGGAGGCTGCCTGTTTAACTTAATCACCATTTTCGCAGTGAATTTGCTCATTATACACAGTGTATTGAAGCCAAATGTGTTTTTTTATCAGTTTGTCTACTTTTCTACGTATTATGTGTTTTTTGCCCTGCTGCCGGTCCGTTACTCAGAAAATAAATCATCTGACGGGCTGGCGCTCTACAAGGTGCTCCGTTACGGAGAGCGTTATGAAATCGATAAATAATATTCAAATGTTTACCGCTGCTCAGATCGGGAAGGTAACAAGTACACACATAAATGAAGGGAGAGAATTACACATGGGTAACGATAGTGTAAAAGATAAAATGAAAGGCGGCTTAAATAAAGCCAAGGGAGAAGTGAAGGATAAAGTTGGAGATATGACCGACAAAACGGATATGAAGGCTGAAGGCAAAAAAGATAAGGCAAAAGGCGAGGTCCAAAAAGATATCGGTAAAGCGAAGGATACATTCACAGATAAAAATTAATCAGAGCGGCAAGGCAAGAAACAATGTTTCTTGCCTTTTTTTTTATGTGAATAAATATGACAAAAAAGACAATCGATTTGGTTAAAGTATCTAAATTTTTTAAATATTCTTTAAAGTGATGCATCTGTTCTATATAATAAATGACATAAGTTGTTAACTTTTATAACATCAGTTGACTCAATCAGACAAAGGAGGTTGTGAATGAAAAGCAAAGGGGTTAGAATACTGGCTTTCTTTCTGATGGTTTTTATAACGATTCTGATCACGGGATGTGCGGCGCCGAAAAAAGTGTCGGAAGCCAGCGTGGATGCGAAAAAAACAGTTGATATTGACACCAGCGGGGATGCAGTGAAGATTGGGATTCTTCACTCATTAAGCGGGACAATGGCAATCAGCGAGGTATCCGTTCATGATGCAGAGCTGCTGGCTATTCATGAAATCAACCAAAAAGGCGGCGTTCTCGGCAAAAAGCTTGAACCTGTTGTGGAGGACGGGGCTTCTGACTGGCCCACATATGCCGAAAAAATGAGAAAGCTGCTTCAGCAGGACAAAGCGGCGGCTGTTTTCGGAGGATGGACATCAGCGAGCCGCAAAGCGATGCTCCCGGTTGTGGAGCAAAATAACGGGCTGCTGTTCTATCCGGTGCAATACGAAGGCATGGAGTCATCACCAAATATGTTTTATACCGGAGCAACGACAAACCAGCAAATCGTGCCGGCTGTCGATTGGCTGCTGAAGAATAAAGGCAAGACATTCTTTCTGATCGGCTCTGATTATGTGTTTCCGAGAACAGCCAATAAAATTATTAAAGCGCAAGTAAAAGCCGCTGGGGGAGAAATTGTCGGTGAAGAGTATACGCCGCTCGGCCACACGAATTACAGTACGCTGGTCAGCAAAATCAATGAAAAGCAGCCGGATGTTATTTTTAACACATTAAACGGCGACAGCAATGTGGCATTTTTTAAGCAGCTGATAGATGCGGGTGTGACAGCTGATGAAATTCCTGTCATGTCGGCGAGTGTCGCAGAGGAAGAAATTCGGGGGATCGGTCCTGATGTGCTAAAAGGGCATTATGCGGTGTGGAATTACTTCCAGACAACCAATACAAACGAAAATCAGACATTCGTGAAGCATTATAAAAAGATGAACGGCGATAGCCGGGTGACGAGCGATCCGATTGAAGCCGGTTATAATGCGGTGTATCTCTGGGCAGCGGCTGTTGAAAAAGCCAAGTCCTTTGATATCGATAAAGTGAAGAAAGCGGCTGACGGGATTGCATTCAAGGCCCCGGGCGGCACGGTGAAAATCGATGGGGAAACACAGCATCTTTACAAAACAGTTAGAATCGGGCAAATCACGGGGGATGGACAGTTTAAAGAAGTATGGAATTCAGGTGATCCGGTAAAACCTGATCCGTATTTAAGAACGTACGACTGGGCAAAGGGGTTATCTAAATAAATCAAAGCCGTTTGCGGGAGAGGAGGCGGAAAATGTCTGTCATCGTAACGCAATTGTTTAACGGAATCAGTCTCGGTTCTATTTTGATTCTCATTGCGATTGGATTGGCCGTTACATTCGGTTTGATGAACATAATCAATATGGCGCACGGTGAGCTGATTATGGCGGGGGCATATACGACATATGTCGTTCAGCAGCTGTTTTTAAGTTATTTGCCGGCTTCTATGTTTTCTTACTATTTTTTAATTGCTATCATCATGGCATTTGCGGTTGCGGCGTTTATTGGAATTGTTATTGAAAAGGTGATTGTCAGGCGGTTGTATGACCGTCCGCTCGACAGCCTTTTGGCAACATGGGGGGTAAGCTTGATCCTGCAGCAGGCGGCCAGATCGATTTTTGGCGCACCAAATGTGGCCGTCAAGTCTCCTGAATGGCTGACGGGAGGAGTAACACTGTTTTCCGTTACCTTTCCGTATAAAAGGCTGTTTATTTTGGCGCTCGTTCTTTTTACACTGGCGCTGCTCGGATTCTATTTGTTTAAAACCTCTGCGGGACGGCGGATGCAGGCTGTTACGCTGAATCGGAGCATGGCATCATGTCTTGGTGTATCTGTGAGAAAAACAGATACATTGGCTTTCGCGCTCGGAAGCGGGCTGGCCGGTATTGCGGGGAGCTCACTCACATTGCTGGGGTCAATCGGGCCTACTCTCGGTTCGTCCTATCTGGTCGATGCTTTTATGATTGTCATTTTAGGAGGTATCGGAAAATTAAAAGGGACGATTATTGGGGCTGTGCTGGTGGGATTACTCAGTACATTTGTGGAGTATTCGGCAAGCGCCACAATAGCCAAGGTTGTGGTGTTTGCGTTTATTATTCTCTTTCTGCAATGGCGGCCTTCGGGTCTCGCAAGCGTCAGAACGAGATTACTTGATTAGGGGGTGCCGGATGAAGCAGTTTTCGCAATTCAGTCCGTATCTTGTGATGTTTGCCCTTTTTATCGCCGCTCCGTTCTTTCTTCAGGAGTTTCGATTGGGGCTGTTGGCGAAGTTTTTATGCTTTGCGATTGTAGCGGTCGGCATTTGCCTCATTTGGGGATATACAGGCATTTTGAGCTTGGGGCACGGCGTCTTTTTCGGATTGGGCGCCTACTGCATGGCGATGTATTTAAAAATAGAAGCCTCACCATCTGGGATTCCTGATTTTATGGAGTGGACGGGAGTCAGCGAACTGCCGTGGATCTGGGCTTTGTTCAGCCATCCTTTTGCTGCAATTGCGGCGGCTGTGGCTGTGCCTGTGCTACTGGCGTTTTTGCTCGGCTATTTTACGTTCCGCAACAATATAAAGGGAGTATATTTTTCATTGATATCACAGGCAGTCGTCGTTGTGGTGGTTACACTGTTCATCGGCAGCCAAGAAATCACCGGCGGTACCAATGGACTTACCAACTTCTATACGATTTTTCAATATTCTTTGGCTGATCCTGCGTTGAAGCGGATCCTGTATTTTACCACAGTCTTTTTTCTCGGCCTTACTGTTGTATTCGCTTTGTTTCTTACGAGAAGCCGCTTTGGCCGGCTTTTGCAGGCGATTCAGGAAGGAGAAAACAGGGTGCGTTTTTTTGGTTATCATTCCACTGTTTTTAAAGTGTTTATTTACTGTGTGTCCGCTGCGATGGCGGGAATTGCCGGGATGCTGTTTGTGCTTCAGGACGGGATGATCTCGCCGGAAATGATGGGCATCATCCCTTCAGTGGAAATGGTGCTGTGGGTGGCGATCGGCGGCAGGCACTCTATTTTCGGAGCTGTGCTGGGCGCGCTGTTAACAAACGGCATGAAAAGCTATTTAAGCGAATATTATCCTGACATTTGGCTGTATTTCCTCGGTGCGCTGTTTATGATCGTCGTGCTTTACTTGCCAAAAGGGATTGTCGGACTGTTTGAGAAGCTTGGAACCCGGCTTTCTTTCTCGAAAAAGAAAGGAGCGGCTGCATATGAAACCGATACTTATCTGCCGTGACGTGAAGGTTCAGTTTGATGGGTTTTGGGCGCTGCAGGGGGCGGATATCAGTGTGCAGGAACGTGATATTCACTTTTTGATTGGGCCGAATGGCGCCGGGAAAACAACCATGCTGGATATTATTTGCGGGAAAACAAAGCCGCAGTCGGGTGAGGTTGTTTTTCAAGAAACGGCAGAACTGACAAAGGTTCCGGAATATCAGATCGCCAAAATGGGCGTCGCCAGAAAGTTTCAGGCTCCGAGTGTCTTTTCGCAGCTGACCGTGTTTGAAAATATCGAGCTTGCCATGAAGCAGAAAAAAACGATTCTCTCCCTGCTGATGGCGCGTATGACAAGAGAACAGCGTGACAGGGTGACAGACATCCTGAAGCTGATCGGGTTAGAAGGAAAGCGGGACATAAAAGCCGGCAGCCTGTCACACGGACAGAAACAATGGCTCGAAATCGGCATGCAGCTCGCCATGGAGCCGAAGCTTTTGCTGCTGGATGAACCGATCGCCGGAATGACGGGAAAAGAGCGGGATAAAACCGGGGCTCTCCTAGAGGAAATTGCCAAAACGTGTTCCGTTTTAATTGTGGAGCACGATATGGATTTTGTCCGCTCGTTTTCCAGAAAAGTGACGGTGATGCATGAAGGAAAAGTGCTTTGTGAAGGATCGATGGATGAGATTACAAGCAATGAAGAGGTGGCAGCGGTGTATTTAGGAAGGAGCGGAGCGTCATGATAGCGGTCAGTAATGTGACATCCGGTTACGATCAATCCATGGTTTTGCATAACCTCAGCATGGAAGTCCGCCCCGGGCAGATCGTCGCTGTATTAGGCCGAAACGGAGTCGGCAAATCCACCTTGCTGAAGACGATCATCGGCCTGATCCCGGCCAAACAGGGACAAATTCGTTTTCATCAAACGTTTGTTCAAAACGAAAAGACGGAAAAACGGGCAAGAGCAGGAATAGCGTACGTGCCGCAGGGGAGAGACATCTTTCCCGCTTTAACCGTTCGCGACAATCTTTTGCTCGGAGAAGAACCGCTTCCTAAGAAGGAGCGGAGAGGGCAGATCAAGGAAGAGATTTTTCAGTGGTTTCCTGTTTTGAAGGACATGCTCGACCGTAAAGGCGGCGATTTGAGCGGAGGACAGCAGCAGCAGCTTGCGATTGCCAGAGCGCTGATGGGTAATCCGAAAATGATTTTACTAGATGAACCAATGGAAGGAATTCAGCCCTCAATCGTGGAATTGATTCAAAAAGTTATCATAGAAATTTCCAGAAAAGAAGAGACTGCAGTTGTTTTGGTGGAACACAGCTTAGAGAACGCCTTAACGTGTGCTGACTATCTTTACGTCATGGACAGGGGAACGGTCGTTGCTCACGGAAAGGCTGACGAAGAAACGGCTCGCCGTTTTGAAAGGCATCTCACTGTTTGATCAGCATCCTGAAAAAGGGAGGTGATGGCCCGCCTGCATCGTTCCGGAGATTCATGTAACGCAATCCGCTTTAGAATGACGATAATAAGGAGGACCTAAGATGAAACTGACACCTGTTGAACAAGAGAAATTGCTCATTTTTGCAGCGGGAGAATTAGCCAAGCAGCGAAAGGCGCGCGGCGTTCTGCTCAATTATCCCGAGGCTGCCGCTTATCTCACCTGTTTTATCATGGAAGGTGCGCGCGATGGTAAGGGAGTGGCGGAGCTGATGGAAGCCGGCCGCCATGTATTGACTGAAAAAGATGTCATGGAGGGCGTGCCTGAGATGCTGGACAGCATTCAGGTGGAAGCTACATTCCCTGACGGAGTGAAACTTGTCACAGTACACCATCCGATTTCTGCGGAGGTGAAGTCATGAAGCCGGGAGCATTTCAGATTGCTGAGGGAACCATTACGATTAACGAAGGCCGCCAGACACGGGAGATAGCGGTGAAAAACACCGGATCACGTTCCGTTCAGGTCGGTTCCCATTTTCATTTTGCGGAAGCCAATGGTGCGCTATCGTTTGACCGCGAACAAGCCATCGGCATGCGTATCGACATTCCGTCAGGCACATCGGTCCGTTTTGAGCCAGGTGAGGAGAAAACGGTCACGCTTGTTGAATTCAAAGGACGAAAAACAGTAAGAGGATTGAACGGAATGGCCGATACGTATATCGATGAACGCGGCAAAGAAAAAACGTTAGCCAACTTAAAGAAAGCCGGCTGGATGGAAGGTGTGATTCGATGAAAATGTCACGGGAGCAATACGCGGAGCTGTTTGGTCCGACAACGGGCGATAAAATCAGATTGGGCGATACGGACTTATGGATCGAAGTCGAAAAGGACTTCACTGTATATGGTGAAGAAATGATCTTTGGAGGCGGAAAAACGATCCGTGACGGCATGGGCCAAAACGGCAGCATCACAGGAAAAGACGGCGCTTTGGATTTGGTGATCACCAACGTCGTGTTATTGGATTACACAGGCATTGTCAAAGCGGATGTCGGTGTAAAGGACGGCCGGATCGTGGGTGTCGGAAAAAGCGGCAACCCAGATATCATGGATGGAGTCGATCCGCATATGGTCATCGGTGCGGGTACAGAGGTGATTTCCGGGGAAGGCAAAATTTTAACGGCTGGAGGAGTGGATACGCACATCCACTTTATTTGTCCTCAGCAGATGGAAGTTGCACTTTCCTCAGGAGTGACGACTCTTCTTGGAGGCGGAACGGGGCCCGCTACAGGAAGCAAAGCGACGACATGTACATCAGGTGCATGGTATATGGCAAGGATGCTGGAAGCGGCCGAGGAATTTCCGATCAATGTCGGCTTCTTGGGAAAAGGGAACGCATCCGATAAAGCGCCGCTGATCGAACAGGTGGAAGCCGGCGCCATCGGCCTGAAGCTTCATGAAGACTGGGGCACGACGCCAAGCGCTATCAAAACGTGTATGGAAGTTGTGGAGGAAGCCGATATTCAAGTCGCAATCCATACGGATACAATCAATGAAGCGGGCTTTCTGGAAAACACGCTTGATGCAATTGGTGAGCGGGTGATTCATACCTATCACATTGAAGGAGCAGGCGGAGGCCATGCCCCGGATATTATGAAGCTCGCCTCTTATGCGAACATTCTGCCGTCATCCACAACGCCGACAATCCCTTACACCGTCAATACGATGGATGAGCACCTTGACATGATGATGGTCTGTCACCATTTAGACGCGAAGGTGCCCGAGGACGTGGCGTTCAGCCATTCCAGAATCAGGGCTGCGACAATTGCGGCAGAGGACATTCTCCATGATATTGGTGCGATCAGCATGACGTCATCGGATTCCCAAGCGATGGGGCGGGTTGGCGAAGTCATTATCCGCACTTGGCAGGTGGCTGACAAAATGAAAAAACAGCGCGGCGCTCTCACTGGAGAAAACGGAAACGATAACGTACGTGCGAAACGCTACATTGCCAAATATACGATTAACCCGGCAATTACTCACGGCCTCAGCCATGAAGTCGGTTCTGTAGAAAAAGGTAAGCTCGCTGACCTTGTCCTGTGGGATCCTGTATTTTTCGGCGTGAAACCGGAATTGGTCTTAAAGGGCGGCATGATAGCACGCGCGCAAATGGGGGATCCAAACGCGTCTATCCCGACTCCGGAGCCTGTGTTCATGCGCCAAATGTATGCTTCGTATGGTAAAGCCAACCGCTCAACCTCCATTACGTTTATGTCCCAGGCGGGCATTGAAAGGGGCGTGGCGGAAAGGTTAGGGCTGGAAAAAAGAATTTCTCCTGTGAAAAACATCCGCAAGCTGAGCAAGCTGGATATGAAATTAAACGCTGCTTTGCCGAAGATTGAAGTCGATCCGAAAACGTATCAGGTCTTTGCTGACGGAGAAGAATTATCCTGCCAGCCTGTCGATTATGTTCCGCTGGGACAACGATATTTCTTATTCTGACAAGACACGGCCGGAGTGCATCCGGCCGTTTTATTGACTAAACGGATGTCCAAGAAGCGCAAATTTAGTGTATATTATATGTTGACAAACGAATTAAATGTAACTATTATAGTTACAACGGTGGTGAAAAAACATGATTAACAGCCGTCTTGCTGTTGCCATTCATATTTTATCGCTCATTTCGATGGATGAAAAAGCGTCTTCGGACATTATCGCTGACAGTGTCAACACCAATCCGGTTGTTGTAAGAAGAATGATCAGCCTGCTGAAAAAGGGTGATATTCTCACATCACGCGCCGGGGTGCCGGGCGCGAGCCTCACAAAAGATCCGGCTGATATTTCTCTTTTAGATGTATATCGGGCTGTTCAAAACCAAGAGGAACTATTTGCGGTTCATGAAAACCCGAACCCGAAGTGTCCGGTAGGCAAAAAAATTCAGTGCGCACTGGATGAGACATTTGAAAGTGTGCAAAAAGCGATGGAAAATGAGCTGGCAAGCAAGTCATTAAAAGATGTAATGAATCATCTCTTTTGATCAAAAGAGATGACTTCTCACCGCCAACATGTAACTAAAATTGTTACAAATAAGGAGGAAATCAAAAAATGAAAATAGGAATTATCGGTGCAAGCGGAAAAGCGGGAAGTCTGATTTTGAAAGAAGCGAAGGAAAGAGGCCACGAGGTAACAGCCATTGTCCGAAATGCATCTAAAGTGCAAGAGCAGGACACAGCGATTTTGGAGAAAGGTGTTTTTGAACTGACAGCGGAAGATCTCAAGCCTTTCGATGCACTCGTGAACGCTTTTGGAGCTGCGCCTGGCCAGGAACATCTTCATGTTGAAGCAGGCAGAACATTAATCAACCTGCTAAAGGATGCAAAACATACAAGATTGTTTGTCGTCGGCGGAGCGGGAAGCCTGTTCGTTGATGAAGCCAAAACAACACGTTTAATGGATACACCGGAATTCCCGAAAGAATATCTTCCGACTGCATCAAATCAAGGAGAGAACCTGAAAGACCTGCAAAAGGCAGACTCTATTTCCTGGACATTCCTCAGCCCGGCGGCGTTTTTTGATGCGGCAGGAAAGCGGACGGGATCTTACCAAAAAGGAAAAGACAATGTGATCGTAAACGCAAAAGGTGACAGTTATATCAGCTATGCCGATTATGCGATTGCTGTTTTGGATGAGCTTGAACATCCGTCACACAAAAATGAACGCTTCACAGTAGTAAGCGAAGCGGAATAACAAGAAAAAACCCGGAGGAAGCTCCGGGTTTTTTACTTAATAGCTGCTGTACGTATCATAATCGTTGAATATGCCGTCAGCGATTCCAAGCATTAGAAAGATGAAGAATGCGATGATCGCCAGGATCGATACAGCGATGCTCACGATTAAATAAATCCCTTGCATCTTTACAAATTTCGCATAGTTCTCCAGCATTAAATCTTCAGATTGCCCGCTATGCTTTTCAGCCATTAAGCCTGCTTCTTTTGCTGACCGCATCAAAAAGATGCCTGAAATGATTTGCAGTACGCCGGGCACTGCGCCGATAAGAAAAAAGAACGCGCCTGAAAGCGCAGTAAAAGCGCCCATAATAATAAATAAAATGCCTGTTGCTTTTCCCCATTTTGAAATACTGATGAGGGTTTTGTTGACCGTTTCCGGATTCATTGACACGGGTCCCCTTTACAAAAAAATACTCACTTTTCTTTTATACACTATTTGTGAGAAGTTTTGTATAAAGAAATAAAAATAGTGAATTTGATTTTGAAGCGGCACGCTAGATGGGAAAGGTCACGCGCGTTTTTACGGGATGCGTGATGATGCCATGCTGAAAAACCCCGGCCATAAGACCGGGGGATTGGCACATCTTATAAAATCGGCGACAGCAGCCGTGATACGGATTCCTTAATGCGGATCCATAATGATCGCTGCTGATATTCCTCGTAGGTGTATTTTCTCGATACGAGCAAATCTTCTTTAAATGTAGAAACCAGTTTTTTGGCAATGTTGATATCATAAATAAATGCATTAACCTCAAAATTCAGCCTGAAGCTTCGGACGTCGATATTCGCTGTACCGACTGACGCAATTTCGTCATCCACAACGATTGTTTTCGCGTGGATAAAGCCATTATCGTATATATAGACGGTGGCTCCGGCTTTTAAGAGATCCCCGATATACGAAAGTGTGGCCCAGTATACAAAGGCATGGTCGGGCTTGTTCGGTATCATAATGTTGACATCAATGCCTGACAGGCATGCAATCCTTAATGCATCCAGCAGGCTTGCGTCAGGAATAAAGTAAGGTGTTTGTATCAAAATGCTACGTTTGGCGTTTGAAATCATTTTGATGTAGCCGTTTTTAATTTGTTCCCATTCGGAATCGGGCCCGCTCGTAACAATCTGCATCCCGACATTTCCCTTTGGGCTGCAATCGGGAAAGTGGTTCGGAATATAGGTGAGTGTATGATGATGTGAAGCTTGGTTCCAGTCAAGGATGAATCGTGTCTGAATGGCGTGGACGGCCGTTCCCTGCAATCGAATATGGGTATCGCGCCAATAGCCGAACTTCGGATTGAGGCCGAGGTATTCATCCCCGACATTAAACCCACCGACATAACCGGTTATGCCGTCTATGATGACGAGCTTTCGGTGGTTGCGGTAATTCAGCCGAAGGTTAATCGGCCTGAGTTTTGAAGGGAAAAAGACCTCCACATGCCCGCCAGCCTCACGCAGTTTTTTGAAAAACTTTTTGCGTAGCGTTCTGGACCCGAGCTCATCATACAAAACCCTGACCTGCACACCTTCTTTCGCTTTTTGAATGAGGGCGTCCCGCAATTTTTTTCCTAATTCATCACCTTTGTAAATATAATATTGTAGATGGATATGATCCTTTGCCTTTGATATGTCATGTAAAAGCCGCTGGAACTTATCACGTCCGTCTGTAATGACATCAACTGAATTATCCTCTGTAAAGACAGCATGATTATTCATGATGAGCATGTATATTAAATCCTTATTATCAAAGGTTGCCCGGTTGTTGAACTGAAATTGCCTGTTTTCTAATTCTTCAAGCTGATGCTGCAGCAGCTTTTCGATTCCGATTTTCTTGCGATCCTCCCATTGAAACAAATGCTTGCGTCTGAGATTATGACCGAATAATAGGTATAAAATAAAGCCTAAAACGGGTATAAAGAAAAGAACAAGCAGCCAAGCCCATGATGCACTGGCATCGCGCCGTTCTTTGAATATGACAATGATGGCCAAAAGAATATTCAAAATGAAAAAAAGTGATAAAAGGATGGAAGAAATACTCACTTTGTAACCCCGCTAATTCATATTTATCAAGAAGATTGCCATTAGTATTCCATGAATAACAGCAATCTGATTCCCATTACAAATTATAACACTGACTTTTTAAAAGAATAAAGTGTGTTGATCCAGATTCTTTGTGAAAAACACGGGCAGATTTCTTTAAAACCAGCTTGCACCTGCGTTAAAATAAACTCATATGATAACGTTCGTAAAGCCTTGCAAAATCAAATAAAGGAGGAGAATAAATGAACTTTTACAGAATAGAACAAATGCCGGGGTTCATTAAAACAGAAATGCAAAAAATTCAAAAGGCTGTACAGCCTTTAATGAAGAAAACTGTCATCTACCGTTTTCTTGCTGTTCCGCTTGCTGCATTCTCTCTCTTTAATTTGGCTGCTTTCCTTTTTCATGCTTCAGCAGACAGAGAGTCCTTGATCAGCGCCGGTCTTTTTGCGCTTCTTGCTGCACTTGGATTAGCATTTTTTAAAGAAGCGGGCTATCAGCATAAACAAATCCAAAAGACCGTTCATATTTATATGCTGAACAGAATCAAAAAGAGCGAAATTCTTTCAGAAGAGCGCAAAAACACGTATACGCGCCAGATCACGGAGGAACCGTTTGCGATGCGGAGCTTTGTAGAGTTTTTGACTGAAGAAGACAGACGCAAGAAAATGCTGTATTAATACTGTAAACGGCACCCTGACTGTTAGCGGATTTATCTAACAATCAGGGTGCCGTTTTTTCATTTCATCGAATTCGTGTGAAACAACCGGATATTCATTCTGTGTTTTATATATCTATTGAAGATAACGTAGACATGGCAATTCTTTCTTTTCATCAAATTAGATCTGTGGCCCGTGCTGTATACGATTTCTATGAGCATTATCATGATTCCTTTTCATAGAAAAATAGGGGATAAAACTATATAGAATCCCATCCCAGCGGTGTCCCTGCTGAAAGATGTTTCGTTGCTGTTTTTCCGATCATTACATCAAAGTACTTTGGTTCCAAACCATAACCAGGTCGTATCACCTTAATATTTTCTTTGGTGAAAATCTCTCCGGCTTTTATATCGTTTGTTACATAAATAGAGCGGCGAAATTTAAGCGAAGCTTTTTCCTTGTCAGTTGGTCCATAGGTGATCTGTCCTAACGCTTGCCATGCCCTTTCCGTTTCAACGACAAGTTCTTTCAATTCAGGTGGTTCCAGTGAAAAGGCAGAATCTACACCGCCATCAGCTCTTGATAAAGTGAAGTGTTTCTCAATCACAGTTGCGCCTAAGGCGACACTGGCGACAGCAACTCCTGTTCCCATTGTGTGATCTGATAAGCCGACTTGGCAATTAAATAATTCCTTCATATGAGGAATCGTAGAAATATTGGTGTTTACTGGTGATGCCGGGTAGGTGCTTGTGCATTTTAGAAGGATTAATTCTTTACAGCCTGCTTCCTTGGCAGCCGTTATTGTTTCATCAATTTCTGCTACTGTAGCCATTCCAGTTGAAATGATAATGGGTTTACCTGTAGCAGCCACCTTTTTGATAAGAGGGATATCAGTATTTTCAAATGACGCTATTTTATATATAGGCACTCCCAGGTCTTCCAAAAAGTCGACAGCCGATTCATCAAATGGCGTACTCAAAGGAATCATTCCAAGCTCCCGGCATTTATCGAAAATGGGTTTATGCCATTCCCATGGGGTGTAAGCCTGCTGATATAATGTATAGAGCGTACTGCCAGACCATAGACTATCGTTATCCTCAATTTTAAAATCTTTCGTATCTATATTTAACGTCATCGTATCAGCGGTATAGGTTTGTATTTTTAATGCATGTGCACCTGCTTTGGCAGCTGCTTCTATAATGTGAAAAGCACGTTCTAACGATTGATTATGGTTCCCGGACATTTCAGCAATAATAAATGGGGGATGATGCGGGCCAATACTTCTTCCATCAATATTGATTTCGTTCATCTTTGCACTCCCTTCTATTCACAGGAATACCGGCCGTAAAACAATAGACTTTGATGTCATCTATATGAAATGATTGTTCAAAGTCTAAAGTTCACTAAAACCCGTATCAATGTCCTTGATATCTATTCCTTTTTCAGACAATTTCTGGATCACTTTCGGCTTTTCTGCAATCCATTCTTCTTTTAAGAGACCATATCTGATTACATCAAGATATTGATGATTTCTTACTATATGGTTTCGAAAATGACCTTCTTTACAAAAACCGAATGTTTGGTGAAATGATAAGCTTCTTTCGTTATTCAAAAGTACTTCTCCGTATACTTTCTCAACACACAACTTTTGAAACGCCCATTCTAACGCTAAAAACCCCATGATAGAGCCAGAACCTTTTGGACTCTCGGGCTCTCCGATATAAAAACCCCAATAGCAGTGGTTATGGTTATCATCAACATCTTTAAAGCTAACAAAGCCAGTTTCTTTATGATCAATTGTAAATATAAAATAATGTTCTGTTTTGGATGAATTTATTTTCTTGAACCATTGATGATGCTGTTTTTCATTAATTATTTGGTCATGGTACATTGATTTTCTGATTCTCTCATCGTTACGCCAACGGAGAACTGTGTCTAAGTCTTTTTCTTTTAATGGTCTAAGGGAATATTTGAACACAGATTTATTCCTTCCTTACTTTAAAATTTCTAATAAGAGGTTCTGGCGATGATCCATATTTTTTTCCAGCAGCAGCCGGGCTTTTCTTGACATTTGTTGGAGTGACAAGGGGTTATTCATCATGTCTTGAACGGCTGAGACGATATCTGATTCATTGACTGATTCTTTAGGTCCCAGATATTTAATCGCGCCTAATTGATCAAGCGTTTGAGCAATCGATTCTTGATTTTCAGCGACGGTGATGACGATTGCTGGAAGGCCGAGATAGCAGCGCTCCCAAGTAGTCGTTCCGCCCGCACCTATTGCCAGGTCAGCATTGTACATTAATTCTGCAATATGATTCACTTGGCAGTGAAAGTTGCAATAGTCATGGATGTTACAAATGGATTCAATTTCATTCTTATGAGTATTGGTATTTCCAATCACGATATCAAGCTCAATATCATGGGGGGAAAGCTGCTGAAAGGCTTTCATCACCTTTTTCGTTTCATTAGTGGGATCACTGCCTCCAAAAAAGACAAGAATCCTTTTTACACGTCCATCGCGGTTGATGTGATGGGGTAAAAATGAATAAAACTCGTCTCGCAATAAGACATATTCTGGTCCTAAGTATTGTTTGCAGCTTTCGGGGACTAGATTGACATAACGATCTTTATAATGATGATAAAGATTCTGATCCAATAATATATCACAATCATGTAAACGATCAGCCAAGTCATCAATCACCATCATTCTTTTCACATGTTTTTTCGCATTCATCTCCCAATTGATATCAATTGCGTAGTGATCAATGATAAGGAGGGAGATGTCCTTGTTCATGTCTTTTATCGCGCTAATGGTTTCCGCTGCGTCAACATACCAAGGGACACCAAGCCAATTAGAATGCGGAGTTTTTTTAGGAATGAAAACATTCTTTTTAGGTTCTGGCAGCATAATGAGATCAAACTGTTTCTCTCGGATGACCTCCGCTAGATGACCTTGTAAGTCTCGGCAAATAAAGATAATATTTGCCCCCTTTTTGCGCAACGCATGAGCAAGCGTGAGGCATCTCATGACATGACCTGTTCCTATTTCAATTGAAGCATCTGTTCTGAAAAGGATGTTCATCACAGCACCTCAATCACTTGGATTTATTGTCGGCTTCATTGATGATTTCTTTTTGTTCTATCCGGGCATTGAGCAATGACCATTCTGGAAACTCGTTCAATAATGTTAGGGTATCCTCTAGGCTGAAGTCAGGTTTAGTTGGGTAAAGTTTTTCAATAATGTTTTTGATTAATAAAAAATCCTCGTGCGTATCTACAGTCCATCTATGCTGTTTCTGATTTTCGGTATAGGTGATATTAGCTAAGCTGAATCGATCTGGATTCAGGTAAATAAAGGGTGTAACATGTTCCCGTTCGTAGTCAAGGCTGGACTCGTGATAAGCTTTCTCTAACGAAGAAGCTGAAAAAACCTCTATATCCATTCCGCGGGGATACGTTCGCTGTAAGGTGTTAGACACATAATCATATTGGCCCTTTGAATCCAGGTAACATTTTATTACCTTATCAATCACACGATAATCAATAATAGGGCAGTCAGAGGTTAGTCGGACGACATTTTCCGCGTTGCTTATTTTTGCTGCTTCGTAGTACCTTGATAAAACATCGGTTTCTGACCCGCAATAATAAGTAAGAGACAATCTCTTACTTAACTCAACAATGGGTTGATCTATCGCATTTGTAGTCGTGGCGATCACAATATCATCAATAAGTGCTGCTCTTTTGATTCTTTCAATTTGATATTCCAGCAAAGGTCTATTCAACACTTTTTTCAACACTTTACCCGGCAATCGGCTGGAGCCCATCCGTGCTTGGATAATAGCCGTTACTTTCACCTAACCACCTCCTACGAATAATAATTCACTACTTTCTTTAGTGCTTTTATAACATCGTCTGCATCTTTTTCGTTCATCGATTGAAACAGAGGCAAGGTGATCATTCCTTTATACAGCTTTTCGGCATTTGGGCATAAGCCCTCTTGATAACCTAAACGTTGATAATAAGGGTGTAAATAAACAGGTATATAGTGGACGTTAACACCTATATTTTCTTTTTGCATAGCGTTGAAAATATCATCGCGATTTCCTTTAAGCGAATCTAGCTTTAACTCAATGACGTAAAGGTGCCAGCTGGAAGTTGAGGCTGCATCTTGAATTGGGAGATGAATGTGGGAGATTGTTTTTAATTTTTCGTTGTAGATCCTGGCAAGATGTCTTCGTTTTTCAATAAAATCATCTAATTTTTGTAATTGGCTGATGCCTAATGAAGCTTGGATATCTGTCATCCGATAATTGAATCCAAGAAAGTGCATTTCATAGTACCACGATCCATGGTTTTGGCTTAGCTTTTTAGGGTCGCGGGTAATTCCGTGACTGCGGAATTGGAGCAGCTTCTCATAATATTCTCTATTATTAGTTGTTATCATTCCGCCTTCGCCGGTTGTAATATGTTTAACAGGGTGGAAACTAAACATCGTCATATCACTGATTGAACCGATTGTTTGCTCTTTATACGAAGCGCCTAATGCATGGGCAGCATCTTCAATAACGATCAAGTTATGTGCTTTTGCAATTTTTTGAATCTGATCATGATTCACCGGCTGTCCTGTAAAATCTACCGGTATAATAGCCTTTGTTTTTGGAGTGATCAGCTTTTCAATGGAATCAGGGTCAATATTGTATGTGTGCGGATCAATATCTGCGAAAACCGGTTTGGCTCCCATGTACAAAATGCAATTGGCACTTGCCGCAAATGTGATGGGTGTCGTAATGACTTCGTCTCCCTGTGAAATTCCCGCAGCAAAGCAAGCCGCGTGTAAAGCAGCTGTTCCGCTGGAAAATGCAACAGCATAGCGGCTGCCAACATAGTCTGCGACTTTTTCTTCGAATAAGTCGATTGCTGGTCCCGTCGTCAAATAGTCTCCCCGTAAAACGTCAACTACTGATTGTATATCATCTTCATCTAACCATTGCCTGCCGTATGGAAGATATGAATCTCTGACAGGCTTACCGCCTGTCATTGCTAATTTATTCTCACTGGTCATTTTCATTCTCCTATTAAATGAGATTCGTACTCTTAATCCATTCTTCTGTTTTTCTTATTCCTTCTTCCAAACTGACCTGCGGGCTCCAATTAAGAATTTTTTTTGCTTTTTCGTAGTTACATAACAATTTTGGAATTTCACTTTGAGGATGTATATGCTCTACATGGTGAATGTTTTGTTTATCGCCTGCAATTAATTCTGCTAATTCATTAATCGATATATCTCTTCCAAGGCCTGCGTTTATAATTTCACCGTTTGCTTTTTGGGAATAACCAGCCTGCACGACGAAATCAGCACAATCCTCTACATATAAAAGATCACGGGTTTGTGTGCCGTCACCATATATATGCAGCTTTTTACCGTCCAATTTGTTTTTTATAAAAATAGCAACTACTCCGCCTTCACCGCCTGTTTTTTGGTAAGGCCCATACGTATTAAACGGACGTATAACAACCGCAGGGAGACCGTATGCGTGATAATAGGAGAGCACCATATTTTCAGCCGCGATTTTTGACCCGGCATAAGGTGAAGCGGGTTTAATAGGATCTGTTTCTTTAATACCTTCAGCAAATGCAGCTCGGTCATATACCATGCAGGTACTCATAAAAACAACTTTTACATTATGCTGCTTACATAATTCTAAAATGTTAAAAGTACCGATTGTGTCATTTTCAAATGTGGTTTTCGGATCGTCGATGCTATCTTGTACGTTGATGCTTGCACCTAAATGGTAGCAAATATCAAATTTTGTCGAGAAAAGATCCTCTAATGTTTTTACATCCTTTATATCACCATGGATAAATTCGATAAAACCAGGGTCGTTTTTCAGGTCTTCTATATTTTCTAAACGCCCGTTCGATAAATCATCCAATACCCATACTTGATGACGGTCTTCTAATAATTTTTTCACAACCCATCTGCCGATAAAACCTGCTCCTCCAGTGACGAGAACTTTCATGATCATCTTCCTTCCCGAATTAAAGTAATGTTTGCGATTTTAATAATGCAAGGACCTCTTCTTTTGAAATTTGCTTTTGGTCATTTGAACTATAAGTCCCTTCAGTTGCTTTTTTCGCTTGGGTATAATGATTTTTCTCCCCATAAGTTGAAGGGATAACAAACATGTCAGGCAGCTCCAAAGCCATTGTCGACTCGTCATAAGTCATCAGTTCTTCATACATTTTTTCTCCGGGCCGCAGCCCGATTTCTTGTATTTCTATTTCATCAATATTCATATTCTGTTTTTTGCATGTTTCTTCCACGACGACTGACACTAAGTCATGCAGTGATATGACAGGCATTTTTAATATGAAGATTTCGCCGCCCTGAGATTCCTTTAGTGCACCAATTAATAAAGATGTCGCCTGATCCAGTGTCATCATAAAGCGATTCATCTTTAAATCCGTAACAGTCACCTTTTTTTGCGTTAAGATTTGTTCTATAAACAAGGGAACCACGGAACCCCTTGAACCAATTACATTTCCAAACCGAACACAAGAAAAAACCGTCGAAGCTTTTCCCTTACTGTATTCTGCTGCAGAAATTAATCTTTCAGCTGTGAGTTTTGTTGCTCCATATGCATTCGTTGGTGATATTGCTTTATCTGAACTTGTAAAAACTACTTTTTTTACGTTTTGGGCCACTGCCGCTTTAATGACATTATTGGTTCCTATAATATTGGTGAGGACTGCTTCATAGGGATTGTATTCGCAAGCAGGAACATGCTTCATGGCAGCAGTATGGAAGACGTAGTCAATGCTGTCCATAGCATTTAACACCCGGTCATAATCTCGCACATCTCCTATTAAAAATCTAATATCCTTTCTGGGACCGATTTCATTTTCCAACATAAATTGTTTATATTCATCTCTGCTAAATATACGAACAACCTTTGGCTGATCCTTAAGAATTTGTTTTAGAAGACTTTTTCCAATCGTACCTGTTCCGCCAATTATGAGTATTTTTTTATCTTTGAAAAACACAAGTATATCCACTTCCTTTTTCTTAAATGGATGAAAAAATGTCGGTTATTGAAGTATATGCTTGTTACAAAACTCTGTGTTTGCTCTAGCCTAATCGATTCAACTATTATTTTTGAAAAACCATAAAACATAGAGAGTACATCTGCGGGGCGGTGGGGGAATAGCTGCTTAATGGTCTAAATAGAAACAAATATTTTGAATGAGAAATCATATAACTGTCTGTGTCCTGCGATGTAAATGGAGAGATGTCCTGATTGTTTCTAACATATAAGATAGGGATGCTATACAAAGTATGTCACACCGAAGAGCGTGCCTGGGTGAATGACGTTCATGCAGAAAATTTGAGGAGAACATAATAAAAAGGCATGAGTCCGGTTCAATACCGAACTCATACCTTTGCTATTCGTGTCTTTCTTTCGGAGGTCAGATCCACACCTTTATTCAAAGACGGGCCCATCTTCATAATAATAGGAATCCGGGTCTTCATACGTATCCATATCCTCAAAAGCGGCGATGCCGACAAATACGAGGAAGAAAATGAGCAGAATGATTCCGATGAGGCCTACGGCGATACTTGATGCAGCGTAGAATAATTGCATTTTGATAAATTTCCCGTAGTTCTCCAGCATGCTTACACCCGCACTGCCGGTCAGGTTTCCGCTTGCCTCTCTTGCTGCTTTTGCCGACCGCATCAGAAATACGCCTGAAATAATGAGCAGGACGCCTGGAATAGCGCCTATGATTGTCATTAAAGCCGACAGGGCAGCCAGCGCACCCATGACAATTAAAAGAATTCCTGTGATTTTGCCCCACTTTGCAATGTCTGAAAGCGATTTGACAGCAGCAGCGCTCAGCTCACGTTTTTCGCCCTCTGTGCTGTTGTTCTCCTGCTCGGTCACGCTGTTTTCTTCGTGGTGAGTTTCAATATGGTTTTCATCTTTATCAAGACTAATCATGATAGCTCTCTCCCTAATATTTTTAAGTCATATCGCTTGCCGTCCAATTCAGCAATGCCGGGGAATAACCCCCATTCCTTGAAACCGTGCTTTTCAAACAGCTTCAGGCTAGGCTTATTATGTCCGAAAATGAAGGCCATAAGCGAGCGGATGCCAAGCTCCGGCGCGATGCGGAGCGCTTCCTGAAGCAAGTGATTTCCGGCGCCTTTGCCGCGGCATGATTCATGAATGTATATGCTGATCTCGGCTGTTTTATTATAAGCAGGCCTGCCGTAAAATCTTTCGAAACTGATCCAGGCAACCACGTCCCCGCTTTCATCCTCAGCAACATACAGCGGCCGTTCGTCTGTATGTCCCAAAAACCACGCCATCCGGTCTTCCGTTGTTACCGGTTCAGTATCGGCTGTTACCATCCGTGAGGCAATCGTTGAGTTATAAATCGCAACAACCGCTTCTATATCCTTTTTTTCAGCAAGACGTAATGTCAAGTTCATACGTATCTGGTTCTCCTCTCAAAAAAATGACATACTTTCTTATCAGCCTGCACAAACTATATCTAAAAAAGTTTTTTATATCAGTGTATATATTTTCAGAAAAGTGTTCAGAATGTTGCTGAGGTGATGAAACAATGAGAGAGGAAGAAAAGAAAACTTCTCAAGTCAAAAAACTTCAGCAGTTTTTTCGTAAACGCTGGGTGTTCCCTGCAATTTACTTAGTCAGTGCGGCCGTCATTTTAACAGCTGTCCTTTGGTATCAATCTGTATCAAATGATGAGGTAAAGGATCAGTTAGCTGATAACGGCGGAAGCTCCGCGTATGACAACAACGACGATGCAGTTGAAGTAGGAAAGTCTATGGAAAATGTCGCAATGCCGGTTGTTGATTCTGAAAACGTTTCTGTTGTGAAAAAGTTCTATGAAACTGATGCCGCAAAAGAAGAAAAAGAAGCAGCACTCGTTACCTATAATAACACGTACAGCCTAAGCAAAGGAATTGACTTAGCTGAGAAAGACGGAAAAGATTTCGATGTTTCTGCTTCTCTAAGCGGTACGGTTGTCAAAGCTGAAAAAGATCCAGTGCTGGGATATGTTGTGGAAATTGAACATGCTGATGGTTTATCTACTGTGTATCAATCACTTTCTGAAGTAGGTGTTGAGCAAGGCGACAAGGTGAAGCAAAATCAGGTCATCGGAAAGTCTGGCAAGAACCTTTACAGCGAAGAAAGCGGTAACCACGTACACTTTGAAATCCGTAAAGACGGAGTTGCTATGAACCCGCTGAACTTTATGGACAAGCCGGTTTCTTCTATAGAAAAAGCGGCAGCTGCAGAAGAGAAAGCTGCAACTGAGGAAACAGAAGAATCCATTCAGCAATCATCTGAAAAAAAGGATGGTTCAACTGAAAAAGGAACTGAAGAAAAATCCGGAGACAAAACGGATGATTCAACTGACAAATCAGGTTCCAAAGAAAGCAGTACAACAGAAGACACTGAACAGTCTTAATGAAGAAAACGTCTATCGGTGTGATAGGCGTTTTTTTTGTTACTTTTTGTTTCACTGTGCCGTCTATGTATTTACATGCACAAGATGCTGCTGGAAAGGAGGCTGTTTAGATGAATCGTCTATTACTTGCGGGCTGGACCTTCTTCATTTTACTCTCTGTCTGCACAGAAAGCTTCAGCGATATGGTGGTGTCGCAGACAGTGACATTTCATTTTCATCCGCATCCTGATTTATACCAATTTTTAGACATGGATTTTGCTCAGTTGACTACGCCTGAAGCTGTAATTCAAAAAATCGGGCACGCGTTTTCTTTCTTCGTGCTGACATATTTGCTGTGGAAGCAATGGAACAATATCAAATGGGCCTCGGCCGGAGCATTCATGTTTGCCGTTTTTACAGAAATCATTCAGCTTTTCTTCAGCAGAAACGGCTGCATCCGGGATGTACTCATTGACAGTGTTGGGATTGCCCTGTTTATTGGATTATTTGGTCTCGCAAAACGGAAAAGACATGAGATGTATGAAAAATATTAAAGCCGGCGCTCTTCCATTCAGAGGCCGGCTTTATCTTAGAAATTTTGATCGGTTGGTTTTTTCGTTATTTTATTGATAATCGCTTCATAGATTCGGACGATTAAATCAACGAGCGGGCGAAGAAGATCTGAAAATCTAAAGAACAGGAACCCGATAATGATCGCGACAACAAGACTGCCTAACACATCTACAGGATAGTGATGTCCCACCCAAATTCGTGAAAAACCGGTCAAAAGCCCGAAGATGACGAGCGGCCAGCCGATTTTACGGTTTCTGAAAAGCATTGCAATCGAAATAGCTAGCGCTCCCGTTGTGTGGTCACTCGGAAAAGAAGCATCTGCATCGTGCGGAATCAGCGTATGCACTGTGTGAGCGACGAAAGGGCGTGGTTCAACATAAACTTGTGTAATCAAGAAATTAATCACAAGACCCGCAATTCCTGTAATTCCTGCGTACAGCACGTTCTTTCTGCTTTGTGTGTTCCCGAACAGCCACATCACCAATAAGATAAGCGCATAGGCAACGATCGCGTATTCCGTTATGAAAACCATAATGGAATCGAGAACAGAATTGTGATGAGATAATCCATGGATAGCTTTAAATATTTCGTAATTCAAATAATCACCTTTTACATTTTTATATTAAGTAGACTCATCTTACTCAGAAAAAGTTTCAAATAAAAATAGAGATTGTCTGAAATCATGGCGCTTGAAGAGGATTCGAATGGGTAACACGTTTTCTGGGGGTTTTTTCTGTTCGCAAAAAAAGAGATCCGGAGTGTCCGAATCTCTTAATGATATTACAGCGCTTCAGGTCCTTCTTCGCCGGTGCGGATATTAATCGTATTGCCGATTTCATAGACAAAGATTTTACCGTCACCCGGTGATCCCGTTTTCAGAACCCGCTTAGCGGTCTCAGTTACTTGATCAACAGGAACCTTGCTGACCACGATTTCGATTTTTAACCGTTCATATACATTGCTTTCTATTTTTACCCCTCGATAAAGCTCCGTATGTGCTTTTTGAAGCCCGCAGCCGTGAACATTGGAGAAGGTCAGAGAGGTGACTCCGATTTTTCCGAGTTCCTGCTTCAGCTTTTCAAAATTTGCCGGACGCGTTACAATTTCTACCTTGAACATTTGACCGCTCATAGCGTCACTCCTCACATAGAATCTTGATATGCTTTTTCCCCGTGCATTGTTAAATCAAGCCCGAGTGATTCTTCTTCTTCGGTTGCGCGTAGGGGAAGGAAGAGGCCTACAATTTTAATAATAACGAATGTGACAATAAATACAAAAACATAAGTTGCGGCGATCGCTACAATTTGTTTCCAGATTAAACTTGCATCCCCGTAGAATAAACCATCTGCACCAGCGGAGTTGACTGAAGTTGTTGCGAACAATCCTGTCGCGATGCCGCCCCATGTGCCGCCGATGCCGTGCAGGCCAAAGGCATCAAGCGCGTCATCATATCCGAATTTCTGTTTCAGCGAGAAGACACCCCAGAAGCAAACCGCTCCGCCAATGATGCCAATGATAATAGAAGAAAACGGTGTGACAAACCCGGCCGCCGGCGTAATGGCCACAAGTCCTGCGATCGCTCCTGATACCGCGCCGAGCATCGTCGGTTTTTTGTTGATGATCCATTCCACCAATATCCAGCCGGCAATCCCCGCTGCAGCTGCCGTGTTTGTATTAATAAAGGCGTACATGGCCACATCGTTTAATGTCAGGGCGCTGCCGACGTTAAAACCGAACCAGCCGAACCAAATCAGGGCGCCTCCTAAGAAGGTGTAAATGAGGTTGTGCGGAGAAGACGCTGTGCCGTCTTTTCGTTTGCCGAGCACGATGGCCAGAACAAGGCCAGCCACCCCGGAAGAAATATGAACAACGTTTCCGCCTGCGAAATCAAGCGCGCCAAGCTGGCCGATCCAGCCGCCGCCCCATACCCAGTGAGCAACCGGCGTGTAAACCAATGAAACCCATAAAACCGAGAATAAAAGAAAAGCGCCGAATCGCATCCGCTCTGCGAAAGCCCCGGAAATGATGGCAGTTGTCAGAACCGCGAACGTCATTTGGAACATCATAAATAATGAATGGGGAATCGTGTCGCTGTAATCACCCGGATCAAATCCGACCCCCTTCAGACCTGCCCACTCCAGTCCGCCAATCAGTGAGTTGCCTGGAGCAAAGGCAAGTGTATATCCGAACAGCACCCAAACGATGGAAACGATGGCGATGGAAGAGAAACTGTGCATTGCTGTACTCAGCACATTTTTGCTTTTTACCATTCCTCCATAAAATAACGCTAACCCCGGGGTCATCAGCCACACGAGTAAAGCGCAAAAGAACATAAATACTGTATCGCCCATTTGCATGTCTCATTCCTCCGTATCTTTCAGAATAAAAGCAATTATTATATTTCTTCATTATAGAGAAAAAAGAATGATAAAACATTTTCATGTTAGATTTCCTAACATGTTTTTTTAGTGTGTGTTATCGATGTGGAAGAGGGAAGAAAAAACGGTATTTACTATACAAGACTTTGTGTCTATAAAATAACTCTGATTTTATGAGAAAAAAGGGAATTGACAAAAAATAAAATGTCATATACTGTATTAAGTGTATTAGTTGATGTAATACACTGAGGAGGATGCGATATGAATAAAGGCAGCAGGCTGCTGAGAGCGTTAAGAAAGTCCATTCCGGCGACATTCCGGTTGTTTTTGGCCTTTAATTTTGTTGTGTACGGCCTGGCGAAAGTGGTCATGGGGCAGTTTGGGGGAGTAACACCTGAAATTGCAGCTGCGGTGGGAAAGGGAAAGGGATTTACAATTGCGTGGACATTTTTTGGTTATTCTCATGTCTATGAAGTATTTATAGGCTTTGGAGAAATCATTGCTGCAGTTTTGCTGTTGATTCCAAGAACATCTGCGTTAGGTGCCGTTGTATTTATGCCGATTATTGTGAACATCGTCATGATTAACTATTGTTTTGATATTGGCGTGCAGGATCTCAGTACGATATTAATGATCATGTGTTTGATTCTGCTTTGGATTGACCGCCGCAAATTTATGGGCATGTTTAATCAGCAGCCAATTAACGGCAGGCAGGTGACGAAGCTATGACAACTTTTATGATCGCAGTGCTTGCCGGTATGTTTGTATGCACCACCTTTTATTTTTATATAAAAGAAAAATCGTGAGATAAGCGCTTCTCCTGAGAACTTCACAAGCGTCATGCAAGAATTCATGTGAAGTGAAGAGTAAAATATGGGATGTGAGAAACACTAACCAGCATCAGGAGGAAACGCAAAATGAACACACTTACCATTGATTTTCAAAACACAGCATTGGTTATCATTGATCTGCAAAAAGGAATTGTGCCAATAGACAAAAGCGGACAGGTTGTCCCGAATGCTAAAAAACTTGTTGACGAATTCCGAAAGCATAACGGCTTTATCAGCTTTGTGAATGTAGCCTTCCATGACGGAGCAGATGCGCTAAAGCCGGAAACGGATGAACAGGCGCAGGAAGGTTCAGGTGAAATGCCGGCGGACTGGGCGGAATTTGTTCCGGAAATCGGTGTGCAGGACGGAGATTACACAGTGACCAAACGCCAGTGGGGCGCGTTTTTCGGCACGGACTTAGATTTGCAGCTGAGACGCCGCGGCATTGATACCATTGTACTATGCGGCATTGCCACGAATATCGGAGTGGAAAGTACGGCTCGCGAGGCCTTTCAGCTTGGCTATCAGCAGATTTTTATTACTGACGCGATGTCCACGTTCAGTGAGGAAGAGCATGAAGCGACACTGCGCTTTATTTTCCCGAGAATCGGCAAATCGCGGACAACAGAAGAATTTTTATCACAAGTGAAATGAAAATATCAAAAAAGAACCGTGCTGTCTTTTTAACAGCGGTAGCTTCAGGAACGATGCTGAATCCGCTGAACTCGTCTATGATTTCTCTGGCGCTCCACAGCATCCAGCATGAGTTTCACCTGTCATTTACGACGGTTTCCTGGCTGATCTCCTCTTTCTATTTGGCGAGTGCTGTGGCCCAGCCTGTGACGGGAAAGCTTGGCGATTTGATTGGGCGGAAAAGGTTGTTTTTATTCGGGCTTATTCTTGTGGCGGTTTCCGCCATCGGGGCGCCGCTTGCGCCAACCTTTATGACATTATTGGTCATGCGGCTGTTTCAATCGGTGGGGAGCAGTGCGATTTATCCGTCGGGAGTCGGGCTGATACGAAACCACATACATGAGCGCCAGGCTTCAGCCATGGCGGTTCTGTCCATATTTGCATCTGCAATGACGGCGCTGGGGCCGACAGTCGGCGGTTTTTTGATTGTCTGGGGCGGCTGGCCGGCGATTTTTATCGTCAATCTGCCGTTTATTATCTTCAGCTTCCTGTTAGGGATGTATATGTTCCCAAAGGATCAGAAAAAAGGGGTGGGGATCAGAGCGGTTATCCGGCAGCTAGATGTTCCGGGAATCCTTTTGTTTGCCGGCGGGATCATTTTGCTCCTGTCCTTTTTGCTTTCGTTCAGCACATCCCCACATATGTCAGAAGGTGTGATTGGTGTCATTCTGCTTGCCGCATTTGTCTGGCGTGAGCTGAAAACGGAGAAGCCGTTTATTGATGTCCGTCTGTTTAAAACGCAGCGAAGTCTGTCAGCGGTATACGTTCAGTTTATTTTACTCAATGTATTCTTCTACTGTTTATTTTTCGGGCTGCCGAGTTATTTTCAAGATGAAATGCATCTTTCTGTCCAAACGAGCGGTCTGTTTATGCTGTTCATGTCGGGTATGAGCATCGCTATATCGCCCATTACAGGCAAGTGGATTGATCGATCGGGAGTCATTAAGCCGATATTGGCGGGATCGCTTCTGATGACCGCGGGCGCTGTGCTATTAACGGTCTTTTTTATCAGCGTTCCGGTTATCGGGAAAGGCTTGATCCTGTCGCTGCTCGGCATCGGTTACGGACTTGGAAACGTAGCGCTTCAGGCAGCGATGCTGAAAACGAGCCCTTCAGACATGGTGGGAACTACCTCAGGCCTGTTCCAAACGTGCCGTTACCTTGGTTCAATTTTGTCATCGGTGATTCTGGGCCTTCTGTTCGGTAAAGAGATTACAGCGGCTCATTTTGATATCATGGGAATGCTCCTTATTGCTGTAGGCGGATTGAGTTTGTTTATGGCTTTGAGATTCACCGCCTTAATGAAAACAAGTTCATGAGAAAAGAGACAGATATACGAGTCTGTCTCTTTTCTTGTTTAGGATGCTCAAAAATGAATAAAAGGTTTGTGTATCATAGCCAATGTATTTGTCTGACTTTTCAGTTATATTAAGTCACATGTGATGTTAGAAAACTATACATATGACGGAAGATAGACAAGCTGAAAGGGGAGCCGGCTATGGAATTAAAAGAGGGCCATCTGCAATCAAACAGGCTGAGCAATGAGGATCTGCTGCCTTTAGGACAGGAAAAACGCACGTGGAAAGCAATGAACTTCGCCTCCATTTGGATGGGATGCATACATAATATACCGACCTACGCGACAGTGGGCGGATTAATTGCGATTGGGCTTTCACCGTGGCAGGTGCTGGCGATCATTATTACGGCCTCGCTTATTTTGTTTGGCGCACTCGCTTTAAACGGGCATGCAGGGACAAAATACGGGCTGCCATTTCCTGTGATTATCCGGGCTTCTTACGGAATTTACGGCGCGAACATTCCGGCGCTTCTGAGGGCTTTTACAGCCATTATGTGGCTTGGTATTCAAACCTTTGCCGGGAGCACGGCGCTGAACATTTTGCTGTTAAATATGTGGCCCGGCTGGGGAGAGATTGGCGGGGAGTGGAATATTCTGGGTATCCACTTGTCTGGTTTCCTCTCTTTCGTATTCTTTTGGGCTGTGCACTTACTTGTATTGCATCACGGTATGGAATCAATTAAGCGTTTCGAGGTTTGGGCAGGTCCTTTAGTTTATGTGGTGTTTGGCGGCATGGTATGGTGGGCGGTCGATATAGCCGGAGGACTCGGGCCGATCTATTCGCAGACTGGGAAATTTCACACGTTTTCAGAAACGTTTTGGCCGTTTGCTGCCGGAGTCACCGGCATTATAGGTATCTGGGCGACGTTAATTTTAAACATACCTGATTTTACACGGTTTGCGGAAACGCAAAAAGAGCAGATTAAAGGCCAGTTTTACGGCTTGCCGGGAACCTTCGCGTTATTTGCGTTTGCCAGTATTACGGTGACCTCCGGTTCGCAGGTTGCTTTCGGCGAGCCGATTTGGGACGTGGTTGATATTTTGGCCAGGTTTGATAATCCTTATGTCATCGTATTATCTGTGATTACGCTCTGTATTGCCACCATTTCAGTTAATGTCGCAGCAAACATCGTGTCTCCCGCTTATGATATTGCGAATGCTTTGCCGAAATATATTAATTTTAAACGAGGCAGCTTTATCACAGCCCTGCTCGCTTTATTTACGGTTCCGTGGAAGCTCATGGAGAGCGCAACCAGCGTTTATGCGTTTCTCGGTTTAATCGGCGGCATGCTCGGTCCGGTGGCAGGCGTCATGATGGCTGATTACTTTATCATTCGCAAGCGGGAGCTCTCGGTTGATGACCTATATTCCGAAACCGGACGGTATGTGTATTTTAAAGGCTATAACTACCGGGCATTCGCGGCCACGCTTTTAGGCGCACTCATCTCATTAATCGGGATGTATGTCCCCGCATTAAAGGGCTTATATGACATCTCATGGTTTGTAGGTGTACTGACATCATTTCTTGTCTATATTGCTCTGATGCGGATTCACCCGCCGGTATTATCTGCTGTCGGAAAGTATGATTCTGAACAGGTGCGTCGTGCGGAATAAGCGTTTTCTGCAGTGGAATGGATTTGAGATGGTTTTCCATAAATGGATAACCTATAATGGTAGAAGAAAATCCATTCTAAATAGAAATGAGAATCCCATATGAAGCTATCATTTTTTATTTCTGCTGCAGTTGTTTTAACTGCTGTGATCATCGCTTTAATCTATGATAAGACGGCAGCAAATGAACATGAATCAGTGAATTGCTTATATGTTTCTCCTAACGGCAATGATCAAAATGAAGGGACGAAAACTAAGCCATTTCGTACACTGGCGCACGCCGCTAAGGAAGCTGTTGCCGGAACAACCGTATTAATCCGTGAAGGCACGTATGATGAACCGCTTGAAGTGAAGCATAGCGGCACGGACGGGAAGCCTGTCACGTTTCGAAACTATCAGAACGAGAAAGCAGTGATTACCGGGAAATCTATTACGAGCGCAAAATATGAAACGCCGTTAATCGGCATAGACAATAAACACTACATCACCATCAGCGGTTTAACGATTGAGAATCTCTCTGTTTCATCTGAAGAAGCAACCGCCATGGGAATTTATGTGACTGGCTCCAGCAGCCATATCACGATTAAGGGTAATCATGTTCGGAATATAAAAACAACGGCAGATGAGGGCAATGCCCACGGAATTGCAGTGTATGGAACGGGAAGCATGAAAGATATTAAAATCACGGATAATACCGTTGAAAAGCTGACACTCGGAGCGAGTGAAGCGGTTGTGCTAAACGGAAACATTGACGGCTTTACAATTGCGGGAAATTTGGTCCGTGATAATAACAATATTGGCATCGATCTTATCGGATATGAAGGAACGGCAGATCAAAACGATTATGTGCGGAACGGCATCGTAGAAAACAATACTGTCTATCATCATTCAACTTTCGGAAATCCTGCTTATGGAGATGAGTACTCAGCGGGCGGAATCTATGTCGACGGAGGACGCAGTATTGACATCAGGAAAAACACGGTATACAGAAACGATATCGGTATTGAAGCAACTTCTGAGCACAAAGGGAAATATGCTGAGGATATAAAGATTACCGACAACAAGGTGTATCAGAATGCATATACGGGGATTTCAATCGGCGGATACGACAAGGAGCGTGGCGGCACCGCCGGTTCTGTGATTGCTCACAACATGATGTTCCGCAACGACACAAAAGGGCTGTATGGCGGTCAGCTATTGCTGCAGCATGATACAAAAAACAACATAATAGAAAAAAATATTATGACGGCAAGTGACTCTAGGCTGTTTATTGCCAACGAATTTAAAACCAATGAAGGAAATACAGTCAATCATAACGTTTACCATAAGGAAGCAGATAAAGACGGCTTATGGATGTGGAAAAAGACAGAATACGACTCATTTCCGTCCTATCAAAAAGCAACGAAAAACGATGTCGGCTCTCTCTATGCAGATCCGATGTATCGCGACGAAGAGTCTTTTGATTTTACATTAGATCCGGATTCACCTGCGCGTCCGATTATTGAATCATGAACAAGCGGCATTCTATTCCGTTAAACGGAGCAGAATGCCGTTTTTTATGCAAAAAAAGACTGCCGGCAAATTCCGGCAGTCTGACAAGCTATTCTGCAATCGACACTTTTCCTTCAGGGTCGGCTACAGCAGGTTTTTTCTGGCTCCAAGTATAGAGAAGAAGAGAAATCAGAACGAATAGACCCGCTGATAAGTAAATAGATGAGAAACCTGCGGAAGCAACGAATAATCCGAACACATACGATCCTGCGGCAATTCCGCTGTCAAAGAACGTAAAGAACGTTGCTGTCGCAAACCCTGAACGGTGTGCCGGTGAGTTTTGTATCGCCAGCGTTTGCATGCATGGCACGATTGAGCCGTATCCGAGTCCGATCACAGCTCCGGATAATAGAAGCATCAAGCTGCTGTGCGTAAAGGCAAGCATGCAAAGTCCGACAGAGAAAATCAGGATTGAAGGGTAAATCACAATCCCCGCTCCGACTTTATCGAACAGTTTGCCTGTAAACGGACGCGCAACCATCATCGTAACAGCAAAGCAAACAAAGAAGTAGCCGCTGACATTTAATAGATCAATAGACTTAGCAAAAACGGACAAAAATGCTGTAACTGTTGAATAACAGAATGATATAAACAGCCCTACAATCGCAATCTTAAGCGCGCCTTTTTCAAACATATCCGAAAGAGAGAAACGGAATACAGTCGTTCCGCTGCTGAGGCTGTTTGGCACTTTAATGAGTAATGTAACAAACAGCCCGACAATCATAAACACCGCAAAAATTGTAAAGAAGACAGAGAAAGGCACAATTTTCACCAGGCTCAATCCGAGAAACGGACCGATAGCCATTGCGAGGTTCATAGACATGGCAAAGTATCCAAGCCCTTCGCCGCGGCGTTTAACTGGAATGATATCGGCTGCGATCGCGCCGGTTACAGTGGTTAAAATACTGAACCAGATTCCTTGGAAGAACCGCAATCCAAGCAGCAAATAGAAGTTGTGAATCGGCAGGTAAAGAAAAGACGAAAGGGCAAAAATCGCCATCGATACAATCGCCATCCTCTTTTTCCCAAACCGTTCTATAATAGCCCCTGAAAAAGGACGAGTGAAAATGGCGGATAACAGGAACAGACTGATCAACAGCCCTCCCTGAGATTCAGTACCGCCAAGCTCCTGCATCATATAGATAGGCAGAACAGTCAAAAATGTATAAAAGAACACAAAAACAAACAAGTTCACGAGAACGACCATAATGAAATCTTTGGTCCAAATTGGTTCAGGCTTTTTCAAATGTATGTCACTTCCTTATTTTCATTGTTGTAAGAACAAATGAAATAAATGAGAAAACGCTTCTTTATCTTCATCACGGAAATCTGCGAGCAGTTCTTCCTCAAATTTAAGCATTTTCACATTGATTTCTTCGTATTTCTTCTCTGCTTCTTTTGTAAGGACAACGAGTTTTTCCCGTTTATCCTCACCTTGCCGTCTCTGTACCCAGCCGTTTTCTTCAAGGCGTTTAATCGTCCGGGTTACGGTCGGGGCTTCCACATTTAAATAGGACCAAATCTCCTTTTGAGTCATTGGTCCGATCGTACGCAAACAATATAAAACTGACCATTGAGATGAGTAAAGGCCGAATGGCTCCAGCTGTTCATTGGCTTTTTTGGCAATCAGGCGGGCGCTTTGGTTGATTTGATGAATGAGGTGTCTGTTGACGTAGGTCATTTCGGTCTCCTTCTAAAAAACTTACCTAAGTAACTAATTGCTTTTTCATTTTACAGGAGCGATGAACGGATGTAAAGATAAAAGTTTAGTGACGCGAAATAGTTAGCGGAAGCCGAAAAATTCGTTTCACCCCTTGTCCTTATTGAGTTTTTAGCATATTCCCAAAAGAATGCTAATACACTGTTACAAACCTAACAAAGAGAGTGTTTGAGGTGAGGGATCGTGGGCATATTTCACAAACTTACTTGTAAAATCATACAACAAAGAAGCTGCATAATGAATGACTCTTTACAGAATACGGATCTCATTTCACACTTCTCACATCCATTTTAGGGAGGTCGAGTGGTGTGCACGATTACATCAAAGAGCGAACAATCAAGATAGGAAAGTACATCGTGGAGACAAAGAAAACCGTTCGTGTCATTGCGAAGGAATTTGGTGTTTCCAAAAGTACAGTACACAAGGATTTAACAGAGCGTCTGCCTGAAATCAATCCTGACTTGGCAAACGAAGTGAAAGAAATACTCGATTATCATAAATCCATCAGGCATTTAAGAGGAGGAGAAGCAACAAAACTCAAGTATAAAAAGGATGAAATTCTCGAAGGAGAGCCCGTTCGCCAGCCATAATCACCCAGGGCAAATCAGCCTGCATTGTCTTCCGGAAATCGTTTGTAGATCATCCGCAAAAATTTGTAAAGAACTTAATGTGCTTCCAACTTTTTTTCTATATTTTATGATAATATATATAATTAGGGCACAATGTGGATATTTACTGTGAAACAGATTTTCAAGGAGGATATAAATAGATGTTTGCAAGGGATATTGGTATTGACCTCGGTACTGCAAATGTACTGATCCATGTTAAAGGTAAAGGAATTGTTCTGAATGAACCTTCCGTAGTTGCACTTGATAAAAACAGCGGCAAAGTGCTGGCGGTTGGCGAAGAGGCAAGACGAATGGTTGGACGTACACCTGGGAATATTGTTGCGATTCGCCCGCTGAAAGACGGAGTTATTGCTGACTTTGAAGTAACAGAAGCAATGTTGAAACATTTTATTAACAAGCTGAACGTAAAAGGCCTGTTCTCAAAACCGCGCATGCTTATTTGCTGCCCGACGAATATTACATCAGTTGAGCAAAAAGCCATCAAAGAAGCTGCTGAAAAAAGCGGCGGTAAACATGTGTACCTTGAAGAAGAACCGAAAGTTGCCGCTATTGGCGCGGGTATGGAAATATTCCAGCCAAGCGGTAACATGGTTGTAGACATCGGAGGCGGGACGATGGATATCGCAGTCATCTCAATGGGCGATATTGTCACCTCCTCTTCTATTAAAATGGCTGGGGACAAGTTTGACATGGAAATCTTAAATTACATCAAACGCGAGTACAAGCTGCTGATCGGCGAACGTACTGCGGAAGATATTAAGATTAAAGTCGCAACAGTTTTCCCAGACGCACGTCACGAAGAAATTTCCATTCGCGGACGGGACATGGTTTCCGGTCTTCCAAGAACAATTACAGTAAACAGCAAAGAAGTAGAAGAAGCCCTTCGTGAATCTGTAGCTGTTATTGTGCAGGCTGCGAAACAAGTGCTTGAAAGAACACCGCCTGAACTGTCCGCTGATATCATTGACCGCGGCGTTATCATTACCGGCGGAGGCGCGCTCTTAAATGGCCTCGACCAGCTGCTCGCTGAAGAGCTGAAGGTTCCGGTGCTTGTCGCTGAAAATCCAATGGATTGTGTGGCAGTCGGAACAGGTGTTATGCTTGATAATATGGACAAGCTTCCTAAACGCAAACTAAGCTGATCACTCAAACCTCATTCTGAAAAAGAATGGGGTTTTTTTATGAAAACTCTTCACGAATTGATGGGAAATGCCGATAATAGGATAAAATACTGATTTATATTATAGAACGAATGTTCCTATGTGACAACTGGAAAAAATGCCATTTTAGAGGTGGAAAACTTGTTAAAAGGATTATATACCGCAACATCCGCAATGATTGCCCAAGAGCGCAGAACGGAAATGCTTTCAAATAATATCGCAAACGCAAATACATCCGGATATAAAGCAGACCAAGGCTCGCTGCGCGCGTTCCCTGAGATGCTTCTTAGCAGAATTGAATCAAAATCTCCGGCTGGCACATCGAAAACAGAAATCGGTTCCGTTAATACCGGTGTTTATATGCAGGAGCTTAAGCCTCTTTTTACACAGGGAAGCCTTAAGTCGACGGATCAGCCTACAGACATCACATTGGTTGAAAATCAAGTTCCGGTTCATGCGGAAACAAATGAAAATGCCGCCCTTTTTTATCCGGTTCAAACGGAGAATGGGGTCCGATATTCAAAAAGCAGCACGTTTTCTTTAAATGAGAATAATCAGCTGACGATTAACGGAAATGCCATTTTATCAACGACAGGACAGCCGATTACGGTCGAAAATGAAAATTTCACCGTGTCTGAAAACGGTACTGTTACTGTGAACGGACGAACAGCCGGACAGATTGATGTCAGAATGGCAGAGGATGTCAGAAATCTAAAAAAAGATGGCAATGATTTGTACAGCACGGCTGACGGAAATGACCTGCCGAGCGCGGCTGGCAATAACCAAGTATCTTATTCATTAAAACAAGGCGTTTCTGAGCTTTCGAATGTTGATGTGACGAGCGCCTATACAGAAATGACTGAAGCGTACAGATCGTTTGAAGCAAACCAGAAGGTCATTCAAGCTTATGACAAAAGTATGGACAAAGCAGCCAATGAAATCGGAAAAATATAAGATAAAGGAAGAAAAAACGGGGGACATCAACTATGCTTAGGTCAATGCTAACGGCATCAACCACCTTAAACCAGCTGCAGCAGCAGATTGACACAATCAGCAGCAACCTTTCCAACAGCAACACAACCGGCTATAAGGCTAAGGATACGAATTTCTCTGAGCTCGTCAGACAGCAATTCGATCAGGTTGATGAAAAAAACGAAGAAGTGGCACAATCCCGCAAAACGCCGCCCGGCTTGCGCCTTGGCGTCGGAGCGATGATGAATTCACGGCTTGTATCTGATCAAGGAAGCATTCAGAAGACGGAGCGCGATCTGGATATCGCCTTTACGTCTCCTTACCAATACCTGCAGGTTAACGTGAATGGCAATCGCCAGTATACGAGGGACGGGGCGCTTTATTTGTCGCCTTCAGCTGATAATGCCAACCAGCTTCAGCTCGTGACAGGCAACGGTCATCCCGTGCTTGATGAAAACGGCAATGCAGTAAACATAGACAGCTCAATGAAAAAAATTACGGTCAATGATAACGGGACCTTAACCGCATCTAACGGGAATACAGTACAGCGGTTTAATCTCGGAGTTATCCAAGTGAACAATCCTCAAGAGCTGAAATCCGAAGGAAATAATCTTTTCTCCATTGATAATGCGGCAGCCTTTGAAGAGCTGAATGGCGCAAACAGACAAAACATCGGCATGCAGCAGGGTGCACTTGAAATGTCAAATGTGGATATTTCTAAACAAATGACAGATTTGATTACGTCTCAGCGTTCTTATCAGCTGAACAGCAGAACGATCACAATGGGTGATCAGATGCTCGGTTTGATTAATTCTGTCAGATAATAGAGAGAGGGGCGTTTTCAATCAGCCGCGCAGTATAAAAAAGGCGGCTTTTTCGAAATCGTCCTTTTTTTTGTAGTATTCCGTGATGTCCTCCAACAGCACCTCTAAATCCACCCAAGCTTCGATTTTTTCTAGTTCAAGCACATATTCAAGCAAGGTATCATAAGGGTCTTCAGCAGACGTATAGAGCGCTTCAAGTGTTTTTAATTTCAATTGAATTGTTTGAATGTTTACTTTTTCAGATAATTCTTTCCCTTTTTGCAAAACCGCTTTTCCTTCTGAGATCTTTTCTGTTTTAAAAAGGGCTCTGACGGATTCATACACACAGTGAAGATAGGATACTGGAGAATTGGTTTCAAATTCCTGATTCTTCAATACCTTTTTAAAGTATAGAAGTGCTTCATGGTCTTTCTTTTCGGTTGCTTTTAAAAAGCCCAAATTATAATAAGCATGGCACAGCAGATTATCGTCATTTAACTGCTGGGTTTTCTTGATGATTTCTTTGAAAAGCTGTTCAGCCTCATCATAGCGTTCTTGATCAATATAGTTTACAGCGAGCAGCAGTTTGCAGCTGATCACCTTTTTTACATAGCCGAATTGATGCAAGTAGATATTTAAAGCTTTTTCAACATATTGGATGGAAAGCGGCGGTGATTTCATCAAGTAATAGGCGCCGGCGGTCTGATAATAAAAGTCAGCGGCTTCAAATGAGTTTTGAATCGCGTGCAGGTGCTGCTCAGCTTTTTTAAAACCATTCACCGCATGCTTCGGAGCGGTTTTTACCATTTCATATAATCCTGAGAAAAAGTGCAGATAATATTTCAATTCATCATCCATTTTTTCTTCCTGTTCATATAAATCATGGAATAATGAATCCAGACCGTCCTGGTTTTCATAAAGCAGCTGATGCCGTGCGAGGAACAATTGATAACGCATCCAAAGTTTTGTGTTCCTTTTAAGCTTCGGAAGGTTCTGATCGATTTCCTCTTTAAGTGCTGCTGCGTCATCCATTTTGCGTTTGCCAATAGCGGTATACCACTCGTCTAACATTTTTTGCATTCTTTTTTCTATAAACTTTGAAATCATTTTCCTACCTCTTTGCTAATGGTAAAATCTATAATTATCATATCACAACTTTTGACGGCTCTCATTGACAGTTGGTTACACTTTGGGTGCAGGTTGAAAAAGAGATTCATTCATAATATACTTTTCAAATGTACAGATTGGATCATAAATGATTGCTATACATACTAACGCAGATGAAGGAGATGTCAAGAGAATGCTTGATACTCAGCAAATTAAAGAAATTATTCCTCACCGTTATCCGTTTTTGCTCGTAGACCGGATTACGGAAGTTGAAGAGGGCAAACGGGCCGCAGGATATAAAAATGTAACCGCAAATGAAGAATTTTTTAACGGCCATTTTCCTCAGTATCCGGTTATGCCCGGCGTATTAATCGTAGAGGCACTTGCCCAAGTCGGCGCTGTTGCTATGCTGATTAAAGAAGAAAACCGAGGCAGATTAGCTTTCTTTGCCGGCATTGACAATTGCCGGTTTAAAAAACAAGTGAAACCTGGTGACCAGCTTCACCTTGAGGTTGAGATCATTCGTGCGCGAGGCACAATCGGGCGCGGAAAAGGCGTTGCCAAAGTTGACGGCGAAGTGGTTTGCGAAGTGGAACTGACTTTTGCCCTTGGCGAGTAAGTGAAAAAAAGACAGATGGGCAGCGGCACATTTGTCTTTTTTTCTTTCAAAACAAAAAAAGCAGGTGATTGTAATGTGGAAAGAGTTTAAGACCTTTGCCATGCGCGGGAACATTGTTGACCTTGCGATTGGTGTTGTCATAGGGGGCGCGTTCGGTAAGATCGTCACATCGCTCGTTAATGATATCATTATGCCTTTAGTTGGCTTGCTTCTGGGCGGGCTTGATTTTTCGGGACTGTCATTTACATTCGGTGATGCGGTCGTCAAATACGGCAGCTTCATTCAAACCATTGTGAATTTCTTGATCATATCGTTCTCTATTTTTATTATGATTCGGACTTTGAATCAATTGAGGCGCAAGAAAGAAGCGGAAGAAGAGGCCGAGGAGGAAGCGGCGGATGCGCAAGAAGAGTTATTGAAAGAAATCAGGGACTTGCTGAAGCAGCAGACAAGATCTCCAGAATAAAAAAAGACTGCCGCTGGAATGCGGCAGTCTTTTTTATAGGTCAAGGATTACCGTATTCTTTATTGTTCCTCCGTATCCGGAGACGTGCTTATGAATTTAGGAGAATCTGTTGTTTCAGTAATGTGTATGACCATCGATACAGCTGTGCCGGCATCCGGGATGCTGCGGATGTTCAATTCACTGCCACAAAAATGCTTGAGCCGCTGGTTGATATTTTTGAGTCCGACGCTGCGATCGAAGTCTTGAGACAGGATATTCTTTTGTTTTTCCGGCGCAATGCCAACACCGTTATCTTCAACTTCGACGTAATACTCGTTCCTGCTTTGTTTTTTTACGGTCAGCTTAACCCATCCTCCGCCTCTTTTTTTGCTTACGCCATGATGGACTGCATTTTCCACCAATGGCTGAATCATTAAAGGCGGAAGGATGAAGTCAATGTCTTTGTCTATATCGAAAAGAATGTCCAGCCGATCGCCGAAGCGCGTCTTTTCTATGGAGAGATAGGAATTGATAATAGAAAGCTCGTTTCTGAATGAACTGATGGCTGATGTATTTTGGAAATCAAAACTCATTCTTAAATAGTTAGTAAATTCAGCTGTTATCTCTCGCGCTTTTTCAATATCCAAATGACTGAGTGAAATAATGGTGTTTAACACATTGTAGAGAAAGTGTGGTTTGATTTGCGACTGCAGAAATGCCATCTCCATATTTGTCGCTTGGTTTGCTGTATGTTTCATCATAATCAGGTTTTTGATACGCGCCATAAATTCAGAGTAATGATAAGGTTTTTGCAAGATGTCATTCGCTCCGGCATGAAAAGCCTTGTATTTGTCGTGGCCGATGATGGCTGCTGTAATGATCAGAACCGGAAGATCAACCATACTGAATCGTTCACGAATTTTCGTACAGACTTCGAAACCAGTCATATCCGGCATCATCAAGTCCAGAATCACCAAATCAAGCTTCGTGCAAGAAACCACTTCTAATGCTTCCGTTCCGTTTTTTGCAGCAATTACATTGTAGGGCACGCCTTCAAGCATATCGCTTAAAATTTTTAAACTGTCAATGTTATCATCGACAATCAGAATGGTTGGAGCGTCAATTTTCTCAGAGTAATAGGGCGTGCTTAAAGAGATACCTGACATCTCTAGCCCGGATTGTAATTCTGGAAGACTTGTTTTGGTTTCAGGCACAGATTCATGATGGACAATGGGCAATGTGAAATGGAATGCCGACCCTTTTCCCTCTTCTGATTCGACCCAAATGTCCCCGTTTTGGAGCTGGACCAGCTGTTTGACAATACTGAGGCCAAGACCGGCTCCGTCGTCTTTATTCATTTCTGCTTGCTGAAAAGACTCAAAGATGGTTTGGCGATCGGCTTCGGAAATGCCGCTTCCGGTATCCGTAACTGTCACCTTGATCATGTTATCGTTCAGTTTTGAAGCAGAAAGTGTGATTTGGCCCTCCGCTGTATACTTGATTGCATTGTCTACTAAATTGGTTAATATTTGGCGGAAGCGGTTTTCATCTGCGAGCACTAAAGGAAGGTCGTCTGGAATATGATTCATGATATTTAAGTTTTTATGTCTCGATAAGAGATTATAGAAATTCATTTCCGAACAAACTAAAGCATAAATATCAACAGGCACCGGGTGAATCTGAAGCATGCCTTGCTTTATTTTTTCTAAATCCAGGATGTCATTCACCAGATTGGACAGCCTGTAGCCCATGCGGATAACAAGCTGCATGTTTTCTTTCTCTTCTTCTATCGTTCTTTTTCCTTTGCCGGCCAGCAACGTTTGGCATATATTAATAATGCTGTTCAGCGGAGTTTTAAATTCATGCGATGTCTTCGCTATAAACTCATCCTTCAGCCGGTCAACCCTGAGTAATTTCCACGACAGCACTTCATTTTCGCGGAATGCACCGGCAAATTGCTGTGCCATGAGAAGAACAATCGCCAGCAACGCAATGACTGTCGGCAATGAATAGATCGAATTAAAAGAAAAAGCCGTTTTTCCTGTGTAAGCGGAGATGGTCGTTAAAATGACAAAAGCACTCATTGATATAGAAGCGATTGTCAGATACAGGCTTCCTTCCATTTTGCGGATCGCTGCGATCGTAAAAATATATGTGATATAAACCAGGGTCGAAACGGCTAGCACGGAATGTAGTATGTATGAGGAGTGACCGATAAACCCAACGGTTAAAAAATCTATGATTAAGACCAGCCCGCAAGAAACAGTGGCTATGAGCATAAAACGTTTTGACACAATCTCTCTGTAAGCAAAATAGAGATAGAGAAAAACCGCTATACTGACAAACACAGTTGAGATTGCCCTCATTGAATTTAACAATGAAAATGAAATGGACGGAAAGAGGAGGAATATAATCCGCTCTTTTCCGATCATCAGAATAATGAATGAAAACAGAAGGCACATAACAGAAAAAAACAGCAAATGTTTATCCTTTTTTCTTTGCAGGTAAAAGCCCAGAAAATATAATCCGGTAATGAAAAATGCTGTAATCATGACCGTATCATTAAGAAAGGAAATTTTGTTTTCACGCACTATTTGGTCCTGGGTTCCAAAGGTAATCGGCTTTGCGATCCCCCACCCCGGCGTTTTTCCGAAGTTCGAAAACTGTACGACAAGTTCATTATCACCCTTGTGAAGCGGGAAAAAGCTCGTATACGGTCTGTTTTGTGCTGTAAAATCAGGTTTATTTGAGGGGCTGCCGCTTTGGCCTATGACTTGTCCATTAAAATAGCTGCGATTTGCACTGTAAATAAACGACGTGCTGACTCCGAAAACCTGATTGTCTAGCTTTGATTTGATCGTCAGCTTGTACGTTCCGTAATCCACGTTGATACCTTGCTTGGCCAGCTTCACATTACTGGGGACATCAACGAAGAGGGGATCTTTTCCTTTTGCTGAAGCAATCTCTTTTGGTGATAAAATCTGATTTGGATATAATGTCCACTTTCCGTTCAGCTGTACATTCCCATCCTTCTGAAAATCCCAGTTCTCCAAGTTCATGACCCCATGCTTTGCTTCAGGAAGTGTTGATCCAGAAAGATGATCAATCGCTATAAAAGCCATAAACAAAGCGGCATAACCGAAAATAATCGAAATGAAAATAAATTTGTCTTTCATATCAATGCTCCTTTTTAATAGGTTCATTCTACATTCCTGTTTTTTATAAATATTGTAAATGTAAACTTTCAAAAGCTACAATAGCAAGAAAAAGAATCCAATTAAAGGGGCTATTTGGCATGATATAATAGAAGATATTTACTAATATCTCGATTTTACATATAGGGTGGGATGTGTTTTTGAACGCGTTAATTGTTGATGATGAGCATCTGGCATTGCTTCATTTTAAGAATATGCTTGAACGGACAAACGCCTTTCAATCTATTACGGCATTTCAAGATCCGATTGAAGCTCTGGAGCATGCGGCGATTCTTGCTATAGATGCGGTGTTTCTTGATATTGAAATGCCCGGAATTAATGGCATTGAGCTTGCTGAAGCGATTCAAGCGCAGAATGAAAACGTCCAAGTCGTTTTTATCACGGCTTATAATGAGTTTGCTATCAAAGCGTTTGAGCTGAATGCCATTGATTATTTGTTGAAGCCTGTCATTTACAAGCGGCTTGAGACAACAGTTGAACGTATCAGAACGAATAACAAGCTCAGGGCACCTGCAGAAAATACCGAGGCGCATTATTTCATTCAATGTTTTGGAAGCCTGCAGTTTTATCAAACCTTAAATAGTGTTAAGACAAACATACAGGTCAAATGGAGAACGTCCAAGGCGCGTGAAATCTATGCTTTTTTACTTCAAAATCAAGGACGTGTCGTCAGTAAAGACCTGTTAATTGACCTTTTTTGGCCCAACTATGATGTTTCAAAAGCAAGCACCCAGCTTTACTCAACCATTTACCAAATCCGGAAATTAATCGGCCAGGTTCCTTTCGGCCAATCAATCGAGAAAACCGAAACAGGGTATATTCTTCGTTTTTCAGGAGTAAAAATTGATGTTGTTGAATGGGAAAGATCACTAAAAGAGGCTCCGCCGCTTAATACATCTACCTTACACCAGCACATGGATATGTTAATGTCATACGAAAACCATTACTTTATGGAGTACGGCTACTTGTGGGCAGAACCGGAAAAAACGCGTCTTGCCCAACTGTGGATCGGCAAGGCATATGAATTGATTGATTTTTTCATGAATGAAATGAACTACAGTCAAGCGATGGACATTTGTCTGCAGGTTGAGAAAATTGAACCTTTCGATCACAAAATTATGCAATACAAAATGCAGATATTTAACAAAAACGGGAAGGTAGAAGATGCGATAAAGGAATATCAGCGCTACAAACAAATGAAAGATCAGATTAATTAAAGAAGCAGAAAACTTACCCAAACCAGTGAGTGTCGATTGCCTTTCGATGCACACTGGTTTTTTTTGTACATGACACCTAAAGGGAAGGCCCTCGCCATATGTCTGAAACTTCGAATCTCCAATTATATCCATTTCGCTTGAATCATACATGATTTTTTGTTGTACAGAAATTGTATAGTTCCATTTCATACAATGTAGTTTGGTTCGGATGGCAAATCTTAGTTTTAAAACTCATTCGGCATTAGTAGTTTAATTGTGGGGGATGGAACATGGTTTTATGGTCTCATGTATCAATCGGCAAGTGAAAAATAGATATGAAAGGGAGGAATGAAAAGTTGAGAACGAGGAGTTTTCCCTTAGGGCTGAAAAAAAGCGGGCGGATCGTTATGATCATAAGCCTTGCCATCTTTTTCTTCTTCAGTCAGATCGCCAGCTATACTCTTACCGCACAGGCTGTGGATGTAACGTCAAGTGACAGCCAATTCTTCGATTCGGTGACTGTCAAGGACGGCAAGAACCAGATTGTAGACGGATCAAAAGGAAACGAACCGGCATTAACGCCGGGGGATGAAGTGACACTGACATATGAATGGTCATTGAAAAAAGATGTAGAAACAGATAGTGAACAGGATATCAATGTGGAGATCCCTAAAAACTTTACATTTGATAAAGGTGCAGAAGGTGAAATCAAATCTGCTGATCAGGTCATCGGCAGCTATCAAGTGCCGGCGGGCAGCAGCACCATGACGGTAAAATTAACAACTGGATTCGCGGATTCTCCGAATGCCAAGGGAACCATTACACTGTCAGCCGCGTTTACTGCAGATGCAAAAGACGATGAACATACAGTAGCAGCCCTTTTTCAACTAGGGGGAGGCAAAACCCAGCAGGTGATCATTCCTGTTAAGAAAGATGAATCACCAGATGCCGAGGAGGAAGAGCCAAAAAACGACCCTTCTGATACTGATGGTGATCAGAAAGAGACAGATGACAAATCTGCACCTTCAGTCAGCAAGGATCAAAAAGAGGAAGAACAGCAACCGTCAGCCGACTCTAAGAGCGGTGATTCCTCAAAGGATAAAGATTCAAATAAAGTGTCATCCTCAAGTCAATCAGCTTTCAGAAGTTTGCAAACTGAAGAAAAACAAATCACGCAAAATCTTTTAACCGGCGTGACATTGACGGACGAAAACGGAAAGCCATATGACAAGGGCAATCGTGCCGATACGAATTCTCCGGTGAAAATTTCAATTGATTGGGCCATTCCTGACGATTTTGGAAGAACAATCAATGCCGGCGATAAATATGAATTTGATTTACCTAAAGAATTTATTATGCATAATGACATTGTGAACCTGCCGTTAAGCGCCGGAGACACCACATACGGGACATTTTCTATTGATACGAACGGACATGTGGTGATGACATTTAACGGCGAGGTAAAAGAAAGTTCTAATGTCAAAGGCACATTGGTTATCAATACACAGTTCAATGAGAAAAAAATAACGGGTTCGACAACACAGAAGATTCCATTCCCTGTGAATTCTGATACTCCTGAAACAACAGTTTATTTTAAACCAAATGTGAGTAAAACCATTGATAAATCAGGTGCACTGGATAAAGGCATCAACCCCGGTAAAGTAACATGGACGGTCGATGTCAATAAAAAGTTAGATCAAGTCAAGAATGCCAAACTCACGGAAAGCCTTCCAGAGGGTTTAACCTACCGTTCAGTTAAAGTGTATGAACTCAATGTGAACATTGATGGTTCTGTCAGCAAAGGAAATGAAGTTTCTTCCGGCTACAGCGTTGATTCAAAAGGAAATGTCACATTTGATGGGACAATTGATTCAGCCTATCGCCTTGTGTACGAAACCGACATTGACAATAGTGCAAAGCCGAGTGAAGGCGGAAATATATCGCTGACGAACAAGGCGGCATTCAGCGGAGACAATCTGGAACCAATTTCTGCAGAAGCCACTGTTGCGGCCAAATATGGAAAAATGATCGCGAAATCATCGACCGGATATGATGGAGAATCTCAAACATTCAGCTGGGCTCTTTCATACAACTATGGTGAGAAGCAGATCGACCAATCCAAGGCCAGCATTAAGGATTCTTTTGGAACTGGCGATTTGCACCTCGTAAAAGATTCCTTGAAGGTTATTCCTATTACCTTTGGACAGAATGGCAGCGAGCAAGCGGGCACGCCTTTAAAGGAAGGCGAGGATTACACGCTGATCGATAATGGAAGCGGATTTGAAATCAAATTTAATAAAACCGTTACCAGCGCTTACAAAATCACATATCAAACAAAGGTCAACAGCGGAGTGATCATTGATAAATCGACAACATACACCAATAGCGTGGTGACCGGAACAGGGGATTCTAAAGAAGCTTCTGGAATAGCCATTCAGCAGAACCTCATTAAAGGGTATTCAAACGTTGATTATGAGAAGAAGACGGTTGATTGGACGATTACAATTAATAAAAACAAATATGAGATGAACAATTGGACGTTGGATGACCAATTCGAAAGCGGCGGATTGGTTTTGATTGATGACTCGTTCAAGATTCAAGACACAACGAACAACAAAACGTTGCAGAAAGACAAAGACTACACATTGACAAAAAAACCCGACAATAAAGGCTTTACTTTGGCATTGATCGGGGATTACAAAAAAACAGACAGTCAGTTTAAGATCACTTACACAACAACATTCAATGCTGATTATTCTAACGAAAGCGTCAAGAATACAGCACATTCAACATGGACTGATCAATACGGCAATGACCGCACAAATAAGGTATCAAGCGGTTTTACACCGAATCATCAGACTTCAAATAATGGTTTCAAAAACGGTTCATATAACGCAGTTTCAAAGGAAATCACGTGGAAAGTCGGCATCAATTATAATGGCGAACCGACAAAAAATTCTTATATAAAAGATGCCATAATAGATCCTCAGCAATTTGTGCCGGGTTCCGTTGTGGTAAAGAGCTATACGATCAATAAAAACGGCTCCATCACAGAAGGAGACGTCCTTGATCCTTCCAAGTATGAGGTCGAAGAGCCTTCAGAAAAAAATGAACGCACTCTGACAGTACACCTTAAAACGAGCGATTCTGTGCCATACCTGATTGAGTTTAAGACATCGCTCAAAGGAAAGGTCATTGACCAGAATCAGTACACAAACAAGGCAACATACCATAATGACGGGTATGCAGACCGCACGTTGACGGGTTCTGTTTCGGTTGTGAACGGAGGAAGCCTGGTTTTCAAAGGCGGCAAACAAAATGGAAACTACATCGATTGGAATATCAACGTCAACTCTAGCCAATCAACGCTGGATGACGTGAAAGTTACTGACACGCCAGATGATAATCAAATACTAGATGCAGCGTCTTTTAAAGTATATCAAGCAAAATATGATGAAAACGGAGTGGTCAAAGACAGCAGCGGAAATCTGACCGCGGGCGATGTCGAGCTTCAAAAAGACAAAGACTACACGGTAGACATCAAAACCGACAATACAACAGGTGAACAATCGTTTGTCCTGCAATTCATAGGCAGCTATAAGCAAATAGACCGTGCCTATGTGATCAAATACCGGTCTCTGATTAACATAGCCGGCACGAACGGCCACGTTAAAAATAAGGTGTCCATTTCAGGAACAAATGTGAAAGAGCAGACTCAGGAAAACAGCAGCTCGATCTTTGTTGCCATTTCAAGCGGCGACGGTTCCGGATCAGGAGAAAAAGGAAGCCTGACGATTTTAAAGATAGGAGAGGACGATAAAGCTCTTGGAGGAGCAGAGTTTCAGTTATGGTCTGAAGACGCCAAGCAGCTCCTGCGCAACGGCACAACAGGTACCGATGGTAAGCTTACATTCGGAAATATTCGCTACGGCTCTTACGTATTAAAAGAAGTAAAAGCGCCTGACGGATATACCATCAGCGATGCTTATGCAAAAGGAGTCTCTGTTAAGATAGACAGCAACTCATCCAAGACAGGAGCGCTGTACAAAGTCGTAAATCAACAGAACAAGGTGACGCTTATCAAAAAAGACGAACAAAAAAATCCTTTAGCTGGTGCTGTTTTCAAGCTGGAGAAAAAGGCGGGCAACGGCACCTATACTTTGATAGAAACGGATATCAAAAGCGACAAAAACGGAAAAATCGAAATGAATGGTTTGCCGGCGGGCTATTACCGCCTCACCGAAACGAAAGCTCCTGCCGGGTTTATCGTGAATACAAAAGCGATTCATTTCTCAATCGCAAAGAATGATAAGAATCAGGTGTCTGACGTAGAATTAGGAGAAATGGTCAATTATCAAGGAAGGGCCTATTTAACGAAGGAAGATGCCGCAGGCCAGAAACTCGAAGGAGCGGTCTTCAAGATTATCGATGACGAAGGAAATACGGTTCAAGAAGAGCTGACGTCGGATAAAGACGGAAAAGTAGAGGCTTCAGGCCTTGCGCCGGGACGCTACGCCTTTGTCGAAACAAAAGCGCCTAAGGGTTACGTATTAAACACCGAGAAACAAGAGTTTACCATCTCCGAATCAGCAGAAGGAAAGCCGGAGTCAGCTGATGCCGGAGCAGTCGTTAACTATAAAGGTTCTGTGCAGCTGGTGAAGGAAAATGCTAAAGGGCAGAAACTTGAAGGGGCTGTTTTCAAGATTGTCGATGAGGAAGGAAATACGGTTCAAGAAGAGTTGACCTCAGATAAAGATGGAAAGGTCACAGCTTCAGGCCTTGCACCTGGACGCTACGCTTTTGTCGAAACGAAAGCGCCTGAGGGTTATGTATTAAACACCGAGAAACAGGAGTTTACCATCTCTGAATCAGCAGAAGGAAAGCCGGAATTAACTGATGCCGGGATAGCCGTTAACGATAAAGGCTCCGTTCAGCTGGTGAAGGAAGATGCTGAAGGGCAGAAACTTGAAGGGGCCGTCTTCAAGATTGTCGATGACAAAGGAAATACGGTTCAAGAAGAGCTGACCTCGGATAAAGATGGAAAGATCACAGCCTCAGGTCTCGTACCTGGACGCTACGCCTTTGTCGAAACGAAAGCGCCTGAAGGATATGTGCTGAACACTGAGAGAAAAGAGTTCACCATCCCCGAATCAGCAGAAGGAAAGCCAAAGTCAGCTGATGCCGGGATAGCCATTAACTATAAAGGCTCCGTTCAGTTAACGAAAGTAGACCAAGATGAAAAAGGAGTAGCCGGTGCCATTTTCAAAATCGTTGACAACAATGGAAACACAGTAAGAGATGACCTTGTCTCAAAAGAAGGCGGCAACATTGAGGTTGACGGTTTGGCTCCGGGAAGCTATCAATTTGTTGAAAAACAGGCGCCAGACGGATATCTCCTATCCGAAAGCCCGGTGCCGTTCACCATTAAGGCTGAACATGACGGCCAACCAGAACAAGTTGAAGTAACAGCTGTCAACATCGAGAACCGTGTCGTTCTTACAAAAATAGATCAACATGATAAAGAGAAAGTTCTTCAAGGAGCGGAGTTCAATCTGACTGATGCCAAAGGCAAAGTTTTGAAATCCGGTCTCATCACGGATGACAAAGGACAGATTACCGTACACGGTCTCAAAGCGGGAGAATATCAGTTTATCGAAACAAAAGCACCTGCGAATTACAGTTTGAATAAAACGCCAATATCGTTCAAGATCACCAATACTGAAACAAAGCCAGTCGAAATCACCGCAGAGAACATACTGACACCAGGCGACGTGAAACTGACAAAAGTGGATCAAGACGATAAAAAAGCCGTTTTGGAAGGTGCTGAATTCAAGTTATTGGACGCGAGCGGCAAGCCTGTAAAAACTGACGGCTACGGCAAAGATATACCCAAATTGTGGAAAACAAATCAAAATGGACATTTCACTATCAAAGGCCTTGCGCCGGGACGCTACCAGCTTATCGAAACAAAGGCGCCCGATGGCTATAAACTGGATGAAACACCAATCGATTTCACAATTGAAAAAGGACAGTCAAAACCTGTTGAGATTGTTGCTTCTAATCAGAAATTAAAAACGCCAACGCCGAGCAATGATACACCGGATAAACATGTGAAGGGAGATGGACAGCATCCAAAAACCGATGGCACAGATGGTCATGTAAAAACAGACAATTCACATCCAAAAGCCGATGATCCAGCTGGCCATACCAAAACAGACAATTCCCTTCCAAAAACCGGTGATACAGACAGTACGGTGCCGGTTATGATCGGCATTCTGCTGCTCTTAGCAGGCGGAGCTATGGCTCATGTCTCTAGAAAGAGACAAAGAAAGGCTTAAATGTGATGGCACCTGATCATTGAAGATTTGATCAGGTGCTTTTTTAAAACAGATCATACCCCATAGCATGACGCAAAAGAAAGGGATGTACAGTATGTATAAAAAGATAATCATAGCGGTGTTAATTCTTTCCGGCCTGCTGCTTATCTTTTCTCCTTTCATAAAAGGAAGTCTCATCGCCTACCTTAGCAAAAACCAGTATGAGTCGGAATTGACTGTGAAGCAGCTGCAAGAAAATAATGAAAAAGAAGCAGAATTTGATTTCAATTCCATTCAGCCGCCCACGATAAAGGAAGCTATAAATGCGGGCTTCGATCGGGAACCGAAGGCCATAATCGGCCGGATCACCATTGAAAGTGTGGATCTGGAGCTCCCCATATTAAAAGGAACCACCAATGAAAACCTGCTGATCGGAGCGGCTACAATGCGCCCGGATCAGAAAATGGGCGAGGGAAACTATCCATTGGCAGGCCATCACCTGAAGCGGAAGAGCCTTTTATTCGGACCTCTGGCTAACATAAAAAAAGGCGCCAAAATTGTCATCACAGATTTCAAAAACGATTATATGTACTCTGTGACATCAATAAAAAATATTTCTGAAATAGATGCAGATGTGATTCAGGATACAAAAGAAAAGGAAATCACATTAATCACATGCGACAAAGCTGTGGAAACCGAAGGACGTCTCGCAGTGAAAGGGAAATTGATTGAGATTGTCGGTCATACAAATGACAGATCGAGTAGCGGAATGTGAGAATGTGTGTAGACCATTTATTTTTCATTTGATTATAGGAGAATGAAAAAGCCTGCCTTGTGATAAAAGGCAGGCTTTATTCTAATACAGAATATATTTGTTTAATATGTCCATTGTCATGCTTTTCGCTTCTGTGCCGGTACCATCAATGTTCGTCACGAAACTATACACTCCGTTTTCAGTTTTGACAAAGCCTGCATACCAGCCGATGCCTGAACCTGAACCGGTTTTTCCATAAAGGGTATAATGATCTTCATCCTCCTGGATCATCATCCGCTTCACCGTTTTCATTACGCTTTTATCAAATGGCAGTTTTTCTTTGTATAAGGCTTCCATAAAGTCAGTCTGTTCCAGAGGAGAAATCTTAAGCGTGCTGCTCAGCCAAAATTGGTCAATGCCTCCGCTGATATCTTGATTGCCATAAGCTATTTTATCAATCCATTCCTTCATTCGATCTTCTCCGATGTCTCGTGCCATCGCTTGATAATACCAAACAACAGAGTATCTCATGGCAGATCCGAGCGTGTGATCCTGATTCCAGATATCGAGCTCACGTTTTACACCGTCCCAGTATTTGATGTCATATTCATCTTTAACGGCGCCTGTTTGTAATCCAATGAGCGCGTTTGGGACTTTAAAAGTGGATTGCGGCGCAAATCTTTGTTTCGCGCGTTGATTGTCATAGATGAATGTTTTTTCGTTTTTTAGATCACGTAAAATAAAAGTTCCGTCGTGATCAGTGAAGAATTCATCGACATTCATCTTCCTTAGATTGGGCCTCTTCTCGGCAGCATCAGCTTCTCTAGGTGTTTGCAAACTCGATGTTAGAAGGACAGCCGCGCCGATAAGTGATAATAAAACCGTTTGAATTTTACGCTTACTCATACCTATCACCTCAGCACATGTAAAATAAGAGAGGGGATGATTTCCACTCTCTTTTATATTTTCTGTTTAAACGCCTCGATCAGCTTCGCTCCTGTATAGCCCTCTTTCACAAGAGATTCCAGAATGGTTTCAGTGCCTTGCTGTTTTCTTGTCACCATTTGTCCGTAAATTAATACCGAAATGCTTTCTTCGAGTTCAGCAATGTTCTTCACAGCTGCAGTCAGCTGGGCGGGGCGGTTGCTTTTTTTCGTAATCGTCACAAATACTTTGACCTCAGCTTGCTTTTTTTGAAGCTGGTCAAAAAAAGACATGTGCTCCTTCGGAACAAGCGCTTCAATCAGCCAGTGATTTTCGCCGTCTTCTTTATTGATAATCAGTCCGTCAATAAGGGGAAACTGTTCAATTGATTTTTCTTCCTTGTCCACTCGTTCCACGTTCAGATCAACCAGTTTAAAGGTTTTCATTTTATCTCACCCCATTTACTTACAAAGAATTCTTAAAATGAATTATAACACATATTCATTTTTCCGTGAAAACGCTGTAATGCTGGGGGCAATTTATTTTGTTCGGTACAACATTTAATAATTTCTATTTTTTCATTATACTGTAACTGACTATGGATTACGGAGAGGTGTGTATGAATCGATTTCATTTAAAGGAAATTTATATTGACGGCACTCGGGCGGATCAGCCTTTGGTTCCAACGAGCGAAGTTTATATGTTAAGCCGTAAAGATATTTTTGAGGTTCATCTCTATAGGAAAGAGAGGATGATTTTTTTATACGAAACTTACGATGGGATGGAACAGTACAAAATCCAGCTGTCGCTGCCGGAAAAGAAGCTCAGCTTTCAGTGGTTTGCATGGGACGGCTCTTCTTATGTCTGTATGAATACGCAGCATTGGCTGACATCTAAATTGTTTTTCCGGTTTTTAAAAAATACATATTTCTTTAGAGGGAAAAAACATAAGCTGTTTTTAGCTGAGGGAAAAATGAAAACGAAAGATAAAAACAGAGGCTGATATTCAATTTTAGGCGTTTTTCTTTTCTCGATGCATCGTCTACAATACGTGTAACCGCAAGGAGAGGAGGAATCGCAATGTTCAATCAGGTCATGCTTGTCGGACGGTTAACAAAAGACCCTGAGCTTCGATACACTTCCGCAGGCGCGGCAGTCACACACATTACGATCGCGGTTAACCGAAGCTTCAAAAATGCTTCGGGGGATATTGAAGCGGATTACGTCAATTGCACGCTTTGGAGAAAAACGGCCGAAAACACGGCGTTATATTGCCAAAAAGGCTCTCTCGTCGGCCTAAGCGGAAGGATTCAGACAAGGAGCTATGAAAATGCGGAAGGTGTCAAAGTATATGTAACTGAAGTGATGGCTGACACTGTTCGTTTTATGGATCCTAAACCTCGGGAAAAAGCTGCCGATTGACATACCCCTGCTCCTCCCGCTTTATATTCCATTCACGATTACTTATCTTCGCATCACCCCCTCTGAATTGACCAGTCGACCAGACTGGTTTTTTCTTTCTGTTTGCTCTAGGAAAAATTGGTTCTTACGATGCATTTTTACTTAATTTCACTTAAAAATATTGATTGTTCATATATAAAAACTTATAATCGCTTAAAGATAACGACATATAAAAAGGAATGAGGGCGTGTACCAAGAAGAAAGATTAGTAGCGATTGTGGATTATCTAAAAGAGCATAACCGCATTACAACGGAGCAGATCTGTACGCTCCTTCAGGTGTCCAGAGATACAGCAAGGCGGGATCTTGTGAAGCTGGAGGAACAGAATGCCATTATCCGCACAAGAGGCGGCGCCATTCTGCCGTCTGTGCATCAGAAAATCCAAGGGTATTCCGGCCGGCTGAAAACAGTGTCCGAGGAAAAAAATAAGATTGGCAAACTCGCAGCATCGCTGATCCAAAATGGCGACCGGGTTATTTTAGATGCGTCTACAACCGTTCAGGCGTGCGCTAAACACTTAAATGCAGATGACTGCACGGTTATCACCAACTCCATTAATCTAGCGGAAGTGCTCTCAGACAAAGGTGGTATTGAGATCTATCTTCTCGGAGGCAAGCTTGAAAAGGAGCACCGTTTTTTGTACGGCGCCTCTGTGATTGAAAAGCTTTCAAGCTATCACGTCGATAAAGCGCTGATCGGTGTTGTCGGCATTTCTGAACACGGCATTACGATCGCCCATGAAGAAGATGGGCTGGTGAAGCGAAAAATGATTCAGCAGGCGAAGCAGGTGATCGCCCTTGCGGATTATTCAAAGCTGGGAAGCACCGGTTTTTATCAGTACGCTGAGCTGAGTGAAATTGATCTCTTAATCACAGACCGGCTGCCTGATCAGGCGTTTTGCGACTTGCTAGATCTTAATGGCGTCGAACTTCTCGTGACAGAGCAAGATGAAAGAAAGGGCTGATCAACGTGAAATTGATTGCGATCGACTTAGACGGAACCTTGCTGAACAGCAAACATCAAGTAAGCTCAGAAAATGAAAATGCTCTGCGGCAGGCACAGCAGGACGGGATTGAGGTTGTTGTATCAACGGGACGCGCTTATTTTGATGTCGTGTCCATTTTTCAACCGCTCGGGATCAAAACGTGGGTCATCAGTGCGAACGGCGCCGTCATTCACGACCCTGACGGCAGGCTTTTTCATTCGGAAACAATCGATAAAAAACGGGCGTATGACATTCTCTCATGGCTCGAGTCAGAAAACTATTATTACGAGGTTTTTACAGACTCAGCCATTTACACGCAGCAAAACGGCAGGCAGCTCCTTGACGTTGAGCTTGACCGGGTCAAAAGTGCGAATCCAGAGGCTGATCTTTCTGTTCTGATACAGGCAGCCGAGGTGCAATACAGTCAATCGGGCTTCGCTTATATCGACACGTTTCAAGAGCTCTTTGAGGAGGATAAACAGATTGATTTTTACAACATTCTTGGTTTTTCTTTCTTCAAAGAAAAGCTGGAGGCCGGCTGGCAGAGATACCAGCATGATAAAGATCTGACACTTGTCAGCTCTGCTGATCATAACTTTGAGTTATCCTCCAAAAAGGCATCCAAGGGGCAGGCGCTGGAAAGACTGGCAAAGCGGCTTAACATCCCAATGAATGAAACAGCAGCCGTGGGCGACAGCTTAAATGACAAATCCATGCTGGAAGCTGCCGGAAAAGGTGTAGCGATGGGCAATGCGCGGGAGGACATCAAAGCGATAGCCGGCGCTGTAACCCTGACCAATGATGAACACGGCGTTGCCCATATGATTCGGCATTTGCTGTAAAGTTTATTTTTCGAAAAAAAGTGCATCCTGAACATAACCGGCGTAACGGATTCTGTGAAATTCGGCGTGACGGCTATGAACGGAAAAAAGCTGGCTCTTTTTAGGAGCCAGCTTTTTTGTGGTTATTGTGCCTGCGCTGAGGCGCTTAATGTGAATAATTCTTCGAGCTCATCTGTGGACAGCTCGGTAATCCAGTTTTCGCTTTGGATAATTTGGTCATTCAGTGTTTGCTTTGTTTCAAGCATCATATCAATTTTTTCTTCAATTGTTCCTGTTGTAATCATTTTATGAACATGGACAAATCGCTCTTGCCCGATGCGGTATGCCCGGTCAGTGGCTTGGTTTTCAACAGCCGGATTCCACCATCTGTCATAATGAATGACGTGATTGGCGGCTGTCAGATTAAGCCCGGTTCCGCCCGCTTTCAGCGATAGAATCAGTGTCGGGTATTCTTTCTTTTGAAATTTCTCAACGAGTGTATCGCGGTCTTGCTTAGAAAGACTCCCGTTCAAAAACTGCACAGGTTCGCCGAAGGTTTTTTCAAGCAATCGCTTCATCATGTTCCCCATTTGAATATATTGCGTAAAAATGAGACAGCTTTCGTTTTGGGCGCGGATCGCAGTCATCAGCTCAAGCAATTTTTCAAGCTTGACTGATCTTCCGGCCAGCAGCTCGGTTTGGTCTTCCTTCAAATAAAGCGCGGGATGATCGCATATTTGTTTAAGCCGTCCGAGCATGCTGAGGATCAGTGCTTTTCGCTGCATGCCTGTCAGTGACGTCATATGTTCAAAAGTGTCTTTCACCAGCTGCTCATAGAGAGACGCCTGTTCGGCTGACAGCGGAATAAACTCTTTTTGCTCCAGCTTGTCGGGAAGGTTTAATGCGACGTCCTCATCCCGTTTTGTCCGCCGCAGCAAAAACGGCCGGATTAATTGCTGAAGCTGTCCGATTCTTTTTTCGTCCCGGTCCTTTTCGATCGGCAATACATAGCGTTTATGGAAACCAGTCAGACTGCCGAGATAGCCTTTATTCATGAAGTCGAAAATCGACCATAGCTCAGTCAAACGGTTTTCCATCGGTGTTCCGCTCAGCGCAATATGGTGAATGCCCTTCAGCTTTCTGATTGCGCGTGATTGCTTCGTGTGCGCGTTTTTAATATTTTGTGCTTCGTCAAGGCAAATTGTGCTCCATGTCACGGTAGAAAGCTCTTCAGAATCGGCATGCGACAGCCCGTAGGAGGTTAATACAACATCCGCGTTATCATAATAGCCGGTGAAGTCTTCTCCCTTCGGACGGCGAGGGCCGTAATGGAGAGCGACCGACAGATTGGGCGCAAAGGTTTGAAGCTCCCGCTGCCAGTTGCCGAGGACGGATGTCGGCGCGATGATCAGATTCGGCGTGTTTTGCCGTCCGCTTTCCTTCACATGAAGAAAATACGCGATCATCTGAATGGTTTTCCCAAGTCCCATGTCATCGGCCAGACAGGCGCCAAAACCGCTTTGCCGCAGAAACAGCAGCCAATTCATGCCGTATTTCTGATACGGACGGAGCGTGCCTTGAAAGGAGGGGCTGACTTCATGCTCCGGCAAATTTTCCGCAGTTGTCAGCTTTCGAATCAGTGATCTGAGCTGTTTTGACAGGTCGAATTGAATACCGGCAAAAGCGGATGTATCCATGATGTCTGAATCCTCAAGCCCGCCTTCCCGCTGATCCATCAGCTCGCGTGCCAGAATATCAGACATATGGAGCCCTTCTGATTCCGCTTTCTCCATCAGCCGTTTCATCTGTTTGATAAACTGAGGATCTATTTTCACCCATTGCCCGCGAATATTGACGAGACGCCTGTTGCTCGCGACAAGCTCGTTAAATTCATCCTCTGTCAGCTCAATGCCGTTTGTCGCAAACCGCCAGTTAAAATCAAGCAGCGCATTCATGCCGACAAATGACTCGCCGCGCGGGGCGGAAGACACCTTTGCTTTAAGCATCATGCTACTGTCTCTGACAATCTGCCACCAGGATGGCAGAAGAATTTCAACGCCCATATCGACAAGCGTCTCACTTGCCTCTGACAGGAAAATCCAGGCTTCTTCCTCTGAAATCAGCGTGGTGCCGGAATCAAATGACAGCCACGGAACCGTTCTATGAAAGCGGTCCTGCTCCCGTGCGATTTTATCGCTGTAGGCCTGCCACGATTTTTTGAGGCTCTTCAGCCCATCAAAAAATACAACCGCGCCGCTCTTTTTATCGCGTAAAAACATTTCGATTTTCCAATCATCGCCGTCAAAGTCTGGTTCGTTCAAGCGGAGGCCGACCGTAAACGGGGTTTGATCGTCAACCCAGCCGATGCCTTCGAGAAAATCCTCTTCATCCAGAAAATGTCCGCGAAATGTTGTGACCGCAGGTGATTTCTCTTTGATATTTTCCCATTTCTCACGCAGTTCGTCGTCATATTGAATATAATCCTGCACCGCGGCTGAAAACCATTCCGCAGTAAAGCCATCCAGTATGCTGTCCCGATCCTTCCAGCGAAAAACACCGTTTGTCCATGCTTCGTAGTCAGGCAGGAAATCGCCGTCCGCGATAAATTCGTAAATGGTGGACGCTGCCTCAATCAGCGGTTCCGTTTCTTCTGTGAGCTGCACGGAGCTGAATGAGTTGAACGAGTTCTTGCCGAGAAGCTCTACAGTCATCCATGGAGAAAGCAAAACCGCGGTTGTCCCGATGAAGCTGACATCCTCAAGGAATGTTCCGTAAAATGAGGATTCGTGCCATTGAAACAAATGCTTTTTCATGTGGCTGTAGGGAAGGGGCTGCTCATTCTCATCAAAGGCTGAGAGCGTGAATGACCCGTCTTCCATTTGTTCGACGTGAATAAGTATTTCTTTAAGACTCGCCATCAATCAACTTTCCTTTCTGCAGTTCTTCTTGAAGGGCGCGCAGGCGCTTGTAATGTGAGCTCAGCTGCTGAATATAGCGTTCCCATACCTTCAGTTTTTTCGCTTTTTTGTAGAGCGTCCGCAGTTTTTTCAAATACCGGGCCGCTTCCTTGTAAGAGCTGCGGTTTTTCTGGTCGATGAAAAAGGCCACTTCTCTGTGGTAAGCGGGTATGAGGGCCTCGGGATCGCTCGCCGCAATTTCTTTGAGCATCGTTTTATCTATTTCATAGATGGAAAAGCCAACAAGACTGTGGATTTCAATCCACTCGGCATAACGCTTTTTCTCATACAAATGATGGCTGTATTCTGTGAAAGTATACGGCAGACAGCCTGCTGCATAGCGTTCAAACAGTGCATGGTCATTGGTTTGCTTCACATACGCGTTCAGCAGAAGGAACAGCTCGCCAATTACGTCGCGAATTTCTTTGAACGGCTTATCCAGCTTCGTATAACCAATCGCAATCAATTCAATACGGAGGTACCATGCCTTGAGCCGTTTCCAATCCTTTTTCGCGGTGATTTCACTCAGCCATTGGAACGTATACGGCAGCGCTTCCGGAGGGAATTGGTCGGTTTCCGCAAAAATCGCATCATCATGTTTCTGCAAAAATTCTAGATGCAGACGCCCGAATTGCAATTCAGGAGAAAACCGCCGCCCGGCTTCTTTTTGCAGGATCTCTTGCTCACGCGCCACCCATTTCGGCCGCGGCAACAGCGCGCTCCAAATTTCACCGAAAATGCGGATGCGTTCATATTGAAAAATATCCTCCTTCAATAAGAGATTCCGAATGACATCCGGTGTTTTCTCCAGAAAAGGATCGAGTGCAAACGACAGTGCGTACGTCTTTAATTTATCAATTGAGCTGTAGATCGTATCCATCAGCTGTTCAACATAAGGATTGAGGGAATAAAAATCGCGCTCGGGGTCCAGTTTTCCTTCTTCAATCAATGTAAACATGCGAAGCCACACCGCGATCGCTGAATGAATCTGATATAGACTTTTCAGCTCCGGCTTGATCGGGGCATGCTTTTTCAGAGCAGACAGATAGCCGTAATAGAGACCCTGCATGTTTTGGCTGCCTTCAGGCGTGCGTGCCTGCCAAAGAGAAAACTCTGAATCGAAAAAAGCAAGCCAGCTTGAAAGCGACTCTTCATTAGGCAGCACCTTCTCTTGGAATTGTCGCCGGACGAGCTCTTTGCTTTCTTCAAGCTTTTCCCTCTCCAGCCAGTGCTCTGTAAAAGTTCCCACTCGTTCAAACATTGCATATACATATAAAAAAACAGCCAGCTTATGGCGGCAGATTCTCCCAGACGGACATGAACAGCCGCTTTTGGCTATGACAAATAAGTTCAATGTGACCCGCACAGGCACAACATCCTGCACGTAAGCCGTAACTTCCGTCGGACTCACTGCTTGTAAACGATAGACTGAATCCTGCCGATATAAAATAAGGGCTTTTTTGATCAGCTGAACATTTTCCTCGCTGTAAGGAAGAAGCTCTTTTAATTGTTCAGCCGATGCCAGCACATCGTCTTTAGAAATCATATTCTGAAGCATGATTATCGCTCCTAACCGAGTCACGTAATAAAAAGATCCAATTTCTCTATTATATCGCAACACAACGGCATGAAAAAGTTTTTCCTAAAATAGGACATAAAAAATGGGATGTGTCGAATGATGTATTAGAGATTGCAAAACGAGAGCCGGCATCATATAATAATCGTGTTTTCAACTTAATGGAAGCTGAAAGGAATAAAATGATGAGTGAAAAGAAATTGAATCAAGAAGAATTTCTGAAAATTTTGATGCATGCACATGATATTGGTGAGCAGTCATCCGAGATGACCACTAAGGAAATGCTTGAAAATTTGATTTCTCATATTAAAAATGGATATGCAACATAAAAATCCCGCTGGTTTTTGGCGGGGTTTTTTTCTGATTTATGACCGGAAGGAGAAAAAGATTCAGCTCTGGCAAGACAATAAATAGAACGCTTACATGATAGAGGCTGAAAACTGATTTTGTAAATTTTTGTCGAATATTGTCACGTGAAAAGATGGAGAAATGCTGTTTTAACGTTGTATAATCGTATGGAAAAGGATGTTTAAGCTGATTTGGAGGTATCATGGGAGAATCTATTAGTTTAAAAGACATATTATCAACGTTAAGAAAACGCATACTTTTGATTATGATTGTAACCGCAACTGCGACTGCTGCCGGCGGATTCATCAGTTTCTTCGCACTTACACCCATCTATGAAAAGTCAACTCAGATCTTGGTCAATCAATCGAAAAACGACCAAAAAGAAGTCCAATTTAACGATGTCCAAACCAATCTTCAATTAATCAATACGTATAACGTCATCATTAAGAGCCCTGCTATTTTAGACGAAGTGATTAAAGAGATGGGCTTGTCGATGACTTCACAAGAACTGAATGAAAAAATTACTGTTTCCAGTGAGCAGGATTCCCAAGTGGTCAATATTTCTGTCAGAGACGGGAGCGCGGAAACGGCGGCTCACATTGCCAACACTGTCGCATCTGTCTTTAAAGACAAAATCACTTCGATTATGAATGTTGACAACGTAAGCATTCTGTCAAAAGCTGAGGTTTCTGACCATCCGTCGCCTGTATCGCCAAAACCGCTGCTGAACATCGCCATCGCGTTTGCGGCAGGATTGGCAGGAAGCATCGGACTGGCCTTCCTGCTTGAGCATTTGGATAATACGATCAAATCGGAAGAGCAGCTCGAAACATTGCTGGACATACCGGTATTAGGAACGGTTTCCACCATTGCCAATGAACAGAAAACAGAAAAGAGCTTAAAAGGCATTCAATCTGATAAAGCGGGGAGTGGACATTTTGGCGCTTAGAAAAAGCAAGGGCTCATGGAGTCGCAAAAATGTCATTGCGCTGACAGAGCCGAAATCCTTGAATTCAGAACAATATCGAACGATTCGAACAAATATAGAATTTTCTTCAGTGGATCGCCAAATGAAATCAGTAATGATCACCTCGGCATGCCCTGGAGAAGGAAAGTCTACCACAGCTGCTAACCTTGCTGTCGTATTTGCACAGCAGGGAAAAAAGGTTTTGCTCATCGATGCAGATTTGCGAAAACCTACAGTACATACCACCTTTCAACTAGAAAATATGACAGGCTTAACATCCGTTTTATTGAAAAAATACTCACTGAAGCAGGCTGTGCAAACGTCTAAGGAACAAAATCTTGATGTGTTGACGAGCGGCCCGATCCCGCCGAATCCAGCCGAGCTGCTTTCCTCCAAGTGGATGGAAGAGCTTTCGGAGGAAGCGTGTGCGGCCTATGATATGGTGATTTTCGATACGCCGCCTATTCTCCCTGTAGCAGACGCGCAAATTTTAGGGAACGTTGCAGACGGTTCCGTTTTGGTTGTTTCAAGCGGGAAGACGGAAAAAGAAAAAGCCGCAAAAGCAAAAGAGGCGCTCGATTCGTGCAACAGCAAGCTCCTCGGAGCCATTATGAACGGCAAGAAGCGCTCGAAGCACTCTGATTACGGCTACTACGGAAGGGAAGACAATTTCATACAAAGATAAATAACGTGCATGCTGCCCGTTATTTATTTTTGCGAAAAAAGGAGGCTTAGAAATGATTGATATTCACTGCCACATCCTCCCGTCAATGGATGACGGGGCGAGGAGCCTGGCAGACAGCATCGAAATGGCCAGGGCGGCTGTTCGTGAAGGAATCAGAACCATCATTGCAACCCCGCATCATAAGAATGGTTCATATGAAAACGAGCAAACCGCTGTCAGAGAAGCGGCAGACCTGTTAAACAAACGTTTAATGAAAGAGGAGATCCCGCTCACCGTACTGCCGGGACAGGAAATCAGAATTTACGGGGACTTGAAACGGGAATTGGCTGAGGGCCGGCTGCTGTCACTGAATGACACGAAATATATCTTGATTGAGTTTCCGTTTGATCATGTACCGCGATATGCCGAGCAGCTTTTTTATGATTTGCAGCTGAAAGGATACATTCCGGTTATCGCGCATCCCGAACGCAATAGCGAGATCCGCGAAAATCCGTCCTTGCTGTATCATCTTATAGAAAAAGGAGCGGCATCTCAGTTGACAACCGGAAGCCTCGCAGGAGTTTTCGGGAAACAGATGAAAGCATTTTCGCTGCGGCTGGCTGAAGCCAATCTGATACATTTCTTAGCTTCAGATGCACATAATCTGAAAACAAGAGATTTTCGCTATCAGGAGGCACTCCATGTTCTTGAGAAAGAATTTGGTACGGAATATTCTTATATGCTCACAGAGAACGCTGAGCTTCTTCTGCAAAATCAAGCGATTTACAGGCAGGCACCGCAGCCGGTCAAAAGAAAAAAACGATTCGGGCTCTTTTGATCTGCAATTCTCATTTCCCCACTTTCTTTGTGAGAACGATATAATAGTATATTGTATGATTGAATCATATTTCAGAAATCTGTACAGGTTGATTCCGGGAGATCATCCGCATTCATGTCAGGATGTTCTCATACGATAATACGGAAGCTGTAAAGCAGCAATTTAACTGTTGGAGGGAAACCATGAATATAACAGTCATCGGAACAGGCTATGTCGGTCTTGTGACAGGTGTTTCTCTTTCTGAGATTGGCCATCATGTAACTTGCATTGATATTAACGCTCAAAAGATTGAAGAAATGAGAAAAGGGATTTCCCCCATATTTGAACCGGGTCTTGAAGAGCTGATGAGAAAAAATATAGCTGATGGGCGGCTGAGCTTTGAAACGAGCTACGAGAAAGGCTTAGACCAGGCAGAGATTATTTTTATAGCGGTCGGCACACCGCAAAAGAACGACGGGCATGCGAACCTGGAGCATATTACAGATGTGGCCAAGCGTATTGCCCGACACGTGACGCGAGATACGATCGTCGTAACAAAAAGCACAGTGCCTGTCGGAACAAATGATTGGATTTACGAGCTGATTACCAAACATCTTGCGGAGCCTGTCAGCATATCGATCGCATCCAATCCGGAATTTTTACGTGAAGGGTCAGCCATCCATGACACGTTTCATGGAGACAGGATTGTGATCGGAACAGCCGATCAGGACACCGCCAGAACGCTTGAAGAGCTCTTTCTTCCGCTTGATATCCCGATTTACCAAACGGATATCAGAAGCGCCGAGATGATCAAATATGCCTCAAATGCCTTTCTGGCTACTAAAATCAGTTTTATAAATGAAATTTCGAATATATGTGAAAAGGTCGGCGCTGATATTGAATCTGTCGCATACGGCATGGGACAGGATAAGCGGATCGGGAGCCAATTTTTAAAAGCGGGCATTGGCTACGGCGGTTCTTGTTTCCCAAAGGACACAAACGCCCTCGTGCAAATTGCGGGCAATGTCGAGCATGATTTTGAGCTGCTGAAATCGGTCATCAAGGTCAACAACAATCAGCAGGCGATGCTCGTTGATAAAGCGCTGAACAGGCTTGGCGGAGTGACGGGAAAAACGATCACCCTTTTAGGGCTGTCATTTAAACCGAACACGGACGATATGAGAGACGCGCCGTCGATTGTCATTGCTAACCGCCTCGCCGCACTAGACGCCCATATCAAAGCCTTCGATCCCATTGCCGTCAGCCATGCGAAGCATATATTGCCGCAGGCTGTTGAATACAAAAAAACGATGGCGGAAGCCGTTAAGGGATCAGACGCCGTCATGATTTTAACGGACTGGGATGAGATTAAACAATTTCCATTAGCAGATTATCAAGATTTGATGGAGCAGCCGCTGATTTTCGACGGTCGAAATTGCTATTCATTAGAAGAGGCTGCTGCCGCCGGAGTGGAATACTATTCTGTAGGCCGGAAAGCGGTTGTTCCGGCAGGTGCAATGTCATAGATGTAAAGGAAAGACTGGCGGGATGCCGGTCTTTTTTGTACCCATTTTTTAAGGTGGCTATATTTCACTATGGTTAACCTATTGTTTGAAAACTAGTGGGTGCCGCCTACAGATTTTCAATTAACAATATGCGGGCATGGAAACAATGGAATTCTTTGGTCAGCTCGGCGAGGATAAAGAAGACATTTATAATGAGTTGGCTGAAAACGGCTTTGGCATAAAATAGGCGGATACATTTCTTTTACTCAGAATGATCTGCGGGAATTCGCGTATAAAGAACATACCATCAGACGATGATATCGATTTGTTGTAGGGAGACGTCGGCATCGCAAATTTTTTCATCACACCTGATGATTTAAGGGGAAAAGACTTTTCAAACGTTCTGTACAATTGGGACTGCAGCTCATACAAGCTTTTGATCCAAAGGGTCACCCCTGCCGCCAATAGGGTCAGAAGCTGAAATGAAATAAGCCAAACAATAAAATCAGGCGCGGCTGAGTCAATACAGAACATAAATATGACCAATAAGCAGAGCACTGTAAGAGGCATTGACCAAAGGCCGTGTTTTCTAAACAATAAAGTGCCTGCCATTCCAAATACAAAGAAGGACAGAAAAGGAAAAACCACGAAAAATAACATCATCGGACTGAAAAAACTCATTGTCATCCCTCCGTTTCACCTCTTAATCTTTACAAAATTTTACCACATAAGAAAATGAGCAGATCATCAAATCTGCCTCTTTCAAGTGTCTTTTTGACTAAGACTTTAGAATTTCTAACCATATAAAACGCTCGAGTTGACCTTATAACGAACAAAAAAGAGACTTTAGACCTCCGTATTCAGAGCATTATAAGCCTAAATTAAGCCGTTTACCCTATTTAAGCCGCCTTCTTGCTATTTTAAAATATAATATATGGAAATAAAGTATGGAAAAGTCTATCTTCATCAGCCCCTCCATACGACTTTTTGAGTATTAAGAGGTGATACAGATGGGTTATGAAAGTATGCTAGCGGATATCAAAAGTTCGCTCAACGGAAAAATTTCCGACGTGGAAGACAAGATCGAAAAGCTGAAAAAAGCAAAAAAAGACATAGACACACTGCAAGAAGAGGCAATCACTGAAATCAATGAAATTGTGAAACCGGAATTAGGCAAGCATTGGACGGGAACAAAAGCTGATGATTTCGACAAGGGAAGAGAAGAGGCGAAATCGGAAGCTTCTAAGATTGTGAATGATAAATATAACGAGTATATGGCTTCGATTCAAAGCAAAATATTCTGGCTTGAGACAGAAAAATTTGAGCTGAATTTGACAAAAAGTGCAGCGAATGCCGCAGGCGACCTTCTTGCTAAAGGAGAAGATTTTGTAGAAGAAGCAGGAAGACAAATTAGTAAACTAAAATGGTGGTGATCTTTTTTTATGTCAGAAATTAAGCTGAAGTACGACACAGTCATCAAAACATTAGAGTCTGTCAAAGATGCGCTTGCTGACGTATCAATCGGCGCCGCAGGATCCAACGGAAAAAACAGCCTCGATTATACGAAGAAATATCATGAGCGTGAGGAGAACATCAGAACCATGCTCGGAGATTATAAAAAAGCGGTACAGAAAAATATCGAGGATACGAAGGATAATGTTGATTCACTGAAAGAGCAGGATGAGGCGATCGCAGTAAAATAGAAGAGAAAGGGCAGTGCGATGAGTAAAGTATTTGAATCACATTCTTTAATCGATGAAGCGAAAAATAGAAAAAAGCAATATGAGACGCTGGAAGAGCAGCTGAACACGCTAAAAAAGGCGTTTCAGGAAGTTGCTGAGTTAGGTGACAATTTTAAAGGAAAAGGCGCGGACAATATTAAGGACTTCTTTCAGGGACAGGCGGAAATCGTCGACAGCTGGCTGACGCTTGTCTCTGCTCAGATTGCATTTTTGAACGGCATTTCAGGAGATATTAAAGATCAAGAACTGAATGATTCATATGTGGAAACTTCTTTTTTGGATCATGAGCTGCCCAACGGAGATTTAAAAGCCTCGGAAATTGTCTCCGCTCATAAAGCAGAAATCGATTCTATTTTGTCAGGCATCAGCGATGTTATTGATCTCGATATGTACTCGCTTGATAATTACGCGGATAAGATGGGCGATGCTCAAAAAATCAGGCGTGACACGATCACGGCAGTCGATAAGCTTGATGAATCCCTGACCACTGAATATCAAAATTTAGAATCTTTGGACAACGCAGTGCTCACCAAATATTCTGTTCTTATGCAGGCCACCAGCAATGGGAAAAGCGCATCCCCTATGTACTATGATAAAAAAGCCTTCCACAGCAATGAAGTTTACAAAAGCGTGATTGAAGTAGAAAAGCAAGGAACGACCTATATTGATGCAAAAGCCCAGCAAGCCGAAGCAAGACGGCTTCAGGAAAAAGCGGAAGAAGAAGCGAATAAACCGTGGTATGAAAAAACATGGGATGGAGTTTGCAACTTTACTGGAGAAGTCACTGGCTATTATGATTATAAAAGAGCGACGGAAGGCGTTGACCCGGTTACCGGCGAAAAACTCTCTGCCGCAGAACGTGTGACAGCAGGAGCAATGGCTGCAGCCGGATTCATACCGGTCGTCGGCTGGGCAGGCCGCGCTTTCAAAGGCGGAAAAGCCATCTACAAAACCGGAAAAGCGGCTATCGCGGCCGAACACGCTTTAGATGCCTACAAGACAGGCAAATCCTTAGATATTCTCAAAATGTCAGAAATGGGCGCATACGGCCTTGTTGCGTCAAACGGATTCTCTGAAGCCGTGACAGGCAGAGATATGTTTGGAAACAAAGTGTCCGAGGAGAAGCGGAAATCGGGCGCGCTGGAAGCGGCATTGAGCTTGGTTGGAGCTGGTGCATTGGCGAAACATATAGACAAAGGCATACCGCTTGCAACCCATTCAAAAGTCCAAAAGGCAAACAAAACATTAGAAAAAGTAAAACAATTCAAAGTCCCGACAAACGTCCGCGTGTACGCAGAACGCCCAGTAACTCCTGACGGCCTCATGTTCGGATTCCCGACAGTCCGTGTAGATGTGGGAACGACTGCTGTGAAAGATCTTGGAATTATGAAGATGGCTAGTAGCCAGTCAAAAAAACCTAAATGGTTGGAAAAACCTGAGGGGATGACTCAAAATGATTACGTTGCTCATAATGGTACTAACTACAGTAAGAAGAAACGGACTGAAGAATACAATGCTGCGATAGCTGACAGAGAGAAGATTGTTGGAGACAATTCAAATGGATACCGTTTAAAGGAACCAACTAAATGGATGGAAGATAGAGGCATGGTACAAATAAAAGAAAGGTTAAAAAGAAAGTCTTGGACAGATAAAGATGGTTTTAATTGGCAATGGGATTCCCAACATGGCAAATTAGAAAAGTGGAACCGCAGAAGAACAGAGCATTTAGGAGAGTTTGATCCTGTAACTGGTAAGCAGACGAAAAAAGGCGAGCCTTCAAGAAGATGGGATGGTTAAATACTATGGAACATGGAATCAGATTTATTGTTGAATATCCTGAAATCGGTGACTTGCTTCATCGGCTATTTGTGAATAGGGAATTAGATGAATGGTACAAGAACAAATGTGCAGAGAAAATAAAAGTACCTGATGAATTTAATCAAATAAAAGGTTTGAAAAAAATTGAAGTTAGAGATTTAAACAATCCTTCAGGAGAAATCAATATCCACTTGCAAGATCTTTCTGGAGAAAATGGATTTCATTTAGAACAGCAAATCAATATGAAAGTATCTAAATTGGTTCCTGTTTATGTACTAGATTATAGTTATTCCCTAAGACACGATTTAATTGATGGCGCTTATGATATTGTAGGGACCGCTGAATCTTTAGAATTTATTCAGGGAACGAACTATATCAATAAAATAATGCAAGAGAAAGGGTTTATCGAACTCAGTTATTTGTATGATTACTACGATACTGTGTATGAGTGGAGTGAATTGCCACATATACAGCCTTTCAACAGAAGATTAACATTAGGAGATGCCTTGTTTACTGATGTATTAGAATTGCTATAGTTAGAAACTTGCCGTGTTGTCATCGGCAAGTTTTTTTATAGATAGGATAACAATGTGGAGTACAAGGAGAAGCGAGATGAGCAGAGATCATATTTCTCAATTGCAGCCATTAAAAATCTGTGATGGCTGGTATGTAGTACTGAACAATTTAAACTCAGAAAAAAGAACGGTAGAAGAATATGAACTACTAATACTGCAAAATGAAAAACATAATGCCATTATTAAGGTACTATATCAAGATGATCAATACCATATCAAAGTGGTTGACTTAAAAATAGATAAGATTTATGACGTAGAATCTTTTGATAAAATAGAACATGTATTAGAAGAATTAGAATATCAAATCTGGAGTGTGGGAAGTGGGGGGTTAGAGGATTTGCAGCCACTAAGCCAACAGATTCCCAATTTCTTAAGACTTAGGATACCAGCTGGTTGGACAGTTGACTATATTACAATAAAAGATACTGACCCTAAAACATTAGAGGCAAGTGATGATGCTTGGTTATTTGACTTTAATCAAGATCTCCTGCAGTTTTCTCATAAGACAAAAAACTTGCTGCTTGACGTAGGCTGGTACCCAGATGGGGATCCAACCGGAAGTTATGGCATTGAACTTATAAAAAACGAAGATTGGGAAAATCCATTAGAAGATATTATGTGTACGGAGCTTAAAGAATTAATTGCACAATTGGATCATATTTTTATGAAAGAAATTAAAAACGAATACTAATAAAGAAGCAGGTTGTACTCCCTGCTTTTTTAATGAGGCTTAATTTATCTAATTAGTCTTTTGAAACAGTAGTCTTCGTAAGTCAGAGGTAAGAATACCTCATAGAGCAAACTAGTTACTAAAGAGGTCATGATTTGAGAAAACATGTTAAATTAGATGTACCAAAAGTTAATATACACCCCCTAAGAATAACACAAGGTTGGAAAGTAAATTATAATCATTTTGTTGAAATAGATCCAAGAACTTTAGAACCGAATGATGATTCCTGGTTTTTGTTCACAGACAGTTTGTTGCAGCTTTATCATGAACAATCCTCAATAACGCTTGATTTAGGCTGGGTTCCTGACATTTCTGCTGAAGGTAATTATCTGGTTTCAATAGTTGAAAATAATGATTGGGAAAACCCTATTAAAGAATTTTCATCAGACGACTATAAAAAAGTGATTGCATATATTGAATATCATTTAAATGAAGTAACAACGACTTGGTGGAAATAGTTAAATAATTAATGGATTAATGGATGGAATGATTATTATTTATGGAAGATGGAATCAGATTTATTTATTAGTGAATATCCTGAAATCGGTGAATTACTTCATTGTCTACTTGTGAATAGGGAATTAGACGAATGGTACAAGAACAAATGTGCAGAGAACACAATTATTAGAAGAATTAGAATATCAAATCTGGAGTGTGGATAGTAGGGTTTAAGAGGATTTGCAGCCGCTAACCCAACAGGTTCCCAATTTCTTAAGCTAAAGATACCGGCTGGAATGGATACACGTCAAAATAAACTCGCCTCAAGATAAGCAATTTGCCAGAATGTCAGGAAACACGCTGCAAATCAAAAACGTGATCAAAAATGATGCAGGCGAAGAAACAGTTTATATGACAAATGGCATTTCTGGCCCAAAATAAAAAGCACCCTTTGAGGGTGCTTTTTCTATAAATGAGGAACTACAAGCCCCCCATATAAAAATGCCGAGATAATCAGGAAAGCCGGATGCAGTTTGAATTTTGTCATGCAAAGGAGGGAAATGCCCGCAATCACTAAGGATTGAATCCAGCCGATGGCTTTGATGCCGTCTGCGCCGATTTGCCAAGTGAGAATGAGCATCATGACAGCGATAACAGGCTGAACAGACAGCGTCATGCCTTTGATCACAGGTGATTGGCGAAAGCGCTGAATGATGCGCAGCAGGACGATCAGCGCGAACGCGGATGGTACAACAGTTGCGATCAGGGCAATCAGAAAGCCGGGCCAGCCGCCTGCGCTGTAGCCGACATAAGCGGCGATTTTGGTTGCGATCGGGCCTGGCAATGCGTTCGCAAGTGCGAGCATGTTAGAGAATTGGTCGTTTGACAGCCAGCCGTATCTGTTTACGACTTCTTCAAACATCAGCGGGATAGAGGCTGGGCCGCCGCCATATCCCAGAACGTTTGCGATAAAAAATGCTGTGAATAAAAACATAATGATCATGAGGCGGACATTCCTTTATCTTTTGAATGTTTATTCGTCATTTTGTCTTTCAGTTTAAAATGAAATGCCCCGTATGCTAAGAAAATGATAATGACGATACCGGGGTTGATCTGTAACAATTGCAGTCCGATAAAAGCGATGATAAAAAACAGGATTCCGGTGACCCAGCCAAATCCTTTGAGCGCTTTTTGCCCAAACTCGTATGCCATGATACCGAGCATTACGGCGATAACCGGCGTTACTGCGCCAATCATGCCGGCAACAACTGCCGAGTGGCTTAAGACGTTTACAGCCGCAAATAAGGCAACCATTGCAAGGCATGTAGGCAGAATGTGGGCCAGAGTGGCAACAATCGCGCCTATCGTGCCTTTTAGTTTGAATCCCAGATACGCCGCCATCTTGGTAGCGATCGGTCCGGGGAGTGCATTGGCGATGGCTAATATTTCTCCAAATTCATCATCATCTATCCATTTATACTTATTCACCGCTTCATGGCGGATCAGCGGAATCACCGATGGCCCGCCCCCGAAGCCTAAGATTCCGGTGCGTACCATTGCGGCGGTCATATCCCGATAAGGATGGTTTTTCATCAGTTTCTCTCCTTTACAGCTTCATTCCCATACGGCTTTTGTACCGTTTGATCAGCATTTGGCAATCAACGCTGACGACGCCCTGAAGCGGATAAAGCCGTTTCGTTAAAAACTCTTCCATTTCCTGATCATCCGCGAAGATCCCGTGCATGTGAAGCTTGCTCGGACCAGTCATGTGATAAAGGCTGGTGACCGCAGGTTCTTCTTCAAGCTTTAGGGCGACTTCTTCTAGGAATTGCGGCTCTACCTCCACATTAAAAAACACGGATACATGAATGCCGATTTTAGCTGGATTGATTACGGCTGTGAATTTTTCAATAACACCTGCTTCAATCAGCTGATTAATGCGTGATTGAACCGCAACACGTGATAATTCAACTCTTTTGCCAAGATCCGTATAAGAAATCCTCCCTTCCTCATGCAAAATGGTAAGTATCTGTTTGTCTATCTCATCAAGAACAAGGTTTGGAATTTGATATTCATTGCCCATTTGTTTCACCTGCTTTCGTTTGACTTTTAGTCAATATTTTATCATATAAGTTTCATTTCGTAAGAGGAAATTTATATTTATTTTCGTAATGAATATAAAAATATTTTTATGTTTACGAAAAGGATAAAGTTCGTCAGCTTTTCTTCCGGATCAGTAGATGCGAAAAAACAGGGTCTCTATAATGAAGAAAATCTCTTGCAAAGGGGACTTGTGATGAACAGATCTATTATCGGCACTAAGCAAATGGTCGTCAGTCCGCATTACCTCGCATCACAAGCGGGAAACCGCATTCTGGAGAAGGGAGGAAACGCATTTGACGCCGCTGTCGCCGTGAGCGCTTGTCTGGCGGTTGTCTATCCGCATATGACGGGGCTTGGAGGAGATTCCTTTTGGCTGACCTTTCATCAAAAAACAAAGGAGGTAAGAGTGTACAATGGCAGCGGCCGTTCAGGAAAAAATGTGACGAGAGACGTGTATAAGGGGAAAACTGAGATTCCGCTGCGAGGGATCGACAGCGCAATTACCGTACCGGGAATGGTCGATAGCTGGGATGCCGTGCTGAAGACATACGGACGGATGTCGCTTTCTGACGTAATGGAGCCTGCACTCCATTATGCTGAAAATGGTTTTCCTGTATCTGCAGATCAGTGCCGGCATACAGCGACGAATCTTGAATTGCTGGCGTCAACACCTTACACCGCTGATATCTTCACGAAAAACGGCAAAGCACCGCTCCCCGGCGAACGGTTTGTGCAAAAAGAGCTTGCGAACTGCCTGACAATGATTGCTGAAAAAGGAAGAAGCGCATTTTATGAAGGTGATATCGCACAGCGGATTGTCTCGTATTTACAGCATAATGGCAGCTATATGACACTTGATGATTTTACAGCACACAAGGGTGAGTGGATGGAGCCTGTATCCTGTGATTACCGGGGGTACATTGTGTATCAGGCGCCGCCGAATTCCCAAGGTTTTACGGGTTTAATGACGCTGAACATTCTGGAAAACTATGATTTCAGCCAAATTGAACATGGTTCATTTACCTATTATCATGTGCTCGTGGAGGCACTGAAAAATAGTTTTCTAGATCGGAATGCCGTTCTGACTGATCCGGCTTTTGCTGATATTCCGCTGGAAAGGCTCTTGGACAAAAGCTATGCCAGGCAGCTGGCGGAAGAAATCGGTTATATAGCTGAACCGGCGGAAAGCAGACCGGTAGGCAGTGATACCGCCTATGCGGCGGTGATGGATTCGGATGGCAACGCGGTGTCGTTCATTCAAAGCCTGTACTTTGAATTTGGCTCGGCTGTTACTGCCGGCGATACAGGCATTCTCATGCAAAATCGCGGTTCATTTTTCTCATTGGATGAAAACCATGTCAATACACTTGAGCCGAGAAAGCGCAGCTTCCATACGCTGATGCCGGCTATGGTCTGTAAGAATGGGGAACCGAAGATTCTGTACGGCACGCAAGGGGGCGAAGGCCAGCCGCAGACTCAGACGGCAATCATCACCCGGATGCTGGACTATGGAATGGATCCACAGCAGGCAATCAGCGAACCGCGCTGGGTATGGGGCAGAACGTGGGGCGAGGATTATGAAGGTCTCAGAGTTGAGAACAGAATTGCAGAGAAGACGGTCGAAATGCTAAAAGAAAGCGGCCATCTCGTGGAGACAGTCAGTGATTATGACCCGCTGATGGGCCACGCAGCAGCAATCGCAGTGGATGAGGAGGGCTTTCTCCAAGGAGGAGCCGACCCAAGGGGGGATGGGGCGGCTGTTGGGATTTGACTAGCTAGAAAAATATACATATGTATATTAAGAGAGCAAGAAACAGGCCAGCCTCAATCAGGTGGTACATATACTGTTTATCTTCAGGTCTATACCTCCATTCTATAAAAAAGCGTAGAGAATCAATCGAAATAAAAAATAAAAGAAGCATATATCCCACAGGGAAAAAGATCATAGAAAAAACAAATAAAATAAGTAAAAAGATTTCTATTAATCTCTGTGTGCTGCTAACTGGCTTATACAGCCAGCCGGATTTATGGATACCGAACTTTTTCTTAATAAGAAATTGCAGTGCTGTGCTGAACGATACTATGACCAGAAATACCAGCCAAAAATGAGTACTCATACCAATCCCTCCTAAACTCATCTCTTTATACGTTTGTGGGAGAGAAAATGTTTCATAGAAAAACACCCGGGGGGATTACTCCGGGTGCTGCATTTTTATAAGGTGTGTCTGCTGCTGGAAAATGGTTTTCATTTTATTCCATGCGATTTCTGTGTTTTCATCGAGGTCAAAGAGGCCTGAATTGCCGATGATAAAAATGTCATTCCCAGCCTCTGCAAGCGTGCGGAAGGTTTTTTCATTACAGGAGCCGTCAACCTCAATGGCATACGTATAATGATTTGTTTCTCTCCATTCTTTGGCCGCCCGGATTTTTTTCGTCATTTCTGCGATAAACGGCTGCCCGGCAAAACCCGGATCAACGGTCATAATCGTCAGTTTATCAATCAAATGCACATAAGGGCTGATCCACTCTAGCGGAGTGGCCGGGTTCAATACAATCCCGACCTTTGCGCCATGATCTTTGATTTTGTGTATCAGCCGAAACGCCGCCCGGTTAATCGTTTCGGCGTGCACGCTAATGTAATCAGCGCCGGCCTCTGCTGTCATATCGATAAAATCCTCCGGCTTCTCAACCATCAGGTGGGCATCAATCGGGAGAGCTGTCACTGTTCTGAGCTGGCTGATGAAAAATGGGGACAGGGTAATGTTTTTGACGAAATGGCCGTCCATAATGTCAATATGATACATATCGGCACGGCTGTTTAGAATGGTGATCTGCTCGTTGAATTTTGTTAAATCCATACACATCAGAGAAGGTGAAAATAAATGTTTCATGACGCAGCATCCCTCACTTTAATTACATAATTGTATGATCCAGCCAAGAAGAATCCCGATAATGCCAAAGTCTGAATCACCGTAAGTTGTGCCTTCAAATCCGAGCGAGCCAAGAACCGGTAGAAGAAACGCAGGCAGAAAAGAAATGAGAATCCCATTGGCAAACGCACCGAGTACAGCCCCCCGCACGCCGCCGGTTGCATTTCCGTAAACTCCCGCCGCCGCTCCTGTAAAGAAATGCGGTACAAGTCCGGGGACAATAACGCTGAGACCGAAGACCGGAAGAAGAAAAATGGATACAATACCCGCCAGGAAGCTGGATAAAAACCCGATAATCACAGCGTTGGGCGCAAAAGGAAAAACCGTCGGACAGTCAAGAGCGGGTTTGGCGCCTTTCACTAGCTTTTCTGCGATGCCTTTAAAAGCAGGGACAATTTCAGCGATGACCATCCGAACCCCCGCCAAGATGACATATACCCCAGCAGCGAACGTAATGGCCTGCATAAAGGAATAAACGAGAAAATGGCTTCCGCCGCTCAACGATGCTTCAATATAGTCCTTTCCGGCGAAAGGAGCGACAATAAAGAAAAGGAGTGCCATCGTTAAAGAAATGGAGACTGACGTATCCCGCAGAAATCCTAATGATTTCGGAACTTTGATATCCTCAGTGGAATGAGATGGATTGCCCGCATGTTTGCCGATGAATCCAGCAATAAAATAGCCGGCAGAACCGAAATGGCCGAGAGCAAGATCATCGCTGCCTGTAATTTTTTTTGTATACGGCTGAAGGATGGCGGGTGACAGCACCATCAGCCCCCCAAGAATAATGGCGCCCGCAGCAATGAGAGGAACACCGCTGATGCCGCCGGTAATCAGCACGGCCGAAATCAATGAAGCCATGTAGAGAATATGATGGCCGGTTAAGAAAATATATTTAAATGGCGTTAGACGCGCCAGCAATATGTTAACAATCATTCCGAAGATCATAATGAGTGCCGTTTCTGTACCAAACGTTTTTTGAGCAATGGCTGAGATTGCATCTGTATTGGGTACGACGCCTTTAATGTGAAATGCTTTTTCGAACATGCTGCCGAATACCGCAAGTGAATCTGAGACAATCGCCGCCCCGGCACTGAGGATGACAAATCCCATGGCCGTTTTCAGTGTGCCCGATACGGTATCCGCAGCATTTTTCTTTTGCAGAAGCAAACCGGCTAAGGCAAAAAGTCCAATTAAGATAGCAGGAGTTCCCAGGAAATCGTTTATCAAAAAATCAAGCATCAGATGCACCCCCGTCGTCTATGTTTTTTTGTGTTACAAGTTGGAAAGGATGGCTTCTTTGATTTCTTTCTGGTCCAGCAGGTTTTTGAGTCCGACCACGTTACGCGTTCCATCGTCAAGGCCTGACACAATATCGGCTGATCCTAAATACAGATCCGCTTGCTCTGTTTTGCTTGAGGTGAGGTCTGTATGTGTCACATCAGCGCTGATGTTCAGTTCTTCAATGATTTTTTTTACATTCATTTCAACAATAAAGCTTGATCCGAGTCCATTTCCGCAAACAATTAAGATTTTTTTCACTTGAATCACTCCTAATGTGAGTATTTTTGTATCATTGGCAGCACATCTTCCGCCGATTGAGCGTTAATCAGCAATTGAATGTTTTCCGGATCACCCAGCATATTCGTGAGCTGGGAGAGGGCTTTCAAATGGGTGTCATTGTCGATTGCCGCGAGCACGATAATCAGCTGGACTGAATGCTCGGGCTTCTCTGAAAAGGAAACGGCTTGTTTCAGTCTCAGAAAGCTCATACCGATTTGATTCACACCGTCTTCAGGCCTTGCGTGCGGGATGGCGACGTTCGGCGTAATGACGATATATGGGCCCAGTGTCTGAATCGTGGCAATCATGGCATCGACGTATTGAGGGGTAACAGACCCGTCATCCAATAGCGGCTTTGCCGCCATGCGGACGGCATCTTCCCAACCGGGGGCAGAGTCGGCCATCGTTATATGGTTAGGTGTCATTAATTCAGCAAGCATTGGTTTGCGGTTCGCCTCCTTTTCATGTTTGTGCGGCTGTCCTAAATACTCGGTCAGTTCGCGCATCAGCTCTGTTTTATGAATGCCTTCTGCGTGTTTTTCGATGATGCCCATGATGTCATGGACACTTGGATGGAAATGGGCAGCGCTGTTTGAGAGGGCATCTACTTTTTTCAGCAGGCTGATCTTTTCCCTGCTGTTCAGTATGGGATTGACGATGAGTACAGGCACCCCTCTGTCTGGGAGCGGAACGGTAGAGATCAGGACATCCGTTTCAAGCGTCATTGTTTCATAGACACGGCTTGACACGGTTTCCAAAATATCGACATTCGGCAGAAGATCTTCAATTTGGCTCTGTAAAATTTTTGATGTGCCGATGCCGCCCGGACAGACAATAACCGCTGTTTTTCTATGTGAGGGCGCGACCCCTTCGCGTTTCATCCAGCCTCCGAAATGCATGGCGATAAATGCTGTTTCTTCACTGCTGACAGGCTTTCTTAATTCTTTTTGAAGGTGATGAACGACTTTTTTCGTTAAGCAGAAAATATCACTGTATTTCGTTTTGATGGAGGCAGCTATCTCACTCTCATGAGGGGTGATATCATATTTAATCCTGTAATATGCTGATTTCAAATGAAGCACCAGATGTTTTTTTAGATTTTCCGGGTCCTGAAAAAGCACGCAGGCATAACGCTGGAAATCGACAATCATTCTGTCCGCAATATCATGTACCGCACCCAACTCACCTGCCATGAGACTTGAAGCGGGGAACTGACTGATTTTAGCCCCTAGCAAATGGATCGTGAAGTAGCACATTTCTTGATCGGAAATAAAGGCTTTTTCCGGCAGTTCCGCCGCTTCCACCGCTCGAACGGCCGCTTCATATTCCTTCGTTTGCCTGATGGCGTATTGCTCTTCTTGTTCTAGAGTGATTTCTTTTCCCGCCTGTATTCTGATCAGAAATAACGTAAAGTGCACACTTAAGCCCGCGAGAACATGATCAGCAAAATTCATGTGAAGAAGTTTTTCGAACGTCAGCAGCATAGAGCGCATGATTTGGATTCGCTGCTCACAAGCAGCTGGATCGGGGCAAAGATCTGTAACCGCCGCAGTGCTGCTGCTCTTTTGCATGAGCTGATTTGTATATTCAGCCAACATTTTTCGCTTTTGCTGCTCTAATCCTGAGAAAAAGTAACCCTTTTCTTTGGTAAAGCAAAGAATGATACCGAATGTCTTCAGCTTTTCGCGAATATGCTTCATATCCTGAATGGCGGTGTTGCGGCTAATGTGATTTTCGTCAATGAAGTTTTGCAGAAGCAATCGTCTGTTTCTCGTTAAGATACGTAGGATCACTCTTGCCTGTCGCTCTGAAGGAGAATATTCATAACTTGAATTTGTCAGCGTTTTCATTTCGGATGTCAGCATTTTTTTCGTTTGGTCTTCTAAATAAAATCCTGCTGAACGCCTTCTTTTGATCGGTGTCAGTCCTGTCTCTTTCAGCCAGCCGTTAATTTTTTCAATGTCATAGTACAGCGTTCTCCTTGAAATGTTTAATTGCTCCGTTAATTCGCCGCAAGTAACATAGCTTTTTGTGTTGAGAACCTGGTGAAGTATGGCTGATCTTCTTTGGTCTAAAGGCATGCCCATCAGCTCCTTATGTGCAGGTGATATCAGTCTGCCGTCCTTCTCTTCGTGCGGGCTTATTTTAATTGTAATGGGCAATATCTGAATTTATAAGACCAAATCAGTGCAAACGATTTGTGCAACTATCATTCCTTCACACAAAAAAAGCCAGGCACATGCTGTGCCGGCTTTTAATGACAGTGTCTTTTTGACTAGTTTCTTCTATATAAATAGTCCTTTTATGAACTTGGACGAATCAATGTAAATTCTTCACCGAGCTTTGCATAATGGTTTCCGGCTAATCTGGAAGCCGGCTTTAATTCGTCCGTCAAAATATACCCTTTATCTGCGTCATACACCTTCTCATCGAGGTGAAAACAGACAACTCTGCCAATAAGCAGATCAGCCGTGGTTACACCATGATCATTGTCGAATGTGATATGCCGTTCGAGTTTGCATTCAAAACGAACGCGGGCTTCTTGAATGCCAGGCACCGAAACAGCTGTGCTCTCTACAGAATGGAGAGAGGTGCGTGTCATTTCACTTTCATCCGGCCCTAAACTTGCCGCCGTCTCATTGATGTCTTCAATGATGGCTTCATCACTGACATGGACGACAAATTCACCGTTTTCTATCGCGTTTCTGGCTGTATCTTTTTGCCGTCCTTCTGACCGGTTAACAGAAATACTGAGTAGCGGAGGATCTGAGCTGACCACGTTATAGAAACTGAAAGGCGCCGCATTGATTGTCCCGCTTGAAGAAAGTGTTGTAACAAATGCGATCGGGCGCGGAATAACGGCTCCTGACAGCAGCTTATACGTGTCCTTGGAACTAAGCTCTTCTGCTTGAAATATGTACATAACAACACCGCCTTTATTGTAAGGATACCATGAGTATAACGAAATCCATTCAAAGAAACCAAATAATGCGGGTTGCATATGCTATGTCATGACATATAACTGATATAGGGGAATTAGAAAATAGGCTACCGTACGTATGCCGGAGCCTATGACAGTTTTGTATTATTTATATTTCTTTTTGACTACCCAGCAATTGCCGTCTTTCCAGAATTCTTTTTTGCTGTCGTAATCATCTTTTTTGTGGTGCTGAAATTTTCTGCCGTGTTTTTTGTGAGATCTTTTCTTATGAGAACAGAACGATTTTTTGTAGCTGCGTGATCTTTTCTTATGAGAACAGAACGATTTTTTGTAGCTGCGTGATCTTTTCTTGTGAGAGCAGTAAGACTTTTTGTAGCTGCGTGATCTTTTCTTGTGAGAGCAGTAAGACTTTTTGTAGCTGCGTGATTTTTTGCGAGAACAGAACGATTTCTTGTAGCTGCGAGACTTTTTGTAAGAACGGTATGATTTTTTGTGGCTGCGAGATTTCTTGTGAGAACAGTAAGATTTTTTATGGCTGCGAGATTTTTTGTGAGAACAGTAAGATTTTTTATGGCTGCGAGATTTCTTGTGAGAACAGTAAGATTTTTTATGGCTGCGAGATTTCTTGTGTGAGCGGTGCGACTTTTTATGACTGCGTTTTTTTCCACGAGGCTCTTGGTATAAATAAGTTTTTAAACCTTCTTTTTTTGCGGATTTCACCGCTTCTTTGATATCAGAATGGGAATAGTGGCCCAATTGAAATCCTCCTTTTTGTAATTGGTTTAAGGATGAAGATCCTTACTACACACATAGTACGCACGATTGTAAAAAGTGTATAAGTGTTCCGCTGAGATCTCACAAAAATAAAAGCCTAATTTTGAAGGGGGACTACGGATGAAGAATCAATCAAATTTGCCTCTGTATCAGCTGTTTATTCATCCAAAAGACTTACGGGAATTAAAAAAGGATATATGGGATGATGAACCGGTTCCGGCTGTGCTGAAAGTGAATCAGAAAAGATTTGATATCGACATCGCTTATCGCGGATCTCATATTAGAGATTTCAAAAAGAAGTCGTACCATATTTCCTTTTATCAGCCGAAAACATTTCGCGGGGCCCGCGAGGTTCACTTGAATGCGGAATATAAAGATCCTTCCATGATGAGAAACAAATTGTCTCTCGATTTTTTCTCAGAGCTGGGGACACTGTCTCCGAAGGCAGAATTTGTGTTTTTAAAGGTAAATGGGAAGAATGAAGGAGTGTATCTAGAGCTTGAATCCGTCGACGAATATTATTTAGCGAAAAGGAAGCTGGCGGACGGAGCCATTTTTTACGCGGTTGACGATGATGCTAATTTTTCTCTCGTGAGTGATTTGGAGAGAGAAACGAAGACATCGCTTGAGCATGGGTATGAAAAGAAGACAGGGACCGAGGAAGATGATTTTTATTTACAGGATATGATTTTTAAAATTAATACTGTCCCTAAAGCTCAATTTAAATCAGAAGTGACAAAGCATGTGAATATCGATAAGTATTTGCGCTGGCTGGCCGGCATTGTGTTCACCTCAAACTATGACGGGTTTGTCCATAATTACGCTTTGTACAGAAGCGGGGAAACCGGATTATTTGAAGTGATTCCTTGGGACTATGATGCGACTTGGGGCAGGGATATCCATGGAGAGCGGATGGCTGCAGATTATGTAAGAATCCAAGGGTTTAATACATTAACCGCTCGCATTTTGGATGAACCCGATTTTCGCAGGTCCTACAAGCATCTGTTAGAAAAAACGCTCCAATCTCTCTTTACCATTGAATATATGAAACCAAAAATATTGGCGCTTTATGATCAAATCAGGCCGTTTGTCCTGATGGACCCATATAAAAAGAATGATATTGAACGTTTTGACCGTGAGCCGGAAGTGATTTTTGAGTATATTAACAATCGTTCACAATACATTAAAAGCAATTTAAGTATTTTGTGAATGCATGATTATAGGTATTCGCTGAAAATCAGACAATTAGGCTATTCAATTAGTTCAAGAAATAACTGTGACACGTATATATGCAATATATTTATCATCTATGTATAAATGACTAGGAGGGTAATGAATGAGCAAGAGGAGAATGAAAAATCATTCAAATCATGATATATCTTACTATAATTTTTTGCATTCAATGCAAGATAAAATTGTCACTGTATATCGAGGAGGTCCGGAATCTAAAAAAGGAAAATTGGTAGCTGTAAAATCAGATTATATCGCCTTACAAACTGAAAAAAAAACCATTTATTATCAATTGGATCATGTCAAAAGTATTACAGAGGATACCAATAATAGCGCAACAACAATTGAGACGGCAGAAATGGCTGATGCTGATGATTTTCACAGCTTAATCGGACAGTTAATGAACCAATCAGTGCAATTAAATCAAGGCGGCCCGGAATCTAAAAAAGGAAGTTTGGTATGGCTAGGAGATGATTTCGCTGCGTTAGACACAAATGAGGATGGCGTAGTTTATTTTAATATTCATCACATCAAAAGCATAAGTAAACATGAGGACGCTGTAAATAAAGAAGGACATACGCCAGGTGTCTTGGAAGCTGATCATTTAAACGAAGTTTTTAAGAGCTTAACTCATAAATGGGTTTCGATTAATCGAGGAGGACCAGAAGCAATTGAAGGGATCCTCGTAGATAATGCGGATGGTCATTATACTTTAGTGAAAAATCAAGAAGTGCTTCGGATATATCCTTTTCATATCAAGAGCATCAGCTTAGGCCCAAAAGGCTCTTACAAAAAAGGTGATCAAAAGAAAGAACATGATGATAAAGAAGAAAGCAAAAATGATATAGACCAAAAACAAAAACACGAAGAAGAGGGGGACAGCAGTTCGTTAACCTCTTCAACATCATATAGCTCATCAAGTTCGTCCAAATCATATCGGTCACCAAGATCTTCAGATTATCAATCGTCAACATATGATCGTTCATCAGATTCCAAAAGTTCTTCCAAATCATATCGGTCACCAAGATCTTCAGATTATCAATCATCAACATATGATCGTTCATCAGATTCCAAAAGTTCTTCCAAATCATATCGGTCACCAAGATCTTCAGATTATCAATCATCAACATATGATCGTTCATCAGATTCCAAAAGTTCTTCCAAATCATATCGGTCACCAAGATCTTCAGATTATCAATCGTCAACATATGATTGTTCATCAGACACCAAAAGTTCGTCTAAATCATATCGGTCACCAAGATCTTCAGATTATCAATCATCAACATATGATCGTTCATCAGACACCAAAAGTTCGTCCAAATCATATCGGTCATCAAGATCTTCTGATTTTCATCGTACCGGAAGCCAAAAGGAAGATTATAGTTATGAAACGATTGTTAAAACAATAGACTATCAGTGGAAGCGCAAATTTTAATAGATAATGAAGGTGCATCAGATAAAGTGATGCCCTTTTTCATTCAATTAAAGGGGGAGAATGGTGAAAGGTTTGAATCAATTTCTTGACACAGATGTTGAGGTTGTCATTTCAGGAGATACAAGATTTGTTGGCACACTTATAGATATTGGACAGGATATTTTTGTTATATTTGATGGCTGCAATTATCTTTATATTCCCTTGCTGCATCTTCATCAAATGAACAAAGCAATAAATACGAATACTGAGAAACCAATTTTAATAGATCCGGAAGATCCAATGATGGAGGCGGAAAATAATAGTTTTTCTTATAGAAACACATTAAACAAGGTGAAAGGCAAATTTATTGAAATTTATGTAACGGGGGATCGGTCAATACATGGATATGTTACTAGTGTTTTAAATGATTATATTGTATTTTTTTCACCTGTATTTAAAACACTTTTCATATCTATGCATCACTTAAAATGGTTTACCCCTTATTCAACAGAACAAACGCCGTACACTCTTGATAACTCTCAATTGCCTGTCGTACCTTCCAGTGTTTCACTAGTGCGTAATTTCGAGGAGCAGATCAAAAAATATGTTGGCCAATTGGTCATATTTGATATGGGGGAAGTGCCAGAGAAAGTCGGTCTATTAAAAGATGTGTCTAATAATATCATTGAGCTTATTAACGCAAGCGGAGAGTCAATCATTTGGAAGTTAAATCACCTAAAGACAATGCATCTCCCCTAGCGTAGCCTATACTGAAAATAAACTGCCCTCGAATAGCAGAAGGCAGTTTTTTGTTTCATCATACTCTGCTAAAGAAATAACCAACTGATCCAAAAATATAAACATGTCAGTGTAAAAAGAACAGTCAGCGGAATGATTAATATGGTCGTTTTTAAATATTCGCCCCAGGAAATACTTTCATCATGCTGTTTTAATATATGCATCCAAATAAGTGTTGCTAATGTTCCTATAGGTAATAATAAGGAACCAATATCACTACCAATGATATTTGCCAAGTAGATGATTTTTGCTGTTGAAGGATTCAGGCTCATTTCCGTTAAAGTAAAAGTACTGATCATTAAAGCCGGATGGTTGTTGAATAGATTCGAAAAGACAGAGGTAGAGATACCTGATACGAAAGTAGCGTAGGAGAGGCTTCCAGAAACCATTGGTTCAAAATAATTGACAAGTAATTCAGTAAATCCAATATTGTGCAGCCCATAAATGAGGATATACATAGTAAAAGCGAAAATAAAAATGTGCCAAGGTGATTTGTATAACAAGTCTTTAGGAGAGGTTTTGAAATAAACCCATCTCCAGGCCAAAAGGATAATCGATCCGATGACAGCGACAAGAGGAACGGAGATACCGGTATATGACGCGGCAAATAAGCTGATTCTGACGAGAAAAACAAATGCGAGTACAAATAACATTATGTTTGTTTGATTTCGTTTTGGTAATGGAGCTGATGGCGAATGAAGGGGATGGTACCTTCTATGTTGCAGAGACTGAAAATGGTTCGGTATATCCGGCAGGCTTTTAGGAAGACGTTTATAAAAGAAAATAAACAGTAGACAAGCCATAAAAAGGAGTCCCATCATACTAGGGACAAACATCATGGCAGTGTGCAGATATAGATCCATGCCAATCATTTTGAGAGAAATTAAATTTACAATATTACTTACGCCGATCGGTGCGCTGGAGGCTGTAGCTATTAAAACGCCGCTTATTAAATAAGGGGTTTTTTGATGTTTTTTCAAACCTAAATATTTTAAAACCAGCAAAAGGATGGGGGTTGTGATCAAAACGCTCCCATCATTATTTAGGAAAATTGTCATTAAAAAGCAAAGTGAATTGGTTAACCAAAAAAGCTTGATGCCTGATCCCCTGGATTGTTGGAGCAGCTTGGCAGCCACCCAATAAAAGAACCCGAAACTTTCCAATGCAATGGCCATGATCATAGTGGCAAGAATTGTGACCGATGCACCTGTGACTTTTGATCCTATTTCTCCTAAGTCTGTCAATGACACACTTCCGCATAATATCACCATGAAAGCGCCTATTGTTGCGGGGATAGCTTCATTTAACCCTTTCGGTCTCCAGAAAATAAAAAGCATTGTTATGAAAAAAGCGAGCAATGTTAATATACTCGTGAACTGTGTAATATATGTCACCTCTCTATCTATCATTCTTAACATCAAACGATTGTCATGCGCTTACTAGTATCCTTGCCAACTATTTGTACTGTATGTATACGTATACCGATAAGAAGTTGTACTAAGCGATTATATTATATTAATTAAAATTCCATGAGAATCCCAAAAGAAAAAAGAGTTCGCAAGTATCATTTCAGGTACTTGCATCACTCTCTTTAGTTCTTAACTGCTGACAATTTGAAATATTAATAAATTGCTTTAAAAGCGGATTTTGATTGTCTTTGCGATAGGCGATAACCCATTCGGCATTCAGCTGTATTTTATCTATTGTTCGATAAGTCACATCCAAGTTAAATAACTTTTTAGCTGAGGAAGGTACAAATGTAATCCCGATGCCGGCGCTGACTAACCCAATGACCATTTGATATTCAGTCGCTTCCTGTACAATGTTTGGTTTAAAGCCAGCCTGCTCACAAAATTGGATGAAATCAATGTATAAAGTAGGCCATGCTTCCTTGGCTACAGTAATAATCGGTTCATCTCTCAAATCTTCAATTGTAATGGCTTCCTTAGATGTTAACGGGTGTTGTTTAGGCAAAGCTAAAACACAAGGGCTGCTTTGGGCGATTTCAGTATGTAATGCTGTATGCTGCAACGGAGGATGAAGTATACCAATATCAATGTTTCCCTTTAGTAGCTCATCCTGCTGCCTAAATGAGGAGATTTCCCGCAATTCAATTTTTACTGATGGGAATTTTTTACGGTATTCCCGGACAATCGGCGGCAGAAATTCATATGTAGCTGATCCGACAAAACCGATAACGAGATGGCCGTGCTCGCCGCGAGCCGTACGCTGTGCCAGTTCAATCGCTTGATCAATTTGCATCAAAGCCGTACGGCAGTGAGTTAAAAATATTTCTCCGGCTGCGGTTAGCTCCACAAATCGTTTTGTCCTCTTCAGTAGCGTCACCCCGACTTCTTTTTCCAGCTGTTTAATCTGCTGGCTGAGGGGAGGCTGTGTCATGTTCAGCCGAAGTGCAGCTTTTCCGAAATGAAGCTCTTCGGCAACTGCGATAAAGTATTGAAGGTGGCGAAGCTCCATCAATCATGCATTCCTTTCGTAGGTTAATAATTCGTAATACATATTAATCATAAGTCGAATTGATATTGGAGGTCAATTTCCAAAGAGTGTATAGTGAAACGTATCACAAGATTTATTTAAATTTTTATGTTTAAAATGCATAATAAGGAGTGAGGGTGTTGACAAAAGCAACAAAAGAACAAAAATCCCTTGTGAAAAACAGAGGGGCGGAGCTTGTTGTTGATTGCTTAGCGGAGCAAGGTGTCACACATGTATTTGGCATTCCAGGTGCAAAAATTGATGCGGTATTTGACGCTTTACAAGATAAAGGGCCAGAGATCATTGTTGCACGGCATGAACAAAATGCAGCATTTATGGCGCAGGCTGTAGGCCGTTTAACTGGAAAACCGGGAGTCGTTTTAGTCACATCAGGACCGGGTGCTTCTAACCTGGCAACGGGACTGCTGACTGCAAACACTGAAGGTGACCCTGTTGTTGCGCTTGCTGGGAACGTTATCCGTGCCGATCGTTTAAAACGAACTCATCAATCATTGGATAATGCGGCGTTATTTCAGCCGATTACAAAATACAGTGTAGAGGTTCAAGACGTAAAAAATATACCGGAAGCTGTTACAAATGCATTTAGAGCAGCGTCAGCAGGTCAGGCTGGGGCCGCTTTTGTGAGCTTTCCGCAAGATGTTGTGAATGAAGTCACAAACACCAAAAACGTGCGTGCAGTGGCAGCGCCAAAACTTGGTCCTGCACCTGATGATGCAATCAGTGCTGCTATCGCGAAAATCCAAACAGCAAAACTTCCTGTTGTTTTAGTCGGAATGAAAGGCGGAAGACCTAAAGCGATCAAAGCGGTTCGCAAGCTTTTGAAAAAGGTTCAGCTTCCATTCGTAGAAACATTTCAGGCTGCCGGCACTCTTACGAGAGATTTAGAGGATCAATACTTCGGCCGTATCGGTTTATTCCGCAACCAGCCTGGTGACCTGCTGCTTGAGCAGGCTGATGTTGTTCTGACAATCGGCTATGACCCAATTGAATACGATCCGAAATTCTGGAATGTCAATGGAGACCGGACGATTATCCATTTAGATGAGATTCTGGCTGACATTGATCATGCGTACCAGCCAGAGCTTGAATTGATCGGGGATATTCCTTCTACTTTGAATCATATCGAACATGATGCTGTAAAAGTGGATTTTGCGGAACGTGAGCAAAAAATCCTTTCTGAATTAAAAGAATATATGCATGAGGGAGAGCAGGTGCCTGCAGATTGGAAGTCAGACAGACTGCATCCTCTTGAGATCGTTAAAGCATTACGGAATGCAGTCGAGGATAACGTCACAGTGACATGCGATATCGGTTCACACGCGATTTGGATGTCCCGTTATTTCCGCAGCTATGAGCCATTAACATTAATGATCAGTAACGGTATGCAAACACTTGGTGTTGCGCTTCCGTGGGCAATCGGTGCTTCATTAGTGAAACCGGGTGAAAAAGTCGTTTCTGTCTCTGGTGACGGCGGTTTCTTATTCTCAGCAATGGAGTTAGAGACAGCGGTGCGCTTAAAAGCTCCAATTGTACACATTGTATGGAACGACAGCACATATGACATGGTTGCATTCCAGCAATTGAAAAAATACAATCGTACATCTGCAGTCGAGTTTGGAAACATTGATATCGTGAAATATGCGGAAAGCTTCGGGGCAACCGGTTTGCGTGTCGAATCACCAGACCAGCTGGAAGGTGTTCTGCGTCAAGCCATGAATGCTGAAGGCCCTGTTATCATTGATGTCCCAGTTGACTACAGTGATAACGTTAATTTAGCGAGTGACAAGCTCCCAAAAGAATTTGGAGAACTGATGAAAACAAAAGCTCTCTAGCACTCTGCGCACCAAGATACTGTTTTCGAAGAACAGCACATTACTAAAGGAGTGAAGGGAATATGAAACACGAAAGCAATATTCAAATGCTGAGCCGCGGCAAAAAAGAACAGCCCGTGAGCCAAATTTATCAAGTATCAACAATGACTTCTCTTTTAGACGGAGTATATGACGGCGATTTTGAACTGTCAGATATTCCGAAATACGGTGACTTCGGTATCGGAACCTTTAACAAGCTTGATGGAGAGCTGATTGGGTTTGACGGCGAATTTTATCGTCTTCGTTCCGACGGCACTGCGACACCGGTGCAAAGCGGAGACCGCTCTCCGTTCTGCTCATTTACGTTCTTTACACCGGACATGACGCATAAAATTGATGCGAAAATGACACGTGAAGAATTTGAAAAAGAAATCAATAGCATTCTGCCAAGTAAAAACCTATTTTATGCCATCCGTATTGATGGATTGTTTAAAAAAGTGCAGACAAGAACGGTAGAACTGCAAGAAAAACCTTATGTGCCAATGGTTGAAGCGGTCAAAACACAGCCGATTTTCAACTTTGACAACATCAGAGGGACAATCGTTGGTTTCTTGACTCCTGCTTATGCGAACGGAATCGCTGTTTCTGGCTATCACCTGCACTTCATTGACGAAGGACGAAATACAGGCGGACACGTCTTTGATTATGTGCTTGAGGATTGCACGGTGACAATCTCTCAAAAAATGAACATGAATCTCAGACTTCCAAATACAGCAGATTTCTTTAATGCGAATCTGGATAACCCGGATTTCGCCAAAGATATCGAAACCACTGAAGGAAGCCCGGAATAAAAAAAGAAAGCCCGCACATGTGCAGGGCTTTCTTTTCATTTGGCACTTTACCTGATTTTAGTTAAAATAACATTAAAACGATAAAGGTGTGGGTCTCCTTGAAAGTACTGGTTTTGGCTGTTCATCCGCAAATGGATACCTCAGTCGTCAATAAGGCGTGGGTAGAGGAATTAAGTAAACATGACAATATCACTGTACGGGAGCTTTATAAGGAATATCCGGATGAAGCCATCGATGTTGCCAAAGAGCAGCAGCTGTGCGAGCAATACGATCGGATTGTTTTCCAATTTCCGCTTTATTGGTACAGCTCTCCGCCGCTTCTTAAAAAATGGCAGGATCTTGTGCTGACATACGGCTGGGCCTTCGGGTCAGAAGGGAAAGCTCTGCATGGCAAAGAGCTGATGCTGGCTGTCTCCACAGGAAGCGAAGCAGAAAAGTATCAGGCAGGCGGAGGGAACCATTATTCGATCAGTGAGCTCCTGAAGCCGTTTCAGGCGACAAGCAATCTGATTGGCATGACATATCTTCCGCCATATGTGTTTTATGGTGTGAAATACGCAAATGCTGAGGATATTGCAATCAGTGCAAAACGGTTAGCAGATTATATCCAGCAGCCTTTTTCTTAAAAAGAAAAGCCCTGTCCGGTGTGGGACAGGGCTTTCTCTATTAAAAATCAGGTAATTCAGATAGGTTGTTATCCTTAATGCCGTCTGGCTCACTTCGTAAAATGTCACGTCCGTATTTATGAAATACATCAACGTGAGCGAGCTTCCCGGCTTTTGCTTCTGATAGCGCAGTGGGATAGTCCAGTTCTCTTCCTGCGCTCGTTTTCACCGCGATAATATTGTCTTCCTCATTTCTTCTGACCGCAATAATTTCTTCTTTTCCGGACGTATCAACTGGCTGATCGATATTTGTTTGTTTGGATTTATACGAGTCATATGCAGCTTCAAATTGATCCATTTTTCCACCTCCATCCCTTAACGTAAACAAAAATGCTGTTGATCATGTATAGGTTTCGACATAGCAGACGACAATATTTCCTGAGAAATATTTTGAATGCGACAATTCAATCCATAATTAGCGAAGAAAAAAGGGATTCCGTTCTGTAAACGGAATCCCTTTTGGTTATTTTGTCATTTGCAGGTCCTTTGTTTTGATATAACCTGTCTTACCGCCGTAATCTACATAGACCCAATCAAAGTCAAAGCCGCCTTTTTTTGTTTTACTCCAGCCTAAAAAAGATACGCTTGTATTAGCCGGGAGTGTCTTGATGCTTTTTCCTTCAGCAGATGTATATGCTTTCGTTTTTGTTTTGGTTTTTACCGTTGTTGCTGCCTTTACAATGTAATGAGTGGAGACAAAGCCTGTCTTTCCGTTTTTGTAATGAACCTTTGCCCAATCAGCGTTTGAAAACGAAATGAGCTTTAAGCTGTCGCCCAGGTGAAGTGTATCGGCTTTAGAGCTTGTAGCGGAGGCCTTTGTTCTGACATTCAGAGCCTCTGCTGAAACCAAGTATGAATCAATCGGGTAGCTGTATAAATCATCAATGCTTACGTTTGTTACTGGCTGTTGTGCATGAATTGTGTTTGCACCGCCAGCAGAAGCGGCAGTTATTCCAGCTGTAAGTGCAAGTGTAGACAATATTTTCGTGGATTTGTACATTGCGTTCCTCTCCTCACATAAGAGAAATAATCATTTCTATTATCCCTTTCACGTTTTGGCCGGTTGCTAAACATAAAAAAGGATCAGATAAGATCTGATCCTTTGCATTATTTTTTCGTTTCCAGCTTAAGCGGCGCTGATATTGTTTTCTTTACTTTCTTTCCATGTAAAATCTGATCTGCTGCTTCCGTTGCCAGTTTACCGATTAATTCAGGCTGCTGAGCGACAGTGGCAGAGAGCTTACCGTCTTGAATCGAAGAAATCGCATCCTTATTTCCGTCAAAACCGACGACTAAAATGTCTTTACCGGAGCTGTTAATCGCTTCGAGAGCTCCAAGCGCCATTTCATCATTATGAGCGAAAACCGCTTGGATATCCGGGTGTCCTTGGAGCAGGTTTTCCATGACAGTCAGGCCTTTAGTGCGGTCAAAGTCAGCTGATTGTTTTGTGACAACGTCCAGCTTTTGATCCGCGATTTTGTGAAAGCCTGAACCGCGTTCCCGTGTAGCGGATGCACCCGGAACGCCTTCAAGCTCCGCCACCTTAGCTCCATTTCCAAGCTTGTCTGCGATGAACTCTGCGGCCATTTCTCCGCCTTTTACATTGTCTGAAGCCACGAGGGTTTCCACTTTGCCTTGTTCAGCGGACCGGTCAATTGAGACGACAGGCACACCGATTGAATTTGCAGACTCTACTGCCGTTGAAATAGCCGATGAATCAGTCGGATTAATTAACAGCGCATCGACGCCCTGCTGAATTAAGTCCTCCACATCACTTGTCTGCTTGGAGGAATCATTTTGTGCATCGACGATGATGACCTTCATTCCGCGCTTTTCCGCTTCTTTTTCAATTCCCTTTTTTAAAGAAACAAAAAAGGGATTGTTAAGCGTTGAGATCGACAAGCCGATGGTAAATTCCTTTTTATTATCTGAGTTTGACGGCTTCGCCCATTGGGGAGGCTCAAGCGAACAGGCGCTCAATACAAACAGTGACAGTGCCAAAATGACGGATACAGCCTTTTTCATGTAAAACCCTCCTATGCTGACTTTTTGCGGTCTAATAATACCGCGATTAAAATGACAATCCCTTTAACAACCAGCTGATAAAATGATGAGACGCCAAGCAAGTTGAGACCATTATTGAGTGTGCCGATGATCAGCACCCCAATTAACGTTCCGATAATGCGCCCGCGGCCCCCGGATAGACTCGTTCCGCCTAAGACCACCGCCGCAATGGCATCCAGTTCATATGATTCTCCAGCTGTCGGCTGTGCTGAGTGGAGGCGGGAAGTCAAAATCGCACCGGCAAGGGCGGATAATAGACCGGCTAAAGCGTAAATCATGACTTTTACACGTGTGACTTTAATGCCTGAAATGAGCGCCGCTTTTTCATTGCCGCCAATTGCGTATGTCCGGCGCCCGAACGGCGTTTTGTGAAGCAGCACCCAAAGGATAACAAAGGCGAGAACCATTGTAATCGCCGGTACAGGAATTCCTAAGAAATAACCGCGGCCGAACAGCTGAAAGGCATAATGAGTGCCAAGCCCTGTGATCGGGTTTCCGTCTGTATACACAAGAGTAAGTCCGCGGAACACAGTCATGGTCGCAAGTGTCGCAATGAAAGGGGCCATTTTCCCTTTTGTGATTAACAATCCGTTGATCATCCCGAGCAGAGCGCCAATCAGGCAGCCTATGATGACGGCGAGTATCGGGTCGACACCAGATACAATCATCCCCGCGACTAAGGCGCTGGACAGGGCGAGAATAGCCCCGACAGAAAGATCAATGCCCCCAGTTAAAATAACGAAGGTCATGCCGAATGCGATTAATCCGTTAATCGCCACCTGCCGAAGCAGGTTTAAAATATTTAGAGGCTCCAGGAAGCTCGGGTTTAAAATTGATACGATCATAACGAGAATAAATAAACCGAGAAACGGGCCGAGCTTCTGCATGACGCCATCGAAGTGAATCTGTTTTTTTTCTGATTGCTTCAGTTGTTCCGTTTTCATGTTACCGCCCTCCCGTGGCAAGTGTCATAATTCGTTCTTGTGTCGCTTCACGCGCTTCGATGTCTCCGCTGATTCTGCCTTCATGGACAACGATGATTCTGTCACTCATTCCGAGTATTTCCGGCAGCTCTGATGACACCATAATGATGCCGACACCGCGGTCAGTGAGCTCATTCATCAGCGTATAAATCTCCCGTTTCGCACCTACATCCACGCCTCTTGTCGGCTCATCCAATATGAGCACTTTTGGGCCGATGCCGATCCATTTTGCGATCACGACCTTTTGCTGGTTGCCGCCGGACAATTGTCGCGCGTGCGTTTCCGGTGAAGCCGTTTTGATGGTCAAGCGTTTTATGAGAAGGTCTACAAACTCTGCTTCCCGCTTGTAATCAATGATGCCCTTTGGAGAAAAACTGGCCAAATTGGGCAGCGCAATATTTTCACGAATGGATGTGTCGAGCAGCAATCCCTCATCTTTGCGGTTTTCCGTAATGAAGCCGAGCCCTTTTTTCACAGCATCATACGGATTCTTAATAGCAGTCTTTTTTCCTGCAATCCAAATTTCTCCCGAATCGAGCCGGTCAATGCCGAACAGCCCTCTCATCATTTCTGTACGTCCGGCTCCCATTAAACCGGAAACGCCGACAATTTCACCGGAACGGACATAAAAGCTGATATCTTCAAAGCGCCCTTTTGAGGAGGCGTTTTTCACCTCGAATATTTTGTCTCCGAGTGAAGGGACGCGTTTAGGGTATCGTTCCGTCAGCTCACGTCCGACCATTTTTTTCACGACCTCGTCAAAATTGGTTTCTGAAATGTTTGTTGTATCGACCGTTTTACCGTCACGCATGATGGTGATTCTGTCGCAAATCGTGAAAATTTCTTCCATTCGATGTGAAATGTATACAATGGAAACACCGTTCTTTTTTAAAGCCGTAATGACGTCAAACAGCTTGCTGATTTCCCGTTCAGTCAAAGCCGCGGTAGGTTCATCCATTATGATTACTTCCGCATTTGTCATGAGCGCTTTTGCAATTTCAATCATCTGCTGCTGTCCGACGGAGCATTCACCCGCTTCTTGATCAAGAGAAAGAGAGACGGATAGTTTATCAAATTGCTCTTTTGCTAGCGCTTTCATTTTTCTTGTTTGTAAAATACCAAATTTCGTTGACATTTCTTTTCCGATAAATAGATTCTCAAGAACGGACATGTCCGGCCAAATATTCAGTTCCTGATGGATGAAGGCGATTCCGTGCTGCTCGGCTTCCTTTGGGTTGGAGAAATACGTCTCGTTGCCATTTATAGTGATCCGACCTTTATCCAGTTTGTGCAGACCAGTCAGGATGTTCATCAGGGTGGACTTGCCGGCGCCGTTTTCTCCCATCAATGCATGAACTTCGCCAGGCTTGAGCTGGAAGGATACACCTGAAAGCACCTGGTTTTTCGCGAATGCTTTATGAATGCCATTCATTTCGATTTGCATATCGATTCTCCTTTCTAGAAAAGCACACCCGCCTGCAGGATGCAGTTGGCGTATGGTGTGAATTCTCCTGTTCGTATGACAGCTTTAGCTTCTTTGGTCAGCTCCTTAAATTCCTCGTGGGGAAGGCAGTCGACTGCCTCTTCAGAAAAAAGGGTTTCTATAAAACTCGCATTCTCTGGATTGGACACCTTTATTTCGGATGCGACTATCACCTTTTCAACCACCATTTCATCTGCCAGCACTGCGGCTACATCCCGGAAAGCCGGAAAACCCGGCTTCAGTGAGAGATCAATTTTCAGAACGCTGTCAGGAACGGGCAGCCCTGCATCAGCGATTACAATTTTGTCAGTATGGCCAAGGTCAGCCAATAGCTTGGCAAGATGACTGTTCAAAATACCGTGTTTTTTCATGACAGCAGCTCCTCTACTTCTTTTCTGGATGGCATTCCGCCTTGAGCGCCGAAAGAACATACAGTTAGGGAAGCGGCGCGGTTTGCGAACCGTAATGCAGCTTCAATATCTTTACCCTCCGCCAGAGCCACTGCAAGAGCCGCGTTAAACGTATCACCTGCTCCGGTCGTATCGACAGGCTCAACAGGGAAGGAAGGGATGATCCGCTCTTTGCTGCCGGCTGAATAGCGCACGCCTTGTTTGCCTTCAGTGATAAAGAGCTTCGCCGGATAAAGCGCCAATGCTTCAGAAACCGTCAGCTCCGGGAATAAGATCGCTGCCTCGTGTTCATTCGGCGTAAGATAGGTGGCATGGTCAATGGTTTCCTGCTTCAGAGGGCGGGCCGGTGCCGGGTTAAGCATGATCGGGATGTCGTGAGAATGGCAGTATCTGCACACCTCATCAACTGTTTCTTCCGGGATTTCCTGCTGAATCAGGACCATATCGATATTTTCAAGCTTTTCGAGAGCGTCTATCGCATAAGATGGGGTGATCTCATCATTTGCGCCTTTAACGACGACGATGCTGTTATCACCTTCGGCAAGCACGATGTGGGCGGTGCCGCTTTCTTTATGTGTAACCGGTTCCATATAGTCGGTGTGAACACCGTTTGCTTTTAAATTATTCATGATGGCTGTTCCATAATGATCGTCACCGACCTTGCCAATCATAAAAACATTTGCGCCAAGTCTGGCAGCGGCAACAGCCTGATTCGCCCCTTTACCGCCCGGCACAGTTTGAAATGAAGTACCCAGTACAGTTTCGCCCGCGTTTGGGCGTTTGTCTGAGGTGACCACTAAATCCATAGAACAGCTTCCAATCACACAAATATTACGCATCCTTTTCTTCCTTTCTTGTCGTATTTCTTCTTATATACATGACGGGCATTTGAATCGCGGTTTCTGCGAGCGGCTGTTTTTTTATGATACTCAAAAGCAGTTTAGCCGCTTCTTTACCCATGTCATATGCCGGCTGTTTAATTGTTGACAGCGGCGGAAACAGCAGCTCGCTTTGGGGAATGTCATCGTAGCCGATAATTTGAATATCCTCAGGCACTTTTTTTCCGCGCCGCAAAGCTTCATGCAAAACAGCCGCTGCTTGAATATCATTACTGGCAATTATCCCGTCTGTCTCAGGATATATGGCAAACAGCTCCTTTGCCAGTGCTTGTGCATCCTTAAAAGAAAAGGACGCTGTCTCGATGATCTGAAAATCAACATCAGCCTGCTGTAATACCTCTAAAGCGCCGTGAAAGCGGTCTTGGGCAGTCGGCAGGTGAGCAGGACCCTTCAGGAGCGTAATGTGTTTGCTTCTATGAACGATTGCTTCTGCTGCTAATTTTCCCCCGGTATGTCCGTCACTGGATACAGAAGGAGCGCCTTCAGGTGTTCTGTCCAGGAAAACGACTGGCTGATCAATCCCGCTGTATTCTTCAAGATGAGGATAATTTGTTGCAGCAATAATACCTGCGACATGATTTTGTTTAAAGGTTTGAAGGTATTCAAGTTCTTTATTTAATTCCTCGTCACTGTTGCCAAAAATAAGCCGATAGCCTTCCCGGTTCAATTCATCCTCCGCGCCGCGGGCAAGCTGGGGGAAGAAAGGGTTCGTAATATCCGGAAGCAAAAGCCCGATCAGCCTGGATTCTCTTTTATAAAGAGACCTGGCGACTTCATTCGGATAATAGTTCAGCTTCTCCATGGCGGCCATCACACGTGTCCTCGTTTCTTCATGTACATAGCCGTTGTCATTCAGGACGCGGGAGACCGTTGCAACCGAGACGCCCGCTGCTCCCGCGACATCTTTAATTGTAGCCAACACAGCTCCTCCTCGTTTGTGTAACCGTTTACATAGATAGATTATCATGACATTTCGTTATTGGCAATAAGAAAAAAATAAACCATGGCGATATAGCAAACCAAACTGTAAATGGTGTATAAATACGAGAATGTAAAGGTAATCACGGTTTTTTTTGACAAAGTCTTCACAAATCTGGATGAACTTTTCATGAACGAATATTAAGTTTTATTAAAATTGTTTCAAAGTCATGCGTTTAGACCTGTAAATAGGATAAAACAGAAAAGACTATCCGCCCAGAAAATGTTTAATTATGTTAGAGAACCTGGACCTGTTTGTTTGCCGTTTTTATTGCCGGGGCCAGTAGTCAATTTGGTATGGGCCTAATATTGTCTATTCCGTGCAGAAAGGACGACATTATGACCTTATCCTTAAGAAACAGGCAAATATAATTTTGTGTTCATAAGAACCGGAAACATGCATTGTATCAGCAAAAGCCTGATATACCGGGCTGGAAAAAAGATTGATTTGAAATGCATATTAAACTGAACATTCAAGGTGTGACTAAACGTCTAGAAGGAAATCATTTGGTAAATGAAAGCGCATTCCTTTTTGGTGTTAAAAAAATCGATAAGATGTAAGTCCTGTCAATTTCCAAAAAAAGAAAACGGCTTGTGGGTATAAAATCTCTTTCAAAAGAGAAGTTTGGCTCAGTAGATTAGGGGAGATTATGTTACATAATGCCGATTGAGAATTCATAGTGATTCTATATACTGATGAATGAATTTACAACAATATAGAAGGAGATGTCGATAAGCAATGTGGTTACTCATTATAGCCTGTGCTGTCATACTGGTCATCGGAATATTAGAAAAACGGCGACATCAGAAAAACATTGATGCCCTCCCTGTTCGAGTGAATATTAACGGCATCCGAGGAAAGTCCACTGTGACAAGGCTGACAACCGGAATATTAATAGAAGCCGGTTACAAAACTGTCGGAAAAACGACAGGAACGGACGCAAGAATGATCTATTGGGATACACCGGAGGAAAAGCCAATTAAACGGAAACCTCAAGGACCCAATATTGGTGAACAAAAAGAAGTCATGAGAGAGACGGTAGATAGAGGAGCCAACGCCCTCGTCAGTGAATGTATGGCCGTTAATCCGGACTATCAAATTATCTTTCAGGAAGAACTTCTTCAAGCCAATATCGGCGTCATTGTAAACGTGCTGGAAGATCATATGGATGTTATGGGGCCGACGCTTGATGAAATTGCAGAAGCGTTTACGGCTACTATTCCTTATAATGGCCATCTTGTCATTACAGATAGTGAATATACCGAGTTCTTTAAACAAAAAGCCAAAGAGCGTAACACAAAAGTCATCATTGCTGATAACTCGAAAATTACTGATGAATATCTTCGTAAATTTGAATATATGGTATTCCCTGATAACGCTTCTCTCGCACTGGGTGTGGCTCAAGCACTCGGCATTGATGAAGAAACAGCGTTTAAAGGAATGCTGAATGCGCCGCCAGATCCGGGAGCAATGAGAATTCTTCCGCTGATCAGTCCGAGTGAGCCTGGGCACTTTGTTAATGGGTTTGCCGCAAACGACGCTTCTTCTACTTTGAATATATGGAAACGTGTAAAAGAAATCGGTTACCCAACCGATGATCCGATCATCATTATGAACTGCCGCGCAGACCGGGTGGATCGGACACAGCAATTCGCAAATGACGTATTGCCTTATATTGAAGCAAGTGAACTGATCTTAATCGGTGAAACAACAGAACCAATTGTAAAAGCATATGAAGAAGGTAAAATTCCTGCAGACAAACTGCATGATCTAGAGTACAAATCAACGGAAGAAATCATGGAATTGTTAAAGAAAAGAATGCACAACCGTGTCATATATGGCGTCGGCAACATTCATGGTGCCGCAGAGCCATTAATTGAAAAAATCCACGAATACAAGGTTAAGCAGCTCGTAAGCTAGGAGGAAATGCAGACATGTTCGGATCAGATTTATACATTGCACTAATTTTAGGTGTACTACTCAGTTTAATTTTTGCGGAAAAAACAGGGATTGTGCCGGCAGGGCTTGTTGTACCGGGATATTTAGGACTTGTGTTTAATCAGCCGGTCTTCATCTTACTCGTATTGTTAGTCAGCTTGCTCACCTATGTCATTGTGAAATTCGGTTTATCCAAGTTTATGATTTTGTATGGACGCAGAAAATTCGCTGCCATGCTGATTACAGGGATCGTCCTGAAAATTGCCTTTGATTTTCTATACCCGATTGTGCCATTTGAAATCGCAGAATTTCGAGGAATCGGCATTATCGTACCGGGTTTAATTGCCAATACCATTCAAAAACAAGGGTTAACGATTACGTTCGGAAGCACGCTGCTATTGAGCGGAGCGACCTTTGCTATCATGTTTGTTTACTACTTAATTTAATGTAAGGTGTGTCAAACGATGAAAAAAGAACTGAGCTTTCATGAAAAGCTACTGAAGCTGACAAAACAGCAGAAAAAGAAAACCAATAAGCACGTATTTATCGCGATTCCGATCGTTTTTGTCCTCATGTTTGCTTTTATGTGGGCAGGCAAAGCAGAGACGCCAAAGGTTAAAACCTATTCAGATGACGTTCTTTCAGCCTCATTTGTAGGCGATATTATGATGGGGCGCTATGTTGAAAGAGTAACGGAACAAAAAGGGGTAAGCAGTATTTTTCAATACGTTGAGCCTATCTTTAAAGCATCAGACTACGTAGCTGGAAACTTTGAGAACCCGGTAACCTATAAAAAGAACTATAAGCAAGCAGAAAAAGAAATTCATCTGCAGACAAACAAGGAATCAGTAAAAGTCCTGAAGGATATGAACTTCACGGTCCTTAACAGCGCGAATAACCACGCCATGGATTACGGCGCACAGGGTATGAAAGATACACTTGAAGAATTTTCAAAACATAACCTCGATATCGTTGGGGCTGGATACAGCTTGAGCGATGCGAAAAAGAATATCTCATACCAAGAAGTTAATGGGGTAACAATCGCAACCCTTGGATTCACGGATGTATCCGGCAAAGGTTTTGCGGCTAAAAAGAATACACCGGGCGTACTTCCCGCAGATCCGGAAATCTTTATCCCAATGATTTCAGAAGCGAAAAAACATGCGGATGTCGTAGTTGTACAGTCACACTGGGGACAAGAGTATGATAATGATCCGAATGACCGCCAGCGCCAATTGGCAAGAGCTATGTCTGATGCAGGTGCTGATATTATTGTCGGCCATCACCCGCACGTCCTTGAACCGATCGAAGTCTATAACGGCACCGTCATTTTCTACAGTCTGGGGAACTTTGTGTTTGACCAAGGCTGGACAAGAACTAGAGACAGTGCGCTGGTGCAGTATCATTTAAAGAAAAATGGAACGGGGCACTTTGAGGTAACGCCGATTGATATCCATGAAGCGACACCAGCCCCTGTTAAAAAAGGCAGTCTGAAACAGAAAACAATTATTCGCGAACTGACGAAAGACTCTAATTTTGCATGGGAAGTAGAAGACGGAAAACTGACTTTTGATGTCGATCACAGTGACAAACTAAATTCTAAATAATGGAGTGATATAAGATGAAATTTGTCAAAGCCATCTGGCCGTTTGTTGCCGTTGCAGTCGTGTTTATGTTTATGTCAGCTTTCAAATTCAACGATCAGCTGACTGATCAGGAAAAGCAGAAAATCGATACGGAAATTCATAAAATTCAACAGCAGGAAGAAACGGCAAACGCCGCTAAATAACAAATAAAAAAAGAGAATGTCTTTCGAGACATTCTCTTTTTTTATTTGCCATTTCGAAAGCCAGCATATTCATTCTGTGAAAATATGAAAAAGTCTCTTAACATATCTAGAAAAATACCGATGTTAAAACTGCAAATAGAGGAGGAGATAGTAAAAGTGAACACACTGGCAAACTGGAAGAAGTTTTTGCTTGTGGCCGTTATGATTTGTTTTTTGGTTCCTATTATGACAAAAGCGGATATTGCGGAGGCTGATACAAAATTTGATCTGGTCATCAGTGAAGCAAAGAAATGGCTTGGGTATAAGTATAAATACGGCGGTGAAACACCGAAAGAAGGCTTCGATTCGTCTGGATTGATTCAATATGTTTTCGGTCAGGCTGATATTCATCTGCCGAGATCGGTGAACGACCAGTCAAAAGTCGGGACAGCAGTAAAACCGGCAGATCTAAAGCCAGGTGATATTTTATTTTTCAAAAAAGCGGGAAGCAGCGGGACTGCACCGACACACGCCGCTCTTTACATTGGAGACGGGCAAATGATTCACAGCACGCTATCAAAAGGTGTTATTGTCACAAATTACGAAAAAAGCAGCTATTGGAGCGGCTCTTACATTGGGGCGAAACGAATTGCTGCCGATCCGGCAACTGCTGATGTCTCTGTTGTGCAGGAGGCCGAAAAATACCTCGGCATTCCGTACGTCTTTGGCGGAAGCACACCGTCAGAGGGCTTTGATTGCTCAGGGCTTGTGCAATATGTCTTTAAACAGGCGCTTGGCATATATCTGCCGAGATCGGCAGAGCAGCAGTGGGCAGTGGGCGAGAAGGTGGCGCCACAGAACATAAAGCCCGGCGATGTCGTCTATTTCAGCAACACGTACAAAAAAGGAATCTCACATGCCGGGATTTATGCTGGCGGAGGAAGATTTATTCAGGCGAGCAGGTCAGAAAAAGTAACCATTTCCTACTTATCAGAGGATTATTGGAAATCTAAGATGACAGGCATCCGCCGCTTTAACAACCTGACGATTCCGAAAGAAAATCCGATTGTGTCGAAGGCGACGCTTTATATCGGGGAAGTTCCTTACAAAAAGGGCGGGGTTTCTCCGGAAACAGGTTTTGATACTTCTGGCTTTATCCAATATGTTTACGAGAAAGCGGCGGGCATTTCACTGCCCCGATACGCGACTGGCCAATATAAAGCGGGAACAAAGGTTGATAAGGCTGATCTGAAACCTGGCGACATTGTCTTTTTCCAATCAACAAGCTTAAACCCGGCCATCTATATCGGAAATGGGCAAGTCGTTCATGTCACATTAACAAATGGTGTAACCATTACGAATATGAATACGAGCACGTATTGGAAAGATAAATACGCGGGAGGTATTCGGGTGCAATAAAAAAAGACTCCAGAGAAACTGGAGTCTTTTTTTATGCATATTGGCCGGAAAGAAGCTGGTCTATAAAATAGGCCACGCCATTTTCATCATTGCTTTTCGTCACGTAAGTGCTTTTTTCTTTCAGTTCATCAATCGCATTTTCCATGGCAATTCGGTGTCCTGCCACTTCAAACATGGATAAATCATTCGGGCTGTCACCAATCGCATAGATATCTTGCGTCTTAATTCCGTATTTGCCGGCAAGCTCAGTCAATGCGCGCCCTTTGCCGGAAGAGGCTGGGAGAATTTCGATAATGTGCTTTCCGGAAGAGGTTTGTGCCAGTTTTTTATGATGCTTCAGTTCTTCCTTCGCATGTCTCAGTTTTTCCATATCAAAAGAGAAGCAAAGGAGCTTGTAAATGTTTTCGCTGCCGTCAAAAATTGATTCGATATGCGGGATTGGTTTGATGCCAAACTGCTTGAACTGAGTCATGGCCCCTTGCCACAATTCATCCGTGTTTTCGTTTGGGTTTGCGCTCTTTAAAATATCAAGCTCTGCTTGAAGCTTAGATTCGCCGTCAAAAGGAGAAAGCAGATGGTCGTCAGTATATACTTCAAAGTAAATATTTTTTGAGAGCAGGTAATCAGCGATCGCTTTGCCGGCCTCTTGATCCATTAATGTCCGGCTGATCAGGCGGTAGCCTTTGTCATGAACCGTTCCGCCATTTGCCGCGATGATGGGGATATCCAAGTCTTCCAGCAGCGCTTTAACATCAAACGTTGCTCTTCCTGTGCAAATGGTAACGAGGATGCCTGCATCAAGCGCCCGCTTGATAGCCGCTCTGTTTTCCTCAGAAATAATGCTTTCTTTATTCAGTAATGTACCGTCTAAATCAATCGCTATTAATTTCATATGTAGGGGAAACCTCCTTAAAAATGAAACTGCTTCGTGTAGTATGTTCAGCTTTCATACGAAACATAAATCGTATAGGTCAAGGCTAAACCTTACGATCCTATTTTTCAACAATAAGAACAAAAAAACGGAATGGTAAAGACCATTCCGTTAAAATCAATTACTTATGTCATTCTTTAATTCGTTTTTATTTCTTCCAACTTTTCATTATCAAGTTTTAAATAATAAAGTTTTTTCCGCTCACGAGAGCTATAGAGATAAATATCAGAACCAGTAAGCTGTTCAGTATCAACTGTTTTTAAAGAGGTTATAAAAGGAAATAAACCGATTGCATCATTTAAAGATAAATTCATCTTAAGGTTTTTCCCTAAACTATCAACAATATCATCATATGCTGGAATAGAGCTTAATGATTTAGATTTTTTTATTATAGCATCTAAGACTTCCATCTGTCTTTGTCCTCGTTGGAAATCTGTATCAGCTTTACGTGTCCTTACATATGCAAGCGCTTCTTCACCATTTAGAGTTTGAACGCCAGGTTTTAAGACGACTTTTCCTTTTGTATCTTTTTTAATTTGATTAGCGATTTTTTCGCTCTTCACATCTATACTGACTCCATGTAATTCATCAACGACGTCTTTAAAGGCATCAAAATTACCTTCTATAACATAGTCGACTGGTATATCTAGAAGGTTTTCAATAGTTTTTGCTGAGAGTTTTACCCCTCCATATGCGTGTGCATGTGTAAATTTATCATAACCATAACCGGGAATGTTGACATAAGAATCCCTGGGAATACTTAACATTGTTGCTGTTTTATTTTTTCGATTAAAAGTAACTAAGACATTAGCATCACTTCGAGCATCATCAACCGTCTCACCTTTTGCAACTCTTGAATCAATACCTAAGAGTAATACTGTAAATGAGTCTTTCTTTGGGTCAAATTCTTTGATGCGTTTAACTGATTGACCATTATCATTTAAATCAATATGTGCATGTTTTGTTGCATTGTTTAACTTTACATAAGCGTAGGTACCAATAGAACCAGCTGCAATTATTAAAATAACAATAAAACCAATTAATAATTTAACCCATTTTCTCAGACGTCTCTTTTTCTTCTTACGCTGTGATCGTTCTTCCATATCCATACCTCTCGTTTCATTAATAGTTGAAGCGTACCATTCATTTTGCCATACGGCAACTCCTGATAAGACAATATTCGATAAAAATTCCTATATTTATATGTTTTTGTTTTTTAAGATGAATGATAATGTGCTGAATCACCTTATATTGGACGCCGCTGGGGAAAAAAATGTTTCGGTAAAGTTGAAAAAAACGCCAGTAAATTAATGGATATGTGATGTTTGTACGTCTGCATAGGTTTACTTGTCAGAAAAATAGGCTAATAGATTTCTAAAAAACTCCGTGGACAGTACCATTGGATCACTGATAGGAGAAAGGGAGTCATTTCTATGAAGAAGCAGTCAAATATATGGCTTTATTTTTTCGGCGCTCTTGGTGGCGCTTTATACGGCTATGATACCGGCGTCATTTCGGGAGCCATTTTATTTATGAAAAAGGATTTAGGCCTCAATGCCTTTACAGAGGGACTTGTTGTCAGCTCCTTATTAATCGGAGCGATACTCGGTTCCGGAGCGGCTGGCAAGTTGACGGACCGCTTTGGCAGAAGAAAAGTGATTATGGCTGCCGCGCTGCTGTTCTGTATAGGCGGCTTGGGTGTTGCGCTTGCACCAAATACAGGAGTGATGGTGCTGTTTAGAATCCTTCTGGGACTGGCAGTCGGAACATCGACAACGATCGTGCCGCTGTATTTGTCTGAACTTGCGCCAAAAGAGAAACGGGGTGCGTTATCGTCCCTCAACCAGCTGATGATTACGGTCGGCATCCTGCTTTCCTATATCGTCAATTACATATTTGCCGATGCGGAAGCGTGGCGCTGGATGCTTGGACTTGCTGCCGTGCCATCATTGCTATTGCTGATTGGTATTTTGTTTATGCCGGAGAGCCCGCGCTGGCTGTTTACGAATGGCGAAGAGAATAAAGCGAAAAAGGTTCTCGAAAAATTGCGTGGCACAAAGGATATTGATCAGGAAATTCATGATATTCAAGAAGCGGAAAAAGAGGACGAAGGCGGTCTGAAGGAGCTGTTCGATCCATGGGTGCGTCCCGCTCTGATTGCCGGCCTGGGACTGGCGTTTCTGCAGCAATTTATCGGTACGAACACAATCATTTATTATGCGCCGAAGACCTTTACAAACGTTGGGTTCGGAAACTCCGCCTCTATTTTAGGAACGGTCGGAATCGGAACAGTGAATGTTCTGATGACTCTTCTCGCCATTAAAATCATTGATAAAGTCGGCAGAAAACCGCTGCTGTTATTCGGGAATGCCGGCATGGTGATCAGCTTGATCATCCTGGCTATGGTGAATCTCTTTTTCGATAACACCCCGGCCGCATCTTGGACGACAGTCATTTGCTTAGGCGTGTTTATCGTTGTATTTGCCGTCAGCTGGGGCCCGGTTGTCTGGGTGATGCTTCCTGAATTGTTCCCGCTCCATGTCAGAGGAATTGGTACCGGTGTATCGACTTTGATGCTGCACGTTGGGACACTGATTGTTTCACTCACCTATCCAATATTAATGGAAGCGATCGGCATTAGTTATTTATTCCTGATTTATGCCGCGATCGGTATCATGGCGTTCTTATTTGTCCGGTTTAAAGTGACAGAGACGAAGGGAAAAAGCCTTGAAGAAATTGAGCAAGATTTAAGGGACAAAAACGGACAGGGAGGATCGACAGGTAAACAGCAGACAGTGGAAACGTAAATCATATTCAAAAGGGTGCTGCCAATTGGCGCACCCTTTTTGCTGCTTACCTCCCAACTGTTCCAAAATTAATGATTTTGAAAGAAATATCGTATGTGAACTCCGCCTCAGTGAACGTTTCATCCCAATGCCCTTTTACTTTATTCCAGTAATCCGGGTATTGTATCCGAATGTAGTCAGATAAAAAGATAGGGTCTGCTTTATACGTATGCTGCAGCTGATCCATAATCTGCTTGATATCGTGCTTCAGCTTTTGCTCAAAAATGTTTTCCAGTTTGCGCAAATAGCTCTCGCTAAAAGAGTTTTCCTTTGGATTTTGATCTTCTGTCAGAATGCCTGTTGTTTTGACAGAAATATGGAAGACAGGCTTTCCATTCTGAATGGCAGGTTTGATTTTTGATTTGGACTTCTTAATCTCAAATGTAATCGGACGTCCTTTTTCTTCCGCCGGCATGACGCCGCCTTGGATTGTCCCCATGACCCATGTCAGTGTTTGTGTTTCGTCCGCTGAAAGAAATCCGACGAGTGTATTGCTGCCGCTTTTAATAATGCCAGCCCCGTCATACTTTGCTTTTCCCTTTTGGTTTTTTACGGCTTGAATGAGAAAACTGTGGCCATTTTGGCAATAGATAGAAGCTCTCCCGATGCGAAGCGGCATCATAATTTTCCCGTTATATCCGCTGTTATTTGTCAGATCAATCAGTTTTTCGGAAGGCATCGTCAGCTGCTGCTTTGGAATTCCTTTCGTGAAAATTTCTCCCGCTTTCCCTCTAGCTGCCATCAAATAGCTGCTTCGCCTCAGCTCATCGTCCCGGATAAAATGGTTGAACACTTGATCTATATTTTGATTTTTCAGTAGCTTTTCTCCCAAAAGAATCACTTTTAAATGGTCACTATAGATAGGAGGGTCCTTGATGGAAACATCACTGACCGCTTCGAGAATGGTTTTCCCGTGGGATGTCACATTGACAAATTCCGGTTTTCCTGATGATTGACTGTCTTCACTTTGGGGAAGAAGGTTTTGATAGGTTAATTTATACTGATGGTCATCAGTTTCATCGATAGCAAGTCCCCTGGCGAAAGACAGTTTTTCAATATTTTTGACATCCCAGCATCCGCAGAGTAGCTGCAGCATCAGAACCATTGCTGCAAGCTTTATTATTGTCTTCATTGCAGCTGACCCCTCCCTAGCTTCTTCTGTACCCAGCTCAAAAACCAGATGAGAAATGGTATGATAATAACACCTAAAAATGCATATCCGAGAAGTGAACCGTAATAAAACACGGCATTCAAATCGTCAGGTAACATTGTGAAGAAAAATGTAACAGCCAGCAATGCAGCAAGCAGCCACGGATTGTTTTTATTTTTCAGATGAAAAACATCTGTTAATCCGATATGCGCGCCTTTAAAGGAACCGAGCATACAGGCGAATTGCTGCGCTGTCCAAGTCAACTGTAAAAACAGGTCAAATCGTTCAATAAAAATCCCTGGGATTTCTAATGCATGGATGAGTGAAATGGTCGGCCACGTCACTGTTTTAGCCTCAGCCACACTCATACAGCCAATGACCATAAACAAGGTAATGCTATAGAAAACAGTCGAGGTTGCAATGCCCAAAGCGACAGCTTTTTTTACCTTCTTCGGATCTTTCATAAAGGGAATGAGATAAAAAATGACTTCAAATCCTGAAAAATATAAAAGGGTTTTAGGAAATAAAGAGAAAAAGCTTTGATAACCGCCTTCAAAAACAGGTCGGATAAAATCTAATTGAAACAAACGAAAGCTAAACATCAGAAGCATCAGAAAAATAATAATAGTGATAGGAAAGATATACGCATATACCTTCGCAATGGGGTAAACACCTCCGGCCACATGATAGATGGCAACCGCCAGAAATATAATGATGACAACCGCCATCGGCGTGTTTTTTAATAGAAAGAATGCGACAACCTCTCCCAAGACCCGGGCTTGAAAGCATACGATACCGATAAAATAAAGGGTAATAAATACATTCAAAAAGAAACCGATAAATTTTCCGGCAGCAATACTGTTGAGCTCAAAAATTGTTTTTCCGCTGTTTCGTTGAAGAAAAGGCAAAAAAAGTAGTGCAAAAATAATAAAAATAACGCCCTGCAGTAGGATCATAATCCAGCCGCTAGGACTCTCGGTTTCAGCTGCTGAGCGGGGAAGGGTTAAGACGCCGGCACCGATCATTGTACTGCTTACCATAATAAGCGTCTGCATAAATGTAAGCTTGTCCTCTGATTGCATCATAGCCATCACCTTTGTCTGATTTTATCTTTTGTGTCTTTGCGGGTCGGCCTTCTTTTTAAAAATAGGGTAGGGACGCGAATCACAGTGTCCTTTAAATCTTGTCCGGGCTGTGCCATTATGGGAATAATGTAATCTTGGCCAAAGCTTTTCAGTCGCATCAAGTGGCCGATCACAAACAGAAAGACCATGATGACGCCATACATGCCAAGCATCGCGGCACTTATCATACCCGCAATGCGAATAATCCGCAGCGGAAAGTTATAGGCGTATGAAGGCACAGTAAAGGATGCCAATGCGGTAATTGATACAACTATGACCATCAGTGCGCTGACGATTTGCGCCTGTACGGCTGCCTGTCCAATGACAACGCCTCCAATAAGCCCAATCGTCTGTCCGATCGGTTTTGGCAGTCTTAAACCGGCTTCCCTGATCAGTTCTATCGTAAATATCATAATAAAAGCTTCGACAAAAGGCGGAAAGGGTACATTCAGCCTGCTGCCTGCAATCGAAATAGCCATTCTCGTCGGCAAAAGGCCGGTGTGGAAGGAAACGAGAGAAATATATAAGCCAGGCAAATAAATGGTAATCAGGATGTTTGAATAACGAAGCAAACGAATAAGAGACATTGGAATCCAGCGCTGGCTGTAATCATCCGGTGAATGAATAAATTCATCCACCGTTGCCGGTACAATCAATGCAAATGGTGTACCGTCCACTAATATAGAGACCCGTCCTTCTAACAATGAGCTTTCTACACGATCAGGGCGTTCTGTGCTTAAAATCGTAGGAAAGATTGAAAAGGGTTCATCTTCAATGAGCTGTTCAAGTGTGCCTGATTCCGGCAAATCATCTGTCGTGATGGATTTCAGCCGTTTAAACACTTCTTTTACGACATAATCAGGGGCAATATCCTGAATATAAGCGACAGCTATCTTTTTTTTCGTCCTTTTGCCTATTGTCATTTCTTTTATAACGAGATTAGGGTCACTCGTCCGCTCTCGCAAAAGCGCCGTGTTTGTCCGCAGTTTTTCAATAAAGCCTATTTTCGGCCCGCGCTCCACGATTTCAGAGGAAGGCTCTTCAAGGTTGCGCGACTTTAATGTTTTTGTGTCAAATGCCAGCCCCGCACTGTAACCATCAGCCAGCAAAATGGTATGTCCGGAAAAAATGAGCTGCTGTATTTCTTTTATTGTAGAAACAACGCTGTGATGATAGCCGAAGAAGAAAGCGGATAAATCCTCAATTAAGCCATCTTTTTGAGCTAACGATTCTTTTTGTAAGGGAGAAATGACGTATTGCGCCAGAAGCTTATTTTCTGTCAAACCGTCAATATACAGCAGGCAAGCCTTCTGTCTGCTGTCTCCGAAAGAAAACGTATAAAACATAATATCGTCGTTTTGCCCCAATTTTTTTTTCAATGTTTCTACATTACGCTGGAGATCAGAGTCGATTTGCATAGTTTCTCCCCTTTATAAAACATATTGACGGTTCTTCTTAATTTGTATCAAAAAAGGAGAATTATTCTTCATAAGGAAAAGGCTGAAACAAACCTTCTTTTCAAAGTGATATAATAAAAAGGAAGCGTTTTCTCAAAAGGGGTCATGGATACATCATGCTTTGTACATATGTTGTCATTGAAAAGCAGACAGACATACGGGCGTTTGTAAGGGGCACGCATCGGGAAAATAATGATCAGCCATTTAAAGGGGAGGGGTACGGATCATGACGCAATCACCGATTTTTTTCAAGCCAGTGTTTAAAGAAAAGATCTGGGGCGGCACCGCTTTACGCGATGCCTTCGGGTATGACATTCTATCAGAAACAACAGGGGAGTGCTGGGCCATTTCCGCTCATCCAAAAGGACCGAGCACTATTGCGAATGGCCCGTATAAAGGAAAGACATTGACCGAGCTTTGGGATGAGCACCGGGAATTGTTCGGAGGCGTGGAGGGAGACCGGTTCCCGTTACTGACGAAGCTGCTGGACGTAAAAGAAGATATGTCGATCAAAGTCCATCCCGATGATTATTATGCTGGAGAGAATGAACAGGGGGAGCTCGGCAAGACGGAGTGCTGGTATATTATTGACTGCAAAGAAAACGCAGAAATTATTTACGGACATACGGCCCGCTCAAAAACTGAGCTTGTCACAATGATTAACAGCGGCGACTGGGAAGGGCTGCTGCGAAGAATCAAGATTAAGCCAGGTGATTTCTATTATGTGCCGAGCGGTACGATACACGCTTTATGTAAAGGGACACTTGTGTTAGAGACCCAGCAAAATTCAGATGCCACATATCGGGTCTACGACTATGACCGTCTCGAAACAAGCGGCAAGCCAAGGGAGCTTCATTTTGCAAAAGCCATTAACGCGGCGACCGTTCCCCATGTGGACGGATATATAGACGAATCAACCGAAACAAGAAAAGGAATAACAATTAAAACGTTTGTCCAAGGGGAATACTTTTCCGTCTATAAATGGGATATTGATGGAGAGGCTGAGCTTTCGCAGGATGAGAGCTTCTTGATATGCAGTGTAATAGAAGGAAGCGGTTCGCTTACCTATGGAAAAGAAACATGCCCGTTTCAAAAGGGCGATCATTTTATTTTGCCTTACAATATGTCCGACTTCACAATTAAAGGCACATGCACACTGATTGTGTCACACATGTAAACTTAATCTCACTTTGAGATTAAGTTTTTTTTATTTTTCAAAAATGGAATGGATTGACCTATAAATAGAGCATACGCGTGCCGATAAATAAACTAGTTTTATATACTCATTGAATAAGAAAGAGGAGAAGGAATGAAAAAGAGATTAATTGCACCGATGCTTCTGTCCGCCGCGTCCCTTGCCTTTTTTACCATAACCGGCTCAGCACAGGCTGCAGCGTATACGGACTACTCGATTTATAAGGTGGAGCCGGCAAAAACATTCAGTACAGAAACCCAAGCCTCTCAGGCTGCTGCCAAACTCGAAAAAGACACAGGCTGGGATGCATCCTATCAGGCTTCAGGCACAACAGCAACTTATCAGATTACCGCTACAGGCATACATAGCGAAGCAGATGCTAAAACTTTGCTGAGCGGACTGACAAAGCAGACAGCCATTACAGGCACATCCAGTCCAGTCGGCAGCAAACAGCCGTATATGACCATCACGTCCGGCGCAATATCAAGTGAAAAACAGGCAAACACCCTGCTGGCCAAGCTTAAGCAGGAAACAGGTGTCACCGGCGCTGTGAAAATGTCCGGCACAGCCCAGTTTTACATGAACGTGGTTACCTCGGAAATAGCAGATGAGATGAAGGTCAAGGAGCTTATCCAAGGCCTGACAAAGAAAACGGGGATAAAAAGCACGTATCAGCCCGTTACACATGAAGTTTCTGTAACAAGCATTCAATCAGGCGCTATGATCGGAGACAGCAAGGCTGCGCAAGTTAAAAATGCATTCCAAAAAGAATCGGGACTGAAGGCATCGTTAAAAGAAACAGTGAAAGGCCAAGCCTATTACACGTTTACAACAGCCCCTATATCAGGCGAAGCAAATGCCAAGACTTTGTTACAGCAGCTGAAACAAAGCACCGGAATTACGGGAAGCTACAAGTCAATCAATCAAAAAACAACAGCGGACGTATACAATGTCCAATCGGCTTATTTCAAAGGGCTGAATACAGTGAAGGACGCCGTCAGCCAAATCAAGAAAAACACTGGGGTGTCCGGATATTATCAAAAGGTTGGCAAAAGCACATCATATACTGTAAACATGAAAAATTTGACGAAGCAGCAGCTACAAAAGGTCCATGCATTCTTCAAAAAGAAAAAATGGCATTACACATCATCTGCCGTGAAAAAAACGACAACGTCATCTGCCTATCAAATTACGACTGCACAGATATTAGGTGAGCAGCAGGCCAACAAAGCTGCGGCCTTCTTTACACAGAAAAAAGTAAAGGCAACGAAAAAAGCGACTGGAAAAACAACCGAAAACCAATATCAGCTCATTTCTGAAGAAACAACAGACCAAACAAAAGTTACAAAAGGTTTGAACGTTTTAAAGAAAAATAAGCTGAGTGCTACAGCAAAAACAGTAAAAAAACAAATTGCTAACACATTTAAAATTACAACTGAATCTCTGCTGGAAGCGGCAAAAGTCAATGAAGCCATAACGTTTTTTAAATCGAATCAAATTTCAGCCGCCAGCAAAAAAACGGGTCAAACAACAGGAAGTAAATATCAAATCACCACTGAGGCGATCATCAACAAAGAGGACATCGATCGTGTACTTGCTTTTCTCAAAAAAAATAACGCCTCTGGCACGGCCGCGAAAACAGGCGCGACAGCATATACACAATACAAAATCCTGACATCTCAGCTTAGCAGCAAAACAGCATTGAACAATGGACTGAACTACTTTAAAGCTCAACAGTTAAGCGCGAACTACACAACCAAAAGCAACACGCTTTATAAAATTAGCCTTAACGAGCAATTCACAGGCAATAGTGCAGCCTTAGCGGCATCAGCGAAGCTGAAGCAATTATATGGATGGACATCATCCACTGTAAAAATCAAAAACGGTCCGCAAATCATGAAAACGAATTATAATCTATCGCTACGTGATATGGTTCAAAAACAAATGAAAGTCAGCCCGCAAACCGACGGTGCAGCTTACGTATCACTCACATATATCAATACTGCAACCTCAACGGTCACAGCTGATGTCCTTAACATCCGGTCAACACCGGCAGTCAGTCCGACGAACGTCATCGGCCAATTAAAAAAAGGTGATAAAGTGAGAATCATCGGCCAGACAAACGGCTGGGCTAAAATCAATATGGGGTGGAGAAACGCTAGCAGTGATGAAGTAGGACAATACGTTGACCCAAACAACTTTTCCATGGACAGCAAATACTACTTCCAATTTCTTAAGCTGTCACAGACAGCCGGCCTCAGCGTTGCCGAGGTCAATCAGAAAGTGCTTGCGGGCAAAGGCATCCTGACAGGGAAAGCAAAGGCATTTATCGATGCCGCAAATAAGTACAGCATCAACGAGCTATATTTAATCTCACACGCTCTCCTTGAAACAGGCAACGGAACGTCCGTACTGGCCAATGGTTTAACCTATAACGGAAAGACCGTTTATAACATGTACGGAATCGGCGCATACGATAGCAACCCGAACTACTACGGTGCCAAATACGCATACGAGCAAGGCTGGTTCACTCCAGAAGCCGCCATTATCGGGGGCGCCAAATTCATAGGCACATCCTACATTCATAACACAGCCTACAATCAAGATACGCTATACAAGATGAGATGGTCAGCCACAGCTGCACACCAATACGCAACAGACATCGGCTGGGCATACAAACAAGTAAACCGCATGTACAGCCTGTATTCATTGCTGGATGGATACACGCTGTATTATGATGTTCCGGAGTATCTATAAATAAAAAAACACCTTTTGCCGCGGCAAAAGGTGTTTTTATCATTATCTTTTAAGAACTTTATCCTCTAATGGTTCCTCTTCCTGAGGGAAAACAATTTGATCAATGACACGTTCACTTGCTTTACCATCCAGATCATCAAAGAAATAATGTACAAATGAATCAATTTGATCGAAGTTATACTTTTCTTCTTTAATAATAGAAATCATTTGATCAGACGTTTTTGCAAGCGGACCCGGAATAAAGTCAAAGTAATCGTAATAGAAATCGCGTTTCCGAATATAATCATCAACATCGTAGCTGAAGAAGATCATCGGTTTATTTAATAAAGCATATTCAAAGCATACTGATGAATAATCCGTAATCAATACATCCGTCACAAGCAATAGCTCGTTGATTTCTCTGAAAGAAGAGAAATCATAAAAGAAATCGCTATACTGATAAGGGATATTGGCGTCGTTCCGCACAAATGGATGTATTTTAAATAAGAAGATATATTCATCCTTTAACTCATGATACAGACGGTCAAAATCAAGCACCTCAAAAGGATAATGAGCCGATTGCTGCCCATTTCCGCGGAAAGTAGGCGCAAAGAGGATAACCTTCTTATCTTTAAGGAACGGATATTCCGTATAAAGACGTTCCTTCACAAATGCTTTTTTCGCTTCATCAAAGAAGAAGTCAGTTCGCGGAACACCGGTAGCAATCACGTTCTCAATGTCCACGCCAAAGCCCTCTGCATAGTGCTTCCGTATATTTTCAGAGCTGACGATAACCTTCGTGTAGTTTCTGTGGTTTTTCGAATGCGGCGACGGTCCTCCCGGCAGTCCGATTCGGCTGTAACCAAACGTTTTAAATGCGCCGACAGCATGCCACAGCTGGACAAGTTCGGCCTTTTTCCGAATTTTTAACGGATAAATAATTGGATAAAAATCATCAATGAAAATGATTTTGCTAGTCGCAAAATGATAAGCCATTGACATGAGTTCAGACAGGCTTTTTCTGTCACGTATGCTGCTCTTTAAGAAAAATTTAAAATCAAAGTTTTCTTCCCGCTTCAGCAGTTCCTCGTAAACAAATTCAAAGTTGCCTGTCAAATCAAGACGGCTGTCAGAAGCAAATACGATCTTGTTCGGCTTAATTGGAAGCAGGCGGAACACATCATAAGCAAAATGGAACAAGCTCGTATTCAGCTTGCGTAAAAAGCGGTTTGCTTCTTTCCCGGTATCGAGCTCTAACAGGCTTGGATCAATTTCCTGAAGCTTGTTGCAAGACAAATTAATCGTCTTTTCGCTCTCATCATAGTTGACAATCAAATTGAACTTCATCAGCTTTTTAGCTGAATGAAATTCCATCTTTGTCGCATACACATCATTAGAGAGGAAACTGCTGACATTTCCGACCGTATGCACTTCCTGGTGTTTGATATTTTGGTCATCGACTGCCTCGATTTCGAGAAATAGCTTATACTCGCCTTGTGGAAGAGGCTTGTCATTCATCAATTTAGAAAAGTTAATCTGCTGTGAAAATCCTGCCCATTTATAGGCTTCAGGCACATTTGCAGTATTGATGGATAACTGTTCTACAGGACAATCGCGCAACGAAACAGCTGTGAATAAAACACCGTTGTTCACCAATAATAAACGTTTGCGAACCTGATCCTCTTTTTGCAGAGGCAGGCCCTTAATATACATATAACCCGCAATCTTAAGGATCGACCCATTCCAAGAAAACTCAGAAATTTTTCTGACAGGCACTTGCTGATTTTCTTCGACACGCTTCGTTTTATCAAAAAGAGAAAAAACTCTGTTATCTGTTGGATGAACAATCAGAGCTGTATTTTCTTTTTTCACGTTTTTTCTTGATCTGAAAAGTCTGTTCTTAATCTTTCTGGCAAGCTTCACTTTGTACCTCACTTTCTCCTAATCGGCACCAGATGTTAAAAATGATGAAATAAAATCGGCTACCCGCTCTGAAGATTTGCCGTCTTGATGGGTAATAAACTTCTGTGAAAAAGCTTCAATCCGCTTCGTATCAGCTTCGTGCACATTCTCGATGTCTCGAACAAGCGATGTAGCGTCCCTAGAAATCGGCCCAGGCACAAATGATTCAAATGGATAGTAGAAATCACGTTCTTCTAAATAGTCTTCTAAATCCGGGCAGTAAAAATACATCGGACGCTTCAGCAGGCTGTATTCGAAAATGACTGAAGAATAATCGGTTATCAGTCCATCAGAGATTGCCATCAAATCATACAAAGAGTACGAATCGGATAAATCCAGCACAAAATCATCCTCTTCCGGACGCGCGTGCTGGCGCATATACGGATGAAGATGGAGCATGACGACATAATCTTTATGGTTTAGCGCTGATTTTAATTGTAGCAGATCAAGCGGGGTAGCGTAACCCTCTTGATGATGTCCGCTGCCTCGAAAGGTAGGAGCATACAAAAGCTTTTTCTTATGCTTTAGTTCAGGATAAGCCCGATCAAACTCATCTTGAACAGTGCGAATATGTTCTTGATCATAAAAATAATCCGTTCTAGGTATACCAAGCGGCAAAATCTGCTCTTGCTCCATTTGAAAAGCTTCAGCAAAATGCGGAACAGCAGCGGGTGCGCTGACAATTGCATAGTCATAGTTAGAATGCACAGGAACGATCTTCAAGTAATCGGAAGAAGGCCCAAACGGCTTGTTCACAATGCTGTAGCCAAACTTTTTAAACGCACCGCAAGCATGCCAAAGCTGGATGGCGACTGTTTCCTTTCGTTTGGGCACAACGTACAAAGGAAAATAATAATCATCCAATAACAGCACACGGCATGTGGCAAGATGATATAAAGAGCTGAAAAGATGAAGCAAATACGAAGCTCGTCCGATCAACCCTTTTTCCATCTTACGAAAAAGCAGGGTAATGCGAAGAGACGGATCTTGCTTCAGCTTTTCATAGACTGCTTTAAAATTATCACTTAAATGATCCTCACGATAGGAAGCTATGACAACTTTGTTATGCTGTACTGGTAATAAAGCGCTCAATAGTTTATAAGCAGTGCCGAATACTCCTTTTATAATTCGTGTAAGGAATGTTTTCACTGTTTAAATATCCCATTCAATAACAGTTTTTCCCCAAGATGAAGTCAAATCTACTTCAAACGCGTGTGTAATTTCCTCAATACTGCGTACCGGGAAGCGTCCGCCGACTAATGTTTCTAAATAATCAACCACTTCTGGGTATTGAGCTAAAAAGTCTACAGTACGGGCAAAATCCTCGCGTCCGCTGCGGCTGCTGCCGATCAGCGTAATCCCTTTTTCAAGCACCATTCTGGTTTCGATTTCAACTGGGTATTCAGATACGCCTAAGAGCGCTACACATGCCTCAGGATGGACATGGGTGATGATCTGTTCAATCGCACTTTCACTGCCGCGTCCGCCTACACATTCAAAGGCATGATCGATTCTTACATCCTCAGGAATGTCGTTAATTTGATAAGCCGCGTCAACAAAAGAGAAGTGTTCAAGTTTATAAGGCGTTTTTCCGAAAATAAATACCTTGCTGTCCGGGTACTTCTTCTTCAAAAGAAGCGTCATGATAAATCCGAGGTTTCCGTCCCCCCAGACACCGAATGTGTCACGCTTCTTATGCGCCATCCGTTCAAATCGGGAAAGCGCGTGAACTGCAATGGTGATTAGCTCGGTAAAAGCAGCTACATGCGGGTCAATGCTGTCCGGAAGTTCAACGAGCCGATCCGGGGCCATAAACATGTAATCCTGCATGAAACCGTCATAGCCGCTGGAACGGAATCTGCTGGATCGCAGATAATTTTCCGCAATCACTTCATGCTCTTCAACCGGTGTATTCGGAACCATGACAACCCGTGTTCCGACTTTAAAAGTGCCGGTCGGATCAAACATCACTTTTCCGATTCCTTCATGGATCAGGGCCATCGGCAGTTTTTTATCCATAGCTTCTTTGCCGCGGGAACCAGTGTAATATCGCTGGTCGGCAGCGCAGATGGATAAATGGGTTGGCCGGACAACAACCTTGTCTGAATGGACAACTTTATCTTTATACGTCACTTCAAACTGTCGGGCAGAAACTAAACGATACGTTTGATTAATCATTGTGAAATTCGCTCCTGTAAAATGGCATTTGCCACTTTTAAGTCATATGGTGTCGTTACTTTAATATTAAAGACTTCACCGCGAACCAGCTTCACTTTTTCACCTGCTAACGAACAGATCTTACAAGCGTCAGTCAGTACGGCTTTTTGATCATCTGACAGCTGATTATAAAGCTCGACTAATTTGCTGATGCGGAAGCTTTGCGGTGTTTGTCCCTGATACATATTATCGCGTACAGGGATATCAGAGATAAACTCTTGGTCTTCTGAAGCGATAATTGTGTCAATAGCTGATATGACTGTATCGACAGCGCCATATTGAAGAACAGCATCAATGTTTTCCTCGATAATGCGATGAGTCAAAAACGGGCGCACAGAATCATGCGTAATAATCACGTCATCATCTTGAATGCCAAATTCTTTTTCTATATAACGGATGCCGCTCATAATTGATTCATTGCGGTCGCTTCCGCCTTCCACCACGACCAGGCGCTCATCGTTTCCAATGAATTTTTTTAAAATGTCTTTTGTATGGTTAATCCACTCTTTAGGTGAAACGATCAAAATCTTATCGAAACGGTCATTTAATAAAAACTTTTCAACCGTATGAATAATAATAGGGCGTTTATTTAACGGCAAAAACTGTTTTGGCATATTGACATTTCCCATGCGGGAACCTTTTCCACCGGCTAGAATCTCAGCATAAATCATAAAATGACTCCTTCCTTACCACAACTCATAATGTTTTATAAAGGGTTTTCATATTATTTGCAATAACGATCTCTATTATATATAAAGATCAGAATGATTTCTTGTTTATATAGCTTAAAAGCTGCTTGCTGGCATTCCCTTTAGAGTACAAATTCCATTCACGGGAAAAACGCTCCACTTCAGATTGAAGATTGTTTATATCTTTTATCTGTTCTAGGAGCATTTCTGAATTACTGCAAGGCACCCCAGGTATCACCTCTGCATAATTTCTAATCAAGCCGCGTGTTTTGTCGTAAGCATCCATATCATACGCATAAAACAGAATGGGTTTGTCCAACAGAGCAAATTCAAAAGGAACTGAAGAGTAATCCGATATTAACAGATCGCTCATTTTTAATAGGTCTGCAAGAGGGAGATCTGATACATCTTTTATCCACTCATTATTGACAGGTAAATCTGCAGATTGTTTCATAACAGGATGCAATTTTACCGCAAGCAAAAATTCTCCTTTTAAATCATATGCCAGCTGTTTTTCTGAAAACGGCAGCGAAAAGCTTTCAAACTGATGGTCCCTGAAAGTCGGGGCATACAGAATGATTTTTTTCCCTGCCGGCAGATGGTGTTTGCATTTAAGTTCATGACCGTTTTTGCCGGCCTCATAGTAAGCATCAGTTAAAGGCACGCCAAATCTAAGAAATTTATCCTCTGTGATATCGAAAAATTCCTTAAATATGTCAGCCATGTGTTCAGAACCGACGACAATCCGGTCATATGAAGCATATACCTTACGAAAGCGTCTCACGTCAGACCGGGAACGATTCTGAGTATTGATATCCTTTAATCCAAAGCGCTTAAACGCTCCGTTCGCATGCCAGACTTGTATGCACTCAATATCCGGCCGGCTGGCCAAAACAGTTGTTAAAACAAAATAATTATCAACAACCACGGCTTTACTGCTCAGCATAGAAAAGACCGCTTTACATATATGAAGCGGATGTTTTTCATTAATAACTGAGACAGGGAGTGCCGGGAATTCATCTGCCAGTGACTTGGCGTGCTGGGTAAGCAGCACATTAATGTGAAATGAATAATGTCCCTCCTGATATTCCTTTAATAGGGCACGGGCATTATCAGGAAAAGAGACAAGCAGTGTCATTTGATTCCCCGGTTTTATCCAAAAGAGTGAAGCGCCAATGACTTTTATGGCCAAAGAATAAAAAAACGCAAACATCGATTGAAGTTTCATCCTGTCATCAGCTCTATTCTGCTGTCAGAGATTGTCCGCAGATACAGCGAATGATTCTTATATTTCATTAAAAATATAGCTCCTTTAAAGACCGTTTACAAGTGGCGTGATTGATCTTTAATCTGCCCTGTATATTGCGGCTTGGCTGAAGCTCGTTCATGCTTCAGCACGGCTGTAACATATTTAGGAATGCTAAGCATTCTTCTCCAGCGCGATGGGTTGGTGATCAGCCTGTACATCCATTCAAGGTGAAAACGGATAAAAAACGACGGCGCTCTTTTTACATTGCCGCTAAACACATCAAAGCTGCCCCCGAGCCCTACTGCTACAGCTTGAGGGAATAAATGCCGGTATTTATGGATAAAGAACTCCTGAACAGGGTAACCTAACGCGACAAACACCATATCCGGCTTTGCAGCAGCAATCTTGTCTGCCACTTCACTTTGATCCTTGACATAGCCGTCAGAGTAGCCCGCAATTTCAACTCCAGGATAATCACGGCGGATTCGTTCGATTGTTTGCTCAATAACATGTTTTGCTGCACCGTAAAAGAAAACACGCTTTTTCTTTTGGTGAGCCTTATCCAACAAGGACGTAAACAAATCATAGCCGGCTATTCTGGATTGAAGTGGCTTTCCGATCAACTTGGAGACCATAACAACACCAATGCCATCCGGCAAAATAAAATCAGCAGACGAAAGAACTGTTTCATACCGCGGATTCTGCATTGCTTCAAATCCAATTTCGGGATTTGCCGTAACAATAAACGCTCCTTTGGCCTGATCCAAATATGAAGTTTCCAAATGGGATACAAATGAATTCAGTTCACCGTCTACAAAATCTAATTGATTAATGGGTTTCGTTTGCATTATGTCAACCCTCCTTTTCATCTATATGTCTATAAAAAACATGTGTCATTCGTATAGTTTAAGTAAAGACCATAATTCATCACTTTACCTGAAAACATCTTACCCTATCATACCACAAAAATCTTTAGGAACTTTTAACATTCACATTACAATTCCTTCACGTTTTGACGATGAATTAATGTGAGGAGGGTTTACAAAATAAATGACGTAACACAAAGCAAATCGTTTCACTAAAAATCATGACAAAAGAATCAATTTTTCCATGAACGAAAACTTGGTATAATGAAAAGAGATAAAGCATTGGACCTGTAAATTTTATACATCAACATATATTTATCCCAAAAATTATTAGCAATTGACATTTTTAAAGAGCCTTAACTTTTATAGGAACTTATGCTATTATTGTTCATTATTAATGGTACGTAAAATTTATGTCGAAATTATAAACAGTTTGTTAAGTTTTTTGTTTTTTTCTGGCACTCTCAGTTGAAAACGGTTGGAAGGGTGATGTTATCTAATGAAGAAAGTGATAACGTACGGAACATTTGATTTATTTCACTACGGACATATGAAGCTGCTTGAACGAGCAAGAGACCTCGGTGATTACTTAATCGTAGGCTTGTCTACAGATGAGTTTAATTTGCAAAAACAAAAAAAATCGCATCACTCTTATGAACATCGAAAATTCATTTTAGAAACAATCGATTTTGTAAATGAAGTCATTCCAGAAAAAAACTGGGAACAAAAAATCTCAGATATCAAAAAGTACGGGATTGACACGTTTGTCATCGGTGATGACTGGAAAGGGAAGTTTGACTTCTTAAAGGAATATTGCGAGGTCATATACCTTCCAAGAACAGAGGGCATTTCAACTACTCAAATCAAAAAAGACATGGCTAGTCTATAGAAGTACTAATTAAAAGAGGCTTGAAGTAATGTTCAGTTGCTTCTTTTTTTCTTGTTTACGGAGAGAAACATTTAATTGTTTTATATTTAAGGAGTCTAAAATGAAATCAATGATTTTTAAAAAATATAGAAGTCTATTGGTCGTAGTATACTCAATTGTTTTTAGAATAATTGGGCTATTGCCCAGAAACGAAAGGCTAATAATTTTCGAAAGTTATTCGGGAAAGCAATTTAGCTGCAACCCAAGAGCAATATTTGAATACCTTGAGGAAAATAAAGATAAATATGATTACCAATTATTCTGGAGTATAGATAAAAGAAACAAGGACTTATTTGAGAATTTGGATGTAAATTATTTAAGGAGATTCTCTCTAAAATGGCTATGGTATATGGCTACAGCGAAATACTGGATAACAAACAGCCGCTTGCCATTATGGATCCCAAAACCGAGAAACACCACATATGTGCAGACTTGGCACGGAACCCCCCTAAAAAAACTCGCAAATGACATGGATGAAGTACATATGCCAGGCACGACGACTGAGCAATATAAAAAAAACTTTCTAAAAGAGGCTAGTAAATGGGATTATCTAATTTCGCCTAATGCTTACTCTACAGAGATTTTTAGAAGTGCTTTTCAGTTTAAAAAAGAAATTATTGAGTCTGGTTATCCTAGAAACGACATATTATATGCAAAAAATAGAGATGTGATTATCAAAAAAATTAAAAGAAAATTAAATATTGACGATAATAAAAAAATCATTTTATATGCACCTACATGGAGAGATAACGAGTTTTATGGCGTAGGTAAATATAAATTTAATTTACAACTGGATTTAGAAGAATTAAAAAATGAATTTCAGAACTCTGCTGTTTTTTTATTGAGAATGCATTATTTGGTCCGAGAAAACTTTGATTTACAAAAATACAGTCATTTTGTTAAAGATGTTTCGTTATATCAAGATATCAGAGATTTATACTTGATAAGTGACATTTTAATTACTGACTATTCGTCTGTATTTTTTGATTTCGGTAATCTTAAAAAGCCGATGTTATTCTATACGTATGATTTGGAGAACTATAGAGATAAACTGCGAGGTTTTTATTTCGACTTGGAGAAAAATGCTCCAGGTGAAATAGTAGAAAATAAAGAAGATCTATTTTTAAAGTTGAAATACGTTATAAATAATACCTCTTTACCAAAAGACTATAATCATTTTTACGAGGAATTTTGCTCTATGGAAGATGGTTTTGCGGCCAAAAGAGTTATTGAAAGTATTTTATAGAGCGGGAAGGAGGTAAGTGGTATATTCTCATTAATTATTCCAGTATATAATGCAGAAAAGTATTTACTTGAAACTATAGATAGTGTCATCAATCAAACACTTGACTTCGAAAAGTATATTCAATTGATTTTAGTTGATGATGGTAGCACCGATAATAGTAAAAAAATTTGTGAAGAGTTACAAAAAAAGTTTCCTAATAATATTGATTATAAAAGAATAAATAACGCTGGTCCATCTGCTGCGAGAAATATTGGACTAAGATTAGTGAATGAATCATCTGATTATATCGGATTCCTTGACTCTGATGATAAGTTATCAAGTGGGGCGCTCCACCATATAAAGGATTTTTTTGAGACAACAGGTCGTAATGTAAATATTGCCGTATTACCAATATACTATTTTGGCTCCAGAGAAGGCGAACACAAGTTAAATTACCGTTTTCTTAAAGGGAATAGAGTAATTGACATTTTAAATGAATATGATGCTCCTCAATATTTCATAGGTGGGAGCTTTTTTAAAAAAGCTCTTTTAAATAAATACGGCTCAACATTCGACGAAAATTTAGACTTTTGGGAAGATGCCCTTTTTATGAATAAACTAATATTAAATGAATCATGTTACGGGGTTGTAGCAAATGGAAAGTATTTTTATAGAAAAAGAACTGAGAAAAATTCATTAGTTGATACTTCTTGGCTATCACAAAAACGTTATACAGCTTTTTTGAAAAATTCATACTTTGTTTTGTTTAAATGGTCTAAACAAATCTATGGAGAGATACTTCCGTATGTACAATATCTAACAGCTTATCATATTAAATTATACCTTTATCCAAATAATAGAGATTCAGCTATTGAAATAATGGATACAGAAGATTTTAATCAGTTTATTATTGAGTTTAAAAATATTTTGTGCGAAATAGAATCTAAGTATATTGTAGAACAGGACATGAATAGTTACTATAAAGAACTTTTGTTAAAGTATAAACAAGAAAAATATTCCTTCTCTTCTGGTATTGATAAGTTAGCAAATAAAAACGTAACAATCAATGATGTTAAATTTAGAGGGATTTATTTAGTTTTACAAGGTCACTTTGTTAATGAGCTTTATGAAATGAAAAAAGAAGACAGAATTTATCTTAAGTATCTTCATAAAAAAATATATGCCAAGCAAATCTTACTTGATGAGAAAATAGAAATATGGGGCAATAAAGTTAGAGATTATAAATATGCTGGTTTTAAATTAAAACTTCCTATTTGGATATTAAAATTTTCAATAGGCTTAGAGGGGCAAAATTTTAATATTATTTTAAATGAAGTCAATATATTTAAATCCCTCGGTAAAAAAATATTACGTACTAAAAAAGCATATTTCGGAAAGGCGAAATGACATGAACATAGTAGATGTAATATATGACGAAAAAAGGGGAAGTTTGAAGATTCTTTGTGATCGTAATGGATATGAAGGTTCTAACGATTTTTACTTCGGAAAAAAGGAAAATAGTCGAGATACGGAGCTTCATGAACAGATTAAACTTGAATATGAAGACATAAATAAAAGCTCTTTATGGTTATACGTTAATCTTAACGAAGTTTTTACTTCTTGTAATGTAAGTGAAAGCTATTGGTCAATTTATATGGCAACCACACTAGAAAATATACCATTGAAATTTAATAGCTCTGAAAAAACTACTTATGCCTATTTTGTTCCTCATCAACATTCTATATTTAAAGTCAGGCCCTATATTGCTAAAGACAAATCTTTAGCGTTTTTTATAAGGCCTATCGAATTTGTACCCGTTTTAAAGAATCTTAAACAAGATGCAAATCATTTTCATTTGAAAATTGAGTGTACTGGGGCAGACTATGATCGTTTATCAAAAAGACAATTGTCGTTATCTCTTCTAAAACGGGATCAACCTAGTCTATATTTCTATTCAAATGAAATAAATATAGCAAAAGAAGAAAACATATCAGAAATGCTATATTTCTCTATCCCAAAAGATTTGTTAATAAATGATGAACTTCTTGATGTTTTTATAAAAACAGAAATTCCTAAAGATAATGATAATAAGTTGTTATCGAATCAAAAAGAGATATATTTAAAAGTTAATGTAGATAGCTCTTTAATAGAAGTGCTCCTTGAAAATAATTATAACATTAACGAGTTTTATACTTTAAAGGCTAATATAAATCCTAAAAGTCAACTTTCCTTTGAGACAATAATTAACAACTTCAGTCCAACTTTAATTAGAGTGGAAAACACTGGGGATGATTTGAAGTTTTTTATGGAAGTGGGAGAAGATAGCTTAGCTTACAACTTGCATTCAAATCTGTCTTTTGTATTAAAAAGAAGAAGAGTCCTAGGAAAAGAAGTTGAATATTATGACGAGATAGCTCTTCCAATAGAATTTAATGAAGGTCAGTTTATATCTAAAATAATAAAATCGAATATTTTGTCTAAGTCTTACCTTAAAGGAAACGACGTTTGGGATGCTTTTATTAGGTTAGACAAAGAAAGTAACATTATAGAAAATGAAGTTAAAGTAAATAAAGGCACATCTTATTCATTTAGCTATTTTAAAACAAATTCAAGGTGCTTAAAAAATTCCGAGGCCAAGTTTTTTGTTAATGGGAAATCTAATCTTTCGCTTTTTATTTCAGACCGGCAAACAGTAGGGACTAGACCGATACGAATTGCTGTGATGGGTACTTGCTTCAGCAGAAACCCTTTTAACTCCAGAGAGTATTTCAACCCTGGATATAAGAAGATTTATGAGTGTGTTTATACTCAGTTCCACTCATCAATAGTAAGCTTGGTTTCTAAACCGATCGCCTTTAATCAGGAAGAATTTAAAGATATAAAAGATCAAGATATAAACTTTGTTGAGACAGATTTCAAAAAAGATTTTTTTGAAAAACTAAAGGCATCTCAGCCTGATTACTTAATTATTGACCTTTACTCTGATGCTGCAAAATCACTTATTCAGTTCAGTGAACACCAGTATGCCAGTGCAAGTTTTATAATTGAAAAAAGCCATTTTTTTAAGAACTTAAAAAATGCAGTTATTATTAATCATAATGATAATAGCAAGTATTTTGAAGTTTTTAAAAAAGCACTTAACGATTTTATTGCTAAAGTGACAGAGATTTTACCTGAATCTAAAATTATTCTAAATAAAGGGCGTTTTACTTATAAATATAGAGATATAAATGGTGAAATTAAATTTTTTGGAGATCAGGAACTAATTGAAAGAAATAATTATTTTTGGGATAAAGTTGATAACTATTTTGAAAATATGTTACCCAATGTTAATATTATTGACCTGACAAATACACCTTTTATTGGTGATGAGCGATACCCTTTCGGAAAGTCGTTTTCTCACTATGAATCAGCATATTATAAAAAATTTATGGATAGATTAAATTCAATTGTGCTTGAAGATATTCAAACTGAATTAAAATCTAAACAATAAATGAATTTAATAAGGAGAAATTAAGTTGGATTATCCATTAATCAGTGTAGTTTTACCTGTTTACAACGTAGAAGCATATGTAGAAGAATGTCTGGAATCTATAATTAATCAGACATTAGGATTTGAGAAGATAGAAGTTATCTTGGTCAATGATTGTTCAACAGATGGCACCGCCGCCATTTTAGATAAATATGCGGAACGGTTTAAAAATATAAGAGTGATTCACTTAAACGAAAACTGCGGAGCGCCAGGAAAGCCAAGAAATATTGGGATTAACGAAGCTAAAGGTGAATACATTATATTTTTGGATCCTGATGATTACATTCCAGCAGATGCTTATGAAAAATTATATAAGGTCATGGAAAAAAATAATTCAGATTTCGTTATGGGCAAAATGCTTAGCTTTAATGACGAAAATGGAAAAACACATGAGCACATAACATTTAAAAATTATTTTATGCACAAGCATTATAATGATGTAAATATAGAAACTGTTCCGTTCTTCCTTCAAGTGAAAACAGCTGTCTACTTAAAATTAGTAAAAACAAGTTTCTTAAGAGAGCATAATATATTATTTCCAGAGGGTATGAGGAATGGGGAAGATAAAATTTATGATATGGCTCTCTTCACAAAAGCAAAAAAGTTTAGTTATATACCTGAATATATTTATTACTATAGAACAAGAAATGATGCAAACAATCTATCCCTGACACAGCAAAATATTAAAAAAACCCTTCAAAATGATGTAACAGCTGCATTAAAAATAAAAAAATTTCTAAATGAAAAAGAATACTCTTATTTTCAAATAAATGCTTTCAGGTCTCTTTTGTGGAAAATCTGTGATCCTGAATTTAACAAAGTTCCTGTAGCTGAAAGACTTGAAATATTAGAAATGATTAGACCTGTTGTACAAGGATTTAACCCTGATATTACTGAAAAATATTTTTCTATTGAAAAACCTTTGCTTAGTTTGATTGAAAAAAACCTCTTATTAGAAGCTTTGGAATACAATTCTATGATCGTCTCGAGACGATGGTGGTATAGTACAGGAATAGAATTGCAAAAAATGTTTAAGCGGCAGCAGGCCATAAAAAACTCACTTTCATGGAGAATAACTAAAATTTTTAGAAGCAAAATTAAAACAAACAAGTTGAAATATAAAATTAAGGAGAAATTGGTTAGTGATTGAGACTACATTATTGATTCCAGTTGGCACTCAAGATAACAGCTTAATACAAACATATATTGACTTTGTTAAAGGTCAAAGTATGAATTGGAATAGTTTGGAGATATTTTTTGTTGTAGAAACTGATATACCTGATCAAAATCCAGATGAAAATGTATATTTAATGAGTAATAAAAATTTTGATATTTCACTTAGTAAGGGAAAGTATGTATTTCTTTCAAACATAGAATATCGTTATGATTCAGGTTTATTGAAAAGTCTTACTGAAAAGATGAATAGAAATGGAGCACCTATAATAAGTGCAAATAAATTGTTTAATAATCAATTTGAAAACATTATTGCTTCGAGGATAATGAAAAAACAATATTTGATTGATACTTATTTCTTTTCAACAAATATTTTTAATCGTGACAACTTAATTCAATTCTTTTTTGAGCAAGATACAATGAACATTGAAATGGATTTTTTAGGCGAGTGTTTTGTAGATAATGAATTAATAGAATATAGTTATCAATGCAATATCAATTCATTAAAAAACATTGTAAGCATAAAAAATAAGCAATTTTTAGAGACATACGGATTTTTGATACTAGAAACATTAATGTCTTATGCAGATTCCAATGTTTTTTTGAATAATTTATTAGATAAAGATCACAGTGATGCATACGATACAATAAAAAAGGTAAGTGAAGTTGTTAGTGTAGAAGATATTTATGACTTCAATGAAGTAGGTTATGGAACTTTTTTTAAATTGATCCAGAAGGACTGTTATTATGAAGCAACAGAGTTTATGAAGTTGTTAAAAAGTAAAAGACACTGGTTCAATCAATCAAGAACTTATAAATCTTATTTTGCGAGAGTTCCGTTATTTGAAAAATCGTTATCTTGGAAATTAACGAAGCCATTGAGAGATTTGAAGTATCAATATCGTCATATAAAGCACCTGATAAATAAATATCTTCTTATTTTTCTTGCATATATAGTGAAGCAGATATATAGAAAAGATGTATGGTTAGTCGGGGAGAGATATGATCAAGCTGAAGACAATGGATTTTCCTTTTTTGAGTATTGCAGAACAAATCACCCAGATAAAAAGATCTATTATATTATTGATAAAGGATCTCCGCATGCTGAAAAGGTAGAACGATTAGGAAATATACTTTATCACTCTAGTTTTAAACATAAATTATTTATGTTTTTAGCAAACGCATATATAAGTGCATGGACGTTTCAGGAAGGTTTATATCCATGGCCTTCAAAAGTGTATAACAAATATTATAAAAGAATTTTAAATGAAAAATATAATATCTGTTTGCAGCACGGCTTAATCATGTATAACATTTCACCCTATTTGCATAAAGAAAAGTATAATCAAGATCTTGTTATTAGCAGTTCAGAAAAAGAAAAAGAAATTATCCTTAATACTCTAGGTTACAACAGTGATGAAGTTATCGTCACCGGGCTTTCAAGATTCGATAAATTAGCGAAAAATAAATCGAATAAAGACCAGATTTTAATTATGCCGACCTGGAGAAGAAGTTTAGTTCAAATGAATAAGCATAACTTCTTGAAATCTAAGTACTTTCTAACATACCAAAGTTTACTTAAAAATGAAAAATTTCTTAATATGATAGAGGGAAAGGGTATTAAGGTCAAGTTTTATATGCATTATCAAATGCAAAAGTATATAGAAAATTTCAATGTTGACCATCCGCAAATTGAAATTTTAACAAAAAATAATGCAGTAGTATCTGATTTGATTAAAGAAAGCTCATTATTGGTTACAGATTATTCATCCGTTTCTGCAGATTTTTTGTTTATGAATAAACCAGTTGTTTTTTACCAATTTGATCCTTATGACAATCATTCTATCAGAGTAAATGAAATTAAATCTGAAGACATTGGTATAGTGGCATCAGAAGAAGAAACTGTTGTTAATAACATAATTGAGATTTGTAATCGAGATTTTATAATAGATAAGCAATATAAAGAGAGCTCTAAAAAGATCTTTAAATTTAAAGATGATCAAAACAATGAACGAATCTTCAATACGATTCTAAAATCTGTAAAAAGAGCAAATTGATGAGAACTATGAAAAAGACCGATGGAGTATATCTGTCGGCTTTTTCTATACATTAAATTTTAGATTGCTGCAATGTGAAAAAAAACTTATTATCTGTTACAATATTCATCGGTGCTTTCAAATTTCTTTAACCGAAAGATCCCAAAAATCATTTAAGTCTAAGGAAGATAAACAATGAATGCATTAGTAAGAATCGTAAAAGAGCAAGTGACATCGTTTCCTTTAATTTTGCGCTTGGCTTCGTATGAGACAAAGTCTCAGTATCAGATGAATTATCTTGGTGTATTATGGCAGTTTTTAAATCCCCTCATTCAAATGCTGGCGTACTGGTTTGTATTTGGTATGGGAATTCGTAACAGTAAGCCAATCATAACGGGTATCGGTGAAGTGCCTTTTATTGTTTGGATGCTGGCTGGTTTGATTCCATGGTTTTTTATTAGTCCGACGATTCTTGATGGATCAAACAGTGTGTTTAAGCGGATCAATATGGTCGCGAAAATGAATTTTCCGATCAGTTCCCTGCCATCTGTCGTGATTGCTTCAAATTTATTTAGTTATTTTGTGATGATGGGTGTTTATGTCATAGTTCTGTTAGCAAGTGGTATTTACCCAAGCTTGCATTGGATACAATATATTTACTATTTAATCTGCATGATTGTATTTATGTTTTCGTTTAGTTTGTTTAACTCTACAATCAGTGTGCTTGTCAGAGATTATCAATTTTTGCTGCAGGCCGTTACCAGATTATTGTTCTTCTTACTTCCGATTTTTTGGAATATATCAGAGCAGCTTGGAAAAAATCATCCGAACCTTCTGCCTGTGCTTAAACTGAATCCGATTTATTATTTGATAGAAGGATTCCGGAACAGCTTCTTAGACGGGAAATGGTTTTTCCAAGATATGAAATACACGCTGTATTTCTGGCTGTTCACTTTTCTTTTATTAACAGTAGGTTCTATCCTGCATATGAAATTCAGAGACAAGTTTGTTGACTTTCTTTAATACGTAAGGAGATTGTACGATGAAACTAAAAGTTTCGTTTCGAAATGTTTCAAAGCAGTATCATTTGTATAAAAAACAATCGGACAAGATTAAAGGATTGTTTTTTCCGGCTAAGGATAATGGTTTTTTTGCTGTGCGGAATGTCTCCTTTGACGTGTATGAGGGAGAAACAATCGGCTTTGTAGGGATAAACGGGTCGGGGAAATCGACTATGTCTAACCTGCTGGCTAAAATTATTCCGCCGACCAGCGGTGAAATTGAAATGAACGGCCAGCCGTCGCTGATTGCGATCGCGGCCGGTTTAAATAATCAATTAACGGGCCGGGACAACGTCCGGCTCAAGTGTTTGATGATGGGTCTAACAAATAAAGAAATTGATGACATGTATGACAGTATTGTTGAATTTGCGGAGATTGGCGATTTTATTAATCAGCCGGTTAAAAACTATTCCAGCGGGATGAAATCGCGTCTCGGTTTCGCGATTTCCGTTCATATTGATCCGGATATTTTAATTATTGATGAAGCGCTCTCCGTAGGAGACCAAACGTTTTATCAGAAATGTGTAGACAGAATTAATGAGTTTAAACAACAAGGAAAAACCATTTTCTTTGTCAGCCATTCCATCGGCCAGATTGAGAAAATGTGTGACCGCGTTGCTTGGATGCATTACGGCGAACTTCGGATGTTTGATGATACAAAAACAGTTGTGAAAGAGTACAAAGCGTTTATTGACTGGTTTAATAAGCTCTCGAAAAAAGAAAAAGAAACATATAAAAAAGAGCAGACGGAAGAGCGCAAGAAAGAAGATCCTGAAGCTTTTGCCCGTTTCCGCAAAAAGAAGAAAAAGCCAAAATCACTGGCCAATGCAGTACAAATTGCGATTTTGTCTTTCTTGACAGTTTTTATTGCGGGCACGATGTTCTTTGATGCTCCGCTTCGAACGATTGCTTCGTTTGGCGCAATTCCGCAGAATGAAGTCAAGAAGCATCATAGCGATGCAAAGGGCAAGATGGAGGAAAGCCTAACTGTAATGAATAAAAAAGGCTTTATAATTGATGAAGAAGTGACAGTCTATAAAGACCAAGATCTGAAAAAGAAGGCCAGTGTTACACTGCCTTTCGGTACTGCAGTGACGGTAAGCGCAAAAGGCAAACAAGCAGCAAAAGTTAAGTTTGACGGACATTCATATTTTGTGAAGAAGAACGCTGTTGTGACTGATGTGAGGAAGGCGGAATTGCCGGCTTCTGCTTTTACACCTCATGTCCAGCAAAACGCAGCAGCTTCCTATGAATACTTCCTGAAGTTCCTCGGAGACAGCAGTGACAGTATTCAATCAAAACTGAACGGTTTTACAGAAGGAGAAACAGCTGACGGCAGAAAGACTTTGGATTTTGATTATGAAAAGATCAGCTATGTATTGGAAGATAATAAAGCGTCACAGCTTATCTTTCACAACATTTCTCCCGTTACTCCAGCGTCATTATCATTAAGTGACAGTGATGTATTGTATGACGACGGCAGCAAGAATCGTTTTCTTGTGAATACAGATGATCAGACCTTTGCAGTTGATAATGAAGAGCATACGCTGACCTTGATGTTGAAATAATAAAAGGCTATTGGATGAATGTCCAATAGCCTTTTTTATGTTTAGATTTCTTCTTTGTTTAATAAGTTTTCCATGAATGGAATGAGCTGTCCGCGGAGTTCTTTATCCTGCATCGCAAACTCAAGAGTGGTTGTGATAAAGCCGAGCTTTTCGCCGACATCATAGCGCTTGCCTTCAAAATCGTAAGCAAACACTCTTTGAATTTCATTCAGCTTTTGAATGGCGTCTGTCAGCTGAATTTCTCCGCCTGCGCCAACCTGCTGCTCTTCTAAGTACATAAAGATCTCAGGTGTAAATACGTAACGGCCTAAGATAGCAAGGTTAGAAGGTGCTGTGCCTTTAGACGGCTTCTCAACAAAGTTTTTCACCTGATAACGGCGGCCTTCACTTGTCAGCGGATCGATAATACCGTAGCGGTGAGTTTCTTCTTCAGGCACTTGCTGAACACCTATAATAGAAGAAAGTGTTCTTTCATATTCATCCATTAACTGGCGCAATCCTGGTTTTTCCGCCTGAACGATATCGTCTCCAAGCAGAACCGCAAAAGGTTCATCGCCGATAAAGTTACGAGCGCACCATACAGCATGTCCAAGTCCTTTAGGCTCTTTTTGGCGGATGTAGTGGATGTCAGCCAGATTAGAAGATTTTTTCACTTTTTCGAGGAGTTCAATCTTTCCTTTTTCTTCAAGGTTTCTTTCAAGCTCAGGAGAGTAATCAAAATGATCCTCAATCGCACGCTTGCTTTTGCCTGTTACAATAATAATGTCCTCAATACCGGACTCAACAGCTTCTTCAATTATGTATTGAATGGTTGGTTTATCTACGATAGGAAGCATTTCTTTCGGCATTGCTTTCGTAGCCGGTAAAAATCTCGTTCCGAGCCCGGCTGCAGGGATTATGGCTTTACGCACTTTTTTCACTTTCAAAGCACCTTCCTTAAGAACAGATTTAGGTTCAGCTTTATGAAATGCTGAGTATGTAAAATTTTGAAGTTTCTTTTTTTCTCAATACCCTGTTTTCAATCTGTTAAACACATTTAATCATATAAGAAAAACCAATTTTAAACAAGGGTCAATTCAGTGGGTTTTATCTCTGGAAAATATAGAAAATACAAAAAATATCATTAATTAATTTCAGTTAACAGACAGAGGTTATTGGCTTAAAATGTTCCAAAAAGTTCTTGAGAATAACCGTTTCTTCGTTCTAGAGCCAGCTAATTAAAAATGATATAATGTACTTCTGACATATAACTGTACGATTTTAGCGAAAGGTAATTATAAATTATGACAATTAAGGTTTCTCATCCTAAATTAGCATACGTTTGTTCAGGGCTTCATTCTGCTAAAAAAAACAACATTAATTCAATTGATTGGAATTATCCAATGGACATTGTCACTATAAATCATGAGCCTAATGCACCCTCCTCTTTTAAAGAAGCTACTGTTATCAATTTGTACAGCTTCTTTAAAGGGCCTGAACCTCAGAAACATAAAATAGAGCATCAGGTTGAAGAAGAAGGTTTAACGCATGTTCAAGAACAAGACAAACCAATATTTCGATATTACCGTGACGGGCGTTATATAAAATATCAAAGATTTACAGCAGCGGGAGCACTTGCTGTCGCGGATTATTTTAATGATAACAGGCAAAGGTTTAAACGAGAGGAATATGATGCAAACGGCTATGTACACAGCTTGATGTACATGGACTTGGAGACCAACAAACCAAAGCAGCATCTCTTTTTGAGGGCTGACGGCACCTGTTATATGACGAAGTGGTATAAGCATGATGGGGCGACTGAAAAAATTATTATTTTTGACGAAAAAGACAGTATAGAGAGTGTTTTATATTCAGAAAATGAACTTTCCCAGTATTTTCTGAGCCGCTTGATAAATGAAACGGACTATCTGCTGTTAACTTCAGAAATGAAAATTTATTCTATGCTGAAGCTTCTTTCAGCGAAATATTCGACAGCGTACTTAGGTTTTATAGAGACGAATGATATTTTGGATAACCCTGAAGGAGAAATAAACTATCTTGATGCTTTCGTAGTCCCTTCCTTGACGAGATATAATGATACGGTTGAAAGAACGGGACCCCGTTCGAACATTTACTATGTTTCTGAAGAACCGTTTGCCCGCAAACGTTTTGTGGACAAACTTATTGATCAAGTGCCTTTTAACAATAAATTAAAAGAAATGAATGTTGAGCTGTTAACAGCAGAATGGCAATCAAAATCTGACTTGTATTTGTCAGCAAAAGCAGAATTTAAAGGTGAAGTTCCGGCCTATTCCCTTGGCCGTAATAAAATGTACTGGAAATTAAAAAATAAGATGAGCGGCACTGAATGTACGTTTAGCGCTCTGGTAAACAGAGAGGTAGATTTAACTTTTACTGTAAGCGGGACGCTTCGTATTCACTCAGCATTAGATGACCTTTCTACGATTGAATTGTATCTCTGCTCTGAGTGGGATAATAGCTTTTTTGCTGCGAATGTACGAGTGAATGACAAAAAGGAAATTCCGTTAACGGAACAAAACATCTCAGGCTGGCGAATCACTTTAGAAGAAGAAAATAATCATTTGCTAATTCACACAGCTGAAGGATTTCGGAGAAAACTAATCAATCGTCTGTTTGTAAAAAAGAATCAATAGCAGCGAAAGGTTTTACAAGAAGAAGGGGCTTGAAGATGAGAAGGATCTTTTCACTAATTTATGAAATAGACATTGAAAAAGGCGGCATTACAAGCTCTATGATGTCAAGATCGTATACTTTTGCAGAGCATGGCCATAAAATTGACTTGGTTACACTGGATTATAAAGAGAACTATGATCAGATTGAGCGAGAGCTGAAGAAGGCTGGTAGGCTGCACCCTAATGTGAATATTATCAATATTTATGATTACTATAAAAATCAGCACACCGATATCAAAATAGGTGTTGAGCAGCGCAATGGCTATAAACAAATTTTTGAACGCTTCGAGGAAGCTTATGCTGTTTATCATAACGAGGCAAAATTAGAAACTGAATACTTCAATAATGGTTTATATATAAAAAAGAAAAAGTGGGATGAGTCGGATAATCTTTTATATGTGGACTATTTCAATGAAAATATGCAAATAACGAAGCGGGAACATTTTAATGGTGAGTATATCAATAAAACTGTCTTCTTCGATACGAGAACAGCAAAAATAAATCAAGTTTGTTATACAGCACCAGATGGCTTTTGTTATTTAACGGAGTGGTATCACTTTCAAACAGGAGCCAGTCAGGGAGTTGTATTGTTTGAACGAAACGAGAAAGAAGCTGCGTTTTTCAAAAACAAGCATTCATTTCATACACATTGGCTTGAAGAACTGTGTGAAAAAGAAACAGACCCTATTATCATCTGTGATGGAGTAGGGAGTGCTTCAAAAGTAAATGAAATGCGTAAAGGATTGGCAAAACGCTTTTACTGTGTTCACTCAAATCATTTAGATTATCCTTACACATTGGGCAGCAAAGTTCGAAAGAATCATCAATACGCTATGGAGCATATTAAAGATTACGACGGGCTGATCGTATTAACGAATGAACAAAAAGATGATATCATGAAGGATTTTGAATCAAACAATAATATTTTTGTGATTCCTCATGCTCCAAGAAGGCTTGAAAAATTACAAACCTATGAAAAAAAGAAAAATGAATTTGTGATGGTGGCAAGGTATCATGAGGAAAAAGGGATCGATAAGGTTATAAAAGCAATGGAAATCGTAAAAAAATCGCGTCCTGAGGTTGTTCTAAATATATATGGAAGCGGTCCTGGCCACGAGGACTACCAGCAATTGATTGATGATCTCCAGCTAGATAATGTACATTTAAAAGGTTATATTGCAAATCCTGCTCCATTTTATCAGCAGGCGCTTGCCACATTATTAACATCAAAATTTGAGGGATTCAGCCTTGCAATCTGTGAATCGTTTTCGTGCGCAACCCCGGTAATCAGTTTTGATGTGAAATACAGCCCAAGAGAGCTCATAAAAGAACACGAAACGGGAATGCTTGTAGAACCTGATGATATTGAAATGCTTGCTGAGAGTATCATTTATTTGTACGACAACCCTGAGAAAGCCATTCAATATGGGCAAAATGCAAAAAACTTAATGGATACAGAATATAGTGAAGACAGATTGTTTGAAAGATGGGAAGAAGTATTTGAAATGACGAAGTAATACATTTCTGTGCCATTTTTGTTCATTATATGAGCTTTTGAGAAGAAATAGAAGCGGATAAGGATAGAGGTGTAATGTTGAAAATTACTGCAGCAGTACCCACATACAACTCAGAACATTTTATCTCCCGCTGCCTGGATAGTCTGGTTCAACAAACCATGCCGAATAGTGAGTACGAAATTATTTGTGTAGATGATTGTTCTCAGGATGGCACGGTTCCACTATTAAAAAAATACAGTGAACGGTATTCTAATATAACGGTTATTGAACGAGAGGAAAACTCGGGGGGACCAGGAGAACCAAGAAACCAAGCCATACGCGCGGCCAGCGGTGAATACATTTTTTTTATAGATTCCGATGATTATTTAGGAATTGAAGCGTTTGAGAGAATGTATCAATTTGCTAAACAGCACGATTCAGATATTGTCCTTGGAAAAATGGTCGGAGTAAATGGCAGATCGGTTCCGCAAGCTATATTTAAAGAAACAAAACCTGAGGCGGATCTTGTGAAATCTCCGCTTGTCTACTCAATTGGCCCGACAAAACTTTTTAAAGTTTCACTGCTTAGGAATCATGACATATATTTCCCTTCTAATATACAGGCCACAGAAGATCAGGTATTTGTCATGAAAGCTTATTTAGAAGCGGACAAAATTTCTGTCTTGGCTGACTATGATTATTACTACGCTGTACAGCATGATGGCGAGCATATGACATTTGCATATGTTGCGCCACAAAGTTACTACGGTGCAATGAAGGTCATCATAGATATGATTCGGGAGAGCCGTCTTCCTCGTACCGATAAAATGAAATTTATGGCGAAGTTTTTAAATCGTCATTTTGACTTTTCTAGAACAACGGACTTTACCGTAACAATTGAGGATGAACAGGAACAACAAGAGTGGATGACGGAGCTGCATCATTTTGTTGAGCGAAATATTCCTCAGGAAATTGATAGGCTTGTTCATTCTCATACACGGTTAAAATTATATTTTGTACGTCATAATGACCTAAAGGGCTTGAAGCAATTTGAAGCTGATAAAGAAAATATGACTCAATATACATCTGTAAAAAATGGTCATATCATAGCAAACTATCCCAGCCTTATCCCCTATCAGTTAACAGAGAATGAACGGATTATTGATGACAGAAACAAAATCAGTCATTACGTGAGCAAATTTCAAATGAAGAACAACACTTTTTCATTAAAAGGAACGGTAACCCACTCGGCTTTACAACCAGAGCATCAAGTTATGCTAACGTTATCTGGTATTTGGGTGCACCGTGAAAGAAAAACTGAAAAAGTTATTACTCCGGTGTATGCCAAGGGGGGGGAATTTGAATTTCTCACGAAGTTTACTGATTTGGCCGTTAATGAAGAAGATATTGGTGTTTGGGACTTCTTTATTGAATCAGAGATTGACGGTTATAAAAAACGAGCCCGAATTGGCAGCAACAGAGCAAAGTATCCCTATTCGCAACATGCTAAATATATAGGGAATAACGGGGAATATGCTTTTAGCGCAAGACCGTACTTTACAAAAACATACGATAATTTGTCGGTGGAAATTAGAAAGCAAGAAGTTCTGAAAGTTGAATTCAGAAATAATGATTCGGATCAGCATTTAACGTTTATATTCCCTGGAAGCCAATTGTTTTTTCCGAAGCAATCTTTATTATTGCTAGAATTCAATAACCAAGAGTTTTTAATTCCAATTAAAAAACAAATCAGTTCCGCTGATGGGACAGTGATTCAGGTTGACCGGAATCTCGTTGAACAAAAATTTGCGCCGGCTTATTTACAAAACAACAATATCGTTTTATCCATTAATTCATATAAAACGACATTGGTTCCTAAAAAGGATGTAAGTGTGTATTTTTGCAGTAAAAATATTGAAAAAAAACTATGGTGTTTTAAAATAAGAAAGAAAGTAGATCTATTTATACAATCAGACCAATCCAAATTCTATCTAACAGCCCGTTAAACAAAGAAACCAGGTGACAATTATGAAAAAACTAAAAGTCATGACCGTCTTCGGAACCAGGCCGGAAGCGATAAAGATGGCGCCGCTTGTGCTTGAATTAAAAAAATATCCTGAAATAGAGTCCTATGTAACGGTGACTGCCCAGCACAGACAAATGCTGGATCAGGTGCTTGAAGCGTTTCGGATTAAGCCTGATTTCGATTTGAACATTATGAAGGAGCGGCAGACGCTGGCAGAAATTACGTCCAATGCGCTTGTGAAATTGGATGAGCTGTTTAAAGACATCAAGCCTGATATTGTGCTTGTCCACGGTGATACCACGACGACATTTGCCGGAAGCCTCGCCGCGTTTTATCATCAAATTGCTGTCGGGCATGTTGAGGCCGGTCTTCGTACAGGCAATAAATATTCTCCGTTTCCGGAAGAGCTCAACCGCCAGATGACCGGTGCCATTGCTGATTTGCATTTTGCGCCGACAGGACAGGCAAGAGACAACTTGTTAAAAGAAAACAAAAAGGCCGATTCTATTTTTGTAACGGGCAATACAGCGATTGACGCGCTTCGCACAACAGTTAGGGAAGGTTATTCACACCCTGTCCTTGACCAGGTGGGGGAGGATAAGATGATTTTGCTGACCGCTCATCGCCGTGAAAACTTAGGTGAGCCGATGGAAAACATGTTTAAGGCCATCCGCAGAATTGTAGAGGAATATAATGATGTACAGGTTGTTTACCCTGTGCACCTTAACCCTGTTGTCCGGGAAGCGGCTCAGAAGCATTTTGGCGACTCTGACAGAGTGCATCTGATTGAGCCTTTAGAAGTGATTGATTTCCATAACTTTGCGGCAAAATCCCATTTCATTTTGACTGATTCCGGAGGAGTGCAGGAGGAAGCACCATCGCTCGGGAAACCGGTGCTTGTGCTTCGTGATACGACGGAGCGCCCTGAAGGAGTGGAAGCAGGGACGCTTAAACTTGCGGGGACAAATGAGGAGAACATTTATCAGCTTGCAAAAGAGCTCTTAACTGACGCCGATGAGTATCAGAAAATGTCCTATGCTTCAAATCCGTATGGTGATGGACAGGCCTCCCGCCGGATTGTAGAGGAATTGCTGTTTCATTACGGATATCGGAATGAACATCCGGACTCTTTTACGGGTAAATAAAAAAGAAGCTTTGCACATAGGGTGCGAAGCTTCTTTTATTTTAGCTTTCTAAGCTTTCTTTCAGTTCATTTGAGATGTCAGCTAGCTGGCTCTCATCTGCTTTATAGTAATAGACGTCATTGATTCTTGTGCCTTCGCCTTTCAGTTCGTGCTGCTTGATATGTTTTCGAGCGCCTTTGTAATCAGACTGGATATCCCACATATTATCGAACGTCAAATTGGTTTTCACATTATTTTCAACGACCTTAAACATATCTCCAAACTTTGTAACGGAAGAGATATTTGCCCCTTTGTTAATAATGCCTTCAATCACTTGGCGCTGACGGTCCTGACGTCCGAAGTCTCCTCTTGGATCTTCTTTTCTCATTCGTGTATACGCCAATGCTTCTTTTCCGTTCAGTGTGATTTCTCCTTTGCCGAATGAGTAACCGTCATAGCTGAACGCAAATGTGCTGTTAACTGTGATGCCGCCGAGTGTATCAACAACGTCTCTAAAGCTTTCCATGTTGACTTTTACAAAATAATCGACCGGAACATCGAGGAAGTTTTCAACCGTGTCAACTGCCATTTGTGTACCGCCATATGCGTATGAATGGTTGATTTTATCCATCGTGCCTTTTCCGATAATTTTTGTATATGTGTCACGCGGTATGCTGACCATGTCGGTTGTATTCGTTTTGGGGTTAACAGTCATATAAATGAGCGTGTCGGCACGGCCTTTATCGCCGTCGCGCTCATCCACACCCATGATTAAAACGGAAAACGGGTCCTTTTTATTGATATTGACCTCTGTGTCCCTCTTTTTGGATTTATCAATACTTTCATGAATACTTGCAACGGTTGAAGCGGCTTTATGCCATAAGTAGTATGCATAACCGCCTGTACAGAGGACGAACACTGCCAGTATGGTTAAAATGACAAGTAAAACCTTTCTCTTTTTCTTTCTTTTTTCAGCTCTCATATAAAGTCCTCACTTTTTTGTAATCTAGTTCGATTATAAGTTTCTTAATATTTGAAAACAACTAAAATTTGTCTGATTCTTTACAATAGACGACAGTTTGTAACAAATGTTTCGGTAATTTAAGAAAATCCGCAAAAAATTTTCGTTGTTTTGAAAGAAATCTTAAAATAAGCTTAAAATTGTCGATAAAAAGATGAGAGGTGATATAGGAATGAAAAAAATCGCTATTTTAATGTTCTCAATGCTGCTTCTTTTATCTGCATGTGGCACAGCTGAGAACAAAACAGGTTCAGAGACAAATTCAGAAAGCCAGGATGCGGCTGCTGAAGAGACGGTTACAAAGGAAGGTACGTTTGCCGGTTTAGCAGACAGCCATACGATTGCAGTCACTATTGATGGTAAAGAAACTTCGATTCAGGTTGGTTCAGACCTTCAGGACAAAATGAACAGCATGTCAGAAGGACAAAAAGTTGTTGTCAAATATACTAAAGGAACAAATGGCGCCTTAGAGCTTAAAGATTTAGAGACGAAGTAATTTAACTTCTTAGGGGGTTACATATTTTGAAGAAAATGAAGCTTTTGCTTCTATCGTCAGTCACTGCAGCTGCTATTGCATGTCCTGCATTTATGCAGTCTGCAAAAGCAGCTGATAAAACCATTTCGGTAAAGCTGAGTAATTATGTAGGCAGTAAGTCAAGTCTGGATGTGGATATCACAGGTGGTTATGAGATCTCTGGCTCAAGAATTGCAGATACAGAGCGGTATGGGGGAGCTACCCGTTTTGATGTTGCCAATAATGTTGCTTCCGCGGGCTGGACAAACCCTACAACTGTAGTCATAGTGAACCGAGATGCCTTTGCTGATGCACTCTCAGCAACTCCGCTGGCTAAAAAATACGATGCTCCGATTCTGTTAACAGATGCGAATTCATTAACACCTAAAACAGAAAGCGAAATCGCAAAATTAAACCCTGATAATATCCTCATTATTGGCGGGACAATAAGCGTTTCTAAAAATGTAGAAAACACATTGAAAAAATATGGTTCTATTGATCGGATTGGCGGGGCTACCCGTTATGAGGTTTCTAAAAACATAGCCGACCGCATGGGGAATTACAGTCAAGCTGTAGTTGCAACCGGCATGGTCTTTACAGACGCCCTGTCAATTGCGCCATATGCTGCAATGAACGGTTATCCGATATTACTTGCGGGAGACAATAACATCCGCAGCGATTACAAAATTCCGAGCAAGGTTACAATTGTCGGCGGTCCGTTGAGTGTCAGCACTGGCGTGGAAGCCACATTAAAAAAACAAGCGACTGTGAAACGGATTGGCGGGGTTTCACGTTATCAAGTATCTGCCAATATCGTAAAAGAATTAAATATGAAAGCAACAAAGGTTTTCATGTCGAACGGCCAAACCTTTGCGGATGCATTGACGGGGTCTGTGCTTGCAGCAAAGCAGGGAAGTCCTTTATTGCTTGTTGAGTCCGGCAGCCTGCCGTCACCAGTCGCTGATGTAGTGGCAGAAAAAGGGACACAGTCATTTGCTCTGCTTGGAGGAAGCATCTCCATCAGTGATTCGCTGAAAAATAACCTGGCTGATACCTTTGCGGGGACAGGTTATTCAGTTAAATTGTCCGGCGGAAACCTAGTACTCTATAAAAACACCACTGCCATTAAAACATTGGGCACTTCATTTACAGCAAAGCCTAAAAAATACGCAACAACGAATTCTATTAACTTGAATGGAACGCCGTATCTCGGAAACATGAAATTTACGATTGAGTCCGGCAAGTACATTCGTCCCATCAACGTGGATATCCCTTTTGAGGATTATTTAAAGGGTGTTGTTCCGCACGAAATGCCGGCAAGCTGGCAGAAAGAGGCGTTAAAGGCTCAAGCTGTCGCAGCGAGAACCTATTCTATCAGCTCGGCCGGAAAAGAAGTGAAAGATACTACAGCTTTTCAGGTTTACGGCGGCTATGACTGGAATTCGAAAACTTCTGAAGTGGTGGAATCCACAAAAGGAAAAGTCTTGAAATATAATGGGAATTTGATTACAGCTACGTATTCATCAAGTAACGGCGGGTATACAGAAGCGAGCGACGAGGTCTGGAGCAGCAAGCTTCCTTATTTAATCGCCAAAAAAGATACGTACGACCCGCAAATCAGCTGGTCCCTGTCATTAAACAAGACCCAGCTTGATAAAAGCAGTCTGAATCTGAAAAGCCCGGGATCGTGGTGGAGCTCTAAAAATGAAACAAACTCTGCCTATTTAAGCGGTTTGAAAAGCTGGTTTATTAAAAATAAATACACCAGTGCCGAGTCTATCAAAATCACGAAAATTTCCAGTGTGAAATTCAGTACGGCAAAAACAGCCGGCCAGCGTCCGGAAACAGCAGATGTAACATTTTCATATTTCGCAAAAGAGAAATCAAAAGGTTACATCCTTTCCAATGGAAGTTTGAGCGAAAAAACAGCGACAATTTCTGTACCGACGACACAGCTTAGAACAATGCTGGGCGCTTCAAATATGAAGAGTACATATGCGTCTGTCTCAAGCAATACAAGTGCCTTTATCATTAGCGGTAAAGGCTACGGACACGGTATAGGCATGAGTCAGTACGGGGCCAATGCCAGAGCTGCTGCCGGGCAATCATATACAACGATTTTAAATTTTTACTATCCGGGAACGACTCTATCAAGCTATTAAAAGGTTGATAGAAGTTTAGGGAGGCGCTTCTGCCTCCTTCGTTCGTTATTTGATGTATGAATCATTATTAATCTTTGGAGGGACTATCTTTGCGGATCTTTCTTAAAAGCATACCAATACTGATATTGGGAGTCTTGTTGTTTGTACCGAATGCTTTTGCGGCCAATTCTGTCACAAGACTGGATGGAGCAAGCAGATATGAAGTTGCTGTGAATGTTTCAAAACAAGGCTGGAGCAGCGCGAGCACAGTTGTTGTGGCGAACGGAACAGCCTATGCCGATGTATTAACTGCAGCTCCTTTGGCTTATAAATACAATGCTCCTATTCTGTTAACTGAATCATCTAAACTGACTGCGCCGACTAAAAGCAGAATCAGTCAGCTCAAACCGAGCAGGGTCATCGTAATTGGCGGAACGATCAGTGTTTCCAACAATGTTGTAAGTGAAATGAAAAACCTGGGTGTTTCCACAGTGGAACGTATTGGCGGAAGAAGCCGCTATGAGGTTGCCCAAAATATTTCTAAGAAATTGTCTTCAAATTCTAAAGCAGTAATCGCAAATGGAACGGCATATGCTGACAGTCTGGCAATCGGTTCTTATGCTGCACGCAACGGAATTCCGATTTTGTTAACAACGGCAAGCTCAATTCCGACACCGACAAAAAATGCGATGAGCAGTAAAGGAACGTCATCGACTATTGTGGTCGGTGGAGAAATCAGTGTCTCAAAAAGTGTTTACAGCCAGCTCCCTTCTCCAACGAGAATCGGCGGAAACAGCCGTTTTGAGGTCGCTGCAAACATAGCGAAAAAGTATTATTCTTCATCAAAAGCCGCTTTTGTCAGCAATGGTTATACATATGCTGATGCTTTAGCAGGTTCTGTCCTGGCGGCGAAGCAAAATCGTCCGATGTTATTTACGGATGCCGGTTCACTGCCGACTGCTACAAGAGCAGCCATCGGTTCAAACAGCAAGAATACGTTCACTGTACTTGGGGGAACCATTTCAGTTACAACAAATGTTGTCAATCAGCTCAAAAATGTAATTGTAGGTAAAAAGGTTTTTGTGGATGCTGGACACGGAGGATACGACAGCGGAGCGATCGGGAACGGATTAAAGGAGAAAGACGTTAACCTAGCCGTTGCAAAGCTCGTAAACAGCAAACTTTCTAAAGGCGGAGCTATACCGATTATGGCCAGATCAACGGATGTATTTTTAGAGCTTTCTGAACGTGTTGCAAAAGCCAAAAGCAACAATGCAAACCTGTTTGTAAGTATTCACTCCAATTCAGCGAGCCCGGCTGCTACTGGCACAGAAACGTACTATTATACAAAGTATGAGTCAGACAACAGTAAACGCCTTGCGACAGAAATACAAAACCGACTCTATAAAGCGCTGAATACCCAAAACCGAGGCGTTAAAATCGGAAACTTCCATGTGATCAGAGAGTCGACGATGCCTAGCAGTTTAGCGGAGCTGGCATTCATATCAAATGCAAATGACGCAAGTAAGTTAAAGAGTGCTTTATACCAAGAAAAAGCAGCGCAAGCGATATATGAGGGAATTATCGGCTATTACTAGAAAGATAAGTATTTACTTGGACACGGCTTGTCGGCAAACCTATCAGGAGTTGCAGGCAAGCTTTTTTATACGATAAAATGAATTTCAAATCCAACTACCTTGTAAATGTTTAACATAATTTAAACTTAGGTATATTTTTTTTGATATTTGTTTTTGCTATAATGAACTGAATCAAAATATTTATTATGACCCAGTAGGGTAGTGAGGTAATCGATGAAAATAAGCATTGCTATACCTGTATATAATTCTGAAGATCTTATTTCTGAATGTCTTGACAGCTTAGTTAATCAAACAATGCCTAAAGAGGATTATGAGATTATTTGTGTGGATGATAAATCTACAGATTCGTCTTTAGACATATTGAATCAATATAAACAGAAATATGAAAACATTGTTGTGGTTGAAAGAACGGAAAATTCAGGCGGACCAGGTGCTCCACGAAACGACGCAATAAAAATTGCCAAAGGTGAGTACATTTTATTTGTTGATTCCGATGATTATTTAGGCAGTGAAGCATTATTGAGATGGTATAATTTTTCAAAAGAGAATCAATCTGATATTACTTTAGGAAAGTTAAAAGGGATAAACGGAAGAGGAGTACCAAAATCGATGTTTAAGGAAACAAATCCGGATGTTGATTTGGTTGATTCCAAAATCGTTTTTACCCTGGGGCCTCAAAAGCTGTTTAAAGCTTCACTTTTAAAAGAGAATCATTTAACGTTTCCTACTCACATAAAAGCAGCAGAGGATCAAGTCTTCACGATGAATGCTTATCTGAAAGCAAAGAAGATATCTGTTTCAGCTGACTATGATTATTACTATCTGGTCAAAAGAGACGGCGAACATATGAGTGTTGCTTATGTTCCTCCAGAAAATTTTTATGGAGCAATGGAAGATATTATTTCTGCAATCAAAGCAAGTGATTTGGAAGAAGAGAGAAAAATTAAGCTGATGGCAGTATTTTTAAATAGGCATTTTGATTTCTCTCGGACAAAAAATGTCACGATCAAAATGAAAAAAGAGGAAGAGAGAGCAGAATGGTTTCAATATCTCTCATCATTTATTCATGCAGTACCTGAAGAAGCTGATCAATTTGTATTACCGCATATCAAATTACGGCTTCTGTTTATTCGGAATAATGATTTACAAGGGTTAAGCCAGTATGAGCGTGAGGAACAAGACATCAAGAAGTTCTGCACGGTGCATGAAGGTAATCTTATTGCACGTTATCCTAGCTTAGAGCGTTATCAAGTTTCTGAAGATCTATTAAAAGTAAATTATAAAAACAAACTTGAACATTATCTGCAGAATATAGAATTTAGTGATCGTGTGCTCAGCATTCAAGGAACAATTAAACACAAATTGCTGGATGATGAAACGAATAAAAACCAATCTCTTACTGGAGTATTGGTTCATCGCAATACTAAGGCGGAAAAGTACATTTCTCCAGTTTCAAATGATAATTCAACGTTTACATTTGAATGCCTGTTTGATGAGATTGCATCTGCTGAAGAAGATTTAGGAGTTTGGGATTTCTTCATTGAATCGTCAGTAGACAGCTACAAACTTAGAGCAAGAGTAGGGAATAATCGAGCTCCGTACAAGTATTCAACAAAAGCTATGTATCTGGGGCATAACGCTTTGTTTGTCTATAGCGCCAGACCATATTTTACAATGAATTATGATAATCTTTCGATTGATATAAAGAAACATGCCTATACAGAAGCTGAACTTTCTTATGAAACAGAAACAAAAGATTTATCATTTATTTTTAGCGGCAAACAAATCTGTCTGCCAAATCAATCAAAAATTATTGTAAATACCGGTCAGTCTGAAATCTCATTGCCGATAAAACGTGTTGATTTAGTGCCTGATAGCACTAAATTAACAATAAATGTTCAAGGCTTGCTTGACCAATTGTCTAATGTTAAAAAAGAAAGATTAGTTGAATTTGCGATAAATACATCAAATAATAAAATCAGTGCTAAAGAGGATAATCAAGTAATTATCCTAGACAAAAAGAACGCAGAACAAAGCTTCATGTTGTTTTTTAGAAAAACGGTTGAGGTTCAATACAAGCTGACAACCTCTAAATCAAAATTTTACTTTCAATATTAAAATGCTTCCATTGAAGAGACAAATCGATGAACAACGGTTTGTCTCTTTTTTTATACATAATGCTTAGTTTTTAAAAAAAGTGTCAAAAACAATAAAAAGTTAACAAAGAAATGTCACAAAAAATAACAAATTCACACTTCTTAACAATCCATTTACAACCAATTAACATCCGTCTGCTAAACTGACTGGCATAGGTCATCATAACATCCCAAACAAATCGTGAGGTGTGTGTCAGTGGGTGCAGAAAAAAGCATGAATGTGAGTCGCGAATTATCAGTGCAGCAAGCATCATTTGCATTATCTGAAAAAACGGCTCGTTATTTGGCAGTAAAGCGCGTGATGGATATTTGGTTTGCGCTGATTGGATTGGTGGTTGCGCTGCCAATAATTGCGGTATTTTCAATATTGATTTGTTTGGAGACACCGGGGCCTGCCATCTATACGCAGGAGCGTGTAGGAAAAGGCGGGAAACCTTTTAAGCTTTATAAGCTTCGTTCCATGAAAATAGATGCCGAGAAGTCTGGGGCGGTTTGGGCGCAGAAGCAGGATCCGCGGGTGACACGAATTGGAGCATTTATCAGAAGAACACGAATTGATGAACTCCCTCAGCTGTTTAATGTGCTGAAAGGCGATATGAGTATGATTGGCCCTCGCCCGGAACGTCCAGTGTTTACGGAAAAGTTCCAGAGTGAGATTCCGGGGTTTACACAGCGTCTGGCTGTCAAACCGGGATTGAGCGGCTGGGCGCAGGTGAACGGCGGTTACGACATGACGCCGAAGGAAAAGCTTATATTTGATTTATATTACATTCGCAATCTGACTTTCATGTTGGAATTAAAGATTATGTTAAAAACATGTAAAGTAGTCTTGACAGGTGATGGTGCAAGATAAACGTCTCATTTACCATCAAACTGAGCTTAAAAAGAAGTAGGGAATATGATGCCAAGTATTACAAAACAAATCATGAGCGGCGCAAAGTGGACAAGTGTTTCAACAATCTGTATTACAATCATTCAAATCGTTCAGTTTGCCTTGCTTGGAAATATGATGACCTTAACGGAATTTGGACTCGTCGGCATGATCACAACGGTTACAATATTTGCCCAGATCGTGCTTGATATGGGGTTTGGCGCTGCGTTAATTCAAAGAGATGACGCTACGGAGCGCCAGCTGTCAACATTGTATTGGCTGAACATTATGACCGGCATTTTGCTGTTTGTGCTTTTATATGTGAGCAGTCCCGTCATTGCGGGATTTTATCAAAGAGAAGAGCTTGTGTTTCTCATCAGGATTTTGGGGATTATGTTTTTGGTTGCTCCGATTGGACAGCAGTACCAGTATATGCTGCAGAAGGAGCTGCAATTTAATACGTTAAGCAAAATAGAGATTTTTTCAAATGCATTGTCCTTTGGATATTTAGCGATAGCGGTTTTTATGATGGATGCGATTTTGGCATACGTGATCTCTCAGGTGCTGCTGCAGTCCAGCAAAGGGATTTTATTCTGGGCTGTATACCAAAAAAAATGGCGCCCATCCTTTGTTTTTGATCTAAGGGGAATGAAAGAGTTCTTCTCCTTTGGAGCCTTTCAGCTTTCATCCCGTCTTGTGAACAGGCTGGGAGCGAACATCGATATGATCTTAATCGGCAGGTTTATCGGTGCTGAAGCGCTGGGCATTTATAATCTTGCCTATCAGATTGTCACCATTCCGGTTTTGAAGATTAATCCGATTGTGACGCGGGTCGCGTTTCCTATTTTCGCCAAAAACAAATACGAAAACAGCGTGATCAGAGAAGGCTTTCTGAATATGACAAAAATGCTTGCGCTTGTATCGTTCCCGCTGTTAATCGGGCTCGTATCCGTGTCAGACGCCTTTATCGTAGCTGTTTTCGGAGAAAAATGGCTTGCGGCTGTCCCTGTTCTGAATGTTCTTGCCATCGTCGGGATACTCAGGGTGCTGATGAATCCGAATGGTTCTGTGCTCCTTGCCAAAGGAAGAGCAGATTTGGCTTTTTATTGGGACTCCGGCGTTATGCTGCTGTATGGTTTGTCGCTGTTTGCAGCTGTTCAGACGGGTAATCTTCTGACTGTCGCTTGGGTATATGCTGTCATCAGCGTTTTCAATTTTCTAATCGGTCGCTGGCTGCTGGCATATGTCATTAATCTCAATCTTTCAGCTTATTTTAAAGCCGTTATGAAGCCGTTTCTGATCACAGCGGGTATGGCCGTTATCGCGTTCGGCGCGAGTTTAGGAACAGAACGCTTCAGCATGCAGGCGGAGATGAGGCTGGCAATTTCAGTGGCGGCTGGGGCGCTCTGCTATCTCTTTCTTTTAGGAAAAGCGTACCCTCAGATGAAAAGCAAACTACTAAGAAAAGGACGTTTGTCATGAAGATTTTGTGGATCACAAGCGTATATCCAAGCAGTCTGAAACCCGGCGAGGGTGTGTTTCATGAAACACAGGTGCAAGAGCTGCTGAAGCTCGGGCTGGATATCACCGTGATATGCCCAAGACCTTTTCACCCTGCGCCTGTCCGTATGCTGAAAAAGGCATATCGTAAAAAGGATGCCAGACCAGAATATGAGATACGGAAAGGAATACCGGTTTACAGGCCTTTCTATCCCGCTGTTCCCGGCCAGCTGAAATGGGCCCAGCCACACCGGCGCATTGGGGCAGCTGTGGTAAAAACCATTAAACAGCATGACTTGAATCCTGATCTGATCCACGCGCACTTTGCTATGCCGTCGGGCGGGGCTGCGGCAGTCGTGGCAAAGACAATCGGGATACCGTATATTTTGACTTTGCATGGCAGTGATGTGAATGTCTATCCGCACTACAGCAAAGGTGCGTTTAAAGCCTTCAAAACTGCGGTTGGTTCCGCATCCGCAGTTCTTGCAGTCAGCGAAAAGCTTCAGGAAGAAACCAAAAAACTTTCCGGCTTTGACAGTACGGTTTTACCGATCGGTATACAGCTCAGCCGTTTTCAGGAAAATGAGCAGACAAAAGAAGACATCAGAAAAAACCTTGGACTCCCGCTTGACCAGCGCCTTGCTGTCTATGTGGGCAGGCTCGTTAAGGAAAAAGGCATTTTTGAATTATCAGAAGCCATTGAGATGATGGAGGAAGCGCCTCGAGCCGTTTATGTCGGAGACGGCCCCGCAAAATCTTTACTGAGGCAAAAGGGGCATATTGTGACAGGCCAAGTGCCGAATCACAGGGTGAGAGATTATTTGCTCGCCTCAGATATGTTCGTGCTCCCTTCTTATAGCGAAGGAATGCCGACAGTTGTAATCGAGGCACTGGCACTGCGGGTTCCTGTCATCTGTACAGATGTCGGAGGAGTGGCTTCATTATTCGGCAAACACCGCCATTTGCTGATTGAACCGAAATCAGCTCAAGCCTTAGCAAACACGATCTCTTTATACGCACAGGACCAAATATGGAAGCCGGAAGTGGCGGATGAATTATATCAAATCATTCACACTCAATATGACGCCGGAAAAAATGCCAGGGCGCTGCACGATCAGTATCAGATGGTTTTGAAAACACCTGTTTAATCGTAAGTAACTGCGACCAATATAAATAGGAACATGAATTTTTACAGGAGAGGGATGAGGGCTGTGAAAAAAATTGCTGTCATTGGAACAGGATATGTAGGACTCGTATCTGGCACCTGCTTTGCGGAAATCGGAAATAAAGTGATTTGCTGTGATATCAACGAATCAAAAATCAGAAGTCTGAAAAACGGAGTAATCCCAATCTATGAACCAGGGCTTGCAGATTTAGTTGAAAAAAATGTGTTAGAACAGCGTCTGTCTTTTACTAACGATATTCCGTCTGCCATTCGGACTTCAGACATTATTTATATTGCAGTCGGAACCCCGATGTCTAAAACAGGCGAAGCTGATTTAACATACGTCAAAGCGGCTGCGAAAACGATCGGTGAACATCTCAACGGCTACAAAATCATTGTCAATAAAAGCACAGTCCCAGTCGGTACCGGAAAACTGGTTCAATCTATCGTACAAAAAGCTTCGAAGGGAAGATGCTCCTTTGATGTTGTATCCAACCCTGAATTTCTTCGGGAGGGCTCAGCGATTCATGACACGATGAATATGGAGCGTGCCGTCATCGGGTCAACCAGTCATAAAGCCGCTTCCATCATAGAGGAACTGCATCAGCCTTTTCATGCTCCTGTTATTAAAACGAATTTAGAAAGTGCAGAGATGATTAAATATGCTGCAAATGCATTTTTGGCAACAAAGATTTCGTTTATCAACGATATCGCGAACATTTGCGAGCGAGTCGGCGCGGACGTTTCAAAAGTTGCTGACGGCGTCGGGCTCGACAGCCGGATCGGCAGAAAGTTCTTGAAAGCGGGTATTGGGTTTGGCGGCTCCTGCTTTCCTAAGGATACAACCGCACTGCTTCAAATTGCCAAAACGGCCGGATATCCATTCAAGCTTATAGAAGCTGTCATTGAAACGAATGAAAAGCAGCGTGTTCACATTGTAGATAAGCTCTTAACTGTGATGGGTAGCATAAAAGGGAGAACCATTTCCGTGCTCGGATTGGCCTTCAAACCCAATACAAACGATGTGAGGTCCGCTCCAGCTCTCGATATCATTCCAATGCTGCAGCAGCTGGGCGCACAGGTGAAAGCATATGATCCGATTGCCATTCCGGAGGCATCAGCAGTCCTTGGCGATCAGACCGAGTATTACACAGATGTGTATGCTGCGATGGAGGGAACCGACGCGTGCCTTATTTTGACCGATTGGCCGGAAGTAAAAGAAATGGAGCTTGTAAAAGCGAAAATGCTTTTAAAACAGCCAATCATCATCGATGGCAGAAATATATTTTCACTCGAAGAAATGCAGGCTGCGGGATACATTTATCACTCTATCGGCCGTCCTGCGGTTCGGGGAACAGAACCTTCCGACCGCTACTTTCCGGCTTTGCCAATGGAAGAATTGGCTAAGGATTTGGGAAGCGTCAATTTATAAAAAGAAAAAGGGTTACTTGTTTGAAGTGCCGGCTGCTTAGGCTCGGCCGCCGGCTCCTGAAACATCAGGAAAGGGGTTAAGCATGTGAGTATCAAACGTTCAGCGGTTCATACGCTTGCGTTACTGGCCGCTGTCATATTGGGGATCGTCCTATTGCTGGGAGCCATCCGCACAGATACAGGTCTTATGCAGATGGCTGCCGTTCTCGCTGTATTGGCAATCGGCCTGTTTGCACTGACGCTTGCAGCATTATTTACAACACAAGAACAGCTTTTTATGGCCGTCATCTACATTTTGATTGCCTGCACTTTTTTAAATAATGCTTTTTTCGCGATTCATCTTGGATTCTTTAGTTTGTTTCTTTATCGGCTCTTACTCATTACTGCAGGCTGCCTCCATCTTGTCGGGGTACTGCGGAGCCGAACACATATTGAAAGGTGGAATGGGCTGCAAGTAAAAGGAATTTTGCTCTTTTTCGCCTTTTGGTTTTTATATGGCCTTGTTTCCTTGCTATGGGCCAAATCAGTTACAGACGGTCTGAAATATTTAGCACTGCTGGCGATGGGGATATTTTTTATTTATCTCATTGTGATGTATGTGCAAAAAATGGAACGCCTGATGATTATTTATTCCATCTGGCTGGTGATGACGGTATTTCTGATGATCATCGGTTTTTACAATCATATCACGCATCATCATCTCCCGAGTTCGACTTTGTACAGCGGACCGGAATATAAGCAGCATTATCCGACCTCAGTCTTTTTTAATCAAAATGATTTTGCGACATTTTTGTCTATCAGTTTCTTTTTTTACATTGCCATGGTGAAAAACATAACGAATGGATACTTAAAGGGAATTGGCCTTTTGCTCTCGTTCGGTGCATTGTATTTAATTTTTGCGACGGGTTCTAGAGCCAGTCTGCTGGGCGTTTTTGCGGGAATAGCCGTCTACATTTTTATTGTCTTGCCGCCTGTTCTGAAAAAAATCGCCCTTTGGCTGTCGGCAGCTGGAATTGCGGTCTTTGCAGTTCTTTTTGCCAGCCGGATATTCGCAGTGTTTTGGAAGCTGTTTCTGGCTCCTCAGACGTCTCATTCATTCCAAGAAACACTTCCGTCCAACGTGGCCAGGGCCAATCTATTAAAAAACGCATGGCACTTCTTCCTTGACTCATACGGATTCGGAGTGGGCGCAGGAAATGTGTCTTATTATCTAGAGCATCATGCTTTATATGATACTGACAATGTGACAGAGGTGCACAATTGGCTGGTAGAGATTCTGGCAAACTTCGGCTTGCTTATCATGCTCGGCTATCTGGCCATTTATTTATACCTCATGTGGGTGCTTTACAAGTTTTATGAAAGAAAAATGGAAAATCAGTCAAAACTGATCACAGAAGGGCTCATCACGGCTATGGTCAGTTTCCTGGTATCCAGCATCAGCCCAAGCTCTGTCTCAAATTTATTTTTCCATTGGGTATTTCTGGCGCTCGTCATCGCCGCTGTAAACGTCTTAAGACGATCCAGACAGCAGCTTGAGCCCATATACCGGTAAATAGACTACAAAAAAGCAGGGAGACTTATATGAAGGATATAGTGATAAGATTAGCCCGGCGCATAAAGAAAAATATTATCTGGATTATATTAGTGCCGCTTATTTTAGGTGTGGCGGGGTATATACTGCCGTCTCAAATTGCGGATAAAAAGAGTTACACAGCTGAGGTTACTTTAGCTGTGGGGAGCTATGATCATCCGATTTATAACAGTACAGAAGAGATTCCGCTCCTGCTGAGGAGTGATGCTTTTTTGAAGGAGGCGCTTCCTGACGAAAAAGATGAAGATCTTGCGGAGATCAAAGAGAAGCTCACCGTGAAATCAGAGTCTAAGTCATTACTGTCTTTGAGCTATGCCGATCAGGATCAGGAAAGAACCGAATCAGTTTTGAACGCTATTTCCTCCACCTTTCTCAAAAACGACCAAAAGCTGTTTGAAGAAAGAGAAGCCGTCATTCGCCGCAGCATTGACGCGCTGGAAGGTGAAACGGTGAGTGAGGATTCCAAAGTGGATAAAGAAAGATTTTTATATGAGCTGAAAAACACACAGCTTAATCTGAAAGCGGCAAGTGCCGTTGATTCTGAAACCGTAAGTGAGGCATCAGGCGGAGGAATGTCCCCGAAAAAGAAAGCGGTTCTGGGTGTTCTGATCGGCATAACGATTGCCTTTATGTTCGTTGTCATTCCTGAATTTTTCAGAGAATCCTTTTAAAATCATACGATGGAGATGTGATCATGACCAACTGGAAACCTCTCGTATCTGTCATTACACCTTCTTATAATGCGCGTGACTATATTGAAGACACGATTCAATCAGTGTTAGATCAGAGCCACCCTCATTGGGAAATGATTATCGTGGATGATTGCTCAACGGACGGCACACGCGACATTTTAATGCAGTATGAGAAGATAGATGAAAGAATTCATGTGATATATCTGGAAGAAAATAGCGGAGCCGCGATAGCTAGAAATAAAGCGCTGGAACATGCCCAAGGGCGCTACGTGGCATTTTTGGACAGTGATGACAAATGGAAAAAAGACAAACTGAAAAAGCAGCTTGATTTTATGATGGAGCGGTCCTGTGCGTTTACCTTCACAGGCTACAGCTTAATGTCACAGGACGGGGTGCCGATGGATAAATTCATTCATGCACCCGAAAGCCTAACATATGATGACGCTCTTAAAAATACCATTATTGGCTGTCTAACGGTGATGATTGACAGGGAACAGACGGGACAGATTCAAATGCCGAATATTAGAACGAGGCAAGACTTGGCAACATGGCTGGCTCTTTTAAAAAAGGGTTTTACAGCTTATGGAATGAATGAGTGTTTAGCTGAATACCGGCTTGTCAATAATTCGATTTCAAGCAACAAATGGAAGGCTGCCAAAAAAACATGGTTTGTTTACAGGGAGATCGAACGGCTCCATTTAATGAAAGCGACATGGTGTTTTGTTCAATATGCAAAAAACGCGGTAAAAAAAAGGCTGTAACCGCAAACAGAGAGAAAAGGTGATGAAGGTGGAAACAAAAGCAATGATTCACGTCATCGTGGCTACTGCTGAATGGGGAAAAGATCAATTGAGGTACAGACGGCACCGATTGGCTGAATTTTTAGCTGCTCAGGAAGAAACAAAGGAAGTCATCTGGGTCTGTCCGGCGCCGCGTACCCAAAGGATCGAATTTCAGCAAGTGCAATCCGGCATCCGTCAATACGCCGTAAAGGACTTGTTGCAAAAGAAAATGTTTCGCTTCGGACGATATACCGATGTGTTTTATAAGCATAAGCTCTCACCTTTATTAGAAGAGCTGAAATCCGCTTCAGCCAGAGGTGAACGCTGCTGCTTATGGTACACGTTTCCCGGATTTCCGCTGCTGTCTTCACTATATCCTTGGGATCAGGTGATTTATGATTGCAGTGACTTGTGGGCGGCGCCGATCAGCGGACGTTCAAATATGCTGTCCGAGTTCAGGCGGAAAGTCATCAAAACCGCGGAGCTGCGAATTATTGAGCGTGCTGATTCCATTACTTGTTCATCGGAATTTCTGCGCAATGAAGTTGATAAAAAACTGACAGCGGGACGAGAAAAGGTTCATACCGTTGAAAACGGTGTTGAATATGACCTGTTTTCAGAACATAAAGCGGCACCTGACCGAAGCATCTTGCAGGGAAGAGAAGGGGCCGTACTGGGGTTTATCGGCGGAATTAAACCAAAGCTGGATTTTAAATTGATTGAAGAAGCGGCTCTGAGAAAACCTGATTGGACCTTTTTATGGGTCGGCCCGGACGCCACCAATGGTGATACAGCGTTTCTAGAGCTTCTGAAGCTTTCTAATGTGATATGGACGGGGCCGGCAGACCCGAAAGAAGTTCCGCATTTTATGGAATTGATTGATATCGGGATTATGCCGTATAAAAAGTCATCCTATAACCAGGCGGTTTTCCCTCTTAAGTTATTTGAATTTTTGGCAGCGGGAAAGCCGGTCGTCGGCTCTAACCTTCCGTCAACTTCTAAAATGCAAAAGCCGTATATTTACGAATATATGGAAGGCAATGACCATAATGATTTTATAGCTGCGTGCGAGAAAGTGCTTGAAAAAAGCGGAGATGAGGCATACAAAGAGATGCGGCGAAACATTGCCCGCACCCAAGATTGGAATGTTTTATTTAAACAAATCATGAAATATACAGGGATTCAAAAACATGCGTAGTCCTTTAATTGGGATGCGCGTTTTTTGATTATACGTGTTTCTTTTTGATGAAGCTTGTTATAATAACTAAGGAGAAGGTATAATGGAAGGAACGGTTCTCTAAAATAAAGACTTCATATAATTCCAAAGGAGACTTCTTTATGCTTGACGAACGCATGATTCGCATTGTTGTTGCGTTTATTGTCTCGCTGCTAACGGTTTTAATCATAACCCCAATCGTAAAAAGGATTGCGATTAAAATAGGTGCAGTTGATCAGCCCGGCAATCGAAAAGTACATGATAAAATCATGCCCCGAATGGGCGGGCTGGCCATATTTATCGGGGTGGTTACAGGCGTGCTTGTATCCGGTATATACACAGAAACAAGAATGACGGCTATCACAGTTGGGGCATTTATCATTATTGTGTTGGGAATCTTAGACGATAAATATCAATTAAGCGCAAAAGTTAAATTTATTATTCAATTAGCCGTGGCTATTATGATTGTTAGCACGGGTTTAAAAATGGACTTTTTCTCAGTACCTTTTTTAGCTGAACGGTTTGAATTGGGCTGGATGGCATATCCGCTGACTGTATTATGGATTGTCGGCATCACAAACGCGATGAACCTGATTGACGGATTAGACGGCCTTGCAGCAGGCCTTTCTGTTATTGGCCTGTCCACGATCGCAGTTATGGCGCTATCCGGCGGAAAAGTACTCATTCTGTCACTTTCATTGGTGGTTATCGCAAGTACGCTCGGATTTTTGTTCTACAATTTTCATCCGGCAAAAATCTTTATGGGGGATACGGGATCATTGTTTCTAGGGTATGTGATTTCTATTCTCTCATTGTTAGGGCTGTATAAAAGCGTAACATTGTTCAGTATTGTCATTCCGATTATTATATTAGGCGTGCCGATTTTTGACACAACATTTGCAATCATAAGACGGATACTAAACAAACAGCCGATTTCGGCGCCCGATAAATCACATATCCACCACAGGCTGATGGCCTTTGGCCTTTCACATCGGATGTCGGTCATTGTCATTTACCTGATTGGATTTATTTTCAGCATCAGTGCAATTGTGCTGAAAAGCGCTACAATTTGGCTTTCCCTGTTTATTATCTTTATCTTAATTATATTTATGCAAATAATAGCAGAAGTTACGGGACTCGTGAATGAACGTTTTAAGCCATTTACAAAATTCTATAAACGTCTTGTGAAAAGAAATTAAAAACTCCGGTTCTATGAGCCGGAGTTTTTTCTGCGCAAAAAAGCCCGGTCCGTTAAAGGACGGGCTTTTTTAAATTTAATATGATGAATCAGTAGTTGAATTTGTTGTGCCATTTGAGCTTGTGCTGCTGTCATTTGTGTAGCCGCTTCCGCTCGTATTGCCGTCTGTTGCCGTGCTAGAACTGTCAGAGCTGTCAGATGTTGAGCTATCGGTACTGGAGCTGCCAATGCTTGAACTGCTCGTATCAGGATCATAATCTAAATGCTCTTGAAGGGTTTTTCTGACGTTTTCCAGATTCGCAGCATCAGGTTCAAAATAATATGTTTTGTTAGGCCCTAAATACAAATCAGAACCAGTAATTGACAGTGTATCGATTTTCTTGCTGGTAAAGCCGCTGTAAATCTGCTGTAGGGCTAGACCTTCAGTAATGCGAATATTGGTTTCAACGTTTTCACTGGCTGTCTCTGCGATTTTATCAATTTTTGCAATATTGCTTGCGCTGGACATCCGATCGATTAACGCGTTTAAAATTTGTTTCTGTCTGTCGTTACGGCCGAAGTCGCCGCGTTTATCCTGTTTTCTCATGCGGGCATACGCCAAGGCTTCTTCACCATTTAAATGCATCTCGCCTTTTTTGAAATAAATCCGTTTGCTTTCGTCCACATCACTTTTCTCATCAAAGTCGAAAGGTACATCTACATCAATACCGCCAACCTCATTAATAACATCTTTAAATCCGTCAAAATCGACTGTTACATATTTATCGATTGGGATTTGCAAGAATTGTTCAACAGTTTCAACAGTCTCATCTTTTCCGCCTTTGCTGTAAGCGGAATTGATCTTTGTTTTGGTGCCGGTTGTGTCATTAGCTAATTGCACTCGTGTATCGCGCGGAATGCTCAGCATTTTCATGGTTTTATTTTTCGGGTCAAGGGTAACTACAATAAGAGAGTCCGATCTCCCTTTTTGCCCTTTTGTCGCGTAATCTTCAATTCCCATAAATAAAATAGAAAATGGTTTTTTCTTCATATCTACAACTTCATTACGTAGATTTGATTTATCTCCGCGGGAAAGTGCATCGTATGAATCATCCGCAGCGTTAATGGTTTTATATAGTTTATATCCTCCGAGCCCTACAACTACCAATAATGCAAGGACGAACAACAACATAATCCTTTTTAAAATTTTTCTGCGTTTGCTCTTTTTCTTTTTGCGCACACGCACTCTAACGCGTTCAGTCATTATTCAGTCTCCTTTATGTGATTGACGGCTTTTTCAAGGTACGTCAACTCTCCCTCTGTAATATCACTTTTTCCATTTGTTAACTCTGTCATCCACTCAGAAAACGATTGTGTTTCTTTTTCTTCTACATATGCTTCGAATTCTACGTTTTCTGCATAATGGATTTCTTTTAATAGAAAAGGCGATTCCCTTAATTCATTTTCAATCTTGCCAAGCCAAGTATAATCTGCGGAAGTATGCATAACCCTCATAAGCTTCCGTTCTACGACACCTATATGGTTTAATCCTTCAGACACTGACTTCCCATAAGCGCGGATTAAACCGCCTGCTCCCAGCTTTATGCCGCCGAAGTAACGCGTGACGACTGCACAAGTATCCTTAAGTCTGCGTTTTTTTAACACCTCGAGCATAGGGACTCCTGCTGTGCCACTCGGCTCTCCGTCATCATTGGCTTTTTGGATATGATCGTTTTCGCCAATAACGTAAGCTGAGCAATTATGAGTTGCATTCCAGTGCTGTTTCTTTATTTTCTGTATAAATTCCTGTGCTTCTTGTTCGGAAGAAACACGGCTTAAATGACAGATAAAACGCGATTTTTCTATAACAATCTCGTGTTCTCCTGCTTCTTTCACAGTGAAATAGCTGTGCAGCATGCTAGCTGACCCCCCGCTAAGCATAAAAGACTGCCTATACAAATTCGTACAGTCTTTAGAATTTTTGTGCGTATTTTGTTATCATAAAGAGTAAGAAGGTACATAAAATTGTTTTTTTCTAGAATATACGCATTCTTTCATTATAATTCGACACAATTTGCAGATCAATTACATTTATAATAAAAATATATGACAACACCGTGACGGAGGGAAATTATGAATAAAATAAAGATGGATTCCAAAGTTCTGGATTCTATTTTGATGAAGATGCTGAAAACCGTTGACGGGAGCAAGGATGAGGTTTTTCAAATCGGGGAGCAGTCGCGCCAGCAGTATGAACAGCTGGTCGAAGAACTGAAACAAATTAAACAGCAGGTTTATGAAGTCATCGAGCTTGGTGATAAACTTGAAGTGCAAACCCGCCATGCACGAAACCGTTTATCCGAGGTCAGCCGCAATTTTCATAGATTCAGTGAAGAAGAAATTCGCAATGCTTATGAAAAAGCCCATAAGCTGCAAGTAGAACTGACGATGATCCAGCAGCGTGAAAAGCAATTGCGCGAACGCCGGGATGATTTGGAACGCAGACTGTTAGGCCTTCAGGAAATCATTGAACGCTCAGAATCACTAGTGAGCCAGATCACGGTCGTGCTGAACTATCTGAATCAGGATCTTCGTGAGGTTGGGCTGCTTCTTGCCGATGCGCAGGCAAAACAGGATTTTGGCCTGAGAATTATTGAAGCGCAGGAAGAAGAGAGAAAAAGAGTCTCGAGAGAAATTCATGACGGTCCTGCACAAATGCTGGCAAATGTTATGATGAGATCGGAATTAATTGAACGGATATTCCGAGACCGAGGCGCTGAGGACGGATTCCAGGAAATCAAAAATCTCCGCCAAAATGTGCGGAATGCCCTTTACGAAGTGAGACGGATTATATATGATTTAAGACCGATGGCCCTTGATGACCTAGGCCTGATTCCAACTTTGCGGAAATATCTATATACAACCGAAGAATATAACGGTAAGGTGAAAATACACTTTCAGTGCATCGGCGATACGGAGGAAAAACGACTCGCGCCTCAGTTTGAAGTTGCGCTCTTCAGACTCGCACAGGAAGCTGTGTCCAATGCGTTAAAGCATTCTGGATCTGAAGAAATTACAGTCAAAGTTGAGATTACAAAGGATTTTGTGATTTTAATGATAAAAGATAACGGCAAAGGATTTGACCTGAAGGAAGCGAAAGAGAAGAAAAACAAATCATTCGGCTTGCTTGGGATGAAAGAAAGAGTAGATTTATTGGAAGGAACCATAACGATAGATTCAAAAATAGGTCTTGGGACATTTATCATGATTAAGGTTCCGTTATCTCTTTGACTATGATTTGTAAAATAGAGCCAAAAGGCATATTGACCGAATACCAGAGTATATAGAACAATAATACAAGGAGGCGTGGCTTGTGACTAAAGTAAACATTGTTATTATCGACGACCATCAGTTATTTCGTGAAGGTGTGAAGCGGATATTGGATTTCGAACCTACCTTTGAAGTGGTAGCGGAAGGAGACGACGGAGATGAAGCGGCTCGTATCGTTGAGCACTATCATCCTGATGTCGTGATCATGGATATCAATATGCCGAACGTAAATGGCGTGGAAGCTACAAAGCAGCTTGTAGAGCTGTATCCTGAATCTAAAGTAATTATTCTATCGATTCACGATGACGAGAATTATGTAACACATGCCCTGAAAACAGGTGCAAGAGGTTATCTGCTGAAAGAGATGGATGCTGATACACTGATTGAAGCAGTTAAAGTAGTTGCCGAGGGCGGTTCTTACCTTCACCCGAAGGTTACTCACAACCTCGTAAACGAATTCCGCCGTCTTGCAACAAGCGGAGTTTCTGCTCATCCTCAGCATGAGGTCTATCCAGAGATTCGCAGACCATTACATATTTTAACAAGGCGGGAATGTGAAGTGCTGCAAATGCTTGCAGACGGAAAAAGCAACCGCGGAATCGGTGAATCATTGTTTATCAGTGAAAAAACTGTTAAAAACCATGTCAGCAATATCTTACAAAAAATGAATGTAAACGACCGGACGCAGGCCGTGGTGGTCGCCATTAAAAATGGTTGGGTAGAAATGAGATAGCATGAAACTGGACTTGCCTTTTTGAGGCAGGTCTTTTTTTAGGCTTCTGTTTCCCTTACAATAGAGTCATAAAGTGATAAGGCAGGTAACGAAGCTATGAATATTGCAGTAGTAACAGACAGCACGGCATATATTCCAAAAGAAATGCGTGAACAAAATCATATACACATGATTCCTCTCCAGGTTGTTTTTGGAGATGAAACGTATCATGAAGAAACAGAAATGGACTGGGAAAGCTTTTATCAAGAAGTGAAAAAACATACAGAGCTTCCGTCCACTTCTCAGCCTGCGATCGGCGAGCTGGTTGCTTTATATGAAGAGCTCGGCAAGTCATATGATGCGGTGATCAGTATTCATCTTTCTAGCGGAATTAGCGGAACGTTCAGCAGTGCAGCTGCAGCGAATACAATGGTCGATAATATTGAAGTGTACCCGTTTGACTCAGAGATCAGCTGTCTGGCTCAAGGTTTTTATGCTCTGAAAGCAGCCGACTTGATCAGAAATGGAGCTTCATCTCCGGAAGATATTATAAAAGAACTGGAAGAAATGAAAAAAACCGTTCGTGCATATTTTATGGTGGATGATTTAACTCATCTTCAGCGAGGCGGACGATTAAGCAGTGCTCAAGCCTTTATTGGGAGTCTTCTAAAGGTAAAGCCTATTCTGCATTTTGACAATAATGTAATTGTGCCTTTTGAGAAGATCCGTACACGCAAAAAAGCAATTTCACGGATTTACGAGCTTTTAAATGAAGACGCGAGTAAGGGTATGCCGATGCAAGCTGCCGTTATTCACGCTAATCGAGAAGAAGAAGCATCGAAAATTATTGAAGAGCTCTCTGCAAAATATCCGCATGTTGAATTTTACAACAGCTACTTTGGTGCTGTTATAGGCACTCATCTTGGTGAAGGTGCAATAGGAATCTGCTGGTGTTTTAAATAAATGATGAAATCTCCGTTTTAGTAGCGGGGATTTTTTTAAATTCTTTTTTTAGCTGTTAGACAGCATATTTTCATTCGGGCATAATGTCTTGCAAGGAGGCCGTACTATGCAGACTAAGACATCAGAATCGAACAGTCTATTCTCTAAAGAACTGCAGCAGCAGCTCCAGAGCCGTCATCTGCTTAGAACAGAAATCTCATTTTCTGACGAGATCATTGATTGGCATACCGAGCATGGTTATATATCTGCCGAGGAGTCATTATCCAAAAATAAACGGGGATATAGATGCAATAGATGCGGTCAAAATGATCAACAGTATTTTTCATCGTATCATTCATTTGGAAAAGATAAAGTTTACTGCCGCTCTTGTGTCATGATGGGCAGGGTGAGTGAGGATGTTTCTTTATATTCTTGGAGTAAGGAGGCAGAGGCAAACTGGAAGCCTATGAAACTGACTTGGGATGGAAAGCTTTCAAGCGGACAGCAAAAGGCAGCTGACGTCTTAATTGAAGCAATTTCGAAGCAAGAAGAGCTCCTTATTTGGGCTGTTTGTGGCGCAGGTAAAACTGAATTATTATTCCCGGGTATAGAATTGGCATTAAATCTAAAACAGCGTGTTTGTATTGCGACCCCACGCACCGATGTTGTATTAGAGCTTGCTCCGAGGCTGAAGGCTGCATTTCGAGGTGCTGATATTTCAGCTCTATACGGAGGAAGTGAGGACAAAGGGCGTTTATCTCCGCTTATGATTTCCACAACCCATCAGCTTTTGCGTTATAAAGACGCATTCGACGTCATGATCGTTGATGAAGTGGATGCTTTTCCATATTCCGCTGATCAAACCCTTCAATTCGCTGTTCAAAAAGCGAGAAAGAAAAACAGCACGCTTGTTTATCTAAGCGCCACACCTCCTAAAGAATTAAAAAGAAAAACATATAAAGGTGAGTTGAAGTCCGTTCGCATACCGGCCAGATACCACCGGAAGCCGTTGCCTGAACCGCGCTTTCAATGGTGCGGAAACTGGAAAAAGAAATTAATCCGAAATAAGATCCCAAATGCGGTAAAAAGATGGATAGAGCAGCATGTAAAAGAAGGAAGGCCCGTTTTTTTATTTGTTCCATCCATTTCTATTCTGGAAGAGGCTGCTTCTTGCTTTAAAAATATGAATTATCGAACAGCGTCTGTACATGCGGAAGACAAGCTCAGAAAAGAAAAAGTGCAGCAATTTCGAGACGGTCAGTTTGATCTGTTAATCACAACAACAATATTAGAAAGGGGTGTCACAGTTCCTATGGTCCAAACAGGCATCTTAGGGGCAGAATCGCCCATCTTTACGGAAAGCGCGCTTGTGCAAATCGCGGGAAGGACAGGCCGGCATAAAGAACATGCAGACGGTGATGTCATTTATTTTCACTTCGGAAAAACAAAGAGTATGATAGAGGCAAGAAAACATATCAAAATAATGAATGAATTGGCTTTGAAAAATAAGTTGATAGACTAGTTAATATTTAAAAACATGATACAGTATACTCATATAACTAATGAGGAGCTGTAAAAATGCTTGTCAATTCAAAAGAGATTATGATGCAAGAACTTTTTGACCGATATATGGATCAGCTTCATATGACCTGCACTTGCCAAGTATGCAAAAATGATGTACTGGCACTTTCTTTAAACCAAGTAAGACCAGCTTACGTCACTGATGTAAAAAAGATTGCATATACGAAAGCTGAGCTGGTAGATAAACAAAAAAACACGGCGATGCTTGTGATTTTGGCTGAATCAGCTGCTGTGGTATCGGAGAATCCGAGTGATCAATGCGAAATGAGACAGGAGGAGGCTATAAAAAACTGATCTGTCTATTGTGCGATTCACAATTTTCTCAAGCTGTTTCATGGTGCTCACTATTTTTATTACAACCTGACGATAGGGTCTGCCAGTCCTGCAGAAATAAATTACAGATCATCAAAGGGGCCATCTGTCCGCTTTGCGGAAGACCTCAAACCGTTCATGAAGTGTGTGCGGATTGTGAGGCATGGAAATCAAGAATAGATGACGGCTTAAGGCTCAGCCAGAACCGTTCTGTTTACTTATATAATGACATGATGAAAGAAACGCTTGCCCGTATGAAATTTAGGGGAGATGCAGAGATAATAAGCGCTTTTAAGAATGACTTTTCCTCTGAATTCTCTGCTGTCTATCCAGATAAACGCCTTGTGCTCGTTCCCATTCCGTTAAGTGAAGAACGGAAAGCAGAACGCGGCTTTAACCAGTCACAAATGCTTGCTGAATGCTTAAACCGGCCCATCCTCAATCCTCTCATCCGCCTGAACAATGAAAAGCAGTCTAAGAAAAAGAAAACGGAACGCCTGCTTTCAGAGCATGTTTTTGTAACAAAAAACAGCTCGGTTGAGGGTATGGATATCGTTTTAATCGACGATCTTTATACCACAGGCGCCACTTTACACTATGCTGCCCGCTGTTTATTGGAGCAAGGCAAAGCTGGTTCAGTGTCATCTTTTACCTTAGTGAGAAGCTAAATGATTCAATTTTTGTGCCGATATAATGTCTAGAAATTACTGCAGGCATATTAATGAATAAGGAGTAAAAATAATGGGTGAACTGGCGAATTGTCCGAAATGCAATGCTCTATTTTTAAAAACAAAGCTGCAAACCGTGTGTCAGGCGTGTATTAAGGAAGAAGAAAAATCATTTGAGACTGTATATAAATTTTTAAGGAAACAGGAAAACAGGCAATCAACGCTTAGCCGTATAACTGAGGAAACTGGTGTGGAGGAAGAGCTGATTTTAAAATTCATCAGGCAAAAACGAATTCAAATCACTCATCTGCCGAATTTGGCATACCCTTGCGAAAGGTGCGGGACATCGATTAGGGAAGGTAAGTTCTGCAAGGCTTGCCAGTCCGATATAAGGGGGCAAATAGATCATCTGAACCAAGAATCCGCATTGAAAACAGAGCGAGAAAATAGTAAAAAAGACACATACTATGCCTATAATACCAAAAACAGCTGATTCCCTAAACTAACTGAAACCGCAGTCGATAAAAGGGTTAAGATTGTTTAAAGACTGCAACGGAAAGCGAGAGGAATCCTATGAAAATCAATCAATTTGGAACACAATCCGTTAATCCATACCAAAAAAATTACGAAAAGCAAGCAGTGCAAAAAAATGCTGCACAGCCTAAAGATAAAATTGAAATTTCATCGCAGGCTAAAGAGCTGCAAAATGCATCCGACGCAGTCACTGGTTCACGCCAGGAAAAAATCGCGCAACTAAAAGCGCAAATTGAAAACGGGTCATACAAAATAGACGCAAATCATATAGCAAAAAACATGATTAATTTTTATAAAAAGCAGTAAAAAAGGAGAAAGCCATGTCAGCAAAGCCAATTATTGAACAATTGAAGCGACTTTGCGTTCTGCATGAGCATTTGCTCACGCTGTCTGAGGAAAAAACGGAAGCGCTCAAAGCCGGCAAAACAAAAGAGCTTTCTAACATTTTGACAAAAGAACAAAAATACATTCAAGCAATCGAACAGACAGAAGATGACCGGATTAAAGCGGCTTCCGCTTTTCTTGGATACAGCGAAAATAACACTATTTCTGCTTGTATCGCCAAAACGTCAGGCAGAGAAAAGGAAGAGCTTGAACTTTTGTTCGAATCTCTTACTAAAGTTCTCGGGCGTCTAAAAGAAGTGAATAAGCTGAATAGGCAGCTAACAAGAGATGCACTGCAATTCATCTCTATTTCGTACGATATGCTGGTTCCTAAGGATAATAACTTTAATTACAGCAAACAGATTAAAGCTGAGCTTCCGAAGAGCAGCCGGCTGAAACTGTTCGATTCAAAAGCTTAGCGGAAAGGAATTCAGAATATGACATCTACCTTTATGGGGCTTGAAACTGCAAGGAGGGCGTTAAGCGCTCAGCAGGCAGCGTTAAGCACTACTGCAAATAACGTGGCAAATGCAAATACCGATGGTTACACAAGACAGCGGGTGTCATTAGAGGCAACCGATTATTTCCCTGCTGTATCAAAAAATGCAGAAAAAACTGCGGGACAAATGGGAACAGGCGTTCAAGGGAAGTCAGTTGAGAGAATAAGAGATATTTTTCTTGACTACCAATACCGTCTCCAAAATAATAGTGCCGGATACTATGACACGAAAGCCAAAGCTCTCTCCCAAATGGAAGGCATCTTAAATGAGACGGACGGCAGCGGCTTAAATAGTGTGCTCAATTCGTTTTGGAATTCTCTGCAAGAACTATCCAATAATGCAAATGAGGACAGTGCGCGTTCTGTTGTCTCTCAAAAAGGACAGGCTGTTGCTGATACGTTTAATCATATTTCTGAGTCCCTTACAAAAGTTCAATCAAATTTAAAAGCAGAACTAGATACTAGTGTACTAGATGTTAATTCACTGCTATCTCAATTAAACAGTCTCAATAAGCAAATTGCACAGGTAGAACCAGTCGGTCTGCTTCCGAATGGCTTATACGATCAACGTGATTTGCTGATTGATAAATTATCTTCAATTGTTGATGTCAAAGTGAGCTACAACAAATCAGGCGGGAATGCGCTTGCTTCTTCGGAAGGAACTGTATCGATCGAAATCCTGGATAAAAATAAACAGTCGCTGGGAACTGTTCTGGACGGAAAAAATTATGAGGTTTCAGAGCTGAAAGCTAACTATGATAATGAAACGGGCTTAGTGACAAGTATTTCAATTGGAGACACTGCGGTTCAAGCTGAGTCGTTCAGCAGCAATGGATCACTGTTAGGATTTATACAGTCTTATGGATATGTCACGGCAGACGGCAAAGAAAAGGGCATATATCCGGAGATGCTTTCAGATCTTGATCATATGGCGCTCGAATTTGCAAAAGCTTTCAATGAAGTACACCGAAATGGTCTGACAGAGAGCGGTGAACAAGGCGGGGACTTTTTTGATTTTACCGGGGGTGAAACTGAGCCGGCAAAAGGCGCAGCAGGTAAGATTAAAGTCACTGACAGCATAAAAGATTCAAAAGGCGCGAATATCGCTTTCTCACTTACTGGAGCAGCAAACGATAATTCAAACGCAACGAATTTAGCAAATGTGTTAACTGGGGACATCACCATTAACGGAAAAGAAACGAGTGTGCTAGATTATTATGCTGGTCTCATTGGCGAGCTGGGGATCAAAGCTCAAGAGGCGAATCGGCTGGCATCTAATACAGAAACACAGCTGAATGATGCAGACATAAACCGTCAGCAGATGAGCGCTGTTTCTTTAGATGAAGAAATGACCAATATGATTCAATTCCAACACGCATACAATGCTGCTGCAAGAATGGTAACGTTACAAGACGAAATACTCGACAAAGTGATCAATGGCATGGGTGTCGGAGGAAGGTAGGTAGATCAAATGAGAGTAACACAAGGGATGATTCAGCAAAACTCATTGAGATATATCGGTTCAAGCTACTCAAAGCTGGATAAACTTCAATCACAGATTTCTTCCGGAAAAAAAATCTCAAAAGCTTCCGATGATCCAGTAGTAGCTATGAAAAGTTTAAAGTACAATACGCAATTATCTCAAGTTCAGCAATACCAAAGTAATGCTTCTCAAGCCTTTACTTGGCTTGAAAACACAGAAACAAACATTACTGAAGGAATTGACATTATGTCAAAGGTTAGAGAGTTAGCTGTTCAAGCTCAGAATGACACAAATGGTGAAGCAGAATTGCAAGCAATTGGTGTAGAAGTAAAACAATTAAAAGAGCAGCTTTTAAATATTGCTAATACACAAGTGAACGGCAGATATATCTTCAATGGCACTAATTCAGATACACCCCCAGTTAAAGACAACGGCGACGGAACTTATACGATTTCTGATACCGCTGACGTTATTGTCAATATATCGGATAATATGTCATTAAAGGTGAACTCAGATCCGAAGGCAGCCTTTGGCGGTACTTCTGGAAGCGGACAAAATGTGTTTGAAATGCTTAATTCATTTGAGACAGCACTTAATTCAGGCTCTTTGGACGATGTGGACAGCGTTTTAGATGATATTGATCAATTTTCTGACGGTATGAGTGCAGAACGATCTGATATTGGAGCGAGATATAATCGTCTTGAACTGATTAATACAAGACTTTCAGCTCAAGAAGAAACAGCTACAAAAGTGTTGTCAGACAATGAAGATGTAGAACTGGAAGAAATAATAACTGAATTTATTGCGCAGCAAAGCGTGCACAGGGCTACTCTGGCTGTAAATGCGCAAATAGTTCAGCCTACATTGATCGACTTTTTAAAGTAAGCGGCTCTCAGGAGTTCGCTTTTTTTATAGTTTAGGAGGTAGAGTGATGCAAATTCCCAGATTGATTATGCATAGTGTTCAAGGGAAAATTGGTTTAACAACGACGCCTGCCAGCTTAAAAATGGAGCAGCCGCAAGCCGACTTGGAAATTGAACAGCCAAGCGCGGAAATGGAAATATCGGTGACCCCGGGAAAACTCACGATTGACCAGACGCAAGCATGGGAAGAATTAGACAGAAAGCATATATCCAAAAGAATCGAAGAAGCTGCCCAACAAGGGCATGAGGATGTAATGGAAGGGATAGCCCGTACCGCAGAAGAAGGAGACGAGCTTATGAGAATTGAAAATAAGGGGAACCCAATCGCTTCACAAGCAAAGAGGAACTCTGAGATGCACCAAATTCAATTAGGCGAACATTATGCTCCTTCTCTTTCAAGGGTGAAAATACAATATACCCCGTCACAGCTTGATATTCAGATTACTTCGCGAAAACCTGTTATTCAGGCTGAACCGCATAAGCCGATTGTTGAATATACGCCGGGAAATGTTAAGGTTGACATGCTCCAATACCCTGATTTAAATATAGAGGTAGAAAACCTAAAAGAATCACTCGAAAAGTAAAAAGAAAAGGATCGTGAACAATGATCATTCATACTAAATACCATGGCCAAATGAATGTAAAAGAAGAACAAATCATTCTTTTTGAAAACGGGATTCCGGGCTTTTTAGAAGAAAAACAGTTCGTCATTCTTCCGCTTTCAGAAGACTCTCCATTCGTGGCGCTGCAGTCCGTCACTTCAGAGAATCTTGCGTTCATTGTTGTAAGTCCGTTTATCTTTTTTAAGAATTATGAATTTGACCTTGATGAAGCAACTGCTGAACTATTGGATATCGATAATATTGAAGACGTAGAAGTCATGACATTATTGACTATGGCAGACCCGTTCGAAAAAACTACTGCTAATTTATTGGCTCCTATTATTGTGAATCGCAAGAACATGCTGGCTAAGCAAGTCGTTTTACACGACTCCCCATATACGACAAAGCATCCGATTGGAGGAGAATCATGCTAGTTTTATCGCGGAAAATAAACGAAGCGATTCAAATAGGTGCTGATATTGAAGTAAAAGTGATTGCGGTTGAGGGTGACCAAGTGAAAATTGGAATTGAAGCCCCAAAGCATATTGATATTCACAGGAAAGAAATTTACTTGACCATTCAGGAAGAAAATAACCGTGCGGCAGCGTTATCCAGCGATGTGATCTCCGCATTATCCTCACAAAAAAAGTGAGGATTTTTTTTATTTTTGTATTAACAAAATCATAGACAATCCGATATTAATGATGTAGCCGGGAGGAGACGCAAGAGACTCCGCCAGCTATAAAAAATGAGGCGCAAGGACGTGCCTAAATACACATTCAGGGAGGAACAAAACAATGAGAATTAACCACAATATCGCAGCACTTAACACACTAAACCGTTTGTCTTCAAACAACGGTGCTAGCCAAAAGAACATGGAGAAGCTTTCTTCTGGTCTTCGTATCAACCGTGCAGGAGATGACGCAGCAGGTCTTGCGATCTCTGAAAAAATGAGAGGACAAATCAGAGGTCTTGAAATGGCTTCTAAAAACTCTCAAGACGGAATCTCCCTTATCCAAACAGCTGAGGGTGCATTGACTGAAACTCACTCTATCCTTCAACGTGTTCGTGAGCTTGCAGTACAAGCAAACAATACTGGTACTCAAGACGCTACTGACTTAGGTGCTATCCAAGAAGAGATCGGTTCCCTACTTGAAGAAGTTGGTGGCATGACAGGTGGAAGTAAAGGTATCTCTGACAGAACTGAATTTAACGGTAAGAAGCTTCTTAATGGCGACTTTGCTACTGACAAATTAACATTCCAAATTGGTGCAAACGCAGGGCAACAACTTGCAGTTAATATCGGCGACATGAGTGCAACTGGACTAGGAATTGACGGTATCAATGTTACTGCATTCAAAGATGATGCAACAGCATTTGACACACAACTTGGTTTAATTGATACTGCTATTAACAATGTTTCAACTCAACGTTCAAAACTAGGTGCGGTACAAAACCGTCTTGAGCATACAATCAACAACTTAGGCGCTTCTGGTGAAAACCTGACAGCTGCTGAGTCTCGTATCCGTGACGTTGACATGGCTAAAGAGATGAGCGAGTTCACAAAGAACAACATTCTTTCTCAAGCTTCTCAAGCGATGCTTGCTCAAGCGAACCAACAGCCTCAAAACGTACTTCAATTGTTACGTTAATTTTGAAAAAGACCTTGGCGTTTGCCGGGGTCTTTTTTTATATTCCTAACTCCATATCTTTCCCCTTACTGTCTATAACCCGTGATATAATAATCGGATTCTCCACTATCTTATAAATGTATTTCCAAACAAGAATTTTAAAACAGATGAGTTTTTTTCCATAAATATGTGTAATCTTATCTCGACTTAGTCGATATAAACGATAGATTGGGACATAGGGGATGATCAATTGAATATTGAAAGGCTCACTACGTTACAACCCGTTTGGGATCGTTATGATACTCAAATACATAACCAGAAAGATCATGAGAGTGAGGTTCCTGTTCATCAAGTTTCATATACCAATCTTGCTGAAATGGTAGGGGAGATGAACAACCTTTTGGAACCGTCGCAAGTTCACCTGAAGTTTGAGCTCCATGAGAAGTTAAATGAATACTATGTAAAAGTAATAGAGGACTCTACAAATGAAGTCATCCGCGAAATTCCGCCGAAACGGTGGCTTGATTTTTATGCGGCTATGACTGAATTTCTTGGGTTATTTGTAGATGAAAAAAAGTAGATTAGGAGTGGTTTGGAATGGTCACGAGAATAACAGGTTTGGCGTCAGGAATGGATATAGATGATATCGTATCAAAGCTGATGCAGACAGAAAGAGCGCCGCTTGATAAGCTGACACAAAAAAAGCAGACGCTTGAATGGCAGCGTGACAGCTATCGTGAAGTCAACTCAAAAATAAAAGAACTACAAGATTATATGTCTAAAAATACGTTGACATATCCGAGCACGTATCAGAGCAAAACTGTGACCAGCTCCAATGAGTCTGTGTTAACTGCTACAGGAAGCGCAAGTGCGCCAAACTCTTCTTCTACTGTTGAAGTAGCGAGTTTGGCAACTGCAGCAACGTATAAGGCAAATAATTATACGGGATACACACAAGGCGATTATAATTTGGCATTTAACGTTGTGGCGCCTGGCGAGACAACTGCAAAAACAGTGAACATCAGTGTGACGAGCGCCGATACGATTGATAATGTGATTTCTAAACTTAACAGCTCAGATCTAGGAGTATCAGCATTTAAAGATAAAATTTGGAACGGTACAGAGTATGTAGAAACGATTGCGTTTTCTTCTAAAGCAACAGGTGCAGGAGGCAGCATACAGGCAGCAGACTCTGCTACATCCGACTTTATGTCCGGTCAGCTTGGTTTTTCTTTAGACGCTGATAATAAGCTCACTGCTTATAAAGAAGGAACAAATGCAAAGGTCACAATTAATGGCTTTGAAATGGAGAAGTTGACAAACAACTTTACGGTTAATGGCGTTACCTACTCGATCAAAAATACAACTGCAGCCACAGGCCCTGTTACCACATCTGTTTCTACTGATGTTGACGGAATTTATAACCAAATTAAAGAGTTTGTAGATAAATACAATGAATTGGTAGACAGCCTGAATGAAAAGCTGCAAGAAGAGAAGTACAGAGATTATACTCCGCTGACGAGTGAACAAAAAGAAGCAATGTCTGATAAAGAGGTAGAACTCTGGGAGAAGAAGGCAAAAAGCGGTTTGCTGAGAAATGATTCCAGCATCAGCACCGGCACGAACCAAATGCGGACTGATTTTTATTCTCAAGTAAATGCGGATGGAAAAACCTATCAATTGACTGAATTTGGCATCACAACCTCAAGTACTTATCAATTGCGGGGCCATTTAGAGATTAATGAAGACAAACTGAAAGCAAAAATACAAGAAGATCCACAAAGTGTTGCCGCCTTATTTACAAACGGAACGAACAGCAGTGCCTATAGTGATAAAGGGATTATGAAACGTATCGGCGACACACTGAAAAGCACAGTGAAAAGCATTGAAGCAAAAGCCGGCAATTCAACAATGGGAGCAAGCGACTATTCAATTGGGAAGAATTTGCGTTCCATCAGTACTGAAATCAGCGATATGCAGGACCGATTGAACACAGTAGAAAACCGTTATTATAAAAAATTCAGTGCAATGGATTCAGCAATTCAAAAAATGAATGAACAAGCGTCCTATTTATCACAGCTTCTTGTACAATAAATGTAATTTGGAGGATGACACATGGCGATCCAAAATCCTTATGCAGCTTATCAGCAAAGTTCAGTGAATACCGCTACGCCCGGTGAACTGACGCTTATGCTGTATAATGGCTGTTTGAAATTTATAAAACTTGCATGCCAGGCCATTGAGAATAATGATATAGAACGTAAAAATGAAAATCTGATTAAAGCGCAAAATATCATTCAGGAATTAAATGGCACGCTTAACCGCAACATAGAGCTTTCCGGTTCAATGGGTGCGATGTACGATTATATTTACCGAAGACTGGTAGAGGCAAATATAAAAAGTGACAAGAGCATACTGGAAGAAGTTGAGGGGTATGTGACAGATTTTCGAGATGCATGGAAACAGGCCATTCAAATCGAACGAAAGGACCGGCATGGGTCAGGCGGAATTGCATGAAACAAATAGATCAATTATCAATTGAAACAAAAAGTATGCTGTCACATATACAAAACACACCAGAGAGCGATGAACTTTTAAAGCAAATTGAGGACTTTGTGGCAAAACGGAATGAACTCATTGAGGACATCTCTTTGCCGCTCTCGGAAGAAGAAAAGAAGCAAATGAAACTTGTGCTGACATGGGATCAGCTTATTGTGAAGGAAATGGAAAGACTGAAGCAGTCAATCGCAGCAGAACTTCAGCAGGTGAAAAGAAAACGCGCGATGCATACGACGTATTTAAACCCTTATAACAACATCACAATTGACGGCAGATATTATGACAAGCGTAAATAGGTGAGTGCCTTGAAGAGCATTGAAGATTATACGCTTTTATCAGCTTATTATCATCTTCTTTTTACAATTGAGGAAGGGCTGTGCTATTTGATAGAGGCGGAACAGAATTTATCAAAAACAGAAGGGGATCGGATCTACCAAGATCTGATCCAAGCCTTTTTTTATTTGGATTCCACCCATTCAACTCTTCTTTTCGTGATGAACACGCGGTGCGCAGAAGTATGCGTTAAGGCTTTTGACGAGATTTTTGCAGAATTTGATCAATTGGTTTCTTTCTCATTCCCCTCTCATGAATTTTGCGAGTATTTAAAAGGACATTTTCTGAATCATTATAGGAAATGGATGCTGTCCATTCATCGATGTATGGAGCCCTTTGTGATCAATTGACTTTGTGTAAGGCATTTTTTCTTATTACCAGCATATACATATACCTCCCGTCACCATAGGAGCATCAGCATAAATCGGCACAATTCGACAGAGTTCACTGAATTTTCACAAAAGGTTTACGTTTCAGCAGGAATTGTAAAGGGTAAAGGAGAAATAGATACATATCCTTAATAAAAGGGAGGCGTTCTTTGATGAACTATAACATCAGAGGAGAAAATATTGAGGTGACATCCGCGTTAAAGGATCATGTCGAGAAGAAGATCGGCAAGCTGGAGCGTTATTTTGAGCAAAGTGTAAATGCCGATGTGAACGTCAACTTGAAGTTTTACAATGACAAGGAGTCTAAGGTTGAGGTTACGATTCCAATGACAGATCTGGCGCTTCGGTCTGAAGTGCATAACGAGGATATGTACAATGCAATTGATCTCGCTACAAACAAGCTGGAACGTCAAATCCGTAAGCATAAAACAAAAGTAAACCGCAAATTCCGTGAGCAGGGTCTTCCGAAATCTGCATTGGCAAACGGCCTCGGCTCTGATACAGATATAGCGGTTCAGGACGAAATAGAAGAAGATGAAAGCTTAGAAATCGTCCGTCAGAAGCGCTTTAATTTAAAGCCGATGGATAATGAAGAAGCAATCCTACAAATGAATATGCTCGGCCATAATTTCTTTGTTTTCACAAATGCGGAAACAAACCTTACAAACGTCGTGTATCGCAGAAATGACGGGAAATATGGCCTGATTGAACCGACTGAATAATGAAGAGCAGCCTTCCGTGATTTTCACGGAAGGTTTTTGTTTTTTCTTATTTGCAAATTCTTTGGAAATTAGAGAAGGTATGATATGATAATGAGAGGTATACATGGACTAGTAAATTATTTATACATGCTTGTTAAACACGCATGTGATGATAGAGGAGCGTTATAAATGCTTGGAATTTTAAATAAAATGTTTGATCCAACAAAACGTACGCTGAATAGATACGAAAAAATAGCTAACGATATTGATGCGATTCGGGGAGACTATGAAAATCTCTCTGATGATGCGCTAAAAAATAAAACAATTGAATTTAAAGAGCGTCTTGAAAAAGGGGCGACAACTGATGATCTTCTTGTTGAAGCATTCGCAGTTGTTCGGGAAGCTTCTCGCCGCGTAACCGGCATGTTCCCGTTTAAAGTCCAGCTTATGGGGGGCGTTGCTCTTCATGACGGAAATATCGCAGAAATGAAAACAGGGGAAGGTAAAACATTAACGTCTACTCTGCCTGTTTATTTAAATGCCTTATCTGGAAAAGGCGTGCACGTCGTGACAGTCAATGAATACTTGGCGAGCCGTGACGCAGAGCAAATGGGGAAAATTTTCGAGTTTCTCGGTTTAACTGTCGGACTGAATTTGAACTCTATGTCAAAAGATGAAAAACGGGAAGCTTATGCGGCTGACATCACTTATTCTACAAACAACGAGCTCGGCTTCGACTATTTGCGTGACAACATGGTTCTTTATAAAGAGCAAATGGTGCAGCGTCCGCTTCATTTTGCGGTAATTGATGAAGTCGATTCTATTTTGATTGATGAAGCGAGAACACCGCTTATCATTTCAGGACAAGCTGCAAAATCGACAAAACTGTACGTGCAGGCAAATGCTTTTGTACGCACGTTAAAAGCAGAGAAAGACTATACGTATGATGTGAAAACAAAGGGTGTACAGCTCACTGAAGAAGGAATGACAAAGGCTGAAAAAGCGTTCGGCATCGACAACCTGTTTGATGTGAAAAATGTGGCGCTCAACCACCATATCAACCAGTCCTTAAAAGCGCACGTTGCCATGCAGAAGGACGTTGATTACGTAGTAGAAGACGGTCAGGTTGTCATCGTTGACTCCTTTACGGGACGTTTAATGAAAGGCCGCCGTTACAGCGAAGGGCTTCACCAGGCGATCGAAGCGAAGGAAGGGCTTGAAATTCAAAATGAGAGCATGACCTTGGCGACGATTACGTTCCAAAACTACTTCCGGATGTATGAAAAGCTTGCCGGTATGACGGGTACTGCTAAAACAGAGGAAGAGGAATTCCGTAACATCTACAACATGCAGGTTGTGACGATTCCGACAAACCAGCCGGTTGTTCGTGATGACCGTCCTGATTTAATTTACCGTTCAATGGAAGGGAAGTTTAAAGCAGTCGCAGAAGATGTTGCGCAGCGTTATATGACAGGACAGCCTGTTCTTGTCGGTACAGTTGCGGTCGAAACGTCTGAATTGATTTCAAAGCTGCTCAAAAACAAAGGTATCCCGCATCAGGTATTAAACGCCAAAAACCATGAACGAGAAGCGCAAATCATTGAAGAGGCCGGCCAAAAAGGCGCTGTGACGATTGCAACAAACATGGCGGGCCGCGGAACAGACATTAAGCTTGGCGAAGGAGTAAAAGAGCTTGGCGGACTTGCTGTTGTCGGAACGGAACGCCATGAATCACGCCGGATTGATAATCAGCTGCGAGGACGTTCAGGACGTCAGGGAGATCCGGGGATCACGCAATTTTATCTTTCTATGGAAGATGAGTTGATGCGCAGATTTGGTGCTGAGCGGACAATGGCAATGCTTGACCGCTTTGGTATGGATGACTCCACTCCGATTCAAAGCAAAATGGTATCCCGCGCGGTTGAATCATCCCAAAAACGCGTGGAAGGAAATAACTTCGATTCACGTAAACAGCTTCTCCAATATGATGATGTTCTCCGCCAGCAGCGTGAGGTTATCTATAAGCAGCGTTTCGAAGTCATCGACTCTGAAAACCTGCGTGAAATCGTAGAAAATATGATCAAGTCTTCTCTCGAGCGGGCAATTGCGGCCTATACGCCTAGAGAAGAGCTTCCTGAGGAATGGAAGCTTGACGGTCTTGTTGAGCTTGTTAACACGGCTTACCTTGACGAAGGCGCGCTTGAAAAGAGCGACATCTTCGGCAAAGAGCCGGATGAAATGCTTGAGCTCATTATGGATCGCATCAAGACCAAATATAATGACAAAGAAGAGAAATTCGGCGAAGAACAAATGCGAGAATTCGAGAAAGTAATCGTGCTTCGCGCCGTCGATTCAAAATGGATGGATCATATTGACGCAATGGATCAGCTACGCCAAGGGATTCACCTTCGTGCTTACGCGCAAACAAATCCGCTGCGTGAGTATCAAATGGAAGGCTTTGCGATGTTTGAGCATATGATTGAATCCATCGAAGACGAGGTTGCCAAATTTGTGATGAAGGCTGAGATTGAAAATAATCTGGAGCGTGAAGAGGTTGTACAAGGCCAAACCACGGCTCATCAGCCGCAAGAAGGCGATGAAAACAAAAAAGCAAAGAAAGCGCCGGTTCGTAAAGTGGTTGATATCGGCCGAAATGCGCCATGCCACTGCGGAAGCGGAAAAAAATATAAAAATTGCTGTGGCCGGACTGAATAGTTCGTTCGGGCAAGCTTGCTGACCGCGGCGCCTCGAGCGCCCGCGGATCTTTTAATGAGGTGAATGGAATGGAATTATCAGAAATTAGAGTTGAGCTCGAAAATATGGCTTCTCGTTTAGCGGACTTTAGGGGGTCTCTTTGACCTCGAATCAAAGGAGACCCGCATTGCTGAACTAGATGAGCAAATGGCTGATCCGGAATTCTGGAATGATCAGCAGAAAGCCCAAACGGTCATCAATGAAGCAAATGGTTTAAAGGATTATGTCAATTCCTATAAAAAATTGAATGAATCCCATGAAGAACTGCAAATGACTCATGACCTTCTGAAAGAAGAGCCGGATCAAGATCTCCAGCTTGAGCTTGAGAAAGAGTTAAAAGCATTAACGAAGGAGTTCAATGAGTTTGAGCTTCAGCTTCTTCTCAGTGAGCCGTATGATAAAAACAACGCAATTTTGGAGCTGCATCCGGGTGCAGGCGGTACTGAGTCACAGGATTGGGGCTCTATGCTTCTCAGAATGTACACCAGATGGGCTGAGCGCCGCGGCTTTAAAGTGGAAACGCTCGATTACCTTCCTGGTGATGAAGCCGGTATTAAGTCAGTCACATTACTGATTAAAGGGCACAACGCTTATGGATATATCAAGGCGGAAAAAGGCGTGCATCGTCTCGTGCGGATTTCTCCGTTTGACTCATCAGGCCGCCGTCACACTTCATTCGTATCTTGTGAAGTTATGCCTGAATTCAACGATGAGATCGATATTGATATCCGTACGGAGGATATTAAAGTTGATACGTATCGAGCAAGCGGAGCAGGCGGACAGCACGTCAACACGACAGACTCAGCAGTTCGGATTACTCACTTGCCGACAAACGTGGTTGTGACATGCCAAACAGAACGTTCACAAATTAAAAACCGTGAAAGAGCAATGAAAATGCTGAAGGCAAAGCTGTATCAGCGCAGGATTGAAGAACAGCAGGCAGAGCTGGATGAAATTCGCGGTGAGCAAAAAGAAATCGGCTGGGGCAGCCAAATCCGCTCTTACGTTTTCCATCCGTATTCCATGGTAAAAGACCATCGGACCAATACAGAAATGGGTAATGTTCAAGCCGTAATGGACGGAGATATTGACGTATTTATTGACGCATACCTGCGTTCTAAACTTTCATAAGCGGGAAACACACCTGGTGTCTGCAGGTGTGTTTTTTTATTGCCTGCATATCCTTGCTTTCGCTGCTGCTTTAGCATATTACCACTGTATTTGGGTGTTATTTACATCTGATCGGGGAAGGATTAAAATGCTATCGGAGAGCATAGGAAGAAACGGAGGAAGGTTGTAATGATGGATGTACGGAATAAAAGTCTTCGGATTATACGGGATTATGTATACATACTGATAGGGGCAGCAATTACAGCAGTGTCCTTTAATGTATTTCTGCTTCCAAACAAAATAGCCGCAGGCGGTGTCAGCGGGATCAGTACCATTTTACAGTCATATGGTTTTGAAGCGGCCTATGTGCAGTGGATCATTAATATTCCCTTATTTATTGCCGGTATCATTTTGCTTGGCGGTAAATTTGGACTCAAGACACTTGCGGGTTCTGTCTTTTTGCCGCTTGTCGTGTTTTTGACGAGAGATATTCAGCCGGCTACACATCATGAGCTTCTGGCGGCGATTTTTGGCGGCGTCGGCATCGGGATTGGAATCGGCATTGTGTACTTAGGCAAAGGATCGACGGGAGGAACGGCATTAGCCGCTCAAATCATTCATAAATACACGGGTCTCTCATTAGGGACGTGTCTCGCGATCATTGACGGTTTGATTGTTGTTACGGCGATGATCGTATTTAATATAGAGCAGGGACTGTATGCCATGCTTGGGGTGTATGTATCAAGTAAAACCATTGATGTCGTCCAAGTCGGCTTCAACCGCTCTAAAATGGCGCTTATCATTACAAAACAGGAACAGGCCGTAAAGGAAGCTGTTTTTAAAAAAATTGACAGAGGCGTTACAAAAATTTCTGCAGTCGGCGGATATACAGACGACGAACGACCAATTTTAATGTGCGTGGTTGGCCAAACTGAATTCACGAAATTGAAACAAATCGTCAAACAGATTGATGAGACTGCTTTTGTGATTGTAGCAGATGCAAGCGAGGTGCTGGGCGAGGGTTTCAAACGCGCTTAAACGAGGTTATAATATGGAAGAGATCGTAAAGGAGTTGTGCTTCTCAACATGAAATCAAAACTATCGATACTAATGCTTGTATTTGCAATTTCAGCCCTGCTGGCTGCCTGCGGTTCTAACGATGCAAAAGAAGAGAAGACAGACAACAGCAGCAAAACAGAAGCCACTGCTTCTGAAGGGGAAGAATTATATCAGCAGAGCTGTGTAGGCTGCCACGGCAAGGATTTAGAAGGTGTGTCAGGACCTAATCTCCAGGAGGTTGGGGGCAAATACGACGAAGAAAAAATTGAAAGCATTATTAAAAACGGACGGGGCAATATGCCGAAGGGGCTTGTAGATGATAAGGAAGCCGCTTCTATTGCAAAATGGCTCTCAGAGAAAAAGTAATATCAGAAAATCTTTGCCGCGACTTGGGCAAGGATTTTTTTATGCTGAATTAAGATGAATGAAAAGAAACTGTAATAGTATTATGTCTAAATTTGACGTATAATGAAGTGTGTTGAAATTAAACTTTCAGATTTTTCATCTTTTTACAAATGAATGGGTCATAAACTGTCGAATGCTTTCGAAGAGTATGACCGTGCGACATAAAATGATATAAAAGATTAGGTGATTTCATGATAGAAATGAAAGAAGTATACAAAGCCTATCCGAACGGTGTAAAGGCGCTAAACGGGATTTCAGTTACTATTCATCCCGGAGAGTTTGTTTATGTTGTCGGACCGAGCGGAGCGGGTAAATCTACTTTTATTAAAATGATATACAGAGAAGAAAAGCCGACAAAAGGGCAAATTTTACTCAATCATAAAGATCTCGCTTCGGTTAAAGAAAAAGAGATTCCTTTCGTGCGGCGTAAAATAGGTGTAGTCTTCCAGGACTTCAAGCTTCTCCCGAAACTCACTGTGTTTGAGAATGTGGCTTTTGCCCTTGAAGTGATTGGAGAACAGCCGTCTGTCATTAAAAAACGGGTGCTTGAAGTGCTTGATTTGGTGCAGCTGAAGCATAAAGCGAGACAATTCCCTGACCAGCTTTCAGGCGGGGAGCAGCAGCGTGTCTCTATAGCCAGATCAATTGTGAACAGCCCTGATGTTGTCATTGCTGATGAACCTACGGGAAACCTTGATCCTGATACGTCTTGGGAAGTCATGAAGACGCTGGAGGAGATTAATAACCGCGGAACAACAGTCGTAATGGCGACACATAATAAAGAAATCGTAAACACCATTAAGAAACGTGTCATTGCAATCGAAGATGGTATCATTGTGCGTGATGAGTCAAGAGGGGAGTATGGTTCTTATGATTAAAATTCTCGGGCGCCATTTGCGTGAGAGTTTTAAATCTCTCGGGAGAAACACATGGATGACGTTCGCATCCATTAGTGCAGTAACCGTTACGCTGATTTTAGTCGGCGTGTTTTTAGTAATTATGCTGAATTTAAATAACATGGCTACGAATGCTGAAAAAGAAGTCGAAATCAAGGTATTGGTTGATCTGACTGCAGATAAGAAGGCACAGGACAAGCTGCAGGATGAGATAAAAGGCCTGAACGGCATTCAAAGTGTCACTTTTTCATCTAAAGAAAAAGAGCTTGACCAGTTAGTTGACAGTTTTGGGGACAGCGGAAAATCCCTGACAATGCAGGATCAGGAAAACCCGCTGAATGATGCGTTTGTCGTGAAAACGACCGATCCGCATGATACGCCAAGTGTCGCGAAAAAGATTGAAAAAATGGATCATGTTTATAAAGTTACTTACGGAAAAGAAGAGGTCAGCCGTTTGTTTAAAGTAGTCGGCGTTTCCCGCAACATCGGAATCGCGTTAATTATCGGCCTATTGTTTACGGCGATGTTCTTAATTTCCAACACCATCAAAATTACGATTTTTGCAAGAAGAAAAGAAATTGAAATCATGAAGCTTGTTGGTGCGACGAACTGGTTTATCCGCTGGCCGTTTTTCCTTGAAGGATTGCTGCTGGGTGTATTCGGTTCAGTCATTCCGATCGCGCTTGTATTGAGCACTTATCAATATGTTATCGGATGGGTCGTTCCGAAGGTTCAAGGCTCATTTGTCTCTCTTCTTCCATATAATCCGTTTGTATTCCAAGTCTCGCTTGTATTGATTGCAATCGGCGCAGTGATTGGAGTATGGGGAAGCCTGACTTCCATCCGCAAGTTTTTGCGAGTATAAACACAAAAAAGCCATCCCGGTTGCGGGACGGCTTTTTCTTTTGCCTTCTTTTTCTTCTATGATTACATGAAATCTCCATCCTTTACATATACTATCTCTAGGTTTTGCAAAGACAGTCTGGCATACAGGAGGAGTAAAGGATGAATCAAAAAATAATCGCTGTGATAGCGGCTGGGAGCATGCTGTTCGGAGGCGCCGGCGTTTATGCGGGAATGAACCTGCTTGAAGCCGAAAAGCCCGAAGCCGCAGCTGTTGCAGCAACGGCTCAAGCTGACTCTGATCGGGCTGCAGCTATGGATAAAATTGAGAAAGCATATGATTTGATTTCGAATGAATATGTCGAAAAGGTTGATAGAGAAAAGCTGCTTGAAGGAGCCATTCAAGGGATGCTATCTACATTAAACGATCCTTATTCCGTCTATATGGACAAGCAGACAGCAAAGCAATTTTCTGATTCTCTTGATTCCTCTTTCGAAGGCATCGGGGCTGAGGTTGGAGTGGAAGAAGGCAAAATCATTATTGTGTCGCCATTTAAACAATCTCCTGCGGAAAAAGCCGGGCTGAAGCCGAATGATGAAATCATCAGTATTGATGGAGAATCGATGGCGGGCAAGGATTTAAATGACGCTGTCTTAAAAATAAGAGGAAAGAAAGGTTCCAGCGTGTCAATAAAGATTCAGCGGCCAGGGACGAAGAAGCAATTGTCATTCCGCATTAAGAGAGCTGAAATTCCCCTTGAAACAGTGTTTGCTTCAGAGAAAAAAGTGCAGGGGCATTCTGTCGGGTATATCGCCATTTCTACTTTTTCTGAGCATACTGCGGAGGATTTTGCAAAAGCGTTGGGCAAGCTCGAGAAAAAAGGAATTGAAGGCCTCGTGCTGGATGTTCGAGGAAACCCGGGCGGATATCTTCAAAGTGTTGAAGAGATTCTTAAGCATTTCATTACAAAGGATCAGCCTTACATTCAGATTGCTGAACGCAATGGAGATAGAAAACGTTATTTTTCAACATTGACCCATAAAAAAACATACCCCGTCAATGTCATCACAGATAAGGGGAGTGCCTCTGCATCTGAAATTCTTGCAGGCGCATTAAAAGAAGCAGGGCATTATGATGTTGTAGGTGACACGTCTTTCGGAAAGGGAACTGTTCAACAAGCTGTACCGATGGGAGACGGCAGCAATATTAAGTTGACGCTTTACAAGTGGCTGACGCCGAATGGGAACTGGATTCATAAAAAGGGCGTTAAGCCGACCATTGCGATTAAGCAGCCTGATTATTTCTCCGCAGGTCCATTGCAGCTCAAGGAGCCTCTTAAAGCAGATATGAACAATGAAGATGTGAAACATGCACAGGTTTTACTGAAAGGACTCGGTTTTGATCCAAGTCGGGAAGACGGCTATTTCAGCAAAGAAATGAAAAAAGCGGTCTTGGCCTTTCAGGATCAAAACAAGCTCGCTAAAACAGGTGTGATTGACAACCGCACGGCGAAGAAAATAAATCATTTAATTGAAATGAAAAAATCAGATGAAGAAAATGATTTGCAGCTTCAAACAGCGCTTAAATCATTATTTGTCAATTAAAGGAGATGGTGTTCCATCTCCTGTTTCTTTATGCTTAGTGAATAAATAATCTAAAAGTCACATAAAAATTGAGTTTTTGACAAGATATTAAAAAATTTTTCACAAATAAACATTTATAAAGGACCGGGATTACCCGATATCAATATATGAGAGAGACTTTCTAACGAGAAAATATGCATTTAAAATGAAACTTTTGCAAGTTGCCTAGTCTTTGTTTACTTCATACAATATAAGAAGGTTCTAAAAAGAACAGTAATCAGGTTTATGGCAGCTGAACTACAGGTATTTAAAGAACGTTAGCGAGAATGCTTGTTAGCACTCCAGTACTGCTGCTTATACTGGCCCGTGCTTATCTGTACAAAGAAAATGGGGGTTCACAATTGAAGAGGGCAAGTATTGTGCGTGAAAAAAAATATTATGAATTAGTGGAACAATTAAAAGACAGAACACAAGACGTAACATTTTCAGCTACAAAAGCACTAAGTCTTCTTATGCTGTTTAGCAGGTATCTAGTGAATTACACAAATGTTGAATCGGTCAATGACATTAATGAAGAATGTGCCAAGCATTATTTTAATTACTTAATGAAAAATCATAAACGATTAGGAATTAATCTGACAGATATAAAGAGGTCGATGCACCTGATCAGCGGGTTATTGGACGTGGATGTAAACCATTATTTAAAGGATTTTTCACTATCGAATGTCACGCTGTGGATGACGCAAGAGAGATAAACCCTCCTGAGGATATCCAAGCCATGTAATATTTGATAGAATATGAGTAACATGTTTGGCTTGAGGCGGTGAAAGATAGTGTCTGTTCAATGGGGATTTGAACTGTTAAAAAGTGCGGGCCTGTTCTTTTTACACCCGCTATTCTGGTTTTTTGTCATTGTAAGTCTGGCTTTCGGATATGTGAGGATCAAACGTGAACGAAAAACCTTTCATACCAGAATAGCAGATATTTATGATGAACTGAAATTTACATATACAAAAGGGTTAATCCCTGGTATCCTTTTGTCTATTGTTTTAGGGGTACTCGGAATTTCAATTCCTCTCGGTATACTTGCAATTATTGCTGTTATGACTGCAGCGGCAGCGCTCACTCTTCGCGCAAACTGGATGTCTGCTGCATATATCGTCAGTGTGAGTATGCTGATAGGTTTTGGACTGCAAGTGAATCAGACTGAACCTTTTTTGGATCGGTTTCCGCAAGGCTTTGCAGTCGTGTGGCCAGCTCTGGCGGTGTTTTTGGGCTTACTGGTTATCGCTGAAGGAGCGGTTGCATATCGTTCCGCCCATGTGAAAACATCACCGGGATTGGTCGTCAGCAGCCGCGGTTTGCCGATCGGTCAGCAGCTTGCAAACCGTATATGGCTTTTGCCGCTGTTTATTCTTGTACCTGGCAATGGATTAGAATCACACCTTAGCTGGTGGCCTGTGTTTTCCGTTCCCGGAGGGTCATTCCATTTTCTATGGATACCTTACTTTGTCGGATTCGGCCAAAGGGTGCAGGGCTCCCTTCCTGAAACCAGTATAAGAATTACAGCGAAGCGAGTCTGTATTCTCGGGCTTATCGTCTCCGCTCTCGGTGCTGCGAGTTTGCTGTGGACGCCGCTTGCGGGTGCAGCTGTCTGTGCGGCTGTATTAGGACGTATTTTTCTGTCCGTGAAGCAAAGGATAAACGACAATGCAGCCCCGTTTTATTTCTCCAAGCGTGATCAAGGCTTAATGGTGCTTGGTATTATACCCAATACACCAGCTGAAGACTTGGAATTAAAAATCGGAGAGATTATTACGAAAGTCAACGGTGTGCCTGTGAAGCACGTATCTGATTTTTATGAAGCGCTCCAGCGCAACCGTGCGTATGTGAAGCTTGAAATTATCGGACTGAACGGGGAGATTCGCTTTGATCAGCGTGCGTCTTACGAGGGAGAACATCATGAATTGGGCATTCTGTTCGTAAAGGATGACCGTGAAGGTGAGGCAGCCGCTTTGCCTGGATCATAAAAAACAGCCCGGCATCACATTTTTGTGTGGCGCCGGGCTGTTTTGTTTTACGCTGAATTTTGCTCCATGCGTGCCGTTTCGTCAGATTTGATGCCTAACGAGACAAAAACACCAATGACGGATACCGCGAAAAGAATAATAAATAATGTGTGATAACCAGAAATCAGGCCAATTAAGGCTGACGAAATAATGCTTCCGAAGTAACGGAAGGTCGAGAAAATGCCGGAAGCCACTCCGGACATCGCGGGCTCCACTGTGGCAAGGGATGATACCTGCATGCTGGTCAGTCCGACTCCGGATGCAAGCCCTCCGAGAATAAGTGAGATCATCAGGAAGGAAACGGAATGGGAGCTGCTCAAGAGCAAAAATAACAAATTGGCTCCGGCCATCATCGCAAATGAGAGAAATATGATTTTTTTCGCACCCCATTTCTGGTGGAGCTGAGCGCCTGCCCAATTGCTCGCCGACATAAATATCGAAAAGACGGAAAGCGCCATGCCGCTGTTAGATGTATTAAGCCCAAACTGGTTTGCCATGAATAAGGGCATAATCAATAAGACGGCATACATCATTAGGTTGCTTAACAAGACGGATAGATTGGCATTTGTAAAGGTTGAGCTTTTAAACAGCGCAAAATCAATGATTGGGTGCTGTGTGCGTTTTTCCCGTCTGAAAAAAAGCGGGACAAAAAGCAGTATCAATATGCTGTATAATGCATAGCCCCATGAAGACTCATTTTTCGTCAGCAGGATAATTGAAACGATGCTGCCTGCTAGCAAGAGAGAACCGATGATATCCAGCGGCGCCTCTGATTTGTTTTCTTTATATTGAGGAAACATGGTCAATGCTGTAAATAAAGCAATGGCTAGAAACGGGATGTTGACCCAAAAAATCGAATGCCAGCTGAAGCTGTCAATCAAAAGAGAGCCGATAAACGGCCCGAGAGCGGCGCCGAGCCCTGCGCCGAGTCCGAAATAGCCAAACACTTTCGGAAGGCGTTTCTCTGATACAACGTGCCGGATAATGGCAATGCTGTTTGGCGTGAGCAGTGCCCCGCCAACAGCCTGCAAAGCCCGAAATACAATTAATAAAAACAGGCTCGGCGATAGAGCGCAGCCTAATGAGGCAATCAGAAATAGGCCGACGCCCCATAAATACATGGTTTTGTTGCCATACATGTCACCGAGTTTTCCAGCTATCGGCTGTGTGACGGCCATGACGATTAAATAAACGGTAACCACCCAAGTGATGCTTGCGATGGATTCGTTATACGTATGTGATATAGATGAAAGCGCAACTGCGATCATCGTTGAGTTAATGGGAACCAGGATGGCCCCCAATAAAAGTGAGACGATCAGCGCCCATTCTTTTTTTGAGCTCATTGGGATCCTCCTTTTGTTTTGCCAAGGAGCTAACGGGCAGTAATTCCTTTGACGAATATGGCTGTACTATGCTCCAGCATTTTTTCCTGAGGCGTTCTAATTACTCTGTCGCCTAAATGAAGACGGTGTACAAAGTAACCGAAAATCATCGAAATAAATACATCGGCATGTTCAGCTTCATCTCCTATCTGGATAGCCCCTTTCTCACCCATGCTTGTGAGATAATCAACCAAAAGCTGTTTCATAGATTGGGGATATTCAGTCACATGGTTGATGACATCCTGAAACATGGCGGGTTCACGAAAGCTGATTTTAATTAAATCTTTTCTCTGTTCAAGCTCCTCCAGCAGACAGGTTCCGATATGGAGCAGGTCTTTGTATAAATCACCTTCTGTTTGCTCAAAGATGCGATTTCTATTTGCTGAATGCTGAGAAAGCAGAGCCTCGACAAGCCCCTGTTTGTTTTTAAAATTCCTGAAAATCGTCGCTTCACTTACGTTTGCTTTTTCTGCAATTTCTTTTGTCGTCGTTGCATGATATCCTTTTTTGACGAGCAGCTGCATGGCAGCATCAAGGATTCTGCGATTTGTCGGTCTCAATACGTTTCACCTCACGAATATACTGGCAGGACAAGTATACACCTGCCCCGCTTGTATAATAAAGAGGGAGGGCGCATCAGGATCGGCTAACAACTGTGATTTTGCCGCTGTTTCCGTCTACAGTGACGATGTCTCCATCTCGAAGCCTTTCTGTCGCTGCACGTGTGCCGAGAACAGCGGGAATGCCATATTCCCGTGCGATAATCGCTGCGTGAGACAAGATTCCTCCTGTGTCTGTAATAATGGCTTTGGCATCTTGAAACAGGCTGGTCCATAGCGGTGTCGTCATTTTGCAAACCAGGATGTCTCCAGGCGTGAATTGAGAAAACTCACTGGCATCCCGAATCACTTTCACCGGCCCTGTTGCAATACCGCTTGATGCTGCAACTCCGAAAATATCATTCTCTGTGTTTTTTTCATCTTCTATGACTGCACCGACAATTTCTTCAGCCGCTTTCAGCTGCGCTTCTGTCGGTGTACCGAGATAAGCAGGCGCCTGTGCCAGCTCATACTCGTGAAACATTTGTCTCCGTTTTTCAGCCTTCTCTTTAAGGGATACGGGATGAAGAAGCGCATTTTCCACCTCGTCATCATATAAGAACCAAAGGTCTTCTCGATCTTGAATCACACCGCTTTCTGCCAGCAATTCTCCTACCTTCAGCAAAAAGACTCTCGCCTTGGCATCCAGCATAGCGTCAATGTAAAAATGATGATCATCCTTAATATTGGACGAATTCAGCGTCCATTGATAATAACGTTCAAATTCTTTCTGCAAAGCGGGGTCCTCAATGCTTTGGAAGAATTCATTGTACAACTTCTCACGTTTTTTAATGGTTTTCTTAAATTCATTGTCAAAATGATAGCCATTGCGGACGTAGTTTTGAATATGAGTCAATGCGTAAAATGGATTCTCTGCCCATGTTTGTTCGATCAGGTCGTGGCTTTTTACAGATCTCCACCCGTATTCCTGTAAAAATTCATTGACTTTTTGCAGGAATTGTCTTCCCTCATCAGTTTGTTCCAATCTCTCCAGCAAATGTTCTGGCTGGGCATGCTCAAAAAGGGCTGTCAAATTCGGATTTTCTCGAACTTCAACGGAGAATTGCCATAGACGGCGGTCTGTTTCGAGAGATTTGTTCATGACTCCTGTCAGCATCTCATAGAAATGTGAGTTTTCAGTTTCACCCTGAATGTTTTGATACATAGCTTGCAGTTTGTTCGTCAGGAGAATTTGCGGGAAAACGATATTGAAGTGTTCCTCATAAGCCGTGAGATAAAAGGCCTTCAGTTTTTTAAAGGCATCCAGCGCACTTTCCGGAGTGTGTTCCGTTTGTGCGAGTTGGTCCAATGTCCGGTAAAACGGAAGGTACGTGTTATGAATGATATCGTACATGCGCTCGGACAATATCGGAAAAAGCTCTTCGGCACTGTCCTCAGGAGGCAATTGTTGTCCGCCTTGATTTTTTGAATAAATATGTCCGCGATACACTTTTACTTCATCGACGATGACACCGATTGGGAACTGCCGCATACTTTTCTTTAAGCCATATTCAAGTGCGGGCACAATAAAAGATGAAAATAACGGACTGACCGGGCCTTCGATGTTGGACTCCATATTGAGCCAAAAATCATCCATATCCTTGTCGGTGATCATGAAGTTCCGTTCTTCCTCAGCCGCTTTTTTATCCTGTTCAATGGTGGTAATTGGCCGCGCCTGCAGAAGGTATAGTTTATGATTGGCGATTCCGAATTCTAAATCGACAGGAAATCCGTAAAGGGCTTCGGTTTTTTTGGTGAGTTCAGTCAGCTCAATCACCTGTTCATCTGTGAGGCAAAAACGGCTGCGCATGTCTTCGCTCGTTTCTTTTTCGGCAATGCCTTCTGCAGCGGACTCCATGTAGATCTCTTTTAAACCCATTTCTTTCTGAATCTCAAATGAACCTTTATGAACGATATACGTGTCAGGGGTGACGCTTCCTGATACAACAGCTTCCCCCAGGCCGTAGCTGGCGCTGATTAATAACTCTCTATCATCATGGGTAACGGGATTTTGGCTGAAAATCACACCCGATATGTCTGAATTGATCAGGCCCTGCACCACAACACCCATTAACGGCTCTGCGATTTGATTGTTCATTTTTTTCTTATAGCGGCTGACTCTGCCTGAGAAAAAGGAGGCCCAGCATTCTTTCACCTTATTCAGAAATTCTTCTTCTGTTTTTATATTTAAATAGGTTTCGTATTGGCCGGCGAATGAAGCGCCCTCTAAATCTTCTGAGGCTGATGAAGAGCGGACGGCCACGGAATGATATGATTCTCTCAGCTCGTAAAAGGAGCTCGTCAGCTCGTTCTTTATTTCATCTGAAAATGTTCCGGCAATAATGGCATTTTCGATATTTTCGCTTGAATCATGAAGCTGATTATCCTCCATAAAACGGGCGAGAGCGTTCGTTTGAATAATAAACCCATCCGGAACAGGAAGTCCGTGTTTGGTCAGTTTAATGAGATTCATGCCTTTTGCTCCAGCCAGCTGACTGGATTCTTCCGCTTGGCGAAATAACACAGAGTACATGTTTAAAACCCCTCTTTCCTTTTCATTTTTTTCTCTCTATTTTTCTTTTTGGGAGCCAATGTTCAAAATGATAGTGAACACTATCAATCAATTGTAGGTTTAAAGGAAAATGCTGTCAAACGCAAAAAGCCCTAAATAAAATGAATATTTAAGTTGGTTAGATGATCATAAAACCTAATATCGAAACGGGTCTGTATGCCTATTTTTTTATATTTAAAAATCGTTTCATTGAGCTTTCAGATCACTGTTGGTCAAGCTTCCTTCATTAAACGAGACTTAATACCTGCCCTTCTGTTGATTTGACAATCAGTACGGCTTCAGCTCTCATTCAGCAGCACTAAAATCAATTTCTCTTTATATTTGATACCGTCCCTTTTGCCTGAAGATGATTTGTTCATTTTTGAACCGAATACGTAAAATCATCATTGCTTGTTTAAGAGAAGAGTTTTGCGGCAGAAACCATGATTGAATTGAGCTGAAAAAGGGTATGGTGTAGAAAGAGGGAACCATTGCACGATTGTCCGATTCTTCATTTTTTACTATAATCAAATCAGATGAAGAATCCCTGAGGAGGGTTTTTGTGATTACAAAAGCCGTTTTTGCATTATTTTTCCCTTTTATGCTTGTCGTTCTTTTTACGAGAGTGACCTTTAACCATTATGTGGCGATCGCTCTTACAGCTGCATTGCTGTTTGCCTCTTATTTGAAAGGCTATACAGAAACGTATCTTATTGTGGGATTAGATGTTGTCTCTCTTGTGGCCGGCGGACTTTATATGGCCAAAAAAGCTGCTGAGAAAAAAGAAGAATAAACCGGACATGATGAATAAGAAGATGAATTCCTGCTTTTACGTTTTAAAAGCAGGTTTTTTATACATGAAATTAGCTGGAAATAAATAACCATCGAACTTTAGTTCGTATTTTTGGTGATTTTGCTTTCCATTGTGTTACTATATCTATAGGAAGATTTCGTTAAAGAAACGGAGGCTTATTTGTGAAAGATCGCTTTGAGTTAGTCTCAAAATACCAGCCCCAGGGAGATCAGCCGAAAGCCATTGAAAAGCTTGTCAAAGGCATTCAGGAGGGCAAGAAGCATCAGACTCTGCTGGGTGCAACAGGAACGGGCAAAACATTTACGGTGTCCAATTTGATTAAAGAGGTCAATAAGCCGACACTCGTCATTGCCCATAACAAAACCCTTGCGGGACAGCTTTACAGCGAGTTTAAGGAATTTTTTCCGAACAACGCTGTCGAGTATTTTGTCAGCTACTATGATTATTATCAGCCGGAGGCGTATGTGCCTCAAACGGATACATTTATAGAGAAAGATGCAAGCATTAATGATGAAATTGATAAACTTAGACACTCCGCTACATCGTCTCTGTTTGAACGCAGAGATGTGATTATCATTGCGAGTGTGTCTTGTATTTACGGTCTCGGTTCGCCTGAAGAATACCGTGAAATGGTTGTGTCATTGCGTCCTGAAATGGAAATTGAGCGCAACGAGCTGCTTAGAAAGCTTGTTGACATTCAATATGCCCGCAACGACATTGATTTTCAGCGCGGTACATTTCGTGTGCGCGGAGATGTAGTGGAAATTTTCCCGGCATCCCGTGATGAACACTGTGTAAGAGTCGAGTTTTTCGGAGATGAAATTGAACGAATTAGGGAAGTGGATGCCCTGACCGGAGAAATTTTAGGCGACCGTGAACATATCGCGATTTTCCCGGCATCCCACTTCGTTACGCGGGCCGAAAAAATGGAAAAAGCGATTCAAAATATCGAGAAGGAGCTTGAGGAGCAGCTGAAGGTCATGCATGAAAACGGCAAGCTTCTGGAAGCGCAGCGCTTAGAGCAGCGGACGAGATATGATCTTGAAATGATGCGGGAGATGGGATTCTGTTCCGGCATTGAGAACTATTCAAGACATTTGACGCTTCGCCCGCCGGGTTCAACGCCGTATACGCTTCTCGATTATTTTCCTGACGATTTTATGATTGTGGTGGATGAGTCGCACGTGACGATTCCTCAGGTGCGCGGCATGTTTAACGGAGACCAGGCGAGAAAGCAGGTGCTGGTGGATCACGGATTCCGTCTTCCGTCAGCGCTCGATAACCGCCCGCTCCGGTTTGAAGAATTTGAAAAGCATATGCACAATATCGTCTATGTGTCAGCCACACCAGGCCCGTATGAAATTGAACATACAGACGAAATGATAGAGCAGATCATCCGTCCGACAGGGCTTCTTGACCCGCTTATTGACGTGCGGCCTATTGAAGGCCAGATTGATGATTTAATCGGTGAAATTCACGCGAGAGTTGAACGGAATGAACGGGTGCTTGTGACGACTTTGACGAAGAAGATGTCAGAGGACCTAACCGATTATTTAAAAGAAATCGGCATCAAGGTTAATTATCTGCATTCAGAAATTAAGACGCTTGAACGGATCGAAATTATCCGTGATTTGCGTCTCGGCAAGCATGATGTGCTCATTGGAATCAACCTCCTGAGAGAGGGGCTTGATATTCCGGAAGTATCCTTGGTTGCGATTTTGGATGCGGATAAGGAAGGCTTCCTGCGTTCGGACCGTTCGCTTATTCAGACGATCGGACGTGCGGCGAGAAACGCGGAAGGCCGTGTCATCATGTACGCCGATAAAATGACGAAGTCTATGGAAATTGCGATTAATGAAACGAAACGCCGGCGCGAGCAGCAGGAGCAGTTTAACGAAGAACACGGCATTACGCCGCAAACGATTAATAAAGAAATTCGTGACGTGATTCGTGCGACAGTGGCTGCTGAGGACAAAGCGGAGTATAAAACAAAAGCTGCGCCGAAGCTGTCGAAAATGACGAAGAAAGAGCGTCAGAAAGTCGTCGAACAAATGGAGCATGAAATGAAGGAAGCCGCCAAGGCGCTTGATTTTGAAAGAGCCGCGGAGCTTCGCGATTTACTTTTAGAGTTAAAAGCGGAAGGATGATGAAAGAATGGCTATGGACCGGATTGAGGTGAAGGGAGCAAGGGCGCACAACCTGAAAAATATTGATGTGACCATCCCGAGAGATCAGCTTGTCGTCGTCACGGGACTGTCTGGGTCAGGGAAATCCTCCCTTGCCTTTGACACCATATATGCAGAAGGGCAGAGACGATATGTTGAGTCGTTATCCGCCTATGCCCGCCAGTTTCTAGGGCAAATGGATAAGCCTGATGTGGATGCGATTGAAGGGCTTTCTCCTGCCATCAGCATTGATCAAAAAACAACGAGTCGAAACCCGAGATCTACTGTCGGTACGGTAACAGAAATTTATGATTATCTGCGTCTTTTATATGCGAGAGTAGGAAAGCCCCATTGCCCGGAGCACGGGATCGAAATCACGTCACAGACCATTGAGCAGATGGTGGACAGGATTTTGGAATATCCGGAGCGGACGAAGCTTCAGGTGCTGGCGCCGATTGTGTCCGGCAGAAAAGGCGCTCATGTAAAAGTGCTTGAGCAGATCAGAAAACAAGGCTATGTCAGAGTCAGAATTGACGGCGAGATGGCCGAGCTTTCTGATGAGATCGAGTTAGAAAAGAATAAGAAGCATTCTATCGAGGTTGTCATTGACCGGATTGTAGTAAAAGATGGCGTAGCAGCCCGTCTGTCGGATTCATTGGAGACAGCGCTTCGATTAGGTGAAGGGCGTGTCATGATTGATGTGATCGGTGAGGAGGAGCTGATGTTCAGTGAGCATCATGCCTGTCCGCATTGCGGATTTTCAATCGGTGAACTTGAGCCGCGGCTTTTTTCATTCAACAGCCCGTTCGGAGCGTGTCCAACGTGTGACGGTCTTGGCATGAAGCTTGAAGTTGATGCAGATCTTGTCATCCCCAATCAAGATTTGTCATTGAAGGAGAATGCAATTGCCCCTTGGACGCCGATCAGCTCACAATATTATCCTCAACTTCTTGAAGCGGTCTGCACCCATTACGGCATTGATATGGATGTGCCCGTAAAGGACCTTCCGAAGCATCAGCTGGATAAAGTGCTTTATGGAAGCGGAGATGACCTGATTTATTTCCGTTACGAAAATGATTTCGGCCAATTACGCGAAGGTGAAATCCAATTTGAAGGCGTATTGCGCAACATTGAAAGACGCTACAAGGAGACAGGCTCGGATTTCATCCGTGAGCAGATGGAGCAATATATGTCCCAAAAGGCTTGTCCGACTTGTAAAGGTTATCGGTTAAAGAAAGAGGCGCTTGCCGTACTGGTCGACGGACATCACATTGGAAAAATTACCGAGCTGTCTGTCGGAAATGCCCTTGATTTCTTCAAAGGCCTTACGCTATCTGAGAAGGATATGAAGATTGCCAATCTGATTTTCCGGGAAATTGTGGAGCGGTTAAGCTTTCTGGATAAAGTCGGCCTTGATTATCTGACACTGAGCCGGGCAGCGGGAACATTGTCCGGGGGAGAGGCGCAGCGCATCAGGCTGGCAACTCAAATCGGTTCGCGGTTATCCGGTGTGCTTTATATTTTAGATGAACCGTCAATTGGTCTGCACCAGCGTGATAACGACCGTTTAATCAGCGCGCTGAAAAATATGAGGGACCTGGGGAACACGCTGATCGTCGTAGAACATGATGAGGATACGATGATGGCAGCCGATTATTTAATTGATATCGGCCCGGGTGCCGGCATCCACGGTGGACAAGTTATTTCTGCGGGTACTCCGGAAGAGGTCATGGCAGATCAAAATTCGTTAACAGGCAGCTATTTATCAGGGAAAAAGTTTATCCCGCTGCCTCCCGAGAGAAGAAAACCGGACGGCCGCTATATTGAGATTAAAGGCGCTTCAGAAAACAATCTGAAAAAGGCAAATGCCAAGTTTCCGCTAGGAACGTTTACAGCGGTTACGGGTGTATCAGGATCAGGGAAAAGCACCCTCGTCAATGAAATTCTTCACAAGGCACTGGCGCAAAAGCTTCATAAAGCAAAAGCGAAGCCCGGCAGCCATAAAGAAATCAAAGGCCTCGAACATTTAGACAAAGTCATTGATATCGATCAGGCGCCGATTGGGAGAACGCCACGGTCAAATCCTGCGACATACACCGGTGTTTTTGATGATATTCGCGATGTATTCGCACAGACAAATGAAGCGAAAGTCCGCGGCTATAAGAAAGGCCGTTTCAGTTTTAATGTAAAGGGCGGACGATGCGAAGCCTGCCGCGGAGACGGGATTATAAAAATTGAAATGCACTTCCTTCCTGACGTATACGTGCCATGTGAAGTGTGCCACGGCAAACGCTACAACCGGGAAACACTTGAAGTGACATACAAAGGAAAAAGCATTTCTGATGTGCTTGATATGACGGTCGAAGATGCTCTTTCTTTCTTTGAAAATATCCCGAAAATTAAGCGCAAGCTCCAAACCCTTTACGATGTTGGTCTTGGTTATATTACGCTCGGCCAGCCGGCGACTACCTTGTCAGGCGGTGAAGCGCAGCGGGTGAAACTTGCATCTGAACTGCATAAACGCTCTACCGGCCGCACGCTGTACATTTTAGATGAACCGACAACAGGTTTGCATGTCGACGATATCGCCAGACTTCTTGTCGTGCTTCAGCGTTTGGTTGATAATGGGGATACAGTGCTTGTCATTGAGCATAATCTTGATATCATCAAGACGTCTGATTATATTGTTGATCTGGGGCCTGAAGGCGGAGCCGGAGGCGGCACCATTGTCGCGTCAGGAACGCCGGAGAAAATCACTGAAGTGGAAGAATCGTATACAGGGCGTTATTTGAAGCCTGTTATGGAGCGCGACAAAAAACGTATGAAATCACTCTTGGAAGCGAAGGAAACAGCAACATCTTAAAACCCTCTTTTCAGAGGGTTTTCGCTGTTCTTTGCAGTATTTATTAAAACGTCTTCTTATGCAGCCTCCGGCTCACATTCATTAAATCTTGAACAATATGAGTGCTGCTGCTGTCCAGAAGAACTTTAATATATTGAATATCATGAGAGATGGGAAAAGGTCCGTGAATCTGTTCAAGCTCGGCTAACATTTCACGATTCATCCTTTTTTGTTCATGAATCAGTTTTAAAACGGATTCTTGTGTTACTGTATAGTCACTGGGATCTTTCTCCATTGCTTGTCCAGCCTCCTTAATTGCCGTAAGCTTTTTACATATTGTAATGGGTACGGCTGAAAGATTCTACTTCTAAAACTTTTCAAAATCCAATTCCGTAAATGGAAGCATGTCTAAAGGATGATTTTGAAACCTTTGGAGGTTCTATACGTATATCTATCTAAGTAAAACGTCCTGATTCATAGTCACGAATGTTAACGATAGGAGTTGGATAAATTGAACCGTAATCAAGCCATAATTGCATCACTTTGTTATTTCAGTGTATTTATTGCGCCGGTCATTGTGCCGATTGTCGCTTACTTTGTTGTTGATGAGAAAGAGACGAAACGTCACGCGGTGCGTTCTCTTATTTCCCACATTGTTCCTTTTGTCGGCTGGCTGATCTTATTTATCGCTTTTCTTGGCGGGGCCATTGCCATTGATGGGGAAAGCGTTTTGCCTGTCTTTGTGATGATTGGCGGAGTCCTCGTCTATTTCTTAGTTGTACTCGGTATTATCATTTGGAACGTCATTCAGGGCATTAAGGTGTTGCGTGCAGCATAAGTAGATCATAGGGAGGAGATCGAATGAAGCAGGAAAAGGAAAGAATCCTCAAGCTTGTGGAGGAAGGGAAGCTGACGGCACAGGAAGCATTAACGCTGATTGAAAAGCTCGACAGCGACTATAAGGAAAAAGAAGAAAAAATCACGGCTCTGTCAGTTAACGTTCATGAAGAGGATGAGCCATTTACAGCGGCCAAAAAAGAGGGCAGCAAGCCGTCTTTAGGGGCGAAGCTGTTCGATTGGATTGATTCTGCTGTGAAAAAGGTCAAAGAAGTTGATCTTGATTTGAACTTCGGTCACTCGTTTGACGTACAGCATATTTTTCAATTTAAGGATAATGATTTTTCCAGTGTAGAGCTTCAGATCGCAAACGGCAGCGTAAATATTGTTCCGTGGGAAGACGAGGATATCAGAGCGGAATGCCAGGCAAAGGTATATCGCGTTGACACCCAGGAAGCAGCGAGAGACGCTTTTCTTCAGCATATTGAATGTGAAATTAAAGGAAATAAGTTTTTTATCCGTACGGAAAAGAAAACAATGAAAACCAATGTCACATTGTATATTCCTCAGAAGGAGTATGATAAGATTCGGGTGAAGCTGTTTAACGGACCGATCAGAGGGGAACATTTACATGTAAAAGAGTTCTCGGCGAAAACGACAAATGGCGTGCTGTCGTTCTCGAATTTGACGGCTGAAAAAGCTTCAGCAGAAACGGCAAACGGCCAAATTAAGCTAGCCAATCACAATTGTGGCACAATAGAAGCGGAAACCATTAACGGGCTGATTGACCTGCGCGGAAAAAGCGAATCCATTGATGTTCAAAGCTTTAATGGAAATATTGCGATTACTGTCACAGAATCAGACTGCCGCTCGATTTACACAAAAACGACGACTGGAAATGTGGAGCTGGCGATTCCGGATGATCTTGCGGTGAAGGCTGAGCTGAAAAGCAATCTTGGCTCGCTGTCCCACGAATTAATAGATGTTGACATGCTGAAAGAAAAAAATGATACCATTCAAAAAGAAATGATGTTCACTTCTAATCAAGCACATGATCAAAACATCGCCGTTTTCTCCGAATCATTAACTGGCGCCATCAAATTAAAGTATACACAGAGGTGATCGAATGAATAGATTATATCGTTCAGAAAATAACAGGAAAATGGCAGGCGTCATCGGCGGCCTGGCGGAGTATTTCAACTGGGATGCGTCACTCCTCAGAGTGATAACCGTCATTTTGGCCGTTATGACAAGCGTCATTCCTGTTCTGCTCATATATATCATTTGGATTTTTATTGTTCCATCAGAAAGGGATATGAAGTAACATGGTCAAATGGGCAGTCAGCATTTTAGTAAATGCATTATTATTAATCGTCATTGACGGTTACATTGATTCCATCCATATCAGCAGCATCGGGGCAGCGATTATTGCCAGCCTCATTTTATCAATTTTAAACGTGCTGATTAAACCGCTCTTGATTATCTTTACACTGCCTGTCACAGTTGTGACGCTGGGTCTCTTTTTGTTTGTGATTAACGCCATCACCTTGATGATGACAGCGTCTATTATGGGTGACAGTTTTCAAATTGACGGCTTCGGATCAGCCATCCTGGCATCTGTTGTCCTGTCGGTGTTCCATTTGCTGATTCAAAAAGGCATTTTAGAACCGCTTCGTAAGAAATAAAAGCTGCCATCCAAATGGCAGCTTTTTTACATAGGATGTTTTTCTTGTTTGATGTCATGTTTCGGCCGATGCATGTACGGCAGAAGGCAAAAACTTAAAATGGCAAATGCGATACCCAAAAGGCCAAATGACATGGCAGACGGCATCCATGTTAACAGATAAGCTGATATCATCGGACCGGCCGCCATGCCTGTATATCTGATAAAGTTAAAGATTCCGATTGCGCTTCCCCTGTTTTCTTCAAACTCATTGGTGATCATCGTGGAATACAGGGGAGGAATAACCCCCATTGAGACACCGAATAGCGCCAATGTGAGAGCCATGAGAATGATCGAGACGGAATGGGTAAAAGCAAAAAAAATGATGCTGCCCGCTGCCATTGCATTGCTGTAGACAAAGAGTGTGCTGAGAGGAACTTTTGCCTGTATGTTTTTAAACAGAAAAGTACCAGCGATTGTGCTTAACGCCAGAGGCAAATATAACAGTCCCGCTATCCGCACATCCATATGATAATGTTCCGTCAGCAATATGGGGAGATAGACAATAACCGCGAAATAAATGAAAAAGAGAAAAAAGCTTAAGGTCAGAATGACATTTCCAGCTCTGTTTGTGAAAATGGATTGATAATGCGCAAGCAAACTGCCTGATTTTGCATCTCGCTTTGATTCACTATGATCCTTAGGGAAGAAAATGCTGTTTGTTGCTAATAAAAGAACAGAGATCACCGTCAGCATCCAAAAGATCCCTTTGTGTCCAAAAGCACCGCCGACCAATCCCCCGAGGACCGGAGCAATAGCCGGTGCGGCCGAAAGAAGCATTTGATACGTACCCATGGCATTTCCGCGATCACTGCCTGTAAATAGCTGGCCGATTGTGGTGGCTGCAATGAGAGGGAGTGCTGCGGAACCGGCTGCCTGTACGATTCTAAAAATAAGAAACAAAGTAAAATCAGTGGTGACGGCACATCCGATACTGGCTGCCGCTGTTGCCAGTATTCCGGCAAGCAAGACATAACGCGCGCCTTTAAAATCGATGATGGCGCCCAAAATAATTTGCATAATGGCTGTCACAATCATAAAAACTGAAACTGACAGGTTCACGAGGGTTACAGAGACATGGAATGATTCTTTAATAATCGGAATGATTGGTGAATAAATATTTTGGCTTAAAGAAGCAAAAAATGCGCTGAAACAAACAATATACAAGATCAGCATTGCTTTTGATTTCGTTTGAGCCATAAAGAACACACCGCCTTTTTTACTTTACAGGTTTCTCAGAAGTATCATCTGTTTGCTCAGCTTCAAGTCTAGAGGTAAGCTGTTCTAAAAATTTCAATACAGCATTCTGTTCATCTTGTGAGAATGAATCAAGGAATTGGTAAAATGCCAGCTCCTTTTTTTTGTGCAGTTTTTCATGCAAATCAAAAATCTGTCTGCCTTTACGGGTTAATTTAAAATAGACTTCTTTTTTGTTATCAGTCAGCTGATAGCTATTGATAAATCCTTCTTTAATCAGTTTTGTGCTGATTTTCGTTACGTTCGCTTTTGATAAGTTCATTTTTTTAACAATTCCCGTATTATTAATCGGTTCATGTTGGCCAATACAGTCAATGACATGGATGCTAGTCATGTTTTTGGGAACATCAATCACATCTTCTTCTGCGGCCTCCTTAAAGAACTGCTGAAGTGAAGTATTCGCTTTTTGTTCATTAAGATGCAGGAGCCGAACGTATATGTCGTATATCAGCTGTTTTGTCAGAACGGACATAGGCTACCTTCTTTCTATGAATTAATGGTTAACCAAGAAACAATAAAAATCGTTTACCGGTGAACAATTTAATTTTATCTGTTCTTGTTTTTGTTGTCAATTGCTGGCGCTTAAGGAAGCTGAAAAGTGACCAGTGATAATAGTGTGTGAAAGCTGTGACATTTACATTTATTTTCAATTTTTTAGGGCCGTTGATATTGACACATGGTAGAATAAGGGATAAAATGACTAATGTTTACTAGTAAACATTAATTATGGCAATCATCAATTAAATGAAATCAAAAGAAGTTTGATGCTGAAAAGGTCCTTGAAAAGCTTTAAGTGCTGCCTGCCATTCATCTTGTTTAGTTGCGTCAATAATTCATCTTATAGTAAAGGGTTATGACTTAAAGCCAGATAAGTCGAGAGGTGAATGAGATGACAGAGATGGTTACGGATAGAATGTCTTTGGGCTTTACTGCTGAGTCTTTGACACAAAATTGCAGAGAAATATTTGAACGGCGCCGGCATGTTCTGGTCGGGATCAGCCCGTTTAACAGCAGGTTTTCAGAAGATTACATTTACAGACTGATCGAATGGGCGGCTGCTGAGTTTGATAACGTTTCTGTTTTGCTTGCGGGACATGAGGCGGCTAATTTGCTTGAAGCGCTAGGCACCCCCAGAGGCAAGGCTGAGCGAAAAGTCAGGAAAGAGGTATCGAGGAACAGAAGATTTGCAGAACGGGCACTTTTGGCTCACGGCGGGGACCCAAGTGCGATTCATACATTTTCTGATTTTACGGAAAACACAGCGTATCAGCTGATGAGACATGAAGTTGAAAACGCGTTTTTCGAACAGCCTCATTTTCGTCATGCGTGTTTGGAGATGTCTCGGGAAGCGATTATCGGACGCGCGCGCGGCATCAGTTTAATGATGGAAGAAATCAGTGAGGACATGCTGAATATGGCTGTGGAATATGTCATTGCTGAGCTTCCGTTTTTTATTGGGGCTCCGGATATTCTTGAAGTAGAAGAGACGCTCCTTGCTTATCATCGTCCGTGGAAGCTGGGCGAAAAGATCAGTAATCATGAATTCTCTATTCGTATGCGTTCGAATCAAGGCTATCTTGTTGTGCAGGAATTGATGCCGGTGTTTTCTGAAACATCGATAACATCTGAAGGATGATGGGGGGAGTTAACATGAATCAATCGATTAAAATGTTTAGCGTGCTGTCTGATCAATTTCAGGAAGATCCATATCCTTATTTTTCTCAGCTGCGGGAGGAAGATCCTGTTCATTATGAAGAATCAATAGACAGTTATTTCATAAGCCGTTATCACGATGTTCGTTATGTCCTGCAGCATCCTGATATTTTTACGACAAAATCACTTGTGAAACGTGCTGAGCCGGTCATGCGGGGTCCTGTACTGGCCCAAATGCACGGGAAAGAACACTCGGCTAAACGAAGAATCGTGGTGAGGAGCTTTGTCGGAGATGCATTGGAACATCTTACACCATTAATTAAACAAAATGCAGAAAACTTGTTAACCCCTTATCTCGAAAAGGGAAAAATCGATCTGGTGAACGATTTTGGAAAGACGTTTGCTGTATGTGTCACAATGGACATGCTTGGTCTGGATAAAAATGACCACGAAAAAATCGCCGAATGGCATAGCGGTGTTGCCGATTTTATTACGAGCATATCACAGACCCCAGAAGCACAGGCCTATTCCTTGTGGTGCAGTGAACAGCTCTCACGCTATTTAATGCCGGTTATCGAAGAACGCCGTGTCAACCCGGGATCAGACTTAATTTCTATACTATGTACATCTGAATATGAAGGCATGGCCATGTCCGACAGGGATATACTGGCGCTGATTCTCAATGTGCTGTTGGCGGCCACTGAACCAGCTGATAAGACGCTGGCCCTTATGGTGTATCATTTGCTCAACAATCCTGAACAAATGAATGATGTATTGGCTGATCGTTCTCTAGTGCCAAGGGCTATTGCGGAGACTCTTCGTTATAAACCGCCGGTCCAGCTGATTCCGCGGCAGCTTTCCCAAGATACTGTTGTCGGCGGTATGGAGATCAAAAAGGATACGATTGTTTTTTGTATGATCGGAGCAGCTAACCGTGATCCAGAAGCGTTTGAACATCCTGATATGTTTAATATTCACCGGGAAGATCTCGGCTTCAAGAGCGCATTTAGCGGCGCCGCGCGGCATCTCGCTTTCGGGGCTGGCATTCATAACTGTGTAGGAGCAGCTTTTGCCAAAACCGAAATTGAAATAGTGGCCAATATTGTTTTGGATAAGATGCGGAATATCAGATTAGAGGAAGGTTTTCACTATGCTGAGTCCGGTCTGTATACCCGCGGCCCTGTTTCACTTCATGTTACGTTCGACAGTACCCAATAAGAGTGACAGGTCTCTCCCGAATGCGGGCGGGGCCTTTTTACATATGTTTGACCCAAAGTTTGAAAAACGCAGTCACCGTTTTTAAATCGTCAATAGTAAATTCATTGAAGAGCTGCGTGTATTGCATCTTTGCTTTTTCATGAAGCTGCTCATGGAACGCCGCGAGCTCTTGGCCGCTCTCGGTTAACGTATAATAAATTTCTTTTTTGTTGCCGGGTTTTTTGGATACATTGATGATATTGTGTTTCAGCAAAGCTTGAATCGCTTTCGAAACAGCTGCTTTTGAAATGTGTAACTGTGATGATAAGAAGCTGTTGTTTACATTATGTCTAGTATGTATGTAGGACACAATATGAAGCTGGGTCAGTGTCCAGTTTTTTCTGGGATGTTTATGGTCTTCTGACGGCATGTCATGGGAGGGAAGCTGTACCTTTTGATAGACGTGCTTGTCTCTTTTTAATGCGAACTCCTGTATGGTTTGAAATAATTCATTATGAATGCTGTTATCCATCAATCTGCCTCACTGATTTTATCGTTAACCGGTTAACTACTTTTAGTTTACTGGATAATAGTGGAACTTTCAAGAGACCGGTGTCTTTTTGTTCTTTTCACACAAAAATTAACTCATAAGCTTCCCTGTTCAGACGCAAAATACGTGAAAAGGGAGGTGTCGTGATGAGAAAATACACAGTCATTGCTTCTTTATTATTATCTTTTCTGTTTGTTCAGTCTGGCGGCCATCATGAAGCAAAGGCCTTGCCTGTCATAAAGCAGGAACCGTTCCAAACGCCTCATTACATACCCTTGCTTGAAAACCCTCCTCAAATTGAAGTGAAGGCTGAAATGAAGGGCAACCTGATCATTCAGGCGCATGTGCGTGACAGTGAGTATCAATCGTTTTCTGCCTTTTTGTTTTATAAACAAAGCAATGAACTGGGCTATAAAATGGTGCCGATGGACCCAACCCCCGGAGCTGTCCGCCAGTTTTTGGCGCAAATACCGAAGAGGTCAATCTGGAATAGCGAGCTCGAGTATTACATTGTGTTCTCGAATGGAAAGCAGCGGGTGGAGTCAGAAACGAAGACACTGAAGCTGGATGGATATCAGGCTGACCTCGCCCATATCCCGGAGCTGCTGATCACCGAGCTTGCAGTTGATACGAAAAATACCGGACGTACAGACGGTTATGAATTTATTGAGGTATATAATACAACCGACAGAACAATTGATTTTAAAGATTATCACATTCGCTACCGCTATCCGAAGGAAGGGCCGGACTCCGACCTGATTTGGAGACCTGATCAGCGGGTCGTCATTCCGTCTGGAGAAACCTGTGTATTTTGGCTCAAGCCTGCCGGACATTCTGAGTTGACAGCGGATGATTTTAACCGGCACTATCAGACACATTTGAGAGAAGGGAAAAATCTGTTGGTGCTGGATGGAACAGAGGGCATGGCGAATACCCGGCCGCGTGCGGTTGCGATATCGACGAATACAGGAAAGGATATTTCAGTTGCGCACTACCGGAAACATGCGCTGCGCCGCCTGTCGTCTGTGCTTTATAAATACCCTCTGGATGGAACAGCGGAACTGCTCAACATTTCAATAGCAGAAAAAAATCCGTCGCCAGGCTCGGTTTTACAGGCGCAGGTGCCAGAGCAAAAACGTAAAGTGAAGCTTGATAAAGAAAAGCCGGTTATTGAGGATTTAACAGACCGCAAGCCTGTCCGCCCGGCTGAAAGCATTGAACTGCGGGCTGACATACGTGACCGCAGTTTAGTGAGAACGGCCGCCTTTTATTATCGGACAGATGAAAACAAACCGTTTAAACGCATTTTCGCTGAAAAAGACCGCAACGATCATTTGTACCATTATATTGTCTACTCGCCTGAACTGATCGGGAAGGATCAGCTTGAGTATTACGTTGTAGCCGGTGACGGGATCAATGAAGCGAAGACGCCTGTCAAAATGATTGATATTAAACAAACAAGCAAGTCGCACGGTTTGCGGATGAATATAGAAAACAGAGATACACTGTCAGGGACACAGTTTCTCAAAGCGACCACGGACGGGCGGACTGACAGCATTAAGCTCTGGATTGACGGAAAAAAACAACAGACAGAGCCCGCCATGGAAAAAGAAGTATATTTTGCGTTCGACACCCGAAAAACGAACCTTTACTTTAAAAATGCTGTAACGATGGACGGCAAGGTTTTAAAAGTCTTCGATGATACGACAAATAAATACCGCACCTACTCTGTCCCTCTGCCGGAGACGCTGCTTCAAAAAGGGAAGCAGCTGCAGCGTATCACGATAAGATCGGGTTCAAAGGTATCTCCGTTTGATACGGCTGAAAACCGTGATGATTTTTTAGTCAAAAATGCCCGATTGGTATTATCGGATGGAACGGTGATCAGGGACGAGCGTATGTCTCCCGAGAAGGAGCTTTTTATTGGGGATAATCAGCGCTCGAATAAAAGCTGGCCGTTTCAATTTCATCTGCCTGATGGACTGTTTACATCGCAGCTGCTGAAGTGGGATACAGAGAAGCTGACTGAAGGCGCCCATCATATTGCAGTAAGCGACGGGAATGAAAACCTGAGCTTTGTTGTGCGGGTTGATAATTCAGGACCGCACATCGAACCGAATGTGACGGACGGACAGACGTATAAAGGAAACCTGCTGCTGCAGGCAGATATGTTTGATAAATGGAGCAAAATAGAGGAAACAGAGGCATTTTTAGATGGTGATAGCATTACGCTCCCATATCATACGTCAACTTCTGAGCTGTCTCCGGGGAAACACACGCTGAAAGTCTCAGCAACAGATTTGGCTGGCAATAAAACGGTTATTGAGCGGACGTTTAAGACAGAGCGGGAGCATCCGGACCAGCCGGAAATTGTAAATAGCGATGCCGATACGCACAAAGCCAAGCTTTCGGTGCGGGTAAAGGATCCGACGAATGATGCGATGGATGTGTCCTTTTACAAAGGCTTTCAATATACGGCGCAAAACAGAAATAGTGTGAAAATTTTCAAGCATGCATCACTGACTGAACCTCCAAAAAGCTTTGTGCCGGAAAGCGAGACGCCGTTTACCAATGAAGAAATGAATCGGGTGTCAGGAGCTGACGATAAAACAGTATCAACGGAAGAGAAGGAGCTTTTTCCTTATCACCGTTTTGAAGTGACGGTTGACCCGTCCATTGATGAGAATGATTTAGCTGAAGCCGTTTGGAGAGGAAGCTCTCTGCCGGGGAGAAAAGTGACAATGTATGCTTGGAATTACCGGACAAGCCAGTGGCAGCCGGTTGACAGCTTCGTTGCCAAAGATGACAAACAGTTCACGCTAAAGGCGTCTGTCATCGCTTCCGATTATGTACGGAAATCTAAGATAAATATCATTGTTCAGGACGAAATTCCTCCTGCGAAGGATATGTATTCCTTTGTCTGGATGTCAGACACGCAGTATTATGCAAAAAGCTATCCGCATATTTTTGATAAGCAGACTATATGGATCAAAAATAACCAAAGGAAGCTGAATACGAAATACGTGTTTCACACAGGGGATATTGTAGATGATTCCGCGGATATCAGACAGTGGAGAAACGCTGATCAATCAATGCGAGTCCTGGACAACAGCGGAATTCCTTACGGCGTGCTGGCCGGAAACCACGATGTCGGTCATAAGGACGGCTCCTACAGGGCGTTTGGCAAATACTTTGGCAGCCGCCGTTTCGATAAGAGACTGCACTATGGAGAATCATACAAAAATAACCGCGGGCATTATGACCTCATATCAAGCAGCGGCAATGATTATATCATGCTGTACATGGGTTGGGGCATCACTGACGAAGACATCGCATGGATGAATCAAGTGCTGAAGAAGCACCCTGACAGGATAGCTGTTTTAGCTTTTCATGAATATTTACTCGTTAGCGGAAACAGAAGCCCGATCGGCGAGAAAATCTTCAAAAAAGTTGTCAAGCCGAACCCGAATGTCGTGATGGTGTTAAGCGGACATTATCACAGCGCGATGAGAAAAACAGATGAGCTGGATGATGACGGAGACGGAAAACCGGATCGTCTCGTCCATCAAATGCTTGCTGATTATCAGGGCGGGCCAGAGGGCGGCCAAGGATATTTGCGTTTGATGCAGTTTGACCAGGTAAACAATGTGGTGCATGTATCCACTTATTCACCGTATATGGATGATAAAAACTTTTATGATACAGATAGTTACGGCAACAAGGATGAGTTTACGCTGGAGCTTGATCTGAAGCCAAGAATGAAAAGAGTAGAAACCGATTATTTTGAATGCAATGTCTATACAAACGAACAGCTCGGAAAACGCGAGAAAGTGAAAAGCGGGGAAACCGCCGAATTCCTATGGGAGAATCTAGAGCCGAATTCAGTTTATTATTGGTATACCATTGTGGAAGACAGCTTTAACGGAAAAACGAAATCACCGATCTGGAAGTTCAAGACGAAAAAAGAAACCTATCGTCCAGCGCCAGACCAATTTGATTTTCGCCGTGTCTCCAATCCTTAAAAAGGGGTTGGAGACTTTTTTATGACAGCCGATCCATGTAATGGACAAAAGTATAACGGTCGCCCCTGTATACAGATTTTACATGCTCAAAAGCAGTACCGTTCTGCAAATACGTTGTTCGTTTAATCAACAGGACTGGTGCCCCCTCTTGGATGCCGAGCAAGTTTGCTTCATCCTGTGTTGCGGCACTCGGTTCAAGCTCTTGTTTGGCGCGGGAAATCGGCGTGCTGTTGTACCTTTCAATATGCTCGTAAATTGACGACTTGAAATGAGACGGATTTAATTCACCTGCCAGCTCAAATGGGATGTGTGAGGCTTCAATCGCCATAGGAATATCATTCGCCAGCCGAACCCGTGTGATTTTGTGGATGCGGGCACCCGTCCCGCATCCTAGTATGGCGGCCAGCTCCTCAGTCGAATCGATAAGCTGATAATCGATGAGCCTGCTGCTCGGCCTCATGCCGCGGCTTTTCATATCTTCTGTAAAGCTTGTAAGCCCTTGGAGCGCTTGTTCCATTTTTAGCTTGCTGACAAAGGTGCCCCGGCCTTTCTGACGATAGAGAAAGCCTTCATTGACCAAATTAGAAAGCGCTTGGCGCACCGTCATCCGGCTGATCCCGAATTGCTCGGCATATTCCCGCTCGGAAGGAAGCGGCATATCCGGCTTCAGCTCTCCGCTCTTTATTTGGGCTTTTACTTGCTCCATAATCTGATAATAAATGGGGATAGGAGATTGTTTATCGATATTCATAGCGAAAATCCTTTCAATGCCTGAATCCGGCGGCTTCTTGATCAATCAAAACCGAAACGTTAGGATGCAGGTGCAAAGCGGACGCAGGGAATTCCTCGCTGACTTGTCCGTCCAGCAGCCTTTTTGCAGCTTCGGCTTTGCTTGTGCCGGAGATGAGCAGAAGAATCCGCTTGCTTGAGAGAATCGTTTGAATTCCCATTGTAACGGCTTTTTTTGGCACCCTGTCAATGGAGGTAAAATATCTGGCATTGGCCTGACGGGTTTGTTCATTTAATGCCACGACATGTGTGCGGGACTGGAATGATGTTCCCGGTTCATTAAAGCCGATATGTCCGTTTCGGCCGATGCCGAGAAGCTGAATGTCCGCTCCGCCAAGTGATTCAATCAATTGTTCGTAGCGTTTGCACTCGGCTTCCAAGTCACTTGCGTTTCCATCAGGGATAAAATGCCGGCTCGGTTGACTATCGATATGCTGGAAGAAACGCTCATTCATATAGCAGTGATAGCTGTTTGGGTCATCACCGGAAAGGCCGGCGTATTCATCTAAGTTAATCGTGGTGATGTCTTGAAAAGAAAGATTCTCTGTTTGGTGCAGGCGGATCAGCTCGCGGTACGTGCCTTCCGGTGTCCCGCCTGTCGCTAAACCGAGAACGGCATCAGGCTTTTCCCTGACTGTTTCAGCCACAATTCCGGCAGCTTTTTGGCTTAATGCCTCATACGATTGACATTCGATTACTTTCATATATGATCAGCCTCCTTGGATATAAATGCAATGTTTCCGCGGCAGATGGTGAGAAGCACCTCACATTCACTGCTGACAATTACAAGATCCGCATCTTTTCCCTCTGTTATACTGCCTTTTCGGTCAAAGATGCCAAGCTGTTTGGCCGCGTTTGCTGAAGTTATATTAGCTATATCCGTCCAAGAGCAATTCGTAAACGCACGCATATGCTGTGCGCCTTCATTCATTTTTAAAATCGAACCGGCAAGCGTCCCATCCGGAAGAAGAGCTGTTTTCCCCTTTACTGTCACACTTTGTCCGCCGAACTCGTAGACTCCGTCTTTCAGTCCTTTCGCCCGCATCGAATCGGTGATCAATATAAGCTTGCTGCTGCCTTTTGCTAAAAAAGCAAGCTTTGCCGCTAACGGATGGGAGTGGATACCGTCGGCAATAAGCTCTGTGACATAACCCTCATGGGCGAGGGCTGTTCCGATCACTCCGGGTTCACGATGATGAAACGGGCTCATCGCATTGTATAAATGAGTCATATGGCTGGCGCCTGCTTCAAAGGCTTCCAAAAGTAATGCGGAGTCTGCATCCGTGTGTCCCATTGACGCGATAATCGACTCATCTTTTAAATAACGGATCAGCTCAAAATGTTGATCCTCCTCCGGTGCAAGCGTGACGATTTTGATCAGCCCCCCTGCCTCCTGCTGCCATTTCTTGAAAAGTGCAAGATCTGAGGGCCTAATCCATTCCTTTGGCTGCGCTCCGGCCCTTTTAGGTGAAACAAAGGGACCCTCTAAATGAATTCCGATCAATTCCGCACCTAATGAAGGGGAATCCTCCGCAGATTTCCAATCTTTCGCCTTTACCAGTGCTTGAGAAATTTGGCCGTGTTCTTGTGTGATGGTTGTCGCTAAAAAACTCGTTGTGCCTTCCTCGGGCAGCCTTGAGGACATGGTATCGAGCGCGGAAAAGCTCGCATCCATTGTATCCGCGCCATAGCCGCCGTGGATATGAATATCAATCATCCCCGGAAGCAATACGGCATCCCTTGGGCCTTGAATTTCCTTTGCGTATTGCTCTATTGGCCGTTCTGCTGAGACAGCGCTTATCTTTCCATCCTTGACCCCAACATAGCCGTTTTTAATCACTTCATTTTCTGTCACGATACTGATGCCGCTGAGAAGAAGACTATCTGCCATAATTGATCCGCCTTTCTGGAATATATGAATACGTTTATTTTACTCCTTTTCAGACTAGTGATCTAGACCAGCTGACACGTTTGCCAGTCTTTTATAAAATCTGTTTTAGGTTCAAGCCTGAAAGTGATAAAATGAAATTATTGTTGAGCAAGCTCGGGTTATCCCGGAACAGGAGGAACATATCGTGGCAAAGGTTCGGACAAAAGATGTAATGGAACAGTTTCATTTGGAATTGATCAGCGGAGAAGAAGGAATTAACCGCCCGATTACGATGAGTGATTTATCAAGACCAGGCATTGAAATTGCCGGATATTTTACATATTACCCTAGGGAGCGCGTACAGCTTCTGGGGAAAACAGAGCTTTCTTTCTTTGAACAGCTGCCGGAAGAGGATAAAAAGCAGCGCATGGACTCTCTATGCACGGATGTAACACCAGCTATTATTCTGTCTAGAGATATGCCTATCCCGCAGGAGCTCATTGACGCTTCCGAGAAAAACAGCGTGCCTGTCCTCAGATCGCCTTTAAAAACGACAAGACTGTCAAGCCGATTGACCAACTTCCTAGAAAGCAGACTTGCGCCAACCACAGCCATTCACGGTGTGCTTGTCGATATATATGGCGTCGGGGTGCTGATCACAGGGAAAAGCGGCGTCGGAAAAAGTGAAACCGCGTTGGAGCTTGTGAAAAGAGGCCACCGTCTTGTTGCTGATGATTGTGTTGAAATTCGGCAGGAGGATCAGGATACCCTTGTCGGAAACGCCCCTGAGCTCATTGAACATCTGCTTGAAATTAGAGGGCTCGGCATTATTAACGTCATGACGCTGTTTGGTGCCGGTGCGGTCAGAAGCAACAAACGAATTACAATTGTGATGAATCTTGAACTCTGGGAGCAGGGCAAGCAATACGACCGTCTCGGACTCGAAGAAGAAACAATGAAAATCATTGATACAGAAATTACAAAACTCACGATCCCTGTCCGTCCGGGACGAAATCTCGCGGTCATTATTGAAGTGGCTGCTATGAACTTCAGATTGAAGCGGATGGGCTTAAACGCCGCTGAGCAATTTACCAACAAGCTGGCGGATGTCATTGAAGACGGTGAACAAGACGAATAGGAGTTGGCAATAAATGAATGAAGCGATAGAACCACTCAATCCGATAGCGTTTCAGCTAGGGCCGTTAGCCGTCCATTGGTACGGAATCATTATCGGTCTCGGTGCTTTGCTGGGGCTTTGGATTGCCATGAGAGAAAGTGAAAAACGAGGGCTGCAGAAAGATATTTTTATCGATCTCGTCCTTTTTGCGATCCCAATTGCGATTATTTGCGCGCGGATTTATTACGTTGCATTTGAATGGGATTATTATGCCGAACATCCGGGAGAAATCATAAAAATCTGGAAGGGCGGCATCGCGATTCACGGCGGCTTAATCGGTGCCATTTTGACAGGCTATGTCTTTTCAAGAGTGAAAAACATTTCTTTCTGGAAGCTTGCGGATATCGCGGCGCCGAGCATTTTGCTTGGTCAGGCGATCGGCCGCTGGGGAAACTTTGTCAATCAAGAGGCACACGGGGAGGCGGTCAGCAGAGCCTTTTTAGAAAGCCTGCACCTGCCTGAGTTTATCATTAATCAAATGTACATCAACGGACAATATTATCATCCTGCTTTTTTATATGAATCACTATGGAGCTTTGTCGGCGTTATTATACTGCTTCTTTTGCGCAGAGCGAATTTGCGGAGAGGCGAGATGTTTTTAACCTATATCATTTGGTATTCAATCGGAAGGCTCTTTATTGAAGGAATGCGGACTGACAGCTTAATGCTGACGAGTTCGCTTCGCATCGCTCAGGTGATCTCAATTGTATTAATTGTGTTGGCTGTGGCAGCCATCATCTTCAGACGCGTCAAGGGGTACTCGGCGAAGCGGTACGCAGAGTAGACGGTAGCAAAGGGGGATGAGGGATGAAGAAGATTTTTCTGGCCGGTCTTGCGGCAGGTCTTCAGACAACATGGACACTCGGTAAAGTCATTTTTCCGGTGACACTGGTAGTCACTTTGCTTCAGCATACGCCTGTCATGGATTGGCTGGTAAGGCTAATCACACCGGTGATGGGCCTGTTCGGTCTCTCAGGCGAAGCGGCGATTCCGCTTGTGCTTGGGAATATGCTGAATCTGTACGCGGGGATTGCCGGGATATTGACACTGGATTTATCCGTGAAGGAAGTTTTTATCTTAGCGGTCATGCTTTCATTCTGTCATAACTTAATTATCGAATCGACGGTCGCAGCAAAGGTCGGAATCAGGATTGGCGTCATATTGGCAGTGCGCATTGGTTTGGCAGCTGTTTCTGCAATCGTCATTAATCTCATCTGGCATGGCGGGCAGGAAATGGCGCAGTACGGTTTTATTGCTTCAAAGGGTGATGTGCCTGACGGCTGGCTGGCGATGCTGGCCGAGGCTTTAATGAAAGCCGGTCTTGGTGTGTTGCAGCTGGCGGCGATTGTAATCCCGCTGATGATCATCATTCAATTTATGCGAGACTTAGGCTGGCTGCACACGTTTTCTAAGTGGCTGTCTCCGTTTACACAGATGCTGGGCATGAATAAAAATACCTCCATGACAATGGTAGCCGGCTTGACAATCGGCCTTGCCTACGGAGCGGGTGTCATGATTAAAGCAGTCGAAGATGACGGCGTTGGCAGGCGCGACATGACACTGGCCTTTATATTTCTCGTTGCCTGCCATGCTGTCGTTGAAGATACACTTGTCTTTATTCCACTTGGCATTCCGGTTTGGCCGCTTCTGCTGATTCGAGTCACCACGGCCGTGCTGCTGACGATGGCGATATCGTATACGTGGAAAAAATGGAAACCCTCAGCGGTTGGAAAGGAAGCAGTATGACTGATCATCAAGTAACGACGATTCTGTTTGATTTAGACGGAACCCTTATTAATACAAATGAATTAATTATCGCGTCATTTTTGCATACGCTGGAGCATTATTATCCGAGCCGCTATAAACGTGAGGATGTGCTTGCGTTTATCGGCCCGTCTCTTTTTGAAACGTTTTCTTCCATGGATGCTGAGAAAACTGAAGAAATGATCAGCATGTACAGAACATACAATCACCAGATGCATGACACACTTGTCACCGAATATGAAACGGTTTATGAAACGCTGGATGAACTAAAAAAAGCGGGCTTTACATTAGGAATTGTGACAACAAAGTTAAGGGATACTGTCAATATGGGCCTTAAGCTAACGGGAATCGGCGGTTTTTTCGAAACTGTTGTTACACTTGATGATGTCACGATGGCAAAGCCTGATCCCGAGCCTGTCCTGCTGGCGCTGAAGCAGCTGGGAAGCGAGCCTGCTGAAGCCATCATGGTCGGTGACAACTATCACGATATTCTGGCGGGGAAAAACGCCGGTACAAAAACAGCCGGTGTCGCATGGACGATTAAAGGGCCGGAAGCGCTGGCGAAGCATGAGCCAGACTATATGCTAGAGAAAATGAGTGATCTATTACAAATCGTTGGAGTGAAGTAATCTGTGAGAAAAACAGACCGGCATCCGGTATCAGGAGCTAACTCACTGTGGCATGTCTATCAAACGGTGCCTTTTTTGAAGGTAGTGAAGAATTTCATTGTCATTCAAATTGCGAGATATACACCGTTTATAGGAATGAAAAACTGGCTGTACCGTACGTTTTTGCGGATGAAGGTCGGAAAGCAGACATCCTTTGCCCTCATGGTGATGCCCGATATTATGTTTCCGGAAAAGATCTCAGTCGGAACGAATTCAATCATCGGATACAATACGACCATTTTGGCTCATGAGTATTTAATTCAGGAGTATCGAATCGGTAAAGTCCTGATCGGAGACGAAGTGATGATCGGCGCCAACACGACCATTCTGCCAGGCGTGGAAATAGGGAATGGCGCGATCGTGTCCGCTGGAACGCTTGTCCATAAGGATGTGCCAGCCGGGGCATTTGTCGGCGGAAATCCGATGAAAATCATATACACGAAGGAAGAAATGCAGGATAGAATAAAAAGCCCGCGGATCAAATAACCGCGGGCTTTTTCTTTATATTAAAATTGGGTATTGTTTTTTTCCGTTACGTGCTGGACGCCGATCCATTTCTTGCCGACGTTGGAGTATCTAGTGTTCGTCATGGTGACTGTGCTCGTTTTACTGTCCGTACGGAAAATCGCTTCCTTCATGTTTGTGATGGTGCATCTGTCGATAATAACATCGGTATGGAAAGTCGACCCGCCCAGCTGTCTTATAAACTTTCCGCCGTTATCCGCAGTGAAGTTTTTCACTGTAAACGTGCTGGCTTTATTGATTTGAAAGATTTTATCAGAGGCTTTTTGAGCAGAACCGCCGTCAATGGTTACTTTTCCTTCCTTCTTCACAGTTAACGCGTCCTCACCAACATCTTCCCACGTCACATTCTGAATGTTAACGTTTCCATAAGTGTGCACGCCATCAGCAGCAGGAGCGCCGAGCACTACATTTTTCAGAGTTGCACCGTCTTCCACACGAAAAACAGGCTTTTGGTTTTCGGACTGGCTTCCGTCACCCAATTCTTTTCCTGCTACAAACCGCTGTCCCTTCCCGTCATATGTTGTATTTTTTGGCACGATAATTGTTTCATGAACCACTTTGTCAGCTGCAAAAGCAGTTGATGTCTGAAACTGGCTGAAGCCCATAACCAAACTGAACATAAATAGGATAGACACGATTTTTTTCAATGATAAAATCCTCCCCGGCTATTTTTAGTTTTGTAAGAGAAGCGTCAGCATCTTGCACCGGCTTCTCTCACATAGATCGGGGCAAGGCTGAATCTGTTTTAATCATAAAAATAGCCAGCCTGAAAGTAAAGACAAATTTGGATGGAAAATGGAAAATGCGTCATTGTTACCTGATGTAAACATCAAGCATGAGTATTGGCGTATTTGCTCAGGAGAGAGCATAAGAAAAGCTTGTGAAAGCGGGCAGCTTTACTTTTGAACGACGATGGCTTGGCTGCCCATTTGCACCCACGCTTTTTCGAAGCTGGTCCGGTCTGTTTTTCTGTTTTTATAGCCATAAGGGTCATTCACATACACGTAATTTTCATCATAACCCGTGACGGCGACACTGTGTTCGCTGTACGTGATATCGATCGTTCCGTTTGGCGTTTTCCATGTCTGCATGTTGTCAACAGGTGTAAAGTTGGCTGTCGTGATAACCCAAACCGGGTTGCCTTTCTCAAGCTGCTCATAAACAGCAGAGATGCTTTTTCCTGTCAGATCAGAAACATTGTCCCCCGCATAGGTTTTAGCGAGCTGATAGATCGGGCCGTGATAGACACCTAGCCCCGGGCCGTTCGCCATATCACCGACAAATCCGTCATTCGGATCACCTTTTAATCCGCTGGTGTATGTCAAAGGCACTGTTGCGATCTGGTTTGCCAGTGTATTCTTTGTCACGTTGTATCCCGCATAGTTCAGCACCATAGCAAGGCTCGTCACCTCACAGCCATTATAGAGTCTTGGGGCATCCATCTGATTGAAAAGCGTGACGTCCAGCGGCTCGGCGCTTCCTCTGAGTTTCTTCTCTTTGTTTGCAGCTGTTTCAGATTCATTCTTCGTTGCACCTATATCAATTTTGAAAAACGAAATATCTATATCTTTTGCATATATTTTGATGCCGAAGAAAATGACAGCAGAAAGTATGATCAGTACACATAACGTTCGCAGTGTTTTCATTTTTAACTCCTTGTTCTCTATTTGATTTGTATTATAGCATGCCAAACATAAAGAATTTGAGATATGACTGACCTTTCATTCTTTATTCATGATTTTTTCATATTTAGGAGGAGGATTTTCGAATGATACATATTTGTGAAAAAGTTAAGGATTGATTTCCATTCTTTCATCTGCTAACATATTATCATATTAGCGAACTAAAGGATTCGGAATTTTCCTTCAAACAATCACGGAGGTGCTCGGGTTGATGTTTATGTTTGAAAAACCGCACGGCATGAGAGATACACTGCCCGGTTTATATGAAACGAAAAATAAGGTGAGGCAATCGTTAACCGATATGATAGATAAATGGGGCTATCAATTTATGGAAACACCTACGCTGGAGTTTTACGATACGGTTGGTGTGCAGTCAGCAATTGAAGAGCAGCAGCTGTTTAAGCTTCTCGATCAGGATGGCAAGACACTGGTGCTTCGCCCGGATATGACAGGGCCGATCGCAAGGGTGGCGGCTTCAAAGTTGCTGAAACATAATCAACCGCTCAGAGTCGGCTATGCGGCAAATGTGTTCAGAGCCCAGGAACGCGAGGGCGGACGTCCTGCCGAGTTTGAGCAGGTTGGAGTGGAATTGATTGGTGATGGCACGACAAGTGCGGATGCAGAGGTTATTGCCTTAGTAGTTGGTGCGTTAAAAAATGCCGGCCTGACTTCATTTAAAATTGCAATCGGCCACGCAGGCATTGCAGATGCCCTGTTTGTTGAAGTGCTCGGGAATGTTGAACGCGCAGACGTGTTGCGGAGGTTTTTATATGAAAAGAATTATGTCGGCTATAGAGAGCACGTCAAATCTCTTCCGCTTTCCTCCATTGATAAAAATAGGTTACTGGAGCTTCTCGAATTGCGGGGCAGTATAGAAGTATGCGAGCGTGCAGAAGAAATCGTCGATTCAGTGCAAGGAAAAAGTGTGGTTGATGAACTGAAGGCACTGTGGGAGATTCTTGAAGACTACGGATGTACGGAAAATGTCCGTCTTGATCTGAATATGGTCAGCCATATGAGCTACTACACTGGGATTTTATTTGAAGTGTACGCGGAAAGTGTCGGCTTTGTGATTGGCAGCGGCGGCCGTTATAACAAGCTTCTGGGACATTTTAATTCACCGGCGCCGGCGACGGGTTTTGGGCTTCGGATTGACCGGATGATTGAAGCGCTCCATATGAAAGACGAACCTTGTGAAATGGATGCTGTCATTTTCAGCAAAGAGCAGAGGGTGCAGGCCATCGCTTTTGCAAATGAAGAGCGTTTGAAAGGTAAAAAAGTTGTTCTTCAGGATTTACTGGGGATTGAAAATATTGATCAGATGACAAAATCATTTGCGAATGTCACCTATTTTATCGGTGCCAGAAAGGAAGAGCAAAATGGGTAAGTTACTCACAATGGCAATGCCGAAGGGGCGAATATTTGAAGAAGCAGCAGGGCTGCTGCGGCAGGCGGGATACAAGCTGCCGGAAGAGTTTGAGGATTCCAGAAAGCTGATCATCGACGTGCCGGAGGAAAATCTCCGCTTCATTTTAGCAAAGCCGATGGATGTCACCACATATGTGGAGCACGGCGTGGCAGACGTCGGAATTGCGGGGAAGGATGTCATGCTGGAGGAAGAACGCGATGTATATGAGGTACTGGATTTGAAAATCAGCAAATGCCATCTGGCGGTTGCCGGACTTCCAGATACAGACTGGAGCGGCGTCGCGCCGAGAATCGCCACAAAGTATCCGAATGTGGCTTCCAGTTATTTTAGGGAGCAGGGAGAGCAAGTCGAGATTATTAAACTGAACGGCTCTATCGAGTTGGCACCTCTTATCGGGCTTGCGGACAGAATAGTCGACATCGTATCAACGGGACAGACGCTCAAAGAAAACGGACTCGTTGAAACAGAGCATATTTGTGATATTACCTCCCGCTTTATCGTCAACCCTGTAAGCTATCGCATGAAGGACGATGTCATCGACGAAATGGCGTCCCGTTTATCTCTTGTTGTGGAAGGAGAAACGGCAAAATGAAAATCAAAACCATTAGCGGCGCGGATCGGCTTTCTCTCAAGCGGTCAATTGATGCCGGAACGGAAGAACAAAGAAACGCGGTCCGATCCATTATTGAACATGTAAAAGCAAATGGTGATCAGGCCGTTCGTGACTACACGGCCAAGTTTGACGGCATCAAGCTCGACAGCGCATTGGTCACAACAGAAGAAATTGAAGAAGCATACAGCTTGCTGGATCCCCAGCTGCTGCAGGTGATCAGGCGAGCGATCAAAAACATTACTGAATATCACGAAAGACAGCTTCAATCTTCCTGGTTTTATCACAGAAAGGATGGCACAATGCTGGGACAGAAAGTGACGGCACTTGATTCTGCCGGCGTTTATGTGCCGGGCGGAACTGCCGCATATCCGTCATCTGTTTTGATGAATGTCATTCCGGCGCTTACAGCGGGCGTGGAAAGAATCGTTCTTGTCACACCACCGGGAAAAGACGGACGGCTGTCTCCGGGAGTCTTAGCCGCAGCTGCTGAGCTGGGCATCAAAGATATATACAAAATGGGAGGGGCTCAAGCAATTGCGGCGCTGGCATATGGGACAGAAACCATTGAGCCGGTCGATAAAATTACAGGCCCGGGAAATATATTTGTAGCGCTTGCCAAACGAGAGGTGTTCGGTGATGTCGATATTGATATGATTGCCGGACCGAGTGAAATCGTCGTGCTGGCTGATGAAACTGCTATTCCTTGTGAAATAGCCGCCGACCTGCTGTCACAAGCGGAACACGACATGCTTAGCTCATGTGTGCTTGTCACAGATTCCATGCCGCTGGCTGAGGCCGTTTCAGCCGAGGTGAACGAGCAGCTTAAAACCTTGCCGAGGAGAGATATTGCGGAAGCTTCAGTGAGAGATTATGGATGTATTTATGTGGCTGAGACGATAGATGAAGCGGTCAATACAGTCAATACGCTCGCCCCGGAGCATTTAGAAATCATCACACAGTCTCCCGAAGCTTTGCTTGGCAATATTAAGCACGCCGGTGCAATTTTCTTAGGCCGATACAGCCCTGAACCAGTCGGAGATTATTTTGCCGGACCGAACCATGTGCTTCCGACGAATGGAACGGCCAGATTTTCAAGCCCATTAAACGTCACGGATTTTCAAAAGAAATCGAGCATTATTTCATACAGCCAATTAGCCTTTGAAGAACATGCGGAAAGCATTGCGGCTTTTGCCAGACTGGAAGGATTAGAAGCGCATGCCAGGTCAATCGAAGCGAGAGAACGGAGGAATTCGAAATGAGAAAAGCGGAACGCGCCAGAACAACAAATGAAACGGATATAGAACTGTCATTCGCAATAGACGGTGAAGGACAAGCAGAAATCAAAACAGATGTGCCGTTTATGACGCATATGCTGGACCTGTTCACAAAACACGGGCAATTTGATCTTTCCATTCATGCAAAAGGTGATGTCGATATTGATGATCACCACACAACTGAAGATATCGGCATTTGCTTAGGGCAGGCTTTGCTTGAAGCACTAGGCGATAAAAAAGGCATCAAACGCTACGGCTCGGCGTTTGTGCCGATGGATGAGGCGCTTGCTCAGGTAGTGGTTGATTTAAGCAATCGGCCGCACTTGGAAATGCGTGCTGACTTTCCTGCAGCGAAAGTCGGAACTTTCGATACTGAGCTTGTACATGAATTTTTATGGAAGCTGGCGCTTGAAGCACGGATGAACTTGCACGTGATCGTTCATTACGGCACAAATACACACCATATGATAGAAGCTGTTTTTAAAGCCTTAGGACGCGCGCTTGATGAAGCGACAATGATAGACCCGCGTGTCAAAGGGATTCCGTCAACGAAAGGGATGCTGTAAATGATCGGTGTGATAGATTACGGAATGGGCAATTTATACAGCGTTTCAAAGGCGCTGGAGCGTGTCGGCGTACCGTACTTTGTTTCAGGCATTCCGGAGGAGCTGAGTATAGCCGATGCTTTCATTTTGCCGGGAGTCGGGTCGTTTGGGGACGCGATGGACAATTTGCGCAACGCCAATCTCGATCAATTCATTCATAAGATGGTGTCAGAGGGGAGATTGCTTCTTGGGATCTGCCTCGGCATGCAGCTTTTGTTTCATGAGAGCGAAGAGCATGGAACCGCTGCAGGTCTCGGTTTGTTAAAGGGAAAAGCAGTCAGGCTGAAGCCGGAAGATCAGCAGGGAAACAAGCTGAAGGTTCCGCATATGGGATGGAACCGCCTCTCCTTTCATAACGAATCTCCGCTGCTGGCCGGAGTAGAAGAAGGCTACGCTTATTTTGTCCATTCCTATTATATTGACGGAATGGATGACGACGCGCTACTGGCAAGTGCCGAGTACGGTGTGCAGGTGCCTGCGGTTGTCGGAAAAGAGAACATCTTCGGCGCTCAGTTTCACCCGGAAAAAAGCAGTGCGGTCGGAATGTCTATCTTAATCCAATTCACAAAAATGGCAGCAGAACAGAAGGTGAAAAAATGAGTGCTTTTACATTATTTCCGGCCATTGATATGAGAAACGGCAAATGCGTGCGTCTCGTCCAAGGCGATTACAGCAAGGAAACCGTATACGGCGATTCGCCGTTCGACATGGCCTCGTTATTTGCGAGTGAGGGGGCTGAATGGATTCATCTAGTTGATCTTGACGGCGCGAAGGAAGGAAAAAAAGTAAATGACCGTCATGTCATCGAAATTGTACAAAAGCTCAATCTGAAAGTCGAAATCGGCGGCGGCATTCGTTCGGAAAGCGACGTCTACGATTACTTATCGGCAGGAGTCGATCGCGTGATCCTAGGAAGCTCCGCTGTTTCTGATCCGCCGTTTGTAAAAAAAATGCTGAAAGAGTATGGCGAAAGGATAGCCATCGGGCTGGACGCAAGAAACGGCTTTGTTTCAACAGAGGGGTGGCTGGAAACCTCAAGTCTTAAGGCGACTGAACTCGGCAAAGAGCTCGCCAACGAAGGCGCAGAAGTTTTTATTTTTACTGATATTGCGACAGACGGGATGCTGTCAGGCCCCAATATCGAAAGCACAGTGGAACTCGCGAAAGAAACCGGAAAATCTGTCATCGCCTCTGGCGGAGTCAGCTCTGTTGCGGATCTTGAAGCTCTTGCCCGTTATCATGCGAATGGGGTTTCTGGAGCCATTATCGGAAAAGCGCTGTATACCAACCAGTTTACACTTGGCGAGGCGCTTGAAAGGATGAAGGGGAAATGATAACAAAACGGATTATCCCATGTCTTGATGTGAAAGAAGGGCGCGTTGTCAAAGGGATTCAATTTCTTGAGCTGAAGGATGCCGGCGACCCTGTCGAGCTGGCGGAAGCATACGACCAGGAAGGCGCGGATGAACTGGTGTTTCTTGATATTTCCGCTTCGCATGAAGGCCGTAAAACGATGGTTGACGTCGTAGAGCAGGTTGCTGCAAAGCTTGCGATTCCGTTTACAGTCGGAGGCGGCATCAATCAGCTTAGCGATATGAAAACGATTCTGCGTGCCGGCGCGGACAAAGTTTCTGTAAACACGGCAGCTGTTCTCCGTCCCGAGCTGATTACCGAAGGCGCGGCGTTTTTCGGCTCTCAATGTATCGTACTCGCCATAGACGCCAAGTACGACGAAACATCTGATTCATACAAGGTCTACACGCACGGCGGCAGAAAGAAAACGGATTGGGAAGTTACAGCATGGGCGAAGGAAGCCGTCAAACGCGGAGCCGGAGAAATCCTGCTAACCAGCATGGACTCAGATGGGGAGAAAAAAGGCTTTGACCACAGGCTGACAAAGCTCGTGTCAGAAGCTGTTCCGGTTCCTGTCATCGCCTCAGGGGGAGCAGGAAACGCGCAGCATATGCTCGAGGCTTTTACAAAAGGGGAAGCGGACGCCGCGCTGGCTGCCTCCATTTTTCATTATAAAGAAACATCAATTAAAGAAGTGAAATCATATTTGAAAGAGCACGGGGTGAATGTGAGATGAAACAGGCAGATGAACTGCGTTTTAACGAAGACGGATTAATCCCTGCCATCGTCCAGGACGCGGCAAGCAAAGAAGTGCTGACACTTGCATATATGAACAGGGAATCGTACGAAAAAACACTGGAAACGAAAGAAACGTGGTTTTACAGCCGCTCGCGGCAAGAGCTATGGCACAAGGGAGAAACATCGGGGAATACGCAAGCCGTCAAGGGCATCCGATATGACTGCGACCAAGATGCACTGGTCGTGCTTGTAGAGCCGTCCGGTCCGGCATGCCACACAGGCAGCTACAGCTGTTTTACAAAGGAACAGACAGAAGAACAAACTTCCGGCCGATTTGACATCTTAAGCGAGCTGGAGCGCGTCATCGCAGAACGCCAAGCGGAAATGCCTGAAGGAGCTTACACCACTTACCTTTTCGATGAAGGCGTCGATAAGATTTTGAAAAAAGTCGGTGAAGAAGCATCAGAAGTCATCATCGCCGCCAAAAACCGTGACCACGAGGAACTGAAATGGGAAGCGGCAGACCTGCTGTATCATCTCCTTGTCCTGCTCAGAGAACAAGCATTGCCGCTGGATGATGTGCTTGAAGTGCTGAGAAAACGCCATTCTGAATAGTAAATGGAAAGAGCCTATGGATAAAGGCTCTTTTTTGTTATAAGAAAAATGTAATGGGTATTTTGTAATATTGTAGGTGTTTCACATTCCGAATGGATAAAAGAAGGTCAAAACCAAGTCTGATTTCCTATTTATCCAAATTCCGCCATGATGTAACATGGAAAAGGATAATATAATCATCCCATAACAGGGTCAATAGTATTACTTTTGAAAAATGGAATCATCTCACAAAACCCTTGGAGGTTCGTAATGAAAAAGATTATCTATATTTGCTTCAGCTTATTACTTGCCCTGACAGGAGGATGCAGTATGAACGACAACGAAAAAAACAGCAAAAACAATGAAAATAAAACAGAAGCCGTAAAACCAAAAGACATGGACCCAAAAGACTTGCCGCAAGTTCCCGCGTTTCAGGACGAGAAAACGAGAGAGTACATGGTGTCAACGAAGGAAGAAGAGGCTGGGTACTATTTGCTGGAGTCTAAGCTGAAGGGATTTAGGATGTTGTTTCCGGAGGATGGGGAATACGTACCTGATATGTCCAGTACAGGAGACAATGAAGAAACAATAGTATTTGATAGTTTTAATAAAAAAACTAACATTCAATATGATGGTCAACTGGATTATCATCAAGACAAAAGTTTTGCAAATGACAAGGATACAATGCTTGACATCGTAAGCGGAAGAAACGGTTATAAAGGAAAATACGGAGAAAGAGAGCTATCTGATAAAATTGTATATTCTGCTCAAAAGAAAAGTGTTTTTGATGACGTAGACGGAAAGAACAATTATTCTTATAGATTTTTTGGCTATGTTAAATCTACCAAAAAGGATTATCTAGGAATAGAATATTCCTTTAGATTTGCTTGTTATAAAGATGAAGAACCTTGTTCATTAAAAGAAGAAGAAGCCAGACAAAAAGTTCAAAAAATAATAGACTCCATTACCTTTTTAAAAGTTAAAAAGGAGAAATAGAATGGAAAACAAAAATATATTTGAAAATGAAAATGTGAAACTCCGTTTAATTAACTTAGAATACGATTATAAAGAAAAATTTGCTTCTCATAATGAGCATGAAACTAAGAAGGCTAAAGCCGATTTTGAAGCTGAGGTCCGAAGAATTTACAAAGAAGAAACACACCAAGAGCTTCCAAAAAACGTGGAAATATATACATCAAATGAACTTGTTAAGAAAAATTCAAATGTGGATACATCAATAAGAGAATCCGGATATGATGGTACAGCAATTTATATTAAGGATGACAAACAACACATTAATCAACTTCATATTATTTCAGAGGGTAGTGCAGATAACGAGGATTGGTCATACAATTTCTTCGGTCTCTTTTTAGGGATAGATGACAGCCAGTATCAAGCGACAAAAGAGTTTACAAGAAAAGCAAAAAAAGAAACAAAGGATTCTAATGATTTAAAGACCTTTGCTATGGGTCACTCACTGGCTAATAATAATCAGGTGATGGTTCAATTAATTGATGGGGAATTTGATGAAGTTTATGGAGTTAACGGAGCTCAAATAAGTGTTGATCACCTATTAGCAACTGATTTGAATTTGAGAGATAAGATAATGCATAAATTTCATATTAGACGCTTAAAAGATATTAATGATATCCCATCAGAAAAGCTAAAAATAGAAATCCAAAAATATTATGAAGACAAAGGCGTCACAGCAAACATCACCCAACGCATATCAAAAGATGACCCGCTGTACGGAGTCAGCGGCAAGGCGGATTTCATTACATTCGGCGATGTGAAGATGGCGGATACGAACACAAGTGTGAAAGGCATCCGAAACATTATGGATGGGATTCCTGATGAAGACGTAAGGTCGATGCAGGAATACCTTCAAAAATATAAGGGTGACTATGAAAAAGACGGCTTAAACGGTTTTGTAAAAGCAGCCAGCGGGATAGACGTAGAATTGATAGAAAAAGTAAAGCATACAGACGGCGTTTTAGCGAAAGCAAGTGTTATTTATGAAAATTTTGATGATGTTAAGCAAATGTATGGCCGAATTAAAGAGCAGCTGCCAGCCTTTTTAGGTTTTCTTCACACCCTGTTGGGGAACAGCGGGCCTATTGTAGATCAGCTTGCTGAAAATGGTTATATTGATGATACACAGAAAAAAGTCATAAAAAAAGAGTTATCTAATCTTAATGCGAGTATGAAAGGTATAGAATTACAATACGATGATTTCATTGATCATCTAAAGCATGGCCAATTCACGCAAGCTCTAAATGATGTTGGTAAAATTGTGGAGTATGTAAAATCAATGATTTCTTCTTTTGAAACACTCGACGCAGAAACAAAAGACGCATTAAAACTCATCGTCGACGGCCACAGCATCGTTCAAATGTTGAACGCATTATCAAAGGAAAAAGGCTTCAGCTATAAAGGCTCCGATATTTACTTTACAGGGAAGAGCGGCTCGGGAGAAACAATTAAAGTCAATATATCGTCCGCTGTCAGAATCTATCAAAACGGCATGAAGATCGTTGAAGATATGGAAGATGCGATTTCTGCGTACCAAAAGGTATTCCGGCAGGAAATCGATGAAGCGTTTATAGACAAAAAACAGGCAATCATCACGGCGATTCAACATATGGAAGAAAACCCTTCGCAATATGCCTTCGATCTTCAATTCCGGCTTGCGGCCGGTTTCAGTCACACATTCGATAAATTAGAGAAAATATCAGTTCATGAATCGTTCCATACAGGTGCACTCCCTGCTAATGACGGAATTGTTGCAGAACTCAAAAAACAGACAACGGAAAAAAAGAATTTTATCAAAAATATCCGCGAGAGCATCGAAAAGCTATTTGAAAAAGAAGAAATGATCTCACAGTTATTCGATTTTCAGCCTTAGGAGGAATAGACAGAGTGACTTCCTTATTTTCAGAAAGTGAAACAGAAGTTGTATCAACCACCTATATGTTTCTAACCCATGACGAAATGAAGGGGAAAGCAGGCAGTCTCAATAAACCCATCAACGACATTCTCAGCCTGACTAAAAAATTCGAATCTGCATTAAAAGAAGAAATCAAAGGGCAAAAAGGAATGATTGTCAAAAAAATAAAAGAAGAGCTTGAATCGAAAAGAGAAAAGCAGAAGACTGCACTTCAAACGATAAAAGAGGAGCATGCTGCAAAGGTTGACCGGTTCAAAATGATCATTGAGGACCTGAGACAGCAAGATGTTACCTTAACGTACCGAAAAAAGAAGCCTGAAAAGGATCTATAATATGAAACGTCTCCTATTCGAGTCATGAATAGGGGATTTTTATTTTCATTGTACAAGAAAAATATACTGAAAAAGTCTCTCTCCATTGATATGATTTAGAAAGAGTAAAAATAATCCTATTATATTCCGTTCAACCTTGCTGACCGCGTAAAGGGATTGAAACAGGAGGAAAAATACTATGCCAACACAGCAACCTAAAAGAAAATTCAAAGCTTTTTTTGCATTAGTGAAACAGACAAACCCATCCTATGGAAAGCTCGCCTTTGCGCTGATTCTCAGTATTGTCACAACACTGGTCAGCCTGCTGATTCCTCTATTAACGAAACAGCTTGTCGACGGTTTTTCCATGTCAGCGCTGTCCGGCACGCAAATCGGGCTGATTGCGCTCGTTTTTCTTATCCAAGCCGCTTTAAGCGCCTACGCTACATACGCACTAAACTATAGCGGGCAAAAAATCATTTCTGGGCTAAGGGATTTATTATGGAAGAAATTAATTAAGCTTCCTGTATCTTATTTCGATACTAACGCTTCCGGTGAAACTGTCAGCCGGGTCACGAATGATACGATGGTGGTAAAAGAGCTGATTACCAGCCATATCAGCGGATTTATAACAGGCATCATTTCGGTCATTGGATCACTCACCATCTTATTCATTATGAACTGGAAACTGACGCTGCTTGTTTTAGTTGTTGTTCCATTAGCAGCTCTGATCCTAGTGCCGATCGGGCAGAAGATGTTTTCTATTTCTCGGGAAACCCAAGATGAAACCGCACGTTTTACGGGGCTGCTGAATCAAATCCTTCCGGAAATCAGGCTTGTGAAGGCTTCAAATGCAGAGGAAGTCGAATATAAACGCGGGAAACTGGGGATTTCTTCATTATTCCAGCTTGGGGTTCGTGAGGCGAAGGTGCAATCTCTTGTCGGACCGCTTATTTCTCTCGTATTAATGGCCGCGCTCGTGGCTGTTATTGGGTACGGCGGTATGCAGGTGTCATCAGGCGAATTGACTGCCGGGGCACTCGTGGCTTTTATTTTATATTTGTTTCAAATCATTATGCCGATGGGCCAGATTACAACGTTCTTCACACAGCTGCAAAAATCAATCGGTGCAACAGAACGGATGATTGAGATTTTGGCAGAGGAAGAGGAAGATACCGTCACAGGAAACCAAATTGACAACGCGCATCTCCCTATCCGGCTCGATCATGTGTCCTTTGGCTATAATGCTGAGCAGCTGATCTTGAAGGATATCAGCGCCGTTATTGAAGCGGGAAAAGTAACAGCAATTGTTGGACCGAGCGGCGGCGGAAAAACCACGCTGTTTAAGCTTCTTGAGCGTTTCTATTCTCCGACTGAAGGAACCATTCAGCTGGGAGATGAGCCGGTGGATACGTATTCGCTCGAATCGTGGCGTCAGCATATCGGCTATGTGTCACAGGAAAGTCCGTTAATGTCGGGAACGATCAGAGACAATATTTGTTATGGGCTAGAACGCGAGGTAACGGATGCCGAAATCGAAAAAGCAGCGGAGATGGCATACGCTCTTAATTTTATTAAGGAGCTGCCGAATCAGCTTGATACTGAAGTGGGTGAACGCGGCATCATGCTGTCGGGCGGACAGAGACAAAGAATTGCGATTGCCAGGGCGCTTCTACGGGACCCGAGCATTCTGATGCTTGATGAAGCGACTTCCAGCCTCGACAGTCAATCTGAAAAATCAGTGCAGCAGGCACTTGAGGTGCTGATGGAAGGCCGGACAACAATTGTCATCGCTCACCGCTTATCGACTGTTGTAGATGCAGATCAGCTATTATTTGTTGAAAAAGGGGAAATTACGGGACGGGGCACGCACCATGAATTAATGGCGTCCCATGACCTTTACAGAGATTTTGCTGAACAGCAGCTGAAAATGAATGCGGATTTAGAAAACAAAGCCGGGTAAATTCTGGTTGATTCAGCCAGTAAAAAAAAGAGGAGGGATTTTCCCAATCCTTCCTTTTGAACTATTGAGGAGCTTACGATTTATGGTATACTACTGACGGTAATATTGTATAAAACGGAGGGTAGTTGTGGGAAAACACACTTCTGAACATAAAAATCACGCACAAATTGTCCAGCTGCTTCAAGATGGACATTATTTTTTTCATAAAGGTTTGAAGGCGTATAAAGAACGCAATTTGAAGCGGGCAAGCAAACTGATCCAGCGCGCGGTTCATTTGGAGCCGAAGGATTCAGAGATGCTTTCGCAGCTTGCGGTCATTTATTCAGAGATGGGGCAATACCAGGAATCAAACGATCTGCTTGATTATATTTTGGCGAATCTGGAGACGGAAATGCCGGAATGTCATTATTTTAAAGCAAATAACTTTGCCCATCTGGGACTCTTTCAGGAAGCTTATAAAGAAGCTGCAGCTTATTCAGACGCTGATCCGGACGGTGAATTTTCCGAAGAGAATGATAGTCTGCTTGATCTGCTTGATTTAGGAGACGGCGGGCCTGAGGATTCTCTATATGATCAGGATGAATTGCTTATCAAACAAGACCGGGCGAAGTCATTGCTTGAAAGCGGTCAGCTTGCTGAAGCTGTTGCGGCTCTTGAGGAAATCACAAATGAATATCCTGAGCTTTGGTCCGCTTATAATAATCTCGCCCTTGCCCACTTTTATTCCGGCAATGTTGTGAAAGCGAAACAAACGGCTTATAAAGTGCTAAATAATAATGAAGGAAATCTTCACGCTTTATGTAATCTTCTCGTTTTCTACTATTATGAAAGAGAAGATGAAAAGGTGGCAGAGCTGAGTGATCAGCTTTCAAATGTATATCCGATGTTATTTGAACAGCGCTATAAATTGGGTGCCACCCTGTCGCTTGTCGGTCGCTATGATATCGGGTACAAATGGCTCAGATCACTATATAAAAGCGGTTTTGAAGGAGACGATACATTCTATTACTGGCTCTCGTGCTCTGCTTACTTTACGGGCCATACAGAATTTGCCGAAACGGTATGGAGAAAAGTCGAATCGCAATATCCCGGAGCGGACCGTCCGGCTCCATGGGTTGAGCGGCGGGAAGTACTTCCTTCGTCAGTAGAACAGCGATTGGCTGCCTATTATATCAGCAGCACCAAGGGTGAAACGGAGCATCTTGAAGCAGTGATACGCTCGAAGCGCATCACCGCTCCTTTTGAAAACCATTTCGTTAAGCTGCTCTTGCACGGAGATTCCGCAGCAGCAGATGTGTCAGAGGATGCGCTTTTTGCTTATCAAACGGTTAAATTGCTGGAAGAAGCAGAACAGGATGAGATGAAAACAGAAGTCATGAGCTGCTGGGTATTCCATGTGATACAGCAAATCCGCGTAGCGGGGCCGCTGAAAAATGTGAGCGGATGGGCTGCTGCTATCTACTATATTTGGAAAGAAGCCCACGGCAAACATGACACCAAAAAAGAAACGGCAGCCCAATTTGGCATCTCTCCGGCCACTTTGACGAAATATATGAAATATATTGATGATATTTTAGAATAGTATATTTATGGAGAGTTGATTCGCAGAATCAACTCTTTTTTTATTCTATAAATTATATTTTAAAAATAATATCGACAGGTTTTTTATCAATTTAAGAAAGATGACAAATGATGTGCAACCTGACATCTGTTTGAAACACAAATGTAATAAAATTTATCGCTAATTTGTCGAAACTTGATGGTATAATGATTCTCGTACATAAGGAATTAGTGTTTTTTACATATGATGTGAAATAAACGCTATACACCCAGAATAAGAGATGCACAGAATAATTAACCATAAACAATCATCATTCCTCGTAGAATATGAGGAACGAAACTTGATGTTCAAAATACAATTCCAAATGAGATCAGGTTCACAGTAAAAGGGAGGATATAAAAAGTGAGAAAGAGTTTATTGACACTTGGTTTGGCTTCCGTCATCGGGACAAGCAGTTTTTTGATCCCATTTACAAGTAAAACTGCATCGGCGGAAACATTAGATGAAAAGAAACAAAAAATCGAAAGCAAGCAATCTGAGGTTGCTTCCAGCATTGAAGCGAAGGAAAAAGAATTAACTGAGCTTCAGGAAAACCAATCAAAGATTGAAAAAGAACTGAAAGACATTAACGCTAAGGCGCTCGATACAAGCAACAAAATCGAAGATAAAAAAGAAGAAAACGATAAAACGAAAAAAGAAATCAAAGAACTGAAAAAAGAGATTAAAGAAACAGAAGCACGCATCGAAAAACGTAACGAAATCCTGAAAAAACGCGTTCGTTCTTTACAGGAAAGCGGCGGATCTCAAGGATACATAGATGTACTTTTAGGATCAACAAGCTTTGGTGATTTTATCTCACGCGCTACTGCGGTTTCATCTATTGTTGATGCAGACAAAGATTTAATCAAGCAGCAAGAGCAGGATAAAGCGAAGCTTGAAGACTCTGAAGCAGATCTGAATGATAAGCTGAAAGAAGTACAAGCTGCATTGGCTAAGTTAGAAACAATGCAAAAGGACCTTGATAAACAGCTAGATGAAAAAGACAAGCTTTTCGACGAAGCAAAAGACAGCCAGAAGAAAACGGCTGCGGCAATTTCTGAATTAAAATCAGAAGCGTCTGAACTTGCAAATCAAAAAGCAGATACTGAAGCAGAACAAGCACGCATCAAAAAACAACAAGAAGCTGCGGCTGCCCTGATCAAAAAGCAGGAAGAAGCACAAAAAGCATCTGATGAAACACAAACAGATGACAGCCAATCGGCTACAACTGAAACAGCAAAAGCAAGCTCATCTGATGATGATTCTTCAGACAATTCTTCTAACGGTGCATCTAACAGTTCGTCTAACGGCTCATCTTCTAAGAAGAGCAGCAGCTCAAGCAATAACTCAGGCGGCACTGTCATCAGCAACTCAGGCGGAATTGAAGGCGCAATCAGCGTTGGTTCAAGCATTGTCGGACAATCTCCGTACAAGTTTGGCGGCGGACGCACTCAGTCTGATATCAACAACCGTATTTTTGACTGCTCATCATTCGTTCGCTGGGCTTACGCTTCTGCAGGTGTCAACCTTGGACCTGTCGGCGGAACAACGACTGATACTTTAGTTGGAAGAGGACAAGCTGTAAGCGCGTCAGACATGAAACGTGGAGACTTAGTTTTCTTTGACACATACAAAACAAATGGTCACGTTGGAATCTACTTAGGAAACGGTACGTTCCTGAACGACAATACATCTCATGGTGTCTCTGTCGACTCTATGAACAACGTGTACTGGAAAAAAGCATTCAAAGGCGTTGTAAGACGTGTTGTTCAATAATAAATAAGACAAGGGCCTTCTATGGACAGAAGGCTCTTTCTTTTATTAAATACATACCCTTTTGTAATACATCTAATCGCGTTTCGAAAAAAATGAGCAAAAAAATGGCGTATCACCATGAGATTTTATAGGATATGGGTAAGGAATACGTTTGATGGGGATTCTTATCTTATAAGGAAGAGCCCAACTCGAAAAGACGTTTTAAGGAGTGAGTGAGTGTGTCAGAAGAAAAAATATATGACGTGATTATTATCGGCGCAGGTCCTGCTGGGATGACGGCCGCTGTATACACATCTAGAGCAAACTTATCGACATTAATGATTGAAAGAGGAATTCCGGGCGGCCAAATGGCAAACACGGAAGATGTGGAGAACTATCCTGGTTTCGAAAGCATTCTCGGGCCTGAGCTTTCCAACAAAATGTTTGAACATGCAAAGAAATTCGGCGCTGAATACGCTTATGGCGATATTAAAGAAATTGTGGACGGCAAAGAGTACAAAGTTGTGAAAGCCGGTTCAAAAGAATATAAAGCACGTGCTGTTATCATTGCCGCAGGTGCAGAATATAAAAAAATCGGCGTGCCAGGTGAAAAAGAATTGGGCGGCCGCGGTGTTTCGTATTGTGCAGTATGTGACGGCGCTTTCTTTAAAGGCAAAGAGCTGGTTGTTGTCGGCGGAGGGGACTCAGCGGTTGAAGAAGGCGTGTACTTAACACGTTTCGCTTCAAAAGTAACGATCGTTCACAGACGTGACAAACTCCGTGCGCAAAGCATTCTCCAAGCGAGAGCGTTTGATAATGAAAAAGTAGATTTCTTATGGAATAAAACCGTGAAGGAAATTCATGAGGAAAACGGCAAAGTCGGCAAAGTGACGCTTGTGGATACGGTGACCGGTGAAGAAAGTGAATTCACAACAGACGGCGTATTCATTTATATCGGTATGCTTCCTCTGTCTAAACCGTTTGACAACCTTGGCATCACGAATGAAGAAGGCTACATCGAAACCAACGACCGAATGGAAACAAAGGTTGAAGGGATTTTCGCAGCCGGAGACATTCGTGAAAAATCATTGCGCCAAATCGTAACGGCTACAGGAGACGGAAGTATTGCGGCACAAAGCGTACAGCATTATGTCGAAGAGCTCCAGGAAACGCTGAAAACCTTAAAATAAAAAAGGGCTGTCATACGAGTTTCACATAACGTTACTGGGTTTTAATTCCGCTGTAACAGTTGTGTAAAACTTATCGGTTATGATTAATAAAGTAATTGACCCCCTTTTTATAATGAATACACTTTTGGCACGGATTCTCCAGTTATCCGTGTCCTTTTTTTGTCCAAAAATAAAAGACAATTTCCTTTCACAATAAAATCATCTGAACGCTGGGAAGAATATGCTGTAAAATAGAAGGAAAGATTGTCAATGTCTCTTCATTGTGAGAGGCATCTTGAAACGGTATAATAAAGAGACGATGACAGGACGAGAAGGTTAGGTGACGTACTTGCAAAGAGTGACAAATTGTGTTCTCAAGGCGGATGACAAAGTTCTTCTTCTCCAAAAGCCAAGACGCGGCTGGTGGGTCGCGCCGGGAGGCAAGATGGAGAGCGGAGAATCAGTCAGGGATTCCGTCATCAGAGAATTTAGAGAAGAGACAGGTATCTATATTATAAATCCTCAGCTAAAAGGCGTTTTTACCTTTATCATTAAAGACGGTGACCATATTGTGTCCGAGTGGATGATGTTTACGTTTGTCGCTGATTCCTATACGGGAGAGAACGTGTCTGAATCAGAGGAAGGCATTTTGCAGTGGCACAATGTGAAGGAGATTCAAAACCTGCCTATGGCTCCGGGAGACGGCCATATCCTGGACTTTATGATGAAGGGACAAGGGCTGCTGCACGGCACATTTACGTATACACCGGAGTTTGAGCTGCTCAGTTATCGTTTAGATCCGCAGCATATCAAATAGAAAGACAAGTCAGGGGGGAGAAAGATGAGTGTTAGTGAATCACATGATATTCAGCTTGTCATTATAACCGGTATGTCGGGCGCGGGGAAAACCGTTGCGATTCAAAGCTTTGAGGATCTCGGGTATTTCTGCGTCGATAATCTGCCGCCTTCATTGCTTCCGAAATTTTTAGAGCTGATGAAGGAATCAAATTCGAAAATGAGCAAGGTCGCGCTTGTTATGGATTTGCGCGGCCGTGAATTTTTTGACCGGCTGATTGAGGCGCTCGATGAAATGGCGGAAAATCCGTGGATTACACCGCGAATTTTATTCCTGGACGCGAAGGATTCGATCCTCGTGACAAGATATAAAGAAACGAGACGTTCGCATCCGATGGCGGCGACTGGTCTTCCGCTCGAAGGCATCGCGCTGGAACGTGAGCTGCTTGAGGAATTAAAAGGCCGCTCTCAAATGATTTATGACACATCAGACATGAAGCCGCGCGATCTGCGCGAGAAAATCGTAAAGCATTTTGCGACAAACCAAGGCGAGACATTTACAGTAAATGTCATGTCATTTGGTTTTAAATACGGTATTCCCATTGATGCCGATCTCGTTTTTGATGTCAGATTTCTGCCGAACCCATATTATATCGAAAGCATGAGGCCGCTGACCGGAAAAGATGAAGAGGTATCGTCTTACGTCATGAAGTGGAACGAAACACAAAAGTTCAATGAAAAATTAATCGATTTACTCAGCTTTATGCTGCCGTCCTACAAAAGAGAAGGAAAGAGCCAGCTCGTCATTGCGATCGGCTGCACAGGGGGCCAGCACCGCTCTGTGACGCTTGCCGAGTATTTAGCTGACTATTTCAAAAAGGATTACTATACTCATGTTACTCACCGGGACATCGAAAAGAGAAGCCGGAAATAAGATGGAACAAAAATCGAAAATTGCCATCTTTGGCGGCGGCACGGGCCTTTCTGTATTGCTTCGGGGCTTAAAGCATAAACCCGTTGATATTACGGCGATTGTCACTGTTGCTGATGACGGAGGAAGCTCGGGGCGGCTGCGGAACGAACTGAAAATCCCGCCACCCGGAGACATCAGAAATGTGCTTGCCGCTTTATCCGATGTGGAGCCGCTAGTTGAGGATCTCTTTCAGCACCGCTTTAATAAGGGGAACGATTTAACGGGCCATTCACTCGGAAATTTAATTTTGGCAGCGATGACGAATATAACCGGTGATTTTTTTCACGCTGTCACAGAAATGAGCAAGGTGCTGAATGTAAGAGGAAAGGTGTTGCCGGCAGCCAATGCCAGTGTTGTTCTGCATGCCGAAATGGAAGACGGCCGCGTGGTCACAGGCGAGTCCACTATTCCGGAGTACGGCCAGCGTATTAAGCGCGTTTTTCTGACGCCTGAAAACATTGATCCGCTGCCGGAAACAATAGATGTGATCAGGGAAGCGGATCTGATTATTATCGGGCCGGGTAGCCTATATACCAGTATTCTTCCGAATTTGCTCGTTCCAAAAATTGGAGAAGAAGTGATCAAGGCGCCGGCGAAAAAAGTATATATCTGCAACGTGATGACACAGCCCGGAGAAACGCTGCATTATACCGCTGCTGATCATGTGAAAGCGCTCAATCAGCATATGGGCTGCGGTTTTATCGATACCATACTGGTTAACAGTGAAGACATTCCTGACGAAATAAAACGTAAGTACGCAGTAGAATCGGCGCGTCCTGTTGATTTTGATATCGAAGAGCTGAAAGCAATGGGGCTTGAAGTTATCAGAGATCAAATCGTAACACATAAAAATGGCGTAATTCGTCACGATACACATAAAGTGGCCTCTCTTCTTGTCGATTTATTGAAAGAATGAAGCCTTGAAATGAGGTGGCTATATGTCATTTGCATCGGAAACAAAAAAAGAATTAACGAACCTGGAAGTGAAGGATTGCTGCATTAAGGCAGAGCTGTCTGCACTTATCCGAATGAATGGATCTTTATCATTTGCTAACCGCCATCTCGTACTTGATGTTCAAACTGAAAATGCAGCGATTGCCCGCCGCATCTATACATTGCTGAAAAGACAATATGATGTGTCGGTTGATCTGCTGGTCAGAAAGAAAATGCGGCTGAAAAAGAATAACGTCTATATTGTGCGTTTTTCAGAGAATGCAAAGTTCATCTTAGAGGATTTAAAAATACTCGGCGAGAATTTTGTGTTTGAACGAAATATTTCAAAAGAGCTTGTCAAAAAGAGATGCTGCAAGCGTTCTTATATGAGAGGGGCATTTTTGGCGGGAGGTTCAGTCAATAACCCGGAAACCTCCTCGTACCATTTAGAAATTTTTTCTCTCTATAAAGAGCATAACGATTCATTATGCGAACTGTTAAATGAGTTCCAATTAAACAGCAAAACGCTCGAGCGGAAAAAAGGCTATATCACTTACTTAAAAGAGGCTGAAAAGATTACTGAATTTCTGAACGTGATCGGCGCACATAATTCACTGCTGCGTTTTGAGGATGTCAGAATCGTCAGAGACATGAGAAATTCGGTTAATCGTCTTGTCAATTGTGAAACAGCCAACTTAAACAAAACCATCGGGGCTTCGCTCAGACAGGTGGAAAATATTAAATACATCGATGAAAGAATCGGCTTGGAGGCGCTTCCTGAAAAACTTCGGGAAATCGCGCAGCTGCGGATTGATTACCAGGAAGTGACGCTGAAAGAGCTGGGGGAAATGGTAGCGAGCGGGAAAATCAGCAAATCAGGGATCAATCACAGGCTGAGAAAACTTGACGAAATTGCAGAACAGCTGCGGACAGGGCAAACCGTCACTTTAAAATAACCGTAAAGAAAAGGGGAGATCTTATGGTTCAGCAGAAAGTGGAAGTTCGATTAAAGACAGGACTGCAGGCGCGTCCTGCTGCTTTGTTTGTACAAGAAGCAAACCGGTTTACGTCAGATGTGTTTCTTGAGAAGGATGGGAAGAAAGTAAATGCGAAAAGCATCATGGGGCTGATGAGCCTTGCGGTAAGCACAGGCACAGAAGTCACATTGATTGCCGAGGGAGAAGATGAACAAGAGGCGCTGGAAAAGCTTTCGGCGTATGTTCAAGAGGAAGTTTAGGTGATACAAAATGAGTGATTTTCTGAAAGACTGTTTTAAGAAAATCGGCTGGGAGAAGGATCATGTCAGCTTCGAGGATCTTCCCCTTTTTCTAAAAGCAATGGCGTACCGATACCCTTTTGAAAACCGGGCAGTTCTTGCAAAAGAGAATTATAAGGTAACCAAAGAAGAGCTTTGGCGCCGTCTGATCAAAGAACAGCATGGGGGGCTATGCTACGACTTGAATGGTTTTCTTTACTATGTCTTACGTGATGCCGGTTTTCATGTGAAGCTCATTCGCGGAACAGTTTATGCAGGAAAACAAGAAGAGTGGGCATTAGAAGGAACCCATGCTGCTGTATGGCTGTCGGCTGAAAAGGGAGATTACATTGTTGATATTGGATTTGGCATCAACCTGGCGCTGGAGCCGATACCGCTTTCCGGAGAAACGGTACAATCTCCTGTGGGAGCCTTCCGAATCAAGGAAAAAGCGACGGAAAAGGGCACCCATCTTCTGTTGATGGACAAAGGAGAAGGCTGGCAAATCGGTTATGCCTTTACCCTTGAAGAGAGGGATCCCGGTGATTTAGATGACATGAAGGACCTGATTCATTCTCATGAAAAATCTCCTTTTAACAAATCACTGCTCGCCTCAAAGTTGACACCGAACGGGCGGATGGTCATGTCAGACCGCCATTTTACGATTCATGAAAACGGCGGAGAAGGCCAAAAAAGTGACATCGCCCCTTCAGAGTTTGAAGAGAAATTAAACACTTATTTTTTGTAATGTGAAAAGCTTGCAGACATACTGCAAGCTTTTTCTTATGAACAAGTATTGATTACTACATCAAATGCATCTTCCGGGATATACAGTTTCCCTTTTTCATATTGATAAGGAATGTGATTCTCTTTAAAGCACTCTTTTTCGTATTCAGTCAGTGAATCTCCAATTTCTATGTATTCCCCGGTATAGTTCGGCTGGCATGCTGAAAGAGTTGACGTAATGGTTACAAGTAGCATGATTATCTTCATAATAACACCTACTTATTAAGAAATTTTTCCCTTTTTTCATTCTACCATAACGAATAGAAAAAGCCCGATTTACTATCCCCCACATGCTATAATAATTTTGGAATCTTCTAGAAAAATCACCGTGTTAGATATATAAGGGGGATAAACGTGTATCGGATCTTACTCGTGGAAGATGATGAACGGATTGCGTCATTGCTGGGCGGCCATCTTCAGAAATACGGATATCATATAAAAATAGCTGAAAAGCTGAATGACATAAAGGAAGAATTTTCGGAAATGAAACCGGATCTTGTGCTGCTTGATATCAACCTGCCTTTTTTTGACGGGTTTTATTGGTGCAGGCAAATCCGAACGGTTTCCAATGCCCCGATTATTTTTATCTCGGCGCGGACTGATGAGCTGAATCAGGTGATGGCGATTGAGAACGGGGGCGATGACTATATCACAAAGCCGTTTCACTTAGAAGTCGTCATGGCCAAAATCAAAAGCGTGCTGCGCAGGACCTATGGTGAGTATTCTCCTTCTTTGTCCCAAGAATCAAGACTGGTGGAGCTTGGCGGTCTAACGATATATCCAGATCAATATGAAGCGGAGTGGAAGAACAGCCGCATCTCGTTTTCACAAAAAGAATTTCAGCTGCTTTCGATTTTCATAAGAGAGCACAAAAAAATTGTCTCGCGTGATGAATTGCTGGAGGCATTATGGGACGACGTTGATTTTGTTGATGATAATACATTAACGGTCAATGTCAATCGGCTGCGGAGAAAGCTGGAGAATGCCGGATTGAAAGATGCCATTGCAACGATCAGGGGACAGGGCTATGTATTTGAAGTCAATCGGAAGGATGAGCGGGAGTGTTAAAGACTTATATCATCGACCGATTAGCTATTATTCTTTTTTCCTTATTAAGCATAGGTGCCGCCATGTTTATCGCATATTTAAGCATTATAGAGAGCGGTGCCGAGCCTGCTTCAGAAAATATGATATACATATGGGTCCTGCCTGGTGTCCTTTTGGCCGCTGGTTTTACTGCCGACTACATGCGGCAAGTTTCCTTTCTGGCATTTTTGAAAAAACTGGCCGATCAGGCACCCGCTTCGAATGACATAGGGCGGTCACTTGAAGCCCGCAAGCCAAGAACTAGAGAACAAGCCCTCTGGACAAAAATGATTAACGCGCTTGGTGATCAATACGCGGGAAAGCTCTCACAATATATTAATAAACAAAAACAGCATTATACTTTTACGAATCAATGGATTCACCATATGAAAACACCCGTATCCGTCATCTCCTTAATGATTCAAGAAGGAAAGAACGGGACCGCTTCTTCCTTTCAGACATTTTTAGAGGAACTGGAGGATGAAAATGAACGGTTTCGCCACGGGCTGGATATGATGCTGCAAACAGCCCGGCTGGAGGAGTTCGCTTTTGATGTAAAACCTGAAACCTTTGATTTGACAGAGCTTGTCCGCTCATTGATCAATCAGGAAAAACGGCAGTTTATTAAACGGCGGCTTTTCCCGAAATTACATGTGCCGCCAAACGCCGTCCAAGTTTCCAGTGATCAAAAGTGGCTTTCCTTTGTTGTGGAGCAAATCCTTTTCAATGCCCTGAAATATTCAAAGCAAGGCGGTGGTGACCATATTACCATCCGGATTGAAACGCAAGGACATGAGACGCGTTTATCAGTTGCAGATGACGGTATCGGCATCCCGGCGCAGGATCTTCCCCGGATTTTTGATCCGTTTTTTACTGGTGAAAACGGGAGAAGCATGACACAGGCGACAGGAATGGGCCTCTATTTGGCGAAAGAGGTGTGCAGCCAGCTGGGCCATAAACTGGACGCGCAATCAAAAGAGGGAGCGGGCACCGTGATGACAATTGTCTTTTCAAGTGACACTCTGGCAAATGTGACAGCATTGTAAGGTTCGAAAGCGAGATTGAAAGAAAGTTCGATGGGAGGCTGCTGACTTCCTTTTTATAATAAAGAAAAAAGGAGGATCAGAGGCATGAACGTACTGCAAACAACGAAGCTGTCAAAAACATATTATTCAAATAAAGGAACGATGTCATATCAGGCGCTTAGCGATTTTGATCTCAGTGTAAATAAAGGAGAATTTGTCGGCATCATGGGGCCGTCAGGAAGCGGAAAAACGACGCTCCTGAATTTGCTGGCCACCATTGATAAGCCGACCCAGGGCGAGATGATGATCAACGGCATCCAGCCGAAAACGTTAAAGGATCAAGACCTGGCTCTGTTTCGCAGAAGAGAGCTGGGCTTCGTCTTTCAGGACTTTAATCTGCTTGATACGCTGACGATTCGGGAAAACATCCTGCTTCCGCTCGCGTTGGACAAGGTAAAGCTGAGTGAAATGGAAAACCGCTTAGATGAACTGGCAGATACATTGCAAATCAAACATATTCTCGACCACCGTACGTACGAAGTGTCGGGAGGCCAGCAGCAGCGTGCGGCCTGTGCAAGAGCCATTATTCATAATCCGGCTCTGATACTGGCGGATGAACCGACAGGCAACCTTGATTCGAAATCTGCAAAACAGGTGATGAACACGCTGGCTCAGCTGAATGAAGAAAAGGAAGCAACGATACTATTGGTTACGCATGATGCCACAGCGGCAAGCTTCTGTAAACGAATCGTCTTTATTAAAGACGGAAAATTTTTTTCAGAGATCCGCAGGGGGACGAATCAGCAGGTGTTTTATCAAAGTATCCTAGATACCCTGAGTGTGTTGGGAGGCGATTTTCATGAATTTGAGAACCATCGCCCGTAAGAACATTATTGGGAATCTGCAAAGATATGTTGCTTACTTTTTAAGCTGTGTGTTTGCCGTCTCGGTCTTTTTCGTCTTCACCTCTTTTATTTTTCACCCGGATGTGACGGAAGACAATGTGTATGGCGGAAGCCTTGTGAAAACGTGTTTGAGCGCGGCTCTTATCGTCATTATCGTGTTTTGTATATTCTTTATTTCCTATTCAAATTCAGCATTTCTGCAGGCGAGAAAGAAAGAGTTTGGCTTGTTTACGCTGTTCGGGACATCAAAGCAGCAGCTCCGAAAGATGATTTATTATGAGCAGTCGCTGATTTCTCTTGCGGCGATTGCGGCCGGTATCGGCACGGGGCTGTTATTTTCGAAACTGTTTTTTATGGTCATGACATGGATGCTCAGTGTGAAGGTGCCGATCTCGTTTGCGATTGTACCGAAAGCATTTGTGCTGACGGCGGTCGGTTTTCTCATATTGTTTCAAGTCCTGCTTATTTTATCGCTGGGGCAGATTCGCAAGCTCGAAATCATAGATTTGATTAAATCAGCTCAAAAACCTAAAAATCTACCGGCCTATTCAAAATGGCTCACTGTGCTGTCTTTGCTTTGTCTGGCTGGCGGTTATTATCTGTCTGCCACAGCCAATGCGATCGACATGATGTTTCGTGTCTTTCCGATTTTGATTTTAGTGTTAATCGGCACGTATTTCTTTTTTACACAAAGCAGTGTCGCGTTTTTTCGCATGCTGTACAGAAAGAAACACAGCTTTTACAAAGGAACCAATATCATTGTGCGTTCCAACATGATATTCAGGCTGAAAGATCACGCACGCATGCTGTTTTTAACCTCTGTGATTACAGCAGTCATTTTAACCGCTACAGGTGTGATCTATATGTTTTATGCTGATTTAGAAAGGCAGGAGGAGCAAAGCATTCCTCAATCTGTTGCCTGGGTGGAAAAAGACGCTTCCCGCTTTCAGGTTATGAAGCCTGAGACCGCTGAGAATACATTGAAAAAAGCAAATACTGAGATTAAATATAAGGTGAATGCCACAGGGATTCCTGTTACATTTCAATCAGATTTGCCGTATGGGAACAGGAAAGCGGAAGCAGAGGCCTTGCTGATTTCAGAGAAAATTTATAATCAAGTCGCAAAGGAAAAAGGTTTTCCTGTTATTCATGTACAAGAAAATGAAGCGTTTATCAATGTTCCGTTTCAAATGATGGTGAAAGATACGTTCGGGGAAGGGGAAAAAGCAGCGTTTCATATGAAGTCAGGAAAATCACTTTCCTATGTCATGAAAAAGCAGCAAAACAAAGGGATATTGATGTCAGTCGGAGGAGTCAGCCGTTTATTGGTTGTCAGCGAAAAAAGCTTTGACAGCCTGACACAGGAGGTGCGGCTAAAGGATCAGACAAGAGTGGTAGGCTATGAGCTTGAGCATTGGCAGGAGACGGTGGAGGTCTCTGAGAAGCTTGAAAACATGGTGCCGAAAGAACATACATCTGATTTTCAAACGCGTGCTCCGAGTTTTCAAGTTGTGAAGCAGGGAGTCGCACTCATGCTGTTTATTGGTCTGTTTGTCAGCGTACTGTTTTTTATTGTTCAAGGCAGCATGCTGTATTTGCGGATGTTTACTGAAATAGAAGATACGAGAGTGCAAGTGTTAGCATTAAAGAGAATGGGAGTTACGGACAAAGAGATTCACTCTATCCTTGGAAGACAAATTGGATTTTTGTTCTTCATCCCGTTTATCGCGGGTACGATTCACGCCGGTTTTGCGTATGTGGCGTTAAGCAACATGCTGCATGCTAACTTATTTCTTGAGGCCGTGATCGTCATCTTTATTTATTTTGTATTCCAGGCTGTTTATTATATCGTCACACGTCATATTTATAAGCGTGCTGTACTCCAGCATATGTAATATGAAATCCGGTCTTCATCAGACCGGATTTTTTAATTTACCGAAATTCTCTTGTCAGATTTTTCGGTGTTTCCCCTTTGATAGCTGCGATCATGTTTTCAGCAGCCTGTTTACACATATTGAAGCGCACTTTCGCTGTTGCTGAGCCGATATGCGGCAGTAGTGTGACATTGTCAAGCTGCAAGAGCGGATTGTCTTTTGCGACAGGTTCTTCTTCGTACACGTCTAAACCGGCACCACGAATCCAGCCTTCTTGAAGAGCGCGGATGAGGGCTTTTTCATCAACTGTCTTTCCCCGGGAAATATTGACGAAAATTGCGGAATCCTTCATCAGTTTAAATTCGCGTTCCCCGATCATGTGATACGTTTCGTCAGTCAGCGGAGTAATCAGCAAAACAAAATCTGATTGCTCCAGGAGTGTGTCAAGTTCAGCGTATTTGGCGCCGATGCTTTCTTCAGTTTCTTGTTTGCGGTGGCGGTTATGATAAAGCACGTCCATATCGAAACCGAATTTGGCGCGTCTGGCCGCTTGCTCGCCGATTCTGCCCATACCGATAATGCCTAATGTTTGATGATGGACGTCAATGCCGAAAAGGTCTTCTTCTTCAACCGTACCCCATTTACCGGCCCGGACGAAACGGTCAAGCTCAGCAACACGTCTGGCCGATGAAAGAATTAAAGAAAAGGCCAGATCTGCCACTGTATCATCCAGTGTATAAGGCGTATGAGTGCCGACGACGCTTCTTTCTTTCATCGCTTCTATATCAAAATTATCGTATCCGACGGATTGATTGCTGACGACCTTCAGCTTAGGAGCATGTTCAAGCAGCTCGCTGTTGATGGACGGCCCAGATGTTCCAGTCGTTAAAAGCCCTTCAGCATCTTTCATTTTCTCGAATAGCACCTCTTGTGGAAGTGAATCCTCCTGCCATATCTCATAACGGCAATGCTCACTGATCATGTGTTCAATCTCTTTAGGAATGGGTTTGGTGATAAATACAAATGGTTTCAACAAGGCTCCCCCTTTATGGCTGTTGTCTATTTTATTATATCGGAAAGAGATAAAAGTTAGAAATATTGCTGCGTTTGTTAAATTTCTGGTTCTTTTGAACTTAAAATGATTGCGATGAATGAAAAAATAGCAGCCTCTGCTTAAATAAGTTTTTTAATTATCTGAATTCGCCTATATTTTTTGTCAGACAAATCACCAAAATATCAGCAAAACCTGGATTATAGGATTCAATAAATATAAATTTTATTATCTTTGAAAGATATAAATGTTTATGTTTTTATTTTACAGTCCAATTAGATCGTCTTTTAATGAAAGCCTTTTCGCGGCCTGTTCCTATGCTATAATTCCTTACTGTAAGCTAGGCAAGAAGGCTTGCAAAATCATATGGATGGGAGATGAATTTAGAATGGTTTCTTTAACATCAATTTTGGAACACAATCAGCAGTTTGTCAGAGAGAAGAAGTACGAACCCTACAAAACGACAAAATTCCCTTCAAAAAAGCTCGTTATTGTTACCTGTATGGATACAAGACTCACAGAACTTCTTCCGCAAGCAATGGGGCTTAAAAACGGCGATGCTAAGATTGTAAAAAACGCGGGAGCCATCGTTTCTCACCCATTTGGAAGTGTCATGCGCAGCATATTGGTCGCCGTTTATGAATTGCAGGCGGAAGAGGTTTGCATCATCGGCCACCATGAATGCGGGATGTCAGGCCTGAATGCTACCTCAATTCTAGAAAAAGCAAAGGAACGCGGGGTAGAAGCAAGCTGCCTGAGTTTACTTGATAGCGCCGGATTAGATTTGAAAACCTGGCTGACCGGCTTTCACAGTGTGGAAGAAAGCGTTTCCCACAGTGTCAATCTGATCAAGAATCATCCGCTTCTGCCAAAAAAGCTGCCGGTTCACGGGCTTGTGATACACCCGGAGACAGGCAAACTTGACGTCGTGATTAACGGTTATGAAACTGAGTTCATAAAGACTAATTCATAAGGGAGGTTTTAACAAAATATGCGATTCTCTGGGAGATTCAAGGGATACAATTTACAGAAATTTCAGAAAGACCTGATTGCAGGTATCGTAGTAGGAGTCGTGGCAATTCCTTTAGGTATGGCGTTTGCCATTGCCTCGGGAGTCGAGCCTGAATATGGGCTGTATACTGTTGTTGTGGCGGGGATCTGTATTTCTTTGTTCGGGGGATCTAAATATCAAATAGGCGGTCCGACAGGCGCGTTTGTCCCGATTTTATTCGGTATCGTGATGCAGTATGGGCTGGAAAATCTGCTGATAGCGGGGTTTATGGCAGGCGTCATGCTGGTGCTGTTCGGATTGTTTAAGCTCGGCAAAATTATGAAGTACGTGCCGAAGCCAGTTATCGTCGGATTTACGGCTGGAATCGCCGTGTTAATCTTCACTGAACAAATCGCTAATTTTCTCGGTTTGAAAAACGTAGAAAAACATGAGAACTTTCATCACAACATGTTTGAAATTGCACAGAAGCTCGGCACCTTTAACGGATATGCCATTTTGACAGCGGTCATCGGACTTGTCATTTTGCTTGTATCCGCCAAAGTGATGCCAAAGATACCCGGAGCTTTATTGGCTCTTCTCATTTCCACGCTTGTTGCGGTTGTGTTTTTCCCTGACCGCATGGCAACGATTGGCTCAACCTATGGAGAAATTCCTCGCCATTTGCCGGAATTTCAGTTTCCGGAGCTGACAATAGATAAAATGGTCATGCTGTTTCCGGCAGCGCTTGTCATCGCGCTTCTTGGCGGCCTCGAGTCCATATTATCCGCGATGGTTGCCGATAATATGAAAGGGTCAAAGCACGACAGCAACAAAGAGCTTGTCGGCCAGGGGATTGCGAATATGGCCGCGCCGCTGTTTGGCGGAATCCCGGCTACCGGAGCGATTGCGCGGACGGCAACCAATATTAAAAATGGAGCGGTTTCACCTGTCTCAGGTGTCGTTCACGGCGTCGTGGTTCTTCTCGTACTGCTTGTATTCGCGCCTTATGCTTCCCACGTTCCGCTTGCAAGTATGGCGCCGATTTTGATGGTTGTCGCATGGAATATGAGTGAGCGGAAGGAAGTCGCAAACATGCTGAGACTGAAAAACGCCGATTCCTTCATTTTAGCCGCTACCTTTGTCCTGACGGTTCTGTTCGATTTAATCGTCGGTGTGGCGACCGGATTGTTGCTCGCATTTGTGTTCTTCATCAGAAGAATGAGCGAAGCGACCCGTATTCACAATCAGGAGTCTCATCCAGCTCTTGCGAAAGCGGCTAAGAGGGAGCAGGGGACAGATCCTTCGGTCAGCATGTACTCCATAGAAGGACCGCTGTTTTTCGGATCGATTGATTCACTTGAATCGTCACTGTTAGAGCATGTACAGAAAAAGCCGAAGACCCTCATTTTGCTCATGAATAAAGTGCATTACATGGATACATCCGCAGAAGCAGTGCTTGGGAACGTTATGAACCGAATTAAACGCCACAACGGAAAGCTGATGATTGTAGGACTGCAGTCTCAGCCAAGGGAGCTGCTGCATAAAACAGGCCTATTTCACAAAATAGGGAAGCAGCATTTCTTTGATCATCATGATGAAATCACAGGGTGAAAAAAAACGGCCGACTGCGGCCGTTTTTTTTATGCATGCTCAAATCGTTTTGTCAGTTTTTCTTGGTGGGCTTTCATCACGTCACCTAATGAAACGCCGTACATATCAGCAAGGATGGCGATATTCCCGATGACGTCTCCCATTTCTTCAATCAATTCTTGTTTTTGCTCAGCTCGTGTCGATTCTTTCTCATCCGGCCGGTCTCTGCCGATTTCATACGCCCGGACAGCCCGTGCCAGCTCTCCGGCTTCCTCCATTAAAAACCCGACTCGAATAAACGGTCCGTATTCCGTCCAGCCCCTTTTTTCGTAAAACTCTTTCATCCATTTTTCAGCATCTGCCAGCTGCAACATCATCACTCCTGCATTCTTTATGTATTTCATATTGATATTATCACATGAAGGTGGGACAATATATAGTGTGTTTTTTTGAATGTTAACACGATATATAGATGCGGAGATGACAAGATGAAAACAATTTGTGTATTTGCGGGCTCAAACCCGGGGGGAAATGAAGCGTATAAAAGAAAAGCGACGGAGCTTGGCGTGTATATGGCAGAGCAGGGAATCGGCCTGGTATACGGGGGCTCTCGAGTAGGTTTGATGGGCGCGATTGCCGATGCGTTAATGGAAAACGGCGGCACTGCAATTGGAGTGATGCCGAGCGGCCTGTTCAGCGGAGAGGTTGTCCATCAAAATCTGACAGAGCTGATTGAAGTCAACGGCATGCATGAACGAAAGGCAAAAATGAGCGAACTGGCTGACGGCTATATCGCCATGCCTGGCGGTTTCGGTACATATGAAGAATTATTTGAAGTGCTTTGCTGGGCGCAGATCGGCATTCATCAAAAGCCGATCGGACTGTATAATGTCAACGGATATTTTGAACCGATGATGAAAATGATCAAATACAGCATTCAAGAAGGATTTTCTAACGACTCTCATCTTAAACTGATCCATAGCTCTTCACGGCCCGATGAGTTAATTGAGCAAATGAAGAACTACTCATATCCGATTTTAGAGAAAAAGTGGACAGAAATTTAGTGAGCAATCAAAGCTGATTATTACAATGTGAGGTTTCCTGTAGGAAATCTCTTTTTTAGTTTCTTTATGGTTACATAGTATAATTTACTATAATAAAGGACTTTTTCACTAGTTTGGATAGGCGTAATAAGCACAGGTGAGGAGGGGATGAAAATGGCAACATTGTCAGATGTAGCGAAAAAAGCAAATGTTTCGAAAATGACGGTATCAAGAGTGATCAATCACCCTGAGACGGTGACAGACGAATTAAAAAAGCTTGTTCATTCCGCGATGAAAGAGCTGAATTACATCCCTAATTATGCGGCAAGAGCGCTCGTGCAAAACAGAACACAGGTTGTCAAACTGTTGATTCTCGAGGAAATGGATACGACAGAGCCGTATTACATGAACTTGCTGACCGGAATCAGCCGGGAGCTGGACCGCCGCCATTATGCTTTGCAGCTTGTGACAAGAAATTCTCTTACCCAACGGCTCTTGCGAACGGGAAACCTGATCCCGAGATATTTTTAACCGCCGCAGCGCTGCTTGGCGTCTCTCCGGCTGATTGTGCGGCAATAGAAGACGCTGAAGCGGGTATCGCCGCCATTAAATCTGCCGGGATGTTTGCGGTTGGAGTCGGTCATGAACAATCAATGCATGATGCTGATTTGATTGTCAGGCAAACTTGCGATTTGTCGTTTGATGTGCTCAATGAAGAGTGGAAGGCTTATAGAATAAACAGTATACAAATGTGAAAGGAGGAGAAAGGGGCTGCATTTCCGATGTTTTGTATGTTCACTTGTCAGTAAGTAAATTCCTTTAGCATGAAAAAACCTGCAAGAGACATGTCTCTTGCAGGTCGCAGTATTACTTTTGCTCTTCTGTGTTGCGTGTCAAAACCTTATCAATCAAGCCGTATTCCATTGCTTCTTCGGCTGATTTGAAGTTATCGCGGTCAGTATCGCGCTCAATGACTTCAAGCGGCTGGCCTGTGCGTTCAGCAAGCACTTTGTTTAATTTGTCGCGAAGCAAGAGAATGCGTTTCGCAGCAATTTCAATTTCTGTTGCCTGACCTTGCGCTCCGCCAAGTGGCTGGTGAATCATAACTTCACTGTTAGGAAGCGCATAGCGTTTGCCTTTTTCTCCGGCAGCAAGCAGGAATGCACCCATTGATGCAGCCATACCGATACAAATTGTAGATACCTTTGGCTTAATAAACTGCATGGTATCATAAATCGCCATACCGGCTGTGATAGAGCCGCCCGGGCTGTTGATGTAAATAGAAATATCTTTTTCAGGGTCTTCTGCTTCTAAGAATAAAAGCTGTGACACGATGGAGTTCGCAACGTTGTCATCAATCGCAGATCCAAGCATGATGATACGATCCTTTAATAAACGAGAATAAATGTCATACGCTCTTTCCCCGCGGTTCGTTTGTTCAATGACTGTAGGTATTAAATTCATAATGCTCCTCCTTCACCTTTTAGGTAAGTATGTAGTTACATGATACATTTTTGGTCAATAAAGGTCAAACAAAAAGCTGGCTTGACATGCAAACTCTTCTCTTTTTCCCATTTTCCCCAAAAATACAACGGTTCAAACCATCGTATGTGAGGTTCTGAAAGAAGATGATGTGTCTTCTTAAAAAAACAGCCCTTTCAAAAAGAGGGTTGTTTTTTTAGCTGAAATGCCGTATAATGAGTTATGCTGACGTTATCATCACGCAGTGAAAATATGTCAATATGCGCTCGTAGCTCAGTTGGATAGAGCGGTGGTTTCCGGTACCACGTCTGTCGGGGGTTCGAATCCCTCCGAGCGCGTCCAATAGAACAACAGGAAAGACAAGGGTTTGGCGATTGCCGCTCTTGTCTTTTTTGTGTTGTACAAGAAAACATAATCGCAAATACATAATTTTCCCCATGCAGGGCATCGTAGGTAAATGAACAGTATTGAATTTGCTAAGGAGGATGACAATGGGAATTTTAAGCGGTAATCCGCAAGAAGAACCGATGCATTATGGTGAGGTATTCAGCTTGTGGAGTTATGTGATGGCGGGAAATAAAATGATCGGCAATTTTCAGATGTTATTGCATCATGTTGGTGATGCCGACTTAAAGAAGCTGCTTCATGAGGCCATTGAGAAGTGTCAAGATGAAATCAAACAGGTCAGCAATATCCTGAAAGAAAACGGCGTGGCGCTTCCGCCTGCTTCTCCTGAGCCGCCGGACGCAGATCTAAACGAGATTCCGCCGGGCGCGCGGTTTCTCGATCCGGATGTGGCCGCATCTGCAGCGGCGCAAAATGCAGTGGGTCTTGTGACATGCAGCAAAATTATGGGACAGTCGATTCGCGAAGACATTGCCATGATGTTTGGGCAATTTCATATGAGCAAGGCAGCAACAGGAGCAAAATACTTAAGGCTGCTGAAAAACAAGGGCTGGCTGATCCCGCCGCCGCTTCACCTTCATAAACATCAAGATGATGAGTAAAAGATAAAAGGCATATACAGCTATCTGTATATGCCTTTTATGATTAAGACGTAAGACGCAGGCCGATGACACCGGCAAGGATCAGGCAAAGAGAAATCAGCTGAGAAAGCTGAAACCGTTCCTTAAACCAAATCAGGCTGACTGCTGTTACGCCTATGCTGCCTATACCGGTCCAAACGGCATAAGCAACACCGGATGGCAGGATTTGCATGGCCTGTGAAAGGCAGTAAAAAGATAAAGCAAATCCGGCAGTCATCACAATAATCGGCCATTTTTTCTTTGTGCCGTCTATATATTTCATGGCGATGGCAGCTATAATTTCTTCTATACCCGCAATGAATAATAAAAACCACGCCATTATTTTTCACCTCTCGGCTGAGTTTTACTTTCTTTTGTGAAAAGCTTCATTCCTAAAATGCCGGCTAGCAGCAGCATTAAAAAGAAGATTTGGGCTGCTGAGAAGGATTCGCCTAAGTAGATTCCGGTCGTGTAGGTTCCGACCGTTCCAATTCCGACAAATACGGTATACGCCGCGGCCATAGGGATTTTTCGATAAGAGCGGATTAACAGTATAAAGCTTATCGCTATTAATAGAAAAACGATAATCCAATCAAAAAGCGAATCCGCATGTTTGAGGGAGGAGGCCCAAACCACTTCTAGAAGCCCTGCTATTAAAACAAGCATCCAATACAACATAAACACCTCTTTTTATGAATGAACGTCAGTCATTTTTAGATATTAAAAAATGAGCGGTGTCACCCAGTCATTTTTTAAGCTTTATCTAAGCTCCGTTTTAAGAATGTAAAAATTTCTTTTTTAGATACTTCAAGATTTTCATCTTGTTCAAACCCGATATAAAACCGTTCTGCTGTGTTCTCAACTAAATTGATGATGGTTCTTGCCGTCCACTTTGCATTGATGCCTTCGATCACATCTTGGCTGTCGATCGCCTTGTTGATGATGTTCTCAAGCCAGGAATAATAAGGCTGATAAATGGTCTCCCATTTTTCCATGGAATGGTCGATGGCAAGCCCCGAATAGCAAAGGACAATAATATCTTTATGGCGCTCTGTGATGTGAAACGTCTCATCAATTAAGGTTTGTAAGACGGTCCAAAAATCTTCCTCGCCATTCAGTCTTCCTTTGATTTGCTCTAGCGTGTGAGTGAGAAGGTTTTCCGCTATGGCCGGAATCAAAGCATTTTTGGATGAAAAATATAAATAAAACGTTCCTTGGGCAGTCCCGGCTTTTTTTACGATATCTGAGATGGAGGCCTTATCGAGTCCCTTTTCAGAAATGACTTCAATCGCCGCCTGCAGAATCTTTTCATATTTTCCTGATGTTTGTTTTGGCATGAGGAACACCTCCTGTAATGACTGACTATCATTCATTTTATCTCGAGTGATGGCGTTTGTAAAGCGAAAAAAGAAGCAAGAGAAACTCCTGCTTCTTTATTTATCATAATCAATCGCGGCTTTCGGGAGCCCGGTATACTTTGCCCAATAATAAATCGCAAGCGAGCCGACAGCAACCAAAATGAGATCGATGGGATTGCTGATCAAGCCTAGGCCATGCCCGAAAGAGCCGATATAGGAAAAAATCAGCATCATGACATAAAATCCGACGAGCCACCAGGCTGATTTCAGCTGCTGGGCAAGGCTTACATCTTCTTTAGGCGCGTATTTGCTGAAGCAGAGATAGATCAAAAACATGACGAGCTGTGAGCCGAGAAGCCAGGAAACGGTTGTCCATCCTGACCAGTACACAATAAACGCTGTAAAAATAAATGAAAGCGGCCCGATAATGCTCATTCCTTTTAAATAAAACGGCCTGTTTAAGTCCTTCGCATTTACTCTCAGTGCGGCTGAAGAAATCGGCGCAATCGCATAAGAAAGGATTAAGGCAACAGAACAAACATTGACGAGCGCATTCCATGAAGGAAAGGGAAGCGTCCAGAATATCGAGAGACCGAACGAAAGCCATAGAGACGCCCGGGGGGTACCGGTTTCTTGATTGACCTTTGAAAATACACGGAATAACGTGCCGTTCCGTGCCCAGGCGTAAACGAGACGAGACGTCGTATTCATAAATATATTCCCATTTCCTCCGGGGGACAGGATCGCATCCAGAATGACTAGCGTTGCAAGCCATCCTAAACCAAGCATGACCGCAATATCTTTAAACGGCAATGAAAACTCACGGCCGATTGCCGGCCAACCGTTTTTCAGCGTTTCTGTCGGAATCGCACCGATAAAGGTAACTTGCAAAACAGTATAAATGATGGTGGAAACGATAATACAGATAATTAATGCGATTGGGATGTTACGCTTCGGGTTTTGCACCTCGCCGGCAACAGATACGATAGGGTGCAGCCCGAGATACGCAAACATGACACCCCCGGTCGAAATGGCGGCCTGTATGCCTGTAAAACCAAAAGGCGCAAACCCTTCAACCGATAAGTTCCCTGGCTGAAAATGAAAAATCAGCACAATAATGATCGTGACCGGAACGATATATTTAAAAATAGAAATAATGAAATTGGCCTTAGCAAAGGTTTTGACGCTCCAATAATTCAGCAGGAAAAACAAGCAGAGCAAGGCAAACTGCAAAATCCAGCCTGCGATAGTCGGGGAGTCAGAGCCCTCTTTGGTCAGGCCCGGAAACCAATAGGCCACATATTGCCGGACAGCTGTGACTTCAATCGAAATCAGGCTTGTGTAAGCGACAATTGTGACAAATGAAATTAAATAGCCGACCAGATGGCCGTGTGAATAAACCGGATACCTGATGATGCCTCCAGTGCGGGGCAAAGCGGCTCCGAGCTCCGCGTACACCAGTCCGATTAACAGAATAATGGCTCCTCCCATAATCCAGGAAAAAGCGCCGGAGGGTCCTGCTTTTGAAGCGACATTACTGACAGCGAACAGCCATGCTGATCCAAAGATAGCTCCCATCCCGATCAAAATCAGATCAAACAGCGACATCGATTTTTGAAAATTTCCTTGTTTAGACATCCGCTTCCTCCTTAGAAACAAGCCTTATATTTCTTACAATGCCCAATATGAAACAGACAATACGCACCTGCTGATTGCTTTCGGCTCTCACAATAAAAACAGATGCAGCAAGCGCTGCATCTGTCTTTATTGATGAATCGTATCGAAATGTTTCACTTTTATATTTGTAAAGGAAGCTGAGCCGCCTTCAGAAAAAAGAGTAATGCCTTTATCCTCGGATTTCGGGAACACTTCATTTGAAAAAACGGTTTTCCCGTCACCGACAAACACTTCTATCGTTGTTTTATCAACGAGTATTTTTAAATGCACATTTTGTTTGCTGCTGTCATAGGGCGCTTTGCTTTCAACGAACCTTTTGCTTTTATCAGGCTGGTCTGTGAAAGCTCTGTTGATATACGCATAGCCGCCTTCAGCAAATATGCCGACATCAATATGGCGTTTTTTGTCTGCCGATTCTCTCAGCCGGACGCCGGCGTTTTTCATATCTGACCAAGAAAGATCCATATCCAGCTGATACGTATCGCCTGTTATGGACAGGGTTTTGGAGCCGCTGACACTCAGTTCTTTCACTTCGTCAGTGGAAGCGGAAAGCTGCTGCAATGCTTCAACAGGCTGTGAGACGAGGCTGTATGTGCCGTCCTGCTGCTGGAGCCGGATTTCACGCACGATTGAGTCTGTGCCGTTAAAGCCATTTTTTCGGGTCGGCGTGTTATTCGCGTAATCCCAATTATTCATCCAAGCCAGCGCGTAACGCTTATTCAATTGATCTGTGTCTTTCCCGTCCTCAAACGTTACGCCCCCGTACCAGTCAAATCCGTAATCAAGCCATTGGGGTTCGGTTTGATCCGCAGAAAATTCTTTTCCGTCAAAGCCACCGGTCCAGTAGGCGTACGTATTGGGTTTGCCCCACGGTTTCCCGTTTGCGCTTGCGCCGAGAATCCACTTCGTCGTCCCGTCACTTGCCCGCATCATGTATAGGTCGGGGCATTCGATCATGCCTGCCTGCTTCGTAATAAAACCGCTTGTGTACTGCCAATCCTTTAAATTATCGGATTCATAAAAGCCGATTTTTGTTCCTTCGGCCATGACCATTACCCATTTATGATCCTGATCATCCCATATGACTTTAGGGTCTCTGAAATCATTTGTCCCCGGATTGGGCATAATGGGATCAGCAGTGTAGGGCTTAAATGTCTTCCCTTTGTCTGTGCTGTACCATAAATGCTGCTCCTGCTTTTTGTCTTTGGCTGAAGGCTGAGTCACAATGGCGACAAGTGCATTTTTGCCAAAGCCGGCTGTATTTTCTTTATCGATGACGAATGATCCGGTCCAGATGTCGCCGTTTGGATTTGTGTATTTGGGAATCGCCACGCCTTCATCTGTCCAATGTACCAAATCCTCTGATACGGCATGCCGCCATTCCGTGCCGTTGCCATTTGGATAATCACCGTTATACAGATAATAGTAATGATACTCTCCATCGAAATAGATGGGTTTTTGTGGGTCGTTTTTCCATTTGTCAGGAGCCGTAAAATGATATGCCGCCCGGTAGTCCGGCTTATGGGTTGATTTTGATTTTTTGACCGGTTCCTCTTTTGGCCATAGGTCTATAAACAAAAGGATTCCTAAAAAGATGAGGAATACCGCTGACCATTTGCATGTTTTTTTATATGTCATTTCGGTTTCTCCGCTTTAGATTTTAATAAAGAAATAAAAGAAAATGCCAATAGGGTATCGGCATTTTCTTTTGCGTTTATTTGTTAACTGTTAGTTGGCCTTGTTCAAGGATGCTGTTTTTCACAACAGATGTCTTTTTGCCTTTGATGTTCAATAAGAAGCTTGGCGCGAACGTTGCCTGCTTGTCTGCATAGAAGCCTCTGTTTGTCATGTAGCTTGTAATAACGACATTGTTACCTTCAGCTTGTGGTACGGCAAAGTGTGAGTAAGTAAAGGTCACATCGTTAGGATCAAGATCCATTTTCAGCACAAGGCCGGTTTTGTTCAGCGGCTTGTACGGGCCTGTTAAGGAGTTGGAAACATAACCCAGCATGTAAATATCGTTAGACGTAATGCCGTCGATTGTCATTTTTGATCCTCTAGAGTCAGTGAACAGATACCATTTGCCGTTCATTTTGAAGACATTTGCACGTTCGATTTCGTCAGTCACTGTGTTAGACGTGATCAGCGGCTTCATGACTTTCTTCAATGTGTAGTCATCGTTAAGCTCAATAATGCCAAGTGCGCCGTTAGCTAATTCTGCAGTGCGTTTCTTATCGCTTTGCAGAAGTTTTTGACTTTCTTGACGGAAGAATGATGAGCTTTTGCCATAATAAGCTTTGTTAAATAAAGATTCTTCGCCTTGGTAGCCGTCTTCAGTTCCTGTGTTTGCTTCAAATACTAGGTATTTGCGGCCGTGATCTTCCACATAGTGAGGATCTCTCAGCGTATGGTTATCGCCTGAACTATAGTTGCCCTCATCAATGAACTGTTGAACATTTTGATACGTTTTGCCATCGCCGTCAAAAATTGATTTGTGATCTTCTACACCGTTAATCGTAAGAGAACTGTCTGAAGTTGACACGTTAACCTGCGCAGTTGTCAGTGTTTGTTTGCCGTAATGTTTACCGGAAAAGTCAGTGTAGAATAAACGGATTTTGCCATCAGATGTAAATGTAGCTGATCCTGACCATTCTTGTGTTTGATCTTTTAAGATGGGATCATTTGCGTCAAACTTGTCACTGTCTTTAAAGACACGGCCTGCGTTTTTCCAGCTGTCAATGGAAGTCTCGCCAACTTTTTGATAGAACATGTAAATTGATGTGTCATCCGCGTTTTTAGGGTCTCCGGCTAATGCAAAGACAATGTGATAGCCGTGATAGTTTGCGACTGTGCCGTCCGCGTTTTGCAATGGCCAGCTGTCCCACACGTCCAAACCTTTTGCGGAAGAGATGTTTTTAATCTTTGATTGGTCAAATTCAGGCACCTGATATTTTTCATTCTTTTGCTGTTCAGGGATTTGCAGCATGTCGTGGCGGGTAATATGGGAAATGCCGTATGTCTCTTTATACGGTTTGTGATCTGCTTCTTTCGCAAACGCTTGAGTCGCGCCTCCTGCCAGCAGTGCGGTTGTAAAGGTTAATGCTGTTGCCTGTTTGGCAAACTTTTTGATGTTCATCGTTCATGTCTCCTTTTTTATGTACTGTGTTAGCGGTCTGCTTTCTTCCAGCCCTCCTGTTGAGTGGCAAGTCGGTTACGTGCAATAAAAAAAGACCTAAAATATGTAAAGGGGTGACGCCAAAGAATACACTTTGCCCTTAACACATTTTAGGTCTTGCCTGCTTTATCAGTAACAAACCTGCGTAATTTACTTTTCGACATTATTCTATTAGACACTGGACCTTATTTCAACGGGTCTATTTTCCTCTTTTGTTTGATAGAAAATGAATAAAAAGATTTTAAGAGTACAGGTCTTATGGACTAATCAGGCTGATTATTTCTTTACATCTTCTATAGGTTATCACAAGCTTTCGCATGGGTATAAAGTTCCTTTTTATTAAGCCTAACCGAACAACACAAAAGTGATGAAAAATGTAAATTCATCAATAACGACAGTATAAATAAAGCCATTTCCGTAAAAAAAATTTTTAAGCGGAGGTCCTATCTCTTCTATTATATAAGTATTGACTTATATATTCAGTGGATTATACAATGAACGCGGAAGGGAGCTGATGCTTTCATGAAGCATGCCTTGACATCTACTGAAATCAGTCGCTGCCTGAAGCTTCTTCATGATCAAACCAGGCTTTTGATCATGAAGAAGCTGGAGGAAAAAACATACTGTGTCTGCCAGTTTGTCGAGATGTTTGACATGAGCCAGCCAGCTATCAGCCAGCATTTGCGGAAGCTGAAACAGGCTGGATTTGTGAATGAAGAGAAAAAGGGACAGTGGCGGTTTTATTCAATTAATTCGGCTTGTCCTGAATATGGATTGATTCAATCGATTCTCGGTCACATCAGATCAAATGATGACGTGTTGCAGTCTATTCAGAAAAAAGAAACTCAAGTTTCTTGTAAGTAGGAGGTTCTCGTTTGAGTTCAGCGGTTTTAGCAGCAATGATCTTTATTCTTACACTTATTTTTGTTATTTGGCAGCCGAAACATCTGTCTATTGGCTGGTCAGCCTGCGGGGGAGCGGTTTTGGCTTTGCTTGCGGGGGTTGTGAGCGTGAAGGATGTGGCGGACGTTACGGGCATTGTATGGAATGCCACTCTGGCGTTTGTGGCGATCATTCTCATCTCGCTCATTTTAGACCACATTGGCTTTTTTGAATGGGCTGCTTTGCATATGGCAAAGGCGGCTAAAGGAAGCGGCCTGCGTATGTTTATTTATATTTCCGTTTTAGGCGCTGTCGTGGCGGCGTTTTTTGCCAATGACGGTGCGGCGCTTATTTTAACGCCAATTGTGCTTGCGATGATGCGGGCTTTGCGTTTTGAAGAAAAGCTGGTGTTTCCATTTATTATCGCGAGCGGGTTTATCGCTGATACAACATCGCTTCCGCTTGTGGTCAGCAATTTGGTCAATATCGTGTCGGCCGATTTCTTTCACGTCGGGTTCATTGAATATGCGGCACGGATGATTGTCCCGAATCTCTTTTCGCTTGCGGCAAGCATACTCGTTTTATACTTATTTTTCAGAAAAGGGATTCCGAAACATTATGATCTCAGTCAGGTGAAGAGACCGGCTGACGCCATTAAAGATATAAACATGTTTCGTATGTCTTGGCTTGTGCTGGGCATGTTATTAATCGGTTATTTTGTAAGCGAAATATGGTCCATCCCCGTATCCTTTATCGCCGGTGCGGTGGCTGTTTTCTTTCTTATTATGGCGAAGAACAGCCCGGCCGTTCATACAAAGCAGGTGGTCAAAGGGGCACCGTGGGCGATTGTGTTTTTTTCCATTGGGATGTATGTCGTCGTGTACGGGTTAAGAAACGCCGGCTTAACAGACCTTCTGTCCAGCCTTATACAGACAGCCGCAGATCAGGGGCTATTGGCGGGAACCATTGGAATGGGTTTTATCGCGGCTATTTTATCATCGATAATGAATAACATGCCGACCGTCATGATTGATGCTATTGCGATAGCCGGTACAGATACACATGGAATAATGAGAGAAGCCTTAATTTATGCAAATGTCATCGGTTCTGATCTGGGACCGAAAATCACGCCGATTGGGTCGCTGGCGACGCTGTTATGGCTTCATGTTCTCGCCCAAAAAGGAGTGAAAATCTCTTGGGGGACATACGTGAAAACAGGGATTATCCTGACGGTTCCGACCCTGCTGATGACTTTATTCGGCCTTTATATCTGGTTATTGATCATTCACTAAAACATTTGGGAGATGAACAAACATGCCTAAAAAAACCATCTACTTTTTATGCACGGGCAACTCCTGCCGCAGCCAAATGGCTGAAGGCTGGGCGAAACAATATCTAGAAGATGAATGGAATGTATACAGTGCGGGGATTGAAGCGCATGGGCTCAATCCGAATGCTGTAAAAGCGATGAAGGAAGCGGGGATCGACATATCCGGCCAAACATCAGATATCATCGATCCGGCTATTTTAAACAGTGCTGATCTTGTCGTGACGCTTTGCGGAGACGCAGCTGATAAATGCCCGATGACGCCGCCTCACGTCAAGCGCGAGCACTGGGGCTTTGATGACCCTGCAAAAGCGGAAGGATCCGAAGCGGAAAAATGGGCGTTCTTTCAGCGTGTTCGTGACGAAATCGGTGAGCGGCTCAAACGTTTTGCGGAAACAGGTAAATAAGCTGGAAAAGCCGGGAGAATCGTCTTCCGGCTTTTTTACGGCTCTCATCGCGGTGATTATGATGGTGACCGCAGATAACAGAGGGCGACCTAACGATATTGGCGTTGCTGAATCTCGTAATGGCAATTTAAGTGTGGATGGATCTTATATCTTTTTTATAAATCTTTTAATAGAAACAGTATTCTGTTTTGGAATAGCTGCTTTTATTTCTGTATTTGAGCTTTGTCGGGCAGATACCGTTTCAAAGCCTGTAACGATCAATATAATAATGTATGGCGAAAGCAAACAAATGATAGAAGCGATAGAAAATGTATAGGGAGGAAAAAGTCATGCCGCCAAGGCCAACTAAATGGATTAAGAGGAACGATCGGCCGGAACCTCTTTTATCACCAAGTGTCATGCAAGGAAGAAATGGAAATTCCTCATCCGCTCAACAAAACCAGGGCTTTGCACCAGCTACAGCAAATACGAACCAGCCTATTTCCGCTTTCAGAGCCACCAGCAATACAAATCTATCAGTGGCTGCAAATGCAGCTAGCGGAGTCTTATTTCAAAATGTAGAATTTGATTTGGCGAATGAATATAACCCAAACACTTCTACATTTTCACCGAGAACAGCAGGCGTATATTCTCTTAACGCATCAGTTGAGTTTCAAACGAATGCGATTGTTGACTTCAACTTAGAAGTCGTATTTCTTGTGAATCAAGATGTGATAGGCGGAAATAACACATTTCAAGCAGGGAATCTCCCGGCTGTCGTAGCCATTACGGAAATTCTTCAGTTAAACGCCGGAGATACGGTGACAGTTGCAATGAGAAGTACTGCCGCCGGAGTCATTCAAGCAACTCCGAGAACCCGTTTTGCAGCCGCCAGAGTTCCTTCTCCGACTGCGTAAAAAGGGATTTTTGATTCGTGTAAATCTAAAGTTGATTTTTCCTGTTTGAGGATTGATCAGCTTTTTTTATATTTTCAAAATAATTGAAACATTAATAGCTCAGTATCGTACAAAAAAGGGGAGGTGAAACAATGAAGCAGGATAAAAGGAATGACCTTAAGATTTTATTTGAAACATTAGGCGAAAGAAATCATTTCAACGGGGCGGTTTTAGCTGCAGAGGATGGCGGCATCTTATACCATCACGCTTTCGGTTATGCGGATTTGCCGGAAAAACGGCTTTTGCAAGAAAATTCTTTGTTTGAGCTGGCATCACTATCAAAGCCTTTTACAGCGCTGGCAGTTGTTTTATTGGAAGAGAAAGGGATGCTTGGTTATGAGGATAAGGTGGAGCGCTGGATTCCCGGATTTCCATATGAAGGCGTTACGATACGGCATTTATTGAACCATACATCCGGGCTTCCGGAATATATAGAGTGGTTTTTGGTCAATTGGGATAAAAGCAGGGTCGCAGTGAATCAAGATGTAGTGGATATGCTGATGAATGAGCAGCCTCCTTGCTATTTTGCTCCGAATGAAGGCTGGCTGTACAGCAATACGGGGTATGTACTGCTGGCAGTTTTGATTGAGAAGGCATCCGGCATGAGCTATGCGGATTTTTTGAAACAGCATATTTTCACCCCGGTCGGTATGGCGAACACGAGAGTATATAACAGGAGGCTGCGTCCTGAGCAGATCGATGACTATGCGTATGGATATGTGTATGATGTGCATTCCGGCCAGTACGTTCTTCCAGATGACCTGGAGGAAACGAGCTATGTTGTGTATCTGGATGGAATACAGGGAGACGGTACAGTGAATTCTGTCACAAGCGATTTATTTCGATTTGATCAGGCTTTATATCAGGACAAATTGATCAGCAAGGCTTCTAAGGAAGCCGCATTTTCTCCTGTACAACTGAGCAATGGGGAAACGGTTGACTACGGATTTGGCTGGGTGCTGCAAAACAGTCCTGAAAAAGGGCGGATTGTCAGCCATAGCGGAGGATGGCCCGGCTATTCGACGATGATGATCCGATATATAGATCATCGTAAAACGCTGATCTATTTGAGCAATATGGAACAGGATGCTGATTATGAACAAGCGATACTGAAGGCGGCGGAGAATATTTTATTTGACCAGCCTTATAAGATCCCTGAACGTCCAGCTGATAAAAAGAAAAAAGAAATTGATACAGCGATTTACAGCCGCTATGTTGGCAGCTACTCCTTTCATGATGGAACCGCTGCGACTGTGACAGCTGAGAATGAGCGGCTTTATCTGCAAATCACCGGACAGATGAGGTTTGAATTATTTCCTTCCTCGGAAACCCGTTTCTTTCTGCAATCATTGCCTGTTGAAGTTGAATTTATGTTAGGGGATGATACTGCGAAAAGTTTTATCGTTTATCAGGACGGAACAGAGGGAGAAGCGGTCCGGACGAATTAGAAAGGATTGAATTTGATGATTGGGATATTAGCTGGAATGGGCCCGAAATCGACCTCTCCATTTTTAGATAAGGTCATTGATTACTGTCAGAAGCTGTATGGCGCTTCACATGATATCGATTACCCGCAAATGATGATTTATTCCTGTCCGACCCCTTTTTATGTCGATCGCCCTATCGATCATAATGAAATGAAAAAAGCGATTATCGATGGGGCCGTCAAGCTGGAGAAAACCGGTGCGGACTTTATTTCTCTTCCTTGTAATACGGCACATGTCTATTTTGAAGACATCCAGCAGGCATTGTCGATTCCTTTGTTACATATCATTGAGGAAACGATGAAGGAGCTTCCGGATTCAGCGCAAAAAGTGGCTGTTTTAGGAAAGGATTCAACCATACAATCCTGTCTTTATCAAAAAGGTTTGAAGGCGGGCGGATATGAGTTTATTCATGAGGCACATTGGCAGCGGGAAGTCAATCAGCTCATCGCCGCGATCAAACAGCCGAATCATGTTCAGAAAACTCAGGACATATGGCGTGAGTTATACTTGGAAATCAGTAAAAGAGCGGATCTCATCATTTCGGCTTGCACAGATTTAAACACGGTGTTAGATCATGTTCACAGTGATATTCCGATTATCGATTCCTCTGATTGCCTCGCAAAAAGCACGGTCAGCACGTATCTTACCTATCAAAATGAACTATTCAACAAGGGCTGTATGTAATCGGCTCTTGTTTTTTTGTGTTCTTATCGTTTGACAGCCTCATGCAGTGGTGTTAAAGTAAACATGTAAATAGTTACATGATTTCTTCTGAAGATCAGGTGGTGCTTATGAAGAAGCCAGTTTTAAAGAAATTCGTCTCCCTAGACATTAAGGTTGATCCTCCAATCACCATTGGTGAGACAGGTTTAGGGCTGAGACGATGGATTCCGATTCGATCGGGAACAGTAACCGGAGAAGTGGAAGGACGTATTTTGCCTGGCGGAGCTGATTCGCAAATCATTCGCGCTGACGGCAGAACAGATTTATCTGCCAGATATGTCATAGAAACAGCAGATCATGAGCTGATTTACCTTGAAAACAATGGAATACGGCAAGTCAGCGAGCCGTTCCGAACACGAGCAGCGGCCGGGGAAGTGATTGACACCGAGCATGTTTATTTCCGCACGGTGCCGACATTTGAGACAGGCAGTGAAACCTATCAATGGCTGCATGACCGCTTGTTTATCGGTTCCGCAGAAAGAACCCCTGATTACGTTCGATTAGACATTTATGAAGTAGAGTAAAAGACTAAGGAGAGTGTGAAATATGGAAAACTTTATCGGAAGCCACATGATTTATACTTACGAAAACGGTTGGGAATACGAGATTTATATTAAAAATGACCATACAATTGATTATAGAATTCATAGCGGAATGGTGGCCGGACGCTGGGTTCGGGATCAGGAAGTGAACATTGTCAAACTGACAGAGGGCGTATATAAAGTGTCTTGGACAGAGCCGACAGGTACAGATGTTTCATTAAACTTTATGCCGAATGAAAAACGCATGCACGGCATTATTTTCTTTCCGAAATGGGTGCATGAACATCCTGAAATCACGGTCTGCTACCAAAATGACCACATTGACCTGATGAAGGAATCACGCGAGAAATACGAAACCTATCCCAAATACGTAGTGCCCGAATTTGCTGACATTACATTTCTGAAAAATGAGGGAGCCGATAATGAGGAAGTCATTTCTAAGGCGCCTTATGAAGGAATGACAGACGATATTCGCGCAGGGAAATTGTAAGAAAACAAAAACCCGGTAAAGAGAGAATGACTTCTCTTTACCGGGTTTTCTTTTTGCTGAGTATGTGGGCACCATCACAATTCCCGCGAAAAACAGTAGGATCCCAATCCAGCGGATGGGCTGGTAATAGGCGGTGTCTTGTAAATAAACGACTGCTGATAAAATGAAGATACATGCTGCCACAACGATGACGGCACCCATGCAGCCTGTTTTTCCCATGTGATTCTCCTTACGAGTGTAATAGTTTTTTCCGCTTCTCACCATCAGGATCGTGCTCAATAGAAAGTTCGGAATCCAAAATCAAGGTTTCTCGTTTGTCTTCAGTATAAGCCGGCCATTGTACATCTTCGCAGCTTGGACTTCCTGTTTTTGCGAAGGCAAGCCACGCTGATTGTATCGTGTGTGAAAGCTGTTTGACCTCATCCGTAATGTCTGCTTGTACCATTCGTTTCAGTCCGTTTAGATTGCCGAACACAAACGGCAGTTCCAGTGCGTGAACCGCTTTATTGTACGGCGGCTTGTCCGGGTGCCAGTCGAATCGGTACATCCAAACAGGTGCGTAACGGGATTGGGCGGAAGCGCAGGCGACGGCCGGGCGCCAAAACAGCAAATCCGTCATGATATGAATTTGGCTTTCGAGAGAGCGCGGATACAGATCGGCCGCTTTCTTTGCCAGCGGCTGACCCAATAGATACTCAAGCGCTTCATCAATTGTTTCCTGAGAGTGAACTTCTGAATCCGGCGTAAAAAATAAATACCCTTCATCACGATTTGTTCCGATTAACAGCGGAATGCCGTCAGCAGCCCCTTCAGCGATGGCTTTCTCCGGCTCAGCAGGCAGTGTTTTCGGATCAAGGGCAGGCTGGAATAACAGCTGAAAGATATTTTCATTTTCGGTTTTTCGCAGCTGGTCGGCGGCTTTAAGCAAATCTTCAGCAGACACAGTATGCAGCCTGTCCAATTGGTGACCGTTAATTCCAAGGATTCGTAAAAAAGCATGCGCGGTGCTTGCCGCTTTTTCTTCTGTCATGGTTCGGGAAGAGCCGCTTTCTAAGATTGCTTTCTGGAACAGGCCTTTTGCAGCAGGCATGGCTAGCAGCGCGGCAATGCTCATACCGCCCGCTGATTCTCCAAACACCGTTACATTTTCCGGATCGCCGCCAAACGCAGAAATATTGTCCTTGACCCATTTCAGAGCCGCGGTTTGGTCAAGCAGTCCAAGGTTGTTGGAATACGCTTCATCAATGGAAGATAAATGTAAAAAACCAAATGGTCCCAGCCGATAGTTCAGAGTGACGACAATGACATCTCCCTGAGCTGCCAGGTTCGAGCCGTCGTATAAAGGCTCACTGCCTGCGCCGAGATAAAATGTGCCGCCATGAATCCACACCATGACAGGACGATTTTTGCCCGGAGTGTCAGGTGCAAATACATTTACATACAGGCAGTCCTCAGACTGGCGGGGGAGTTCAGGGTATGAATATGACAGTAAATCAGGCGGCTGCGGGCAAACCCGGCCGTACGCAGTTGCGTCCAGTACGCCTTCCCAGGCCGCCGGCGGCTCAGGTGCTTTAAACCGCAATTGTCCGACGGGCGGCTTTGCGTAGGGGATGCCTTTCCATATGTGGACACCGTTTTTTGAAATGCCTTTCACTGTGCCGTATTGCGTTTTGACCATTGATTCAGACATAGCATTCTCTCCCTTTTTCCCCCATTATAAACAGATTTGTCCTGATGATGCGAACCTCAGCCCTTCTACGATATTCATTTTCCCATCGTTTTTAAAAAGGATTTGACTTCCTGAACCGTCAGGCCGATTTCTCTCGCTTCCGCCATCAGCGCTTTCCACTCTTCTATATTCGATTCTGTCAGCTTTCGGTTTCGGTAGGAGGCGGTTTCAGGCTCCCCTTTCTTTAACTTGTTCGTAAAAGTGAACAATTCTTCCTTTTCCATTCCAGCTTGAACAGCTTGAACAAGATGCACACGCCATTCTTCCTCTCCGCCGCTGATTTTTTGATACATCATCGTTTCAGCGTCAAATAATTCTGTTAATTCGACATCCAGGGTTGCTGATACTTTTTTCAAAAATTGAACGGATGGATTCGTATGAACGCCTCTTTCAATCTTGCTTAAATAAGATTTAGAAACGCCTGACTCAATAGCCAGCTGATTAATAGAATAGCCTTTTCTTTTGCGGTACAAGCGGATAATTCTTCCAATCATAATATGAAATTCTCCTCTATTCCTGTCGTTATTTCGTTCATTATAAGGAATTATTCGTTCTTTATAAAATTTAAAATAATAAGGGAAGTGCAGTAAATAAGAGGAAAATCATGATTTTGTTCTCTAAAGAGAACTTATTGGCTTATTTTGCAATTTTTAAATAATAAAGTTTTCTTTTATAATCCAATCATTAACAGAAAGGGGCGCGGGAAGCCAGCCGTGAGAAGGCTGAAGGCTATGAATATATGAATGAGAATATGAGTTTTAAAGAGTTATACGCAATTGTCAGACATAGATTCGTGCTGATTCTGCTCATCACAATAGGCGTCACCTTTATTACAGGTTTTGTCCAATTTAAGGTCATTTCACCGACTTATCAGGCGTCGACTCAAGTGCTGATTCATGAATCAGACGGTGAAGAAAACTCGAATCTCAGTGACATCCAGAGAAATCTTCAATACAGCAGCACGTTTCAATCGATTATCAAAAGCACGGCCTTGATGGAAGAGGTCAAGGTGGAGTTGCATCTTTCTGAATCGGCTTCCTCGCTGAAAGGAAAAGTGATGACCAGCAGTGAAAATGAATCGGAAATCATCACCGTTGCCGTTCAGGATCACAATCCGGAGAGAGCGGCTAAGATTGCAAACACGTTAGTGAACAAGTTTGAAAAAGAAGTAGATGAAAGAATGAATGTGCAAGGCGTACATATTCTTTCAGAGGCGAAGGCTTCTGAAAGCCCAATGATTAAGCCGTCCCGGATGAGAAATATGGTCATGGCTTTTGGAGCGGCCGTGATGGGCGGCATTACACTGGCATTTTTTCTGCATTTTCTCGATGATACGTGCAAAAGCGCACGGCAGCTCAGCGAGAAAACCGGATTGCCCTGCTTGGGCTCTGTCCCTGATGTCAAAAAGAAACGGAATCGCAGGGTTGGATAAAACATTTCGAGGAGTGAAGTGAGTGGTCTTTAGAAAAAAGAAAGCAAGGCGAGGTTTGGCTCAAATATCCGTTTTACATCATAAATCAATTGTTGCGGAACAATATCGCACCATTCGGACAAACATTGAGTTTTCATCCGTACAGACCAACTTGCGGTCCATTCTCGTCACCTCCTCTGTGCCTGGTGAAGGAAAATCGTTCAGTGCAGCGAATCTTGCGGCAGTCTTTGCGCAGCAGCAGGAAAAGAAAGTGCTGCTGGTGGATGCCGATTTAAGAAAACCGACAATTAACCAGACGTTTCAGGTTGAAAATTTGACCGGGCTGACAAATGTGCTGGTCGGCAATGCTTCTCTCAGTGAAACGGTGCAAAAGACACCGATCGATAACTTATATGTGCTGACAAGCGGACCGACGCCGCCGAATCCGGCTGAACTGTTATCCTCGAAAGCAATGGGAGATTTGATATCAGATATCTATGACCAATTCAGTCTGGTGATCTTTGATTCTCCTCCGCTCTTAGCTGTCGCGGACGCTCAAATTTTAGCGAACCAGACAGATGGAAGCGTGCTCGTTGTCTTAAGCGGAAAAACAAAAACCGATACCGTCCTGAAAGCGAAGGACGCACTGGAGCAATCCAATGCAAAGCTGCTAGGTGCTCTTTTAAATAAAAAGAAAATGAAAAAATCAGAACACTATTCCTATTAATTTGTGCTTTTAGGTGATGTCTCCTTACCTGTATCAATGGAGGCACTCGGCTCCGCTGTGGGCAGCTTGAACAGGCTGCCTTAGATGCTGGTCGTCGCTGGCGGGGCGTGAGGACGGGTTAAATGCCCACTTATTTGATATACATAGGGAATGTTATCGGTTTAGCTGCTGTCGATTTTTTAGAAGACGAAAACCGCCGCAGCTAAACCGATAAAAGTATTAGGGGGGAAAAGGTTGAGTTACCGGAGAAGACTGTCAATGATTATCGCGCTGGATACTTATCTCGTTTTAAATTCAGTTATTGCAGGATATCAATTTTTAAAAGATTCTTATCAATTTTATGACTCCGGAGCATTATTGCTTACCGCAGTCAGCTTGCTCCTCAGCTATCATGTATGTGCTATCCTGTTCCATCAGTATAAACAGGTCTGGACATACACCGGACTCGGCGAACTGATTGCTCTGCTTAAGGTCATTACGATTTCAGCCGCTGTGACCGGCATCATACAGTACGCTGTGTATCATACGATGTTTTTCCGGCTGTTAACAGCGTGCTGGGTGCTTCAGCTTCTGTTCATTGGGGGAACCCGCGTTTTATCGAGAATCTTAAAAGAAAGCATCAGAAAAAAACGCAGCACATCGGCCCGCGCATTGATTATCGGAGCGGGATCAGGCGGAACCCTGATGGTCAGGCAGCTGCTGCAAAAAGATGATCCCGACATTACACCTGTCGCTTTTATTGATGACGATCAAACGAAACATAAGCTGGAAATGATGGGGCTGCCCGTCATCGGCGGCAAAGAAAGTATCATGCCTGCGGTACAAAAGCTCAAAATTAACTATATCATTATTGCGATTCCTTCTCTCCGTACCCATGAACTGCAGGCGCTGTACAAAGAATGCGTGCGAACCGGAGTGAACATCAAAATCATGCCTCATTTTGATGAAATGCTGCTTGGAACGCGCACTGCCGGTCAAATCAGAGATGTAAAGGCCGAGGATCTGCTAGGCAGGAAGCCGGTAACCCTCGACACAAGCGAAATCTCAAACCGCATCAAAGGAAAAACAGTTCTCGTCACCGGAGCGGGCGGTTCAATCGGCTCGGAAATCTGCCGGCAGATCAGTGCGTTCCAGCCTAAGGAAATCGTTCTTCTCGGCCATGGGGAAAACAGCATTCATTCTATTTATTCTGAACTGAATGGACGATTCGGAAAACACATCGTGTTCCACACGGAAATTGCGGATGTGCAAGACCGTGACAAAATGTTTACCTTAATGAAAAAATACGAACCGCACGTCGTCTATCACGCGGCTGCCCATAAGCACGTGCCTTTAATGGAACACAACCCTGAAGAGGCAGTCAAAAACAACATCATCGGAACAAAAAACGTGGCGGAAGCGGCAGATATGTGCGGGACAGAGACGTTTGTGCTCATTTCATCGGATAAAGCGGTGAACCCGGCCAATGTAATGGGAGCAACGAAACGATTTGCCGAAATGATTATTATGAATCTGGGGAAATTCAGCAGAACGAAATTCGTTGCGGTTCGCTTTGGCAATGTTCTCGGCAGCAGGGGCAGTGTCATTCCGATTTTTAAGAAACAGATTGAAAAAGGCGGTCCCGTTACGGTGACACATCCGGCGATGACCCGCTATTTTATGACCATTCCCGAAGCGTCACGGCTTGTCATCCAAGCTGGAGCGCTGGCGAAAGGCCGGCAGATTTTTGTTCTTGATATGGGAGAGCCCGTGAAGATTGTCGATCTCGCCAAAAACCTCATTCATTTATCTGGCTACACGACGGAGCAGATTCCAATTGAGTTCACAGGTATTCGCCCGGGTGAAAAAATGTATGAGGAGCTACTGAACAAGAATGAAGTTCATGCCGAACAAGTTTTTCCGAAAATCCATATCGGCAAAGCGGTGGACGGCGATTGGCCATTGCTGATGCGTTTTATAGAAGATTTCAATCAGCTGCCGGAAGCCGAGCTCAGAGAGCGGCTGTTTGCGGCAATAGACACATCAAACGAAATGACGGCTGCCGGCATTCGTTAGGGGGAGTGAAGATGACGAAAAAAATATTATTTTGTGCCACTGTCGATTATCATTTTAAAGCCTTTCATCTTCCTTACTTTAAATGGTTTAAACAATTGGGCTGGGAGGTTCATGTTGCTGCGAGCGGGCAGACGCGGCTGCCGTATGTCGATGAGAAATTCTCCATTCCGATCCGAAGGTCACCCTTCCATCCTCAGAACCTTGCCGTTTACAGACAGCTGAAGAAAGTGATCGAGACCAACGAGTACGACATCGTCCATTGCCATACGCCGGTCGGCGGCGTTCTCGCACGGCTTGCGTCACGGCATGCGAGACGAAACGGAACAAAGGTGCTCTACACCGCACACGGATTTCATTTTTGCAGCGGAGCGCCGATGAAAAACTGGGTCCTTTATTATCCGGTTGAAAAATGGCTTTCTGCCTATACAGACTGCCTGATCACCATAAATGAAGAAGATTACACGCGAGCGAAAGGGCTTCAAAGACCGGGCGGGATGACAGAAAAAATTCACGGCATCGGCGTTAATACAGACAGGTTCAGGCCAGTCAGCCTTGAAGAGCAGCATAGGCTGAGAGAAAAGCACGGCTTCCAAAAAGACGACTTTATATTGATCTATCCGGCTGAATTGAACCTCAATAAAAATCAGAAGCTGTTAATTGAAGCTGCAGCACTGCTGAAAGATAAGATACCGGAGCTCCGTCTTGTTTTTGCCGGAGAAGGAGCGATGGAACAAACGTATCGTTACTTAGCTGAAAAGCTAGGAGCTTCCCGCAATGTTTGCTTTTACGGCTTTTGCCGCGATATTCACGAGCTGATCCAGCTTGCGGATGTTTCTGTCGCATCCAGCATCAGAGAAGGCCTCGGCATGAATGTGCTTGAGGGCATGGCGGCGGAAAAGCCGGCAATTGCCACTGATAACCGAGGACACCGGGAAATCATCCGTGACGGAAAAAACGGTTTCCTCATCAAAATGGGCGACAACGCTGCTTTTGCTGACCGGATTGAACAGCTCTACCTTGAGCCGGAACTGCGCAGATCACTTGGACAGGAAGGCCGCCAAACAGCCTTGCGCTTTTCTGAAGCGCGAACGGTAGAAGAAATGGCAGATATTTATTCCGTGTACATGGATAAAAAGGAGAAAAGCGTATGAATTCAGGACCGAAAGTTTCTGTCATTATGGGCATTTATAATTGTGAATCCACTTTGGCGGAAAGCATTGAATCCATTCTCAGCCAATCCTATAAAAATTGGGAGCTGATCATGTGCGATGATGCGTCAACAGACGGCACGCTCCGTATCGCGAAGCAGTATGCCGATCATTACAGCGACCGCATCAAGCTCATTCACAATCAAACAAACAAGCGGCTTGCCGCTTCATTAAATCACTGTCTTTCTTATGCCACAGGCGAGTATATCGCCCGCCAGGACGGAGATGATCTGTCCTTTCCGCGCCGTCTGGAGAAGCAGGTTGCCTTTTTAGAGAAGCATCGGCACTACCAGGTGGTCGGCACCGGCATGCTTGTGTTTGATGAATTTGGCGTAAGGGGCACACGGATGCTGCCTTCTGTTCCGGACCCGGCCATTATGGCGAAAGGGACGCCGTTTTGCCATGGGACAATCATGATGAGAGCCAGCGCTTACCAGACGCTGAAAGGCTATCGTTCGGTGCGGCGGACAAGGCGAATGGAGGATATCGATTTGTGGCTCCGCTTTTTTGAAGAGGGCTTTCGAGGCTATAACCTCCAAGAAGCGCTGTATAAAGTAAGGGAAGACAGCGACGCATTCAAGAGGCGGTCTTTTACCTACTCAATCGACAACGCCATTCTTGTATACCAGGCTTGCAGACGCCTGAAGCTTCCTTTTTCCGCTTACATATATATCGCAAAACCGCTCATTCGCGCGTTTATGCCTCCTGCTGTGATGAATCGTTACCATAAAAAAAGAGTGATGAATCAGAAGGAAGGGCTTGTGAAGCATGAATAACAGCCAACAGCGCGTGCTCCATGTTCTCAGCGGCATGAACAGGGGCGGCGCGGAAACCATGGTCATGAATTTATATCGGAAAATGGATAGAAGCAAGGTGCAATTTGATTTTTTAACCTATCGAAATGATCCGTGCGCTTATGATGAAGAAATTTTATCGCTAGGCGGGCGGCTTTTTTATGTCCCGAGTATCGGACAAAGCAATCCCCTCACATTTGTGAAGAATGTAAGAAACACAATAAAAGAAAACGGGCCATTCAGCGCGGTTCATGCGCACACAGATTTTCAAACCGGCTTTATCGCGCTTGCGGCAAGGCTAGCTGGAGTGCAGGTCAGAGTATGCCATTCCCATAACACCTCGTGGAAGACCGCCTTCAATTGGAAGGACCGCCTGCAGCTGATGGTGTTCAGACGCCTCATTTTGTCATATGCGACTGAATTGTGCGCTTGCGGAGAGGATGCGGGACGGTTTTTATTCGGGCGATCCAATATGGAGCGGAAGCGGGTTCATCTGCTGCCGAACGGAATAGACCTTGATCTGTTTTCTCCAGCCGGCAAGGCGCCCGATGACGAAAAAAAAGCACGCGGCATAGCGTCTGACCGGCTGATCATTGGTCATGTGGCCCGATTTCATGAAGTGAAAAATCATGCGTTTTTGCTGAAGCTTGCCGTTCACCTGAAAAAACGGGGAGTTCGCTTTCAGATGGTTCTCGCAGGAGACGGACCGCTGCGGGAGCAGATGGAGGAGGAAGCGCGGCGGCTGAATCTGCTTTCCGATGTTCTCTTTTTAGGAACTGAAGAACACATTCATGAGCTCATGCGCACCTTTGATGTATTTGTCATGCCATCATTGTACGAAGGCTTGCCTGTTGTGCTTGTGGAAGCGCAGGCTTCGGTTCTTCCGTGTATTATTTCAGACACGATCACAGAAAAAGTCGATACGGGGCTCGGACTTGTGAAAAGGGTGAGTCTCTCTAAGCCGATGGACATTTGGGCTGAAACGATTGTAAGAGCGGCCGCCGCAGGCAGGCCGAAGCGGGAGCTCGTTAAAAGTACCCTTGCAAAACTCGGCTATGATGCGCAGCAAAATGTAGGTGCATTGATGAATTTATATCAGATTAGCACTGAAAAAGGACAATAAAAAATGATTGTGTATGTCGTCAATATGGGAATTGTATATATTTGGTCTTGGTTTGCTAAAATGTGCGGCGGCCGGGATGGGTCACTTGCTACGGGCTATCGACCGAACAAGCTTCTCATTTGGGTTCCGCTCGCCTCACTTGTGCTTGTTTCAGGGCTGCGTTACAGGGTCGGTACAGATTTTCAGACGTATACGCTGCTGTATCAAATGGCAGGAGACTATCAAAATATTTGGCAGATATTCGGTTTTGGCACAGCGAAAACGGCAACAGATCCGGGCTTTACCGCGCTGTTATGGCTGATGAATTTCATCACGAAGGACCCGCAAATCATGTATGTCACTGTTGCGGCCGTGACCTATATCTTTATTATCAAGACGCTGGCAGACTACGGCAGACCGTTTGAGCTGAGCGTCTTTTTATTTTTAGGAACCTTTCATTATTACGCATCCTTTAACGGAATCAGACAATACATGGTGGCAGCCGCTTTGTTTTGGGCGATTCGCTATATCATCAATGGAAACTGGAAGCGTTACTTTCTGATTGTGCTGGTCAGTTCGCTCTTTCACTCCTCGGCGCTGGTGATGATTCCGGTCTATTTTATTGTCAGAAGAAAAGCCTGGTCACCGGCAATATTCGGTCTCTCAGCTTTATTTCTTGGCATGACCTTTTTATACCAGAAATTTATTTCGGTATTTGTCGTTGTGCTTGAAAACAGCTCATACAGCCATTATGAAAAGTGGCTGATGACCAATACAAACGGAATGAATGTGGTCAAAATCGCTGTTTTGGTCCTGCCGCTGTTTCTGGCCTTTTGTTACAGAGAGCGTCTCCGAAAGCTGTGGCCGCAAATCGATATTGTCGTTAATTTGTGCCTTCTCGGGTTTTTATTCGGTCTCTTGGCCACAAAGGACGTGATCTTTGCCAGATTTAATATTTACTTCGGACTGTATCAAATGATCTTAGTTCCTTATTTTGTCAGAATATTTGATGAGAAATCGAATGCGTTGATCTATATCGCCATTGTGGTTTGTTATTTTTTATACAGTTATTTGCTTATGCCGGTTGATTCATCTGTTCTGCCGTACAGAACGATTTTTTCCCGGTAATTTATGCAAGAGGAGCCGGTCATTATGGAAACACCTGCGGTTAGTCTGTTAGTCGCTGTTTATAATACAGAAACCTATATCAGAAACTGTCTTGAGTCGTTAAAGAACCAGACATTGGACAATATTGAAATTATCATCGTCAATGACGGTTCGGCAGACGCCAGCCCGGACATCGCGGAGGAATATGCAGAAAAGGATAAACGATTCAGAGTCATTCACCAGGAAAACCAAGGGCTCGGTGCTGTTCGGAACAAAGGGATCGAGGCGGCCCGCGGAGAATTTGTGGCATTTATAGATTCAGACGATTGGATCGAGCCTGATTATTGCTTGCAAATGGTTCAGGCAGCATCAGAGGAAACCGATCTGGTGATTTGCAACTACGCCGCAGAGTTTGAGGACACTGAAAAAACCGTTGTCTCAGACATTGCGGAAACCTATCGGGATCAGCCCAAGGAGTCCTATATCAAGGCGTTATTCGAAGGGAAGGTCCGGGGATTTTCGTGGAATAAACTGTACCGAAGAAGCATGATTGATGCGCACCGGCTTTCGTTCCCGCTCAGAGGTGAGCTGGAGCATGTCGAGGATCAGTTTTTCAGCTTCAGGGCACATTTTTTCGCCCGCTCGGTTTCCTATGTAGAAGCGCCTCTCTACCATTACCGAATTCATCTTTCCTCCATCGTGCAAGGTTATCAGAAAAAACTGTTTGAATCAGGACTGGCGCTGTATCAGGCGAACGCAGCGTTTTTACAGGAGAACAACAAGCTGGAGGAGTACCGTAAGGAGCTTGATTTCTTTATCGTTCTCCATAGCACCATCTGTCTGCTGAACGAATGGAAAACAAGCGGCAGCCGGCGCCTTTTGGAAAGGCTCAAAACGGTCGGCGTGATTTGCGCTGATCCGGTGTTTCAAGGCAGCCTGTCGAAAACGGGGACAGCGCCTTTTGACGCAAAACGGTCATGCCTGCTGCTGATGGCGAAATACAGAATGATTCCGTTCGTTGCCATGGCGTCCGCCGTGTATCAGCGAGTGATCGAGTACAAAATGAAAATCAGAGGGTGAAGAGATGTCGTTACATTCATTGAAAATCAATCTTGCAGAATGGCTGTTGCTAAAGGTTAAGTACCCGTCCCAATTTTTGCTGGGTGCGGCCGATCAGCCGGTAAAGGCTGCCGCACATAAGAAGAAAATCATACTGACCCTGCTGCCTTCCCATGATAATTTGGGGGATCATGCCATTGCTTATGCCAGCAAAGCGTTTCTTGAGCAGGAATACTCCGATTTTGAAATCGTTGAGGTCGATATGAAGGACATATACAAATCAGCAAAAGCGCTGATCCGCTCCCGCCACCCGGAGGATATGGTCTTTATCATCGGCGGCGGAAACATGGGGGATTTATACCGGTATGAAGAGTGGACGCGCCGCTTTATCATTAAAACGTTTCATGATTACCAAATCGTACAGCTTCCGGCAACCGTTCATTTTTCTGATACGAAAAAGGGACGAAAAGAGCTGAAACGGGCGCAGAAAATTTATAACGCGCACCCCGGTTTATTGCTGATGGCGCGTGATGAAACTACGTACCAATTTATGAAGCGGCATTTTAAAGAAAAAAAGATCCTGAAGCAGCCCGATATGGTGCTGTATTTAGATAGAAGCAATGCCTCTGCGGAACGCGAAGGGGTGTATATATGTTTGCGCGAGGATCAGGAAAGCGTGCTTCAGGAGGAACAGAGAAACCGTGTGAAGACCGCTCTTTTTGATGAATTTGGCGAGATCAAAGCTTTTACGACAACGGTCGGGCGCCGGGTCAGCCGCGATACACGGGAACAGGAGCTGGAAGCGCTCTGGTCTAAGCTGCAGAGTGCGGAAGCCGTTGTCACTGACAGGCTGCACGGCATGATTTTTTGTGCATTGACAGGAACGCCATGTGTCGTGATTCGTTCTTTTGATCACAAAGTCATGGAAGGCTACCAATGGCTGAAAGAGATTCCAATGATGAAGCTGATTGAACAGCCGGAGCCGGAACGTGTGACAGCCGCAGTGAAAGAGCTGCTGACAAAAGAAACAAACCGTGCCGGCTTTCCGCGGGACATGTATTTTAAAGGACTGCGCGATAAAATCAGCGGTGAAGCACGATGACACCGCTCGTCAGCATTATTGTCCCGATGTATAACGTTGAACCTTTTATTGAAGATTGCATCGATTCGCTGCTGACCCAAACGCTTTCTGATATAGAAGTTATCCTGGTTAATGATGGAACACCCGATCGATCTGGTGAGATGGCAGAGGCATACGCGAAACGGGATACAAGAGTTCAAGTCATTCATAAAAAAAATGGCGGCTTGAGTTCGGCTCGAAACGCGGGAATCAAAGCGGCGCGGGGTACGTATATCGGGTTTGTAGACGGAGACGATTATGTCTCTCCCGCCATGTTTCAAAGGCTTGCAGACGAAGCAGAGCAGCACCGGCTCGATATTGCTGGCTGCGGATTTTATAAACAGTCCGAAGACAGGCGGGAATACGTGCCGCCGCAGCTCGAAACAGGCCGTGTGCTGACAAAAGCGGATATAGCTGAGCAGCTCCGACAAGCCCACGAAACGAGATTTATCTGGTATGTATGGCGGTATGTGTATCGCCGTGAGCTTTTGGAAAGGGCGAGCCTTTGGTTTGATGAAGACATCCGTTTTGCTGAAGACTCGCCCTTTAATTTATCTGCTTTTTATGAAGCCGAGCGGGTAAAAATGCTGGATGAAGGTTTGTACATATACCGTGAAAATCCGAACAGCCTGACGGAAATTCCTTATAAACCTGCGATGGATGAAAATATCCAAAAACAATATCAAGCCAAAATCGCATTTTACAATCAGCGCGGCTTATCGGCTGTGTGCAAAGAAGATTTGGATGTGTACATTTGCAAGCACCAGCTTCCGATGCTTCTGGCAAACGCCTGTGCCTCACCGCAGCCGCCGAAAGACATTAAAAAACAGATCAGACAGGTTTTATCCTATGACATGGTGCGGCAGGCTGTCAGACACACACCGTTCCAGCATGAGAAATTAGGCAGAGGTGAGCGATTGGTCTTAGCGCTGTGCAAATGGCGGCTGATCTTTCTCATCAAGCTGTTTTTTGAGACTCGCGGAACCATGAAAGGCAGTGCAAAGCAGGCATGAAATTCACCATAAACTTCAGCGCCAATCTCACAGCTTTTCTTTTGTCCGTATTCCTGTCTGTCTGGATGACGCCTTTTATTGTCAAAACGCTTGGTGTGGAGGCTTTCGGCTTTGTGAATTTAACACAAAATGTGATTAATTATTTTTCCATTATCACGGTGGCGCTCAGCTCCGTGGTTGTGCGTTTTTTTTCTGTCGCAGCCCACAGGGGAGAGCAGGAAAAAGCAAATGCGTATATCAGCAATTATTTGGCTGCGTCTGTTTTGATTTCATTGCTGCTTCTGCTGCCTCTTATGAGTGCGGCTTTTTTTATTGACCGCGTCATGAACGTCCCACAGGATCTTTTGGCTGATGTTCGGCTGTCGATTTTGATTGGAAGTCTGCTGTTTCTTTTAACTTTTTTGATGGCGGGGTTTGGAGCGGCGCCGTTTTATGCCAACAAACTGTATATCACCAGTTCCATTCAGGCGGTGCAAATGCTCATCCGCGTGCTGTGTGTGCTGGCGCTGTTTGCCTGCTTCACGCCAAAAATCTGGCAGATTCAGCTTGCCGCTTTAGCCGGTGCCGTCATAGCGTCTATCCTGTCTTTCCACTTTTTCAGAAAACTGATTCCATGGTTTTCATTTAAGCTGAAAGACTTGTCATTTCGCGTAAGCAAGGAACTGTTTCAGGCAGGAACCTGGAACTCAGTCAATCAGATCGGCGTGCTGCTTTTTTTGCAGATCGACCTATTAACCGCCAACTTGGTGCTGGGTGCGTCTGAAGCGGGAAAATATGCGGCGATTATCCAGTTTCCGCTGCTGCTGCGCAGTTTGGCAGGAACAGTCGCATCTCTATTTGCGCCTGTCATTACTTCTTATTATTCAAAAGGCGATATGGACGGCTTGGTCAAGTACGCCAATCAGGCAGTGAGACTGAACGGGCTTTTGCTTGCGCTTCCGGCTGCCTTATTGGGAGGTTTGGCCGGGCCTTTTCTGACGATCTGGCTTGGATCGTCTTTTTCCTCTGTAGCGCCGCTATTATATATTCACGCCGGATATTTGGCGGTCAGCCTTGCCTTTATGCCGTTGTTTTATATATGGACCGCCTTTAATCAACAAAAAACACCGGCGCTCGTCACTCTGCTGTTAGGCGCAGTGAATGTTGTGCTGGCGGTCACATTAAGCGGGCCGGCTCATCTTGGGCTTTATGGCATTACACTTGCCGGGGCAATATCGCTTGTGCTGAAAAATGTTATCTTTACGCCGCTTTATGTCTCACGCATTACCGGTTACAAAAAGCATGTGTTTTTTACAGGCATGTTCGGTCCGGTCTTTGCCGCTTTGTTTGCATGGGCGGTTTGTGAGGCCATCCAGTTATGTATCACCATTGAAAGCTGGACATCACTGATTGCTGCAGGTGCCGCTGTCAGCTGCTGCTACGCGGTTTTCGCTTTTATGCTTGTTTGTACGAAAGAAGAACGACAGATGGTGCTGAAACGGTTTAGAAAAACGAAAGGAGCTGTAAATATTTGATCCTGAAACGTCTTTTTGATCTGACGGCCGCTATTCTTTTATTGTGCTGCACGAGTATCATCATTCTCTTCACCATCGCCATTGTCAGGCTGAAAATAGGATCGCCTGTCTTTTTCAAACAAGTACGGCCCGGCCTGGGGGGGAAGCCGTTCACCCTCTATAAATTCAGAACGATGACGGATGAACGGGACAGTGAGGGCAACCTGCTGCCGGATGCAGTCCGGCTTACGAAAACAGGCAGGCTGATCAGAAAGCTGAGCATTGATGAGCTCCCGCAGCTGCTGAATGTAGTGAAAGGAGACCTCAGTCTCGTCGGCCCTCGGCCGCTGCTGATGGATTATCTGCCGCTTTACACAAAACAGCAGGCACGGCGCCACGAGGTGAAGCCCGGGATTACAGGCTGGGCGCAGGTCAACGGCAGAAATGCGATTTCCTGGGAAAAGAAATTTGAACTGGATGTTTGGTACGTTGACAACCGTTCATTCTTGCTCGATTTGAAAATTTTATGTCTGACGGTACGCAAAGTTCTTGTTTCAGAAGGCATTCAGCAAACCAATCATGTGACGGCAGAACGCTTCACAGGAAGCGGAGATGTGTCTTCATGAGAAACGTGGCCATTGTGGGAGACGGCGGTCACGGAAAGGTGATCAGAGAACTCATAAGCGCCCGTTCAGACACGCGCTTAGCTGCGGTGCTGGACGATAAATTCAGCACATTTGATGCCGGGAGAGAGCTGTACACAGGCCCCTCGGAAGCCATTTCTGAAGTGCGCAGGCTGATCCCTGACGTCATGTTTGTGATTGCAATTGGAAACAACAGCGTCAGAAAACAGCTGGCAGAGCGGCTGGAATTATATAAAGAAGATTTCATCACATTAATCCACCCGTCAGCCATCATCAGCAAATCGGCTGTCATCGGGGAAGGAACGGTTATTATGGCCGGTGCGATTATTCAGGCGGATGTTCGGATCGGCGCCCACTGTATCATCAATACGGGCGCGATCGCAGAGCACGACAATCAGATCGGCGACTTCGTCCATCTTTCTCCGCGCGCCACGCTTTCTGGAGGTATTGCGGTTCAAGAAGGGGCTCATGTGGGCACCGGGGCCTCCGTCATTCCGCAGATCACAATCGGCTCCTGGAGCATCGTCGGCGCAGGCTCTGCGGTGATCCGCTCCATCCCTGACGGTGTAACGGCTGTAGGCACCCCGGCGCGCGTGATTTCTTCTATTCAAACCTAAAGCAAAGGATGATTACATGCATAAAAAAATCTACTTATCAGCTCCTCATATGAGCGGCAGGGAGCAGCACTATATTTCAGAAGCCTTTCACTCAAACTGGATTGCGCCGCTTGGGCCGCTTGTGAATACTTTTGAAGAAAAATTGGCTGAACGAGTCGGCGCCAAAGGGGCGGCTGCGGTCAGCTCAGGCACCGCCGCAATTCATTTGGCGCTACGTTTGCTGGATGTCAAAGCGGGAGATACCGTGTTTTGTCCGTCTTTTACATTTGTGGCAACGGCAAACCCGATTTTATATGAAAAAGCGGTGCCTGTCTTTATAGATTCTGAGCCAGATACGTGGAATATGTCTCCGAAAGCCCTTGAAAGAGCACTGGAGGAAGCGAAACGAAATGGAAATCCGCCAAAAGCGGTCATTGCCGTCAACCTGTACGGACAAAGCGCGAAAATGGATGACATTGTAAGCCTGTGCGATTCATACGGAGTGCCGGTCATTGAGGATGCGGCTGAATCCCTCGGTGCTGTCTATAAAGGGAAGCAGAGCGGGACATTCGGCCGTTTCGGCATTTATTCATTTAACGGAAATAAAATCATCACGACTTCAGGAGGCGGGATGCTTGTGTCAGACGATGAAGCCGCCATTGAAAAAGCAAGATTTCTCGCTTCACAGGCCCGCGATCCCGCTGTTCATTATCAGCACAGTGAAATCGGGCACAACTACAGATTGAGCAATATCCTTGCAGGAGTCGGTATTGCCCAGCTTGAGGTGCTGGATGAGCGGGTGGAGAAAAGACGGGAGATTTTTGCGAGGTACGAAAAAGCGCTTGGCAGCATAGATGGCGTTTGCTTTATGCCGGAATACTCGGAAGGCGTGTCCAACCGCTGGCTTACTGCACTCACGCTCGATAACGGGCTGACTCCATATGACGTGGTTCAGCATCTTGCTGAAGAACAGATCGAAGCGAGACCGCTTTGGAAGCCGCTGCATACCCAGCCGCTGTTTGCGTCATCTGCATTTTATTCCCATACAGATTCTGAAAGTGTGTGCGACAACTTATTCAGGCGAGGGATCTGCCTCCCATCCGGAACAAATATGACCGAAGAAGATCAAGACCGAGTAATCGATGTGTTGTTACACTTATTCCAAACAACAGAGGTGAAGAGATGGACAGCAAGCATTCAATGATCAGCCTGAAGAAAAAACTGGCCGGGCTGCTCGATATGATACCGAAGCAATCCGAAATCATTTACGCCGACTATCCTCTATACGGAAATGTAGGGGATTTGTTTATTATGAAAGGAACGGAAGCCTTCTTTAAAGAAAATGACATTCGGGTCAGAAAACGCTGGAACCCAGACAATTTTCCAATCGGACGAAAGCTTGATCCGAATCTGATCATCGTCTGTCAGGGAGGCGGCAACTTCGGGGATTTATATCCGTACTATCAAGGATTTAGAGAGAAAATCGTTCAAACCTATCCGGACCACAAAATCGTTATCCTGCCGCAATCGATTTATTATCAGAATGAAGATAACTTAAAACGGACAGCTGACATTTTCTCTGCCCATTCAAATCTGCATATCATCACAAGGGAAAAAGCCTCCTATGCCACGGCACAGGCGTACTTTCAAAACAATCATATCAAGCTCTTGCCTGATATGGCCCACCAGCTGTTTCCCATCATTCCGACACAGCAGCCGACCGGTCAAAAGCTGAGATTTATCAGAACAGATCATGAAGCAAATGATGAGCTTCAAAGACATGCGCAAGCGGAAAGCTATGACTGGCGCACCGTGCTATCAGCTTCAGACCGCCGGACAATCGCTTTTCTCCAAACGCTGAACGTCCTGAACAAAAAAGCGGGCAATCCTCTGCCAATCGCATTTATATGGAGAAAATATTCAGATTACATCATCAATAAAGCCATTCGTTTTTTCAGCCGTTACAAATCGGTGGAAACGTCAAGGCTGCACGGCCACATTTTGTCTTCACTTCTTCAAAAAGAAAACACGGTCATTGATAATTCCTACGGAAAAAACGCCAATTACTATCATACTTGGATGGAGGGAGTGCCAAACACTCAAATCATTCGGGACGCCTTAAAGAAGGAAAACCTTCCTGCTCATATGTGAGCGGAAGGTTTATTTTGATTCTCCGCGTTTTACCTTGTTGTAGGCTTCATCTAAATGCTGAATCCGCTTCAGGACAACTGAGTTTTTTGTCAGCTGATCCTGCACCAGTGTTGAGACCACAGAACGGTAGTAGCTGTTCATTGCGTGGATCTTATCCTCAGACGGGTTCATTTCAATATGCTGCTTTAAGTTTTCAATAAAATACGGTACAGAAAAAAGTTCAGACATTTCTTTGGCAGCTCCTTTTTCATAAATGTATACGGTGTCATCCCAATCATGTACAATGAAGAAAGGGGAGTGAGCAAGATGGATATGAAACTTCAGCAAGTACAAGTACTAAAGCCTCAACTGACACAGGAGCTCAGGCAGGCCATCACGCTGCTTAGCTATCATTCGGCGGAACTGGCCGAATACATTGATGAGCTCTCACTGGAAAACCCTCTTATTGAACGAAAGGAAACAGACACACCGCCACTATCTTACCATAAAACAAACAAAAACAGGATCAGCAGGCAGGAGGCGGGCCTTCAATTAAGCAATCCGCAAAAAACACTGCAGGATGTCCTCAAACAGCAATCGCTGGATATGAATCTGTCAAACACTGAAAAAAAGATTTTTAATTATCTGATACATTCGCTAGATTCAAACGGATATCTGGAGGAAGATGTGGAGGAGGCAGCCCGGCGCCTGTCTGTTTCGGCAGAGGAAGCGGAAGCGGTTCTGAGAAAACTTCAGTCTCTTGAACCAGCGGGCATCGGCGCAAGATCTCTTCAAGAGTGTATCTTGCTGCAATTACAGCGTCTCCCGAGCAGAAATGAACAGGCAGAACTGCTTGTTTCAGAACACTTTGATGTATTTGCGCAAAAAAACTGGAAAGCGCTTTCAAAAGAAACTGGAATGCCGCTTCACACGATTCAGGACATTTCTGATAAAATTGCTGCGCTTCACCCAAGACCCGGCCTTCTGTTTGCCAGTCCGGAGCATGATATGTATATTGAACCCGACATTTTCATCACCGTTAAAAACGGCCACATTACAGCGGAACTGAACAGCCGCTCGTTCCCGGAGATTGAGCTGCATCCGCAGTACAGGCCGCTTCTATCGTCGGGCGCCTGTCAGGATACGGTTTCCTATTTATCTACTAAATATCAGGAGTGGCGCTGGCTGAGCCGCGCGCTGAGGCAGCGGAAGCAGACGATCACCAGAATTGTAAATGAGCTGACCGCGCGTCAAAGTGATTTTTTCTTGAAAGGGCGGAGCGCCATGAAGCCGCTGACACTGAGAGAGGTGGCGGATTGTCTAGGCCTGCATGAATCTACCATCAGCCGGGCCATTAAAGGGAAAACGATACAAACGCCTTACGGATTGTTTGAGATGAAGATGTTCTTCTCAGGAAAAGCGGAGGCCTCTGGGGATGGCGATACATCCAACTATGCGGTTAAAACGCATCTTGAAGCATTGATTCAGCACGAGGATAAAACAAAACCCCTCTCAGATCAAAAGCTTGCCGACCTGTTATATGAACAGCACCGCATCCAAATCTCCAGACGCACAGTGGCGAAATACCGCGATCAATTGAACATTCCGTCATCGGCAGCCAGAAAACGGTACAAATAAAATCCTCCCTGTAAGGAGGATTTTTTTACGGAATCATCCAGCTGAAGAACTGGTGCTGCAAAAAGGTGATGATACAGACGAGCAGCAGCAAAAACAAGCTGTGCTTAATTGTAAAGCGGAAAAGATCCGACTCCTTCCCGGCGAGCCCGACTGCCGCACACGCGACCGCGATCGATTGCGGAGAAATCATTTTGCCGGTGACGCCGCCTGATGAATTGGCCGCGACCGATAGAACAGGGTCCATTCCGACCGATAAGGCCGTTACTTTCTGCAGGTTGCCAAACAGCAGGTTAGCTGACGTATCCGAGCCGGTAATAAAGACGCCGAGCCAGCCGAGAACCGGCGAAAAGAAGGTAAACATCGAGCCTGTCAGCGCAAGCGTCATGCCGAGCGTCGTGCTCATCCCCGAGGAGTTGGTGACATATGCAAAACCAACGACCGAGGCGATTGTCAAAATCGGAAATTTCAATTCCTGCAGTGTTTCGCTAAAAACAGCTCCCCAGTCTTTCCACGGGATCGACGTGATGAATTTTGACAGCAATGCGGCAATTAAAATTGCGGTGCCTGCCGAACCGAGGACCTCAAGCTTATACACCGCTTCAATCGGAGTGCCGTCAGCATTGACGATCTGATTGTTCAAAAAAGGCACCCCAGGAGCAAAAGTCAGCTTTTCTCCAATCACATTCAGCCAATTCAAGAAAACGGCTGTGCCTTCGTAATGCCCTGTCAGCGCGGACTTGACCGAAGGAATGCCCCAAACAGAAATCATCACCGTCAGCAGCAGAAACGGCGACCAGGCCTTAAAAATCTGCCCGCCGGTGTAAGCCGGTGCATCAGGGTGCAGTTTTGCCGTTTCAATCGCGGCTGCCGATTCCTGTTCCCCCGCAAACCGGAATGTTTTCTTCGGCTTCCACCATTTTAAAAACACAGCTAGCGCAGCCATCGACACTAGCGCCGACAAAACATCCGGCAGCTCTGGCCCCAGAAAGTTGGAGCTGAGATACTGAACAGCGGCAAAGGAAACACCGGAAACGAGAATCGCCGGCCACACCTCAAAGGCTTTCTTGAACCCGCTCATAATGATAATTAAATAAAGAGGAATAAATACAGATAAAAACGGCAGCTGCCGCCCAACCATCTGAGAAATCTCCATCGCCGGAATTCCGGTAGGCCCTTCAACGGCTGTAATCGGAATCCCAATCGCCCCGAAGGCTACTGGTGCCGTATTGGCAATCAAACAGATTCCCGCCGCATAAAGAGGGTTAAAACCGAGGCCGACAAGCAACGCGGCTGAAATCGCGACCGGCGCCCCAAAGCCCGCCGCCCCTTCTAAAAAAGCCCCGAATGAGAAAGCGATCAGCAGCGCCTGAAGCCGGCGGTCGTCGGTAATGGAGAGAACAGAGCTGCGAATGATATCAAACTGTCCCGTTTTTACGGTGATTTTATACAAAAAAACAGACGTCACAATGATCCAGCCGATCGGCAGAATGCCGTATACGGCTCCTTGTGTAGCGGACATCAGCGCTTTTTCCGCCGGCATTCCGTAAACCAATACCGCAATCAGCAGCGCGATTCCCAAGGTGGACAAACCCGCGGTATACCCCTTCATTCGTTTAATGGCGAGTGCCCAAAAAAAGAAAATAATCGGTACAAGTGCGGCAAGCGCAGATAAAAGCAAATTTCCCCCTATAGGCGTATAGGCCTGTGTCCATTGCATCCCAAACCCCTCCTTCAAACATAACTGGCTTTTTGTAAGCGGTTTCTAAAGATGATATGATCATCTGATGACTGGATAATAAGACCAGTTACCTAGCATTATATTTTGAAAAAAATCAAAGTACAAGACTTTTTAACGAAATTGTCTAAATCTTTTGGCGGCGCCCAAAAGGGAGTATAATAGATCGTAAACAGCCAGACCTACAAGTTGCGGGGTGAATTGCATTGAAATATAAACAGATTAAAACAAAGAAGATATATGAAGAGGTAGCAGATGCATTATTAGAAATGATCAAAAACGGCCAACTGAAGCCAGGAGATAAATTAGACTCCGTTCAGGCACTTTCCGAAAGCTTTCAAGTCAGCCGTTCAGCGGTGCGCGAAGCGCTTTCCGCATTAAAAGCGATGGGACTTGTTGAAATGAAGCAGGGCGAAGGCACTTACCTGAAGGAGTTTGAACCCGATCAAATTTCTCAGCCTCTGTCAGCCGCACTTTTAATGAAAAAAGAAGATGTCAAACAGCTGCTCGAGGTCAGAAAACTGCTTGAAATCGGCGTGGCTTCATTAGCTGCCGAAAAACGTACAGAAGAGGATCTCCAAAGCATTTATGCGGCATTAAAGGAGATGGGTGAGATTGAAACAGACGGGGAGCTCGGTGAAAAAGCAGACTTCGCTTTTCATTTGGCACTTGCTGACGCTTCACAAAACGATCTGCTCAAACATTTGATGAATCACGTATCATCATTGCTTCTGGAAACCATGAGAGAAACGCGGAAAATCTGGCTGTTTTCCAAGAAGACCTCGGTGCAGCGGCTTTACGAGGAGCATGAACGGATTTATAATGCCGTGGCTGCCCAGGACGGAGCAAAGGCGGAAGAAGCGATGCTGGCACACTTGACGAATGTGGAAGATGTCCTTTCGAGATATTTTGAGGAAAATATCCAATAACCGACTCATTTCCCGGGCAATGCTGCTGGTGCATACAAACAACCAAGACTGAGCTGCAATGGTTCAGTCTTATTTACTTTGTGCAGCTTACACTGCTTGACATTTAAGAAAAAGAAAGTAAAATATTTTACTAAAATGGCCACTGGTATGCTTAAAAATGGAGGCAGATATAATGGCGACAATTAAAGATATCGCACAAGCCGCGGGATTTTCGATTTCAACCGTTTCCCGCGTTTTAAATAACGATGAGAGCCTTTCTGTACCGGACGAGACGCGTGAAAAGATCTATGAAGCCGCTGAGAAACTTAATTATCGCAAGAAAACTGTAAGGCCGCTGGTGAAACACATCGCTTTTTTATATTGGCTGACAGATCAAGAAGAGCTGGAAGATGTCTATTTCAAAACAATGAGATTAGAAGTAGAGAATTTGGCGAAAACCTTCAATGTCGACATGACGACCTATAAAATAACGGACGGTATTGAATGCATTCCAGCTCATACAGAAGGTTTTATTGCCGTGGGTACCTTTTCTGATAAAGAATTAGCGTTTCTCAGAAATCTGACGGAGAACGGCGTTTTTATTGACTCTTCCCCTGATCCCGACCATTTTGATTCGGTCAGGCCGGACTTAGCGCAAATGACGAAGAAAACGGTAAACATCCTGCTTGAAAAAGGGCATAAGAATATCGGATTTATTGGCGGCACGTACAAAAATCCGAACACGAATCAGGATGAAATGGATATTCGTGAAAAAACGTTCCGATCCTATATGCGGGAAAAAGGGATGCTGGACGAGCGCTATATTTTATGCCACCGCGGCTTCTCCGTCGAAAATGGCTACCGCCTGATGACTAAAGCGATTGAAGCATTGGGCGATCAGCTTCCGACCGCCTTTTTTATCGCGGCAGACCCGATCGCGGTCGGCTGTCTGCAAGCCCTGAATGAAAAAGGCATCGCGATACCAAACAGAGTGAGTGTCATGAGTATCAATAACATCAGCTTTGCCAAGTACGTCTCTCCGCCGTTGACAACCTTTCATATTGATATCAAGGAACTATGTAAAAACGCTGTGGAATTATTGCTTGAGCGAGTGCTGGAAAAACGGAAAACGGTTAAAACGTTATATATGGGGGCTGAATTAATCGTTAGAAAGAGCCTAAATTAAATCATATTTCAAAATGGCTTAGGAGTCTAAGTCATTTTTTATTAGGTAAAAAAATTTACCGATGTGAGTAAATAGTTTGTTTACACATTTTCTCAGCCGTGCTATATTATTTTTAAAGCGCTTTCATTAAGAGCGAAAGGGTGACAATTGATGAAAATGGTAAAAAAGTACGCCGGTGTCATGCTCTGCGTGGCTGTCAGTTTATCTTTAACCGCCTGCGGCCCGCAGGAAAGCAGCAGCGAAAAAACAAGTTCAAAGGGCTCGGAGCTTGTCGTGTGGGAGGATAAAGAAAAAAGCATCGGCATTAAAGACGCTGTTGCCGAATTTGAAAAAGAGCATGATGTAAAGGTCAAAGTTGTTGAAAAACCTTATGCCCAGCAGATTGAAGATTTGCGTATGGACGGTCCGGCCGGCACAGGGCCTGACGTGTTAACGATGCCCGGTGACCAGATCGGAACGGCTGTCACAGAGGGATTAATCAAAGAATTAAACGTCGAAAAAGATGTTCGATCGCTCTACACAGACGCATCCATTCAGTCTCAAATGGTGGATCAGAAGCTTTATGGCCTGCCTAAAGCCGTCGAAACAACAGTGCTTTTTTATAACAAAGATCTCATCTCAGAGGACGAATTGCCGCAAACGCTGGAAGAGTGGTACGACTACTCTAAAAAAACGGCTGATGGCAGCAAATTTGGATTTTTAGCCTTATTTGATCAAATTTATTACGCGCAAAGTGTCATGGGCGGGTACGGCGGATATATCTTTGGAAAGGATAAGGACGGAAACGATGACCCGTCTGATCTTGGAATCAATAATGAAGGCGCTGTCAAAGGTGCTGAGCTGATTCAGAAGTTTTATCAAGACGGCTTATTCCCGGCCGGCATTGTCGGAGAGCAGGGAATCAATGTACTCGAATCACTGTTTACAGAAGGAAAGGCTGCCGCGATAATCTCAGGCCCGTGGAATGTAGAAGCCTTTTCAAAAGCGGGAATTGATTATGGCATCACAAAGCTTCCTAAGCTGGAAAACGGCAAAAACATGAGCTCGTTTATCGGCGTCAAAAGCTACAATGTCAGCGCATTTTCAAAACATGCAGAGCTGGCACAAGAGTTAGCCGTTTTTCTGGCTAATGAAAAGAATTCTAAAAAACGATATGAACAAACGAAAGAAGTTCCGGCCGTTCAATCATTAGCGAGTGACAAGGCGATCATGAAAAGCGAAGCGGCACGGGCGGTCACCGAGCAATCCCGCTTCTCAGAGCAGACGCCGAATATACCGGAAATGAACGAAATATGGACCCCGGCGGATTCAGCATTACAAACGATTGCAACAGGAAAAGCGAACCCAAAAAAAGCCTTAGATCAGGCTGCTGAAACGGCCAAAGGGCAGATGAAGGCAAAGCATAGCGGAAAATAAAGAGAAAAGAAGATTTGTATTGTAAGAGAGGTGAAAACGGTGCAGCATCGTAAAGTCGCTTTGTTACTGTCAATCATTCCGGGCCTTGGGCAATTCTACAACACACAATGGATAAAAGGCCTCTTGTTTCTCCTACTGGGCGCATCGTTTTTTGCGGTATTTGGAGATTTGCTGAATATGGGGCTTTGGGGAATTTTTACGCTGGGAACAGACGTGCCGCGGGATAACTCGGTGTTTTTGCTGGCGGAAGGCATTATCGCTGTCATTGTGACATGCTTTGGACTCGCGGTATATTATGTGAATTTGCGAGACGCTTATCAAAGCGGAAAACGGCGAGATGAAAAGAAGCCTATGAGCTCTCTCAAAGAACAATATCAAAATATTATTGCTCAAGGCTATCCATATGTCGTCAGCGGACCATCTCTGTTTATTTTAATTTTCGCAGTGATCTTTCCCATCTTATTCAGCTTTGCCTTAGCTTTTACAAACTATGATTTATATCATTCCCCTCCTGCTAAATTAGTAGATTGGGTTGGTTTTCAAACATTCACTGATATTTTCACTGTTGATATTTGGCGCTCGACCTTTTTTGATGTGCTGGCTTGGACAGTGGTGTGGACACTTTGTGCCTCCACTCTGCAAGTCAGTCTGGGGATATGTCTGGCGATCATTGTGAATCAGAAAGACATCCGGTTTAAACGGTTTTTCCGGACCATTTTGATTTTGCCATGGGCTGTTCCCGGCTTTGTCACGATTTTAATTTTTGCCGGTTTGTTTAACGATAGTTTCGGCGCAATGAATCAAGACATTTTGGCTTTCTTTGGCATTGATCCGCTTCCGTGGATGACAGATGCGAATTGGTCGAGGCTGGCGCTGATCCTCATGCAGGGCTGGCTTGGTTTTCCGTATATCTTCCTTGTTTCAACAGGTGTTTTGCAATCGATTCCTGAAGATCTTTATGAAGCGGCGACAATTGATGGCGCTTCCATCTTCTCAAAGCTGAGATACATCACGCTCCCGATGGTGTTCATTGCGATGGCTCCGATTATCATTACGCAGTTCACATTTAATTTTAATAACTTTAATATTATTTATCTTTTCAATGGTGGCGGTCCGGCTGTAGCCGGATCAACAGCCGGCGGAACAGATATCCTCGTATCGTGGATTTATAAATTGACGATGCAGTCGAGCCAATATTCCCTTGCGGCTGCTTTAACCATTTTATTGTCTGTGTTTGTGATTGCCATTGCATTGTGGCAATTCAGACAGACGAAGTCTTTTAAAGAGGAGGCATAAGACATGCTGGCAGATATGAAGGTCAGAAAATTTGTGCGGCTCCTTTTCTCTTACTTGTTTTTAGCCTGCATGGCGGTCATCATTGTGTATCCTCTCCTTTGGACGGCAGGCGCCAGCTTTAATCCCGGCAACAGTTTAATCAGTACATCCCTCATTCCGAAGAATCCGACATTTGACCACTACAGAGAATTATTTGCGGGCAAAGAAAGCCTTCAATATGTGCAGTGGTATATCAACTCGATAAAAATCAGCCTGTTTACGATGGCTGGCTCACTGATCTGTGTGACGTTTACGGCTTATGCATTTTCCCGCTTTCGGTTTAAAGGAAGGAAATACGCATTAACACTCTTTTTATTGCTGCAAATGATCCCTCAGTTTTCTGCTTTGATTGCCCTGTTTGTGCTGGCTCAAATATTAGGAATGGTCAATAGCCATTGGCTGCTGATCCTGCTTTATATCGGCGGCCTGATCCCGATGAATACGTACTTAATGAAAGGATATATGGATTCCATTCCGATTGATTTAGACGAAAGTGCAAAAATGGACGGAGCAAGCAGCACGAGGATCTTTTTGCAGATCATCCTGCCTTTATCAAAACCGATGGCGGCAGTGGTTGCGATGAATGGCTTTACCGGCCCGCTCGGAGATTTTGTTTTGTCATCAACGATATTGAGAACACCGGAATCATATACATTGCCCGTAGGCTTATTCAATTTAGTCAATGATGTCATGGGAGCAAGCTATACGACATTTGCGGCGGGTGCCTTGCTCATCAGTATACCGGTTGCCGTCATCTTTATCATGCTGCAAAAGAACTTTGTGTCCGGATTAACCGCAGGCGGAACGAAAGGATAAGAGAATAAGGGGGAGAAAATCATGTCAAAGCTTGAAAAAACGCACGTTACAAAAGCGAAGTTTATGCTCCACGGAGGAGACTACAATCCTGATCAATGGCTGGATCGGCCGGATATTTTAGCCGACGATATAAAGCTGATGAAGCTTTCCCATACCAATACGTTTTCTGTCGGCATTTTTGCATGGAGTGCGCTTGAGCCAGAGGAAGGTGTATATCAATTTGAATGGCTTGATGATGTTTTTGACCGTATTCACAGCATCGGCGGCCGTGTCATTTTAGCAACGCCGAGCGGAGCGCGTCCTGCCTGGCTGTCGCAAACCTATCCTGAAGTGCTGCGGGTCAATGCCTCTAGGGTGAAACAGCTGCACGGCGGACGGCACAACCACTGTCTGACGTCCAAGGTCTATCGTGAAAAAACGCGGCACATCAACCGTTTATTAGCAGAAAGATACGGCGGTCATCCGGCGCTTTTGATGTGGCATATTTCCAATGAATATGGAGGAGAATGCCACTGTGACCTATGCCAGAACGCTTTCAGAGAGTGGCTGAGAATGAAATATGATAATAGTCTCAAGGCATTGAATAACGCGTGGTGGACACCGTTTTGGAGCCATACATTTAATGACTGGTCTCAAATTGAAAGCCCTTCCCCGATTGGAGAAAATGGCTTGCATGGACTGAACTTAGACTGGCGCCGGTTTGTCACGGATCAAACCATTTCGTTTTATGAAAATGAAATCATTCCGCTGAAAGAACTGACGCCTGATATTCCTATCACAACGAACTTTATGGCTGACACACCGGATTTGATTCCGTATCAAGGCCTGGACTACAGCAAATTTGCAAAGCATGTGGATGTCATCAGCTGGGACGCTTATCCTGTGTGGCACAATGATTGGGAAAGCACAGCAGATTTGGCGATGAAGGTCGGCTTTATCAATGATCTTTACCGAAGCCTGAAGCAGCAGCCCTTTTTATTAATGGAGTGTACGCCCAGCGCTGTCAATTGGCATAACGTCAATAAAGCAAAGCGTCCCGGCATGAACCTGCTTTCATCTATGCAAATGATTGCCCACGGATCAGACAGCATTCTCTATTTCCAATTTCGAAAATCACGGGGATCGTCGGAAAAACTGCATGGGGCGATTGTGGATCATGACAACAGCCCAAAGAACCGTGTCTTTCAAGAAGTGGCAAAAGTCGGGGAGACATTGGAAAAGCTTGCTGATATCGTTGGAACGAAGAGGCCGTCTGAAGCTGCTATTTTGTATGATTGGGAAAATGACTGGGCGCTTCAGGACGCTCAGGGATTTGCAAAAGCGACAAAGCGTTATCCGCAAACACTGCAGCAGCATTACCGCACTTTCTGGGAACAGGATATCCCGGTCGACGTGATTACAAAAGAACATGATTTTTCAGCGTATAAGCTGCTGATCGTCCCCATGCTGTATGTAATCAGTGAAGAAACCATTTCGCGATTAAAGAAGTTTACGGCTAACGGGGGCACCTTGGTGATGACGTATATCAGCGGAATCGTCAATGAGCATGATTTAACGTACACAGGCGGTTGGCATCCAGACTTGCAAACGATATTTGGAATTGAGACGCTCGAAACAGATACGCTGTATCCGAAAGATCGAAATGCTGTCAGCTATCGCAATCAAACGTATGAAATGAAAGATTATGCAACGGTGATCGAATTGAAAGCCGCAACGGCAGAGGGTGTGTATCAGGATGACTTTTATGCGCATACCCCCGCGGTTACAAGCCATCAATATGAACAAGGAAAAGCGTATTTTATCGGCGCGCGTTTAGAGGATCAATTTCACCGGGATTTTTATTTGAGTTTGATAAAAGAACTGTCTTTATCTCCGGTTTTTCCGGTTAAGCATGGAAAAGGCGTCTCCGTACAGGCGAGACAGGATCAGCACAATGATTATATTTTCATCATGAATTTTACGGAACAACAGCAGCTGGTTTCGTTTGATAAGCGTGTGAAGGATATCGTTACTGGTGAAATGCTTTCAGGAGACTTGATCTTGGAAAAATATGAAGTGAGAATTGTCGTGAACTCACATTAGGTGTGCCTCCGCTCGATATGGGCGGGGTCTTTTTTGAAATCGCTTACGTGAGAGGGTGGAAATATGAAAAGCAAAATCATCATGCTGTTAGCCGCTGTCATCGTCTGGAGCGGGACCGAAAGTTCGACTGGGTATGCTGCGGCAGAGGGGAAGAAATATGTATCGGAGCTTCGTGCGGATGACCTTTTTGTTAAAAAGGTAGCGGGCATGAACAAGGACTTTATCAAAGGAGTTGACGTGTCGAGCATTATTGCTTTAGAGAACAGCGGTGTGACCTTTTACAATGGAAGCGGGAAACGTCAGGACATCTTTACAACCTTAAAGCAAGCAGGCGTCAACTATGTCCGCGTCCGCATCTGGAATGACCCGTATAACGCTCATGGCAATGGTTATGGGGGAGGCAATAATGATGTTCAAAAAGCCATCCAAATTGGAAAAAGGGCAACCGCGAACGGGATGAAGCTGCTGGCAGACTTTCATTATTCCGATTTCTGGGCTGATCCTGCAAAACAGAAGGTGCCAAAAGCTTGGGTGAACTTAAGCTTCGAAGCAAAGAAAGCAAAGCTCTATACATTTACAAAACAAAGTCTGCAGGCCATGGTCAGGGAAGGCATTGATATCGGTATGGTACAGGTCGGAAACGAAACAACAGGAGCAATTGCCGGTGAAACGGATTGGAAGAAGATGAGTCAATTATTCAATGAAGGTAGCCGGGCAGTCAGGGAAATAAATCGAGACATATTGGTCGCGCTGCATTTCACCAACCCAGAAACGCCAGGACGATATTCATATATTGCTGAAACCCTCAACAAAAACAAAGTCGATTATGATGTATTTGCCAGCTCGTATTATCCATTCTGGCACGGTACGTTACACAATTTGTCCTCCGTACTGAAAGCTGTTGCGGATACGTACGGCAAAAAAGTCATGGTGGCGGAAACGTCATACACCTATACGGCTGAGGACGGAGACGGACATGAAAACACAGCGCCTAAAAGCAGTCAGACGCTGCCATACCCGATTTCAGTGCAAGGCCAGGCAAATGCCGTAAGAGATGTGATGGACGCAGTGGCAAAAACAGGACCGGCCGGACTGGGTGTTTTTTATTGGGAGCCTGCATGGGTTCCTGTCGGCCCGAAGACGCAATTTGAGAGAAATAAAACGATATGGGAAACATACGGTTCCGGATGGGCCGCCAGCTATGCAGCCGAATACGATCCTGAAGACGCAGGTAAGTGGTACGGGGGAAGTGCAGTGGATAATCAAGCTTTGTTTGATTTCAACGGACACCCGCTGCCTTCCTTACAGGTATTCAAATACGCGGAAACAGGCCATATCCCGAAAAATCACTGAAAAAATGAAAATCCATGAGGCGTAACAATGCATTGTTATCTCTCATGGATTCTTTTATTTTACATCTATTAAAATAAAACACTCATCATCATTTTTAGGCTCAGCTTGAAGAGATGAGAGGATTTTGTTTTTCAGTTCAGTTATAGGCAAAACAGGATGATCCTTTAATAAATGGACTAAATAACATGAAGCCGTCGGGTCCATCACACCGTCTGTATACAGAAGCAGCCTTCCGCCGTGTGTATAGTGAAGGGTGCTTGACTGAAACACCGCTTCTTCAAACATCCCGATTGGCGGAGCGGTTGTGTCCAGCGTGGATTGGGTTCCCTTAGCATCCTGCCATAATGCGGGCGGATGGCCCGCGTTGACATATTCAATTCTTTGCAGGTCTGTATCAATGATAAGACAAATAGCGGTGCAATAATGCCTTGCCTCCTCATCGTTTTGAAACAAGCTGTGAAGATGGTAGTCTAACTCTTTCATGACTTTGTCGGGACTGAGTCCCTGCGTCATTAATCGCTGGAACAAAGGATGGAGGGACATCGTAACTAATGCAGAAGAAATGCCGTGTCCCATTACATCAAGGATGATCAAGCCATAGCGGTGCTCATCGATTTGATAAAATCCATATAAGTCGCCTGATAAGTCACTGGATGCTTTATAATACGATTCAATTTGAATATGATCCGTCATCATCGGTTCGGTCAATGAATTTTCTTGAATCTTTCTGGCGAGTTCAAGCTCTCTTTTTGTATTCGATCTGAATTGCTGATTTTCCTTATTGATCGCGAGAAGCTCTTCTTGTTTCTCATTCAGCGTCCGCAAAGCATTTTCTAACTCCGCATTTGCTTTCTGTTTGGCGAGCAGTGCTTCCTCGACCTCGTTTCTGGCAATCAGCAGTTCATTTTCATATTCATTTCGCTTCCGCATCGGAATGACAACGCATTCTGTTACAGCAGCTTCCTGATCCGTTCTCTGAACAGCGTTTACTAGGACCGGGATTTCTTCCCCATTGTTTGTTTCCAGGGAGATGTACATTTCTTCAATGTGTTGCTCCAGCTGCAAAAGCGGAACAAAATAAAGCTGATAAAAAAGTTTTGCAGGAATGGTTAAAAGAGCATTGATATGCTGGCCGATCACCTGTTCCGGTTCATAATCAAGAATCTTAAGCAAGGTGTGATTGACAGCTAAAATTGTACCCTCTTCAGATAAAGTAAGGAAACCGCATGGTGCATAATTCAATTGTTGATCCATTCAGAGGGTCACCTCTATCCCTTTCGTTCCTAAATCACGTATGCATTCAAATAATCCCTGATCAGCTGTACTGTCTCTTCGGGATGGCTCATATGCGGGCAGTGCCCGTTGGCTTTCATCTGTATGAGTGTGCTGTAAGGGAGATGCTTTTGCATATACTCACCTACTGCTGACGGTGCAATGACATCATTCGAACATTGCAGGATAAGCGAAGGCACGGTCACCTTTGGAAGATCTTTTCGGTGATCTGAAAAAAACGCCGCCTTTGCGAATTGCCGTGCGATGATAGGATCAGTAGAACAAAAACGGCTTTCCAGCTCTTCCTTAATTTCTGGACGATCCGGCTGATTCACTACGGTCGCCGCAAAAACGGTTGCCCAGCCAATGTAATTTTTCTCCATCATCTCGATTAACCCAAGGAGCTGATCTTCCTCAAAACCTCCGTAATACTCAGGCGGATCATTTAAATAGCAAGGAGAAGGCCCCACCATAATCAGTTGTGAAAAAAGCTCAGGACGGCGTAATGATGCAAGCATGCCAATGACAGCCCCGACAGAATGCCCCACAAACACAATTTTTGACAGATCTAAGGCTTCGCAAATATCGATAACATCTTGTGCATAGCCGTCAAGTGTGCTGTAACGATTCATATCATATGCCCGCAAATCAGAATTCCCCGCACCCACGTAATCAAATAAAATCAGCTGATATTCGTCTTCAAAGGCAGGAACTACGGCATCCCACACACTTTGATCACACCCGAATCCAGGTGCAAATACAATTGGTGTTGTGCCGTTCCCCCTCACCTTCACATGATTCCTAGTCAAAATTGATTGATTCATAGTCTGCTCCTTTCAGCCAAAACGACATGAAGATTACTATGTATATCATACCACTTCGGGGTGTGAATTGCGGGCATTCTATAAAAGTAAATAGGAGTCTTGCAGATAGAGGACATGCGGCATGGAGAGCAGGATTGATGGGAAGATGTAGCGGGAGGATTGCCTGGGTGCCGGAAAAAGTATAAGGCGGTCATATCATCTGAATGAGACAAATGACATTTGTCATCTCATATTCATGACACCCCTTACTAAAAATCATCTGTTCCGGTATTTTACAATTGATGTAAGCAATCAGGAGGTGCTCATGTGATGAATGAGGTTGTGTCAGTAAGAAATGTCACAAAATATTTTCAGCAAAAAACAGCAGTGAAGAACATTCAATTCAGCATAGGAAAAGGAGAGATTGTCGCCATCCTCGGCCCGAATGGCGCAGGGAAGACAACAGCGATCTCTATGATGCTGGGATTGCTGAAGCCAAGTGAGGGTGAAATCAAATTATTTAACCGTCAGCCTGATGAAAAACAGGTGCGTCAAAAAATCGGCACCATGCTGCAGGAGGTGAGTGTTATGCCGGGATTAAAGGTCTGCGAAACCCTCGAGCTTATCCGCAGTTATTATCCCCATCCATTATCCATGAAAGAGCTTGTTTCACTGACAGCACTCACAAAAGAAGATTTGAAAACACCGGCAGAGAAATTATCCGGCGGCCAAAAACGCCGTCTGAGCTTTGCTTTGGCACTTGCCGGCAATCCGGAGTTACTAGTATTTGATGAACCAACTGTCGGAATGGACACGACATCCAGACACCAGTTTTGGAAGACAGTGAATAGCTTGGCGGATCAAGGAAAGACCATTATTTTTTCAACCCATTATTTACAGGAAGCAGATGATGCCGCACAGCGCATTTTGTTTTTTGCTGAAGGACGGCTTGCCGCAGACGAAACGCCGAAACAAATCAGGGCAAGGATTCAGAAACAGTCTGTTTCTTTTAAGGTTTCATCGGATGAATCATTGGAAAAGCTTTATCGGCATCCGGAAGTAGAACGAGTGACGCAAAAACATCAGCGAGTCAGCATTCAAACGTCAAATACTGATAAAGTGTTGGCGCTCATCTTTCAAGAACACATCAATGCACGTGATATTCGAATCGAACAAGGAACACTTGATGAGGCATTTCGACAGCTTGCTGACGGGAACAGGGAGGCGATGTGAGATGAACATGTTGCGGAAACAGTGCATAGCTGAAATGAAAAGGGTGCTCAGGAATAAATATTTTGTGTTTTGGTCGCTTGTTATGCCGATTGCCTTTTACTATCTCTTTACAAACGTAGTGAATACCAATGTCGCTGACAAAGGCGCCTGGAATGCCCATTACCTAATGTCTATGACAACCTTCAGCGTAATGGGCTCGTCTATGATGACGCTTGGAATCCGTTTGGTACAAGAACGGGCACAAGGCTGGTCAGTTTTTATACGCATCACGCCTCTTCCGGATCATATTTATTTGGCGGCTCAGATGATCGGGCAAAGTGTCATTCATCTTTTATCTATTACTGTCATTTTTCTTGCGGGCGCCATCATAAACAGCATTGACTTGTCACTGTTTGAATGGGTGATGAGCGGGCTTTGGATTTTAATTGGCGCATTTCCGTTCTTAGCGTTAGGAACATTAATCGGTCTCATGAGAAAAGTAGAAACGGCAGCCGGGGTCAGTAATGTGCTTTACATGCTGCTGGCGATAAGCGGGGGCATGTGGATGCCGATCGAGGTCATGCCGGACATATTGAAAAACATAGGGCAGTGGCTCCCGTCTTATCATTTTGGAAGCGGAGCGTGGGCTCTTGTTCAGGGCGAGCTTCCAACCTGGAAAAATGTTCTGATGTTAATCGCTTATTTAGTGATCTTCATGCTACTATTTAAGTATATAAGAAGAAAACAAGAAGCGGTGTAATACATGAAACTTATAAAATCCATATTCCCCAAGCAATTCGGTTTTTTCCCTTATATCTTTTTGGTGTATACCATTATGCCGTTTCTTTCTTTATTGAGAGAATCGGGCAGCAAACAAGTGCTGGGATATGGCATGCTGCTCCTATTTGTTGTGACATATCGTCAATTGTTCGTCAGTGCGGACAGACCTTCATTTACGTATTGGTTATGCGCGCAAATGGCCATTATTTTTATTTATAGTTTGTTTTATCATATCAGCTATATTTATTTAGGCTTTTTCCCGGCAAACTTTGTGGGCTATTACCGCGAGAAAACGAAGTTCAACCGTGCTTTCTTTGGTCTTGTTTTCATGCTGGTATTTCCTTGCGTGTATCATTTTCTGGCGGATTCGGCCTCGATCAGGGAGCTGTTTTCTGTTCTGCCGTTTCTGGTCATTATGCTGATTTCTCCCTTCGGAATTCGTTCCATGTTTCGAAGGATAGAGCTTGAAAAAAAGCTTGACCAAGCCAACGAACATATAAAGGAACTCACCAAAAGGGAGGAACGTGTTCGGATAGCACGCGATCTTCATGATACACTCGGCCATACCCTCTCGCTCCTCACGTTAAAAAGCCAGCTGATTCAGCGGCTGGCGGCAGCAGATGCAGAACGGACCAAGCTTGAAGCGAAAGAAATGGAAACAAGCTCGCGTGCGGCACTCAAACAAGTTCGTGAGCTTGTTGCGGATATGAGAACGGTCACCATGACGGAAGAGCTAGCCAACATTCGGCACATTTTAAGAGCGGGTAATATTACCTTTCAATACGAAGGGACCGAAGATTTTTCAGACATCTCTCCCGTCACTCAAAATATTGTCAGTATGTGTATGCGGGAGGCAGTGACAAATATCATCAAGCACAGCAAAGCGACCCATTGTGCAGTCACCATTTCTCAATATGCCGACAAAATGACCGTTGTGATACGGGACGACGGAACAGGAGCGGTGAAGGAGAAGATGTTTGGGAATGGATTGCGGGGAATGGAAGAGCGGCTGATGTTTATTGACGGAGGACTGACTCTTTCAGCCCAAAACGGAACGGTGTTGACACTGACGATTCCGCTCATTAGAAAAGCAGAATGATAGGAGGAGGACGAAATAGATGATTCGTCTATTTATTGCCGAGGACCAGCGAATGCTTTTAGGCGCTCTGGGATCCTTGCTTGACCTGGAAGAGGATATGAAGGTCATCGGACAAGCGTTAAATGGAGAAGAGGCGCTGAAAGCCATTCTCAAGCTGGAGCCGGATGTCTGCATCATGGACATTGAAATGCCGGTTTACAGCGGGCTGGAGGTTGCAGAGGAGCTAATGAAAAAAGGCTGTAAAAGCAAGGTCATTATTCTGACAACCTTTGCCCGCCCCGGATATTTTGAACGCGCCGTCAAAGCCGGCGTACACGGGTATCTTTTGAAGGATGGGGAAATCGACGATCTGGCAGATGCCATACGAAAGTGTGTAAAGGGAAAACGGATGTTCAGCCCGGAATTAACCTTCAACATGATTCGTGATGAAAATCCGCTGACTGTAAGAGAACAACAAATACTGCGGCTGGCTGCTTTAGGCAAGACAACAAAAGACATCACACTTGAACTCTATTTATCTCAAGGCACAGTCCGAAACTATATCTCAGAAATCATCCAAAAACTGAATGCAAAAAATCGGACAGAAGCGGCTAGTATAGCTGAGGAGAAAGGATGGATTTAATGAGGAACCTGGTGAATCGTACAGAACCAGGTTCCTTTTTATTTACATGGTTATTTTCTGGTTTTCTTATCTGTCCGTCCGCAAAGCTTGTACTATACATCGGGGTTATGGATATGTCAGGTTCAGCGGTCGTCGGTGCTTTTTTGTTTGAAATGCTTTTGCGCTCATGAGGTCTTTCGTTTCTTTATCTCTTTGTGAAAACATATAAGAAATACAGAAAGTGTGTGCAAGAACATGAAAAAGCAGTATCGCTTTTTTAAACGCGCTGTCCTATGTACAGGCGTTTTTTTATTGCTGAAATCATTAGAAAATGCTTTCAATTTTGTGTCCAAATAGTGTACGATATTGGTAAATGCTTTAACTTCAGGTCATCAGATGACCAGATCATATATTGGGGATGAGAGAGGGGTTCATCATGAAAGTCTCACTTTTTGTCACTTGTCTTGTTGATATGTTTCAAACAAACGTAGGAAAAGCAACGGTAGAGCTGCTTGAGCGGCTCGGATGTGAGGTTGATTTTCCGGAGGGGCAGATCTGCTGCGGCCAGCCGGCTTACAACAGCGGTTACGTAAATGACGCCAAAAAAGCAATGAAACGAATGATCGAAACGTTTCAGGAGTCAGATTATGTCGTCAGTCCATCCGGTTCCTGCACCACAATGTTCAGGGAGTATCCGCACCTGTTTAAAGATGATCCGAAATGGGCGGATAAAGCGCAGAAGCTGGCCGATAAAACGTATGAATTAACCGATTTTATCGTCAATGTCCTTGGGGTAGAGGATGTCGGCGCAACCCTTCATAAAAGAGCGACCTTACATACGTCATGCCATATGACAAGGCTGCTCGGCGTATCGGAGGAGCCGATGAAACTGCTGAGCCATGTAAATGGGCTTGAATTCACGTCACTTCCGGGGAAACACAACTGCTGCGGATTCGGAGGAACATTCTCTGTCAAAATGGCGCAGATTTCTGAGCAGATGGTTGATGAGAAAGTCGCATGTGTGGAGGATACGGGAGCAGAGGTGCTCATCGGCGCTGACTGCGGCTGTTTGATGAATATCGGAGGTCGGCTTGATCGTAAGGACAAGAATGTCAAAGTGATGCACATCGCCGAAGTGCTCAACAGCAGATAACACTTGATACAGAGGGGGAAAAGGATCATGGCGATGAAAATCGGTACTGACGCTTTTAAAGAGCGGGTATCACAGGGGATCGATAATGAATTTATGAGAGGCGCTGTCTCGGGTGCGCAGGAGCGTCTGCGGACGAGACGGCTGGAAGCGGCCGAAGAGCTGGGAAACTGGGAAGAATGGCGTTCGTTATCTGAGGAGATCAGACAGCATGTCCTTGAAAATCTTGATTTTTATTTGGAACAGCTAGCATCCAATGTATCAAACAGAGGAGGACACGTTTATTTTGCTGAAACAGCTGAAGAAGCTTCCTCTTATATCCGCAGCGTGATTCAAAAGAAAAACGGCAAAAAAATCGTAAAGTCTAAATCTATGGTGACGGAAGAAATCAATCTGAATGAAGTGCTGGAGAAGGAAGGCTGCGAAGTGGTCGAAACCGACCTCGGCGAATATATCTTGCAGATTGATGATCACGACCCGCCGTCACATATTGTGGCGCCGGCTCTTCATAAAAATAAAGAGCAGATTCGCGATGTGTTTAAAGAAAGACTGGATTATAAACAGACAGAGAAACCGGAAGAGCTCGTCATGCATGCGCGCGGCATCCTGCGGCAAAAATTTCTGGAAGCCGACATCGGCATTACCGGCTGCAACTTTGCCATTGCCGACACGGGTTCAGTCAGCCTTGTAACCAATGAAGGAAACGGGCGGCTTGTCACGACATTGCCGAAAACACAAATCACTGTCATGGGAATGGAACGCATTGTCCCGTCATTTTCCGAATTTGAAGTGCTTGTCGGCATGCTGACAAGAAGCGCTGTCGGACAGCGGCTGACGAGTTATATTACGGCCTTAACCGGCCCAAAATTGGAAGACGAAATCGACGGCCCGGAGGAATTCCACCTTGTCATCGTGGATAACGGCCGGTCCAACATTCTGGGCACCGAATTTCAGTCTGTGCTGCAATGTATCCGCTGTGCGGCCTGTATCAATGTCTGCCCTGTGTACCGCCATGTCGGCGGACACTCATACGGCTCGATTTACTCGGGGCCGATTGGAGCCGTTTTATCGCCGCTGCTCGGCGGTTATGACGATTACAAGGAGCTGCCGTACGCGTCTACACTGTGCGCAGCTTGTTCAGAAGCCTGCCCGGTCAAAATTCCGCTTCATGAGCTGCTTCTCAAGCATCGTCAGAACATCGTCGAAAAAGAAGGCAGAGCGCCGATCAGTGAAAAGCTTGCGATGAAAGCGTTCGGTCTTGGGTCTTCCTCTTTGTCGCTTTATAAAATGGGCTCAAAATGGGCGCCTGCCGCCATGACGCCTTTTACAGAGGATGACAAAATTTCGAAAGGACCCGGTCCGCTAAAAGGCTGGACGCAAATCCGCGATTTCCCGGCACCGCATAAATCAAGATTCAGAGACTGGTTTACAGACAGAGAGACAGCTGAGCACACAAAGGAGGAGCAGTGATGACGAAGGGAACCATTCAGAATCAAGAAAGCTTTTTAAACCGGATCGCGTCACGCCTTGGCCGTGAAAGAAGAACAGGCGGCGTGGCCGTCCCTGAGTGGGCGCATCAGCCGCAATATAAAACATTTGAAGGGTATTCGCCCGATGATTTAGTCACGGTGCTCAAAAACCATTGTGTCAAAATCCATACTGAGCTGATTGAGACGGATTCAACCGGTCTGTACGATGCCTTGCGTGAACAAGTCAGCCGGTTTTCCGGAGGGCCTGTCATCATTCCCAAGGATCCCCGGTTTGAGGCTTACGGTTTAAAAAGCCTGCTCACCAAAGACTGGCCTGGTGAAGGAACGCAAGTCTGGGAATGGGATGCTGACAAAGGTGAAGAAAATATCAAAAAAGCGGAGCAAGCCAATGTGGGGATTACATTCAGTGAAATCACACTGGCCGAGTCGGGTACGGTTGTCCTTTATTCTTCAAAAGACATCGGCCGCTCTGTCAGCCTTCTGCCGACAACCTATATCGCCATTGTGCCAAAATCAAGCATCGTGCCGAGAATGACACAAGCCAGTGATATCATCCGGCAAAATATTGCTGACGGCATCACGGTTCCCTCATGCATTAACTACATTACAGGACCGAGCAACTCCGCCGACATCGAAATGGATTTGGTGGTCGGTGTTCACGGTCCGGTAAAAGCAGCTTATATTCTCATATCTGACCGCTGATCCAGAAAGCCCGGCTACCTATGCCGGGCTTTCTGCTTGAAAAAACTTCATTTTCCAAAAATTTGGCCGATGAGAAGAGTATGACGTGAAAAAGGAGGAAACGAAATGAAAAAATGGCTGATCATAGCTGTTTCACTAGCGATAGCAATCGTTCTGTTTATGTATACAAAAACAGAAGCAAAGGCGGCCGGTATGACATTAGGCTATACAACTGGGGATACGGCATCATACAATTCTCTTACGAAGTATCATAAATATATCAACTCTATCGCCACTGATACGTTTGCGTTTGATAAAAACGGACGTGTGATTGGCGATGTCCCGAGCAAGCAGCTTACATACGCGAAGAAAAATAAAATCAAAACGTGGGCCGTCATTTCCAATTATAATGACGCTATTTATGATTTTGACGGAAACTTAGCGCATCGGGTCATGACTGACAAAACAGCGAGAAAACGATTCACTGACCAGCTCATTTCTTTGGCAAAAAAACACCACTATTACGGAGTCAATATTGACTTTGAGGCAGTTAATCCGAAAGACCGTTCTGCATACTCAAGCTTCATTCAATATGTCTCACAAGCTCTGAAAAAGAAACATATCAAAACAATGGTATCCCTTCCGGCCAAAAGCGCCGATAATAAAAACGATGACTGGAGCTGGCCGTATGATTATGCGAAAATCGGAAAATATGCGGACTATGTACAAGTCATGACTTACGACGAACACGGCATTTGGGGCGAACCTGGCTCAGTGGCAAGCACAAGCTGGATCAAGCGCTCGCTGCAGTTTTCTGTCAAAAAAATCAAAGCAAATAAAGTGATCATGGGGGTCCCTGCGTACGGCTATGATTGGGATCTGAAAGACGGGAGCGGCAGCTCAGCGAGGGAATGGAATGACATCAAGTCCCTCATTAAGAAGCAGAAAGCAAAGCCGGCATTCAATAAAAAAACAGGTTCTATGACGTTTTCTTACATTGACAAAAAGAAACATAAACATGTCGTTTGGTATGAAAATGAAAAAACAATCGAAACAAAAAGCCGCCTGGCGAAACAATATAAAATAGCCGGTGTCTCTGTCTACGCTTTAGGACACGAATCGGAATCCTTCTGGAAGTCCGTTCAAAAAGGGACAAAATAACAGTTTGTTTTTTCTCGCAAGTTATTGACAGAGAAAACAGAAGCACGTATATTATGTTAATATATTCAGAACGTAAAATTTGAGTTTTTCAGAAAACTAAAACACATAGAATGGGAGCAGTAAAAGAAAGGATCAGTAACAGAGAGCTGCGGGGTGGTGCGACGCAGTCTGATTCTTCTTTGAACTCGCCCGGGAGTGGTAGGACGAAACGGAATAGATTGAATATTCCTTATGTTTTAACGGCTAACCTTCGTTACAGGGTCAAAAAGCTGGATTCTTCTAGGAAGAATCAACAAGAGTGGTACCGCGGTCAGCCGAAGGCTCGTCGTCTCTTTATCTATTCGTATAGATAGGAGACGGCGGGCTTTTTTGTTTTTGAAGACGAGAAGGAGAGGGAAAAAAGGATGGAAAAGGACAATCAGACGTTAAAACGCACGATGACATCCCGCCATATTATGATGATGGCGCTGGGCGGAGCAATCGGTGCAGGTTTATTTAAAGGAAGCAGCTCGGCAATCGATGTGGCAGGGCCATCGGTCATTATTGCATACCTGCTCGGCGGCATTATTTTGCTGTTTATTATGCAGGGGCTTGCAGAAATGGCTGTGCGCAACCGAAACGCGAGAACCTTCCGTGATCTTGTGCAGCAGGTGCTAGGAAATTACGCTGCATATTTCTTGGACTGGATCTACTGGAAAATGTGGGTGCTTAACATTGCAGCTGAAGCTGTTGTCGCTGCAATTTTTATTCAATATTGGCTGCCGGGCTGCCCGATCTGGGTGCTGGCATTAGCAATTTCTCTTGTTGTTACAATTGTGAACTTGCTTTCTGTAAAAATTTTCGCCGAAACGGAATATTGGCTGGCTATGATCAAGATTACCGTTATTATTATTTTTATTTTATTAGGATTGCTGCTCTTATTTGTATCATTCGGTGATCATACAGCGGCCGGGTTTTCGAATCTGACAGAGCACGGCGGATTTTTCCCGCACGGCGGCACAGGGCTGATTACGGCGATGCTTGTCGTGATCTACTCTTACGGCGGTACAGAAATTATCGGAGTGACGCTTGCTGAAACAAAGAACCCGGAAAAGGTTGTTCCGAAAGCTGTCCGCAGCACACTGACACGGATTGTCGCGTTCTACCTGCTGCCGTTTTTCATCATTGTCAGTCTGATCCCGTGGAATCAAGTGAATTCAGTTCCAGAAAGTCCTTTTGTGATGGTCTTTAAAATGGTAGGCATTCCGGGGGCAGACCATATCATGAATGCAGTCATCCTGCTTGCCATCATTTCCTCTATGAATTCAGGTTTATACGGATCGTCCCGCATTTTGTATACACAGGCAACTGACGGAAGATTGCCGCGGGTCTTTTCTAAGCTTTCATCGAAAAACGTCCCGATGTTTGCGATCCTGATGTGCACTTCTTCTTTATATATTGGTGTATTGATTTCTCTGTTCGCCGGAAGCCAGACGTTTAATTACTTAATGGGGTCACTGGGATATACAGTCTTATTTATTTGGCTGATCATCGGATTCGCTCATTTGAAATCGAGAAAAGGGCAAACAGAAACACCAGCCTATTATGTAAAATGGTTCCCGTACACCACATGGTTTGCGATTCTGGCGTTACTCGCCATTCTGATCGGGGTCATCATGACAACGTCAATTGTCATTACCAGCATTACTGCGGCGATCTACCTTTTGATTACAGTTGCATATTTGGTCAAAGGCCGCAAGCACCAGTAAATAAGAAACCCTCTTGTCACATCCGACAAGAGGGTTTTATTATTGTGAAGCCTTCTCATTTACACAGATCAACGCAGCTTTCTGTGCTTTTGATTTTGAATTCACGAGGCAGATGCTTGTGACAATCAGCAGCAGACCCGCCAAGAGGCTTAAGGTAAGCGGTTCATGCAGAAAAATGGAGCTGGCTACGATTGAAATGAGCGGAATCAAGAAGGTGTAGGACGCGACCTTGCTTGCTTCTCCTGAACCGACAAGCGTAAAAAAAACAAGCCAGCCAAGCGCGATGACAAACACTGAGATGAACATTAGACTGGCGACAAATGGGACTGTCCATTGGATCGCGGAAAAGCTCTCTGTCCAGAAGCCGGATACGAGCAAAAATACACTGCCAATCGTCAGCTGCAAGGCGACCATCCAGATGGAATCGACGCGGCTGCCTGTTCTTTTCATAAATACTGTTCCGAATGCCCAGCTGAGCGCGGAACCTAGAGCCAGCAGAACCCCTATGACAGAAATATGCCCGCCAAAGCCCGCGGCACTGATGACAGCAACCCCGGCAAAACCGAGCACAAGCCCGATCACTTTCAACGTAAACATGGATTCGCCGAGCCACATCCAAGAAAAGACACCCATCAGCACCGGCTGAAAGAATACGATAGCTGAAAACAGACCAGCCGGAAGATAATTCAGCCCGATCGTTTGCAGTCCGTAGAATAACGTAATATTTAAAAGAGCAGAAACAAGATAAATCGGCCACGTCTCTTTAAAACGCAGTTTATGAATACGCGGCAGTGCAACAATCACTAATAAAAGCCCGCCGATCAGCGTCCGGATGCCCGCAAACAATAAAGGCGGCGAAAAGGCGAGCGCGGCTTTCGACAGCGGCCAATTGATGCCCCACATGATAACGAGAAAGGCGAGAAGGAGCGCTGCCCGCGTTTTTGATAGCTGTTTCATTTTTGATCACTCCTTGTAGATCATTTCTATCATATGATACGGTAGAACATAAGATAAATAAAATGAATCTTTTTTATGAGGAGCATAAGTGAATAGTTATGACCATTACACAATTAAGAGTTTTCGTCAAAGTAGCTGAAACGGGGAGTTTTACAAAAGCGGGACAGTTGCTGAACATGACACAGCCGGCTGTCAGCCATGCTATTTCTGCGATTGAAGCCGAGCTTGATGTGAAATTGATCATCCGTGACCGCCGAAACGGCCTGATGCTGACGGACACGGGAAAAAAGATCTTAGTCCATATCAGAGAAGTGTTAAAAGGAATCGAAAAAGTTGAGCAGGTCGCAGCGGCAGAAAAAGGGCTTGAGCTGGGGACGATTCATATCGGCACATTTCCAACCGCCTCCGCTTATTTTATGCCGAAGCTGATCAGCGAGTTTAAACAAAGGTATCCGAAATTGGAGCTTGTTTTGCATGAAGGAACCGTAGACGAAGTCAAGGAGTGGCTCCATACACGGATGATTGATGCCGGCATTCTTCTGTATCCGGCAGACAAGATGGAGTACATTCGGCTGAAAAAAGACAAAATGGTCGTCGTGCTGCGTGATGATCATCCGCTGTGCAGCCGATCAGCCATTACGCTGAAAGATCTCGATTGTGAGCCGATGGTTGTCTGCGACGGCGGCTATGAATCCCCTTTTATCGATAAGTTCAAGCAAGCTGGTTCAACGCTGCACACTGCTTTCACTGTCTATAACGTTAACACCTCGATCAGCATGATCAAAGAAGGCTTGGGGCTGGCGATTTTATCAGAAATGTCGATGTCGGGGATGACGCTGCCGGAGCATGTGGTGACTAGGGATCTCGATCCGCAGGTGTATCGGGATGTGCAGCTTGCCGTTCCTTCATTACATGAGGCTTCTTTGGCGGCTAAGCTTTTCATTGAGATGGCACAGGAGCTTTTTGTATAAAAATCAAATGATGAACGCCTTTTTTATTGTTCGAATTTCATCGAATCAAATTCTTTTCATCCTAAACGCAGTTGTGTTAAGGTGTGATAGAAGTCCTTTCGATAGAGACGTAACAGCATGAGGCTGTTTACTTATATCACAACTGCAAAGGAGAACAATATGTCTAACAACCAACGCAAAGATACCTTGCTTTCTGTCTTGAATTTATCTCCTGTTGTTCAAGGGGGAACGATAGCAGAGTCATTCCGAAACAGCATGGACTTGGCGCGCCGTGCAGAGGAGTGGGGCTATCACCGTTATTGGCTTGCAGAGCATCATAATATCGAAGGTGTCGCAAGCTCTGCCACCGCCGTACTGATCGGCCATATTGCCGGCGGCACAAAGAAAATCCGCGTCGGCTCCGGCGGCATTATGCTCCCGAACCACTCATCTCTTGTAATCGCTGAACAATTCGGCACCCTGGAAACGCTGTATCCCGGACGGATTGATCTGGGGCTCGGACGTGCGCCGGGAACAGACCAATTGACTGCAAGGGCGCTCCGCAGAAACATCAGCAGCGGTGAAGATTTCCCAGAACAATTAGAGGAACTGCGCAATTACTTTAAACCGTCAGGAAATGTGCGCAATCAAGTCCGCGCCATTCCCGGAGAGGGCATAGATGTGCCGATTTGGCTGCTGGGCTCAAGCGACTTTAGTGCCCGTCTGGCAGGTGAACTGGGCCTTCCGTTTGCATTCGCTGCTCATTTCTCACCGGCGAATACGGTTCCCGCTTTGGAGCTGTACCGCAATTCCTTTACGCCGTCAGAAGTGCTCAACGAACCGTATGCGATGGTCGGCGTAACGATTATCGCCGCAGATACAAACGAGAAAGCACAGCACCTGGCTACATCCCATTACCAGCGATTCCTTGATCTTGTCCGCGGTACGCCAAACCAGCTGAAGCCGCCAGTAGAAGACATGGATCAAATCTGGAGCCCATATGAAAAAGCAATGGTTCATCAACAGCTCAGTTCAACCATCGTCGGAGGTCCTGAAGAGGTGAAGGAAAAGCTTGAAGACTTTGTCAAAACAACTCAGGCCGATGAAATTATGGTCAACTCAGAAACCTTTGATCACGCTGACAGAATGCGTTCATTTGAAATCGTGGCTGACATTTGGAAAAACAGATAAAGGCCATAAAAAAGCAATGTAAAGGGGAAACCCATACATTGCTTTTTTATTCATTCAGCTTTCTTGCGGACTGACGGATGATCAGCTCAGGTTCAAAAATGACATCTTCCTGCTTAGGCTTTTTATGCTCCAAACAGTCAATAACATATTTTGCGGCAGCTTTACCCAGAACAGACTTCGGGTGCTTCACGGAGGTTAATTTCACCTCGGAAATTTGCGCGAAATGAGAGTCATCATATCCGACGATGGACATATCCTCAGGCACCTTGATATCCATCTCCCGAAGCATATCAATCACCTTCAGTGCAATTTCATCATTATAGCAAAGGATAGCAGTCGGCATGTTTTTGCTGTTTTTCTCCAGTGTCTCTTTTACTTTCTCCAGCAGCTTCGATTCCTTTTCCTCCGTCGTAAACGTCACAATCATATCCGGGGAAGGGAATAACTCATGCTCACGATGTGCCTGTATAAATCCGTTCATCCGTTTGACACCTTGTGTATCATCAGCTTTAAAAATACCCATCATGTGCGTATGGCCGAGAGAGAGCAGGTGCTCCGCAGCCATCATGCCGCCTTTCACATCATCGAGAGTAAAACTTGGTGCGGCAAGTTCGGCGTATGACGCATTAATCATCGCAAAAGGAATGCCGTTTTTCTCTAAATTGAGATAGTAGCCAATATTCGGCGTTTGCAGAGCGCTTTTGGTCGGTTCTACAATCAACCCGTCAATATGCTGTGACAGCAGGTTTTCTAATCCTCTGCGTTCATTGTCCGGATTGTTGTTTGTGCTTGTCAAAAGCATAGAATATCCCTGCTCGCTTAAATAAGACTCGATTCCCCTAATGATGCTCGGGAAAATATAGTCTGATATGTAGGTCGTCAGAACGCCGATCGTTTTATTGGAATGCAGCGCTGATTTAGCGGAGCGTGAAGCGACAAAGGTGCCCCCTCCTTGCACGCTGTATAGCAGCCCTTGCGATACGAGGTCTCCAATGGCTTTACGAATGGTATGCCGGCTGACGCCAAATTGCTGCATTAACTCGTTTTCGGTAGGGATCTTTTGATCGGGCAGAATTTTACCTTGATTAATCCATGAACTGATTTCTTCTTTTACTTGAGCATATTTTGGTAACATATCTATTCCTCCAAAATGTATACGGACAAATTTTAGTATATCACAGTGATCTATACAAGAAAACATTGACAGAAAATACAAACAGGATTATTCTATATTTGTACGTACTAATGAAGAGCAAATTTCGTTAAAATTTTAAATAAGTACGTACAATTGTAATAGAAAATGTAAACGCTTTACTCAACTTTCGGGAGGGCAGAGAAATGAAGAACACTCCAACTCAATTAGAACCAAATGCTCCTGTAACAAGAAGCCATTCAATGGGATTTGTGATTTTGATATCATGCGCGGCGGGGCTTGGCGGTTTATTGTACGGCTATGACACTGCAGTTATTTCTGGTGCTATTGGTTTTCTCAAGGATTTATACAGCCTGAGTCCGTTCATGGAGGGGCTTGTCATTTCAAGCATTATGATTGGAGGAGTTGTGGGAGTCGGGATATCCGGGTTTTTAAGCGACTGGTTCGGGCGCAGAAAAATCTTAATGACAGCGGCCCTGTTATTTGCGGTATCAGCAGTTGTTTCTGCTGTTTCACAAGACGTGTCGACCTTAATCATTGCGAGGATTATCGGAGGTTTGGGGATCGGAATGGGTTCGTCATTATCCGTCACTTATATTACGGAAGCGGCGCCGCCCGCCATACGCGGAAGTTTATCTTCCTTATATCAGCTCTTTACGATACTGGGTATTTCCGCAACGTACTTTATTAATCTCGCTGTCCAGCGCTCCGGAACATATGAATGGGGCGTGCAAACCGGCTGGAGATGGATGCTCGCTTACGGAATGGTGCCATCCATTATCTTTTTCCTTGTCCTGCTGGTCGTGCCGGAAAGTCCTAGATGGCTGGCGAAAGCGGGCAGAACAAAAGAAGCGTTATCGATACTGACACGTATTAATGGAGAAACTGTCGCAAAAGAAGAATTGAAGAACATTGAAAACTCTTTAAAAATAGAACAAATGGGCTCACTATCACAGCTCTTCAAACCAGGCCTCAGAAAAGCGCTTATTATTGGAATCCTGCTGGCGCTCTTTAATCAAGTGATCGGCATGAACGCCATCACCTACTACGGGCCGGAAATCTTTAAAATGATGGGATTCGGACAAAATGCCGGATTTGTGACAACCTGTATTGTCGGTGTCGTGGAGGTCATTTTTACTGTTATCGCGGTTTTATTGATTGATAAAGTTGGGCGCAAAAAACTGATGTCCATCGGTTCAGCTTTTATGGCGATTTTCATGATCTTAATCGGAACGTCGTTTTATTTTCAGTTAACAAGCGGATTTATGCTGATCTTCTTTATATTAGGTTTTGTCGCCGCGTTCTGTGTATCGGTCGGGCCGATCACATGGATTATGATTTCTGAAATCTTCCCGAACCATCTGCGGGCGAGAGCAGCTGGGATCGCCACCATCTTTTTATGGGGAGCAAACTGGGCGATCGGGCAGTTTGTGCCGATGATGATCAGCTCGTTCGGGCTGGCCTACACGTTCTGGATCTTTGCCGTCATTAACATTCTCTGCTTCCTGTTTGTCGTCACAATCTGTCCGGAGACGAAGAATAAATCGCTCGAAGAGATTGAAAAGCTTTGGATAAAATGAAAACGCTTTAAAAAGTGAAGCCCTTTCGATTGAGAAGGGCTTTTTATTTTGTGCGCACCATTAAAGGTTTGCTGTATAAGATAGAAATATAGAGGGAAAAATAATGAAAGAGAAACGCAGCTGCATAAAACTGCGCGAATATTGTCGATGAATTGGCTCTTAACAGTTGAATAAACATTTCCACCCTGTTAAAATAATTAAAGAAAGCAGAAATAATTTTTTTTGGCTATGATGGGACGTTTTTTGTCATAGCGGGACGTTTGGTGTCCAGCAAAAAAAGGAAGGAACGTTTGAGTCATGAACCAGTTAATACAAGCTCAAAAAAAATTATTGCCTGATCTTCTGCTCGTTATGCAAAAGAGGTTCGAAATCTTGCAGTATATCAGGCTGACAGAACCCATCGGCCGCAGAAGCCTCTCTGCCAGTCTCGGAATCAGCGAGCGTGTGCTGAGAAGCGAGGTTCAGTTTTTAAAGGAACAGAATCTGGTCGATATTAAAACAAACGGCATGACGCTGACAGAAGAGGGTTATGAACTGCTTTCCGTTTTAGAAGATACGATGAAAGATGTTTTAGGTTTGACGCTTTTGGAAAAGACATTAAAAGAACGATTAAATCTAAAGGATGTCATTATCGTATCCGGAGACAGCGACCAATCCCCATGGGTCAAAAAAGAAATGGGAAGAGCGGCTGTCGCATGTATGAAAAAAAGATTTTCAGGCAAAAATATCGTCGCTGTGACCGGCGGTACGACAATTGAAGCTGTCGCCGAGATGATGACGCCGGATTCTAAAAACCGCGAGCTTTTGTTTGTGCCTGCAAGAGGCGGTTTAGGCGAAGACGTAAAAAACCAGGCGAACACCATATGCGCGCATATGGCGGAAAAGGCTTCAGGCACTTACCGGCTTTTGTTTGTTCCGGGACAGCTGTCACAAGGCGCCTATTCATCTATTATTGAAGAACCTTCTGTCAAAGAGGTGCTGAACACGATTAAATCAGCGAGTATGCTGGTTCACGGAATCGGCGAAGCTAAAACTATGGCTGAGCGGAGAAACACACCTTTAGAAGACTTAAAGAAAATAGATGATAAAGACGCGGTGACAGAAGCGTTCGGCTACTACTTTAACGCGGACGGCGAAGTGGTCCACAAAGTGCATTCTGTCGGAATGCAGCTGGATGACATAGACGCCATTCCCGATATTATAGCGGTAGCCGGCGGATCATCAAAAGCCGGGGCGATCGAGGCTTACTTTAAAAAGCCGCGCAACACGGTTCTCGTCACTGACGAAGGAGCCGCAAAGAAGTTATTAAGGGATGAATAATCCCTCAATATAAATATCTCTCACTTATTTAAAGGAGGAAACAATCATGGCAGTAAAAGTCGGTATTAACGGTTTTGGTCGTATTGGACGTAACGTATTCCGCGCAGCATTAAACAATCCTGAAGTTGAGGTAGTAGCGGTTAACGATTTAACAGATGCTAACATGCTCGCTCACCTTTTACAATATGATTCTGTACACGGAAAATTAGACGCTGAGGTTTCAGTTGACGGTAACAACCTTGTTGTTAACGGTAAAACAATTGAAGTTTCTGCAGAACGCGATCCTGCTAAACTTAGCTGGGGTAAACAAGGCGTTGAAATCGTTGTTGAATCTACTGGTTTCTTCACAAAACGCGCAGACGCTGCGAAACACTTAGAAGCTGGCGCGAAAAAAGTAATCATCTCTGCTCCTGCTAACGAAGAAGATATCACAATCGTTATGGGTGTTAACGAAGATAAATACGATGCGGCTAACCACGACGTTATTTCTAACGCATCTTGCACAACAAACTGCCTTGCGCCGTTTGCAAAAGTACTTAACGACAAATTCGGCATCAAACGCGGTATGATGACAACAGTTCACTCTTACACAAACGATCAGCAAATTCTTGATCTTCCGCACAAAGACTACCGTCGTGCGCGTGCAGCAGCTGAAAACATCATCCCAACTTCAACTGGTGCTGCTAAAGCAGTTTCTCTAGTTCTTCCTGAACTAAAAGGCAAACTGAACGGCGGAGCAATGCGTGTTCCAACTCCAAACGTTTCTTTAGTTGACTTGGTTGCTGAACTGAACCAAGAAGTAACAGCTGAAGATGTAAATGCAGCTCTTAAAGAAGCAGCTGAAGGAGATCTTAAAGGAATCCTTGGCTACAGCGAAGAGCCATTAGTTTCTGGCGACTACAACGGAAACAAAAATTCTTCTACAATCGATGCTCTTTCTACAATGGTTATGGAAGGCAGCATGGTAAAAGTAATCTCTTGGTACGATAACGAAAGCGGCTACTCTAACCGCGTTGTTGACCTTGCAGCTTACATCGCTAAAAAAGGTCTTTAATTCATAGCTGAAAAAAGGACCATACTTGGTTCTTTTGAATAGAAGCGCTATAATGAAAGCGGACAAGGGAAGGGGACGGACTCCCTTTCCCTTTTTCCATGAAGACCGGCTTTCAGAAAACGTTCTGTGAAAGAGAAGCATCTGCGCTTTGCAGCTTTCCGGCGCCTTCGCCTGCGGCCACTGCCCTGGCTTCAGACGATCTGCCCTGTGCCGAAAAGTATGCGATCTGCCCTCGCGGAGTCATCGCTTGATCAGACGGTTTCACGTTTTTCGTGCTGCATGCAAACCATTTTGAAGGAGGATCTCCTAAAGCATGAATAAGAAAACTCTCAAAGACATCGACGTAAAAGGCAAAGTTGTATTCTGCCGCGTTGACTTTAACGTTCCAATGAAAGACGGGGAAGTAACAGACGATACACGTATCCGTGCTGCACTTCCGACAATCAAACACCTTGCAGACCAAGGCGCGAAAGTCCTTCTTGCGAGCCACTTAGGCCGCCCGAAAGGCGAAGTCGTTGAGGAGCTTCGTTTAACTCCTGTTGCTGCACGCCTCGGCGAACTGCTTGGCAAAGAAGTGAAAAAAGCGGATGAAGCATACGGTGATGCTGTAAAATCGCAAATTTCCGACATGAAGGACGGAGACGTTCTTGTATTGGAAAACGTACGTTTCTACCCTGGTGAAGAGAAAAATGATCCTGAGCTTGCAAAAGCATTTGCTGAGATTGCAGATGTATATGTGAATGACGCATTCGGTGCTGCCCACCGTGCCCATGCATCTACAGCTGGAATTGCTGAGCATCTGCCAGCGGTTGCAGGTTTCTTAATGGAAAAAGAGCTTGACGTACTCGGAAAAGCAATTTCCAACCCTGATCGTCCGTTCACTGCCATTATCGGCGGAGCGAAAGTAAAAGATAAAATCGGCGTCATCGAAAGTCTTCTTGATAAAGTAGACAACCTGATCATCGGCGGCGGTCTTGCTTACACATTCGTTAAAGCGCTTGGTTATGAGGTTGGTAAATCTCTTCTTGAAGAAGATAAAATCGAGCTTGCGAAAACATTTATGGATCGCGCGAAAGAAAAAGGCGTTAACTTCTACATGCCTGAAGATGTACTCGTTGCAGATGATTTCTCTAACGATGCAAACGTAAAAATTGTGCCGATCTCTGAAATCCCTAGTGATTTAGAAGCAATCGACATTGGTACGAAAACACGCGAAACGTATGCTGATGTCATCAAAAACAGCAAACTTGTCGTGTGGAATGGACCGATGGGTGTATTCGAAATCGATTTGTTCGCTCAAGGAACAAAAGCGGTTGCGGAAGCATTGGCAGAGGCGAAAGATACATACTCTGTCATCGGTGGAGGAGACTCTGCAGCAGCGGTTGAAAAATTCGGCCTAGCTGACAAAATGAGCCACATCTCAACAGGAGGCGGCGCATCTCTTGAGTTCATGGAAGGCAAAGAGCTTCCAGGGGTAGCTGCACTGAACGATAAATAATTTTAAAACTGCTATAAGGAAGTGGAACAGATGAGAAAACCAATTATAGCCGGTAACTGGAAAATGAACAAAACACTCGGCGAGGCTGTCAGCTTCGTTGAAGAAGTGAAATCTTCCATTCCAGCAGCAGACAAAGCGGAAGCTGTTGTTTGCGCGCCAGCGCTTTTCTTAGAAAAGCTGACTTCTGCTGTGAAAGGCACTGACCTTAAAGTCGGCGCTCAAAACATGCACTTTGAAGAAAGCGGCGCGTTCACAGGCGAAATCAGCCCGGTTGCTCTGAAAGACCTTGGCGTTGACTACTGCGTCATCGGCCACTCTGAGCGCCGTGAAATGTTCGCTGAAACTGATGAAACAGTTAACAAAAAAGCACATGCTGCTTTCAAACACGGTATTGTGCCGATCATCTGTGTTGGTGAAACGCTTGAAGAGCGTGAAGCCGGCAAAACAAATGATCTTGTGGCTGACCAAGTGAAAAAAGGCCTAGCGGGTCTTTCTGAAGAACAAGTTGCAGCTTCTGTTATTGCTTATGAGCCAATCTGGGCAATCGGAACAGGCAAATCTTCTACATCTAAAGATGCGAACGACGTGTGTGCGCATATCCGTAAAACCGTCGCTGAAAGCTTCGGCCAAGAAGCGGCAGACAAGCTTCGCATTCAATATGGCGGAAGCGTAAAGCCTGCAAACATTAAAGAATATATGGCAGAGTCCGATATTGACGGTGCTTTGGTCGGCGGCGCGAGCCTTGAGCCACAGTCATTCGTTCAATTATTGGAGGAAGGTCAATATGAGTAAAAAACCAGCTGCACTCATCATTCTTGATGGGTTCGGATTACGAAACGAAACAGTAGGGAACGCAGTCGCTTTGGCGAAAAAACCGAACTTTGACCGCTATTGGAATCAGTATCCTCATCAGACACTGACTGCTTCAGGCGAGGCTGTAGGTCTTCCTGACGGACAGATGGGGAACTCCGAAGTAGGGCACTTAAATATCGGTGCGGGCCGTATTGTGTATCAAAGCTTAACACGCGTAAATGTTGCCATTCGCGAGGGAGAGTTTGAACAAAATCAAACATTCCTTGACGCGATCAGCAATGCGAAAGAAAACAACAAAGCCCTGCATCTGTTCGGCCTTTTATCAGACGGCGGTGTGCACAGCCATATCAATCATTTATTCGCGCTGTTAAAGCTTGCGAAAAAAGAAGGGCTGACAAAGGTATATATCCATGGCTTCCTTGACGGCCGTGATGTAGGTCCGCAAACAGCGAAAACGTACATCAACCAGCTGAACGAACAAATCAAGGAAATCGGTGTCGGAGAAATCGCCAGCATTTCCGGACGCTACTACTCAATGGACCGCGATAAACGCTGGGACCGTGTAGAAAAAGCGTACCGTGCAATGGCATACGGCGAAGGCCCGACTTACCGCAGCGCATTGGATGTTGTTGATGATTCATATGCGAATGGAATTCACGATGAATTCGTTATTCCATCTGTCATCACAAAAGAAAACGGTGAGCCTGTTGCGAAAATCCAAGACGGCGATTCTGTGATTTTCTATAATTTCAGACCGGACCGCGCCATCCAGATTTCTAACACGTTCACGAACAAAGACTTCCGCGATTTCGACCGCGGCGAGAATTATCCGAAAAACCTGCATTTCGTCTGCTTGACTCACTTCAGTGAAACAGTTGACGGCTATGTGGCGTTTAAACCGATAAATCTTGATAATACAGTCGGAGAAGTATTATCTCAGCAAGGATTAAAACAGCTTCGAATTGCAGAAACTGAAAAGTATCCGCACGTCACGTTCTTTATGAGCGGCGGCCGTGAAGCTGAATTCCCGGGTGAAGAGCGTATTCTTATCAACTCGCCGAAAGTCGCAACATACGACTTGAAGCCTGAAATGAGTGCGTATGAAGTGAAGGACGCGCTTGTCAAAGAAATCGAAGCTGACAAGCATGACGCGATTATCCTTAACTTCGCAAACCCAGACATGGTCGGCCACTCCGGAATGGTTGAACCTACAATTAAAGCAATTGAAGCAGTGGACGAATGCTTAGGCGAAGTCGTTGACGCGATTCTCGTTAAAGGCGGACACGCCATCATTACCGCTGATCACGGTAATGCTGATATTCTGATTACAGAATCAGGCGAACCGCACACTGCACATACAACAAATCCAGTCCCTGTAATTGTAACGAAAGAAGGCATCACGCTGCGTGAAGGCGGAATCCTAGGCGACCTTGCACCAACGTTATTAGACCTTCTCGGTGTTGAAAAACCGAAAGAAATGACTGGAACATCTTTAATTCAAAAATAAGCTGAAAATCAAAGGAGAGACAAACTCATGCCATACATTGTTGATGTTTATGCACGCGAAGTATTAGACTCCCGCGGCAACCCAACAGTTGAAGTTGAAGTATATACAGAAACAGGAGCATTCGGCCGCGCATTAGTGCCAAGCGGAGCTTCTACAGGTGAATACGAAGCAGTTGAGCTTCGTGACGGCGACAAAGACCGTTACCTTGGAAAAGGCGTGTTAACAGCTGTTAACAACGTAAACGAAATCATTGCTCCAGAGCTTCTTGGCTTTGATGTAACTGAACAAAACGCAATCGATCAGCTTTTAATCGAGCTTGACGGTACTGAAAACAAAGGCAAACTTGGTGCGAACGCAATTCTTGGCGTATCTATGGCTTGTGCGCGTGCTGCTGCTGATTTCTTACAGATTCCTCTTTACCAATACCTTGGAGGATTCAACTCAAAAACGCTTCCTGTACCGATGATGAACATCGTCAACGGTGGAGAGCATGCTGACAACAACGTAGATATTCAAGAATTCATGATCATGCCTGTAGGTGCTCCTAACTTCCGTGAAGCACTTCGCATGGGCGCTCAAATCTTCCACAGCCTGAAATCTGTTCTTTCTGCTAAAGGAATGAACACAGCTGTAGGTGATGAAGGCGGATTCGCTCCAAACCTTGGTTCTAACGAAGAAGCGCTTCAAACAATCGTTGAAGCAATCGAAAAAGCCGGCTTCAAACCTGGCGAAGAAGTAAAACTTGCAATGGATGCTGCATCTTCTGAGTTCTACAACAAAGAAGACGGCAAATACCATCTGTCTGGCGAAGGCGTTGTGAAAACGTCTGCTGAAATGGTTGACTGGTACGAAGAAATGGTTTCTAAATACCCAATCATCTCTATCGAAGATGGACTTGACGAAAACGACTGGGAAGGCCACAAGCTTCTTACTGAGCGTCTTGGCAAAAAAGTTCAGCTTGTTGGTGATGACCTCTTCGTTACAAACACGAAAAAACTTGCTGAAGGTATCAAAAACGGCGTAGGCAACTCTATCCTGATCAAAGTAAACCAAATCGGTACATTGACTGAAACATTCGATGCGATCGAAATGGCGAAACGCGCAGGCTACACTGCTGTTATCTCTCACCGTTCTGGTGAAACAGAAGACAGCACAATCGCTGACATCGCTGTGGCAACAAACGCAGGACAAATCAAAACAGGTGCTCCGTCACGTACGGACCGTGTTGCGAAATACAACCAGCTTCTTCGCATCGAAGATCAGTTGGCTGAAACTGCTCAATACCACGGTATTAACTCTTTCTACAACTTAAACAAGTAATAAAATGACCGCCGAGAGAAATCTCGGCGGTTTTTTTGGTGCTTTTTACAGATCCAAATAAAGCCTCACCATATCACGGCATTGAATGCCGTTTTCAAAGATCTCCTCCTCATAATGTCTAATAAAAAAATCATGGTCGATCGCTTGCAGGCGAAATCCGCATTTTTGATAAAGAGAAAGCTGATGGATGCTGGAATTCCCAGTGCCAATCTCAATCACCTTTGCTCCCATATGTTTCGCTTTTTCGATGGCGTCGCGGATAAGAAGCTTGCCGATGCCTTGTTGTTGCATGGTTTGTTTTACTGCGATGTTAACGATTTCTACGGTTTGCGGTCTAGTTGTGATGATCACGTATACACCAGCTAATTCGCCCGATATATAAGCTGTGTAGCATTCTCCTCTGGCAATGTATTCATCAACAATTTCTTTTGACGGATCGGCGAGCAGCAGAAGCTCATACAGCGCTTGATCATAGTTTGTCGCTTTTTGAATGGTGAGCTGTTGCATCATCATTCCACCTTTTCACATGTTTATAGAGATATTTTCGTGATTTCCTCCAATTTCATACCATTCTATTATAAAATATGTAACATAGGAAATATGTACAAAATAGTGGATAACAAATAGGAGGAAAGTCACATGTTTTGTAAGGAATGCGGTCAAAAAAATAATGAAGGGGCCAAGTTTTGTAAAGAGTGCGGCACCCCGATCGGAGGGAGCGGCAGACAGGCAAATAAAGAAACAGCAAGCACTGCTGAAACGAGGCAGGCACCGCGAAAACCAATCCCTAAGAAAACCATCATGTTATGGAGCAGCATTGCCGCAGCGTGCGTCATATTATTCGCCGCATATAAAACCGGAGCGTACTTGACTTCAAAGGATAGGTTAGTCGACAAGTTTGAACAGGCTGTAAATGAGGAAGATAAAGACCAAATCGCGTCTCTCCTTACGCCGGTAAATGACAAGCTTAAGCTGACTAAAAATAATGTAAAGCCGTTTCTTACATATTTGAAGGATCATCCTGACAAAAAAGATGAGCTTTTTGCATCGCTGCGTGCTGAAACAGTCCAAAAGGATATTGTATACGCGGAGAAAGATGGGAAAAGCTTGCTAGTGTTTGACCATTATGATTTAAAAATAGCACCTGTTTATTTTGAAGTAACCAGCAATTATAAACATACGGATCTCTATGTGAATAAAGAGGATGCAGGATCTATAAAGAAAGCGGATCAAGCACAAACCCTCGGACCGTACATTCCCGGCGAATATACTGTCTCAGCCAAACTGAAAAACGATGTAGTCGATCTTGTGAAAAAGGAAGACATTCAGGCGGTTGGTGACAACAGCTTCCATGTTGATCTCTCATTAGAAGCAGACAATGTAACATTCAGCTTAGCGGATGACATCAAGGATGGAAAGGGAGAGTTGCTCATTAACGGTAAAGCCATTCATAAGGATCCGTTCAAATCTGTCACATACGGCCCGCTTCTGACAGACGGATCAATGACAGCTGCGGTCGAAGCGGAGTTCCCATGGGGAAAAACAAAAACAGCGGGCGTGCCGATTGATAGCAAAGAAATGGAGTTAACGTTAATTCCTGACCAAGACACACAAGAAACAATCATGAACACGATTGTCAAAACGACAAAGCAATATTCCAAAGCGCTTTCTGATGGAAATACAGCTCAGATGACAGAGGCAAGTGCCAGTTGGAAAGCCGAAGTAAAAGAGAACGTGGACTCGATGAAAAACACGGATTCTTACTTGAAAGATAAATACCTGGAAACAGACTTTGATTTGGATACATTTGCTCTATCCCAGAAGAATGACGGTACATGGCAGGCGACGGTAAAAGGAAAAGAACTTCACCAGTCCGCTAATTATAATGACTATACGAAACCTGAAATGTCGGATGAAAGCCCGAGCTATGAATATCTGCTTTCATATGATAAAAAACAGAAAAAGTGGATTTTCGAAGATACGGAATCAACTTTTGATTCTGCCGGAACAAACATAAGGAAAATAAAAAATGATCATGCAGAGACGTACACGTCAGCCTGGGCAGACGCAAAAGGCAAGAAAGCAAGCGTAAGCCCATCGACCGGCGATGTCACGGATGAACAAGTGACATCATTTATGGTTAGTTATCTGACAAATCAATCAACCGCAGTGAATTTAAATGAGTTTGCGGTCATGGAAGGCAATCTGGAAAAAGGAAGTTCATTATATAATGATCAGCAGAAATTGGTTAAGAAGCTGTACAGCGAGGGGACGACTGAAGTATTTATTGATGTAGAGGTAAAAAGCTTTAATCAAAGCGGCTCGACTATCACAATTAAAACATATGAAGAATTTGATATTACAAAATCAGGCGGCGGTACAAAGCGCAGAACATACAACTGGACCTACACCGGCGTAGTGAAAGACGGAAGAATTTATTTAACATCTATTCAATAAAAACAAACCCCCATCACCAGCAGGTGATGGGGTTGTTTTTTAAAAGAAGATATAACGGAAAATCTCTTTGATATAATGTTCGATGATGAACCGAAACGCAACGCACGTGATCAGATAAATCACAATGGTTGAGTAAATGATATCAGCCTTTCCTTTATACGAATGCTGGTAACTGCTCAGCATCGCAGGGGGAATAGCGAAGAATGTGCCGATTAAACCAATTGCTAACACGGTGAAACAAAGATCTGTATGTAATAAAAACAATAGAAGTGCAAAAATCAAAATAGCTGTAAACGGAATAAGAAACGCACCAAATCTGGATAGTGAATCTTTAAATGACACGTGGTTTCCCGCGATTTTTAAGGAAAAAAAGATCAATGCATGCAACCCGAAAATATAAAGGGCAAAGTAAATGGTTGGCTTGAAAAAGATTTCTGTAAAGCTCGCACTGCCGGGACCATTTGAAAAAAGAATATAAAACATCAGCGGAGTTAGTAAACTGAAAAGCACCATTGTAATGATTCCGCTGATCAGCTGTTCTCCACCTGTTGTTTTGCACTCCTGATAAGGGCGTTTCAGAACAGCCAGGACAAATGAACCGAACTGCTTTGCTGCTTGTTTTGCAGCCTCAGCTCCCGCCTGTGCTCCTTGATTTTCGCCCGCTTGGCGTGGAAGAGGCGATCCGCATTTCTCACAAAATTTTCCGCCATCTGCTTGATGGCCGCATTGAGGACAAAACATATGATGACTCCTTTTACATGTAATATAGGGAAAATAGACTAATAAGGTCATTATAAAAGAAAAAAGTAGAAAAGTAACCAATATCTATCCAAAAATTTTCTCCAAGATTATGTATCAGAAAAAGACACGGGCTGCCAGATGCGAACCCGTGTCTTTTTTCTAGTTATTCATATATTTTTCAAATACGTCACCGAAATCTTTAATATGGTACTGCGAGCGGACGGAAGTGACCCATGTAAATCCAAATTCGGTCAGCTCTTTGTATTGTGTTTCAATATTGACGTGCTCAGGGCGGGTATGCTGAAGGATGGTGACTGCTCGTTCCAGACTTTGTTCAGCCTGATTAATCAAAATGTCATTTTCATAGATCGTTTCAGAGATACGGAGAAGGGCTTTATACAAATCTTTTAGCTTTTCAATTTGCTCTTTATGCACATCGATATCAAATTGTTCAGAGCCCAGCTTGAACTTGATTTCAACATCCAAATCGACTTTCCCGGCAGTTTCCAGAAAAACATCAGAGATTTTATATTGGGAATAAGGGTAGCGTTTCAGCGTTCGTTTAGAGGAAGTGGCACGTTCGCCGTCAACATGGATCAGCGCCAGATTCGTGAAGCAATATTCATCGGCTTTTGTTTTAATCAGGAAATAAATTTTTTCGTTGTCTTCATGCATGACATAATCATCAGCATCTGTTTTGTCATAATCCTGAGGTTCGATAATTTTTCCGATATCTGATAATCCGAGTGCATCTGCTGCAATTTTCTTGAACATATAGATACATCCTTCCTATTTACATAGTCACTTCATTGTAGCATGTGGCGTTTCCGAACGGCTATAAACGTTTGCGAAGAATCAGCCTCTGGGTAAGGCCAATGTACATGGAGGAATCTCATATATGATGTTTCCACTATTCATCTCATCATGTAGAAAAGCAGCTCCCTTACTTCAGGGAGCTGCTTTCAGCTGTTTTCGGCACGTATTCAAATACTTCCTCACTCTCAAAAAACTCAATTAAGCGGCTCAGCCAGTCATAGTAATAGAGCCATTCTCTTAATTCATTCAGCAGCTGATTGACTTTCTCTTCCGCTTCGGGGGTAAGCCCGTCCCTTTGTAAAAGATCTGTCAGTTCCCGGTTTAATTTTTTATACAGCACTTTGTTTTTGCTCACGATCTTTGTCCAATTCGCCGCAAATAAAGATATGAAGGTTTGGTAATAATCCTGCTCTACGTCGTAAAGATCTTTTCTTACGCCTTTTTCAAACACTTTTTCGGCAATGTTGGCATCAATCATTTCACGGACGACCTGGCTCATCCGTGTTTTGCTCATGCCTGTTGCTTCCGACAGCTCGCTTAACGTCATCGGTTTTCGATTCATATAAATAATCCCGAGCACACGCCCGACAGTAGAAGGCATTCCAAACGTATGCATATTTTCGGCAATCTTCTCAATGAGATGCTCTTCAGCATGTTCAATGATGTCGAGAGCAGTTTTTTCCACAGCTGATCATCCCTTCAAATGGCAATTGATGGTGTCAATATATCATATTTCTGCCAGTTGTTGAAAACAGCTGTATGCGGAGGAAGCGAGAGGTATCCGGCGTAATTGTAAGAACACCTTCTCTGCTTGAGTCATAGCAATAAATATCTGTAAATAACATATAATTTCAACACATTGTAAACTTTTTATTTTATAAAGTTCAAATTATAATAAAGATTATACTTTTCAGAAAAATGAATGGAAACCTGCGGAGGTGCACGGATTGCTGAAATTAGAACAAGTGTCAAAAGTATATAAAGGCGGCAAAAAAGCTGTGAACAGCATTGATTTAGATATTGCCAAGGGTGAATTTATCTGTTTTATCGGCCCGAGCGGCTGCGGAAAAACGACGACGATGAAGATGATTAATCGACTGATTGAACCGTCGTCAGGAAAGATCTTTATCGACGGAGAAAACATAATGGAACAGGACCCGGTTGAACTGAGGAGAAAAATCGGCTATGTGATTCAGCAGATTGGTTTGTTTCCCCACATGACCATTCAGCAGAACATTTCACTCGTACCGAAACTTCTGAAATGGCCTGAAGAAAAACGGAAAGAACGGGCGAGCGAGCTGTTAAAGCTTGTTGATATGGGCCCTGAATATTTAGACCGTTATCCCCACGAGCTCAGCGGCGGACAGCAGCAGAGAATCGGCGTGCTGCGCGCACTGGCTGCGGAACCCCCTCTCATTTTAATGGATGAACCGTTCGGAGCGCTTGACCCGATCACGCGGGATTCCCTTCAGGAAGAATTTAAAAAACTGCAGAGAACGTTAAACAAAACCATTGTGTTTGTGACCCATGACATGGACGAAGCTATTAAGCTAGCTGACCGGATTGTGATTTTAAAAGCGGGTGAAATCGTTCAGGTCGGCACACCTGATGAGATTCTCAGAAATCCGGCAAATGAATTTGTAGAGGAATTTATCGGGAAAGAGCGCCTGATCCAGACAAGACCTGAAATTGAGCGGGTTGAGCAGATGATGAACAGGATGCCTGTCACGGTCACAGCGGACAAAACGCTTTCTCAGGCCATTCAGCTGATGAGAGAAAAACGCGTCGACTCGCTGCTTGTTGTAGATGAGCAAAATGTGCTGAAGGGATACGTAGATGTTGAAATCATTGATCAAAACCGCAAAAAAGCGAGCGTTGTTGGTGAAGTGTACCGATCGGATATGTATACCGTGCAAAAAGGAGCCCTTCTCCGAGATACCGTCCGGAAAATCTTGAAGCAAGGAATAAAGTATGTTCCCGTTGTTGATGAAGAGCACCATTTAGCAGGGATTGTGACAAGAGCAAGCCTTGTGGACATCGTATACGATTCCATATGGGGCGAGGAAAACCAGCTAATGACGATCTGATCAGGGGAGGAGCTCTTATACATGAATCAAATGATGACTTTTTTACAGACGAACGGCGGAGAGCTGCTGTATAAAACAGGTGAACATTTATACATTTCGCTCGTTGCTGTTGTGTTGGGCATTATCGTAGCGGTGCCGCTCGGTGTTCTGCTGACCAGAATGAAAAAAGGCGCTGGCGCGGTTATAGGTGCCGTCAACATTGTGCAAACCTTGCCAAGTCTGGCGATTCTGGCGTTTTTTATCCCGGTTCTCGGTGTGGGAAAAGTGCCGGCGATCGTCGCTTTATTTTTCTATTCGGTGCTTCCGATTCTGCGCAATACGTATACAGGCATTAAAGGTGTAAACAAAAATCTGCTTGAGTCAGGAAAAGGGATTGGAATGACCGTCTGGGAGCAGATTCGGCTCGTCGAGATTCCGCTGGCGATCCCGATTATTATGGCGGGAATCCGTACATCAACGATTTATTTAATCGGCTGGGCGACCCTTGCCTCATTTATTGGCGGCGGCGGTCTCGGTGATTACATTTTTATCGGACTGAACCTGTATCAGCCTGAATACATCATTGGCGGTGCTGTGCCGGTTACGATCTTAGCCATTATCATTGATTACTTGTTAGCCGTGACGGAACGAAAAGTGACACCGAAGGGATTGCAAGGGATGAAGGAAGTTTCTTAAGGAGTTGGCTGTGTTGAAAACGAAAAAAATCAGATGGATCGGCGCGCTCGCTTTCGCCTTTGTCATGCTGCTGAGCGGCTGTTCTTTGCCGGGACTTGGCGGCGCCTCCAAAGATACGATCAAGGTCGGAGCGCAAAGCATGACAGAATCAGAAATCTTAGCGAATATGATTGCGCAGCTCATTGAACATGATACGGATTTAAATACGGCGTTAGTCAAAAATCTCGGATCAAACTATGTTCAGCACCAGGCGATGCTTGGCGGTGACATTGACATCTCCGCCACGCGCTACTCAGGGACCGATTTAACGAGCACCCTCGGAATGGAGGCTGAAAAGGATCCAGAAAAAGCGTTAAATATCGTGCAGAAAGAATTTGACAAACGTTTTAAATATAAATGGTTTGATTCTTACGGGTTTGACAACACATACGCCTTTACCGTAACAAAAAAGTTTGCGGAAAAGGAGCATGTAAACACTGTGTCTGACCTGAAGAAAAACGCTACTGAATATAAACTGGGCGTCGACAATGCCTGGCTGAAACGGAAGGGCGACGGGTATAAAGGCTTTGTCAGCATGTATGGATTTGAGTTTGGAACAACCTATCCGATGCAGATCGGACTTGTCTATGACGCAGTCAAAAACGGGAAAATGGACGCCGTTCTTGCTTATTCCACAGACGGCCGGATTAAGGCGTATGATCTGAAAATCCTAAAAGACGACAAACAGTTTTTCCCGCCGTATGACTGTTCACCTGTGATTCCGGAAAAGGTGCTTAAAGACCATCCTGAGCTTGAAGGCATTATTCAGAAACTGATCGGGAAGATTGATACGGAAACCATGCAGGAGCTCAACTACGAAGTAGACGGCAAGCTGAAGGAGCCGTCTGTTGTGGCAAAGGAATTTTTAGAGAAACATCATTATTTTGACTAAGAAAAGAGGCAGATTAAATGGAAGTATTACAGCAGCTTGGCACTTACTATTCGCAAAACGGCGGTTATGTGCTGCAAGAGTTTTACCGCCATTTTCTGATGTCGGTGTACGGCGTTTTGTTTGCGGCCATCGTCGGTATTCCGCTTGGCATCCTGATTGCCAGGTATCGAACATTAAGCGGCTGGGTTTTCGCCGTCACGAACGTGATTCAGACGGTGCCGGCGCTCGCCATGTTGGCCGTGCTGATGCTAGTGATGGGGCTTGGCGCCAATACGGTCATTTTATCGTTATTTCTTTATTCACTGCTGCCGATCATTAGAAATACGTATACAGGCATTGTCAGCATTGAACATGCCTATCTTGAATCCGGAAAAGCGATGGGCATGACAAAGTTTCAAGTGCTGCGAATGGTCGAGCTTCCGCTGGCGCTTTCTGTCATTATGGCCGGCCTTCGCACCGCGCTCGTCATTGCCATCGGCATTACAGCCATCGGGACATTTGTCGGCGCCGGAGGCCTCGGAGACATCATCGTCAGGGGATCTAACGCAACAAACGGGACCGCGATTATATTAGCTGGTGCGATCCCGACAGCCCTTATGGCGGTGATAGCTGATTTGGTCATGGGCTGGCTTGAACGCGTGTTAAGCCCGATTAAAAAGAAGAAAAAACTGCTCAGTGCAGCTTAGTAAAAAAACGCCTTGTTCATGACAGGGCGTTTTTACGGTTTCGGCACATATTTAAAAATCTCTTCACTCTCAAAAAATTCAATCAGACGGCCGAGCCAATTGTAATAGTCGAGCCATTCCTTTAATTCCTTCAACAGCTCATTCACCTTTTCTTCCGCTTCAGGAGAAAGCTCTTCATCCAAGATACTGAGCAGCTCCCGGTTGAGTTTTTTATGCATCATTTTATTTTTGCTGACGACTTTGCTCCAAGTGGCTGTAAACAGTGTGATAAAGGTTTGGTAGTAATCCTCTTCAACATCGTATAAGTCTTTTCGCACGCCCTTTTCGAACACCTTCTCGGCGATGTTGGCATCGAGCATGTCCCGCACGACCTGGCTCATTCGCGTTTTGCTCATGCCAGTCGCATCTGATAATTCCGTCAGCGTCATCGGCTTGCGATTCATATAAATAATGCCCAGCACACGGCCAACGGTAGAGGGCATTCCAAATGCTTGCATGTTTTCCGCGATTCTTTCTATGAGGTGGTCTTCAGTCTGTTCAATTATCGTTAACGGATCTTTCTCCAACAGTTTCAATCCTTTCAGCTAACAATTCCGATGTCAATATACCACATTTTTGATGCGGCGGAAATGCTGTAACCATAGAATTTGGCAGGAAATTGGAGCAATAAGGAGATCATTACCGGTCAATACGGGTAAATCAGGGCTTACACATACTTTATAAATAATATGAACAAATTGTAAACTTTTTATTTTATAAACTTTATTCTATAATGAGAAGCATTCAATTGTCTGAAAAATTAAATATGAATTGAACGAATTGAATGAATTTAATTTTGGAGGTGCGATGTTTGCTGACATTACAAAATGTCTCGAAAACATATAAGGGCGGCAAAAAAGCTGTGAACAGCGTGAATCTGGAGATTGAAAAAGGTGAATTTATCTGTTTTATCGGTCCAAGCGGCTGCGGAAAAACGACAACGATGAAAATGATTAATCGATTAATTGAGCCGTCAGCCGGCCAGATTTTTATTGACGGCGAGAACATTATGGAACAAGACCCGGTAGAACTCAGACGTAAGATCGGCTATGTCATTCAGCAGATCGGTCTGTTCCCCCATATGACCATTCAGCAGAACATTTCACTTGTGCCTAAGCTGCTGAAATGGCCGGAGCAGCAGCGGAAAGAACGTGCGCGTGAGCTTTTAAAATTGGTCGATATGGGACCTGACTATTTAGACCGTTATCCTCATGAATTAAGCGGGGGACAGCAGCAGCGAATAGGTGTATTACGGGCACTTGCCGCGGAACCGCCGCTTATCTTAATGGATGAACCGTTTGGGGCGCTTGACCCGATTACGCGGGATTCCCTTCAGGAAGAATTTAAAAAACTGCAAAAAACCTTACATAAAACCATCGTATTTGTTACCCATGATATGGATGAAGCGATTAAGCTTGCAGACCGGATTGTCATTTTAAAAGGCGGAGAGATTGTGCAGATCGGAACGCCTGATGATATTCTGAGAAATCCGGCAAACGAATTTGTTGAGGAATTTATCGGCAAGGAGCGCCTGATTCAGTCATCAAGTCCTGATGTTGAGCGGGTTGATCAAATGATGAGTACACACCCGGTGACCATTACGCCAGATAAAACGCTCTCTGAAGCGATCCAGCTGATGAGGCAGGAGCGTGTCGACTCGCTGCTGGTTGTTGATGACAGCCATGTTCTTCTAGGCTATGTGGATGTGGAAATCATTGATCAATGCCGGAAGAAAGCCAATCTGGTAGGCGAGGTCCTGCATCAAGACATCTACACCGTATTGGGGGGCACACTGCTGCGGGATACAGTACATAAAATTTTAAAACGGGGTGTAAAGTATGTGCCGGTTGTAGATGAAGACCGCCGTTTAATAGGAATTGTGACGAGAGCGAGCCTGGTTGACATTGTATATGAGTCTATCTGGGGAGAAGAAAAACAGCTCGCAATATTGTCATAGGGAGGTTGTAAGACGTGAATCATATCATTGAATTTTTGCAAACCAACGGGGGCGAGCTGCTTTACAAAACATATGAGCATATCACCATTTCTCTCATCGCCGTCATTTTAGGCGTTGCTGCCGCTGTGCCCCTTGGGGTTGTGCTGACCAGAATGAAAAAAGGAGCCGGCACCATTATCGGTATTGTAAATATCATTCAGACGCTGCCTAGTCTGGCAATCCTCGCTTTCTTTATCCCGCTCTTGGGAGTCGGAAAAGTCCCGGCTATTGCGGCCTTGTTTTTCTATTCCGTTTTGCCGATCCTGCGCAACACGTATACCGGGATTCGCGGCGTTAACAAAAATCTGCTTGAATCAGGAAAAGGCATCGGGATGACGGCTGCTGAACAGATTCGCCTCGTGGAACTGCCGCTTGCCGCGCCCGTCATCATGGCGGGGATCAGAACATCTACGATTTATTTAATTGGATGGGCGACGCTTGCATCCTTTATCGGCGGCGGCGGATTGGGTGATTATATTTTCATCGGCCTGAATTTATATCAGCCGGAATATATCATCGGAGGAGCGGTTCCTGTCACGATATTGGCGATTGTCATTGATTATGTGCTGTCAGTAACTGAACGAAAACTGACACCTGCCGGCATGCAGAGATTAAAGGAAGTTTCATAAGGAGGCGGCTCATGAAAAGAAAATATCTCAAGTGGATGATCGGTTTACCGCTCGCAGTAATGCTGATGCTAAGCGGCTGTTCGCTTCCAGGTCTCAGCGCCGCTTCAGACCAGACCATTAAAATCGGCGCGCAAAGCATGAGTGAATCAGAAATCATCGCCAGCATGCTTGGCCAGCTGATCGAACACCATACGGATCTAAAAACAACGACCATTAAAAATCTAGGCTCCAACGCGGTACAGCAGCAGGCCTTATTGAACGGAGAAATCGATATAGCGGCCACAAGATATACAGGTGACGCGCTGACAGGCACGCTGAGGATGAAACCTGAAAAAGATCCGGACAAAGCGCTGGCGCTGACACAGCGGGAGTTTAAAAAAAGATATGATTTAAAATGGTATGACTCCTACGGGTTTGATAATACGTATGCCTTTACCGTCAGCAAGAAGCTTGCGGACCAATATCATTTAGAAAACGTATCAGACGTCAAAAAATGGGCGCCGCAATTAAAGCTGGGCGTCGACAACTATTGGATGAAGCTGAAGGGGAATGGCTATCAGGATTTTACGAAAACCTACGGCATGACATTCGGCGGCACGTATCCAATGCAGATCGGGCTTGTGTATGACGCGGTAAAAAGCGGAAAAATGGACATTATCCTCGCTTACTCCACGGACGGGAGAATTAAGTCCTATGATCTCAAAATGCTAAAGGATGATAAACAATTTTTCCCGCCGTACGACTGCTCTCCGGTTGTTCCGGAACAGGTGCTGAAAGAACATCCTGAACTGGAAAGCATCATTCAAAAAATGATCGGAAAAATCGATACAGCCACGATGCAGGAGCTCAACTATGAAGTCGACGGTAACCTAAAAGAACCGTCTGTCGTTGCCAAGGAATATTTGCAAAAGCATCACTACTTCGAATCGTGAAAGGGGGATTGACCAATGAATGTGCTTGAACAGTTAATGTCGTATTATGCACAGAACGGCAGCTACGTCATAGAAGAATTCGGCCGCCATTTTCTCATGTCGGCTTACGGCGTCTTGTTTGCCGCTGTCGTCGGTGTTCCGGTGGGGATCCTCATTGCGCATTTCCGCCGCTTGTCAGGTTGGGTATTCGCCGTTACAAATGTCATTCAGACGATTCCGGCGCTCGCCATGCTGGCAGTCTTGATGCTTGTTATGGGGATCGGTGCAAACACCGTGATTTTATCATTATTTTTGTATTCCCTGCTTCCGATTATCCGAAACACGTACACAGGCATTGTCAGCATTGAACACGCAACCTTAGAATCAGGAAAAGCGATGGGGATGACGAAATTCCAGATTCTTCGGATGGTTGAGCTCCCGCTCGCGCTTTCTGTCATTATGGCAGGCCTTCGAACGGCTCTCGTCATCGCCATCGGCATTACAGCCATCGGCACATTTGTCGGCGCTGGCGGCCTTGGGGATATGATTGTCCGAGGGTCAAACGCCACAAACGGAACGGCGATTATTCTAGCAGGCGCGATTCCGACTGCGGTAATAGCCATAGGAGCAGATTTGATAATGGCCTGGATTGAAAGGTTGTTGAATCCGGTGAAACAAAAAAGCAGAAGAAAGGTAATAAGTGTATAGAGTTAAGCAAAAAGGATTCTTTTCTGAGAGGGAAAAGAGTCCTTTTTTTATGGTATTTACTGGGTGGATCTTGATATTTTTTGATTTTTAGAATGTATAGTAAAAATAGAGTATTGTAAAAATTTTGGTTCAAATAGAATAATGTGGAGGACTGAGCAGAGGGATGTAGAATTGTTTTTATTATGAAGCGGATAAATATGGGGGGCTATAGACTAATATGAAATCCTTATATACACCTACAGATTATTATATGATTCGGGTTCCTTTAGTACATCAAGACTTAAAAAATGAGAATTCTCAGGATATCGATCAGTTATTACATGACCTTTGCAACGATTCATTATTTCGGGAACAAATACTGGTATCTAGCAGGACACTATATGAAACAATACATACTTTCCTGCAAGCGCCGGATAAATTAAAAGGGAAAAAAAAGCGCAACTTTCAACAGGCCATTTTGAAGTATGCAACAAGAAGAGCAACAAGAACCACACCTTTTGGCCTTTTTTCTTCAGTAGGTATAGGGTCGTTTTCTGATAAAAATCACTTATCTTTTAATGAACATTCATTTTACAAAAAGGCTCGTGTTGATTTTGAGTGGCTCTACCAGTTAATTAGAAAATTGGAAAACGAATACACCGCCCGACTTTCTTTTACATTAAATTCCGCTTGTTATATGAAGGGTGACCGGGCTTACTTGTTGTACAGCACAGATGGAAAATCTGAAGAAGTTAGTGTTCGAGCGACATCTGTTTTTTATTTGATAAATGAACTGTGTGGTGAATCTACTTCATATCAAGATATAATCCGTTGTTTGATAGATAACTATCCAAATACTCCAATAAATAAAATTAATCAGTACGTAGCAGACCTTATTGACAAAGAGTTCCTTATATCAAACTTACGGCCGCCGATGACTGTTTCAGATCAATTTCAGTATTTAATTGATCAAGCGGAAAGCAGCCATATTCCAAATGAACTCATTCAGGCTTGTAAGAACATTCAATATCAGATAGATGCATATAATCGGATCACTATCGGAGAGGGAGAGCATCAATATTTAAATCTGATTGAAACTATGAATAAACTCGTAAAGGCATCAACTCCTCTGCAAGTAGACGCTGGTCTGGCAGACTCTTCCATTCAATTAGATAATGAAACATCTCTCGCCATAAGTGAATTAGCAAGCATGTTTACTTATATGGCTTCTCCCTCTGCCAATAAATTAGACCACTTGGAAAAATACAAAAATGTATTTTTGGAACGCTATGGATATGAAAGAGAAGTTCCTCTCTTAGAAATGCTATGTTCCAGCACTGGCATTGGTGCTCCTGCTACGTACACGAATCCTGCTAATGAATTCTTTGAAGAAACATCATTTGGGGAGCAATTTTCACCGGAAATGAAACAATTTTTCATGAGAAAGTATTTTGAATCAGTTAGAAAGAAAGCTCCTATTCAATTAGACGACGAAACATTCCATAGAATTTGCAACTCTGAAATTGCTGATGAAGAAATTCCATTATCATTGGAACTAAATTTCTTTGTTAAATTACGAAATGGGAGAGTTAAGCTTTATTTAGGCCCCAACGTCGGATCTACCCGCGCAGGGAAAACATTTGGGAGATTTTCTCATATGTCTGATTCAATCAGTGAAATCATAAAGACCTTACATAACAAGGAGAAAGAGTTAACAGAGAGTAATACGAAAGTTTGCGAACTGAGTATTGTGCCTAATCAAACTAGGTCTGGAAATGTAACAAGAAATGTAAGCTATCGAGAAAAAGAGATGTCTCTTTTTACGAACAGTGCTCTGCATCTCAATGATTCCGTCAAAGCTGAAGATGTTCTAATTGGAATCAATAAAGACCATATCTTTTATGCTAGACATAAAACAACTGGCGAAATTCTATCTTTTGAGTCAAATCATATGTTTAATCCTTTATTAATGACCAACGCTGTACGATTTTTATTAGAGATTTCAAGAGATGGTAAAAGAAAATGGAATGATTTCCCGTGGTTTGGCATCTATAGTGATTTCAAGTATATTCCTGAAATCAAATATAAAGAGATAACCTTATCTTGTGAACAATGGCTGATATACAAAAATGATTTAAGCATGCACTCGAATTCATCACTAGAAGAGATGAAATCTGCTTTTTTTGAATTTCATCGTACTTATGAACTGCCGCAAACATTTTATATCGTTAACGCAGACAATCGATTAATGATTGATATAGAGAATGATCGTACTTTGGATGTTTTTTTCTGGGAACTGAAAAAAACGAACCATAACCAGCCATTACAACTTGTGGCTGCTGAGCATGATGCAGATGCGTTAATGGATAGAAACCAAAATGTCTATTCAGGAGAAATCGTCGTTCCGCTGCTCAGAAAACAACCAGAAAAACCATTGTATTTACCGGTTCTTAACGCAATAGAGGAAAGTGGTTCCGACAGAATAAAAATGCCATTTGAAGACTGGCTGTTTATCAAGCTTTATTGTAAACAAACAAGGGAAGAAGAGCTTATTGCTTTTGAAATAGCGGATTTTTATAACCAGATTTCTGATCAATATCCAGTCAGACATTTCTTTATGAGGTATCGGGATCCAAAGCCTCATATAAGACTTAGATTTAATGGAAAAGCCGAAGTGCTGTACAGCTTGTTTCCCCAATTATTGAATTGGCTGAAAAGCTTAAGAGAAAAAGGACTGGTTTCAGAGTCTGTTATCACTCAATACGAGCGGGAGATAGAACGATATGGCGGGCTAAGCCTTATGGAGGCTGCAGAACAGCTTTTCTGTGAAGACAGCAAAGTTGTTGAAATGATGATTAGAATGCACCGGATGAAAGATATTACGATAAGCAAGGAAATTGCAGGCATGGTTTCGGTTATACAGTTTTTAGAACAGTTCGAGCTAACGTTTGAAGAACAGTTAACTTTTTTAGAAAGAAATTCCTTACAGAATGAGTATCGTACTGAATTTAAAAAGGATAGAGAAATGTATATTGAGATATGCAATTCTGACAGAGATTGGGGTAATCTCAAGAAAACAAGTGATGGCGGTATGTTATATGAAACTTTGAAAGCAAGAAAAATGGCTGCAGCTCATTATGCATGTTTAATCAAAAAGGCATTTTATAACAAAGATGAGGTTTATTCACGCATAGGAAGTGTCATCCATCTGCATTGCAATCGTTTATTCGGAACCGACAGAGAACTAGAAAATAAAATTCTAACCCTATGCAGACATTCTTTATATGCGCAACGATATCAAAAGATGAATGGTAGTTTAGCATGGAAGTAAAGGAACAACTGAAGCTAAAAGAGCTGCTGTTTATCATGAAACAAATGCCTAAGACGTTCAAGTTGATTTTCACATTAGAAAGATCACTGTTTTTAAAGTTGATTGCATTCAGTATTATTACCGGTATTCTGCCAATTGTTTCACTATATATTTCACAAGAACTGATTAATTCCCTTGTGACTATCCGGAAAGATGTTTCAATTGTTATCACAATTTTCTTGACATATCTTGGGGTATCTTTTTTTTCGGAGCTCATTTCTCAGATTTCCGAATTTTATAATGGTAAATTTCAATTAAATATTGGTTATAAACTCAACTATAAAGTCATGAAAAAGAGCAGTAATTTAGCTCTCAAGGATTTTGAAAATCCAGAAATATATGACAAGTTAGAGAGGGTAACGAAAGAGATCAGTTATAAGCCCTATCAGATTATTCAAGCCATCATTACAATGACCACATCATTTGTGACGCTACTCTCATCAATTGCGTTTTTAATGTCATGGAACCCTAAAGTCTCACTCCTGTTGTTAGTTATTCCGGTAATTTCTCTATTCTATTTCTTGAAAATTGGACAAGAAGAATTCTTCATACACTGGAAACGGGCAGGGAAAGAAAGAAAATCTTGGTATATCAGCTATATACTCACACATGATTTTTCTTTTAAAGAATTAAAATTGTATAACCTTAAGGATTACTTATTAAACAAGTACTGGGATATCAAAAAATCATTTATAGAACAAGATACAAAGATATTAAGAAAGAAAACTTTATTGAACCTAATATATGAGATTGCAGTGCAATTAGTTGGAGCTGTCATTATATTTATTGCCATCATGTCTGCTTTTGCGGGAAAAATAATGGTCGGTAATGTAATGAGTTATATCAGATCGGTTTCGCTAGTGCAAAATCACTCACAATCTATCATGACAAGCATTTATTCGATCTATAACAGCAATCTCTATATGAATCAATTGTATGAATTTCTGGAATTAAAAGAAGAGAAAAGTCAAGGTCACAAGAAGCCGATTGTTGAGCCTATTCATTCTGTTGTTTTTCAAAATGTCAGCTTTATCTATCCCAATCAAGGAGAACAGACACTGAAACATATTAACGTTTCATTGCATAAAGGAGAACGTGTAGCCATTGTTGGACCAAACGGATCAGGGAAAAGTACATTCATTAAGCTCCTTACCGGCTTATATGAAGTTCAGCATGGCGACATTTTGATTAATGGAATAAATATTAAAGAACTGGATATGGACAGTTATATGAATCAAATTGCAGCGCTATTTCAAGACTTTATGAAATACGAAATGACATTAAAAGAAAATGTAGGATTCGGCCAAATTGACAAACTACATCAAACAAACAAAATGCATGAAGTTCTCGATACTGTGAAGGCCGATTTCTTAAAAAGCCACTCTTCCTATCAATTCGATACACAGCTCGGACTATGGTTTGATGAAGGAAGACAGCTATCTGGTGGACAATGGCAAAAGATTGCTTTGGCAAGGGCTTATTTTAGGGAAGCTTCTTTGTATATTTTGGACGAGCCAAGTTCTGCGCTGGATCCAATTGCAGAAAAAGAAACCTTCGATACTTTTTTCAGTTTGTCAAAAGATAAAATAGGAATATTTATTTCTCATCGATTGGTTGCTGCTAAACTTGCAGATCGGATCATTGTTATGGATAAAGGAGAGATTGTAGGAATAGGCACACATGAAGAGCTATTAAAAACATGTCCGCTTTATAAAAAAATGGATGAATCCGAGAACTATATGAATCCACTGGAGGAGGAAGGCAGTAAATGGAAAGAGGCACTGTATCAAGGATAGAAGTTGAAATTGTGAAAGAAATGGCTCGTCAAATTTCTAATTACGATAAAGTGCTTGAAATAGTGAATCAAAAAGATAACTTTCGCAGCATTGGCGAAGTTCCGCTTATACCTTGGAAATCAACTGCTTTGAGTCATGGTATACCAGGCATTTGTATGCTGTATGGCGAATTGCACGCTCATTTTCCTGAGGAAGGATGGGACGACATAGGACATCAATATTTATCGATTTTAGTAAATGAAATAAAAGAAAAAGGGCTGCATACTCCTTCAATGTTTTCTGGAGCAGCTGGCATTGGACTGGCAGCAGTCTGTTTATCGCAACGTTTCACCTATTACAATGGTTTGATTTCTAGTATTAACGAATATTTGGCTGAAACCGTACCTCAATTGTTAACTGAATTTGATCAGCGGCAAGTGTGTATGAGTGACTACGATGTCATAGAAGGAGTTAGCGGAATTGCAAACTATCTGCTGTTATTTCAAGAAGATAAAGCTATGGGAGATTTGTTAATTGATATTCTGAAATATCTCGTTAGGTTAACTGAAGACATTATCGTGGATGGAGAAAAAGTTCCTGGATGGCATATTCCATCTCAACATCAGTTTACTGATATTGAAAAAAAAGCTTATCCTTACGGCAATTTTAATATGGGATTAGCACATGGGATACCTGGTCCTATTTGTGTTCTCTCTTCAGCACTCATGCAGGGAATTAAAGTAAAGGGACAAGAACGTGCGATTGAAAAAATGGCGAATTTCCTACTGGAATTTTCTGAAAAAGAGCAAGACAGCTTGTTTTGGAAAGGAATCATAAGCTTTGAGGAGTATCAATACGGATCTCCGCCAAACGCAGTAAATTTTAGCAGAGATGCTTGGTGTTATGGAAGACCTGGTGTATGTCTAGCGCTTGTTAAAGCCGGAAAAGCACTTCAAAATACTGAACTTGTAAATATCGGAGTACAGAATTTAAGATACACAATATCTGATATACGGGGAATTTTTTCACCTACCATATGTCATGGTTACAGCGGTATCGGTCAGATTCTGCTTGCTGTAAATCAACTCACCGGACAGGAGTATTTTAAGGAAGAGCTTCAAGAGATTAAACAAAAGATCATGAGCTACTATGACAAGGATTATATCTTTAGATTCCATAACTATGAATCAATGGAAGGGAACGAAGCAGTACCTTTGCAGTACGTTGGTTTGTTGGATGGAGCTGTAGGTGTAGGCTTAGGGGTATTAAATATGGAATTAGGCTCAAAAACAGATTGGACAAAAGCATTATTGATTTAATAAAAAAAGGAAAAAATGATAAAATCTTGATATTTGTCTGTTACTATTTAGGTATTGAAAGGAGGTGACCAATATGTCAAAGTTCGATGATTTCGATTTGGATGTTGTGAAAGTCTCTAAACAAGACTCAAAAATCACTCCGCAATGGAAAAGTGAATCACTTTGTACACCAGGATGTGTAACTGGTGCATTGCAAACTTGCTTCCTTCAAACACTAACTTGTAACTGCAAAATCTCTAAATAAGTAAAACCATTAGCATTACCTTGCTCTGGCTCCTTGCACTTCTGAGTGTTATACATACTTATTTTCATAGAGTCGGGACAAGAAAATGAAGTAAAAAACGACGGGTGTGAAAGAGTTTATATTCACACCCGTTTTTATATTCGGCTTTAAGGAGGAACACAATTGTAGAACGGAAAAACGGTTATTTTCGATCATACGTTTTGAATAACATTCCAATAAAAATTCCAGTCTCTTCCTCAAATGCAGACAAGGGATGAAGGACTTAAGGGTACTTACCAGGTTTTATGGTTAAGAATATTTCTAAGAACATCATATTTTTATTAGGAAATTAATAAATGAGATTGACTCACCTAGAGTAGGAGTGTGACCTGATCGCACTTTTTTTATTTGGCATTGATCATGGCAATGGCCGCCCAAATGCTTAAAGTTTCCAGTTGGAAATGTTTTTTTGATTAAATTTTGATAAAAGTATTCTAGAATGGTCTGCATCCGAAAAAAAAGGATTCATATACATGGATTCATGGCGGTGAAGAATCCATTATTGCTTAACATCTATTGAGGAAAATTCATAAGATTGAGGTGATGTATGTTGTTTTTGCAAAGAAGTGTTAACATTTTAGGCTGTTTTATTGTTTTATTTATGTTATCTGCTTGTCAATCATTAACAAAGTTTAAAGATAAAGTTGTTGAAGAAACAAAAAAAACAATGCATTTTACTGATGATAACGAAAACGATACATCGGAAACAATGGAGAGCCTGATTGATAAGGGAAAACTTGATCAAGTGGTCTATGACGATAAACTTTATCAGTTGAAAGATAAAGTTGATGAAGACAAAAAAGGAAAAGTAATAGGGGCAATAGGCCAAACTTTCTTTGTAGATGGTGGTGGAAAGAGATGGTCGGAAGAAGAATTGAAAGAACCGTATATCTCTAATAACCCGGATGAAATTAGAGAGAAAAAACCATTACGCTATGGGAAGGTTTATAGTACAAACGAAGATTCTGATGCCAAAGATGAAATCATTGTTGAGTTTAATCGTGAGTATTATCGAGCGGTTTTAATAAAGAATGAAAAGGAATAAGGGAGAGTGTGACATGAGTACAGTCTTATTAGAAACCAAAAGTCTTACAAAAAAGTTTGGCAAAGAGACAGCTGTGGCAGATGTTTCATTAACTGTTCAAAAAAACAGCATTTATGGTCTGCTGGGACCAAATGGAGCTGGAAAATCGACAACGCTTAAAATTTTAACAGGAATTTTACGGAAAACTTCAGGTGAAGTTTTCTTCGATGGACATAAATGGAAACGATCTGATCTGCAAACTATAGGATCGTTAATAGAAGCTCCGCCTCTTTACGATAATTTAACTGCATTTGAAAATGTGAAAGTACATGCCACGCTGCTCGGTCTTTCCGAAGATCGCATACACAGTGTGCTAAAGACTGTGGATATGCAGCATGCTGGAAAGAAAAGAGCAGGCCAATTTTCGATGGGGATGAGGCAGCGGCTTGGAATTGCAATCGCCTTATTAAATCATCCTAAACTATTAATTCTTGATGAACCTACAAACGGGTTAGATCCAATAGGTATACAAGAGCTCAGGGACCTCATTCGCTCATTTCCTCAGGAAGGTATAACGGTGATTTTATCTAGTCACATACTTTCAGAAGTCGAGCAAATAGCAGATCATATTGGGATTATCATCGACGGTCATCTTGGGTACCAGGGTGAAATAAACAAGGCTGATGATTTGGAGCACTTGTTTATGGAAGTTGTAAAGTCAACTCGTGAAAAAGAAGGTGTAAAAAGATGATAAATTATATAAAAGCCGAAAACCTAAAGTTTAAGAGGACGTTTTCCAGAAAAATGATTATCTTTGTACCTCTTCTTAATATAGGTTTTTCTTTTTTAATGAACACTCAATTTTTTGTACCAGGAACTTATAACTGGTGGTCTATTATATTTATGCCAGTGATGATTGCTTTATTTTGTTCTTTATCTCATCAAAAAGAAAAAAAGGCCTCTCATTATAACGGTACGTATTCATTGCCTATAGATCTAGGGAAATTATGGTACGCTAAAATTATTATTATTGCAATATATTCACTATTATCTCAGGTTGTATTTTTAGTTTTTATGTTACTCATGGGATTCGTTATAGCTGATTTTTCCATCATTTCGCTTTCTATAGTTGCCGCGAGCTTATTGCTTTGGTTGACAAGTCTTTGGCAAATTCCGCTCTGTTTATTTGTGGCAAAAAAGTGGGGATTTACAATGGCGGTAATGTTAAATTTCATAGGGACGTTAGTTCTCGGTGTTATGCCGGCATCTCGTTCCTTTTGGTGGTTCATTCCTTGGAGCTGGCCAATTCGAATGATGTGTCCAACCATTGGTATACATCCTAACGGTTTGCTGCTCGAAAACAATGATCCTTTGCTTAGTTGGATGGTTGTGCCTCCTGCTATAGTGATTTCAATTTTATTTTTTTTGATACTGGCATTTCTGACCAGCCGTTCGTTTGCCCCTTCAACTGATTACAAAATGAATAAGCGGGAGGCGATGTAAGGTGAAATTGCTTTTGAGGTGTTTACAAGCTGATTTCCAGAAGAGCAAGCACACCTCTTTTTTGTGGCTGCATCTTATCATTCCTATTGTTTGTTCAGTTATATTGATTTTGTATTTTTACGGAAGAGATCAAGGTGAATTTCACCTTTATAAGTCTTTTATGGAAGCTACCGCAGTTGCATTACCGCTGCTCATCGGGGTGCTATGTGGAATGACTGCATCCTTAGAAGAACAGGCAGGGAAATTTCATGTGTTACTAGGGAGCACATCTCCGAAAATCGTTGCTTATGTGAGTAAAGTGTTCATGCTGCTTTTCTTAGAGATTTGCTCTATTGGTTTAGCACTATTCATCTATTTCATTGGATTAAAATTTATTTTAAAAGTGCCGGATTTGTCTTACGATATTTTTATAATGGGTGGTGCCTGGCTAGTTGCAGGCAGTGTAGTTCTGTATTGTATTTACTTTTTTATCAGTTGTATGTTTGGAATGGGGGCTTCTGTCCTGATAGGAGGAGCAGGCCTGCTCATGACAGCTCTAATGAACACTGGATTAGGGGATGCCATATGGAAATTTAACCCATGGGCCTGGGGTATTAGATTGTCAAGTTTAAATGGAGTACTTCACTTTAAAGAAGTAAATCAAGGGGATAATCCTTTATTAATGCATGAAATAAATTCAGGGGTATTGATGCTGGTTTTTGGTATAATATGTACAATCATTGCCAGTCTTATATGGTTTAGTAAATGGGAAGGCAGAAAAACGTTTGAATAGTATGAGGGGGCCGGGAAATGGCAAAAATCCTTGCTGTCGATGATGAAAAAGATATTCTTGTACTGATACAAAATATTTTGCGCCGTGACCAGCATCAAGTAGACATTTTAGATCATGTTCATGGACAGCCGCCTGATGTATTTCAAGGATATGATTTAATTTTGTTAGATGTGATGATGCCGGATATTGACGGTTTTGAGTTATGTGTACAGATACGGCCTTTGGTTGATTGTCCGATTTTATTCCTCACAGCTAAAACGGAAGAGGAAGCGATAGTAAAAGGCCTCATTACCGGCGGAGATGATTATATTACAAAGCCGTTCGGCGTTAGAGAGCTTAGTGCCAGAGTTAATGCTCACTTAAGAAGAGAACGGAGAGATAAACATCAATCGAAGAGAGTGATCTCCGGTTTTTTATTTCATTTTGATAGTAAAGAAGTATTTATCAATAACAACAAACTCAACCTAACAAAAAATGAATATAAAATCTGTGAATTTTTAGCTCAACATAAAGGGAGAACTTTTTCGAGAGAACAAATTTACGAGGAGATATATGGATTAGAGGGGAATGCCTTGTATTCAACAATTACTGAATTTATTCGAACGATTCGAAAAAAATGTAAAGAGCATAATGCAGATCCCATTAAAACGGTATGGGGCGTTGGATACAAATGGGAATAGGTTTTAAGGGCCGGAAAACGCTTCTTAGAGAACTGGTAAAGTATATGGTGACCCTATGTATTAGCTTGGTCGTACTTGCCCTGCTATATATATTTATGAATACGATAGCAATGAATACAGGTTTCTCACACCCAGCGAATTATAATGAACGAGAAGCGGAAAAACTTGCGCCGAAGTTGGAAACCATCGACAAAGTAACTGCCGATATGATTCCTGATACAATGTCATATGCCATTCTTAACAAAGAAACAAAACAAAAAACAGCTGGAACTATTAAAGAAAAAGATCTGCAGCTGGTAAAAAAGAAGATTGAAAAAAAACCGTATGTCAATTATAAGCAAAAAGGATATTTGGTTATAGAAAGAAACAATGAATATTGTGTTTTGCAATATTCATTGCGTGCCGATTTCAGTTCGCCTTTACTAAGAAAATACCTTCCTAATTATGAATTAACGAGTATTTGTATTTTGATTATCTTGCTCATTATAGTTATCTCTCTCATAACAACTTACTTTGCGAATAGATTAAGAAAACATTTTGAGACATTGAACGTAATCACTCGATATATAAAAGAGCAAAATTTGCACTTCACTCCCGAACCTACACATATTAAGGAATTCGATGATGTGATTGACTCGTTGATTGAAATGAGAGATGCTCTCCAGTCCTCACTTGAGGCACAGTGGCGTTTAGAAAAAAACAAGAAAGAACAAATAGGTGCTTTGGCACATGATATCAAGATTCCGATCACCATTATTAAGGGGAATGCTGAATTACTCAGCTTGTCAATGCAAAACGAAGAACAAGCTGAGTATACAAAGTATATTCTTGGAGCAGGAAATCAAATTGAACAATATATTTATCAGCTGATTCATCTTTCGAAAACGGAGGATGCCTTAACGATTCATTTGGAGAAAGCATCTGTAGATGAGTTGACAGAAGCTCTAGTGAAAGATATATCCGCCTATAAAGGAAATAAAAATATAAACATTTCGTTCAAAAAAGAAAATCTAATGAAAGAAGCGAAAATAGACTGGCAATTGTTACATAGGGCATTATTGAATATTTTAACAAATGCAGTTGATTATACACCGGAAGGCGGTACCGTCTCGGTACATGCAGAATGCGATTCTGAGATATTTTATTTTTTTGTAAAAGACACGGGAAATGGATTTTCAGAAATGGGGTTAAAAAAAGCCACAGAACTTTTTTATATGGATGACAAGAGCCGTCATTCTAAAGGTCATTATGGAATGGGGTTGACTTTTGCAAAAAATGCAGTGAATCTTCATAATGGAGAACTTACTCTTGGGAACACTATAGCCGGTGGAGCAGAGGTTCGAGTAAAAATACCTTTAAGAAACGAATAAAGCCCACGTCCTATCTGGACGTGGGTTATTTTTAGAATGGTGAACTGATCCTTCTTCTCATGAAGCTCTTTCGCTAGCTGCTCAAGCTTTTCGGCTAAAAACGCAATGTATGGTTCTACTATATATCGGCTGAGAAATCGTTTTTTTACCTGGTAAATGAAAAATAAAAAAACGGCTCTGTTCTCTCCTTTGAGATCAGAACCGTTTTAGCAATTACATATGAAAGGAAGGGTCAATCCATTCAGTCGCCCATTTGGAGATTTCACCCAGAATGGGCGCTAACGCCATTCCTTTGTCGGTTAATGAATATTCGATGCGAACCGGAGTTTCGGGGATGACGTCCCGTTTAACCACTCCTTCTTGCTCAAGTTCTTTCAGCCTTTCTGACAGAACTCTGCCGCTTAGATTTGGAAGTGCTGCTTCTATTTCGCTAAATCGCTGCTGACCGTTCAACAGTTGAAAAACGATTAAAGCAACCCAGCGTTTGCTCAAGATGTCGACTGCTTTTTCAAATCTAGGACACATTTCTGATTGGTTCATACTTTTTCACCTCGTCTGTTCATTATTATAACGCAAATAACGAGGGAACGTATGCATGCGTGATTGATAAAATGCGGAAAGAGATGCAGAGGATCACGTGGAAGAAGAGCGTTTTTTCGCTTCGGAAGCTAAAAAATCGAAGTATTTGCTGAGATTTTCAATATCCTTTTTTGAGAGGTGTTTCCATTCCTTGCTGTTAAAAAGAGACAGGTTCCCCGCTCCGCGAGTGACTGCTGTCTGATAAATCGCATAAATAGACTGATAGCCTTCCGAAGCCTCTCGAATTTCTTCAGGAAAAGCGGTGATGTGCCCTGCAGCTGCCATCAGGTTTTCGTGCGGTATTTTCAGCACAGCTGCGAGCTTTTTTATGGTCGCGGGCTTCGGTGTGCCGCGCTTGCCGTTTTCTATTTTTGAGATGGTCGCTGAGCTGATGCCCGAATACACTGCAAGCTGGTTCACTGTTAGTTTGCGGGCGCGGCGCAGCGCCCTTAATTCCTGTCCGAATGTTGACATGATAATCGCCTCGCATTTCTACTAAGAGTTATTGATCAGCAGATCGTTTTTTGGCTTCGTCTGAAATAAAGGAGAAATAATGATCCAGCATGAGCAAATCCTCTTTATTGAGATACTGCCATTTTTCACTCTCAAGAAGGGCAAGATTTTTCAGGTCATAAGCCTCCGCCTTTTCAAGCAGCTGGCACTTCGTTTCATAAGGCGCTCTGGCTTCATGAACCTCTTCGATATATCCCGCTTTATACATAAGCCCTTCATAAGGAATTTTTAAGGCTTCCGCCAGTTTTTTGATGGTGGCAGGTTTAGGAACGCCGCGTTTGCCGTTTTCAATTCTGGAGATGCCGGCCGCACTTACACCGGAATAAGTCGCCAGTTGGTTGACGGTTAACTTTCTCTCCTCACGCAATGCCCGTAATTGTTCGCCAAAGCTTTCCATAGGTCTCACCCCGTCCCTCACTGTTACTCATATTTTAGTATGTTTATTGACAAAAGTTAACAAACGCCGTAATGTAAATGTATAGAAAAAAGTTTTTTCATGAACGGAAGGTGAGGAAAGTGCCAGTAGAAAAGATACAGATTAGACGTGATTATGTATTGCAGTATATGGTCAATAACGATTATTCCCTCAATCAGCTTGCGCTGGAAATCGGAGTCTCACCCGCCACACTGAGCCGTGTGCTGAATGGAGAAAGACGGCCGGGACAGCTTGTGATCGGAAAAATGCTTCACTATTTTGACTTGAAATTTGAGGATCTTTTTTACTATGATTTTATTGACAAAAGTCAATGATGCAAAAACGCCTGGGGAACCAAGTGTTTTCTAAGCCTTTGATTAATGTGTCAATACAAAACCCGTCACAAGTTCATTACAAGTTTTCCATTGCTTTGTCGGCAGCTGATGGCCCTGATATTCCAGCCTGAAAAATTCAGCGTGGCTGCATGCTTTCCGGTAATAGCCTGCATGTGTAAAGGTCCAGTCGCGCAGGCCGCCATACATAAACAGCATCGGCATGTTAAAACGGCGCAATTGTCCAAGGCAGCTGTAGCGGAGCGAATCCTGATAATATTGATACCAATGGCCAAGATCAGCTTTCTTCATATGACTCGTTAATAGATTTCGGAGCTGTCTGTTTTTCGTATGGCTGCTGGCGATGATTTTCATCAGCATGCCGGGATTTTTTTCAAGAAGATACATTCCCATTTTGTGAAGCTGCTGACCGACCATGGTATGAACAGCGGGGTAAGCGCCGGCCAACACCAAATGAGACACTTTGTCCGGCCGGGTGAAGCCAATGTGCTGTGCAATTAAGCTGCCGGCGGAATACCCGAATACTGCAGCCTGATCAATGTGCAAACGATCCATAAATTGCACGATCTCGTTTGCGTAATAGGAAATCGAGATTTGCTGGTCTGCATGATCGCTGTCGCCATGACCGCTTAAATCGGGAAATATCACCCTGAAATGATCCGCCAGAAGGCGCTGATAATAAAAAACCTTGCGTCCCATGCCTGGCGGGTGAATAAAAATGACAGGGATTCCCTGTCCATATTCCTCATAATATAGTTGTTTCTTATTGACTGTGCTGACGATCGGCATTGCTGTTCTCCTTTTTCGCTCAATTCATATGAATAGGCTAACCAAAACAAAATGTCTTATCCGGCCTTTTGGCGTCTGATACGGCGTGACATGCCAAACCTTTTCATGTAAAATAGAAGTAATGTAGGCCAGTGAGTCTGGAGGTGTAAGGGATGCACGCGGTTTTGATTACCTTATTGGTTATCGTCAGTATTGCACTTATTATTGTCGTTTTGCTTCAATCCAGTAAAAGCGCCGGATTATCTGGTGCGATTTCAGGCGGAGCGGAGCAGCTCTTCGGGAAACAAAAAGCAAGAGGTCTTGATTTGATTCTGCACCGCATTACGGTTGTGCTGGCAGTCTTGTTTTTCGTGTTGACGATTGCGCTTGCTTATATCCTATAGGGCAATGTTTGTATAAGGTCTGATGTAAAGTCAGGCCTTTTTCACGTTTCTGGCTGATATCAGAGCGTTTTTTTCTGATCAAACTGTGGAAAACTAAAATGATCGTGCAGAAAGAAAGGGAGAAATGAGCATGAAAGTTGTGACACCAAAACCATTTACATTTAAAGGCGGAGACAAAGCGGTGCTTCTGCTGCACGGCTTTACAGGGAATACAGCGGATGTGAGAATGCTGGGACGTTATTTGAATGAACGAGGCTATACGTGCCACGCGCCACAATATGAAGGACACGGCGTTCCTCCTGAAGAATTGGTACATACGGGGCCGGAAGACTGGTGGAAAAACGTCATGGATGGCTATGATTATTTAAAATCTGAAGGCTATGAGAACATTGCTGCCTGCGGACTGTCGCTTGGCGGGGTTTTTTCGCTGAAATTGGGTTACACTGTACCCATAAAGGGAATTGTTCCAATGTGCGCGCCAATGCATATTAAAAGCGAAGAGGTCATGTATCAGGGCGTCCTTTCCTATGCGCGCAATTACAAAAAATTCGAGGGGAAAAGCCCGGAACAAATAGAAGAGGAAATGAAGGAATTTGAAAAAACGCCGATGAAAACCCTTAAGGCGCTGCAAGACTTGATTGCCGATGTGCGAAAGAATGTCGATATGATTTATTCTCCGACATTTGTTGTGCAAGCCCGTCATGATCACATGATTAATACCGAAAGTGCCAATATTATTTATAATGAAGTGGAAACTGACGATAAACAGCTGAAATGGTATGAGGAATCAGGCCATGTTATCACGCTGGACAAGGAACGGGACATCGTACATCAGGATGTGTATGAATTTTTAGAGAAGCTGGATTGGTAACTAACAGGAGGTCGGATGATGGAAAAAGAAGCATTTATGGATAAGCTTCTCTCGTTTATGAAGGAAGAGGCATATAAGCCTCTGACTGTTCAGGAACTTGAGGAGATGTTACAGATTACGGAAGCCGAGGAATTTAAAGAGCTCGTCAAAGCGCTGGTTGCGCTGGAAGAAAAAGGGCTTATCGTGCGGACGAGAAGCGACCGTTATGGCATTCCGGAAAAAATGAATTTAATTAAAGGAAAGCTTTCAGCGCATCCGAAGGGATTTGCCTTTTTGCTGCCTGAGGATACATCGTTAAGCGATGTGTTTATTCCGCCTAATGAGCTAAATACAGCTATGAACGGCGATATCGTAATGGTACGCCTGAATTCGCAGTCAAGCGGCTCCAGACAAGAGGGCACCGTCATACGCATTTTAGAAAGGGCGATTCAGCGTGTTGTCGGAACGTATACAGAAACAAAAAACTTCGGTTTTGTGATTCCGGATGACAAAAAAATCACAAGCGATATATTTATTCCTAATAGCGGGAAAAACGGAGCGGCTGAAGGACATAAGGTTGTTGTTAAGCTGACCAGCTACCCTGAAGGCCGCATGAACGCAGAGGGTGAGATTGAATCCATTCTCGGCCATAAAAATGATCCGGGCATTGATATTTTATCGGTCATCCATAAGCACGGCCTGCCGGGAGAATTCCCTGCCGACGCAATGGAACAAGCGACAAGCACGCCTGATACGATTGATGAAAAAGATCTGAAAGACCGCCGTGATCTCCGTGATCAGGTCATTGTTACCATTGATGGAGCAGACGCGAAGGACCTGGATGACGCGGTTACAGTGACAAAGCTGGAAGACGGCAGCTATAAGCTTGGCGTTCACATTGCCGACGTCAGCCATTACGTGACTGAAAATTCGCCGATTGACAAAGAAGCCATGGAAAGAGGAACGAGTGTGTATTTGGTTGACCGTGTGATTCCGATGATTCCGCACAGACTGTCAAATGGTATTTGTTCATTAAATCCGAAGGTTGACCGCCTGACACTTTCTTGTGAAATGACCATCAACAGCCAGGGTGAAGTCACAGAGCACGAAATCTTCCAAAGCGTCATCAAAACAACGGAAAGAATGACATATTCCGATGTGAATCAAATTCTTGTTGATGATGATGAAGAATTAAAACAAAAATACGAACCGCTTGTGCCGATGTTCAAAGACATGGAGCGACTGGCAGAAATTCTTCGCGAAAAGCGGATGAACCGCGGCGCCGTTGATTTTGACTTCAAAGAAGCAAAGGTGCTTGTTGATGAAGAAGGCGCGGTCAAGGACGTTGTGATCAGAGAACGCTCTGTCGCCGAAAAACTGATTGAAGAATTTATGCTTGTTGCGAACGAAACTGTTGCAGAGCATTTCCATTGGATGAACGTTCCGTTTATTTACCGGATACATGAAGAGCCCAATGCTGAAAAACTGCAAAAGTTTTTAGAGTTTGTGACGACATTTGGCTATGTTGTAAAAGGTACGGCGGGAAATATTCATCCGCGCGCGCTGCAAAGCATTCTTGACGCTGTTCGTGACAGACCGGAGGAAACAGTGATATCTACTGTCATGCTTCGTTCCATGAAACAGGCGAAATATGATCCGCAAAGCTTGGGGCACTTTGGCCTGTCAACGGAATTCTATACTCATTTCACATCGCCGATCCGCCGTTATCCGGATTTGATCGTTCACCGGTTGATCAGAACGTACTTAATCAACGGCAAAGTCGATGAAGCGACACAGGAGAAGTGGGCTGAACGACTTCCGGATATCGCTGAACATACTTCATCAATGGAACGCCGTGCAGTTGACGCAGAGCGTGAAACAGATGATTTGAAAAAAGCGGAATATATGCTTGATAAAATTGGTGAAGAATTTGACGGCATGATCAGCTCTGTGACAAACTTCGGGATGTTTGTCGAGCTGCCGAATACAATTGAAGGACTCGTCCACGTCAGCTTTATGACGGATGACTATTATCGCTTTGATGAGCAGCATTTTGCGATGATCGGCGAACGGACGGGGAATGTGTTCCGTATCGGGGATGAAATTACAGTCAAAGTCGTTGACGTCAATAAAGACGAGCGCAATATTGACTTCGAGATCGTCGGTATGAAAGGCACCCCGCGTCGTCCGAGAGAAATGGACAGCCGCAGCCGAAAACGCGGAAAACCTGCCAGAAAACGCGTGTTAAGCACAAATACGCCTGTATCTCCTGCTCCTTCCGAGGAAAAAGGAGAGTGGTTCACAAAGCCGAAGAAGAAAAAGAAAAAACGAGGCTTTCAAAACGCACCGAAGCAGAAACGGAAAAAGAAGAAATAGCAGCTCAACCAGCAAATAGGGCCGCAGTGCTCTATTTGCTTTCTTTCGGAAACAGCTTTTCATTGTCGCCATGCGTGACATTTGGTAAAATAGAGCGTATCGCAAAGGTGGACAGTTTTCCTTAGTGAGAGGAGGTTCTGGCATGCCGAAAGGGTCAGGAAAAGTATTATCTCAAAACAAAAAAGCCAATCACGATTATTTTATAGAAGAAACATATGAAACAGGCATTGTATTGCAAGGAACAGAAATCAAAGCAATTCGCGCCGGCCGCGTGAACCTTAAGGATTCCTTCGCCAAAATTGAACGGGGAGAAGTATTTCTCCACAATATGCACGTCAGCCCGTATGAGCAGGGAAACCGCTATAACCACGATCCGCTCCGGACGAGAAAGCTGTTAATGCACCGTAAAGAAATTAATAAGCTGATCGGCTTAACAAAGGAAAAAGGTTATTCACTCGTTCCGCTCAAGCTATATTTGAAGAACGGCTTTGCCAAAGTTCTTCTCGGTCTGGGTAAAGGGAAGAAAAACTATGACAAACGTGAAGATCTGAAGCGCAAGGATGCGAAGCGTGAAATTGAAAGAGCGTTCAGAGACAGTCAAAAAGGGTTCTAAAAGCATAACGCTTGATACTGAAATCCAGCCTGTGCTATACTGATTTCACGATGAGATGACACGGTCTTTTCTTGAAGGATTTGTCAATTGAAATGAGCCGTGATCATGTTATAATAGGAATGTAGCCAGTTTGAGTGAGAGCTTGATATTTCTCCCGTATTTCCCTTATAACAAGGGGACGTTACGGATTCGACAGGGATGGATCGAGCTTGAGCTGCGAGCCGAGAGGCGATCTCGTAAACACGCACATAAATATAACTGGCAAAACTAACAGTTTTAACCAAAACGTAGCATTAGCTGCCTAATAAGCGCAGCGAGCTCTTCCTGACATTGCCTATGTGTCTGTGAAGAGCACATCCAAGTAGGCTACGCTTGCGTTCCTGTCTGAGAACGTAAGAAGAGACAAACAGACTAGCTCTCGGAAGGCCCGCCCGCAGGCAAGAAGATGAGTGAAAACATAAGTATGCAGGCTACGCTCGTAGACGCTTAAGTAATCGATGTTTCTGGACGTGGGTTCGACTCCCACCGTCTCCATACATAATGCAAAAAAAAGCAGAACCTTTTACAGGTTCTGCTTTTTTTTCGTATAACAGGCACCAAAAAGTGCGTACTTCCATTTCAATCCCAGCTGTTTCATACTGGTTTTACAGCAGATGTTTCACCAATTACATTTCTGTTAATAAATAAGAGGAAACAAAAACGGAGGGATAAACGAATGAAGCTGAATTTACATGGAAAAACCGCACTGGTGACTGGCTCAACGTCGGGGATCGGCAAAGCGATTGCCGCTTCGTTAGCGGAAGAAGGCGCGGCAGTTATCATTAACGGACGCCGGGAAGAAAAAGTGAATCAGACGATAGACGATTTGAAAACACAGCATGCAGAGGCTGTGTTTCATCCGGCCGCATTTGACCTTGGAACCGATGAAGGCTGCAATGACCTGTTTCAGGCATATCCGCAGGTTGATATTTTGGTCAATAATTTAGGGATTTTTGAACCGGCGGAGTATTTTGATATTCCTGATGAGGAGTGGTTCCGATTTTTTGAAGTGAATATTATGAGCGGTGTGAGGCTCACACGCAAGTATTTACACAAAATGATAGAGAAAAAAGAAGGCCGGGTGATTTTTATTGCCAGTGAAGCGGCAATCATGCCTTCTCAGGAAATGGCCCATTACAGCGCGACGAAAACGATGCAGCTTTCCATTTCCCGCAGCTTGGCGGAGCTGGCAACCGGCACAAATGTAACGGTAAATACAGTCTTGCCGGGTTCAACCTTAACAGAGGGAGTGGAAACAATGCTGAACTCTCTTTATCCTGGTGAAAACCTGACTGTTCAAGAAGCCGAAACCCGTTTTATGAAGGAAAACCGTCCGACTTCAATTATCCAAAGGCTGATTCGGCCGGAAGAAATCGCCCATTTTGTTACATTCCTAAGCAGTCCGCTGTCTTCCGCAATTAATGGCGCGGCACTGCGGGCGGACGGCGGCTTGGTCCGCAGCGTCTTTTAGAAAACCTCTCCCTCTGGGATGAGGTTTTTTTATTATATTGATTTCCAGAACCTGCTATCGTATAATATTGGTACCGAAATAGTTTTGATAGTACCAAAAGCGAGGTGGTTGATTTGGAGAAAAGAATATTGGCGGAAACCATTCGGCTGATCAGACAGAAAGGTTTTTCATTTACAATGAACGATCTGGCGGCAGCGCTTGGAACAAGCAAGCGGACGCTTTATGCGCATTATTCGTCGAAAGATCAGCTTGCGGAGGCCGTCGTGGAGCAGTTCATCGCAGAGATGAAGCAAATGGAAAAAAGCATCTATGAAGATGAGACCCTAGATGCGCTTGAAAAGGTGAAGCAATTGCTGATCGGTCTTCCACAGGAAATGGAACTGCTGAACATGGGGTTATTACAAGAGCTGAAGAAATCCCATTACGATGCGTGGCTCACATTAGACATCTTTATGAAGGAGGAATGGTCAGTTGTTATCGATTTGTTAAACGAATGCAAGGAGCAAAAGAAGATCAGAAACATCAATATAGATTTATTGGTTCAAATGTATATAGGGAGCATCAACCAAGTGTACGATCCTGATTATCCGCTTAAACATCAGTACACAACAGGAGAGGTTCTTGAATCAATTGTAGATGTATTATGTAACGGCATAACAGAAAAATGAGGAGGCTGGTGGCGCATGCAGTGGATGTTTTTATGTTTGGCCATTTTATTTGAAGTTGCCGGAACGGTCAGTATGAAGCTTTCATCGGGTTTTACAAGGCTTCTGCCGAGTGTGCTATTGATGTTTTTTTATGGCGGGAGTCTTTTCTTTCTGACGCTTACGCTCAAATCTATCGATGTATCTGTTGCTTACGCAGTCTGGTCGGGGATGGGCATTGTCCTGATCACAATTGTTGGGTTTTTGTATTTTCAAGAGAATATAAGTGTCATGAAACTGATTTCAATCGGGCTGATTATTGCCGGTGTAGTGTCTTTAAACCTGATCGGTCAAGGTGCGGAGCCTCAAACAGTACATAAAAGTGAGCAGTAACATGAGAGTGATGAAACTGTTCTTTCTCGTGACTGATATCGGTTTTATATTGTACTGGCTGTCTGCCGGCTTTTCATTAATGCCGGAAAGCTGGGCCTTTAAACATTATCAAGATCCGTTTATGATCGCTTGGAATTGGTCCTTTTTTCCCTTGGATATTTTAATCTCCATGACTGGTTTGTACAGCTTGTATTTGCAGCGCGTCAAAAGAGCAATATGGAGGCAAATGGCGCTGATTTCTCTTGTGCTGACCTTCTGTTCAGGCCTTCAGGCTTTATCATTCTGGACATTTAGCGGGGATTTTGATCTTGCATGGTGGCTGTTTAATGGATACCTGTTGATTTATCCTTTATTTTTTATTCACAGACTTTTATCTAAGCAGTGCGAGTAGCACTGCTTTTATTTTTCGAAAACACCTTGTTTTCAGAAAATTTAACGATACAATATGTAATATATTGCATATTACATGTCAGGAGGATATACGTTGGCGACTCAGAAACAACGGTTGTACGGCTTTTTTATGGTGATTGTCGGAGCCGCTTTTTGGGGATTATCGGGTACGGTTGCCCAGCATTTATTTGAAACGAGTGATGTATCGGTGGAGTGGCTTGTAACGGTGCGTTTACTGTTATCAGGCCTGTTGGTGCTGATTATAGTATCCGCCGGTAAAAACAGGAGGGCAGTTTGGGGCATATGGAAAGATAAAAAAGCGGCTGTCCAGCTTATTGTTTTCGGGATTGCCGGCATGCTGGGTGTTCAGTATACATTTTTAGCTTCAATCGGCAACGGGAACGCAGCGGTGGCCACGCTGCTCCAATACTTAGCGCCTGTTCTGATTATGCTGTATTTGCTTCTAACCCGAAAGAATTCCTTTCAGTTTTTCGATTTTTTGGGGCTTTTGTTGGCTTTAGGAGGCACTTTTTTGCTGCTGACGAATGGAAACATCAGCAATTTAACAGTTTCTCCTTTGTCTGTTGTGTGGGGGATTCTGTCTGCTGGCGCGCTTGCCTTCTATACGCTGTATTCCAGTTCTCTTGTGAAAACATGGGGGTCGGCTCTCGTCATAGGCTGGGGGATGCTGATCGGGGGCGTCGGCATGAGCTTTATTCATCCGCCTTGGGCTGTCCAGGCAGAAGGCTGGACGGTTTCTGGAATTGTATCGGTCGCTTTTATTGTCATTTTCGGAACGTTATTGGGATTCTGCATGTATCTAGAAAGCTTGAAATATTTATTTCCCCAAGAGGCGAGCATGCTGGGATGCACAGAGCCGGTTGCCGCAGTCGCGTCTTCTATTCTTTGGCTTGGTGTGTCCTTTGGGTTATTTCAGGCGGCAGGAGCGGCATGCATTTTAGTCATGATTTTTGTCCTTTCACAGAAGAAAAGTGCCGGCAAAACGGCAGCATTAAAAAACAATATTCAGAGGTGATGCTTTATGCCGATACCGTCAAATGCCCCGAAGCCGAAACGGCAGACTGCCAAAAAGCTTGCGTTTGAGCAAATTCAAAAGTGGATCGTGGAAGGAGTGCTCATGCCCGGAGAAAAATTGAATGACGACGCATTGGCCAAAGCGCTTGGCGTCAGCAGAACACCGGTCAGAGAAGCCTTGCAATTATTAGAGATGCAGGGGTTTGTTGAAATGTCGCCGGGAAAAGAAACACGAATTTCACAGATTGAAAAAAACGATGTCTTCAAAGTCTATCCGCCGATGGCGTCTCTCCAGTCCACCGCTGCCGAATTGGCGATTGAAAACATTCAATCGTCTCATATAGAGCAGCTGACAGCCATCAATTACGAAATGAAAGCGGCAATTGATCAAAACGAAATCTATGAAGTGCTTGGCATTGATAAAGCGTTTCATGATGTGATTATTGAGGCGGCTGATAATGAATATATCAGCAATTTTACCTCTGTTCTTCATATGCATATTCTTCGGCTTGAGTACCTCTTTTTCAAGTCTCCGCAGAATTCTATTGAAGAACATAAGCAAATCATTCAAGCATATAAGGAGAAGGACCGGAAAAAGGCGGTTGAGCTGACATACAGCAACTGGATCAAACCAATGCAGGACATTGCGAAAAAACTTGTGTAATGAAGGCAGAGAAGATGGGTCTCTGTCTTTTTTGATGAGAGCATATCCAATGAGAAGATGAGTTGGTTTCTGGGCATACTATGGCGAATAAACGGGAAGAGACCTACATCATTTCGTTGTAGAAGAGGGTTATGTGATATGAACAAGTCTTCTGATCAAAATCGTAGAACAGTGCCAAGTGTCGTCAAGGATGCCTTTCGCATTCATGCAACTCCTTTTCCATGGAAAAAGGCGATCGGTTCAGGCATCGCTTCAGGATTTCCTGTGTTTGTCGGCGCATTGTCGGGACACACGGGTTATGGTCTAACCGCAAGCATCGGCGGTTTTGTTTTTATATATGCAGGCGGGGAATCGTATACGAAACGTATCCTGAAGCTGCTGTTTGTTTCAATAGGGATCGCCGTCTCGTTTGGATTGGGGACGCTGTTGGCAGGGACTTTTTGGAGCATGGCAGCTGTTCTGGGGCTTATCGGGGCAGCTGCAATGTTTATTTTTGGCGCGCTTGGGATTCAAGGTCCAGCACCCATGTTTTTTGTCCTTGCGTTTTTGGTGAGTTCGGGTTTGCCGGCAGATCCTTCAGAAGCTCCGCTCAGAGCGGGACTGACATTTGCCGGCGGGCTTTTCGCCACGGGAATCGCCTTGATTGGCTGGATCAATAACAGACATGGACCGGAAAATGAAGTGCTGCAAACCACATACCGCCAGCTAGCATCTTGCCTTTCTGCTGTCGGAACTCCTGATTTTCATAACGCGCAGCATGAGACCGTGCTGATGCTGAGAACAGCCCGTCAAACGGTACTCGGCAAAGGAAACAGATGGAGAAAGTCGCCTCATGATGAACGGTTTATCCGCTTTCTGGAAAAAGCTGATAATCTCTTTATCGCCATCATTCATTTTTCTGCTGAAACACCAAACGCAGATACAGTTCAGCTCGCAAAGGCATTTCGCCAAACTGCCAATATGCTTGGACAGGCTCGTGTTTCCGATCCGTTTCTGATCAAGGAGGGTGAAGCGGAGCCAACCCGGAAGCTGTATGAAGGAATCAACGAGGTTTTGAGCATCGCTTCAGGACGGAATGATGATCCATCGGATGCGGAGCCAAGCCGGCTGCCATCCTCCTATTATTTTCCGAGAAATGCCTTTGACTGGAAGTCACCTGTTTTGATTCGGGCATTAAAGTATGGAATTGTGCTGTTTGCGGCTGCTTTGTTTGCCAATGCCTTCGGTTTTCACCGTTCTTATTGGATCCCGCTCTCTGCAGCGGCAGTGATGCTGGGCACGACTGTTGTCTTTACGCTGCATAGAGCTATTCAGCGTTCGGCAGGAACCGTACTTGGCGTGATGCTGGCAGGGGCGATCCTGTTCTTTAAGCCAGCCGGCGTGTATATCGCTTTATGTATCACAATGCTTCAATTTCTTCTTGAAATGCTGATTGTCCGCAATTATGCTTTGGCTGTTCCTTTTCTGACCGCAAACGCGCTTGTCATCACAGAAAGCATGCATGGCGGCTTGGGGGCCGGTTATTTTATAGCGGCGAGGCTGACCGATGTGGCTGTCGGCAGCACAATTGGCCTATTGGGAACGATCCTTTTGTGGAGACGTTTTTCAGCAAAACGCCTGCCTGAATACATGAGGGAAGTGATCAGGCTGGAAGGGCAGTTTATGGAGAAACTGTTAGCCGGACAGCAAATAGACGGACATCAGCTTAGAGTGAGCTTAGTCAGGCTTCGGGATGCATATGATAAAGCACTTGGAGATTTTCCAAAAGCGAAAGCGGATACGCTGTGGGCGGCGATCTCTGGAGTCCAGCACTTAGGTTATTATTTGCTCTCGGCTCAAGCCCATCACCGTCCGCCCTCTCCGGTTTCTGAAGAAGAAATAAACCATTTGAGAGCGTTTTTTGAACAGGCTGAGCAATCAGTACTGATGAAAATGCCGCCCGCTGTTGTAGAAGTGCCGCGTTTTCCGTATTATCCGCGAATCAGCGGGGAGCTCTACACATTGTATACAGGTTTGCGAACAGCTTATGAAAAGTAAGCTGTTCGTACGGATTTGAAAAAAATCTTTAATTCGAGATATTTTACTTGAAAGCAATTTTTATTGCACCTATAATAAGGTTTAAGAGATAAAGAATAATCATGACGCGTCTGAATGATAATAACGGATGTGTAATTTTAAAATTGAAAGGGCTGGTAAAAATGGCAAAAGTATTGTATATCACTGCTCACCCGCATGATGAAGCGACTTCTTACAGCATGGCAACAGGTAAAGCGTTTATTGAATCATACAAAGAAGCAAATCCAAATGATGAAGTTGTACATATCGATTTGTACAAAGAAAACATTCCTCACATTGATGCTGATGTATTCAGCGGCTGGGGCAAGCTCCAGTCAGGCGACGAACTTTCTGAAAACGAAAAAGCGAAAGTGGGCCGTTTAGGAGAGCTTAGCGATCAATTTGCATCTGCTGATAAATATGTATTCGTCACGCCACTATGGAACTTCTCATTCCCGCCAGTGATGAAAGCATACCTTGATTCAGTTGCAGTAGCAGGAAAGTCTTTTAAATACACTGAACAAGGTCCAGTCGGCTTGTTAACTGATAAAAAAGCGATTCACATTCAAGCGCGCGGCGGCTATTATTCAGAAGGCCCTGCGGCTGAAATGGAAATGGGCCACCGCTACATCGGCATTATGATGAACTTCTTCGGCGTTCCATCCTTCGATGGCATTTTCGTAGAGGGCCATAATGCAGAGCCTGACAAAGCACAGCAAATCAAAGAAGATGCAATTGCCCGCGCAAAAGAAGCAGGAAAAACATTCTAATGAAAAAAGCCTCCCCGTATAAAGGGAGGCTTTATTTATTGTTCTAACGAAATGGTCCGTTTCTCTTCACTGCTTTTCACAGCCGCTTCAATAATCCGGATGACATCAATTCCCTCTTCAGCTGTGACAGGGAGCGGCGCGCCTTTGCGTATGCTGTCCGCTATTTTGCGGTAATAGGTAAGGTAAGAGCCGTTAACTGATGGAATGGTTTCAGTTTTTTTGTTTTCGCCATGAACAGTTGTCAGCTGACCGTATGATTCGGGATCATCCGCACCCCAGCTGTCATTCTCCGGTTTTTTTCCGGCTCTGAGGGCATCTTCCTGTCCGTCGATCCCGTATTTGATAAAACTTGAATGCTGTCCGTGAATTTGATAACGCGGGCCGTTTGCCGCGGCGATTGATCCGCCGTATAGAATGGCTTGAAGCTTACCGTAATCCATTGTCAAATGAAAATAATCAACGGTTTCAGCATGTTCCCTTTGAGCCATGACTTTTGCGGTTACAGCTTTAGGCATTCCGAATAAATGCAGCGTCTGGTCTATGATATGGGAGCCGAGATCATACAGCGTACCGGTGGCAACCCCTTCTTTTTCCCGCCATCTTGCTTGAACCTCTGGTTTGTATCGGTCATAGGAGACCTGATATGTATTGATATCTTCAAGAGACCCGTCATCAATCAGTTTCTTAATTGTTAAAAAGTCATTATCCCATCGTCTGTTATGGTATACGCTTAACAATACGCCTCGTTCGTCGGCCGCTTTTTTTAATTTTTCCCCTTCTTCAGCAGTGGCTGTCATTGGTTTTTCGATGACGACATGTTTGCCCGCCTGAATGCATGCCAGTGCGTGCTCGTAGTGGAGGCCGCTCGGAGTGGTGACGATGACAAGCTCAATTGCCGGGTCATTTGTCATCTCCTCAAGCTCATGTACTACTTCGGCATCAGGGAAATCACGCTTCACCTCTTCCGTTCGCGACGTCATCACCTTACTGATATGATACTCATCCAGAACGGCAAGCAGCGGCGCGTGAAAGACGGAGCCTGACAGTCCATACCCTAATATCCCTACCTGTATCGTATCCACTTTTCTTCTCCCCTTTTAAAAGTGCTTTGATAAAGGTATATACCCTTTCCTTCAAATGGTAAAACCTGCATAGTGAATTTTTTTGCAGCCGCAAGCTTAGACAACGGTTTGGACAATCAGTATAATGGGAATTAATATATGAAACAGAGGTGTGCGCATGGAGAAGCATAATGAACATAAAGCATTAAACCATAAAAGCTCGAAAGAAAAGGATCAAATTACAAATCGATTGAAACGGATTGAAGGCCAAGTCAGAGGCATTCAAAATATGGTGGAAAACGATCGATATTGTGTTGACATTCTAGTGCAGATTTCAGCTGTTCAGGCGGCAATGCAAAAAGTGGCTCTCCACTTGCTTGAAGATCACGCCCATCATTGCGTAGCAGACGCCATCAAAAGCGGAGACGGGGATCAAGCCATTTCCGAGCTATTAGACGTATTTAAAAAATTAACGAAATAATCATGCTTTCATCATTGTAATACCCTACGGGGGTATGGTAGGATGAAAACAGACAAAACAAACAGGAGGTATTGATATGGAACAAAAAACATTACAAGTTAAAGGCATGTCTTGTCAGCACTGCGTCAAAGCAGTTGAAACGAGTGTGGGAGAGCTGGACGGCGTTAGCGCTGTTCGCGTTCATCTTGAAGCAGGAAAAGTTGATGTCACGTTTGATGCCGGCAAAGTGTCAGTCAAAGACATTGCGGATGCGATAGAAGACCAAGGCTATGATGTAGCCAACTGATTCACGGTATCGCACCTTGATGAAGGTGCGATATTTCTTTCATTTTTATATACCCCCCGGGTGTATATAAAGGAGTGAGTGTATTGAGTGAGCAAAAGGAAATTGCGATGCAGGTATCTGGTATGACTTGTGCGGCGTGTGCCGCCAGAATTGAAAAAGGCTTGAAACGGATGCCTGGTGTCACAGACGCCAATGTGAATCTGGCGACGGAAACGTCAAATGTCACCTATGACCCTGCTGAAACAGGAACAGAAAAAATCCAAGAAAAAATAGAAAAACTGGGCTATCACGTCGTAACGGAAAAAGCTGAGTTTGATATTGAGGGCATGACCTGTGCGGCATGCGCCAATCGGATTGAAAAACGGCTTAACAAATTAGAAGGCGTGACAAATGCTCCGGTGAACTTTGCTTTAGAAACTGTGACAGTTGAATACAACCCAAAAGAAGCGGCTGTCAGCGATTTTAAAGAAGCCGTTGATAAGCTCGGATATAAGCTTAAGCTGAAAGGCGATGAGGATAGCGAAGCCGCTGCTTCTAAAAAGAAAGAAGAACGGCAGCAAACAGCGAGACTGATCTTTTCAGCTATTCTGTCATTTCCTTTGCTGTGGGCAATGGTGAGCCATTTTACATTTACTTCGTTCATTTGGGTGCCGGATTTATTCCTCAATCCGTGGATGCAATTTGCCCTTGCGACTCCGGTGCAGTTTTTGATCGGCTGGCCGTTTTACGTCGGCGCATATAAGGCGCTCAGAAATAAAAGCGCCAATATGGATGTATTGGTTGCACTCGGAACAACGGCTGCTTATGCTTACAGTCTTTATCTTACGATTCAAAGCCTCGGTTCCCATGGGCATACTGACGGCCTTTACTATGAAACTAGCGCGATTTTGCTGACGCTCATTTTGTTAGGAAAGCTGTTTGAAACAAAGGCGAAAGGGCGCTCATCAGATGCGATTAAAAAGCTCATGAAGCTGCAAGCCAAAACAGCGGCGGTTGTAAGAGACGGACAGGAGCAAATCATCCCGATAGATGAAGTGGCTGTTGGTGATATTGTTCATGTCAAACCAGGCGAACGAATTCCTGTCGATGGAGAGGTGCTGGAAGGCCGCTCGGCTGTAGATGAATCCATGATCACAGGAGAAAGTCTTCCCGTTGACAAATCACCCGGTGACAGCGTGACAGGGGCGACTGTGAACTCAAACGGTTTTCTGAAAATCAAGGCTGTGAACGTCGGGAAAGAAACAGCGCTTTCTCATATCATCAAAATTGTGGAGGAAGCACAGGGATCAAAAGCGCCGATTCAGCGTCTCGCCGACCAGATCTCCGGCATTTTTGTGCCGATTGTATTGGGGATCGCCGTTCTCACGTTCCTTATTTGGTATCTTTGGGCGTCTCCAGGTGATTTTGCTGAAGCGATCAGCAAGTTTATTGCGGTTCTCGTCATCGCCTGTCCATGTGCACTGGGTCTTGCCACCCCGACAAGCATTATGGCAGGATCCGGACGGGCGGCTGAATTTGGCATTCTTTTTAAAGGCGGAGAGCATTTAGAAAAAACACATCGCCTTGATACCATTGTTCTCGATAAAACAGGAACAGTGACAAACGGAAAGCCGAAGCTGACGGATGCCCTTCCATCTGATGCCTTTGAAGAAACAGAGCTGCTCCGGTTCGCAGCAGCTGCTGAGACGGGCTCGGAACACCCGTTAGGTGAAGCGATCGTTGCCGGTGTGAAAGATAAAGGGCTGGAGATACCAAAGCTGACCCATTTTGAAGCAAAAGTAGGCGCGGGTATATCAGCCGAAGCCGGAGGCAAAACGATACTCGTCGGCACAAGACGGTTAATGGAGAGCGAACGGATTGAGCATGAGGCTCTTCTTCCTCGGATGGAGGAGCTTGAAGGAGAAGGGAAAACAGTGATGCTCGTGTCCATTGATGGTGCCGCAGCGGGACTTATAGCGGTTGCCGATACGATAAAAGACACATCGCGGGAGGCAGTCACCCGCCTGAAAGAGATGGGGCTGGATGTCATCATGATGACCGGGGACAATCGCAGAACGGCAGAAGCAATTGCGAAGGAAGCTGGAATTGCCAGCGTCATTGCTGAGGTCCTTCCTGAGCAAAAGGCAGCGGAAATTTCCCGCCTGCAAAAAGAAGGACGCCAGACAGCAATGGTCGGTGATGGAATCAACGATGCACCCGCGCTTGCCACAGCGGATATCGGCATGGCAATTGGAACAGGCACCGACATCGCGATGGAAACAGCGGACATCACGCTCATTCGCGGTGATCTGAACAGTATTGCGGACGCCATCCGTATGAGCAGACTTACCATGAAAAACATTAAACAAAACTTATTCTGGGCACTTGGCTATAACAGTCTCGGCATTCCAGTCGCGGCCCTTGGATTTTTAGCGCCATGGATAGCGGGAGCGGCAATGGCTTTTAGCTCTGTATCTGTTGTTCTGAATGCATTGCGTCTGCAAAAAGTAAAATAAAAACCGGTGTTTTGCCGGTTTTTATTTTTCATTGACACTTTCTTGGAAGACACCATATAATAAATGTAACTAGTATATGAGTATATGCTCATATATGTAATTTTAATACTCACACTCATTCATCTGCTTTGATGAGGGAATCCTAAATCGGAAGGTAAGGTGAGACAAATGAAACAAGTGAAGCGGGAATATGTTCTGGACGGTTTGGATTGCAGCAACTGCGCACAAAAAATTGAAAATGGCGTCAAAGGCATCAAAGGCGTTGACGGATGCGCGGTTAACTTTGCAGCAAGCACACTGACTGTCTCAGCCGATGGCAAAGAAGAACAATGGGTCACCAATAAGGTCGAGAAAAAAGTAAAATCAATTGATCCTCATGTAACCGTTCGTCCGAAACATAAAAAGAAATCAGCAGATGACGGTTATCGAAAAAGAATGATCAATATGCTGATCAGAATGGCAGCAGCGGTCATTCTCGGAGCAGCGGCATATTTGATTCATGCCGGCCCAATACTGGAATTTTTATTATTCTTTGCCGCCTACTTGATAATTGGGGGGGATATTGTCGTTCGAGCGGTCAAAAACATCAGCCGCGGACAAGTGTTTGATGAACATTTTTTAATGGCTCTTGCTACAATCGGCGCTTTTTTGATTCAGCAATACCCGGAAGGCGTTGCTGTAATGCTGTTTTATCAAATCGGTGAGCTGTTTCAAGGAGCCGCGGTCAGCCGTTCAAGAAAATCGATCAGTGCATTAATGGATATCAGGCCGGATTACGCCAATATGAAAATAGGGGACGGCATCAAGACCGTTTCTCCGGAGGACGTGCAAACAGGAGATATCATTGTCGTCAACCCGGGAGAAAGCATCCCGCTGGACGGAAAAGTCGTACAGGGATCAGCGATGGTTGATACATCAGCGCTGACAGGAGAATCTGTTCCAAGAAAAGCGGCAGAAGGACAAGAAGTCATGTCCGGCTTTATCAATCAAAACGGCGTTCTGCATATCGAAGTAACAAAAGGCTATAAGGATTCCGCGGTATCCAAAATATTAGATATGGTTCAAAATGCGAGCAGCCGCAAAGCGCGGACTGAAAACTTTATCACGAAGTTTGCCAAGTATTATACACCGGCTGTCGTCATCATCGCCGCTCTGCTTGCATTTGTCCCGCCGCTGGTTATTCCTGGCGCTTTACTTTCTGATTGGGTGTACCGCGCGCTTATTTTCTTAGTCATTTCATGCCCATGCGCCCTTGTTGTCTCAATTCCGCTCGGTTTCTTCGGCGGAATCGGCGCAGCTTCGAAGGCCGGGGTGCTTGTGAAAGGAAGCAATTATTTAGAAGCCTTACATCAAGTCAAGTACGCTGTGTTTGATAAAACAGGCACCCTGACAAAAGGCAGCTTTGAAGTGACAGAGATCAAACCTGCGGAAGGCCTTTCGAAGGAGACTTTACTCGAAGCCGCGGCATACGCTGAGCTTCACTCTCAGCACCCGATTGCAGAATCTGTCCGGAAAGCCTATGGTAAGCTACTTTCTCCTGACAAAATCGAGTCATATGAGGAAATATCCGGCCACGGTATTTTCGCTAAGGTGAACGGAAAAGAAATCCTTGCGGGGAACAAGAAGCTGATGGAAAGAGAACAGATTAAGAGCGTCCCGGATGAAAACGCCGGTACAATTGTTCACGTGGCTATTGATCAGCGCTATGCCGGGGCGATCATCATAGCAGATGAAGTAAAGGAAGACGCAAAACAAGCAATCGCAGATTTGAAATCACTCGGTATCAAACAGACAGTCATGCTGACGGGCGATTCAAAACAGACAGGAGAAACAGTCGGAAAACAGCTCGGCCTCGACGAGGTTTATGCGGAGCTGCTGCCGGAGGATAAAGTGGAGCGGGTAGAAGCACTGGAATCGAAGCTGCTCCCGAATGAAAAGCTCATTTTTGTCGGTGATGGAATTAATGACACGCCGGTGCTTGCGCGCGCGGATATCGGAGCGGCGATGGGCGGACTCGGATCAGATGCAGCTGTAGAAGCCGCGGATGTTGTGCTGATGACAGATCAGCCGTCGAAAATAGCGGAAGCGATTCGGATTGCCAAACGGACTCGGCGAATCGTGTGGCAAAACATCGGCTTTGCTTTAGGTGTTAAGGCTATTTTCCTCTTACTCGGAGCGTTTGGATTTGCGACCATGTGGGAGGCGGTTTTCTCAGATGTCGGTGTTACGCTTCTTGCTGTTGCAAACGCCATGCGTGTGATGCGCCTCAAAATGAGATAATTGTCGGACAGAATTCACTATTTCGGGCTTTTCTTATAGACGGTTGTCTTGTTAAAATAAAGAAGTGGGTCAATGGAGATCCGCTTCTTTTTTAATTTTAAAACGATGAGGTGTCGGAGTGAAAAAGAAACAGCAGTCTTCTGCGAAATTCGCGGTCATCCTTACGGTTGTCGTTGTTGTCTTATTAGCAGCAATTGTCATCATTAATAACAAAACAGAGCAAGGCAACGAAGCAGTGTCAGGACAGCCGTCTATCAAAGGCCAGCCTGTGCTTGGCGACGATGATGCACCGGTAACAGTAGTGGAATTCGGAGATTACAAATGTCCGTCTTGCAAGATGTTTAACAGCGACATCTTCCCCAAAATCCAAAAAGATTTTATTGACAAGGGCGATGTGAAATTTTCTTTCGTGAACGTCATGTTCCATGGAAAAGGCTCAACGTTAGCAGCTCTTGCCTCAGAGGAAGTATGGAAAGAAGATCCTGATTCTTTCTGGGCATTTCATGAGAAGCTGTTTGATAAGCAGCCGGACACAGAGCAGGAATGGGTAACGCCAGCGGTTCTCGGTGATATTGCAAAAAGCACGACGAAGATAAACCCTGATACGCTGAAGGACAATCTTGATAAGGAAACGTTTGCTTCTGCAGTGGAAAAGGATTCAGCTCTTAATAATAAAATGAACATAAAAGCAACGCCTACAATTTACGTTAATGATAAAGTGATCAGTAATTTTTCGGATTATGAAGAAATTAAAGAAACGATAGAAAAAGAGCTGAAAGGGAAGTAAGCGCATGAAAAATAGAATGGTTTTTTTATATACTTCCTGGGTTGTCGCTCTAATTGCCATGCTGGGCAGCCTGTATTTCAGTGAAATCAGAAAGTTCATCCCGTGTGAACTGTGCTGGTACCAGCGTATTCTCATGTATCCGCTCGTTCTGATTTTAGGAATCGCCACCTTTCAGGGTGACACACGCGTGAAAAAATATGTGCTGCCGATGGCGATTATCGGTGCCTTTATTTCGATTATGCACTATCTGGAGCAAAAAGTGCCGGGCTTTAGCGGCATCAAGCCATGTATAAGCGGTGTGCCTTGCTCGGGTCAATATATTAACTGGTTCGGTTTTGTAACCATTCCGTTTTTGGCCTTGATTGCTTTTATTTTGATCATCATTTTTATGTGCCTTTTAAAAGGTGAAAAATCTGAATAAGAAAAAAGCGCCCGCGAATGCAGGGCGCTTTTTTTACTTGTACAAATGATAAGAGCTGCCAGAGGTAAACCCATGCTGATCGGTGTTTGCTGTTTTCCCTCTAAATTTATCTTTTTTTATCATAAAAATGTTATTGATTTTCACCTGAAGCGGTTATAAAATCTAGAGGTCGTCAGAAAATTTAACAAATATAAAGGGAGTCATCAGAATGGCTTGGGAGCTGCTCAGTGTGATCGGCATCATTGCGTTTGCGGTTAGCGGCGCAATTGTTGCGATGGAAGAAGAATATGATATTTTAGGTGTTTATATATTAGGAATTGTCACAGCTTTTGGAGGAGGAGCGATCCGCAATTTGCTGATCGGCGTTCCGGTGTCAGCATTGTGGGAGCAGGGTGCGTACTTTCAAATCGCTCTGGTATCGATCACGATCGTTTTCTTGTTTCCAAAGCTGCTGCTGAAGCATTGGAACAAATGGGGAAATTTATCGGATGCGATTGGTCTTGCAGCCTTCGCTATTCAGGGCGCCCTGTATGCCGTTAAAATGGGGCATCCGCTTAGTGCCGTTATCGTGGCTGCGGTGCTGACGGGAAGCGGCGGAGGAATCATTCGGGACCTGCTTGCCGGGCGCAAGCCGCTCGTGCTGAAAGCGGAAATCTATGCGGTATGGGCGGCGCTCGGCGGTTTAATCGTCGGCTTGGGCTGGACCGGAAACTCGATCGGTTTATACGCGCTGTTTTTTGTGCTCGTCGTATGCCGCGTTTGTTCGTATATGTTCAATTGGAAGCTGCCAAACCGTTATTATCGCTTAGATAGTCAGTAAAATAAAAGAAACCTCTCCGTCATGGAGAGGTTTCTTTTATGGCAGCCTGAAGGGATCAAATAAAAAGCCCTTTCGAATGCTGGCCGCACAGAGCAAAGCTGTTTGAAAATTAATAGGTAGCCCAAAATGTATAGCTGATGGTTTTTTTAGTTCCTGTGTTAGTGAATTTGAATCTGTATGTTGTTTTGTAGCTTTTAGAAGCTTGTTTGTAACTTAAATTTGTAGAGCCTTTTTTCGTTGCATAAAAAGTTTTAACATTTTTCCAGCCTTTATTTGTCTTTTGTTGCAGAGTTGCTGTAATTTTCCCGCTGCCTGATCCGTTTGCCTTAATGTTGGCCCAAGTTCCTTGCCCTGGATAATAAATATGAAAAGTTGGCGAGTAAGTATAGTTTTTAAATGAGCCCGAATGGTAATGAGTACTCCATATTTGCCCTTTTTTAACCCAATCTTTAGCTTCCGCTTTGTTGTTTACTAGGTCAATCGCCGTAAAACTTGTAACGGCTACGACAAATGCCAGCAACATCATAGATAGCTTTTTCTTCACTGAGTATTTCCTCCTAACTTATTCTGGTTCTTTCCTCATGTTCATATCATAAACCGAGAGAAATAATGTAACATCGTCCTATTCTCCCAAATTAAAAACTTCAATTTGTTGAAATATGTCGAAATTGGATGAAAAATGACTATTTTACTGCGACTATAGGTACGATAGCAAGGATGTAGTTGCTTTATGGAAGATGACAATAACAGCCAGTTTAATCATTCTTCACGTTAGAAGAACAGACAATCAAGGTAAAGCTCTGTATGTTTTTAAAATGAAAAAGATATATCCTATCGAAGATGGAATGGAATAAGGAATCGATACTGATGAAAGAGAAGATTCGCAACCTAAGAAAAACACGTCCAGCAGTGATCAATGTGAAATCTTAAAATAAAAAACCGATCTCGAGTTGAAATCGGTTTTTTTATGCATATAAATAACCCAAACCTTGAACGATGTTGGGTGAATGTGCTATTATAAATTGTATTTGCCTGTTTTTATCATATATTAAATATATATCCAATTCTATTTTACCTTATTTCTTCTTCGTTTGTCAACTATTTTCTGGAGGTGCCGTTCATGAATCAGCATGGTAAGGAATGGAAAGAAGAGCAGTCAAGAATATATGATGTACTGCAGGAGCTCGAGAATAAAGAGCGGCTTCTCGAAACGTCCGCGGGCGGGTTAAAGCATGATATTATCGGATTACGAAAAAACTTCTGGGAAGATGTCACGGTTAACTTTGATGACGCCCATGAAGCTGTTGAAACGATGGCAAGCATTAAGCAGCAAGCAGAGCTGCTGTCTGATCGGGAACGGAATCATCGGCATATGGATCAACAGCTCAAGCGAATTCATCAATTAAAAGCAACGCCTTATTTCGGCCGGATTGATTTTATTGAAAACGGCGACAAACAGGCAGAGCAGATCTATATCGGTTTAGCATCCTGTATGGATGAGAAGGAGGAACACTTTTTGATTTATGATTGGAGAGCGCCGATATCGAGCCTTTACTATAATTATTCCCCAGGAAAAGCCGAATACGAGGTACCCGGTGAAACGATAGAAGGGGAAATGGTGCTGAAGCGCCAGTTTATCATTAAAAACGGCGCTCTCAAAGCGATGTTTAATACAGAAATGACGATCGGAGATGAGATGCTCCAAGAGGTGTTAAGCCACCACTCTGATACACAAATGAAAAACATTGTGTCCACGATCCAAAAAGAACAAAATCAGATTATCCGAAATGAAAAAAGCAAATTCCTGATTGTGCAGGGTGCGGCAGGCAGCGGAAAAACGTCAGCGGCGCTCCAGCGTGTCGCTTATTTGTTATACAGGCACCGCGGTGTCATTGATGCCGGACAAATCGTTTTATTTTCCCCCAACTTTTTGTTTAACAGCTATGTCTCCTCTGTTTTGCCTGAATTAGGCGAAGAAAATATGGAGCAGGCGACGTTTCAGGAATATATCGAGCATCGGCTTGGCCGCAAGTTTCAATGTGAAAGCCCCTTTGATCAGCTGGAATATTGCCTGGCCAAAACAAAAGATGGCCGTTTTCAATCAAGGCTTGCCGGAATCACATGGAAGGCAGGCTTATCTTTTCAGCAATTTATTGATGAATACGTCATCAGGCTGTCTTCTGAAGGAATGATCTTTAAAAATATCGTTTTCCGCGAGCAAAAACTGATCACAAAGGAACAGGTCCAAGCATATTTTTACTCGCTCGATCAAAGCCAGTCCATTCCGAACCGAATGGAACAAACAGCAAATTGGCTGCTGAGTGAGCTTAACAAGCTGGAGAAAAAGGAACGGCGAAAGGATTGGGTCGTACAGGAAGCCGAGCTTCTCGACAAAGAGGAATATTTGGAAGTGTACAAAAAGCTGCAGGCAAGAAAACGGTTTAGTGAGAGTACATTTAACGATCATCAAAGAGAACAGCAGCTGCTTGCCGCCATGATTGTAAAAAAGGCTTTCAGCCCAATTAAACAGGCAGTCAGACAGCTGGCGTTTCTTGATGTCAAACAGCTGTATCTGCAATTGTTTTCTGACTGGGGAAGCAAAGCTCAAACAGAGGAAATTGCGGCAATAGGGGAGCTGACAAGATCGGCATTTGGAGAAAATAAACTGCTCTATGAGGACGCGTCTCCATTTCTATATTTGCAGGATTTGCTAGAAGGCAGAAAGAAAAACACGCAGATCAAACATCTATTTATCGATGAAGCTCAAGATTATTCTCCATTCCAGATGGCGTATATAAGGAGTATTTTCCCGTCTGCCAGCATGACGGTGCTCGGTGACATCAATCAGTCTATTTATGCCCATGCAATAAACGGTGCAGCGCGTATGGATGTCGGCTTTGAAGATGAGCAGGCTGAATGTGTCCGTTTAAAAAGAACGTACAGATCAACGAGACAAATTGTGGAATTGACAAAGGCGCTGCTTCAGGACGGGGCGGATATCGAGCCTTTTAACAGAGATGGGGAAATGCCCTGCGTGTTAAAAAGCGAGGGTCGCGAGGATCTTTGCCAAAAGCTTACGAAAGAAATTGGGCGCCTTAGAAAGAAAGGGCATGAAACCATTGCCGTTATTTGCAAAACGGCGCAGCAGTCAAGACAGGCTCGCGCTCAAATGAGCGAATATATCGATATTCGGCTGATCCATAAAGAAAACCAAACGTTTCAAAAGGGAGTCTGTGTTATTCCGGTTTATTTAGCGAAGGGAATTGAGTTTGACGCAGTACTTGTTTATGATGCCTCAGAAGAGCAATATAGAACAGAGCACGACCGCAGGCTGCTGTACACTGCCTGCACCCGGGCCATGCACGGGCTGACTGTTTCTTCTATCGGTGAGCCAAGTCCGTTTGTGAGTGCTGTGCCCCCTCATTTGTATAAGATTGCTGATTGAAAGAGAAGGGATCCCTTCTCTTTTTTTCTTCATTTCAATGAGACAAAGGGTTTTATCATTAATAATCTTAATCGTTATCATCATGTAAATATATTTTACTTGCGGTGTGTCTTCCGGTAAAGTTCAATTAGATACTATTTCGATCAGTTTATACAATTTTGTGAGGTGGATACGTTGCAACTTCAGGTCATGAACAGTCCGTTTAATCAGGAGCAGGCAGAGCTCCTTAACCGCCTTCTGCCAACCTTGACAGAATCTCAGAAAATTTGGCTGAGCGGCTATTTATCAGCGCCATCTGTTTCCGTACTGGAAACAACGGGGGCGCCGGCTGCTGAGTCTGCGGGTGTTACGGCACCGGCCATTTCAAAAGAAGTCACCGTTCTTTACGGTTCACAGACGGGAAACGCACAAGGGCTTGCAGAGAACGCCGGCAAGCAGCTTGAGGAGCGAGGCTTTCAAGTCACCGTTTCATCTATGAGTGATTTTAAGCCGAACCAGCTCAAGAAAATTAACAATCTTCTGATTGTCGTCAGTACGCATGGCGAAGGCGAGCCGCCTGATAACGCACTGTCGTTTCACGAATTTTTGCACGGAAGACGGGCGCCTAAGCTTGAGGATCTTCGCTTTTCTGTTTTGGCGCTTGGTGACAGTTCATACGAATTCTTCTGTCAGACAGGAAAAGAATTTGATCAGCGCTTGGAAGAGCTTGGCGGGAAACGAATTTCTCCGCGCGTTGATTGTGATTTGGACTATGATGAGCCGGTTGCTGAATGGCTGGAAAGCGTATTTGAGGGCTTAAGTGAAGCAGAGGGCGGAAGCGCCGCGCCTGCGCCGGCAGCAGCGCCTCAAACTGGTGAATCTGCGTATTCAAGAACAAATCCGTTTCGGGCGGAAGTGTTAGAAAATTTAAATTTAAACGGCCGCGGATCAAATAAAGAAACACGCCATGTGGAATTGTCTCTTGAAGGATCAGGCCTTACGTATGAACCTGGTGACAGCCTCGGCGTCTATCCGGAAAATGATCCGGAGCTTGTCGATGCGCTGCTTCAGGAAATGAATTGGGATCCCGAAGAGATTGTGACGCTGAATAAGCAAGGCGATGTCCGTCCGCTGAAAGAAGCGCTGATTTCCCATTATGAAATTACTGTTCTCACAAAGCCGCTTCTTGAACAGGCTGCTCATTTGACGGGAAGCGAGGAGCTTAGAGAGCTTTTAGCACCGGGAAATGAGGGGAAAGTGAAAGCGTATATGGAAGGGCGCGATTTGCTTGATTTGATCCGGGATTATGGCCCGTTCAGTGTAACGGCGCAAGAATTTGTATCCATTCTTCGAAAAATGCCGGCCCGCCTCTATTCAATTGCGAGCAGCTTATCCGCAAACCCGGATGAAGTGCATTTAACGATTGGTGCAGTCCGGTACGACGCGCATGGCCGCGAACGAAAAGGCGTCTGCTCGATTTTATGCGCTGAGCGTCTGCAGCCGGGAGACACACTGCCGGTTTATGTCCAGCATAATCAGAACTTCAAGCTTCCGAAGGATCCTGAAACACCAATTATCATGGTCGGCCCTGGGACAGGCGTTGCGCCGTTCCGTTCCTTTATGCAGGAACGAGAGGAGACGGGAGCTGAAGGAAAAGCATGGATGTTCTTCGGTGATCAGCATTTTGTTACAGATTTCCTTTATCAGACAGAGTGGCAGAATTGGCTGAAAGACGGCGTGCTGACAAAAATGGACGTTGCGTTTTCACGCGATACGGAAGAAAAAGTGTATGTGCAGCACCGCATGCTTGAACAGAGTGCAGAACTGTTTGAATGGCTTCAAGAAGGAGCGGCTGTTTACATTTGCGGAGATGAAAAGTACATGGCACACGATGTCCATAACACCCTTTTAGAAATTATAGAAAAAGAAGGCAATATGACCCGTGAAGAAGCGGAAGTTTATCTTGCCGATATGCAGCAGCAAAAACGTTATCAGCGTGATGTATACTGATTTGACCTGAAAGGAGTTTTTCAACATGGTGACCAAAATCTTAAAAGCACCGGACGGCTCTCCAAGTGACGTCGAGCGCATTAAAGAAAAAAGCGATTATTTGCGCGGCACACTGAAAGAAGTGATGCTGGATCGGATCAGTGCGGGAATTCCGGATGATGATAACCGCCTGATGAAACACCACGGCAGTTATTTGCAGGATGACCGGGACCTCCGCAATGAACGCCAAAAGCAAAAGCTTGAACCGGCTTATCAGTTCATGCTGCGTGTCCGTATGCCGGGCGGCGTATCAACGCCTGAGCAATGGCTCGTGATGGATGATCTTTCACAGAAATACGGTAACGGCACCCTAAAGCTGACGACTCGTGAGACGTTCCAAATGCATGGGATTTTAAAATGGAACATGAAAAAAACCATTCAGACGATCCACTCGGCTCTTCTGGACACAATCGCAGCTTGCGGAGATGTAAACAGGAATGTCATGTGCACATCGAATCCTTACCAGTCTGAAATCCATTCTGAAGTATACGAATGGTCCAAAACATTAAGTGATGATCTTCTCCCTCGGACGAGAGCGTATCATGAAATTTGGCTTGATGAAGAAAGAGTGGCCGGCACACCTGACGCAGAAGAAATCGAGCCAATGTACGGGCCGCTTTACCTGCCGCGGAAATTCAAAATCGGTATTGCGGTTCCGCCGTCAAACGATATTGATGTCTTTTCTCAGGATCTCGGATTCATTGCAATTGTGGAAGATGGCAAGCTTATCGGATTTAACGTGGCAATCGGCGGCGGTATGGGAATGACGCACGGCGACAAAGCGACATATCCGCAATTAGCCAAGGTAATTGGATTCTGCCGCCCTGAACAAATGTATGACGTTGCTGAAAAAACAATTACCATTCAGCGAGACTACGGAAACCGTTCCGTCCGTAAAAATGCCCGTTTCAAATACACAGTTGACCGCCTCGGTTTGGAAACAGTGAAAGAGGAATTGGAAAATCGTCTCGGCTGGAGCCTGGAAGAAGCGAAGCCTTACCATTTTGACCATAACGGCGACCGCTACGGCTGGGTAGAAGGCATTGAGGATAAATGGCATTTTACGTTGTTTGTCGAAGGCGGCCGCGTGACGGATTACGAGGATTATAAGCTGATGACAGGCTTGCGTGAAATTGCTAAAGTTCATACAGGTGATTTTCGTCTGACAGCCAATCAGAATTTGATTATCGGTAACGTTTCAAGCGAGAAAAAGGACGAAATCAACGCGTTAATCGACCAATACGGTTTAACTGACGGGAAGCATCATTCAGCGCTCCGTCGCAGCTCTATGGCATGTGTCGCACTTCCGACCTGCGGATTGGCAATGGCTGAAGCAGAACGTTACTTGCCGTCCCTTTTAGATAAAGTAGAAGAGATTATTGACGAAAACGGTCTTCGTGATGAGGAAATTACCATTCGCATGACAGGCTGCCCGAACGGCTGCGCCCGCCATGCGCTCGGAGAGATTGGATTTATCGGAAAGGCGCCTGGCAAATATAATATGTATCTAGGCGCTGCGTTTGACGGCAGCCGCTTAAGCAAAATGTACCGCGAAAATATCGGAGAAGAAGACATTTTGAGCGAGCTGCGCGTCCTGCTTTCCCGCTATGCGAAAGAACGCGAGGAAGGCGAGCACTTCGGTGATTTCGTCATTCGCGCCGGTATCATTAAAGCGACAACTGACGGCACGAATTTTCATGATTGATTATAGATACGAGAGACAGGGAGGATTGCCCTGTCTCTTTTTCATTTTGCTTTACGGCAAAAAAGTTCACCATGAGCATATCATGAGAAAAAATACCCTAAAAAGGGTACTATAAAAGAAGACTAGTGTGGAGGAGACTCCTGCGGAATCCAGTATGGGATGTAAGGCCATCTTTTATCTTTTGCAAGCCTAAGCCTCTTCGGACAAATATTGATTAACTCATCATGCAGATACGCAACAGATTAAGGAGGTTATGCATTTGGACATATTTTTAGTCGTCCTTGTTTTACTGGCTATTATTGCGATTTCTAACATTGTCAATCGGTTTATCCCGTTTATTCCAGTGCCTCTGATTCAGGTGGCGCTTGGGATTATTGCCGCCTCATTTCCACAGGGGCTTCATTTTGAATTAAACACGGAATTGTTTTTCGTTTTGTTTATTGCGCCTCTTCTATTTAATGATGGAAAGAGGACGCCTCGGGCGGAGCTTTGGAATTTAAGAGCCCCCATTTTATTGCTTGCACTTGGCCTTGTATTTGCCACTGTGATTGTAGGAGGATACACGATCCACTGGATGATTCCTGATATTCCGCTGGCAGCGGCCTTTGGACTGGCAGCCATTCTTTCACCGACTGATGTTGTCGCTGTCAGCGCATTATCAGGAAGAGTGAAGATGCCCAAAGGAATTCTGCGCCTGCTTGAAGGGGAAGGACTGATGAATGATGCATCAGGTCTGGTTGCCTTTAAGTTTGCGATTGCCGCAGCGGTTACCGGGGCATTTTCATTGGCCCAAGCAGCTGTCAGCTTTGTGTTTATTTCTGTTGGCGGCCTTTTGTGCGGGGTTGTGATTTCGTTCTTGATTATCCGCTTTCGTCTATTCCTGCGCCGCCTTGGCATGCAGGATGTCACGATGCACATGCTGATTCAAATTCTGACGCCGTTTGTGATTTATTTGGCAGCGGAGGAAATCGGTGTTTCCGGCATTTTAGCCGTTGTGGCAGGCGGTATTACGCATGCGGTTGAACAGGATCGTCTCGAATCGACGATGGTCAAGCTGCAAATCGTCTCATCAAGTACGTGGAATATTATTTTATTTATTTTGAACGGTCTTGTCTTTGTCATCCTTGGCACACAGATTCCGGATGTCATTTCCGTCATTTTTAATGATACAGCGATCAGCAACATGAAAGTGATCGGCTATATTCTGGTCATTACATTTACGTTAATGCTCCTCAGATTTCTGTGGGTGCTGTTTTTCTGGAACGGCAAGTGGTTCTTTAATAAAGATCAAACCATTTATAAGCCGGGACTTCGTTCTACACTGTTGATTTCCATTTCAGGTGTGCGGGGAGCAGTTACGCTTGCAGGTTCATTCTCCATCCCATATTTCTTGGAAGACGGCACACCGTTTCCGCAAAGAAATCTGATTCTCTTTTTAGCCGCAGGCGTCATTTTATGTACGCTTGTCATCGCCACCGTTGTGCTTCCGCTTCTGACTGAAAAAGAAGAAGATGACGAAGAAAAAAATAAGAAGCTGCTGACGGCGAGACGCAAGCTGATTAAAACGGCTCTCAAAACGATTAAAGAAGGCATGAATGATACAAACAAAACGGCGTCTCTTGCGGTCATTGCTGAATACAATGAGAAAATGAAAAACCTTCGTTTTCAGCAATACACAACGTCAACCCGCATAAAAAAGTATGAACGGAAAATCCGCGCTCAAGGGATTAAAGCCGAGCAAGAAGAACTGATGAAACTGCTGGAGCGGGGAGACATCCCGGAAGAAACGGCAAACGCCCTGCAGGAACGGTTTAATGAATTAGAAATTTTGTATGCCAACCCGTTTAAAGTCGGTTTATCAAAGACAAGGCTGAAACGGCTGATGCATTGGATTTTCTTCGGAGAGCATAAAAAGCCGGAGATGTCGATTTTAAACGAAGAGGGATTAATGAGAGCAACTAGAGTTAAAACGGCTAAAGCCGCGCTTGAACATTTGGAAAAGCATATACCGGAAGAACATAAGGAAGTATTTTTATCTGTCATCTCGTTTTATAAACAATTAATTTTCAGATTGAAGCACAGCCATCACGAACATAAATCGAGCGCCCATTTCGAAAATCAGAAGCTGGAAGTAAAGCTGAAGGCTGTGCAGGCGATCAGAAATGAGATTCAGACACTCTTTGAGGAGCGGGAAATTTCCCGGGACATCTCTCATGAGCTTCGCCAATATATTAATGATGTGGAAGCCGCAATGCTAGAAGGCGGCGAATAACTTCAAGAAAAAAAGCTGGCATCGGATGCCAGCTTTTTTCTATAGGTTAGGGGCGATGGAATTCGACAGTGTTGTCATGCCGGTCGAACCAGCCTCTGAAGGCCCAGTTGATCCAGCCGCCGTCTCCTTTGTTTGTGAAGCTTCCGTCTTCAAATACCCAAATGCCGTACGTAATGCCGTCATAAACGGCCGAGCCGTAAAACTGCACACCATTTAAATGATCTTCATATTCCTGGCTTAAGTTAAAAACCATGACGTTATATTTTTGGCCGGATGCGTAGAAGGAAGATTCCATGAGATTTTTCACAAAACCATCGCGGTTCTGGGCTGATTTAATGGCATCTGAAATTTGGTTGGCAATTCCAAGCAAATCAAGGTTAACGTTTAAACCGACTTCTGCGGCAGCAGTTCCGGCGGTTGTTTTCTGTGAGATCTTCGGTGCGGGATTTTCCTCAGCAGAGGCAAGGGAAAAAGGGGCAATTGTCAAAGCGGCGCCAAGAGCAATAGTCATTGGGATACGAATACGTTTCAATTTGTTTCCTCCTCTATGTTTTTGTGGGCTACAGTATTCGCTTACCCTGCTCGCTGTCTAACTAATCTTATAATTGATAAAATAGGAAAAAATTAGCGGTAATGCTCATAATTTACTATGAGATGAAATTCATCCTTATGAAAAAAGAAGCAATAAGAGGCTCTTAAGCGTATTATTGGTATCTGCTGAGAGGAATGTGAGATAATATAGACGCTTACATTTCAATGAAAGGGTGGATGTTCAAGTGGCAACAAGTTTAAAAGATACTGTAAAGCTACATAACGGAGTTGAAATGCCTTGGTTCGGTCTTGGTGTTTTTAAAGTAGAAAACGGCAGTGAAGCGACTGAATCTGTTAAAGCTGCGATTAAAAATGGCTACCGCAGCATTGATACAGCGGCTGTCTATAAAAATGAAGAAGGTGTAGGCATCGGCATCAAAGAATCCGGTGTTGCAAGAGAAGAGCTCTTCATTACATCAAAGGTATGGAATGAAGATCAGGGCTATGACACTACGCTTGCTGCCTTTGAAAAAAGCCTGGAAAGACTTCAGCTTGATTATTTAGACTTATATTTAATCCACTGGCCTGGCAAGGATAAATATAAAGATACATGGCGCGCGCTTGAAAAGCTGTATAAAGACGGCAAAATCCGCGCGATCGGCGTCAGCAACTTCCAAGTTCATCATTTAGAAGAGCTTTTGAAAGATGCTGAAATCAAACCGATGGTGAACCAAGTTGAATTTCACCCTCGTTTGACGCAGAAAGAATTAAGAGATTATTGCAAAGCGCAAGGCATCCAGCTGGAAGCATGGTCTCCGCTTATGCAGGGGCAGCTGCTTGATAACGATGTGCTCACACAGATCGCAGAAAAATATAATAAATCTGTAGCACAAGTGATTTTGCGCTGGGATCTTCAGCATGAAGTTGTAACGATTCCAAAATCCATTAAAGAACACCGTATTATCGAAAACGCTGATATTTTTGATTTTGAATTGTCTCAAGAAGACATGGACAAAATTGATGCGTTAAATCAAGATGAACGTGTCGGTCCAAACCCCGATGAGCTTCTGTTTTAATCAAAAACTCCCCGTCTAAGTACGGGGAGTTTTTTCATGTGTTTTTTTCAGTTGAATCAAAAACAGCATCAGAAAGGAAATCACGATGATACAGATGACCCAAGCCCACGCAAGTGTGTTGTTGCCGGAATCCAAAGCCACATAAATGGCCGTCGGCAGTGTTTGGGTAACACCCGGGATATTCCCGGCAAACATCAAGGTGGCGCCGAATTCACCGAGCGCCCGCGCCAGGCTGAGGATGCTTCCGGTCAGCAATGAAGGATATGCCAGCGGAATGGAGATATGGATAAACACCTTCCATCTGCTTGCGCCGTCTACCATTGCCGCTCCCTCTATATCAGGGTCAATATCGGAAAATCCAGTTTTGGCCGATTGATACATAAGCGGAAAAGCAACGATAGCAGAAGCAATCACAGCGGCCCACCAGGTGAAAATGACGGGCTGGTGAAAGATCCATTCGATCGCTTGTCCGATGAAGCTGTGCTTTCCAAAAATGACAATCAAAATAAAACCGACAACGGTGGGCGGAAGAACGAGAGGAAGCATAAAAATCGTTTCGAGTGCAGTTTTTCCGAAAAATGAAGCCCGCGCCATCCACGCTCCCGCCAATGTTCCGAGAATGATCACCGCGATTCCGGCGACCGCCGCCACTTGAAAGGAAAGCGCAACCGGCGTAAAAAATTCTGAAGTGCTGATGTTATGCAGCAGTAAAACCATACTTCTCAAACACTTTCATCGCTTCATCTGTTTGCAGGTAATCGTAAAATTCCTTCGCTTCCTTATGGTGTTTCGTATCTTTTACAATTCCTAACGGATAAACAATCGGGCTGTGTGTGTCAGCTTTTGCCTCGTCGACGATTTTGACTTTCTTAGAGATCAGCGCGTCCGTTTTATAAACGACGCCTGCGTCTACATTGCCTGTTTCTACATATGAAAGAACCTGGCGAACGTCTTTTCCGTAAACGATCTTATCTTTTATTTTGTTCCATAAAGACAGCTTTGTCAGTGATTCTTTTCCATAAGCTCCTGCCGGAACGGATTCCGGGGTTCCAAGAGCGATTTTTTCTGAATCAGTCAGATTGTCGAAGCTTTTGACAGGTGAATCTCCGTCTTTTGGCACGACCAGCACAATTTCATTTCCGACTACATCAGTGCTGTCTTTTTTAGCGATATCCCCATCATCTACAAGCTTTTGGAATTTGTCCTCAGCGGCTGAGAAGAACAGATCAGCCCCGGCTCCTTGAGAAATTTGCTTTTGTAAGGCGCCTGATGAGCCAAAGTTATCTTGGATTGTAATATTGTGATGGGTTTTCTCATAATTCTTTTGAATTTCCTCGAGTGCATCCTGGGCACTGGCAGCTGCTGAAACAGTTAAGGTCACTTCTTTCTCATTGTCACTTGATGACTGGCTGGCAGAGCAGCCTGCTGCAAGCAGAAAAACAGTTAATGCTGTGGTCAGAATGGAATACTTCTTAAACATGATTGCACCCCTTATGATTAGTTATATCTAATTATAACGGATTATGTTTGGGTTATGTGGGTTTTTATACATTCTCCGAAAAGGTATAATGAAATAGGAGAGTGATGATAATGAATGAAACCTCTTCCTATACGATAGAAGAAGTTGCTGGTCTGCTGAAGGTATCAAAGCTGACCGTTTATGATTTGATTAAAAAAGGCATGATCCCTGCTTACCGTGTAGGAAGGCAGATGCGTGTCGATGAAGTAGATTTAAAGCAATATAAGGCAAACATGAGGATGTCTCAGCCTGTGTCTACACACGAAGAGCCAAGAAAGGCACAGGAGCCGATGCCGGAGGGCAGGCAGAATGTCGTTATCAGCGGACAGGATATATCGATGGATCTGCTCAGCAAGCATTTGGAAAATGCCATTCAAGAGACGCCGCTCCGCCAATACAAAGGCAGCTTAAACAGCCTGATTGACATGTACCAAGGCAAATGCGACATTGTCAGCCTGCATTTGTACGATGCGGAAACCGCTCAATATAATACGCCTTATGTCAAACGCATTCTGACAGGCGAACCGTTTTGTCAGATGAATGTTGTTCTTCGCAAAGCCGGCCTATACGTTCAAAAAGGAAATCCAAAAAACATAAAAGGCTGGGATGACCTGAAACGAACTGACATCCGCATCATCAACAGAGAAAAAGGATCGGGCGCAAGAGTGCTTCTTGACGAACAGCTTGGTCTGCTTGGTGTGACGCCTTCAGATGTCAAGGGGTACAGTGACACTGTGACTGATCATTATGCTGTTGCCTCCCAAGTCTCAAGCGGACAGGCAGACGCGGGAATCGGGGCGCAGCACGCGGCACATATGGGAAGCGTTGATTTTATCCCGCTCATCGAGGAGCAATACGACGTTGTCATTTTGAAAAAACACCAGCAGCTGCTTAAAGCTGTAAAGAGCATCTTGAAATCGGAAGAATATAAGGCCAACCTATCTCATCTCAATGGCTATCAAACGAAGCTGACAGGCAAAGTGATATACGAAACATGAAAAAAAATCCCTCTAAGAGGGATTTTTTTATTGACCATAAAAACGCAGAAGGTCTCCGTTTAACATTTTATCAGAGAGAGACAGCTCTTCATTTGCTTTTTCCTTATAGGGAGTGCACGCATCTTGGTTTTCTAACACTTCTCCTGTTTTTTGGCTGTAGCATGTGTTTTTCGTATACACATAGTCGTTCGTGATAAAGCTGCCGTTTCTCAGCACGGCAAATGGCGTTCGGTCGTTTGACAGCAAATCATTGCCGAACTGAATATCACCTTTTGTATTGAATCCGAGTAGGTGCATCAGAGTCGGCCTGACGTCAACCTGCCCTCCGGCATCGGAGATTGTTTCCGGATTTTGATCAGTGATTCCAGGAATATGAATGATAAACGGCACCCGCTGAAGCTGGACGGTGTCATACGGCGTAATGTCACTTTTTCCTAAAAACTCTGCCAGGGCTTTATTATGAGCTTCTGAGATGCCGTAATGATCTCCCATAAAGACAATCATCGAGTTTTCGTATAAGCCTTCATCCTTGAGCTTTTTGATAAAATGCTTCAGTGCTTCATCCTCATAGCGAACCGTCGTCACATAGCGGTTTAACAGGTCGCTGCTTGAATCATATTCATCAATCAGCTGATCCTTTTCGTCAATTTCAAACGGAAAATGGTTCGTCAATGTGATGAAATTGCTGTAGAACGGCTGCGGCAGGCTTTTCAGTTTACCAGCTGACTGTTCCAGAAATTCCTTATCCTTTAATCCCCAGCCTGTTGAGGTTTCAGGAGTCACATGGAACTCATCGACATCAAAAAAGCGGTCAATCCCAAACGTTTCATACATCACGTCTCTGTTCCAAAATGTCTTATGATTGGCGTGAAAGACGGCTGAATAATAATCATTCTGCTTGAGTGATTTGTACATCGTATGAAATTGATGGTCGCTTTTCGTAAAAAAGACGGCGCCGCTTAGGGAAGGGTAGAGAGAGTTAGCGACGATAAATTCCGAATCAGACGTTTTGCCTTGCTCTGTTTGCTGATAAAAATGATCAAAGGTATAGCTCTTCTTCATCAGGTCATTCATGAACGGGGTAATTTCTTTTCCGTTTACCTTTTCATTCAGAACAAAGCTTTGAGTCGATTCAAGCGTCACAAAAATTACATTCCGTCCCTTTGCGAGTCCGAACTTGCTTTGATTGGGCTTGCTGTAGTCAGCCTCAGTGTAGTTTTTGATTGTAGAGAGGCTGTCTTCATCGGCAAATGCCTTCGCACTCATATTGACAGACTGAGAAATGGTATCGTAGATGTGAAACTGAAACAGACCAATACTTTTGACGAGCACTTCCCGGTCGAAGGAATGGGCCAAGAGCTTCGGCTGTTCAATTTCGGCAAGCCCCAGCGTACATATAAGAAACCCGCAGGAAGCGGCATAGTACCGTTTGACCGTACGAGGGTTCGCTTTTGACTCCGGTCTCTTTTCTTTTCTGGAGAGCAGAAGAAGAAAAGTCAAATCCGCAAACAGAGCGATGAACAAAGGATTGAACAGCTCTTTTACACTGCTGCCCATATCGCTCATGTTGCTTGCCTGAAACAAAACCGGGATGGTAATAAAATCGATATAAAAGCCGTAAAAAATCGTGTTGGAGATCAAAATGGCAGTCAGAACCAAATTGGCAATCAGCAAAAAGATGCGCTGCTTGCTGCCCTGTAAAAGCAGGCCAATTCCAAATAGAGGGAGTATGAAGCTAAGCGGATTGATCAGCAGAATCAGCTCCTGTAATAGAGAGTCGGTCTGCAAATCAAAGCCCAGTTTATAGATCACATAAGTTTTGATCCACATGAATAAGATGGATAAACTTAAAAAACGCTGATTGTGAAAAAAGGTTCCTTTCATCAATTTATAACTCCTCACGTTTTCTTGAACATCTGCCATGAGATGCTTCTTATGTAAAACCTACTAAAAACAGTCTTCTTAGACAAGCTTCAGCACTCGGTTTAAAACATGCGCCCATGGAACAGCATATAAAAATAATAGCATGATGCTATTGTCAGACCGGCCAACACAAGCTGTTCGGAAAAACTGCCTGTCTTCATATACAGCGGCAGCCGTATGCGAATGGTTGAAGGGAATAACAATTTGATGCCATTCACTGTCCAGGCATCCAGAACCAAGTGGCTTGCCATTCCAATCATCAGCCCTGCTGATATGTTTTTATCTGGAATATATGTAGCTGTGATAAAAAACATGATGAGAAGAAACAGCAGGCTGTGTGTAAAGGTGCGATGGCCAAATACGGAACTTACTATTTTCGATAAGATAGGAAATCTTCTTCCGATTTTACTTTGTGTGTGGCAGATGTCGGGAATTAATGCGCCAACCGCGCCGGACGCCGCCATGAGTACTGGGTCAAATCCATAATAATAAGCTGCTGCGGTACAAGAAGCGATGCCTCCCATGATGTGTGTTTTTCCTGTCATTTCCCCGCTTCTCCTTTATCTTTTGCAAAAATCTCTGAATTACAAATATATCAAGAGAATGTATGTTTGAGCAACAGAACTTTGGCCGATAAAAAAATGAGACGCATAATTTTCTGAGAAAAAGGCATCTTAAAGATGTACCTATTTTCTAAAAGAGGTGATACGAATGGCTTTCTTTAATAAAGATAAAGGGAAACGATCTGAAAAAGAAAAAAACGTAATCCAAGGAGCTCTTGAGGATGCCGGTTCAGCTCTTAAAGATGATCCGCTTCAAGAAGCTGTGCAAAAAAAGAAAAATAATCGCTAACCGCATGCGGATAGGGCTTGGCTCTATCCGCATTTTCCATCTGTTCCCTTTGACAGATCATTCTTTCTTTGATAATCTTCTGGAGTAACTGAATAAATAAATCCTCACTCTTTCTCAGTGAGGTAGAGGTTGCGCGGATGATGAGTCACACATGCCAGGCTGACAGGAGCTGTTAAACATGTGTAAAAGGCATCAGCGCCGAAGTGTGGAGAAAGCCGATCCTTCTCTATGCTGGGACTGTATCTGAATAAGTGCAGGACTGCCGCGTGCTTTTTCGCGGAGGGCTATCCGGAGATCAAGGGTGTGTGTTTCTTTAAGCATGGACTTTTGTTCAGGCTTTTTTTGTATTTACATGATCTCGGGTTCTGGTCCGTACAAAGAATCATTGGAGGTACTGGAATGGAACAGACAAAAAAATGGGGTTTTTGGTTATTAACGGCGTTTGTCGTTGGAAATATGGTTGGATCGGGAATTTTCTCCCTGCCGAGTTCGCTTGCTTCGATTGCAAGTCCGCTTGGCGCCACGTCCGCCTGGCTTTTGACAGGTGCGGGCGTGCTGATGATTGCGCTTGTCTTCGGGCACTTGTCGATTCGCAAGCCTGAGCTGACAGCGGGGCCGCAAAGTTATGCGAGAGCGCTGTTTTCTGATCCGAAGAAAGGGAACGCTGCCGGATTCACAATGGTGTGGGGCTACTGGGTGGCGAGCTGGATCAGTAACGTGGCGATTATCACAAGTCTCGCCGGTTACTTGACTTCGTTTTTCCCGATCTTAGTTGATAAACGTGTACTGTTTGCTGTCGGCAGCCAAGAGGTGACACTCGGCCAATTGCTGACGTTTGCTGTATGTACGATTTTGCTCTGGGGAACGCACACGATTCTTGTTGCAAGCATTAACGGTGCAAGTAAATTAAACTTTATCACAACGTTTTCGAAAGTATTAGGTTTTGTTTTCTTTATCATTGCCGGATTGTTTGTGTTTCAAACGACATTATTCGATCATTTTTATTTTCCGGTTCAAGGTGAAAATGGCACAACCATTGGCATCGGCGGACAGGTTCACAACGCCGCCATTTCTACTTTATGGGCGTTTGTCGGAATTGAATCAGCAGTGATCTTGTCTGGACGCGCGCGTACTCAGCGTGATGTCAAGCGTGCAACAATCACAGGGTTGTTGATCGCGTTAAGCATCTACATTATAGTGACATTGATCACGATGGGTGTTCTGCCGCACGATAAACTTGTCGGATCTGAAAAACCGTTCGTTGATGTGCTGTATGCGATTGTCGGAAACGCAGGAAGCGTGATCATGGCACTACTTGCGATTCTTTGCTTATTCGGAACGATGCTCGGCTGGATTTTGCTTGGCTCTGAGGTTCCATACCAAGCTGCTAAAGCAGGCGATTTTCCGGCGGTCTTTGCGAAAACGAATAAAAAGGGAAGCCCGGTTATTTCTCTGATCATTACAAATGTGATGTCACAGGTCTTCATATTCTCTGTTATTTCCCGGACAATAAGTGACGCATTTACATTTTTAACGACAGCAGCGACTCTTGCGTATTTAATTCCGTATTTAGTGTCTGCGATCTACAGTCTAAAGCTGGTTATAAAAGGCGAAACGTATGATCAGCTGAAAGGCTCCCGCGTAAAAGACGGATTGATCGCGTTGTTAGCGTGTGTATACTCATTGTTTGTTATCGTAACAGGAACTGCCGATTTAACGACATTTATTCTCGGCATCGGTTTGTTCTTTGTCGGTCTGGTGATTTATCCGTTTGTGATTAAGAAATTCTCGAAAGAAAAACAAGCATAAAAAAAGACACCTGACAATGCAGTCAGGTGTCTTTTTTATATTACTCCACGAATGTCATACACAAAATAGCTGACAGGAACGCGCTTCGTATGAATGGAGTAAGAAAATATGCGATGTGGTTCAGTATGAGGTGCTCCGGCTTGTCGGTTTCTTTGCAAAATAGAAAAGAGCCGCAGATCAGTGCGGCTCTTTGTTTATTTTGTTAAGCTTTCGGTGATAAATTTCAGCTGTCCTTCTAGTGAAATTGGGTCTGTGAAATAGAAGCCGATTGGGTCAATTTTATAGACATGATCATTTTTGACAGCATCGAGGTTTTTCCAAATGGAACTGTCAAATACGCCGCCGTCATCTCCGCCTGATTGCCATGGACCCGCGAAAATGTAATCTCCGGCGAAGTCAGGGAGCTTTTCTAAAGAAATGCTGGTATATCCTGGGCCTTGGTCAATGGCTTTTTCCTTTGTCAGCTTTGTGGCCTGTAAACCAAGATCTTTGTAGACGATGCTTCCGCCTCTTCCGAAATCTTTACCGAATACATAAATGTCCTTGCCGTTTGTTTGCATAATGGAAACTGTTTTGTCACCGATGACTTTTTGAATTTTTGTTTTGGCTGCCGCTACTTTTTTGTCCCACTCGGCAAGCCACTCCTCCGCTTTATCTTCCGTTCCTGTCATTTTTGCAAATTCTTTCAGCTGTTCAATGTTGTCGAGCTTATCGTATTTCACCGCAACAGTTGGTGCGATTTTTTCGAGCTTTTTAATATCGGTGCCTTGTGTTGTCCAAACGATGATCAGGTCAGGCTTTAAATCAATCACTTTTTCAACAGAAGTGCCGTCTCCGATATTTGTGACTCCGTCGGTTTTACCTTTGTAGTAAGGGTTTTTAAATACATTTTCAGGTGCACCGACGACGTTGATGCCCAGTGTTTTGAAGTCTCCGTAGTAGCCGTCAGCCATGACAACCACCCGTTTAGGATGTTTAGGAATTTTCACATTTCCGTTTTCAGCCTTGTATGTAACGGTTTCTCCGTCTTTTGAATCAGAGGAAGAGCCTTTGCTTTCTGAATTATTTCCGCAGGCTGCCAGCGCTGCAATCAATAAAAGAGCAAAAAAAGCGGCGCCAAGCTTTTTGTATGTATGGGTCATATCTCATACCTTCTTTCAAAAAAATAGATGATAAAGAGAATCATTATCATCTGTGATTATACCATCACAAGTGCCAGTTGACACGATATTTTTGCATTTATATTCTCATTTTTATCAAAACGCTCTATTAAATCAGCGGAAAAAAGTGATATACTGAAACAGCAATTGATAATCATTATCATTATCGAAAGGAAGTACGGCTGTTGAGTCACATGAAAAATAAACAGATGATATTAGATGAAGAAATTCAATGGACATCCCGGTCGTTAGGTGCGGTCATTGTGCTTGTAGCGGGGTTATGTTTCCTATGCTTCGGGGCGATGCTGTCCATTTCTCTCGGTGCTGCGGATATCCATTTACGGACTGTGTGGGACGCTATCTTTCATTTTCAGCCAAATGAAACCTCCCACCAAATTATACACGATCTTCGGCTGCCAAGAACGGCTGCCGCCGCACTTGTCGGCGCATTGTTAGCCGTGTCTGGGGCGATCATGCAGGGCATGACAAGAAACCCATTGGCGGAGCCTTCTATCATGGGGATAACATCTGGCTCTGCTTTTGCCATTTCAATTGCGTTTGCTTTTTTTCCAGGGCTTTCAGCCATCGGGCTTGTGCTGTGGTCCTTTGCGGGTGCGGGACTGGGGGCATCGACAGTATTGGGCATCGGCATGTTTTCCAGAGGCGGTCTCACGCCTGTAAAGCTTGCTCTTGCCGGAACGGCCGTCAGTTATTTCTTTACGGGCATTTCAACCGCAATTGCGCTCCGTTTTGATGTAGCACAGGATGTCAGCTTTTGGTACGCAGGCGGGGTAGCGGGTGTGAAATGGTCAGGCGTACAGCTGCTGGTTATCGCAGGAGCTGTCGGTATAACGCTTGCTTTTATCATTGCCCGGTCTGTGACGGTGTTAAGCCTTGGTGACGATCTGGCGAAGGGGCTTGGGCAGTATACCTCTGCGGTAAAACTGGTTGGGATGCTTGTCGTTGTGGTGTTGACCGGTGCTGCTGTTTCCATTGCCGGCACTATTGCATTTATTGGACTGATCATTCCTCATATCACAAGGTTTTTGGTAGGGGTTGATTATCGGTGGATCATTCCTTGCTCGATGGTGCTTGGGGCTGTTTTGCTTGTTTTTGCTGACATTGCGGCCAGACTCGTGAACGCGCCGTTTGAAACGCCTGTCGGCGCTCTGACCTCTCTCATCGGTGTTCCCTTTTTCTTTTATTTGGCACGTCGTGAAAGGAGAGGGCTGTAATGAAAACGAAAACGAAAAAACCTCTTGTGGTAATAGCGGTGACTTTACTGCTGATCGTGCTTGTCTTTTTTATCAGTCTGAATCTGGGTGTCATTAAAATTGCTCCATTGCAAACGCTCAAGGTCTTTTTCGGGCAAGGGACGGCGCGGGATGAGCTTGTCTTATTTGAGTTCAGGCTGCCGCGAATAGTTTTGTCGTTGCTTGTTGGGGCGGGTATCGCTGTTGCCGGAGCCATTTTGCAAAGCGTGTCTCAAAATGATTTGGCTGAACCGGGTATTCTCGGGATTAACGCGGGGGGTTCGCTTGCTGTTGTGCTCTTTATTTACTTTTTTCAAGGGTCGGCATCAGATCTGGGCTTCTTAGGGACGTTTATGCTGCCGTTCAGTGCTCTGGCAGGCGCGTTCCTCGCTGCGTTTCTCATTTATCTCCTGGCTTGGAAAAAAGGTGTGACTCCGATTCGGCTGATCCTGGTCGGCATCGGTGTGAATGCGGGATTTAATGCCCTTTTGCTTATTTTTCAGCTCAAAATGGACCCGCATGACTTTATGCAGGCTGCGGTTTGGATATCAGGCTCGATATGGGGGGCCAATTGGAACATGATCTGGGCGGTACTCCCCTGGATTGTGATTTTGCTTCCTTTTACTTTATATAAAGCACGATATCTGAACATTTTACAGCTGGGAGACCAATTAGCGACCGGACTTGGCACTGCTGTTGAAAAGGAAAGACGGATTCTCCTTCTGGCAGCGGTCGCTCTTGCCGCATCCTGTGTGGCAGCTGCAGGAGGCATCGCGTTCCTCGGATTAATCGCACCGCATGTGGCAAGAAGGCTTACCGGTCCCCGCCATCAGACGCTTATACCCGTTTCCGCCTTTATCGGCGCGTTTCTGTTTCTGCTGGCTGATACGCTGGCGAGAAATGTATTGGCACCATCAGAAATTCCGGTCGGACTTGTCATCTCCGTTTTAGGTGCGCCTTACTTTGTTTATTTATTGATGAAATCGAATTGAGGAGGGGACCGAACTTGAATTCATTATCAACGGAACAGCTTGGGATCGGTTATGGCGACAGGCTGATTGTAGAAGATTTAAATATATCCATTCCTAAAGGAAAAATAACAACCTTAATTGGGCCGAATGGCTGCGGAAAGTCAACGATATTAAAAACGATGTCCAGAATTATGCGCTCGCATCAAGGTGCCGTTTACTTAAACGGCAATGCGATTCATAAAATGTCTACTAAGGACATTGCGAAGGATATGGCCATTCTGCCGCAGACGCCTGAGGCTCCGAGCGGATTAACGGTGTACGAATTGGTGTCGTACGGCAGATTTCCCCATCAATCAGGCTTCGGCAGATTAAATGATGAAGATCGCCGCATCATCAAATGGGCACTCGAAGAAACCGGCATGGCGGAATACCAAGAGCGTCCGATTGAGGCATTGTCAGGCGGACAGCGTCAGCGCGTGTGGATTGCGATGGCGCTTGCACAAGGGACAGAGCTGCTTTTGCTTGATGAGCCTACAACATATCTCGATCTTGCACATCAGCTCGAAATCCTGCAGCTGCTTGACAGACTGAACAAGGAACAGGGGCGGACGATTTTAATGGTCATTCATGATCTGAATCATGCGGCCCGTTTTTCCCATTATATGATTGCGCTCAAAAAAGGCAAGGTCATCAAGGAAGGGACCGCACTGGAGGTCATGACGCCGGATATTTTGAAGCGGGTATTCCAGATTGATGCTGAAATCGTCACTGATCCTCGTACAAATAAACCCGTATGCTTAACCTATGACCTGATTAAAACTGAAAAACAGCTTGTTTCTGTGTAAGAAAAATCCCGGTATAACGCCGGGATTTTTTATTTTCAACCCCCAAAAATGTAATTTCACTTACAAATTCCGTATTTTGAAGAAAAAGATTGAAAGTCTATTTGAATTAATAGATAATATTGGTTAGAATGTTTCGAAAATATTACGAAGATTACAGAAAGAGGAGATCATTGTGTCCAAGAAGAAAAAATGGCTTATTGCCGGTTCGATATGTGCCGGTGTGCTCGTACTGGCGGGGATCGGCGCCGGCGGTTTTTACTTTTTTACTCACATGAATCAAGTTGCCGTTTCATCGGAGCCTTATGCTGAATCAGTCGCGGTGTATATGGGCGGTGAATCTGAATCAGCCCAATCGTTTTCAGGAAAAGTTGAACCAGAGAAACAGCAAAAAGTATACATAGATTCAGAGAAAGGAAGCATTAAAAAAACGTACGTCAAAGAAGGCGATAAGGTCAAAAAAGGCGATAAGCTTTTTGAGTACGAGGGCGAGGATCATTCTGACGAAATTGAGCAAAGCAATTTACAAATTGAAATGACAAACCTTCAAATCAGCCGCTTGCAAAAATCAATAGCAGAAACAGAGAAGAAGCTGAAAACAGCCGGAAAAGACGAGAAAGCACAGCTTCAAGACGAGCTTGACCAGGCCAATTTTGATTTAAAGACAAGCCAGCTTGAACTGAAGCAGCACCAAAAAGAACTGGCTGCACAATCGAAAAACAAAGGTTCAAATGTGATCACAAGCAAGCATGACGGTATTGTTCAAAGCGTCAATCAGGATATTGCGGACGGCGCAACTGGTGATCAGGCAGCAGGACCGTATATCCAAATCGTTTCAACGGGCAAATACCTTGTAAAAAGCCAAATCAACGAGCTGTTAATGGACACGATTAAAAAAGGCAGCAAGGTCAGAGTTACGCTGAAAACAGGCAGTGAAGGCGAGTGGAAAGGCAAAATTACTTCAATCGGCAAGCTTCCTGCTGGAACAGGTGAGGGGGAAGCGTCAGAAAGTTATGCTGAAGAGGAAATGAATCCCCAATCTTCTAACTATCCTTTCACTGTTTTATTGGACAGCCATAAGGGCCTTGAAGTCGGCTATCATGTCAACATTGAAGTCATTAGTGACGAAGCTGATGCGAATACCATTAAGCTGCCTTCCGACATGATTATCCCGGACGATGGCGAACCGTATGTTTGGAAGACGGATGAGGATCAGAAGGCGGTTAAACAGCCTGTTGAAATCGGGGAAACAGACGAAAGTGACATGGTCGAAATCAAAAGCGGCCTGACACCGGAAGATTATGTGATCTATCCTGATCCCGCGGTCAAGGAAGGAAAGCAGGTTACAGTCAATGCTGACACTGAATAATGTTTCTAAATCGTACAAGCTGGGCAAAGAAGAGGTGCCGATCTTAAAGCAGATTAATCTCACCGTCAAGGCTGGTGAATTTCTGGCCATTATGGGGCCGTCCGGTTCAGGAAAGTCTACGTTAATGAATATTATAGGCTGTTTGGACAGGCCGACCTCCGGAACCTATATGCTAGACCAAATGGATGTATTAAAAGGGAAAGACGGTGCTTTGGCTGACATTCGCAACGAATCAATCGGATTTGTGTTTCAAACCTTTCATTTGCTGCCGCGCCTTACCGCATTGCAAAATGTCGAGCTGCCGATGATTTACAATAAGGTAAAGAAAAAAGAAAGAAGGCAAAGAGCCTACGAAGCTCTTGAAAAGGTTGGTTTGAAAGATAGGATCTCCTACAAACCGCCAAAGCTGTCCGGCGGACAAAAGCAGCGGGTGGCGATTGCAAGAGCCCTTGTCAATCAGCCGCGGTTTATTCTGGCAGATGAACCGACCGGGGCGCTTGATACAAAATCAAGTGAACAAATTTTGTCGCTGTTTTCACAATTGCATCAGGAAGGCACAACGATTATCATGATCACCCATGACCCGGACGTCGCCAGAAAAGCCGACAGAACCGTTTTTATCAGAGACGGAGAATTAGTGTTAGACGAGAGAGGGATTAGCCATGCTTGAACATATTCGGATCTCCTTTCAATCTATTTTTTCACATAAGCTGAGGTCGATTCTTACGATGCTTGGTGTCATTATCGGTATAGCGGCGATCATTGCGATCGTTTCTATGCTGAAAGGCCAAAGCGAGCAATTAAAGCAAAGTATGATTGGCATGGGAAATAACGCGATTAATGTAGTGTACCAGCCAACAGGCGGGGAGGAGGAAGGCGGTTACCAGGAGGTTTCTTATACGTCCGCCCCCCCTGTATCTGAAGAAACGATTGAGACGATAAAATCAGACCCTGTTGTAAAAGGATTATCTTTATATTACCTGTCTGAAGGCGCCTCCGTTTTTCACTTAACGAACGTTTCATATCCCCAAGTGTACGGAGTTGATGCTGATTATTTTGATATGTTCCCGATCAGCATCACAGAGGGGAGAAAACTGACGGAAAAAGAATTAAACAGCACACACCAAGTGGTTATGATCAATGAGGCTGCAAGAGATGAGCTGTTTCCTGACGGGGACGCTCTCCACAAAAACATCGAGCTGAACGGTGTGCCGTTCCGGGTTGCCGGTGTTTTTCAAGAAAAGAAACAGGAAGAAAGCATGTTTGGTGGCGACTATGCGAATCCGGTTTTATATGCGCCGAAAAAAGTGTGGCCGCTAATTGAAGGATTCGACGCACCGACACAGATTGCGGTGCAGGCAGACTCTTCTGAGCATATCCAAGAAGCCGGTGTAATGGCCGCGGATCTTCTAAATCAAGGACTGTCAGATGCTGATTTGGAAAAAGCGGAGTACAGCGTGATGGATCTTCAGGAGGTCGCTCAGGAAGTGGAATCCTTTAACCAGTCATTTGCTCTGCTGCTTGGCGGAATTGCCAGCATCTCACTTTTGGTCGGAGGCATCGGTGTCATGAACATTATGCTCGTTTCAGTGACGGAGCGCACGCGGGAAATCGGAATTAAGAAGGCGCTCGGTGCCAAGCGGCGCGTGATTTTATTTCAATTTTTAACAGAGGCCGTCGTGCTGACAATTATTGGCGGAATTCTCGGTGTGCTTGCGGGCTTTGGCATCGCTAAACTTATCACGGTTATCTTTCCGATGCCTTTCATCATCTCCGTTCCGGCAGTTATCGGAGCACTCATTTTCTCAATGGCAGTCGGCATTATTTTCGGCTTGCTGCCGTCCATTAAGGCATCGAAGCTTCAGCCTGTCGACGCGCTTCGATATGAATAAAAAGAACGCATCCAATCGGATGGCGTTCTTTTTTTAGCTGGGCAGTGATGAATTGCATTTATCCAAAATAAGAAAAACGGCTGCGAGAATCATCTCTTCTGTGGTTGACAGCCAAATGTCATGAATCATTTGATCTGTCGTATAAGCGGTTATCCATAAAAACAGCAGCTGGACGGTGCCGGCCATAAGGATAAAAGCTCGTCTTCCAGTCTTGAAAAACGTAAAACTATGTATCATCAGCCGTTCAAAAGGTTCAAAGCATAGTCCGATCACAAGAAATAACACAGCAAATAGCAGGACATGAGCAGCTGATCGGTAGCTCATTCCCGCCAAAGAAAAAACACTGAGAATGATAGTGAAATAGCAAAATAACACAGCCGCCGCTGCCAGCACGTACTGTACGGCCTGCTTTATTGTATCTTTTTGATGTAGCACTGATTCAGCTCCTTATCAGCGCTTGCAGAGAACGAGCGCTCTCTGCAAGCTGCCAGTTGTTTATTATTTACTGCTTTTCTTTTTCACAACCGGATGCTTTTCCTTTGAAAGGACATCCGTAAATTCTTTGCCTAAGTCAAGGTGTTCTTGGACGAAGGTTTCAGGAAGCATTGCGAGCCATTGGTTTAAAGACACATCGGCATAATGGTCATCTTTAAAGATTTCTAAAAAAACGAGCGGTTCATCGCCAAGGTTTTCTACGTAGTGGCCCATCGCAAATGGAACATAACCGACATCACCGGCTTGATAGTTAAAGGTTCTCGCATGGCCGTCAGCAGCAAAAACGGTCATTCTCGCTTTACCGGAGATGTAATATTGCCATTCATGCGTATTCGGATGCCAGTGAAGCTCTCTCATTGCGCCAGGTTCCACAGTTACGAGCGCTGATGCAATGGTTTTAGACACAGTAAAGTTTGTCGAATCCGCAATGTACACCTTTCCTCCTTCTGATGCAATCGGCTCCTGTTCAAGAAGGCGGTACGTAAACGGATAAGGCACTTCGCCGTACGGCCCTTCCACAATGTCATCTTTTAAACAGCCGGGTACAGGTTTTTCGAATATATATTTTTCTTTGCCTGGCAAATTGGCGATTTCTTCTTCTGTCACGCCGAAATTAGCGGCAATGACTTCTTTAGGGGTGTGGGCAAGCCAGTCTGTCAGCTGGAATGTGCTGTTTTCAGAGAATGACCCGTCGTCAAACACGAGCAGGAACTCTGCCCCTTCTTCGAGTGCTTGAATCGAGTGCGGCAGGCCTGACGGGAAGTACCATAAATCTCCCTCGCCTACATCATCAATAAAGCTGCGGCCCTTTTCATCCACGATCGTGACACGTGCTTTCCCATAGATCATGTATGCCCACTCTGCTTCCTTATGCCAATGAAGCTCGCGAATGGCGCCTGGCTTCAGCCGCATATTAACAGAAGCCAGATTTTCTGAAATCGGCAGCTCACGTACGGTAACTTCACGGGCGTACCCGCCTTTTTCCAAACGGTTATGAGTATCTGAGAAAGAAAACTTCATATTTTCAACGGTGCCATGATCGGTTTCCGGCGGTACAAGCATATCGGGATTCTGGCGGTCCCTTTCAATATTACGCGGGATTTTCACTGTCGCTCCCTTATCTCCTCTAATTGGCTGTGGAATGTCGTTTTGTTTTTTCATTTTCCAGCTCCTCCTTAAAAATAAATGTGACGCAGAAAGAGAATGTGAAAGGCCTTTCGTTTTCCCTTCTGTCTTGTTAAGTGAAAAAAAACGATGAAAAGTCAACTTCGATACAAAATTAATGTTTCGCTTTCTGATCTTTCACCTCTGTCATCAATTCAATGAGCTGATCGAACTTTTTCTCGAAACGGGTCAGCAGGTACATCGCAATCAGTGCCGGGAACCCCAGATTGCTGATCTGCTTGACGACCTCCTCTATAAAAACCTGATCCATGAAAAACACCTCCCTCCTTTTTGTGCAGTCATGTAAGTAAGTGAAGGGAACCCAAGAAATCGTAAACCATGACTGGAAGGTTTGCTTCAGCAAGCGCTAGTCTGAAAGTAGTAGTTTACTTTTTTTTGCTTTCCTTCATTTAATTTAGTAGGGAGGCGGTTTGATGGACTATCAGGGTCTGTTGCGATCGAAATGTAAGGAGATTATGAAGCATCCCATCGTGAGGCATTTTTTGAGCAATCCTCAACATTACCGTTTGTTCAAAAATGTAATGGAAAACCCGAATGAAAAGGATGCAAAATCGCTGGACGAGCAATTCAAGCAATTTTATAAGGAGATTCGCATCGTCAAGTACATGAATTCGATGATTCGGATTTTTTCCATCGATTTTGATAAGCGGGTTCGCAAAAATCAGAAACGGTATCCGCTGACGGTTGATCATCCGGAAGCAGGAGAACGACTTCCTTCCGAAACTGGAAGTGACGCGTTTGAGGAGTTTTTAGACCTGCAGGATGATTTGAGCCAGCATGTCCAGGATTATCAGCTTTATCAAGCGATTCAGAATCTGACTGACAAACAAAAAAGCGTGCTGACAAAAGTCTATCTTCACGGTGCCACGATGCAGGAAATCGCTGATTCATTAGGTGAGTCCCGGCAAAATATCTCTAATATTCATAAAAAGGGATTAGAAAATATTAGAAAGCAGCTAGCGGCGCAAAAAAAGGGGGAAAAGTAAACTGTGAGCGGCCAGTTTGAACATAATAGGAATCATGATGAAATGTACGACATTGAGCATCTGATTGCATGCTTTTCACCGATGATCAGAAAAAAACTCAGCAATACGTCCTATCAAGAAAGAGAAGATTTAGAGCAGGAGCTGAAAATCAAAATGTTTGAAAAGGCTGATATGCTTCTGTGTCAGGATGTTCCGGGATTTTGGGAGTTTATTTTATACATGGTAGATGAGAACTCATAACGATACCTCATTCTAAGAAAACGGGAACATTTTTGCAGGTTCCCGTTTTCTGCTGTTCACCCCCGTCAAGAGCCCTCCTATTCAAAAATGTACCAAAAAGAAACGATATAATGATAAGATGAAAAAAAACAGTGACAGAAAGGAACATAAAAGTGGAAAATGCGTCAATTTTAATCGTAGACGATGAGAAAGCGATTGTAGATATGATCAAACGTGTTCTCGAAAAAGAAGGTTATCGACATATAATGGATGCGGCAAGTGCAGAGGAAGCCATTCCGATCGTAAAGACAAATAAGGTTGATTTAATCGTATTGGATGTCATGATGGGCGGAATGACCGGTTTTGAGGCCTGCACATTAATCAGGGAGTATTCAGACGCCCCGATTTTTTTCCTGACGGCGAGATCATCGGACGCTGACAAATTATCTGGTTTTGCGGTCGGAGCTGATGATTATATTACAAAACCATTTAATCCGCTGGAATTAGCCGCGCGGATCAGAGCGCATTTAAAGCGTACCTATCAGTCGAAACCAGCTGAAACAAACAAAACCTATACATATGATTACTTTACATTTTCTCCGCAAAATGCCGAGTTGATTGTGGGCGGGGAAACTGTCGCCTGTTCGGCTCAGCTTTTGCAGCTGCTTCAATATTTTTGCGAACATCCCAATGTGGTGCTTTCTAAAGATCAAATTTATGAAAAAGTATGGGGCTATCCTTCGTACGGAGATAACAATACGGTCATGGTTCATATCCGCAAGCTCCGGGAAAAAATTGAGCGTGACCCGAGCAATCCGGAATATATCGTAACCGTTCGCGGTCTCGGATACCGTTTTATTCCGAGTCCAGAAGGAAACGGAAAGCGCCCATGAGGTTAAGATGGAAGTTTCTGTTTCACTTTTTCGGGCAGATGCTGATTGTTATCCTTCTTCTTTCGATCATGCTTGTGGCTTCTTTTTTCTATTTAGACTCGCGATTTAGCGATGCGGAATCCAATTCAGGGCTGACAAAGGCAACGACTGACACGCTTGAGGCATATCTCGATGTAAACGAAGACGGGTCATGGGAAGTGGACGATTTCCTGAAGAAATCTGTTGATAAACAGCACGGCTGGATGCAAATCATTGATTCTAATGGAAAAACGGATTATTCCTACAGTGTGCCGAAAGACGTGCCCGGCACCTACACAAAGAAGGAGCTTTTGTCTATTTATAAAAGCAAGAAGCTTGATAACTATAAGCTGAATTATTGGGCAATCAATATTGAAGACAAGTCATATCTCCTCTTGTTCGGCTGGAAGTCAAAGAGCGAGCAGCTGCTGACTTCCATTGAAAGCCGTGAACCGTCCCTCGACTCTTTGTCACAATATAAGTCCGGTACAGTTGACTATATTAAGCGGGAAAAAGGCGCCATTTACTTATTGGACAGCGATGGGAACATTCTCGACAGCATCAACAGTACAAAAAGTGAAAGAAAAACGATGAACCAGCTGGAACTGCTCAAATACAGCTCTAAACCCTGGAACTATAAACGGGAAATTTCCGTTAAGATCCTCAATAAAGACAGATGGATGGTCGCTACGGTGCCGAACCCTGTCTATGTAACCGATCAGGAGTTTAACAAATCGTTTCTTAATGTTGTCCTTAAAGCGATGTTCCTGATTATGGGCGTTCTGCTTCTCTATATTTTTTGGATGACGGCCTGGTATATGTTCAGGTTTGGCCTGCCGATTTTTCATACAATCAAATGGCTTGTCAATCTATCGAAAGGGAAGCTTGAAGAGCCGAAAAACCGTAAAGGGCGCCCAGTCAGCAAAAACAAAAAGGGGAAAATCAAACAGCCGTACCGTTTCTTCGGTGAGATATTTGAATCTATGGATCAGCTGACGGAAACGCTGCGACGGGACAAGAGAAACCGAGAAAAAATTCAGGCGACACGGGAAGAATGGATCGCCGGTTTGTCTCATGATTTAAAAACACCCCTCAGCAGCATTTACGGCTACAGCATGATGCTTGAATCGAAGCAATACGACTGGTCTCCTGATGAAGTGAAGGAAATGGGGCAGGTGGTCAGAGAGAAATCGGAATACATGTCAAAGCTCATCGAGGACTTAAATTTAACGTACCGTCTAAAAAATGACGCTCTGCCGATGGAGAGAAACCTCACAAGCCTCATTCCGTTCTTTAAAAATGTCATTGAGGATTTCAAGAAAAATCCGTTTTCTGAAGGGTATGATATCTCATTTGTATCAAGAGAAGAGCATATTGAATTTGCACTGGATGAAGCCTGGTTCAGACGCATCCTGGAAAATCTGCTCGGAAATGCTGTGAAGCACAACGATAAAGGAACAGCAATTCAGGTGATTCTTGAACAGACAAAAAATCATATTTCATTGAAGGTTAAAGACAATGGGAGAGGAATGGATGAGGAGACGATCACCCATTTATTTAACCGCTATTACAGGGGAACCAATACGAAAGATCCGGCTGCCGGGACGGGGCTTGGACTGGCGATTGCCAAAGAGCTGGTGCACCTGCATAATGGAACGATTCACGTCAACAGCAGGATCAATATTGGCTCCGTCATTACCATCCTTTTCAAAAAAGAATAAGGCATGTGGTTTGGACATCTCTTTGCCGGGAATAACAATATATAGAATGAAGCTAAAGAGGTGTTACACATGGATGCAGTATTAGAAGCAGATACTAGGGCAGTAATCGGTGAAGGCCCGTTATGGGATGAAGAAAACGGCCGACTATATTGGGTTGATATTTTAGGAAGTGAACTCCATATTTTTGATCCTAAAGAAAAAATCAATCGTTCGGTCAAATTTACATCCTTTGTGACGGCGCTTGCGAAATATTCAAAGGATGAGCTGATCATGACGATGAAAGACGGTTTTTACCTGTATCATCTTCATGATGACAGTCTTGAAAAAATCAAACAGCCGAAGGATATGCATGAGAGCCTTCGGTTTAACGACGCCAAATGTGATCCGTACGGAAGGCTTTGGGCAGGGACGACGAGCATGGAAGGCGAACAAAAACAAGCCTCGCTTTATCGTTTGGACGCAGATGGGAGCCTTGTCAAAATGAAAGATCAAGTCTCAACCTCGAACGGTTTGGATTGGGATCGCGAACGCAACCTGATGTACTACATTGACACGCCGACGCAGGAGATTGTGTGCTATCAATACGATCCCGAAAGCGGAAACGTCTCAAACCCCGAGACTGTCTATCGTTTTGAAAAATCGGATGGGCTGCCGGATGGCATGACAATTGATCAAAACGGCATGCTGTGGGTAGCGCTGTTTGGCGGAAGCCGTGTGGTTCACATTGATCCTTTTCAGAAAAAAGAAATTGATTCAATAAGTGTTCCGGCCAAATATGTCACGTGCTGTGCGTTCGGCGGCCAAGACATGAAAACCCTTTACATCACAACAGCTACTGAACAAATGACCGAAACAGAAAGATATGAACAGCCTCATGCGGGCGGATTGTTTTCAGCCAGACTTGAAACGGGCGGATATCAGCCGGTTCCATTCGCTGGGGAGTTATAAAAAAAACGCATCCGAAAACGGATGCGTTTTTGCATTTAAAGTGAACGGATAATTCCGCCTTCCACACGCTGTGCCGTGCCATTAATGGCAGATGCGGCATCAGATGCGAGGAATACAATTGTGTTGGCGACTTCTTCAGCTGTTGCGTATCTTTGAATGAGTGAAGTCGGCTCATTCACTTTAAAATAGTCTTGCACAAATGTATCTGTATCCTGGCCGGCTGCCTTTGCGGCGCCCTCCATATAGGACGCAACGCCTTCTGTCCAAGTAGGTCCCGGAAGCACTGAATTAACCGTAACGTTTGTGCCCTTCGTCATTTCAGCCATTCCTCTGGACAGGCTGATCAGCGCTGTTTTGGTCATTGAATAAGGAATCATAGTCGGAAGCGGTTTAACGCCTGCTTCACTTGCAATATTCAAAATGCGGCCGCTGTTTTTGGCAAGCATCTTTGGAAGGAAGTGACGGCTTGTCCGAACAGCGCTCATCACGTTTACTTCAAAATATTGATTCCATTCTTCATCCGTTACCTCGGCGAAATCCTTCACTTCAAAGAAACCGAGGTTGTTGACAAGAACATCTATATCACCGATCTGCTTCACTTTTTCCAGAAAAGCTGCTGCTTCATCCGGTTTTGATAAGTCGGCGGCTGCTCCATGCACCGTTCCATAGGAAGAAAGCTCCTCAACCGTGCGATCGACTGTCTCTTGTGTTCGGCCATTGACTACAACGGCTGCACCTTCTTGCAAAAAGCTTTTCGCCGCGGCTTTCCCGATGCCGGAAGTTGAGCCTGTGATTAAGACGAGCTTGTCTTTTAGCTGTAAGTCCATAAAAATCATTCCTTTTTTATTGATCATGCTACTTAGTATACAAGATGAAATTTAGTGTTTACGAGAATTTTGCTTCCATACATGCAGCGGCGGAAAAGTCATTCATACTGCATATACAAGCCTGTCAGCCATATAGTATAATAACTCCGAAAAAGGATACGAATGTCAAACAGGTGCCGGTACGTGAAAATAGCCGGCTTAATAGGGAAACCGGTAAAAGCCGGTGCGGTCCCGCCACTGTAATTGGCCTTTGCGCCAAGAGCCAGGATACCTGCCTGTTTGATAAGCACGAAGTCTGCGAGGACAGATGATGTGTAAACAATAGGCTTTTTTGTTGTTTACAGCGTCTTTACCATCGTAGAGATGCTTTTTTAGTTCATTTAGGAGGAAAGGGTATGAAAAAATTAGCCGGAATATGGACGGCGCTTCTGCTGACCGCTATTATGATTTCAGGCTGCGGCAATGCGGCAGATGAGAAGGATTCCGTTGCAAAGCAAAAGACAGCCGCGTCTGAAGCGTTCCCTGTCACAATTGATGATGCGTCAAGCGAAGACGTTACCATCAAAAAGGAGCCGAAAAAAATTGTTTCATTAATGCCGAGCAACACGGAAATTATATATGCTCTCGGACTCGGTGACAAAGTGGTCGGCGTCACCAAAAACGATACATATCCAAAGGAAGTCAAACAGGTTGAGAAGGTTGGGGATATGAATGTAAACGTTGAGAAAGTCATTTCTCTTAAACCTGATCTCGTTCTCGCCCATGAATCTTCCATGTCAGCCTCAGCTGATGCCATTAAGCAGCTGAAAGACGCTGGCATTCCTGTGCTGACTGTCAATGATGCACAATCTTTCGCAGAGGTATACAAATCAATCGAAATGATCGGTGAAGCTGCCGGGGTCGAGAAAAAAGCGGGCCAACTGGTCAACAGCATGAAATCAGACCTGCAGGAGATTAAAGAAAAAGCGAAATCCATTTCAAAAGACGAGGAAAAAAGCGTCTTTATTGAGGTTTCGCCTGATCCTGACATTTACACAACCGGAAAAGACACGTTTATGAATGAAATGCTGAATGTCATCCATGCTAAAAACGCTGCAGCGGATCAAAAAGGCTGGGTGCAAATGACAGACGAGGCCATCGTTAAGCTGAATCCAGACACCATTGTCACAACGGACGGTGTAAAAGCGGATGCGGTGGAAAAACGCGATGGCTGGAGCGGAATCAATGCTGTGAAACATCATCGCGTTTATGATGTTGATCCGGATCTCGTCACACGTTCAGGTCCGCGTCTGATCGAAGGGGTCGAAGAACTTGCGGAAAGCATTTACCCGGATACGTTTAAAGAATAATCGTTTTGCTGCTTATAGCATCAGTTTCTTATTTTTAGCCGCTAGTATCATATTGGGGATTTCCTGCGGCAGTCTGCAAATTCCGATACCCGCCATCTTCCATATCTTTTGGCATGAAGGCTTTGGCGGCTCTGCCGGCTCCTATGATCCAATGTATACAAATATTATGTTGAATATCAGACTGCCGAGAGTTGTGCTGGCCGCCCTTGTGGGGGCGGCTCTTTCTATCGCTGGGGCTGCTTTTCAGGGGCTGTTGAAAAATCCGCTTGCTGATCCCTACACGCTCGGTGTTTCATCCGGTGCTTCAGTGGGGGCGGTTGTGACCCTATTCTTTAGCCTGCAGCTTCCTGTCATCGGAGGCTTTACACTGCCGGTTGTGAGTGTAACCGCGGCACTTGTCACGATGGCGGCGGTCCTTTTCTTCAGCCGCCTCGTTCATGCATCAATGTCTGTTTCCACCCTCATTTTGACCGGTGTCATCATCAATTCATTTTTGGGCGCATTTATTTCTCTTGTCATTGCTCTGACAGGAGATAATTTACTGCCTATTGTGCATTGGCTGCTTGGCAGCGTCTCGATGAGAGGCTGGAGCTACGTTGCGCTGTTTCTCCCGTTTTTTCTTTTAGGAATCATGCTGCTGATCATAAACGGAAGGGAACTCAACGTGATGACCTATGGAGAGGAGAAAGCGAGGCTTCTCGGGGTCAGCGTCCAGCATAGAAAAATGATGATTTTAATTGCAGGGTCACTGCTGACGGGCGGCGCTGTGGCTGTATCCGGCACCATTGGCTTTGTCGGACTTGTGATTCCGCATATCACAAGATTGCTGTGGGGAACGGATCATCGGCATTTATTGCCGCTGTCTGCCTTGCTTGGCGCGGGATTTCTCGTCTTGGCCGATCTGCTATCGAGAACAATGATTGAGCCGATTGAATTGCCGATCGGCATTATTACAGCTTTAGCGGGAGCTCCTGTTTTCGCTCTGATTTTAATTCGGCAGCATCGCGGGGGGAGAAGCTTATGATTAAGGCAGAAGGGCTGTCGGGAGGTTACGGAGACAGCCGGCTGATTAAAAATATCAGTTTAACAGTGAAGAAGGGAGAATTTCTTGGCATTCTCGGACCGAATGGGAGTGGAAAAACAACACTGCTTCACTTGCTGACAGGAACACTTCCGCCAATAGAAGGCTCCGTTTGTCTGGCTGGCAAACCACTCACTGAATATAAGCCGAAGGAACTGGCGCAAATGATGGCAGTTCTGCCGCAAAAAACAGATCAAGCCTTTAGCTTTACTGTCAAAGAAACCGTATCCTTCGGCAGATACCCATTTCAAAAAGGGCTGTTCAGCCAGCAGACTGAAGAGGATGAAGCCATCATTGAGAATGCGATGAAACAAACAGGGGTACTTGCCTTCGCTGACAAATCGATTCGTGATCTAAGCGGGGGTGAACAGCAGCGGGTTTATTTGGCTCAAGCACTGGCGCAGCAGCCGCGCATTTTATTTTTAGACGAACCGACTACTTTTCTGGATTTGGCCTATCAAAAAGAACTGCTCGATCTTATCAAGCGCCTGACGAGAGAAAATGGGCTGGCTGCTGTCAGTGTTTTTCACGATCTTAATACCGCTAGCCTGTACTGTGATGAAATCGTCTTTATAAAAAACGGAACAGCCGGGCCTAAGCAAAAACCGGAAACTGCCATCACAGAAGAGCACATAAAGGCGTTGTATAACACGAAAGTCAGCGCCTTACTCCATCATCAATTGCCTAAACCGCTTATTGCGATTCAGCCTGAAGAGGCCGCCCTAAAGCTGCAGGCGATTCCATTTGAAGCTTTGCTGCAAGTGCGGCGCGACGAGATCCTTTTGCAAACGGAAATCCCGCTCCGGACGCTGTCTTCGGCTCCTATCGGTTCAGGCTTTTCTTGGAACCGGACGTTTCTCCATAAACGGCTGCCTGCCCATTCAGATCAAAAAGAAGGGCTTACAGCCTATTTATCTGAAAACGGCTTTTATCCGCAGGAAACCTGTGCGATGGCCTCCTCCGGCAGACTTGACCGGCTTGTGTGCCGTACGTTTGAAGACGAAGAGCTGTCCGTTTGTATTTGTGTCATGTCTGGCTTTTCGATATGGATTTTGATCAACGGCTTTGCGACAGACCAATTCTTCGTCAGGGCTGTCATGGGAGCGGAAGCCGAGCGCATGAAAGTGCTGGGCGGTGAACAAAATGAACCTGGAGAAATCCTCGTTGCAGCGACACAAACTAAAGAGACATCTTCAGAAGAAAACATAGAAAAACGGCTGAAACAATTGATTCGGTTTGGGACAGCTGAATGTGTGCGAGAGGCTGCGGACCTGCTTGAATAAGTCTGTAAAGGAGACAGATATGATGAAACTATATACAAAAACAGGCGATAACGGGCAAACGAGCTTAATCGGAGGCAGAACAGATAAGGACAGCCTCCGAGTAGAAAGCTACGGCACGATTGATGAGCTGAACAGTTTTGTCGGGCTGGCCTTGGCTGAGCTCTCCGGAAAGCGTGGCTTTGAGGATCTAACGGCCGAGCTGCTCAACATCCAGCACGAGCTCTTTGACTGCGGGGGCGATCTGGCAATCATCACAGAAAAAAGAGACTATAAGTTGAAGGAAGAATCCGTCTCCTTTTTAGAAATGCGCATCGACGCCTATACAGAAGAGGCACCTGACCTAAAGAGATTTATTCTTCCGGGCGGATCAAAGGCCGCTTCGCTTCTCCATGTGGCACGCACGATTACAAGGCGGGCGGAACGCCAAGTGGTGGCGCTGATGAAAACGGAAGAGATCCATGAAATGGTGCTCCGTTATCTCAATCGGTTGTCCGACTATTTCTTTGCCGCAGCACGGGTTGTCAATGTGAGAAGCGGTATTGACGACGTGGAGTATGAAAGAAGCGCTATTGTGTTTCGCGATCGAAACAGCAGCGAATCAAAAAAACATGAATGAAAGCTGGCATTTTCAATACATGCCGGCTTTTTATTTTTTCATTTTGTCAATTTCCCTTTTTACGACAAAAAATGAACCTTATGAATTATTGACTGAAAAATGGAAAAATGAGATATTGTAACAAATTGATGTAAAAAATAGGCAGTGGGGGGCTCTGATTGATGGTGGGATTCATTGAAAGTGATAGCGTCTGGAAGAGAAATTTCAACTTCCTTTTCTTCTCAAGAATAGTCAAGATTTCCGGCGATATGTTCGCATTTAATTCGATATTATGGTTTTTAATTTTTGACGGTGAAGGTGCGATCGGAACTGCTTTATTGATTGCTGTCACCTTTTTGCCGGAAGCTGTTTTAGCACCTGTGACGGGTCCTTTCATGAAACAGAATACATTAAAATTCTGGATGTACTTTTCAGACCTGACAAGAGCCGCGGTTGTTTTAATCATTCCGCTCTGCCATTTCGGCGGGTTCTCTCCGCTGTGGTTTGTTATGACTCTTATGATTGTGCATTCAGCTACTGGCGCTGCCTATAATCCTGCTTCCATTGCTTTAATCCCGCAAATTGTAGATGAAAAAGGCATTCAAAAAGCAAATGCTGTGCTGCAGTCGTCCGCCCAAATTGTCCGTCTTGGAGCTGTGACACTATGCGGCGCTCTCCTTACGTTTATCAGTCCTTCTTATACAATGCTTATGGCTCTCGTACTTTATCTTATTTCTGGTTTTCTTGTTCTCTTTATTAAATACACTGCTGTTGAAACAAAATCGGAATCAGCGGCCGTTGCACAGAGAGGTACATATTTTGGCAGACTGAAACGCGGTTTTGTCCTAGTCAGAAAACACCAAATCTTATATCCGCTTGCTATCTATTGTATCTTTATGAATTTCGCGGCAGCCCCTTGGGAAGCGCTCTCCGCTGTATATGTTGCGGAGGATTTAAACGGACAGCCGATTGTGTATTCGCTATTAAAAGCCACCACCGCAATAGGCGCGTTTTTATTGGGGTTTGTACTGACAAAAGTAAAAGTAAACAAGTACGGACTGCTTTTCGTAACCGCCGGCATCATTGAAGGATTCGCTTTCTTTATTACCGGAATGAATACCTTTTTGCCGCTCGTCTTTTTCGCCGCTTTTACATTTGGCGCTGCAGTCAGTGCAATCAATGTTCCCGAGTATACAATTATACAGACATCTGTCGATAGTGAGGACCAGCCGCAAGTTTATGCCGTCATACATATGATCTCAAATATTTCAATTCCGGCCGGCGCTGTCATTTGCGGATATGCCGCAACCGCTTTTGGTTCAGGAAATGTGATCGCTGCCGGGGGAGTTGTGGAAATTATCGCGGGGATTGGAATTCTTCTGTTTACAAAGCTGGCCAAAGCAGAACAATCCGATTTGGTAAAAGAAAGGGAAGCAAGTGTTCATATGTAAAGGTTTTTGAAGACGCCATGCCTCGTGCATGGCTTTTTTTATGCCGCTGGGTCCGGTGCTGTCTACGACTCTGGTCTTATCCAAAAATCAATCTCTGATTCGTTTTGCTCATCTTGTGTTTTGTATAAGATGAAGACAAGGAAAACGAAAGGAGGATCTGCATGAAGATCAACAAGAAAACGATAGGCGGATTCTTATTAATTGTATTTGGAATCTCCGTCTTTTTTGGGGGCGGCAGCTTCGGCTTTATCATTCCGCTTGCGATCGGAGGATTGCTGACATACGCGGGAATTAAAAGATTCGCAGCAGGCAAAACCATCACAGGTATCATCTTGGGCGGAATCGGGGCGATGATGCTCATTTGCTCACTTCCGTTTCTCGTCGGCATTGCACTCGCGGCTGCTATGGTGTATTACGGCTGGAAACTGATGAAAAACGGATCCGCGGAAAGCGATATGTCAAGCTTTGACCCTGAACCAGCTTCTGCCGGCTACCAGTCTCATTTTGATGACGAATGGGAAAATTTCTTAAAGAAAAAATAACACATGATATGAGGAGGAATAACAGTATGGTATTAAAAAGAATGAGAGATATGTTTGTTGCGTCAGTTCATGAAGGCTTGGATAAACTGGAGAACCCTAAGGTGATGCTGAATCAGTACGTTCGTGATATGGAAAGCGATATTGCAAAAGCAAAACAAACGATCGTCAAACAGCATACGATCGCCTATCAATTTAAGAAAAAATATGAAGAAGCAAATGAAGTGGCTGGAAAGCGTAAGAATCAAGCTCAGCTCGCTTTTGATGCCGGTGAAGAAGAGCTTGCAAAAAAAGCGCTGACAGAAATGAAGTATTTAGAGGGAAAGGCAGCAGAGCACAAAGCTTCCTATGAACAGGCAAGCAGCCAGCTGGCTGAGCTGAAAGAACAGCTGGCCACACTTGAAACAAGGCTACAGGACGTAAAGGATAAAAAACAGGCGCTGATTGCCCGGGCAAACGCTGCAAAAGCAAAAGAGCATATGAACGCGACATTCGACAAAATTGACAGTGAAAGCGCGTATCGGGAATTTCTCCGGATAGAAAACCGAATTGAGGAATTGGAAATCCGTGCCGATTATTCGAAGTCAGCGGAAGCCGGCACAGAAACGAGCCAAAGTGAATTTGCAGACGAAGTAGAAGCTGAAATCGAAAAGATGCGGGAACTCTCTTTGAAAAAATCAGATCAAACCTCACATGCAGCAAATGAATAAACAGGACAGGGAAGGGTTTTCGTCAAGTCCTTCCCTTCCGCACGTATTCATTCACAGGCTTTTCCTTTATAATAGAATAAATGAGAAGGATGAAAACAAATGAAAAAAATGCTGGGCAAACTGCTGATCATTGCCGGTATTCTTATTTTTTCTGCGGTTGTTATCAAAGACGTGTTTGCTGAAGGTCTTTCATTCATAAACGGAACTGAAGCTGATTCAGCCAGTGCTTCACCGCATGAGATCGAAAGCGTAATCATTGAATCGGATAACAAGAATGTGAAGATCATAGCGGAAGAGCGTAATGACATATCAGCAACCATCTCAGGTGACTCGGGGAAATTGTTTGTGGCTGAAAAGAGAAGAAAGCTGGAGCTGACGGCAAAGGAAAAAGAATTTCAATTTTTGAATGGATTTCATCGATCTGCCCTTGTCGTCCGCATTCCATACACGTACAAAGGCGGTTTGGCTGTGAGAACCTCAAGCGGCGACGTGTCTGTAGACGGTAATAAACATCTCACGCTTTCTAAGCTGAACGCAGCATCTGCAAGCGGGAATATGACCGTAACGGGTATCCGCCTACAGGAGCTGGAGGTGAAGGGCTCTTCCGGAGATGTGTCGATATCAAATACAGACGCTAAAACGGCCAGCATCCGCTTAACTTCAGGCGACGCAAACTTGGATGGTGTTTCAGGCTCACTTGATATACGGATGACATCAGGAAACGTTGACGCGGATTTAAAAAAGGCAGCGGGCTCTTCAGCTGTCACATTGACGAGCGGTGATGTGAATCTGGAGCTTCCCGAAAACGGCAGTTTCAAAGTCAATGCTGCTTCAGAGAGCGGAAGCGTCAGTTCGGCGTACCCATTTGCTGATACAACACATAAAGATCATCATCAAATCACAGGCTCACAAGGAAGCGGACAGCATCTAGTCGATATTAAAACAGGCAGCGGGGATGTAGCGATACGGTAGCATCTGGCAGAAGAAAGGAGGCGGAACAACCAGAATGACAAAAAAACAGCTTCTTGGACTTATCATTGCTTTATTTGGCATCAGCATGTTTTTGCAAATTATCGGAGTAGGCGATCTGCTGTTTTGGCCGCTCTTTTTTCTGATTGCCGGTTATTTTTTGAAAAAATACTCCCGTGACTGGCTTGGGTCCGTCATGTACATCTTTGCCGCTTTCTTATTTTTGAAAAATCTGTTCAGCATCACCTTTAACTTATTTGGCTACGCGTTTGCCGCATTTTTAATTTACGCCGGCTACCGGCTTGTGAAAGGAAAGCCTATTTTTGAACCGAATGAGAAACCTACCGATTTAACGGAAAAAGAAAAACAGTCCGAGCCCCCAAAAGATGTGAAACATCCTGACATGCGAAGCTTTTTTATCGGCGAACTTCTGATGATGAAGCAGCCGTTTGATCTGAATGATTTAACTGTATCGGGTTTTATCGGCGATGTGAAAATCGACTTGTCAAAAGCGATGATTCCGGAGGGAGAGAGCACCATTGTCATCAGCGGAGTGATCGGAAACGTTGATATTTATGTTCCATCAGATCTTGAAGTGGCTGTCAGCTCGTCCGTTTTTATCGGCGACATTAATCTGATCGGTTCGAAGAAAAGCGGATTAAGCACAAAGGTATACGCCGCGTCTTCTGATTTCAGCGAGTCCAAACGCCGGGTGAAAATATCCGTCTCCCTATTTATCGGTGATGTGGATGTGAAATACGTATGAGAAAAAAACTGCTTGCCAGTCTCCAATGGCGTGCCATTCGCATGACAACGGGAATCAGTCTGCTTCTATTTGTCTGCTTGATTTCTTTTATGATGGTTTACTATCGGCTTGATCCGTTTGTGTTGCTGTCGTCAAGCTGGTTCGGGATTCCGTTTATCCTGATTTTGGTGCTGATCAGCCTTACGATCGGTTTTGCGTCAGGGTACATGTACGGCAACCGGCTGAAAACAAGGGTCGATACATTGATTGAATCGATTTTAACATTTGAAAATGGCAACTTCGCTTATCGTATACCGCCGCTCGGGGACGATGAAATCGGGCTTGCAGCCGATCAGCTGAATGAAATGGCGAAGCGGGTTGAACTTCAAGTAGCTTCCCTGCAAAAGCTTTCAAATGAACGGGCTGAATGGCAGGTGCAAATGAAAAAATCAGTCATCACAGAAGAACGCCAGCGATTGGCCAGAGATCTGCACGATGCTGTCAGCCAGCAGCTCTTTGCGATATCGATGATGACCTCCGCTGTATTAGAACACGTAAAAGATACGGATGATAAAACGGTGAAACGGATCAAGATGGTAGAGCACATGGCGGGAGAAGCCCAAAATGAAATGAGGGCGCTGCTGCTCCATTTAAGACCTGTGACGCTCGAAGGGAAGGGGCTGAAGGAGGGGCTTACGGAGCTTTTGGACGAGTTTCGGAAAAAACAGCCGCTTGATATCGAATGGGACATACAGGATACGCCGATTTCCAAAGGCGTAGAGGATCATTTATTCAGGATCGTACAGGAGGCTCTTTCCAATGTATTCAGGCACTCAAAAGCCTCAAAAGTATCCGTGATTCTCGGCGCAAAAAACAATCAGCTGCGGCTGAAGGTCATTGATAACGGAAAAGGATTCAAGATGGAGCAGGTAAAAGCGTCATCCTACGGCTTGAATTCGATGAAAGAACGTGCAAGCGAAATCGGCGGAGTCGCCGAGGTGATTTCGGTTGAAGGAAAAGGTACACAAATTGAAGTAAAGGTCCCGATTTTCCCGGAAGAAAAAGGAGAGAACGAACGTGATTCGAGTATTGTTGATTGATGATCATGAAATGGTCAGAATGGGACTCGCCGCTTTTTTGGAGGCGCAGCCCGATATAGATGTCATCGGCGAAGCGTCTGATGGCAGCGAGGGTGTACAGCTTGCTGTTGAATTACAGCCTGATGTGATTTTAATGGATCTTGTCATGGAAGGCATGGACGGCATTGAAGCGACAAAGCAAATTTGCCAGAAGCTTTCCGATCCGAAAATTATTGTGCTCACAAGCTTCATTGATGATGATAAAGTGTATCCGGTTATTGAAGCGGGAGCGCTCAGCTACCTACTAAAAACATCAAAAGCGGCCGAAATCGCTGATGCGATCCGTGCCGCAAGCAAGGGAGAGCCAAAGCTAGAATCAAAAGTGGCGGGGAAAGTATTATCCCGGCTGCGCCACTCAGGTGAAAACGCGCTCCCGCATGAATCCCTCACGAAACGGGAGCTTGAGATTCTCTGTCTGATTGCAGAAGGAAAAACAAATAAAGAGATAGGTGAGGAGCTGTTTATCACGATCAAAACAGTCAAAACCCACATCACCAATATTTTATCAAAGCTGGATGTCAGCGACCGGACGCAGGCAGCTGTGTACGCACACCGAAATCACCTCGTGAAATAGAGTCCGCTATTTGTTTGCGCCTTTCGTCCCGAAGTCTCTGACAACCACATTGACCCGGTAGTCTATTTCCGCATTGCTGAAATAATCATCATCCCATTTTCTTGAGATCTTTTTCCACTTTTGAGGATAATGAATTCTGACTTCGTTTCGCAGCCCGGTTACATCTGCTTTGATATCTTTCTGCAGCTTGCCTGTAATAAATGCTGTTACTGTTTCGTGTAATCGTTTTTCGACTGTCTTTTCAATATCTTTGATATATGAATCCTTAAATGAATCTTCATTCGGATTCCAGTCCTCTGATAAACGACCTTCAATATTGCGTGTGACAGTGAATTTGAACTTTCCGTCCTTGTAGGCCGTCTTGATCTTCCGATTGCTCGAATACACCTCATAAGAAAAAAGATAGCCATCGCGCTTCAAGTCAATGACGCCTCCTTCGACAGTGCCTGTAAATAAGTTGATATTTTGAACCTCAATCGGTGTTAGATCCCGGTTCCATAATTTATCTTTGATGATAGAAGCTCCGTTTATCGCGAGTTTGCCGTTTTCCTCACCGACATGAGGGATAAGGAACGAATCATCAGAGGTCAAGTGTTCTGAGATCTCTCCCAATGTAACAGGCTCCATCATTCTAATCGTCACCGCATTATTCTCTGTCAGATCATAAATCACATTGGATGCGGGCTCTCCTTGATCATTCATTTTAAATATATCCTTAGTCCTGCCATCGGTGACAAAGACGTACGAACTCCTCCTTGTTCCATTGTCTCTGACAAACTGGTTAATGATCGCGTCCATTCCAATATGATCCGCAATCACGCTCTTGGAAAGCAGAATGAGACGCAAATGCTGTGAAAACGTAGGGTTATGTTTTAATGCAGATGTTCTCATCATTTGATGGACCGTTTCACCCTTTGTGATAGAAAGCTGTGTTGGGTCAGATGAAGAGCCTTCCTTGGAGCTGATTTTTTTCGGCACAAGAATCTGCTGTGTAAGTTCTAAATTTTTATCATCCGGCTTGTCCAAGCCAACACCGATGATCAGGCTTAATTCCTCAATATTCTGGCTATCCCAGCATCCGGACAGCAACAGGATGCATATGAACATACTTAAAATGCGGATTTTCATTTTGCTGTAATCCTCCTTTTGACAGCTACAATGAAAAAGAGAATGAAGGGAAGTAAAAACAGGCAGACGAAAATGTATCCGAGATAATCGCTATACATCATGACCTGATTAGAGTCATCCGGCCATAGAGAAAAATAATAGACAGCCGCGCCAATGAGAACCATGCTTTTTTTAGTCGATAATCCAAACGTCTTCTTCAGTCCGTTAGCGGCAAAATATCCGTAAATGACAAACGTTGTGAAAAATTGAATGATCCAGACGACCAGTAAAAACGATTCAAACCGTTCAATGAATATGCCCTTGAGCTCAAAAGACTGAAAGAGAGAAATGGTCGGCCAGATCAGCGTTTTTACCTCAGGAGCGGTCAAAGCCCCGACAACAATGACATACGTCAGGATATATAAAATAATCGGAATCAGAAAACCGAAAGCCGCGTATCTAAATGTGTATTTCTTTTTCTTCATATGTTCAGGGAGAAACAGCATTATTTCCATTCCTAAGAAAGATATGGAGACAACAGTCAGGGAGTTCGCAATGGGTCCAAGACCTTCGCCTAAAACAGGGCGCAAATTATTGATGTCAAAAATTTTAAAACTGATCCCAAACACAACCAGTAAAATAATAATCGTTACTATTAAGTAAAAGGGAAACAGCCGAGACACATCACTTAACCCTCCAACAATTAAATAGATGCCGCAGCAGATAAACGTTAAGATAATGACCTGAATCGGCGTTCTCTCCAGCAGGAAAAACTTTACCATTTCAGCCATCGCCCTGGTTTCAAAGCTGGCCACTCCGATAAAATAGCAGCAGATCAAAAGGCCGAAGATGCTGCCGATCCATTTCCCAAGCCCTTCCTGCAAATACTCAAATAGAGAAGAGTATTGATGTTTTTTCTGAATGAGCGTGTTTAAATAAATGAAAAAGATAAAAATGACACCTTCTAATATCAGCGAGATCCAGCCGTCAGGAGTATTAGCCTTAGTGGTGAGCGCTCGCGGCAATGTTAAAAGACCGGCACCAAGCATCGTATTTGCAACAATAGCAATACCTTGGAAGGTATTAAGTTTCAGTGGAGTCTGTTTTTGGCTCATTTGGATTATTCGCCTCTTTTGGTTTGTTTTTAATTGGGAGACGGATAATGGAATCATCCGTATTTTTCAGGCTGAAGAATCCGTTTGGCGAAAAATACGGAGATCCAAAGCTCGTTTGTCTCGTTAGATGCGTATAAATAACAAGCATAAATAAAATAATCCCGTACAGCCCAAGAATAGCGGCGGAAAACATCGAAATAAAACGCAGCACCCGGAAAGACAAACCCATTCCGTACTGGGGAACGGTAAAGGATGCAAGGGCAATGACGCTGACAACGATGACCATAATCGAACTGACGAGATTCGCCTCTACCGCCGCTTGTCCGATGACTACGCCCCCGACGAGGCCGATCGTCTGGCCAAGCGGGTTGGGAAGACGCAGCCCGGCTTCTCTGAGCAGCTCGATCGTCACTTCCATCAGCAAGGCTTCAAATATCGGCGGAAACGGCACGTTTTCCCTGTTTGCCGAAATCGTGACGGCGAGCGCGGTCGGCAGCAGCCCTTGATGGAAGGAAACGAGTGCAATATAAATAGATGACAAAAACAAGGTGATGAAGATAGAAGCAAAACGCAGTGTCCGGATTAGAGATGCTGAAATCCAGCGTTCATAGTAGTCATCCGGGGACTGCATCAGGACACCGAGAGAAACAGGGACCAGCAGCACAAATGGTGAACTGTCGACCAAAATGGCCACACGGCCGTTAAACAGGGCCGACGATACCTTATCCGGTCTTTCCGTATTTTGAACCTGCGGAAACGGCGAAAATTTATTATCTTCAATGAGCTCCTCAAGCGTTCCGCTGTCCTGAATATCCTCAAGTTGGACATTTTTAAGCCGCGCTTTTACTTCTTTTATGACGAACTTTTTTGCTTTGCCCTCAATGTACATAATGGCTGCCTGCTTCAGCTTGTCTTTGCCGATCATGATTTTTTTGGTGATTAACTTCGGATGAGAGGTTCTTTGTCTGATCAAAGCGAGATTTGTATCGATATCCTCTACAAATGCAACTTTTGGTCCGCGAACCACTTTTTCAGTTGTCGGCTCTGCCAGGCTCCTTGTTTTTTTCTTTACTGTAGATAGAATATAGACTTTGTCCAATCCGTTGATAAACACAGCACACTTGCCGCTGAGAATGGATTCGACCGTTTTTTTTGCGGTTTCAACAGGTCTTGCGTCAAGCTGGTCAAGGCGTTTTTTAACTTGGTCAAGCGTGAGGGTATCTTCATCTTTGATTAAGGTTTTAATCGATTCTTCAACCTTCTTCTGATCATTCAGTTCACTAAAATAGAGATAGTAAAAAACAAGACCGTTGGAGAGCATTTTTTTGTTTTTTACCAGATCATCGTTTTCTTTTAATTTTGGAAGCACCAATGCTAAATTATCGTGTATATATTCCTTAAACTCTGTTTGTTCCAACGAGGTCACCTCTTATCCAAAACCTTAGTAGAGGTTATCTTTTCCTGTTAAAAAAATGATATACTGTGTTAGAGTATTTCATGGTGTAAGTTTTTTTATGAAAGCGGAGGATACGAAGTGGCACAGGTAAGACTTGCAGGAAAACAAGAAGAAATAGAACAGCTCATTAAATCATTTGAAAAGCATTACGATGTCTCTTATACATCAAGGGAGTACGGACGAACGAATCCGAAGTACAAATATTCAAAGGATTCCCGCGTATATCTTGAATTAAAATTAAAATCTGCCAAGATCGAAAAATAAAAAGGATTTTTAATGTCACTGGCGAATTATGATCTATTGAAGCAACCGTTATGGAGGGATACATAAATGGACTACAGAATTGAACGAGACACCATGGGAGAAGTAAAAGTTCCTGCTGATAAATTTTGGGGCGCCCAAACACAGCGAAGCAAGGAGAACTTCAAGATTGGTTCTGAAAAAATGCCGATGCGTGTTGTGAAGGCGTTTGCAATATTGAAACGCAGCACGGCGATCGCTAATAAACGATTAGGCAACCTAGATGCGGAAAAAGCGGAAGCTATTGCAACAGTTTGTGATGATGTGCTCAAAGGCAAATATGATGATAACTTCCCGCTTGTTGTATGGCAGACCGGAAGCGGAACACAAAGCAACATGAACATGAACGAAGTGGTGGCCAATCGCGCGACCGCGTTATTAAAAGAAAAGAACTCTGATCAAACAATTCATCCAAATGATGACGTTAACCGCAGCCAAAGCTCAAACGATACATTCCCGACAGCGATGCACGTTGCTGCCGTTTTATCTGTCTATGAACAGCTTGTGCCTGCGCTTGATCAGCTTCGCAATACGTTAGACGAAAAAGCGAAAGCATACAATGATATTGTAAAAATCGGACGTACGCATCTTCAGGATGCCACACCTCTGACGCTTGGACAGGAAATCAGCGGATGGGTGCACATGCTCGATCGCTCGAAGGAAATGATTTTAGAAGCGACAGACAAAATGCGTGCGCTTGCAATCGGAGGTACAGCTGTCGGAACAGGAATCAATGCTCACCCTGAATTTGGAGAGCTTGTTTCAGAGGAGATCACGAAACTGACAGGTCAAACGTTTAACAGCTCGTCGAATAAATTCCACGCGCTGACAAGCCATGACGAAATCACATATGCACACGGCGCCTTAAAAGCTCTTGCCGCTGATTTAATGAAAATCGCAAACGATGTCAGATGGCTTGCGAGCGGACCTCGCTGCGGCATCGGGGAGATTGTCATTCCTGAAAATGAGCCTGGCAGCTCCATTATGCCTGGAAAAGTGAACCCGACACAAAGTGAAGCACTGACGATGATCGCAGCGCAAATTATGGGGAACGATGCGACAATCGGCTTTGCCGCAAGTCAGGGGAACTTTGAACTAAACGTATTTAAACCTGTGATCATTTACAACTTCCTGCAATCCGTGCAGCTGCTGAGTGACGGAATGAACTCCTTCCATGATAAGTGTGCCGTCGGTATCGAGCCAAATAAAGAAACGATTCAGGAAAACTTGTCGAATTCCTTAATGCTGGTTACGGCGCTGAATCCGCATATCGGATATGAAAACGCCGCAAAAATTGCCAAGCTTGCCCATAAAGAGGGATTGACGCTGAAAGAAGCGGCTTTGAAGCTTGAATTGCTGACAGAAGAACAATTTAACGAAATGGTGAAACCGGAAGATATGGTAAAACCAAAGGCGTAATAGAGAAAAAACGGCTGCTTGTGAAGCAGCCGTTCTTCTAAATATATTGATGTTTCAAGAGAAATGTAAGCTGCTCGGCATCTTCTGCGAGAGCTTCCGACTCCATCAGGTTATGGATCATTCCTTTTATGATCACCAGCTTCGGTGTTTTTTTCTTCATTTCTGCTTCAAGTATGTCCAAGCTCTCCGATAATTCAAGGGAGGAGTTTGTGTTCAAGCTTTTTATTTTCTCACGAAGGCTTTTCACAATCGATTCAGTCAGCGGGTCAGGCCGTCCGTGAGACAGGGGCCCGAATAAAGAGCTTGCTTCTTCTAATGTGATGAAAGGCTCATCGTTTCGTTCAGACATGCCTTTAACCATATCATCAATGCGGTTAATAACGATATCTGCTAATTGATCCGGCTTCACAGTATAACCGAGCAAAATCATGCATTCCAGGTAAATCTGGCTGATTCCTTCTATTAGAAAACAAAGCTCCGCTGTATATGGTTCAGCTTTTTCTCCGTATATGTTTAACAGACTGTCAATGTGAAATTGAAGGGAAGTCTGGCGGATTTTTTTTGCGCATTGCTCTACTTCATCCGTGTAAGGCAGAGAACCTTCCTTCATTTGCATTGTAATAAAGTCTTTGTGTTCAAGGATGTTTTCATAGAACACGGTAAGCTGCTTGCGGTAAGCTGTTCTAGGGCTGTCGCCTTTCGTTTTAATATTTAAAATACGGGTAAATGTTTTATCATAATAGAAATTCAGCATAGATAAAAGCAGCGCTTCTTTAGAAGGAAAATAAATATAAAAAGCGCCTTTTGAAATCTTGCATGCTTTGGCAATTTCTTGAACTGATGTTGCGTTATATCCTTTTTGGGCAAACAGTTTAATGGCTGTTTCAATAATCAGCTTCTCTTTTTCCTTCAAATGGTTCCACCCTTTCGGAGCTTGAGGCCTACATAGGATATGACCATATAGTCATACCGTACGTTTTAAATTTAACCTTATTGTAACTTGTTTTTTTATCATGTATTATTTATATTATAGATTGAGATGACCGAACGGTCAAAGCTCAAGCGAAAGGGTGAATCTGAAATGAGAGAATTGGACGAAATGATCAGCCGCTTGCGAAACAGAGGAATTAAAGTGGAAAAAGTCAAATATCCGAAGCAGACGTTGTCAGAGAAAAAATGGGTTCATCAATGCAAACAGCCGCTCAAAACAAATTACAGAGATTTTAACGGCTATTCTTTCACATAAAAAATAGACTGCAAAAATATCTACAGTCTATTTTGGCACTGCTATGCGGTATGTTACACCCGTTTTGTCATTTTCAATTGAGATAGACGCCTTATGAAGAGTTAAAATACGTTTTACGATGCTGAGACCAATGCCGAATTCGCCTTTCTTCCCTTTATTAAAAGGCTCATAGAGGCTGGAAAGCATCTCATCTTCAATATGCGGTCCGTCATTTTTAATGGTGATAAAGATATTCTGATCATCCTGTTTCATGATGATTTCAATCTTTGTTGCGGCGTAACGGATTTGATTTTCCAGTATGTTCTCTAGAAGCTTGTTCCATTGCTCGGGATCACCCGGCATAAGAATGTCTTCATCTACATCAATTCCCCATGATAATTCTTTTCGCGCCCATTTCAGTCTTTCAATGACTTCTTCTGTCACTTCCATAATACTGAATGTTTCATGTTGTACTTTTTGCTTAGATAAATAATCGAGCTTTGTTAAATATAATAAATCTTTTATTTTTTTCTCCAGCTTAAGGGCTTCGCCTTCAATGACATCTACTGTATTTTCAAGATCTCCTTTAGGAAAAATCCCGTCTTTAATGGACTGGGTGTATCCCCTGATCACCATAACAGGCGTTTTTAAATCGTGTGAAATATTTTGTAAAAGGGTTCTTTCTGTTTCATCCTTTTGCACAAGCTTTTGGCGCATCTCTTCGATGGTATGCCCCAATTTGCCGATTTCATCTTTCCGATCCACTATGACAGGATCATCCCAATCCTGTTCTGAAATTCGTTTGACGTGCTTTTCAAACGAAACGAGAGGCCTTGATAAATATTTCGCAAGCCAAATCGCCGGAATCCAGCTCAATAAAATGACAACCGCTATAATAAACAGCAGCTGTTTGAACAGAGTGAAGGCCAGATCGTCCCGATATGAATCAAGTGCATAGGACAGCATCATGGCGGATTGCCCGTTTACGGAAAGTCCCTTCTTAATGACAAAAAACACTTTTTCGCCATTAATTTCAGCGCTGTATCGTTTCTTTTTGGCTTCCTGTTTATCAGCCAGCTGGTATACCTTATGGATAAAATCAGACGACAGGATTCGTAAATCCTTGTCTGAAGAAGCCGCTTCATTTTCGGGCAGAAGCACGTGCTGAACAGAGCGCACGGTCGTCGGTGCCGTGGCTTCCTCGCTGTAATAGCGCCTTTCGATTGAACCAGGCAGGCGGTACTCGGTCAGCACATGCTGTTCATTTTCAATGGTGGTGTACGTTTCATTGGTGAAAAAATCACGCAGCGTGTTTGAAAATAAAACAAGCAATAAAATCGATATGGCTAACAGGATGCCGGAGATGACAACCCATATTTGAAACGAGAGAGGCTTGTTTTTCATGATGTCATCATCCTGTAGCCAAACCCGTAAATGGTCTCCACTTTGAGTTCAGGCATCTTTTTACGCAGCCTCCGGACAAGATCGTCAACAACGCGGTCAGTTCCAAAGTAATCATGTCCCCATACCTTGACGAGAATATCCTCACGGGAGTATGGATGTCCTTTATGATGGATAAATAAGAGGAGGAGATCAAATTCCTTCGACGTTAAATTAATCAAATTGCCGTTTTCATCATAAACCTCTCGGGCGTCTTCTGCGACCCGATAGGAGGAGACGACAGTTTCGTTCTTTTGTGCGGACGGCGCTTCCTTATAGACAAGCTGCAACAGCTTTTGCACACGTATAATCAGTTCCCGCGGGAGAAATGGTTTTGAAATATAGTCATTGCTTCCAAGCTCTAACCCAAGCACTCTGTCAATATCGGCGTCTCGTGCGGAAATAAAAATGACCGGCACGTCAGGGTCCTTCTCTTTAATTTCTTTTATTAATGTATAGCCGTCAGTATCCGGCAGCATGATATCGAGAATCCACAGGTGGGGAGACGGCGTCATTTTTTTTCTGGCGTCTTCGCCTTTCGTAAAAGATGTAATGTTCCAGCCCTCATTCTCTAAATACTTCGTCAGCAATTCATTCAGATTATCCTCATCCTCAACTAGATAAATGGTATATGACAAGGCTCTTCACATCCTTTCAACGTCATTATAAACTAGTTTTAACATACGGCAGGCAATTTTCATAATTTCACATATTCTTTTCATTTTTATCCCACAATGTTTGTTTATGATGTGTATAAGGGAAGAAAGGAAAAGAAAAGAGCGGGGAAGATGCAGGATGATCAAACATATTCTATTTTGGTGCTTTGCTTTTCTCCTCATTATTGGGACAATTGAACTTGTACATGCGATGAATATGTAACGATAAACGAAAAACCGAATAAGGAGTGTATGCATATGGATTACCGACGTGATGACCAAAACGGGGAACAACAAACGGAACCTTCACATACAGAAAACATGAATACAGCTAACCGGAAGCTGATTGAGCATCCTGAACAAAAATTGCTTGATCAGCCTCATTCTTATGAAGCGGGACGAAAAGAAACGGCTTCCGCTTTAGAAATGGAAAAGAAAGAAACAGCTGTAAAAAAAGAGAAGAAGCGGAGAGCGGCATGGCTGAGCCCGATTTTAGGCGGGATCATCGGCGGCGGACTGATGCTCGGCATCGCGCCTTATTTGCCGTCTGACCATAATCAGACGACCGAGACGGCTTCCGCAAATAAACAGGTGCAATCCGACAATTTTACAACGACACCTGTGACAAACGCGACCAACGTGGCTGATATGGTAGAGGACTTAGAGCCGACGATTGTCGGAATCTCAAATATCCAAACCTCTCATAATAACACATTCGGCACAGAAGGCAGCTCCGGTTCAGAAAGTGAAAGCGGAACAGGGTCAGGGGTTATTTTCAAAAAAGACAATAACAAAGCATATATCATTACAAACAACCACGTAGTGGAAGGAGCGAATAAGCTGACTGTTACCCTGTACAATGGTAAAACGGAGACAGCAAAGCTTGTGGGAAGCGATGCAATTACGGATTTGGCTGTTTTGGAAATCAACAGCAAGAACGTCAAAAAAGTGGCGAGCTTCGGTGATTCTTCGCAGCTGCGCACAGGTGAAAAAGTCATCGCCATCGGTAATCCGCTCGGCCAGCAGTTCTCTGGAACAGTGACACAAGGGATCATTAGCGGACTTAACCGGACGATTGATGTCGATACGACTCAAGGTACCGTTGAAATGAATGTGCTGCAAACAGACGCCGCAATCAATCCGGGAAACAGCGGCGGCCCGTTAATCAATTCAAACGGCCAAGTGATCGGTATCAACAGTCTGAAAGTGAATGAAAGCGGGGTTGAGTCACTCGGTTTTGCGATTCCAAGCAACGATGTAGAGCCAATTGTTGACCAGCTTCTTGAAAACGGAAAAGTGGACCGTCCATTCTTAGGCGTGCAGATGATTGATATGTCACAAGTTCCTGAAACGTACCAGGAAAATACACTCGGCCTGTTTGGGGATCAATTGAGCAAAGGTGTCTACGTCAAAGAAGTTCAAGCAAATTCACCGGCGGCTAAAGCAGGAATGAAACCTGAGGATGTGATTGTCAAATTAAACGGCAAAGATATCCAAAGCAGTGCGGATATCCGTCAAATTCTTTATAAAGATTTAAAAGTCGGAGATAAAACAACAATTCAAGTGATACGCAACGGAAAAACGAAAAACCTGAATGTGACATTGACCAAGAAGACAGAGAGCCTCAGTAGCTAACTGGCAAAAAAGCTGAACCCGAAGAGGGTTCAGCTTTTTTTTAGCCTAGATAAGAGGAAAGCATCCACACTTGTTTTTCGACTTCTTCTATAAGTCCGACAAACAAGTCTGCTGTCGCATTGTCTTGATTTTCTTCCGCAAGGCCGATGACGAATTTAGACTCGCTGCTGATTTGTTTATAGTCGTTCACCAAAGCTTGGACCATTTCTGAAGCTGACGTTTCGTTTCCGTCGTCTGTGATGGATGCTTGCTCAGTGTATTCTTTCAAAGTGGCAACAGGCTGTCCTCCGATAGCCAGCAGGCGCTCAGCAATCGTATCTACAGTTTCCGCCGCGTGGTCATACAGTTCTTCAAATTTTTCATGCAATGTAAAGAAGTGAGGCCCTTTTACATACCAATGAAAACGGTGCAGCTTGGAGTATAGAAGAAACCAGTTTGATAATTGGGTGTTCATTGAATTCTCAACTAATGTCAGGTTTGTTTTTGCGTTTTCGGTTTTCATAATATTACGTCCTCCTTGCGATCTGTTAATTTAATTATATCACATATTAATTAAAAATCAATACTAAATTATAATAATTATAATTTAGTTCGGGTGAATAGTTTTTTCTTCAAGATAGATTCCCAAGCGGACCAAGGAAAAAGTGCACGGAATAGCAGGGTGAGCTTGACGCCTTTTCCGATCGGATAACGCAATTTCTTTACGCGCTGTTTCATCGCTAATTGATAAATGAGGTCGGCAACCTCTTGGGGGTCTCCACTTTCAGCGGCATTTTTTTCAACATAAGAAAGGATCTTTTTATAGTATTGATGATAGGCTGAATCGTCAGCCGGCACAGTCATGTGATTCGATAAAGATGTTGTCCAGATCGATGTCTTGTATGAGCCTGGCTCGATCAGAGCGGTTTCAATGCCGAAAGGAAGCAGCTCCAAGCGCAGACTTTCAGAAAATCCTTCTAATGCATACTTGGAAGCGGCGTAAGGCGACAGTGCCGGAAATCCGGTCAAACCGCTGATACTGCTTACGTTTATAATCTTTGCCCCGCTATGCTTTCTTATGTAAGGCAGGACGGTTTTTGTGACATTGATCAATCCGAAAACATTCGTTTCAAATTGCTTTCTGAAATGCTCCATCGGGACATCCTCGATAAATCCCCCGTAAGCTGTACCCGCGTTATTAACGAGTACATCAATTGGGGCATACGCACTTATGGTTTTTCCAAACGCTTCGATCGAGTGTTCATCAGTGACATCGAGAGCGGTGATGTGAATGGAGTCAGCTACATGATGTTTTGCTGCTAAACCGCGCAGCTGTTCCGCTTTCTCGGGCTGCCTTGCTGTGGCAATGACGAAAAATGACTGAGCCAGTTTGACTGCCGCCAACAGACCAAAACCGCTTGACGCTCCTGTTACGATAGCTATTTTTTTATTCATTTTCCATATCCACCTGTTTGGCGCTACAGCTATTGTACAATGATGCACAGAGAATGACGCCTATAAAAGAAATTTTTATACAATAATTCAGAATTGTTCTATAATAAAATCAAATGAGGAAAGGGGTTTTGAGTCATGGGATTGCAAGGGGTAGACAAAACATGGGATCTGGATTCGTTTTTTAAAGGCGGGAGCCAGTCAGAAGAATTCAAGAGATATATTGAAAAGCTGTCACAAAGCCTGCGTGCATTTCAAGACATGACGGATGCTTTTGAGCCGCCAGAAACGCCGGCTGATGCTGGAAGGCTGACCGCATTGCTCGATGCATTTGAACAAAATTCGGTCAAGCTGCAGCAGGCCGGTGCTTTTGTCTCGTGTCTTCAGGCACAGAACATTAGCGATCAGAAGGCGAATGAGCATAAATCATTCATGCATCAGTTAGTCGCAGATTTTCAGTCCTCCCTTGTCACATTGGATCATAAACTTGTGGAGATTGATCAAGGCGTGTGGGAAGAATTGCTCAAAAAAACCGGGCTGCGAGAGGTATCATACATATTAAATGAAAGAAGAGAACGGGTTGCCGAAAAGCTCAGCCCAGACAAAGAAAAACTGATTGGAAGCCTTGCAGTTGACGGTTATCATGCCTGGGATGATTTATATCATATCGTTGTCGGAAAAATGACCATTCCGTTTGAGGAAAAACAATTATCTGTCGGACAGGCGGAAAACATGATGTCACATCAGGACCGTACTGTCAGGAAAACCGTTTTTGAACGCATCAATCATGCATGGGAGCAGGAACAGGATATTTTCAGCAGCACGCTGAATCATTTGGCGGGATTCCGGCTGGAAACCTACAAAGCGCGGGGATGGCAGGATGTTCTGAAGGAGCCGCTGCAAATCAACCGGATGAAAAAAGAAACGCTGGATACGATGTGGCAGGTCATTATTGAAAATAAGCAGCCGTTCGTTCAGTTTCTCAACCGGAAAGCATCCATGCTTGGTCTCGAAAAGCTCAATTGGTACGACGTTGAGGCACCGATTGGGTCTGCCGGTAAGGAATACTCATACGATGAAGCCGCAAACTTAATCATCAGCCAATTTTCCACGTTTGGACGAAAGTTGTCCGCCTTTACAGAAAAGGCGTTCCGTGACCGCTGGATTGAAGCCGAGGACAGAAGCGGGAAAAGAGTCGGCGGCTTTTGCACAAGCTTTCCTGACAGCGGGGAATCCCGTATCTTCATGACGTTTTCCGGCAGTGCCTCGAACGTCTCAACGCTTGCCCATGAACTCGGGCATGCCTTTCATCAGGAAGCGATGCTCAATGTAAGGCCGTTAAATCGATCCTATGCTATGAATGTAGCGGAAACTGCGTCAACTTTTGCGGAAATGATTGTGGCAGACGCGACTGTCAATCAGGCGGAAACAAAGGAAGAAAAGCTTGTGCTTTTGGAGGATAAAGTGCAAAGAAGCGTTGCTTTCTTTATGAATATCCACGCGAGATTTTTATTTGAAACGAGGTTTTACGAAGAACGAAAGCGGGGAATTGTGCCGGCGGACCGTTTAAATGAGCTGATGGAAGAGGCGCAAAAAGAAGCGTTCTGCGGCGCTTTAGACGAGTATCATCCGCTATTCTGGGCGTCAAAGCTCCACTTTCATATTACGAGAGTGCCGTTTTACAATTACCCTTATACGTTCGGCTATCTGTTTTCTCTCGGCATTTACGCTCTGGCGCTTGAAGAAAAAAACACGTTTGAAGAGAAATATATAGCGCTATTGCGTGATACGGCATCCATGACCGTAGAAGATTTAGCGATGAAGCATTTAGGCGCAGACATCACGAAGAGAGACTTTTGGGAAAATGCCATCAAGCTGGCCGTGCAGGACGCCGAAGCCTTTTTGCAAATGACTGAATCATAAAAGGAAAGCCGGGCGCTGAAGCCCGGCTTTTTCTGTTCTCTTCTCTGAATGAGGATTCCATTCCTTGGACATACCTAAAAGAAATGGAATTCTACAGGGGGGAACCATTATGCATTTGATCAGAGCGGCCGGGGCCGTTTGTCTCGCAGTTGTTCTGATTGCGGGCTGCCGTCTCAATGAAGAACAGCAGCTAGCAGAAGGAGAAAATACGGCAGTTACTCATATGAAATCCGTTCCTTACAGCAATTTTTCGCTTCGCGTCAGCTACGGTGACGGTGAGCATAACCGCTATGAAGGGATATACGAAAAAAACGGAACTCATGAAACGGCAGAAATACAAGATAAGCTCTCTGGCATCAATCAAGAGGGAGAAGAAGCGCTGGATGAGATGAAAATGATTCTAAGCGAGCTGTCCGTGACAGATCAAATGGCTGAGAAAGAAGTGATTCACAGTGTGCTGGCGGCTTTTAACCTTGACAGCCACTATGATCATTTCGACTTAAAAGTGAAGCTTAAGAACGGCACTGTCAGAGAAATTAAAAAATAATCATGTGCTGAAAAACCCATAACCGCCATTTTTGACCAGAAAACTAATTGAAAATGATTTTCAAAGTCACTGTTTTCTGCTACAATGATGGATATATGACCATATCAGAGACTGAATATTGTATCACTTGCATTGATGACAATTTACTTACATGCATGTCTATATAAAACGTGCAATACATAGTGCTGCTAAAAAGCCAGCAAAAAGGAGCGGTTATGGGTATGAGTGCAATTTCTACAGAAACGCTGAGCTTAGGGTACGGGGATGCCGTTATTATTGATGAACTGAATTTAACGATTCCAAAAGGTGAAATTACCGTATTTATCGGCAGCAATGGCTGCGGAAAATCGACACTTTTACGTTCGTTGGCGCGGCTGATGAAGCCGAGAGGCGGTTCAGTGCTATTGGAAGGAAGAGCGATCGCCAAGCTTCCGACAAAGGAAGTCGCAAAGGAGCTTGCCATCCTGCCGCAGGGGCCTTCTGCTCCGGAGGGACTGACGGTGCATCAGCTTGTAAAGCAGGGAAGGTATCCTTATCAAAACTGGCTGAAACAGTGGTCAAAAGAGGATGAGGCAGCTGTAGAGAGAGCGCTAAAAGCCACAAAGCTGGAGGATATGGCTGACCGCGCCGTCGATTCCTTATCAGGCGGGCAGCGCCAGCGGGCTTGGATAGCGATGACACTTGCCCAGGAAACGGATATTATCCTTCTGGATGAACCGACAACGTATTTGGATATGACGCATCAAATTGAAATTCTTGATTTGCTGTTTGAGCTGAATGAGAAGGAACAGCGGACGATCGTCATGGTGCTCCATGATCTGAATTTAGCGTGCCGCTACGCACATCACCTTGTGGCTATTAAAGATAAACAGATTTACGCTGAAGGCCGTCCAGAAGAGGTCATTACTTGTGATCTGGTGCAAAATGTGTTTTCTATGAACTGTCAGGTCACACAGGACCCGCTGTTCGGAACGCCTCTTTGCATTCCTCATGGCCGGGGCAGATGCATTGTCCGGGAAGCGGCTTTTACATCACATGGATAAATAACACGGCTAAAGGAGCTTTCATTAATGAGAAAGCTCCTTGCTGTTTTCTCGAAAGGAAGATGTATGAATGGAACAAAAACTGCAAGAACAGCTGGATGGATTGCTTGAAAAATATACCGAGCTTCTCCTTGGGGAGTCAAATCATGAATTAAAAGAAGAAGTGAAGCAGTGGATTGTGTACACGCATATCGCCAAAAGCATGCCTCCGCTCGCCAAGCATTGGAATACGACATATCCTGACGCAAAGCAGGGCATTAAAGACATCATACAGCATATCAAACAGTTAAATGAAGAGCACCGAAACAAAGAATAGGCTAAAAAAGCAGTCTGCCGCTCATAAACGGCAGACTGCTTTTTGTTATGTTGCGGTTTCATTTGGTGCGAAGGAAGCCATAAAGGTGCGCAGCGCGCTGCTGATAAACGAATCCTTACGGAGAATAAACTCCGTTTTCATCTGTCTGAGAGGTTCAGGGAGCGTGTACAATCGGACCGAACCTTCAGACTCGTGTTTTTGTACAACAGTCCGCGGAAGCAAGGAGATGCCAAGGCCCGCTGTCACCCCGCCAATAATCGCTTCAAGTGTGCCGAACTCCATAATAACCGGCTGTGTGACGCCGGCAGAGTGCAGCCATTTTTCAAGGGTATCTCGGTACGAACAGCCTGTGCTGTAAACGAGAATCGGCTTTGTGATCGCTTCTTCTGCACAGGACACAGATGCAGCGGACACGACTACGGGCTCCTCCTCAAATGCGGGAAAGGACTGGAGCTCAGGATGATTGCATTCACAGCCGATAAACGCGCCATCGAGTTCATACCGAAGAACTTTATCAATTAAAAATTTTGTATGCCCTGTTATTAAAGACAACTGTACGTTTGGATACTCTTCATAATACGAAGCAAGCAGTTTGGGAAGCCTGACGGCGGCGGCTGTCTGAGTGGAACCGATCATCAGCTGTCCGCTCGGCTCAGTTGAGGAAGAGAGCGCTTTGGACGCCTCATCCAGCAGCCCGATAATTTTATTCGTATAATCCAACAGAAGCTTTCCGCTGGAAGAGAGTGTCATGCCTCGATTATGGCGCAAAAAAAGGGTAGTGCCGAGCTCAGCTTCCAATTGCTGAATTCTGGCCGTCACATTTGATTGCACGTAGCCAAGCTGCAGTGCGGCTTTCGTAATTGAGCCTTCACGGGCTACCATTTGAAACACACGTAGATCTCCGCTTTCCATGTTGAATCCCCCGCTCTTTTGCTATCAATCTAAATGATAGCAAGTATCTTTAACAATCATTATACGGAACACCAAACCTGCATTACAATAGGATCAGCAGTTTAGATTTCAAAATATATACAAACAACAAGGAGTGGCGGCAATGGATCTTAAGAACAAAATAGCTCTCGTCACTGGGGGCGGCACGGGAATAGGAAGAGCAGCATGCATTGAATTAGCGAAACGGGGAGCGATTGTTGCAGTGAATTATTCACGCTCTCGTGCTGAGGCTGAGGAAACAGCAGACATCATCAAAAGAGAGGGCGGGCAGGCCGTTGCTATCCAAGCCGATGTGTCCAAAAACAGTGACGTGCAGGACATGGTTCAATCAATAGGAAAGCAATACGGCACGATTGACGTTTTAATCAACAATGCAAGCATTACACAGCATATTCCAATGGATGATCTTGATGCCGCGACAGAGGACGTATGGGACAAGTTATATGCGGTCAATGTCAAAGGAATGTTTTTTTGCGCGAGAGCAGCGGCTCCTTTCATGAAAAAAAGCAAGGCTGGGGCAATCGTTAATATTGGCAGTATCGCGGGGGCAACCGGGGCGGGCTCTTCTATGCCATACGCTGTGTCAAAAGCAGCGGTGCACGGCCTGACAAAATCATTGGCACACGCTTTGGCGCCAGAAATCAGAGTGTGCGGTGTCGCACCCGGAGCTGTTGCGACAAGATGGTGGGCAGGACGTGAAGAAAAAATGAAAAACATGAGCGGCACTTTGCTGTTGCAGCGAATTGCTGAAGCGGGTGATGTGGCACAGCTGATTTGTTCCGTGCTTGAACAGGAATCCCTGACAGGACAAATCATCACGATTGACAGCGGCCAGACGATGTAAAGAAAGGAGCGGCTTGAGAGATGCCATTTGTACAGATTCATTTACGAGCGGGGAGAAGCAAAGAATGGCTTCAAACACTAAGCAGAGCCATTCACCAGTCTATGATCGAAGAAATCAATGTGCCGGCAGATGATTACTTTCAAGTGATCCGGCAATACCAAAAAAGCGAATTTTTTTATGATCTGTGTTATTTACAGGTAGAGCGCACAGATGAACTGATTTACATCCATTTTACATTGAAGGATTCAAGAACAACAGAGCAGAAGAAATCGTTTTACCATTCAGTGGCAAGCCGGATTCATTCGGAGCTCGGTGTAAGAAAAGAAGATGTGTTTATCATGCTGGCTGGAAATCAGGATGAAGATTGGTCCTTTGGGGATGGAAGGGCTCAGATGATCGAATAAAAAAGCCCCGCGGTTATGTCCGCGGGTTGCTCTATTAATGAGAAGGGGATTCAACGGCTTGAGCCGCTTTTTCCTTTTGTTCATCCGTGTTCTTATTCGAAAGCTTAATAGGTCTTATGAATAAGGTAAATACAGCTCCGACAGCGATAAAGATGAGGCCTGCATAAAAAACACTGTGGAGTGAATCCATTAATGATGTTTTTAAAATCGGCACGACATGGGATGAGAAAGCCGCAGGAATTTGTTTGATTGCGTCCGGGCTGAACAGTGATTGCAGCAGCCCTTGCGGATTTGTGTCAATCATGCCCTTTAATTGAGAAGCAAAGGCGTTTGCCTGTGCCGGAAGCGAGTCTAAATATGGAACCAGTTTATCAGTCAGCAAGCTTCCGGATCGGGCGTTCATTATAGCGCCCAGCATGGTAATGCCGAATGTGCCCCCGATAGAACGGAAGAATTGGCTGGAAGAGGTGACGACCCCAAGCTCCTCTTTCGAAAAGCTTTCCTGTAAAGCCAGCGTCAGAATCGGCATAACAAGACCCATTCCAAGACCTATAATGGCCATATAGGATGTTGCGATAAGTTTGCTCGTATCTAGGTCCAATGTGGTTAACAGAAGGAATCCGCCAGCCATAATCAGCATGCCTGTTATGATTTGCGGTTTAATTCCTATTTTGTAAACAAGCTGGCCGCCGATAATGCTTGTGATAATCATTGAGATCATCATTGGTGTCATAATCGTCCCTGATTCAGACGCGCTTACACCGACAATTCCCTGCATAAAGAAAGGAACAAACGTAATTGCGCCAAACATTCCGATACTCATAAAAAAGCCGATCAGGTTCAAAAACGTAAATGTTCTATTTTTAAATAGATACATAGGAAGGATCGGTTCTTTCGCTTTCGACTCAACAATAATAAAGCTCACAATGCCGATCAATGCGAGAGCGAACAAGCCGAGAATCTGCCATGAGCCCCATGCGTAATCTTTTCCGCCGAAGCTTAGGGCAAGAAGAAGGCTGACAACCCCGACAATCATTGTGAAAATCCCGGCGATATCAAAGTTGATCGGACCAGTCTGCTTACGGCCCTGCAATCCTCTGGCGATAAAAATAACGGCAATAATTCCAACAGGAAGGTTAATATAGAAAACCCATTTCCAGTTTAATGAATCAACGATCCAGCCGCCGATTTGCGGACCGATAACAGAAGCAAGTCCGTAAATGGCACCAAAGACCCCTTGGAATTTGGCACGCTGTTTTCCTGTAAATAAGTCACCAATGACAATCATGGCCATCGGCATCATAATACCTCCGCCAATTCCCTGCAAACCGCGGAAAATAATTAATTCTGTCATATTGTTGGCCATTCCGCATAGAGCTGAAGCAGCCATAAAAATAAGCAAACCTGATACATAGACGATCCGGCGCCCCAATAAGTCGGCTAATTTACCGGCGATTGGCACGACCGTTGTTGATGTTAACAAATACGCTGTAGTCAGCCAGGTCATCATGCTTAGACCGCCAAGATCTCCGACGATTTTCGGCATGGCAGTTCCGACAATGGTGCCGTCAAGGGCTGAGAAAAACATGGCAATGATTAAGCCGGTTATTAATAAAGTCCGTTTTGATTGTTTTCCTTCATTACTCATTTCATCCATTTCCTCTTTTCCTAATTTACTTTTCATTGGTTTCGGCAGCAGCTTGTGCCAGCTTTTTCGTAATATGTGCTGCCTGCATCATTTCTTCATCTGTCAGGTAGGAAAGGTATCGTGCCATTATGGCTTTTCTGCCCGCCAAAACGTCCTCGAACTTTCTGTCTCCTTCATCGGTAAGGCTGATATTAATGACTCGCCTGTCTTGTGTATTGTGTTTTCTGACGATCAGATTTTTTTGTTCAAGGCGGTCTGCCATTAACGTAACCGCGCTAGGCTTGACCTCCATCCGTTCGGCAATTTCAGAAATTTTAAGGCTGCCATTCTTTTTTAAGCTCGCGAGCACAAACAGCTGCGCGGGGGTAACCCCTTGTTTCTCCATGCTATCCAACATTTCAGGCTGTATCTTTTGAAAGAGCGTCTGAAGCGATAATTGAATATCAGACATTAACTGATCCGCACTCTTCATCTTCATTTCTCCTCTTTAATATAACTATTGTTTATATTTAATGCATTAAAATAGTTAATGCTTATTAAATATAAATAAGTATTAATAAAAAGTCAACTGATTTTACTCACAAAAAAAGGATAGATGCCAGTAAAGCACATCGTACCCTTTTGCTGATCTGATTGATAAACTTTATTGCTGATAAGGAGACTGCTGCTGAATGGTCTGCTGGAACTTTTGATAGGATTGCTGCAGCTTTTGGGCGTCCTCTGCTTCAACAGCATACCACCCATATTGGAACATGAGATCATACAGTTTTCTTTGCGCTTTTTGTGACTCATCAAAAATGGTTTGAATATCCTGATAGAGAGATTCATGGCTGAACTCGTGCAGAGCAGTGCAATACGCAGTGGTCATGTATTTTTCTGTTGTCAAAAGCTCATTGACGAAATCTCGGTCATTCATTTCTGATGTAGTCGGCACTGGTGTTTGCGGGTTGCTGATTTTCTGATTTTGCTGATTCATTTTGGCGCCTCCTTATTGGATGTAGCCGGACTGCTGCTGGCCTGGCTGCAGGTGCTTTAAGATTCTTTGATAGTGATCGTGATGCATATGTCCGACGCGGTCTAGTTCTTGTTTTAATGTTTGATCCTGGCACTGCTGCGCCATAAAATGCGCTTTTTTCATCGCGAGCAGATTCCAGTTCAGCATGTCATTCAGATACAAATGATCCTTTGTTGAAATGACAGAGGGCGGCATTTGAGATTGCTGCTGATTGTTCATTGTAATCCTCCTTTGCGTTCTATTCGTTTTATGTTTCCTTCAGTATGGGAGTTATATACAGGTGTTTTGAAGAAGGCTGTATCGTCAGGAGGAATTGGATGTTGAGACATATGTTTTTATTCTTATCTCAAAATAAAACGCTCACCAAACTTGCCAAAGCATACGGATCACGGCTGGGGGCGCGGAGATTTGTCGCGGGGGACACGATTGAATCGGCTGTTCGGACCATTAAAAAGCTGAATCAATCCGGTTTGTGCACAACCATTGATTATTTAGGCGAGTATGCGGCTACACATAAAGAAGCAAGTCGAGTCGCGGCAGAATGCAAGAAGGCCATTCAAGCGATTGCCGAACACCGGTTAGATTCCGAGCTTTCCCTTAAGCTGACGTCATTAGGGCTCGATATTTCAGAAGAGCTGGCGGTTTCACATTTGCGTGACATTTTATCTTCTGCGAAGGAAAATGGCGTGGCTGTGACGATCGATATGGAGGACTACCCACATTATGAACAGACACTTGCCATCTACAGGCAGTGCAAGCAGGAATTTGACATGCTGGGTACGGTGATACAGGCGTATCTTTACCGGGCGGCAGAAGATATCCGTAAGCTGCATGATCTGAAGCCGAATCTCAGACTCGTCAAAGGCGCTTACAAGGAATCTGCGGCTGTTGCGTTCCCTGATAAAAAAGGAACAGACCTTCACTTCCAGAGCTTGATTAAACTGCAGCTGCTGAGCGGGAACTATACTGCCGTCGCTACACACGATGATGACATCATTGCGTTTACGAAGAAACTCGTTGCCGATCATGATATCCCGTTGTCCCAATTTGAGTTTCAAATGCTTTATGGCATCAGGCCGGAGCGGCAGAAGGAACTCGTGAAGGAAGGGTACAAGATGCGTGTGTATGTCCCGTATGGAACCGATTGGTTTAGTTACTTTATGAGAAGAATCGCCGAAAGACCCGCTAATGCGGCTTTTGTGTTAAAAGGGATTTTCAAAAAGTGAAAGCAGCCGCGGGACGCGGGCTGCATTGTTATTGTTCCATGTTATGTTTCTTATACTGCTGATTTTGGCTTGTCCGTTTTCCGCCGCCGTAATGCTGTGTCGGACCGGCATCTCCTTTTACGCTCGCCGCGCTTACTGCTGCTGAAGACGGGTTCTTTTTTTCTCTCACCATTCCCTTCACCTCCGGGTTTAAGTTTCCCGTCTTCTATCTGCTTCATACAAAAAAATAACAAATTAGCTATTGAAGTCGAAACAAAAATCTTTTATGATGAAAGAAGAAACGGGTTTCCATTTTTTTTGACCAAAAAATGAATGATTATTCATTCAACGCTCAAGGGGGATGTCTCATGCACAAACACATTCAAAAAGCAGCCGTTTTAGGATCGGGGGTTATGGGTTCCGGTATTGCTGCGCATTTGGCTAACATCGGAATTCCGGTCCTGCTGCTTGATATTGTGCCGAACGATTTAACGAAGGAAGAGGAGAAAAAGGGGCTGACCAAGGAAAGTCCAGAGGTGCGCAGCAGGCTGAGCAGATCTGCGGTGAAAAAGCTGCTGAAACAAAAGCCCGCCCCTCTTACGTCAGCACAAAACACCGCTTATATTACTCCCGGCAATCTAGAAGATGATGTCGAGAAGCTGAAGGAAGCTGATTGGATTATTGAGGTCGTTGTCGAAAATCTTGAGGTCAAAAAGAAGATTTTCTCTCTCGTGGATGAGCATCGGAAACCGGGCAGCATCGTCTCGAGCAACACGTCCGGCATCTCAGTGCAGGCGATGGCTGAAGGCAGGTCTGATGATTTTAAAGCTCATTTTCTCGGAACGCATTTTTTTAACCCGGCGCGATATTTAAAGCTGCTGGAGATCATTCCGATTAAGGAAACTGATCCTGACATCCTGGCGTTTATGACATCCTTCGGTGAAAATGTCCTCGGCAAAGGTGTGGTCACAGCTAAGGACACACCAAATTTTATCGCAAACCGAATCGGGACGTACGGACTTCTCATTACGGTTCAAGAAATGCTGGAAGGCGGCTATCAGGTCGGAGAAGTCGATTCCATCACAGGCCCGCTGATCGGAAGACCGAAAAGCGCAACCTTCAGAACGCTGGATGTTGTCGGCCTCGATACTTTTGCCCACGTCGCCCGAAACGTGTATGACAAAGCAGAGGGAGACGAAAAAGAAGTATTTCGCCTGCCTGACTTCATGAATGACATGCTGCAAAAAGGCTGGATCGGAAGCAAATCCGGTCAAGGCTTTTATAAAAAAGAAGGAAAAACGATTTATGAGCTTGATCCGATGACGCTTACTTACGGAGAACGGACAAAGATGAAAACGCCGGCTCTTGAAGCGGCAAAACAGGCTAAAGGGACAAAAGCCAAAATGAAAGCGCTTATTTATTCGGAAGACAGGGCTGGCCGGCTGCTGTGGAATATTACGTCGCAAACGCTGCTTTACTCAGCCCAGCTGCTCGGAGAAATCGCCGACGATATTCATGCAATTGACCAAGCTATGAAATGGGGATTCGGCTGGGAACTGGGGCCATTCGAAATCTGGGACGCAATCGGTCTCAGACAGTCGGCGGAAAAGCTTGAACAGCATGGAGGGGAGATTCCTGGCTGGATAAAAGATATGCTGGACAAAGGGAATGAAACTTTCTACATCAGAGAAAACGGAACAGTGCTTTATTACGAAAGCGGCGAATACAGAGCCGTAAAAGAAAACAAGAAACGCATCCATTTACAGTCAGTTAAAGAAACAAACGGCGTCATTGCGAAAAACAGCGGAGCGAGCTTGATCGATCTTGGTGACGATGTAGCGCTTCTGGAATTTCACTCGAAAAGCAATGCCATCGGGCTCGACATCATTCAAATGATCAACAAAGCATTGGAAGAAACAGAGCGGAATTACAAAGGGCTTGTCATCGGCAATCAAGGAAAAAATTTCTGCGTGGGCGCCAATCTTGCCATGATCTTAATGGAAGTGCAGGATGACAACTTTATGGAAGTTGATTTGGTGATACGGCGTTTTCAAGAGACAATGATGAACATCAAATACAGCACGAAACCTGTTGTTGCCGCTCCATTCGGCATGACGCTCGGCGGAGGGACGGAAGTGTGTCTCCCTGCTGCACGGATACAAGCGGCAAGCGAAGCCTATATGGGACTTGTGGAATCAGGAGTCGGCCTCATCCCTGGAGGAGGGGGCAATAAAGAACTGTACATCAATCATCTTCGCCGCGGTCTTGATCCGATGAATGCGGCCATAAAAACTTTTGAAACGATTGCAATGGCTAAGGTGTCAACTTCCGCCCAAGAGGCACGGGAACTGAATATTTTAAAAGAGGCTGACCGTATCAGCACTAACCAGGATCACCTCCTGTACGATGCAAAGCAGCTAGCCGCCTCTTTATACGATACCGGCTGGCGGCCGCCTGTAAAAGAAAAGGTCAAGGTGGCGGGGGAAACAGGCTATGCCGCGCTTCTGCTCGGTGCAGAGCAAATGAGGCTGTCCGGCTACCTATCTGAGCATGATATGAAAATTGCAAAAAAACTCGCTTTTGTGATTGCCGGCGGAAAAGTGCCGTTCGGTACAGAGGTGGATGAAGAGTATTTATTAGAAATTGAGAGAGAAGCGTTTTTAAGTCTGGCAGGCGAGGCGAAATCTCAGGCGAGAATGCAGCATATGCTGGTGAAAGGCAAACCTTTACGGAACTAGGAGGGAGTTTATGAAAGAGGCAGTCATTGTGGCAGGAGCAAGAACACCGGTTGGGAAAGCGAAAAAAGGATCATTGGCCACCGTTCGCCCGGATGATTTGGGAGCCATTTGCGTGAAAGAAACGCTGAAACGAGCAGGCGGCTACGAGGGCAATATTGACGATTTAATTATAGGCTGTGCGACACCTGAAGCGGAACAGGGGCTCAATATGGCGAGAAATATCGGCGCGCTTGCGGGTCTGCCATATACGGTGCCGGCGATTACAGTCAACCGCTACTGTTCCTCAGGTCTTCAGTCCATCGCATATGCGGCAGAAAAAATTATGCTTGGCGCTTACGATACAGCCATTGCAGGCGGAGCAGAATCCATGTCACAGGTTCCGATGATGGGGCATGTGACCCGTCCGAACCTCATATTGGCCGAAAAAGCGCCGGAGTATTACATGAGCATGGGACACACAGCAGAACAGGTTGCGAAAAAATACGGCGTTTCCCGTGAAGATCAGGATGCTTTTGCAGTGCGCAGTCACCAGAAAGCTGCCAAAGCTCTTGCAGAGGGGAAATTTAAAGATGAAATTGTCCCAGTCGAAGTCAGAGTGACAGAAATCGGCGAAAACCATAAGCCTCAGGAAAAACATACAGTTTTTTCTCAGGATGAAGGTATACGCCCGCAAACGACCGCAGATATTTTAGCCACATTGCGCCCGGCCTTTTCCGTTGACGGAACAGTCACTGCCGGAAATTCCTCGCAAACTAGTGACGGGGCGGCGGCTGTCATGCTGATGGATCGCGAAAAAGCGGATGCGCTTGGTTTGGCGCCGCTTGTCAAATTCCGTTCCTTTGCCGTTGGCGGGGTGCCGCCGGAAGTCATGGGCATCGGACCCGTCGAAGCCATTCCGCGTGCACTGAAGCTTGCCGGGCTTCAACTGCAGGACATTGGGCTGTTTGAATTGAACGAAGCGTTTGCATCACAAGCCATCCAAGTCATCAGGGAGCTGGGGATTGATGAGGAGAAAGTGAATGTCAATGGAGGCGCTATCGCACTCGGGCACCCGCTTGGATGTACGGGCACAAAGCTTACACTCTCACTGATTCACGAAATGAAACGGAGAAACGAGCAATTTGGAGTCGTCACAATGTGTATCGGCGGCGGGATGGGAGCAGCCGGCGTATTTGAACTATGCTAAAGGGGGAAAAACAAATGACGAGAAAAACGGCTGAAGTACAAAAAGGCGGCGGCTTCTTAATAGAGGAAGTCACATATGATCAGATGTATACACCGGAGGATTTCACCGACGAGCATAAAATGATTGCGAAAACAACGGAGGATTACATTGAGCAGGACGTTCTGCCGCATATAGATGACATTGAGAACCATCAATTTGAACATTCTGTCCGGCTTTTGAAGAAAGCGGGAGAACTCGGCCTTCTCGGTGCCGATGTTCCTGAGGAATACGGCGGGCTGGGCCTTGATAAAATCAGCTCGGCGCTGATCACTGAAAAATTTTCGCGGGCGGGAAGCTTTTCACTTTCTTACGGTGCGCATGTCGGTATCGGTTCCTTGCCGATCGTCTTCTTTGGAACGGAAGAACAAAAGAAAAAATATCTCCCTGATTTGGCTTCAGGGGAAAAAATCGCTGCGTACGCACTGACTGAGCCAGGTTCCGGATCTGATGCGTTAGGCGCAAAAACGACCGCGGTGCTGAATGAAGCAGGAACACATTACGTATTAACCGGGGAAAAACAGTGGATTACCAACTCAGCCTTTGCCGATGTCTTTGTCGTTTACGCAAAAGTGGATGGCGAAAAGTTCTCTGCTTTTATTGTAGAAAAAGATTTTCCTGGCGTATCAACCGGACCTGAAGAAAAGAAAATGGGAATTAAAGGTTCATCGACGAGAACTCTCATTTTAGATCAGGCTGAGGTGCCGAAGGAAAACCTTCTTGGAGAAATCGGCAAAGGGCATGTTATCGCCTTTAATATTTTAAATATCGGCCGCTACAAGCTGGCAGTAGGAACGATCGGCGCGTCAAAACGGGTGATCGAGCTGTCCGCCGCTTACGCAAATCAGCGCCGCCAATTTAAAACGCCGATCGCAGGCTTTTCGCTGACACAGGAAAAAATTGCGACGATGGCATCAAGGCTGTACGCAATGGAAAGCTCCGTGTACAGAACCGTCGGGCTGTTTGAAGACAATATGAGCCAGTTCACAGCTGAAGACCAAAAGGATGGAAGGCAAATAGCAAAGTCCATTGCCGAATACGCCATTGAATGCTCTCTCAACAAAGTGTTTGGCTCTGAAACGCTTGATTATATTGTTGATGAAGGTGTGCAAATTCACGGCGGCTACGGATTTATGCAGGAGTATGAAGTGGAAAGAGCCTATCGGGATTCCAGGATCAACCGGATTTTCGAAGGAACCAATGAAATTAACCGGTTAATCGTGCCAAGCACCTTCCTGAAGAAAGCAATGAAAGGCGAGCTGCCTCTTTTTGAAAAAGCACAGGCGCTTCAAGAAGAACTCATGATGCTCATGCCTGAGGAGCCCGGCACTGGCGTATTAGAGCAAGAGAAATATATCGTCAAGCAAGCCAAAAAAATCGCCCTGTTCGCCGCGGGTCTAGCTGCGCAAAAATACGGAAAAGCGATCGATCGGGAACAAGAAATCCTCGTAAACGTTGCTGATATTGTCAGTAATGTATATGCAATGGAATCAGCGGTGCTCAGAACGGAAAAGGCGATTGCCGCGCAAGGAAGCGATAAAGCAGCGCAAAAGCTGCTGTACACAGAAATTTTCGTTCAAGAAGCCTTCAATGAAATTGAAGCCCATGCGAAAGAATCTTTACTTGCAATCGAAGAAGGAGATTCTCTCCGTATGATGCTCTCGGCCCTCCGCAAGCTGACACGCGTGACGCCTAAAAATGTCATTTGGAAAAAACGTGAAGCGGCAGCGGGTGTGTTCGAGGCTGAAAAATATATTGTCTGAGTCCCAAGGAGCTCCGCACATCCGGAGCTCTTTTTTTATGAAGCACTGTTTTAGGTTTTTAAAACAAACTGTGTTAAAATAACCTCGATTATTTTATTGAGGGGGAAGAAGATGTCGTTAACTTTTTACTGGTACCCTAAATGCGGAACGTGCCGCAAAGCGAAAAAATGGCTTGAAGAGCATGGAAAAGAAATCAACGAAATACATATTGCAGAGCAGCCTCCAAGCAAAGAGGAGCTAAAATCGCTTTATGAAAAAAGCGGGCTGGATGTAAAGAAATTCTTCAACACAAGCGGCATGAAATACCGTGAACTGAATCTGAAGGAAAAGCTGTATCACATGTCAGAGGACGAACAGCTTGAACTGCTGGCTTCAGACGGAATGCTGATTAAGCGCCCACTCACAACAGACGGCGAAAAAGTGACAGTTGGCTTTAAAGAAGATCAATTTGAAGAAAACTGGTCATAATGTAAATTTTTTTTGAAAAGTGTGGTATCTTCTTATTATAGTCCTGTAAAAAATGGAGGGATTCAATTGAGCATACCTAAAGATTTGCGTTACTCAGAAGAACACGAGTGGGTAAAAGTTGAAGGAGAAAAAGCCAAAATCGGCATTACCCATTTTGCCCAGTCCGAGCTCGGTGACATCGTGTTTGTTGAGCTTCCTGAAGTCGGCGCTGAAATCAAAGCGGACGAGCCTTTCGGAAGTGTAGAATCCGTAAAAACGGTATCTGAGCTTTACGCACCGATTAACGGAACTGTAGTGGAAGTAAACGAGGATCTTGATGACAGCCCGGAATTCGTCAACGAATCTCCGTATGAAAAAGCATGGATGATCGTCGTTGAACCGTCTGACGCGTCTGAAATTGAAAAACTAATGACAGCAGAGCAATACGAAGAGATGACACAACAAGACTAAAACTGGATAGCTGAGCAGGCAATTGGATACGCTAACGCTATGGGAGGTGTCCAATATGGCTTTCAGCAAACAAAAGCTCGATGTCACCAATGATGTGACAGGCCGCTTTCAAAATGGCCGGCTCTCGTTATATCATGAAGATGAGATGATCGGCCAAATGACAGGCATGAATGAATATGAGCTAAAGTCCGGCTTTACCTATGAAAATGAAAAATTTTATAAAACAGCCGACGTGGTTTCAGGAGACGATCAGAAATATGTTGATTGTGACTACGAAAGCGGCTGGTGTTGATGTTGGCGGTGAATTTCACTGCCTTCTTTTACAATCTGAACGTTTCAAATTCGACGCGGCAGGTGAAGCAGATGAACATGGACGAACTGGAAAAAGTCATGATTGTTGAAGGGAAATCAGATAAAGAAAAGATCGAAAGCGTCCTGAATGAGCCAGTGCGCATTATCTGCACAAACGGAACAATCAGCCAGCTGAAGCTGGAGGAATTGGCAGACGAGCTTTACGAGAAGGACGTCTATATTTTGGTTGATGCCGATGAATCAGGCGAGAAATTGAGAAAACAGCTGAAAAGGGAATTTAATGAAGCCTACCATTTATATATCGACAGAGCCTATAAGGAAGTGGAGGCGGCGCCCAGACACCATATAGCATCTGTATTACTGAGCGCGAATCTGAATGTCCATACGAATTTTCTTGAAAGAAAGACCTGAGGTGTTATAGCGTGAAAGAACTCCAAGAACAAGAGCTTGAACACATTACTGATGATGTGTATCTCCTATATCTATATACTCCGTTTTGCGGTACCTGCCAGCTGGCAAGCAAAATGCTGACGGTCGTCGAAGACATGCTCCCGTCTGTCGCCTTCTATAAAAATAATCTCAACTATTCTCCGGCGTTTGCTAAAGCATATCAAATTGAAAGCGTCCCTTGTTTTCTGCTGTTTAAGGACGGAAAAGTAATTGAAAGAGGGTATGCGTTTCATTCCGTTTCTTATTTATATGAGCTGATCAAACAAAAATCATCTTCTGCATCTCATTTATGACATTTTTCTCGGCGCATTCCAATGAATTTGTCGTTCGTTTTATAAAGGGGTTCTTGCGCTGAAGAGAGAAATGTGTATGTATGACCAACAAACTAGGAGGTTGTACAAATGGAGAAAGCGGAAGTTTTAGAAGATGATTTACAGCATCTGTTTTTAAAACCCCTTTTGAACGCTTCGACATTGCTCATTACCTTCCAAGGAGAAACAGAAGCCTTAACCGTCTCAATAAACGAACAGGGAGAAATGACAAAAATTTCTCCGCCCCAAACGTCCAACCTGACCTTTTATGGAAACCAAACAGAAATCATTCATCTTTTGCATGGAGACATTTCCCTTCAGCACCTGATCCAGAGCGGAAGCCTAAAGGTAAAGGGTTCATTCAGAGCGCTGTTAAAGCTGGAAGCCATTCTTTGGCTGACAAACGGTTTTTTTCAGAGGATTCTAAAGAATTAAAAAATAGCAAATTATTACAATAGTAAAAGTTTACATCATTTATTTTATTGACATTTTATGATTCGCCATGCTATTCTACATTAAGAATTTCCGGACGAAAAAGACTATATATTTCTCTTATCAAGAGAGGTGGAGGGAAGTGCCCTATGAAGCCCGGCAACCATCAACATTGTTGAAATGGTGCCAATTCACACGAAGCGTTAAGCTTTGAAAGATGAGAGAAAGGCGTTTTATATAAGCCTTTCTGCTCAAGTGTGCAGAAAGGCTTTTCTTTTGCAGAAAAAACCGGAAGATTTCTTAGAATAGTGTTAAGGCAGGTGATCGCTTTGATCAATCTTCAGGATGTTTCAAAAGTGTATAAGTCGAAACATGGAGATGTCAATGCTGTCCAAAATGTCTCGCTTTCCATTAAAAAAGGTGAGATTTTTGGAATTATAGGATATAGCGGAGCTGGTAAAAGTTCCTTAATCCGTCTGCTGAACGGACTTGAGAAACCAAGCTCAGGAATCGTGGAAGTGGCGGGAACGAAGATTAATGAAGTAAACGGACGCAATTTAAGAAAAGCGCGCCATGACATCAGTATGATTTTCCAGCACTTCAATTTGCTCTGGTCGCGAACTGTCAGAGATAACATCATGTTTCCTTTAGAAATTGCCGGGGTGAAAAAAAGCGAGCGGATTAAGCGTGCCAATGAACTGATTAAACTGGTAGGTTTAGAAGGAAAAGAGAAATCTTACCCGTCTCAGCTGAGCGGCGGACAAAAGCAGAGGGTCGGAATCGCCAGAGCGCTCGCAAACAATCCGAAGGTTCTCCTTTGTGATGAAGCGACATCAGCTTTAGATCCGCAAACAACCGATTCAATCTTGGATCTTTTGTCCGATATTAATGAGAGACTCGGTTTGACGATTGTGCTGATCACACACGAAATGCACGTCATCCGCAAAATCTGCAACAGAGTCGCTGTTATGGAAAACGGAAAGGTTGTTGAAGAAGGAGAAGTTCTCGATGTCTTCAAGAATCCGAAGGAAGACATGACTAAACGGTTTGTTCAGCAGGTGACTGAGCCTGAAGAAACAAAAGAAACACTTCAGCATCTTCTTGACGAAAAAGCGTCAGGAACAACGGTTCAGCTCACATTTGTCGGTGATTCAGCTGAACAGCCTCTGATTACAGAGATGATCAGAAACTTCAATGTCAGCGTCAATATTCTGCAGGGGAAAATCTCGCAGACGAAGGACGGGGCATACGGTTCATTGTTTATCCATATTGACGGTGACGAGGAAGAAGTGCAAAACGTGATCCGGTTTATTAATGACAAACAGGTGAAAGCAGAGGTGATCACGAATGTTTGAAAAATACTTCCCGAACGTTGATGTAACTGAATTATGGAACGCGACATACGAAACGCTTTATATGACGCTGATCTCCTTGGTTTTTGCCTTTGTCATCGGGGTGATCCTCGGCCTGCTGCTCTTTCTTACAAGCAAAGGGAGCCTCTGGCAGAACAAAGCAGTCAACACTGTAATTGCGGCTATTGTCAATGTATTCAGGTCTATTCCGTTCCTCATTTTAATTATTTTATTACTAGGTTTTACGAAGTTTTTAGTCGGCACCATCTTAGGGCCGAACGCGGCACTGCCGGCGTTAGTCATCGGCTCAGCCCCGTTTTACGCGCGGCTCGCTGAAATTGCGCTGCGTGAGGTGGATAAGGGCGTCATCGAAGCTGCGAAATCAATGGGAGCCAAAACATCAACCATTATTTTCAAAGTGCTGCTCCCGGAATCCATGCCGGCCCTTATTTCTGGGATCACGGTTACGGCCATTGCTTTGATCGGCTCAACAGCCATTGCGGGCGCCATCGGTTCAGGAGGACTTGGAAACCTTGCATATGTAGAAGGATATCAGTCTAATAATACTGATGTTACCTTCGTTGCTACTGTATTTATTTTAATCATCGTTTTCATTATTCAAATGATCGGTGATGTCATAACAAATATAATAGATAAACGATAAGGGAGGATTTACTTTGAAAAAGCTATTTTTGGGTGCATTACTACTTGTATTTGCAGGAGTTATGGCTGCCTGCGGTTCTAATAACGCTGAATCCGGCAAGAAAGAAATTGTTGTTGCAGCTACAAAAACACCGCATGCAGAAATTTTAAAAGAAGCTGAACCATTGTTAAAAGAAAAAGGCTACACACTGAAAGTGAAAGTGCTTAGTGATTACAAAATGTACAACAAAGCCTTAGCTGATAAAGAAGTGGATGCAAACTTCTTCCAGCACATTCCTTACCTTGAGCAAGAAATGAAAGAAAACAAAGATTATAAACTTGTGAATGCCGGTGCGATTCACTTAGAGCCATTCGGTATTTATTCTAAAAAATATAAATCATTAAAAGAGCTTCCCGACGGTGCGACAATTATCCTGACAAATAACGTTGCTGAACAAGGCCGTATGCTTGCAATGCTTGAGAATGCAGGATTAATTACACTTGACTCCAAAGTGGAAACAGTCGATGCAACACTGAAAGACATTAAGAAAAACCCGAAACACCTACAGTTTAAAAAAGTAGCGCCTGAATTAACGGCAAAAGCATATGAAAACAAAGAAGGAGACGCGGCCTTCATCAATGTGAACTACGCGATCCAAAATAAATTAAATCCCAAAAAAGACGCGATTGAAGTGGAATCAACAAAAGATAACCCTTACGCTAATATCATTGCAGTGAGAGATGGCGAAGAGGATTCTGCAAAAATCAAAGCGCTGATGGAAGTTCTTCACTCTAAAAAGATTAAAGACTTCATCGAGAAGAAATATGACGGAGCTGTTCTCCCAGTCTCTGAATAAGATTGAAACCCCGGATGAGAAATCCGGGGTTTTTTTCGGGTATTTTCCTAAAAGCTGTTCATAATAAAAAGGAATGTTAAACAGATGGAGGGATTTTCTTTGAATCAAGACAGAGGAAGCATGCAGGACGCGCTAAAACAGTATAAATTAGGTTTAGGCACATTTGAACAAAAGATGCCGCTAATGGGAAGAAAGTTTAACGAGTTTACTGAACAATGCTTTGCCGGCAATTCTCTGACTGAAAGAGAAAAACAGCTGATCGCCCTCGGAATTGCCATCAATGCTCAGGATGAATATTGCATGATCTATCACACAAAAGGCTGTCTTGATGAGGGAGCGACAGAAGAAAACATTCTCGAAGCAGTCAGTGTGGCAGCGGCGTTCGGAGGCGGAGCTGCTCTAAGCCAAGGTGTGACAGTTGTCCAGCAGTGCATAGAGGAATTTGGAAACACTACGCATTAGAAGAAGGAATATTCCGAAAAACGATTCTCATTTTAACTCAAAGGGTCCTTTCGTCTCATCCGATGTTATATCAAGCCATATCCATTTTGCAGCATCGGTCTTGGAGCTGATACAATAGCAGTAAATAAATGAAGGGATTGATTCATTATTTGCAGCAGCCAGGACAGACTGGACCTCGATTATACGTCAGAAATGGAAAAAGCGATGCAGCTGTCTCATGGAATCGGATACGAGGAATACGGACGCCGGCTGGATACAAGAATGGAAGTTGAGCGGCAGAGAGAGCTTGAATATAAAAAATGCAAGCGGTATTCTGCTGAGCTTAATGAGAAAATCGGTCTTTAAAAAAAGGGTGGGAATCCACTCTTTTTCTTTTTCAATTGCTTTAATAAAGTGCTGAACTTTGTTAAACTTGAGAAATGTGCAAGGCACGATAAAAAGTTGTATTTACTTTTCATTTGTTATAAAATTAGAATGAGAATAAAATGAGAATAATGATTATATATTTTTGGAGGTATAGATATGGCTGCTTCAACATTAACGATCAAAGATCTTCACGTTGAAATCGAAGGGAAAGAGATCTTAAAAGGTGTAAACCTTGAAATAAAAGGCGGAGAGTTCCACGCGGTAATGGGACCGAACGGTACTGGTAAATCAACTCTATCAGCTGCCATTATGGGGCATCCTAAATATGAAGTAACAAAAGGCAGCATCACGCTTGACGGCAAAGATGTACTGGAGATGGAAGTGGACGAGCGTGCGCAGGCAGGTTTGTTCCTTGCGATGCAGTACCCTAGTGAAATCAGCGGTGTGACAAATGCCGACTTCCTTCGTTCTGCGATCAACGCGCGCAGAGAAGAAGGCGATGAAATTTCTCTTATGAAATTCATCCGCAAAATGGACGAAAACATGGAATTCTTAGAAATGGACCCTGAAATGGCTCAGCGCTACCTCAACGAAGGTTTCTCAGGCGGGGAGAAAAAACGCAACGAAATTCTTCAATTAATGATGATTGAACCGAAAATCGCCATCCTTGATGAAATCGACTCAGGTCTTGATATTGACGCTCTGAAAGTTGTATCAAAAGGGATCAACAAAATGCGCAACGAAAGCTTCGGCTGCCTGATGATCACTCACTATCAGCGCCTGTTAAACTACATCACTCCTGATGTTGTTCACGTTATGATGCAAGGCCGCGTTGTGAAATCCGGCGGTGCAGAGCTTGCACAGCGTCTTGAAGCAGAAGGTTATGACTGGATCAAAAAAGAACTTGGCATTGAAGACGAAACTGTAGGCCAAGAAGCGTAAGCGTTAGGGGGATTAATATGACACTAGATACAAAACTATCCGTAGATCAGGAGTATCTCAAAAGCTTTTCCGAAAAGCATCAAGAACCTGCCTGGCTGAAAAACCTGCGCTTACAGGCTCTTGAACAAGCTGAGGATCTGCCGATGCCGAAGCCTGACAAAACAAAAATTACAAACTGGAACTTCACGAACTTCGCGAAGCATACAGTTGATAATGAGCCGCTTTCTTCATTAGAGGATTTGACTGATGAAGCAAAAGCGCTGATCGATGTTGAAAACGAAGATAAAACGTTATATGTTCAGCGTGATCAGACGCCTGCATTCCTTTCTCTTTCTCAGGAATTGAAAGACAAAGGCGTCATCTTTACTGATATTTTGACTGCTGCACGCGAGCACAGCGACTTAGTGGAGAAATACTTTATGAAAGACGGCGTGAAGGTTGATGAGCATAAATTAACCGCACTTCACGCAGCTCTTGTGAACGGAGGGGCATTCTTATATGTTCCGAAAAATGTTCAGGTGGAGACGCCGGTTCAGGCTGTTTATGTCCACGAGAGCAACGATACAGCTCTATTCAACCACGTATTGATTGTGGCGGAAGACCATAGCTCAGTAACGTATGTAGAAAACTACATCAGCACGGTCAACCCGAAAGATGCTGTATTCAATATTATCAGTGAGGTTATCACAGGTGATAATGCCAGTGTGACATACGGTGCGGTGGATACCCTGTCTTCCGGCGTGACAACTTATGTCAACCGCCGCGGTGCTGCGCGCGGACGCGACAGCAAAATCGAGTGGGCTCTCGGCCTCATGAACGATGGCGACACCATTTCCGAAAACACAACAAATCTTTACGGTGACGGCACTTACGGCGACACGAAAACGGTTGTTGTCGGAAGAGGAGAGCAAACAGAAAACTTTACGACACAAATCATTCATTTCGGTAAAGCTTCTGAAGGATATATCTTGAAGCACGGTGTGATGAAGGATTCCGCTTCTTCTATCTTTAACGGAATCGGCAAAATCGAACATGGCGCTTCTAAAGCGAATGCGGAACAGGAATCCCGTGTGCTGATGCTCAGCGAAAAAGCGCGCGGAGACGCAAACCCTATTCTTTTAATTGACGAAGACGATGTAACGGCAGGACATGCGGCATCTGTCGGCCGTGTGGATCCTATTCAGCTTTACTACCTGATGAGCCGCGGTATTTCGAAAGAAGAAGCAGAACGCTTAGTCATCTACGGATTCCTTGCGCCGGTAGTTAACGAACTTCCGATTGAAGGCGTTAAGAAACAATTGGTTTCTGTTATCGAAAGGAAAGTGAAGTAATGAATATCACAGATATTCGTGAACAGTTCCCGATCCTTCATCAGCAAGTGAACGGACATGATCTCGTTTATCTCGACAGCGCGGCGACTTCCCAGAAGCCGCGTGCTGTCATTGAAACACTGGATAAGTATTATAACCAATACAATTCCAATGTTCACCGGGGCGTCCATACGCTTGGAACCAGAGCGACAGACGGTTATGAAGGAGCGCGTGAAAAAGTCCGCAAGTTTATTAACGCGAAGTCAATGGCTGAGATTATTTTCACAAAAGGCACGACCACATCACTGAACATGGTGGCGATAAGCTATGCACGCGCCAACCTCAAGCCGGGTGATGAAGTGGTCATCACCTATATGGAGCATCATGCGAATATCATTCCGTGGCAGCAGGCTGTCAAAGCGACTGGCGCCACATTAAAATATATTCCGCTGCAGGAAGACGGCACGATTTCATTAGATGATGTCAGAGCAACGGTCACAAGCAATACAAAGATTGTTGCGGTCTCTCATGTGTCTAACGTTCTCGGCACGGTCAACCCGATAAAAGAAATGGCGAAAATCGCTCATGACAATGGGGCTGTCATTGTGGTGGACGGTGCACAAAGCGCGCCTCACATGAAAATTGACGTGCAGGATCTCGATTGCGACTTCTTTGCACTTTCTTCCCACAAAATGTGCGGCCCTACCGGAGTAGGTGTGCTGTACGGAAAGAGAGCCCTGCTGGAAAACATGGAGCCTGCCGAATTCGGCGGTGAAATGATCGACTTTGTCGGGCTTTATGAATCAACTTGGAAAGAGCTTCCGTGGAAATTCGAAGCGGGTACTCCGATTATTGCTGGAGCAATCGGTCTTGGTGCCGCCATTGATTTTCTTGAAGAAATCGGCCTTGATGAGATTTCCCGCCACGAGCACAAGCTTGCAGCTTATGCGCTTGAACGCTTCCGTCAGCTTGACGGCGTGACGGTTTACGGACCGGAAGAGCGTGCCGGGCTGATCACATTTAATCTTGATGATGTTCATCCGCACGATGTGGCAACCGTACTTGATGCGGAAGGGATTGCTGTCAGAGCCGGTCACCATTGCGCCCAGCCGCTGATGAAATGGCTGGATGTAACTGCTACTGCGAGAGCAAGCTTTTATCTGTATAATACAGAGGAAGAGATTGATAAGCTTGTGGAAGCTCTTCAAAAGACAAAGGAGTATTTTACAAATGTCTTTTAATGCAAACTTAGATACATTGTACAGACAAGTGATTATGGATCATTACAAAAACCCGCGCAACAAAGGGGTTTTGAATGACAGCATCGTCGTGGATATGAACAATCCGACATGCGGCGACCGTATCAGACTGACAATGAAGCTTGACGGAGACATCGTGGAAGATGCGAAATTTGAAGGGGAAGGCTGTTCCATTTCAATGGCATCCGCTTCGATGATGACTCAGGCGATTAAAGGGAAAGATATTGAAACAGCCCTTTCCATGTCTAAGATTTTCTCAGATATGATGCAAGGGAAAGAATACGATGATTCTATAGATTTGGGTGATATTGAAGCCCTTCAAGGCGTTTCAAAATTCCCGGCCCGTATTAAATGTGCAACCCTGTCATGGAAGGCACTTGAAAAAGGAGTCGCTAAAGAAGAGGGCGGCAATTAAAAGGATTGGAGTGAAAATGGATGGCTAAAAAAATGCCTGATATTGGTGAATACAAATATGGTTTTCACGACAAGGACGTTTCCATTTTCCGTTCAGAGCGCGGATTGACAAAAGAAATCGTAGAAGAAATTTCTCGCATGAAAGAAGAGCCTCAATGGATGCTTGATTTCCGCTTGAAATCACTTGAACATTTCTACAACATGCCAATGCCACAATGGGGCGGAGATCTAAACTCACTGAACTTTGACGAAATTACGTACTACGTAAAACCGTCTGAGCGTTCAGAGCGTTCTTGGGATGAAGTTCCTGAAGAAATTAAGCAAACATTCGACAAGCTCGGGATTCCTGAAGCTGAACAAAAATACCTTGCGGGTGTTTCTGCTCAGTACGAATCTGAGGTTGTATACCACAACATGAAGGAAGATCTTGAAGCGCAAGGCATCGTCTTTAAAGACACAGACAGCGCGCTGAAAGAAAATGAAGACATTTTCCGTGAGCACTGGGCAAAAGTGATTCCGCCGACTGATAACAAGTTCGCGGCGCTGAACTCAGCTGTTTGGTCCGGCGGATCTTTCATCTACGTGCCAAAAGGCGTAAAGGTTGAAACACCGCTTCAAGCTTACTTCCGTATCAACTCTGAAAACATGGGTCAGTTCGAACGTACGCTGATCATCGTTGACGAAGAAGCAAGCGTGCATTACGTTGAGGGATGTACTGCGCCTGTTTACACAACAAACTCACTTCACAGTGCGGTTGTTGAGATTATCGTGAAAAAAGGCGGCTACTGCCGTTATACAACGATCCAAAACTGGGCGAACAACGTTTACAACCTAGTAACGAAGCGTACAGTATGTGAAGAAAACGCAACGATGGAATGGATCGACGGCAACATCGGTTCTAAACTGACAATGAAATATCCTGCTTGTATCCTAAAAGGCGAAGGCGCGCGCGGTATGACGCTTTCTATCGCTCTTGCAGGTAAAGGCCAGCATCAGGATGCGGGTGCGAAAATGATTCACCTTGCACCAAACACATCATCCACAATCGTATCAAAATCGATTTCAAAACAGGGCGGAAAAGTAACGTACCGCGGAATCGTCCACTTCGGACGTAAAGCGGAAGGCGCCCGTTCCAACATCGAGTGCGATACGCTCATTATGGATAACAAATCTACTTCAGACACAATTCCTTACAATGAAATTTTAAATGATAACATTTCATTAGAGCACGAAGCGAAAGTGTCTAAAGTATCTGAAGAGCAGCTCTTCTACTTGATGAGCCGCGGTATTTCCGAAGAAGAAGCGACTGAAATGATCGTAATGGGCTTCATCGAGCCATTCACAAAAGAGCTTCCAATGGAATACGCAGTTGAAATGAACCGTTTGATTAAATTCGAAATGGAAGGTTCAATCGGTTAATGTTAATAAAAAAGGACGCGACTGGTTTTCAGACGCGTCCTTTTTATATGCAGAAGAAAACCGTGGGCCGAGGGGGCTCGCACGGTATTGTTCTTTCTCAGCTTTCTGTTGTCTCGGGGTTAACAACTTTCATCACAGATGTTCTGTTGGTATAATTGCTGTTCATCTCTAATAATTGAGCATAGGCTGTGTCGAATTCATCTTTTGTCATCTGCTTTGCGGCTAATGCAGAGCATAAAACGGCAAAGGCAATCGGCATTGTGTCAATGTGAATATCAATATGGACTTCCGAATTGCCGCTGTTTTCAATAACAGAGCCATTTTTGGGCATTTCCGCAGCATGTCTGTTGATAGGAATAATATTTTCGTTCATTACTCTTCCCCGTCTTGTGACTGCGCCTGTGCCTGGTCCTGATCAGTATTCACGTTGACCACAACATTTGAATTGCCGCTGTTTTGGACTTTTGCAACTGCTGTATTGCGGTCTGTGTTTTCTTCATTTTCATGACGATTTTCGCTCATGGTATCATCCTTTCTCTATTGATAGTGACAGGATATTCGATAGGAGAGTGAAGAGATTGGACGAACTTCGCGGTTTTTCCATATTGGGGCTAAAGGTCGAAGGAAAGCACTCTATTTGGTAAAATGAATAGATATTATAAAAGAAAAGGTGTTTGCATATGAAGTCTTACATCATCGTCGGCGCAGGCATACTAGGTGCATCGACGGCTTATCATCTTGCAAAAGCAGGAGCCCGGGTTACGGTGATTGACCGGAATGAGCCGGGACAAGCGACGGACGCGGCGGCAGGGATTGTCTGCCCTTGGCTTTCGCAGCGCCGCAATCAGGATTGGTATCAGCTCGCTAAGGGCGGAGCGCGATACTATAATGATTTAATCAAGCAACTGGAAGAGGACGGTGAAACAGACACCGGATACAAGCGTGTCGGCGCGATCAGCATTCACACTGATGCAGCGAAGCTCGATAAGATGGAGGAGCGGGCGTATAAGAGGCGCGAGCATGCGCCGGAGATCGGTGACATCACCCGTTTGTCCGCGAGTGAAACGAAAAAGCTGTTTCCCATTTTAGCTGATGGCTATGAATCGGTTCATATCAGCGGTGCCGCCCGTGTGAACGGGAGGGCGCTTTGCCGGTCGCTTTTGAATGCTGCAGAGAAACATGGTGCGGTCATTGAAAAAGGAAATGCGTCCTTGTGTTTTGAAAGCGGAAGAGTCACCGGTGTCCAAACAGACAAACAGCAGTTTGAGGCTGATAGTGTGATCGTGACTGGAGGGGCATGGGCCAATGAGTTGATGAAGCCTCTGGGCATTCATTTTCAAGTATCCTTTCAGAAGGCGCAAATTATGCATTTTGAAATTCCTAGTGCAGATACTGGATCATGGCCGGTGGTGATGCCGCCGAATGACCAGTATATTTTGTCCTTTGATGACGGCAGAATTGTAGCAGGCGCCACCCATGAAAATGAGGCCGATCTTAAAGACCTGCGTGTGACAGCAGGGGGACAGCATGAAGTCTTGAGCAAAGCACTTGCCGCAGCCCCTGGGCTTGCTGACAGCACAGTCATTGAAACAAGAGTGGGATTCAGACCGTTTACACCGGGGTTTCTGCCAGTGGTGGGTGCCGTGCCGAATGTTCAGGGACTTTACGCCGCTAATGGTTTAGGCGCGTCGGGGCTAACGATGGGACCGTTTCTCGGTTCAGAGCTCGCAAAGCTAGTTCTCGGAAAGCAGACAGAAATAGACCTTAGCCCTTATGATCTTGCCGGAGCGCTTGCATAATAATGAAAGGCATGACAAACAAATATAATAAAGCTGTTCTAGCTTTTCTTTCCTGTCTGTGTTAGCATTTATCTTTAATGAAAAAGAGGACGTGAACTGATTTTGATAAAAATTGATATACCCGCACCGAATGTCACCATCACTGAACGACAGCAGTCAGCTAATGATAACGAGCCGAAAATAAAGGCGATTTACGGATTCATCGACTTTCACCAGATACCAAGGGATAAAGGCGGCATCTTCATGTTTTATAACATTCATGACGAACTGCTATTTGTCGGTAAAGCCAGAAAGTTAAGACAGAGAATTAAGAAACATTTTGAAGACACTGTCTCACCGATTAAACATCACAGGGACGAAGTTTATAAAATTGAAGTATGTGTAGTTGAAGATCCAATGGAAAGAGAAATTTATGAAACCTATATCATCAATACACAGCACTCGAAGTATAATATAGACAAGGTATTTTTTAAATAAGAAGTCAGTCTGCGGATTGAACAGCGAGGCCAGAGCTTATATTAAGTTCTGGCTTTTCATTTGGGCATTTTTCCGCAGATAGATCTTTGTCTATTATTCGAGTAAATTAATGAGAAATTTCAGAAAATAATATTGACATTCCTATCTCTGGACTTTAATATAACAATATATAATGTTATATAACGTTATATAATAAAAATGAGGAGTGAAGGATTTGAGTCAGGTCACAGCAAAAGTTAATCGTGAGGTTCAAGCTTTCTTGCAGGATTTGAAAGGAAAAACCATCGACCATGTATTCTTTGTCGCATGCGGAGGGTCTTCGGCCATTATGTATCCGAGTAAATATGTGTTTGACAGGGAGTCAAAATCAATCAGCTCTGACCTTTACAGCTCTAATGAATTTATTCAGCGAAACCCTGTGCAGCTTGGTGAAAAGTCTCTTGTCATTTTGTGCTCGCATTCGGGAAATACCCCGGAAACGGTAAAAGCCGCTGCATTTGCGAGAAGCAAAGGCGCGCTTACGATTGCAATGACGTATAAGCCGGAGTCTCCTTTAGCACAGGAAGCGCAATATGTCGCCCAGTATGACTGGGGTGATGAGGCGCAGGCGATCAATACGAACTATGGTGTTCTATATCAAATCGTTTTCGGCGCTTTGCAGGTATTAGAAAACAATACGACATTTGAACAAGCAATTGAAGGTTTAGGTCAATTGCAGGCTGTGTATGATGAAGCCCTTAAGCAGGAAGCTGACAACGCACAGCAATTTGCAAAAACACATGAAAAAGAAAGCATCATTTATACAATGGCAAGCGGTGCAAACTACGGTGTCGCTTACTCCTACAGCATCTGCATTCTCATGGAAATGCAATGGATTCATTCCCACGCCATTCATGCCGGAGAATATTTTCACGGACCGTTCGAAATTATTGATGAATCCGTGCCGTTTATCATCCTGCTCGGTTTAGATGAAACAAGGCCTCTTGAAGAGCGGGCGCTTACCTTCTCGAAAAAATATGGCAAAAAGCTGACTGTGCTCGATGCCGCATCTTACGACTTCACTGCAATTGACGATTCAGTAAAAGGCTATCTTGCTCCGCTCGTTCTTAACCGTGTGCTGAGAAGCTATGCGGATGCTTTGGCAGAAGCGAGAAATCATCCTTTATCTCATAGAAGATACATGTGGAAAGTTGAGTATTGATCTGAAAAAGAGGAACCATTATGCATTAGACTATAATGTTATATAACATTATAGTCTAATGTCCAGAGGAGGCCAACCCTTTGAAGAAAATGTTTTTATTTTTGATCATTGCAGCTGTCAGTATGCTCACCATTGCGGGCTGTTCGAGCCAGGGCAGTTCAGCGGATGGAAAGGTGACATTGAAATTTTTCCACAGATGGCCGAAGGAGCCGGAAAAAAGGTATTTTGAAGAGGTTGTAAAGGAATTTGAAAAAGAGCATCCGGATATCGACATTCAAACTGAAGCGGTTTTGAATGACTCCTATAAAGATAAAATTAAAGTTATGCTGGGAACCAGCAGCCCTCCTGATATTTACTTCTCATGGAGTGACGAGTTTGCTTTTAAATTTATCAGAGGAAAGAAAGCACTTGATCTCTCGTCCTACTACAAAGATGATACAGATTGGTCATCACAGCTCGTTCAATCGCAAGTTACACCATTTACGTATGAAAACAAACAATATGGCGTGCCGTGGCAAATGGACGCTAAATCATTTTTCTATAATAAAGACATATTTAAAAAGCTCAATCTAGAGCCCCCGGCGACTTGGGATGAACTCATCGATGTCTCGAAGAAGCTGAAAGAAAATGGCTATACACCGATCAGTTTCGGAACAAAAGCGACTTGGACAATCTCACATTATATCGGCACGCTGAATCAGCGGATGGTCGATGAAAAAACAAGAGAAAAGGACTATAACGCCAAAACGGGTGAATTTACCGATGAAGGCTATGTGAAAGCACTTGAAAAGCTGCAGGAACTGATGCCTTACTTCAATAAACATGTAAACTCCGTCGACCATGAATATGTGAGACAGCAATTTAAAAGCGGAAAGTCGGCGATGATATATGCGGAAACTGCTGAAATCAAACTGGTCGAGCCAGTGAATCTAGGGATGTTCTCATTCCCTGAAATCAGCGGGCAAAAAGGATCTTCAGAAGCGTTAACGGGGGCGCCTGAAGGATTTATGATTTCCTCGAAAACAAAACATCCAAAGGAAGCAGTGGAATTTTTGCAATTTTTGACGTCGAAAAAAATGGGTGAAAAGCTCGTCAAAGACGTCGGCAAATACAGTGCGGTGCAAGGGACGGCAACCGAAGAAAATTCTACAGCCATACAGCGTGAAGCCGTTCAGCATATCGTAGATGCCAAATCAATGGTTCCGTGGTTTGACATGGATGTTGATGTTGAAATCGCAGATGTGTACTTAACAAGCGTCCAGCAAATGCTTGGGGGCGACATGACACCGAAGCAGGTCATGAAAGCCGTTCAAAAAGCAGCCAAGCAAGTGCGGGCGTCAGCTGAATAAATCAAAGAAAAGGTGAAGCGACGCACCTTTTCTTTTTATAAAGGAGATGAGTTATCCTTGGTCAATCAAAATAGAATAATCCCCTATTTGTTTTTGCTGCCGGCTCTTGTTTTTTTACTTTTCGTTTATATCCCGATTTTTGAGAATGTCTTTCTCAGTCTGTTTCAATGGAGCTCTTTTTCTCCGGAAAAAACGTTTATCGGATTGAAGAACTATGTTGAATTATTTCGTGATCCTGTCTTTTATCAAGCCCTCACGAATAACGTGCTCTACGCAGTGATCTCAATTGTATGCCAGGTGTTTGGCGGTTTAATTTTGGCGGCGGTGCTTGAGGATAAGCTGGTCAGAAAATGGTCGCCTTTTTTTCGTACCGTTTTCTTTTTGCCGGTTGTCATCTCGATGACGGTTATCGCGCTTTTGTTTGATTTTATTTACAACCCTGAGACGGGGCTTTTGAATCAGCTGCTTCAGGCGGTTGGTCTTGATCAGCTGACAAGGGCATGGCTCGGGGATGACAGCACGGCTATGCTTTCTGTCATCTTTGTATCTCAGTGGCAGTCTGTCGGTTATATCGCAATGCTGTACATTGTGTCGATTCAAAAAATACCGGATGAACTGTATGAAGCGGCGCGTCTTGACGGCGCGGGAAAAATTCAGCAGTTTTTTCACATTACCATTCCCCAGACGAAAGAGATGTCTTTTGTTGCGGTGGTGATGACGCTGACAGGCGCTTTTACAGTGTTTAACGAGCCGTACATTTTGACAGGCGGCGGACCGGGAAACGCTTCTGAGGTATTAAGCACATTCTTATATAAAAGTGCCTTTACAAAGGATATGATGGGCTATGCTTCAGCGATTGCCACTGTTGTGTTAATCATTACGCTTGCTTTGTCGCTCATGCAAATGAAGTTCTTTAAAACCGGAAAGGAGGATTAACAGATGCTGCCTCAAAAGAAGACAGATTCGTTCAGATTAGAGCCTGTGCCTGACCGGCACATCGAGGTGAAGAGAAAGCCGAGGCGAAAATGGTATATCGGAGAAACGTCTGTGTGGGTTTTTCTGTTTCTCTATCTTATCGCGATTGCTTATCCGCTTTTATGGATGGTCATGAGCGCCTTTAAAAGCTCGGATGATATTTTTGAGAACAGCTGGTCGCTGCCGTCTTCGTGGCATCCGGAGAATTTTGTGTCCGCCTGGAATCAGGGAATTTCTTCTTATTTTATGAACAGTGTGATCGTGACGGCGCTGACATGTATAATCACTGTCTTTATCAGCGCATGGGGAGCGTACGGGCTTTCGAGGTTCGAGTTTAAAGGAAAAGGGTTCTTTTTGGTGCTTTGTCTTGGCGGTTTGATGCTGACACCTCAGGTCAGTCTTGTGCCGCTTTATTCCATTATTCAGTCGCTGGGGCTTTACAATACGTATTGGGCTTTGATATTGCCTTATGCGGCTTATCGGATTCCGTTTACCATCATTTTGATCCGCTCTTATTTTCTTTCTATTTCTAAAGAATTGGAAGAGGCGGCTTATTTAGATGGGTGTACGAGTTTTGGAGTATTTTTCAGAATTTTCTTACCAATGAGTGTGCCTATTTTAGTGACGTCGGGCATTTTGACGGCTTACCATACGTGGAATGAGTTTATGTTTGCGATTATTTTCATAGATGACGAGAATTTGCGGACCATTCCGGCGGGGCTGATGCAGTTCCGAGATGCACTGCAGACGGATTGGGGCGTCTTGCTGGCGGGATTAACGATTTCTGCTGCGCCGATTATTATTCTATTTTTATTTATGCAGAAATATTTTGTCCGCGGGATTGCAAGCGGAAGCGTAAAAGGATAAAGGAGGAAGCACAATGAAATTAATTGCTGTTGGAGACAATGTTGTAGACTACTATCAGGATCAAGAAACATTCTACCCGGGAGGAAACGCTTTAAATGTTGCAGTGCTTGCAAAACGGCTTGGACATGAGGCTTCTTATATCGGAATCGTCGGCAATGACGAAGCCGCGGCTCATCTGCTGAATGTGCTGAAATTGGAGAAGGTTAACGCGGATTTTATTCGCCAGGCGCATGGGGAAAACGGAATGGCAATCGTTACCCTTGATGAACAGGGGGACCGGATCTTTGTCCGATCGAATAAGGGGGGCATCCAGTCGCGTCTCCGTCTTGTGTTTCAGGAAAAGGACTTATCTTTTATCAGTGGGCATGATCTGCTGCATACCAGTGTGTACAGCAGGCTTGAGAACGATTTGCCGCAGCTGTGCAGTCTGATTCCGGTCTCTTTTGATTTTTCAACAAATCGAGAGGATGAGTATTTGAAAAAGGTCTGTCCTTATGTGACGTACGCGTTCTTTTCAGGTAGCGATCTGAGTGAGACGGAGTGCGGCCAGCTTGCCGAAAAGGCACATGAGTACGGAGCAAAAATCGTTTGTATGACCCGCGGCGGGCAAGGGGCGATCCTGTCTGCGGGAGACCGAATCTATCATCAGCCGATTGTGGAAGCTGATATAATTGATACACTCGGAGCGGGAGATTCATTTATCGCGGGATTTTTGACTGCCTTCTGTGAGAATCAGGATATGGCGGACGCTTTGCGCCAAGGAGCGGAAACAGCTGCGAATACATGCGGAGTGTACGGGGCATTCGGCTACGGCTATCCCTACCGCTTGGAGGAAGGGGGAAGCAGTGAAAAAACGAGAATACTATAAGCAGTGTCTCGTTTTTTATGCCTGTTATGTGTAGGGGCTGTTGATTGTAAATGTGACACGGTTTGTGTGCATTAAAAACAGTGAGCAGTAGATCGGCTGATCGTTTGAGGTAAATGCGGTTTTATCGATTTCAAACAGTGCATCTCCAATATCGCAATCCAAGTATTTGCTTTCCTCCTGCTGGGCATATACAACGTTTAATAGTTTCGTATTGTGAGTGGGAACAACTTGGTATTGCTGCTTCAAAATATCATGCATAGATACGCCGTCCGCAATAAACGTATTGATGGCAGGAAACAGCTCCAGCGGATAATGCGTGATTTCAAAGGTGAGCGGCTGATCATCATTATATAAAATCCGTTTTAATTCAACGACAGGGCTCTCGGTATTAATTTGAAGCTTTTCGGCAATCGGTTTCGATGCTGGAATGATTTCATGGGACAGAACCTGGTGCTTCGGCTTTTTTCCGGTTGATTCCATAAATTCAGAGTAGCCGTTTACTGCAATCAGCTCTCTCTTCAATTTAGGGCTTTTAACGAACGTTCCTTTTCCCTGCTGCCTGATCAGATAGCCTTCTTCGACCAGATCGAGAATGGCTTTTCTGACGGTAATGCGGCTGACATTATACTTGCTGCAAAGCTCGTTTTCTGTGGGCAGCTTGGCAGCCGGGGAATACAAGCCCTTTTTAATGTCATCTGTTATGATTTGTTTTAGCTGAATGTATAAAGGTGTTGAACTTCCGTTGTTTAACAAGGGGTAGCCTCCTTTTAAGCTATTATTTATATTATAATGTATTATGACGTTATAATACAAATTTGCGTTTTTTATTTTAGAAATATAGCAAATATGGGAATTGATTACTCTAAAAATAACAGAAAGAACGAGTTGTTTCCAGTGACGAAATAACGGAGAAAAAAGATAGGGGGCGTTTTCTGATGGCTTCATTAACATTTGAACATGTCAAAAAGTCATATCATTCACAATTAACGGTGAAGGACTTTGATTTAGATGTAAAAGATAAAGAGCTTTTGGTGCTGGTGGGGCCGTCAGGCTGCGGCAAATCGACAACCCTGCGGATGGTGGCTGGGCTGGAAAGCATTTCTGAAGGAAGCCTCTTTATCGATGGGGAACGGGTCAATGACCTTCCGCCGAAGGAGCGTGATATCGCGATGGTGTTCCAAAACTACGCGCTGTATCCGCATATGACAGTTTTCGATAACATGGCGTTTGGATTAAAGCTCAGAAAAATGCCGAAACAAGAAATTGCCGAGCGGGTGCATGCAGCTGCAAACATTTTGGAGATTGAGCATTTGCTGAAGAGAAAACCGAAGGCACTTTCCGGCGGCCAGCGGCAAAGGGTGGCTCTCGGCAGGTCTATCGTGCGGGAACCGAAGGTCTTTTTAATGGACGAGCCGCTTTCTAATCTGGATGCGAAGCTGAGAGTGACGATGCGGACAGAAATCAGCAAGCTTCACCAGCGGCTAGAAGCAACCATTATCTATGTCACCCATGATCAGACTGAAGCGATGACGATGGGTGATCGGATTGTCGTCATGAATGAAGGCGAAATTCAGCAAGTGGCCAAGCCTCATGATATCTATCATTATCCGGCAAATCTGTTTGTGGCCGGGTTTATTGGCTCTCCTGGAATGAATTTTTTCAAAGGCATGATTGAAGAGCAGCATGGCGAGCTGTTTTTCACAAACTCTTCGATCCGGCTTCATATACCTGAAGAAAAGGCGAAACGGCTGAAGGAAAAAGGCTATGCCGGAAAACAGATGACTGTCGGGGTACGGCCGGAGCACATCGCACAAATGACTGGATATGATCAGCTGTTTGATTCCGTGTTGAAGGCGACGGTGGAAGTGAATGAAAATTTGGGATCTGAGCTGATTGTGCATGTCAGCACCGGGAACGAGCGGCTTACGGTAAGGCTGGGCGGCAGCAATCGAATCGCCGCGGGCGATTCGATTCAGCTGGCGGTGAAAATGGATCACGCCGTCTTTTTCGATGCTGAAACGGAACAGGCTGTGTATTAGAAAAAGGTGCTCCCTTCGGGGAGCACCTTTTTCTTACGGCCAAATGTCGTCTGCCCATTCAGGGTGATCGATAAATGGATTTCGGTTGTGCTGATATTTTTCATAAATGATTTCATTTCTTTTTCTTTCGCGGGCATCAACAGGGTCCTGCCTATTCCATTCAAGCAAGGCGGATTGTTTTCCATGATAAGGAGCAGAGCCGTTTCCTGTCCTATCATTGAGCTCAAGGTCAGGGTAGCCGTCATCTCCTTCGTAACGGACAGCCATGTAAAACAGCATGCGGGCGACATCGCCTTTCACATCATCGCGGGGCTCCCAAGAATCTCCGTCATAATAATTTCCGGGTGCTTTCGCATACTCGTTGCCGCCGTTGTCAAAGTCCAAGTTGCCTCTGGCGCTGTTTACTTGGACGTCTGCTGGTCGCAAGTGATGAATGTCAGTGCCGGGCCCCTTGCTTGTACCAAAATCGCCATGGGATTTCGCCCAGACATGCTCCCGGTTCCAGTCCCCGACATTGCCGCCGTTTAGGTTTTTCGAACGCGATTCATTCGTATAGAGCAGGATGACGTTATTCGGATTTGCCGGATCTGCATCCGTTTCTTTCAGCGCGTTCCATACCTCGCTGTAAGATAGCATCGTATGTCCGCTGATGATGCGGTGCAGCGCGCTTTTTAACGCCTCTCCGCTTTTTCCTTCAGCACCTTCATAATAGGTGTCTGTGTCGGTGTATGGTGCAACGGGAGAGACCAATGAGAGAATGCCTCCGGAGGCTGCGGGAGAAATAGCTGCACGGTCATTCAGGTTCAATCCGGTTTGCGCGCTTGCTGAAGCAGAGGGCGCAAACCATCCGGAAATCAGTAATACACAGACGAGCGGCAGAAACCTTGCTTTTTTTGTCATCACTTGCCCTCCTTTAGATCAGATCATGTCTATTATCTAAAATTGAATGAAAGGTTAGAAGTGTCATTTTGTATATTTTTCATTAAAATTGTAAATTAGTACCTTTGGAGGAGGCGGAACTCTAGTGTTTCAGGATCTTTAGTCTGCGTTTTTCCTTGATTGAGTGCTGCTTCATTCGCTTGTAAAAACGCTGAGGTCTGCACATTGCTTGCTTCACTGAAATATTTTCTTCCCGTGAATCTCGCTAGTTCATCCCCTTTTTTTCCTCTTACTGTTTTTTTAATTCATTGCTGCTTATTGACTCTCTTCCTTACTGGCTGCTTTTTCTAAAATGGAATGGCAGACTGGTTATGATGACTAAAAAACAAACATTTTTTTGGTTTATGTGCTGATGAACTAATGTCTTCCTCCCTCTATAATGAAGTCACCATAACGGCCAGAGGAGGAAGCACATGGAAAAGCAGAGGCTTTCAGTAAAAAGCGGCATTGCTGATTACATTGATTGGCTTGCCCAATTCGGCGTGTCTGCTGATGGCGGGGTAACGAGACTTTTGTACACCAAAGAGTGGATGGACGCGCAGCTCGCCGTGAAAGCGGAGATGTCGGCTTTTGGGCTTGACGCCAGATTTGACGATGTCGGCAATGTCTTTGGAAGGCTTCAGGGCACCCAGTCTCCGGATGATGTGATTTTAGCCGGCTCACATATCGATACTGTGATCAATGGGGGAAAGTATGACGGCGCATATGGCGTGCTTGCGGCAATGCTTGCTTTAAAGCAGCTTAAAGAAACATACGGAGCGCCGAAAAAAACGCTTGAGGCTGTGTCTTTATGTGAGGAAGAGGGCAGCCGTTTTCCGATGACATACTGGGGATCAGGGAATATGATGGGTGCTTTGTCATTGAAGCATGCGGAAGTACCGAGGGACGGATCAGGTGTTTCATTACAAGAGGCGATGCATGACAACGGTTTTGGCAGAGGCGTGTATCCGTCAGCGCACAGGACAGATATCAACGCTTTTATAGAAATTCACATTGAACAAGGACAGACGCTTGAAATGTCAGGACGAGATCTCGGTGTGGTGACAAGTATAGTCGGGCAGAGAAGATATTTGATTACGCTTGAGGGAGAATGCAACCACGCAGGGACCACCTCCATGAAATGGCGCAAGGACCCGCTCGCAGCCAGCAGCCGAATGATTCATGAACTGCTGCTTCGTGCTGAAGAACAGCCGGATGAGCTTCGCCTGACATGCGGAAAAATGACGGTGGAGCCCAATATGGCTAATGTCATACCTGGACGGGTGCAGTTTTCAATCGATATTCGACATCAGCATCAGCGTGTGCTGGAGCATTTTCATGAAGAAATGACAGCTGTCATCAACGGTATTTGTGACGAAAAAGGGATTCACGCCATGATTGATGAATATATGCGAATAGAGCCTGTGCCGATGGACGAAACGCTTTCTGCCAAGGCTCTTGAGACAGCGGCAGAAAACGGTATCAGCTGTGAAGAAATGGTGAGCGGGGCAGGGCATGATGCGCAAATGATCGGAAGGAGCTGTCCCGCTTGTATGCTGTTTGTGCCGAGCAGAGGCGGCATCAGCCATTCCCCGGAGGAATTTACTTCTGCACGTCAGCTTGAGATCGGCGTCCGCACATTGACTCATTTATTATATAAACTGGCTTACTGATGAAGGAGGAATGGCTGTGTCAGGCAGAAAAGAATTATGTACACCGTTAAGAACGATTATGACACCGGGACCTGTAGAGGTCGATCCGCGTGTATTAAGAGTGATGAGCACGCCGGTTGTCGGCCAATTTGACCCGGCGTTTACCGATATCATGAATGAAACGATGGAGATGCTCCGAGAATTGTTTCAAACGAAAAACCGTTGGGCGTATCCGATTGACGGCACATCACGGGCGGGAATCGAAGCGGTGTTAGCGAGTGTCATTGAACCGGGAGATGACGTGCTAATTCCGATATACGGCCGCTTCGGCTTTTTGCTGACTGAAATCGCTGAGCGGTACGAGGCGAATGTTCATACGATTGAGTGTGAGTGGGGAACGGTTTTTGACCCTGACGAAATTATACGGGAAATGAAAAAGGTGAAGCCGAAAATTGTGGCGATGGTGCACGGGGAAACATCAACTGGCCGAATCCATCCGCTGAAAGCAATTGGAGAAGCGTGCCGTGCTCGGGATGTACTGTTTATTGTCGATGCGGTAGCGACAATTGGGGGCTGCGAGGTGAAAGTGGATGAATGGAACATTGACGCAGCTATCGGCGGTACGCAAAAGTGTCTGTCTGTTCCGTCTGGCATGGCACCGATTACATATAATGAACGGGTGGCAGATATTATTGCGGCGCGCAAAAAGGTGGAACGCGGAATTGCGACCCAGGCAGACAAGGCGAAGCTTTCCGGAAATCGCCCGATCACAAGCAATTATTTTGATTTGAGCCAGCTCGAGGATTATTGGAGCGAACGGCGGCTCAATCATCATACAGAAGCGACAACGATGCTTTATGCCTTGCGTGAGGGCGTGAGACTGGTGCTTGATGAAGGCCTTAAAGCACGTTTCGAGCGGCATCAGCACCATGAGGCCGCGTTAATAGCCGGGATTAAAGCGATGGGGCTGAAGCTGTTTGGGGATGAGAGCTGCAAAATGCCTGTTGTCACCTGTGTGCAAATCCCGGACGGCGTAGATGGAGAGTCAGTCCGCCATATGCTTTTGGCACAGTTCGGAATCGAAATCGCCAGCTCATTCGGCCCTTTAGCCGGGAAGATTTGGAGAATTGGTACGATGGGCTACAGCTGCAGACGGGAAAACGTACTGTTTGTGCTTGCCGGATTAGAAGCTGTGCTTCTCAGACACGGCGCTGTGATTGAAGCAGGAAAAGCACTTCAGGCTGCGCTTGATGTATATGAAAATGCTAAAAGCCAGACGGCGATTTAAAGAAAAAGCGTGCGGAATTCCGCACGCTTTTTTTACTTTTCGCTCTTTCTCCAATCTGATTTTCTCTGTTTGACTCTTTTTACAAATCCGTTTTCTCTGTGTTGCATTTTCTGACGGGGCATGAGTCATTTTATCTTTTTTCATCTATTCTTTATACACGGCCCTATTAAATGACGTTTTATTTCTTACGGCATTTTTTGAGAGGAGGATGCGGCATTGGAGTATTTTCACATGATTTTAGATGCGCTTCTGGAAGATCAGGATGAGGCTGTGCTGGCGACCATTGTTCAAGTTGAAGGCTCCGCATATCGAAAAGCGGGCGCCACTATGCTCTTTAAGAAAAATGGAGAAAGAATTGGCTTGCTCAGCGGCGGGTGTCTGGAAGAGGATTTATCCCAAAGAATCGGTGAGCTCGGCGATCAGCTGCCTACAGCGCTTATATCCTATGACATGCGGGCTGAAGACGATCTTTCATGGGGCATGGGAGTCGGCTGCAATGGCGTTATTCATATCTATGCGGAACGAATCTCTCAGGAAAAAAAGCGGCACTATGAAAGAGTAAGAGACTGCCTTTATGCAGGAAAAGCCGTAACAGCTGTTACACAGATTGAATTCTCACCGTCAGGGCGTTATCTGTTTTTGTCAGAGACCGGGCATTTTGGGCACTGGCCGGATGCGCCGCTTCAAGACATTCAACGCACTGCTTCAACGTTTCATTTGCCGCATTTTGATCGATCATCAAACATTTTTATTCAGCGTATTGAGCCAAAGCCGCGTCTCATTCTGTTTGGGGCGGGCCCAGATATGAGACCGCTCGCCAATTTGGCGGCTGAGAGCGGATTTTCTGTCATTGTGACAGATTGGCGGCCCGCGTATTGCACAGCCTCTCATTTTCCAAAAGCAGATCAGCTGATCACTGTCTTTCCGGAGCAGATGCTGAGTGAATTTGAATTTTCGCCTCAGGATTTCGCTGTTGTGGCGACTCACCATTTTCAGCACGATCAAGTCATCGTTAAATCCTTATTATCTCGAGACCTTCATTATATCGGGCTTCTAGGTTCTGAAAACCGCACGAAACGGCTGCTGAATGGAAAACAGCCGCCCGCTCATTTTTACAGTCCGGTCGGGTTGAAAATCGGCGCGGAAGGCCCAGAGGAAATTGCCGTCAGCATCGTTGCGGAAATCCTTCAAACACGAAAACGGCTGGCGGTTATATGAGCATTATCGGTGTATTTTTGGCGGCCGGAAAAAGTGAGAGAATGGGCACAAACAAGCTGGCATTGCCGCTAAAAGGAGAAACGATCGGATCGGCTTCATTAAAAGCAGCTCTATTATCCCGTCTTGACCATGTGCTGATTGTCGAGAGAACAGAACATGCTTCACTTGAGTGGATCGGGGAGCAATATTATTCACCGCCGTTTCTGGATCGCTGGAGCCTGCATGTCTGTAAAGAAGCGGAAAAGGGCCAAGGGCATTCTGTCAGCAGCGGGGTGAGAAAAGCGGAAAGCATGGGGGCAGACGGAGTCGTCATTTTGTTGGGTGACCAGCCGCAGCTTTCCGTCGACCATGTAAATGCCCTGATATCAAGGGCTCACGAATTGTTTGCCGTGTCAGCGTCTTTGCGTACGCTCAGTCCGCCTATTTATTTCTCATCCGCCTGTTTTCCATATGTAAAGGAGTTAAAGGGAGATGAGGGTGCTCGCAGGCTGCTCAAAAACGGACAGCTTGGCATCGGAACAGTAGTGGTAGTGAAAGAGTGCGAGGAACTGGAAGATATTGATACGCCGGAGGAATATGACACTGTTAGGAGGCGAATTCATGAACGTACAAGTGACGCAGGCGCGGATGAACATTCAATTATGGAGGCCGGCAGCGCTTGATGAGGCATTTTCTCTATTGGAGCAGTTTGCGCCAGATGTGTGTGCAGCATCGGGCAGCACGCTGCTCCAGCTCCAATGGGACAAAGGAATTCTTCCAAAAACGCATCTCATCAGTCTTGAAGCCATCGAAGAAATGAAAGGCATTACCGCTGATGACACCCACGTGTCGATCGGGGCGCTTACCACGCTGAATGAATGCAGAAAAAACAGCCTCATCAAGCGGGCGCTGGCTTGCTTATGTGATGCAGTTTCTGCTGTTGCAGCGCCGGGGATCCGAAGCCGGGCCACAATTGGCGGTAACATAGCGAGTAAAATAGGGGATTTGATTCCGCTCCTGCTCGTGCTTGATGCGGAGCTCATCGTTTATCAGAAGGAGCTTGTCAGGCTGCCGCTTGCTGAATGGATCTCCAGTGAAGCGTATCCACATGGAATCGTGACCCGTGTGATCATCCCGCGTCCAGAGGGAGATCGTGTGTTTTTCCGCAAGCTGGGAAGGCGGCAGGCATTTACCGGAGCGGTTGCTGTGACGGCAGGACGTTTACTGAAAGACAGTGACATTCGCCTCGCAGCGGGCCATGCTGATATCAGGCCGAAAAGATTAATAGAGAGCGAAGGGAAATGGATGGAGCCTGAATGGGAGGCACACGAACTGTACGAAACACTTATCAAGGAGCTGCCGTTTTCAGCCGATGCTTTCGTGTCAGCGGCATACAGAAAAAAGGCGGCTGCCAACGTCATCATGTCCGAGCTTTTGATTGAGGGAGGGGGATAAATGGGCATAAGCAAACCGTCAAGAATAAGGCCGGATGGAAGGGGAAAGGTCACGGGTGAATTGAAGTATATGACTGATCTCACCTTTCCGGGGATGCTGTATGGCAAAATCCTGAGAAGCGCTTATCCTCATGCGGAAATCGTGTCGATTTGCACAAAAAAGGCTGAAGAAATGGAAGGTGTGCGAGCGGTCGTCACCCATAAGGACGTTCCAGGTTTAAACCGTTTTGGGATCGTCATTCCTGACCAGCCGGTTCTATGCGAGGATAGAGTACGTTATGTCGGAGATGCAGTGGCGGCCGTCGCAGCAAAAACGGAAGACATTGCTGAAGCCGCGCTGGAGCTGATTCACGTGGTGTACAGGAAGCTGATGGTCATTGATTCTCCGGAAAAAGCGCTCGAACCAGATGCGCATATGCTGCACCCGGACGGGAACATCCTTCATCGCGCGTTTTTCTCGCACGGCGATGTGGAAGCGGGGTTCCAATCGTGTCACACGATTCTTGAAGAAACCTACGAACTGCCGCGGCAGATGCATACGTATATGGAAACGGAGGGGGGCGTAGCTGTTCCGGAACGTGACGGGGGTTTTACAATGTATGCTGGCACTCAGCACGGCTACAAGGACCGTTTTCAGCTTGCCCGCATTTTTGGTATTCCTGAAGAGAAGATTCGGGTTGTGTCGAGTCCGATGGGCGGCTCATTTGGCGGAAAGGATGAGCTGAATATTCAGCCGTATGCCGCGCTTTTGGCCCGTAAAAGCGGACGCCCGGTCAAAATTCATCAGACGAGGCAGGAATCTGTACGCTCAGGAATCAAACGCCACCCGATGAAAATCACGATCAAAACAGGGGCTGATCAAACAGGAAAGCTTCTGGCTCATGATGTGAAAATCATTGCCGATACAGGCGCTTACGCCACGCTGGGACCGGCAGTCCTGGACTTTTCTGCTGAGCATGCCGCGGGTCCGTACCGCATCCCTAATATCCGCACTGAAGGGATCTCTGTGTTTACGAACAATGGGGTGGCGGGAGAATTCCGGGGCTTTGGCGGCAATCAAATCACATTTGCGCTTGAAACCCATCTTGATCGCCTCAGCAGCATGCTCCGCATCGACCCGCTGGAGCTGCGAAGAAAAAATATCAGAAAACCGCATGACCCGGGGCCGCTTGAGCACCGGATTGCGCCCACTGACGGAGCGGCGCAGGTATTGAACGTCATTTCTGCATCTCCTATTCTCAAAAGAAAACATCAGACGTCTCGTTATAAACGAAGGGGTGTTGGAGCTGCGATCACCATGCATGGCGGCGGGCTTGGCTATGGCCGGATGGATGCCGCAGGAGGGCGTCTTTCCCTTTCAAGTGGCGGCAAAATCACGGCTTCATTTGGATTTGAAGAGTGCGGGCAGGGCATACTCGCCGCGATTGAACATATTGTCACCGAAGAGCTGGGCTGCGCGGCTGAGGAAATTTCCATTATCATCGGAGATACCGCAAAAGTGCCAAAGTCAGGCTCCTCCACAGCATCCCGCGGCACGAGCATGGTGTGGCACGCGATCCAGCGTTTGAAGAAACCGTTTCTAGCTCAGCTGAAAAAACGGGCCGCAGAATGGAGCGGTTGTTCAGCGGAAAACCTTACGCTCGGCTCCGCAGGCTTACGTGATCTATACACAAAAGAGCTTGTGGTGACGTATAGAGAGCTGGCTGAAAAAGGCCCTTTGACAGAGGAAACAGCATTCGATTTTCCGACAACGCCTGATCCTGTGGTCGGCGGCCATTTTCTCTACTCATTTGGAGCGGCTGCCGTTGAGGTGGAGGTTGATCTATTAACAGGCGATGTCAGAGTGATAGATTGTGAGCACGCCATTGCGGCAGGTCCGGTTGTCAGTCCGCAGGGTTATTTGGGGCAAATCGAAGGCGGCGCTGCTATGGCGCTCGGCTATACGCTGATGGAGGAAGCAAAAATGACGGACGGCCGTTACGCAGCGGAGAATTTGGATCAGTATGTCATTCCGGGAATCAAAGATGTTCCGGCAATGAAACTGACCGCGATAGAAGAGCTGATGGATGGTGACCCATATGGCCCGCGGGGTGTCGGAGAAATAGGGACGATCGCCATCACCCCGGCGATTGTAAAGGCCGTCCATGATGCAGTCGGCTGCTGGGTGAACAAGCTGCCGATTTCGCGTGAAGAGCTGCTTGATGCGATAGACAGAAAGGGGATAAAACAATGGACGTAAAAGAAGCAGGATCTTTCTCTGAAAGAAGGCAGCGGTTCCGAATGACTGTGAATGGAATAGCCCAGGAGGTTGATGCGGTTCCTACAGCTCGCTTGAGTGACCTTCTGCGGACGGAATTCCAGCTGACTGGAACAAAGATTTCCTGCGGAATCGGCCGTTGCGGAGCATGTTCTGTCCTGCTAGACAGCACGCTCGCCAATGCGTGTATGACCATGGCCTATCAAGCGGCCGGCCATTCGATCACAACCATTGAGGGGCTTCAAAAAGAAGAACTGGATATCTGCCAAACCGCTTTCCTGGAGGAAGGAGGCTTCCAATGCGGATATTGCACACCCGGGATGACGATTGCACTTAAAGCTCTGTTTCAGGAAAAACCGCAACCTACTGACGAAGATATTGAAGAAGGGCTGGCGGGCAATTTGTGCCGGTGTACCGGTTATGGAGGGATTATGCGGTCGGCTTGTAGGATTAGAAAAGAATTGAGCTGCGGGAAAAGGGAGTCATTGGACTTTTCCCGCAGCTACAGCAAAGCACCGGATATAATGAGCTGAAAGCTAAGCAAAGAACGAATACTGCTATCTAGATGGAGCTTGGCATAATATCGAATAAATTTTATATGTTAAAGAAGCATGCTATCAATGCCATTGCAACAGTCCTTGGAATAATCTAAGGGCTGTTTTTTCCTGAGACGTCAAAGATCTACAAAGTGAGTGAGCCTTAGTTCGGATATAGCCAAGGCTTTTTACACTGTTGTACTTAATTGTTGCGCGTTAAAATTGCAATGAATTAAAAGGGGGATGGAATAATGAATCTAAATAAAAATGGATTCAGAGGGGGTTAATCATGAATACGAATGATAAGAAGAAAGAAGTTCAACAAAAGTATAGATGAAGAAATTAAAAAGAAGACAAAAATGATTTTAAAGAAGCAGTTGTTGTCGTAACAATAATTGTAGTGTTTATCTTTTTGACCTATACACTTCAAGGATTTTAACAAAATGTTCCCTTTGCCCCTTGTGCTTTTTACCTAGTTGTGTTTAAAACTGGAAATAGATAATATTATCAATCTAGAAAAGAGGGAGAGATGATGAATAACTTCAATTGGTGGAAAATACTTTTACTAGCCTTTCTTTGTTCCTTGATTTTTTCTGTCGTCTTTGTCACTGTTCAACGGATTGACTTAATACTCAATCCACCGGAAGTACCTGTTAAATCGATTGAAAAAATCAAATAATTCTTTTTGGGGAACGGCCGCGTTGTGGGAAAACATCACGCTCTCATCTCATATTGTAATGGGGACAGAGAGTATGGTAATAGAAAAAAGAGACATAAGTTTCCTTTCTATGATGAAAAAGAAAATCTCCTTCTCCTGCATAGTGCCGAGTTGTCAGAGAACATCAGTCAATCAAAAGAGAAATACAGGAAAATCATTCGAGCAGGTATCGCCCAGTAGGTCAAGGATTTTCAAAGTGGCCATAATAAGGTGAATACTGTAGAAGCTTTAAAAAAGCTCATAGAGCTTCAGAAAGATGAGGATTTGTAGCAAGTATTATATCTCCCTGCTCAAAACGCTATAGCAAAACAAACGCCATAAAGGTTTCTTATGGCGTCTGACGGATATGGGGTAAGGTGAGTTCTTAATAGCCACCGAAGAAAGAAGTACCAACGATAATTAATAGGATGAATAGCACCACGATCAAAGGGAATGACCTCATAACTTCACCTCCCTTAAAAGAGGATAGTACATGATATGCTGGTGGAGATAACTTGATAGTGATGCTAGTTTAATTGATTTTAAATGATTTTTTAGTCTAAGTAGAAATAGAGAACGAAAAATTAATAACAAACTCAAATACGAGGTCCGGGGCGGGTGAGATGTAATGCCAAGACCACGGGATCCACGCAGAGACGAAGCTTTTCGTTTGTGGGAAGAGAGCGGCGGAAGCAAGAAGTTAAAGACAATAGAGAAGGTCTTTTATTTATGCAGTGATCCAGTAAACCCCTAAACATATGCGAAGCCCGCCTCATCAGCGGGCTTCCTCCTTCTTAACTCCCTCTATACACCTGATAACCAAACGGCGACAGTAAAAGCGGGATATGATAATCAGCTTCCGGATCAGAAAGATGGAAACGAACTGTTACAATCGTTAAAAACGGCTCAGCCGTGTTCGTTTTCTTTCCCGCAAAGTAATCCCCTGCATGGAACTCCATCACATACTCCCCCGACTTCAGCTCTTCTCCCGCAAGGAGCGGAGCATCGACTCGGCCGTCTTTATTCGTAAAAGCCCCTTTGATAAGAATAAGACTTTTGTCTTCGTACAACCGCTTCAATTCGATTTTGACGTTTGCCGCGGGTTTGCCGCAGGTTAAATCCAAGATATGTGTTGTCAGCCTCCCCATCAGGCATTCAGGCTCCCTAATGCTTCCCCAGCATTCCGTTTTACTTTCTCGGCGTCTTCTCTCGTCACGGTGAAACGCTGGAAACCGAATGGCGGGCGCGGTTCTGTGTAGACTTTTCCTTTTGTGCCCGGAATCTCTTCGACGACTGTATCCCATGTGTGATTTTGAGATTGGAAGCTGACATTCGTGAGCTGAGGGAACCTCATTAATATTCGGCATCCGATATGATAGATTAAGTTTTGAATGGAAGGAGTTTCGAGCTCGTGAAATACAGTGCTCGCTAAGTCACGGATTTGTTCAGCCGCCACGTAACGGGCTGGATCGGCGGCGTATGCATCCTCCTCATGTTCATAACGCCAGCTGATGTTTAAATAGACAAAGAGCGGACGATTGCCATCTTCAGGAAGAGTCGTATATTCGTCTCTGATAAAGCCGACGAAGGAGTTTCCGCTCACTTTGACAAGCTGGAGATCCGTGATTTCGCTGTATTGCTCCTTCATCGTTATCGTATCCCCAGTTCGTTCTGCTTTGAGCACCGACCGGGCGCGTTCATTGCGCGATCTTCTGAAGACAAGCTGGCTTATACCGAGCTCTTCATCCTCGTATGCAGGCATCGCTTCAAACGGAATGTCTTCACCTGTCAGAGTGATCGTATCCATATGAGAATAGGTGTCTAAAAATCTGTGAGCCACATAATGCAAGAAGCCCTCGGTGGTTGTTCCCTCATAGGAAGCGAGGTGGCGCTGAATAAAGTTTTTCATCGAATCCGTAGCCACGATAAGCGTATTATCTCCGTCTGTAAATGACGGCAAAAAGGCATCTCCGCCAATTTCGCATGTCACATCAATGCCAACAACTGTATTGGTTCTCCCTGTAAAAGAAGACTCAGGGATTTTCTTTATGCCTGTGAGCGGTTTTAAAAACGTTCGGTATGCAAACACATTTCCTTTGCCGTAAGACATGGTTCTTTTCATTTGAATCTCTCCTTTTTCTGTTATGATGTCCTCTAAACGAAAGCGGGCGATGCGGTATATTTCCTCAAGAGCCTGCTGGAATTCTGTTTCCGGTTTGTTCTTCAGTCTTGTCAGCAGAGCTTCGCGGATCTCCTGTTTCGTTTTTTCCTTTACCGCTAAAATAAAAGGAAAACCGAAGTTTTGAGAGTAGTCTTCATTTAGTTTGAGAAACTCCTCGTATTCCTGCTGTTCAAGCTTACTGAGCCCTGCGTGTTGCTGCTCTTTTACTGAGGAAGCGCTCATTGTTTTCTTGGTGCCGAGACGAGGGTGTTTGCAGATGAGCTCAAGCTGTGTCTTGCGGTCGGCAGCTTTTACAAAGCGGGACATTTTTTGATGCAAATCAGAAAGAGAGGAGAAGGGGCGCAGTGCCGCGGCTTCCTCCGCAACCCAAGCAGAGTGCTCAAAAATAGATCCGAGTGTGTCAGTCAGTGTTTGTCTATCCATTTGATTCAGGTCGTCAATTGTGAACATGAGCCATCTCCCCTTTACGTATTGATTTCCGCGCCATGGGGCTGTTTGCATTGAAAAAAAGTGTTCAATGCAATCGCGGTTAAGCTGCCAATGACAATGCCGCTTCCGGTCAACACGGAAGCTGCTCCCGGGAGAGAGGAAAACAAGGCGGGCACCGTGGTGGCGCCAAGCCCTAAGCTGACAGAAGAAGCAATGATCAGCAGATTGCCCTGTGTTTCAAAATCGACGCCAGAAAGCATTTTAATACCGTAAGAAATGACCATGCCAAACATAACGATCATCGCGCCGCCGAGAACTGCATTCGGGATCACGGTCGTCAATGCCGCGGCTTTTGGCATCAGCCCGATTGCCATCAGCATAAATCCAGTGATGGCAATGACATGGATGCTTTTAATTTTTGAAAGCTGAACGATGCCGACGTTTTGCGAGAAAGCCGTATACGGAAACGCGTTAAACAAGCCGCCCAGCACAATTGCAAGTCCTTCCGCACGGTAGCCTTTCCCAAGATCTTTCTCTGTTAGTTTCCGGTTTGTCATATCGGAAAGAGCAAAGTAAACACCCGTTGATTCAACAAGGCTGACAATCGCAACCAATAGCATGGTGAGAATGGCAGGCAGCTCAAAGGTTGGTGTGCCGAAATAAAATATAGAAGGAACATGAACCCAGGACGCCTCCGCAACCTCAGAAAGATCGACTTTTCCCATAAAGAAAGCGGCTGCCGTTCCAGCTGCAAGGCCGAGTAAAATCGCAATGGAGCGGATGAACCCTTTAAAGAAATAAAACAGCACTAAAATAAAGGCTGTAACGGCAAAGCCAAGCAGCACGTTGCCTAGTGAGCCGAAGTCTTTGCTGCCTTCACCGCCGGCCAGGTTATTCATCGCCGTCGGAATCAGGCTGATGCCGATAATCATAACGACTGAGCCGGTTACGACCGGCGGGAAAAAACGGACAAGCTTTCCAAAGAATCCCGCGGCTAAAACGACTATCAGCCCGGCTGCGATAATCGCACCGTAAATCGCTGAAACACCGTATATGCTGCCAATGGAAATCATCGGGCCGACTGCAGTAAACGTACAGCCGAGGACAACGGGGAGGCCGATGCCGAAATAGCGGTTTTTCCAGAGCTGTAAAAGAGTGGCTGCCCCGCACATAAACAAATCAATGGCAATTAAATATGTCAGCTGGCCCGCATTCAGCCCGATCGCAGCTCCGACGATCAGAGGGACGAGAATGGCTCCCGCATACATCGCCAGCATATGCTGAAGCCCAAGCATCAAAAGCTGAAAGGAATTTTGCTGTTCCTTCATCTCTATTTACACCTCTTTTTCTAAAACAAGTTTGTTTTCTAATACGGGCAGTTCTTCCTTCTGAACGATTTTTTCCTGTTTGGCGCGCAAACTGAAGAATAGGTTTAAAAAGATTGCAGTCAGGCTTCCTGTGATCATGCCGTCACTGACCAGAATGCGGATCGGAGCGGGAAACTCTGTGAAAATCGCCGGTACTGTGCTGGCGCCGATACCGAGTGCGATTGAGCAGGCGATGGTCAGCAGATGATATTGGTTTTTCAGATCCACTGTACTGAGCATTTTTACTCCGGAGGCGATAACCATGCCGAACATGACAACAGTCGCGCCGCCGAGTACAGCCGCGGGAACGGAGGAAGCAAGAGCGGCAAACTTAGGAATCAGACCAAGGAATAGAAGGATACAGCCCGCGGTGACGACGACATTTCTCGTTTTCACCTTTGTCAGCTGCAATAATCCGGCGTTTTGTGCAAATGTATTATAGGGAAAGGCGTTGAACAGCCCGCCTATCATAATGGCGATTCCCTCTGCCCGGTAGCCTTTGACCAGGTCTTTTTCAGTTAGAGGCCGGCCGCATATCTTTCCGATGGCGTAAAAAACGCCGGTTGATTCAACAATAATGACAATTCCGACGATCAGCATCGTGATGATTGGACCGATTTCAAAAGATGGAGCGCCGAAGTAAAACGGCTTCGGGATTTGGAAGAATGGGGCTTCAGATACAGATGAAAAGCTGACCTTGCCCATGACGGCAGCCGCCGCAGTGCCCGCAGCAATCCCGATCAGAACGGAAAGCGTTCGGGCAAACCCTTTGAGAAAGCGGTTGAGGACTAAGATCAGGATAAGGACGCCGACAGAAAGAAGAAGGTTTTCGAGCGAACCGTATTCGGGATTGGCGCTGCCGTTTACTTTTTCTCCACCAGCCATATTTTTCACACCTGTCGGAACAAGAGAAAGACCAATCAAGGTCACAACAGTTCCTGTTACGACAGGAGGGAATAACACGGTCAGCTTGCCGAAGAAACGGGCACACAAGAAGATCAAGACACCGGCTGCAATGATTGAACCGTAAATCGCTGAAATGCCGTAATTTGCACCAATTGCAATCATCGGGGTGACGGCCACAAACGAGCTGCCGAGCATGACGGGAAGGCCGATGCCGATGTACGCTCCTCGCCAGGTCTGCAAAAGCGTCGCGGCTCCGCATGTTAACAGGTCAATCGCCAATAGGTAGGACAGCTGTTCCGACGTTACATTCAGCGCTCTGCCGACAAGCAGAGGCACCAAAATTGCACCTGCGTACATGGCCAGCACATGCTGCAGGCCAAGAGTGAACACCGCAAACGGTTTTTGTTTCACTATAGCTCCTCCTTTTACATGTGAACTTTAGTAACATGATAGCGTGCCGTTTGCCAGATGTCATTGGGTACAGTAGCTGAAAAATAGGAGCGTTATTGCTGAAAGTAACGAAAAGCCATTTCTTTTGTAAGATAATGTGACAAATGCTAGCTGATCAGCCGCTGCATCCGCAAGGCAAGCCGCAACCGCATGGTCGTTTCGGGATCTTTTAAGCTTTTGCCCAGTAATTCTTCACACTTTTCGAGGCGGTAGATGACCGTATTGCGATGCACGTACAAGCGTTTTGCCGTCTCGGAAATCTGGCAGTGTGTCTCTAGATAGACAGACAGTGTGTGAAGCAGGCTTTGATCCTCCTGCTGCTTTTCAGCCAGGCTTTGAAGAGTGGAATTGTAAAATTTCTTCAAATCCTCAACCGGGAGCAGGCGGAGAAGCTCAGGTACATCTTTCGCGTGGTACACTTGGATAAACTCCGTGCTTCTTGATAAATGTCCTGATTGGAGAGCGTCAGACGCTTCTGTGAAAGCGTCCGGAACATCGATCAGCTTTTGGCAAATGTTGCTGATGCCAAAGGACAATGTCCGTTTAAATTGGTTTTTAACCTGTGCCTGAAACTGTTCTAAAAAGCTGATCACCGAGGCGTGCATTTCACTCCAGCTGTCTGTCGCTTCGATCAGCAGAATGCCGACATTTCCTTTAATAAAGAGGTGAGGCGGAAATGGGAAGGCAGACAATTCGCCTTCGAGAAATTCAAATACACTGTCAGAGGCCAGCTGATTTTCAGTAAAGCTGATCGACCTGTCATTCCGGTCGAGCTTTCCGGCGATGCACATATATTTTTGATCCCAGCTGAGCTTAAATTCTTTTGCCCGGTTTTTGATTTCGTCGTCTGAAGAGAACGACCGCTCGATAAAATTACTGAAAAATTCATTCCGCGCCCGCCGGCTGTATTGCTTCAGCGCGTTTTCCTTCAGCAGCTCAAAGGAAATCACGTTTGCAGCCTGTTCAATGGTGAGAATCAATCCTTTATCAGCGGCTTGGATCATTTCCGGTATCAGCAGGTAGCCGCAGCTTTTTTCGTGATTATAGATAGGAAGGACAGAATATGTTTTCTGATTCGAGATCGAAGAGAAACAAGTGAAAAACGGTCCGGACACGGTGTGCAGCGTGCTTTTGAGCTTTTCGGTTTCAACTGAAATCTGATGAGAGGCAGAAAGCATTTTGGCATGCTGGTCAAGGAGCAGCACGGGAAGATGAAGGAGGTCTGATACCTTTTTGAGCAGAGATTGCAGCCCCTTGCCGCTCATAATGTGGTTTGTGAACTTTTTATGTGCGTAAATGGCTTGCTGAAGCTCGTTTGAACGCATGTCAAGAATGTGGCTCAGCGTGGCATTGACAATGTCTCCGAGGCGTATATGCTCAGGGAGCTCGATAATCGGAAATGCGTGTGAATCGGCCAGGTCGATGATTTCTTTCGGGATATCCTCCAGGTAGCGTTTTGTTTTAATGCCGAGACCGGCACAGCCGCGTTTTGCCATTTGCCGAATCAGCTCTGATAACTGGTGAGGATTGTCCTTCAGGTGATATGCGGTGGTGACGAGCAGCTCGTCTTTATGCAAAAAATCCGCGATATCAGGAGCATCCATCATGTTGACATGCTGAACCTCTCTTTCTCCTCCCGCTTTTCCCGCAATTAAGACTGCATTTTCGTAAGCCGGTATTTTCATCACATCAAAAATATTCATAGCTCAATCTCCTTTTCTTGCAAAAAATAATCATTGGTTAAGATGAATAAATTTCATTATTAATTCTAGCTGTTTTGCTGATGTAATACGATCATAGTAACAGTAAAATGTTGAAAATAGACTGAATGTGTTACATAAACTGACATAAAAATTCATCATCATACAGGGGAGGGATCAGTATGGCTTACGATTTGGTGATAAAAGGAGCGAAGGCAGTCACGCCGGATGGTGTTAAAGAAGCTGATATTGCAATGAAAAACGGGATCATTGCCAAGATCGGTTCTGCAATTGAAGCAGAGGGGGCACCGGTTGTGGAGGCTAGCGGTCAATATGTTTTTCCGGGTGCGGTCGATTGTCATGTTCATTTCAACGAACCCGGCAGAGAGGATTGGGAAGGGTTTGAAACGGGCTCACGGATGATGGCTGCAGGCGGCTGCACCACTTATTTTGATATGCCGCTGAACTGCATTCCATCCACGGTGACGGCTGAAAACCTTCTCGCAAAAGCTGAAATCGGCAGGCGAAAATCGGCGGTGGATTTTGCGTTATGGGGCGGCCTTGTGCCCGGTCATATTGATGACATACATCCAATGGCTGAAGCGGGTGCGATAGGATTTAAAGCATTTTTATCAAAATCAGGCACAGAGGAGTTTCGCTCTGTTGATGAACGGACCTTGCTTAAAGGCATGAAAGAAATCGCGGCCGCAGGAAAAATCCTTGCTCTTCACGCAGAAAGCGATGCGATCACAAGCTTTTTGCAGATGGAATGGGCGAATAAAGGGAAAGTGAATGCAGATGCATACGCGGCCTCCCGCCCGGAGGAAGCCGAAGCTGAAGCAGTGTATCGCACGATTCAGTATGCGAAGGTGACAGGCTGTCCAGTTCATTTTGTCCATATCAGCACGGCGAAAGCGGTCCGGCTGATCAGAGAGGCGAAACGGGAAGGGCTTGATGTTTCGGTCGAAACATGCCCGCATTATGTTTTGTTCAGCCATGACGATTTACGGGAAAAGGGCTCTGTCGCAAAATGCGCCCCTCCGCTCAGATCGCAGCCATCAAAAGAGGCGTTAATTGATACGCTGATCGCAGGGGATATTGACATGGTGTCCTCGGACCACTCCCCTTGCCGTCCTTCTCTGAAGCGGGAGGATAATATGTTTTTGTCATGGGGCGGAATCAGCGGCGGGCAGTTTACTTTATTGGCCATGCTTGAACTGGCCCTTGAGCGGGACATTCCATTTGAAACCATTGCTGAATGGACAGCGGGGGCACCCGCGAAGCGATTCGGCCTTCAGCAAAAAGGGCGGCTTGAAGAGGGACGGGACGCGGATGTCGTTCTCGTCAGCATGGAGCCGTACACAGTCACAACAGAGACGATGTTTGCAAAGCATAAGCAGAGCATTTATGAAGGACATACCTTCCCCTGCCGCATCTCATCCACCTACAGCAGAGGACGGTGCGTGTACAGTGATGGGGAGAAAGCAGACAGCGGAATTGAGGGAGCGCTGGTCGTTCCTTCGTAAACCCGGCAGATTGAAATCTGCGGGGTTTTTTTATGTCAGTGACTTTGGTTTTTAAAAATCAAGCATCGTGGTATCTTTTTAAAAAGGGGGCTGCGATGATGGAACACGTCAAACACATACTAAACCAATCATGGTCGCTGCATACGAGTTCCAAATGGACGAAAGAATGCCCGGCATGCGGCCAATGCGGCGTGACGGCATTGGTGGTACAGGAGCAATTCGGGGGCGATATTTTCAAAACAAAGGTCGGTGAGAGCTGGCACTTTTATAACAGCATAAATGGGGCTGTGTATGACTTTACGAGTGAACAGTTTCAGGAGCCTATTGTGTACCAAAATATCCCTTCCTCAAGAGAGGAGGCGTTTTTGGATACCAATGAGGAACAATATCAGCATCTGCGCTCAGCGTTTTTCCGCAATATGAACAGCATTTCCGAGGAAACCTGAAAACGCGTGTGATAAACTGGAAGAGAGGTGAATGATTGTGATTTATATCGGACTGACGGGATGGGGGGATCATGACAGCATTTATCCGCCGAAAACGCCCAGCCAGAAAAAATTGCAGGCCTATTCCTCCCATTTTCCGATCGTGGAAGTAGACGCGAGCTTTTACGCGATTCAGCCGGCGCGCAACAATGAAAAGTGGGTGAAGGAAACACCGGAAACCTTCCAATTTATCATTAAAGCGTACCAGGGCATGACGGGGCATCAGCGCGGCGACATTCCGTTTGACTCGAAAGAGGAGATGTTTGATGCTTTTAAGCTGTCCTTAACGCCATATTTACATAGCAATAAGCTCGCCATGGTGCTGTTTCAATTTCCGCCGTGGTTTGACTGCAAGAAAGAAAATGTCGCTTATTTAAGATGGTGCAAAAATCAAATGGGTGATATTCCTTGCGCGCTTGAGTTCAGAAACCGCTCCTGGTTTTCACCGCCATTTTATGAGCAGACGCTTTCCTTTATGAAAGCGGAAGGCTGGATTCACAGTGTCTGTGACGAACCGCAAATCGGCGAGGGAAGCGTTCCGACTGTTTTGCGGGCGACCGATGAAAACAAAACGCTCGTCAGGTTTCACGGACGCAACAAGCAGGGCTGGATGAAGCCCGATGGCGGGAAGAACTGGCGTGAGGTCAGATATTTATACCGCTATAACAAACAGGAGCTGGAAGACTGGAAAAAGCATCTGAACGCATTGCAGCAGCAATGTAAAGATGTATTTGTCCTCTTCAACAACAATTCCGGCGGAGACGCCGCGGATAACGGCAAGCAAATGCTTGAACTGCTTGATATCGAGTACTCCGGACTTTCTCCGAGACAGCTCGGTTTATTTTAGAAAAGAGGTTTTGATTGATGTCGTTTGTGATTTTGGTCGTACTGGGATTTATTGCGGGTACGGTAGGAAGTTTGATTGGACTCGGCGGCGGGATTGTCATCGTTCCGGCCATGATGTTTTTAAGCGCGGTGACGCCGTATTTTCAGGATGTGACGCCGCAGGTCGCCATCGGTACTTCGCTTCTGGTCATTATTTTTACGGGTCTTTCCTCAACTTTGGCTTATATTAAATATAAAACGGTTGATTATAAAAGCGGGCTCATTTTCTTTATCGGTTCAGGTCCCGGCAGCATAATCGGGGCCTATGTATCAAAGCTTTTTAATTCCAGCTCGTTTTCTATTTGGTTTGGCATATTTATGATTCTTATTTCATTATCCTTAATGCTGAAAGCGAAGGCGCGGCCGGTAAACAAAGAGCACAGAGGAATAATACGGACTTTTCAGGATGATGCCGGAGAGCCCTATACTTACTCGTATCAGGCGTCTGTCGGGATTGCCATCGCCTTTGTTGTCGGCTTTTTAGGCGGGCTCTTTGGAATAGGCGGCGGCTCGCTGATGGTTCCGGCCATGATGCTGTTATTCCTGTTCCCGCCAAAGGTTGCGGTGGCAACGTCCATGTTCATTATTTTCCTGTCTTCTATGACAGGATCTGTATCACATATTATGTCCGGGCATGTGAATTGGCTGTACGCCCTCGCGCTTGTGCCCGGCGCTTGGTTCGGCGGAAAGCTTGGAGCCGCCATCAACCGAAAAATGCAGACGAAAACGATCGTCATGATCATGCGGATCGTATTAATTTTGATCGGCTGCCAGCTCATTTATGAAGGCATTTTCAGCTGAACGATTAGGAGAGAATGGTATGAAAGAGAAGCTCCGCTTATATCACACAAATGATTTGCACAGCCATTTTGAAAATTGGCCAAAAATAACAGATTATATTGAGCATAAAAGAAAAGAACATCAGCTGCACAGCGAAGAGACGACGCTCGTTTTTGATATTGGTGATCATATTGATCGTTTTCATTTTGTGACTGAGGCAACATTCGGAAAAGCGAATGTAGACCTCTTAAACCGTCTTCAAATTGATGGAGCGGCTATCGGCAATAACGAGGGAATTACGCTTCCTCATGAAGAGCTTGCTTCTTTATATGATCATGCTGAGTTTCCCGTTATCGTCTCTAATCTGTATGACAAAAACGGAAACCGCCCGTCCTGGGCGGTTCCTTACCATATCAAAACATTGAGAAACGGCATGACCATCGCTTTGTTAGGCGTAACGGTGCCGTATTATCCCGTCTATGACAAGCTGGAATGGACTGTTACTGATGCGCTCGAAAGTATAAAAGAAACCATACAGGAAGTGAAAGGGCAGGCTGATATCATCGTTCTCCTGTCGCATTTGGGAATTCTTGACGATCAAGCGGTTGCTGAAGCAGTTCCGGAGATAGACGTAATCCTCGAGTCTCATACTCACCATCTGCTTGAAAATGGACAGATGGTCAACGGTGTATTGCTTGCCAGCGCTGAGAAATACGGAAACTATGTCGGCTGTGTAGACATCACGTTTGACAGCGAAAAGCGAAAAATCATCAGCAAAACAGCGTCTGTTCAAAATGTGGCGGAATGGACAGGGGAATCGGCGGAAACCAAAGCATTTCTTGAGGAAAAAGAACGTGAAGCCGAGGAAAAGCTGTCCGTTGCCGTTGCGGAGCTTGCGCAAGATGCTGAAGTCAAGTGGTTTGAAGAATCCGAGTTGCCTTTACTTTTGGCATATGCGTTAAAGGAATGGTGCGGAGCCGACATCAGCATGGTGAATTCCGGCGTCATCCTCGGACCGCTTAAAGCCGGCCCGGTGACGAAGCTTGACCTGCACCGCATCTGTCCTCACCCCATCAACCCGGTTACTGTCCGCCTGACGGGAGAGGAACTGAAAGAAACGATTCTCCATGCTGCTTCAGAACAGGTGGAGCAGCTTCGAATTAAAGGATTGGGCTTCCGGGGAGAAGTGATGGGGAAAATGGTGTACGCGGGTGTCGATGTCGAAACGAAACGCTTGGATGACGGAATCACGCATGTCACACGGATCACGCTGAACGGGGAAGAGATTGAAAAACATAAACAATACTCCGTTGCGGTTCTCGACATGTTTACGCTCGGCAGGATGTTTCCGATCATCCGCGACGCCGCAGAAAAAGAATATTTTATGCCGGAATTTTTGCGGGATCTGCTTGCCTGGAAGCTTGCACAATAAGGAAGTCAGCCCACAACAAGCCGTGCCCTTCATCATAAAGTGATAAATGAAGGGAGTTGATTGACGTGGTAAATCTGACACCGATTATGATAGAAGGACAGCCTTTTACAGCTGTGACAGTAAAACTTCCAAAAACAAATTTCATGGCAGTCTCCAATGATCACGGATATATTATGTGCGGCGCGCTTGATGTGGCGCTGCTGAATGAAAAATTAAAGGAGCGTGGAATTGTGGCGGGACGGGCGGTTGGTGTACGAACAATTGACCAGCTGTTAGACGCCCCTTTAGAATCCGTCACCTATGCCGCAGAGGATCTTGGCATTCATGCCGGCATGAGCGGCAGAGAAGCGCTTTTAAAAATGGTGAAATAAAATAAATTGGCCCGGCTATTACTATGTCCCCCCTTACAAGCATACATTGTGATATGTAAGGGGGGATTTTCTTGCCAAGATATCGCGGCCCTCTTCGCAAGAGAGGACCTTTGCCTTTCCGGTACGTGCTGTTGCTGTCACTCGTATTTTTTATCATATCGACAACAGTCAGCCTTTGGATGATCAACGGCTCTATTAAACCGGTATTAATGAGCATCGGTGAAATGGAAACGAAGCGTGTGGCAACTGAGGTGATTCAGGATTCCATTGAGGATTATATGTCTGACAGCGAAAATATGAAAGATATGTTTCAAATGAATTCTGATGAAAACGGAAATTTAACGACAATCGATTTTAATACACAGGTTATAAACAGTGTGAAAACAAAGGTGACAAAGCAGCTTCAGTCTCATCTGAAAGAGATGGAAACCCACACGGGACACAGCGGTGCAAGTGAAAATATTATGATCAACATCCCATTGGGACAGGTGACAGGAAACAGCCTTCTTGGAAACCTAGGCCCGAAAATTCCGGTCCGGTTCAATTTGATCGGTGACGCCTTTACGGACGTCAAAACAAAAATAAAGCCATACGGCATTAATAACGCACTGATTGATATCAGCATCTTTGTAGAAATTAAAGTGAAGGTCATCATCCCGTTCGCAAGCAAAACGGCCGTGGTCACCAATAATGTTCCTGTATCAATTAAAGCAGTGCAGGGCGAAGTCCCGCAATTTTATAACGGAAGCGGCGGTTCAGGTGTTACGCCTTCTGTCCAGCTTCCAAGCAGCAAAGAAGAAGAAAGCCATGATTCAAAAAATGAAAAAAACAAAAAATAAAGCCGCCTTTTCATGAGGCGGCTTTCGTCATTTCTTTTTCTTGTACTCATAGCGCTCCCACGCTCTCAAATGAGGATAAGGATCAAACGACCATTCCGTTTTTCCATTATCCTTATACATGCCATAGTGCAGGTGCGGCGGAAATTTTCCGGCTGTGCCGGGCGGGCCGTATCCTGAGCTGCCGACTGACCCGATCACTTGGCCGGGCTCAACGATCTGCCCTGGTTTAATGCCTTTCGCAAACCCATTGAGGTGGGCGAAATAATGATACGTATTGTTAATATCTCTGATGCCGATTCTCCATCCTCCAAAGCGGTTCCAGCCTTTCATTTCAATGACGCCGTAACAGGTGGATTTTACAGGAAGGCCATAATGGGCAAAGATATCCGTTCCTTCATGAATCCGCCTTCCTCCAAAGCCGCGGGCGTCCCCCCACGTGCTGCGATAGCTGTAATCCGTTCTGATTGGAAGCGGAAACGCATGCTCGCCCAAATCAATATGACCGTATGCCTTAAACAGCTTCATGAACTCGGATATGATTCCCACTGTTTGATCACGGCGGTAGTAATTCCAGAGCCCGATGCGGATATTTTCCTCATCTGTGCCGTACGACAGCAGATATTGTGCGAATGTATACAAAATGTCTTCGTCATTGCTGACTTCGGCTTTCCCATCGCCGTCACCGTCCATTCCGATTCCGTCAAACACTTTTATGCTTAACGGTGCATCGTCTTTCGGATTCGGGTTTTCTGGTCCGCTCCAGATTTCATCCGGTACATAGATGCTGATGATTCCCGTTTTGTCAGGCAGATCCTTTCTGTTGCTCCGCACATTCTCCTCGTATTGATCAACAGCGGCTAGCGCATACCAAGGAATCTGCGTCACAGCTTCGACTTTATGATATAATTCCATCCGTTTAGAAAGCACCGGATCTGAAAGCTCTTTTCCAGACGCAAAAGGTTCAAATGCAAACAAAAGGAGAAGAAGGACAGATAACACAACTTTCACAAAATAATCTCCTTTCAATATTGAATACACATAGTTTGCGGCAACCCGGCGAGAAAATGTCAGTAATCATCTTCCCTTGTCGAGAAATTTTTCCTATGTTAAAGTGTCTAAAGAAAAGACTTTCTTTAGTTAGAAAAACATTATTTTTGTTGCAGAAATGAAAGAACTGCACCTATCTCGTTTTCAGAATGTTTCGTGTCAGAAATTGAGTATATTGGATATTGGAGATGATGGGAATTGGCAAAGAAAGACGAACACCTCAGAAAGCCCGAATGGCTCAAAATCAAATTAAATACAAATGAAAATTATACAGGGCTCAAAAAACTCATGCGGGAAAACAATCTGCACACCGTATGTGAAGAAGCAAAATGTCCGAATATTCATGAATGCTGGGCAGTGAGACGTACAGCGACATTTATGATTTTAGGATCTGTTTGTACGAGAGCGTGCCGTTTCTGCGCTGTCAAAACGGGCCTTCCGACTGAGCTTGACCTGCAAGAGCCGGAACGCGTAGCAGATTCCGTCGCTCTGATGAATCTGAAACACGCGGTTATCACAGCTGTTGCGCGTGATGACCAAAAAGACGGCGGTGCGGGTATCTTCGCGGAAACTGTCCGTGCAATCCGCAGAAAAAGCCCATTTACGACTATTGAGGTGCTTCCGTCAGATATGGGCGGAAACTATGATAACTTAAAAACGTTAATGGATACGCGCCCTGACATCCTGAATCACAATATCGAAACGGTTCGCCGCCTGACGCCAAGAGTCCGCGCGCGTGCGACATACGACCGTTCATTGGAATTTTTGCGCCGCGCGAAAGAAATGCAGCCAGACATTCCCACAAAATCAAGCATCATGATCGGACTCGGTGAAACGAAAGAAGAAATTATCGAAGTGATGGACGACCTCTTGGCAAACAATGTTGATATTATGGCAATCGGCCAATACCTGCAGCCGTCGAAGAAGCACTTAAAAGTCCAAAAATATTATCATCCTGATGAATTTGCAGAATTGAAGGAAATCGCGATGCAAAAAGGCTTCAGTCACTGTGAAGCCGGTCCGCTTGTCCGTTCCTCCTACCATGCGGATGAACAGGTTAACGAAGCATCAAAAAAACGCCAAGCGCAAGCATAATGCCAAAACGCCAGATCATCTGGCGTTTTTGTCATTCCTATTCGTTTCCTTGTCCTGGCGTGTTTCTCCATTGGCATTTTCGTTTTCCGACACAGGGCTTCCTTGCGGGGAGTTTTTCATTTCTTGTATCGTCCCTGACATGATGTCTCTGACATCTCTTGAACCGGAGTTCAGATTGCTGTAATTTTTGATGGCCTGCATGTGATTCGGATTGTCGGAAATGTACACATGATAGTAACGCGGAATCACAGAAACCGCCGTTTTTTTCACTTGATCAGCTGTCAGTTCACGGTTTCTTGAATCGGTTTTGTACACGACAAGCGCTTCTTGGTCAGTTACGAGCACTGCGGCATCTTGAATATGAGGGAGCTGAACCGTTAAGCTTGATATGATGTGAGCGGTTTCTTCACGGTCTGGCGCCGGTGTCTCCTGCTGTTCGCCGTCAATTTGTTCTTTTTGATAACGAACATAACCAAATTGTTCATTCTTATCATGCCTATTAAAAGCCTCATCGCGGTCAGATACATGAATGGGCTTGGTTTCATTTTGATGCTGGACATTCTGCTCAGCGTTATTGAATCCTGCGCCTCCGCATCCGGATAAAAGCCCGGTCATCAGGCAGAGGCTGACAGCAGTTCGTTTCATTTGTAATCCCTCCTTATGTGTAGGGTAGCCAAATCACACGAATTATTCTTTAGCAATTGATGGGGAAGGGGCAATGAATTATGATAGGAATGAGTGAAAAAGAGGTGAGATCATGATTCTTATTCAAAATGCCGAATTTGAGTTGGTGCACAATTTCAAAGACGGCTTCAACGAAGAGGCTTTTAAAGCTCGTTATTCCGATATTTTAAATAAATACGATTACATTGTGGGAGACTGGGGATACGGCCAGCTCAGGCTCAAGGGCTTCTTTGATGACCAGAATCAAAAGGCGACCTTTGAAACGAAAATTAGCACATTGGACGAATACATTTACGAATACTGTAATTTCGGCTGTGCGTATTTTGTCTTAAAACGGATCAGAAAATAACTATTTCACAAAGGGGATGCTGTCATGTATTTTGTTGACAGAAACAAGATAGAGCATACACTCGGGTTCTTCGAGCGTCAGCTGGCGCTGTTTCATTCGCAAACAGACTGGAAATCCGAGATCGAGGGGCTCGCGCTTGAACGCATCGGCCACCTGTTAATCGAATGCATTCTAGATACAGGAAATGACATGATCGACGGTTTTATTATGCGGGACCCGGGCAGCTATGATGATATCATGGACATACTGGTTGATGAAAAAGTCGTAACGGAAGAAGAGGGAGCACAGCTGAAGCAATTGATTGCGTACCGAAAAACATTGGTTCAGCAATACCAGCTCGCTGACAGCGCAGAGCTTTACAAGCTGATCACCGCGCATCTAGCGGTCCTTCAAGCCTTTCCGAAACGAATCAGAATCTACTTGGAAACAGAGCTGGGCCCTGTTTCCGCGTTTAAATAACGACAGGAAAGCCACAGGAGTGTTAAAGATGAAAACATATAAAGGGTATTTAATTGATTTAGACGGAACGATGTACAACGGCACAGAAAAAATTGAGGAAGCGTGTGAATTTGTCAGAACGCTGAAAGACCGCGGCATTCCTTATCTTTTTGTGACAAACAACTCTTCCCGTACACCGAAGCAGGTGGCGGACAAGCTAGTCTCTTTTGACATTCCGGCAACAGAGGAGCAGGTCTTTACGACAAGCATGGCGACTGCCCAGCATATCGCCCAGCAGAAAAAAGACGCGTCTGTGTATGTGATCGGGGAAGAAGGCATTCGCCAGGCGATTGAAGAAAACGGCCTGACCTTTGCAGAGGAAGATGCGGACTTTGTTGTTGTCGGAATTGACCGCGGGATTACATATGAAAAACTTGCCATTGGCTGCCTCGCAATCAGAAATGGCGCCCGCTTTATTTCCACAAACGGTGACATTGCCATACCGACTGAAAGAGGTCTCCTGCCGGGCAATGGTTCACTGACCTCTGTGTTAACCGTATCCACAGGCGTGCAGCCGGTGTTTATCGGCAAGCCGGAATCCATTATCATGGAGCAGGCGATGCGTGTTCTCGGCACTGATGTATCCGAAACACTTATGGTCGGCGACAACTACGCGACTGATATTATGGCAGGCATGAATGCAGGGATGGATACACTGCTTGTCCACACAGGCGTAACGAAAAGAGAGCATATGACAGACGATATGGAAAAACCGACTCACGCTATTGATTCTCTGACTGAGTGGATTCAACATATATAACAAAAGGGCGCCCCAAAAGGGTGCCCTTTATTCTGTATGCCGTGCGCGGTGTGCGAGCCTGCTGGAGGCCGCAGCGGAAATGGCGCCGACAATGTCATCAAGAAATGTATGGCATTCGCCGGTTGATTTATCATTCAAACGGCCGAGGATACCGGGTTTTTCTTTGTCGATGTAGCCATAGTTTGTAAACCCGATGGACCCGTAAATATTCACGATGGAAAATGCCAGAACTTCATCTACTCCATATAGGCTTTCATCTATCTCCAGCATCGTTTGCAGCGGTTCAGACAGTTTTTTCTGCTCAGCAAGAACGTCCAATTCAATGCCCGTTAAAATCGCGTTTTGCACCTCGCGTTTTGCGAGGACCCGATTCACATTCAACGTGCATTCATCCATGGTTAAATCCGGATGATATTTTTTCTGCAGAAAAAAGACAAGCTCGGCAATATCGGATACCTCAACGCCGCGCTCCTTCATCCGTTCTCTTGCTTTAGCTTCCATCTGACTGATTTGTTCTTTATCTGACATCAACTTCACCCAATCTTTTTTTACTAGTTTATACAAAACGTAAGAGATGTTTACGACTTTTTCTTGCTCCTTCGTCGGATTAAAATATGTATTCATAATTCCGGCTGTGTATGACTACGATGTGATGAGCCCTAATTCAACAGGCAGGTGATCATTGTGAAAGGCACAATAAAAGAAAAATACGGCATTCATATCAGGCAGCTTTCCATGTATCAGCATACGTATCAATGCTTTCAAACACCGAATTCCTTCTTTTTGATTGTTCCCGTTTCCCATTTTTCAGATGCGGAGCTGGCGGAGCTTTATTACATGAGTCAGTATTTACAAGAACAAAGTGACCCATACGTTTCCGTTTTTATCTTTACAAAAGAAGGTGAACTGACCTTTGAACATGAGGGAAAAACGTACGCCCTGCTGAAGGCGGCTCCTCCTTTTTCAAATCGTGCATTTTCCATAGGGACAGAACTGGCGGAGTTTCATCGAAAGGGCAGAGGATACCCGTATGAAGTGAAGGAGGCAGGGAGAATCGGGCAGTGGAAAGACCTGTGGGGGAAACGCATTGATCAGCTTGAAGCGTTTTGGCAGCGAAAGGTTCATACCCCTCCGCACGAGCCTTTTGATAAAAAAATGATTGAATCGTTTCCATACTATTTAGGGCTGTCAGAAAACGCGATTCAATATTTAGTTGATACTGAGCTCGATGACAAACCGCAAGCAACTGATTCAGGAACGATATGCCATCAGCGGATGGAAAGAAATACGTGGTCTCCTGAATCCCTTATCAGGATTCCAGCTGACTGGGTATTTGACCACGCTGCACGCGATTTAGCCGAATATATGAGACACTCATTTTTGCATCACCGTGATGATTTTAACCGGCAGGGCTTTCGCTTTTTGCAGGAATACGAGCAAATCACACCGCTGTCTTCATTTTCGAAGCGTCTTTTGTACAGCCGTCTCCTTTTTCCCCTTCATTATTATGAAATCGTGGAAGGCTACTATATTTCTTCAGAGTCGGAAAAGCACTATTATGAAGAGCAGCTCGACTACATTCTCAGTGATTCGGGCTATGAACAATTTCTGAATGCCGCCCAGGAGTTTATGAACATGAGAGCGCAGAACTTGTTTGTTCCCCCTGTCAGCTGGCTCGGAAAGGGCGGCTTGTAAGAAGGAGAAAATCTGACAAAAATAATTAGAAAATAAAGAATCTTGTCATATCAATTGATTAAGCGTTTACATTCACAAAATTCAACAGATTGTTGTCTTGTCAAAACAGGAGTGGGCTTATATAATATTTGTAACTTATATGTCTGTGTTGAGTTAACAATTGTCTCTCTTGAGAGGACAATCTAAAGAAGGGTGGAGTTTTTTTGAAAGCAATTCGTGTAGGGCTTTTGGGCTTAGGTACCGTCGGAAGCGGTGTCGTTAAAATTATTCAAGACCATCAGGATAAGCTGATGCATCAGGTTGGCTGTCCCATTACGATAAAAAAAGTGCTTGTAAAAGATTTAGAGAAAAAAAGAGAAGTAGATTTGCCGAAGGAAGTGCTCACGACAGAAGTATATGATGTGATCGACGACTCTGATGTAGATGTCATCATCGAGGTGATCGGCGGTGTTGAGCAGACAAAGCAATATTTGCTCGACGCTTTGAGATCGAAAAAACACGTTGTCACGGCAAACAAAGATTTAATGGCCGTGTACGGTTCTGAACTGCTCGCAGAAGCAAAGGAAAATGGCTGTGACATTTACTTCGAAGCCAGCGTTGCCGGCGGAATTCCAATTCTTCGCACATTAGAGGAAGGCCTCTCATCAGACAGGATTACTAAAATGATGGGAATCGTAAACGGAACAACGAACTTTATCTTAACAAAAATGATTAAGGAGAAAAGCCCTTACGAGGATGTGCTTAAGGAAGCGCAGGATCTGGGGTTTGCCGAAGCTGACCCGACTTCAGATGTTGAAGGGCTTGACGCCGCGCGGAAAATGGCAATATTGGCGCGTCTCGGCTTCTCAATGAACGTCGATCTGGAAGATGTCAAAGTGAAGGGGATCTCCCAGATTACAGACGAGGATATCAGCTTCAGCAAACGCCTCGGCTACACAATGAAGCTGATCGGGATTGCCCAGCGTGACGGCAGCAAAATTGAAGTCAGCGTTCAGCCGACACTGCTTCCAGACCACCATCCGCTTTCTGCCGTGCATAATGAATTTAACGCCGTCTACGTATATGGCGAAGCTGTCGGAGAGACGATGTTCTATGGCCCGGGAGCGGGAAGCATGCCGACAGCCACATCAGTTGTGTCTGACCTGGTCGCTGTCATGAAAAACATGCGTCTCGGCGTAACCGGCAACAGCTTTGTTGCGCCACAATACGAGAAAAACATGAAGTCGCCGTCCGACATTTACGCACAGCAATTTTTGAGAATTCATGTGAAGGATGAGGTAGGCTCATTCTCGAAAATCACGTCTGTGTTCTCAGAACGGGGCGTCAGTTTTGAAAAAATCCTTCAGCTGCCGATTAAGGGGCATGATGAGCTAGCAGAAATCGTCATCGTCACACATCATACATCAGAAGCTGATTTCAGTGATATCCTGCAAAACTTAAATGATTTAGAAGTCGTTCAAGAAGTAAAAAGCACATATCGTGTAGAAGGGAACGGTTGAAGCTAATGTGGAAAGGACTTATCCATCAATATAAAGAGTTTTTACCTGTAACGGATCAAACACCGGCGCTTACGTTACATGAAGGCAATACGCCGCTCATTCATTTGCCGAAGCTTTCTGAACAGCTCGGGATTGAGCTTCATGTCAAAACAGAAGGCGTAAACCCTACTGGATCTTTTAAAGACCGCGGGATGGTTATGGCGGTGGCAAAGGCGAAAGAAGAAGGCAACGACACGATTATGTGTGCGTCAACCGGAAATACATCAGCGGCTGCGGCTGCTTATGCAGCCCGCGCCAATATGAAATGTATTGTCATCATCCCGAACGGAAAAATCGCGTTTGGCAAGCTTGCTCAGGCAGTCATGTACGGAGCTGAAATCATTGCGATCGATGGCAACTTTGACGATGCGCTTAAAATTGTCCGCTCAATTTGTGAAAAATCACCGATCGCGCTTGTCAACTCGGTCAACCCTTACCGTATCGAAGGCCAAAAAACAGCTGCCTTCGAAGTGTGCGAACAGCTGGGCGAAGCCCCGGACGTTTTGGCGATTCCGGTCGGAAACGCGGGAAACATCACAGCGTACTGGAAGGGCTTCAAAGAATATCATGAGAAAAACGGCACTGGCCTTCCGAAAATGCGCGGTTTTGAAGCGGAAGGGGCAGCTGCGATCGTCCGCAACGAAGTCATTGAAAATCCGGAAACCGTGGCAACAGCGATTCGTATCGGAAACCCAGCAAGCTGGGATAAAGCTGTAAAAGCGGCTGAGGAGTCCAATGGAAAAATTGACGAAGTCACTGACGATGAAATTCTTCATGCGTATCAGCTGATTGCCCGTGAAGAAGGCGTGTTTGCAGAACCGGGCTCCTGCGCATCTATTGCAGGTGTGCTGAAACAAGTAAAATCCGGAGAAATTCCGAAAGGCAGCAAGGTTGTGGCTGTGTTAACAGGAAACGGGCTGAAAGACCCGAACACAGCGGTCGACATTTCTGAAATGAAGCCGGTCACCCTGCCGACTGATGAAGACAGCATCCTCGAATACTTAAAAGGAGCGGCTCGTGTATGAATGATGCCGACATGCTGTTCTCTGTCACTGTTCCCGGAAGCACAGCTAACCTAGGCCCCGGCTTTGATTCAGTCGGAATGGCGCTCAGCAGATATTTAAAGCTGACCGTCTATGAAAGCGATCAATGGTCTTTTGAAGCTGAAACAGAAACAGTCGCCGGAATACCGGCGGGTACAGATAATATGATCTATCAAGTGGCTAAACGGACGGCAGATATGTACGGAAAAGAAATGCCACCTGTACATGTGAAAGTGTGGAGCGACATCCCGCTTGCACGCGGTCTTGGCAGCAGCGCTGCGGCCATAGTGGCGGCTATAGAACTGGCTGACGAATTATGCGGGTTAAAGCTCTCCGAAGCGGACAAGCTGCATTTAGCCAGCCTTGAAGAAGGACATCCGGACAATGCAGGCGCTTCTCTCGTCGGCGGGCTTGTGATCGGGCTGCATGAAGACGACGAGACACAAATGATCCGCGTGCCGGATGCCGACATTGATGTTGTGGTTGTCATTCCTTTTTACGAGGTGCTGACAAGAGACGCGCGAGACGTGCTTCCGACAGAGTTTCTCTATGCGGACGCTGTAAAAGCCAGTGCTGTCAGCAACATTCTCATCGCGGCGATCATGTCAAAGGATTGGCCGCTCGTCGGAAAAATCATGAGAAAAGATATGTTCCATCAGCCGTATCGGGCGATGCTAGTCCCAGAGTTGTCTAAAGTGGAGCATGTTGCCGAGATGAAAGGCGCTTATGGAACTGCTCTCAGCGGAGCGGGCCCGACGATTCTCGTCATGACCGAAAAAGGAAAAGGGGATGCGCTGAAAGAGCAGCTCGCACTTCACTTCCCGCATTGTGAAGTCGACGCTTTGACCGTTCCGAAAGAGGGAAGTATAATAGAGCGAAATCCTTTCTATCAAATGAAAAGTGTATAGAGCATTCTAAGCGTTCCTCAGCGTCAGCAGAGGAACGCTTTTTTTCTTCATGATATAAAAGGGATTTTTATTTAGAAAAACGAAATACATGTAAAAAGGAGGAGAATGATATGAAAAAACTGATGACTGCCGAAGATATGACAGCCATTGTCTCGGTGACGGACCCTCAATACGCCCCGGACGGCAAGCGTGTGGCATATGTGAAGTCACAAGCAAACAAAGAGAAAGATTCATACACTTCAAATATATGGGTATATGATGCGGATAGCGGGACGTCCGCCCCTTGGACATACGGAGAAAAGCGGAGCGCTGATCCTAGATGGTCTCCAGACGGACGCCAGATTGCATTTGTTTCTGACCGTGATGGCGATGTGTCTCAGCTTTATATAATGAGCGCTGAAGGCGGTGAGGCAAAAAAACTGACTGATATTCCGTATGGCGTCTCTCAGCCAGTATGGTCTCCTGATGGCGAGTCAGTGCTTGTCACGGTCAGCCTTGGAGATGGTGAAAGTGTTTATGATCAAGAGAAAACGGAACCCGACAGCTTTGAACCGGTTGAAGTGCATGGTTTAGCCTATAAACGGGACGGAAAAGGGCTGACGAGAGGCGCGTATGCACAGCTTGTGCTTGTCAGCGTGAAGTCTGGTGAGGTCAAACAGCTGACTAACGAAAAAGCTGACCACTTCGACCCGGCTTTTTCTCCTGACGGCAAATCTCTCGTTTTTTCGGCTAATATGACTGAAACGGATGATGCCAGAAAACCTCATGATGTTTGCATGTTGTCGCTGGAGACTGAAGATCTCAAGCTGATTACCTCTCATCGCGGCTCATTCGGACCAAGCTCATTTTCACCGGACGGAAGGTATCTTGCTTTGCTTGGACATGAACAGGAATATCGGAATGCAACGCTCGAAAAGGCGTGGCTTTATGATCTAGAACAAGACCGCCTGTCGTGTCTCACTGATATGCTGGACGTTCACTTAGCCGATGCGCTGATTGGGGATTCATTGATCGGAGGTGCTGAACAGCGTCCGGTTTGGACGAAAGACAGCCAAGGGTTTTATGTCATCGGTACAGAACAAGGCAGCACGGGAATCTATTATGTTTCTATAGAAGGACTCGTATACCCGATTCGGTTGGAAAAAGAATATATCAACAGCTTTTCCATGCATCCTGACGAACAAAGCTTTATTGCCAGTGTGGCAAAGCCCGACAGACCTAGTGAGCTATACAGCATCCCGCTTGGACAGGAAGAAAAACGGCTGACTGATGCGAATGACAAGTTTGTTGACGAGCACCTCATTTCGTTACCTGAAGACATTCAATATGTGACAGAAGACGGGATGACGGTGAACGGCTGGCTGATGAAACCTGCTCAGGCTGCAGAGGGCAAACAATATCCGCTTATTCTCAATATACATGGCGGTCCGCATATGATGTACGGGCATACATATTTTCACGAATTACAGGTGCTGGCGGCGAATGGATATGCAGTGGTTTATGTAAATCCAAGAGGAAGTCATGGCTACGGACAGGAATTTGTGAATGCAGTCAGAGGGGATTATGGCGGAAAAGACTATCTGGATGTGATGCAGGCAGTAGATGAGGCGATTAAAAGAGACCCGCAGATTGATGCCGAGCGGATAGGCGTCACAGGCGGAAGCTACGGAGGCTTTATGACCAACTGGATCGTGGGGCAGACAAATCGTTTTAAAGCAGCTGTCACCCAGCGTTCGATTTCAAATTGGCTCAGCTTTCACGGCGTTAGTGATATCGGCTATTTTTTCACGGACTGGCAGCTTGAGCATGACATGTTTACCGATACAGAAAAGCTGTGGGACCGTTCCCCTTTAAAATATGCGGCAAACGTGGAGACGCCTCTTTTAATTCTCCATGGCGAACGTGATGACCGGTGTCCGATTGAACAGGCTGAACAGCTTTTTATTGCCTTGAAAAAAATGGACAAGGAAACTGTGCTGGTTCGTTTTCCGAAAGCGACGCATAATCTGTCACGCAGCGGACACCCGGGACAGCGGATCAAGCGCCTGACCTATATAAGCTCATGGTTTGACCAATATCTCTCATAAAAAAAGCCAGGCTGATCAAATATCAGCCTGGCTGCTTTATTAAAAGACTTGTTCTACTTCAATTACACCCGGCACTTCTTCAAGAAGAGCGCGTTCAATTCCGGCTTTTAGCGTAATTGTTGAACTTGGGCAGCTGCCGCACGCGCCTAGAAGACGAAGCTTAACAATACCTTCATCAACGTCTACAAGCTCACAGTCACCGCCGTCACGAAGTAAAAACGGACGAAGTTTGTCCAGTACTTCCTGCACCTGTTCTTTCATTTCAACTTCAGTCATGACATTCGCTCCTTTCATCGTCATAAAACCATTATATTCAGTGTAACAATAAAAATCTATTGTTTGGTTTGCAGAATTGCTCCCATTATTATAGCACATTCAGACTTGAACACAAAAACGGTTTTTTTCTATAAAAACGTCTTTTGTCTCTGTATACTTAATAGAAAGAATGTAACACAGAGAAATGGGGGCACTTATCAATGACAAAAACAGTCATGCTCAGCGTATACGGGGCAGAAACCGTTTGTGCAAGCTGTGTCAATATGCCGACAGCTAAAGATACATATGAATGGCTTGAGGCTGCGCTGAAAAGAAAATATCCGAATCAGCCTTTTGAAATGCAATACATCGACATTTACGAGCCGCCAGATGTCGAAAACGTAAAACAGCTTGCGGAAAAAATCAGAAATGACGAATATTTTTATCCGCTCGTCCTCGTAGAAAATAAAATTGTCGGAGAAGGCAATCCGAAATTGAAGGATGTATATGAGGAAATGGAGAGATACGGTTATACAGAAAACCGCTGACTTCATCAGCGGTTCTGCTATTATCCGTTATGGTGTTTGTACATCCACAGCAAGCCGGATTTCAGCAAACGCGGAACACGGCCGATCAGCGGACGGTCAGCAACAAGTCCGAAGCCGGCTTTTTTCCCGAGTGAACCTAAAACGCCTTTCAGCTTAAATTGAGGCATTGATTCAGGAAGGGCTTCACCATTCCAGCGTTTTTGCAATATTTGGACAATCTGTTCTGCTTGAGCTTCTGCCAGCTGGGCACTCGGTGCGTGAGGAAGGCTGGCACAATCTCCGACAACATACAGATGTTCATCACCCGGGACATTGTGATGAGGCGTTAACACGACACGGCCTTGTGCGTCCTTTTCCACATCCAAGTCTCTGACGACTTTATTCGGCTGTATGCCGGCTGTCCATACGATGGCGTCTGCGGAAATTGCGTCATCGTGGTTATATACAACGCCTTCTTCTACTCTTGTGATATTTGCCCTGTTAATAATGCGGACACCGTGCTCTTCGAACCATTTTTGCACATATTTGCTCAAACGCTCGGGAAAGCTTGATAAAATGAGATCTCCGCGGTCAAACAAAATAATGTTCAGATCGTCACGGCTTTCTCTTAACTCACTTGCAAGTTCAACGCCGCTTAGGCCTGCTCCGACAATGGCAACAGTCGCTTCGGCGCTTAAGTTGTTCAGCTTTTGATAGGTTTCGCGGGACTGATCGATGGTTTGAATGCTGTAGGTGAATTCAGGCGCTCCCGGCACGTTATGATATTTATCCTCGCAGCCGAGCCCGATCACTGCGTCATCGTAAGAAATCGGTTCGCGGTCATGGAACAGCACTTGTTTTTGTGCAATATCAATTGATGAAATATCGCCGTACTCGACATCCAGGCGAGGGTGCTCTGGGAACGTCACTCTGATATGGTGGTCAGAAATTGTGCCTGCGGCAAGGGCATAATATTCTGTTTTTAAGCAGTGATAAGGATTTCTGTCAATTAACGTGATTGAAACATCATGAGGCAGCTGGTTGGGCAATAAGCGATGAAGAACACGCATGTTTCCGTAACCTCCGCCGATCAAGACCAATTTTTTCATTTGAATTCCCCTTTAACCCGAAGAGTATGATAGATACATTGATGGAAAATACGAACTTTGTAAAATAACATCTAGAATTATATCGAATTTGATCTAAAATCACAATATTAGTTTCAAAATAACCTACAAATTAGCCTTAAAACGCAAATTAGTAAAACGTTATTGAAGGAATGATATGTTACGATAATAAATTTTGAATTGTTCGTTGTCTTTGACGAATAGTGAAAAATTCGCGATAATGTTCATATGTGAGGTGAAACCGCATGAATCCAATGATTGAATTTTGTGTCAGCAATCTGGCTCACGGCTCTCAGGAAGCCCGAGCGATTTTAGAGAAAGATCCGAATCTGGATGTTCTTGAATACGGCTGTTTAAGCTATTGCGGGAAATGTATGGAATCACTATTCGCTTTAGTAAACGGAGAAGTCGTTACGGGTGAAACACCTGCTGAGCTTGTTGAGAATATATATACATTTATTGAAGAAAACCCAATGTTTTGAAGAAAAGGGCCTGAGACAGGCCCTTTTTTATTTTGCTGTACAAAAGGACTGAAAAAATGTGTAGACATCAAAAAATATTATTGTTATCGTATAAAAGATTTGTTTTAAATAAATTTTAAGAGGTGTAGGTGTATTCATGAATGTTCTGTGGGGACTGCTTGGCGCAGTTGGAATAATCGCCATCGCGTTTTTATTTTCAGAAAAGAAAAGCAATATTAGAATAAGAACCGTCATCGTTGGTTTATGTATACAGGTGGCGTTTGGATACATCGTGTTGAAATGGGAAGCGGGACGCGCTGTTTTTTTATGGTTTTCAAGCCGTGTACAGCTTTTGATTGATTATGCGAATGAAGGCATCAGTTTCATATTTGGGCCGCTTTTAAAAGTCGGCGACAGCCCGGCGTTTGCTTTAAGTGTACTGCCTGTCATCATCTTTTTCTCAGCACTGATCGCAGTTTTATATCATTTAAAAATCATGCAGCTCATTTTCCGTGTGATTGGCGGCGGGTTGTCGAAGCTTCTTGGGACAAGCAAGACGGAATCTCTTGCGGCTGCTGCTAATATTTTTGTAGGGCAATCGGAATCTCCTTTGGTGATCAGGCCCCTCATTGCAGGGCTGACGCGCTCTGAACTGTTTACAATTATGACGAGCGGTCTATCGGCTGTTGCGGGTTCAACTTTGTTTGGCTACGCCCTTCTCGGTATTCCGATTGAATACTTGCTTGCGGCGAGTTTCATGGCTGCTCCCGCGGGTCTGGTTTTCGGGAAATTAATCATTCCTGAAACGGAAACGCCGCAAACAGTAAAAGGCGATTTCAAAATGGATGAAGGCGAAGGAGCGGCCAATGTAATTGACGCAGCTGCAAAGGGTGCGTCAACAGGTCTGCAAATTGCGCTGAACGTTGGTGCGATGCTGCTTGCCTTCGTGGCATTAATCGCCGTGGTCAACGGTATTCTCGGCGGTGTTTTCGGCTTGTTCGGTTTAAAAGATGTCACATTAGAATCTCTTCTCGGCTATGTGTTTTCTCCAATCGCCTTTTTGATTGGTGTGCCATGGCATGAAGCGTTGCATGCTGGAAGCTTTATCGGCCAGAAATTAGTGCTGAATGAGTTTGTTGCTTATTCTAACTTCGGTCCGCACATCGGCGAGTTTTCTAAAAAAACCGCTACGATTATCAGCTTTGCGTTATGCGGATTCGCAAATTTCTCCTCGATTGCGATTATGCTCGGTACGCTTGGCGGTTTAGCGCCAAGCCGCCGCTCAGATATCGCACGCCTTGGGTTAAAGGCGGTTCTAGCGGGAACATTAGCCAATCTGCTGAGCGCGGCTATTGCCGGCATGTTCATATAAAAGATAAAAGCTCCTTGCGTCATTGCAAGGAGCTTTTATGTATGAAAAACGGGGGATAATTGTATTGTGTCCGTTTATAATAGCTTTTATACTAAGAAAAAGAGAAAAAGTTGGAGGCATCTATGAACTCATTTCGATTTACCAAAATGCACGGTCTTGGAAACAGCTATATATACGTGAATCAATTTGAAGAACAACTGCCGGAAGAACAACTGTCTGAAATAGCGATTCAGGTGTCTTCCGTTTATACAGGGATCGGCTCCGACGGAATGATCCTCATATGCCCTTCAGATCAAGCGCCTGTCAAAATGCGGATTTTTAATAATGACGGGTCTGAAGGGAAAAACTGCGGCAACGGCCTGCGCTGCGTTGCAAAATACGCGTATGAGCATAAGCTGGTTGAGGAAACATCATTTCTGATTGAAACCCTCTCCGGACTTGTGAAAGCGGAGGTTCAAGTTGAAAACGGAAAGGTGAATGTTGTCACTGTCGATATGGGTGAACCTCGTCTGACAAAAGCCGAGCTTCCGATGCTGGGCGGCGGTGAGGAGCAAACCATTAATGAAGCAATGACATTTGGCGAAGCTGAACTAAAAGGCACCGGAGTTTCAATGGGCAATCCGCATATCGTTTTTCCGATTGCCGATATTGAACAGGCACCGCTGACGACACTGGGGCCGGTGATTGAGAAAGATCCTAGATTTCCGGAAGGTGTGAATGTCGAGTTTGTGGAAACCGTGAATGAACATGAACTGCACTTCCGCGTGTGGGAACGGGGATCAGGCATCACACAGGCATGCGGTACAGGCGCATGTGCAGCAGCTGTCGCATCTGTTTTAAACGGTGTATCAAAACAAAATGAAGACATTACGGTTCATTTGGCGGGCGGAGATCTGGTCATTAACTGGAAAGAGAATGGCCATGTGATGATGACAGGTCCGGCGGAGACTGTTTGTGAGGGCGTCTATTTTTTATAAAACAGCTAGTTTGAGAAATGGGCCCATCAAGTTTATAATATAAGACAACATCCGGTTTTTAAAAGGAGGTTCACCATAATGAGCAACCCTGTAACAATTACAGAAGCAGCAGCTTTGCATATAAAAGATATGATGAAAGAGCATGAAGAAGAAAACGCGTTTCTGCGCGTTGGCGTTAAAGGCGGCGGCTGCAGCGGCCTTTCATACGGAATGGGCTTTGAGCATGAAAAAAGCGAAGCAGACAGTATGTTTGAGGAGCACGGCATTACTGTTCTCGTTGACAAAGAAAGCCTTGATATCATGAACGGCACTATTATAGACTTTAAGCAATCCATGCTTGGCGGCGGCTTTACCATCGATAATCCAAACGCCATCGCCTCATGCGGCTGCGGTTCTTCTTTCAGAACAGCGACGAATGCAGGTAAACCAGAAGAGTGCTAATGATAGAAAAAAGCCAAGTCAAGCGGCGAACCGCTGACTTGGCTTTTTTTAATACTTATCTCCATTAAAAATCGAATTCTTCACAATGACATAATCCACATTGCGGATAGCCTCCAGCTTAGTTCCGCCAGCATAAGAAATAGAAGATTGAAGATCCTGTTCCATTTCAGTCAGCGTATCCATGATTGCGCCTTTATGCTCCACGTGCATTTTTTTGCCTTCGACATTTTTCTTTTCGCCTTTTTGATATTCAGAGGCTGAGCCAAAGTATTCTTTGTAGAGCTTTCCGTCTTTTTCAATGGTTTGTCCCGGTGATTCCTCGTGTCCGGCAAATAGTGAGCCGATCATGACCATGGTGGCGCCGAATCGGATTGATTTTGCGATGTCGCCATGGGTGCGGATTCCGCCATCAGCAATAATCGGTTTGCTGGCGGCTTTTGCGCACCAGCGCAGCGCGGCTAATTGCCATCCGCCTGTGCCGAAGCCGGTTTTAATTTTCGTTATACATACTTTTCCCGGTCCAATACCGACTTTTGTGGCATCCGCTCCGGCATTTTCGAGCTCTCTAACCGCTTCCGGTGTTCCGACATTACCCGCGATGACAAAGCTGTCCGGAAGATGCTTTTTGAGGTGCTGAATCATCTCAATGACGGCATTGGAATGTCCGTGAGCGATGTCGATGGTCACGTAGTCAGGTGCCAGATTTTCTTCTGCCAGGTGACGGACAAATTCATATTCCTCATCTTTGACCCCGACGCTGATAGAAGAGAATAATCCGCGTGCGTTCATGTCCTTTATAAAATCAATCCGTTTTTCAGGTTCAAAGCGGTGCATCACATAAAAGTAGCCGTTTTCGGCTAATGAAACCGCAAGTTTCTCATCTATGATCGTCTGCATATTGGCAGGAACGACGGGCAATTTAAATGTACGTCCGCCTAACCGTACGGATGTGTCACACTCAGAACGGCTGTTCACAATGCATTTTGCAGGAATTAGCTGAATATCTTCGTAATCAAACACGTTTTCCATAGAATCCACTCCTAAATACGAATATTTATAATAAAAATATATCAAATGTTCGCCTTGTATAATGTACTCTGTTTTATTTAGGATGTCAAACGTTTTATTCGCTTACAGGTGAGTGCAAGTGCCGAAGCTTGTCATGCACTGTGAGTTTGGGTATGATAGTTTTAATTGAATGGACTTAGAATGCGGATAAAAACGAAATTATATACGTTCAGCAAAGCTTGGTCCTTCAGCACCAGGCTTTCTTTATGACATGGACATGTGAAAGGAGCGAATGGAGATGACTCAAAGTGAAGAAAAACCACCGAAGTCCCAAAAGATCCAAGACCGCATTATCATGACTACGATCTGGATTGTAGCAGCTCTTGTGATTGCGCTGGTTATTGGAACTGCGATGAATTATATCAATATCTTCAAATAAAAAAGGAGCTGTGTCACCTTGACACAAACTCCTTTTTTTATTACTTATTTTCAAAAAGACTTGTAGAGTGCAGCGGCTGTACGCGAGCTTTTGGATCCATATAAGCTTTCGCGTTGTTAACAGCTGTCGGTGCTTCGCCGAAGCCGCTTGCGATCAGATTGACTTTTCCTTCGTATGTGCAAATGTCACCTGCTGCGAAGAAGCCTTCGATGTTTGTTTCCATTGTAGATTTGACAACAATGGAGTTTTTCTCAATTTCAAGTCCCCAGTTTTTGATCGGTCCAAGAGATGAGACGAAGCCGTAGTTGACGATTAAGTCGTCGATTTCTAAAATCTCTTTGCGCTCGCCTTTCACTTCCTCAAGCACAAGCTGCTCGATTTTGTCTTCTCCGATGAGCTCCGCCGGAACAAATGGTGTCAGGACATTCACCTTAGATGCGTGAAGGTTTTCCACACTGTGCTCATGCGCGCGGAATTTATCGCGGCGGTGAACGATGGAAACTTCTTTTGCAATTGGCTCAAGCATAAGTGCCCAGTCAACCGCTGAATCTCCTCCGCCCAGAATCGCAACGCGTCGGCCGGCGAATTTTTGTAAATCATCAACGAAGTAGTGAAGGTTTTTGCCTTCGTATTGTTCAGCTGTTTCAAGCTCGAGCTTTCTTGGTTTGAATGCGCCATTTCCTGCAGTGATGATGACCGTTTTAGAGTAATGGGTTTCTTCGTTTGTCACAAGCTTAAACACGCCGTCTGCTTGTTTTTCAACAGATTCAACCGCCTGCTCTAAACAAATGGTTTGGTCGAATTTCGCCATTTGCTCTTTTAAGTTGTTCACTAGCTCTTGGGCGCGGATTTTCGGGAATCCTGCTACGTCATATATATATTTCTCAGGGTACAGGGCGCTAAGCTGTCCGCCAAGCTGAGGCAGGCTTTCGATAATTTTGACGCTTGCCTGTCTCATGCCTCCGTAAAAAGCGGTGAATAAGCCGACCGGTCCCCCGCCTATAATGGTAATATCATAAACCTTTGTATCCTCTCGCATACGAAAATTGCCTCCTAAATGAAAATTGTTATTAATTATACCATATTGCTCTTAAAATTGACGAGTCAGCAGAAAAATTCGCGGTACATTGTATGCGCATTCATTCTTGATCATATGCCCGCAGGCCGATACGATAAGAAAAAAATGAATTCATCTTTTTTCTGAATGTTTCATGAACCAGCCGGATAAACATGATAGTAGTGCTATGGGTGTGGACTTCACAAAAAAACTTTTCAATATATTTCATAAAATCCTGCCAATAAGCTGAAGATAACACAAATGATGATTTTTATATGCGTCTAACAGCAAAAAAAAGAGAAGGTGGATGTGATGGCATTGAATAAGCCCAAAATCGTGATTTTAGGTGCAGGTTATGGCGGATTGATGACAGTGACAAGGCTGACGAAGCATGTCGGTCCGAATGATGCTGATATTACGCTTGTGAATAAACACAATTATCATTATGAAACAACATGGATGCACGAAGCGAGCGCCGGCACGCTCCATCATGACCGCTGCCGTTATCAGATAAAAGATGTAATTAACCAGTCACGTGTCAATTTTGTACAGGATACCGTGAAGGCAATCAAAATAGACGAGAAGAAAGTGGTGCTTGCCAATGGAGAGCTGCAGTACGATTATTTAGTTATCGGCCTCGGAGCGGTACCTGAAACGTTCGGCATTAAAGGCTTAAAAGAATTTGCGTTTCCGATCGCCAATATCAATACATCTCGTGTGCTTCGGGAACATATTGAGCTGCAATTTGCGACTTACAACATTGAAGCTGAAAAACGGCCGGACAGGTTAACAATCGTTGTCGGAGGAGCCGGATTTACGGGTATTGAATTCCTTGGCGAACTGGCTGCCCGTGTGCCGGAGCTCTGCAAGGAGTATGACGTTGACAGAAGTCTTGTACGCATTATCTGTGTAGAAGCAGCGCCGACCGTATTGCCGGGCTTTGATCCCGAGCTTGTCGATTATGCTGTTCACTATCTTGAGGAGAATGGCGTTGAGTTTAAAATCGGCACGGCGGTTCAAGAGTGTACTGCAGAAGGAGTCACAGTCGGCAAAAAAGATGAGGAACCAGAGCAAATTAAATCGCAAACAGTGGTGTGGGCAGCAGGTGTCCGCGGACATCCGATTGTTGAAGAAGCCGGCTTTGAAAATATGCGCGGCCGGGTGAAAGTCAATCCTGATCTTCGCGCGCCCGGACATGACAACGTGTTTATTCTCGGCGACAGCTCGCTGTTTATCAATGAAGACACTGACCGTCCTTATCCGCCGACCGCCCAAATCGCGATGCAGCAGGGAACTACGGTCGCTAAAAACATTGCAAAACTCATTAAGGGCGGCGAGCTTGAAGAATTCAAACCTGACATAAAAGGAACGGTGGCTTCTCTCGGCGAGCATAATGCGGTCGGAGTCGTGTACGGAAGAAAACTGAAAGGCACCCCGGCTTCTTTTATGAAAAAAGTCATCGATAACCGTTCGCTGTTTTTAATCGGCGGACTCGGACTCACACTGAAAAAAGGCAAATTTAAGTTTTTCTAAAAACCCGCGCTCCGCGGGTTTTGTTTTATTAAAAAACGCCAAAATAAAAAGAGAACAAGAGCAAAATAAAAATGTTTCCGCTTACATCAAAAGATTTGTCATATGATCTGACTTTATCATTGACAGCTTGATATGGTATTATTATCTGAAAATTAAGAAAAAGGTGATGATAAGATGAAAACCGCAACGACAACCGCTTCACAGGCATGCCCGTTTTGCTCAGGGAAAGGGTATTTTCAATTAATCCTCGGCGGTTCAGAAACTTGTCCTTCATGTCAGGGGACAGGTAAAGACAGTCATTCATTTTCCAGCCGTTGACTTTTTAAAAGCCCCCGCGGTACACTAAAAGTAACGCAGGGGGTGGGGTTTTGATTAGTCTGCCAGTCGTTATCATCTCAATTGTTTTATTTTTTGTTTTGTTTTTTGGAATCGGTTTCTTATTAAACATGCTGCTGAGAATGTCCTGGATTATGGCTGTGATTTATCCGATTGTATGCCTTTTCATTATCAGTAAGGAAAAGCTGATCAGCTATATTCAATCACCAGGCGAATCTTTTGCCGGCCTGTTTCAGAGAGTCGTATCGTTAGCTGCTGCAGATGTATTGATTTTAGCCAGCGGTCTGGCCGGCGCCATTGTATCAGGTATAGCGATCAACATGCTCAGAAAAAGAGGATATCAGATGTTTTAATGCCGCTTTCTTTCTAAAGAAAGCTTTTTTTGTGCCTTCAGCACATTCACCATTTTGAATATTGTTCCCGCTATGTGGGAACAATGATTCGGAGGAGAGGTGAATAATGTTGAAAATGATCAGACGTTTGCTGATGACCTGTTTATTTCTGCTCGCGTTTGCCACGACATATTTAGCCGTATCAGGAGTAGAGGCGAAGGACTTATCAAAATGGGTGCAAGAAAATAATGAGAAGCACTCGAAGAATACTGGACTGACATTAAAAGCATTGCAGCAGAAACACGAAAAAACGATGTCCGCTGCAGACAAAGCAAAAGACAAACCATTGGAAGAAGCCTTTGACTGGGACGAGTATCCGGCACGGAAAGTAACGGCTACAGGCTACACAGCGGGAGTCGAATCGACGGGTAAAAAGCCTGGAGATCCATTATACGGGCTTACATATTCAGGTGTTAAAGTGAAAAGAGATTTATACTCTACGGTTGCCGCCGATCCATCCGTTTTTCCGATCGGCACCATTTTATTCATCCCGAACTACGGTTTGGGCGTCGTTGCGGACACAGGATCGGCCATCAAGGGAAACCGCATTGATTTGTACTTTGAAACCGTTCATGATGTCTACAATGAATGGGGCAAAAAAACCCTAGATGTGTATGTAATTAAGAAGGGCACCGGAAAAGTCACTGAGGATGAACTGGTAAAGCTTAATGAAACAAAATCATTGCAGGTGTTCAGAAATCAATACAAAACTGTGAAAGAATAAAACGCTTCAGCTGCGGCTGAAGCGTTGTTTTTTTTACAGAAAAAAATATGCCAGTGCCAGTGTTAATAATATTCCTGTCAATCCGCCAAAAAAGACCTCGATTGGCTGATGGCCGAGAAGCTCTTTCAGCTTTTTTTGTTTTTCTTTCTCTTCAGCTTTCGGGAAATCTTTTGCTTCATTCACAAAACGGTTAAAATCAATCACAAGCTTATTAATGACTGTTGCCTGCTCGCCGGCATGACGTCTGACGCCGGTTGCGTCAAACATGGTAATGACGGCAAAAATAGCTGAAACCGCAAAGAGAGAGGAACCTAATCCATGCTCTAAGGCTACTCCTGTAGAAAGCGCCGTCACAGCCGCGGAATGGGAACTCGGCATGCCGCCTGTACTTGTCACCAGCGACCAGTCCAGTTTTCTGGATACGATAAATTGTATCGGCACTTTAATGACTTGTGCAAAGATGATGGCAGCAAGGCTTGATAATAAAGGAAAATTCATAAAAAGTTCCATAGGCGACATCCTTTCTATATGAAAATCTTTCGTGTTACAAAAGAAAAAAGCAGGTCTTCGTCTGTTGTTTGATAAAATAAATGTAAGGAAAGAATGTATTTCCTATTATACCATTGTTCATTACAAATACCCATTACGTTAGGAGTGTAAGCCTTATGTTTTATGCGGTTCAACAATTAGAGCATACTGAAACCCTAGTGGTCGGACTTTTTCAAAAAAGCCAGCTGACAGGCAAAGCAAAGGAAATTGATGAAAAACTGGAAGGCCATCTGACTCAGCTTCTGAAAGACGGTGATGTCTCTGCCAAACGGAATCAAGTATCAAAAGTATTCCCTCCGTCCTCCGCTGGTATGAAACGTATTTATTTTGTCGGTTTGGGAAGGGAGGCGAATTATTCATTTGAAGAGGCGAAGGAAAGCTTTGCCCATGTTTTTCAAGCCATTCATAAAGACAGGAAACAAGAGGCTGCCGTACTGCTTGACACATTTATTTGTGAAGAAGTGCCCGCAGCGGATGCCGCTCACGCATTAGCTGAGAGCTGCCTGCTTGCTTCTTATGAGGTGCAGGATTATAAGCACAAATCAAATGAGCCGGATAAACAGCTTGAATCCATCTATGCCGTCACAGATGAAGATACACAAGAAGTGCAGGCCGGGCTTCTTGTCGGCCAGGCATACGGGCAGGGCACAAATTCGGCAAGAACGCTTGTGAATATGCCGGGAAATATGCTGACAGCAACTGACCTGGCTTCATATGCGTCCGAGCTTGCGGCGAAATATGATTTTGAGTGTGAAATATTGGAGAAATCGGATATGGAAGAGCTCGGTATGGGCGGAATCCTTGCGGTAAACCAAGGCTCTGCCGAACCGCCCAAAATGATTGTCTTGAAGTATCAGGGCAAAAAGGAATGGGAAAATGTTATCGGACTTGTCGGAAAAGGAATTACCTTTGACACAGGCGGTTACTCTATTAAAACCAAAACAGGAATTGTCGGCATGAAATCCGATATGGGAGGAGCGGCAGCGGTCCTTGGTGCTATGGAAACGATCGGCGAACTTCGTCCAGAGCAAAATGTGCTGGCTGTCATTCCGTCAACCGACAACATGATTTCAGGCGGGGCGATGAAGCCTGACGATGTCATCGTGTCATTAAGCGGAAAAACGATTGAAATCCTTAATACGGATGCAGAAGGAAGGCTTGTGCTTGCAGACGGCCTTACATATGCGAAACAGCATGGCGCGTCTGTTCTTGTTGATGTGGCAACACTCACTGGCGGCGTTGTTGTGGCATTGGGCACAGAAACAACTGGCGCCATGACAAATAACGAGAACTTTTATCAGCAGGTGGCTGAAGCTGCGGAAGAGTGCGGTGAGGCCATCTGGCAGCTACCGATTACAGAAAAGGATAAAAAACGTGTGAAAAACAGCCAAATGGCGGATTTAAACAATTCACCGGGACGGGAAGGCCATGCGATTATGGCAGGAACGTTTCTTGGTGAGTTTGCTGAAACGACACCTTGGGTTCATCTTGATATTGCAGGCACAGCAACTTCAAGTAAAACAAGCTGCTTCGGTCCGTCCGGTGCAACCGGCGTCATGGCAAGGACACTGGCTACGCTGGCAGAAAGATTTACAGCGGAAGAACACACAAAAGCATAACAAATACAGCCCTGCTGCGATTTCGCGGCAGGGTTTTTCTCCTCCAAAATCTTTAGTTGACTAAAGTGTTATGATATGATACGATACGTTCGTACTTTATTTATCTACTACATTAGCAAACTAAAGGATTTTTGGAGGGGTATCATGAATGCAGTCGTCATCGCAGTACTGCTTATGCTTGTCTTAAGCCTTCTGCGTGTCAATATAGTTATTGCTTTAATCATAGGTGCCTTGGCCGGCGGCTTAACAGGAGGACTCGGCCTTGGTGAAACGGTTAAAGCCTTTACAGAGGGGCTCGGCGGAAATGCCACCGTTGCAGTCAGCTACGCTATGCTAGGTGCGTTTGCTGCGGCTTTAACGAAAACAGGTCTTCCGGATGCTATGGTGGAAGCTTCTGTGAAATTAATTGGAAATAAAGAAGATACACGAAAAAAGGCACTGTCTAAAGTGCTCATTGTACTGATTATTTTAATCGTAGCTTGTTTTTCGCAAAACGTGGTACCGGTTCACATCGCATTTATTCCTGTGCTGATACCGCCGCTTTTGAAAATTTTTAATGAGCTTGAAATGGACCGCAGGCTGATTGCATGTGTGATTACGTTCGGCTTAACGGCTCCTTATATTTTGCTGCCTGTCGGCTTCGGCCAGATTTTCCAAGGCATGCTGAAGGACAACATGGCTGATGCGGGTTTAAACGTTCCGCTTGGCGATATTCCGTACGCGCTGATCATACCGGTTGCAGGCATGGTTGTCGGTTTGATTTTGTCAGTAATCGTTTATCGCAAACCAAAAGTGTATGAAACAAAAGAAATCTCAGGTGTGAAACCATCTCCATATACGAAAAAAAGTCTGGGAATCGCGGTTCTCGCCATTGTAGTGTCACTCGGCGTCCAGCTTTATTTATCGCAGACCTTGGGAGTAGAAGGGATGATTATGGGGGCGCTGGCCGGCCTGATTATCCTGTTTGTCAGCGGTGTAATGAAACGTGACGAGGCGGATTCATTGATTACTGACGGTATGGTATTAATGGCCTTTATCGGATTTGTTATGCTTGTTGCAGCCGGATTCTCAAATGTCTTGACAAAAACCGGAGATGTCGAGTCATTGGTCAAAACATCAGCTGGTATTATTGGGCACAGCCAGTCAATGGGCGCATTGCTGATGCTGATTGTCGGATTGCTGATTACTATGGGAATCGGCTCATCTTTTGCAACGATTCCGGTGATCACAACGATCTTTGTGCCTCTATGTATGCAGCTCGGATTCAGCCCGATGGCAACGATTGCGATTATCGGAGCGGCTGCCGCGCTTGGTGATGCCGGTTCACCTGCCAGCGACAGTACACTTGGGCCGACTTCAGGTCTGAGTGCGGACGGACAGCATCACCACATTTGGGACACTTGTGTGCCGACATTTATCTTTTATAACATTCCGCTTGTTATTTTTGGCTGGATTGCGGCGCTTGTCTTATAGAAAAAAGGCTCTCCTTAACGGGAGAGCCTTTTTCGTTTATCATTTTAAAAAACCGCTCATTGGAACGGTTTTTAAGTGGACGATATTTGATGTCTGTTAAAGCCGGTTGCTTTATGTATAGAGCGGTAGATCGCAGGTGCGATAAACGTCAGCAGCACAGCCAGTACCGTGTCTTTTACCATAAACCAAGTCATAAAGCCCCAAACCGTGCTGTAGCTCACCGGTGTATGAATCCACAGCTTCAGCGCAAGATACATATAGGTGGTGCCGATGATATACATAATGGCCGTTCCGGTAAGAGAAGCAATCAGAAAACGGATCTTACTTGGCTGGATTTTGCGTTCTACTAACCATCCAGCTGCAAATGCTGCCGGAATGTATGAGATAATGAAGCCGCCGCTTTTACCTGCAAATGGTGCGAAGCCCGCGGAAAACTGAGCGAACACTGGTGCCCCGGCCAATCCGACAAGCGCATATACAAGCATTGCGATAGCAGCGCGTTTGCTGCCGAGAAGCAGAGCCGCCAAGAGGCAGAAAAACGGCTGCATCGACAGCGGAATGCCGGCAACTTGCAAAAAGGGCGCGACTGATGTAATGTTGGCGCCGACAGCCATAAGTGCGGCGAACATGCCGATCAGCGCCATATCACCCGCACGAAGTTTATGTTGTTTCATCGTTGTTCCCCCTTAGGTTTACATACACAATCATAGAGTAATAAAGATCCGAACGATTGTCAACATGAATATCATTTAGGTTAACAAAAGGAGGGTTTACGTGTATTTCGGAAGAATAAAACAGGCCGATCAGTCAGGAAGAGTGCCGCCCAATCAAAATGTGACGACTTCGTTTCCTGTGCTTCATACGGGAAACGTTCCGTATTATGAGGATTTGACGAAGTGGAATTTGCAAGTATACGGATTGGTTGATCATCCGATGCTTTTAAGCTTTGAAGATATAAAAGCCTTTCCTCAGTGCGAATCGGAAAATGACATCCATTGCGTAACAGGCTGGTCACGGCTTGATAACGTTTGGCAGGGTGTGCGGGCACGGGATATCGCGGAGAAAGCCGGAGTAAAAGAAGAGGCGGGCTATGTCATTTTACACGCGGAAGAGGGCTGGACGACAAATCTGCCGCTCGATGACTTTTTGGCTGAGACATCACTGCTCGCTTATGCGCATAACGGCGAACCTTTAACGCCTGAACACGGCTTCCCGCTGCGGGGAGTGTTTCCTCATTTGTATTTTTGGAAAAGCGCTAAGTGGCTGCGCGGCATCCAATTTACGAAAGAAAATCATCCCGGTTTTTGGGAGCAGAACGGCTATCATATGAGAGGCGACCCTTGGCAGAATCAGAGATTTACATGGGATTAAGGTTCTAGTGAATGTAGGATAATCAGCATTTCTTACAGGTTTTTATTTCCATATTACTAGTTATCAGGTACCTTATTTAAATAAGGTGCTTTTTTTATTAAGGAAAAAGTTGACTTTGTTTGCCAGAAAACCTATTATTTGAGTTGTCTAGTTGATAGTGAAAATCATTATCATAAATGCAGCCAGTTTTAAAGAGAGGAATGTCGTACTGCATGATTGAGAAAAATACAGATGGGGCTAAAGGCGGGACCTACAACGCATTTACCATTCCGGGAACGGAAGTGCGTAAAATGTCTTCACGCAATGGCAGCCGCGGCTATCAAATCTTTATCTCAAAACCGAGCACGGAGCCGCCGCCTTCCGGTTATCCGGTTATTTATCTGCTCGACGCCAATTCTATCTTCGGTACAATGTCGGAAGCTGTTCGGGTACAGGGGCGCCGTCCTGAGAAAACAGGGGTAATTCCCGCTGTGATTGTCGGTATTGGCTATGACACAACAGAACCGTTTTCTTCTGCGCGCCACCGGGATTTTACAATGCCTACGTCTTACACGGAGCTGCCGGTAAGGCCTGACGGCAAAGAATGGCCGGAGCATGGAGGAGCGGGGGACTTTTTAAGATTTATTGAAGAGGACCTCAAACCAGAGATTGAACAAGATTATGAGATTGACAGAAACAGACAAACAATCTTTGGCCACTCTCTTGGCGGGCTCTTTGTTTTGCAGGTGCTCTTAACGAAACCGGATGCATTCCAAACGTATATCGCAGGCAGTCCGTCCATTCATTGGAACAAACCATTTATTGAAAAGGAAGCTGAGCGTTTCGCTTCCTGTTTAAAGAAAAACGAGCAGCCTGTCAATATTCTGCTAGCGGCAGGAGAATTGGAAAAGCATCATAAATGCCGAATGAACGATAACGCAAAGGAGCTTTACGAGCGGCTGTCCGCTTTGGCTGAAAAAGGCGTACGGACAGAATTTTGCGAGTTTTCAGGAGAAGGACATATTTCGGTTCTTCCTGTTTTGGTCAGCAGGGCTTTGCGTTTCGCGCTTCACCCTGACGGCCCGCACATTTCAATGAGCTGAGAATTGCCTCAGCTCCCATATTTGTCACAAAAATTATATTTGACTGTCGGATGACATTTGGATATGATTATTTTTATAATTGATAATGATAATCATTATCAATAGATTGCGGTTAATAGTAAGGTGAAGCAGTCTTTTTCGCAACATGCCCTTTTTGGCGTTAAAAGCGAAGAAAGGAAATGATGAAATGAAGGTAAGAGGTATAGAAGGCAAGATCGCATTGATTACAGGGGCCGCCCAAGGAATAGGTGAAGCTGTAGCGCGGACGCTTGCCGGTCAAGGGGCACACATTGCTGCGGTTGATTACAATCCAGAAAAGCTTGAAAAAGTCGTGAACAGCCTCAAAGCGGAGGGATGCCGTGCCGAAGCCTTTCCGGCGGATGTGAGAGACAGTGCGGCGATTGACGATATCACGGCTCGAATCGAACATGACATGGGCCCGATTGACATATTGGTGAACGTAGCGGGTGTGCTTCGGCCAGGACTGATTCATTCTCTCAGTGATGAGGAATGGGAGGCCACTTTCTCAGTGAATTCGACTGGTGTTTTTAACGCGTCGCGCTCAGTCAGCAAATATATGATGAACCGCAGATCCGGTTCGATTGTAACAGTAGGATCAAATGCAGCCGGTGTGCCAAGGACATCTATGGCGGCATACGCCTCATCAAAGGCTGCGGCTGTGATGTTTACAAAGTGCCTTGGCCTTGAGCTTGCAGAATATAACATCCGCTGCAATATTGTTTCTCCCGGATCAACGGAAACAGACATGCAGTGGTCTTTATGGGCTGATGAAAATGGAGCAGAGCAAGTCATCAAAGGATCGCTTGATACATTTAAAACGGGAATTCCGCTCAAAAAACTGGCCCAGCCTTCGGATATTGCGGATGCCGTGCTCTTTTTGGTTTCTGAGCAGGCAGGCCATATTACGATGCATAATTTATGTGTAGATGGCGGCGCGACCTTAGGCGTATAAGTTAACTCAAAGGAGGTTTATGAAGATGTTGGAACAAAACGTTATATCTGAAACGAAGGCGGAGCATTTGCTTCATGAGTATCAGCCGGGCGCTTTTTTCTTGGCTTCCCCTCATCGTGTGCTGCTTGGAAAAGGAATAAGTGAAGCCGTGCCGGATGCAGACGGACAAAACCAATTAGAAACCTTACCCGGCCGCATTGCTGAGGCGCTAAACAAAGCAAAGCAATTGGGGCAAAGCCGTCCGGTTGTTGTGGGAGCTGTTCCATTTGATTATTTAAAACCGCCCCGGCTCGTCGTTCCGGAGGAGGTACGGTGGTCGGGACCGCTTCAATTCGGTGATGCCAAGATTGAACAGCAGCCGGTACATACATATCACATACAGCCTGTTCCTGCACCGGAGGACTATAAAAAAGGTGTAGAACAAGGATTGGCAAGCATTGCTGACGGCACACTCAGCAAAATCGTCCTGTCCAGATCGCTGCATCTGACATCACCTGAAGCGATACAAACGGGTGAACTGCTTCACCATCTGGCGCGGCATAATACACATGGTTATACTTTTGCAGCCGAGGTATCAGGCCCAGATGACTCATCTTCCCATCGGACATTACTCGGAGCAAGTCCCGAGCTTCTCGTTTCAAGAATGGGAACTCAGGTGGTATCCAATCCGTTAGCGGGATCTAGACCTCGCAGTGATGATCCTGTTGAGGACCAGCGCCGGGCCGATGAATTGCTTTCTTCCGCAAAGGATCTTCATGAGCATGCTGTTGTGGCTGATGCGGTTGCCGCCGGGCTGCGGCCTTTTTGCCGGTCGCTGGACGTTCCGGAAAAGCCTTCGCTGATCCAAACGGAGACGATGTGGCATTTGTCCAGTGTCATTAAAGGAGAGCTTTCTGATCCGACTGTAACCTCGCTGGAACTAGCCGCCGCGCTTCATCCTACGCCGGCAGTCTGCGGAACACCGACTGACCTTGCAAGAGAAGCCATCCGTGAAATTGAACCTTTTGACCGCGGTTTCTTCACCGGCATGGTAGGCTGGTGTGACGATGCAGGCGATGGCGAATGGATCGTTACGATTCGGTGTGCAGAGGCTGAAGAACGCTCACTTCGTCTTTTTGCAGGGGCCGGTGTTGTAGCCGGATCAAAAGCAGAGGACGAGCTTCAGGAGACATCCGCAAAGTTTCGGACGATGCTTCGCGCAATGGGTGTCAATCACATATGATCAGAAATAATTGCAGGAGGGAAACAGCATGCTGAATGGATTTACGCCGTGGCCTAAGGAGTTTGCGGAAAAGTACCGGGAGAACGGTTGCTGGGCCGGTGAGACTTTTGGAGACATGTTAAGAGACCGGGCTGCCAAACATGGCGATCGAATCGCGATTACATGCGGGGACACCCATTGGAGCTATCAAGAGCTTGACACAAGGGCTGACCGTCTGGCAGCCGGATTGCAAAAGCTCGGTATTAAACCAATGGATCGTGTAGTCGTGCAGCTGCCGAATATCGCGGAGTTTTTTGAAGTCATCTTTGCACTTTTTCGGCTGGGAGCGCTCCCGGTCTTTGCACTGCCTTCTCATCGAAGCAGTGAGATTACATATTTTTGCGAGTTTGCTGAAGCGGAGGCTTATATTATCCCCGATTCCCATTCGGGATTTGACTACCGTACACTTGCCAGACAGGTTCGAAGCAAGCTGCCGTCCTTGAAACACGTCATTGTCGCAGGTGAGGCGGAGGAATTCCAGCCGCTTGAGGCACTGCATACAGAACCTGGCGAGCTGCCTGAAGTAAAATCTTCGGATGTGGCGTTCCTACAGCTTTCTGGCGGAAGCACCGGCTTATCGAAACTGATACCGCGAACCCACGATGACTACATATACAGCCTGCGGATGAGCGCGGAGGTTTGCTGGCTTGATCACAGCACTGTGTACTTGGCCGCATTGCCGATGGCGCACAATTACCCGCTGAGCTCACCCGGGGTGCTAGGCGTATTATACGCTGGAGGAAAAGTGGTTTTATCTCCTTCTCCGAGTCCGGACGACTCGTTCCCTTTGATTGAACGGGAACAGGTGACAATCACAGCTCTTGTCCCGCCGCTTGCAATGGTATGGATGGACGCTGCTGCCTCACGAGATGACGATTTATCAAGCCTTCAAGTGCTGCAGGTAGGCGGCGCGAAATTCAGCGCTGAAGCCGCGCGCAAAGTGAAATCTGTATTCGGCTGCACCTTGCAGCAGGTCTTCGGAATGGCAGAAGGGCTCGTTAATTATACAAGGCTTGATGACCCCGAGGAAGTTATTGTCAATACCCAAGGTAAGCCGATGTCTTCTTACGATGAAATACGTGTGTGGGATGATCAGGACCATGACGTGAAACCTGGTGAAACGGGGCACCTGCTGACACGGGGACCGTATACGATCCGGGGATACTATAAGGCTGATGAGCACAATGCGGCTTCGTTTACCGAGGACGGGTTTTACCGCACTGGCGATCTAGTGAGACTGACATCCGACGGTTATGTTGTCGTGGAAGGACGGGCAAAGGATCAAATCAACCGCGGCGGGGAAAAAGTGGCGGCTGAAGAGGTTGAAAATCATCTTCTGGCACATCCGGCTGTGCATGATGCGGCAATGGTCTCAATGCCAGACCAATTTCTTGGTGAAAGATCTTGTGTGTTCATTATTCCCCGGGATCAAGCGCCGAAAGCCGCAGAGCTCAAAGCTTTTCTAAGAGAACGCGGGCTTGCAGCGTATAAAATTCCAGACCGGATCGAATTTGTTGAGTCCTTCCCGCAGACAGGGGTAGGAAAGGTAAGCAAAAAGGCGCTTCGCGAAGCGATCGCCGAAAAACTTCTTGCAGGTTCAAAAAAATAGAAACGATTTGAAAGGGAGTGTTCAAATGGCTATTCCTGCCATTCAGCCGTATCAAATGCCGACAGCGTCTGATATGCCAACAAACAAAGTATCATGGGTGCCTGATCCAAATCGGGCAGTCTTCTTAATACACGATATGCAGAACTATTTTGTCGACGCGTTTACAGCTGGAGCGTCTCCGGTAATAGAGCTTTCAGCAAATATACGCAAACTGAAGGATCAATGTGTTCAGCTCGGGATACCTGTTGTCTACACAGCGCAGCCCGGCAGTCAAAACCCGGAGGACCGGGCATTGCTGACTGATTTTTGGGGACCTGGATTAAGCAGCGGCCCTTATGAGGAAAAAATTGTGGCCGAGCTTGCACCGGTAGACAATGATCTCGTATTGACAAAATGGAGATACAGCGCATTTAAGAGAACGAATCTGCTTGAGATCATGCGTGAACAGGGGCGTGATCAGCTGATCATCTCCGGGATTTATGCTCATATTGGCTGTCTCGTTACAGCATGTGAAGCGTTTATGGAGGATATAGAAGCATTTTTTGTTGCTGATGCAGTTGCTGACTTTTCTCGGGACAAGCATAAAATGGCGCTTGATTATGCGGCTGGGCGCTGTGCGTTTACGCTGATGACCGACAGCTTGCTTGATCAGCTGAAACATACGCCTTCTGCGGCTCAAAAGCCATCAGAAAAAGCTGAAAAACATATATTTACCTGCGAGAGTATCCGCACACAAATTGCTGAGCTTCTCCAAGAATCTCCTGATGACATTGCAGATAATGAGGACTTACTGAATAGGGGACTTGATTCTGTAAGGATCATGACATTAGTGGAACAATGGCGCCGTGAAGGAGCCGAGGTGACATTCGTCGAACTGGCTGAACGGCCGACGATAGAAGAATGGCAGAAATTGCTTTCAATCCGCATTGAGAGAGTGTTGCCAAACGCGGACTATTTATAAAAGGAGGTAAAAAGACGGATGCCTGATACAAAAGATCTTCAATATTCTTTAACCGGAGCGCAAAGCGGTATTTGGTTTGCTCAGCAGCTTGATCCGGACAATCCAATCTACAATACAGCCGAATATATAGAAATCAACGGCCCAATCGATATTTCTCTTTTTGAAGAAGCTTTACGGCACGTCATAAAAGAAGCGGAATCACTTCATGTCCGCTTTGGTGAAGATATGGACGGGCCTTGGCAGATGATGAATCCATCACCGGATGTACAGCTCCAAGTCATTGACGTCAGCTCTGAACCTAATCCGGAAAAGACCGCTTTAAACTGGATGAAAGCTGACTTGGCAAAGCCGGTCGATTTACAGCATGACCCGTTGTTCCGCGAAGCTTTGTTTAAAGCCGGGCCTCAGCGTTTCTTTTGGTATCAGCGCATTCACCATATTGCGATCGACGGCTTTGGATTTTCTCTGATCGCCCAGCGGGTTGCACAGGCCTATACGGCACTTGCAGGAGGGCGGTCCGCCGATGATCGTTCCTTCGGCTCTTTGCAGGATATTTTGGCGGAGGACGCAGAGTACCGCTCGTCTGATACATATGAAGAGGATCGTCAATTCTGGCTGAATCGTTTTGCGGACAGGCCTGAAGTTGTCAGTTTGGCAGAACGGGCGCCGAGAACCTCAAAAAGCTTTCTGCGCCAGACTGCTTATTTGCCGCCATCTGATGTAAACGCATTGAAAGAAGCGGCGCGCTATTATGCCGGAAGCTGGCATGAAGTCGTGATTGCGGTATCAGCTGCTTATGTACACCGCATGACCGGCTCTGAGGATGTTGTGCTCGGACTGCCCATGATGGGACGGATGGGATCGGCATCCTTGAATGTTCCGGCTATGGTGATGAATCTTCTCCCGCTGAGGCTGTCTGTGAGTCCTTCGATGAGCTTTTCTGAGCTTGTGCTGCAGATTTCCCGGGAAATCCGCAGTATCCGGCAGCATCATAAATACCGCCATGAGGAACTGCGGCGGGATCTGAAACTAATAGGAGAAAATCATAGATTATTTGGCCCACAAATTAATGTGATGCCTTTTGATTACGGTCTCGACTTTGCCGGAGCCCGTGGGACCACGCACAATCTTTCAGCCGGTCCTGTTGATGATTTGTCGATAAATGTCTATGACAGAACAGACGGAAGCGGGCTGCGAATTGATGTGGATGCCAATCCTGAAGTGTACAGCGAGTCAGAAATAAAGGTGCATCAGCAGCGGATCTTACAGCTTTTACAAACGGCATCAGCCGGTGAGGACATGCTGATTGGGCAAATGGAATTTCTTTTGCCGGCAGAAAAAGCACGGGTCATAAGCGAATGGAATGAGACAGCAAAACCCGAGCAGCTGCTCAGCCTTCCGGATATGTTTGAGGAGCAGGCAAAACGTTCGCCTGAACGTATCGCCCTGATTTGCGATCACATTCAATTAAGCTATCAAGAGCTGAATGAACAAGCAAACCGCCTTGCGCATCTTTTGATAGAAAAAGGTCTTGGCCCGGAGCAGTTTGTCGCCTTGGCTCTGCCGCGGTCTTCCGAGATGGTAGCTGCAATGCTTGCCGTACTAAAGACTGGCGCTGCTTATCTTCCGCTTGATCCGGAGTTTCCAGCCGACAGAATTTCATACATGCTGAAGGATGCGAAGCCATCATGCATGATAACGACTGAGGAAATTGCAGCCACTTTGCCTGATGATATAACGGCACCGCAGCTTGTGCTGGATCAGCCTGTGACAAAAGAAATTGTGAAGCGTTATTCTGCCGACAATCCAAATGTACATGTATCTCTTGTTTATCCGGCGTATATCATCTATACATCAGGATCAACAGGAAGGCCAAAGGGTGTTGTTGTCACGCTGAAAAGTTTAAGTAATTTTCTGCTGTCTATGCAGGAGACATTTTCTCTCAATGAACAAGACAGGCTGCTGGCTGTGACGACCGTCGCTTTTGATATTTCTGCTTTGGAATTGTTCCTCCCGCTTATCAGCGGAGCGAGTATTGTTGTTGCTCAAAAAGAAACAATCCGCGAGCCGCAGGCATTAGCTAAAATGATTGAATATTTTGATATAACGATTATGCAGGCCACGCCGACCCTGTGGCATGCGTTGGTCACAAACGAACCTGAGAAACTTCGGGAGCTCAGGGTGCTTGTCGGGGGAGAGGCCCTGCCGAGCGGACTTTTGCAGGCCCTGCAGGCACTTGATTGTCCAGTAACTAATTTATACGGCCCTACTGAAACAACCATTTGGTCTGCGGCAGCTTCTCTCGAAAAAGGTGTGCAGGGTGTGCCTCCGATCGGAAAGCCGATTTGGAATACGCAGGTATATGTGCTCGATAATAGTTTGCAGCCCGTTCCGCCAGGCATTGTTGGGGAGCTCTATATTGCCGGAACCGGCTTGGCCCGCGGATATTTAGGACGCCCTGATTTAACGGCGGAGCGCTTTGTTGCTGATCCGTACGGACCGCCGGGCACACGGATGTACCGGACCGGAGATCAGGCCCGCTGGCGTGCAGATGGGTCTCTGGATTACATTGGGCGGGCCGATCATCAAATCAAGATTCGCGGTTTCCGCATTGAGCTTGGAGAAATTGATGCCGTGCTTGCTAAACATCCGCAAATTGAACAGGCTGCGGTTGTCGTTCGAGAGGATCAGCCGGGAGATAGACGATTAGTGGCATATCTGGTTGTTTCTTCAGCTCTAGATATTGCTGAGCTTCGCCGTTATGTTGGTGCCAGTCTGCCTGATTATATGGTGCCTGCGGCATTTGTGGAGATCGATGAACTGCCATTAACACCTAATGGCAAGCTAGACCGGAAAGCATTGCCGGCACCCGATTTTAGCGCATCTGTCACTGACCGGGGACCTCGAACGCCTCAAGAAGAGATACTGTGTGATCTGTTTGCAGAGGTTCTGGGTCTTGCACGCGTAGGTATTGATGACAGTTTCTTCGAGCTGGGCGGCCATTCTCTCCTTGCCGCCCGTTTGATGAGCCGAATTCGTGAGACGATGGGAGCTGAGCTGGGCATCGCCAAGCTCTTTGACGAACCGACAGTTGCCGGACTTGCTGCACATCTTGACCAGGCGCAGAGTGTCCGTCCCGCTTTGCAAAGAGCTGAACGTCCCGAGAACATTCCGCTTTCTTTTGCACAGCGCCGGCTATGGTTCCTCCATTGTCTGGAAGGGCCAAGTCCTACTTATAATATCCCGGTTGCCGTCCGTCTTTCAGGTGAACTGAACCAAGGAGCGCTGCAAGCGGCACTGTATGACCTCATCAGCCGCCATGAAAGCCTTCGGACCATTTTCCCTGAATCACAGGGGACATCTTATCAGCATATTTTAGACGCCGATCAAGCCCGTCCTGATTTATATGTTACAGAAATAAAGAAGGAGGAGCTTTCTAAGAGGCTTGCCGCTGCTGCTCGCTACAGCTTTGACCTTGCAGCTGAGCCTGCTTTCCGTGCCGAGCTCTTTGTTATCGGTCCCGATGAGTACGTGCTGCTGCTGCTCGTGCACCATATTGTCGGAGACGGATGGTCATTGACCCCTCTGACTCGTGATCTGGCTGCTGCTTATACCGCCCGTTGTCACGGGAGAGCCCCCGAATGGACACCGCTTGCTGTGCAGTATGCGGATTATGCGCTCTGGCAGCAAAGTCTGCTCGGAAGCGAGCATGATCCAGACAGTTTGATTGCCGGTCAGCTAGCTTTCTGGAAAGAGAGACTGGAAGACCTGCCCGATCAGCTCGAACTGCCAACTGATTATTCACGTCCGGCTGAGCCGAGTCATCAGGGAGATACAATCCATTTCCGTATAGACTCAGAGCTTCACAGCCGCTTGCTGGAACTGGCGCGTGCCAATAGAGTAAGTCTGTTTATGGTGCTTCAATCAGGGCTTGCCGCCTTGCTGACGAGGCTCGGAGCTGGAACGGATATTCCGATTGGAAGCCCGATCGCGGGGCGGAATGACGATGCGCTTGGTGATCTTGTGGGACTGTTTATCAATACATTGGTGCTCAGAACAGACACGACTGGTGATCCGAGTTTCCGTGAGCTTCTGGACAGAGTGCGGGAAGTGAATCTGGCAGCCTATGAAAATCAGGATCTGCCGTTTGAGAGACTTGTAGAGGTGCTCAATCCTGTTCGCTCCCGGGCGACGCACCCATTATTCCAAGTCATGCTCGCGTTCCAGAATACGCCTGACGCAGAACTGAACCTGCCTGGTACAGAAAGCAGCCTGCACATTCATAGCGTAGGATCTGCCAAATTTGATGTAACGTTAGAAATCAGTGAAAGCCGTCTTGATGACGGGACACCAAATGGACTGGAAGGATTGCTTGAGTACAGCACCGATCTTTTTAAACGTGAAACTGTTCAAGCTCTCGCTGATCGCCTTCTGCGGCTGCTTGAGGCTGCCGAGGCTGCTCCTGACCAGAAAATCGGAAGCCTGGATATTCTAGCACCAGAGGAGCGCAGCATCACGGCGACGGATTGGCAAAGTGTTTCTGAAAAGATTCCGCAAGCGTGTCTCCCGGAGCTGTTTGAGAAACAAGCTGCGTTGAGCCCTGATTCCATTGCTGTCGTGTATAAAGATAAGGCGATGAGCTATACGGAGCTGAATGAAAGGGCGAACCGGCTTGCCCGGCTGCTGATTAGCAAAGGCGTCGGAACGGAGCAATTTGTGGCATTAGCATTGCCTCGCTCTTTGGATATGACTATTGGACTGTTAGCGGTACTGAAAGCGGGAGCTGCATACCTGCCGCTTGATCCGGACTATCCGGCCGACCGAATCGCTTTTATGCTGAACGATGCCCGGCCTGCGATTATCATCACGAGCTCACAGGTGGAAAATCAAATCCCGCCTGCAGAAAATGTGCCGAAAATTGTGCTGGATGATCCGGAATTATGCGAGAAACTAAAAACATATAGTCCTTTGAATCCTGATCATACGGACAGGATTCGCCCGCTGTCACCTTTCAACACGGCTTATGTTATTTATACATCCGGTTCAACAGGCGTTCCAAAAGGCGTCATGATTCCTCACCAAAATGTGACGAGGTTGTTTGGAGCGACCGATCACTGGTTCCGTTTCGGTTCAGACGATGTGTGGACAATGTTCCATTCCTACGCGTTTGACTTTTCTGTTTGGGAGATTTGGGGACCTTTGCTGCACGGCGGGCGGCTTGTTATCGTGCCTCATGATATCAGCAGATCTCCGGAAGCGTTTCTGCGTCTGCTGGTAAAAGAGGGTGTGACCATTTTGAACCAGACACCATCAGCGTTCTATCAGTTTATGCAGGCGGAAAGGGAGCAGCCTGATCTCGGACAGGCGCTCAGCCTTAGATATGTTGTTTTTGGCGGAGAAGCGCTTGAACTCAGCCGATTAGAGGATTGGTACCATCGCCATCCTGAACAGGCGCCAAAACTGATCAATATGTATGGTATTACCGAAACAACAGTGCATGTCAGCTATATCGAATTAGACCGGAATATTGCAGCTATAAGAGCAAACAGCCTGATCGGCTGCGGAATTCCCGATCTAGGCGTGTATGTGCTGGATGAGCGTTTACAGCCCGTTCCGCCGGGTGTGGCTGGAGAACTGTATGTGTCAGGAGCCGGATTGGCCCGAGGCTATTTAGGACGGCCCGGTTTAACGGCGGAACGCTTCATCGCTGACCCATTCGGACCACCGGGCACACGGATGTACCGCACGGGAGATGTAGCCCGCAGGCGTGCTGACGGTTCTCTCGATTATGTCGGCCGTGCCGATCATCAAGTGAAAATTCGGGGCTTCCGAATTGAATTGGGAGAAATTGAAGCCGCGCTTGTTCAGCATCCACAGCTGGAAGATGCGGCAGTGATCGTTCGTGAGGATCAGCCGGGAGATAAACGTTTGGCAGCTTATGTCATACCTTCCTCGGAAGAAACGTTTGATACGGCGGAACTGCGGAGGTATGCTGCCGAGAGACTGCCGGATTACATGGTGCCTTCAGCCTTTGTGACGATGAAAGAATTGCCGCTGACGCCGAATGGAAAGCTTGACCGTAAAGCGCTGCCTGCTCCAGATTTTGCTGCTGCGGTGACAGGTCGCGGGCCGAGAACCCCGCAGGAAGAAATCCTTTGTGACTTGTTTATGGAAGTGCTTCATTTGCCGCGTGTCGGTATTGATGACCGTTTCTTCGATTTGGGCGGACATTCCCTGCTCGCAGTTCAGCTGATGAGCCGCATACGTGAAGCACTCGGGGTTGAACTCAGCATTGGCAATCTATTTGAAGCGCCGACTGTGGCAGGGCTTGCCGAAAGACTGGAGATGGGTTCAAGCCAAAGCGCTCTTGATGTTTTGCTGCCGCTCCGAACAAGCGGAGACCGGCTTCCGTTGTTTTGCGTACATCCGGCGGGGGGACTTAGCTGGTGTTATGCAGGATTGATGACATCATTAGGAACGGATTACCCCATCTATGGACTGCAAGCGCGGGGAATTGGACAGCAGGAGGCGCTTCCGAAAACGCTCGATGACATGGCTGCCGACTATATAGAACAGATTCGGACGATCCAGCCGAAAGGGCCGTACCATTTGCTTGGCTGGTCCTTAGGCGGAAATGTCGTTCAAGCAATGGCAACACAGCTGCAAAAGCAAGGGGAAGACGTTTCTCTATTGGTTATGCTGGACGCCTATCCAAACCACTTCCTTCCTATAAAAGAGGCACCGGATGATGAAGAAGCGCTTATTGCCCTTCTCGCGTTAGGCGGGTACGACCCAGACAGCTTAGGGGACAAACCGCTTGATTTTAAAACAGCTATTGAAATTCTGCGGAGAGATGGCAGCGCACTAGCCAGTCTGGATGAATCGGTCATTTTAAACCTAAAGAATACGTACGTTAATTCTGTTGGCATTTTAGGTTCATATGCACCGAAAACCTTCCGCGGAAATGTTCTGTTTTTCAGATCAACTATCATTCCTGAATGGTTTGACCCGATTGAACCTGATTCGTGGAAGCCTTATATTGATGGACAAATTGAACAAATCGACATTGACTGCCGCCATAAAGATCTCTGTCAGCCGGAACCGCTCGCAGTCATTGGCCGGGTTCTGGCAGCTAAATTGGAAGAAATGAATCAATGAAGGAGGAAAAGCAATGGCAAATCCTTTTGAAAATGCGGATGGCATATACCTTGTTCTCATCAATGAAGAGGGCCAATATTCCTTGTGGCCCGGCTTTATCGATGTGCCGAGCGGCTGGACAGTCGTTCATGAACAAAAAGGGCGTGAGGCTTGTCTGGACTACATCCAATCGCATTGGAGCGATATGAGGCCGAACAGCCTAAAGCCTGTCGAAAATGTCTAAATGCATTGACGGTAAAAAAAGAGACTGCAGCAGGCAGTCTCTTTTTCTATCTTACGCAGATGTTTGGGTATGATCGCAATCTCTGACAGGGTTCCCGTTTTCATCCGTACACCATGACTGGGATAAAAACGCTAAAAACACAGCGGCCCACTGATCGGCAAATTGAATCAGAATGCCTCCGTCATGCCAAGAGCCGTTGTCTTTTTTCCAGCGGGTATCCAGCGCATTGCCTTGATTCATGTGGATGTTGTGCATACCGTTTGTCGGGGTAAAGCCGAATATTTTATCTGCCGCCTGTTCAGGTCCAAATTTTGACCCGAATATATAAACCGGCGCTTTCTCTTCTTTCGCTTTCTTCATATACGTTTCAATAAAGTCATTTAAATCATTATCAGGCCCCGTGATTTCATGAGGCAAAGGCTTCATTTCCCGTGAATCAAAAAGATTGCCCCGCACATAATCCAGTGCTACTTCACGGTTTTCGTCATTGATCTTCGTATATCCATACGGCATGTTCGGAAGGATGGTAATGGAGCTCGAATCAAACTGATCGTCTGCCAAATACAATACTTCAGATTCCTCGGAACTGGACATGACATTGATGGCGCACCTGTAATACGTATTCTCTTCACCGAGCATCTTGACTTGGAAATGAGGACTGTCATCATCTGTTTCCCGCTTCATATCTAAGACAACGCCTTTTAACACGCCATATTGCTGAACAGCCATATGAATCCTCCTTTATGATCAAGTTCTTCGTTTTAATTCGAGACATCATTTCCTTTTTCCTTTTTAAAAGATAAAAAAAGCCTGCAGAAATTTTTCTGCAAGCTCAATATGAATTAAGCGCCGGCCACAGATGATTCATCCTGTAAGGCTTTCTCGGCAGGGACATATTCGTATCCTAAATCTTTGGCAACAGCCTCATAGGTCACGTGGCCGTTTGCTGTGTTTAATCCCGCTCTTAGTGCCGCATTGTCTTCAAGTGCTTTTGCTGCCCCTTTGTTTGCGATTTGCAGTGCATATGGAACCGTAACGTTCGTTAACGCAATTGTTGAAGTGCGAGGCACAGCGCCCGGCATGTTCGCAACAGCATAGTGAACGACGCCGTGTTTTTCATATGTCGGCTGATCGTGTGTCGTAATGTGGTCGACAGTTTCGACGATGCCGCCTTGGTCAATTGCAACATCCACAATCACTGAACCAGGCTTCATTTGTTTCACCATTTCCTCTGTGACAAGCGTCGGCGCTTTAGCACCAGGGATTAATACGGCGCAAATGAGAAGGTCCGCTTCGGCTACCGAATCGGCGATATTGACAGGGTTAGAAATTAACGTTTTAATTTGATGGCCGAATATATCATCAAGCTGACGCAGGCGATCCGCGTTTAAGTCGATGATCGTCACATCTGCACCTAGGCCGACAGCCATTTTTGCCGCATTGGTTCCGACTACGCCCCCACCGATAATGGTTACTTTTCCTCGGGCAACGCCAGGCACTCCGGCAAGGAGGATTCCTTTTCCGCCTTTAGGTTTCTCTAGGAACTGGGCTCCGATCTGCGCTGCCATTCTGCCTGCAACCTCGGACATCGGTGTAAGCAGAGGCAATGCCCGTCCCTCACTTACCGTTTCATACGCGATCGCTGTGACGCCTTTATCCTTCAGTGCCTGTGCAAGCTCCGGTTCAGCCGCTAAGTGGAGGTAAGTAAACAGTACAAGCCCTTTTCGGAAGTTTGCATATTCTTCCGGAAGCGGTTCTTTGACCTTCATGACCATTTCAGCGTCCCAGACCTGTTTCGGATCAGCAATGATTTCCGCTCCTGCTGACTCATAGGCTTCATTTTCAAAGCCGCTTCCAAGGCCTGCGCCTGATTCAACCAGCACGCGGTGACCGTTTGAAACGAGCTGAGAAACGCCCCCAGGCGTCAAAGCGACACGGTTTTCATTGTTTTTTATCTCTTTAGGAACCCCAATGATCATATCTATTTCCTCCCGTATATGTGATATGTTTAGTGTAGCTTGATTTTTTGGAAAATTCTTTGTTTGAAACAGAAAATAAAAAAACATGGGTTTGTGAAATTTCACAAACCCATGTTTCGAAGTTTGATATCCAAATATATAGTAAACTTTTGATTCACATTTTTTAAATCGATCTCAGCGATCTGGCTGATTCGCTTCAGCCGGTAATTCAATGTATTAACGTGAATATTCAAGATCTTAGAGGCGGTATTCACATTGCTGTCGGCTTCAATAAAACGTTCGAGCGTTTCGACCATATTGGACTGGTGATCCCGGTCGTACTGCTCGAGTTTTGAAAGGGAGTAGTTGAAATATCCCGTTTGCTTCCGTTTCTCATCTAACACGTCCAAGTATTGATAAATGCCTAATTCTGAAAAACTGAAAAGATGCTTGGTTTCTTCAGCAAACCGTTCCTTTGCTTTCAATACGGACAGTGCTTCCTGATATGAACGGCAGACAAACGAAATCGAGTTGTATATTCCGCCAAATGCAATAGAAGCATCTTCTATTTTATAACGTTCCCTCAGCTGTCTTTGCGTGCTGAAAGCGAACTGTTTTAAATCTTGAAAAGGACGATCCGTTTTTGGCGCGGTTAAAATGATAAGTTCATTGGAATCAACGGTCGTCAGCAGAGCATGAACCTGCTGGGTCGTTTCCTGCAGATAATGAAGTTGCTGTTCTGTTTTTTCGGTCAGCTCGCCGTTTACCCGGATGATCATCACGGAAAATTCAGAGGGAACGACCATTCCAAGCTTGTTAAACCCATCCGTCATGTCCTGTTCTTGATAGATGTGTCCAGTCAGCATTTTCCAGAAAAACTCTTGGCTGCGTTCCTCATTTTTCGTTTTTCTGATTTGGAGCTTAAGCAGCTTATTTCTTACTGCATTAGCCGCCATTTTTAATGTCAGCAGATCATCATCCGACAATGTTTTTTGAATTTCAAGCGCCCAAATAAACCCCAGCACCTGGTTGTTCTTCCAAATCGAAATCGCGACGCGGTTGCTTAGTCCGACTTCGTCAATTTCCTTCACTCTGATCGGCTGGTCTGTTTTTAGCAGCGCGGGAATCGTCCCGTCTTTCCACAATTTATTAATAACCTTCTCCGGCACTCTTCTGCCAATGATCGTAGACGTCCGGGCAGGGTCAGTACAATCGCTGTGGGTGCTGTAGGCTAGCAGTTTGTGGTTCACATCTTCAATGGTGATCGGACATTGCAGCACTTCACTGATATGATCAGCCACATCTTCCAGTCTGTCAAAACTGTATTTAAACGGATCCTTTGGCATGGTCATCATTATCCCTACTTTTCCATCCTTGTATTCTTTGTTCTCTTTGACATCATATCGTCTTGCTTTTATTATGATTGTTCTTGTTTGTGAAAATCAACAACAAAGAATACAGTTTAATAGAAGTGAACAAAGTCAAAAAAACACTTTTTAAATATAATGAGATACATGTTCTGTCTTGGGCGAGAAACAGGCTGATGAGTGTTTCAGAAAAACTGAACCTTTTCAGAGATGGTGCTGTAGCATCAAATTTTCTGAAAGGTTTTTTTTGGGAGTTAGAGAATCATTTGGGTCTTTTGGATTATTCCAAGAAGGCGACGTGGATTGAGAAAATAAACCTATTTGTTTAACAAAATATGTAATTTTTAAGAGGCGAGAGGTAAACCATTGGACTCATTTTGTAAAATTAAAACATATTTGTTTGACTGTACCGAAAAACTGTTTTTATAATAATTACGTTCTAAAAATAAGTGAATTAGCCCATATTTAGGCTGATGGCACAGGAGGTAATGAGGAATATGGCAGGATTAATTCGTGTCACACCCGAAGAGCTAAGAGCGATGGCGAAGCAATATGGCGTTGAAAGCCAAGAAGTATTAAATCAGGTTGATCGTTTAAACCGAATGATCTCTGATTTAAAAAGCATGTGGGAAGGTGCTTCTAGCGAAGCGTTCGCAGATCAATACGAGCAGCTCAAACCTTCATTTATCAAAATGTCAGATTTGCTTCAAGATGTTAACCAGCAGCTTGATCAAACAGCAAATACTCTTGAGTCTACTGACCAAGACATCGCAAATCAAATCCGCGGATAACAGTATGAAAGGGAAGGAGCGCCTGATTCACCAGAAGACGGCGCTCTTTCTATGTAAGGGTGAATAAACATGTATATTGATATTACGATAGATTTGAAACATTATAACGGAAGTGTCTTCGATCTCAGATTGTCAGATTACCACCCGGTGAAAAAAGTCATTGACATCGCTTGGCAGGCCCAAAGCGTTTCCATACCTCCGCGCGAAGGGCACTGGATCAGAGTGGTCAATAAGGATACGGTGTTTTCCGGAGAATGCAAGCTATCTGATTGCGGCATTACAAGCGGAGACCGGCTTGAAATATTATGAAAGGATCTGGTTGAATGTCAGGTGAACAAACATCATATTTAGAAAACCAATTAGAAGCTGCTGCTAAGAAAACGGAAGACGGCTTTACATTTACCTTTCAACGGGAAAAAATAAAGCTTCTGGACGGTCTCGAAGCGAACGTGATCAAGGATGTAAATCCATTTTTTCATAAAGAGATCGATGTGACGGAAGACGAAGTGATCATCACAATCCAACCTCCTCCCTCCTATAAAGAATTTCGCTTGATAAAAGCTAAAGATAAAAAAAGCAAATGGCAGTTTGCCTATCAGCTTGTTCAGGCTGTACAGCAGCACAAGTTATCAAGGCTGCATTTGATTGTGGCCCCGGAAAACATTGTATTCGATAAAGGGCTGACCCCATATTTTCTTCATTACGGCGTAAAAGAAAGCATTCCTCCTTACGAGCATGATGAGGAGAGAGTCTGGCAGGAGCTAAAAGCTGCAGCGGCTTTGGCAGTTGACGGCGCTTTTGCATTTGAGGACTACTTGAAATTCAATGAAACGCTGACTTTCTCTCCGGAGACAAAAGCGATATTGGATGCGAAGTCCTATGATGAACTGCTCGAGCTGATTCAGACACATATCGATGAGCTCGAAGCCAAAGCCAAAACATACATACATATCCCGAAAAAGAAATGGAACATCCAAAGATATATCGGCCTGGGACTCATTGTGTTGCTTGTGCCGGCTCTGATTTATTCGATGTATGCTTTATTTTTCGCGCAGCCAAAGCATCAGGCGATTGTGGAAAGCAACCGTGCTTTCTTAAACAAGCAGTACAGTGAGGTTATCAGCACACTGGCTAAATATGATGCGGAAAGCCTGCCTGATTCAGTGCAGTATCAGCTTGCAATGTCTTATGTTGAGGTTGAAAAATTAGGCGACACTCAAAAGAAACAAATTGAAAATAATTTGGTCACGCTCCAATCAGACCCACAGCACTTTCTTTATTGGATAGATATAGGGAGAGGCGAGAATAAAGAAGCCGTTAGTATCGGAAGAAAGCTGGAGTATAACCCGTACATAGGGCTGGGGCTGATTCGATATAAGGCTGAAATATTAGCAGATGACAGTATGAAAGATGATGAAAAGCAAAAAGAACTGGATACGGTACAAAGCGAGATCGATCAAATTACCAAACAAATGAAAGAACAAAAAGAAGAAGCGATAACAGACACGGCAGAAACTGATACAGCCAGCCAAGCCACTGAAGAACAATCAGACAAAGAAAAGCAGCAAGCTGAAGAGAAAGCGGCAGAAGAAAAGGCTGCAGCCGAGGAAAAAGCGAAAAAAGAAGAACAAGAGAAAAAAGAGAAAGAAAAGAAAGATGAGAAAAAAGATGACAAATAAAGTGAAACATGAAGTTCAGGTCATCGCACGCCGTATTTCGGCCGTTAGGGGGTTCGCCATTTGAGTCTATTATGGGTTTTCTACCAGCAAAACGTCCAAAAACTAAAACTGTCTGACCTCCCTGCGTCCCAGCCGGTGACCATAGGGCCAGATGTGAAGGATTCCATTACCATCGGCACCATTCCGTTTGAGAGCGGAGTAATTTCTCTTCAGAGGAAGGATTCCGGCAGCCAGTACGATGTTTTCCTGGGAAATGATTGCCTGGGCAGTCTTGAAACTGATGCATCATTTTCTCTTCAAACGGACCAGCAGGATATCCGTCTGTTTTTAATTGCCGGCAAGCCTGAAAAATCCGTTTATTTTACAGGAAACAGAGACGAGATGACATGTTCCTCAGAAAAGACAGAAGCAGATATCTACTTGAACGCGAATGATTTTGCTTTTGCGGAGCAAAGCACATTTTCATTACTGCATATCGGCAAGAAATGGTCGATTCTCCCAGAAAGCGGGAATGTGTTCTTGAACGGCGAGAAGGTAATAAGTGCTGCACCGCTCAAACCGGGAGATGAAATATTCTGGAATTTTACGCTAATGAGAGTAACTGAACAAGACCTCTTAGAAATCGTTCATTACACACCGCTTGAAACAGTGTTAACCAAAACGGTCAAACCAAGCACAGAAATGCAGAAGAAATATCCGCAGTACAGAAGAACGCCGCGGATGGTGTACGATTTGCCAGATGACCGTGTGTCCTTCAGTTTTCCCTCTCAGGAGAGCGATCAAACCAATAGAGGGCTGTGGCTCGTCATCCTGCCTCCGCTTGTGATGCTGATTGTGATGGGCGTTGTCGCCATCATCCAGCCGCGCGGCATATTTATACTCGTTTCTTTGGCGATGTTTATGATGACCCTTATTACCTCGACCGTTCAATATTTCCGGGATAAAAACCAGCGGAAAAAACGCGAGGAAAAGCGGGAGCGCGTGTATAAGCTTTACTTAGATAATAAGAGAAAAGAGCTTCAGGCACTTGCTGAAAAGCAAAAGCAGGTTCTTGACTTTCATTTTCCTTCTTTTGAACAAATGAAATACTTAACAAGTGAAATCAGTGACCGAATTTGGGAAAAATCACTCGAAAGCAAGGATTATCTCCAGATTCGGCTCGGGACCGGAACAGTTCCTGCAAGCTATGAAATCAATATGAGCGGCGGAGACCTGGCGAACCGTGATATTGATGACCTTATGGAGAAATCGCAGCACATGCAGCGTGTCTATAAGGACATCCGCAATGCGCCGGTTACGGTGGATTTGGCGGAGGGGCCGATGGGCCTTGTCGGGAAATCTCAGATTGTTAAGAATGAGATTCACCAGCTGATCGGCCAGCTGTCGTTCTTTAACAGCTATCACGATTTGCGTTTCGTTTTTATTTTTCATGAAGAAGAGTATAAAGACTGGGAGTGGATGAAGTGGCTTCCGCAATTTCAAATGCCCCATATTTATGCAAAAGGCTTTATTTATAATGAACAGACCCGTGACCAGCTCCTGTCTTCTCTTTACGAATTGATAAGAGAGCGTGACTTGGAAGAGGACAAAGAAAAAGTGCAGTTTAAACCGCATTTTGTTTTTGTCATTACAAATCAGCAGCTGATTTCAGAGCACGTCATTCTTGAATATCTGGAAGGACAGCATGAGCATCTGGGTATCTCTACCATTGTCGCTGCGGACACAAAGGAAAGTTTATCAGAAAACATTACGACCCTTGTCCGCTATATCAACGAAAATGAAGGCGACATTTTAATACAAAAGAAAAAAGCGGTAAGAATCCCGTTCAGGCTCGATCAACATCAGCGCGAGGACAACGAACGGTTTTCACGCACGCTTCGCACGCTGAACCACCAGGTGGGCATTACGAACTCCATTCCGGAAATGGTCTCGTTCCTAGAGCTTTTCCATGCGAAGGAAGTAAAAGAAATCGGAATCCAGCAAAGATGGCTGACGAGTGAATCGTCGAAGTCGCTGTCGGTGCCGATCGGCTATAAAGGGAAGGATGACATTGTACATCTGAACCTTCACGAAAAAGCCCACGGGCCGCACGGTTTGCTCGCGGGGACAACAGGTTCGGGGAAAAGTGAATTTCTCCAGACCTATATCTTGTCACTTGCTGTGCACTTTCACCCGCATGAGGCGGCTTTCTTATTAATTGACTATAAAGGCGGAGGAATGGCGCAGCCGTTCCGCAATATTCCCCACCTGCTCGGCACAATCACCAATATTGAAGGCAGCCAAAACTTCAGTATGCGTGCGCTTGCTTCGATTAAAAGCGAGCTGAAAAAAAGGCAGCGTCTGTTTGATCAATATCAAGTCAATCACATCAATGACTATACTAAGCTGTACAAGCAGGGGAAAGCAGAAGTAGCTATGCCGCACTTATTCTTAATTTCAGATGAGTTTGCAGAGCTGAAAAGCGAAGAGCCTGATTTTATCAGAGAGCTTGTCAGTGCCGCACGTATCGGCCGAAGCCTCGGTGTACATTTGATTTTGGCGACACAGAAGCCGGGCGGTATCATCGACGACCAAATTTGGAGTAACTCGCGCTTTAAAGTAGCGCTTAAAGTTCAGGATGCCACCGATAGTAAAGAGATTTTGAAAAACAGCGATGCCGCGAACATCACTGTTACCGGACGCGGTTATTTGCAGGTCGGAAACAATGAAGTGTACGAGCTGTTCCAATCCGCTTGGAGCGGGGCCCCTTACTTAGAGGAAGTTTACGGAACAGAGGATGAAATCGCAATTGTCACCGATACCGGCCTGATCCCGCTTTCTGAGGTCGACACCGAAGAAATGGCGAAAAAAGAAGTTCTATCAGAAATCGAAGCAGTGGTTGACGAAATCGAACGCATTCAAGAGGAAATGGGAATCGAGAAGCTGCCGAGTCCTTGGCTGCCGCCGCTTGCGGAACGTATCCCGCGCACCCTTTTCCCATCAGAAGAAAAGGACCATTTCCACTTTGCTTATGTTGATGAACCTGATCTGCAAAGACAGGCACCGATTGCTTATAAAATGATGGAAGACGGAAATATCGGCATTTTCGGCTCCTCAGGCTATGGGAAATCGATTGCAGCGGCAACATTCCTGATGAGTTTTGCAGACGTCTACACGCCTGAAGAGCTTCATGTCTATATCTTTGATTTCGGGAACGGAACGCTTCTGCCATTAGCGAAGCTGCCGCACACGGCGGATTACTTCCTGATGGATCAGTCGAGAAAAATTGAAAAGTTCATGATCCGGATCAAAGAGGAAATTGACCGCCGAAAACGTCTGTTCCGTGAAAAAGAAATCAGCCATATCAAAATGTACAATGCGCTGAGCGAAGAAGAGCTTCCATTCATTTTCATCACAATCGACAACTTTGATATCGTCAAGGATGAGATGCATGAGCTTGAATCGGAATTTGTCCAGCTTTCCAGAGACGGACAAAGCTTGGGGATTTACTTCATGCTGACGGCGACGCGCGTAAATGCTGTCCGCCAGTCGCTCTTGAACAACCTGAAAACAAAGGTTGTCCATTACCTGATGGATCAATCCGAGGGATATTCCATTTACGGACGGCCGAAGTTCAGCCTTGAGCCGATCCCGGGGCGCGTGATCATTCAAAAAGAAGAGCTTTATTTCGCCCAAATGTTCCTGCCTGTTGAAGCAGAGGATGATATCGGCATGTTCAACGAGCTGAAAGCAGAAGTGCAGGTTCTTCAGGATCGCTACGCTTCACTTCAGCAGCCGGCTCCGATTCCGATGCTGCCGGAAAGCCTGTCGACGAGAGAGTTTTCTCTCCGCTTCAAGCTGGAACGCAAGCCTTTATCTGTGCCGATCGGGCTTCATGAAGAAACCGTCAGCCCGGTGTACTTTGACTTGGCTAAGCACAAGCATTGCCTGATATTAGGGCAGACACAGCGAGGAAAAACAAACGTCTTAAAAGTGATGCTCGAGCATCTGCTTGATGATGAAACGGAAATGATCGGTTTGTTTGACTCGATCGACCGCGGTTTATCCAAATATGCAAAAGAAACAGATGTCGCATATCTGGAAACAAAAGATGATATTGAGCAGTGGATTGAAACAGCAGAAGACATTTTTAAAACAAGAGAAGCAATGTATGTAGAAGCCGTTCGCCAGGGAGACGCACAAAGCTTGCGATTCTCTCAAGTGGTTCTAATGATTGACGGAATTACGAGATTCCAGCAGACGATTGATACGAGAATTCAAGACCGTTTGGCGAACTTTATGAAATCTTACGCGCATCTTGGCTTCAGCTTTATTCCGGCAGGCAATCACAGTGAGTTCTCCAAAGGCTATGATTCCCTGACGACTGAGATGAAGCAAATCAGACACGCTATCCTGCTGATGAAAAAATCTGAACAAAATGTCATTCCTCTTCCGTACCAAAGACAGGAGCCGGAGATTCAGCCGGGCTTCGGATATGTTGTGGAAAACGGGAAGGAGCAAAAAGTTCAAATTCCTTTATGTTCTGCTGAAAGGGAGAGTGCTAGATGACAGAACAACGAAAAAACTTAATCAAGTTAATATCCGCCGTCATCATTATTTTGCTGCTGCCGGTTTTGTTTTTCCAATTTATCGGGGAAGATCCGACGAAAAAAGCAGCCAATTCCACGCGGCAAATCGCAGTGGTGAATGAAGACACAGGCGTATTGAGTGATGAGGTGAAAGCGGACGATGAAGATGATCAATCCGCCCAGTTCGGTAAGGAAGTAGCTGCCGTTCTGGGGGAACGTCCTGATTATTCTTGGACGGTCGTGAACCGAAGTGCAGCGGAAACAGGCCTGAAATCGAAAAAATACGATGCGATCGTCTACATTCCCTCAGATTTCTCAAAAAATATTTTGAGCTACGACAAAGAGCGTCCTCAAAAAGCCACGCTTGAGTTCAGCATTCAAGATAACCTGAATGCGGTCAACAAAGAAAAAGTGCAGCGTGAGCTTGAAGATGCCCAAAAAACAATGAACAAAAAAATGTCGGCCTTATATTGGAACTTTGTCTCACAAAAAGTGGACAATATCAGAGGAGAGTTTGACAAAATCGTCAATAAAGAATCTGAATTCCAAAACGTCATGTACAATTTCTACAAACCAAGCTCTAACGATTTAGCAGGTGAAATCAAACGCCAGAAAGACCTAATCGATGAGCTGAAGAAATCAATGAATGAAGCCCAAGGCACGACAAAAGAAAAAGCTTCGACAGCGGAGGAAGCCAAAAACACCCTGAAAGACTTCGTTGATACTGTGGAACGATACAAAGAATATCAAGAAAATCAAAAGAAGCTGCTATTGGCAGCCCAGGATTCAACTCAGCAGCAAATCCAGACAGGATTGGATGCCATTTCAGCACAGCAAAAGGCCAATCAGTTCAGCGAGCAGATGAGCGGCCTGTCAACAGGTATCAGCCAAGTGAAAACACAGCTTGGACAAACCAGCACAGTTCTGGCAGCCGCCCAGCAAATCAGGGAAGGCCAAGTGCCTCAGCAGGAACTTGGTATGGCGAAGATACAAAGCGATTTAATTAACCAATACCAGACCGCATCAAGACAGGCAGCTTTAAACCAAGTATACGGACTGCTTGTTGAAGCGCGCGAGGCGCTCACTGTTGCGAAAGCTGACCCGCAGCCTGATGGAGATGATGGTTCAGATGATGAAGATAAAGACCCGAACGAAGAAAATCCTGAAGAACTGAAAATCGATCTTGAAAAACAGCGTGAAGAATTGAAAAACATTGCCGCTGACATTCAAGATATTTCAGACAATCTGAAGGAGCCTGAAAAAGAGGATCCGACACCGGAGGACCCGGGAACTGAAAAACCGGGAACAGACGAGCCGTCCACTGACAAGCCGGATCATCCAGATGACGGAGGCAGCACCATTCCCGATGATACACAGGGAGACACCGGAAACGATGATAACAGCAGTGATACCGGGAATGACGGGCAAACGGACGGCAATACTCAGGATCAAGACCAGCAGCAGGGAACAGACGGTCAGGAGCAGAACGGAGATGCCTCCAATGGTAAGTCAGACAGCGGACAAACCGAAACGGGCACATCTGCCGAACAGACTGCTTCATCTGACTCAGCCCTTCAATTTATCCAGCTGGCAAATGAAGACGGAACCGGCGATTCAGGAGATACCGGAGGCGACGGTGGCTCGACTAAACCTGAGGACGAAGATCAAACAGGAAACGATGATATTTCTGATATCGCAAAAGCAAAAGAACAGCTCAGCAAAGCGTCTGAGCGAATCAAGCAAATTGAAGAAGAGCTCAAAGAAAAAGAAACTGCCCATAATGAAGAGCTGAAAAAGAAATTAGAAGAACTAAAAGAGCAAATGGATGGTCTTAATGATGAAATTGATGACTTGAAAGACCAAGTAAAAAAGCTAGAAGATAAACTTGAAAATCTTGAAGCGAAACGGAAGAGGGAGTTCGAAGGGATTTACAGAGCGATTCGCGAGCTGGAGAATAAAGATCAGCTTCAATTCCCGGGGGAAATCAACACAGAAAGCATCTCCGCTTTAATGAGATACTATAAATATTTATCTGTGTATGACTCTGTATTATCCGGAACGATAGACAGCACTGCAAAAAACTATGCCATTGACGGCCAGCAGGGCAACGTCAAATCAGTCCTAGCCATCAAACCGGAAGAATCAGCAAGCTGGGAAGATCTCAAAAACAACACGATGCAAACCGATGAAGACATCGACAATTTCATCAATGGCATGACCGAGTTTGCAGACAACTACGGCAGCTATATCCGTGATTCTCAAGCCGGTGTTCTCGATGAACTGACGAAAATCTCTGAGAGTGCGTCTAAAGCGTCAGAACAGCTTGTAACCGGTGCAGCGCAGGAATCTGCAACGTTCAATAATGATGGTCTGTCAGGCACAATGGCATTGAGCGTGCAAGATACGGTCGGCCAGGAAGTGCTGCAAATGTCAGACGTGATGGGCTCATTATCGGAACGCCAGTCAGGCATTATTGATTACACAACAAACATGCAGCAAAGCGTAAATGATGTACAGACGAAAGCTGACACATTAAATAACAACTGGGGTAAAAATGTTGCCTCCACGAAGCTTGTACGCAGTGACGTATACGGCATTCTGGGCAATACATTAGTAGATGGCCAAAACAACGGCTATGTATATGATTACTTGGCAAACCCGCTTAAAATCAGCGGTCAGGTTCCGGAAGAAAAAATTCAGACGGTGCCGCCGGTTGTCATCCTGGTTATTATTTTAATCAGCAGTCTGTTAATCGGATATTTCAGCTCGTATTACCAGAATGCGCCGCTGCTCGTCAAAGGAGCGCTTTTCGGAATTCTGAATATCCTTGTCGGATTGATGATCAGCTTGTTCGGTTTGAATATTTATTCACTGCCGGACGATCAGACGATTAAGTGGTCTGTGTTTACGATATTATTGCTGGTCGCGAGCTCTGCCTTTATTCGGGCGGCATTCCGATTCGGATCAATTCCTGGATGGGTTGCTTCAGCGGCAATGATTTTATTCTATGTTGCGCCGCTTATTGACTTGATTATGCCGAACTTCACATTTGAAGATCCGGTGTCGAAGGTATATATCGACATCCAGTACGGAACAGGGCATTTGTTTACAATGGGAATATCGGTTCTGCTGATCATTACGTTGATTGCAGCGGCTCTGCCGCTTGTCATTCGCTTGATAGCAGAAAAAACAGCTGAAAGCGATGAAACGTATGAAGCGTAATCGCAGCTTGGAAAAGGGGATCATGATATGTATGCTCTCCTTTTCCCTTTTCATACCCTCTGCCGCTGCTGCCGAAACCGAAAAAAATACGGATGTCGCGCCAAACCAATATGAGAAGAAAGACATTGAAATCGATACGAATTATTTGCATGAAGATTCTTCCTATGAGGAGAAAACAGAACTGCCTGAGGAACAAAAGGACATCACCTTTGAAAAACCGAAGGATCGGGATGCCGAGCTGATAAAGGATTTGTTTACAACAACAGATGCCGAGGGCTCCAACACCATCGCGGCTCAATCTAAACAGCTGGGGATTACATTTTCCGAGAAACCGATCACAAAAGCGTCATCAACGGAAATGGAAGAAAAAGAATCATCTTCACTCCTGCTCCCGATCATCTATATTGTGCTGATTCTGCTCGGGATCGCAGGCATTGTTTTTCTCATACCAAAGGTTATCGTGCAGGATAATAAAAAGGCGTAAGCGCCCGCGCTTGTTTTGCTTAAAAGCGGTCCGTACAATAAGAACGGAAGGAGGAGGTTTCCAATGGAACTTTATATCATCACCGGGGCGTCAAAAGGACTGGGGAAAGCCATTGCATTACAGGCTTTAGAAAAAGGCCATGAAGTCCATGCCCTGTCCAGAACAACAACAGATGTTTCACATGAGAAACTGACACAGTATCAGATTGACCTAATTAATCTGACAGAGGCTGAACAGCAATTTAAAACATTGCTTTCATCCATCAATCCAGCTAATTATTCAGCCATCACACTGATCAATAACGCCGGAATGGTAACGCCGATCAAACGCGCCGGAGAAGCGTCTCTAGAAGAGCTGCAGCACCATTATCAGCTTAATCTGACCGCTCCCGTGCTCCTAAGCCAGCTGTTTACAAAACAGTTTGCTCTGTACAGCGGCAGAAAAACAATCGTCAATATTACCTCTGGCGCGGCCAAAAACCCATACAAGGGGTGGAGCGCGTATTGCAGCTCAAAAGCCGGACTTGATATGTTTACGAGAACGTTCGGATTTGAACAGGAGGACGAAGAACGGCCGATGAACATGATTTCTTTCTCACCGGGTGTCATGGACACTGACATGCAGGCCGTCATCCGTGCATCATCGAAAAAGGATTTTCACGACATCGAGCGGTTCCGGAAATTGAATGAAACAGGAAGCCTTCGCAGTCCGGCCTTTATTGCCGGCACGCTGCTTTCTTTATTAGAGACAGGCGCGGAAAACGGGCGCATATATGATATAAAAGAGTTTTTATAGAGCAGAGTGAATCTGCTCTTTTTTTATATAGAAAGGCGATAGCTTAAGCGTTCTGGAGTCCGGCTGCATATACTGACTGAAACTCTGCTTTTAGGGTATAACAAACATGAAAAGTAAACGAAAATGATATGACATAAGAATTGAGTTTCTCCTCAAATTATGTTAGGATTCTAAAAATATCTAAAGGAGGGGTTTCCATGAGAAAGGTTACATTAATGGATGTCTTCACCCATCCAATTGCACAAAAATATTTACAGCGTTCAGGCGTGGCTCATGCGATTGCCTGCGCCTATCATGCATACAGGCTGTCTGTAAAGGCTGATATCAGCCCTGATTTAGCCACAAAAGCGGCATTGCTGCATGACATCGGCCATTATGAATGGTATACAGACGGAAAGTGGGATTATGAAAAATACAGAAGAAATGACATCCATGCCATTAAAGGGGCGGAACGGGCGCATAAGCTCTTGATTCGTCTTGGTGAAGAACCGAAAGCAGCAAAAGAGATTGCCCTTGCCATTTTGCTTCATACCGATTCTTATCTGCCTGAAGGTGAACTCGATAAAAATACGCTGCAGCAGATTGTCAAAAAAGCGGACGAACTTGATGAAGAACCTGGCGGCCATCATCATTACCGACAAATTGACGAAGCAATCGCACTGAAAAAAATAGAAAAGCTGGACCGCTTAATCGATCAAGCCCAGTCTTCTATCAAAAAGCCTGTATAGATCCCGCCTGTATTCGGAACAGCGTCTGTTTTCTTCGCTGTCTCCGTTTCATCACCATTTCCTTACACCCACACTCCCCAATCGTCTCCGCATCCCCTGGTGTTATCCGGTAAGCCTGTGTCATTATCCTTACCCGTGGCATAAGCTGAGATAAAACATATAAAGGGGATTGAAGTATGGCCAACCAAGGTAGTCCGCAACTGGTCTCATTAGTCGATCCTTATGTCTATCAGACCATTAAAAAGCTCATCGGCTCAAAATTCATTATTCAAACAGTACGAGACACGGTCAGAGGCAGACTGATTGATGTAAAACCAGACCATATCATCATTGAAGCAGCCCGAAATTCTGTTTTTTTAATCAGTATCCAGCACATGGTTTCCGTCACGCCAGATTACAGTGAACGGGTGTAACAGTGCTTGCGTTTGAAAAATAGGCGTACACCGGGACGTCCTATTTTTCAGTTAAGCGCTGTAAAAACGCCCCGTCATCGTTGAAAACAGAGACACCTTATGTACATAAGTCAGTCCGGCGTCCCTGCCGTATGTCACAGTCTGCATAATCAACAGTCCATTCACTGATTAAAAGTTCTGATATCAGTTCATTTTTGTTACAATAATGGGGTGCAAGTTCTTTTATCTGTAAGACAAAGAAAAACTAGGAGGAACAAGCTTGTTGAAATCAAAAGTCCATTTTTGGACATTGCAAATTTTATTTGTTTTGCTGATTATTTTCGTAGCAACAAAAGTTTCATTTGTGTTTCAGCCGTTTATCGTGTTTATCACGACATTGTTTTTCCCGATGCTGATCGCAGGAATTCTGTATTTTATTTTTAATCCGGTTGTCCGCCTGCTTGAGAAAAAAATGCCGCGGACATTATCGATTCTGCTCATCTATTTAGTATTTATCGGTTTGCTTGCCTTTGTTTCTGCGGCAGTCGGGCCTGTCATTACATCGCAGGTGACCGGGCTGTTTAACAATCTTCCTGAATATATAAAACAGATTCAGGCATTGACAAAGGATTTATCTCACTCTCAATGGTTTACCTGGATGATGACACAGGATTATGTATCCATATCAAAAATTGAACAGTCTCTGACAAGCTTTCTCCAAAACCTGCCGCAAAATATTACATCCAGTTTATCCGCGGTGTTTGGTGTCGTGACTAATATCACACTTGTCATTATCACTGTTCCGTTTATCCTCTTTTATATGCTGAAGGATGGACACCGCTTTCCGCACCTGGCAGTCAAAATACTTCCGGCTTCTTACCGGACAGAAGGTCTAAAAATCTTTAAAGATTTATCCGACACACTCGCTGCATATTTTCAGGGACAGCTGTTAATCTGTCTTTTTGTAGGGACAGCGTGCTTTATTGGATACTTGATAACAGGGCTGCCATATGCGCTGATTCTTGGAATTGTCATGGCCATTACAAATATCATTCCATATGTCGGACCTTTTCTTGGCGCTGCGCCGGCTGTCATTATCGGCTTTATGGATTCACCGGCCAAAGCGCTTTTTGCGATCATCGTGGTTGTGATCGTTCAGCAGCTCGACGGAAATCTGCTTTCTCCGCTCGTTATCGGAAAACGTTTGAATACGCACCCGCTTACCATCATTTTGCTGTTGATCGGAGCCGGAAGCTTCGGCGGCATTCTCGGCATGATTTTAGCTGTGCCGGTGTATGCGGTAGTCAAGGCGTTTTTCTTGAATATCGTACGGCTGATCAAGCTGCGCCAGCGGTCACGCCTTGAAGAAAACGAACGTCCCGCTGAATAGGCGGGCACCATTGGCTCCTTTCCGCATATGATGCTGTAAATCAGTGCGGAGGTGGGGAAATGCCTGCGATTGTAGGGCCAATATATATTATGTCTATATCAGGTGATGCTGCAGCCAGCTTTGGAGATGTGTTTGCGATTGCGCCGAAAAGCGTTGATCACACAGGTGCTGGGTCTGGCACATTTCAGCTTGGGGATTTTGTGAAGATCAATAACGAATATAGTAAAACAAATTTTAACGATGCCGATATCATTGATGATACCGTTTCGTTTAACGGGTAACAGCCTTTTCTAGAGAGGCTGTTGCTTTTTTATTGTATAATATGGATAGTCTTTTAAATAGCGAGGTCATGTTATGAAAATCAGAAAAGCAAATATCAGCACACAAACAGGAATGATCACTGATGTATATCTGCATGAAAACAGAAAAGAGCTGCATACGCTTGTAGCCGTTCCGCAACTGGAGTGGAGCACGATAATTTCATACGAGGAAGAAAAATCATCGCTGCCAGAACGGCTGGAGGCTTCTTTGCGCCGGCATACAGAGGAAGAGCCTGCTGGTGAGCTGGCAAAAAAAATCATTCACTGGGTAACGGAAATGTAACAGCCGTTGAAAGTTTAGCCCCCGCAGGATCAGGCGATAATGAAGACAAACAAGACGGGAGGACGAGCTTTTGAGTGATGAAACGCTGGATCTCTATTTACAGCAAGGAATGTACGGGCCGCTGGAAACAAAACCTGACGAGCGCCACTTGTTTTTAGGCTCATTGCGGGAAAGAGTGCTTTTGGCACTGACAAAAGGGCAGGTGCTCAGAAGCAAACCATATGACGAAGCGGAGCAGGCGTTTAAACGTAATAAACATATATCTCTTCTTATCAATGGAGAGCTTCAGTATCAGTCTTATTCCCCTTATGTAAAAATGGCGAACCGAAACGGGGTGCCTTTTAAGGTCGTATCTGATCTTCAGTTTCAGACGCCTTTAGGCCTTGTCATTGCGGCGGACAGTGCGGTAAATCATGAATCTATATATATTCAGGACGACATTTTTAATCGGTCGGTGCTGAAATCTTAAGAGACAAACGGACCGTTTGTCTTTTTATTCATGGCAATTCCCTTACAACGGGAGATAAGATATAATGTTCTCATACTGATGGCGGGGAGGCCGGCTATGAAAAAAGCACTTATTTGTATTGATTATACGAATGATTTTGTGGCGAGTGACGGAAAATTGACCTGCGGGGAGCCCGGCAGAATGATTGAAGAGGCGATCGTCAATTTGACAGAACACTTTATCACAAACGGTGATTACGTCGTATTTGCAGTAGATTCTCACAATGAAGGGGATCAATATCACCCTGAAACCCGTCTGTTTCCACCGCATAATATCAAGGGTACGGAAGGAAAAGACCTGCACGGAAAGCTTTTGCCTCTATATCAGAAACATGCACATGATCATAATGTATATTACATGGAAAAAACGAGATATTCTGCTTTTGCGGGTACTGATTTAGAGCTGAAACTCAGAGAGCGGCAGATTGACGAGCTGCATTTAGCCGGCGTCTGCACAGATATCTGTGTCTTGCATACAGCGGTTGATGCATACAACAAAGGTTTCCGGATTGTTGTGCATAAACAGGCTGTTGCCAGCTTTAATCAGGAGGGGCATACGTGGGCTCTTTCCCATTTTGCAAACAGCATCGGAGCGCAAGTGGCAGAGTAAGGAAGGGGAAAAACAGTGTTAGAGTACGGTTTTAAAGATGACAGCCTGTCATTACATACAGACCTTTATCAAATCAATATGGCGGAAACTTACTGGAGAGACGGCATTCATGAAAAGAAAGCGATTTTTGAGCTTTTTTTCAGAAAGCTTCCGTTTGAGAATGGCTATGCGGTTTTTGCGGGCTTGGAAAAAGCCATTGAATATCTGGAAAACTTCAAGTTTACCGATAGTGACCTGACTTATTTACGAGATGAGCTTGGTTATCATGAAGATTTTATTGATTATTTGAGCGGTTTATCTTTTACAGGTTCTCTTTATTCCATGAAAGAAGGAGAGCTGGTTTTTAACAATGAGCCGATTATGAGGGTGGAAGCTCCCCTTGTAGAAGCGCAGCTTATTGAAACAGCTTTGCTTAACATTGTGAATTACCAAACATTAATCGCGACAAAAGCGGCGCGCATCAAGGGCGTCATTGGCGACGAAATTGCACTTGAATTCGGAACAAGACGGGCGCATGAAATGGATGCGGCTATGTGGGGAGCGAGAGCAGCCTTAATCGGCGGCTTCAGCGCGACAAGCAATGTAAGAGCCGGAAAGCGCTTTAATATCCCGGTATCAGGCACACATGCACATGCGCTTGTGCAGGCCTACCGCGATGAATATACAGCGTTCAAAAAATATGCGGAAACGCATAAGGATTGCGTCTTCTTAGTCGACACGTATGATACGCTCCGTTCAGGCATGCCGAATGCGATTAAAGTGGCCAAGGAATTCGGAGACCGCATCAACTTCATTGGCATCCGCCTGGATAGCGGCGATTTGGCGTACCTGTCAAAAAAAGCCCGGAAAATGCTTGATGAAGCAGGGTTTACAGACGCGAAAGTCATTGCATCGAGTGACTTGGATGAGCATACCATTATGAATTTAAAGGCTCAGGGAGCGCGCATAGATGTCTGGGGTGTCGGCACGAAGTTGATTACAGCCTATGACCAGCCTGCTCTCGGTGCAGTTTATAAGCTCGTCGCCATCGAAGAAGACGGAGAAATGGTCGACACGATCAAAATTTCATCCAACCCTGACAAAGTGACGACACCTGGCAGAAAGAAAGTGTACCGAATTATTAATCAGTTAAATCATCATTCTGAAGGTGATTACATTGCGCTTTATGACGAGCAGGTGAATGACCAGAAGCGGCTGAGAATGTTCCACCCGGTTCATACCTTCATCAGCAAATTCGTCACGAATTTCTATGCGAAGGATCTTCACGAGCTGATTTTTGAAAAAGGCATCCTATGCTACCAGAACCCTGAGATTTCTGACATTCAGCAATACGTACAAGACAACCTCAGCCTTCTGTGGGAGGAATATAAGAGAATCAGCAAACCTGAAGAATACCCGGTTGATTTAAGCGAGGACTGCTGGAGCAACAAAATGCAGCGGATCCATGAAGTGAAAAGCAGACTTGAAGAAGAGCTCGAAGAATAAAGCAAACTGGCCTTTCGTTCGCGAAGAGGCCAGTTTTTTTGTGGGAATAATATTTTTCATGTTTAGACAAATTTCGTCAAATTATTTGATATACTTAGGGTGGAAAGCCGCGTGTTTTGTAAGGAGGATAAATCAATGAGGGTGTTTGTTGCAAGACAGCCTATATTTAATCGAAAAGAACAGGTTGTCGCTTATGAACTTTTATATAGAGAGAGCGAAGAGAATGTGTATTCCGCTGCAGACGGCGATCAGGCTACAACAGATTTGGTGATTAACAGCTTTTTAAACATCGGAATCGAGAAGCTGACGGAAGGAAAACGCTGTTTTGTCAATTTCACTGAAAGCCTGATGTTTTCGGATCTCCCCACCTCCTTCAATCCAAAACAGCTTGTGATTGAAATCCTTGAAGATATACCGATCACTCCGGCTCTCGTCTCAAGGTGCAGAGAGCTGAAAAAAATGGGGTATACGCTGGCACTCGATGATTTTTACGCGATAAACCCGAAAAATGAAAAATTATTGGAAAAGCTCATGAGCTATATTGATATATTGAAAATTGATTTTCTTAAAACCACCCGAATGGAACGCCGAAAAATTTTGCAAACCTACAACAGCTGCGGCCTGATTTTTTTAGCTGAGAAAGTAGAAACACGCAAAGAATATGAACAGGCGGTGCAAGATGGCTTTCAGTTATTTCAAGGCTACTTTTTCAGCGAACCGCGTATCATCAGCGGCCATGATCTGTCGACCCATTTTTATTCTTACTATGAATTGCTCAACGAATTAAGCAAAGAGCAGCCTAACATCCAGCGTGTAACTGAGTACATAGAACGTGATTTATCACTGTCATATCAAATTTTAAAATTCTTAAACTCTTCTCATAACCGCTTAACCCAAAAGATCGACAGCATTAAGCAGGCTATCATGCTTCTTGGGTTTAACGAAATCAAACGGTGGATATACATCCTATCCTTTAAGGATTTAAGCAGAAAAGGGAATTCCAGCAAACACGAAATCATAAAAATTTCTTTAATGAGAGCAAAACTATGTGAACTGTTGGCAAGAAAAACAGCGCGCCCGCAGCCGGCCTCGTATATGCTGATCGGGATGTTTTCTCTCATAGACACCCTTTTGCACAGAGAAATAGAAGAGATTATTCAAGAATTGCCTTTAATAGATGAAGTAGGTCAAGCGTTATTAGGTCATCAAAATGACTATTACCAAATGCTTGAACTTGTGAAGTTAATCGAAACCAACAATTGGGACACTTGCGGAGAATTAGCAAAAGAATTGGACAAGGAAGAAGCGTACGACTGTTATTTGGAAGCCTTGGAGTGGTGTCATAAGCTCATGGGCGAAAAGTAATTGCGGTCTTCTGACCACCGCAACGCCACGATGATTCGGCTTTGCGTGCTGATTAGGCTGATGTATATGCCATCGGGATTAAAGACCGAATCCACATCATGCCGGACGCCTGTCTGTTTGATCAGACGTTTTACTGTCTGTTTATCTGACTGCTCCGCTGCGGTCATGATGCGGCGCGAAAGCTCCTGTGACCCCGCAATGCGCCTAAGTACAAGCTGAGCATCAGCAAGCAGCCCGGCGGCATCCTGTGCGGAACGGATAAAGGTCGCTGTATTGGCGGCAGGAGCGGGCGGACGGCGTATGTCGTACGGATAGACGTAGAGCCAAGGATAAGGATATCTCATGGAAGCACCTCGCAAAAAGGGGATATGTCTATATGTATAGATCACTCAGGTGCCGAATATGACAAAGCAAAAAGGCCACAACTTTGCGTTGCGGTCTTTTCGGTGTTTGTCGGTCACGATACGCCAAGAATCGCGTATTAAACTTTGAAAAAGCAGCAAGGGGGACTATAGTCTTACTTGGTGAAACAGTTAAATACAATAAAATCAAAGGAATTAAGAATCTTTCTCAATTCCATCCGAAATCACCGTTTTCACACGTAGAAAAATAGTCCTGTTCTCATTGTGATTCCTTTAAGCACAAAGACCTATTGATATTTGCGGTGTCACGCAGGATCTTTTTGTATACTTTTCGGTGAAAAATAACTCGAAACCAGATACACTATTAGTAACAGATCAAATACCTAGGACTCGTTCACCATACACAATTCATTGATCTTTCAAAAAAAGGAGTGTGGAAACGATGGAAAAGAAACTTGAAGAAGTAAAACAATTGTTATTCCGACTCGAACTTGATATTAAAGAAACGACAGATTCATTACGAAACATTAACAAAAGCATTGATCAGCTCGATAAATTCACATACGCAATGAAAATTTCGTAAAAAAGACTTGGAAACAAGTCTTTTTTTTCGTTCTTCCCGTACAATAAATGGATAAAGTATTATATGATTGTTAAAAAACGAAAAACCTGCTGTCCTTTGGATAGCCCATTTAGTAAAATGGAAGGGGAGGGGGGAAGTCGTTATTGAGCAGATGTGTTTAGATCCGGTTGATATCAAACGGGAAATGAAAGAAATTATAAAGCAATACAGTTTTAACGAAGATTTGACACAACTTCTTTACTCATTTATCGATTCTAAAGAAATATTCTCCTTTGCTGAATCTGCAATTTTACATTATGTGGTTTTTGGAGGGAAGAATTTAGAGGTTGCAACAAAGCTCGGTGCAGGAATAGAAATTCTTATTCTTTCATCAGATATCATGGATGATCTTGAAGATGAAGATAATCATCAGGCTTTATGGATGAAAATTAATCGATCAGAATCCTTAAATGCTGCGCTTTTCTTATATACAATAGGATTAACAAGTATTCATTCCATGGATATCAATCCTTTGATTTTTAAATATGTTTTAAAATATGTGAAAGAGGCCATGCAAGGTCAACATGACGATATCACTAATAAATCCAAAACAGAGGATGAGTGTTTAGAGGTAATTAGATTAAAATGTGGGAGCTTGATAGCATTAGCTAATGTAACAGGTGTTATATTAGCTACAGATGAATATAATGAAATAGTCGAAAGATACTCCTATTATAAGGGAATTGTAGCCCAAATTTCTGGAGACTATCATGTTCTTTTTTCTGGAAATCGCAGTGATATTGAAAAAAATAAACAAACATTGATTTATTTATATCTTAAACGTGTATTTAATGAAGCTTCGAAAGAATTATTGTACTTATTTTCAAATAAGGATTTGTATCATAAGGCGTTATTAAATAAGGATAAATTCGCAGAAAAGTTAATTAAGGCAGGAGTTACCCAATACGTTTCAGTATTATTGCAGCTATATAAGCAAAAATGTATTTCTGCTATAGAACAATTAAATTTATATAAAGAGAAAAAAGATTTGATAAAGAAACACTTATTAAATTATAAAAAGGGTGATGAAAATGCAAGACCTAATTAACTACTTTTTAAGTTATCCTGAGGTTTTAAAAAAATTGAAAAATAGAGAAGCTTGTCTTATAGGTTTTAGTTCAGACGAAACTGAAACAATAATTAAAGCTTACAATGATTATCATCTGTCTAGCCCAACAACCCGTGAATGGGATGGTTAATAGGTGAATTTTAAATTGAAGAACTTAATAAAAAAATTCACATTAACCATAATTGCTTTGAGTGTTCTCTATATATGCTACATAACATATATCAGTATGAATGGTATTATTATTGGTACTAAGGTTCAAAAAAATCATAAAAATCAATTTGTAATAGAAGAAATATCAGAGTCTTCGTATGGACAATTTGTTGGTCTCAGAACGGGAGATATCATATTAAAAATTAATGAAGAAAAACCATCAACAAAGCATTTGAAATGGGGATATTTGAGCCATATTAACAGTTTGGATATTTTAAGGTATGGAAAAAAGATTCATCTCGAAGATTTTGATTTAGTTACTTTAAATAGAACTTATAGTTTCTTTTTGTTCGTACTTCCCTTGGTTTTTTATTTTTTAAGCATAATATGTATTTTTTATATACTTAAGGTAAGTAAAGTAAGAAAGTCATTTGCTGGTTATATTCTTGTTTTGCTGTTATTAGACATTTCAATAGCTTATATAAGTGCAGGTGGACCATTTAGAGGACATAGAATTAATAGGTATATAAACTTGTTTACTTTTATATCCTCTCCTATTCTTTATCTTCAGTTTATACAAGGATATCTTAAAGAGATAGGAAAAACTTTTTTGAAAAGAATCTCGGCTCTTTATGTAATCCCAATATTTAACATTGTGATTGAGTTTTATCGCGCCTATCTTCAAGTTGATATTGACTTTTTGGCGACTGTTAATTTGGTTTCTTTTGCGGCTTTAACTTTATTTGCTTTTGTATCGATATACTTCCATCTAAATAAACATAAATATGCTGAGCATTCGTTTATTATTAAATTATTAATTTTAACAAATACACTTTCATTTGCGCCATTTTTAATATTTTATGTTCTTCCGATTATACTTACAGGTAACTATATTTTCCCGGCGTTACGTTAATTTCAGCGTCATTGCTTGTACTTATTCCTTTCGGTTTAGTGTATCAGTTTGTGGCTAATAAAATGTTTGATATAGAATTTATTTTAGGAAGGATGAGATATTATACTCTCCTTGCTATCATACCAACTCTACTTACAGTTGGAGCATTAGTTTGGTTTGATCTAGTGGGAATACAAATGAATCCTGCACGCCAAACTGTATTTATTTTTGTTGTCATGTTCTCTGTCTTCTATTTCAAAGAGGTCATAGATTTTAAATTTCGATTAAAACGGTTTTCTGAAAAATTCAACTATCAGGACAGTATTTTTAAATACACTCAGCTTATGAGAAGCGTAACTTCTCTTCAACAAGTCTTTAAAGAATTGAAAAATACTATTTTGGATGTCCTGCTTGTAAGCAAGGCATATACCTTCGAAATTGCTCCTGATCACAAAGTGATATATCTAGATAAGCAAGTCAAGGAGCCGGATTGGCAACTATATGAAAAGGAATTTGAAAACGTAACTTCAGAAATCGGGAAAATTATCGAAGTTAATCAGGGTTTTCTCATGAAAGTTGGTGAACGAGGCGGAAGTTCTTATGTTTTGCTTTGTTTATCTAATATTAACACTCCTCGGCTAACACGTGATGAAATATCATGGCTGAAGACACTTTCTTTTTACACGAGCGTGTCAATGGAAAATGTCATGCAGATTGAAGAACTCATGGAACATTTGAAGGACTTAAAACAAGAGGGAACAAACCCGATATGGCTGAAAAAGCTAATGTTTGCGATCGAAGAAAAACAACGCTCTGATCTCGCCCGCGATCTCCACGATTCAGTTCTTCAGGATTTGATTTCATTAAAGCGGCAGTGTGAGCTGTTTTTGGCTGATTTTAAGAAGGATGATGATCCATGCCGTGAAGAGGTGCAGGACAAGCTCGTGCAGATGAATGAGCAGATGTCTGATGTGATTTCGATGACGAGAGAGACGTGTCATGAATTGCGGCCGCAGCTTTTGTATGATTTGGGACTGGTGAAGGCGTTGTCCAAGCTGGTGGCGCAGCAGCAGGAGCGGGTTCCGTTTCATATTCGCTTAAATACCGGCAGATTTACGGCGTCGCTTGATTTGGATTCGCAGCTGAATTTGTACCGGATCATTCAAGAGTTTTTATCGAATGCAGTGAAACACTCTCAGGCGACGGAAGTGCTTATTATGCTGATCAGCATTCAAAACAAAATTGTTCTTCATTATGAGGACGATGGTGTGGGATTTGATCAAGAGAAAACCAACGAACATTCCATGAGTATGGGTCTTTCTGGCATTAAGGAGCGAGTCAGGGCTTTAGATGGACGCCTCCGAATCGAAACAAGTGAAGGAAAGGGCTTTAAGGCCGATATTGAAATGGAATTGTAATGGTTTTATAACGGAAACGACTTGGCATAAGCCAAGTCTTTTTTATAAAATGGAAATGAGTGAGTAAAAGGGAGGAAAACATGAAAAAGATACTAGTGATTGATGACCATCCGGCTGTCATGGAAGGCACCAAGACAATTTTGGAAACGGATTCGAATTTGTCTGTTGATTGTCTCAGTCCTGAACCCAGCGAACAGTTCATACGCCAGCATGATTTCTCATCATATGATCTCATTTTAATGGATTTGAACTTAGGCGGCGATGTCAATGGGATGGAGCTTTCTAAACAGATTTTACAAGAGAATCCTCATTGTAAAATTATCGTATATACCGGTTATGAGGTCGAGGATTATTTTGAGGAAGCGATTCGTGCGGGTCTGCACGGCGCCATCAGCAAAACCGAATCAAAGGAAAAGATCACCCAATACATATATCACGTGCTCAACGGAGAAATTTTAGTCGATTTCACTTACTTTAAACAGCTGATGACTCAGCAAAAAACAAAGCCGGCCCCTTCCTCTCAAAAAGAACAAGATGTGCTCACACCAAGAGAATGCCTGATTCTTCAAGAAGTTGAAAAAGGTTTTACCAACCAAGAAATTGCAGATGCGCTTCATTTAAGCAAGCGGTCCATTGAATACAGCCTGACGTCGATTTTCAACAAGCTTAATGTCGGTTCCCGGACGGAAGCGGTGTTGATTGCAAAATCAGACGGTGTGCTTTAAATAAGGGAGTGTAAACTATGGATATGAAACATACATTGCTTGGCGCGCTGGGAATTGAAATTGTAGAAAGCACAGCGGAACGCTGCGTGGCAGTGATGCCGGTGGATCACCGAACAGTCCAGCCCTTTGGTTATTTGCATGGAGGCGCTTCAGTGGCTCTTGCGGAAACTGCGGCGAGCGTGGGTGCGCAGCATCTAATCGATTCTAGTACACAAGTATGTGTCGGTTTGGAGATCAACGCCAATCATCTGAAATCTGTTAAGGAAGGAACGGTAAAGGCCGTAGCCGAGCCCGTTCATAAAGGCAGAACGACCATTGTGTATCAGATTCACATTTATGACGAGCAAGAAAGGCTGATCTGTATATCCAGATGCACGCTGGCTGTCATCACAAAATAAAAAAACAGCCGGAACTCTGCCTGTCCGGCTGCTCATTTTTATAGGTAAGAATCCTCTTTTCGTTTAATCACAAAGTTTCTGATTCCGTTATAGTCATCCTGTACACTTCTTTCATCCAGCTTGACGCCAGAGTTGTACGCAGCTCGGCAGATCAAGTGTCCCCCGACCGGCGACGTGATAAAGATAAAGAAAATTCCGAGCAGAATTTTTGCCGATATCTCTCCTGTTATAAACCACAAAAAGAAGAAGACACCGAGCAGAATCATATTGACGCCTAACGTTGAGCCTTTAGAAGCAGCGTGAGAGCGTGTGTACATATCGGGAAGGCGAAGCGTCCCGAAGGAAGCCACAAGACAAATTAGCGCCCCCATTAGGATCAATATTGCCACTGCTATTTTAGCGATCACGATCATTTTCGATAATCTCTCCTTTCTCTAAGAATTTAGAAAATGCAATGGTTCCGATAAAAGACAAAATACCCAGCAATAATATGATATCAAGAAAAATACTCGTATTCAGCAGGATGGAGACAAGCGCTGTCATCGCTATCAGATTAATGCCGATTGCATCCAGAGCCACAACGCGGTCAGGAACAGTCGGCCCTTTGATGACGCGAACGACATACAACAGGGTGGACACCGCCATAATGCCGAGCGCGATTTGAAGGATTAACGTAAACATCAGCGGCTCACCTCCTGTATGGCTTTTTCAAATGACTCACGAATATCAAAAATCGCTTTTTCGGCATCCTCAATATCCATCGCGTGAATATAGAGAATGGTCCGGTCATCGGAAATATCCATTACCAATGTTCCCGGTGTTAATGTAATAAGCAGTGAAAGCAGGGTAATTTCCCAATCCGTTGTCAGTTCCGTTTTAAATGCGAATATGCCTGGTTTGATATCCAGTTTTGGCGATAGGACTGTTTTCAGCACACTGACGTTGGCAAGGTATAATTCCCTTATAAAGATCAAAAAAAGTTTGATAATCGAAAACATTTTCCAGAGATAAAACGGATGAGCAAGGAAGCGCCGGAAGAAAAAGAGGGAGATCATTCCCAGGATAAAGCCTGTAATGAATCCGGCGGCGCTTCCATCATTGCTCAGGAACATCCAGCAAAAAGCAAGAAACACATTTAATAAAATTTGAAATGCCATGCGATCTACTCCTTCAAAACAGCTTCAATATATTTTTCCGGATTCAGCAATGTCTCGGCCGCTTGATCAACGTACGGTGACACCCATTCTGTACCCAATCCGAAGAGAAGAGACAGGAAGAGAAAAATAGCTGCCGGATATAGAAGTCCTTTAGCTGTTCTAAGATTTTGCTTTGGTGTTTCTTTTTCTTCGCCCCAAAACGCATGAATAAAGATCCTCAACACGGAATACAGGACGAGCAGGCTTGAAAGCAGGATCAGCATGGAAATCGTAAATTCACCCTCAGCGAAGCCGCCTTCCGCAATTTTAAATTTGCCTACAAATCCGCTGAAAGGCGGGATGCCGGCAAGAGATATAGCCGAAATGAAGAACATCCATCCAAGAATGGGGTATCGCTTGATCAGCCCGCCCATTCGTTGAAGGCTTGCTGTTCCAGTCAAAGCAATCAGCGTGCCTGCCAGCATAAATAATGCGCCTTTAATCAGCATGTCGTGAATCAGATAGTAAATCGCACCTTGAATGGATGCTGGCGTATGAACTGCAACACCGAACAAAATAACGCCGACAGCGGTAATAATGTTATAGATCACGATTTTCATGACATTCTGATAGGCAAGTGAACCGATGACACCGAAGATGACAGTGAGAGCCGCGAGCCATATCATCAGCTGGTGGGTAAACGCTGTATCGTGTATGAAAATCAGTGTGAACACTCTTGTGATCGCATATAATCCGACCTTTGTCAGCAATGCGCCGAACAATGCGGAGATGGCAGCCGGAGGAGCGTAATAAGAGCCGGGAAGCCAAAAGTAAAGAGGGAAGATTCCGCCCTTCATACCAAACACGATGAGTAACAGGACGCCGATTACAGTAATCAGCCCAGTTTGGCCGGATTCGCTGATTCTCACACTTAAATCCGCCATGTTTAAGGTACCGGTCACAGCGTATAAAAAGCCTACGCCGATGACAAACAATGCTGATGACACGATATTAAACACAATGTATTTAATCGATTCCCGCAGCTGAATTTTTGTGCCGCCTAATACAATCAGCATATAAGAAGCGATCAGCAGAAGCTCGAAAAATACGTACATATTAAATAAATCGCCTGTTAAAAACGCTCCGCTTACCCCGGCCAGCAAAAACTGCACGCCGGAGTAATAAAAGGCTTTTTCCCGTTTCTCACCGATAGAACGGAAGGAATAAAGCACAACCAATAAGCCGATAACTGCCGTTGTGAGAACGAGCAGGCTGGCAAATTGATCTGCAACAAGCACAATTCCGTAGGGGGCTTTCCAGCCGCCCAAATTCAGTGTCTGAATGCCGTTTGTAAAAACGGTCTGTACGAGTAAAACGCTGATCACAATCCCGAGTGCGGATGCAGCAGTGCTGAAGATCCGCATGAGCATGATGTGTTTGTTCATGAAAATCAGCAGAATGGCCGACAAGAGCGGGATCAGGATTGGCAATATAACAAAATTATTCATGTTGATCATTTCCCCTCATTTGATCCATATTGTCCGATTTCAATTCCTGATAGGCCCGAAACGCCATGACGAGGATGAAGGATGTAACCCCAAAAGAAATGACAATAGCGGTCAAAATCAGGGCTTGCGGAAGCGGATCGACAAATGACTTGGCATGCTCGCTCAAAATCGGAGCGGCGCCTTTTTTTAATCCTCCCATAGTTAAAAGCATTAAATGAACGCCGTGGCTTAAAAGCGCTGTACCGATAATGACCCGAAGCAGGCTTTTAGACAGCAGCAAATAGGTAGCGGCCATAAATATAATACCGGCCGTAACAGCCATTAAGATTTCCATTATTCTTCCTCTCCAATCGTTTGAATAATGGTCATCGTAATGCCTACGACTACTAGATAAACGCCTAAATCAAAAAGCGTCGCCGTGGCAAGCTCCGTTTTCCCTAAAATCGGCAGATGAAAGTAGCCGAATGTGTGGGTTAAGAAGGGCGCCCCGAAGACAAAGGAGCCAACTCCTGTTAAGACAGCGAGCAGAAGACCGGCTCCCGCGACGTAAATGAAATTAACCGGCAAAATGGAACGCACGGTTTTTAAATCATAAGCCAGCAGCAGCAAAACAATGGAAGAGGATGTGATCAGCCCGCCGACAAATCCTCCTCCAGGCGCGTTATGGCCTGATAAAAATAAATAGAAAGAGAAAAGCAAAATGATAAAGGATACAAGCTTTGTAACGGTCTGCAAAATAAGGTCATTTGTTTTTTGTTCATTCACCGCTTTTCCCCTCCTCTTTTACTTTTGTTTTAATCATGCTGAAGATGCCGAGAGCGGCAATCGTTAATACCGTAATTTCAAACATTGTATCAAAACCCCTGAAATCAACGAGAATGACATTGACGACATTATCTCCTCCGCCTAGATCATGGCTGTGCTTTGTAAAGTAGGAGGCGATACTGTCTTTTGTCCGCTGGCTTGAGGATGCGATACCGAGCAGGGTGACAATCATGCCGACTCCTAAAGCGATGATAAAGTTTGTCATTCGGAACGTTCTCGTTTTCTTTTTCAGCCGCAGTTTCGGCAAATGATAGAAACAAAGCAGAAACAGGGCGACGGAAATTGTCTCAATGACCAGCTGGGTCAAAGCCAAATCGGGCGCTCTGAAAATAACAAAAAACAATGCAAGCGTATAACCGACAACACCAAGTGAAATAATCGCCGTCAGTCTGGATCTGGCAAATACAGTCGCCGCTGTCGCGCTGATCATGACAAGTGTCAGAATCATTTCGAATATGCCGATTTTCGCCATACCCTCAGTTGTAAAGGAAAATCCGCCTTTCAAAACGAGAGCCCCGCTCATCAGAATGATAAATCCAGCGAAGATATACAGAAGATAATCCCGTAAAAATCCGGTCATATATTGTTTTGTCACTCGATAAGAGCCTTTTTCCATGATGGTCAGGAGCTTCTCATATAACCGATTGAGCGTGAGTTTCGATGGAAACAGCTTATAGATCGCTTTCCACCTATTCATCGTCAAGTATCCGATCGTACCGACAACGATAATGCCCAGTGTCATCAGGACTTCGGCTGTAAACCCATGCCACTGCGAAATATGAACATGAAACTTCTCATGGCTGTCCAGCAGTGTCGGATAGATCGAATTCATCGCAGGCTCTATCAAGCTGTAGGACAATATATTCGGGAAAAAGAAGAGACTGACAGCGAGCGCAACAAGAATGACAGGTGATACGAGCATTCCAATCGGCGCTTCATGAGCCTGTTTTTCGAGTTTTTCAGGCTGGTAATTGCCTTTAAATGTTTTAAACAGCAGTTTCATGCTGTAGATAAATGTAAACACACTTCCTGCCCAAGCGAGGACAGGGAACAGCGCTCCCCACGTCTGGACGTTGAACAAATCGACATGTGTCACACGAAGCATGCTGGTGAAAAACATTTCTTTACTCAGAAATCCGTTAAACGGCGGGAGACCAGCCATTGAAAATGTGCCGATCAAGGAAATCGCAAATGTAATCGGCATAATCGCCATCAGTCCGCCGAGCTTTCTGACATCCCGCGTACCTGTTTCATGATCAATGATGCCGACTGCCATAAACAAGCTTCCTTTAAAGGTAGCATGATTGATGAGATGGAAAATGGCAGCCATGGCGGCAACTGTGTAATACTCTGTATGGCCGTAATGCAGGGCTGCAGCGCTGACACCAAGCATCGAGATGATCATGCCGAGCTGGCTGACCGTTGAAAACGCCAAAATGGATTTTAAGTCGGTTTGTTTGACGGCATGGAATGAACCCCAAACCATGGTAAAAATCCCGACGAGAGAAACAATCCAAAACCACTGAGCTGAAAAGGCGAAAATCGGACTGAATCGTGCAATCACATAAATTCCCGCTTTGACCATCGTGGCTGAATGGAGATACGCGCTGACAGGCGTCGGCGCTTCCATGGCATCAGGCAGCCAAATGTAAAAAGGAAACTGGGCGGACTTTGTAAATGCGCCTAGTAAAATCAAAATCATCGCCGGAATAAATAAATCATGGCCGGCAATCAACTGAACCTGATTGATCATTTCTCTGATACTGAATGAATCTGTGATCAGATAAAGGAGAATGAATCCTCCCAGCATACACAGTCCGCCGCTTACCGTAATCAAGAGCGATTTTGCTGCGCCGTAGCGAGATTTTTCACGCTTGTACCAATATCCAATCAGCAAAAAGGACGAAAGGCTGGTAAGCTCCCAAAACATGTAGAGAACCATGACGTTGTCAACAAGAACAACACCGAGCATGGCGCCCATGAACATTAATAAATAGACATAAAAAGGCCCAAGCTGTTCTTTTTCTTTCGATAAATAAAAGATACTGTAAAGAGTGACCAACGAGCCGATCCCTGTTATCAATAAGGCGAATAGCAGTCCGAGACCGTCTACATAAACGGTAAAGTTAATGCCTAATGAAGGAATCCACTCCAATACCGATCGTAATGTTTCTCCCGATTGAGTCATTCTGATCATTGGAAGAAAGTATATAAACAGCAAGACGGGCAGGATTAGAACAAACCAGCCCGTATGCACTCTTTTTGCGTATTTTGCCAGAAAGGGAATGATAAAAGCAAATACAAAAGGCGATAAAATAGCAAAATGTAAGAGCTGCAATGACAAGACCTCCTTTTCTCTAGTTGAAACCTGTTCTATGTATAAATAATTAGAATATACGGTCAAACGACCCAGTCCAAATTATATCGCACTTTTTTGGAAGCCGCCATGCTTCAACCTTCCGCGATTGAATTTTACGAGTTCTTTTGACCTCAAAATAAGTTTAACAAAAATCAGATCATTTGTATATTTAAAATCGCTCCTGATCAAGCTGTATGTAAGGAGCTGATCATGTGAAGAGAAAGGTCCTTATGTGCTCAGGTTTATTCTGCTCGATATTTGCAGGGGCATTCATGCTGAATCAGTATGACGGCCGTGCCCGTGTGGCAGACAATGATGATTGGGAACTGTATTTATTGGAGCACCACCTGTCAACTAACATGAGTGAGGCGGAATCTAAGGATAGGCCGTTTGGGTCCAGGGAGTATATGCGGATTGTGAACAAATAAAAAAGAGTTCCGTCTAAAACGGAACTCTTTTTCTGATTATGAAGTGAAAAAGCGAAGTAAAATCGTCGCGCAAATGACAGTTCCTGCTCCGCCGAGGCGGGTAGAAATTTGGGCGAATGGCATAAGGCCCATTCTTCCTGAAGCGGACAAAATGGCGACATCTCCCGTTCCGCCGAGACCGCTGTGACAGCAGGTCACGATTGCGGATTCAACAGGGTACATGTTCATCAGTTTGCCTACAAAATATCCGGAAGAAATCATGGCAACGACAACTGAAATACAAATGATGACAAACGGTATAGAAATCACAGATGCCACGTCATCTAAAGGGATAAAGAGAATCCCGAGGCCTACCATAAGCGGCCATGTAAAGCTTGATGAAATAAACTTATAAAGCTGATACGCGCCATCCTCCATTTTTTTCGGAAGGATATTTGCATATTTGATTGCGGCTGCTGAAATAATCATTAAAATAGCGCCTGGGATGAAGATAAATTTCTCCAGTAAACCGCCGAAAATAAAGAACGTACAGGCGAGCAGTACTCCGGCTCCCATCAGTTTAAAGTCAATTTTAGCTTCAGCCTCTTTTTGATTGAAAATATCGTTTGCTTTCTTAGATTTAACGAGACGCCCATTGCCGTTTAGATCAGGACGTTTTTCGCCCAGTTTTTTCATTAAAGCGGCACAGATAATAGCGAAAACGTTTCCAATGATAGCGGCAGGAACCAGCTGCGACACATACACATCAGCGGAAGACCCCAATATTTGCGAATAAGCAATCGAGAGAGGCAAAATTCCTTCACCTATTCCCCCGGCAATAATCGGCACAACAACAAAGAAAAAGGAATCATAGGCACTGTAGCCGAAGATGAATCCGACGAGCACGCCAGCTGCAACCGCCGCAATTGTGCCCGCTACTAAAGGAACGAACATTCTGATGAATCCCTGTATTAAAACAGTTCTGTTCATTCCAAGAATACTTCCTACAACAAGACAAGCGATATAGAAATAAAGAAAGTTAGATGTTTTCATTAAATTGGTAACAGCATCTAATGATGATGGATTCAACACATTATAAAAAACTAAAAAAGATGGCACAAACAAAGATAGAATAGCAGGACCGCCAATATCCTTCAAAATCGGAATCCGCTGGCCGATATCGCCAAGAAAGACACCTAAAATCATAATGATGGCAAACCCGCCGAGCATGTTTGCGGGCAGCTCGTTGTAATAAGCCGCAAGAATAATAATGACAGCTAATGCTGTATATAATGGGAGAGGAATCACGCCGATTTCCCAGGTCCATATTTTTTTAAACAGGCTTTTCTCCTGTGTGTCTTTGTGCTCAGGTAAAACTTCCTCTGTTTTGTGAATTGCTCCCATTGTCGTACACCCCCATGTATTGTTTGTTACAGTCTACAAGAAAGCGCTAACAAAGGATATTTTTTTAAGTTAAATAATTAATAAACAACTAAATTAAGAGGGTATTTTGGATCAGAAAAATCCCTGAGAAGCCGCTTCCCAGGGAGATGTGCTACCGTTTTCCTTTGATGTAAGGCACACCGTTTGCTTTTGGCGCATCTGCGCGTCCGATAAAGCCGGTTAAGGCCAGAATGGTTAATACGTAAGGGGCAATCAGCATATATACATTCGGTATGTCCTTAAAAAGAGGGAGCAGAGAGCCGATGATGCTTAAGCTTTGGGCGAATCCGAAAAACAGGGCGGCGCCGAGTGCGCCGATCGGATGCCATTTTCCGAATACAAGAGCCGCGAGGGCGATAAACCCTTGCCCGGAAATGGTAGAATGCGTAAAGTCGAGCGCAATGGTTGACGCATATACGCCGCCCCCGAGTCCGCCGAACAATCCGCTGATCATCACGCCGATATAGCGCATTTTGTAGACATTGATCCCCATAGTATCGGCCGCCATCGGATGTTCTCCGACGGAACGAATACGGAGGCCGAACGGCGTTTTAAACAAGATAAACCACGAAATAAAGGCCAGGACAATTGCGAGAATAGACGTATAATAGACATCTGAAAAGAAGATTTTTCCCAATACAGGGATGTCGCTCAAGCCGGGAATACTCGTTTTATAAAAAGGCTCGGGAATTTTGTCTGTTTGCGCTTTTCCGTAAATCAGCTTTACGATAAATAAAGTAGCCCCAAGCGCCAGCATATTAATGGCGACGCCGCTGACTGTCTGATCTGCGCGAAACGATATCGCCGCTGCCGCGTGAATTAGTGAAAACAGCGCGCCGGCTGCCATGGCGGCAACGAGTGAGAGCCATGGCGCCGCGGCTCCCAATGCAGGGCCTAAAAATAAATTGAATAAAACACTGGTGAATGCTCCGATAATCATGAGGCCTTCGAGACCGATATTGACAACGCCTGATCTCTCGGAAAATACGCCGCCGAGAGCAGTTAAAATAAGCGGGGCTGCGTATACGAGTGTGGCCGGGACAATGATTGATAAAATCTGCAGAACGTCCACTTAGTTCGCCCCCTTTTTCTTCAACTTATCCGCGACAAAACGAATGGCATAGCTTGAAGCAACAAACAGAATGATAATGGCAATCACAATATCGACAACCTCAGAAGGTACGCCTGATTCAATTGGCATATTTAACGCTCCGATTTTGAGGCCGCCAAGCAAAGCTGCCGCAAGCACAACACCGGCTGCAGTGTTCCCACCCAGGAGAGCGACGGCAATACCGTCAAAGCCGACGCCGGTAAATGCGCCTTTGACAGCTGCGTATTCAAATGTTCCCAGACCTTCCATGGCACCTGCAAGGCCTGCAAAAGCTCCTGAAATGAGCATGGAGGTCATAATATTCTTCCGCACGCTCATACCGGCGTACTGAGACGCGTGCTGATTGAATCCGACTGCCCGAAGCTCAAAGCCTTTCGTTGTTTTGGTAATCATAAACCACATAACAACAGCTGCGAGAAGGGCGATGACGATCCCCCAGTGAAGCCTTGAATAGTCCATAATCTGCTCAAGAAACGGCGACCGAAGTGAGGCGGATTCGTGAATTTTTCCCGTCTTATCCTGATTGTCTGTCATGACTTTTGAAATCAAATAATTGGTCATATGCAGTGCGATATAATTCATCATAATGGTGACAATGACCTCGTGAACATAGAACCGTGCTTTTAAAAAGCCGGGAATAAATCCCCATAAACCGCCTGCTGCAGCCGCTGTGAGCAGTGCAAGCGGCATGTGAATATAAGCCGGTCCGTCAAACGCCGTTCCGACCCAAACGGCCGCTGTCCAGCCCACTAGCAGCTGTCCCTCTACCCCGATATTGAAAAGTCCGGTTCGGAATGCGAAAGCAACAGCTAATCCGGATAAAATATAAGGTGTAATCTGCCGGACGGTTTCCCCGATGTAATAGGTTTCTCCAAATATCCCATTCCATAAAGCGGAATAGCCGCTGATCACACTGTATCCGCTCGCAAGCATAATAAGTGCGCCGGCCAGCAAGCCGAGCATGATCGCAATGAGCGGCACGAGTAAATGAGAGAGTCGTTTAACCATTTGCTTTCCCCGCTTCCCTTTGCGTGCTTCCCGCCATCAAGAGGCCGAGCTCTTGCTCAGTGGTATCCAGCGGATTAACGCTGGATATAATGCTGCCTTCAAAAATGACGGCGATTCTGTCACTGAGATTCATGATTTCATCAAGCTCAAACGATAAAAGAAGAACGGCTTTTCCGGCATCACGCTGTTCAATGAGTTTTTTATGGACAAATTCAATCGCTCCAACATCAAGGCCGCGAGTCGGCTGGGCTGCGATTAACAAGTCAGGATTTCGGTCAATTTCCCTTCCGATAATTGCTTTTTGCTGGTTTCCGCCTGACAATGCCCGCGCGTGAGTATATTCATCGGGGGTTCTGACATCGTACTCGCTGATCACGCTGCGGGCTTTCTTATACATTTCGCCTTTATGTAAAACACCGAATGCTGAATAAGGCTTTTTGTAATAGCTTTGGAGCACGATATTTTCACCGATTGGAAAATCCAGGACGAGACCGTGTTTGTGGCGGTCCTGCGGAATATGCCCGATTCCTGACTCCGTTACGTTTCTCGGCGTCAGGTTTTGTATCTGTTTTCCGTTTAGGGAAATGGTTCCAGACTCCGTTTTTCGGAGTCCTGTAATCGCTTCAATCAGCTCTGACTGTCCGTTTCCGTCAACGCCAGCTATGCCGACAATTTCTCCGGCATTGACAGAGAGCGACAAATCCTTTACAGCTTCTACTCCGCGAGTATCTTTTACGGTAATTCTGTCAATCGCCAGCACTGCTGCTCCCGGCTGAGCCGCTTTTTTTTCTGTTTTGAACAATACCTCGCGGCCGACCATCAGACTGGCGAGCTCGTCTTGATGTGTATCCCGGACATCCAGTGTTTTGATGCCTTTTCCTTTGCGGATAATGGTAACGCGGTCACAAACCTCCATGATTTCTTTCAGTTTATGGGTGATTAAGATAATTGATTTTCCCTCATTGACGAGGTTCTTCATAATTTGAATGAGCTCTTTGATTTCATGAGGCGTCAACACAGCTGTCGGTTCATCAAAAATCAGGATGTCAGCCCCGCGGTAGAGGGTTTTTAATATTTCTGCACGCTGCTGCATGCCGACGGATATGTCTGCTACCTTTGCCTCGGGATTAATTTGAAGTCCGTATCGGTCGGAAATGTCCTGAACCTCTCGGACAGCCCGTTTTCGGTCAATCCGCCCGAGCTTTTTCGGCTCCTTCCCGAGAATAATATTTTCAGCAACTGTAAATGTATCGACAAGCATAAAATGCTGATGCACCATGCCGATTCCGAGATCATTCGCTTTGTTCGGGCTGTTGATGTGCACCTTCTCACCGCGGACCCGAATTTCTCCCTTTTCTGGCTGATACAGCCCGAACAGGACGTTCATCAAAGTTGATTTGCCCGCTCCGTTTTCACCGAGCAGCGCGTGGATTTCGCCTTTTTTGACCTGAAGATTAATGTTGTCATTTGCGACGATACCGGGAAACTCCTTGCGTATATTGAGCATTTCAATGACATATTCCACAGAATTGACCGCTCCTTTTTTTCATGCTTTTAAATTAGAGACTGGCAATAGAAAAGCCGCAAGGAAATGTGCAGCTTTGCTCTGAAAGAAAAACAAGGGATAAGGGCTCTTCTCCTTATCCCCGCGATTCTTATTCAGCTTTGAAATTTTTCAGCTCTTTCTCTGTTCCCGGCACTTCTAGTCCGTCGATAATTTTTTTCTTCCAATCATCAACCGCTTTGATTACATCATCCGATAGGTTTTGTTTAGAGGAAGAAATGCCGACTCCGTCTTGATCAAGCCCGTATGTAAGCGTTTCTCCGCCGGGGAATTTGCCTTCGCTTGCTTTCTTCGTTAAATCTTCAACTGCTGTATCAACCTTTTTGACCATGGAAGTAAGGGTGACGTTATCGTCTGTTCCTTCTACTTGGCCTTCTGCGTATTGATCTTTATCGACTCCGATCACCCAAACATCACGCTTCGGGTCTTCTTTTTTCAGGTTCTTGGCTTCTGTAAAGACACCTGTGCCGGTGGCGCCTGCGGAGTGGTAAATCACATCAACGCCTGACTTATACATGCTCTCGGCGGTTGCTTTTCCAACGTCCGCTTTATCGAATCCGCCCGCATACTTCACCTGGACAGTTGCGTCAGGTTTTACGGCCTGAACCCCTGCACGGAAGCCGACTTCGAATTTTTTGATTAACTCGGATTCCATGCCGCCCACAAATCCGATTTTTCCTGATTTGCTTGTTAAGGCTGCGGCTACTCCGACAAGAAATGACCCTTCCTGCTCTTTAAACGTAATGCTTGCGACGTTGTCTTTATCGACGACTGCGTCAATAATCGCAAAGTTTGTATTTTTGCGCTGATCGGCGATTTCACTGATTGAATCTTCCATCAAATAGCCGACGCCATAGATCAAGTCAAAATGCTCACGCGCTAATTTATTTAAGTTTGTTGTATAATCTGCATCTGATTTAGATTGCAGGTAGTCGTATCCGTTTTTCCCTTTTTCCAGACCATTATCTTTACCGAAGGCTTGGATGCCTTCCCATGCTGATTGGTTAAAAGATTTGTCATCCACCCCGCCAATGTCGGTAACCATCGCCACACTGAATTTGTTTTTGCCTTCACTGTTACCGCTGCTTTTTTCGCTGTTTCCGCACGCTCCTAAAATGGTGCCCGCTGCGATGACAAGTGACATCGCCAATCCGATTTTGCGTTTCTTCAAGATATAACCCCCCAGAAAAATTTGGCCTGAGCTGATCCGGTCAGTCATGGGATGGATGCCTCAATCAATTCTTAGAATCGATAAAATTTTCAGATAATAACAATTAGAATGAGCTGAGACAGTTCTGATCTTCCCTTAGTAAGTGTGATGTGGGTGTGTCCTTCGAAAGGCGGGGAAGAGAAGGATGCGGAAGGTGTTCCGGGCGGAAAACCGTGACATCTCTTTCTGAAGTGTGACTTATGACTTAGTCTAGGGATCAACTAACCAATCATAATTTATCATTTTACTTACAAGAAATAAATAGAATTACGCATAATTTTTTAAAAAATATGTATTTTTAGAATTGTATTTCAAATATGCCGAAAAGTCCTTTATTATTTTTGTATAGCTTATTGGCGAAAGGTTCAAGCATCTTGGTAAGAGATGTGACAGAGAAAAACGCACTGCTCGATATGAACAGTGCGTTTTTTTATAAATATTGCTTAATTCCGTTAAGGTTGCCTGTATTGACATTGTACTGAAACACCGGTCTCCCGATCGTTCCGTACGCCATTTCGACATTCAGAACCTGTATATCCTCAAGAAATTTTAAGTATTTTCGGATGGATACTTGAGATATTTCAGTATGATTCGCCAGGTCTTCTGTCGTAAAGGATTCGTTTTCAAAGGATTGTATGCTGGACCAAATCAGCTTCAGCGTGCTTTTTGTCAGCCCTTTTGGCAGATGCACTTTTTCTGTCGCGTCCTTCTTATGAAACAGTTCCGCGTCCAATTCTTTTTGGCTCATGTTTCGGTGGGTGGAATAGACTTTTTGTTTTCGTCTGTAATCAGAAAGGGCAGTCTGAAAACGTTCAAATTCAAACGGTTTGATTAAGTAATCCACAGCTCCGTAACGAAGTGTTTTTTTGATGACGTCCAGCTCGCTTGCCGCAGAGATGACAATCACGTCAACCGCTTCATTTTGAGCTCTTAATTCCGTCAGCAGCTCAAGCCCGTTTTTACCCGGCATGTAAATATCAAGCAAAATGAGGTCGATGTGATGCTCGCCTAAAATATGCAGAGCGCTTTGAAAGGAAGAGGCGATTCCTTTCAGCTGAAAGCCTTCTATTTGGCTCAAATATCGTTTATTTAATTCACCCACCATGGGGTCATCTTCAACTATTAGTACATTAATCATGGTTTTCCTCCTTCGGTTCGTACGGGATTCGAAGACTGAATGTGGTTCCTTCATTTTTTTCGCTGGTGATAATCATTTGACCCTTCAAATTCTCCATGCTTTGCTGGGTGAAATAAAGGCCGAATCCCCGGTTTTTGCCCTTTGTTGAATAGCCTTGTTCGAATACCTTGACTTGGTCTTCTTCAGACATGCCGGCTCCTGTATCGGTAATTTCGATGTCCAATATTTTGTCATGAAAACGCATGGACATCGTGATTTGTTTTTTCGGCATATTGGCAACAGCATCTAAGGCATTGTTGATCAGATTTCCGATAATCGTAATCAGTTCATGAATGACTGAAGGATCTGCTGCATTTGGAATAACCCCGCTGCATTCAATATCGAGATTTGCGCCCTGCTCTCGTATGTAACTCTGTTTTCCCAACAGAAAACCGGCCAGTACGGAGCTTTTGACATCATTTATGATTTCACTCGTTTCTGATTTTTGCTGAATGGCAATATCTTTAATATAATCTCCAAGATCGTCATACTCTTTCAGCTGGACGAGACCTAATATCACATGCAGTTTGTTCATAAATTCATGAGACTGCGCTCTCAGTGCGTTTGCATACATTTTAACACCGGAAAGCTGTTCAGCTAAATGTTTTACCTCGGTTTTGTCCCGGAATGTCGCAATCGCTCCGACGGTTTGTCCTTTCAGCTGGATAGGCACTTCATTAAATACAAGCTCTAATCCGTTAATGCGCACATCTCTGTCTTGAAGAGGTTTTCTGGTCTCAATGACATTTTTCAGACGGCTTTTTGGCAGGATGTCATTGACATCCTGATCGACGGGATTTGTTTCTATGCCCATTTTAATGAAAAGACGCTTCGCTTCCGCATTGGCAAGCTTGATTTTGCCGTGCTCATCGACAGCGAGTATGCCTTCTTTCGTTGATTCAAGCATGGCGCTCCGTTCTTGAAGAAGTGTCGCGATTTCATATGGTTCAAGTCCGTACATGATATTTTTCACCGTACGTGCGACGATAACAGCCCCGATGACGCCGACGAATATACTGACGCAAATAATAAAATAGAGCGGCCGTAAGCTGTGGCTGATGACTTCGTCAATTTCATTCACTGTGATGCCGACCGCAACGGCTCCGACTTGTTTTCCGTTCTTGGCGTAGACAGGCACAAACGCTCTCTGCGATTTCCCAAGCGTGCCTGAGGCGGTGCTGATATGGACATGTCCTTTTAATACTTCGGCTTCATCCCCGCCGCTGAATTTTTTTCCGATTTTGCTGCGGTCCGGATGGGTTCTGCGAATGCCGTTCATATCCATAACGACGACAAATTCTGTGCCGGTAATTTTCTGGACGTCCAGCGTATAGCTGAGCAGTTCCTTCTGTTTTTTTCCGCTCTCCAAAGCGGAAGCAGTGATCGGTGCGTCGGCAACCATTTCAGCAGTTTGCAGCGCTGTGTCTCTTTCCTGATCACGTATCCTTTTGGAGGTTTGGGCACCAACGGTAAAAAAGGTGATGAGCAGTGCGATTAACACAACGATACAGACAAATATGGTGAGTCTGGTTTGCAGTTTTAATGTTTTTTTCATATAAAACTTCCTTACGTTTTATGATTCCTGCGTACTACTTTACTCTCAAAATGGTGCTTTGTGAAGATTTGGGACCGTAATTCGTAAAAAGGAGAAAAAATGGAATAATTTATCTTGTCAATGTGTTTTAAGTCCTCCATAATAAATGAGGTAGATTATAGAAAGGGACTTTTTTATATGAAAAATACTTATTTGACAGGATACTTTCCGCTGATTGCGATCCTGCTTTTTAGTTCGTCTTTATCCATTTCAACCTCACTCTATGCATTGAAGATGCTTTCTTCATTTGGAATGTACGATGGAATGCTCGATTACTTCTCAGAGAAAGGAATCAGACTAGCGTTATTTGCGGCTTTTGCGCTTTTATATTTTATGGTTCTGTCCGCTCTGAAATTAATTGCGAATACTGTGACTGAGCTGTCACTGCTGTTTTTCGCAAATGATCCTGAAGGAAACAACCTGAAAACAATCAGAATGGGCTCTATCATTTATTTAGGCGGCGGGATCGTATCCTTTGTGCTATTGCAAAATGTCTTCTGGATTGTGATCTGGTTTGCAGTTGTTACACTTGCTTACTTTGTGTTCGTTGTTTACAGGATTTATTCAACACTTTCTATCATGTCATTGGTCGGATTCATTCTAATGGAACTGCTGTTTTGGTTTACCTTTGTTATCGGTATTCTGTTCATATTTATCAAGCTTTATAATAGCATAATGGCTAGCTTACCTGTGTAAGCTAGCCATTTTTTCGTTTATGGTAAAAATCTATTTTTTATAGAAGGGGAGGGGAGCATACATTCATTTTTTTTGCCGAACCACTTATAGCGGTTTTTGGCGATAACGGAATAGAGCATATCTCTGACAGGTTTCGGCACTGCAAAAAACAGGACAAAGAGCCGCCATGGGCCCCGCAGATGCCTGAAAACCTTTATGGCTGCAGTTGACTTAGTGTAAACCTGACCGTCTTCAATAAAGACAAAGCTGTCAAAATGCTCAGTCGGAAGCCCGCTTTTTTTCAGCAGGCTCTGTCCTGTTTCCGATTGAAGCGATGCAAATGAAATTAAACCGTTTGGATCACGTTTTATGATAAATTGAACGGCCCCGTTGCATAAATTGCACACACCGTCAAACAGTAATACGCGATTTGGAATTTGTTCTGATGTCACTGCAGATCCCCTCCGATTTTAATAAGCCGCTTGCAGCGTTCCTTTCCAGATGGAAAGCTGAGGGCTGATACTGTGAAGGTATTCAACGCTGCTCGGTGTATCTTTTCCAACCCAGACACCCATTGTGTACGTATCTGTCAGGCCGACGAACCACATATCATGATAATCATTTGAGGTTCCCGTTTTTCCGCCGATATAAGGCGCATTAAAATATGCTTTTTTCCCTGTCCCGCTTTTGACAACGGAAGACATCAGTTTTTTCAGCTGCATGTTTGTGCGGACGCTGAATATTTGTGTCGCTTTGTCATTCCATTTATAAATCGTTTTTCCTTTTAAATCCGTCACTTTTGTAATCGCGTGGCTCGGCGTGTAGCTGCCGCTGTTGCCGAATGTTGTATACGCCTTTGTCATCTCGAGAGGCGTCATGCCGTGTGTAAATCCGCCAAGCGCCGCCGGCAGCAGATAGTCGCTGTTGACAAGCTTTGAAAAATGATACGGTTCAATATAGCTGAAAGCTTTTTGGATGCCTACACGGTCCAGCATTCTGATGGCCGGTGTATTATACGAGTTTTTAAACGCTGTATCAAGCGTGACTGTGCCGTATGTGCGGTTATTGTAGTTTTGCGGACAGTAATCCCTGCTGCAAAATTTGCCGGCATCAATTGTGCTGCTTGCTGTCGCACCTGTCTGTTCAATATAAGGTCCGTAATCGAGAAGCGGCTTAATGGATGACCCCGGCTGTCTGTATGCTTGGTAGGCACGGTTAAAATCATACTTATGATAGTTTTTTCCGCCGGATAGAGCGACAACTTGATGCGTCTGGTGATTAATAACAGCCGCTCCGCCCTGTACGCCCGCATACGGCAGCTTCGAATTCATCTGTGCTACGACTTGATTTTGCATGTACGGGTCAAGTGCGGTATAAATTTTTACGCCGTCTTTCAGAAGTGTGCTGACTCTAGCGGACAGCTCGTTTTCTATTTTGTCTTTTTGTTTTCCTGATGCTTTTTGAAGACGCTTATCATAACCTTCAGATTCAGACACGAGTTGAGTGAATTCATCATTTACGTAGGAAACGTAGTCTGGAAATTTGTCTTCTTTCTCCTCGACATCCAGTTTGATTTTTTGTTTTACGGCTTTCTTCAGCTCTTTGTCCGTTATAACCCCGGCATTTTTTAACCCTTTAAGCAAGCGTTCTTGACGGCTTTTCGTGTAGTCAAAATGCTTGAGAGGATCATATAATGTAGGGTTATTAGGTATAGCGCAAATAAAAGCCATTTCTCCCAGTGTGAGAGATTTCAGCGGTTTGCTGAAATAAAATTCAGCAGCTGATCCGACGCCATAAACGCCGTTATTAAAATAAATCGTATTTAAGTAGGCTTCAAGAATCTCATTTTTTGTATACTTTTTCTCAAGCTGATAGGAGTACGCGAGCTCAGTCAGTTTACGGCTGAAAGAGCGCTCGTGGCTCAAATACAAGTTTCTTGTAAGCTGCTGTGTGATGGTGCTGGCCCCTTGGTCAATCTTTTTGTCCTTCACGTTGGAAGCGGCCGCCCGCACCATCCCCATAAAGTCAAACCCTTTATGTTCGTAAAAATGGCGGTCCTCGGAAGTTAAAAATATCTGTTTGACTTCTTCGGGAATCTTGTTGAAGGGAACCAGCACTCGGTTCTCATCATCGCTGACGATTTCCGAGACCAGCGACCCGTCCCTGTCGTACATGTAGCTGTTTTGAACAAGGCTGATCTCTTTCAAATCAATATTCTTATCAAGCACCTGATCCAGGGACTTCATTTGTTTTACTTCTTTTCCGGAAGCGATAACTGTAAATGCAAACAATGGGATTATGCAAAGGAGCAAAATCCATCCGATAATTTTTCGTAACATGGTCACTCTCTTTTCTCCTAAATTCTAGCCATATCGTACCATTCTTTTGAGTTTACGAGAAGGTTAAATTTAGAAGACTCTTCAATTTTTGCTGAAAATCAGCTTGCTTTGGCACACGATTCTTTTTGGAATTTCTTCATGATCCAAAGCAGGCAGGCACCTGAGAAAAAGAGAAATGCTGTGACATAAAAGGCTGCAGAGATATTGAAGTGACTCGATATAATACCGCCGAGAAGAGGTCCGAGAACGTTTCCTAAAAAGCGAAAGCTGACATTGTAGCCGAGGACTTCTCCTTGGATGGAGCCGGGAGCCTGAACGCGGATTGCCGCTGTGATGCATGGAAGAAGGCCGCCCATCGCCATCCCGAATAAAAACCTGAAAACAAGAAGCACACTGAATGAAGACGCGAGTGCCTGCGGAATAAAAAATAAAGAGGCGGCGATTAAAAGCCCGATTAAGATGCGGCGGTGGCCGTAGCGGTCTCCTAAATCTCCCCATTTTCTTGCCAGCAGCAAACTGCCGAGTCCGGTTGCCGAAAATGCCATGCCGGAGAAAAAGGCCAGATTGGCAGGTCCGTGCAGCTCGTTTACATATAAAGCGAGCAACGGCTGGATACTGAAATTTCCTGTTTGAATCAGCATGGTTAACAGCATCATGACCCAAAGCGCGGGCTGGTGAAAAATATAGGAGAGCACTTCTTTTCTCGTATAAGACTGACGTTTATTCATCTTCTCTGTGAGCGGCTGTTCTTTGACCCCGAATAACACGAGAAGAACGGCCAAGAAAATCACAAATGATGTGATAAAAAAGGTATACGTAAAGCCGAAGTGGTCAGCAAGCACGCCTCCCAAAAGCGGGCCGAACAAGCTTCCGGACACTTGCCCCATTTGGAGCGTGCCAAGCGTTTTGCCGGCTGAGCTTTTAGGCGTCTGCGCGGAAATCATTGCAAGGGATGTCGGAATAAATCCGGTTACAAGCCCCATAGCCATACGAAGAAAAAACAATTGATAAACCGATGTGACAAAGCCCATTAATAAAATGCTGACGGCTATGCCGATTCCGGTTGTCAAAAGGATTTTCTTGTAACCGCGTTTGTCTCCGAACCGCCCCCAGAACGGGGATACCAAAAAAGCCATTAAAAATGTAATGCCGAACACATAACCGCTCCACCTTTGCACAAAGCCGTTGGAAAAGGTGCTGAGCGTCTCAATATACAAGGAGAGAAAAGGAATGATCATTGTTGTGCTGGCTGATACAAAGAAATTCGCCAGCCACACAATGACAAAGTTTTTCTTGCGGATAGATATAACATCACCTTCTTATTATTTCGGGTTCCTTACTAATTATAAAGAAACAGTGCACCATTTAAAAGAAACAATGCGGCTGGGAAATTTCATTATTTTTAGAAAATGAAGAAATGAAGAGAAGGAGAATCGATATACTATAAAGATAGCATTCTTCTGATCGGAGGAAAGGTAGGTGTAAAAATAGTGGAGGCAGGCAACTTACTCATTATTGATTTCGAGTTTACGATGCCCGAAGGAAAATACAGTCCGCAAAATTTTTTTCCGGAAATCATAGAAGCAGGAATTGTAAAGTCGGTTAATGGTGAAGTAGTTGAGACGTTTTCGAGTTATATTAGGCCGAAAAAATTCCCCAAGCTGACGAAGCGCTGTAAATCATTTTTAAACATTACGCAAAACCAAGTAGATGAGGGGATGAGGTTCGAGGACTTTATCCGTAAACTAAATGAGCTTGACCCTGAAAAAAATTGCACGATCATCACGTGGGGAAACATGGATATGAAAGTGCTGAAGCAAAATTGTATGTTTAACCATATTCCTTTCCCGTTTAAAGGGGAGATGAGAGATTTATCGCTTGAATATAAAAACTTTTTTGGAGACCGGACACTGACCGGCTTGTGGAAGGCAGCGGAAGAGTACGGAGATAAGGGAACGGGCACCCATCATAAGGCGCTTGACGATGCTCTTACAGCCTATAAGCTTTTTAAGCTTGTCGAGCAGGATAAGCAGTACCTCGAAAAACCAAAACCGCCGACAATCGGCGAGAGGATTGATTTATCTGAACTATTCCGGCGCGCAACATAAAAAACCCAATCTTTCGTCAGACTGGGTTATGGCCGGGTAAAGTATTCTTTTTCTAAAACGTCCAGATTGTTCAGGGATCGCTTTGCCCATTGTGAATCATCTCCGGCCAGTTTGGCTCTCAGCTGTGCAACCGCTTCCCGCAAAGACTCGTTATAATCCGGCACTTCACAGTCATAGGCCTTCACCATATGATGGGGGATATTAGTCTGTTCGCCGAAAGCAAGCGCTCTTCTTTCATGGAAAAACGGCACATCTGCCTGTTTTGGATGGTGAAGGTCTCCTTGAGCGGGATGGGTGAGAACCGCCTTAATTTTGACTAAATAATGCTGCGGTCTGCAATCTGTAATTTCTCCTATGTATACACCTGTTTTGTAAAATCCTTTTACGATAGAGCCTTTCTCAAATGTACTCATCTGTTATCACCTCGCATTCATTCTATAAAAGTTCCAATTGATTTGCTAGTGAGGAAGGTCGGCGGGGAGCTTGATCGTCACAATGGTTCCCCTTTGAAAGCTGCTGCTGAACGAAATGGTTCCGTGGTGATGTTCAATGATGGAAAACGTCACAGTCAGGCCAAGTCCCGTTCCATTCGTTTTTAAAGAATAATAAGGTTCACCCAGCTTCTGCATTTGGTGATCCGTCATGCCAACACCGTTATCTGAGATTTTGATTACAATTATATGGCCGATTTTTTTCGCTGAAACTTGGATGACCCCTTTACCCGTAGGAACGGCTTCAATGCTGTTTTTCATAAGGTTGATCACAGCCTGCTTCAGCTTTGTTGCATCCCCGTATACCAAAAGGTCCGGCTCGGCGTCCGCCTCTACTGTCACAGATTTATAATTGGCATACGAAATCATAAGGGAGCTCGTCTCTTTGATAAGAGAAGATAGATCAAAAATCTCTTTTTCGTACAATTGCTGTTTGGCGATATCAAGATAATTTGTAATAATGCCCTGAGCCCGGTCAAGCTCTGACAGCACAAGCTTTTGATAATCCGCACTGGATTTGTTTTGAAGGGATTCATCATTAAAAAGCAGCTGGACAAATCCCCGGACAACTGTCAGCGGATTTCTTACTTCATGAGCCACACTTGCCGCAAGTTCACTCACAATTTCCATTTTTTCCGAATGGATAAGCTGGGAACGCAGGGCGATATTTTCTGCGATGCTTTCTATCAGATAAATGCTTAAAAGAAGAACGGTGCAGCGGAACAGACCTGAGACAGCTGCCTCATAATATATCATTTCTGAATTTTGAAAATTTAAAATATTCACGGCAGAAAAAACCAAGATGGAGGCGAAAAATAAGAAGATCTCCAAGCAACCGATGAATAAAGACAGCAGCAGTTTTCTCGCTTTGGACATGAATGGCCACTTTTTTTGAAGTAGAGTTGGAATGATGATATGAAAAGGCAGCAAAGCGTATACAAAAATGGCGGAAGGCTCAAAAAACAGCAGTTCAAAACATAAGACGGATGCGGCGACTGTTAGCCCGGAAGCAGTGTTTATGTATAATAAACAAATGATGACAGGAATGATTTGAAGGCCATATTGGATGTAGTCCATTTCCTGTATAGGGAATATAATGCATAAAACTGAGGCGCCGCATGCAAATATTGTGACCAATACGTTGTTGATTTTTGGTACAATGATCGACGGTTTTCCAAGCCAAAACACTTGATAAAGAAGAATAGGAAACAAAATAAAGCAGATATGTAGGAGATAGTCTTTTAGAATTTCCATTCGAGTGAAATCCTTTCGTATAAAATATGAATCTATTATAACACTTATCATTAGAAGTAAAATACAAAATTTCTTAATAAAGAACGCCTTTACGATTGATACGTAAAGGCGTTTGTGACGAATATTTACTCTAACGCTGTTTTTATTCGGCGCAGTCCGTCCTGCAAGGTTGCCAGAGGGCATCCTGCATTCAAACGCATAAATCCTTCTCCGCCAGGGCCGTATTTCGTGCCGGGCTCCAAAATAATTTTCCCTTTGTGCAGCATCTTTTGCTGCAGCTCTGCATCAGACAAGCCATATGCGCGGAAATCGAGCCAGATCAGGTAAGACGCATCAGGCTTCATCATCTTGACATTTGGGAGCTCGCTGGTCAAAAAGGCAGCAGCCTCGTCCATGTTTTTCTCAAGATAAGAAATCAGTTCATCGAGCCACGGCCCGCCTTTTGAGTAAGCGGCTTCGATTGCGCTCACGGCAAACGCGTTTAATCCGCCTAAACCGTTCCGCTGCAGGCTGGCTGAAAATTTGGCGCGCTTCAGCCGGTCTGGAATAATGATTGCAGACGCCTGCAAACCCGCGATATTAAACGTTTTGCTAGGTGCCGCGCAAGTCACAGAAATCTCAGCGAAATCGTCAGAAAGAGAGGCAAACGGCGTATGGTCATTACCGTACAGCATCAAATCGGAATGAATTTCATCTGACACGACTGTAACGCCGTGTTCAAGGCATAATTCGCCGAGCTTCAATAAATCTTCCCGGCCCCATGCCCGCCCTGAAGGATTATGCGGATTGCATAAAATAAACAATTTTACGCTCGGATCACTGATTTTTGTTTTCAAATCTTCAAAATCCATTACATAAGTTCCGTCTTTTTCTTTAAGCGGATTATGTAAAATACGCCGGCCGTTTTTCTCAATCATATGGTAAAAAGGCGTGTAAACAGGGGATTGGACAATCACTTGATCCTTTGGTTCTGTAAAAGCCTGAACCGCCATGCTTAAAGCTGTGACCACCCCGGGACTGAATGTAATGCTTTCCGGGTTCACCTTCCAGCTGTGCCGGTTATGCATCCATGCACACACTGCATCTTTTGTTCTCTGATCTGGCGCTGTATATCCGAAAATCCCTTGTTCTAGGCGCTGTTTTAATGCTTCTGTTATGGCTTCCGGCGCACGAAAATCCATATCCGCCACCCACATCGGGAGGGCGTCTGTCACGCCGAATAATTCGCCTGTCTTGTCCCATTTGAGGGATTGGGTGCCGAGGCGCTGTTCTTGTTTATCAAAGTTCATTCTGTTTCCACCTCTTATGTATGTTTATTTTTCTTAGCGTAACTATGATAAAATAAATCTGCAAATTTTATTATAAGCGGTGATGAAAATGGAAGAAAGTCAAGCGGTCAGGGAAATGATCAATGTCATTGCCAAATGGGACCCGTTTAAATATGGTGAAGATTTTTATGAAACGGAGGCTGTTGATGTCGTTCAGGCCGTCTATGATGAAGACGATCCTAAAGTGTTAGCGAAAAGCATACAGCATATTTTCGAAGCTTCTTTTGAACAAACACTTCCGATCGACAGCTGCCTGAATGTGGCTGGACAGCTGCTGTTCATTAAAGACAGCAGCTCTTGCACGCCTTGAAAAACCGGTATACAAACCGGTTTTTTTATTCTGTGATAAACTCTGCAATTCGTTCGGAAACGAATTCTGGGCGTTCCTCCGGCACCAAATGGCCTGTTTCCCGCAATGAATACAGTTTGGAATCCGGCAGGTCATGGTGCAGACGTTCGCCGATTTTCACCGGAACCACCTTGTCTTCTTCGCCCCAAATCAATAAGGCGGGTTTGTTCATTTTTTTCAATTCCTCAGACTGTAAATCTCCTTCCCTGTGCCGGATGAACTTTGTCATAGCTTTGAAAATCTGTTCATCTTGAAAAGGTTTGCCGTAGCCGTCAATCATCTCCTCGTCAATCAGCGATTTGTTGTGGACGACATTTAATAAGTTTTTCATCACGCCTTCTTTGGAAAGCCAGCGTTTGATATAAAGATGAAAATATGGGAGGTGAGTCCCGAAGATAATCGTCGGGTGTGAGCGTTTTAAATAACCTGAACTGCAAAGAAGCACAATCTTCGAGAAGAGCTCAGGCTTTAATAGAGCAGCCGACAGCGATATTTGCCCTCCCATCGAATGCCCGACAAGCGCCGCCTGTTTGACTTGCAAGTGCTCCAGGAGTCCGATGATAAGCATAGCGAGGTTTTGATAGGTATATCTAAATGTCCTTGATTTTTCTGATTGGCCGAAAGGAGGCAAATCGAGCGCGATGATGTCATACCGGTCCCGAAGCAAGGGGATTAATTTTCTGAAGCTGAAAGCAGAAGATAAAAAACCGTGTACGCAGACAATTGTTTGTTTGCCCGGGTTTTGATAGTGCTCATAATATACATTTACGCCTCCGACTTTAATACGTCTTATTGGTGTAACCGCCTCCATTTTGCCGTCACTCCCTTCATAGGATGTACTGTATTATGCCCTGAAATTGTCAGTTCTAGCGGAAGTTTCTCCTCGTTTTTTCTTAGCATTCGTCAAAAAACGTGATATAATGTCATGAAGATTTCTTGACATTGTAAAGGTGTGAAATGAATGAAATTGACCGATAAAGAAACAGAAATATTAGAAATTTTAGACGAAAACAGCCGCGCCGACCTGGAAACAATCGCAAAAATGGCCGGTATCCCTGTAAATGAAGTAAAAGCGATCATTGACAAATTGGAAAAAGAAAAGGTTATTATTGATTATTCCGCTATGATCGACTGGCGGAAAGTGGACGGCCATGAAGGCGTGACTGCCATGATTGATGTTAAAGTCACTCCAAAGCGCGGAGTCGGTTTTGACGAAGTGGCGGAGCGGATTTACCGATTCCAAGAGGTAGAATCAGTCTACCTGATGTCAGGCGTATACGACCTGTCTGTCGTGATCCGCGGCAATTCAATGTCTGACGTTGCGCGTTTTGTATCTGATAAACTGTCAACTCTTGATTCAGTTGTGTCTACGACAACACATTTTATCCTGAAAAAATACAAGCACGACGGCAAAGTATTTGAAACGGGAGACGACGACAAAAGAATCGTGGTGTCACCGTAAATGACTTCTTATTTATCCGATTATGTACAACAAATAAAACCATCCGGCATCCGCAGATTCTTTGATTTGGCGGCAACGATGGAAGGGGTTATTTCTTTAGGAGTCGGAGAACCTGACTTTGTAACGGCTTGGAATGTCCGGGAAGCAAGCATTCTTTCCCTTGAACAAGGGTATACGTCATATACCGCTAATGCCGGTTTATACTCATTGCGAGAGGAAATCAGCCGTTATGTAAGCAGCCGGTTTGGTCTTACATACTCACCTGACGATGAATTGATTGTGACGGTAGGGGCGAGCCAGGCTTTGGATATTGCAATCCGCGCCATTGTAAATCCGAGTGAGGAAGTGATTATTCCAGAACCGTGTTTTGTGGCGTATGAATCGCTTGTCTCTTTGACAGGCGGCGTTCCGGTTCATGTCCATACGACGGCTGATAAAGGATTTAAAGCGACGGCTGAGGATTTTGAAGCGGCAGTGACCGAAAAGACAAAGGCTATTCTCATTTGTTCGCCTTCGAATCCGACCGGCTCGGTTTACTCAAAGAAAGAGTTGCATGAAATTGCTGAGTTTGCCAAAAAACATGATTTAATCGTACTGGCCGACGAGATTTATGCGGAACTGACATACGATGAGGAATTCACGAGCATAGCAGCATTACCGGGGATGAAAGAGCGGACGGTTGTCATTTCAGGATTTTCAAAGGCGTTTGCCATGACAGGCTGGAGACTCGGTTTTGCCGCGGCGCCTTCAGAAATTCGCAACGCGATGCTTAAAATCCATCAGTATGCGATGATGTGCGCGCCTGCAATGGCGCAATACGCAGCGCTTGAAGGGTTAAAAAACGGAATAGAAGATGTAGAAAAGATGAAAAAGAGCTACCGAAGAAGACGTAATTTGTTTGTCGAAACGCTTAATGAAATCGGTCTCAGCTGCCACCATCCGAGCGGTGCTTTTTATGCTTTCCCATCCATCAAAAGCACTGGGATGAGCTCAGAACAGTTTGCCGAGGAGCTCTTGCTGCAGGAAAAAGTAGCCGTTGTTCCGGGTAATGTATTTGGGCCGAGCGGAGAAGGATATATCCGCTGTTCATATGCGACATCAATTGAACAGCTGCAAGAAGCATTGGTTAGAATGAAACGCTTCTTACACAAAACAACATAAAAAAAGATACGAACTTTTTGTTCGCATCCAATAAAAGGGGGAATACTAGAAAGCCTTTGGTATTTGCAGTATACCCTCTTTTTGATATGCTTAAACCTGATATCATATAAAAAAGTTTTCTTTGCGGAAATGAGACATGTATGATATAATTTTAAATTGCGTATAAACTGATATTTAATTTAACTTAGGAGTTGTTATGAATGGCAGCAAAATTTGAAGTGGGCAGTGTTTACACTGGCAAAGTTACAGGATTACAAGCGTATGGTGCGTTTGTTGCATTAGATGAAGAGACTCAAGGTCTGGTACACATTTCTGAAGTAACTCATGGTTTCGTAAAAGACATCAACGAGCACCTTTCTGTTGGTGACGAAGTACAAGTAAAAGTACTAGCTGTTGACGAAGAAAAAGGAAAAATCAGCCTTTCTATTCGTGCGACACAAGCTGCGCCTGAGAAAAAAGAAAGCAAACCAAGAAAACCTAAATCAGCACAAGTGAGCGAAGAAGCTTCTGCACCACAAGGTTTCAACACATTAAAAGATAAGCTTGAAGAGTGGATTGAAATGTCCAACCGCAAAGATCTTATCAAAAAGTAAGCATGAAAAAGCACCGGACAGGAATGTTCGGTGCTTTTTTTTATCCTATCGCATTTCAGGCTTCGCTGCTTCTTCTCGTGAAGCTTCTTCGTTTGGCTTAAACAGCAGACCGAGGTTGATTAAGCCGGCGATTCCGACGAGTCCGTAAATGATACGGGAAAGGGCTGACCCTTGGCCGCCAAAGATGGCTGCTACTAAATCAAATTGGAAAAATCCGATCAGTCCCCAGTTAATAGCGCCAATGATCGTTAATACAAGACAAATTCTCTGAATAGTACTCATGTTTACAACCTCCTCCATGAATTATTAAAACAGTTATAGATTGTGACATATTGGAGAATCTATACATGCATTCTCCATATTGTGAGAAGCCGGACGAAACGGCTCAAACTCAGCTGTATCTGTTCCATTCCCAGCATCTTGCAAATGAAAACTGTCTGATACGCTGAAAACAGAACGAGCTGATTGCTTTACATGGAGCGCAGGCATTCTGCATAATAAAAATCTAAGGAGGAGATGTCATGCAAAACTTTACATATTGGAACCCGACAAAATTAATTTTCGGCCGCGGCGAAGTTGAAAAACTCCCGGAGGAACTGAAACCTTACGGAAAAAATGTATTGTTAGTCTACGGAGGCGGAAGCATTAAACGCAGCGGCCTTTATGACCAAGTGATGGAACAGCTGAATAAAGCCGGTGTCACGGTACATGAATTAGCAGGCGTAGAGCCGAACCCGCGTGTGTCGACTGTTAATAAAGGTATTGCGATCTGCAAAGAAAACAACATTGATTTCTTATTGGCTGTCGGCGGCGGCAGTGTCATCGACTGTGCAAAGGCGATTGCTGCGGGGGCAAAGTATGATGGTGACGCGTGGGATATCGTAACGAAAAAACACCAGCCGAAGGAAGCTTTACCGTTTGGAACTGTTTTGACTCTCGCCGCAACTGGCTCTGAAATGAACTCAGGTTCAGTTATCACAAACTGGGAAACAAAAGAGAAATATGGCTGGGGAAGCCCGCTCGTGTTCCCTAAGTTCTCCATTTTGGATCCAGTGAACACGTTTACTGTTCCTAAAAATCACACGATCTACGGAATGGTTGATATGATGAGCCACGTGTTTGAGCAATACTTCCACCATGTATCAAACACTCCTTACCAGGATCGCATGTGCGAATCGCTCTTACGCACAGTCATCGAAACAGCGCCTAAGCTGATCAATGATCTTGAAAATTATGAACTGCGTGAAACGATTCTTTACACAGGGACAATTGCTTTAAACGGCATGCTGTCAATGGGTGCAAGAGGGGATTGGGCCACTCATAATATAGAACATGCGGTTTCAGCCGTTTACGATATTCCGCATGCCGGCGGACTCGCCATACTCTTCCCGAACTGGATGAGACATACATTGTCAGAAAACCCGGCTCGCATGAAGCAGCTGGCGGTTCGTGTGTTTGGTGTGGAGGAAGCTGGAAAATCAGATGAGGAAATCGCGCTGGAAGGTATCGACAAGCTGTCTGCTTTCTGGACAAGCCTAGGCGCTCCAAATCGACTGGCTGATTACGATATCAATGACGAACAGCTCGACACAATTGCCGACAAGGCAATGGCCAACGGTACGTTCGGCCAGTTTAAATCACTACACAAAGAAGATGTACTTGCTATCTTAAAAGCATCTCTATAACAAAAGGGGAAACAGCCGATCAGGCTGCTTCCCTTTTTCTTTGAACTTATGTTACAATTGTTAACCTGTTTTTTGATACAGCACTATATGGAGGTTTTACAATGGAAAATTTCACTTATTATAACCCGACGAAACTGATCTTCGGAAAAGGTCAGCTTGAACAATTAAGAAAAGAATTAAAGCAATACGGTAAAAATGTTCTGCTTGTCTACGGAGGCGGAAGCATTAAACGTAATGGTCTTTATGACCAAGTAACAGACATATTAAAAGAAGAAGGCGCGGCTGTCCATGAACTGTCAGGGGTCGAGCCGAACCCGCGTCTTGCGACTGTGGAAAAAGGCATTGACCTATGCAGACAGCATGATATTGATTTTCTGCTTGCTGTGGGTGGCGGAAGTGTCATTGACTGCACAAAAGCGATCGCTGCGGGAGTGAAATACGACGGAGACGCTTGGGACATTTTCAGCAAGAAAGTAACAGCCGAGGATGCACTGCCGTTTGGTACAGTTCTAACCCTTGCTGCCACAGGTTCTGAAATGAACCCTGACTCTGTGATTACAAACTGGGAAACAAATGAGAAATTTGTATGGGGAAGCAATGTAACTCATCCGCGGTTCTCGATTTTAGACCCTGAAAATACGTTCACAGTGCCTGAAAATCAAACGGTTTACGGCATGGTCGACATGATGAGCCACGTGTTTGAACAATACTTCCATAATGTCGAAAACACACCGCTGCAAGACAGAATGTGCTTTGCCGTTCTGCAGACGGTAATTGAAACAGCTCCAAGACTATTGGAGGATCTGGAAAATTATAAACATCGTGAGACGATTTTATATGCAGGCACTATCGCTCTGAATGGCACGCTTCAAATGGGCTACTTCGGCGACTGGGCTTCTCACACAATGGAGCATGCCGTATCAGCTGTATATGATATTCCGCATGCCGGCGGACTTGCGATCCTGTTCCCGAACTGGATGAGATACACGCTTGATACGAATGTCGGCCGCTTTAAAAACCTCATGCTCAATATGTTTGACATTGATACAGAGGGCAAAACGGATAAAGAAATTGCGCTTGAAGGTATCGACAAGCTGTCTGCGTTCTGGACAAGTCTGGGTGCGCCTTCCCGTCTATCCGACTATGAGATCGGAGAAGAAAAACTGGAACTGATTGCTGATATCGCAGCCAAAGAAATGGAGCACGGCGGCTTCGGCAACTTCCAAAAACTGAACAAAGATGACGTGCTTGCCATCCTTCGCGCGTCACTCTAATGTCAAAGGACGGAATGCAGTCATTCCGTCCTTTCTTCTTGACTTGATTTCACAGATAAGTTCATATAAAGTGAAAGATGAAAACATTATACCGTTATGGAGGGACAAGCAATGACGCATGTACGCTTTGACTACTCAAAAGCGTTGACTTTCTTCAACGAACATGAACTTACATATTTGCGCGACTTTGTAAAAACAGCACACCATAATATTCATGAAAAAACAGGCGCGGGCAGCGATTTTCTAGGCTGGGTGGACCTCCCTGAACATTATGATAAAGAAGAATTTGCGCGTATTAAAAAAAGCGCGGAAAAAATCAAATCTGACTCTGATGTATTGCTTGTTGTCGGTATCGGCGGTTCTTACCTCGGCGCGCGGGCAGCGATTGAAGCGCTTAATCACGCGTTTTACAATACACTGCCAAAAGCAAAACGAGGCAATCCGCAAGTCATTTTCATCGGAAACAACATCAGTTCATCATATATGAGAGATGTCATGGATCTTCTCGAAGATGTTGACTTCTCCATTAACGTCATCTCTAAATCAGGTACAACAACTGAGCCTGCAATCGCTTTCCGTATTTTCCGCAAGCTTCTGGAAGAAAAATACGGCAAGGAAGAAGCGAAAGCGCGGATTTACGCGACAACTGATAAAGAGCGCGGCGCGTTAAAAACACTTTCTAACGAAGAAGGCTTCGAATCATTTGTCATTCCTGATGATGTCGGCGGACGATATTCTGTCTTAACAGCTGTTGGTCTCCTTCCGATTGCTGTCAGCGGCGTCAACATTGACGACATGATGAAAGGCGCATTTGATGCGAGCAAGGATTTTGCCACATCAGAATTGGAAGAAAACCCTGCATACCAGTATGCGGTCGTTCGCAATGTGCTTTACAATAAAGGCAAAACGATTGAAATGCTTATCAACTATGAGCCGGCGCTTCAATATTTTGCGGAGTGGTGGAAGCAGCTGTTCGGCGAAAGTGAAGGCAAAGACGAGAAGGGCATTTATCCTTCTTCTGCCAACTATTCAACAGACCTTCACTCATTAGGACAGTACGTACAGGAAGGCCGCAGAGATTTGTTCGAAACGGTGCTGAATGTCGAAAAACCTAAACACGAGCTGACAATCGAGGAAGCGGATAGCGATCTTGACGGCTTAAACTATTTAGCCGGAAAAACGGTAGATTTCGTTAACAAAAAAGCATTCCAAGGTACAATGCTGGCTCATACAGACGGAAATGTTCCGAACTTAATCGTCAACATTCCTGAGCTGAATGCATATACTTTTGGATATCTTGTTTATTTCTTCGAAAAAGCCTGCGCGATGAGCGGATATCTCCTCGGCGTCAATCCTTTTGACCAGCCTGGAGTAGAAGCATATAAAGTCAATATGTTTGCATTGCTTGGCAAACCTGGCTTTGAAGAGAAAAAAGCTGAGCTTGAAAAACGTCTCGAAGATTAATGTAAGAAAGCTGACTGGCATTAGCCGGTCGGCTTTTTATCAAATCAGAAAGGTGCTGATGTTCATGAAACAAATGGTCAAACATCTCATCATTGCGGGCTTATCGGCAGCAGTTTTCGTTATTCTCATATCCTTTGATGCCGTGAATACAGAGTTTTCTTCCCACCTTGGCGGCACACTCTCACACTTTTTTATCCACACCTTTCTTCTGATCGGGCTTCCGCTTGCCATTTTTACTGATGCAGTACATCAGATTTTGCAATTGAAGCGTTCTCACACCCTTTTAACAAAGTTAGGACTCTATGCGGCTGTTGTATATGTTTCATGGGAATCTGCGGCGGGGATTGCTGCAGCGATAACTGTTTACTTCTTAATTGAATGCGCTTTCTTTTCGGTTGGCCGGGCAAAGGAAAAAACAATTTCCATGTAATCAGCCTCTGAATGAAGTCTTGTTCGGCAGGACAGGATAAATGAAAAAAGGGGCAGTTTGATGATTACAATACCTTCCGCGATAGATGGGCAGCCTTTTTTGCTTCAGGAGCTGGAACAAGTCATGAAGCCGCTCGGTTATGTGATAAACGGCGGCTGGGAGTACGATCACGGCTATTTTGATTATAAAATTGATGATAAAGACGGATATTTGTTTTTAAGAATTCCCGTCAATGCCATACAAGGCAGTCTCGATGAACGCGGGGCAGCTGTCCGTATCGGAACTCCGTTTATGCTGAGGCAGGTGTTCCAGACAGGCCTTGATGATCATGCTGAAGGAGGGCCGTTTCAATCGCTGTTTAATCAATTTTCTGAACCCGAAAGACGGGACGCGGAAATTGATCCAGCGTATTTGGATATCGGCGCCTCCCTTGTCAAAGAGCTGGAGGATGTTCTGCTGGGTTAAAGCGCAAGAAACTGATCTGTTTCAAGCACTTTATATGAAAGAGGAGGGGTAATCATAGGCCCTTCCTCTTTTTGTATGCCGATAATGGTGGTGTTGTGATCTAGAAAATAGAGGACGCATGTTTTATAAGCGGCGCCCTGCAGCTCAGAAGGAACCGAAATCAGCCGCACTTTTTTATCGAGTGTCAGCTCAATTAAGCTTTGCGGTTTAGACAGCTGCAATTTGACTCGGTAATGTTCCAGCATCACGCGGCTTAAGAGCTGAGATGTCCCGATAATTTTATTAGCGCCTGCCCGTTCTGCATTGGTGACAAAGCGGTCAGTCAGAATTTCGACAATACAGTAAGCCAGCGGATTCAATCCTTTGACTGATAAAAGAATCAGCACCGACAGCATGTCCGCTTCTGCTTCACTTTTATATTGGTCGGCGGTGACCATAACTGTGTCCGCCTCAGTAATATTGGCTCGTTTCAGCGTTTCATCATCTGCGGCGTGTCCGCGTATGAAATGGACATTTTCAATGAGCGGCCCTTCTTTTAACGTTTCATCAATCAGAACAACTGTCTTGGAGGGCGCCGCCAGCTGAAGCTCTCTCAAAAGGCGATTTGATTTTTCATTCCAGCCGATAATAATGACATGGCTCCGTCCTTTGTAAGCGACCTTCCCCTCTATGTAGCGGTGCTGTTTACTGAAAGCGGCAGCGGATAAGGTGGCAAAGTAAGCAGTGACAAAGCTTGCTCCGATTAATATCAGTAGCATTCCGGCTACTTGACCAAGCGGCGTGTGCGGCACATAATCCCCGTAGCCTACTGTTGAGACGGTAACCACGGCCCACCAAATACCTTCGAAGACAGAAGTAAACTGCTTGGGCTCAAGTAAGTAAATGATTTGCCCGAACAAAAGAACTAGAAAAAGAATGATCAGCCCGATTCGGATAAATAACGGCCACCTCAGCCATGAGATAAAGATCCGATTTGACTTCATTCTTTTTCTCCTTCTTCAGATAATGAAATAGATAAAATCTGTTTGATAATTGTGTTCAGCTTTTCATTTAGCTTTTCCTGGCCGTACAGGTCGCGGGCCTGCTTCATGAGATCAGCTGTATCGTCTTCCAGCTGAATAAGGGGTTGATCGATTTCAGATTCATTATAAAACTGGATAAATACGTCCAGTCCTTCATTCATTCGGTCAATCGCTGTACTCAGCTGTTCCTTTTCCTCACTCGTCACTTTCATGTTCATCACACCCGTGCTCTTTTTATAACAGTATGTCCTACTTCCGGCGTTGTTTTTCAAAAAATGAACTAAAACATATAAAACCGGTTTTCTCCATAAACTAAAACAAATCGGCGAAAAAAGGTGGAACAGATGACGATCATTCAGAGAACCGTTGTGGTTTTGATCGGTACGCAGCTTGCGGCATCCGCAGTGATTTTGTTTATTTTCGACTTGAATTCTTATAATCACTTTTCCGATAGCTTCTCATGGCATCATTTTTTGAATAAGCTGATTGGAGGCTTTTCTTTTTATTTGTTTTCGGCCGGCTTGTTCCTTTTGCTTATCGGAATGTGTGCACCGAGACGGAAGAAAAAGCGCATTTCTGTACACGAGAAAGAAAACTCATTAAAATAATCGTAATAAAGAAACATACGATCTTTAAAAAAGGATGATGGAACATGCTGTTTATATTTTTAACAATAGCCGCATTGGGATTGTCGTTTTGGGCACAATTTAAAGTAAAGAGCAACTTTGAAAAATATTCAAAAGTGGAAGCCTCAAGCGGTCGAACAGGGGCAGAAACCGCAAGACGGATTTTAGATATAAACGGTCTTTACGACGTGCCGGTTGAACCGGTAAGAGGCGCTTTAACAGACCATTACGACCCGACAAGACGGGTGGTGCGTTTATCTGAGCCGGTTTATTACGGCCGCTCAATTTCCGCCATATCCGTTGCTTCCCATGAAGTCGGACATGCCTTGCAGCATCAGGAATCATATGGTGCGCTTGTGCTGAGACATAAAATGTTCCCCGTTGTGAATTTTGCATCCGGAGTGGCTCCTTTGCTTTTTTTGGGGGGCATGCTTCTTGGCAGTCTCAACCTCATCGGACTCGGCATCATTCTGTTTTCAGCCGCTGTCTTTTTCCAGCTGATCACACTGCCTGTTGAATTCAATGCAAGTTCACGCGCGAAGCAAATTATTGTGTCTGAAGGATTCATTCGAAACAACGAAGAACACGGTGTAAATAAAGTGCTGAGTGCCGCTGCATTGACGTATGTGGCCGCCGCGCTGGTTTCCCTGTTTGAACTTCTTCGGTTTGTGATGATCTTCTTAAACGGTCGTAATGAGAATTAACGTTAAGGAGGTGGCCCCTTACCATTTACGGTAAGGGCTTTTTTTGCTTATTCTACAATTGGTAGCCATTTTTGTTTTGATTGGCATTACGGCTGTTTTTGTTGCAGCGGAATTTGCGATTGTTAAGATTCGGGGTTCGAAAATCAATCAGCTCATGGAAAGCGGTGACAGCCGTGCGCTTGCCGTACACAAAATCATTTCTAATCTAGACGAGTATTTATCAGCCTGCCAGCTCGGGATTACGATCACGGCGCTGGGCCTCGGGTGGCTCGGTGAACCAACATTGGAGCACATTCTTCATCCCTTATTTACAATGACGGGTATGCCGGAACCCATCAATCACATCGTCACCTTTATTGTTGCATTTATCATCGTCACTTTTTTGCATGTGGTGATGGGAGAGCTTGCGCCAAAGACGGTTTCGATTCAAAAGGCGGAGGCCGTCAGTTTATGGATCGCTAAGCCGCTGATCTGGTTTTATAAAATCATGTATCCGTTTATCAAAGCCTTGAACGGCTCTGCGAGTTTTCTTGTGAAGCTGTTTGGGTTTCATTCAGTAAAGGAGCATGAGGTTGTCATCAGTGAGGAAGAACTGAGGCTGATCCTGTCAGAAAGCTATGAAAAAGGGGAAATCAACCAGTCCGAATTTCGCTATGTGAATAAGATTTTTGAATTCGACAACCGCGTGGCGAGAGAAATTATGATTCCGCGAACAGAAATCGCTGTCATTTCTCTGGAGCAGTCGCTTGAAGAGGCGATTCATCTCATCATTAACGAACGGTATACACGGTATCCTGTCATCAAAGAAGATAAGGATCATATTTTAGGGATTATCAACAGCAAAGATATGTTTAAAGCGTATTTTCTTGGCCAGCCGATTAAACTGAAGCAAATTATGAGACCTGTCATCAGGGTCATTGAAAGCATTCCTGTTCAGGAGCTTTTAATCCGCATGCAGAAGGAACGGATTCATATGGCCATTCTCGTAGATGAATACGGGGGTACGGCGGGGCTTGTCACTGTCGAGGATATTATCGAAGAAATCGTCGGGGAAATCCGTGATGAATATGACCAGGATGAAACGCCGCATATTTTGAAAAAAGGCGAGCACCATTATGTGATGGATGGAAAAGCGCTAATAGATGAAGTGAATGACCTGCTCGACATTGCCATTGAGAATGAAGAAATTGATACGATTGCAGGCTGGCTTCTGACGCAAAAAATGGAGCTGAAAGCAGGAGATGTGATACAGGCGGAGGGCTGCGAGTTTAAAATCCTCGATGCTGAAGACCATCATATTCGATTTGTCGAAATCAAAAAAACAGAGTTTTAATCAAAAACAGCCGGCTAGACGCGGCTGTTTTTTTGAGCATTCAAAGAAAAACCGGACCAAAGGCTTCTGAAACATTGATCAGTCTTTTGTCATCGGCAAGAGGTTTTTTTCTGAAAAAATGAATGCTTCAATGGCCTTTTTCTACATAAGATATAAAACACACAGGAAGGAGTGGCTGTATGAAAAAGGCTTGGTGGAAGGAAGCGGTGGTCTACCAAATTTATCCCCGAAGCTTCAAAGATTCAAACAGCGATGGAATCGGGGATATACAAGGAATCAGGTCCAAGCTTCCGTACATAAAACAACTAGGCGCCAATGTGATTTGGATTTGCCCCTTGTACGACTCACCCAATGCGGATAACGGGTATGATATTAGAGATTACAAAAACATATTGAGCGATTTCGGCACAATGGCAGATTTTGATCAGCTGCTTCATGATACTCATGAGCTTGGCATGAAGCTCATTATGGATCTTGTCGTGAATCATACAAGTGATGAACATCCATGGTTCATTGAATCACGTGCCTCTTTACAATCCCAAAAACGCGACTGGTATATTTGGAAGGATGGGAAAGACGGAAAAGAGCCGAACAATTGGGGAAGCATTTTCGGCGGATCGGCTTGGGAGTATGATCAACAGACAAGCCAGTACTATCTCCATCTTTTTGATAAAAAGCAGCCTGATCTGAACTGGGAAAATGTAGAGGTAAGAAACACCGTTTATGACATGATCAATTGGTGGCTTGATAAAGGCATAGACGGATTTCGGGTGGATGCCATTTCTCATATTAAGAAAAAAGAAGGGCTGCCTGATCTGCCGAATCCGAAAGGGCTGTCCTATGTTCCATCCTTTCCTTATCATATGAATGCTGAGGGTATTTTAGATTTTTTAACAGAGCTGAAGGAAAACACATTTTCCCGCTATCCGATCATGACGGTCGGAGAGGCAAACGGTGTCGCGGCAAAGGAGGCGGCTGAGTGGGTGGGAGAGGAATCCGGCATTTTCAGCATGATTTTTCAATTTGAACATCTCGGTCTGTGGGATATTGAGATAAATGAAACCATCGATATCGTTGCTTTCAAACGAATTTTAACAGAGTGGCAGGACAGTTTGGAGGGAATCGGGTGGAACGCTTTGTTCATGGAAAACCATGATCAGCCTCGTTCTGTTTCTGTATGGGGAGACGACGGGAATTTCTTAAAGGAAAGTGCAAAAGCGCTCGCCGCTGTTTATTTTCTGATGAAAGGCACGCCGTTTATTTATCAGGGACAGGAAATCGGCATGACCAATGTGGCGTTTCCTTCCATTGAGGATTATGATGATGTCGCGATGAAGCGGCTGTATGACATTGAGACTGCAAAAGGTGCTTCTCATGAGGAAGTAATGAAGATTGTCTGGAAAAAGGGAAGAGATAATTCACGAACCCCCATGCAATGGAATGCTTCTCCTCACGCTGGGTTTTCTGATGCCAAGCCATGGCTTGGGGTAAATGACAATTACACATGGCTGAACGCCGAGGCGCAACTAAACGATAACACATCTGTCTATCACTTTTACAAAAGCTTGATCAAACTCCGCCAAACATATGATGTATTTATTTATGGCCAATACGAGCTGATTCTGCCGGAAGATCAGCAAATCTTTGCATACCTTCGCAAAAACGAGAGCCAAACGGCACTGATTGCGGCAAATCTGACGGGTTCGCCGGCGTTCTGCAGATATCCCGCATTGCCGTTATCCACTGACAAACTCCTCCTGTCAAATATGGAAACAGAACCGCACAAGCATACGACATCACTGCTGTTAAAACCTTATGAAGCCAGAGTATACCTATGGCAATAAAACTCCGGCAAAAAGCTAGAGTTTTTGTTTTCTTCAGGTTTATGAGCCTGATGTAACAGGAAAAAAAGAACACAGAACGAATATGCAAAGAGAAGGGGAATTGAAAGGAGAAACGATATGCTGAAAACACTGCAAATCAAAACAAACAAAAGAGATGAAATGATTGAAATCACTCACGAGGTGGAAGCGTTTCTCCAAGAAACAGGAGTGGCAAACGGGGCAGCGCTGATTTACTGTCCGCATACGACGGCAGGCATTACAATTAATGAAAATGCCGATCCCGATGTGAAAAGAGATATGCTCCGAAGATTTGATGAGATTTATCCATGGGACCATGAGCTGGACCGCCATATAGAAGGCAATACAGCTGCACATATGAAGTCCAGTACGGTAGGCGCCTCACAGCATGTCATAATTGAAAATGGGCGGCTCATTCTCGGGACGTGGCAAGGTATTTATTTCTGCGAATTTGACGGCCCGCGTCACCGAACATGCCATATCAAAATGATGGATTAACAGGAGGTGCTTCTATGACTCAATGGATGAAAGCATTATCATTATCAAAGCCTGTCATTCAGGCGCCGATGGCAGGCGGCCTGGTCACACCCCGGCTGGCAGCCGCTGTGTCGAATGAAGGCGCACTCGGAAGTCTCGCTTCCGGATATCTCAGTCCGGGTACGCTCGAAAAACAAATCATCGAGATGCAGGAATTGACCAGCAGCGCTTTTCAGGTAAATGTGTTCGTGCCGGAAAAAAGGAAGGCACCGGACGATAAAACGGTTCACACATGGAAAAAGAACATTCCGTTTGCCGAACAGGCGGCTGCTTTTCCTTCAGAAGAGGCAGAGTGGGAGGATTTTCATCAAAAAATAAATCTGATTCTTACATACAATGTAAGAGCCTGTTCATTTACGTTCGGCATCCCGCCTGATGAAAGCATTCATGTATTAAAGGAAAATGGGTGCTGTCTTATCGGAACGGCTACTTCGCCGCAAGAAGCCGTCCTGCTGGAAGAGCGCGGAATGGATATCATCGTGCTGCAAGGCAGTGAAGCAGGCGGCCACCGCGGTTCTTTTCTGCCGGTCAGCGGAGAGTCTTCTATTGGCTTAATGTCACTGGTTCCCCAAGCTGCAGACGCTGTTTCAGTACCCGTGATTGCGGCAGGCGGAATTGCAGACCGCCGCGGCGTCCAAGCAGCTCACTGTCTTGGAGCCCAAGGTGTACAGGTCGGAACTCCATTTCTTATGTGTGAGGAAAGCGAAGCCTCTGAAACGTACAGACAGGAATTAAAAGAAGCACATGGAACAGACACACGCCTTACCGCATTGTTTTCGGGAAAGCCTGCAAGGGGTATAGTCAACCAATGGATGAAAGAGCAACAAGCTGAAGAGGCAAATACACTTCCTTATCCATTGCAAAACACGTTAACAAAACCAATGAGAAAACATGCCGCCGCAGCCAAAGATTCCGATCACATGTCTCTGTGGGCGGGGCAATCAGTCGGAATGCTCAATAGATCCGCTGACGTGAGAACGCTGATAGCTGAGCTTTGCCAATCGTAACGTAACCAACAGAGGTGACAGACGATGAACATTCTTCAATATTCTTATAAAAAGAAAGGGAAAATTGAGTTTGTATTTGAAGACTGGCCTCATTCAAAAGTTACAATGGCTCCCATCCAAGGGTATTATTTTGTCCGATGTATCAAGTGGAGCAGCCAAGATCCCATCGTGACGAGAACTGACCTTGAAAAAATGGAATGGGCTGCGAACCAGTATGTCGGCACAGCCCCTTTCTATCGAAAACGAAAAGCATTTGAAACCCCATCGTCCCCAAAATAGACGGTGGGGTTTTTAGCGGGTGATGGGATAGAGAGACGGAATATCAAGCCTGGTCGCTTGTGAAAGGAGATAAGCGGACTGTACGGCTCCTTTTCTTCTGAAGGAATTCAGCTTATCAATAATTTGCTGAGCGTTTAAAATCCCCAAGCCGTGAGCGAAATATTTGTCTTTTTCTAATAAAATCACATTTTCGCCTCTCCACTGCGCTTTCTGCGGATCAAATTCAGGATTTTTAAAATACAAACAGTCTCCAAGAAAAAAGTGATGTCCCGTTTCTGTATATATCGGCAATTTCTCATAATGCCAGTCATACAAAATAATTCTGTCAAAGGCTGCGTCGAATTTTTCTTCTCCGATGGTTTTAAGCAAAGCCAAGTAATAAATCACAACAATTGCCGTCGCGCATTCAAACGCGTAAAACGGGCCGTTCTCTACAATATCCCGAATCGCCTTTGAAGGCGGCATTTTATACTTAAGCTCCAGAGCCCCTTCTGGTGAAACCCGCCAATACGCTGTATTCCCGTATGTTTTTACAAAGGTGGCGAACTTCGCTCCGCTTTTATGCAGCGCTTTTGCCGATTCAACGATATTCATGCGCAAATGAAGCTCAAACATCAGTTCAGCGATCGAATGATAATCAAATTGAACGGGTGTTTCAATCAATTCTTTTAGCAGCGGGTTCAGGTTCTTGTCAATTTGCCAGTTTTCAATGTCTTGGGGACGGAGCCATTGTCCGGATATAATAATCATCTGAAGCCCCCCTTGTTTTTTATAAACTATGCACAAGGCTCGGGCAATGAAAGTTAAAAAACAGAGAAAAAGCCGGAAAGGAAATTTCTTGCGTCTGATTTTAAAAACTTTTTAAAGCAGCCGATATATAGTGTATCAAACCTGAAGGAGAAACTGGATATGAAGACTTTTATCAATTGGCTGACAAAACCGTCAATTTCTAGAAAGCTAATGATTTCATTTGTTGTGATTTTAATTATTCCGATTCTTATATTGGAATTCAGTTCTTACCGCTCAGCAAGCGGAAAACTGGATCAGGAAATCATGGGAAATGCGAAAAATAGTGTCGATTCATTTAATACAACAGTTACAAATGATTTAGGAGCAAAAGCGAAAGGCATCAGCTTTTTCAGTGAATCACTGAGAAGCTCTGCGTTTAAAGGAAAATCCAAACAGGAAGAGCTTAAAGCCAAGTTTTCGCAATATGTTTCTATTAACCAAGACGTAGCCAGAATCTACGCTGGGGCAGAAAACGGCACATATGTACAGGCACCGAAAGAAAAATTGCCGGATGGCTACGATCCGAGAAAACGAGCTTGGTACCAGGATGCTATGAAAGCCGGCGGTGACATCATAGTGACCGATCCTTATGTGGCAGCCAATGACGGAAGCATGGTCATAACGATTGCTCAGGAATTGAAGGATGGTTCAGGTGTCGTTGCCATGGATATCACAATTGATAAGCTGTTGGAACAGATGAAACAGATTAAAGTCGGAAAAGAGGGCTATGTTTTCATCGCCACGAAAAACAAAACATATGTCGCCCATCAAAACCATAAGGCTGGTGAAAAGCTGTCAGGCGACTGGGTTGCCAAAATGTATGACAAGGACAGCGGCGAGCTGCAGTATACCCTGAATCATGAAGATAAAAAGATGACATATACGACAAATCAACTGACTGGCTGGAAAATTGCCGGCACCATGTATATGAGTGAAATCAAAGATGCCTCAAAATCTGTTCTCACAACAGGCATGATTGTGCTGATTGCTTCGATACTTATAGGCGGAATATTAATCCTGTTTATCGTTGGTTCGATCACAAAACCGTTAAAACGTCTGGTTCAGTCATCAAAAATGATCAGCAGCGGGGATCTGACAGAAACCATCGAAATCCGGTCGAAAGATGAACTGGGAGAGCTTGGCGAAAGCTTTAACGAAATGGGACAATCCTTGCGTTCGCTTATTAGCGCCATTCAAGACTCGGTTAATAATGTTGCCGCATCATCCGAACAGCTGACTGCATCCGCCGGACAAACGAGCAAGGCGACGGAACATATCACAATGGCAATTGAGCAGTTCTCAAACGGAAACGAAGAGCAAAGCGAAAAAGTAGAATCCAGCTCTCATCAGCTGAACATGATGAATGAAGGGCTCCAGCAAGTCTCACAAACATCATCAGACATTACGAAGGCGTCTATTCAATCAACGGAAATCGCGGGTACAGGCGAGAAGTTTGTCCAGCAGACAGTCGGGCAGATGAATTCAATTAATGAGTCTGTTCAGCAGGCTGAAGCAGTGGTGAAAGGCTTAGAAGGAAAATCAAAAGATATCACGAGTATTTTACGAGTCATCAACGGGATTGCTGACCAAACAAACCTGCTGGCATTAAATGCAGCCATTGAAGCGGCGCGGGCCGGGGAATCAGGGAGAGGCTTCTCTGTTGTAGCGGAGGAAGTGCGTAAACTGGCCGTTCAATCTGCAGACTCATCTAAAGAAATCGAGAAACTAATCCAGGAGATCGTAGCAGAAATCGAAACTTCTCTTCACATGTTTAAAGCCGTTAATCAAGAAGTGCAATCGGGACTGGTTGTCACAGACAATACAAAGGAAAGCTTCCAAAGTATTTTCACCATGACAAATGAGATTGCAGACAAATTGCAGACGATGAATACAACCGTAGAACAGCTGTCAGGCCGATCAGAGCATGTATCGGCAGCGGTGAGCGGAATTGCCGATGTTTCAAGAGAAAGCTCGGCAAGCATTCAAGACATTGCCGCATCGGCCGAGGAGCAGCTTGCTTCTATGGAAGAAATCAGTTCATCAGCCACGACCCTGGCGCAGATGGCAGAAGAGCTTCGTGATCTGACGAAAAAATTTAAAATTGAATAAGAGCAAAAAACAGCGCGTATGAAGCGCTGTTTTTTTGTATAACAAATAATAAAAAAGACCTGTCTAAAACGGTGAGTTTAGAACTATTTTTCATTTTTTCCTTCATTTTCAATGTAAGATAAAGGAATATCAGCCGATATAATTTGTAAATTATTGAAAGAAGGTTCAAGAGAAATGAAAAAAACACTCACCACCATTCGCAGATCATCAATTGCCAGGAGACTCATTATTTCTTTCCTGCTGATCTTAATTGTCCCCATTGCGGCACTATCGGTAAGCGCTTATCAATCAGCCGTTGCATCTCTTGACATACAGATGACGCAAAGCGCAAAGGAAAACGTTCAAATATTAGATAACATTATTGACGGTAAGATCAAAACGACTGAAAAAAGCCTCGCGTTTTTCAGCGACTGGGCGACAGCAGACAAGTTGAAAGACAAGAAAAAAACGGAACTCAAACAAGAATTTAAACAATTTATTCAAATGAATGACAATGTCGCTGCGGTGTTTTCAAGCAGTAAAGACGGGACATTCACACGCTATCCGCACGCAGACATGCCGAGCGACTTTAATGCTTTAGAACGTGACTGGTACACAGAAGCCATGGCTAATAAAGGAAAGACAATTGTGACCGAACCTTACAAATCCATTTCATCAGGAAAAATGGTTGTCACCATTGCACGCCAGACAAAGGACGGATCAGGCGTTGTCGCCATGGATATGAAAATCGATGACCTTGTGGAAACCGCAAAAGAAATCAGTATTGGCAAAGAAGGCTATGCCTTTATCCTCAGCCAAAATAAAGAAGTCATCGCCTACTCCGGTGAAAAAGCGGGAACGCAGTTAGAAGGGGAGTGGATAGACAAACTTTACAAAGACAAAAGTGGTGACTTTGAATATACGCACAAAGGAAAGAAGAAGAAAATGGCGTTCGCCACAAGCGAAACAACAGGCTGGAAAATTAGCGGCACGATGTATGCTGACGAGATCCATGATGCCGCAAGCAAGGTGCTTGTTATGGCATCAGTTGTTCTGGCCATTGCCATTGCAGCCGGAATCACGGCGACCTATTTTGTCATTCGGTCGATTACAAGGCCTTTGAAACGCATCGTTGCGTCAGCTGAAAAAATCAGTAAAGGCGATTTAACAGAAACGATAGAAATCACATCAAAAGACGAACTCGGGGTTCTGAGCCAAAGCTTCAACAATATGGCGCACTCTCTCCGTTCGCTGATCTACGGCATCAAAGATTCTGTAGAACATGTCGCCTCATCGTCAGAAGAGCTGACAGCTTCCGCAGATCAGACAAGCAAGGCCACTGAACACATTACAAAGGCAATCGAACAATTTTCAAACGGAAGCGAAAACCAGAGCGACAGAATCGAGACAACAACAGAACAAATTAACGAAATGAACGACGGACTGGCAGAGCTGGCTCGGGCGGCGGCAGTCATTACAGAAACCTCTGCAGATTCCACCGAAGTGTCAAGCGCAGGGGAAACACTCGTTCAGAGAACAGCCGGCCAAATGAATACGATTGATCATTCTGTGAAAGAAGCGGAGCAAGTGGTCAAAGGCCTGGAAATCAAATCAAAGGATATCACAAATATTTTACGTGTTATCAACGGCATCGCAGATCAAACCAATCTTTTAGCATTAAATGCCGCCATTGAAGCGGCAAGAGCAGGCGAGTACGGACGAGGCTTTTCTGTGGTCGCTGAAGAAGTGAGAAAACTTGCGGTACAGTCGGCAGATTCAGCTAAGGAAATTGAATCGCTGATCAGCGAAATCGTAAAAGAGATTCATACATCATTAAACGTGCTTCAATCTGTGAATAAAGAAGTGGAAACAGGCCTGGTCATGACAGATGAAACAAAACAAAGCTTTAACCATATATCAAAAATGACGAATCAAATTGCCGCAGAACTGCAAAACATGAATGCGACGGTTGAACAGCTGTCGGCGGGTTCTCAGGAAATATCCGCTGCTTCTATAGATATCGCCGCTATCTCTAAAGCAAGTTCGGACGGCATTCAAGATATCGCCGCTTCAGCCGAGGAGCAACTTGCCTCCATGGAAGAAATCAGCTCATCGGCACAGACGCTTGAAAAAATGTCTGAAGAGCTGCGAGATTTGACAAAACGATTTAAATTGGATGATTAATAGGTCTAAATCACTAATTTTTAATAGGGATTTAGTTATTTTTCTTGAATTTCTTCTTTTTTAATGTATATATTTACCCATTTTCAGCCGATATGAAGGGTAGCATAAAAAAGGAGAAATGAACTGATGAAAAAAATACTCCAACTTATCAAACAGAGATCAATTACACGGAAGCTTCTTGTTTCCTTTCTATCGATTCTCATCATACCGGTTGCCATATTAGCGGCGATTGCTTATGGATCTGCCAGCAGCTCGCTCGACAGACAGATGATGGGAAGCGCATTAGAAAATGTACAGCAACTAAACGAAATCATTAACACCAGCATCGGAGAAAAAGAAAACAGCGCCGAATACTTCAGCGAATGGCTGACACAAAAGAAATATAAAGCAAAGAGCAATGCCAGCATTGAAGAGAAATTCTCACAATATATTAAAATTAATAAAGACGTAGAATCTATTTATACAAGTGACAAAGACGGGCGCTTTACCCGTTACCCAGATCTGCCGATGCCAAGCGATTATAATCCCGTTGAACGGGACTGGTACAAAAAAGCGGTTGCCAATAATGGCAAAGTCGTCATAACAGATCCATACAAAACAGCATCTACGAACACAATGGTTGTGACAATTGCCCAGCAGACAAAAGACGGATCAGGCGTTATCGCAATCAACATGACGATTGATAACCTGCTGAAAACGACGAAACAAGTGAACATCGGCAAAGAAGGCTATGCTTTTATTATGACGAAAGACAAAAAGGTCGTTGCGCATCCTAATGAGACTTCAGGAACCGAATTGAAAGGCGACTGGCTTGAACAGATGCTGTCTGCCGATAAAGGCGATTTTCAATACAGCATGAACGGCGATAAGAAAAAAATGGCCTTTGATACGAACAAGCTAACGGGATGGAAGATAGGCGGAACGATGTATCTGGACGAGATTCATGATGCGGCTAAGCCTGTACTTCACCTCGCAACAATTGTCCTGATTGCAGCCATTCTCGTCGGTATCATCGTAATGACATTAGTTATTCGATCGATCACGACGCCGCTGAAACAGCTTGTTGGATCTTCAAAACGGATCAGTGAAGGAGATTTAACAGAAACGATTGATATCCGTTCAAAAGATGAACTGGGCGAACTGGGCAAAAGCTTTAACAATATGGCGTCTTCACTTCGCTCTCTCATACACGCCATTCAGGATTCGGTAGACAATGTTGCCGCTTCCTCTGAGGAATTGACGGCATCAGCCGCGCAAACAAGCAAGGCGACCGAGCATATCACATTGGCGATTGAACAATTTTCAAATGGCAATGAAAAACAAAATGAAAACATCGAAACAGCGGCAGAGCATATTTATCAGATGAATGACGGATTGACGAATATGGCTCAAGCCTCTGAAGTCATTACAGATTCATCTGTTCAATCGACAGAAATCGCGAGTGCGGGCGGACAGCTTGTTCATCAGACTGTCGGCCAAATGAACGTGATAGACAAGTCCGTAAAAGAGGCGGAACAAGTTGTTCGCGGATTGGAAACCAAATCAAAAGACATCACAAACATTCTGCGCGTGATTAACGGTATTGCTGACCAGACGAACCTGCTTGCATTAAACGCTGCCATTGAAGCGGCGCGCGCAGGCGAATACGGGCGCGGCTTCTCCGTCGTAGCGGAAGAAGTCAGAAAACTGGCTGTACAGTCCGCTGATTCAGCTAAAGAAATTGAAGCACTCATCATTGAAATTGTGAAAGAAATCAACACATCTCTCGGCATGTTCCAGTCTGTAAACCAAGAGGTGCAAACAGGCCTTGACATCACAGATCAAACAGAGACAAGCTTTAAACGAATCTCTGAAATGACAAACCAGATAGCCGGAGAACTGCAAAACATGAGTGCCACGGTGCAGCAGCTTTCTGCCAGCTCTGAAGAGGTATCGGGAGCGTCTGAGCATATTGCATCGATTTCAAAAGAGAGCTCAGCCCACATTCAAGATATCGCGGCATCAGCCGAAGAGCAGCTTGCTTCTATGGAAGAAATCAGCTCATCAGCAGAAACACTTTCAAGCATGGCTGAAGAGCTTCGCGATATGACAAAACGATTCAAAATCGAATAATTGGTCAAAACACCCAGGGTTCTGCACCTGGGTGTTTTTTTTAGTTTTTTTATTAAAGCTTTTGTCCTAGCTTGACGATATTATTTTTAGCTTAAAGGAGGAATTATCGAGAATGGGAAAATTCATACATTGGATCAAACGGCCATCAATCAGCAAACCGCTTATCGCTGCGTTTCTGACAGTGCTTATTTTGCCGATTGGGGTATTAGCATATTTCAGTTATCAATCAGCTTGGAACGCGCTGGACAGGGAACTTACGAATAGTGCAATAGGAAACGTTGAAGAACTCAACAGCACACTTGAAAACAAATTGAATCATAAAGTAAAAGCAATTGATTATTACAGTGAGACGATTGATAAAGACATACTGCAAGGGAAAAACAAAACCTTACTGAATGAAAAATTTAAGCAGTACACAATACTAAATGCCGATGTAGGAGCAATCTATGCGGCTTCAGAAAATAAAAAGCTTTACAAATATCCGGAAAGCGGCGTTCCTAAAGGTTTCGATCCGACAGAACGTGACTGGTACAAACAAGCCGTTGCGAAAAAAGGACAGGCTGTATTCTCAGAGCCATATACTGACGAAGCGACAGGGGATATCGTTATTACAATTTCCAAACAATTAAAAGATGGCTCAGGGGTCATAGCGCTTGATTTAAATCTGGATGAAGTGCTGGCAGCTTCACAGAGAATAAAAATCGGTAAAAACGGCTTTGCATTTATTACAACAGGCAACAAAAAATATATCGCCCATCCGACGATTAAGCCTGGAACAACTGGATCCGGCGACTGGACAAAAGAGGTATATTCAAAAGCAGACGGTTCATTTCAATATACCTTCGAAGGCAAAGAAAAGAAAATGGCATTTACGACAAATAAACTGACGGGATGGAAAATTGCGGGTACGTACTTTGTCAGTGAATTGCAAGATGCTTCAAGTCCGGTACTGAACACTGCCGTTATCATTCTATGTGTGTCCATTGTTATCGGCGGCATACTCATTCTCTTTATTATACGCGCCATCACCAAACCGTTAAGAAAACTGGTTTCAACCTCTGCGAAAATCAGCAGCGGAGATTTAACGGAAGTGATTGATATTCAGTCGAAAAATGAGTTTGGCCAGCTAGGAGAAAGCTTTAACGAAATGTCTGAATCATTGCGTTCTGTCATCGGTGTTATTCAAACGTCTGTAGAAAATGTGGCATCCTCTTCCGAAGAACTGACGGCAAGTGCAGCCCAAACGAGTAAGGCGACTGAACACATTACGCTGGCAATCGAACAGTTTTCAAATGGCAACGAGGCGCAAAGTGAGAAATTGGAAACAAGCTCAGATCATCTTTCTCAAATGAACCATGGCATATCAAAAGTGGCTCAGGCTTCATCAACCATTACGAAGTCTTCGATCCAGTCCTCTGAGGCAGCCGGAAGCGGAGAAAAACTGGTAGAGCACACAGTCGGCCAAATGAAGACAATCGATGAATCCGTTCAAAAAGCGGAAGCGGTTGTCAAAGGGCTTGAAACAAAATCTCAGGACATTACCAGCATCTTAAATGTCATTAACGGCATTGCAGATCAAACGAACTTGTTGGCTCTAAATGCAGCAATTGAGGCAGCCAGAGCCGGAGAATACGGCAGAGGTTTCTCTGTTGTAGCAGAAGAGGTCAGAAAACTTGCTGTGCAATCAGCACATTCTGCGAAGGAAATTGAAGGATTAATTCAAGAGATTGTCAGAGAAATCAGCACATCACTCTCTATGTTCCAATCCGTGAATCATGAAGTTAAAGAAGGCTTGCAAATTACAGACCAAACAGCTGAAAGCTTTAAGCAAATCTACGAGATGACATCGCAAATATCCGGTGAATTGCAAAATCTGAATGCAACGGTTGAACAGCTGTCAGTCGGATCACAGGAAGTATCAAGTGCGGTTGAGGAAATTTCCGAAGTAGCGAAAGAAAGCTCAGCGGGCATTCAAGATATCGCGGCTTCGGCGGAAGAACAGCTTGCGTCTATGGAGGAAATCAGCTCTTCAGCTGAAACATTGGCGAACATGGCGGAAGAACTTCAAGACATTACGAAAAAATTTAAAATTGAATCTTAATAGAAAAAGAAAGCGGCATATCTTTGCTGCTTTCTTTTTTGTTTCTTAATAAAAACAAAAATAAACAAAAGGTATTCAAAAACAAACAAACATGATATATAATGAAAGCGGATACAAGTAAAAGGGACGGAGGAATATGAAAATGGTGAAATATGTATGGGATTCAGAACATGCCGCCCAGCTGTCAAAGGGTGTTGAAGAATTGGTGTATCGGTCCAATTTAATCGGAGCAGACCGCACTGTATGCAACTGGGGCGGCGGCAATACGTCGATGAAAACAACGGAGAAGGATTTCAGAGGCCGCGAAACAGAAGTGATGTGGGTAAAAGGAAGCGGCTCAGACTTGGCAACAATGAAAGCGCATAACTTTACCGGTCTGAGATTAGATGACGTCCGTCCGCTGATCGAAAGAGATCAGATGTCTGATGAAGAAATGGTAGATTACTTGTCTCATTGTATGATAGACAGCAAACATCCCCGCCCTTCCATTGAAACACTCTTACACGCATTTTTGCCATACAACCATGTTGACCATACCCATCCGGATGCGATTATCAGCATTTGCTGCGCTGATAATGGAAAACAAATTGCCGAAGACATTTACGGCAGCCGGTTTGTGTGGGTGCCATACGTTCGCCCGGGATTTACTCTGTCTAAAATGATCGCAGACGGCGTGGCAAACAATCCAAATGCCGAGCTTGTCTTAATGGAAAAACACGGCTTGGTCACTTGGGGAGATACGTCAGAAAAGTGTTATGAGAAAACGATCTCCATTATTCAAGAAGCCGAGCAGTACATTCATGAACGCATCAACCAAAAACAGCGATTCGGCGGAAGGCGATACGAGTCACTGCCAGCAGATAAGCGGAAACAAATTCTGGCGGGTATCATGCCAGTTATCCGAGGAGCTGTAAGCGATGAAAAGCAAATGATCCTCTCCTATGACGATCGTGAAGAGGTATTAGAATTTGTAAACAGCGTGCAAGCGCCGGAGCTTTCTCAAATCGGCGCTGCGTGTCCGGATCACCTCGTTCATACAAAGCGTGTCCCGCTGTACATTGAATGGAATCCGGAAACGCAAGATGCACAGGAGCTGGAGGATCTGCTGAAGTCAGGGATCGAGCGCTTCAAAGCAGAGTATCAAGCTTACTTTGCACGCAATCAGCAGGAAGGAGATCAAATCTTTGAATCAGCGCCGCGTGTCATCTTGATTCCTGGCATTGGAATGGTCAATACGGGAAAAAGCCTTGCCATGTCAAAAGTAAGCGGTGCTTTATATCAGAGAGCTATTGCTGTAATGAAAGGCTCTACCTCACTCGGACAATTTGTTTCACTAAACGAAAATGAATCCTATCATGTTGAATACTGGCCGCTGGAATTATATAAACTCACGCTGGCCCCGCCGGAAGCAGAATTTTCTCGAAAAGTAGCATTGGTAACAGGTGGAGCCGGCGGAATCGGAAGTGCAGCCTGCCGACGCTTTGCGGCTGAAGGCGGACACGTAATTGCGGCTGACTTGAATATAGAAGGCGCACAAAAAATTGCCGAGGAAATAAACGAAACGTACGGAGAAGGACGCGCAATGGCTGTCAAAATGGATGTGACAAACGAAGAAGAGGTACAGTCTGCCTTTGAACAAGCAGCGCTTACCTACGGCGGAATTGACATTGTCGTTAATAATGCCGGGCTGGCAACATCAAGCCCTTTTGACGAAACTAGTCTAAAAGAATGGAATCTCAATATCAATGTATTGGGAACCGGCTATTTCCTCGTGGCCCGCGAAGCGTTTAAGCAAATGAAACAGCAAAACATAGGCGGAAGCATGGTGTTTGTAGGATCAAAAAACGCTGTCTATGCGGGAAAAAACGCTTCAGCCTACAGTTCGGTAAAAGCGCTTGAAACCCATCTGGCACGATGTATTGCGGCAGAAGGAGGAGAATACGGCATTCGAGTAAACTCAGTTTTGCCTGACGCGGTTCTCCAAGGCTCAGCCATTTGGGGATCAAGCTGGCGGGAGGAACGGGCTGCGGCATATGGAATAGAGCAGGATCAACTAGAGGAACATTATCGGAAACGCACGACGCTTTTGGTTAATATTTACCCGCAGGATATTGCTGAATCAATCGCGTTCCTTGCTTCTTCTAAAGCCGAAAAGACGACAGGATGTATGGTTACAGTAGACGGCGGCGTCCCGGCAGCTTTTACGCGTTAGAAGTATGCTATGATATGGGAACCACAAGACGGATATTATTGAGGAAGGACGTTACCGATGTTAGTAGCAGAACGGCAGAAAAAAATAGTTGAACTAGTGAATAAGCGTTTAAGCATCCGCGTATCCGAACTGAGTGACATATTTTCTGTCACAGAAGAAACGATTCGGCGTGATCTTGAGAAGCTTGAGAAAGAGCATAAGCTGAGCCGCAGCCACGGAGGTGCGGTCAGCATTCAGCAGCAGGAGTCAGAAATTCATTTTTCTGAACGTGAAATTACAAATGTAATAGAGAAAAAAGCCATTGCTCATGAAGCGGCCAGATATGTAAAAAGCGGTGACCGAATCATTCTCGATGCAAGCACCACTGCGTGGTACATGGCGAAAATACTCCCTGATATTGAGCTCACCGTCATTACAAACTCAATGAAGGCAGCCATTGAACTGAGCAAAAAACAAAAGATATCCGTTATTTCAACCGGCGGTATCTTGCTGACAAAGTCATTATCATTTGCGGGACCGTTAGCTGAGCGTTCACTTGAAACCTATCATGTAAATAAAACCTTTCTGTCCTGCCAAGGGTTTGATATGGAACATGGAATGAGCGACTCAAATGAGTGGCAGGCACTGCTCAAAATACGGATGATTGAAAGGTCTGACCAGACCATTCTGATGGCCGATTCAAGCAAATGGGGGAACCGCGAGTTTTCACATATCGCCTCTTTGCGAGATGTCAGCTGCATCATTACTGATTCTGGACTTGATCCGGTATCGGTAAAAGCCCTTGAAGAAAAGAATGTGAAAGTGACAGCCGTCCCCCTTCCTAAAGAAAGGGTGAAAGAATGATATATGCTGCTATTGATATAGGGGCATCAAGCGGGAGAGTCATCATAGGCGAACTCCAGGAAGGAAAGCTTGCGGTACAAGAGATTCACCGATTCGCAAACGGCTTCATGCAAAGAAACGGACATTGCTATTGGGATATTGATCACTTGTTAGAGCAAATCCTGCAAGGGCTGCAAAAGGTGAAAGCCCTTGGCTATGACTGCTGCACCGTCGGCATTGATACATGGGCTGTTGATTACGTCTTGCTGGATGAGAAAGGCAGCCGCTTACGAGAAGTCATATCATACCGGGATAAAAGAACAGAGAACACAATGGAAAAGCTTACGCAAACGGTATCAAAAGAAACAATCTATCAAAAAACAGGCATTCAATTTCTGCCTTTTAACACGATCTATCAATTATATGAAGAAGACCAAGAGCTGCTGAGAAAAACAGCGCAGATTTTAATGGTGCCGGATTATTTAGGCTATTGCTTAACCGGCAAAGCAGCAGCAGAAATCACAAATGTGTCCACGACACAGCTCTTAAACCCCTCAACAGGAAAGTTTGATCCCGAATTGCTCAAAGCCGTGTCTGTTAAGGCACAGCAATTTCCGCCGCTGACTGAACCGGGACAGGAGCTCGGCATGATAAGAAATGAATGGTTTCCAGCCTATGATCTGCCGGCTTGCAGGGTGATTACCGTCGCAACGCATGATACTGCTTCAGCTGTCCTCTCCGCACCAGGTATAAACAATGATTGGGCGTATATCAGCAGCGGAACATGGTCGCTAATCGGAATGGAGAACGAAACACCGATTATAAATAAACTCGCATTAAAAAACAATTATACAAATGAACGCGGCGCAAACAACACCATTCGTTTTCTGAAAAACATCATTGGCATGTGGGTGATACAAGAAATCCGAAGACAATTACGAGAAGATTACAATTTTCAGGAACTGGCAGAAGAAGCCGGAAAAACAAAACCGTTTCAGCAGTTTATCAACTTAAATGATGATCGTTTTCTGAATCCGGATGACATGATAAAGGAAATACAACATTATTGCAGAGAAACCTTCCAACAGATTCCTCACACAGCAGGCGAACTGGCCTGCTGTATCTACAGCAATTTAGCCATCATCTATGCGATAGCCATCTCAGAACTAGAAACCATTACAGGGAAAAACATTCAACAGCTTCATATTATCGGAGGAGGCGCCCAAAACGACTTCTTAAATCAATTAACCGCTGATATGAGTGGAAAAACGGTATACGCCGGACCTGCTGAGGCGACAGCCATCGGAAATCTGCTGATGCAAATGATTGCCGCCAAAGAAATAAAGGATGTAAACCAGGCCCGCAAGACCGTCAGAAACTCCTTTCCCATTAAAGTGTTTCTGCCTAAAGATACTGACAGAAGCGCCATCATTCAGTCCTATCATCAAACTGTTTTGAAAGCGCTATCTAAATGAAAAGAGGTGATCAGCTTGAAAAGAAAAGCGAGTATCATGTTCGTTCATAAAGATAAATTCAAGGAATACAAACAGCGGCATGATGACATTTGGCCAGAAATGGCAGACGCGCTTAAAGCCCATGGAGCGCATCACTATTCTATTTTTTTAGACGAAGAGACAGGCCGGTTATTTGCTTATTTAGAGATAGAGGATGAGGAAAAGTGGAGGAACATGGCGGACACAGAGGTGTGCCGCAGATGGTGGAAATCAATGGCGCCATTAATGAAAACAAACGCCGATGACAGTCCCGTTTCAATCGATCTGAAGGAAGTCTTTTATTTCGAATAAAAGGGAGAGAGCCGTATGACGATAAAAGCGAATTATGACAGCGCAAAACTAGAATATGAAAAATGGGGAATTGATGTTGAAGCTGTGTTCCGGCAATTACAGCAAGTTCCGATCTCAATCCACTGCTGGCAGGGTGATGACATTGAAGGGTTTGAAGTTAATAAGGGTGAGCTTTCCGGCGGAATTGACGTGACAGGCAATTATCCCGGAAAAGCGCAAACCCCGGAAGAACTAAGAAGAGATCTGGAGAAAGCTCTATCTCTCATTCCTGGAAATCATCGGGTCAATCTGCACGCAATATACGCAGAAACAAACGGAGAAGTTGTAGAACGTGATCAGCTAAAGCCGCATCACTTTGAAAATTGGGTGAAGTGGGCGAAGGAGCTTGGTCTCGGATTAGATTTCAACCCGACACTGTTTTCACATGAGAAAGCGGCAGACGGGCTTACACTCGCACACCCTGATCCCTCCATCCGGGAGTTTTGGATTCATCACTGCATCGCGTGCCGCCGCATCGGAGCGTATTTCGGCAAAGAATTAGGCACGCCTTGCTTGACGAATATTTGGATTCCGGACGGCTATAAGGATATTCCGAGTGACAGGCTGACGCCGCGCAAAAGATTAAAGGAATCATTAGATCGGATATTTCAAGAGGAAATCAGTGAAAACTACAATGTTGATTCGGTCGAGAGCAAGCTGTTCGGACTTGGATCAGAGTCATATGTCGTCGGGTCTCATGAGTTTTATTTGGCCTATGCTTTAACGAACCATAAGTTATGCTTGCTCGATACAGGACATTTCCACCCGACAGAAACGGTATCAAACAAGATCTCGGCGATGCTGCTTTACACAGACAAACTCGCCTTGCACGTATCCCGGCCCGTTCGTTGGGATAGTGACCATGTCGTGATGTTAGACGATGAATTGAGAGAAATCGCCCTTGAAATCGTCCGTAATCAGGCATTAGAGAAAGTCGCCATCGGTCTGGACTTTTTCGATGCCAGCATTAACCGTGTCGCCGCCTGGACTATTGGAACGAGAAATATGATAAAAGCTTTAATGTACGCTTTGCTTCTCCCGAATGACCATTTAAAACAATTGCAAGAAGAGGGGCGCTTTACAGAAAGGCTGGCGCTGATGGAGGAATTTAAAACCTATCCTTTCGGTGCCATCTGGGATTATTACTGTGAGCAAATGGGAGTGCCGGTAAAAGAGGCTTGGCTCAATGATATCAAAGAATATGAACAAAACGTGCTTTTCAAAAGGCAGGCATCCTCACCGATTATTTAAAAAAACCGCCCGCGTGCAACATGCCGCGGGCGGTTTTTTTTAGGCTTGATCAGCAGGGTAGACAATCCCCATTTGTTTTCTTGCTTCTTCCATGATTTTCGCAGTGATCAAGGAGCGTTCATATGTATTTTCTTCAGATTCCTGCTTCTTCTCTTTCACGAGTGAAACAAATTCAGCCGCTTCGTAAAACATTGCCGGTTTAGGATCAGAGAGCGAAATGTTTTCCAGACGGCCGTCGCGATAGCGAATTTCCACTCGTTCAGGACGATGGATCGTATCCAACACAATTGTCCCGTCCTCTCCTTGGATTTCAGCAGGCGCGTAGGAAGTTGAGATTTTAGAATGCATCAGTACGGCCTCAAACCCGTCATATGAGAGAATGACGGTGCCTTCTCCATCAACGCCGGAAGATAAAGTGTAGCCGTTCGCTTTCACGGCTTTCGGCTCTCCAAACAGCACAACGGCAGGGTAAATACAATAGATGCCGATATCCATCAATGAGCCGTTAGACAGCTCAGGCTGAAACGCGTTCAAAACAGTTCCGTTTCTATACGCATCATATCTTGAAGAGTACTGACAGTAGCTTGCGGTAAATCTGCGGATTGAGCCGATTTTATGGAAGTGTTTTTTCAGCTCTTTAAAATTAGGCAGGAATGTGGTCTTCATTGCTTCCATGAGGACAACTCCATTCGCTTTAGCGGCTGAAATCATCTCTTCTGTTTCTCTGGCATTTGAAGCAAGCGGTTTCTCGCATAGCACATGTTTGCCATGATTCATAAAGAGGATCGCCTGCTCCTTGTGAAGAGCATTCGGGCTGGCGAGATATACAGCATCAAAGTCATCGCTTGCCGCCATTTTCTGGAGATCTGAGAAGGTTTGTGCAGCCCCATGCCGAGCAGCAAACTCAGCAGCGCGCTCAGGCGTTCTTGAATAAACGGCTGTAAGCTGAAAATCTTCAATTTCTGAAGCTGCTTCTAGAAAGCGGTCTGTAATCCAGTTGGTTCCTACTATTGCAAATCGTATCACTCATATCGCTCCTTTTGTATGATATAGCTAAATTATAGCTTAAAAAGGAGTAACTCACATGATAGATTACATCATATTTTTTTAGATAAGGAAGTTTTTCCAGCAATTAGCGGTTTTTATTTTTCATTATAGGTACGATAGTGTACAATTTACTTAAACTATGTATGACGGAGGAACGATAGTGGAGACGTTGCAAACATGGAGCGGCAGATTCAAGCGTTTTTTCTTGGACAACAAGTTTGTTCTATTTCTGCTTGTGCTGCTGCTGATTGGTTTAAATATTCTCGTATTTACAAAAACATCATTTATTTTCACCCCGATCATTGTTCTGCTCAAAACGATATCGCTTCCGATTATTTTAACAGGCATTGTTTTCTATCTGTTAAACCCTGTCGTTGATTTCCTTGAGAGAAGAAGAATCAGAAGAGTCTATTCCATTGTGCTGTTATATCTGTTGATTATCGGGCTGATCACGATTACGATTGTATCCATCATCCCCTTTTTAAAAGAACAAATTATGAGCTTGATTGACAACATCCCGAGATATGTGGATGTTGTTGAGAATCAGACAAAAGAGCTGATCGGAAGTAACTTTGTGAATCAGGCGCAGCAAACGATGAACATTAATATATCTGATCTCGCGACAAAGGTGTCAGATCAGGCAGCGACGATTGTAAACAGCACCTTTACCGGCGTTGGGAATTTTATCGGCGCCCTAACTGAGATTATCATTTCGATCGTGACAGTTCCATTTATTCTTTTCTATCTGTTAAAGGACGGAAAGAAATTGCCGATCTACATACTGAAGTTTGTACCGACACAATTAAAAGAACAAACATACACGGTATTAAGCGAAATGAATCATCGGCTGAGTTCTTATATCAGAGGACAGGTCATTGTCAGCTTCTGCATTGGATTTTTGCTGTTTATCGGCTATTTGATCATCGGACTGGATTACGCTTCGTTACTTGCCGTTATTGCGGCTTGTACAAGCATCGTGCCGTATTTAGGGCCGACAATCGCCATTACACCTGCGATTATTATCGCTATTGTGACATCGCCTCTGATGCTGCTCAAGCTCGTGATCGTTTGGACGATTGTTCAGCTTATTGAAGGGAAACTGATCTCCCCGCAAATTATGGGGAAAAACCTTCATATCCACCCAATCACCATTATTTTTCTGCTGTTAACTGCAGGCAAGCTGTTTGGTGTTATCGGAATTATTCTTGCCATTCCGGGTTATGCGGTTACCAAAGTCATTACGACACATTTATTTGACTGGTTTAAAATGCAGTCGCATCTATACGATGAAGAAAAAAATGAAAATGCAAAGAGTCATAAAGCATAAATTTCATTTATAGTTATATAAGACGGGCTTTCCATTTATGGAAGGCTCCCGTTATGTAAAAAATAAATGTCTAATGGGGAGAATTAAAATCATGACTCTATGGGAATTGTTTGTAGCTGCCATTTTAGGAATCGTAGAAGGGTTAACAGAGTACGCGCCGGTTTCTTCGACAGGACATATGATTATAGTGGACGATATCTGGCTTAAATCAGGCAGTCTCATGTCTGAGGAAGCTGCCAACTCATTTAAAGTTGTCATTCAACTTGGCTCTATTTTAGCGGTTGCCATCGTGTTTAAAGACAGGATTTTAAATTTGCTTGGCTTGAAAAAAAATATCACGAGTGACCAAGAGCATGGTCACAAGTTAAGCATTGCCCAAATCGCAGTAGGGCTTGTGCCGGCCGCGGTTCTCGGCTTTTTGTTTGAGGATTATATTGATGAATATTTATTTTCAGTCCGCACCGTGGCCATCGGCCTCATTGCCGGGGCAGTTTTAATGCTTGCGGCCGATTGGATTAATAAACGGAAAGAAACGACAGACACCCTAGACCGTATTTCATATAAGCAGGCAATCGGTGTCGGTTTATTCCAATGTCTTGCCCTTTGGCCGGGTTTCTCACGCTCCGGTTCAACCATTTCCGGCGGCGTTATTCTCGGATTGAATCACCGTGCGGCAGCCGATTTCACATTTATTATGGCAATGCCGATTATGATGGGAGCCAGCACCTTAAGCCTAGTGAAGCATTGGGACAGCTTAAGCTCAGATTTGATGCCATTTTTTATCGTCGGCTTTATCTGTGCCTTTGTTGTCGCGCTGTTTGTGGTCCGTTTCTTCCTAAGACTGATTAACAAAATCAAACTTGTTCCGTTTGCAATCTACCGAATCATTCTCGGCGTCATTTTGCTTTTGTTTATGATGTGAATCGAAAAATAAGGCTCTGGAAAGGGCCTTATTTTTTTCTGTCAATTAGAAAGGAACAGCTTGTTTTTCAAAAAAAAATCATCTATAATAAACATGACGTTACATACGGGGCCATAGCTCAGCTGGGAGAGCGCTACGCTGGCAGCGTAGAGGTCAGGGGTTCGAGCCCCCTTGGCTCCATACCTGTAAACCCTTATTCTATAAGGGTTTTTTTGTTTTTAATGGAAAGGTTTCATTCTGAACTCTTCTGTTGATCCAAATTCAAATATCCCCAGAAGCATTTCATTTTTAGTATATAAGGGGCGTATACATCTCTAACGATAAAGTCAGGTATTTCCTTCGTTAGGCTCCTGGGTTTGTTTTGAAAAATGACTGATAACAACTAATCAAGTAAAGCAGTTCACCTGTAAATCATGAATTTTCCAATACACCACTTTGTTCTTTAAAGACCGTCATGTCTTCCAAAGGGGGTGAGTACACATGAAGAGACACCATCCGTTCGGAAGTAGGATTGGACATTTTGTGAATTAACCCTTTCGTTGAAATAAGACATTCTCCTTTGTGGACAAAATATGAATTGGAGAGTTCTGCATGATCGCCGGTTGAGCGATAAATAGAATTGAGAAGTTTTCCTTCTAACACCATTGCACAACCAATGGATTGGCCATGATCGTGGACTGCTGTCTCCTTGTTTGGGGGAATGTGAATCAAGATCATTTCTAATTGATTGTTTCTATAAATGGCATTTCGGCCGTAAGCGTACTGGTCTGGCTCCTTTATATATCGTTGACTTAATTCTGACGCGTTTGGAATTTGTTTTAAAGAAGCTGCCAAATCTTTAACCGACGGATTTTTTAAGCCGCTAAACATTTCTTCGATATACTCATACAGTTCCATTCGTTTTTACCTCCCGGATCATTTAAATTGACTAGCATTGGTATTTCGCAGATTAGTTCATGGTATTTACCCATATGCAATTTAGAGGCGGCAAACGCCTAGTGAACAAAGAAAATTGTGCGGTCCATCTTATTCGAGTTTATTAGTTGGAATTTTGATAAAAACAGTGAATTGAAAGGTGCCGTCATGACCTAAGACGAAGACTGGAAGGATTTTCCGGTGAACTTTTAAAACGGCCTACTTTGAATCGCTTGAGGGAGCAAGCAGGGACTCATAAGTCACGATACCGTGCAAAAGGTGTTCAGGCTTTTGTTTTGTGCTTGAAATATGCGCCATTGACAAAACACAATCGATTTGGAATAATGTTTGAGTATATGCTCATTTTTTCACATATTATCATAAAATCATATCATTTCCCGTGATGGGGAGAGAACCAGAATAAAAGCTAATGGCATTCCAAAATCTATTAGCTTCTTTTGTATTCAAAAAAAGAAGTGTTCTTATGTATTCATACAGGAAGGAATGACAACATGAAGACAAAACACTATTGGGTGATTTCTTTGCTCGCTGTTTTAGCGGTCGGGCCGGGATTGATGTCTAACACGGCATTGTCGTCAGTTCAAGGCCTTGTTCAGAAGACGGTTGGAACAAGTGCCTTCACATCAGTAAATCCAATATTGATCGGCAATATGGCCTTCGCTTTATTAGTTCCGGCAGGGCCGCTGCTAAGGAAAAAATTCGGCGCCCGTCCGATCTATCTGGCTTCATTACCCGTTTTTATACTTGGCTCACTGCTCTTCGCATTTTCAAGCGATATTGCATGGATGGCGGCAGGACGCTTTTTACAGGGAGCGGCTACAGGTGTCATGCTGATGATTATGATTCCGATGCTTGTTCTGTCATTTCCGATTGAACGCCGGAATTACGCATTACTGGTGCTTATCGGCGGGTTCTATGGCTCTGTTATTATCGGTTCGATTTTAGGAACGATCGCGTTGAGCTACGGCCACTGGAGATGGCTGTTTTTTACCTTTGGCACACTGTCTTTGATCGGCATCGCAGTGAGTTATTTCTTTCTCTATGATGAGCATCATGGGGTAGTAGAAAAGGAACAGTCATCACTCGACAGAGCAGGAATCATTTTATCTGTATGTGTGGCCGCAGCCTCAGCGTTTACATTTATTATTCTGCAAAAATGGGGCTTGTCATCAGGTTATGTACGGGCTGGTTTTGGGGTTGCTTTATGTTTGCTCATCATACTGTTATTTGTAGAATATAAGGTAAAAAACCCTTTCATCTCTATTAAACAGATGCTGCTGCCTAAACCTGTGCTCGGTTTATTTATCATAGCGGCAGGAACGATTACGGTAGCTGTCAGCCTGGCAGCTTTTCAAGGCTTGCTTCGTCAAATGTATGATATTTCCCGAGATCATCTCATTCTTTTAAACATGACTCTATTGATCGGAGTGGCCATCGCGGCTATTGCGAGTGCTCTGTTATATGATAAAGTCGGACCAGGGATACTGGGGATTATAGGTTCTCTCATTCTCGTTTTTGTGAATGTTCAATGGCTTCATATGCAGTATCAATCATCTCTCTATGTGTTTGCGGCGCTGTTCATTATGCTGGCAGCAGGAACCGGTCTGACGGTCGCAGCAGGACTAATGGGAGCCGCTATGGGCGGCCCGCTTCCTGATTTGGTCAAAAGAATGACAGCTGTTCAGTTTTTAAGATTGTTTATCTATATGGGTGTGCCTATCCTGATCGGCTATTTCACGAAAAAGGATGCTGCCAGACAAAATGGATCAATGCAGGATGCGATGATGACTGCCTATCATGATCTCTTTTTGATTTCTTTTATCCTGAGCGTGCTGCTCGTTTGTTTATCGTTTTGTATGAACGCCACAGGTATGGGACACAAGCTGGCTCATAAGCCTCATGATAAAGGAAAACCAGCTCCGGAAAAACCAGCTGTTTCCGCACATGGATTGACAAAGGCTGCCGTAAAATCTCATAAAGTCATACATGATCAAGAATATCGTGATGCGCTCAGACATTTTAAACAGCACGGTCTTTCAAAAATAGATACTTGATCACTGCCTTTCCCTTGATGGGAAAGGCTTTTTGTGTACTCTCTCTCAAACTTTATCCCTAAAGAATTGAAAAATATTAGAAGTACAAGTAAAATTCTTAAAGGTAGATACTTTACACTCGTAATCTTTTAAATCGAAGGAAGGTTTTCATGGCCCGTAAAAAACTGAAAAAACGTAGACTCTTGATCTCTCTATTTTTCGTTGTATCGATTCCGCTAGCCTTGTTTGTTTTAGCGACAACTCTTTCAAAGCCAATTGAAACAGCCAAAGAACCGGAAGAAATTGATGAACAGCAAGTATTTATTGACAGCCTTTCCGGACATGCTCAAATTTTATATGAAAAATATCATGTTCTTCCCAGCATAACGATTGCTCAGGCCATACTCGAATCTGACTGGGGAAACAGCGAGCTTGCCTCTAAAGCCAACAACCTGTTTGGTGTAAAAGGAAATTATAAAGGACATCACGTCACCATGGAAACAGATGAATTTGAAAAAGGGGAAAGAAAAACGATCCGCGCGAAATTCCGCAAATACAGCACGTTTTTTGAATCAATGGATGATCACGCCAAATTATTTGTCCAAGGCACATCGTGGAATAAAAAGAAGTATAAGCCGGTGCTTGAAGCTGAGGATTATAAAGAAGCGGCAGGCGCTCTTCAAACATCAGGTTATGCCACAGACCCGGACTATGCTGGCAAAATCAGTGCCATTGTGGAAAAGTATGATTTAGATAAATACGATGAGGTGAATCCATCTCTGAAAGCTGTGGATTTAAAAGGGGCCATCAAAGACAGCGCCGTTCAAGATGTATGGTCTAAGCCTTCTACTGATGAACAATCCATTAAGCTGACCTCTGCGCAATCTTACGTTGGTAAAGATATAAAAGTTGTATCTAAAAAACAGAAAGGCCAGTCCGTATGGTACCAATTCCAAGTCAATAATAAACTGGTCGGCTGGATTGATGACTCAGCTGTTGAAATAAAGGAAGCAACCTGAGCCGTTTTTCCTGGTATTTTTATTTTTTTGTTCCATTCAGGGGAATTTGAGGTATAATATTCCACGGAAGTTATCACTTAATAACTATGCTTCAGGAGGGAACAAAGGTGCAGAAATATAGACGGAGAAACACGGTTGCCTTTACTGTATTAGCTTATTTCACTTTTTTTGCGGGAGTATTTTTGTTTTGTATTGGACTCTATAACGCTGATAATCTCGAACTCAATGAAAAAGGCTACTACATTGCAGTGATGATCCTTGTTGCGGTCGGCGCGATCCTTACACAAAAAGTGACGCGTGATAACGCGGAAGATAATGATATCATCGCGGAGCAGGAAAAAAGACAAAATCAATCTCATATTGAATCATAAAAAATCCGGCATGTAATATGCCGGATTTTTTTAACATCACCCAGTAAACACCTCGCCGTCAGGGTAACGAATATTTGATTTTTCTGTTTTCGCAAATGAAAAAACAAACGTCAACGGACCGATTCTTCCGATGAACATAATCGCAATAATGATGCATTTCCCCGCTGTTGTCAGTTCGGGAGTCAGCCCCATTGTCAGTCCGACCGTTCCGAAGGCGGAAAAGGTTTCAAAAACAATCTGGATAAACGGCGCTTGTTCTGTAATGGTCAGGACAAAAATGCCTATAAAGACGATGAACAAGCTGATAACACTGACTGCTAAGGCCTTAACGATGATCGGATATTTTATGGTACGGCGGAAAATAACTGTTTCTTTCTGCCCTCTTAAATAAGCGATGACAGACATTAAAATCACAATGAAAGTAGTCAGCTTAATACCGCTCGCCGTTGAGGCGCTTCCTGCTCCAATAAACATCAACAACAGGACAAATACAATGGTGCCTTCTCTCATGCTGCCAAAGTCCACAGAGTTGAAGCCCGCGGTTCTCGGCGTCACTGCCTGAAAATACGAAGCCCACAGTTTATCTGGTAAATGCAAGGAACCAAGCGTGCCGGGGTTGCTGTACTCTAAAATAAAGATGATCAGCGTAGCAGCAATATTTAAAATGAACGTTCCCGCAAGCATCAGTTTCGTATGTAATGAAAAGGCTTTGAAACGCCGATTTTTCAGGATGTCAAAAAGCACCGTAAACCCGATTCCCCCTGTGATAAATAAGAAAGTAATGACAAGGTTGACTGTAGGATCACCAACGTAGCTCATTAAATTATCCGGCCACAAAGAAAAACCGGCATTGTTAAAAGCGGATATCGCGTGAAACAGACTGGCAAACAATCCCGACGCCCAGCCATACTGGGGCACAAGCCGGATGGATAAGATCAGTGCGGCGATCAATTCGATACTGATTGAAAACAGAAACAGGACTTTGACAAGGCCTATCACGCCGCCGATTGTCGGCTGGTTTAAGGCCTCCCGGACCAGCATTCGTTCTTTCAATCCGATTTTTTTTCCTAAAATCATGACGATCAGAACAGCAAATGTCATAAAGCCAAGCCCGCCGACTTGAATCAGACCCATGATGACAGTTTGCCCGAACACCGTAAATTCTGTCCCCGTGTCAACAACTGCAAGCCCGGTAACAGTTGTGGCAGAAGCCGCTGTAAAAAGAGCATCTATCCATGACAACGGCTTCGCAGTAGAAATCGGGAGCTTTAACAAAAGAGAGCCGATAATAATAGTAAGAAAAAAACCAATCGCAAGCACTTGCGGGGGAGAAAAACGAACCCACTTGATTACAGTTTCCTTATGAAGTCTCACCTTTGTCTACATCCCTTCGTTTTCGAAGCGTTTAATATCCTTTTTATGACCCATCATCACCAGGCAGTCTTGTTCGTAAATCATCTCTTCCGGTGCAGGAGAAAGGCGAACATCTCCATTATGTTTAATTGCCAGGATGGTACATCCGTATTTCGCTCTAACATTCAGATCATGAATGGATTTGGAATTCAGTTTTCGTGTTGCCAGCAGCTCAACAATACTGTAATCATCGGATAAGTCGATATAATTCAAGACATTTTCATCAGAGAGACTTTGTGCGATTTTAACGCCCATATCCTTTTCCGGATGAATAATGCGGTCGGCGCCGATTTTTTCCAGCACCTTATGGTGATAATAATTTTGAGCCTTCACCCAAATATTTGGAATGTGAAGCTCTTTCAATAGCAAAGTGGTCAGTGTGCTCGCTTGAATATTCGCCCCAATAGCAACAACGACATATTCGAAATTACGAATTCCCAGTGAAAGCAATTCGTTTTCTTCAGTGGCATTGGCAATGACCGCATGGGTTGCGTAGGAAGCGAAGGCATTGACCTTTTCTTCATTAATATCAATGGCAAGGACCTCATGGCCCATTCTGTGAAGCTCTTTGCAAATGCTTCCCCCGAACCGTCCAAGCCCGATTACGGCAAATTGCTTGTTTTTTATTCTTCCCAATGTTCAAGACTCCCTTAATAAAATTAGCGTTTTGAAGTAAAAAAGACCATTACAAAGAATGGTCACAATAGACCTCCTCTCTGTATACGCCTACGAGGTTAGCTGTCGGATTAGGGATTCAGAGTACCCCTTCTTACTAAGTAAGATTCACCCCAAGGCCGTTTTGTGAAACAGCCAATCATTGGTTTCCCCGTTCGTTTTTGATTAAGCGGTAAAAGAGACTTTATGAAATTGAACACTCAAGAATTTACTCCTGTTTCTAGTGTTTGTCAATTTAAATTTAAAACAAGTGAAAAGATAGCTGGAAATAGAGGGAAAAGCGGGAGAAAGAAGTCAATAAACGTAAAAAAGACCGGCACAAAGCCGGCCCTCTGGGATTACTTACAGCCGCATGGCTGAGTCGGAGGTGTGCTGCGCTTAGCCACATCGATGCTGGCTTCCGCGTAAAATTTATTTCCGATGCTCAGTGATTTGTTTTCTGCACGGAAAGTATATGTACCAGCGGCAGGAAGTGTTTTGTTATTCAGTTTTAACTTAAATTCACCAGCGCCTAATAAATCAAGAGCCAGAGGTACTCTTACTGTTTTACCGTTATTGAGGATTTGTGTTTCGCGCAATGCATTTCCGTTCATCGTATCTTTTGTATTTGCTGTAAATCCGCTTGGCAATGTAAATTCCATTACGCCAAGGCTGAGAAGCGTGTTTGGACGGTATGTCAATTCGATATCAGAGAAAGACCATTCTGTTTTGCTCGTTCCTGTAATTGTTGCAAACAATGAAGCTGATGATTGAGTTCTCATCGTAGACTCAGTATGAGCAGAAGATGACTTAGATTCAGCTGCAAATGAAGCTGAAGGTGCAGAAACGAGTAAACCGAGACTTAATACACTGATAGCTAAAGAAGATAATAACTTGCGTTTCATAACAAAAATTCCCCCTAATAAGTGATAAAGATTAAAGGCCTGCCTCTGCTTTTCCACCTCCTCTTAAAGGCCAAATACAAATTTTACCTACATAAAATTACCATCAAATAAAATGGAAGTAAATGGGGTGTTTTTCCTGTATTTTTAAAATTTGTAGTAATTAAAGTGAAAAAACAAAAAAACGTCCGGTTTTCCAGACGTTTCTTAATTATTTTGTTTCAATTGGTATAAATTTAAAAATCTCTCCGCTCTGCACTGATTCAGCAAGACGTTTCAGCCAATCGTAGTAGGCTTTAGAACTTTCCAGCTGCTCGTATAAACGCTGCGCTTCATTCTTCATTTCCTCACTGAGCGTTTCCTTTTGCAATACCTCTTGTAAATCAGCCTGAGCCTCCTCAATTGCTGATACATTCACCTGAACTTCCCGTTCCCATTTTGGCGGAAAGAAATTTGTGAAAAATTTAAAGAAATCTTTTTCGGCTACAAATGTGTGCTTGCGGATGCCTCGGTGAAATGTCTTTTTCACGACATTTAAATCCTGCAGCTTTTTGACACCTGTACTCATACTGGGCTTGCTCATTTGCAGCTCCTCCCGCATTTCGTCAAGCGTCATCTCGTCCCGCATGTACATCGTTCCATATAATATCCCGACACTTCGGGTAATTCCGTAAAGATCCATTGTTTCAGCAATGGAGTCAATAACAAGATCCCGTGCCTGTTCTATAGCTGCAAATTCTGGATTTTCATCCATACTGACCCTCTTTTCCTTTAGAAAATTAAATTCGTTAAGTCATTTCTTTATGTTCTTTATCTTAACGAAACCTAGAGAAAAGTCAAAACGAAAAATCACAATTAGGGCTTTGACAGTTTAAAAACCATATGTTAGATTAAGGTTGTTAAAAACATTAAATTTTTATTTAACAAACTTTATTTTCGTCAAGGAGGACTTAGATGAGTCAAACATTATACATTGACGGTGAATGGATCAGTGCCGAAAAAGGGCAGGTCCGCAGTATTATTAATCCATTTAATCAAGAAGAAATTGCAACAGTTAGCGAGGGCGGACGTGAGGATGCCGTTAAAGCAATTGCTGCCGCACGAAAAGCTTTTGACACAGGAGAATGGCCTTCTCTTTCAGGGCTTGAACGCGGAAAAATAGTTCTGAAAATTGCGGAATTAATCAGACGCGATCTAGACGAGCTGGCCGAGCTCGAATCCCTTGATACGGGAAAAACACTTGAGGAAAGCAAAGCCGATATGGACGATATCGCCAATGTTTTTCAGTATTATGCTGGTCTGGCAGATAAAGATGGAGGAGAGATCATCTCATCTCCAATCCCTGATTCAGAAAGCAAAATCATCAGGGAGCCAATTGGCGTATGCGGACAAATCACGCCGTGGAATTATCCGCTTCTGCAAGCAAGCTGGAAAATCGCCCCGGCTTTAGCGGCAGGCAATACAATTGTCATGAAGCCGAGTGAGATCACACCGCTGACGACAATGAAAGTCTTTAAGCTGATGGAGGAAGCCGGAGTTCCAAAAGGTGTCGCAAACCTTGTGTTGGGACCGGGCGCCACAGTGGGTGATGAGCTTGCTGTAAACAAAGACGTTGACTTAATTTCGTTTACAGGCGGAATTGAAACAGGCAAAAAAATCATGCGGGCGGCAAGCGGCAACGTCAAAAAAATCGCGCTTGAGCTTGGAGGGAAAAATCCAAATATCGTTTTCAAAGACGCAGACCTGGAAGTCGCGGTTGATCAGGCGCTAAACGCTGTATTTTTCCACGCCGGCCAAGTATGCTCCGCCGGGTCCCGATTGCTTGTAGAAGAAGACATTCATGATCAATTTTTAGCAGAGCTTGTCAAACGGGCGAAACGCATTAAACTCGGAAACGGTTTTCACGAAGAGACAGAAAGCGGTCCGCTCATTTCCGCGGAGCACAGAGCAAAGGTTGAAAAATATGTAGAGATCGGACTGCAAGAAGGTGCAAAATTGGAGACTGGCGGCAAACGTCCGGAAGATCCAGCACTTCAAAATGGTTTTTTCTATGAACCTACCATTTTCTCAAACTGTACATCTGACATGAGAATTGTTCAGGAAGAAGTATTCGGGCCAGTATTAACAGTCGAGACATTCAGTTCTGAAGAAGAAGTAATCTCACTGGCGAATGATACGATTTACGGATTGGCCGGAGCTGTATGGTCGAAAGATATTGAAAAGTGCGAACGTGTAGCAGCCCGTTTGAGAATGGGGACGGTCTGGATTAACGATTTCCATCCGTACTTTGCACAGGCGCCATGGGGCGGCTATAAGCAATCCGGATTCGGACGGGAACTTGGAAAAATAGGGCTTGAAGAGTATACAGAAGTCAAACATGTATATCGCAACACAAAACCGGCAGCGGTTAATTGGTTCAATTCATAAAAGGGGGAGATTGATTATGACATTAAATATGAAAGTAGAAAGCATGCATAAATTTCACACATTTGAAATTCCGACTGTGATTAAGCACGGAATTGGCGCCATCAATCACGCAGGAAAAGAAGTAGCTGGACTGGGGGTTTCAAAAGCATTGCTTGTTACAGACCCGGGAATTTATAAAGCGGGCGTTGTAGATCCTGTGATCGAGTCATTAAAAGAGGCAGGCATTGAAGTGGTGCTCTTTAATAAAGTTGAGCCAAACCCTCCTGTACGGCTTGTAAATGAAGGTTCCGAGCTGTACAAAAAAGAGAACTGCAACGGCTTGGTGGCAGTCGGAGGCGGAAGCTCCATGGACACAGCGAAGGCCATTGGAGTAGAAGCGACTCACGAGGGAAGCGTACTTGATTATGAAGCAGCTGAAGGAAAGAAACCGCTGGAAAACCGCATTCCTCCGCTTACGACAATTCCGACAACCGCTGGAACAGGCTCAGAGGTAACGCAATGGGCGGTTATTACAGATGAAGAAAGAGAATTCAAATTTAACACAGGCGGTCCGCTGATTGCCGCGCATTTGACTGTGATTGACCCAGAGCTTCACGTCTCAATGCCGCCGCACGTAACAGCGATGACGGGGATTGATGCTCTCGCTCACGCCATTGAGTGCTACACAATGAAATTTGCGCAGCCGATTACAGACGCAGTGGCTTTGATGGCGATTGAATATGCCGCTCACTACATTAAGAGAGCATTTGCTGACGGAGAAGATCTCGAAGCTAGATACGGAATGGCACAGGCTGCTATGCTTGCCGGTCTTTCTTACGGCAGTGAATCAGCGGGTGCTGCCCACGCCATGAGCCAAACACTCGGCGGTATTATCCCGGTCGCTCACGGACAATGTGTGGCGGCAATGATGGGCCCTGTTATGGAATACAACTGGAAGGGCTATCCGGAGAAATTTGCCCGCATCGCAAAAGCGTTCGGTATTGATACAAGCCAGATGACAACAGAAGAAGCTGCAAAAGCATCTGTCAACTGGATGTACGATCTTGTGAAAGAGTTAGAAGTACCGACTTTAGAAGAACAAGGGGTATCACCTGACATGATCGAGCGCTTGTCAAAAGAAGCAATGAAAGATCCGCAAACCTTCGGAAATCCTAGAGATTTAAATGAGAAAGCATATAACTGGATCTACAAACGCTGCTTTAATCTTACGCCAAAAACTGTATAATGCGATAATCCCGCTCCTTTACAGAGCGGGATTTTTTTGGATAATTGAACATAAGTGACAATCCTAAAGACAAAGGACGGTGCAAGCTTATGTGGAAACGCATGACTGCAAAAACGGAAGGCTTATATGTTGCAGATACAGAAAGCTTTGTAACAAAACAAATGGACAAGCTCGATTTTGATTATGGCGGCATTCCCGGCGACTTGCATTTCGGCCTGACAAAAAAAGCTGGGGCCCGAGAGCCGATGTTTTCAAGAGGAACAGAGATTTTTAATCGCAGGCAAATCTCAATTGTTTCAACAGAAGAATGTGACGAAATTGCTTTGAAAATGGGTGTCCCGAGTATTTTTCCAGAATGGCTCGGTGCAAATGTTGCAATCAGCGGTATACCTGATTTCACAACATTAAAAGAAGGAAGCCGGCTTATATTTCCGAGCGGCGCCGCTTTACTGTGTGAGGGAGAAAATGATCCGTGTATCCAGCCGGGTGAAGTCATCCAGTCTTATTATCCGGACAAGCCAAAGCTTGCACCGGCTTTTGTCCGCCATGCGTTGGGGATAAGAGGTATTGTATGTATTGTCGAGAGACCCGGTGCCGTGTATGCAGGTGACGAAATAATCGTTCATTCCTATCAGCGGAACATTAAACAAAAAGCAGAAAGAGTCTGATTAAATCAGACTCTTTCTGCTTTTTGTTTAATTTCTTTGATCTGGCTAAGGTGGCGTTTTTCATGATGGCCGATAAAATCGATCCATTGTCTGACGGTCAGCTCTTGAAACAAGGGATGCGGCAATACTCTTTCGAAATCTTCTTCTTTAAGAGATGCAATAACAGCTGTTAACTGCTCCCTTACAACATCAAGCTCCCGTTTCATTTGGCTGCCTGAAATAAAATCATGATCTGGTTCAAGATGGGCGGGCGCTTTCCGTTTATTGCTTCTATCCTGTGCAGCCGTAAGCGGTTTTTCCCCAATTTCCTTAATAGGCGCTTCCTTTACTCGTTCTTTCAGCATGTTTTGGGCGGTCATATCAATTTTCTTCAAATGATCAAGAACTTCCCGTATACTCCATTCATCAGAAGAAGGCTTTTGATTCAGCTTTTCATCGGAAAGTCCTTTGACTTCATTCCATGTTTCTAATCTGGCTTCATTAAAGATACTCATCATATCTCCTCCTGAAAAAACATTACCATATATAAGGGCATTTATCATGTATAAAGCACTGTGTCGGGAGCATTTATCGAAACATTTTGAAACCTTTCCTTGTGTGTCTCGTATAAAAGGTAACGACGGCCGTCGGTTAAAGTAGCAGCTTAGAAAGGATGAGAAAATTGGAGTTATACGGTGTTCCTGTCCAAACGATTTACCTTTACACCCTTATCATAGCCGGAAGCCTTACGCTGCTATTTTTATTTTTCGGAGATGTGTTTGAAGGGCTGTTAGAAGGTATTCCATTTTTAAACCCGACATTGGTGCTCTCATTTTTCACATTTTTCTCCGCATCTGGATATATAGGCGAAACAGTTATCCCCCTCTCCAGCCTGATTATTGCTCTATTATCCTGTCTTCTTTCAGTGCTGCTGGTGATATTGCTCCATTTATTTGTGCTTGTCCCTTTATCATCGGCAGAAGAATCATTGACTTATCGGGAAGATGATCTTAGAGGAAGACTCGGAAAAGTCATAACCGCTATTCCTGTTGATGGATTTGGAGAAGTGCTGATTGAAGGGATAGGCGGTACGATCTCAAAATCGGCGATCAGCTTTGAAAATGAACAGATCAGTTACGGAACAGTCGTCTTAGTTGTGGATGTCAAAAACGGAGTTCTTTCAGTCACTCCGCATGAACCTTTATAAAACAAGGAGGAATGTCATATGACAATGCCGATTATCATCGTCATCGGAGTTGTATTCTTTTTACTCATTGCACTTATAGCGGTATTTATTACAAAATATCGTACGGCAGGGCCTGATGAAGCGTTAATTGTTACAGGAAGCTATCTTGGAAATAAAAATGTTCATGTTGATGAGGGAGGCAACCGCCTGAAGATTGTTCGCGGAGGAGGAACCTTTGTTCTTCCGGTTTTTCAGCAGGCTGAGCCGTTAAGTCTGTTATCAAGCAAACTCGATGTATCGACTCCTGAAGTTTATACAGAGCAAGGTGTGCCTGTAATGGCGGACGGAACTGCAATTATTAAAATCGGCGGATCGATCGGAGAAATCGCCACAGCAGCCGAACAATTTTTAGGAAAGTCAAAAGAAGACCGAGAGCAGGAGGCGCGTGAAGTACTGGAGGGCCACCTTCGCTCCATTCTCGGGTCTATGACAGTAGAAGAAATTTATAAAAACCGCGAAAAATTCTCCCAAGAAGTGCAGCGTGTCGCTTCACAGGATCTCGCTAAGATGGGCCTTGTGATTGTCTCCTTTACCATTAAAGATGTCCGTGATAAAAACGGCTATCTTGAATCACTAGGTAAACCTAGAATTGCGCAGGTAAAACGTGATGCTGACATTGCAACCGCAGAGGCTGATAAAGAAACAAGAATTAAGCGGGCGGAAGCCGATAAAGAAGCCAAAAAATCAGAGCTTGAACGAGCGACGGAAATTGCGGAAGCTGAAAAAATCAATCAGCTTAAAATGGCTGAATACCGGCGAGATCAAGATACAGCAAAAGCCAACGCTGACCAGGCATACGATTTGGAAACAGCTAAAGCACGCCAGCAGGTCACAGAGCAGGAAATGCAGGTCAAGATTATAGAGCGGCAAAAACAAATTGAATTAGAAGAAAAAGAAATACTTCGCCGTGAACGCCAGTATGATTCTGAAGTAAAGAAAAAAGCGGATGCAGACCGCTATTCAGTTGAGCAATCTGCCGCTGCTGAAAAAGCCAAACAGCTAGCCCAAGCCGATGCCAAGAAATACAGCATAGAAGCGATGGCGAAGGCTGAAGCTGAAAGGGTCAGAATTGACGGTCTTGCAAAAGCAGAAGCGGAAAAAGCAAAAGGTGAGACAGAGGCCGAGGTTATTCGCTTAAAAGGTCTTGCTGAAGCGGAAGCGAAAGAAAAAATTGCTGCTGCCTTTGAGCAGTACGGTCAGGCTGCAATTTTCGATATGATTGTCAAAATGCTTCCGGAATACGCGAAACAGGTATCAGCACCGCTTTCAAATATTGATAAGATCACCGTCGTTGATACAGGAGGCAGCGGTGATTCAAGCGGCGCCAACAAAGTCACAAGCTATGCGACAAACTTAATGTCCAGCTTACAAGAAAGCTTAAAAGCGTCTTCGGGAATCGACGTAAAGGAAATGATTGAGAACTTTTCAGGAAAAGGCAACATCAAACAGAGCATCAACGAACTGACAAATGAATTAAAAGAAACAAAACCTGTTCAAAAATCTGAATAACCATTGCGGAAAGGAATAGAGAATGAATGGTGACTATAAGAGAAGCACGAATAGATGATATAAAGGCCATCGCAAAAGTGCACGTTGACAGCTGGATGACAACATACAGCGGCATTGTCTCGGCTGAATACTTAAATGGTTTAAACTACAACGATTTTGAAGCCAAATGGAAAACCCGTTCATTAAAGGGGGTTTTTGTGGCAGAAGATGATAAAGGTTCAGTATTCGGCTTTGCATCTTTTGGTCCTATTCGTACAGAGCAGAAAGGCTATGACGGTGAGTTATATGCCATTTACCTTTTAGAAGAAAAACAGCGGCAAGGTGCAGGCAGAGCACTTTTGACAAAGGGAGCAGATTTTTTGCTTGATCATGGCTTTACGAGCATGTTTGTTTGGGTCGTAGAAGAGAATCCTTCGATTACATTTTATCAGTCGTTTTCACCTGAAAGAGCAGCCCAGGATAGGTTTGAAATCGCAGGAGAAAGTTTGAAAGAAATAGGATTCGCTTGGCCGGATCTTGCTTCATTAAAAAATCTGCTTAACAGAAGATAGAAAACAACCCCCAGCGGAACGGCCGCTGGGGGTTGTTAGATTAAGCTTTTTCAGTTTTCAGCAAGCGCGGAGCTGTCATGAACAATAAACAAAGGACAATCGCACAGATGATGAATGATGGAACCATATAAGTAGCATTATAAGTTAATGAGTAAATCCATACCGGCGTTCCTTTTGGTGCAAAGCTGCCGAAAAATACCGCCCCTGAAATCACATGTGCAGCATAACGCAGAAAACTGCCGATAAAAACTGCGCAAATCACTGATACAATCAATTTTCCTTTTGCTTTTGATAAAGCTGATTTGCGGACAGCGGAAGCGAAAAAGCCGCTTATTCCAACAGCGGCGAACGCTGCAATGTAATCAAGCAATAGCTGAACAGGGTGCTGAAGAAATAGATTTCCAATCGCAATTTGAACAAGACCTGTCAATAGACCGGTGGTAAGACCTGCTTTAACTCCCCAGCGAAATGAAATCAAAAAAATCGGAATCATCATGATGGATACCGATCCTCCTTGAGGCATACGGAGGAACATTCCGGAAACGATGTCTAAAATGACAGCAGCAGCAGTCATGATTGCAATTTCAATAAGACGAACCAGTTGTCTTGGTTGAGCCATAAAAATCCCCTTCCATTGATAGACAATCCAAAAGGACAACAAAAAAGCAGCACGCGGAAGGATAGGAAAGTTCCACGCACTGCTTTACAATCTGCAATTCATTTGACTTTGCCACATCCCTACGCCAGCGTTAACTAACAGGTTCAAAGGGTCAGAACGGAACCGCTCACTCTCAGCTTTTATGCTCCCCTTGTGGTTATCGGATATTTAGTTCGTTTCTACTATACAAGAAAAAGGTTAAAACAACAAGATGATATTGCCTGTGGCAAATATTCATTAATAGATATATGTTTTAAAAAGCATTACAAGTTAGATAGAATTAAAAAAGATTACAGTTTTATTATTTTATAGATTTTTTTAAAAAAACTATTGCAATAAATAATTATAGGTGTTATATTATTAAACGTCGCTGATGAACAGCAGACAAAACAAGAAGCCTCAAAACACTTTGAAAAAAAGTTGTTGACAATCAGAGAGCTGAATGTTATATTAATAAAGCTGCTTCATCGAGAGTGGTGATGATCTTTGAAAACTAAACAAGACAAAACGTACCTGTTAATTCAAGTTTTAAATAAATCGCACAACGATGTGCGTAGTCAGTCAAACTACTTTATCGGAGAGTTTGATCCTGGCTCAGGACGAACGCTGGCGGCGTGCCTAATACATGCAAGTCGAGCGAACAGATGGGAGCTTGCTCCCTGATGTTAGCGGCGGACGGGTGAGTAACACGTGGGTAACCTGCCTGTAAGACTGGGATAACTCCGGGAAACCGGGGCTAATACCGGATGCTTGTTTGAACCGCATGGTTCAAACATAAAAGGTGGCTTCGGCTACCACTTACAGATGGACCCGCGGCGCATTAGCTAGTTGGTGAGGTAACGGCTCACCAAGGCAACGATGCGTAGCCGACCTGAGAGGGTGATCGGCCACACTGGGACTGAGACACGGCCCAGACTCCTACGGGAGGCAGCAGTAGGGAATCTTCCGCAATGGACGAAAGTCTGACGGAGCAACGCCGCGTGAGTGATGAAGGTTTTCGGATCGTAAAGCTCTGTTGTTAGGGAAGAACAAGTACCGTTCAAATAGGGCGGTACCTTGACGGTACCTAACCAGAAAGCCACGGCTAACTACGTGCCAGCAGCCGCGGTAATACGTAGGTGGCAAGCGTTGTCCGGAATTATTGGGCGTAAAGGGCTCGCAGGCGGTTCCTTAAGTCTGATGTGAAAGCCCCCGGCTCAACCGGGGAGGGTCATTGGAAACTGGGGAACTTGAGTGCAGAAGAGGAGAGTGGAATTCCACGTGTAGCGGTGAAATGCGTAGAGATGTGGAGGAACACCAGTGGCGAAGGCGACTCTCTGGTCTGTAACTGACGCTGAGGAGCGAAAGCGTGGGGAGCGAACAGGATTAGATACCCTGGTAGTCCACGCCGTAAACGATGAGTGCTAAGTGTTAGGGGGTTTCCGCCCCTTAGTGCTGCAGCTAACGCATTAAGCACTCCGCCTGGGGAGTACGGTCGCAAGACTGAAACTCAAAGGAATTGACGGGGGCCCGCACAAGCGGTGGAGCATGTGGTTTAATTCGAAGCAACGCGAAGAACCTTACCAGGTCTTGACATCCTCTGACAATCCTAGAGATAGGACGTCCCCTTCGGGGGCAGAGTGACAGGTGGTGCATGGTTGTCGTCAGCTCGTGTCGTGAGATGTTGGGTTAAGTCCCGCAACGAGCGCAACCCTTGATCTTAGTTGCCAGCATTCAGTTGGGCACTCTAAGGTGACTGCCGGTGACAAACCGGAGGAAGGTGGGGATGACGTCAAATCATCATGCCCCTTATGACCTGGGCTACACACGTGCTACAATGGACAGAACAAAGGGCAGCAAAACCGCGAGGTTAAGCCAATCCCACAAATCTGTTCTCAGTTCGGATCGCAGTCTGCAACTCGACTGCGTGAAGCTGGAATCGCTAGTAATCGCGGATCAGCATGCCGCGGTGAATACGTTCCCGGGCCTTGTACACACCGCCCGTCACACCACGAGAGTTTGTAACACCCGAAGTCGGTGAGGTAACCTTTATGGAGCCAGCCGCCGAAGGTGGGACAGATGATTGGGGTGAAGTCGTAACAAGGTAGCCGTATCGGAAGGTGCGGCTGGATCACCTCCTTTCTAAGGATATTTACGGAAGATAAGACCTTGGGTCTTATAAACAGAACGTTCCCTGTCTTGTTTAGTTTTGAAGGATCATTCCTTCGAAACGTGTTCTTTGAAAACTAGATAACAGTAGACATCACATTCAATTAGTAACACAAGATATCACATAGTGATTCTTTTTAACGGTTAAGTTAGAAAGGGCGCACGGTGGATGCCTTGGCACTAGGAGCCGATGAAGGACGGGACGAACACCGATATGCTTCGGGGAGCTGTAAGCAAGCTTTGATCCGGAGATTTCCGAATGGGGAAACCCACCACTCGTAATGGAGTGGTATCCATATCTGAATTCATAGGATATGAGAAGGCAGACCCGGGGAACTGAAACATCTAAGTACCCGGAGGAAGAGAAAGCAAATGCGATTCCCTGAGTAGCGGCGAGCGAAACGGGATTAGCCCAAACCAAGAGGCTTGCCTCTTGGGGTTGTAGGACACTCTATACGGAGTTACAAAGGAACGAGGTAGATGAAGAGGTCTGGAAAGGCCCGCCATAGAAGGTAACAGCCCTGTAGTCAAAACTTCGTTCTCTCCAGAGTGGATCCTGAGTACGGCGGAACACGTGAAATTCCGTCGGAATCCGGGAGGACCATCTCCCAAGGCTAAATACTCCCTAGTGACCGATAGTGAACCAGTACCGTGAGGGAAAGGTGAAAAGCACCCCGGAAGGGGAGTGAAAGAGATCCTGAAACCGTGTGCCTACAAGTAGTCAGAGCCCGTTAACGGGTGATGGCGTGCCTTTTGTAGAATGAACCGGCGAGTTACGATCCCGTGCAAGGTTAAGCAGAAGATGCGGAGCCGCAGCGAAAGCGAGTCTGAATAGGGCGCATGAGTACGTGGTCGTAGACCCGAAACCAGGTGATCTACCCATGTCCAGGGTGAAGTTCAGGTAACACTGAATGGAGGCCCGAACCCACGCACGTTGAAAAGTGCGGGGATGAGGTGTGGGTAGGGGTGAAATGCCAATCGAACCTGGAGATAGCTGGTTCTCTCCGAAATAGCTTTAGGGCTAGCCTCAAGGTAAGAGTCTTGGAGGTAGAGCACTGATTGGACTAGGGGCCCCTACCGGGTTACCGAATTCAGTCAAACTCCGAATGCCAATGACTTATCCTTGGGAGTCAGACTGCGAGTGATAAGATCCGTAGTCGAAAGGGAAACAGCCCAGACCGCCAGCTAAGGTCCCAAAGTATACGTTAAGTGGAAAAGGATGTGGAGTTGCTTAGACAACCAGGATGTTGGCTTAGAAGCAGCCACCATTTAAAGAGTGCGTAATAGCTCACTGGTCGAGTGACTCTGCGCCGAAAATGTACCGGGGCTAAACGTATCACCGAAGCTGCGGACTGTTCTTCGAACAGTGGTAGGAGAGCGTTCTAAGGGCTGTGAAGCCAGACCGGAAGGACTGGTGGAGCGCTTAGAAGTGAGAATGCCGGTATGAGTAGCGAAAGAGGGGTGAGAATCCCCTCCACCGAATGCCTAAGGTTTCCTGAGGAAGGCTCGTCCGCTCAGGGTTAGTCGGGACCTAAGCCGAGGCCGAAAGGCGTAGGCGATGGACAACAGGTTGATATTCCTGTACCACCTCCTCACCATTTGAGCAATGGGGGGACGCAGGAGGATAGGGTAAGCGCGGTATTGGATATCCGCGTCCAAGCAGTTAGGCTGGGAAATAGGCAAATCCGTTTCCCATAAGGCTGAGCTGTGATGGCGAGCGAAATTTAGTAGCGAAGTTCCTGATTCCACACTGCCAAGAAAAGCCTCTAGCGAGGTGAGAGGTGCCCGTACCGCAAACCGACACAGGTAGGCGAGGAGAGAATCCTAAGGTGATCGAGAGAACTCTCGTTAAGGAACTCGGCAAAATGACCCCGTAACTTCGGGAGAAGGGGTGCTCTGTTAGGGTGCAAGCCCGAGAGAGCCGCAGTGAATAGGCCCAGGCGACTGTTTAGCAAAAACACAGGTCTCTGCGAAGCCGTAAGGCGAAGTATAGGGGCTGACGCCTGCCCGGTGCTGGAAGGTTAAGAGGAGCGCTTAGCGTAAGCGAAGGTGCGAATTGAAGCCCCAGTAAACGGCGGCCGTAACTATAACGGTCCTAAGGTAGCGAAATTCCTTGTCGGGTAAGTTCCGACCCGCACGAAAGGCGCAACGATCTGGGCACTGTCTCAACGAGAGACTCGGTGAAATTATAGTACCTGTGAAGATGCAGGTTACCCGCGACAGGACGGAAAGACCCCGTGGAGCTTTACTGCAGCCTGATATTGAATGTTGGTACAGCTTGTACAGGATAGGTAGGAGCCTTGGAAACCGGAGCGCCAGATTCGGTGGAGGCATCGGTGGGATACTACCCTGGCTGTATTGACCTTCTAACCCGCCGCCCTTATCGGGCGGGGAGACAGTGTCAGGTGGGCAGTTTGACTGGGGCGGTCGCCTCCTAAAAGGTAACGGAGGCGCCCAAAGGTTCCCTCAGAATGGTTGGAAATCATTCGCAGAGTGTAAAGGCACAAGGGAGCTTGACTGCGAGACCTACAAGTCGAGCAGGGACGAAAGTCGGGCTTAGTGATCCGGTGGTTCCGCATGGAAGGGCCATCGCTCAACGGATAAAAGCTACCCCGGGGATAACAGGCTTATCTCCCCCAAGAGTCCACATCGACGGGGAGGTTTGGCACCTCGATGTCGGCTCATCGCATCCTGGGGCTGTAGTCGGTCCCAAGGGTTGGGCTGTTCGCCCATTAAAGCGGTACGCGAGCTGGGTTCAGAACGTCGTGAGACAGTTCGGTCCCTATCCGTCGCGGGCGCAGGAAATTTGAGAGGAGCTGTCCTTAGTACGAGAGGACCGGGATGGACGCACCGCTGGTGTACCAGTTGTTCTGCCAAGGGCATCGCTGGGTAGCTATGTGCGGACGGGATAAGTGCTGAAAGCATCTAAGCATGAAGCCCCCCTCAAGATGAGATTTCCCATTCCGCAAGGAAGTAAGATCCCTGAAAGATGATCAGGTTGATAGGTCTGAGGTGGAAGTGTGGCGACACATGGAGCTGACAGATACTAATCGATCGAGGACTTAACCCAATTTCTAATGATGTCACACCTGTTATCTAGTTTTGAGAGAACACTCTCAATTGTTTGGTGGCGATAGCGAAGAGGTCACACCCGTTCCCATGCCGAACACGGAAGTTAAGCTCTTCAGCGCCGATGGTAGTCGGGGGTTTCCCCCTGTGAGAGTAGGACGCCGCCAAGCAATTGCACGTTAGTGCAATTATGGAGGATTAGCTCAGCTGGGAGAGCATCTGCCTTACAAGCAGAGGGTCGGCGGTTCGAGCCCGTCATCCTCCACCATATTTACTATACATAATATGTTTACATATGAGCCGGTGTAGCTCAATTGGTAGAGCAACTGACTTGTAATCAGTAGGTTGGGGGTTCAAGTCCTCTTGCCGGCACCACTTTTATATGATATAATATTCAAGTCTCTTGTAAGAAGAGCCATTAGCTCAGTTGGTAGAGCATCTGACTTTTAATCAGAGGGTCGAAGGTTCGAGTCCTTCATGGCTCACCATTTATATGTTGCGGATGTGGCGGAATTGGCAGACGCGCTAGAATCAGGCTCTAGTGTCTTTACAGACGTGGGGGTTCAAGTCCCTTCATCCGCACCATTTCTGCGGAAGTAGTTCAGTGGTAGAACACCACCTTGCCAAGGTGGGGGTCGCGGGTTCGAATCCCGTCTTCCGCTCCAACTATACCATCCACGCCGGGGTGGTGGAATTGGCAGACACACAGGACTTAAAATCCTGCGGTAGGTGACTACCGTGCCGGTTCAAGTCCGGCCCTCGGCATTATCATTTGCGCCCGTAGCTCAATTGGATAGAGCGTTTGACTACGGATCAAAAGGTTAGGGGTTCGACTCCTCTCGGGCGCGCCATGATTTACATGAAATCGGGAAGTAGCTCAGCTTGGTAGAGCACATGGTTTGGGACCATGGGGTCGCAGGTTCGAATCCTGTCTTCCCGACCATTCTTGGGGCCTTAGCTCAGCTGGGAGAGCGCCTGCTTTGCACGCAGGAGGTCAGCGGTTCGATCCCGCTAGGCTCCACTTGGTTTCAATATATGATTTGGCGGTGTAGCTCAGCTGGCTAGAGCGTACGGTTCATACCCGTGAGGTCGGGGGTTCGATCCCCTCCGCCGCTACCAAAGGACCTTTAGCTCAGTTGGTTAGAGCAGACGGCTCATAACCGTCCGGTCGTAGGTTCGAGTCCTACAAGGTCCACCACAATACGGAGGAATACCCAAGTCTGGCTGAAGGGATCGGTCTTGAAAACCGACAGGGGTGTCAAAGCCCGCGGGGGTTCGAATCCCTCTTCCTCCGCCATATATATCCTTACATTTTATCATCGCGGGGTGGAGCAGTTCGGTAGCTCGTCGGGCTCATAACCCGAAGGTCGCAGGTTCAAATCCTGCCCCCGCAACCAAAAAATATATCCTTTTAAATAAGGAGCGCCCGAAGGGTGCAACCAATTAAAATCAAAATGGTCCGGTAGTTCAGTTGGTTAGAATGCCTGCCTGTCACGCAGGAGGTCGCGGGTTCGAGTCCCGTCCGGACCGCCATTTAAATCATAAGGCTCGGTAGCTCAGTTGGTAGAGCAACGGACTGAAAATCCGTGTGTCGGCGGTTCGATTCCGTCCCGAGCCACCATTTACAAATATATATTTTGGCGGTTGTGGCGAAGTGGTTAACGCACCAGATTGTGGCTCTGGCATTCGTGGGTTCGATTCCCATCAATCGCCCCAAATAAAATCGCGGGTGTAGTTTAGTGGTAAAACCTCAGCCTTCCAAGCTGATGTCGTGGGTTCGATTCCCATCACCCGCTCCATTTCTATATCGTCATGGGCCTGTAGCTCAGCTGGTTAGAGCGCACGCCTGATAAGCGTGAGGTCGATGGTTCGAGTCCATTCAGGCCCACCATACCATGACATTTACATTCCACAGTAGCTCAGTGGTAGAGCTATCGGCTGTTAACCGATCGGTCGCAGGTTCGAATCCTGCCTGTGGAGCCATATGGAGAAGTACTCAAGTGGCTGAAGAGGCGCCCCTGCTAAGGGTGTAGGTCGTGTAAGCGGCGCGAGGGTTCAAATCCCTCCTTCTCCGCCATGACGGCCCGTTGGTCAAGCGGTTAAGACACCGCCCTTTCACGGCGGTAACACGGGTTCGAATCCCGTACGGGTCATCCTGAAACCTTGCATATCCTGCAAGGTTTTTTTATTTTCCTAAAACGATATAATATACATCTGATTTTGTTTTTTATTTTTATATCAGATTTACAACAAAAAACTCCATATCTCTTGTTTTTCTTCAGAAAATGAAGTTTTATGTCAATAAATATAAGCGCTTTCTAGAAAGGGCTTTTTTTATTTCTCCGAATAAATAATATAAATGAAAACTATGATGTCAGAAAGGATGATTACATGGCCGCTGCCAGCCCAACAGCACATGATGTTTATCTTTTTCACGAAGGCAGTCTGTTTAAAAGCTATCAGCTGTTTGGCTCGCATTATCGCGAGCTGAATGGCCAAACCGGGTATGAGTTTTGTGTGTGGGCGCCTCATGCGTCAGAAGTTCGAGTGGCTGGGGATTTTAACAGTTGGTCAGGTGAGCTTCATGTGATGCAAAAAGTTAATGATAACGGCATTTGGACATTATTTGTTCCAGGTTTGAAAGAAAAGGAACGATATAAGTATGAAATCGTGACAAATAGCGGAAAGACTATGCTGAAGGCAGACCCGTATGCTTTTTATTCAGAAGTGAGACCGAATACGGCGTCTCTTACTTACGATCTTGCAGGGTACAGCTGGCATGATCAAAAGTGGCAAAAGAAGCAGAAAGATAAAACGATATATGAAAAGCCGGTTTTTATTTATGAGCTTCACCTTGGTTCATGGAAGAAGCATTCCGATGGCACGCTTTACTCCTATGAAGAATTAGGCCAGTCTCTTATTCCTTATATCAAAGAGCAGGGGTTTACCCATATCGAGCTGCTGCCCGTTTATGAACATCCTTATGATCGCTCTTGGGGTTATCAAGCAACGGGGTATTACAGCCCGACAAGCCGATTTGGCACGCCTCATGATTTGATGAGGTTTGTGGATGAATGCCATCAGGCAAACATCGGCGTCATACTTGATTGGGTCCCCGGACATTTTTGTAAAGATTCGCATGGGCTTTATATGTTTGATGGAGCGCCTCTTTACGAATATCAAGAAGAGCGTGACCGGGAGAACTGGCTGTGGGGCACCGCTAACTTTGATTTAGGAAAACCGGAAGTTCAAAGTTTTTTAATTTCTAATGCGTTGTACTGGGCGGAATTCTATCATATAGATGGTTTTAGGGTCGATGCCGTGGCCAATATGCTGTATTGGCCAAATCAGGCTGAACGTCATATGAATCCCTATGCAGTTGCATTTTTAAAGAAGCTGAATCAAACAATGCGGGAGGCATATCCGCATGTCATGATGATAGCGGAAGATTCCACCGAATGGCCTCAAGTAACAGGTTCTGTTGAGGAAGGGGGGCTTGGCTTTCATTTTAAATGGAACATGGGCTGGATGAATGATGTGCTGAGATACATGGAGACGCCTTTTGAACAAAGGCGGGACTGCCATCAGCTTGTGTCTTTTTCCTTGCTTTATGCGTTTAGTGAACATTTTGTATTGCCATTTTCTCATGATGAAGTCGTGTATGGGAAAAAATCGCTTCTTCATAAGATGCCTGGCGACTATTGGCAGAAATTTGCCCAATATCGGCTTTTACTCGGTTATATGACCGCTCATCCCGGTAAAAAACTCATTTTTATGGGTTCGGAATTTGCTCAATTCGATGAATGGAAAGATACAGAACAGCTTGATTGGTTTTTGAACACCTTCCCCATGCATCAGAAAGCAAGTGTTTTTACTCAAGATCTTCTCCGCTTTTATCAAAAAAGCAAAATCCTTTATGAAAATGACCATCGTGCTCAATCATTTGAATGGATTGATGTCCACAATGAGGAGCAATCAATTTTCTCTTTTATTCGGTACGGCAGACGGCACGGTGAGGCGCTTATCATCTTATGTAATTTTACCCCCTCGGTCTATCATCAATACGATGTAGGCGTTCCCTTTCTTACCCAATATATCGAAGTGTTGAACAGTGACAATGAAAAATATGGGGGCTCAGGTCAATTGAATAAAAAGCCGTTAGCAGCCAAATCTGGAGCTGTTCATCAAAAACCGTACTATATCACGATGACAATCCCCCCTTATGGCATTTCGATAATGCGGGCGGTGAAAAAAAGAGGAGAGATAAAATAATGAAAAAACAATGTGTGGCTATGCTCCTTGCCGGCGGGAAGGGCAGCCGTCTCAGCGGATTAACAAAAAATATGGCAAAACCGGCCGTATCTTTTGGGGGGAAATACCGGATTATTGATTTTACGCTCAGCAACTGCTCGAATTCAGGCATAGACACAGTAGGCATCTTAACGCAATATCAGCCATTGGAGCTGAATTCCTATATTGGCATTGGCAGTGCATGGGACCTTGACAGGCACAATGGGGGCGTTACAGTATTGCCTCCTTATGCTGAGTCATCCGAAGTGAAATGGTATAAAGGGACGGCAAGCGCAATTTATGAAAATCTTAATTACCTGAACCAATATGATCCCGAGTATGTGCTGATCTTATCAGGCGATCACATTTATAAAATGGACTACGGCAAAATGCTTGATTTTCATATTGAAAAGAAAGCGGATGTGACCATCTCCGTGATTGAAGTGGGATGGGAAGAAGCAAGCCGATTCGGCATCATGAAAGCAAATGAAGACGGGGTCATCACACATTTTGATGAAAAGCCTAAATTCCCAAAGAGCAATTTGGCATCCATGGGTATTTATATTTTCAATTGGCCCCTCTTGAAGCAATATCTTGAGATGGATGACCGGAATCCGTATTCAAGCCATGACTTCGGCAAAGATATCATTCCTCTTCTTTTGGAGGAGAAAAAGAAGCTTTCCGCTTATCCGTTTAAAGGATATTGGAAGGATGTCGGAACGGTGCAGAGCTTATGGGAGGCCAATATGGATTTGCTGAAAGACCAGTCTGAACTGGGGCTGTTTGAACGCAATTGGAAGATTTACTCTGTCAATCCGAATCAGCCTCCGCAATTTATTTCGCCTGAGGCGCAGGTTCATGACTCACTTGTGAATGAGGGGTGTGTTGTTTATGGGAATGTGTCTCACTCCGTTCTTTTTCAAGGGGTCACCGTCGGTAAGCACGCAACGGTCAAGCGTTCAGTGATTATGCCGGATGTGACAATCGGTGAGCATGTCGTGATTGAGAATGCCATCGTGCCTAAGGGATTGGTGCTTCCAGATGGCGCTATGATTAAATCTGAAACAGACATTCAGGAGGTGCTGCTTGTATCGGAGGAATTTGTAGAGAAAGAATTGATTTAATGACTGAAGAGGAGGCAGAATCAGTTGATCAATAATCAAATGTTAGGTGTTATAGATGAAACCACATATAAGCATTCTCTTCAGGATTTAACCGCGCAGCGGTCACTTGGTGCGATTCCTTTTGCTGGCAGGTACCGTTTGATAGATTTTATGCTGTCCAATATGGTGAATGCGAATATTAGGAGTGTAGCGATTTTTCCGAAGTATCGCTACCGGTCTCTTATGGATCATCTTGGAGCCGGGAAGGAATGGGATTTGCACCGAAAAAAGGACGGCCTCTTTTTTTTCCCGTCACCGCATTTGCATGATGAGTATGATGAATTCGGTTCATTCCGCCAGTTTTCTGATCATCTCGATTACTTTCATAGAAGTACACAGCAATATGCCATCATCACCAACAGCCATACTGTATGCAACATTCAATTTCAATATGTGTTAAAAAGACATCAGGAGGTGGGCTGTGACATTACCGAGGTCTTTCAGGACGGTCAGTCGCTGCAAATCTATATCATGTCTTCTAAACTCTTGAAAGAATTGATCTATGGACATGTTGAAAAAGGATATAGAACCATTCAGGAGGTTGTTGAAAAAGAAGCTTCCGCATTGACCATTTGCCCATACGAATATTCGGGGTATGCGGCCGTTATTGATTCTGTAGAAAAGTATTATACCCATAGCATGGAGCTTATTCAGCCGCGTTTTTGGCAGCAGGTGTTTTTGCCACAGCAGCCGATTTATACAAAAGTGAAGGATGAGCCCCCAACAAAATACGGGAAGTACAATACCGTTAGAAATTCTTTAGTGGCAAACGGCTGTGTGCTTGAGGGAGAGGTCGAAAACTGCATCTTGTTCAGGGCGGTGCATGTTGGGAAAGGCACGAAGCTGAAAAATTGCATTATTATGCAAAAAACGCAGATTGGTGAGAATTGTTTGCTGGAGCAGGTGATTGCTGATAAGGATGTCAAAATCGGCAATGCAACTGAAGTCTCGGGAACGGAGGAGCAGCCGCTCGTATTAAAAAAAGGATTGGTGCAAGGAGAGCTGATGAATTCTTGAAAGTGTTATTTGCTGTCTCAGAATGTACCCCGTTTGTAAAATCAGGAGGCTTGGCCGATGTGGCCGGCGCGCTGCCCAAAGTGCTTTCTCGTCTTGGGAACGACGTAGCGGTGATCATGCCGAAATACAGTCAAATCCCTGAAGCCTGGCAAAAACGTATGAAGAAAACAGCTGAATGTACAGTTGCTGTTGGCTGGCGTCAGCAATATTGCGGAATTGAACATTTGGCTGAAGATGGTGTGAATTATTATTTTATTGACAATAAATATTATTTTTCAAGAGACTCCCTTTACGGGCATTTTGACGACGGGGAGCGGTTTGCTTATTTTTCAAGAGCTGTGCTGGAAGCGGCAGAAGCAGTAAATTTTCAAGCTCATATCATTCATACTCATGACTGGCATACAGCTATGGTCAATTACTTGTTGAAAGAGGAATACAGCAAGCACCCCTTTTATGAGCAGATGAAAAGTGTGCTCACGATCCATAACTTGCAGTTTCAAGGTGTTTTCCCGCCTGAGGTGACACATGACTTGCTCGGGCTGGACATGAGTCATTTTCATTATGAAAGATTAGAATGCAATGGATTTGTTAATTTTATGAAAGCGGGGATTATTGCTGCTGATCATGTAACAACGGTGAGCCCGACTTATAGAAATGAAATCTTAACGCCTTATTACGGCGAGCAGCTTGAGCCAGTTTTGCAGTATAGGGAAAAGGATTTAACAGGGATCTTAAACGGTATTGACGACTCTTTCTATCAGACAGAGAGCAATCCGTATATTGAAGTGCATTACGATCCTGAACATCTTGATTTAAAGGAAGAAAATAAAACGAAGCTCCAGCAGCGGATGGGCCTTCCGGTACGAAAAGATATTCCGCTGATCAGTATGGTAACAAGGCTGACCAAACAGAAGGGGCTTGATCTAGTTAAGAGAATGATGCACGAGCTGCTGGAGGAGAGAGACATACAGCTGATTGTGCTAGGTACGGGGGAACGGGAATTTGAGGACTACTTCCGGTACATTGAATTTGCATTTCACGATAAATGCAGGGCGTATATTGGGTTTGATGAACCGCTCGCCCATCAGATTTATGCGGGCTCAGATTTGTTTTTGATGCCGTCGAAATTTGAGCCGTGCGGTCTGGGGCAGATGATTGCGCTTCAATATGGCACTATTCCGATTGTCAGAGAAACGGGCGGGCTTTATGATACAGTCCGTTCCTACCGGGAGGAAGAGGGAACAGGCAACGGTTTTACGTTCTCAGCCTTTAATGCTCATGATCTGAAATTTACGATCGAGAGGGCGCTGTCGTTTTATCGCCAAAAGGATGTATGGAAGAGCATCATGAAAACTGCAATGAATACAGATTACAGCTGGAAACAATCAGCAAAACAATATCAGCGCATTTTCGAGCATGTGACAAGGAGTGGACGGGATGTTCTCGAGTAAAGAACGCTTTGCAGCCTTATTTTTAAAGCGTCTGGAAATGACGTGCGGGAAAAGCTTTCAAGAATCTTCCAAGCTTGATCAATATAAAACCTTAGGCAATATGATCAGAGAGTACATCAGCGCTGATTGGATTCAGACAAATGAAAGAAGCAGGTCCAATTCCGGAAAGCAGACATATTATTTGTCGATTGAATTTCTTCTCGGGCAGCTCCTTGAACAGAATTTAATGAATCTCGGTATTCGGGATGTAGTGGAAGCGGGTCTGAAAGAGATCGGCATCAGTCTAGACGAGATCCTTTATATGGAGAGCGACGCGGGGTTGGGGAATGGCGGTCTCGGGCGATTGGCTGCTTGCTTCTTAGATTCTCTGGCTTCGTTAAATTTGCCTGGGCATGGGATGGGTATTCGGTATAAGCATGGCTTATTTGAACAAAAGATTGTTGACGGGCATCAAGTTGAGCTGCCTGAGCAATGGCTGAAAAACGGAAATGTATGGGAAGTAAGAAATGCTGATCAGGCGGTTGACGTGCCGTTTTGGGGCGAGGTGCATATGACTGAAAAAAACGGCCGTCTGCATTTTCGTCATGAACAAGCAACAATTATTACCGCCGTTCCTTACGATATCCCGATCATCGGATATGATACGGGCACAGTCAACACGTTAAGACTTTGGAACGCCGAGCCTTATGCGCATTATCATGGCGGCAATATTTTGTCTTATAAACGGGAAACAGAAGCTGTATCTGAATTTTTGTACCCTGATGACACGCATGACGAGGGTAAGATATTACGGCTGAAGCAGCAGTACTTTTTAGTGTGTGCCAGTTTAAAAAGCATAGTGAACAATTATCGCAAAACGAATCAATCATTATATAGCCTGCATAAAAAAGTAAGCATTCATATTAATGACACCCATCCTGCACTTGCTGTGCCAGAGCTGATGCGGATTTTGCTTGATGAAGAGAACATGAATTGGGAAGATGCCTGGCATATCACGGTACATACAATTTCCTATACGAATCATACGACACTGTCAGAAGCGCTTGAAAAATGGCCGATTCATTTATTTAAGCCGTTGCTCCCGCGAATGTATATGATTATTGAAGAGATTAATGAGAGGTTTTGCAGAGCGGTTTGGGAGAAGTATCCCGGTGATTGGAAAAGGATAGAGGATATGGCGATTACGGCGCACGGAGTTGTCAAAATGGCTCACCTCGCAATAGTGGGAAGCTACAGTGTCAACGGAGTTGCCAAAATTCATTCCGACATATTAAAGGAACGGGAAATGCGTAATTTTCATTTGATGTTTCCGAATCGGTTTAACAATAAAACAAATGGAATTGCCCATAGACGCTGGCTGTTAAAAGCCAACCCCGGCTTGTCCGCCATGATAACAGATGCGATAGGCAATGAATGGATAAAACATCCGGAATCCCTGATTCAGCTCGAACCGTACGCTACTGACCCCGCTTTTATTGAGCAGTTCCAAAATAACAAAAGCAGAAAAAAGCAAGAGCTTGCTGATCTGATTTTTTGCACGGCCGGAGTGGCAGTGAATCCGGACAGCATATTTGACGTGCAGGTAAAACGGCTTCATGCGTATAAACGGCAGCTGCTGAATGTTCTTCATATTATGTATTTGTATAACCGCCTGAAGGAGGATTCGGGATTTTCAATTTATCCGCAAACCTTTATTTTCGGAGCAAAGGCTTCACCAAGCTATCATTACGCGAAGAAAATCATTAAACTGATTCATTCCGTTGCGGAGAAGGTAAATTATGATCCGGCGGTGAGGCAGCTGCTCAAGGTCGTTTTTTTAGAAAATTACAGGGTTTCTATGGCGGAGCAGATTTTTCCGGCATCAGATGTAAGTGAACAAATCTCGACTGCAAGCAAGGAAGCGTCCGGTACAGGAAATATGAAGTTTATGATGAATGGCGCGCTGACAATCGGCACACATGACGGGGCGAATATTGAAATTCTGCAACGCGTCGGAGCTGATTGTGTTTACACATTTGGTTTGAAGGCGGATGACGTTCTTTCCTACCAGGAAAACGGAGGCTACAGATCAAGGGAATATTATCAGCATGACCGCAGAATCAGGCAGGTTGCCGATCAGCTGATCAACGGCTTTTTTGAAGGTGAACCTGATGAATTTGAATCCATTTATGATTCGCTGCTGCCGCATAATGACGAGTATTTTGTATTGAAGGATTTCAGCTCATACGCGGATGCTCAGGAGCGTGTTCAAGCTGATTATCAAGATCGGCGAAAATGGTCAGAGCGTTCAATCTTAAACATTGCCCATTCAGGCTATTTTTCAAGCGACCGGACGATTCATGAATATGCGAAACACATTTGGAAAATTAAGCCGATGGTGTAAAAAAGCCGCTATTTGAGCGGCTTTTTTTGTTCAAAGATTCATTGAATAGATCGTAAAGGATAAGACTGTTGCAAAGGCACTCCATAAAAAATAAGGCACAAGAAGCCAGCTTGCGGCCCTGCTGTATACTTTTGCAATGATGATCACAACCAGCGCTGTTATCGTGACAAGCAGGCAGTCAATGGATGCGGCAAGGAGATTCTTTTGCGTAAACTGAAAATAACTGAATGCCTGATTCAGCACATAATTGATCAAAAACGCCAGCCAAAAGCTTTTCGCTTGTCTAAATGACCTTTTGGCATAAACAATGGCAGCTGAAAGAGAAATCAGTGCAAACAGGATGGCCCAGATGATGCCGATCGTTGGCCCGCTTGGCGTCCAGTCTGGCTTTTTCAGTGAATGATACCAATTTTGGTCGATAGGAAATAGATAGTCTGCGGCTGAAAACAGCGCGTATGTAAGGATAAAAACCACGATTGCGCCGATCATCTTTTTCATGTGTTTCCTCCGGTATGTATTTATTTTACATGTACTTTTCCTTTATCTTGGATAGATCACCCCCGCGGTATGCGGGGGTGATGATGTAGATGAGCTTCAGTTATACGGTTTGTATACAAATGCAGACATTAACTTTTTCCCGGGGGTGTCAATCTGCATGGAGGTCGCCAAACGTCGTCATGATGCCTTCTTCATCCAGCTCTTCCTCATAACGTTCATGTGCCCTGCTTGGATACACTGTAATTTCTTTGCCTGTAATATCTGTAGCAATGAAATTCTCATATGATTCTGTATTGCCGATATTTTCTTCGGCATTCATTGTCATATCATCATAGCTGAGCGGCGGATTTTCCATGTCCTGCGGTGTTTCTGAGTTTCCGTATTTTTCAACGTCCTGGTAGGAGTCTTCACTGTCATAAGGCGCTCTGATTTCTTCATCATCGTCAAATTCAAATTGACCGAAGGGTGTTTCTTCCTCAATCGGACGGTCTTTGGAAACGACATCCTGTGATGAATACTCTGCGAGCGTCGTGGCAGTCGGAAGCGCTTCAAGACGTTCATAAGGGATTTCTTTTCCGCTGACCTCACAAATCCCGTACGTGCCGTTTTCTATCGCCTTCAATGAATGCTCAATGTCCCGGAGATGCTCCCGTTCATGTAAATCAAGAGCAATGTCTTTTTCACGCTCATAAAGCTCTGTCGCCTGATCGCCTGGGTGGTTGTCATAAGCAGAAAGCTCACCCCATGAATCATACGGAAAGGCTGAATTGAGCTGAAAGTGGTCATTGTCTTTGAAGCGGTTCAATATATCTTCCTTCGTTTCTTCAAGTTCTTTTTTTAAATGCTGAAGCTGTTCGTTTGTAAGCAATATAATCGCCTCGTTTCTCTGTAATGCATACCTTTAGTATGGACAGATCGCCTGAGAACTTTCATAAATCCCTTGTGGAGGAATATAGGAGATTTTCCTTATATGGTAAGCGGATACAACCTTTGCTATCAGTGGAGAAAGAAATTTAAGGTTTGTTTCTTTTTCATTTCTGGAATTAGGTTTATAATAGGTAAGGCAGGCCATTTGGACTGCATGATCTGTGTATTTGACACAATGTAGACACAGGTGTATGGTATTAAAAGCATTTTAAGAATTATGGAGGAATGTCTCATGGTGACAACGGTGCAGCGTACGTTCCGAAAGGAAGTTCTACATGCATTATATAAAGCCAAAGAAGTCAACCATGCTGTCTTAATAAGCTATTCGAGACAAATTGAGTCTCTTGACCCTCTATCATTTTTCAATTACGGAGCAAAAAAATATACAGGCAATCGATTTTTTTGGTCAGAACCTGAAAGTGAATTGACAATAGTCGGTCTTGGCAAAGAAGCTGTTTTCCATACGAATCAAAAAAACGACGAGCGGTATCGTGAGGTTTTTGAACAATGGGAGCGCTTTAAAAAGACGGCTTTTCATATTTATGAAGAAGAAAAGCTGCAGCACTCTGCAGTGGGACCTGTTTTATTCGGAGGCTTTTCCTTCGACCCTTACGAAGAAAGAGGTACTGAATGGGACCATTTCTCGGAAGGGGATTTCTTTGTGCCTTCGCTTATGCTGACGATAACTGCTGAAGGCCCATTCCTTACAGTTAACAGATGGGTAAGCGGAGAAGATGATGCAGAAGCTGTTTTGGAAGGCTTAAAATCTTTTGCAGCGGAATTTATGATCCCTGATTTCAATCAAGAAGATCAGGCTGTGATGACAGCATCTCAGGAGCTGGATAAGTCTGATTGGCTGAAAGCAATCGAAACGGCAACAAGCCAAATTAAAGAGAAACAATATGATAAAGTGGTTCTTGCCAGAGAGCTGCTGCTCACGTTTGATGGTCCGGTCAAAATTGAACCGGTGCTTAAAACGCTTTTGACCGATCAGCAGACAAGCTATGTTTTTGCAATCGAACAAGAAGGCAAAACCTTTGTCGGCGCTTCTCCGGAAAGACTGATTAAAAGAGACGGGAACACTGTCATGTCTACTTGTCTGGCAGGTTCTATAAAGCGCGGCTCTGATGAAGAAGAAGACCGCCGCATCGGCCTTGAATTATTAAACGATGAGAAAAATCTGCTGGAGCATGATATTGTTGTAGGCATGATTCATAACGCTTTTGTATCAAGCTGTTCGGACGTTGAAAAGCCTGACAAACCTGTATTGTACAAAACGAAAAGCGTCCAGCACTTATTTACGCCGATTGTCGGGCAGCTTCGTGATTCGGCTTCGCTATTTGACTTAATAGAGAAATTGCATCCTACTCCGGCGCTTGGGGGAGCACCTCAGAAAAAAGCGGTAGAAGTGATTAGAGAGATCGAACCGATGTCCCGCGGCTGGTATGCGGCTCCTGTCGGCTGGATTGACAGTCAGGATAACGGAGAATTTGCTGTTGCCATCCGTTCAGGGCTGATTGAAGGCAGCACAGCACGCCTGTTTGCCGGGTGCGGCATTGTGGAAGACTCTGAACCGCAATCGGAATACGAAGAAACACAGATGAAATTAAAGCCGATGATCTCTGCACTGGGAGGTGAGAGACGTTGACAGTGAACCCGATTACTCATTACATCGGAAGTTTTATTGATGAATTCGCCCTTTCCGGAATTACAGACGCTGTCGTTTGTCCAGGCTCAAGATCCACACCGCTGGCAATTCTTGCAGCCGCGCATCCGGATATCAACGTCCATATCCAAATTGATGAAAGATCTGCCGGATTTTTTGCATTGGGGCTGGCAAAAGCACAGCAGCGTCCCGTGCTTCTGATTTGCACATCAGGAACGGCCGCGGCCAACTTTTATCCGGCTGTGATTGAAGCCCATTATTCAAGAGTACCGATTATAGTGTTAACTGCTGATCGGCCGCACGAGCTGCGTGAAGTAGGCGCACCGCAGGCCATTAATCAGCACTTCTTATTCGGTAACTTTGTTAAGTTTTTCACAGACTCTGCTCTTCCCGAAGAGTCGCCGCATATGCTGAGATATATCCGAACGCTGGCAGGACGTGCCGCCGGGGAAGCACAAAAGCGTCCAATGGGTCCTGTGCACGTGAATGTACCGCTTCGTGAGCCGCTGATGCCTGATCTTTCTGATCAGCCGTTTGAAAGAATGAGAACTGGGCGTCACGTGTCAGTGAAAACGGGTACGCAATCGGTGGACCGGAACTCTCTGTCTGACGTGGCTGCAATGCTGAAAGAGGCCGAAAAAGGCATGATCGTCTGCGGAGAACTTCACAGTGATGCTGATAAACAAAACATTGTGGAGCTGTCAAAAGCGCTACATTATCCAATTTTAGCTGACCCGCTGTCTAACCTGCGGAACGGCGTCCATGATAAAAGCACCGTTATTGATGCGTATGACTCATTTTTAAAAGATGATGAGCTGAAGTCAGCACTGCGGCCTGATGTCGTGATCCGTTTCGGACCGATGCCTGTTTCAAAGCCGGTTTTCTTGTGGCTGAAGGATGACCCAGCCATTCAGCAGATTGTGATTGATGAGGATGGCGGCTGGAGAGACCCGACACAGGCAAGCGCACATATGATTCACTGCAGCCCGTCTAGTTTTGCCGAGGCGATCATGGCTGAACATACTGGAGTGGACCGAACTTTGGAATGGCTGGAAAAATGGCAGATTGTGAACCAGCGTTTCCGTGAGCATTTGCAAACGATCAGCAATGAAGAGGTTTCATTTGAGGGCAACCTCTACCGAATCCTCCAGCATCTTGTGCCCGAAAATAGCTCGCTGTTTGTCGGAAACAGCATGCCAATCAGGGATGTTGATACGTTTTTCGAAAATCAGGACCGCAATTTCCGTATCTATTCAAACCGTGGCGCAAATGGGATTGATGGTGTCGTCTCTTCTGCCATGGGTGTTTGTGAAGGAACAAAAGCGCCTGTGACCCTCGTGATCGGGGATTTGTCTTTTTATCATGATTTAAACGGGCTGCTGGCGGCTAAAAAATTGGACATTCCGCTTACTGTGATCCTCGTGAACAATGACGGCGGAGGGATTTTTTCATTTTTGCCGCAAGCATCTGAAAAGACACACTTTGAAGATTTGTTCGGCACGCCGACCGGGCTCGATTTCAAGCATGCTGCTGAGCTTTACGGAGGCACGTATTCATGCCCGGCTTCGTGGGATGAATTCAAATCATCATACGCACCGCAGGCTGACAAGCCCGGCCTTCACATTATAGAAATCAAAACGGATCGCCAATCAAGAGTTCAGCTTCATCGTAATATGCTGAATGAGGCTGTGCGGGAAGTGAAAAAACAATGGGAACTGTAAACATAACTGTTGCAGACGGCGTCCGATATGCTGTGACAGACGATCGGCCCAGTGCTTCTGATGCCGTCGTCTGTCTGCACGGGTTTACCGGCAGCAAAGAATCCTGGGCCTTTCTCGACCAGTTGCTGCCTGATACTCGTGTCATCAAAATTGATTGCTTAGGGCACGGAGAAAGTGATGCCCCGCTGAATGGAAAAAGATATAGCACGAGCCGGCAAGTTTCAGACCTTGCCGAGATATTCGATCATTTAAAACTTCACAAAGTGAAACTTATTGGTTATTCTATGGGGGGGAGGCTTGCTTATTCCTTTGCCATGACATACCCCAAACGGATATCAGCGCTTGTGCTCGAAAGCACGACGCCCGGCCTTAAAACCCTCGGGGAACGGAAAGAACGAATCTTGCGGGATCGGAAGCTTGCGGATTTTATTTTGCGTGACGGGATCAAAGCCTTTGTGGACTATTGGGAAGGCATCCCTTTGTTTTCGACGCAGCAGCGGCTTGCTGATGAGGTTCGGCAAAGGATACGATTGGGCCGTCTGAGAAACAATAACATTGGGCTGGCCAACAGTTTAATCGGTATGGGCACCGGTTCACAGCCTTCCTGGTGGAGCCGGTTAAAAGATATTGCGGCGCCTGTGCTTCTCATCTGCGGAGAATGGGACGAAAAGTTTTGCGCCATTAATCAAGAGGTGCATAAGAAGCTTCCATCTAGTAGAATAGAGATTGTTCCTGAAGCAGGCCATACAGTGCATGTGGAACAGCCGCATTTTTTTGGTAAAATAGTGAGTGAGTTTTTAACAAATGTATAACTCGGTACATGGAAAAATAGAGGAGGTCATATCATGGCTGTAGAATGGAAAACTGAACGTACATATGATGAAATATTGTATGAAACGTATAATGGTATTGCAAAAATAACAATCAACCGCCCTGAGGTACATAACGCCTTTACACCTAAAACGGTTGCTGAAATGATTGATGCATTTGCTCGCGCGAGAGATGATCAAAACATCGGCGTTATCGTGCTTGCCGGTGCCGGAGACAAAGCGTTTTGTTCTGGCGGAGACCAAAAAGTGCGAGGACACGGCGGTTATGTGGGCGACGACCAAATTCCGCGTTTAAACGTACTGGATCTTCAGCGTTTAATTCGTGTCATTCCGAAACCTGTTGTTGCGATGGTATCCGGATATGCGATTGGCGGAGGACACGTGCTTCACATCGTATGTGACTTGACAATCGCTGCCGACAATGCGATTTTCGGACAAACCGGCCCTAAAGTGGGAAGCTTTGACGCAGGTTACGGTTCAGGCTACCTGGCTCGCATCGTAGGACATAAAAAAGCCCGTGAAATCTGGTACCTTTGCCGTCAGTACAACGCGCAGGAAGCGCTGGATATGGGACTTGTCAACACAGTTGTTCCTTTGGAACAGCTTGAAGAAGAAACGATTAAATGGTGTGAAGAAATGCTTGAGAAAAGCCCGACCGCACTTCGTTTTCTTAAAGCTGCGTTTAACGCGGACACAGACGGACTTGCTGGAATTCAGCAGTTTGCAGGGGATGCAACCCTTCTTTACTACACTACTGATGAAGCGAAAGAAGGCCGTGATTCCTTTAAGGAGAAACGCAAACCGGATTTCGGCCAATTCCCGCGTTTTCCGTGATCAGCAGATACGTATGAAACTAACAGCTTGAGCCATTGCGGTCCAAGCTGTTTTCTCTTTTAAATCAAGTAATTTCACCTCGGAGATGATGACATGCTGACAGAACAGCCCAACTGGCTCCTGCAACGGGCACAGCTAACACCTGATAGAATCGCTCTCATTTATGGAGATCAAACCGTGACATTTGCTGAATTATTTGCCGCATCCAAACGAATGGCGTCACAGCTTTCAGCTCATTCTTTTCGAAAAGGGGACACCGCGGCTCTTCTGCTCGGAAACCGGGCGGAGATGGTATATGCTGTTCACGCTTGCTTTTTGCTCGGCGTAAAAGCGGTCTTGCTGAATACAAAGCTGTCTAAACATGAAAGGCTGTTCCAACTGGAGGATTCCGGCGCCCGCTTTTTACTGACGGACGAAAGTTTTGACATGCAGGATTATGAGCAAATGGCTGAAACCATTAATATCGATGAACTGGTAAAAGAAGAGGCACAGGATATTGAAATTGAGCCGTACATGCAAATGGACGCAACGGCGACGCTCATGTATACCTCCGGGACAACGGGCAAGCCCAAGGGAGTTCAGCAAACGTTTGGAAATCATTATTTCAGTGCGGTGTCTTCTGCTCTTAATTTGGGTATAACAGAAAAAGACCGCTGGCTTATCGCGCTGCCGCTCTTTCATATCAGCGGGCTGTCAGCGTTATTTAAATCTGTGATTTACGGAATGACGGTCGTGCTTCACCAGCGTTTTTCAGTAAGTGATGTATTGGATTCTATCGACAGGCATCAAGTTACGATTATTTCTGCGGTGCAGACAATGCTGGCAAGTCTTTTGGCAGAAACAAACCGTTGCCCGTCATCCATCAGATGCATCCTGCTCGGCGGAGGTCCTGCGCCGCTTCCTTTGCTAGAAGAATGCCGAGAGAAAGACTTCCCCGTTTTTCAATCATATGGAATGACGGAGACATGCTCACAAATCGTTACTCTCTCGCCAGAATTCAGTATGGAAAAGCTCGGATCAGCAGGAAAACCGCTGTTTTCATGCGAAATCAAAATTGAGCGGGACGGAAAAGCGTGTGAGCCGTTTGAACACGGTGAAATTATGGTGAAAGGCCCGAATGTCATGAAGAGCTATTTCAACCGGGAAAGCGCAAATAAAGCATCCTTTCAAAATGGCTGGCTGAAAACAGGCGATCTCGGTTATTTGGACGGTGAAGGATTTTTATATGTATTGGACAGGCGATCAGATCTTATCATTTCAGGAGGAGAAAATATTTATCCCGCTGAAGTGGAGTCTGTGCTGCTTTCTCATCCGGCTGTTGCAGAAGCCGGCGTTTCAGGCGCGGAGGACATAAAATGGGGAAAAGTGCCTCATGCTTATCTTGTGCTCCAGCAGCCTGTCAGAGCTGAAGAACTGACCGCTTTTTGCAAAGAACGATTGGCGAAATATAAAGTTCCGGCAAAATTCTTTGTATTAGACCGCCTGCCGCGCAATGCGTCGAATAAGCTATTGCGAAATCAGCTGAAGGATGCGCGTAAAGGAGAACTGTTATGATCGAAATAGAAAAAATTACGCTTTATCATTTGAGCATGAATCTAAAAAAACCGTTTAAAAACAGTATTGAGACGCTTCAGGAGCGCAAATTCTTGATCGTGGAAGCCATCGATATATCCGGAGTTACAGGATGGGGGGAAGTGTCTGCGTTCTCCTCACCGTGGTACACCGAGGAAACGATTGGTACTTGTCTGCATATGCTGAAGGATTTTTTTATTCCTAATGTCGTCGGACGTGAATTTAGCCACCCATCTGAAGTGCCGGACAGCTTGGCGCGCTACAAAGGTAATAGGATGGCAAAAGCGGGGCTTGAATCAGCTGTTTGGGATATTTATGCAAAAAAGAAGGGAATTCCTCTTGCGGAGGCATTAGGCGGGACAAGAGACAAAGTCCCTGCCGGGGTTGTTGTCAGCTTAGCGCCTCTTGAGGATATGCTGAAAGAAATTGAGGCTTATCAAAAAGAAGGCTATCAAAGAATTAAAATTAAAATTCAGCCAGGACAAGATGTGGAACTGGTAAAAGCCATCCGCAGCCGCTTCCCTGGCATCCCGCTGATGGCTGATGCGAATTCCTCTTATGAACTCAAGGATATCAGCCGCTTAAAGGAGCTTGATGAATATCATTTAATGATGATTGAACAGCCGCTCCAAGCTGACGATATTGTTGATCACCGCCACTTGCAGAAGCATATGAAAACGGCGATTTGCCTTGATGAAAGCATTTGCTCAGCTGATGACGCGAGACGGGCGATTGAACTGGGAAGCTGTAAAGTAATTAATATCAAGCCTTCTCGTGTCGGCGGATTGACGGAAGCTCTGAAAATCCATGATCTGTGCAAAGAGCACAATATGCCGGTTTGGTGCGGAGGAATGCTGGAGACTGGCATTTCAAGAGCGCAAAACGTGGCGCTGGCTTCCTTGCCTCAATTTACAATACCGGGCGATATATCGTCATCTTCAAGGTATTGGGATGAGGATATTGTGACCCCTGATATCCGTATTGATAACGGATTTATTTCTGTGTCGAAACAGCCTGGTTTAGGGGTTGAAGTAAATCAGGAAATAATGAGAAAATATGTGACCAAAATGGATGTTTTCACACAGCATGGATGAGAAAAAGACATTTTATCAATTTGAGAGAATGTGAGTGTGCTGTTATAGTAAAAGCGTTGAATACATCCCTTCTCGTTTGGACCGGCTGCTGAACCAGCCGGTTTTTTTATGTGAAAATGTCTTGACAGAAATGGACAAACGCGATAATTTTGCACTAAGGAAACTTTTTGTCCTATATAAACAAAACATGCTTATGTCTAATTAAATGTCACATGTCTAAGAAAACACATCATATGATAAAACAACAGGACATCGATGGCAAAGAGGAGGGAACAAATGAAAAAAAGAGGGCTGATAGCGGCATTGATCCTTGCATGCCTTGCGTTATCGGGCTGTGGATCAGAGTCTTCCGGTAAAAGCTTTGATCAGGGACTGCAAGTGACGGCAACGACATCTCAGATTGCGGACGCGGCTGAAAAAATCGGCGGAACGCATGTTAAGGTCACTTCTTTAATGGGACCGGGAGTAGACCCCCATCTTTACAAAGCGTCACAAGGTGATACGAGAAAATTGACATCAGCAGACGTTGTGCTTTACAGCGGCTTGCATCTCGAAGGGAAGATGGAAGATATTCTCCGTAAAATCGGTGAACAAAAACAAGCGGCAGCGGTCGCCGAAGCGATTCCGAAAAGCAAGCTTATTTCTGCGGGGAAAGGGAAGATGTATGACCCTCACGTCTGGTTCAGCATCCCACTATGGATTTACGCAATTGATGAAATTGAAGAGCAATTCAGCAAAGCGATGCCTGAGCATGCAGATGACTTTAAGAAAAACGCAAAAGAGTACAAGGATAATTTGCAAAATTTAGATAAATGGGCGCGTCAGGAGATTGCGAATATTCCGGAGAAAAGCCGTGTCCTTGTAACCGCCCACGATGCGTTTGCGTATTTTGGGAAAGAGTATGGATTTAAAGTAGAAGGCCTGCAGGGACTCAGCACAGATTCAGATTATGGCTTAAGGGATGTACAGGACCTGGTTGAGCTTTTGGCAGAAAAACAAATTAAGGCTGTTTTTGTAGAAAGCAGCGTGTCTGAAAAATCAATTAATGCTGTGGTGGAAGGAGCTAAAGAAAAAGGCCATTCGGTGTCAATCGGCGGTCAGCTCTATTCAGATGCAATGGGTGAAAAGGGGACAAAAGAAGGCACATACGAAGGCATGTTCCGCCATAATATCAACACGATTACGGAAGCGCTTAAATAAGGAATAGAGGTGAAAAAATGTTTCCTGTTGAACTGGAAAATGTAACAGTCGCTTATGATAAAAAGCCCGTTCTGCAAGAGATCTCGCTGCAGGTGCCGGAGGGGAAATTAATCGGTATTATCGGCCCAAACGGCGCTGGAAAGTCCACCTTGATCAAAACGATTCTCGGTCTTGTGCCCCGTGCCTCAGGAGACATCTCCATTTACGGCGAAACTTATAACCAACAGCGGACAAGAATCGGATATGTGCCGCAGCGAGGTTCGGTTGATTGGGATTTTCCTACCAGCGCTCTCGATGTCGTGCTGATGGGAAGGTACGGCCGAATCGGCCTGCTGAAAAGACCGAAAAAGGCAGATGTGGAAATGGCTGAATCGGCTTTAGAAAAAGTCGGCATGCTCGATTATGCGAAAAGGCAGATCAGCCAGCTGTCAGGGGGCCAGCAGCAGCGGGTATTTCTTGCCCGGGCACTTTGTCAGGACGCCGACATTTACTTTATGGATGAACCGTTTGCCGGCGTGGATGCAGCGACGGAGCGGGCAATTATGACTCTATTGGCGGAGCTTAAGGATAAAGGCAAAACCGTACTTGTCGTCCACCACGACCTGCAAACCGCCGAAGACTATTTCGATTGGATATTGCTGCTTCATTTAAGGAAAATCGCCTTTGGACCGGCAGAGGACGTGTTTTCGATTGAAAACCTTCAAAAAACGTATGGAGGAAGGCTGACATTTCTAAAAGATAAAGTGCTGGCAGAAGGTAATAAGGGGTGAGCGCATTGATAGAAAGTTTGTGGCTGCAGCTCCAGCATCCGAATACACAGTGGGTGTTGGCTGGGACGCTTTTGCTCGGCGCAGCAAGCGGCGTGTTGGGGAGCTTTGTGCTGCTTAGAAAACAAAGTTTAATCGGAGATGCGATGGCTCATTCTGCCCTGCCGGGTGTGTGTCTCGCTTTTCTGTTCACCGGAGAAAAATCGCTCCCTTTCTTTTTGCTCGGCGCGGCGCTTGCAGGGCTTCTCGGAACGTGGATGATTCAGCTGATACCGCGGCTTTCAAAAACAAAAGAGGACTCGGCAATCGGGATCGTTCTCTCTGTGTTCTTTGGCGTCGGCATTATACTGCTGACATATATTCAGCAGCTGGGCTCGGGAAGCCAAAGCGGACTTGATTCCTTTCTGTTCGGCCAGGCTGCTTCATTAGTCAGACAGGATATCATTCTTATTGCGGGAGTATCCGCCGTTTTATTGCTGCTTTGTACGGTCTTTTTTAAGGAATTTAATATCATTACCTTTGATATCGCATTTGCAAAGGGATTGGGATTGCCGGTGCGTTTTTTAAACGGACTATTGGCCTGTCTTATTGTCTGCGCTGTTGTGATAGGGCTTCAAACTGTAGGTGTTATCTTAATGGCAGCTATGCTCATTACTCCTGCGATTGCCGCAAGATATTGGACCGAGCGTTTAACGGGCATGATCATAATTGCCGGGATGGCAGGCGGGATGAGCGGCGTGTCCGGAACGTTGCTGAGCACAACAATGGAGGGCATGGCGACAGGGCCTTTGATGATTTTATCGGCGACGATCATTTTTCTTTTTTCAATGATTTGCGCACCTAAGCGGGGATTGGCTGCTAAAGGGATAAGATTAATAAGGCTGCGAAGAAAAACAAACCGGGAGCAGGTGCTTCTAACGATTTTTGAGCAGTATGAACATAGTGAAATATATGTAACGGAGGAAAGTGTACGAAAGAAGAGGCGGCTTTCACCTTCATTATGTCATAAAGTTTTGGTAGATTTGGAAAAAGAGAGGTGCGTTGTGCGGATTGGAAACGGGATTTGGCAAGTGACACAGGCTGGGATAGAAAAAGGTTATCTTACAGCTTTAAAATATCGGATGTATGAAATGTACCTCATGCATGAAATGGATTTGGAAAATGCAGATGCGGATCAGGATGATTTTGTGCCGGACCGGTTGCCGGAGGCCACAAGAGATAGACTTCTTTCACTTTTGAAGCTGCATGGCAGGATGCCTGAGCTCCGTCAGCCATACCCTGAAATCGAAAGGGGGGAAGATTGCCAATGAGCTTTGAAGCGTGGATTATAGCGACGGGCATACTAGTCGGTGTCAGCTGTGCGTTGATCGGTACTTTTCTTGTATTAAGGAGAATGGCAATGCTGGCTGATGCCATCAGCCATACTGTTTTGCTTGGAATTGTTGGTGCTTTTCTTGTGACAAAAAGCCTGGACGGGATTCCTATGTTCATCGGGGCAGCCGTGTCGGGACTGTTAACAGCATTTTTGGTACAGCTTCTTCACAGCAAAGGGGTTCAATCAGATGCCGCCATAGGAGTTGTTTTTACCTCCTTATTTGCAGTTGGTGTCATTTTGTTATCAGTATATGGAGCGAATGTCCATCTCGATATTGAACATTCGCTAATGGGAGAAATCGCTTTTGTGCCATGGAATACGGTCACGATATTCGGAGTGGACATCGGGCCAAAAGCGTTTTGGATGCTGGTTGCTGTGCTGCTTATCAACATAACGATGGTCAGTGTGTGTTATAAGGAGTTTAAAATTGCTTCGTTTGATCCGCAAATGGCTTTGGCCATCGGGATACCGGTTATGCTGATTCATTACCTCCAGATGGGTATGCTGTCGCTAACGACCGTTGCCTCCTTTGATTCGGTCGGCGCCATATTGGTTGTGGCGATGCTGATTGTACCGCCTGCTGCTGCCCATCTATTAACGGACCGGCTGCTTTATATGCTGATTATCAGCGCGGTCATCGGAGGGCTGTCAGCTCTATTGGGCTATATCTGCGCAACATGGCTCAATGTTTCCATTTCCGGAGCGATGGCGGCAATGACAGGGGTTTTTTATGCTGGTGCCTTTTTATTTTCGCCATCAAACGGAGTGATGACGAAAAAGATAAGAACGCTCAAAGCACAAAAAGAAAGAGCTGTCTAATGCCAGCTCTTTCCTTTATTTTTACAAATCTTGTGGTTTAAACGTTTTGCAGTCTGTTTCCCGGCTGTTTTCGGCAGTCTCGCCAGTATGGCTGACAACATAAATGGCATCGGCTGTGCATCTGTTGCCTTTGTCCCAATAAGAACAGTTGTTGACCTCGCATAGGATTTTCTGGTCCATGCCATCCCCTCCTTATAAAGGTTCAAGCTTAGTATAGCCGGTGGGCTTGGGCCCTATTCCTCCTGCTGGCGGATATACCGTTTATCCTTCATAAACAGCTTCCAGAAGAAATAGAAGCCCGGGAAGAGGATAATGAATGCAACGATATATGTCATAAACAGCGCCCTGAACGTGGCGGGCTCGGTGAAACCGGACATGATCGTCACGTCAGGATAAATCATATAAGGGAGGTGGGCGCGGCCGTACGCGTAGCTTGCCAGAAAATACTGTATCGCAATCGCGACAAGCGCCAGTCTGGGTTTCCCAATCTTTTTGCCGAAGCTTTTGTTAGGCAGAAAAAGAGCTATGCCTGCGATGATGAATGTAATAAACGACGCAATAATCCAGGAAAAATCATTCATCATTCCAGTATAAAGCCAGTTTGCTTCATTCCGCATCGTTAGCATAATGCATATGGCAAATAGGAGCGAAATCGGACCGGTGATTAAGGCGCTTTTTCTGTATGCCGTGTAGGCGTCCTGTTCCTCAGCCACATTCGAAACATCCGCCAGCAGCAGGGAGGATAAAAATAAAGTGCTTAAAATCGCAAACCCTATAAATGAATAGGCGTTTGGGCTTGTCAAAATGGTAGACATATTCAAGCTGTATACCCCGTCTGTGCTTTCGATAAATCCACCATGTGTCACCGGAAGAACCAAAATCAGAACAGCGGGAATAATAAAACCGGAGATGCCGGAAATATATCTTAACAATTTCCTTTCCTTCGCTGTGTTTGAAAAAACGAGAAAACCGCTTCGGATTGCTAAAAGCAATAAAATAATGCTGCCGGGAATTAATAAAACAGTTCCGAGCACAAACGTTGCACCTGGAAAAAAGCTGAAAAGCGCAACGACGATGGCTACGATAAAGACGTTAGTGACCTCCCAAGTCGGCGACAGAAAGCGATTTGCGATATCAGTCGCCTTCATATGCTCCTTGTTTAAGTAGATCATAGACCAAAATCCCGCTCCAAAATCCATTGTGGCCATGACGGCGTAAATAAACACAAAACCCCAAATAATTGAGATGGCGATCAGAGCGTCCGTTGAAATGTCCATTTGTCGATCTTCCTTCCATTTAGTTTCCTGCTTGCGAAGCTATTAAGACTCCGCCGTATTTAAATCCTCATCCACAGGGTGCTTTTTGAAATAGTAAAGCAGTACATAAACGACAGCTGCGCCCAACACGGCGTAAACGAAGGTGAAAAACAGGAAAAGCACTCCGATCGAGCCTGTCGTCGTGACAACATCTGATGTCTTCAGCAGATGATAGATGACCCACGGCTGTCTCCCTGTACAAGCGAAAATCCAGCCGAATTCAATTCCAATCATGCTGAGAGGACCGGCTGTCATGAATATCACCAGCAGCCAGGTCGGAAAACGATCTTTCTTTAATACTTTTCTCCAGACGACACCGATAATGGAATAAAGAATAAGCAGCATTCCGACACCGACCATCGCATTAAATAACGTGTGGATAAAAAGCGGCGGCCATTCGTCTCTCGGAAACGCATTTAATCCTTTTACAACAGTGTCAAAACTGTTGGCTGCCAAAAAGCTTAATGCCCACGGAATCTCGATTGCCCATTTCACTTTTTCCTCCTCCGGATCGGTAAATCCTCCGATTGCAAGCGGGGCATGGGATCTTGTTTCAAAAAGGCCCTCTGCTCCGGCGAGCTTTTCCGGCTGATATTCATGCAGCATTTGTGCTGATTCGTGCCCGTTTAAGGCAGTTATCAATGAAAAGATACCGCCGACCGTCAGCGCGAGCAGCAGGGCTTTCCGGTGAAAGCGATAGACGTTTTCTTTTTTTCTGGACCGGATCATTTTGTATGCGGCAACAGAAGCAACGATAAAGGCTCCTGTCATGAACGCAGACAGAACGACATGGCCGGCGGTTACAAAAAAGCTTGGGTTAAAAAACGCGGCCCACGGATCAACATCAGTTATCTTTCCGTTTGTCATTTTAAATCCGGCTGGTGTTCCTTCAAAGGCATGGACATTCGTGATCAGAATGGCGGACGCCGCGGCCCCGATCAGCACAAAAACAACAGCGATAATCCTCATAACCGGCGATAAACGGTCTGCAGCATATACATAAATCGACATAAAAAGGGCTTCGATAAAAAAAGCGTAGATTTCAATTTGGAATGGCAGCGACATGACCCGGCCGACGACTTCCATAAAACCCGGCCATAAAAGCGCGAGCTGAGTACCGGCAATGGTTCCGGTCGGAATGGCGACCCCCAGCAAAACAGCCTGTGCTTTCGTCCATCTCTTCGCCATGATGGCATAATGGTCATCCTTCGTTTTTTGATAGATCAATTCAGCTATTAAAATCATGAGCGGCAGACCGACTCCCAAGGTTGCGAAAATGATATGAAAGCCCATTGTCGTACCAAAAAGACTCCTAGCCAAAACTAAATCATCCACAATAATAAACCACCTTTCACAAAACGATCTGTATGTAATATGGGTTTATTATTTGCTTCCTCGGTTAGATTATTCTTCCTGTTCTTAAAAGCTTGAGGTTTATGAAGCGAAAGATCGGGAAACATGTAAGGAGATTGACAAAATGTTTGTTAGGTTATAAAATAAAACGTAATTATTACGATTTAATAAGGAGAGATAGACATGAAGGAAGGAATTCATCCAAAGAATCACAAAGTAATATTTCAGGATGTAAACAGCGGATACCGCTTTTTGAGCAGGTCTACCAAAACATCGGAAGAAACAGCGGAGTGGGAAGATGGAAACACATATCCGGTTATTAAAGTAGAGGTAAGCTCTGATACTCATCCATTTTATACAGGCCGCCAGAAATTCAATGAAAAAGGCGGAAGAGTCGAGCAGTTCAACAAAAGATACAACATGGGAAAATGAGGCAGCCGCAGGGCATGCCTTTTTTTCTGGTCTCAACATCATGCCGGTAGGATGACGAAAGGCAGTGGCTGTGATATATTGGAGAAAAAAGACCGGAAAGGAATACCGCTATGAGTCTTCTCAATGATATTCTTGAATTTAATAAAACTTTTATTGAACATAAAGATTATGAAAAGTATCAAACATCAAAATTCCCAGATAAAAAAATGGCGATTCTTTCTTGCATGGACACTCGTTTGGTTGAATTGCTGCCGCATGCGATGAATATGCGAAATGGTGACATCAAAATTATAAAGAGTGCCGGTGCGCTTGTCACTCACCCGTTCGGAAGCATTATGAGAAGTTTACTGGTAGCAGTGTACGAACTGAACGCCGATGAAGTCTGTGTAATCGGACACCATGATTGCGGCATGAGCAAAATCAGCAGCGAAAGCATGCTCAATAAAATAAAGGAAAGAGGAATACCGGAAGAACGCATCGAAACACTGAAGTACTCCGGAGTCGACTTTGATCAATGGTTTAAAAGCTTCGATTCAGTAGAAGCGAGCGTAAAAGACAGTGTGGACGTCATTAAACATCATCCGCTGTTCCCGGAAACTGTGCCTGTCCATGGTTTAGTCATTAATCCTGAGACAGGAAAACTGGATGTTGTCGTAAATGGCTATAACGATTAATCTTTGCGCTTTTTTTCTGGGACGGGGTCGACACCGCCCGGATGAAATGGATGGCATTTTAAAATCCGTATGAGAGTCAGCCATCCGCCTTTAAGGGCGCCGTGCGTTTTAATGGCTTCGATTCCATATTGTGAACAAGTCGGATAAAAGCGGCACGTTGGCGGCGTCAGCGGCGAGATGAATTTTTGGTACCCTCTGATCAGAGCAATAAATATGGTTTTCATGGTTCTTCAGCAACCTTTCTGATCCAAGTATAAAAAAAATAACGCGGTTTGAAAAGTTATTCGATAATTCTTATCGGAAAGGTATGTTATAATAAATATACATTTTAAAAAAAGGGAGAGTGCCATTATGCCTTCAGTAGAAAGTTTTGAACTTGATCATAATGCTGTTGTTGCCCCATACGTAAGACATTGCGGTGTGCATAAAGTAGGAACAGACGGCGTTGTAAATAAATTTGATATTCGTTTTTGCCAGCCGAATAAACAGGCAATGAAGCCTGATACAATCCATACCCTCGAGCATTTGCTTGCGTTTACGATTCGCATTCATGCTGAGAAATATGATCATTTTGATATTATTGATATTTCACCAATGGGCTGCCAAACCGGATACTATCTTGTTGTCAGCGGAGAGCCGACTCCTGCGGAAATCGTTGATCTGCTTGAAGACACAATGAAGGAAGCGGTAGAAATTACCGAAATTCCGGCTGCCAATGAAAAGCAGTGCGGCCAGGCGAAGCTTCATGACCTGGAAGGCGCAAAACGTTTGATGCGTTTCTGGCTGTCACAGGATAAAGAAGAATTGCTAAAAGTTTTTGGCTAAATAGAAAAAAGACCTTTTTGCTTTCGGGCAAAAAGGTCTTTTTTGTGACGGTGCAGATTTTGTATACCATTTGCTGTAAGCGTTTGCTACTATTGAGGTAAACACGAAAAGGGTGATGGAATGAAAAAGATGGTCGCTGCAGTACTTTTTTCTGCTGTTTTTTTATTGAATGGGTGCGGATCAGAGGAGAACAAAGCACATACAGCAGCTGAGACGCCTGAGGTATTAGATGTAAAACTCACCGGACCGGAAAAAGTGAAGCCGGGAGAGAATGCTGCTTATGAAGCGGCGGTTTCTTACGGAGATGAAGCGGTGACAGATGCTGATGAAGTGGAATTTGAGGTATGGAAAGACGGAGAAAAAAATGACAGCAAGATGTTTAAAGCCAAACAGGAAGATGGCGTATACCGATTTGAGACGGAGTTTAAGGAAGATGGCGTATACACTGTACAATCTCATGTAACTGCAAAAAAACAGCACAGCATGCCGACCTTAAAAGTCCAAGTCGGAGACGCCGATGCTGCCATCAAGAAACCTGAAGAAGATCAATCACACCATCATTGACCTTTTGGATCTGAACCGGGAGCATTTCCTTCTTGAGGAGGGTCAATCGTGTGCTTTACATTATAGGCTTTTACAGTCGTCCAAACGCTTACGAGCAAAACAGCCAGCACAATCAGAATACTTATCGTGATGAGAAGCGTCATGATTCCACCTCCCGTTTTCAATAATTGTAACATAGTGGAAGACATTGTGTCAGACGGGTAAAATAAAGGTTTTAGCGTACGATATGAAGGGTATACACTTAATATAAACAAGGAGGACGATAATATGTCAGAACAATTAATTCAAGCCGTGAACAAACAAGTAGCCAACTGGACAGTCATGTATGTGAAACTACATAATTATCACTGGTATGTAAAAGGAAAAGATTTCTTTACACTTCATGAAAAATTTGAGGAGCTTTATAACGAGACTGCAACTTATATTGATGATTTGGCAGAGCGTCTTTTGGCTTTGAACGGAAAACCGATCGCGACAATGAAAGAATCTTTGGAAACAGCTTCAGTAAAAGAAGCGAACGGGAACGAAACAGCAGAACAAATGGTTCAGAGTGTGTATGATGATTTTACAGTTATCGCGGAAGAACTGAAAAGCGGCATGGACTTAGCCGATGAGGTCGGAGACGAAACAACAGGGGACATGCTTCTTGCAATTCATCAAAATATTGAAAAACATAACTGGATGCTGAAAGCTTACCTTGGATAATAGAAAAGAAAGGCCGGATATCTCGTGAAGATGTCCGGTTTTTGTTTGCTCGCAAAAATAGGCGACAACTAGTCCATTTTTCTGAAAAATCCAATCCGTTCGGCATGCTTTCCATAGAATATGGTAAGGCCGTTTCTGTGAAAGGATGTTGGGATAAATGGATAGAGACTTTGGCATCTTTTCGTTAATTGCAGTCAGCGTTTCAGCAGCGGGGTTTTTCTTCGGAGGTTTTCAGTACTCATTCCTCATATTGCTGTCTCTTATGGCAATTGAATTTATCAGTACGACCTTGAAGGAAACAATTATTCACAAACTGGTGTTAAAGAAGGTTTTTGCCCGTTTTGTCAAAAAATTAGTTACGTTGGCTCTGATCTCTGTCTGCCACTTTTTTGACCAGCTGCTAAATACACAGGGATCGATACGTGACTTGGCCATTATGTTTTATATTCTTTATGAATCTGTGCAAATTGTTGTGACAGCCAGCTCTCTCGGTATACCCGTTCCGGAAATGCTTGTGGATCTATTAGAAACGCTAAAAAATAAATTCAGACGCAAACCGTAACTTTTACCTGTTCGCGGGTCATAATAAAGCCCAGAGCGCCAGTCATTTACACATTTTAACAAGAGATGGGGCCGAAAGCTGTACGAGCTGGTCTAACGTTTCAGATCCGGATGGCGCGCTGGGTTTCCCTTATTTTTTGATAAAAAGCTACCGAAGAAACGTAACTGTGGTATGATGTATGGAAGATAGCTAGGAACGGATTTGAGGGATAAACATGTACGAGTTTAAAGATTATTATCAGAATACTGTTCAGCTCTCCTTTGACAATCAGCCCTTTTCGGACAGCCCGAAGCATGTCTGGGTCATCTGCCGTTTTGGTGACAAATGGCTTTTGACAGAACATGAGGACAGAGGATTTGAGTTTCCGGGCGGGAAAGTGGAACCGATGGAGTGCGCGGAAGAGGCGGCGCTTCGAGAAGTAAAGGAAGAAACAGGGGCGAGAGTGAAAAGCCTCAAGTATCTCGGACAGTATAAAGTTCTCGGAAAAGAAAAGGTTATTGTGAAAAATATATATTTTGCAGATATAGAGAAGCTTGAAAAGCAAGCCGATTACTTTGAAACGAAAGGACCGGTTCTGTTTCAAGAACTTCCAGAAAACCTGCCCCGTAATAAAAAATTCAGCTTTATTATGAAGGATTCTGTGCTTCCCATCAGTTTGAAAAAGCTGAAAGAAGCGGGATGGATCAACTAAAAACCCGGCTATCTGCCGGGCTTTTTATGTTCTGCCCTTCGTCCATTTCTTCTCTAACAGTTCTACGCCCTGATACATCAGAGTGGCAAATATAGCAATAATCAACAAACTTAAGAAGACGAGTGTAAAATTGAAGACTTGGAATCCGTAAATAATCATGTATCCTAATCCGACCTTTGAAACAAGAAATTCGCCTACGATGACACCGACCCACGATAAACCGACGTTTACCTTCAGTGTTGAAATAATAGCGGGCGAAGATGCGGGAAGAATCGCTTCTTTAAAAATAACCCACTTGTTTGCGCCGAATGTTTTCATTACTTTAATATAGTTCTCATCCACCTCTTGAAAGGCGGTATAAACGACGATGGTTGTAATAATGACGCTAATGACCGCTCCCATCGCGATAATGCTGACAAAGCCGGGACCGAGCGCGACAATCAGGATAGGCCCGAGCGCCACTTTCGGCATAGCATTTAAAATGACCAGATATGGATCTAATATCCTGGCAAGCCGATTGGACCACCATAACAACGCGGCAAGACACGTGCCCAGGAAAGTCCCCAGCAAAAAGCCAAGCACCGTCTCAAATAAAGTAACGCCGATATGCGACAGCAATGAGCCGTCAGCAAGCTTTTCAATCAGTAATCGCCATACGGCTGACGGCGAGCTGAAGATCAGAGGATCAATCCAGCCCTGTCTGCTTGCGATTTCCCATCCGGAGAAAAAGAGGATAAATATCGCAAGCTGAAAAGAATGGACATTCCATTTCTCTTTTTTCTGTTTGAATTGAAATTGCTCATGAAGCAGATCAATTGTTTCTTTGCTGTTTCTCAAGAGAATTCAGCTCCTTCCATATCGTTTGAAACAGCGTCTGGAAGGATGGCTCCTGACGGGCGTCAAAAGGCATCATCGCAGCCAATTCTCTAGGGATTGTAAAAATTTGATGAATGGTGCCCGGCTGATTAGAAAATAAAAAGATGGTATCACTCATCGCAATCGCTTCCCCTATATCATGAGTGACAAGCACCGCTGTTTTTTGATACTCCTTTAATGTGCGGAAAACGAGGTTTTCCAAAGACAGCTTCGTCTGAAAATCAAGCGCGGAAAATGGCTCATCAAGCAAAAGCAGACTTGGGTTTGGGGCAAGAGTTCTTGCTAGAGCGGCCCGCTGCCTCATCCCGCCTGACAGCTCCTTAGGATATTTCTTTTCAACATCAACGAGACCCAGCTCCGGCAAAAGACCGAGTGCTGCGGCCTTGTTTTCTTCAGTAAGTGTGTCGGCGATTTTCAAACCGAGGAGCACATTTTCCTCAATGGATTTCCAGGGAAATAAGTAATCCTGCTGAAGCATGTAGCCAATGTTATGTTCTTTTTGATTCGGCTCACGGCCTTCAATCAGAACTCTGCCTTCCGAAGGTTCGATCAGGCCTGCAATTATGGAAAGCAGTGTTGTTTTTCCGCAGCCGCTCGGACCGAGAAATGAGATGAAATCGCCTTTATCGGCATCGAAATGAATGTCCTGTACGGCCGTCGTTTTTTCTTTCATAGAAAAATAAGTATGGGTTACATGGTCGACATGTAAAAAAGACATAGATGGCGCCTCCTATTTTTCTGAGGTGACTTTTTCGGCGATTTGTTTGTTCACAAGTTCACTGTATGGAATATGCTTTGGCAGTTCACCTGACTGATCCATAATCGTTTGGAGCAGTTCCCATTCTTTTTCGTTGAGAAGCGGGTCTGGAGAATAAGAATGTTGTTTTTTGTAGCGTTCGATGGACATTTCGATGACATCTGGATCCGTATCGTCAAATTCATTTTTAATCGCTTCTGTGATGTCCTTTGCTGAGTGTTTACCTATCCACTGCTGCGCTTTATAAATAGCTCTCGTAAATTTGACGGCTGTATCTTCGTTTTTCTTTAAATAGCTTTGTTTTGCCATAAATGTCGTATAAGGAACCTGGCCTGATTCTTCTCCGAACGAAGCAACGATGTGGCCGATGCCTTCTTTCTCAAAGAGTGAAGCAGTTGGCTCAAAAAGCTGGACATAATCACCGGTTCCAGAAGCAAAGGCATTGGATATATTGGCGAAGTCTATGTTTTGGATAAGGTCAATATCCTTATGCGGGTCAATGTGATGTTGATTCAGCACATACTCGCCGACCATTTGCGGCATACCGCCTTTCCTCTGGCCGAGAAACGTCTTCCCTTTCAGCTGGTCCCAGTTGAAATTTTCGGCATCTTCCCTTGCGACAAGGAACGTTCCGTCTGTCTGTGTCAGCTGTGCGAAGTTAATGACAGGGTCTTTAGCTCCTTGCGCTTTGACATAAATGGATGTTTCTGATCCGACAAGCGCAATGTCCGAGCCGTTTGAAAGAAGCGAAGTCATCGTTTTGTCGCCGCCCCAGGTCGTATTGACGTCAACATCAAGGCCTTCATCCTTGAAAAAGCCTTTAGATTCTGCAACATATAAAGGTGCATAAAAAATGGAATGGGTCACTTCGGCTACTTTTACTTTCGTGAGTGTTTCTTCCTGCTTGCAAGCACTCAGGGCAATGATGAGAAACACACTGCAAACGCAGAAACAGCCCAGCCTTAACCATTTGTTCACATGACAACCTCCTTATTTAGCATCAAGTTAATATCCTTTTTTGCTTTACATATCGTATGATGGGTATAAAAATGTGTGAATGCCTAATCCGGCGTGACAGGATTTATTTTTAAAGACAGGAAAGAATAAAGAAAAAGGAGGCGGGAGCAGTGATTGTTGAGAAAAGAAGATTTCCGTCGCCGAGCAAGCATGTGCGCTTGTATTCCATCTGCTACCTTTCAAATGGCTTAAAAGTGAAAGGGCTGCTGGCGGAGCCGGCGGCACCTGGGCGATATGACGGATTTTTATATCTGCGCGGCGGCATCAAGAGTGTTGGAATGGTCAGACCGGGCCGAATTATCCAGTTTGCGTCCCAAGGATTTGTTGTATTTGCCCCCTTTTACAGGGGGAACCAGGGAGGAGAAGGCAACGAGGATTTTGCAGGAGAAGACAGAGAGGATGCTTTTTCTGCTTTTCGCCTGCTTCAGCAGCATCCTCAAGTAAAAAAGGGCAGAATTCATATCTTCGGTTTCTCCCGAGGCGGCATAATGGGAATGCTTACTGCGATTGAAATGGGACGGCATGCGGCTTCATTCGTTTCGTGGGGAGGCGTCAGTGATATGAATCTTACATATGAGGAGCGGCAGGATTTGCGCAGAATGATGAAAAGAGTAATTGGGGGAACGCCGAAAAAGGTGCCTGACGAATACAAATGGCGAACGCCTTTTGATCAAGTGAACAAAATTGAAGCCCCCGTTTTATTAATTCACGGAGAAAAAGATCAAAATGTTTCCATTCAGCATTCCTATTTATTTGAGGAGAAATTAAAACAGCTGCACAAGCCTGTAGAGACGTGGTATTACAGTACATTCACACATTATTTTCCGCCGAAGGAAAACCGGCGTATTGTGCGGCAGCTCACGCAATGGATGAAAAACCGCTGACGGTGAAATATGTTATGATATAGAAAAAAGAGAACGAAAGGGGATTTCAATTTGGGAATGCCTGTGGAATTTAATACATTAATTGTGACAAAAGGAAAAGAAGTTCGCATAGATGAAAATATATTCAGATTAGAGAAAGACGGGTATCGCATTTATCCGATGGAGATTCCGATGGATGTGAGCAAAACAAAGTCTGGTGAAAAGTCAGGCACAGCTGAAGTGCAGAAGCTTGAATGGACAGACGGGCGGACAATCATTACGTACAAGCTGACTTCCTTGCATACAGTCAATTAAAACAAGCCAAGAGCTGAATTGCTCTTGGCTTTTGCTTTTTAAACGAGTGGCCCGCCTGCTTGCGCAATGGCATCTGTATTTGTGAACTTTTTGAAGTTTTCTTTGAATTCGTTTGCCAGATACGCAGCCTTTTCTCTGTATTCCTCTTTGTTATTCCACGTGTTTTCCGGCTGAAGGATGTGATCGGGAACACCTGGAACATGAACCGGGATGTGCAGGCCGAAAATATCGTCAGTGGTCATTTGTACATTTTCTAATTTGCCTTCAATCGCTGCTTTTACCATCGCCCGTGTGTATGAAAGCTTCATGCGTTCCCCTGTGCCATAGCCGCCGCCGGTCCAGCCTGTGTTGACAAGGTAAACGTCTGCGCCGTGTTCGTCGATCTTTTTGCCGAGCATTTCCGCATATACATGAGCCGGGAGCGGAAGGAACGGTGAACCGAAGCATGTGGAGAATGTCGTCTCAGGAGACGTGACGCCGCGTTCGGTTCCGGCTAGTTTACTCGTATAACCGCTTAAGAAGTGGTACATAGCCTGCTCCTTCGTCAGCTTGCTGATTGGCGGCAGAACGCCGAATGCATCAGCCGTCAAAAATACAATCGCTGACGGGTGGCCCGCAATGCTTGGAGACACAATGTTGTCGATCATATGAATCGGGTAAGCAGCACGTGTGTTTTCTGTATAGAAGGAATCATCGTAATTGGCTTCACGCGTATCTTCATCTACAACAACATTTTCGAGAACGGATCCAAACCGAATTGCTTTAAAAATCTGCGGTTCTTTTTCTTCGCTTAAATGAATGCACTTGGCATAGCACCCGCCTTCGATATTGAAGACACCAGTGTCCGACCAGCCGTGTTCATCATCACCGATCAGTTTCCGGTCAGCATCCGCCGAAAGGGTGGTCTTTCCTGTTCCCGACAGGCCGAAGAAAAGCGCGACATCGCCTTTTTCACCGACATTGGCGGAGCAATGCATGGATAAAATATCTCGTTCAGGCAGCAGGAAATTCATGATGGAGAAAATCGATTTTTTCATTTCTCCGGCATACTCCGTTCCGCCGATTAAAATCGTCCGCTTTTCGAAAGAAACAATAATAAAGGTTTCTGAATGTGTGCCGTCTGTTTTTGGGTCCGCTTTGAAATGCGGAGCGGAAAGAATGGTAAACGGCTGTTCGACTGTTTTTTTATCATTGTCTTCAGGACGGATAAACAGCTGTCTGGCAAATAAATTGTGCCATGCAAATTCATTAACGACCGTGATCGGCAGTCTGTATTTTTCATCAGCACCGGCAAATCCTTCAAAAACAAACAGCTCATCTCGTTGTTTCAGATAGCTGACAACTTTCGTGTACAGCCGGTCAAATGCTTCCTCGGAAATAGGCTGATTCACCGGACCCCAATCGATCTTACTCTTTGTGCTTCCTTCTTCTACAATGAATTTATCTTTCGGCGAACGTCCAGTGTAAGCGCCTGTGGTCGCCCGGACAGCACCCGTGGATGTTAAAATGCCTTCGTTACGGGAAAGTACTTTTTCTGTAAGCTGAGCTGCAGATAAATTATGCTGCACATTAGGACTTGTTAATAAGGCTTGCAAATCAGCGGTTAAATCAACTGAGTTCATAAGAAACCTTCCTTTATCATTTTATTTGTGTTTTGCTAATTGTGAATTAGTATAACATATATTTTCAAATAGTCTATACTATTTATCGTTTTTTGTGTGTGCACTTCCATTGTTTTCCGCAATAAAGGCGTCTATTTCTCCTGATTCATATTGACATTGCAAACCCTTTTACGATAAGATATTTCATTGAGCGGATACTCTTATCCCGAGCTGGCGGAGGGACAGGCCCTATGAAGCCCAGCAACCGGTTTCTCTATTATTCATTATGTTCAAACTGCGTGAGACAACCAAGGTGCTAACCTGATGCAAGGTTGAATGATTCCTTGAGCGATAAGAGTGAAAGGCACAAAGACCAAACCCTTTCCTCGAACGGAAAAGGTTTTTTTATTTCATAAATATGCCAATTAACATCTCTAATATAAACGTAACATTGTATAAGAGGGAGCGAGTTCCGTATCATATATATAAGGTCTTTCGGGAGGCCTTGTGCAGGAGGAAGCAAATCATGAGTAAAAATCGTCGTTTATTTACATCAGAATCTGTTACGGAGGGGCATCCGGATAAAATCTGTGACCAGATTTCTGACAGCATCTTAGATGAAATTTTAAAGAAAGACCCTAACGCGCGTGTTGCTTGTGAAACGTCTGTGACAACTGGTTTGGTTCTTGTCAGCGGAGAAATCACAACTTCTACGTATGTTGATATTCCAAAAACGGTTCGTGAAACGATTAAAGAAATCGGATACACACGTGCAAAATACGGATTTGATGCGGAAACATGTGCGGTCCTGACATCAATTGACGAGCAGTCTGCTGATATTGCAATGGGTGTAGACCAAGCGCTTGAAGCCCGTGAAGGCACAATGAGCGACGAAGAAATCGAAGCAATCGGAGCGGGTGACCAAGGTTTAATGTTCGGTTATGCGTGCAACGAAACGAAAGAGCTTATGCCTCTTCCAATTTCACTTGCTCATAAACTAGCCCGCCGCTTGAGTGAAGTGCGTAAAGAAGATGTTCTTCCTTACCTTCGCCCTGACGGTAAAACACAGGTAACGGTTGAGTATGATGAAAATAACAAACCTGTCCGCATTGACGCGATTGTTATTTCAACTCAGCACCATCCTGAAATTACGCTTGAGCAAATTCAGCGCAACATTAAAGAACATGTCATCAATCCGGTTGTTCCTGAAGAATTAATTGATGAAGAAACAAAATACTTCATTAACCCTACAGGCCGATTCGTCATTGGAGGACCTCAAGGGGATGCGGGGCTTACAGGACGTAAAATTATCGTTGATACGTACGGCGGCTACGCACGTCACGGCGGCGGCGCGTTCTCTGGTAAAGATGCGACGAAAGTAGACCGTTCAGCTGCTTATGCTGCAAGATACGTTGCGAAAAACATCGTTGCGGCTGAGCTTGCAGATTCATGCGAAGTGCAGCTTGCATACGCGATCGGTGTTGCACAGCCTGTGTCCATCTCAATCAATACATTTGGTTCCGGAAAAGCTTCAGAGGAAAAACTGATTGAAGTTGTTCGCAATAACTTTGATTTACGACCTGCCGGCATTATCAAAATGCTTGATTTACGCCGTCCGATCTACAAACAGACTGCTGCGTACGGCCACTTTGGACGCCACGATGTTGACCTTCCGTGGGAGCGTACAGACAAAGCGGAACAGCTGCGTAAAGAAGCGTTAGGAGAATAATTTTATAGCCGCTTACTGGTTAAGCGGCTTTCCCTTTTTTATCGATGTATCCATGTTTATTTTTTTACATAACTGTGAAACCAAATACTGTTCACAGCGTCTATAAATAGGGGTTCAATGATGACAATTTTAAATATGGAGGCAATACTATGTGTGGATTTGTCGGGGTTTTTAACAAGCATCCGTTAACTCAAACCGCTGATCAAGAAGAACTAATCAAACAAATGAACCAAATGATCGTTCACCGCGGTCCTGACAGTGATGGATATTACCATGATGAGCACGTTGGATTCGGATTCAGACGGCTCAGCATTATTGATGTGGAAAATGGCGGACAGCCTTTATCATATGAAGATGAGAAATATTGGATTATTTTTAACGGGGAAATCTATAACTATATCGAACTGAGAGAAGAGCTTGAAGCAAAGGGATATACTTTCAACACAGATTCGGACACAGAGGTTCTTCTTGCGACTTACCGTCACTATAAAGAAGAAGCGGCTTCCAAGCTCCGCGGCATGTTTGCCTTTCTGATTTGGAATAAAAACGATCATGTGCTTTATGGAGCAAGAGATCCATTCGGCATTAAGCCGTTGTATTACACAACGATCAATGATCAGGTTTATTTTGCCTCAGAGAGAAAAAGTTTAATGGCAGCTCAAAATGATATTGAAATAGATAAAGAAGCATTACAGCAGTATATGTCTTTCCAATTCGTTCCTGAGCCAAGCACGCTTGATATTGATGTGAAAAAAGTAGAGCCGGGTTCTCAGTTTACAATCCGCCCTGACGGCGATATCACATTCAAAACGTATTTCAAGGCGCGTTTCCAGCCTGTTCAGACGGAAGAAGATAAACTTGTCAAAGAAGTCAGAGACGCTATCTATGACTCTGTAAAAGTTCATATGAGAAGTGATGTGCCTGTCGGTTCATTCCTTTCAGGCGGAATTGATTCTTCGTTTATTGTATCCGTTGCGAAAGAATTTCATCCAAGCTTAAAAACATTTTCAGTCGGATTTGAACAGCAGGGCTTCAGTGAAGTTGATGTAGCGAAAGAAACTGCCGCTGCACTGGGCATTGAAAATATCAGCAAAGTCATTTCTCCGGAAGAATATATGAACGAGCTTCCTAAAATCGTATGGCACTTTGATGATCCGCTTGCAGACCCGGCTGCGATTCCATTGTATTTCGTGGCGAAAGAAGCGAAAAAACACGTAACGGTTGCGTTATCTGGCGAAGGTGCGGACGAGCTGTTTGGCGGATACAACATCTACCGTGAACCGCTTTCTCTTAAACCGTTTGAACGCATTCCGTCCGGCTTGAAAAAGATGCTTCTGCACGTAGCGGCGGTTATGCCTGAGGGAATGAGAGGAAAGAGCCTGCTTGAGCGCGGCTGCACTCCGCTTCCGGAGCGTTATATCGGCAACGCGAAGATCTTTGAAGAATCCGTGAAGGAACAGCTGCTGAAGCACTATGATTCTAGCCTTTCGTATCGCGATGTGACGAAGCCTTACTTTACAGAAAGCAGCTCATACAGCGATATTAACAAAATGCAGTATGTCGATATCCACACTTGGATGCGAGGCGACATCTTGCTAAAAGCGGATAAAATGACAATGGCGAATTCATTGGAATTGCGTGTGCCGTTCCTTGATAAAGTCGTATTTGACGTTGCTTCTAAAATTCCTGATGAATTGAAAACAAAGAATGGTACGACGAAGTATCTCCTTCGCAAAGCTGCTGAAGGAATTGTGCCGGATCACGTATTGAACCGCAAAAAGCTCGGTTTCCCTGTACCGATCCGTCATTGGCTGAAAAACGAAATGAACGAATGGGTGCGCAGCATTATTCAAGATAGCCAAACGGACGCTTATATCCATAAGGATTACGTTCTTCAGCTTCTTGAAGACCATTGTGCCGACAAGGCTGATAACAGCCGTAAAATTTGGACAGTGCTCATCTTTATGATCTGGCACAGCATCAATATCGAAAAACGGTATATGCCTGAAGAGCTGAGCCATCAGCCTAAAGAAGTCATCTTTGTTTAACAGATAAGGCTTTCGATTCGTCGAAAGCCTTGTTATTATACCAGTATTTCTCCATCATCATTGATTACCCTGCACATTCGTGCGAAATATTCAGAAGAATGATTTAATGATATTTTTTTCTAGGGGAGAAGGGAACATGCAAAAACAAAAACAAGAATTGCATCGCGGTCTTGAAGAAAGGCATATTTCTTTAATGTCTTTAGGGGCTGCCATAGGAGTGGGACTCTTCCTTGGCTCCGCATCAGCTATCCAATTAGCAGGGCCAGGTATTTTGGTGGCATATGCCTGCAGCGGTCTGGTTATGTTTTTTATTATGAGGGCGCTTGGGGAAATGGCCATTCAAAAGCCGGTCGCGGGCTCCTTCAGCAGGTACGCACGTGACTACTTAGGTCCGCTCGCAGGCTACTTAACCGGGTGGAATTACTGGTTCTTATGGGTTGTAACCTGTATGGCGGAAATCACCGCTGTCGGAATTTATATGGGATACTGGTTTCCGGATGTGCCAAATTGGATTTGGGCATTGTCGGCGCTGGTGATTATGACTGGTGTCAATTTCCTGGCCGTGAAGGCGTATGGAGAGCTGGAGTTTTGGTTCGCTTTGATTAAAATTGTCGCGATCCTTTCTATGATTGCTGTCGGTTTATTAATGATCATTGCAGGCGTCGGCAATGGAGGCATTGCTACAGGCATCAGTAATTTATGGAGCAACGGCGGATTTTTTCCTCATGGAATAAAAGGGGTTTTATTGTCACTTCAAATGGTGATGTTCGCGTATTTAGGCATTGAGATGATAGGGGTGACGGCCGGCGAAGTCAAAAACCCGCAAAAGTCATTAGCGAAAGCGATTGATACGGTATTTTGGCGTATCCTGATTTTTTACGTCGGTGCTTTATTTGTGATCATGTCCATTTATCCGTGGCAGGAAATCGGCTCACAAGGAAGCCCTTTTGTACTCACGTTTGAAAAAGTGGGGATTCCATATGCGGCAGGCATCATTAACTTTGTCGTTCTGACGGCAGCGCTGTCTTCTTGCAACAGCGGCATATTCAGCACCGGACGCATGCTCTTTAACTTAGCGGAGCAGAGCGAGGCGCCAAAAGCATACGGTAAGCTGACCAAAGGCGGCATTCCGGGTAAGGCCGTACTGGCTTCTGCGGGTGCGTTATTAGTCGGTGTGCTGTTAAACTATATTGTGCCTGCGAAGGTATTTACTTGGGTCACAAGCATTGCCACATTCGGGGCGATTTGGACATGGGCGATCATCTTGCTTTCTCAGATCAAATATCGTAAGGGCATGCAGCCAAAGGATCAAAAGCAATTAAAATATAAAATGCCTTTTTACCCATTCACGTCATATTTATCATTGGCCTTTTTAGCATTTGTCATTATCCTGATGGCTTATAGTCCGGAAACAAGAGTCGCCGTTATTGTCGGTCCGATTTGGTTTCTGATTTTGATAGCCGTTTATTATGGCAAAGGCTTTCATAAGAAAAACGCAGCTGTGTCAACTGAACAACAGATCAGCTGACAAAGAGAGCTCCCGGCGGGCTCTTTTTTGTTTAAGTAAAGCTACTCATAGAGAGCAGAGAATAGGAATAAGTTTTTTGCAGAGACTGCTTACAGTGGCGTCTCATTTTTTATGATAAGATAAAAGTCACACGTTTGTTTTGATTTGTGAACGTTTTATGGAAAATTAAAAACCCGAACTGCTATTTGGTTCGGGTCAGCGATGGTTATCGCTTAAATAATATTTTGAAAAATGGTAAAGTAAAACGAAGCTGGTCTTACATTTGCTGAAGTGATTTATAATATTGACCCTTTGTTACATATTCAGACCGTATTCTTTGCATGTCTTTTCGGTCTTCATCCGTCAAAGGGCGGATGACTTTTGCCGGGCGGCCGAAGGCAAGATGGCCTGGCGGAATGATTTTTCCCGGCGGAACAAGACTGCCGGCACCGATAAAGGCGCCTTCACCGATTTCGGCTCCGTCTAAGATGATTGAACCCATGCCGATTAAGGCGTTCTTACGGATCACGGCGCTATGGAGTGTAACCTGATGGCCTATCGTGGCGTCATCTTCAATGAGAAGCGTCCGGTTCGGGCTTTGATGGAGGCAGCTTAAATCTTGGATATTGACTCTGTTACCGATTCTGGTCGGGGCTACATCTCCTCTTATGACCACTGAGAACCAAATGCTGGATTGTTCTCCGATGACCACATCACCGGTAATTGTTGCATTATCGGCTACAAAAGCCGTTGGGTGGATTTTTGGCGTGTATTCCTTATAAGGGTAAATCATATATCTTTCATCCTTCTTTCTCTATTTAATTTTTGTATGAGGTGAACCGCATGTGGACCTGGAAAGCAGACAGACCTGTGGCAGTGATTGTTATAATCCACGGGGCAAGTGAACATCATGGACGGTATAAATGGCTGAGTGAAATGTGGAGATCTTCGGGTTATCACGTTGTAATGGGTGATCTGCCGGGACAAGGGACGACCACCCGGGCCAGGGGTCATATTCACTCATTTCAAGAATACATTGATGAAGTAGATACTTGGATCGATAAAGCGCGAACCTTTGAACTGCCTGTTTTTCTTCTCGGCCACAGCATGGGCGGCCTGATCGCGATTGAATGGTTTAAACAGCAGAGAAACCCCCGCATTACGGGAATTATTTTATCATCACCGTGTCTCGGGCTGCAAATTAAAGTCAATAAAGTGCTTGACCTTGCATCAAAGGGGCTGAATGTCATCGCTCCGTCGCTTAAAGTTGATTCAGGATTATCGATTGATATGGCGACACGGAATGAAGATGTCATCGAAGCAGGCCAGAACGATCCCCTTTTTGTCACGAAGGTTTCTGTCAGATGGTACAGAGAGCTGTTAAAAACTATTGAGTCTGCCATGGTGCCGACAGAGGCTTTTCTAAGGGTGCCGCTTCTAGTCATGCAGGCCGGAGATGACAAGCTGGTCGACAAAACGAAGGTTATCAAGTGGTTTTCAGGGGTTGCTTCCCACAATAAGTCATATAGGGAATGGGAAGGGCTTTATCATGAAATATTTAATGAACCGGAAAGAGAAGACGTTTTTAAAGCCGCAAGAGCATTTACTGATCAATATATTTGAACTGGGGGGTGCATGTGTTGACAGTACCGGAACATCCTTTTGGACTGATGGCCAAAGTATATCGTGAAATTTTTCCGCTCGTTCATCAAGAGCTGAACATATGGAAGCAAAAATCAGAAGCAATTAAAAACAGTGAATTAAAAGCACAGGCAACCGCAAGTATTCGAGATAAAACGTTTCACTGTGAAGGCGGCGGCATATTGGCCTTATTGTCAGGGAGTCATAAGCAGAAATGTGTTGAGTTCATCATCGCATATCAAACAATCAGCGACTACCTGGACAATTTGTGCGACCGCAGCACCTCACTTGACCCGGAAGATTTTCGAATGCTTCACACCTCTATGCAGGACGCGTTGACAGTGGGAGCTGAACCGCAAAATTATTATCAATTCAGGGACGAGCAGGATGACAGCGGATATTTGCAGGAATTGGTGAAAACGTGCCAGCGTGTCCTCGGGTCTATTGAACACTACGACATGATTAAACCTTATCTGCTTGAGCTTTGCGGCTATTATTGCGATTTGCAGGTGCATAAGCACGTTGTAGAGCATGAGCGCGTCCCGCGCCTTGAAAAGTGGTTTACCCAATATGAATCAGAGCTTCCTGAGATGGAATGGTATGAATTCTCAGCTTGTGCAGGCTCCACGCTAGGCATTTTCTGTCTTGTCGCATATTCGTTTCAGCCTGATTTTACTGAAAGCACCGCAAAAAAAATCCGCAACAGTTATTTTCCTTACATACAAGGTCTTCATATTCTGCTTGATTATTTGATTGACCAAGAGGAGGACTTGCTTGAAGGGGACTTGAATTTCTGCTCGTATTATCAGTCGCATGAAGAAATGATGAATCGGCTGCAGCACTTTATTCAGAAAGCCGATGAACATCTGCACGGCATTCCGCACGAAAACTTCCACCGCTTAATCAACCGCGGCTTGCTGGGTGTCTATTTGTCTGATGATAAAGTGGCGGGCCAAAAGGAAATGGGCCGGCTCGCGAAGAAGCTGATCAAAGCAAGCGGAAAAACCTCCTTTTTCTTTTATATCAACGGCAGAGCCTACAGAAAGTTTCAAAAGATAGCCTGGATGAAAAACTCAAAGAAAAAAGCTCAAATCATTTGCTGATTTGAGCTTTTTTTTCGATCGCAATAATAAACGGCGGGTCATTTTGCTGATTGATAAATCCGTATGTTAAGACACGGGCTGCTTGCTGATCCAAGTCCCGGCAAAAGTCGAGCACGTCGTTTTTTTCAGTTTTGCCTTCCGGATGGCCGTGATAGACGACCAAAACAATCAGGCCTTCATCTTTCATGATGCTGAGAAGCTGTTCAATTGCTTGAATCGTTGAATTGCCGTTTGTCGTAATCGATTTGTCCCCGCCTGGCAGATAGCCAAGGTTAAACACAGCGGCCGCTACTTTCCCGTGTGTTTCCTGCGGAAGTGATTCAGCAATTTTGTCATGGCTTTTATGAAATAAAGTTGTCCGGTTTTGATAGGTGTCACCGAGCCGCTCCTTCGTATTGGCCACTGCTGATTCTTGTATATCAAATGCGTATACATGGCCGTTTTCACCGACAAGTTCAGCTAAAAACAGGGTGTCATGCCCGTTCCCCATTGTGGCGTCAACAACAATGTCTCCGTCCCCTGCGGCCATTTTCAGCAGCTCTTTACTGTAGGGAAGAATCTTTTTCAGAATCATAAGGCTGATTCCTCCTGAAGACGCTGAAAGAACTTACCTTGGTAGCTGCCGCGGTTTTCAAGTTCTTTATTGATAGCGCCGAGCACTTCCCATTTGTTCACACTCCACATTGGCCCAATCATCAATTCAATCGGCCCGTCACCAGTGATACGGTGTACGATCATTTCTGGCGGGATGATTTCAAGCTGGTCACAGACGAGCTGCACATAATCGTCTTGAGAGAGAAATTCCAGCTTTCCCTTTTCGTATTGTTTCACCATCGGCGTGCCCTTCAGCAGGTGCAGCAAATGGATTTTAATACCCTGTACGTCCAAATTTGCCACTGCTTTTGCCGTTTCCATCATCATGTTCCGGTCTTCCAAAGGAAGTCCATTGATAATATGCGAGCAGACGCGTATGCCGTGTTTTCTTAGCTTGTTCACACCTTCAACGTAGCAGTCAAAGTCATGTGCCCGGTTAATCAGAAGAGCTGTGCGTTCGTGAACTGTCTGAAGCCCGAGCTCCACCCAGAGATACGTGCGTTCATTGAGTTCTGCCAAATACTCAACAACGTCATCCGGCAGGCAGTCCGGCCGTGTGGCGATTGAAATGCCGACCACATCGTCGAGCGCGAGAACAGACTCGAATTTCTCTCGAAGCACGTCAACTGGCGCATGTGTATTGGTGAAAGCCTGGAAATAAGCGATATATTTCCCGTCCTTCCATTTTTCATGCATGCGGTTTTTAATGTCGTGGAATTGCGTCATTAAATCATCGGCCCGGTTTCCTGCAAAATCACCGGAGCCCGCAGCGCTGCAAAAGGTACAGCCGCCGTGAGCGACAGTGCCGTCACGGTTCGGGCAGTCAAAGCCGCCGTCAAGCGCTACTTTAAATACCTTATGCCCGAAATGATCTCTGAGATGATAATTTAATGTATGATAGCGTTTTTCCGTATTTGAATAAGGAAAAGGATTGTTCTGAATCACGATTAATGTGCCTCCTTGCGTACAATTGCATCCTAAAATTGTAGCACGCATTTCAGATGAGAACAAATGAATATCGACCATAAATTTCTTTATTGAATCATGTCTGATGAGGCTACACTATGGATGATGGATTGTTTCCATTACCAAGAGGAGGGGTTACTGTGGCAACAAGACAATCAGTAGATGAACATCTCCAACAATGTATGCAGGCGTATGATTATGCTGAAGAACAGCTGAAAATCGCTTCTAAACAAGAGCATTATAACGACCAAGAATACAGCGATGCGCAAATGCAGATTGAAAATGCGGTAAATGCCTTGAATAAACTATGGCTGTCATCAAATGATCAGCAGAGAGAACAGCTGTACAGAATGAGGCTTCAGCTTCAAGCTTTGCAAAATAATATGATCTTGCAGCACCCTCTTGATGTGTAAGAAACGGACCCTTTTGATAAGGGTCCGTTTTTTTGTAAAAAAGGATTGACTTTGCACTGCAAAGTATTTATTGTATTAAGTGTACTAATTGGAGTAATACACTATAGACACTAATGAAAAGTCATTTATATATTGAATTTAAGGGAGGCAGTTATGAAACATAAAAAACAAAACAAACGTAACGTGCCAATGCTGATCGCGGCATCTATGATCGCTTGTTCTTTTTTTCTTGTCCTTGTGATGATCGGTTTTGAATGGCAAAAAAGTATAATTGATTCGTTTTATTTATGAAAGGTTCAGATCGTATAGAAAGTAGGGAAGTAAATGATTCAAATCGATCCAAGAAGCTCAACGCCCATTTACGAACAAATTATTCAGCAAATGAAAGAGCTTTGTTTGAAAGGGATCATGAAGCCTGGTGATAAGCTTCCTTCTGTCAGAGAATTGGCGACGATCATTATTGCGAATCCGAATACTGTCAGCAAAGCGTACAAAGAGCTTGAGCGAGAGGGTATTATTGAAACGCTGCGGGGCAGAGGGACCTATATATCGGAAAATGCAAAAACGACACTGGTTGAAGGGAAGATGACGATGATTAAAGAGCAACTCAAACAGCTCATCATCGATGCACATTATGCGGGGGTTGAGCTGGAGAAACTGCAAGAATGGATAAAGGAAATCAGCGCTGATGTGAAAGGGGGTAAGAGTGATGATTGAATTAAGACAGCTGTCAAAGACGATTGACGGCAATCAAGTATTAAAAGACGTTTCTTTAACAATTGAAAAAGGGGAAATTTTCGGGCTGCTCGGCCGGAACGGATCGGGTAAAACGACGATGCTCCGTTTAATCCAGCAAATTATTTTCGCGGACAGCGGAACGATTCTGTTTGACGGCGTAGAAATCAAAAAGCATCCGAAGGTGAAACAGAATATCATCTACATGCCTGTTCAGAATCCTTTTTATGACAAGTATACATACAAGCAGCTTGTTGACATCCTGAGAAGGATTTATCCGAAGTTTGATGTCACCTACGCGAATGAGCTGATGAACAGATACGAAATTCCGGAAACGAAAAAGTACCGTGAGCTGTCGACGGGCTTGAAAAAACAGCTGTCACTCGTTCTATCGTTTGCGGCGAGACCGGCGCTGATTCTTCTTGATGAGCCGACGGACGGAATAGATGCAGTGACAAGGCATGATGTACTGCAGCTGATGGTCGATGAAGTGGCTGAGCGTGATACGAGCATCCTGATCACCTCCCATCGCCTTGAGGATATTGAACGGATGTGCAACCGAATTGGTTTTCTCGAAGATAACAGACTGACAAATGTAATGGATCTTGATGAGTTAAAAGAAGAATACATTAAAATTCAAATGGCCTTCGATACAGATGTCAATTTGGCCATCAGAGAGCAAAACATTCCGATGCTCGATCAGGCCGGTGTGTTTTACACGGTGCTGATCCCGAAAAGCGATGAGAAGAACAAGAGCTTTTTAAGAGAGCTGAAGCCAAAAGTGTGGAATGAGCTTCCTGTCAACTTGGAAGAAGTGTTCATTGCGAAGTTTGGAGGGAAGCGGAGATGGTAGACCGAGGTCTCCTCTATCGAGAGTGGAAGCAGAATCAAGTGGTGCTTTTGTTAAGTATTGTGTTTTTAGTGCTGGCAAATCCGTTTTCTATCGTGAATACGTATTTATCTTATCAAGGATGCCTTGATCGCCAAGACCCGCAATATTGTGATTTTATTGTGAATTATTCCATAAGCAATCTGATAGATCTCAACTGGGTGCCGGGTGTCATTTTGGCGGTCTGCTTCCTGGGCATGGAACGTTCGAAAGGCACGATGGATTTTATATTAAGCCTACCATATAACAGAAGCCACATTTTCCAGACGAAATTTTGGTTAGGCAGTTTTGTGATTGTACTGTCTCAATTGATTGGCTTTTTACTTGCATGGCTGCTAATTCTTGTTTATAGCCCTGAACACGTCTACTATTTTGAGCACAGCAGCGTTGGGGTGATCGTGATTAGCTTTATGACTTACTCACTGGTGATGGCCGCCGGAGCGTTAACGGGTAATGCTTTTGCCCAGCTGTTAACGGCGTTTTCTGCAGCTATATTGCCGTATTTAATGATTGCATTGCCGGTTGGAAACCTTGAAGTTGTTTTTGATGTGAGTATATGGGAATTGTTCCCTTCCCCTGAGAGTTATTTCTCTCTGGCAAGCAATTTATCGAAACTAGTACCGTTTAGTTACTACGTTGTAAATGAATGGCTGATTAACAGTAAGTATCTTTTATTGATTCCAGCCGTAATGAGCATGCTATTTTACTTGATTGGCTTCATAAGCTTCAAAAAGCTTCCAAGTGAACGAAACGGATACTTTTTCTTATGGAACAAATTAGATCGTCCGGTGCAAATTCTGGTTATGGCTTTCGGCATCCTTGGATTTGGTTTATTTGGATACTATACCGGACATTCCATTATTGGTTATATTTTGGGGATGATCATTGGGGCAGTGGCTGGATTCTTTGTGAGCTACTTCTCTATTTACAAGAAAACAAAAGTGTAATGAAATGCCTTAGGTTTGGAGGGAGTGAGTTGCCGGATTCCGGACTGCTTTACAAAGAGTGGCGGCAGAATAAAGTCGCCTTAGTTATCACCATTTTGGTTTTTATATTGGGTAATCCTTTATCAATTTTAAATATGTATCTCATCTATCAAGGCTGTGTCACTGGAAAAGAAAATTGGGTCGGCCCCTGCGTATTCAGCGTTGATTATTTAAACAGCACATTTATCTCAGTATTTTGGATTTGGGGTGTGGTTTTGGCGGTCAGCCAGCTTGGGATTGAACGAAGCAAGGGCTACTTTGACTTTACATTAAGCCTTCCTTATTCACGAGGGCAGATATTTAAGGCGAAGTTCTTGACTGGCGGAATGGTGATTGTGATACCGCAACTCATAGGTTATGTTTTATCTGTTTTGCTGATTTTGTTTTTGAAGCCTGATCAGGCCGTTTATTTTCACAACTACAGCTTGGGAATGATCATTGTTAGCATGCTGGCTTATTCTTTGGTTATGGCTGGAGGAACTTTGACAGGCAATATTTTTGCACAGCTTTTAGTCTCATTTACCGTGGCCATTTCGCCGTTTTTACTCATCAGTCTGCCTGCGATCAACATCGAGATCCTTTTAGGAGTGTCAATCGATTTTATCCATGGTCCAGTACCCAAATGGGTACAGTATTTGGTCCCGATAATCTATATAGACTCGAAATGGGTTGAGGATTCTCCACATTATTTAGTGATTCCGGCCATCATGACGATCATCTTTTACATCATCGGCTACATCAGTTTTGTCAAACTGTCTAATGAACGGAACGGATATTTCTTTTTGTGGAAACCGCTAGACCGCCCGGTACAGGTCATTGTCATTATCATTGGAATCATGGGCTTCGGGTATTTTGGATTTGCCGCAACGGAAAGCTTCGTCGGCTACATATTTGGCATGGCTGCTGGCGCCGTGATTGGTTTTCTTATCAGCTATTTTGCGATTTATAAAAAAACAAAACATTTATAAGGGAGAGAGAAAAGATGATTGAAGTTCAGCATATTAACCATTCTTTCACGATTGGAAAAAAGGGCCGTGAGAATGAAGTGCCTGTCTTAAAAGATGTCTCGTTGACTGTGGCGAAAGGAGAAATCGCCTGTATCGTCGGACGAAGCGGATCAGGAAAATCAACACTTCTGAATTTGATATCAGGCTACATCACACCGACAAAAGGGCGTATTGTGATTAACGGAACTGATGTTACGGGCTTTAATGAAAAGGAATGGGCGCAGTTCCGCCTTGAACACTTTGGCTTTATTTTTCAAAGCTTTCAGCTCATCCCGGGCTTAACGACATATGAGAATGTTGAAATGCCGCTGGCGCTAAAAGGAATTAAACCGTCTGAGCGCAAGAAAAAGGTACAGGACATGCTGAAACGCGTCGGTCTTGAAAACCATGCTGCTCACTACCCTAATGAACTGTCAGGCGGCCAGCAGCAGCGTGTCAGCATTGCGAGAGCGCTGATTTTAAATCCGTCGATTATTTTAGCGGATGAGCCGACGGGAAGCCTTGATTCAGAAACGGAACAGGAAGTGCTTGAATTGATTCAGCAGCTGAACCGTGAGCGGGGCATTACATTTGTGATTATTACCCATGATGATGAAGTAGCTTCAATCGGACACTCAAAATTCCAGCTGCATGACGGTGTGTTAAAAGGAGGTATTACCGTTGAGATTTAAGGATCAGGTTCATTTTATCAGAAGAAATATGAAGAAAAACAGGCTCCGCGTCTTTATGACCATTCTTGCGACAACAATGGCGTGTGCGTTTTTAGTTGTGCTGTCGTCGGTTGGATTCGGGATTCAAAAGACAATCACAGATATGACAATGAGCCAGCAAATTGTGACTAAAGTCAGTGTAATGGGCAAGGAAGGGGATAAGCCTATTAATAAAGCTGATTTAGAGAAGTATGATCATGTAAGGTCAGTTGTAGAACGAACGCAAGTGTATGAACCAAACAAAGCAACTTTAGGAAATCGCACAAATGAAAGCTCTAATCTCATCTTTACCAATATGAACGATGAATTAAAAGCAAATATGGAATTAGAAAAAGGAAGAGTCGCAAAGTCGGAAAATGAAATCGTAGTAGGATACGACTTTGCAAAGAGATTATTGACGAAAAAAGAATCTGAAGCATATAACAAAAAAATCGAGGAAGCAAATGGAAACCCCGAGGATATAGAAGAACCAAAGGGTTATACGAAAGACATCCTGAACAAAACGATTGAATTAAGTGTATCAAAAACAGACCCTAAAACAGGGGATGTTACGAAAACAAAAACATATGACTTTAAAATTGTCGGTATTACAAAAAAACCATCTCAAGATTGGATGGAGGATTCAAACATCTTCATTAGTGACCAGTTCAAGAAGGACTTTTCGGAATTTTTGGACTTCAAGGGCGGAAATGTTGAAAAAAATGTTGGCGTTTATGCTGATAAATTTGAGAATGTGGAACAGCTGACAAATGATCTAACAGATGACGGATACTATGTCACATCAGTTACTACCGAGCTTGAAGGAGCCAACACCTTCTTCATGGTCTTCAAAATCGGCCTGATCTTTGTCGGATGTATCGCGGTTATCATTTCAGCCATTGGAATATTTAACACGATGACGATGGCGGTTACAGAAAGAACGCAGGAGATCGGCATTATGAAAGCGATTGGGGCAAGTCCGTCTATCATTCGCCGAATGTTCTTGATGGAAAGTGCGTATATCGGAATTTTAGGCTGTGTGATTGGGATTATCATTTCTTACGGCGTGAGTTACCTTGTCAACCTGGCCGTTCCGATGATTCTCGCGGCGACAAGCGGAGGCGAAGCGGGGGATCTGAATTATACGTTTTCTTATATTCCGCTCAGCCTTGTCATCATTGCGGTTGTGATTTGCGGCGGTGTCGCTGTGATCTCGGGTATGAACCCAGCCCGAAAAGCAACAAAAACCAACGTGCTGACAGCATTAAGAAGAGAGTTGTAATCAAGAAAAGCCGGCTGAACCAGCCGGCTTTTTCTGTATAGCGCATCAACAAGATTTGCTATACACTTGACATAAAAAAAGGAAAAAGTGCGGTGAGTCCATTGTTTAAACTTTTGCTGATAGAAGATGATAAATCGCTGTTTCATGAAATCAAGGAGCGTTTAACTGGATGGTCCTATGATGTATACGGCATTCAGGATTTCAGCCAAGTGATGCAGGAATTTGTGTCAATCAAACCCGATTGCGTCATTATTGATGTTCAGCTCCCTAAATTTGATGGGTTTCATTGGTGCCGGCTGATCCGTTCCCGGTCAAATGTTCCGATTCTCTTTTTATCCTCCCGTGACCACCCTGCTGATATGGTCATGTCGATGCAGCTGGGAGCGGATGACTTTATTCAAAAGCCGTTTCATTTTGATGTGCTGATTGCGAAAATCCAAGCCATTTTCCGGCGTGTATACCACTATAATACGGAGCCTGGCACGCTGAAAACATGGTGCGGGGCTGCTGTAGACGTGGAGCAGAACCTCGTCAGCAATGACAAAGGCTCTGTTGAACTGACTAAAAATGAAATGTTTATTTTAAAACACTTAATTGAACAAAAAAACAAGATTGTCAGCCGTGAGGAGTTAATCAGAAGCCTGTGGAATGATGAGCGCTTTGTCAGCGATAATACGCTGACCGTCAATGTCAACCGCCTGCGGAAAAAATTGGACGAATTGCAGCTTGGGACATATATCGAGACGAAGGTCGGCCAAGGCTACATGGCGAAGGAAGAGGATCATTTCTATGATTAAAGCATTCCTCATCGAAAGACGAAGCTGGATTGCCGCATTTTTGCTGCAGCAAATTCTGATTTTGTTGATTGCCTTTGTCGATCCATCTATTCCATTTGAAAATGTTCTTTATATTGTTTATTTGTGTGTCATGATCTTTGTTGTGTTTGTTATTATCCGTTTTCGGAAAGAAACCGCATTCTATAAAAGCCTTGAAGAATGGGAAAATAATCTTGATGTCACCGCCATAAGTGAACCGGAGACGCCGTTTGAAGAGTTGATTGAAAAAAGCATCACCGGACAAACGGAACAATTGAAGCAATCTGCATTGCGGAATGGCTTGGCGTTAGAAAATGAAAAAGATGAACTGATGGCGTGGATACATGAGGTCAAAACGCCATTAACAGCACTGCATTTAATCATCGATCGGATGGAAGAACCATCATTAAAATCCCAGCTATCGTATGAGTGGCTGCGCATCCATCTGCTTCTTGATCAGCAGCTTCATCAAAAGCGCATGTCCTTTATCGAAAATGATCTGTCTTTAGAGATGATCAAGCTTAAGCCCTTGATTATTAAAGAGATCAGAGACTTGCAATCGTGGTGTATACAGAAAGGAATCGGGTTTGATATTCAGCTGGAGGCAGAGGAAGTCTTGAGCGATGCGAAATGGCTGTCCTTTATCATCAGGCAGCTGCTGACCAACGCCGTAAAATACAGTGAAGCAGCTGATATTGTGATCAACAGCTATGAAATAGACGAGCGGAAGGTTCTTGAGGTAAAAGATTTTGGAAGGGGCATTGACAGGAAAGATGTCTCACGAATTTTTGATAAAGGGTTTACATCTACAACCGATCATCATAATCAGTCTTCTACGGGCATGGGGCTGTATCTGGCAAAGAGAGCCGCAAAACCGTTGTTGATCGATATCGATGTGCATTCAGAGCTTGGAGCTGGAACAACCTTTACTTTAACCTTTCCGAAACGAAATCAATTCGAACATGTCATTAGCATGTGACGAAAATGTCACATGCTTTTCTTTTTTGTTCGCCTAATCGAAGGAAAAGCCCGTCGATCCTTTTTATAATAACAGTATCCAATATAAAGGAGACTACGGACATGATGATTTTAGAAGCGAATAAAATTCGAAAAAGCTATGGTAACAAGCTGAATAAACAGGAAGTGCTGAAGGGCATCGATATTCACATTGAAAAGGGCGAATTCGTCAGCATTATGGGTGCTTCAGGGTCGGGCAAAACCACTTTGCTTAACGTTCTGTCCTCGATAGATAAGGTCAGTCACGGAACGATCAACATTAATGGAAACGAAATGACGTCCTTGAAGGAAAAGCAGCTGGCTGAATTTAGAAAACAGCACTTAGGCTTTATCTTTCAGGATTACAATTTGTTAGACACATTAACAGTGAAAGAAAATATCCTTCTGCCGTTATCAATCACGAAGATATCAAAAAAGGAAGCACACCGCAAGTTTGAGGAAGTGGCGAAGGAATTGGGAATTTATGAATTGCGGGATAAGTACCCGAATGAAATTTCCGGCGGCCAGAAGCAGAGAACATCCGCCGCAAGAGCGTTTATTCATGACCCGAGCATTATTTTCGCTGATGAGCCGACCGGCGCGCTCGATTCGAAATCAGCCTCTGATCTATTAAATAAACTGAGCCAGCTCAATCAAAAACGCAGCGCCACAATTATTATGGTTACCCATGATCCCGTTGCAGCGAGCTACTGCGGCAGAGTCATTTTTATTAAGGATGGTTTGATGTATACGCAGCTGAATAAAGGGGGCCAAGACAGGCAGACGTTTTTCCAGGATATCATGAAAACACAAGGCGTGTTAGGCGGGGTGCAGCATGAACATTAATCAGCTCATTCTGCGAAATCTGAAAAAGAATATCAGGAATTATTACCTCTATGTGTTTGCCTTAATCTTTAGTGTGGCGCTTTATTTCGCATTTGTCACACTCCAATATGACCCGTCCATTAATGAAGTAAAAGCTTCCATTAAAGGCGCCGCGGCTATTAAAACCGCTTCAATTTTACTTGTGGCTGTTGTATCAATCTTTATTTTGTATGCCAATACCATTTTTATTAAAAGACGGAGTAAAGAGATCGGGCTGTTTCAACTAATCGGAATGACAAAGCACAAGATCTTTCGTATCTTAAGTGCAGAAAATATCATGCTGTATTTCGGCTCGTTAGCCATCGGGGTTTTTGCCGGATTTTCAATATCAAAGCTTGTGCTCATGATCTTGTTCAAAATCGTCGATGTCAAAGCTGATGCGAAACTGCATTTTTCTGGGCAAGCCTTGGTGCAAACAATCATTGTGTTCTGCGGCATTTATCTTTTGATTATGATCATGAATTATACGTTTATCAAAAAACAAAGCATTTTATCTTTGTTTAACGTAACGTCTTCCACTGAGGATAAAGTGAAGAGAATCTCTTTTTTCCAGATGCTGATCGGGGCGCTGGGCATCGTGTTGATTTTAACGGGATATTACGTGTCTTCCGAGCTGTTTAGCGGAAAATTCAAAACCATAAACGAACTGTTTTTCGCAATGAGTCTTATCTTAGGTTCCGTCATTATCGGGACGTTTCTCTTTTATAAAGGATCGGTTACGTTTATCTCGAACATCATTCGGAAAAGCAAGGGCGGCTACTTGAATATCTCAGAGGTTCTGTCACTGTCATCAATTATGTTCAGAATGAAATCGAACGCGTTGCTGCTGACGATTATCACAACCGTTTCAGCGCTCGCCATCGGGCTGTTATCCCTTGCTTATATTTCGTATTACTCGGCAGAAAAGACTGCTGAACAAAATGTAGCGGCGGATTTTTCATTCATGAATGAGAAAGATGCCAAACGATTTGAAAGCAGTTTGAGTGAAAATGACATGTCGTACGTCAAAAAAGAAATGCCTGTCCTGCAATCGTCTGTTGATCTCACAAATATCATGGATGGAACTTCGAAAGAGATGCAGAGCGATCCCGCCAACACACAACTCGCTGTTGTTAGCGATAAAGATGTAAAAGGCGTGGATGTGGCGGCTGGGGAAGCGGTTTTCTCAGGCTACACCGACTTGCTGCAAAGAATAATGGTTTTAAAAGACTCCGGCAGCATTAAAGTCAAAAGCAAGCATGAGACACAATCATTACACTATAAAGGATTAAGAGAAGAGTTTCTTGTATCCTACACGTTTACAAGCGGGGGAATGCCTGCAGTCATAGTAGATGACAACCTGTTTAAACAGCTGAACAAAGATAAAGACCCTCGCATTCAGCTGGCGCAATCTGAATTTATCGGCATCAATATGAAACATGGAGATCAGCTTGAAAAAGCAAATGAGCTTTTTCAAAAGGTGAACAAGAAAGATCTACATTTATCAAGGCTGGATACAAGTATTGCGCAAAAATCTCTTTTTGGTATGGTCATGTTCATCGTTGGTTTCTTAGGATTAACATTTCTCATCACCTCAGGGTGTATCCTTTACTTTAAACAAATGGGTGAAAGTGAAGAAGAAAAACCGAACTATACCATCCTAAGAAAACTCGGTTTTACACAGGGAGACCTGCTGAAGGGGATACGCATCAAACAAATGTATAACTTCGGCATTCCATTGGTGATCGGCCTCTTTCACAGTTACTTTGCCGTTCAATCCGGCTGGTTCTTATTCGGATCAGAGGTATGGTCGCCGATGATTATGGTGATGGTGTTATATACTGCACTCTATTCTATTTTCGGTATTCTGTCGGTTCTTTATTATAAAAAGGTGATTAAGTCGGCATTGTAAAACAGTAAAAGCTCCAGAGAAACTGGAGCTTTTACTGTTTATCGTTTCGGCGCCCGATACCCGGCTGCCTCAGCCTCTTCCACTGAACAAAACATGTCAGCAGGGTCTGTCGTCCGGTCATAGTATGTACTGCCCGGCGTATGATAGATGCCGTTTTTGCTGCCTTTGATAAGACAGCCTTCTGCTGTATCAGCTGAGCTGGTTTCGTTGCTTTTATTCGTGCTGGTTGAAGAATGTTCGCTGTTTTCTTTCGTGCTGGCTGTTCGGTTTTGTGCCTCTTTTAATTGCTTTTCAAGTTTTGTTTTATCTTGTTGAAGGGTTTCATTTTCAGCCTTTGCTGTTTTGGTATCTTCTTTGAGCTGTTTTTGTTTTTCTTGAAGTTCTTTATTTTCTGCTTTTAATGATTTCTGAGTCTTTTTTAATTCACTATTTTCTTTCTCCAGTTGCTTGAGCTTGTCTTGATCTTTTGTATTGTCTTTCAGTTTCTTTGCTTCAGAGCTGATGGCTTCATACTCTTTCTCAAGTGCTTCATGCTCTTTTTTAAGACTTTTATATTCAGTGTTTAGAGCTGAATATTTTTTATCAGCATTTGCTGCGGCAGCGTCAGGTTCTGACAAAGCTGCTCCGGTGAAGAGCAGAATGAGGCCTCCAATGAAAAGCGGCCAAAAGAGTTTTTTAGAGAATCGTTTTTCCTTTTTCAGCACATATCTGACGAGATGGTATACTCCATAGCCAAGTGAAAAGAGAAATGCAAAAAAACCGAGGAATGCGAATGCCATTTCCATGAAATTTACCCCTTTTTCTATTTATTTTACAATTTTTGAGTAATATTTGTTAGATTTTTTCACACTCATCTGTTGAAAAATATGAGATAGACAGATAGAATGAATGTGCTATGATAACTGGATTCGTACGGAGCCTTTTGAGGTTTCCGTTTTTTCATGAGCTTTTATAGATAAGAAAGGGGGATCAGTATGCCGCGCGCATTGAAAATTTTAGTGATAGGGATGTTTATTAATGTGACGGGGGCATCCTTTTTATGGCCGCTTAACACGATCTATATTCATAATCATTTAGGAAAGTCGTTAACGGTCGCGGGGATTGTCCTTATGCTGAATTCCGGCGCCAGTGTGGCAGGGAATTTATGCGGCGGGTTTTTGTTTGATAAAATCGGTGGGTTCAAATCCATCATGCTCGGAATTGCGATTACGTTAGCAAGTCTGGTGGGTCTCGTCTTTTTTCATGATTGGCCGTTTTATATTGTGTTGCTTACAATTGTAGGGTTTGGTTCAGGTGTTGTTTTTCCGGCCAGTTACGCAATGGCTGGATCAGTGTGGCCAGAAGGGGGAAGAAGGGCATTTAATGCAATTTATGTCGCGCAAAACGCAGGTGTTGCCGTCGGTTCTGCGCTTGGCGGCGTGGTGGCGTCTTTCTCGTTTTCATACGTATTTTTGGCAAATGCCGCGTTGTATGTGGTTTTTTTCTTTATCGTATATTTCGGATTTCGAAATATTCAGACGAAGGATGTGTCTCAAACGTCTGTGCTTGATTATGATGCTGTAAGCAGCAAAGCGAAATTTACGGCTCTGGTCATATTGAGCAGCGGGTATGTGCTCGGGTGGCTGGCATATTCTCAATGGTCTACCACCATCGCATCGTACACGCAAAGTATCGGAATGTCTCTTTCTTTATATAGTGTGCTGTGGACGATTAACGGAATTTTAATTGTGGTTGGACAGCCGCTTGTCAGCTTTTTTGTGAAAAAATGGGCTGAGTCGCTAAAAGCGCAAATGATCATTGGTTTTGTCATTTTTATTGTGTCTTACAGCATGCTGCTGACTGCGAAGCAATTTCCAATGTTTTTGGCTGCCATGGTGATCTTGACCATCGGGGAAATGCTTGTTTGGCCTGCGGTGCCAACGATTGCCAACAAGCTTGCGCCTAAAGGGAAAGAAGGGTTTTATCAAGGGTTTGTGAACAGCGCTGCGACAGGTGGCAGAATGATAGGGCCTTTGTTCGGAGGCGTGCTCGTCGATCATTCCGGCATTCACGCTCTCGTTTTATCTCTTTTGGTTTTGCTTATGATCAGCATAGTCACGACGATTTTATACGACAAACGATTAAAATCAGCTGATAAAGCGAATAAGCAGGCTTCAGTTTCTTCATAAGAAAGATCCCGCCGGATGAGCGGGATCTTTTTACATAATCGGAAGCACGTTCACGGCATCCTTTACATTAGAATATGTTTTCAGCGATGAGAAATTAGCATCCAGTTTATTCATCTTCATGGCCAATTCGGGCTTTATGCCGGTAATGATTAATTCTGTTCCGGTCAATTTCAGCAAATGGCTCAGCTTGAAAATCTGGTCGGCGGTTTGTTCATTTACTTGGGCCAATCCTGATAGATCAATAATCAAATAATCATCTTTGGATGTTGATAAAATATTCGTCAATGTGCTGACGATGGAATTAAATCGCTCCTCTGTCAGGTTGCCGACTAGCGGAAGAGCCGAAATGCCGTTGCGAATCGGCACAATAGGAGTAGAAAGTGCAGTAATTTCTGTGAGGGAATCCTCGAGAAGCTGTTCATACTCTTTTTGCTTGGTAATGTCATTTTGAATTCCGACAAAATAGGTTTTGTCTTCTATTTCCAGCGGATCAATATATAACTCATTCCAGAACATCGTTCCGTCTTTTTTGTAGTTTTGAATTTGAACTGTAACCGGCTCTTTATTTTGTAAACCGGCTCTGATGTTGTCCACTTCACCAGCGTCTGTATCTTTCCCCTGTAAGAAGCGGCAGTTCTTTCCTAAAATTTCCTCGGCCTCATAACCGGTCATTTGAACAAAGCCTTGGTTTACGTAGACAATCGGATTATCTTCAAGTGCAGGATCTGTAATCACTACACCGACTCGCGCGTGATCAAGCGCTTTTTTGATAACGTCCAGCTGTCCTTTTATTCCGAATGATTGAAAACTACCCATATAATTCCCCCTTAGGCCGCCAGCTTGCTGTGCGAAAGCCTGATATTCCCCTTTTTTTAATGAATTCTACAGTAACCGTAGCACAACACATGTTCTGATTCAAGCAAGCGCAGTTTGTTGTTTGTCATTCGGGCTTGTCCTCGTATACACTAAAAATAAGAACAGAGTTTGAACATATGAACGGAAAGGTTTCTACATGCTAAATAGGTGACTAGGTAAATGTCACTGGGTGAAAAATGAATCTAATGCATCAAGCTTACCGATCATGTGTTCACATATAATGGAAGAAACAAGCTTTTTTCAGATTTGCCAGTATGTAGATATCGAAAATCATCGGAATCGTTTAAGGGGGCTGGATGGCCTGAAGTCGCTTTACGAAATAAGGGCTTTAGGAAGGTGATGATGAAGATGCTGCATCAGGTATTAATTGCTTGTGTAATTGGAGGAATCATGGGGATTCTCGGTCATGTGAAAAAGAGAGGCAGACTGGAGAAACCCAGGATGACAAAGCGGTTTATCTATCTTGGATTTTTGGAAGATTGGTTTATCGGCATGACGGCTTCCATTTTACTTGTACTATCCGCTGACCCCGATTCAGGAATTCAACTTGTCATCTTATCCATAATCTCAGGCTACGGCGGTGAAGCTGTTCTCAGAAGCTTTGATTTTGTAAGAGAAATGAACAGCGGCGGCGAACCGGCCGAGTCGAAACGTCAAACCAAAACTCCACCAGAATAATTGTCCTCAATCTTCGCCCGTTCAGGGTACATTCCCATTGTATACAAACCTGCTTGCACTTATGAACAGAATTCTATAAAATACAGTTAAGATTACGGTTGCGAAAAGAACAATGAAGAGGAGCAGTAAGAAGCAGATATTGTTTCAGAGAGTTGACGGCTGGTGAAAGTCAATCAAGTTTGTTTCTGAACTCACCTCAGAGTTGCAGCGGTGAAAAGCCGCTGACGCATAACTGCGTTAAAAGTATCAAGTGAGTGCGGCGTCTGCCGCGCTAACGAGGGTGGTACCGCGGGAAAACGAAAGTCTCTCGTCCCTTTTAGGGATGAGGGAGTTTTTTTTAGTTTGGGAATATTCTGAATATAATCCTCCCTGTCCCGTCAATACTTGAACATAAAACGCCGTATTCAATCAGAAGGAGGTTTTTACTTTGAGTTTTCAGCACAAAGAGATAGAAAAGAAATGGCAAAATTATTGGCTGGAAAACAAAACATTTGCCACTCTTGATCATAATGAGAAACAAAAATTTTACGCGCTGGACATGTTTCCTTATCCGTCTGGAGCGGGTCTTCACGTCGGACACCCTGAGGGCTATACAGCGACGGATATCCTCTCTCGCATGAAGCGCATGCAGGGGTATGACGTCCTTCATCCGATGGGCTGGGACGCATTCGGTCTGCCGGCTGAGCAATACGCCCTCGACACCGGGAATGATCCGGCAGTGTTTACGAAGCAGAATATCGATAATTTCCGCCGCCAAATCCAGGCGCTCGGTTTTTCATATGATTGGGATCGTGAAATCAACACGACAGATCCTGAATACTATAAATGGACACAATGGATTTTCTTAAAACTATACGAAAAGGGTCTTGCTTACGTTGATGAAGTGCCGGTTAACTGGTGCCCCGCACTCGGTACGGTTCTAGCCAACGAAGAAGTCATTGACGGAAAGAGTGAACGCGGCGGCCACCCGGTCGAAAGACGCCCAATGAAGCAGTGGATGCTGAAAATCACAGCTTATGCGGACAGGCTTCTTGATGACTTGGAAGAGCTTGATTGGCCGGAAAGCATTAAAGACATGCAGCGCAACTGGATCGGCCGTTCTGAAGGTGCGCACGTTCATTTTGGCATAGATGGACATGATGAATCATTTACGGTGTTTACAACAAGACCTGATACATTGTTCGGCGCTACATACACTGTCCTTGCTCCGGAGCATGCTTTGGTAGAAAAAATCACAGCTGCTGAGCAAAAAGAAGCTGTCGAAGCTTATATCAAAGAAATTCAATCAAAGAGTGACCTTGAGCGCACGGATCTTGCGAAAACAAAGACAGGCGTCTTCACCGGTGCTTATGCGATCAATCCTGTAAACGGTGAAAAACTGCCGATCTGGATCGCAGATTACGTTCTTGCTTCATACGGAACTGGTGCAGTCATGGCTGTTCCCGGTCACGATGAGCGTGATTTTGAATTCGCCAACACATTCGGCCTTCCAGTCAAGGAAGTCGTGAAAGGCGGAAATGTTGAAGAAGAAGCGTACACAGGCGACGGCGAGCATGTGAACTCTGATTTTCTGAATGGACTTACTAAACAGGAAGCGATTGAAAAAATGATCGCTTGGCTGGAAGAAACGAAAAACGGCGAAAAGAAAGTCACTTACCGTCTGCGCGACTGGCTCTTCAGCCGCCAGCGCTACTGGGGCGAGCCGATTCCGATCATTCATTGGGAGGACGGAACGTCAACAGCTGTGCCGGAGGAAGAACTGCCGCTGATTCTGCCGAAAACAAACGAAATCAAACCGAGCGGCACTGGCGAATCACCGCTTGCGAACATTAAAGAGTGGGTTGAAGTCACAGATCCTGAAACAGGGAAAAAAGGAAGAAGAGAAACGAATACAATGCCGCAATGGGCGGGAAGCTGCTGGTATTTCTTGCGCTACATTGATCCGCACAATCCGGATCAGCTGGCATCACCTGAGAAAATGGAAAAATGGCTTCCGGTTGATATGTATATCGGCGGCGCGGAGCATGCTGTGCTTCACCTTCTGTATGCCCGTTTCTGGCACAAGTTCCTATACGATATCGGTGTAGTGCCGACGAAAGAACCGTTCCAAAAGCTGTATAACCAAGGAATGATTCTCGGTGAAAACAACGAGAAAATGAGTAAATCAAAAGGGAACGTTGTCAACCCTGATGAAATCGTTGCATCTCACGGCGCTGATACGCTGAGATTGTACGAAATGTTCATGGGACCGCTTGATGCTTCAATTGCCTGGTCTGAATCAGGCTTAGACGGCGCACGCCGCTTCCTTGACCGCGTATGGCGTCTGTTTGTTGAAGACAGCGGAGAGCTAAATGGCAAAATCGTTGAAGGCGCCGGTGAAACATTGGAGCGCGTCTATCATGAAACAGTCATGAAAGTGACAGATCACTATGAGGGCCTGCGTTTTAACACAGGTATTTCTCAGCTGATGGTCTTTATCAACGAGGCCTATAAAGCGTCAGAGCTGCCGAAGGAATATATGGAAGGCTTTGTGAAGCTCCTATCTCCAATCGCGCCTCACCTCGCGGAAGAGCTGTGGGAGAAATTGGGCCATAGCGGTACGATTGCATATGAGGCTTGGCCTGCATATGATGAAGCAAAACTTGTTGACGACGAAGTTGAAATCGTTGTTCAGCTGAACGGAAAAGTGAAAGCGAAACTACAGGTTCCTGCAGATGCGACGAAGGAACAGCTGGAACAGCTTGCTCAAGCAGATGAAAAGGTCAAAGAGCAGCTTGAAGGCAAAACCATTCGTAAAATCATCGCGGTGCCTGGCAAGCTTGTCAATATTGTGGCAAACTAATCCTGGAAAAATCCCCTTTGTCAAAAAGGGGATTTTTTTCATCAGTCTCTTAATAGAAATCGACTGACGGACTTTGGTATACTTAAAGTCATCATCGTGAATAGGAGTGTTATCGGTTGAAAATAAATGAAATCAGCACTGCCGATCTGAAAGAAAAAATCGAGGCGGATGAAGAATTGTATTTGATTGATGTCAGAGAAGATGAAGAGGTTGCGGAAGGCATGATCCCGCAAGCGGTTCATATTCGCATGGGAGATATTCCTGAAAAAATGGACACCCTCGATAAAGACAAAGAGTACACTTTTATCTGCCGCTCAGGAATGCGCAGTATGAATGTCTGCAAGTATTTGGATGAGCAAGGCTTTAAAACAGTCAATGTAGAAGGCGGCATGATGGCCTGGGAAGGCGAAACGAAACCGAAAAACTAGGGGAGAGATCACCCCTAGTTTTTTTATTTGTATGCTGGAAGCCAATCGCCGTGCGCTTCAAATAAATCATCACACATCGAAATAATGTCATTGATGGACAGCTCTGCACTTGTATGCGGGTCAAGCATAGCTGCCTGATAGACAGCTTCTTTTTTTCGTGTAACAGCAGCTTCAATGGTCATCAGCTGTGTGTTGATATTCGTTCTGTTTAACGCTGCGAGCTGCTCAGGCAGTTCTCCTGCAAAGCATGGGGTTATCTTTTTTCTGTCGGCAACGCATGTCACTTCGACGACCGCTTTGGAAGGAAGGTTTGTGATAAGCCCGGTATTTAACACGTTTCCTCCGAAGGTGAATGGCTGATTCGTTTCCATCGCTTCTATTATTCTTGAGCCATATTCTTTTGAACGTTTATGGGTGAGGTTTTTATTGTTAACAATGTCATCCTTCATTTTCTCCCAATCTTCTATCTGTTTCACGCATCTTCTTGGATATTCGTCTAGCGGGATCTGCAGCTCGTTGATTAATTCAGGATAGTTTCGCTTAATAAAATAAGGATGGTATTCTGCGTTGTGCTCTGATGATTCCGTGACGTAATAACCGAACTTATCCATCAATTCAAACCGCACCATATCTTGATGCTTTGTTTTTTGCTTTTCTCTCGCTCTCTTTTTGATTTCGGGATATAAATCAGCGCCGTCCTTTTTCACTTCCAACAGCCATGCCATATGATTGATGCCTGCGATTCGTTCTTCAATCCCAGCGTGCTCCATACCGAGGGATTTAAATAAATCTCTTGTGCACACTTGGACGCTGTGGCACAGCCCGATCGTTTTCACATCCGTATAGCGAAGCATAGCGCCAGTCAGGGAGGCCATTGGGTTTGTATAGTTTAAAAACCAGGCGTCGGGGCACATTTCCTCAATATCTCTTGCGATATCAAATAACACAGGGATAGTCCTGAGTGATCTGAATATCCCGCCGATGCCCACCGTGTCGGCAATTGTCTGCCGTAATCCGTATCGTTTAGGAATCTCAAAATCGATGACTGTGCTTGGTTTATAGCCTCCGACCTGTATGGCATTAATCACATAGCCCGCATGCTGCAAAGCCAGTTTTCTGTCATCATAGCTGTTGATAACGACGCTCGGATTATAGCGGTCTCTCAAATTTTCGAGCATAAGCTGAGATTCCTGCAAGCGTTTTGGGTCAATGTCGTAAAGCGCAAATTCAAACCCATTTAACGCCTCCGTTAACAAGCAGTCTCCTAAAACATTTTTTGCGAAAATTGTGCTCCCTGCACCGATAAATGTGATTTTTTTCATGTCGGTTCCTCCTTTAATTCATTATCCTTTTACCGCTCCTGATGACAGTCCGGCAATAAAGTATTTTTGCAACGCCAGAAACAGAATGACCATCGGCAGCATCGCCATGATGGCAGCTGCGGCGACCAAATGCAGATTGTTGGCGTTTTCTCCGAAAAACCCGGCCATTGCAACAGTAAGTGTCTGCACATTCTGATCCTGTAAAAAGAAAATCGCAAATTGATAGTCATTCCATATAAAGACACAGGAAATAATACAGATGGTGGCAGTGATCGGCTTCAGCAAAGGAAACACGATCATAAAAAAGATTTTCAGTATTCCCGCTCCATCCATTCTTGCTGCTTCTTCAAGCTCTTTTGGAATGGTCGAACGGATAAAGCCGGAATACAAAAACACGGTTAACGGCATATACGCCGCTGTATTGATCAAAATGGCGACTGCGTGTGTATTGACCATACCGGCGTCCACGACCATTCTGTATAAAGGCACCATGGACGTTAACGGAGGGATGATCATAATTGAAATCAGCAGCGCGAAAACGGCTTTATTCAGTTTGGTTTCCCGCCTGGCAAGAGGGTAGGCGGCCAGTGAGCCGAATATGATTAACAACAATGCCGAAACGCCTGTGATGATGATTGTGTTGATAAACGAGTTGCCTAGTGAAGCACGCTCCCATGCCTCAGAAAAATTTTGAAAGGAAATATCAGCTGGAAACAGCCATTTGGAACTGTAGTCTCCTTTTGCTTTCAATGAAGTGGTCAGCAGAATATAAAAAGGAATGAAATGCGCACAGGCTACAATGGCAGCGAGAAGTGTAATCAACCGCAGTTTGTTTGAGCGGGCGGCTCTCATGACATTTCCGTCTCCTTTCTTTTAAAGTACGCAAGCGCGCAAAAGCTGATGATCAAAATGACAAATGCCATAAATATGCCTTGTGTCGCAGCATATCCGGCATCCTGCCGTTTAAAATACAGGTCATACATAAATGTTGACATCGATTGCGACGCGTTTCCTGGTCCGCCTGCAGTAAGCGCGATGATCACGTCAAACAGCTTTAAGCCCCCAATAATGTTGATGACCATATTGATCGTAATCGATGGCATTAACAGGGGCAGGGTGATGCCGAAAAACTGCTGGCCCCGTGTTGCGCCATCCATTTCCGCTGCTTCGTAGTAATCTTTCGGAATGCTTTGCAGGCCTGCCAAATAGACAATCATGGCGATGCCGACATATTGGTACGTGTTAATCATGACGATGATCCATGGGTTCGAAGACGGACTGGCAAGCGCGTTGATCGGGCTGATGCCGAAAACGCCAAGCAGGTCATTAAGCGCGCCACCGTCATAAGAAAAGAAGAAGTACCAAATGTAGCCCATAATGAGCGGACTGATCATAACCGGCAAATACACAATTGTTCTTGTTATCGCTTTCATTTTTATGCCTTGATTCAATAGCAGAGCGTACAGGAGCCCAATAACGTTTTGAAAAAAGGTGCTGCCGAGTCCGTATAGCAACGTGTTTTTTAAGATATGCCATGTGTCCGGATCAGCAAACAGCCTTTCATACTGAGCGAAACCGACCCACTGATAAACCTGAGAAAATCCGTTCCAGTTTGTAAAGGTGATAAAAGCGCCTTTTATAAACGGATAAATCATAAAGATCAAAACGGAGAGCAGAGCCGGAATATACATCCACCAAAGTGAGGACTGTTTATTCGGCTTGACCTGTTTCACATGTGCGTCTCTGGCGATCTCACTCATTGTTTTCAGCTCCCTGTGTTTCAGATTGCTCCCGGAGTCGTTTATATTCTCTTCCCAGCTTTTTAGAAATCTCGTTGGGTGTCAAAATGTCTGCCACAAGCTCCTGGCCGACCGTTCCCATCACATCCCACATCCCGTTCGGCAGATACAATCGGTCGAAGTAAGGTTCGACTTTCATATTCTGATAATGCTGATAGTCTTTGGCATAGAAAATGTCAGCTTTTACATTGGCCAGCCCTGAAGGAAGCGAGGTGGCTTCAGCCATTTCTTTCGCATGGGCGGGACGAGCCATAAAGGCGATAAATTGCTTTGCTTCCTTTAAATGAGGCGAGTCTTTCCATGCTGCCAGTGTATAGCGCTCGCCGCCAATCCATATCGGGTCATCACCGGAGTGTATAGCTGGTGTCGGGATAATCCCAACCTTTACATTTGGGTTAATTTGGGCGACGTCTTGACCAAGAGTGCCGCCCTGCATGGTAAATGCGATTTTATTTTGAGCCATCAACTCAATGAGCTGTGATTTTTTTGCTGTTACGGCATCGATATTGATGAGTTTTTCTTTCTGCATTTGTTTGAGGGTATCTGATAGATAAGTAAATTTGCTCCAATTGAAGGTGCCGTCAATGAGCTGTTTCTTTTCATTATGGGCAGGGTCTGTGATGAGAAGAGGTGTTGCGAATTGGTCATAATATTGGGCGAAAGAGCTTTTGTCATATCCGGCGAACCAGAAAGGAACGATTTCTCCATTGCTTTTTTCTTTAATCGTTCTCAATGCTTTTATAAAATCATCCATCGTTTCGGGCGGATCGATGCCGAAGCGGTCTAATATATTGCGGTTGTACGCCAGGCCGTCCTTTGCCTGATTGATCGGATATGCGTATACCTTTCCGCTCTTGTTTTTAAGAATGCTGTTTAAATTCGGGTCAAGTTTCTGAGTCCAGTCCATATCCCGGAGATCGGCTGTATACTCCCCGTACCTGATTTTCCCCCAGCCATGAGTATCAAAGAGGTCAGGCAGATCATTGGCGGCCATTCTAACACGCATCATATTTTCATAGTCATTGCCTGGGAAATGAATGCTAACGCGAATGCCGCTTTCCTTTTCGAACGCTGCGGCTAGTTTTCTGAATGTGTTTCTTTCACTGTCCGTTGACATCGTAGAATAAATGGTTAACGTCTTTTTGCCCGTATCTGCAGTGCTTTCTTCAGATGAGCAGCCCGGCAAAATCAGCAGAATAAGAGAGAGAAATAAAACAAATATGTGTTTCATCTTTTCCTCCTTATGATCTTGATGTTTCTTGCGTCAGCTCCTTAGCTGTGTATCCGCAGCTTTGCCTGATGATCAGTGTTGTCGGCAGGGTGACTTGATGAGGAATTGTTCGTCCGTTAAAGCGGTCGAGAAGCTGTTTTACGCCTGTGCGGCCCATTTCCTCTGTATACACTTTCACCGTGGTTAAAGGTGTGCTGGCAAACTCGGCTTCTTCAATGCCGTTAAAGCTGACAATGGCTGTATCCCGCGGCACATGCAGATCGGCTTCCCGAAGTGCTTTTAATGCCCCGATAGCCATAGAATCACTTGCGATAAAAAAGGCTTCCGGCAGATTGCCTTGATTGATGGCTTTTTTCATCAGACGATAGCCCTCGCGCATGCTGTAATCGCCGACCAAGACGTGTTCAGGCTGAGGATGGGCGGACTGCAAAAAGGCAGTCTGGCGTTTGTCTTCAATTGTTCTGCGAATGCTTTGGCCGTCCCTCAGTGTATGCTCCTTCTCCTGCCCGCCGATATAGCCTAGTCGTTTGTAACCTAAATCGAAAAGGTGATCAATTGCCTGGTGTGCGGCGGCTTCAAAATCAATCCCAATCGAGTCGTATATCTGCGGATCTGGAGAATGATTGATAAACACGGCATGCTCCAATCGGCCGCTGATATGTTGAACGGCTTCGTCATGGACACGGCCGATCACAATGATACCGTCTAATTCCCGAAACATATGCTCCTGGAAGGAACCGAGATGGATGGAGTTTGTAATGAAAATTTCCTGTTCAAAGCATTCTTTTTCAATCCCTTTGCGAATAGAAGAAAAATAAGGATCCTGCCGTTCTTCATCGGGAGATAAGCAGCTCAGGACCCCGATAAGCGGCTGGGCGCGCTGTTTTTGTCCGCGGGCTTTTCGGCGTTTAGCGACAGTTTGATAGCCTAGCTCTTCAGCGATACTGATTACTCTTTGCCTCGTTTCACCCGCAACAGAAAGCGAATGATCTTCATTTAAAATTCTCGAAACAGTAGCACTTGAAACGTTGGCTTTTAAGGCGATATCTTTTATCCGAACCATGGTTGCTCCCTTTCATGTGATGAGATTTACTAAAACGAAAGACATATTTTACTCATGCGTTTTTGATAAATTGATACTATCATACGAAAGTAAGCGGTTACAATAATGAATTTCAGAATATTTTGTTATATTTAGTAAAAGTTTAGTAAACTACGATTTTTGTTTCTATATGCTGTGTGAAAAAATAAAGGGAAAAACAAATCTGTCTCGTACACTTAAGATAAGCGAAGAGGAAGGGTGATGGGATGAGTAACGAAAAAAGAGAGCTGCTGTTTCGATTGCTTGGTGATCTGCCTGATTGGAAGGATACGGGTGCGGAAACGCTGCGTATTGAGGAAAAAGAGGGATATATGATTGAAACGCTGTTGCTTGATATAAATGGGCTTGAAAAGGTGCCTGCATATTTTGTGAAGCCGAAAGCGGCAAAAGGACGGTGCCCGGTTATATTCTTTCAGCATTCACATGGAGGGCAATATGACCGGGGAAAAAGTGAACTGCTTGAGGGAGCGGATTATTTGAAGGCGCCCTCGTTTGCTCGGGAGCTGACTTCTCTCGGATATGCGGTATTGGCAATCGACCATTGGGGATTTGGAGACAGACGGGGAAAAACAGAAAGCGAGATTTTTAAAGAGATGCTTCTCACAGGCAGGGTGATGTGGGGCATGATGATTTACGACAGTATAAGAGCCATTGATTATGTGCAGAGCCGTCCTGATATTCAGCCTGACAGAATCGGAACGATCGGCATGTCTATGGGGGGCTTGATGGCTTGGTGGACAGCGGCGCTTGATGAACGGATTAAGGCATGTGTGGATTTATGCAGTCAGGTTGACCATCATGTACTGATTGAAACACAGAACCTTGACCGGCATGGCTTTTATTATTACGTTCCGGCGCTTGCCAAGCACTTTTCTGCATCAGATATCCAAAGCCTGATCGCACCACGCCCGCACCTTAGTCTTGTCGGCATACATGATCGGTTAACACCGGTTGAGGGTGTGAACAAAATCGAAATTGAATTAACAGCTTTGTATGCTGAGAAAGGGGCTTCTGATCGTTACCGTATGGTGCGCTCCGCTTCAGGGCATTTTGAGACAGCTATGATGAGACATGAAGCCCTTCGGTTTTTGAAAAAGTGGCTGTGACAGTGAAAAAGGCAGGCTTTGAGTGTTTGTCTGAATTGATTCTATACAGGTGAGGAGGCGAGCGTCTGCCCGTCTCTTCTTTTTCTAGTGGATTAATACAGGTATCAGGAATATACATGATAAATAGATTTTTAATGGCGTTCTGATATTGACAGAATTGTATATACATAATAGTATTCTATTTGTTAACCTTAATTGATAATTGGTTAACAAAAGGTTTGCTTTCTTCTGTAATCAAAGCTGAAAGGGCGAGAAGGTATGCAAGAAGAAACATTTTACAGTGTCAGAATGAGAGCTTCTATGAATGGGTCTCACGAAGATGGTGGTAAGCATATATCCGGCGGAGAACGGCTTATCACGTTCGATAATATGAAACATACGGTGAATGCCTTACTAGAAAAAGGCTTATCCCACTCAAGAGGAAAACCGGATTTTATGCAAATTCAATTTGAAGAGGTTCATGAGCCGGTAAAGACGATTCATCCATTAGCAATGAAGACAAATAAAGTAGAATCCCCGGAAGAGGGACAAAGTCTTGCCCGATTCTTATTGGAGAAAGCGGGTGTTTCAAGAAAAGTGATTGAAAAAGCATATAAACACATTCCTGAATGGCGGGGTATCAGGGGAGCGGTGGTGGTTGATATTCACTCTGGCAAGCGAATTGATCAAACACTAGAAAAAGGTGTACGGGTGTCCAGAATGGATTGGCCGGACGCCAATTTTGAAAATTGGGCGCTCCGCAATAACATGCCGTCCAATTCAAGAACAAAAGAGGCCCTTGCGCTTGCTTCAAAGGTGAGTGATCATCCGGCAGCTGTTGCAGAATTATGCTGGTCGGATGACCCTGATTACATAACAGGCTATGTTGCAAGTCATAAACTGGGCTATCAGCGTATTACAGCAATGAAAGAATACGGGAATGAAGATGGCTGCCGCATCTTTTTTGCTGACGGCTCAGAAGATGTAAATAGTTACATAAACTATCTGGTAAAGCAGCCTATTTTCATTGATTGGGGGGAAGATGATGACTCAAGAGTTGATAGAAAAAAGTAAAAAGCATCTTTGGCTGCCTTTTACTCAAATGAAAGACTATGATGAACATCCCTTGATCATAGAGAGCGGCAACGGAATCAAAGTAAAAGACATAAACGGCAAGGAATATTATGACGGCTTTTCTTCCGTTTGGCTTAATGTGCACGGGCACCGCAAAAAGGAATTAGATGAGGCCATCATAAAACAGCTTGGAAAAATTGCTCACTCCACATTATTGGGCATGACAAACGTTCCGGCGACCGAACTTGCCGAGACATTAATTGAGATCAGTCCGGAGAAGCTGACGCGTGTTTTTTATTCAGACAGCGGTGCAGAAGCGATGGAAATTGCTCTTAAAATGGCGTTTCAATATTGGAAGAACATCGGGAAGCCTGAAAAACAAAAATTTATCGCAATGAAAAATGGATATCACGGCGATACGATTGGTGCCGTCAGTGTCGGTTCTATTGAACTGTTCCACCACGTCTATGGCCCGTTAATGTTTGACAGTTATAAAGCTCCGATCCCTTATGTATACCGCTCTGAAAGCGGTGATCCTGTGCAGAGCCGTGATGAGTGTCTCTATGCGCTTGAACAGCTGCTAAAGGAACACCATCGCGAAATTGCAGCGCTTTCTATTGAATCAATGGTTCAAGGAGCATCCGGAATGATTGTGATGCCGGAAGGATACTTTTCAGGGGTGCGCCAGCTTTGTACAGCTTACGATGTCTTAATGATTGTTGATGAAGTTGCCACTGGTTTTGGCCGGACGGGGAAAATGTTTGCATGTGAGCACGAAAATGTTCAGCCTGATCTAATGGCTGCCGGAAAAGGCATTACAGGAGGCTATTTGCCGATAGCTGTCACCTTTGCCACCGAAGACATCTACCATGCATTCTACGATGATTACAAAGAACAAAAAACCTTTTTCCACGGTCACTCCTATACAGGAAATCAGCTTGGCTGTGCGGTTGCTCTTGAAAACCTAAGATTATTTGAATCTGAAAACATCGTTGAACAAGTCGCGCAAAAAAGTGAAAAGCTCCATTTGCTTCTTCAAGACCTGCATGCTCTTCCTCATGTTGGGGATATTCGCCAGCTCGGCTTTATGTGCGGTGCAGAGCTTGTTCAATCAAAGGAAACTAAACAGCCTTATCCTGCTGATCGGCGTGTGGGGTACAAAGTTTCTTTGAAAATGAGAGAGCTGGGGATGCTGACAAGACCGCTCGGCGATGTGATTGCATTTCTGCCTCCGCTTGCCAGTACAGCTGAAGAGCTAGAAGCAATGGTGTCTATTATGAAAGAAGCGATCCAAGAGGTAACCAGCCTTGAGCATTGACAGCTGGTTAAGCAGCCGGTTAGACAAAGCGAAGGGAGCCGGCGTATACCGTACACTCAGAACAATGAACGGGCCTCCAATTCCAGAGGGAACGATGAATGGCAAAAATCAAACGGTCTGGTCGTCAAACAATTATTTAGGTCTCGCAAACCATAACCGTTTGATCTCTGCAGCCCAAGCAGCACTGCAGCAATTTGGAGCAGGAAGCAGCGGCTCGCGTTTAACGACAGGCAATTCGATCTGGCATGAAAAACTCGAAAAAAAGATTGCCGGTTTTAAACGGACAGAAACGGCTTTACTGTTTTCAAGCGGCTATTTAGCCAATGTCGGTGTTCTTTCTTCGTTACCTGAAAAAGGCGATGTCATTTTAAGTGATCAGTTAAATCATGCAAGTATTATCGATGGCTGCCGCCTGTCTAAGGCTGATACGTATATTTATCGTCATATCGATATGGCGGATCTTGAAGAAAAGCTGAGAGAAACACAGCGGTACCAGCGCCGTTTTATCGTAACAGACGGAGTATTCAGCATGGATGGCACGATTGCCCCTCTTCATCAGATTATCGCCCTTGCTAAACGCTATCATGCTTACGTCATTGTTGATGATGCGCATGCAACAGGTGTTTTGGGTGAATCAGGAGGAGGGACGAGTGACCATTTCGGTGTGTGTCCTGACATTGTCATCGGCACGCTAAGCAAAGCTGCCGGAGTGGAAGGAGGTTTTGCTGCCGGTTCAGCTGTAATCATCGACTTTCTGCTGAACCATGCCAGAACGTTTATCTTTCAAACCGCTATTCCGCCGGCAAGCTGTGCAGCTGCCCATGAGGCGTTAGACATCATTGAAGCCAGCAAGGATAAACGGGAGCTTTTATTTTCTTATATCCAGATAATCAAAACGAATCTGAAGCACATGGGCTATACGGTGAAGGGGCATCATACACCGATTATTCCGGTGGTCATCGGCGATACCCGAAAAACGGCCACATTTGCTGAAAAATTGCAGGGCAAGGGAATCTACGCCCCTGCCATTCGGCCGCCGACCGTTGCGCCAGGAGAGAGCCGTATCCGATTAACCGTCACAGCTGGGCACAGTATAAGGGATATTGATCATTTACTGGAAGCATTTCGTTCAATTGGAAAGGAGCTGAACATCATTCCATGAAAGGTTTTTTTGTAACAGGAACAGATACAGAAGTGGGGAAAACGGTGATATCCAGCGGTCTTGCAGCTTTATTGCGAGAAAATAAGATGGATGTCGGAGTATTTAAACCATTTTTAAGCGGGATTTCTCGTCATCATCCGAATAGTGACACAAGCCTGCTGAAAGAGATGTCGCAAACGAGTCTCTCACATGAAGAGATTACGCCTTTTGCATTCAAAGAGCCGCTAGCTCCATACGTTGCAGGAAAGCTGGAGGGAAAGGCTGTCAAAATGCAAGAAGTCTTACGCCATTGGGAGCGGATAAGAGAAAAACATGAATGCTTCATCGTAGAAGGTGCGGGCGGAATCTCTGTGCCATTGGGAGAGGATTTTTTAGTCAGTCATGTCATTAAAGCGTTGCAGCTTCCTCTGATCATTGTGGCGCGTCCTCATCTCGGAACAATTAATCATACCTTTTTAACTGTCCAATATGCGAAAAGGATGAGTCTTCCAATTGCCGGAATTGTCATCAATGGGATCAGTGATTCTCCTGATCATGATGAAAAAACCAATCCTGAGATGATTGAGCGCTTATGCGGTGTGCCGATTTTAGGGGTAACGCCTAAGCTTGCCAACGTGACGAAAGAAACGGTTCTTCATATGGTAAAAGACCATATCGATCTATCATTACTGATGAATCAAGTGGGGGTAGGAGAATGAATCAATGGATGGAACTCGCAAACAGGGTGCTGGGCGGAGCAGAGGTGACCAACGAAGAGGCGCTTTCTATTTTAAACTGTCCAGATGAAGACATCTTGCTTTTGATGCATGGAGCTTTTCACATCAGAAAACGATTTTATGGAAAAAAAGTGAAGCTCAATATGATTATGAATGCAAAATCAGGGCTCTGTCCGGAGAATTGCGGCTATTGTTCCCAGTCTGCGATTTCGAAAGCGCCGATTGAGACTTACCGGATGGTGAAAAAGGAAACCCTTCTGGAAGGCGCAAAGCGGGCGCATGATTTGAACATAGGTACATACTGTATCGTGGCAAGCGGCAGGGGGCCGTCCAACAGAGAGGTCGATCAGGTCGTAGAAGCAGTACAGGAAATAAAAGAGACGTATGGGCTGAAAGTTTGTGCGTGTCTCGGGCTGTTAAAGCCGGAGCAGGCGAAACGGCTGAAAGCAGCCGGAGTAGACCGCTATAATCATAATGTCAATACATCTCAGAGAAATCATTCAAACATTACCACGTCACATACGTACGAGGATAGGGTCAATACGGTTGAGATTGCAAAAACCTCCGGCATGTCTCCATGTTCAGGCGCCATTATCGGGATGAAGGAAACGAAGCAGGATGTCATCGATATCGCACAAAGCTTGAAGGCCCTTGACGCAGATTCCATTCCGGTGAATTTCTTGCATGCGATTGACGGCACACCATTAGAAGGCGTAAATGAATTAAACCCGCTGTATTGTTTAAAAGTGCTGGCGCTGTTCCGTTATATCAATCCGTCAAAAGAAATCCGCATTTCTGGTGGAAGAGAGGTCAATCTCCGCTCATTGCAGCCATTGGGGCTGTACGCCGCCAACTCCATCTTTGTCGGAGATTATTTAACGACTTCCGGACAGGAGGAGACGGAGGATCATAAAATGCTGAGTGATTTAGGATTTGAAGTAGAATCGGTCGAAGAAATGAAAGCCAGTTTAAGTGCAAATAGCTGAAAGCAAGAATAGAAGCAATCGGTGTCATGTCGATTGCTTTTATTTTTATAGAGTCAAAATGATGATGTCAGAATCATGAAAGGGAGCATATGACAATTCCAATTTCACTTACACCTTCTGCGTTTTTTAAAAACCCTTATCCTTATTACGACACATTACGTTCTGCACACCCTTTATATAAAGGGAATGTTTTAAAGTATCCAGGCTGGTATGTCACGGGATATGAGGAAGCGGCAGCAATTCTGAAAGATACCAGATTCAAAACACGTGTCCCGCTGCCCGAGACGTCTATGAAATATAAGGATCTAAATCATGTCCAGAAGCAGATGATGCTGTTTCAGAATCAGCCTGATCATAGGCGTCTGCGTCTACCGGTCAGCGGGGTATTTACTCCGAGAATGACAGAGTGCTATCGCCCATTTATAAATGAAACTGTCCATCATTTGCTTGATCAAGTGCAAGGTGAAAAAAAGATGGAGCTGATTTCTGACTTTGCTTTTCCTTTGGCAAGCTGCATTATAGCTAAGATCATAGGTGTGCCGGCAGAAGAAAGGGATCAATGTAAAGAGTGGGCGTCAAGCCTCGTTCAAACAATTGATCTAACCCGATCAAGAAAGGTGTTAACAGACGGCAATCAGATTACAGCAAAGATGAAGGAGTATTTTAGAGAGCTCATTCAAAAGCGGAAACAAAATCCGCAGCATGATGTGATCAGCATGCTGCTGAAGGAAGAACAGGCTGATAAGCTGACGGAAGAGGAAGTGGCATCAACGTGTATATTGCTGGCGATCGCCGGACATGAAACAACAGTGAATCTCATCAGCAACTCAATTCTTTGTCTGCTGCAGCATCGAGAACAGCTTTTGCAGCTCAAAGAAAACCCAGCTCTGATTCATACCGCAGTTGAGGAATGCTTACGCTATGAAAGCCCCACACAAATGACAGCTCGTGTTGCGTCAGAAGAGATTGATATGAATGGCGTAACGATTCGTCAAGGGGAGCAAGTCTATGTTCTGCTGGGGGCTGCCAATCGAGATCCAAAAGTATTCGCGCATGCCAATGAGTTCGATATCACCAGAAGCCCTAATCCCCATCTTTCATTCGGGCAGGGCCACCATATTTGTATAGGTTCTTCGCTGGCACGGTTAGAAGCACAAATTGCAATCAACACTCTTCTGCAGCGCATGCCAAGCCTGCAGCTCGCTGTTTCTGAAGTGCGGTACCGGAAGCTAATTGGTTTTAGAGCGCTTATGGAGCTGCCAGTTACTTTTTAATGAAGGCTAAAGGAAGCCATGAATGCTGAAAAAGTGTCATCTCCTGGGAAAATGGGCAATCTATAAAAAAGGGGAGTGAACATATGAGAAAAGTGCTGATCGCTGGCGGAAATGGTGTGATTGGGCGGATATTGGCTGAAGGGCTTATGTCTGAGTACGAGGTGACGGTGCTGGATAAAGACCGTTACGATGGCATAACACACGCTATTCAGGCAGACGCGTCAAACTATGAAGATCTATTGAAGAAGATTCCGAGAGATACAGATGTGATCGTGAATTTACTCGCTGTCAAAATCAAATATAATGTCATGGATGTAGCTGAATTTGAAAAAATGACGGATATTTTTTATAGAGCAAGCTACTATTTGTGCCGAGCGGCAGCAGAGCTTGGCATTTCAAAGGTTGTTTTCGCCAGCAGCAATCATGTGACAGATGTGTACGAAAAGGACGGGCATTCACTCTTAGGGCGGGAAATCACAACCGACGACTATCCGCTGTCAAAGAATCTCTACGGCGTCCTAAAGCTGACCTCGGAACATGTCGGCCACCTGTTTTATCTGGAAAATAAGCTTTCTGTTATCAACCTTCGAATCGGAACTGTCGTTACAGATGAAATGGATACACTGCATGAGAAAGACCGGACGAAAAAAACGCTTCTTTCCCATCCAGACCTGCTGTCGATTTTTAAAGCAGCCATTGAGACGAATATCCGTTACGGCACTTATTACGCCGTCTCTGACAATCCCGGCAGGCCGTGGTCAATAGAATCCGCGGTTCAGGAGCTTGGGTTTACACCTCAAATCAATACGGCCGAGCTTCTGAAAGAGGAAGAAGAGAACGGCAATAACAGAGCATAATCATTTTCTAAGATTATGCTCTTTTTCTTTTATGATCGGTTTCAAGCCAATTCCGATGCCGCTGGGCAAGGGACAGTGTTCAAATGATTATAGACATGGCAATCACACATTTGCTACATTTTAGACACGATATCGTCACATGCTGCAGCTCGTTTTAACAAAATGACAACGCTTACAAAGGGGTGGGAACGATCGCACATTCACTGAAAAATCGCCTGTTTGATATTTTGATTTACGGATTTTTGCTGATGTTCGCTTTAATATGCATACTTCCGTTTATTCATGTCATTGCGGCATCCTTTGCCACAGTAGAGGAAGTGGTTTCAAAAAAGTTCATTTTAATACCGACCACTTTTTCGCTCGATGCCTATCGTTACATTTTTTCGACAGATATCATTTATAAAAGCTTGCTCGTTTCTGTGTTTGTGACAGTTGTAGGCACGGCGGTCAGCATGTTTCTTTCTTCACTGATGGCTTACGGTTTATCTCGCCGCGACTTAATTGGGCGGCAGCCGCTCATGTTTCTCGTCGTATTTACGATGCTCTTCAGCGGCGGAATGATTCCGACTTTCCTGGTGGTCAAATCGCTTGGATTGCTTGATTCTTACTGGGCCCTTATTTTGCCGACAGCGATTAATGCCTTTAACTTGATCATTCTGAAAAACTTCTTTCAAAACATCCCGGAGAGCCTGGAAGAGTCCGCAAAAATTGACGGCTGCAATGACTTGGGCATTTTCTTCAAAATTGTGCTGCCGCTGTCTCTTCCAGCGATCGCAACGATTTCACTGTTTTATGCGGTGACGTACTGGAATACGTATATGACGGCGATCTTGTACTTAAATGATTCAGCTAAGTGGCCGATTCAGGTGCTTTTGCGCCAAATCGTTATTGTATCAAGCGGAGTACAAGGGGATATGTCGGAAATGGGCTCGGGCAGCCCGCCGCCTGAGCAAACGATCAAAATGGCAGTGATAGTGGTAGCGACCATACCGGTTCTGCTGGTCTATCCATTTATTCAAAAGCATTTTGCAAAAGGCGCTTTACTGGGTTCTGTCAAAGGATAAAAAATATGAAACGGAGGGGTATGATGGGAAACAAATGGAGGGTGCTTTTGTTTGTACTTGTGTTTGCTCTCGGAGGAGTGCTGGCGGGCTGTAAAGGGGCTGATCAATCATCAGCTGAAGGCAAGGCGGACTCGGATTCAAAGGTAAAGCTGTCTATGATGGCGATTTTGTATCACCAGCAGCCGCCGAAAGACAGGGCGATCAAAGAAATTGAGAAGCTGACAAATACGGAACTGGACATCACGTGGGTTCCTGATGCGGTGAAAGAAGACAGACTGAATGCGGCGCTTGCAGCAGGCAATCTCCCGCAAATCGTGACGATTCAAGACATTAAAAATTCGTCTGTCATGAATGCCTTCAGATCGGGAATGTTCTGGGAAATCGGCGATTATATCAAAGATTATCCGAATTTAAACAAGATGAATAAACTCATTAATAAAAATGTCACAATCGATGGCAAGCTTTACGGGATATACAGAGAGCGTCCCCTCTCGAGACAAGGCATCGTCATACGGAAGGACTGGCTGGACAATTTGAATTTGAAAACGCCGGAAACGCTGGATGATCTTTATGAGGTTGCCAAAGCGTTTACAGAGAAAGACCCTGACAAGGATGGAAAAGATGATACATTCGGATTGACTGACCGAAATGATCTAATTTACGGCGCTTTTAAGACGCTTGGCTCATATGAAGGCATGCCGACAGACTGGAAGGAATCAAATGGAAAATTTACGCCTGATTTCATGACGAAAGAATACAAAGACACAATGGATTACATGAAAAAACTGCGTGATAACGGCTACATGAATAAAGACTTTCCAGTCACAAGCAAAACCCAACAGCAGGAGCTGTTTTCTCAAGGAAAGGCCGGCATCTATATCGGGAATATGGTGGACGCTGTTAATTTGCGTGACAATGCCTCTGATAAATCAATGGAGCTGGAGATCATTAACCGCATAAAAGGCCCTGACGGAAAAGAGCGTGTATGGGCGTCAGGAGGGCATAACGGTGTATTTGCTTTCCCGAAAACAAGTGTGAAATCAGAAGCCGAGCTGAAACGGATTTTAGCGTTCTTCGACCGAATAGCCGAAGAGGATGTCTACAGTCTGATGACTTACGGCATTGACGGGGTCCATTACAATAAAGGAAAAGGCAAAACATTCACAAGAAAAGAAAGCCAGGTAAAAGATTGGCAGACTGATATTCAGCCGCTGTCCGCCTTAATCGCCATTGATAAAGCTTACTTAAAAAACACCGGTGATCCGCTGCGGACAGCGTACGAGGAGCTGACGGAAGACAATGAAAACATCATCGTCTCCAATCCGGCAGAGAGCTTGTATTCCGCCGCGGAGTCTGAACGCGGAGATGAACTGAAAAAAATGATAGACGATGCCACCTATAAATATATGATTGGAGAAATCACAGAAAGCCAGTTTGATAAAGAAGTTGAAAAATGGGAATCAAGCGGAGGAAAGCAGATTATTCAGGAATACGAGGAAGCGTTTAAAAAAACAAAGTAATAGTGAAAAACCCAAAACGTGCAAGTGGTTTTGGGTTTTTATATGCTTCTTTTTTGCTGGCGATAGTTGCCGGGTGTGATGCCTTCCAGCTTTTTAAAGGATCTGATAAAGTTTTGCGAGTTTTTGTATTTGAGCTTTTCCGCTATGTCTTTCACCGCCATGTCGGATTCAGCCAGCCAGCTTTTTGCCATATGGTGACGGTAATTCGAGACATACTCGCTGAATGAAATGCCCATTTCTTTTTTGAAAATGCTGCTTAAGTAGTTCGGGTTGTAGTGCAGCCTGCGGGCAATTTCGTCCAGCGTTAAATCGGATTCAAACTCATGGTGGATGATATGGATAATGTTGTCGGAAATATTTTTGTACTGTGCATCGGCCCGGGCATTTACTTTGTCTGTCATCGGATCAATGAACTCTTGCTTCAGCCAGTTTTCGGTATCCTCGAATGTCTTCAGCTCAAAAATTTGGTCATACAGCATTTTGTTTTCTTCAAGCTCAAATAGTTCAATTCCGAGCACATGCATCAGCTCAATGACATGGTTCAGAAAACGGGCGATTGCAATCTGAAATTGGTACGGGTTGGTGTTGTGTGTAAAAATCGACTGTAAAATCGCGTGCAGGCATTTGTCTGCTTTCTCCTTGTCACCGGCTTTTACAGCATCGAACAGCTCATGCTGAAGCTGCTTCGGAAAATGGGTTTTGAACGTTTTTTTCTGATCCAGATCTTCATAAAAGATAATCGATTTGTTTTCTGCTTTCAGCCGGTATTTTAACGCTTCTGAGCCTTCCGCATAAGCGTTTTTTGCCATAGCTAATGCACCAAACGGCTGGCTGACGCCGATGCTGACAGACAGGTGCAGCTCAGCTTCAACTGTATCCTGAATCATCCGGGCAGTATCATTCAACTCGGCCATAAATTCCTCTTTTGTCCCGCTCTCATTCATCAATATGGTTGCCTGCTGTTTATCAACTACCGCTGGTGCAAGACGTTTTTCCGCCGGGATGTTCCGCTCAATCAGGCTGTTGACGGCAAACAACAGAAGATCCATATCTTTTTTCTCATACGGTGTCTGATTCAGCGTGTCAATTTGGAGCACCAGCAAGGCGAGGTGACGCCAATTTTGTTTTAAGCCCAGGCTTTCAAAGCGGTTATTGACCTCCTCATCCGTCAGCTTTCCAAGCATAAGCCTGACCATAAAATATTGCTGAAGATGAGTGGCCTGCTGTCTCATTGTTTCTTCAAGGTCGTCATTTCTGTTTTTGAGCTGCTTGAAGCTTTGCTCGATTAATTCAAACTCATTTTGATGAGGCTGTTTTTCTGGGAAGGCGCCGTGTCGCGCAAATGAGTCATAAAGCAGCCGGATCGGTTTATAAAAATGCCGGGAGCCCAGCCAAGAAAACAACAATGAAAGCGCTAACAAAATAGAGCATACCGTAAAGGTGATCCAGCCGATTGACTTGGCTTCTTTTTTTAGTTCGGGCAGGGAAACGAGAGAAAAATAAGTCCATGTGTTATAGTCTGATTTTTGATAGGTCACTTTATATTGAATGCGGTCAATGACTGTTTCAAATTGTCCGCTTTTGGAGTTTTCCGCCAGCATTTTTTTGACAAAGGCGTCGTTCTGAAGAGAATCGCCTATATCAGACATGTTGTTGTGAAGGATGATACGGCCTTTTTCATCAATGATAAACACGCTGTTTGCGCTTGAATAATCAGGCATATTTTTAACGAGCGAACAGCTTGGGATGCTTGCGGCTGCCAGTCCCTTCGTGTTTGTGCTGTTCAGCGGGAGCTGCTTAATCAAATTGATATTATACCGGCAGCTTTCTGAAGCGCCTTCCTTTGTGGAGATCAAACGGTTGTTTTTTTCCAGCTTCCAATAGGACCGGCTCGCTTTGTTTTTCGAATACGCTTCGGCTGCTTCATGAAGGGAGTCCGTATTCATGCGGTATAAACCGGAATTGTTCATGTACCAGTTTTTCATATAGCTGACAAGCGTCATGTTGGACAAATCGGTATCAAAGCTTTGCAAATAGTTGAGCTCTTGGTTCACTTGGTCATAAATTTGAAATTGGTCAGAGTGCAAAGGCTCGGACAGTGTGCGGAGGAGAGGCGGCGAACTCACATAGTGGGTTAAAGAATGATCGACGGTTTTTAGGATGTGCTCGATGCTTAGCTGGGTCTGCTGGAGTGTGTCGAGTTTTTCCTCCGAAACGTTGGAGATGGCCGTTTTCTGAGAGTGCTCGTACGAAAACAAACCGACCAAAATGACGGGAATGGTGCTGAGTAAACAAAAAAACGTGATGAGTTTGTAATAAAACTTGTATTGACTTCTTTTCATAAAACCCCCCATTTCATTACACCTTAATACAATTAATCCAAAGATTGATAGATATTGTCAATAATCATTTTCTAATATCGGTGTCTTTTCTTCAGGTAGAGAGGCGGAACCCTTGATGACAAAGGGCTCAGGCAGAATGTGATCATATGATTGTAGACGGACTTTTGCAGGCTACGCTACAGTGAAAACAAGAACCCGTGAAAGGAGGCTTTGAAACGATGAAAACAGCAGAAGCGCAAGCACCGGCTGTTGACGCAGTCATTTTAAAAAAAGAAAAAAGAAAGCGCTTACTAAATAAGCTGATGCAGCAGAAGTATTTGTACTTTATGATTTTGCCGGGATGTATTTATTTTTTGCTTTTTAAGTATGTTCCAATGTGGGGAATCGTGATTGCGTTTCAGGATTACCAGCCGTTTCTCGGCATTTGGGGCAGTGAGTGGGTCGGGCTGAAGCATTTTATCAGGCTGTTTACTGAGCCTACCTTTTTTGTCCTGTTAAAAAATACGCTCGTGCTCTTTGCTTTGAACCTGGTCATCTTTTTTCCGGTGCCGATTTTATTAGCGCTTCTTCTAAACGAAGTGCGGATCGCACTCTTTAAAAAATTCGTTCAGACGCTGATTTATATTCCGCACTTTATGTCCTGGGTCATTGTTGTATCGCTGTCATTTGTGCTTTTGACAGTAGACGGAGGCCTGATTAATGAACTGATTACGTTTTTTGGCGGCGAAAAAATCAATTTTCTGCTGAATGAAGAATGGTTCCGTCCGCTGTATATTCTGCAGGTCATCTGGAGAGAAGCGGGCTGGTCAACGATCATCTACTTGGCTGCAATGACAGCGGTTGATCCCCAGCTTTATGAAGCGGCAAAAATGGACGGAGCGGGGCGGCTGCGGCAAATGTGGCATATTACGCTGCCGGCTATCAAAAGCGTCATCGTCGTTTTGCTGATTTTGAAAATCGGGGACACGCTGGAGCTTGGCTTTGAGCATGTATATTTGCTGTTAAACGCCACAAACAGAGAAGTTGCGGAAATTTTTGATACGTACGTTTATACTGCAGGGCTGAAACAGGGCCAATTCAGCTACAGTACAGCGGTCGGCGTATTTAAAGCGGCGGTCGGGCTGATTTTGGTCATGCTTGCGAATCGTTTGGCAAAGAAATTCGGCGAGGAAGGAATCTATTAAGAAAGGGATGGGATCAATGGATCGATCAATCGCTGTAAAATCACCTCTTACGTACGCGGAGGCATTGGCAAAAACCATTATGAACACGTACACAGTGGAGGAGCTGCCGCCTGCAAACCGCTGGCACTACCATCAAGGTGTTTTCTTATGCGGTGTATTGCGGCTGTGGGAAGCAACCGGACAAAAGCGATATTTTGAGTATGCGAAAGCTTATGCAGATCTCTTAATTGATGATTATGGCAATCTATTATTCAGAAGAGATGAGCTGGACGCCATTCAAGCTGGTCTTATTCTTTTTCCATTATACGAACATACGAGTGATGAGCGGTATGTAAATGCCGCAAAAAGGCTGCGAGGACTATATGGAACGCTGAACCGGACGTCTGAGCAGGGGTTCTGGCATAAAGACGGCTATCCTTATCAGATGTGGCTTGACGGCTTATATATGGGCGGGCCGTTTGCGCTGAAATATGCCAACCTGAAGCAGGAGCCAGAGCTGTTTGATCAGGTCGTGCTGCAGGAATCACTGATGAGGAAGCATACGAAGGACTCAAAAACCGGACTCTATTATCACGCCTGGGATGAAGCGAAAAAAATGCCTTGGGCGAATGAAGAAACAGGCTGTTCGCCAGAATTTTGGGCGCGTTCTATCGGCTGGTACGTCATGTCTCTCGCTGACATGATTGAAGAGCTGCCGAAGAAGCATCCAAACCGTCGCGTATGGGAAAAAACGCTTCAGGACATGATTGAAAGCATTTGCCGCTATCAAGACAAGGAGACGGGGTTATGGTACCAGATCGTTGATAAGGGCGACAGGTCCGATAACTGGCTGGAAAGCTCAGGATCCTGCCTGTACATGTACGCAATCGCAAAAGGGATCAATAAAGGATATCTTGACAGAGCTTACGAAACAACACTGTTAAAGGCGTATCAAGGCTTGATTCAGCATAAAACCGAAACAACAGAAGACGGTGCGTTTCTCGTCAAAGATATTTGTGTCGGAACGTCTGCCGGTTTCTATGACTATTATGTCAGCCGCGAAAGAAGCACAAACGATCTGCACGGCGCCGGTGCGTTTATTTTGGCCATGACAGAGACGGAGACTCTTTTTAGGACAGTAGAAAAATGAAGACAGGTTTACGTACGGCTTTCTGTGTGATCGTCTCAGTGCTCTTTTTGGCATCATGCTCAAGCAGGCCGGACGGATTGCATGTCATCCTCTTTTCTGATCTCCAGGCAGGCGTACAAGAAAAAATAAAAGAGGCAGCTGGACAGGGGACCGGGAAGGTGGATATCTTTCCCGCTTTGCCGGAAAAGCTGCTGACTGAAGTTACGGCTCACGAGGGTGACGTCTTTATCGTGCCTGAAGACTTGTTTGCAGCATACGATGATCCGGAAAATTTTCAGCCGTTAAACGAATTGCCAGCGGGAAAAACATCTCCTTATACAGCCGTAAATCAAAAAACGGGAGAAAAAACAGTCTATGCCGTTCGGATTGAGAAAGGGGAAAAACAGCTGAACGGCTATTCTTTTCGGCTGAATCGAAATATGGTGGCGTTTATCCCTGTATACTCCGAAAAAACAGAGGAAGCGCTGCAGCTGATTTCCCAATTAACAGAAGTCCGATAGGGGTGGGGACCATTGAAAAGCATCGTCATTTGCGGAGTAAGCAGCAGAGCCCTCAGCATGTTTATCAAACCGCTGCTCAAACAGTTTTCAACCATTTATGAAATTACGGGATTACTGGATGCCGATCCGAAACGATTCGCCGTCTGCAAAGAGGCATTTCCGGAGCTTGCACACGTACCGGAGTATAAAGAAGAAGATTTTGACAGTATGATGAGCGTTTCGAAGCCAGACATTGTTATTGTGACAGGAAGGGATGACACCCATGTCACCTATATATTGAGAAGCCTTCAGTGGGATACGGATGTCATAACGGAAAAACCGATGGTAACGACGGTGCAGGATGCAAAGCGGGTGCTTGAGGCAGAAGCGAAAAGCAAAGGGAAGGTTACTGTCGCGTTTAATTACCGCTACAGCCCGTATCACCGGAAAATCAAAGAGATGATTTTAGAAGGAAAAATAGGAAGGGTCACCTCTGTGGATTTGAATTGGTATATTGATACCTATCACGGCGCCAGCTATTTTAAACGCTGGAACCGATCCAGGCAATTTTCCGGCGGTCTTTCTGTCCATAAATCCACTCATCATTTCGATCTGGTGAATTGGTGGCTCGGCCAAAACCCGGCGGAGGTATTTGCTTACGGCGAGTTGAATTACTACGGGCCGGACAGTGAGTGGAATCCGCTGCCGGAAGAAGATGGGCGTTTTTGCGGCACATGCCGGGTCAAAGAGAAATGCCATTACTATGCAAGATGGCATCCCCGTGCTTCTAAAGCTTCTGTAAAGGATGATCATCTCAAGGCGGATGCAGACCAATCAAACTTATATACCGCATATCGCCCTGACGCGTGCATTTTTGACGATGAGATCGACATTGAGGATACCTATGTGGCGGCTGTCAAATATGACGGCGGTGCGCTGTTAAGCTACTCGATCATATTTTCCGCTCCATATGAAGGCTATCGCCTTACGATAAACGGCACAAAAGGACGTATTGAATCAAATGAATTCCATGAGCCTTCCAGAATCCCGTTTGCTTTTCCCGAGCAGACAATTGAGTATTATCCGCTTTTTGAATCGAAGCAAACCATTCAAGTCGTCAAAAATGAGGGAGGGCACGGCGGAGGAGATCCGCTTTTGCTTGCTGATCTATTTATAGGCAAAGATCCGCTGCGCCAGTATGACATTTTGGCCGGAGCCGAAGCCGGAGCCTATTCTATCGCGGTCGGTGAGGGAATATGGCGCTCCGTTGTTGAAAAGAAACCAATTGATATTAAACAGCTTTTCCACATGCAAAATGTATAAAAGCGAAAAGGAGGGGCTTTCGTGGAGCATGACGGATCAATGGCACGGGTGCTGCGTTTTTGTGAATGGATCATGAGGTTTGCGTATACCAATTTGCTTTGGCTGCTTTTTACCATCATCGGTCTCGGAGTGTTCGGTGTCATGCCCGCGACTGCTGCTTTGTTCGCTGTCATGCGAAAATGGATTCAGGGTCAGGATCACATTCCGGTGCTGCCGACATTTTGGCGGGAATACAAAGCTGAATTTCTCCGTTCCAATCTGATCGGTGCTGTACTGGTGTTAATCGGTTTGATCATTTATATCGATTTGGCCTTTATTTACCCAAGCCACTTCTTATTGCATATCCTGCGCTTTGCCATTATGATATTTGGCTTTCTGTTTGTATCAATGCTTTTTTATGTGTTTCCGCTGCTCGTCCACTTTGAATGGAAGAAGCGCCTGTATTTTAAGTTTTCCCTCTTGCTGAGTGTGGCGTACTTACAATATACGCTCGTCATGCTTGCGCTGACTGTTGCGCTCTTTTTCCTGCTTGCTTATCTGCCGGGAATTGTCCCTTTTTTCAGCGTCAGTCTCATCAGCTACTGCCACATGAGGATTGCTTATGCCGTCTTGGTGAAGCTGGAGCAGCAGGACCATGAGCCGGCAAAGAAACATCCTACACCAGAAGCTTTGCATCCGGAGACGAGATAAACATTTCTCTATCATATATTGATTCCAAACGGAATAGAGTGATAGAGAAAGGAGAGCGGATAAATGCTGAAGGTGGCAGTGTTTGATGAAGAGCATGAAAAAGATTTACAAACGGAGATCAATTCGTTTTTAAAAGGAATATCGGAAGAGCAGCTGGTTGATATCAAATATACGGTTTCAGCGGCGTGCGACCCTGAAGGCGAGCAGCTCTACTGTTTTTCCGCACTCATTCTATATCGAAAATAAAAAAGATCTTTCCGCGTACTGCGGGAAGATCTTTTTTATGGTTAAGCCTTTTTCACTCTTGGGCTTCTCGGTTTCTGGAATTTCTCTGCTGCTCTGATTTCTCTTCGTTCTCTTGCCAATGCTTTATAAAGAGCAGCAATCATGAGCAGGATAACAATTGAAAACGGCAGTGCCGCCAAAATCGCTGTGTTTTGCAAAGCAGCAAGTCCACCGGAATACAAGAGCGCAGCTGCCATAGCAGACTGAATGATACCCCAGCTGAGTTTGACTGAATTAGCCGGGTTTAATGAACCGTATGTCGTCTGCATACCAAGGACAAATGTCGCTGAATCAGCTGATGTAATAAAGAACACGGCGATCAGAATCAATGCCAGGATAGACGTGATCATTGTCAGCGGATAGTGATCCAGTGTTCCGAACAGCATCGTTTCGGAAGACTGCTTCGCCACATTAAAGATACCTTTTTGCTGAAGGTCCATTGCGGAAACACCGAAAATGGAGAACCATAGGAAAGCCAAAATACATGGTGCCACCAGGACGCCGATCAAAAATTCACGGATTGTCCGGCCTCGGGATACACGAGCGATGAAAATGCCGACAAATGGAGACCAGGAAATCCACCATGCCCAATAGAAAATCGTCCAGCCGTTGATCCATTCACGTTTGCCTGGATCGTTCGGCGCCAGTCTGAAGCTCATTTGAACAATGTTTTGAATATACTGCCCAATTGAATCTGTAAGTGAGTTCATGATCAAAACGGTAGGTCCGACAACCAGCATAAACAGCATCAGCAATCCGGCTAGTACCATATTGGTGTTGCTTAAATACTTAATGCCTTTTCCGAGTCCGCTCCAAGCCGATAGTAAAAAGAGCACTGTTACAATAACAATCAAAATCAATTGAACGATAAAATGATTCGGAATTCCGAATAGGTAATTCAATCCGCCGTTAATTTGAGTTGCGCCGATCCCCAGACTCGTTGCAACGCCGACAACTGTAGCGAAAACAGCGATACAGTCAATCAGTTTACCGATCGGGCCGTTTACTTTATCGCCGAGAATCGGAGTCAGTGTGCTGCTGATTAATCCAGGCGCGTCTTTGCGGAATTGAAAATATGCGATACATAATGCCACGACGGCATAAATGGCCCAAGCGTGCAGTCCCCAGTGGAAAAACGTGTACCGGAGCGCATCTCTGAAGGCTTGGGGGGTTTCTGTTTCACCTGATGGAGAGCTAATTGCGTAATGGCTGATCGGTTCAGCCGCACCATAGAATACTAAGCCGATTCCCATGCCTGCACTGAACAGCATGGCAAACCAAGATAATAACCCGAATTCCGGTTTTTCATCCGGTTTCCCCAGTTTAATTTTTCCAATCGGGCTGACAATTAAAAAGAGACAGAACCCGACAAACAAAGAGACAACTAATAGATAATACCAACCAAATGAATCTGTTATAAACGATTGTGCCGATTGAGACACGTTTTGCAGGCTGTCCGGAGAAATAACGCCCCACAAAACGGCAGCGGCTGTGATGACAATCACAATCCAAAATACACTAGAAATATTCTTCAAACATTCTCACCCTCTGACTTTTTTGTGTACGCCTATATCTTCCTCGCAGGCTTAGTATGGTCGTACGATGGCAGATCATTCCTTCCTGTAAATTACCCCGCAATCAGGTGAAACAAAACAAATCTCACCCTATCATTTTTGCGGGAAATTTTCAAATGTCCGGCATGCTGTAAGTGTTTGGGAAATCTCGTGTTTAAGTAAGGGAAAATCGTCCGGCATTCAGTCCGGCAAGTCTGCCTGTGACGAGCGCAGATGTAATATTGTATCCGCCTGTATAACCGTGAATATCTAAGATTTCGCCGCAAAAATACAGGCCGTCCATTTTTTTAGACGCCATCTTTTTCGGGTCAATCTCCTTCACCGATACACCGCCTCCTGTGACAAACGCTTTGTCAAGTGACAGCGTGCCGTTTGCGAGAACGGTAAATTGCTTGCAGTCTTTGACAAATTGTCTGAAAGGCTCCTTCGGCAGCTCAGAAAATGATATGTTTGGCGAAATGCCGTTTTTTTCGAGCAGGAAAAGGAGGTAGCGCTCCTGCATCCAAGGCTTCAGCACATTTTTTAACGCTTTTTTCGGCGCATCCTTCAGCTCCTTGTGCATCTTTTGGAATAACGTTTCTTCATTGATATCCGGAAACAAATCAATTCTGACGGGCACTTCCGGCTGTTTTTTCAGCTCTTTCACGATAAACTGGCTGCACCTGAGTATGGCGGGGCCTGAGAGGCCGAAATGTGTAAACAGCATGTCCATCTTATGTGTGACAATGGCTTTGCCCTTTTTGTTTAACACACTGACGGCGACATCTCTGAGCGATAAACCCTGCAGTGTTTTTTTCTTAATAAACGGCTCGGCAGATGTGACGGGCACCTCTGTCGGGAACAGCTCTGTTATTGTGTGGCCTGCGGCTTCGGCCCATTCATAGCCGTCACCCGTGCTGCCGGTGTGGGGAACGCTTTTTCCGCCAACCGCGATAATGACTGCCTGACTATGAATCACTTCGCCATTATTCGTCACAATGCCTGCCGCCTGTCCATCTTCATATGTAACAGATTTGATTTTTTCGTTCGTTCTAATCGTCACACGCAGCTGTTTCAGCCTGTTTAACAGCGCGTCGACAACACTTTGCGCTTTGTCTGTCACCGGAAACATCCGGCCGTGATCCTCTTCCTTCAGTTTGATCCCGAGATTTTCAAAAAACTTGATAATATCCTCATTATTAAATTCGGAAAACGCACTGTATAAAAAACGGCCGTTGCCGGGGATGTGCTTAATAATTTCTTCGACAGGAAGGCGGTTCGTCACATTGCAGCGGCCGCCACCGGATATGGCAAGTTTGCGGCCTAACTTGTTTCCTTTATCTATTAACAAAACGTCAGCGCCCTGTTCCCCGGCTGCTATGGCAGCCATCAGACCTGAAGGGCCTCCACCGATTACAATTACGTCATACTGCTTCATCTTTATCATCAACTTTCTTTTTACATTTCGTGTGCGGAACGCTGTCCGCAGTACTATTATAGCGAAAGACAGGTTCTGCTTAAACGTATTTTGCCGCAAACTTGTATTCTTCCCTGAGATTGCTTTTGTATTTATTACCGTCTATATGCCCATTTGTGGTAAAATAGAAAAGTTGAATCTTCGTAGAAAATGGTGATGAGGAAACATGTCAAGCAAACTGTTAAGAGGCACGTTTGTGTTAACGCTCGGTACATATATTTCACGGATACTGGGAATGGTTTATTTAATTCCTTTCAGCATCATGGTCGGAGCGACAGGCGGTGCGTTATTTCAATACGGATACAATCAATATACTTTATTTTTGAACATTGCCACAATGGGCTTTCCAGCCGCCGTTTCTAAATTTGTTTCCAAATATAATTCCAAAGGGGATTATGAAACAAGCAGAAAAATGCTGAAGGCGGGCATGTCGGTTATGCTTGTAACGGGAATGATTGCCTTTTTCATATTATATTTATCTGCTCCGTTTTTTGCTGAAATATCGCTAGGGGGCAAAGATAATAACGGTTTGACGATTGATCATGTCGTATATGTCATCCGCATGGTCAGCTTAGCGCTTTTAGTTGTGCCGATTATGAGTCTTGTGCGCGGATTTTTCCAAGGTCATCAAATGATGGGGCCGACGGCTGTCTCTCAAGTTGTTGAGCAGATTGTCCGTATTATCTTCTTATTGAGTGCTACCTTCTTGATTTTGAAAGTCATAAACGGCGGCCTTGTGATCGCTGTCGGTTATGCAACCTTCGCAGCGCTGATCGGTGCCTTCGGCGGGCTGATCGTATTGTATATTTATTGGAACAAGCGAAAAGGCAATCTGCTGGCGATGATGCCGAATACGGGGCCTACAGCAGATTTAAGCTACAAGAAAATGTTTTTCGAGCTCTTCAGCTATGCCGCTCCCTACGTGTTTGTCGGACTAGCCATCCCTTTGTATAACTATATTGATACAAATACGTTTAACAAAGCGATGATTGAAGCGGGGCATCAAGCGATCAGTCAGGACATGATGGCCATTCTGACACTTTACGTGCAGAAGCTCGTGATGATCCCGGTTTCTCTAGCGACGGCATTCGGACTGACCTTAATTCCGACGATCACAGAATCGTTTACAAGCAGAAACTACAAGCTGTTAAATCAGCAGATCAACCAGTCGATGCAGACGATCCTGTTTTTAATTATTCCGGCTGTTGTCGGTATATCGGTATTAGCAGGTCCTGTGTATACGTTCTTTTATGGATCAGAGAGCCTTCATCCAGAATTGGGGAAAGACATCCTGTTTTGGTATTCGCCGGTTGCGATCTTGTTCTCTTTGTTTACTGTCAACGCCGCCATTTTGCAAGGCATCAATAAGCAAAAATTTGCGGTTGTCAGTCTGGTGATCGGTGTCGTGATCAAACTTGTGCTGAATGTCCCGCTGATTAAGCTGATGCAGGCTGACGGCGCTATTTTAGCTACGGCACTCGGGTATACTGCCTCACTGATATACGGATTTACCATGATCAAACGGCATGCCGGCTATTCGTACAAAATATTAGTGAAGCGGGGCCTTCTGATGCTGCTCTTGTCAGCAGTGATGGGGATAGCCGTTAAAGTCGTCCAGTGGGTGTTAAGCTTTTTCATCTCCTTCGAGGATGGCCAGCTGCACGCTGCGATCGTCGTGCTGATTGCGGCTGTGATTGGCGGAGCTGTCTACCTGTATTGCGCTTATCGTTTAGGTTTTTTACAGAAAATATTCGGCCGCCGTTTACCGGGGTTCTTAAAGAAAGGCAGACATGCCGCTGAGTAACAGAATATGTTGAAACGAGAGGGCTCGCTTGATGCGGGCTTTCTTTTATAGAAAGGAGAGATTGGCATGAGACTAGATAAGCTGCTTGCCAACAGCGGGTATGGCTCGAGAAAAGAGGTCAAATTGATTGTAAAAGCGGGAGCCGTCATGGTCGACGGAAAGCCGGCAAAAGATGTCAAGGCACACGTGGACCCTGATGCACAGGAGGTGACCGTTTATGGCGAGCCGATTGATTACCGCGAGTTTATTTATATCATGATGAATAAACCGCAGGGCGTGCTGTCAGCGACTGAGGACAGCCGGCAAAAGACAGTGGTCGATTTGCTGACGCCGGATGAACTTAGATTTGAGCCGTTTCCTGCCGGCCGGCTAGATAAGGATACAGAAGGATTTCTTTTGCTGACAAATGACGGTCAGCTCGCTCACAGGCTGCTATCGCCGAAAAAGCATGTTCCGAAAACGTATGAAGTCCACTTAAAGTCGCAAATTTCGCCAGAAGATATCACCAGCTTAGAGAATGGGGTATTTATTGAAGGCGGCTACAAAACAAAACCGGCACAAGCAGAAATAAAGGCAAACGACAAAGAGCATACCGTGATATATCTGACGATAACAGAAGGAAAATTTCATCAAGTCAAACAGATGGCAAATGCTGTCGGCAATGAAGTCATTTATCTGAAGCGGCTCTCAATGGGACGCGTATCCTTGGATCCTGCTCTGGCGCCGGGAGAATATCGTGAGCTTACAGAAGAAGAACTTGAAAGGCTGAACGAGCCGCAAGCATGAAAAAATCCCGCATCTCACATGCGGGATTTTTATTATATATAAGCATACAAAAACAAGGCTGAGAACGTCCTCGCCCTGTATCTATCAGGCCGCTCACAGGGCGGCCCTATGTAATTTTTAATGTTATGAGGTAATCTTTACTTTCTTTCTCGTTGTCTCCCATTTGCCACGGCTTGGACTATGAACAAGATCATTATATGCTAACACATTTAAGTCTCTTTGAATCGTTCTAGGTGTAATGCCGAATTCGTCAACCAGTTCCTGTGTTGTCACAAGACCTTTTTCTTGGATAAACATGTAAACTGATTTAATTCGAGTTAGCATACGGTTTGTTGAAGGTTTCAAAAAACCACTCCCTATCATAAGATCGGATGGACTTGACTAACCACAACTCACGAAATCAACTGCGTACGAATAGCAACTAAGGCAGACATCTGTAATGTTTAAATAATTCGCCTTCATTATACACGATTTCGCCGCAGTGAATCTAGGAATAAGTATGATAAATTTTTTCCAATTTGAGTTTGGCCGCCATCCTTGTTGGATTACTATGTACTGCAGCACAATATTATTATGGTTAAAGAAACTTTTTTTATTCTGTTTCGTATGTGACTTAGGGGGTGAGTGAGAGTGAGAATGTTGTTGGAAGCATCGATAGAGCAAGCAGGGTATACAAGCCGAAAAAAAGTGCTCACCGATGTTTTATTGGAAGTCAGAGAAGGGGAGCTTGTCGGATTAATTGGAGCGAACGGAGCTGGGAAAAGTACAGCCATCAAGGCGATACTCGGCCTCTCGCAAGACTTTAAAGGGACTATCGCTTGGAATGATTGCTCGTTTGCTTATATTCCAGAGCACCCGTCCTTTTATGAGGAATTAACGCTGTGGGAGCATCTCGATCTGATCAGCACTTTGCACGGCATTGATCAGAGTGAATTCGAATATCGGTCTCAAAGTCTTCTTGAAACCTTTTCGCTTGATCATGTCAAGCATGAGCTGCCGGTGACATTTTCAAAGGGCATGCAGCAAAAGCTGATGCTGATTCAGGCCTTTCTTTCTAAGCCTGATATGTATGTGATTGATGAACCGTTTATCGGCCTTGACCCGATTTCGACAAAACGCTTTGTGGACATGCTGAAGGCTGAGAAAGAAAGGGGAGCTGGCATTCTCATGTGCACACACGTACTTGATACCGCTGAAAAAATCTGCGACAGGTTTTACATGATTGATAAAGGTTCTTTGTTTCTTCATGGAACTTTAAAGGATATTCAAGCGCAGACAGGGTTAGACGGGCAGTCATTGCTTGACTGTTTTTATACGGCGATTCAAGGAGGAAAGGCATGAAGGGGCGGTCTCTCTTTATTCGAAGATGGCTGGATTTTTATCGATATCAGTTTAAGGTGCTGCATGCTGTCATTGATTGGACGGTTGCGCTCTACATTGTCCTGCCGGCGCTTGCTTTTGTGATTTATCAGTATGTGGAGTGGGCGAACGGAAGCGGCCTTCTTTACGAGTGGTCTGAGAGGGTCGAATGGAGATGGTTATACGCTGTCGGTATACTGATTGTTTGTACAGGCTCCATACATACGTTTTTACTGGAAGCGGACCAAGTGTTTTTACTGCAAAAGAAAGCGATTATACGCCAGATGAAACAATACGCATTGGTGTATTCCTTATTGTTCACGCTCGCCAAATGGCTCCTGCTCTTTTTTCTTTTACTTCCCTTTATCATTGATTCTGTTCGCGTCACGATTTCAGAAAGCGCTTCTCTATTGATCTATATATTCGGTCTTCATACGGTCTTTTTATCTTTGAAGCAGGAAAGGATCAGAAAACCAAGATCTATTTGGAGGCAGATCACGGACTTTATTCTCAAGGCTGTGCTCTTTGCGTGTTCGTTTCTCATGATTACCTTTACTGAGTGGCACTTGCTTTCGCTTGTCGGTGTAATGTTTTTTATTTTTGCTTACATACGCAGTTTGAAAAAGACGGCTTCGTTTTCGGCTTTTGAGGCTGAGGTGCTTGAGGAGAGAAAAATCAGGCTCACTCTTGCAGGTCTTGTAATGATGACAAGCCAGGATGTGAGAATGCCGAGAGTAAAGGACAGGATGAGGAGAAAACCACTATTATTCCGGAATTCAAAAAGGATATTTAAGAAACGGACAACGTATACAATCTATAAAGAACTGTTTTTTAAAGTCATGCTGAGGAATGGGGAGTATGCGAGGCATCTGTATATGCTTTTGTCGGCTTTTACAATTTTAACAGTCGTTTCCCCCATCTTTCTTAAGGTGATGGCGCTGCTGGTTTATACAGGTGTTTGCCGTTACGTGCTTTCGCTAATTTTTGACAAAGTGATGGATGCGCCGATCTTAATTGGAGCTGATAAGGAAAGTGACGAATATTACCGGGCCAGAAAAAGCTGTGTGAACACGCTGCACTATGCTTGTGTTTCCTGCTGCTTTTTAGCGGCCGTTATCTCTTTTTTGATGAAATAAAAACCCAAACGGATGCCGTTTGGGTTTTCTGTATGTTATAGAATAAATAGCTGGATGAAAAACAGAACGGCAAAAACAAGGACGAGCGGATGAATGTCTCTCCATTTTCCCCGTGCTGCTTTCACAATCGGATACGAAATAAAGCCAAGGGCAATTCCTGTGGAAATGCTTGATGTAAGAGGCATGGTCAGAACAACGAGAAATGCCGGAAATGCCTCGTCCATCTCCTCCCAGTTAATATTCGACACCGAACCCATCATCAGGCTGCCGACAATAATCAAAGCCGGTGAGGTGATGGCGGATATGCCGGATAAGGCGCTGACAAGCGGACTGAAAAACATCGAAGCTGCAAACAATACCGCGACAGTGAAAGACGTAAGACCTGTTCTTCCCCCGGCTGCGACGCCAGCTGAAGATTCGATAAACGCGGTTGTCGGACTTGTGCCGAAAACAGCACCGACTGTGGTCGCCGTTGAATCAGCCAGCAGCGCTTTTCGCGCGTTCGGGAGCTTGTTGTTTTTCATCAATCCGGCCTGCTCGGCCACACCGATCATTGTACCGGTCGTATCAAAAATCGTTACCAGCAGAAATGAAAACACGACAGCGTACAGGCCGTGATGGATCACATCGCCAAAAGCGGAGAACGGATTTGAAATAATCAATCCCTCAGGCAAATGCGGAAAAGACATAAAGCCTTTAGGAAAATGCAGCTGGCCGGTAAAAAACGCAATCAAAGCGGTAGCCGCCATTCCGATAAATAACGCTCCGCTTACATTCAGCACCATCAAGATCACACTGATCAATAAGCCGATCAGCGTTAAGGTAACCGCTGGCGAATGAAGGTTGCCGAGTGTGACCAAATTTGATTTATCAGCTGTAATAATTCCCGCCTGCCGTAAACCGATAAACGCAATAAAAAGCCCGATCCCTGTTGTGATGCCGTATTTTAAATTGTTTGGAATCGCTTCTATCAGTTGTTTTCTTAAAGGCGTTAACGATAGAATAATGAAGAGAACCCCCGCTGTGAATACTGCGCTGAAAGCTGTTGCGTACGTGATGCCGCCGCCGCTTGCGCCTACAACGTGATAGGCTAAGTAAGCGTTTAAGCCCATGCCGGGCGCAATGGCAATCGGATAATTTGCAGCCAGGGCCATCCACAGCGTTCCGACAATGGAGGCGATAATCGTTGCGGTAAAGACCTGGTCAAAAGGAACTCCGGCATTAGCTAAAATAACCGGATTCACCACTACAATATAGACCATCGTGAAAAAGGTCGTCAGTCCAGCTATGATTTCTTGTTTAATCGATGTTTGCTGCTCTTTTAGATGAAACATAGTATCCTCCAATTACGAACGTTTTAACAAAACACCATTAATATTATTCGTTTTATTTAGTTTTTGCAAGTGATTTATTGCAGAAAGGGGATCGTTATGAACTGGGAAGTCGAAGTGATCAGAAAAAAAGATGATTTGATTCGCGATACGCAGGAATTCTTGAGAATCAACAGTGTAATGGACGAGTCAACAGCCGGGCCCGGCAAACCATTTGGAGAAGGGGTAAATGCCAGCTTGACCTCTTTGCTTGAGCTTGGAGAAAAAGAAGGATTTACCACAAAAAATCTTGACGGGTTCGCCGGTCATATCGAATGGGGTGAGGGTGAAGACATTGTCGGCGTTCTATGCCATGTTGATGTTGTACCGCCCGGAGACGGATGGACAAGTGACCCGTTTTCAGCGGACATCCGAAACGGACGGATTTATGCAAGGGGTGCCATTGACGACAAAGGTCCGACGATGGCTGCGTTCTACGCGCTGAAAATCGTCAAAGACATGAATCTGCCGCTGTCCAAACGTGTCAGAATCATTATCGGAACAGATGAAGAAAGTGATTGGAGATGTGTGGAGCATTATTTCAAGCACGAAGAAATGCCGACTCTCGGTTTTGCGCCAGATGCTGACTTCCCGATTATTAACGCGGAAAAAGGGATTATTGATGCTTCACTTCTCATCCCGCACCACCATACAAATAAAGCCGCTTCAGAAACAGTTCTTGCCTCGTTTACATCAGGTCTTCGCTTAAACATGGTGCCAGACGCTGCGGAAGCCGTTCTCGAAGGATCAAATATAGAAGAGGTTCTTGCCTCATTTCAAGACATGCTCCGCGTGACGGATCAAAAAGGTGCAGCTGAGATTGAGAACGGTCAGCTGATATTGCGCATGCACGGACTTTCCTGCCATGCGATGGAACCAAACAATGGAGTGAATGCCGGCATCAAACTGGCAGAATTTTTAAGCCAAACTGAGCTGGATGAAGCAGGACAGCGTTTTGTTCAAGTTGTGACAGATAAATTCTCAGATGATACAAGAGGAAAGAAACTGAATATCGCCTGTGAGGATGACATTAGCGGAGAGCTGACATTAAATGTCGGAACACTGCGCTATACAGAAGGGCAAGGAGGCGAGCTCGGAATCAATATCCGCTATCCTGTAACAGCAGAAAGCAAAATGATCCGCGATGCATTTGAAAGCGCAAGTGAATTTGAGCTTGGAGAATTTAAAGACAGCAAGCCCCATCATGTATCAGCAGACCATCCGCTAGTCAAAACGCTGCAAAAGGTATATGAAGGCCAATTGGGCAAAAAAGCTGATTTAATTTCAATCGGCGGGGGAACTTACGCGAGATCTTTGGAGGCCGGCGTTGCATTCGGACCGCTGTTCCCCGGACGTCCCGACAGTGCGCATCAAAAGGACGAATATATTGAAATTGATGACCTCCTCAGAGCGACTGCTTTATATGCGCAGGCCATCTACGAACTTGCAAAATAAAAGGACCGGCTTCTTCTGAAGCCAGTCCTTTTTTTACACAAATGACCATAAATCAGTTGATAAATAGCGTTCTCCGGTATCAGCTGTCATACAGACAACAACTTGATCAGGAGAGAGACGTTTGGCTGCTTCAATCGCTGCGAAGCAGGCAGCGCCTGAAGAAGGCCCGACGAGAATTCCTTCCTCCGCAGCAAGGCGTCTGGTTGTCGTATACGCATCCTCATCAGTAATTTTGATAATTTCATCATACACATCTTGATTTAAAACGGGAGGAATGAAGCCTGGGCTTGTCCCTACCAGCTTATGTGCACCCGGTTTTCCGCCAGATAATACCGGGGACCCCGCAGGCTCGACAACATGAACCAAAATATCCGGAAACAGTTCTTTTAGCGCTTCACCGGTTCCTGTAATGGTTCCGCCAGTACCGGAAGAAGCTACAAAAGCGCCTAGCGGTTTTCCGATTTCTTTTATTGCCCGGGCAATTTCAAGAGCAGTTGTCTTTCGATGCGCATCAGGATTAGCAGTATTATCAAACTGCATTGGAATGAAGCTGTTCGGAATTTGTTCGGCGAGCTCTTTTGCTTTTTTTATGCTGCCGGGCATTCTTTCCGATCCGGGAGTTAACACAACCTCTGCACCGTAGGCTTTGAGGAGGTTGATCCGCTCCTTCGTCATTGTATCGGGCATTACTAAAATCGCTTTATAGCCGCGAGCCGCCGCATTCATGGCGAGTCCGATTCCAGTATTTCCGCTGGTCGGCTCAATGATAACTGAGCCAGGCTTGAGTAAGCCGTTTTGTTCTGCTTCTATGATCATATTGTAAGCGGCTCTGTCTTTCACACTGCCGCTTGGATTGAAAAATTCAAGTTTTAAATAGACTTGTGCTGCGTTTTCCGGCTGAAGCCGATTCAATCTCACAAGCGGAGTATCTCCTATAAGATCAGAAGTGTTTTCAACGATTTTCAACATTGTCATTCCTTTCTGAATAAAACAAGTGTCATATAATATCCTAACATAATAAACGTTTGCGCGAGAGTGTTTTCATATGCGGTTCCTCTATTCGCGCAGCCTCTTTATTGATAAAATAATAGCAATCAAAGAAGGGAGTGTCAGACGGATGTCAGATATCCGGCCTCATTATTTCATCGGCGTGCCCATTCCGCCGGAAATTGCAAATCCGATTTACCAGGCTGCAAAAAACGAGCCAGCGCTCACATTTCAAAAATGGGTGCACCCGCTTGACTACCATATCACGTTACTTTTTCTCGGTGCGGCGGATGAAGCGCAAATCAATCAGCTTGAAGGCTCGCTTGCCGAGATCGCTTTAGATGCCAATCCGTTTACAATTGAATTTGACAAAATAGATGTGTTCGGAGACCGAAGGCAGCCGCGCGTATTGCATTTGGAGCCGAAGAAGAATACAGCGCTCGAAACACTGAGGGCGCATACAAAACAAGCTGTTCTTCAAGCAGGCTTTAAAGTGGAAAAGAGAGCGTATCATCCCCATATGACGCTGGCAAGAAAATGGACAGGTCAAGAGGGATTTCCGGCGCATGTCCCGTTTAAAAGCGGTGAAGTTTCAACGGCTATTGAACGATTTTCACTATTTCAGATACACTTAAATCAATCACCAAAATATGAGGAAAAATTCAAATTTCCTTTAACTTAATTCATGCGGAGTGGAGAAACAAAATGGCACAAATCATCAAAATATATGATTATATATCGAGATACGAACTTGATCCGTACCATTATATGAATCAGTTTATACGGTTGAAAAAAGAGCGCTGGCTTTCACTATTAGAAGCAGCGGAGCGCCAGCATGAAGAAAGACAAGCCAATGCTGAACAGCCGGAACCGGTGCAGAAACGTAAGAAATTTTCATTGAAAAGAAAAAAAGAAGAGATAGAAGCCGATATACAAGAAGAGAGACACCAATGGTTTGAGGAAGAAGACGATCTAAATGTAAGGCTGCCGAAAAGCAGGATGGCGCTTGCTTCCTTTTATAAAAGACATTTATATGAATTTCAGCTCAAATGGGCAAGCTCTACGCTTTCCGAGATGTCAAATCTGTCAAACCAGGTGAAGCAGGACCGCATTTTGCTTTTTCTGGCCCAGCAGCTTCCAGATTCTTATTTTATTATGTATAAGCCTGTGCTCAAAATTCAGCAAGCGGCAGTAGAATTAAGCATAGTGATCATTTCACCTCTTGACATTTACTGCGTTTCTTTTATAGATGCAGAGGAAGACAGTGTGTACATAGGATCTAAACATCGTTTTTGGGAGAAGAAAACAGGCTCTCAGACTGAATCGGTATTAAATCCGGCGTTGAGTCTGTTTCGGACGGGATCTGTTGTGTCGAAGATCGTAAAGGAAAAAGGCGCTGATATTCCGGTATCGAAATTACTCCTGAGCAGAACGTCATACATCGATTACCCCGAACCGCCGTACGGTCTGGAAATAGTGGACAAACGGGGCTTGGCGGAATGGATGGAGAAGCAGAAGAAAAACACTGCTCCGATAAAACATCATCAATTAAAGGCTGCAAAGGCTATGTTGTCTTATTGCCTGTCAGACTCCTATCGCAGGCAAGAGTGGCTGGAGTAAAGCAGAACGATTTGAGCGGTTTTCTCATAACATAAGCAGGTGAGAAAGATGAGCCAATGGTTTTTTATTATTAATCCGGCAGCAGGGCACCGAAAAGGCATGCGTGTTTGGAAGTCGATACAAAAGGAATTACTGAAACGAAAGATTGAGCACCGCTCATTTTTAACTGAGCATCCGGGACACGCCGAGGTTCTCGCCCGGCAAATTTCAACGATGCAGGAATATAAGCTGAAACGCCTGATTGTTATTGGCGGAGACGGAACGATGCACGAAGTCGTCAACGGACTGAAAGATGTTGATGATATCGAACTGAGTTTTGTGCCGGCTGGCGCGTACAATGATTTTTCCAGAGGATTCTCGATTAAGAAAATAGACCTGATTCAGGAAATCAGACAGCTGAAGCGTCCGTTAACGCGAACGTTTCATTTAGGAAGCGTTAATTTGCTTCAGGATAAATCGCAGGTTCTTTATTTTTTGAATCATATCGGAATCGGCTTTGACGCATACGTCAATAAAAAGGCATTAGAATTTCCATTCAAACGGGCGATCCATTTTCTGCGCCTCCGCTTTCTTGTCTATCCGCTATCCCATTTGTACGCGTCGGCTACCTTTAGGCCGTTTTCGTTGGCTTGTACAATTGAAGGAGAGACACAGGAATTTCATCATGTCTGGTTTGCGGTCGTCTCCAATCATCCGTTTTACGGAGGCGGCATGAAGGCGGCCCCGCTTGCGAATCCTCGCGAACAGGCATTTGATATCATCATTGTTGAGAATCTGCCGTTTTTGAAAAAGTATTGGTTTTTATGCTTGATGACATTTGGAAAACACACCAAAATGGACGGCGTGACGATGTTTAAAGCGAAAGACATTTTGTTTTACACGAAGGACAAAATTCCGTTCCATGCTGACGGAGAAATCATGGGTACAACCCCATTCCGTCTGGCATCGAGCCCCTCACCGTTACGGATCAAAACATAAACGTTTTTGGAGGAGAGAGATTCTGATGGTCAGTATCCAACGCCGCTTTGAAGCGTATGCCGATGAAATGAATATCATTACGGTTTTGATCCCTGCTGATCAAAAAGATACCTTTACGCCGCCTTTTCAGTTAGAGACAGATACAGGGGAAATTCCTCTGACAGTCACGCAGGAATGGAAAATAGAAGGGAAATACAAGTATGTATGTGTAGCTGAGCAGCCGGTCACTTTCGGGAAAACGCATTATGTCAAAGCATCCTGCGGCGGAGTAACGGATCTCCAAATCGGGGCGGTGATCAGGACGGACCCGTTTGATGCTGCATTTTATTATGACGGAGAGCTCGGAGCTGTTTACACTTCGGATTATACTGAATTTAAAGTATGGGCGCCTGCTGCGACGTCAGCTGCCGTCAAGCTGTCGCATCCCGAAAAAAGCGGGCATACGTTCCAAATGACAAGAATGGAAAATGGAGTATACGCCGTTACAGTGGCTGGAGATCTGCACGGCTATGAGTATGTGTACCGGATCTGCAACAATTTAGAATGGACAGAAACGGTGGATCCGTATGCAAAGGCTGTGACGGTCAACGGAGAGAAGGGGGTCGTGCTACGCCCAGATCAAGCAAACTCGGCTCCTTCGCTTACACCATTTTCAGACCCCGTTGATGCCATTATTTATGAGATGCACATCCGTGACTTCTCCATTCATGGAAACAGCGGTATGAAGAACAAGGGGAAGTATGCGGCGCTTGCTGAAACTGGCACTCAAACGAAAAATGGCAGTTCTACAGGACTTTCTTATTTAAAAGAGCTTGGCGTTACGCATATCGAGCTTTTGCCGGTAAACGATTATGCCGGAGTTGATGAAGAAACCCCGCTTGCCGCCTACAATTGGGGCTATAATCCGCTTCATTTTTTCGCCCCGGAGGGAAGCTATGCCTCCAATCCTCACGACCCTCAGACAAGAAACAAAGAAGTTAAACAAATGATTCACACCCTGCATCGGCATGGCCTGCGTGTCATCCTGGATGTTGTTTATAACCATGTATACCAAAGAGAGCACTCGCCCTTTGAAAAAACGGTGCCCGGTTATTTCTTCCGGCATGATCAATTCGGGATGCCTTCAAATGGCACCGGCGTCGGGAATGACATCGCCTCAGAAAGGCGGATGGCGAGAAAATTCATTACGGATTGCGTCATGTATTGGCTCAAGGAATACGATGTCGACGGCTTCCGCTTTGATCTGCTCGGCATTTTGGATATCGAAACGGTTCTTCATATAAAAGAAAAAGCATCTGAGGTAAAGCCCGGAATCCTTCTCTTTGGGGAAGGCTGGGATTTGGCAACACCGCTGCCGCCTGATCAGAAAGCGACATTGGCGAATGCCTCAAAAATGCCGGGCGTCGGTTTTTTTAATGATTCGTTTCGTGACGCTGTTAAAGGGAATACCTTTCAAATCGCGGCAGCGGGTTTTGCCCTTGGGAACGGCGAAAAAGCGGAAACAGTCATGCATGGGATTGCCGGATCTTCCGGATGGAAAGAGACCGCTCCGCTTGTGTCGGCGCCGAGCCAATCTATCAATTATGTAGAGTCGCATGACAACCACACATTTTGGGATAAAATGAGCCTCGCGCTTCCACAAGAAAGTGACAGCCGAAAGAGAAGCCGGCAAAAGCTGGCGACTGCAATCATTCTGCTGGCCCAGGGAGTTCCGTTTATTCACAGCGGACAGGAATTTTTCCGGACGAAGCAGGGGGTGGAAAACAGCTATCAATCCAGTGACAGCATCAACCAGCTGGACTGGTCGCGGCGTGAAACATTCAAGCAAGATGCTGATTATGTCCGCAGGCTGATTTCGCTCAGAAAAGCGCATCCGGCATTCCGGCTTACGTCATCAGCGGATATTCAGCGCAGCCTTGAATGCCTGGCTCTCAAAGAGCACCTTATTGTATACCGGCTGTTTGGCCTCGGCGCAATCGACGAATGGGAAGAAATCATTGTCATCCATCATGCCAGCCCTGATTCTGTTACATGGCAGCTGCCGAAAGATAAGGCTTACCGGCTTCTATGTGATACTGACGGGTTTTGCGCTGATCCGGGAGAAATCAAGAAAGCGGTTGCTGTAAACGGCATTGGAACGGTTATCTTATATTTAGCATGAGATCTTACGAGTTTTGCTTGACGAAGTTTGTGCTATAGCGCTAAAATTTAAAAGACGGCTATTGATTAGCATATGAGACTCTCAATAGCTGTCTTTTTTATTTTTCATACGATTCGTACGAAAAAGGCATTCGCTGGATACACTGAAGACGAATAGGCCTTATTCTAAAATATTTTAAGAAATGATGGGTTGAACATTGATATGAACTGGTTGGGACAATTACTAGGTAGCGATTGGGAGATCTTCCCCGCCGGAGGAGCTACAGGAGATGCATATTATGCGAAACATAACGGGCAGCAGCTTTTTTTAAAACGTAATAGCTCACCTTTTTTAGCTGTTTTATCCGCCGAAGGCATTGTTCCTAAGCTGGTTTGGACAAAACGGATGGAGAATGGGGATGTCATTACGGCCCAGCACTGGATGACCGGCAGAGAGCTGAAGCCGAAAGACATGAGCGGACGGTCCGTTGCTGAATTGCTTCGTAAAATACACACATCAAAGGCCTTGCTGGACATGCTGAAGAGACTTGGAAAGGAACCGCTGAATCCAGGGGCTCTGCTGTCTCAGCTTAAACAGGCTGTATTTGCTGTGCAGCAAACTTCGCCGCTGATTCAAGAAGGGATTACGTATTTAGAAGATCATCTGCATGAAGTGCATTTCGGTGAGAAAGTCGTTTGCCATTGTGATGTCAATCATAATAACTGGCTATTGTCTGAAGACAATCAGCTGTATTTAATTGACTGGGACGGCGCCATGATCGCTGACCCGGCGATGGATCTAGGGCCATTGCTGTACCACTACGTTGAAAAGCCAGCTTGGGAGAGCTGGCTGGGCATGTACGGCATCGAGTTAACGGAAAGCCTTCGGTTAAGAATGGCATGGTATGTGCTATCTGAAACAATCACTTACATTGCCTGGCATAAATCCAAAGGAAACGATAAAGAATTCCATGATGCAATGGAAGAACTGCATATGCTGATGAAGCGGATTGTTCAATAATCAGGAATATGAATCCATTTCCTCTACCCATTGAGACAAGCTGTTCTGATGCTCTTGTATGTGTGAGTCGATGGATTTGGACGATATTCCTGATTGGCTGTATCGGTACACATCTTCCAGCACGTTTTTTAAGTGTGAATCGATCTCGGTGTTTGCCATCAGCGATTTAATCACACGTTCAAGCTGTTCGTACTCTGCGACGGTTCCGCAGCAGTCTAATTGATGGTCAGTCAAAATGTCCTTCAATAGATCAACTTGATTCTCGTAATTTAAACCCATAAAACGGTACACATCCCTTCAGTATCTTACGGGTTAAATTGTTCAAAACAGGATGGTTTTATGCATGAGACACGAGTGTTCCGACAGACGGGAACCTCTTTTTTTATGTGAAGGCACACCTTTAAAAACAAGCTTGCGGGTCTTTTTAATTCATGGTATGTTGTTAGTCGAAATAATAGATAGAGGTGTCAATCATATGAGAATGCGCCACAAGCCTTGGGCTGATGACTTTTTGGCTGAAAACGCAGATATTGCCATCAGCAATCCTGCTGATTATAAAGGAAAATGGAATACAGTGTTTGGCAACGACAATCCGATCCATATCGAGGTCGGTACAGGAAAAGGGCAATTTATTTCCGGAATGGCCAAACAAAATCCCGACATTAATTATATTGGCATTGAGTTATTTAAAAGCGTCATTGTAACTGCTGTCCAGAAAGTAAAAGATAGCGAAGCGCCGAATGTGAAACTTTTGAATATAGACGCGGACATGCTGACAGACGTGTTTGAGCCGGGTGAAGTCAAACGGGTGTACTTAAACTTTTCTGATCCTTGGCCGAAAAAACGCCACGAAAAACGCCGTCTCACGTATTCCCATTTTATCAAGAAATATGAAGAAGTGATGGGGAAAGGCGGAGCAATTCATTTTAAAACAGACAACCGCGGTCTGTTTGAGTACTCGCTGAAAAGCTTCTCGGAATACGGATTGCTGCTGACATATGTCAGTCTTGATCTGCATAACAGCGATATGGAAGATAACATCATGACAGAATATGAAGAAAAATTCTCAGCACTCGGCCAGCCGATTTATCGGGCTGAAGTTGAATGGAGAGCGTAAAACAGACTCTGACGCAGGAGTCTGTTTTTTTTATGCGCTGTTTGCTACGATGATGACAGGGGGGGATGAAGATGGAAACGATGAAAATTGGAAACACGACGTTAACCTGGCTTGACGGAGGGGTGACTCACATGGACGGAGGAGCCATGTTTGGTGTTGTTCCAAAGCCGTTATGGTCAAAAAAATATCCAATCAATGAAAAAAACCAGATTGAACTAAGGACAGATCCGATTCTTATTCAAAAGGACGGGAAAAACGTGATCGTCGATGCCGGTATCGGGTCCGGCAAGCTGACTGAAAAACAAAAAAGAAACTACGGTGTGACTCAAGAATCCAATGTGAAAACATCATTAGCAGCGCTCGGATTAACAGTTGAAGATATTCACGTGATCGCCATGACACACCTTCATTTTGATCATGCGTGCGGATTGACGGAATACGAAGGCGATAAACTGGTTCCGGTTTTTCCAAATGCCGTTATTTATGCTTCATCTGTTGAATGGTATGAAATGCGCCATCCGAATATCAGATCGAAAAATACCTACTGGAAAGAAAACTGGGAGGCTGTTGCCGCCCAAGTGAAAACCTTTGAAAACACCTGCACCATAACAGAGGGGGTTACACTGCATCATACCGGGGGCCACAGTGACGGCCACTGTGTTCTTGTATGTGAGGATGCGGGTGAAACCGCGGTACATATGGCGGATTTGATGCCGACACACGCCCACCGCAATCCATTATGGGTGCTGGCTTATGATGATTATCCGATGACCTCTATACCGCAAAAGCAAAAGTGGCAGGCGTATGCAGCGGAAAAAGACGCATGGTTTATTTTTTATCATGATGCCGAATATCGCGCATTGAAATGGGATGGGGACGAAAGGATTACAGAATCACTCAAACGAAAGAAACAATAGCATATTTTCATGTTTACCCTGCATGATTTCCGGCTAATAAAGCAAACCTAGTACTAATTATGCTCAGAAAGGAAGAGGCAGGGTGAAACAATTCGAAGTAACGAACGAAGGAGAAATTCAGACAACATTAAGAGGCCTTGAAGTACTCTCTGTTCCTTTTTTGAACAAAGGAGTAGCTTTTACAAAGGAGGAAAGAAAAGCGCTCGGATTGAATGGCTTTTTGCCGCCGAAGGTATTAACCATTGATGAACAGGCAAAAAGAGCGTACGAACAGTTTTCCTCACAGCCGGATGATTTAAGTAAAAATGTTTATTTGACAGCACTGCACGATCGAAATGAAACGCTGTTTTACCGTTTGTTAAATGACCACTTAGGGGAAATGCTCCCGATTGTATACACGCCGACAGTAGGTACGGCCATTCAGAGATACAGCCATGAATACAGGAAGCCGAGAGGGCTCTATCTGTCAATTGATGACCCGGAAGGAATGAAAGAGGCCTTTAAACAGTTTAAAGACAAAAGTGATGCCATTGATTTAATTGTGGCAACCGATGCGGAAGGGATTTTAGGAATCGGAGACTGGGGAGTAGGCGGTATCGCGATATCAATTGGCAAGCTTGCAGTATACACGGCAGCTGCGGGAATTGATCCAAGCAGAGTGCTGGCTGTCGTTTTGGATGCGGGCACAAATCAAGAGAGCCTCCTGAACGACCCGCTTTATGTCGGCAACCAGCATTCCAGAGTGCGCGGTGAACGCTATGACCAATTTATTGATGAATATGTCTCACTTGCGAGAGAGACATTCCCGAATGCATTGCTTCACTGGGAGGATTTCGGAGCGAAAAATGCGCGCAGCATCCTGAAACGCTATAAAGATAAAGTGTGTACGTTTAATGATGATATCCAAGGGACAGGCGCTGTCTCACTTGCGGCAGTTTTATCCTGCGCAAAAGCATCAAAAGTGCCGCTGAAGGATCACAGAGTCGTGATATTCGGGGCGGGTACGGCCGGAATCGGAATTGCTGAACAGCTGCGTGAAGCATTGGTGGGCGAGGGGCTTAGTGAGGAAGAATCATACCAGCGCTTTTGGTGCATAGACCGGAACGGGCTGTTAACAGATGATATGGATCAGCTTCTTGATTTTCAAAAGTCTTATGCCCGTCAGGCTGATGAGGTGAAAGATTATCAGCGCAACGGAGAAGGCGGAGGTATTGATCTCCTTGAGGTGGTCCGTCAGGCGAAACCGACGATTCTCATCGGTACATCAACAGTTTCCGGTGCATTTACTGAAGAAATTGTAAAAGAAATGGCTTCACACGTAAAACGGCCGGCGATTTTGCCAATGTCGAATCCGACGACTCTTTCTGAAGCAAAACCGCAAGATTTAATTGAATGGACGGAAGGCCGTGCGCTTATCACGACAGGCAGTCCGTTCCCGCCTGTGGATTATAACGGCGTGACGTATCATATCGGACAGGCCAACAACGCACTTGTCTTCCCGGGGCTTGGGCTTGGTACAATTGTCACCAAATCAAAATTGATTACAGACAGCATGTTTGAAGCGTGTGCCCGTGCGATCGCAAGTATGGTCAATGTTGGAGTGCCTGGCGCACCGATGCTTCCGAAGGTGGAAGATTTACGGACTGTATCGGCAACGGTTGCAGTTGAAGTTGCTAAAACCGCCATTAAGGAAGGCGTGGCCACTGAAGAGCCTGAGGACATCATTCAGGCTGTGCAGGACGCGATGTGGTATCCGGTATACAAACCGATTCGAGCGATATAATATAAAGAGCCGCTGCATGGGCAGCGGCTCCTCTCTTTTACGCTTGTCCGGTGTTAAGACGCGATTGTATCAATGACATCTACAATTCTCCCCGTTTTCGCATCCACCATCACTTCATATTGCTCTAGTTCTCCAAAAGCTGACCGTGTAACACCGGTCTTGTACACCTGCACGGTTTCCCCATTCACATTGTAGGGCTCCGGCTGGGTGTAGATCCATGATCCATCAATCGGCCCACGCTGTTTAAAAGCGGATTTTACGATACGAAGCGCTCTTTCTGAAGAAATATAAGGCTTCATCACATATTGTTTCACAACAACAGCCGTACAAATGCCAAGTCCTGCTCCTAAAAGAAGATGACGCAATTTCAAAATAAAGCACCTCCTGATTGATCGTACTTTCATTATACAGAAACCGCCAAATCCTGTTAAGCGATACGCGGCTCATTGAGCAGATTCAATCAGAGTGCTTGGAAAACAGAATTTTTTCTAATAAAATAAAAGAACTACATAGAAATGAGGGGAAAACATGAATCAAGAAACGAAAGCGCTTTTCCAAACACTGACGCAGCTTCCCGGAGCGCCGGGCAATGAGCATCAGGTCCGTGCGTTTATGAAGCAGGAGCTTGCCAAATATGCCGATGATATCGTTCAGGACAGACTGGGAAGTGTTTTCGGAGTCAGAAAAGGCGGAGAGGACGCGCCGAAAATCATGGTGGCTGGACATATGGATGAAGTCGGATTTATGGTGACATCCATTACAGATAACGGATTACTGAGGTTCCAAACGCTCGGCGGCTGGTGGAGTCAGGTACTGCTGGCGCAAAGAGTAGAAATACAAACAGATAACGGCCCTGTTCCGGGGGTTATTTCAAGCATACCGCCGCATCTGTTAACAGATGCTCAGCGAAACCGTCCGATGGATATCAAAAATATGATGATTGATATCGGAGCAGATGATAAGGAAGACGCCATCAAAATCGGTATTAAACCGGGCCAGCAGGTAGTCCCTGTATGCCCGTTTACCATTATGGCCAATGAAAAGAAAATATTATCAAAAGCGTGGGATAACCGGTACGGCTGCGGATTGAGCATTGAATTGCTGAAGGAATTGCAAGGAAAAGAACTGCCGAATACGCTTTACGCTGGCGCAACCGTTCAGGAAGAAGTCGGCTTAAGAGGCGCGCAAACAGCGTCTCATATGATCAAACCGGATTTGTTCTTCGCGCTTGACGCCAGTCCGGCAAACGACATGAGCGGCGATAAACAGCAGTTTGGGCAGCTTGGGAAGGGCTTTTTGCTGCGCATCCTTGACAGAACAACTGTTATGCACCGAGGAATGAGAGAATTTGTTTTGGATATGGCTGAAACGCATCAGATTCCATATCAATACTTTGTTTCCGGCGGCGGTACAGATGCAGGCAGAGTGCATATTTCAAACAGCGGCGTTCCGTCGGCAGTTATCGGAGTCTGCTCCCGCTACATTCATACAAATGCGTCTATTATCCATATTGATGATTACGCCGCGGCAAAAGAAATGCTGATAAAGCTCGTAACTGCCTGTGACAAGCAGACGGTTGAAGCAATTAAAGAAAATATGTAAAACCTGTAGAAAAAGCTTGTTGAGCAAGGCTTGTAAGCCATGTCGACAAGCTTTTTTCTTATTTTGTTTCAAATACATACGAAAGTGCTTTAATCGCTTGGTTCACCGTTTCAACGGTAATATTCGCTTTGTTTGAAAGCTCTTTTAATGGGTGATGGAGCGATTCAGGACGAATAATGATCAGGGGTTTACCTTTTGCGATAGCATAGGAAGCATCCATTGCTGTGTTCCATTGTTTGTACTTTTCGCCAAACAAGGCAATCACAAAGTCTGCTTTATTCATCAAGACAGCCGTTCTGAAGTTATTGATATCAGAAGCCTTGTCGTCCTTATAGACTGCGTTTGGCTGAGCGCCCATAATTTCTTCTCCGATATTGTCCGAACGGTCGTGGTGCTCCATCGGGCCGACAAACGTAATCGGAAGCTTCAGTGATTTTGTTTTCTCCTTGATTTCCTCACGCCAATTGCTATGGATTTCCCCGGCTAAATAGACGATAAACTCCAAACGGGATCCCTCCTTTTGTATGTCCATTTGTCAATTTTACCCTCATGTACAAAATGTTAAACGAAACGTGCTTGATAATGCAAATAAAATATGATAATGATAATGGGAAAGCTTATCTTACATATTCATTCGTTGCATATAAGTGGTTTTGCCGCAAGCAGTTTGGTATGATCCAAATGGACGAGTATCGATAAATTAACATGTAAGAACATAAACAACTGGAGGGATATGTGATGAAAAAAATCGAGAAAACGCAAGAACTGGAAAAAGCGGTAAAGGATGATTGGGCTGTATTTATGTTTTCTGCCGACTGGTGCCCGGACTGCCGTTTTGTAGAGCCTTTTCTACCGGAATTGGAAGCAGATTTTCCTGAATTCACTTACTACTATGTAGACCGCGACAAATTTATTGATACATGCGCAGAGTGGGAGATTTACGGCATTCCAAGCTTTGTTGTGTTTAATGAAGGAAAAGAAGTGAATCGTTTTGTGAGCAAAGACCGTAAAACAAAAGAAGAAATTGAACAGTTTTTAACTGACTCTCTCGCAAAAGCGTAAAGGAGGATATCCGGTTTGAAAATGACCTCAAGGAAGCTGTCAGACATATTGAAACAGCGCCTTCAGCACGAGAATCGCTCCTTTTTATTTGACAGAGAAAAAGACACCCTCCGTGTTGAGGATGAAACAACTAAAAAAGGAATTACGCTTGACCTGCCGCCGATTATTGCAAAATGGGAACTGAAAAAAGACGAAGCCATTGACGAGATCGTTTATTATGTATCAGAAGCCATGGCAGCTATGGAAGGAAAGTCGCAGGAAATAACCGGGAAGGAAAGCCGTATTTATCCGGTCATCCGCTCAACCTCTTTTCCGGACAAGTCCAGCGAAGAGATTCCGCTTATTTATGACGAGCATACCGCAGAAACAAGAATTTATTACGCGCTTGATCTGGGCAAAACCTATCGTTTAATTGATCAGCGCATGCTGGAGAAAGAAAACTGGACGAAGGAGCGTATCAGAGAAACGGCTGCGTTTAACCTCCGCTCCCTGCCGACGGTTGTCAAAGAGGATACTGTTGCCGGCAATCTCTTTTACTTCTTTAGAGCAAACGACGGTTACGACGCTAGCCGGATTCTGAACGAAGCCATTTTAAATGAGTATAAACAAAATGCTAAAGGTGAGCTAGCGATCTCTGTTCCGCATCAGGACGTTCTGATACTTGCTGACATTCGGAATGAATCAGGGTATGATATTTTAGGACAAATGTCGATGAGCTTCTTTGCAGGCGGCACCGTTCCGATTACGGCGCTTTCTTTCCTATACAATGAAGGAAAGCTGGAGCCGGTGTTTATCTTGGCAAAAAGCCGTCCGAAAAAGGATTAGAAAGGATTTTTTACTTATGAACGCTTTTTATAATAAAGAAGGTGTGGGAGATACACTTCTGATCTCTCTAAAAGACGTAACACGCGAGCAAGTAGGCTATGAAAAATACGGCGACGTCGTCAAAATTTACAATAGCGAAACAAATGAAACGACGGGTTTTAACATCTTTAACGCGTCTTCATACTTAACCATTGATGAAAACGGCCCTGTTGCCCTTTCAGAAACATTCGTTCAAGATGTGAATGAAACGTTAAACAGAAACGGCATTGAAGAAACATTAGTCGTTGATTTATCGCCAAAGTTTGTCGTCGGATATGTTGAATCAAAAGAAAAACATCCGAATGCTGATAAACTAAGCGTTTGTAAAGTCAATGTAGGGGACGAAACGCTTCAGATCGTATGCGGCGCGCCTAACGTTGACCAAGGCCAAAAAGTTGTTGTTGCCAAAGTCGGCGCTGTGATGCCGAGCGGGCTTGTCATCAAGGATGCTGAGCTTCGAGGCGTACCGTCCAGCGGAATGATCTGCTCCGCAAAAGAGCTTGCATTGCCTGACGCTCCTGCTGAAAAAGGAATTCTTGTATTAGAAGGAGACCATGAGGCTGGAGACGCATTTCAGTTTTAGACTCCCATAAATACGCCGAAAAAATCGAATCATGTAAAAAAAGCCGCTAAGCTCTTGTTTAGCGGCTTTGTTTTGCTGAAAGCTTAATCTTTTCTGGGCCGACAAGCAGTGGTATACTAAAAATCGTCCCAGAAAACTATAAGGGAGTTAGAGATGACTTATGAGTTGGCTTCATAAATTTTTTGATTTGTTTTTAGGAGAGAGTGAGGAGGATGCTGAACGGGAGACAAAACCCGCTCAAGTTCCGAAACAGCAAGAATCGCATCACTCCGAAGGACAATTAAAACGATTGGAAGATCCTAAAATATATTACGAATATCCTAAAGGCAAGTTCCGTTTTCCGGTTGTGCCTGACGGATACCAAAAAAATGATTTGAGAAGGCGCCGCCCGCCATCGGAGGAACCGCAAGCCGCGCCTCGTTCGGGAGCTGCTCAGCACAGAGACCGCACAAATAATGAAAAAGAGCACCGTACATATGAAAAATCAGAGCCGGCCAAGAAACCGTTTAAACCGACAAATATCCCTTCGCCTGTATATGGATTTAATCAAAAACCATCTGTGAAAAAGGACATGCCGAAACAATCTGCGGAAAAAAAAGGTGAGCAAAAGAAGCCGGAACCTGTGAAGGTAACACTGCTTTCAGAAGAAATCGAACGCGAACGCAGCTATTCGATGCCGGACCGGCCGCCGCAGCAACAGAAGGAACCCCTCTTTTCACATGTCCGATTGGATGAAGAGCCTTCTGGCGTCCAAAAAAGTACGAATGAAACAATGGCAAAGCACTCAGCAGAGGAGCTGTCAGACAAAAAAGTAACCGCTGGAGAAAAAATGGCTCCAAAAGCTGCTGAGATGCCGTCAGAAGAAACAGAGCAAATGAATGATCAGCAGGAAGAATCTTTCTTGCACGAAGAAACATCTTGGGAAGAGACTGTGACAGGTACCGGAATGGAGGCAGAAACCCTGTCAGCCAACGGTGTAAATCCCCATGAAGAAGCTGTGCTAGAAACTGCTGACACCGTCTCAACTAAACAAACAGAGATCCAAGAGCCTGAAAAGGAAGAGCATTTCTTACCCGATGAGCGGTATGGGGAAGAGACTGTGACTGGTGCTGGAACTGAGGCGGAAGAGCCGTCAGCCAACGAAGGAAACGTTCATCCAGAAACTGCTGAAACCTTCTCAGCCCCAGCAGAACAAATGGAAATCCATGAGCATGAAAAGCCTCTTGTGCATAATGAACGATACGAGGAAGAGGCTGTGCCAGAAGAAGCCCTGCAAGAAGCAGAGGAACAGTCAGACAGCGATACAGCTGTTCACGAAGAAAGCATTCCGGAAGTTGCATCAGCTCAAATGATAGAGGAAAACAACCAGCCTGAAGCATCCGTGGCCCAGATAGAAGTTGATTCACAACCGGAACATAGCACAGATGAGGGTTCTCCATCCTATTCTGCGGCGGATGATAGCCCTGCGGCAGAAAGACGCACGGCTACAGCAGAACAGCAGAACAGAGCCAAGAAGCCTAGTGACAATCCTAAACGAAGTCCGGCACTTCAGAAGGGACCGTCTGTTCCTTTTAATGTTATGATGCTGAAAAGCGATACGCATAAACAGCAAAAAGCAGGGGAGCGCCGCGGAAGCTATGTGTTCCCGAATGTCTCACTGCTTGATGTGCCGCCAGCACAAGTTCAGGACGATGCTGCGTGGATAGAAGAGCAGCGTCAGCTCCTTGATTTAACTTTGAAAAACTTTAACGTTCGGGCCAATGTGGTTCATGTAACGCAAGGGCCGTCAGTCACAAGATTTGAAGTACACCCTGAACCGGGTGTAAAGGTAAATAAAATCACCAATCTGTCTGATGACATTAAACTCAGCCTGTCCGCAAAAGATATTCGAATTGAGGCGCCGATTCCGGGGAAAAACACGATCGGAATTGAAGTGCCGAACCGTACGAGCAAGGTGGTTGATTTGCGCCAGATGATTCGCAGTTCCGCTTTCAGGACGAGCACATCACCGCTTACGTCAGCACTCGGATTGGATATTTCGGGGAATCCTGTTGTCATTGATCTGAAAAAAATGCCGCACGGTCTTATCGCCGGAGCTACAGGATCGGGAAAAAGCGTGTGCATCAATACCATTTTAGTGAGTCTGCTTTATAAAGCTGATCCGAGTGAAGTGAAGGTGCTGCTGATTGATCCGAAAATGGTGGAGCTTGCGCCTTACAACAAGATTCCTCACCTCGTCAGCCCTGTCATTACAGACGCCAAAGCGGCCACAGCTGCTTTAAAATGGGTTGTTGAGGAAATGGAGCGGCGCTATGAACTGTTTGCCCATTCCGGTGTTCGCGATATTGACCGTTTTAATCAATTAACCTCCGATCACCAAACGGGCGAAAAACTGCCGTATTTAGTTGTGGTTATTGACGAGCTTGCGGATTTGATGATGGTAGCTCCAAATGATGTAGAAGAAAGCATTGCCCGGATTGCTCAAAAAGCAAGAGCCTGCGGAATTCATTTGCTTGTCGCGACTCAGCGCCCGTCAGTCGATGTCATTACCGGTCTGATAAAAGCGAATATCCCGACGAGAATTGCGTTTTCTGTCTCCAGCCAGGTTGATTCCCGAACAATTATTGACATGGCTGGTGCGGAAAAACTTCTCGGTAAAGGAGACATGCTCTTTTTAGAGAACGGTTCTGGAAAACCGGTCCGTCTTCAAGGCAACTTTGTATCGGACCGAGAAATTGACCGTGTTGTTTCCCATGTCAGAAACCAGCTGCCGCCAGCTTATTTGTTTGAACAAGAAGAATTGGTCAGACAAGGCTCTGCCTTAAAGGAAGAGGATGAACTGTTTTATGAGGCGTGTGAATTTGTTGTTGAGCAAAACAGTGCAAGCACGTCAAGCCTGCAAAGAAGATTCAGAATCGGATATAATCGGGCTGCAAGGCTGATTGACATGATGGAAGCAGAAGGTATGATCTCTGAAGCGAAAGGAAGCAAGCCTCGAGAGGTGCTGATCACTGCAAGTGATTTAATAAACGAATAATATAGGTTCATTTTCACAGCAAACATGGTATGATAATGGATAGATCATTAAACACCTATGCCGCTTTACAGCAGATGGGCATAGAAATTGTGATATTCAGGTTTAATCGGAAAGAAATAACCGGATACTGAACATAACAAAAAATATAAGGATACGCCGCAGGCGGCTTTTCAGCCGCCGCGGTCGCAAATTGAAATGAACGTCATATACTGGGGAACAGATAGACGTTTGTTGGAGGTACAATTATGACTGTTTATCATTTTGTTGGAATAAAAGGGACGGGTATGAGTCCGCTTGCCCAAATACTTCATGATAATGGATATACTGTCCAAGGATCGGATATCGAAAAATTCATTTTCACACAAACGGCGCTTGAAAAGAGAAACATCACCGTTCTTCCTTTTAGCGCGGATAACATCAAACCCGGCATGACAGTTATCGCTGGAAACGCATTCCCAGACACGCATCCTGAGATTGAAAAAGCGCTGTCTGACGGTATTCCGGTGATTCGTTATCATAAGTTTTTAGGTGACTATATGAAAAAGTTCACCAGTGTCGCGGTTACTGGTGCGCACGGCAAAACGTCAACTACGGGGCTGCTGGCACACGTCATCCAAAACGCAAAGCCAACGTCTTTCTTAATCGGGGACGGAACAGGCGCAGGAAATGAAAACAGCGAATACTTCGTATTTGAAGCGTGTGAATACCGCCGTCATTTCTTAAGCTATCAGCCTGACTATGCAATTATGACGAATATTGATTTTGATCATCCTGATTACTTCTCAAATATTGACGATGTGTTTGACGCTTTTCAGGAGATGGCTCTTCAAGTTAACAAAGGCATTATTGCCTGCGGTGACGATGAGTATCTGCCGAAAATCCATGCGAACGTGCCTGTCGTTTATTACGGCACGGGAGAAGAAAATGATTTTCAAGCGAGAAACATCGTAAAAAGTACAGAAGGGACAACTTTCGATGTCTTTGTCCGCAATACATTCTATGACACATTTTATATTCCTGCGTACGGCCATCATAATGTATTGAACTCATTGGCGGTCATCGCGTTGTGCCATTATGAAGAAATTGACGCCAGTGTTATTAAGCATGGCCTCAAATCATTTGGCGGCGTGAAACGCAGATTCAATGAGAAACAGCTCGGAAACCAAGTGTTAATTGATGACTACGCTCACCATCCGACAGAAATAAAAGTGACGATTGAGGCGGCAAGACAGAAATATCCTGATCGTGAAATCGTTGCGGTATTCCAGCCTCATACATTTACGCGGACACAGCAATTCCTTGATGAATTTGCAGATAGCCTGAGTGCGGCAGACTGTGTGTATTTATGCGATATCTTCGGGTCAGCCCGGGAAAACGCAGGGAAGCTGACGATCGGCGACCTGCAGGGAAAAATTAATAATGCCAAGCTGATTGAAGAAGATGATACATCTGTTTTAAAAGCTCATGATAAAGCCGTTCTTATCTTTATGGGAGCAGGAGATATTCAAAAATATATGAGAGCCTACGAAAACGTCATGGCATAATAAAAAGCAGTGATCTCACTGCTTTTTATTTATCTGAAGAGAAATCCTCTTAAAGGATTTTCAACTGGAATGGAGAATAATATGTATACAGCCCAACACATATGTTTATGATTTTACATAACGGGTAAACAGCAGTATATCCTGCAGCAAGGAGGCCTAAGATGATAATCATTCTTTATTTAAGCGTTGCATTAATCGCTGTAGCATTTCTTGTCTTAGTGATCTATTTGTCTAAAACATTAAAGTCACTGCAGCTGACATTAAAACATGTCGCATCCACGCTAGAAGGGCTGGAGGGACAAATGAAAGGCATTACCACTGAAACTGCCGAGCTTTTACATAAGACCAACCGCTTGGCTGAAGACATTCAGGAAAAATCAGAAAAGCTGAACACGGTCGTTCATGCTGTTCAAGGGGTGGGAACCTCTGTACAGCAGTTCAATACATCAATGAAGCAGGCGGCAGGTTCTGTATCGGCATCAGTGAGAGAAAACCAAGATAAAATCAATCAGGTTGTTACCTGGAGCCAAGCAGCGATGGAAATTTGGGAGAAGTGGAAGCAAAAGAAAAAATCAGCTCTTTAAGAGAGAAAAACACTTTGAGGAGGAATAATGATGAGCAAAGATGGAATTAATAGTAAAGATTTTTTAATCGGTACTTTAATCGGAGGAATCATCGGAGCCACCACTGCGCTTTTCCTAGCACCTAAATCTGGGAAAGAACTTCGCGACAATCTCGGAAATCAAGCTGTCGCTCTGCGGGATAAAACAGATAAAATGACGGCAGACGCAAAAGAAAAAGGCACCCAATATGTCAGCATTGCAAAAGACAAAACATCTAACATCACGCAGCTTGTTGCAGATCAGTCAGGACAAATCATGAACAAGGTCAAAGATTTAAGAGACCGTTCAAATTCTGCAAATACCGAGTCATCAGCTGCTATGCAAGATATGAAAAACGAAGCAAAGCAGGCGGCTGACGAAGCAAAAGATCAAGTCCTCCAAACGAAAGAAGACGTAAAAGACGAGCTGAAAGATGCACAAAAACAGGCCGAGCACATCAACCGCTGAGCCCGGAAGGAGCAGACTTGACTAATGGCAAAACAGCTTATCCAATCTGAGGAAGAGTTTAAACGTATTGCAGAAAAGGAAGGCACTTTCTTGTTTTTTAAGCACAGCTTAACATGCCCGATCAGCCAAGCCGCATTTCACGAATTTGATGCCTTTGCAAATCAGCATGAAGAAGTGCCGGCTTACTATTTGCAAGTACAAGAGGCACGGCCTCTGTCAAATTTCATCGCAGAAACATATGGAGTCAAGCACGAAAGCCCTCAAGTTTTCGTGATCCAAAACGGTGAAGTAAAGTGGCATACCTCACATTCACAAATTACAGAAGCGGCGATTGAGCAGCATCTGTCCTAGAAAAAAAGCGTCCAGATATGATCTGGCGCTTTTTTTTTTGAAAAAACTATTGATCATTTTCGTCACATCATGTACGATAGCATCATACATTACTTTATCACTTAAAAGCGTTTGGGTAATAAAGTAGACTTTTTTAAAAATTTTGTATTTCAGTATTTCCATTTGGTTTTACTTATAGTAAGATGCATGTTAACTACAAAATAAAAAATGAATGTGCAGGGAAAGGATGAAAAAAATGAGCAACACAGAGTTAGAGCTTCTAAGGCAGCAGGCAGACGAATTAAACTTGCAAATTTTAAAATTAATCAACCAGCGCGGAAATGTTGTGAAAGAGATCGGTAAAGCGAAAGAAGCGCAGGGTGTTAATCGCTTTGATCCTGTCAGAGAACGTACAATGTTAAATAAAATCATTGAAAACAATGACGGACCGTTCGAAAATTCTACGATCCAGCACATTTTTAAAGAAATCTTTAAAGCAGGTTTAGAGCTTCAGGAGGAAGACCACAGCAAAGCGTTGCTTGTTTCCCGCAAGAAAAAACCTGAAGATACAATCGTTGATATCAAAGGTGAAAAAGTCGGAGATGGCCAACAAAGATTTATCGTCGGACCATGTGCGGTTGAGAGCTATGAGCAGGTAGCAGAAGTGGCTGCGGCTGCTAAAAAACAAGGGATTAAAATTCTTCGCGGAGGAGCTTTTAAGCCTCGTACGAGCCCATACGATTTCCAGGGCCTCGGTGTAGAAGGACTTCAAATCTTAAAACGTGTAGCGGACGAATTTGATCTGGCTGTTATCAGCGAAATCGTAACTCCGGCTCATATTGAAGAAGCGCTTGATTATATTGATGTAATTCAGATCGGTGCGCGTAATATGCAGAACTTTGAATTGCTCAAAGCTGCAGGTTCCGTGAAAAAACCTGTCCTGCTGAAACGCGGACTTGCTGCAACGATCTCGGAATTCATCAATGCAGCTGAATACATTATGGCACAAGGCAATGATCAAATTATTCTTTGTGAGCGCGGTATCAGAACATACGAAACAGCGACGAGAAATACGCTCGATATTTCAGCTGTGCCAATTCTGAAACAGGAAACACATTTGCCGGTCTTTGTTGATGTGACACATTCAACAGGCCGCCGTGACCTCCTTCTTCCGACAGCTAAAGCCGCTTTAGCGATCGGTGCTGACGGCGTTATGGCAGAGGTTCACCCTGATCCATCAGTCGCACTTTCTGACTCTGCTCAGCAAATGGCAATCCCTGAATTTGAAAAATGGCTGAATGAACTGAAACCAATGGTGAAAGTCAACGCCTAATGGAATGAGATCAATACAAAAGGCCGCATATGCGGCCTTTTTTTGCGCTTTCTCGTTTATTTAATTATAAAACTCAAGTATACGTTTTCATCATCTATAAAAACGTGTATAATTTCATGAGAAGTAATTAAATTTGATGAATAATGAAAAATAATGTAGACTACTGACTTACGCTTACAAATCATAAACGACATAAATTCGGACATTATGACATTTCTCTACATAAAGTGTTTATGCTATAGATAAGGATAAGTGTATCCAGTAAAAGGAGTGGTTTTAGGATGAGCAATATTACGATCTACGATGTAGCGAGAGAAGCTAATGTAAGCATGGCGACCGTTTCCCGTGTCGTGAACGGTAACCCGAATGTAAAACCGACAACGAGAAAAAAAGTCTTGGAAGCCATTGACCGTCTCGGCTACCGTCCAAACGCGGTGGCAAGAGGGCTTGCAAGCAAAAAAACAACAACTGTAGGTGTCATCATTCCTGATATCTCAAGCATTTTCTATTCAGAGCTTGCGCGAGGAATTGAAGATATCGCGACAATGTATAAATATAACATCATTTTGAGCAACTCTGACCAAAACTTGGAGAAAGAGCTGCACTTATTAAACACAATGCTCGGCAAACAGGTCGACGGCATCGTATTTATGGGCGGAAACATTACGGACGAGCATGTAGCGGAATTTAAGCGTTCCCCAGTGCCGATTGTGCTTGCCGCTTCTGTTGAGGAGCAAGGTGAAACACCATCAGTCGCAATTGATTACGAGCAGGCGATTTATGACGCGGTGAAGCTTTTGGTTGATAAGGGGCACACTGATATTGCATTTGTTTCTGGCCCGATGACAGAACCGATCAACCGCTCAAAGAAACTGCAAGGCTACAAACGGGCGCTTGAAGAGGCGAATCTTCCGTTTAATGAACAATTTGTTGCTGAAGGTGATTACACGTATGATTCCGGACTTGAGGCGCTTCAGCATCTCATGAGCCTGGACAAAAAGCCGACAGCGATTCTTTCTGCAACTGATGAAATGGCGCTCGGCATTATTCATGCCGCACAGGATCAAGGCTTGTCCATTCCTGAGGATCTCGACATTATCGGCTTTGATAATACGAGATTAAGCTTGATGGTTCGACCGCAGCTTTCAACAGTAGTTCAGCCGACATATGATATTGGCGCGGTTGCGATGAGACTGCTGACAAAGCTCATGAATAAAGAGCCGGTGGAAGAGCATATTGTCGAATTGCCGCATCGTATAGAGTTAAGACAGTCAACCAAGTCATAAGAAAAACAAGAAAGCAAGCTTCACCTCTAAGGTGAATTCTTGCTTTTTTCGTATGAGTGAGGAGAAATGATGAAACGTTTTGATTATCTTACACCTGTTGGTTTTGTGTTAGGAACGATTATTATTGTAATTGGAATTATTTCCGGGTCGGGAGTAAGCGGTTTCCGCTCTTTTCTAGATCTGACTTCTTTCTTTATCGTAACAGGAGGGCTTTGCGCCGCTGTTTTTATCAGTTTTCCGCCGAGGGAGCTGAAAAAAACGCCAACTGTGTTAAAGCAGGCATTTATCCGCCAGGAAGACAATGTAAAGGACCTTGTGAAAACCTTCGTTTCCCTTTCCGACCATGCGCGAAAACATGGGCTTTTATCATTGGATGACCAGACTAGAGAAATCAGAGACCCATTCTTGAAAAAAGGGCTGCTTCTGGCGGTTGACGGCTGGGATGAAGAAACGATTCGGCTTGTCATGGATTCAGAAATTGCAGCAATGGAGGAACGGCACCGCAAAGGGCGCCGCGTTTTTGAAAAAGCGGGAGAATTCGCTCCGGCATGGGGCATGATCGGGACACTAGTCGGGCTGGTGCTGATGCTCAAAAATTTAAATGACCCTGATATGCTTGGACCCAATATGGCCGTTGCACTTTTGACGACCTTATACGGTTCATTGCTGGCAAACATGGTATTTAATCCGATTGCGGCTAAGCTTGAAGAAAAAACAGAAAGTGAAATCTTCATCAAACAGGTAATGGTGGAAGGCATTATCGGGATACAATCCGGAAAAAATCCGCGCAATCTGGAAAGCCAGCTCGTCGTTTTCAGCTCTCGGGAAGAATGGCGGAAGCAGCCTAATCAAGTCAAGACAAAAAAGGGATCTGTACATGAAGCTTAGAAGAGAGCGCTTTGAACGAAGGAATGGAAACAGGAAAAACAATCAGTCATCCTCCGGCTGGATGGTAACCTTTACAGATCTGATTACGCTGATTCTTGTGTTCTTTATTTTACTTTTTTCGATGTCGCAGATTGATCTGCAAAAATTTAAAGCAACGGTGAACTCGATCCAAAAGGATGGCAGCGGGCTTCAGCCAGACCAAACAGCCATCGATCAAAAAGACACGCCGTCAGCCGATGCGAAAAAGCAAGAGAATCAGCAGGATCAACTGCTACAAAAAGTAAATGCATACATTCAAAAGCATCAGCTAAAGTCAAAAATGACAGCAAAGCGGGATGAACGAGGGGTTGTGCTCGTTCTTCAGGAAGCGGTGCTATTTGATTCGGGTGAGGCTGACGTGTTGAATAATGCCGAAACGCTTCTTCACCAAATTGCAGTTCTTCTTCAGACTATTCCAAATGATATTCAGGTGGAGGGCCATACAGACAGCCGAAATATCTCAACGTACAGGTATCCGTCCAACTGGGAGCTATCCGCTGCACGGGCAAGCGGGGTCATTCAATACTTCACATCAAAAGAGGAACTCCCGTCGAAACGGTTTATCGCTGTTGGATATGCGGATACAAAGCCTGTAAAAGATAACAAAACAAATGAGCATATGAAGGAAAACCGGCGTGTGGAAATCGTCATCAAAAAATAAAAAACGACCTCATCGTGAAGGTCGTTTTTTATTTTGTTTTTTCCTGGCGCTCTGATCGTATCGCATATAACGCTTTGCTGACTGTTTGGGCATTTTTTTCTGTAATTTCTGGCTTGCGTGGAATCGGCGGATATAAATCGGCGGGGTCGCTCCAGCTGGACGGAAGGGTGACTGGGCATTGCTTTTGCCATTTTGCGATCCATTCAGGTGGTATGTCATGTCCCGGATCGATTCCTTTCATTTCAAGCCATACTCGGGCCCAGGCACGGGGCACCACTCGCCAAATATCATATCCGCCTCCTCCGACGGCGATCCATCTTCCGCCGCAATATTGATGCGCTAGTGCGTGAGCAAGCCGCGGAATTTCATTGTAAATGGAAATCGTTGCCGACAAATGAGTCAGCGGATCGTAGTAATGGGCATCAGCGCCATTTTGGCTGATAATCACATCCGGCTGAAAATAAGCGGCGATTTCTGAAGCTGCTGTCTGGTAGGCTTCAATAAATGAATCATCCTCCGTAAAAGCATCAAGCGGGATATTAAAGGAATATCCGTAGCCTTTTCCGCTGCCTTTTTCCTGAATCTGACCGGTTCCGGGGAATAAATACCGTCCCGTTTCATGAATAGACAGGGTGCATACGTTGGGGTTATCATAAAATGCAAATTGCACACCGTCTCCGTGATGGGCGTCCGTATCAATATACAGCACCCTGGCTTGATATTTTTTCTGAATATATTGAATCGCTACAGCGCTGTCGTTGTATATGCAAAATCCTGAAGCCCTTCCACGAAACCCATGGTGCAAGCCTCCCCCAAGGTTGGCAGCATGCAGTGCTTGCCCTGACATGACATAATCCGCAGCCGTTAAGGTGCCGCCGACTAATAGTGAGGCCGCTTCATGCATGCCTGCAAAGACAGGTGTATCTTCCGTACCGAGCCCATAGCTTTCCCCTTCTTCGGCTGGAAGTTTTCCGGCGCCGGCAAGCTTTACTGCCTGGATATAATCGTCAGTGTGAACGAGAGCCAGCTCATCTTCCGCCGCAAGCCGCGGACTGACGATATCTCCCTCGTCAAAGGCATCCATTGATTTGAGCAAATCATATGTCAGGAGAACACGCTGCTGATTAAAGGGGTGCTCCTGGTGAAACATATAGGTCTGATAAGAGGGAGAATAAATGAACACACTGTCCCTCATAGCTGATCCCTATGCTCTGACGGCCATACGATGAGATGCCCGTTTTTTTGCAATTCCTGCAAAAACGGCAGCGGGTTCATCGTCTTGACACGGAATACAAGCACCTTTGCGCCGGAATCGTCATGAGGATAGACAAGAACGCTCAGTATTTTTACCTGAAGTCTTTGGCAGAGGCTGCTGATATCGGCGAGGCTTTTTGTGATGTCATTTACTTTTATCTCAATCTGCGATCCGGGCTGGTCAGCGCCTGTCAGCTTTACAAAAGTCCGCAGCAAATCGGTTTTTGTCAGAATGCCGATTAATTTTTGATGCTGCACGACAGGAAGGCAGCCAATGCCATGCTCGTAGAAGACTGCTGATATTTCTTCAACAAAATCAAGCGGATGGGCGCATACTACGTCTTTTTTCATAATTGATTCAACGCTTCGTGTGAGAAAACGGCTGCGTTTGCTTTCTTCAAAAATGCTGGGGCTGGCCTGTTTCATATCTCTGTCTGTAATCATCCCAATCACATGGCGGTCTTCGTTAATAACAGGCAAATGCCTGATATGAAATTCCTTCAACTTGTGTATTGCTGTTTCAAGCGTATCCGTTTTCGTTAATGTGATGACATCCTTTTTCATGATTTGCTCAACAATCATTATCTTTTCCCCTTTGTCTGTGTCAGTTAATACATATAACGATGATAAAAACGGAGCCTGTCAAATTGTTCAATTGATTCCTGGCTGACGTTTTTTCCGATGCGCGCCATCAGGCAGTTCGCAGGATGGGAGCTGATCTCAGGCTCGTCGGTTGCAAACCAGACCAATCCGCCTGCGTTCATCATTTTCTCCATGATCTTTCTGTACTCCCACACATCTTTTTTCATCCCTTTTAAATCCCAATGCCAGTAGTACTCTGTCGTCATCACAATGTAGTTCTCCATTTGTTCGTCCATCATGCTGACGGTCAGAAGCGTTTTTCCGACAGAACATCCCCGGTATGCCGGCGCCACCTCAATGGCTCCGAGCTCAAGCAAATCCTCCATATTTCCTTCTGACCACCTTTCGAGCGGATCAGGGTATAAATACGTCACATAGCCGACAATGGTTTGGCCGTCTCTGGCAATGATAATGCGTCCCTCAGGAAGGCCAGCAATATCGACCAATGCTTCATGCTGTTCCCGGGGCGGCCGAAATGCGGTCAAATCCTTATGAAACTCATAACCTGCCAATTCCTCTGGAGAGACAGGGCCTTCTATCAGTAAGGAGCCGGTTGCTGTTTTGATGTTTGCAGAGTGATATGTTTTATGATGTTCCACTGATTCACCGTCCCATCAATTTCTATAAAAAATACATGCCTCCTTTAAGAATAACAAATTATAAAGCGTTTTCAACATGGTTTATATTTTAAAAATTGAGAAGAATATGAATATATACTATAATAAATGTGACAACTTCAGCAAAGGGGGATGTTTGGACATGAATTTGAAAGCGTTGCCAGCAATAGAGGGGGATCATAATTTAAAAAACTATGAAGAAACGTATCGGCAATTTGATTGGTCCGAAGCAGAGAAACATTTCTCTTGGCATAAGACAGGGAAATTGAATGCGGCTTATGAAACGATAGACCGTCATGCCGAATCTTTTCGAAAAAACAAAGTTGCGCTTTATTATAAGGACGCAAAACGGGATGAAAAATACACATTTAAAGAAATGAAAGAAGAAACAAACAGAGCCGGGAATGTGCTGAGACGGTATGGAAATGTGGAAAAAGGGGACCGCGTTTTTATTTTTATGCCGAGATCACCCGAGCTTTATTTTATTATGCTAGGTGCCATCAAAATCGGCGCAATCGCCGGGCCGTTATTTGAAGCATTTATGGAGGGGGCTGTTAAGGACCGGCTTCAAAACAGCGAGGCAAAGGTTGTTGTCACGACGCCTGAGCTTTTGGAAAGGATTCCGGTTGACAAGCTCCCTGATTTACAGCGTATATTCATAGTCGGCGGCCAGACTGAAAAGAGCGGAACAAACATCATTCATTATGATGAAGTGGCTAAACATGAGAGCACAAGACTGGACATTGAATGGATGGACAAAAAAGACGGCTATTTGCTTCACTATACATCAGGATCTACGGGTACGCCAAAGGGTGTGCTTCATGTCCATGAGGCAATGGTTCAGCAGTATCAGACAGGAAAATGGGTCCTTGATTTAAAGGAAGAGGACATTTATTGGTGCACGGCCGACCCAGGCTGGGTGACTGGAACGGTGTACGGGATTTTTGCGCCGTGGCTGAACGGAGCGACAAATGTGATTGTCGGCGGACGATTCAGCCCGGAAAGCTGGTATGGCACGATTGAGCAGCTTGGTGTAAACGTCTGGTACAGCGCGCCGACTGCCTTTCGAATGCTGATGGGAGCCGGAGATGATATGGCTGCCAAATATGATCTGACTTCACTCCGCCATGTGCTGAGTGTCGGTGAACCTTTAAATCCGGAAGTGATCAGATGGGGGCATAAAGTCTTTAACCAACGGATTCATGATACATGGTGGATGACAGAAACGGGCGGACAGCTAATCTGCAACTATCCTTGCCTGGATATAAAACCAGGCTCGATGGGAAAACCGATTCCCGGTGTAGAAGCAGCAATCGTTGATAATCAGGGGAACGAGCTTCCGCCGTATCGAATGGGGAACCTCGCCATTAAAAAGGGCTGGCCATCTATGATGCACACGATTTGGAACAACCCTGAAAAATACGAATCTTATTTTATGCCGGGCGGATGGTATGTGTCGGGCGATTCTGCCTACATGGATGATGAAGGGTACTTTTGGTTCCAAGGCAGAGTGGACGATGTCATCATGACCTCCGGTGAGCGCGTCGGGCCATTTGAAGTGGAAAGTAAGCTTGTCGAACATCCGGCAATTGCGGAGGCGGGGGTCATTGGTAAACCTGATCCGGTGCGCGGGGAGATCATTAAAGCCTTTATCGCTCTCAGAGAAGGGTTTGAGCCGTCTGATAAACTGAAGGAAGACATCCGCCAATTTGTCAAACAAGGTCTTGCAGCCCATGCCGCTCCGCGTGAAATTGAATTTAAGGATAAGCTTCCAAAAACACGGAGCGGTAAGATCATGAGACGTGTGCTGAAGGCATGGGAGCTGAATCTTCCGGCCGGAGACCTGTCAACGATGGAGGATTAAAAGGCGCCGTTGACACGGGATTTTATTTATGTTAAAAATGATATAGCTTCATATGAAAAGGTAAAGATTGAGACAAGTAGAATATCCTTACGTTCCAGAGAGCTGATGGCCGGTGAAAATCAGCACAGACGGATATATCGAATACACTCATGAACCGCTTTTGCAAACAAAGCCGCACAGGCTTTCAGTAGTGAAAGAACGGACCTGATCCGTTATCAGGCAAAGTGATAAGAGCAAAAAGCTGTATGTATGCTCTTATTAGTAGGGTGGTACCGCGATAATCAATCGTCCCTTCGTTTACACGAAGGGGCGTTTTTATTTTATTTAAAAAGGAGCCTTATCTCATGACAAACTTACTTGAAGACTTATCCTTCCGCGGATTGATTCAGCAAATGACGGATGAAGAAGGACTGAACAAACAGCTGAACGAAGAAAAGATCCGCCTGTACTCAGGCTTTGATCCGACAGCGGACAGCTTGCATATCGGGCACCTGCTGCCAATTTTAACACTCCGCCGTTTTCAGCTTGCGGGGCACCATCCGATTGCGCTTGTGGGCGGCGCGACGGGTTTAATCGGCGATCCGAGCGGAAAAAAAGCAGAGCGTACGTTAAACACGGCTGATATCGTTGTCGAATGGTCGCAAAAAATCAAACATCAGCTTTCAAGATTTCTTGATTTTGATTCAGCAGAAAACCCGGCTGTTATGGCAAATAACTACGACTGGATCGGAAACATGAATGTGATTGACTTCCTTCGTGACGTCGGCAAAAACTTCGGCATCAATTACATGCTGGCAAAAGATACAGTCAGCTCCAGAATCGAATCCGGCATCTCTTACACAGAATTCAGCTACATGATTCTTCAATCTTATGATTTCTTAAACCTGTACAGAGAGAAAAACTGTAAGCTGCAAATCGGCGGAAGCGATCAATGGGGCAACATCACAGCTGGCCTTGAGCTGATCAGAAAATCTGAAGAAGAAGGAGCAAAAGCGTTTGGTCTTACCATTCCGCTTGTAACGAAAGCGGACGGCACAAAATTCGGAAAAACCGAAGGCGGCGCAATTTGGCTAGATAAAGAAAAAACGTCTCCATATGAATTCTACCAATTCTGGATCAATACAGATGACCGTGATGTTGTGAAATACTTAAAATATTTTACGTTCCTTTCAAAAGAAGAAATCGAAGAATACGCTGAAAAAACTGAAACAGCGCCTGAAAAGCGTGAAGCGCAAAAACGCCTGGCAGAAGAAGTGACAGCGCTCGTTCACGGACGCGAGGCACTGGAGCAAGCGATTAATATTTCCCAAGCATTGTTCAGCGGCAATATTAAAGAGCTTTCTGCCCAAGACGTAAAAATCGGTTTTAAAGATGTGCCTTCTCTAGAAAAAGACAGCGCTGAAGAACTGTCACTCGTAGATGTGCTGGTTGAATCGAAACTGTCACCGTCTAAACGACAAGCCCGTGAAGATATTAAAAACGGAGCCGTTTACATTAACGGTGAACGCCAGACAGAAATTGACTATATCTTATCTACTGAAGACCGCATTGAAGATCAGTTTACTGTGCTTCGCCGCGGAAAGAAAAAATACTTCCTTGTCACGTATAAATAAGAAAAAAACATCCTTTGCTTAATTGGCAAAGGATGTTTTTGGTTTAGTGCATAGGAATTTGAGGGAAAGAGTATATTAGATAGGGCAAACACGACCATTCACCACCTTTTCAATAGGAGGGAGAGCTCACCGTGAATCTCATGTGTACGATCGCCAAAGAAAGAATGCAGCGGGATTATTGGGAGCAGCAGGCCAAAGAAAGTGTTGTCCAGCAGGAAACGGTAGAAGAAGCAGACGAAAAAAACCCCCCGACCGCATAGCGGCAGGGGGTTTTTAAACGATTAACGAGAGTAGAACTCAACGATAAGCGCTTCGTTAATTTCCGGAGCAAGTTCAGAACGCTCTGGAAGACGAGTGAATGTACCTTCAAGCTTTTCAGCATCGAAAGTAAGGTATTCAGGAACGAAGTTGTTTACTTCAACTGATTCTTTGATGATTGAAAGGTTTCTTGATTTTTCGCGAACACCGATTGTTTGACCAGCTTTTACTTGGTAAGACGGGATGTCAACGCGGCTTCCGTCTACAGTAATGTGACCGTGGTTAACCAATTGGCGAGCTTGACGGCGAGTACGCGCTAAACCTAGCTTGTACACAACGTTATCAAGACGGGAATCTAAAAGAATCATGAAGTTTTCACCGTGTTTACCAGCTAGTTTGCCAGCTTTGTCAAACAGTGTGCGGAATTGACGTTCGTTTACACCGTACATGTGACGAAGCTTTTGCTTTTCTTGCAATTGCAAACCGTATTCTGATAATTTTTTACGTTGTCCTGGGCCGTGTGGACCTGGAGCGTAAGGGCGTTTTTCTAATTCTTTTCCTGTTCCGCTAAGAGAGATTCCTAGACGGCGGGACAGTTTCCAAGATGGACCTGTATAGCGAGCCATAATGTGACTCCTCCTTTGGTTTTATTTTGTGGAAAATAAAAACCGTCTGTTCTATTCGACCATGCACATTTTGTTTTCATGTATCCTCGCTCCAGCAGCAGAGAGTTACACGATACACCTTATTGATAAGGAACAAAATGAAAACATAGAAGCTGAACAAAAAGGCTGCAATATTTCACACAAAGGTCATTATATAATTTATTTGTTTTGAAGTCAACCATTCGTTCATTATTGCTTCGCTGTTGTGATATAATAAACAAAAATTAGTGGTAAACTTTTTAGGTGATAAAACATGATAGAAGAAACAAAAGATCAATTACCCGCCTTTCGTTATCATATGCTCGATTTTTTATTAGCCAAATCTGAAAAGGTCTCATTCACCGACTCTCTTTTATGGCTGACTTCGGCTATTCAAACATATTTTCCATCACTTTGCGTATCCCTTTTACCTTCTCCATCTGATCACATGGCACAAATGGCACAGGATGAAGTGCATTTTTCCGCATTGAAAATAAATGCGTCATTTTTTGTTATTGAAGATCATGTCTCCGGCAGGAGCTTTCATTTAACATGCAGGCAGGACGGAGTGTTTCCGGAAGAGCTTCCGGATTTGATTTCTTCTTTTTTGAATCAGTCAATGAAACAGGAAAGACTTTATATCAAAACAGTCTATCAAAAAAAGATATACAAGATGACCGAACTGTTCCATTCGCTGCTCGATCAGACGGAAGTGCTGAAGAAGCTTCTTGAAAGCTTACACACCACGTTTCCCCTGTTTCAATTTTCTCTGTTTATTTCCCATGATCAGGACCAATGTTTAGGTGTTCCTGCAACAGAGCTGTATATGGAAGGGGAGGATGCCGATTCCTTTGCGCTTAAAGTCTATCTATCCGGGGACATTTTGCGGAAAAATGAAACGACCGCTTACATTCCAATTAAAGGGCAGCAGGGAACGTACGGCGTTCTGATGGCAGATGGGGCGGGAGACAGCCCTCTTACCGACGCGTACCTTGATGAAATGTCACTGATAGCAAATGCGGCGGGAAAGGCGTTTGAAAATGCCCAGCTCTATGAACAATCCAAAACAAGTATTGCAAACTTGGAATTAATTAATGAAACAACGCGCCGTCTTAACCAGCGGCTGACGCTGACGGATACGATGAACGATCTTGCTGTGAGAATGGCTGAATCATTTCATGCTGAAGAAGTGGGTTTTTTCCATATTGACCATTTTGAACAGCAGACACTGCTTCCCGGGAGCACAGCATTTTTTAAAGAAACGAAGTCGTCTGATATATATAATGAAATAAAGGAAAAACTGTACGAAGGAGAAAAGGGTGTTTTTATCGGAAATGGACAGTCTGTTTTCGGAAAAGCCGGATACGGTTCGCTTATGGCTGTTCCGATGATTGAGAATGACCAGCTCCTGGGATTTGCCGTTTTGCTGAAAAAGGAAATGTACGCTTTTACCTTTGAAATGTACAAGCTGTTCCAAGCGCTGATTCATCACGCCACGCTGGCTGTGACCAATTCGATGCTTCGCGACCGCCTTGAGCATCTTGTGAAAACGGATCAGCTGACAGAGCTGTATTCAAGAGTCTATTTAGATGAAAAAATTCAATACAGCATGAAAATTCATCAAAAAGGCGTGTTTATTCTTGTTGATATTGATAATTTTAAAAATGTAAATGATACGTACGGACATCAGACAGGGGACGAGATTTTAATACAGGTCGCTTCTGTCATCAAAAGCAATATCCGAAAACATGATGTTGGCGCCCGCTGGGGGGGCGAGGAGCTGGCGGTTTACCTTCCGAATGTGACAGTAGCCGTCGGGAAACGGATTACCGAAAGGCTTGTTTGTGCAGTGAGAAAAAGCACAAAGCCTGAGGTGACGATTTCATGCGGGATCTCTTGCTGGGATTCAGAATCGAAAAAGTCCTTGAAGGAACTTGTTCACCAGGCAGACGAAGCGCTTTACACCGCAAAACGCAGCGGGAAAAACCGTTTGATGATTCACGAGTCGATAAAAAAATGAAAAAAGCCCAAAACGCTACATGTTTTGGGCTTTTGTTGTATGCATTACACTAAAGCTTTTTCAAGGGTTTTTACAAATTGTGAAAGATACTTTTCATCGATCTCATCAAATCGGTTCTTGACAGGGCTGTCAATGTCCAAGACGCCGACTAGGTTCCCGTCTACATGAATCGGAAGCACAATTTCTGATTGAGATGCTGCATCACAGGCAATATGTCCCGGAAATGCGTTTACATCTGCAACTCGCTCCACTTTTCCATTTGCGTATGCTGTTCCGCAAACGCCTTTACCGAAAGGAATACGGACACATGCCGGCAGACCTTGAAACGGCCCTAACACAAGCTGTCCTTCCCCTTCCTTTGCAAAATAGAAACCGGCCCAGTTGACCTCAGGCAATGAATGATAAAGCAGTGCTGACGCATTTGCGTAGTTTGCAATTTGATCTGTTTCATCTTCTGTTATGGCTTCGAGCTGTTTTAGAAGAAGCTGATAGTCTTTTTCTTTATCTCCGGATTGTTGTTCGACATGAAACATGGAAAACCCTCACTTTTTCTATAATATAAAACAAAATCCCGGCTTTTCTGCCGGCATTTGTCGATAAGTTCTTACAGGAACAGCCGGTCTTCTCCTTGAATTTGTAACAAGAGGAAGGAGTGAGCCGGTATGAAAGTAAGCACCAAAGACAAAATTATTGAATCTGCTGTCATGCTCTTTAACCAAAAAGGATTTTCTGGCACATCTGTCCGTGAAATCGCAAAGTCAGCTGATGTAAATGTTGCGCACATCTCCTACTATTTTAAAGGCAAAGGAGGCTTGATGGAACACTTAGTTTCAGAGTTTTACGAAGGCTACAATAAAACACTTGAAACAGCGGCAGGCAACATCTCTTTTCAAAGCACGCAGGAACAGCTTCTCCAATTGGTTTTCGATATTTTATCCTATCAGCATAACAATCGTCAATTAACTCGGTTTGTCTACCGGGAAGTCACCATTGATTCGACTTTAATAAGAGAGATTATGTCGACGTACCTGATGAAGGAAAAGTATATCTTCCAGCTGATTATTGAGGAAGGAGAAAAACAGCGAGAACATTTAACGCTGCCGCTGCCTCATTTTATTCTTCAATTAAAATCTCTCTTGATGATGCCCTATCTCCAGCCTCAATACATTTCAGAAGTGCTCTATATGCAGCCGCACGAGCCGTACTTTTATAAAATGTATTTTGAAGAAATTAAGATTTGGATCAGAAGCGTATTCCGGACAGGAGACATGCGGTCACAAATTAGCGCAGTTCAGTAAACTTCACATATGCGTATCCGACATCACCCGCTTGATGGGCATCAGACCCGAACACAAGCGGGATATTTTTTTGCTTCGCCGCCTCAATCATCCAGTCCTCCAGATAAATATCCCCCGCGTATGTTTTTCTTAGACCTGATGTATTAAAGTCAAGTTCCATGCCATTTTCCTCGACAGCGTTCAGGCACTCAGAAACAAGTCTGCGAATATGATCGGACATTTTATAAGGAAACAGCCTGATGAATTTTTTGACGAGTGTGATGTGACCGACTCTTTTTGGCTTATAGGTGCCGAGAGATGCTACAATAGAAGAATAAATGCTGCGGTAATACAGTTCATATACAGCTTCGATGTTTCCGCACTCTGAGATCAGCTCTTTAAATGTATGCTCATCATAGTCGAGGCACAGATAGGACGAGCCCGTGCGCAAAAAATGAACGGATAAGATGCTGTCATCTAAAAATGGGCCGTATGCATCCAGAAACGATTTGATTTCACCTTCGTATTCAGCGATATAGTCGACCTCGAGCCCGGTCCGTATGTCAAGCTGTCCGCGATATTCTCTTTTTAAACCGGAAATTTCATTAATATAGTGTTCCAAAGAGGCTTGCGCCATCGCGCTGTCTTTTTGCGGTGTCGGGTCGGTAAAAGAGGGAGGCAAAGGAGCGTGCTCTGTAAACGTAATCGATTGAAAGCCTTTTTTTATCGCTTCCTCCGCATATTGCCTGAGTGTGTCTGTTGTTCCGTGAGGGCAAAATGGTGTGTGAATATGTCCGTCTCGCTTTAGCATTGGTGTCACCCCGTGAAAAAATAGTCAAATCCTGCCGATTTTGCACAAAAAGTTTTTGATTTCTGCTCAAAAAATGTTGGTTACATGGTATCATAATAACAATGAAAACGACAGTTTTTCTCAATACATATCCTGAAATCTTTCTGAATAAATAAAACACCCTGACAGATTAAGGTTAACAGCAAGGGGGCTCATTATGGAGTTTGTCATTGGATTATTAATTGTACTGCTCGCGCTGTTTGCAGCGGGCTACTTTTTCAGGAAAAAAATCTACACGGAAATTGATCGTTTGGAATCTTGGAAGATTGAAATTCTCAATCGATCGATAGTGGAAGAAATGTCCAAAATTAAACATCTGAAAATGACGGGGCAGACAGAAGAGTTCTTTGAGAAATGGCGTGAAGAATGGGATGAGATTGTCACTGCCCATATGCCGAAAGTTGAAGAGCTCCTTTATGATGCCGAAGAATGCGCGGACAAATACCGGTTTAAAAAAGCCAATCAAGTGCTCGTTCATATCGACGATCTCCTGACAGCGGCGGAATCGAACATTGAAAAGATACTCCGGGAAATCAGCAATCTCGTCACAAGTGAAGAAAAGAGCCGCGAAGAGATTGAACAGGTAAGAGAACGCTACTCAAAGTCCCGAAAAAACTTGCTGGCATACAGCCACCTTTACGGAGAGCTTTATGACAGCCTTGAAGCAGATCTTGACGAGATCTGGAGCGGGATCAAACAGTTTGAAGAAGAGACAGAGGGCGGGAACTACATTACTGCAAGAAAAGTTCTCCTTGAGCAGGATCGCAATCTTGAAAGGCTTCAGTCGTACATAGATGATGTGCCGAAACTGTTAGCCGACTGCAAGCAGACGTTGCCGGGCCAGATTGCAAAGCTCAAAGACGGATATCGCGAAATGAAAGAGAAAGGGTATAAGCTTGAGCATATCCAGATTGATAAGGAACTGGAAAACCTGTCAAATCAGCTGAAACGGGCAGAACATGTTTTGATGACTGAGCTGGATATTGATGAAGCCTCTGCCATACTGCAGCTCATAGACGAAAATATTCAATCTGTTTACCAGCAGCTCGAGGGTGAAGTTGAAGCAGGCCAATCTGTGTTAAGCAAAATGCCTGAGCTGATCATTGCTTACGATAAGCTGAAAGAAGAGAAGGAGCAGACAAAGGCGGAAACTGAACTGGTGAAGGAAAGCTATAGACTGACAGCAGGTGAGCTAGGCAAACAGCAGGCCTTTGAAAAGCGCATTGATGAAGTCGGTAAGCTGCTTGCGTCAGTAAAAGATAAGCTGGATGCAGAGCATGTCGCCTACTCTCTTTTAGTTGAAGAGGTCGCATCAATTGAGAAGCAAATTGAAGAAGTGAAAAAAGACCATGCGGATTATCGTGAAAAGCTGCAGGCTCTTAGAAAAGAAGAACTGCAGGCGAGAGAGACGCTCAGCAATCTGAAAAAAACCATTTCTGAAACTGCAAGACTGCTGAAGATAAGCAACATCCCGGGCATCCCGAGCCATATTCAAGAGATGCTGGAAAACGCGCATCATCACATTCAAGAGACGGTCAATCAATTAAACGAAATTCCTTTAAATATGGAAGAAGCCGGAGCCCATCTGAAAGAAGCGGAAGATATCGTGAACAGGGCAAGCCGGGAATCAGAGGAATTGGTAGAGCAGGTTATGCTGATTGAAAAAATCATTCAGTTCGGAAACCGATTCAGAAGCCAGAACCATATTTTATCTGAACAGCTGAAAGAAGCGGAAAGACGGTTTTACGCTTATGATTATGAACAGTCCTATGAAATTGCGGCTGCAGCTGTAGAGAAAGCTGCGCCAGGCGCTGTAAAAAAAATAAAAGCTGATTTATCCGCTTAACATTCAGATCGTAAAAAGAGCCCGCAGTTGATGAGCGGGCTCTTTTTTATTAAAAAAACGCCTGCGCAGTAACGCAGGCGACCATGATATTAACTTATTTCTTTAAGCTGTTGTTTGGGTGTACCGATGAAAAAGGTAAGAATATAGCCGATAATTGCTCCGATAATTCCAGGAATTACCCACCCAATACCAAGGCTGTATAGCGGGAGATTCTCATTTAAAAACGTATTTAGAGCTCCGAGCGAAAAGCCGGCTGCTTTAATACCGTCTAAAATACTGAATAATCCTGTGCCGATTAAGCATGCAATGTAAACTTCACGTCTTTCTTTAAAGAGCTTATCAATAAATGAAAGAACGATAATGACAATGGCAAGCGGATAAATAGCTGATAAAATAGGAACTGAAAAAGCGATAATTTGAGCAAGCCCGAAATTAGAGATAATCAGGCTGAATAAAGTGACAATGGTAACGACAACTTTATATGATAGTGCAGGGATGAGCTTTGAAAAATACGTGCCGCAGGAAGTGACAAGCCCAACGCTTGTAGTTAAACACGCGACTGTGATAGCTGACCCAAGTACGATATTTCCCAATGAACCGAATAAATAATGGGACGACGCTGATAGTATTTTAGCTCCTTCACCGACAGGTCCGATTGCGTTCGTGCTTGTTGCACCTAGGTAAGCCAGAGAAACATAAATGAATGTCAGCCCTAATGCAGCAATTATTCCGGCTTTAATACAGGCTGCGGCAAGAGCTTTTGATTGTGTAACGCCTCTGCTTTTCACAGCATTTACAACGACAACACCAAATACGATGGAAGCAAGCGCGTCCATTGTTTTGTAGCCTTCCAAAAATCCTTTAAATACCGGTGTACCTGTATATGCTTCTGTAACTGCACCCAAACCGCCCATTGGCGTGATAATCGCTTTGAGAACAATCACTAAGATAATTGTAAATTTAATAGGCGTGAGAATTTTTCCAATTCGATCCACGACTTTGGTTGGGTTTAGCGCTAAATAGTAAGTAATGCCGAAAAAGATAAGTGTAAAAATTAATAAAGACAATCTTTCAGGAACGCCAGTCAGAAACGGAACTGCACCAATTTCATAAGAAACGGTTCCTGTTCTTGGGATGGCGAATAATGGTCCGATTGATAAATAAAGCACAACGGTAAATACTGTACCGAATGCAGGGTGAGCTTTATCAGCAAGTCCTTTAGCATCCTTACCGGTTAATGCAATAGCAATAATTCCGAGAAGAGGCAGGCCTACCCCGGTCAGTAAAAATCCGCCGATGGCTTTCCAGACATTGTGTCCGGCTGCTTGTCCAAGTTCCGGCGGATAAATCATATTTCCTGCTCCAAAGAATAGCGCAAATAGCATGAAACCAATAATAATGGTATCTTTGACAGGCAGTGAGTGTTTCATGAAAATCCTCCTAGTAATTATGTTAAAATATTCTGTCAATTAATTGTCAGATAATATGACGAAACGAACAAATCTTATTATATGGTAAAAAATTTAGAAGTCAATACTAGCTTTTTGTAATTTTCTATTAAATTTTGTTATGGTAACATAAATATCATACCTTGTACCGCTTTCATAAAGGAGTAAAAAAAGATGATATATTTAGATAATAGTTCAACGACCAAACCTAATCATGAAGTCTTGAACGTTTATGAACAGACTAGCAGCCGATATTTTGGCAATCCTTCATCTTTGCACCGGTATGGAGCCGAAACAGAACAGCTGCTTCAGGCAGCCAAAAATCAAATAAAAAGAGCCTTGGGCCTAAAGAATTATGATATTGTATTTACATCAGGTGCTACAGAAGCTAATAATGTGGCTTTAAAAGGAGCCGCTTTGTCAAAGATAAAAACAGGCAAACATATCATTGCCACTTCTATTGAACATCCGTCCGTTACTGAATCTTTGGAGCAGCTGACAGAGCTATTCGGATTTGAAGTAACTTATCTTTCAGTAAATGAAGATGGATTTGTTTCCATTAAGGATCTGAAAGATGCGATTCGGCCGGATACCGTGCTTGTCAGCATGATGCATGTAAACAATGAAGTTGGCTCCGTGCAGCCGATTGAAGAGGCCGGGGAAGTGCTGAAGCAGTATCCGAACATTCTGTTTCACGTTGATTATGTGCAAGGCATCTTTAAAGTTCCTTTGGCGATCGAGAATGCCGGCATTGATCTTTGTTCAATATCCGGCCATAAATTCCACGGACTGAAGGGGACAGGTGCACTTTTTGTAAAGGAAGGAACGCGACTTATCCCGCTGATAACAGGCGGCACTCAGCAAAAAGGCATACGTGCAGGAACCGAGCATACAGCAGGTGCGGTTTCACTGGCCAAAGCCATCAATCTTGCGTCTGATGATTATCATCATCACCTTGAAAGAATGGTGGCCGCAAAGGAATTGTTTATGAAAAAGCTGAGTGATTCAGACGGTGTTGTCTTAAATACTCCTCAAAGCAATAGCGCCCCGCATATCATTAATTTTTCTGTGCCGGGCATAAAAGCGGAGGTGCTTTTGCACATGCTGGAGGAAAAGGATATATTCGTTTCAACGACATCAGCCTGCTCGGCAAAGGAACATAAACCGAGCAAAGTCCTGTTACAGATGGGCAAGGGAGAGCAGATTGCCGGAAGCAGCATCAGAATCAGCTTAAACTACAGCCAGACAAGCGATGTGACAGAGCCATTTATGAACGCGCTTGTGCCTGGCATCAAAAAACTAAAAAAAATGATGAGGTAGAACATGAATTACGATCATATATTAATTCGTTTTGGGGAGATATCAACCAAAGGGAAAAACAGAAAAAGCTTTATTGAACGCTTAAAGCAAAACGTCAGGCTTGTCCTGAAAGACTATCCAACATTAAAATACTTTTCTAATCGGGATCGTATGACGATTACATTAAATGGGGTGGACCCTGAGGCTCTTTTTCCTCACTTGAAACAAGTGTTTGGTATTCAAAGCTTCAGCCTGGCTATTAAGTGTGAGAGCCGTCTTGATGATATTAAGACAACTGCCCTGCAGGCGATCAAGGATCAATATCAGCCTGGAGATACGTTTAAAGTCGCGACAAAGAGAGCGCATAAACAGTTTGAATTAGATACAAATGAAATGAACGCGGAAATCGGCGGCCATATTTTGCGAAATACAGAAGGTCTGACAGTTGATGTCCGCAATCCAGACATTCCGCTCAGAATTGAAATCAGGGAGGAAGCAACCTTTTTGACGATTCGCAATGAAAAAGGCGCCGGCGGTCTTCCGGTCGGTTCAGCGGGGAAAGCAATGCTGATGCTTTCCGGCGGCTTTGACAGCCCCGTAGCCGGTTTTTACGCAATGAAAAGAGGACTGTCAGTAGAAGCTGTCCATTTCTTCAGCCCGCCATACACAAGCGAACGTGCAAAACAAAAAGTGATGGACTTAGCGAAGTGTCTGTCTCGCTTCGGGGGAAGCATGACGCTTCATATCGTCCCGTTTACAAAGACGCAAGAGCTGATCCAAAAACAAATTCCTGAAAACTATACGATGACGGCAACCCGCCGCTTAATGCTTCAAATTGCCGACAGAATCAGAGAAAAAAGAAACGGGCTCGCGATTATTACGGGGGAAAGCCTCGGGCAGGTAGCGAGCCAGACGCTTGAAAGCATGTACGCGATTAATGCGGTTACGTCTACACCGATTCTGCGTCCGTTAATCGCCATGGATAAAACAGAAATCATCGAAAAATCACGGGAAATCGGCACATACGAAACAAGCATCCAGCCATTTGAAGATTGCTGCACGATCTTTACGCCGCCAAGCCCGAAAACACGCCCGAAAAAAGAAAAAATCGAACACTTTGAGAGCTTTGTGGATTTTGAACCGTTGATTCAAGAGGCGGTTGATCACATTGAAACGATGACATTATATAGCGAACAAGAAGCAAACGATACATTCGCAGAACTCTTTTAACTAAGAGCCGGCTCCTGTATACAATTACCAAAGATTTTCTGTATGAAGCCATGTGTTTTGACACATTCTATACTCACAAGGAGGTGAGACACATGGCACAAAACAGTCAAAACGGTAACAGCAGTAACCAACTCCTAGTACCAGGAGCTGCTCAAGCCATCGACCAAATGAAATTAGAAATCGCTTCTGAATTCGGTGTAAACCTTGGAGCAGAAACAACTTCTCGCGCTAACGGTTCTGTTGGAGGAGAGATCACAAAACGTCTTGTATCTTTTGCTCAACAAAACATGGGCGGAGGACAATTCTAATTGACAATTTCACATAATGGCTTAAGAGTGGGGCTTTTCCCCACTCTTTTTCGTTTTTTTATAAAAAAGGACCAGCGGCCTATAAAAACCTATGTTTATAGAGCTTGTTTTTAGGCATATCCTTACGGAAACGGCATGTATTTATGTATAATGGGTGGAGAAAGTGAGGAGTTGTTCGTGTTGAAACGAGAAGATTTAATTGCCCCAATGGAATACAATTTAGTTAATGAAATCGAAAAGTTCAGTGCAACTGGACAAAAAACCGCCCTATTATGGGAGGATGAATCAGGCAAACAAAACGCATGGTCGTATGAAAAGCTTATGGAAGAAACAAATAAAATCGGTGCGGCTCTGGCGGATCTTGGATTTAAAAAAGGAGACAAGCTGATTGTAATGGTGCCGCGTGTGCTGGAAGCCTATGCCGTTTATCTGGCTATCCTGAAATCGGGGATGGTCGTGATTCCTTGTTCAGAAATGCTTCGCGCGAAAGATCTTGAGTATCGGATTGAACACGCTGAGGTAAAAGGTGCAATCGTGTATTCAGAATTTATTGGCGCTTTTCGTGATGTCAGTACTGCAGACCGCCTGATTAAGCTGTCTATTGGCGAAAATGATGCCGGATGGAAAAATCTATTAACGATTGATGCGGATGGAAGCCGTTTTCAAACTGCTGATACAACAAGAGAAGATATGGCATTCTTGTCTTATACTTCCGGAACAACGGGACAGCCGAAAGGTGTTGTACATACACATGGATGGGCATTTGCTCATTTAAAAACATCAGCTGGCGCTTGGCTTGATATTTCTGAACAGGATACCGTATGGGCGACTGCTGCGCCAGGCTGGCAAAAATGGGTGTGGAGTCCGTTGTTGGCGGTACTCGGAAGCGGAGCAACAGGTTTTGTGTATCAAGGCAGATTCAAAGCCGAAAAATATTTAGAACTTTTAAACCGCTACAAAATCAATGTCTTCTGCTGTACGCCGACGGAATACCGCTTAATGGCGAAGGTTGAAGGCTTGGACCGCTATGATCTTTCTGCCCTGCACAGTGCCGTTTCCGCAGGCGAGCCGCTCAACCGTGAAGTCATTGATGTGTTTCAAAAGCACTTCGGCATTAAGGTGCGGGACGGATACGGCCAAACAGAAAGCACGCTTTTAGTCGGTGTCTTAAAGGATATGGATATTAAACCGGGAAGCATGGGAAAACCGACACCGGGAAATCAGGTGGAGATCATCAATGAAGACGGTGAAATCTGCAAAACGGGTGAGGTTGGCGATATCGCCGTTCACCTCAGCACCCCGGCGCTTTTTAAAGAATATTTTAAAGATCCGGAAAGAATGAAAACACAAATTCGCGGCGATTATTTCCTAACAGGAGACAGAGCAAGAAAAGATGAGGATGGTTACTTCTGGTTTGAAAGCCGAAATGACGATATCATTATCAGCTCTGGCTACACGATCGGGCCATTCGAAGTGGAAGATGCGCTCGTGAAGCACCCTGAAGTCAAAGAATGTGCTGTCGTCGCAAGCCCGGATGAAATCAGGGGCTCCATCGTTAAAGCATACGTTGTCCTCCAAGATCACGGAAAACGCAGTGATGAGCTTGTCAAAGTTTTGCAAAATCATGTGAAGACCATTACTGCTCCATACAAATATCCAAGAGAGATTGAATTTGTGGAAAGCCTGCCGAAAACGGCTTCTGCCAAAATCAGACGAGTGGAATTAAGAAAACGTGAAGAACAGCTCAAAGCCAATAAAAAGGCGTAAAGAAAGAGAGTGAACGTGAATGAAGGCGATATGGCACGGCGGTTTCATTTATACGATGCTCGAAGAAGGCCGCCAAACGGAGGCTGTTTATGTAGAGGATGGTGTCATAAAAGGCACCGGCAGCTATGAGAGTCTGAAGAATAAATACAGTTCACCGGAAACACAAGATATCAGTTTGAATGGAGCAGTCATGTTTCCGGGGTTTGTGGACAGCCATTTGCATCTGATCGGGCACGGAGAAAAACAGCTCCAGCTTGATTTATCTTCTTATACATCTAAAGAAGCTGTGCTGCAGGCTGCGAAGGCAAGAGAAGAGAGCCTGTCTAAAGACGATTGGCTCATTGGAGAGGGCTGGAATGAAAATCGATTCGAGAAGCCGGCTTATTTGACGAAGCATGACCTTGATCCTTTATTCCCAGGCAGGCCTGTCTTGCTCAAGCGGGTATGCAGGCATGCAATAGCGGTTAATTCTGCGGCGCTGCAAGCCGCAGGGATTTCAAAAGCCACTCCTGATCCCGATGGCGGCGTGATTGAAAGAGATGCAGACGGCGAGCCGACGGGGCTTCTGTTTGATAAGGCACAGGATCTGATCCTGCAAGCCGTTCCGCCTGTATCTCAGCACTATGTTGATCAGGCGCTTACAGCGGCCATTCAGGATTGCTGGACAAAAGGCCTGACAGGCGGCCATTCGGAAGATTTGTCCTATTACGGCGATGTGTCCGTTCCGATGAAAGCTTATGAGACGGCCGCGGCAAGCGGGAAGTATCCGTTTCGCTGTCATTTGCTCGTTCATCATGCAGCGGTTGATCGGTGGGAGCAAATGAAGAAGCCGTCTGGCCCGTACGTTGAATTCGGTGCCATGAAAATATTTTCTGATGGAGCGCTTGGCGGGAGAACAGCTTTGTTAAAAGAGCCGTATCATGACGATCCTTCCACAAACGGTGTTCAAGTTCATGATGATGAAACACTCAGCCGCCTCGTTCAAAAAGCGAGAGAGAAAGGAATGGAGGTTGCCGTTCATGCGATCGGCGACCTTGCCTTTGAAAAAGTGCTGCAGGCTGTCGAGCAGCATCCGCCAAAAAGAGGCCGGCATGATCGTCTGATTCATGCTCAGGTGCTGAATGATGAGTTGATTGAAAAAGCAGCAAGGATGCCGATCGCTCTTGATCTTCAGCCTCATTTCGTCGCCAGTGATTTTCCGTGGGTGATTGACCGTCTTGGAGAAGCACGGATGAAAACAGCCTTCGCTTGGAAAACACTGATCTCTAAAGGCATTTTATGTGCGGGGGGTTCTGATGCTCCGATTGAGCCTGTTGAGCCGCTTCTCGGCATTCAGTCTGCGGTGCTCCGGACAAGCAGCCGCGAACAAAACGGCCCGACCTATAACGAAAGCGAGTGTTTAACAGTATATGAAGCTATCAGGCTTTATACAGCAGGAAGTGCTGAGATCATATACAAAGAGCAGACACGGGGGAAAATAGCTGAAGGGTATGACGCGGATTTCACCATTCTCAGCGAAGATCCGTTTACAACTGACCCGAAACAACTTCATCTTTTAAAGATAGAAAAAACCGTTATCAACGGTCAGATTGTATATGAGAATCACCAATAAAAAAGGACAGGGGAATAGCCTGTCCTTTTCATTTTCTATAAAAATGTCCGTTTTACTTTCTCCCAAAAAGAATTGTCCTTTAGTTTCACTGTTTTTATTTTTTTATCAGACAGCTTGATTTCAATCGTTTTCACGTTTCTTGTGCTGAGTGCTTCATTGTCCAAACCGATAATCGGGTGTTCATTTCCGGCTTGCACCACACGAAGCGTCAGCTTTCGCTCAGAGCTGAGGACAAACGGAGAGCCTAGAGTGCGGTAGGTATTATTGTTCAATGAAGCAAGCTCCGTCACCTGCATGCAGGGAAGCAGCGGATCAACGACGGCTCCGGCCACAGACTTATTATAAGCTGTACTGCCTGTAGGCGTGGAAATAATCATTCCGTCTCCTCTGAACGTTTCGAAGTGCAGATCGTCAATCAGCACATCCATCACAAAGGTTTTAATAATGCTCGATCGAATGGAAACTTCGTTTAAACAATGAAAAGGACTGGTGTGATCCACTGTCACTTCAATCAGCGGGTATTTTCTGACCTCAATTTGTTCAAATGTCATCGCATCCACCATTTTTTCATGCTCATCACTGTTAAAATCACAGTATAAATGAGCTTTCCCCTTTTTGGTAATGCCGACGTATAAGCAGTCGTCACGGAAATTCGTCTTTCTGACCGCCTGCAAAAATGTACCGTCTCCGCCTACACTGGCAATAATATTGGCGTCAGAAGGCTGATTGACAACAGTAAATCCGTTCTCTTCAGCCAATTGTGTTAAGGAACTGACTTGTTTGTTTGTTTCCTGGTCCTGTTTGTGAAAAAAATAAACATTACGGCGATGATCGGTCATATCCCATTTCCCCTTTGCTGTCATATTTAAGTTTTTCTGCCATCCAGTATTTGTGATAAAATACCTTTGGTCATAAGTGTACCATGTTTGCCGGCAGCCCGTTAAGCCGGAGCTTTCTCATTAATGAAACATTTTTTCATTTCAATCGTATAATGAGAGAGTTTGGGGAAAAGGAGGAGAAAAAATGAATGCAAAAAGATGGATCGCATTAGTGATCGCCCTTGGAATTTTTGGCGTGTCCATCATCGTCAGTATCTCAATGAGTTTCTTTGAAAGTGTTAAGGGTGCTCAAACAGACCTTACGTCACTGACAGATGAATCCCAGGAAGTGACGCTTGAAAACGGAAGCCTTTCCAGCAAAATCGCTGTTTTGGAGGTCAGCGGCACCATTCAGGATAATGGTGATTCAAGCAGTCTGCTCGGTTCAGAAGGGTATAACCACCGAACATTCTTGAAAAACCTTGAGCAGGCAAAAGAAGATGATGCAGTTAAAGGGATCGTACTCAAGGTAAACTCTCCGGGAGGCGGAGTGTATGAAAGTGCCGAAATACATAAAAAACTGGAAGAAGTAAAAAAAGAAACAAAAAAACCAATCTATGTGTCAATGGGATCGATGGCAGCTTCCGGCGGGTATTATATCTCAACAGCTGCGGATAAAATTTTTGCGACACCGGAAACCCTGACAGGATCTCTTGGGGTTATCATGGAAAGCGTGAATTACTCAAAGCTGGCTGATAAGCTCGGCATCTCTTTTGAGACCATTAAAAGCGGGGCTCACAAGGATATTATGTCTCCTTCCCGTGAGATGACAAAAGAAGAAAAAAATATCATGCAATCTATGGTTGATAACTCTTATGAAGGCTTTGTCGATGTCATTTCAGAAGGCCGCGGCCTATCGAAAGCACAGGTAAAGAAAATCGCGGACGGCCGCGTGTATGACGGGCGGCAGGCGAAAAAACTGAACCTTGTGGATGAACTTGGATTTTATGATGATACAATTGCGGCCATGATAAAGGACCATAAAAACTTGAAAAACGCTTCTGTCGTCTCTTACGAGGAAAGCTTCGGATTAGGCTCTCTGTTTTCCATGGGAGCGAACAAAATGTTTAAAAGTGAAATTGATTTTCTGAATATGAGAGAAGTTCTTTCACAATCCGGTTCGCCGAGAATGATGTATCTCTATGCGAAGTAGGAGGGATCAATAATGGATGCGACATATGAAGAGTTAGAGCGCAGCGACATTGCAGGCCCGGATCAAGCGGAACAGCTCACACACGCATATGCGGGCTTTTGGGTCCGTTTTTGGGCTTTCCTGCTTGATTGGCTCGTTGTGTGGGGGTTAAACCATTTAATCGTTTCTCCCATCTTTACTTTACTGGATCTGCCGAAAACGTCCGGCATGTTTACCATCTCAGCCTACAGTATTACAACGCTTTTCGTTTATCTGGCATATTTTGCGCTGATGACCAAATACTTCAGGCAAACGCTCGGAAAAATGGTGTTCGGCCTCAAAGTAATTTCTGTCAAGCAGGGCCATAAGCTGACATGGAGCACTGTGATTTTCCGTGAAGTGGTCGGGCGGTATATTGATAAAATTTGGATTTTATATATCGTCATCGCTTTTTCTCCTAAAAAACAGGGGATTCATGATTATATTGCTGATACAACTGTGGTGCACGAAAAATTATATCGTAAATAACAGATAAACCCGGACCCCGTCCGGGTTTATTTTTTGCTGAATGGGCGATAATGCTTCCTAGAGGAAGTGAAGAATATGGTATATGTGCTGTCAGCCATTCTTATTCTTATAGGTATCGTGCTGCTTCTCAGAATGAAAATTTATGTTGCCGCGGAGTATCTTCATGCTGATGATAATGACAAACTGACCTTGAAAATTACTGCGCTGTTTGGCCTGGTTCGGATTAAAAAAACAATTCCGGCGATTAAGGTGAACAAAGATGACGGAACAGTCGATATCAGACAGAACACAAAATCGAAAGTGAAAAAGAGCAGCAGTAAGAAAAAAATCACGTTTGATGATGTGCAGCAGAGCATCAATAAAATTGAAATGTTTCTGCATCATGTCACTAAGTTAAAAAAAATCAGCGCTTCTTTTATGGCGCATTTGCATATTACAAAACTTGAATGGGTCACAGTCGTCGGGATTCATGACGCCGCGGTGACAGGTGTGTTAACAGGTGCCGTATGGGGAGTCAAAGGCGGTATTGCAGCTATGCTTCATGACCATTTAGACTTTGTGAATAAGCCTGTTTATGACGTGATTCCATCGTTTCAAGTCCCTGTTTCCAAGACCCATTTTCAGTGTATATTCTTTTTTCGCTTTGGACATGCTATGCTTGCAGCTTTCAAATTCGTTAAGTACGGACGGGAGCTTTCTGTATTAAAGAAGAATCCGTCAGCTCGAATGACTTCAAAGAAAGATTCATCAGTTTAAGGAGGAAGCGTATATGGCAGACCATCCCATCCAAGGTTTAATGAAAACAGCAATGGAAAACTTGAAGGAAATGATTGATGTTAACACAATCATCGGAGATCCGGTTGAAACACCGGATGGAAGCGTGATTTTAACCGTTTCTAAAGTTGGATTCGGATTCGCCGCAGGCGGCAGTGAGTTTGGCGGGAAACCGGCTGTGAAAAAATCGGAAGACGATGAAACAAGAGAGCAGAAACTACCTTTCGGAGGCGGAAGCGGGGGCGGTGTGTCTATTACGCCGATCGCGTTTTTAATTGTTGGTTCGACTGGCATCAGAATGCTTCATTTAGATGAAAATACTCATTTGATTGAGAAAATTCTGGACGCAGCCCCTCAAACACTGGAGCGCATACAGCAAATGTTTAAGAAAAATAACAAGAATCAAAACCAAGGCCAAAATCAAAACCAAATGAACAATATGAATTATTAAAGAAGGGTTAACTGCGGCGGCCGCAGTTAACTTTTTTTTGGCATATACTTTGCAGTTTGCAAGAAACTTTACTATGATAGAGACATACATACAAAAGGGAGGAATTATAATGGCTGAAATTACATTCAAAGGCGGTCCGGTTACGCTTGTCGGACAAGAAGTGAAAGTAGGAGATCAAGCCCCTGATTTCACAGTGCTGACTAACAGCCTTGAAGAAAAATCGTTAGCTGACATGAAAGGAAAAGTAACGATTATTTCTGTTATCCCTTCAATTGACACAGGCGTTTGCGATGCGCAAACCCGCCGCTTTAACGAAGAGGCTGCAAAGCTTGGAGATGTTAACGTTTATACAATCAGTGCGGATCTTCCATTTGCACAGGCGCGCTGGTGCGGAGCAAACGGGATTGACAAAGTGGAAACTCTGTCAGACCACAAAGACATGTCATTTGGCGAAGCGTTCGGTGTATATATAAAAGAACTTCGTCTGCTTGCGCGTTCCGTATTTGTGCTTGATGAGAACGGAAAAGTCGTTTACGCTGAATATGTAAGCGAAGCAACGAACCACCCGAATTATGAAGAGCCGATTGAGGCTGCCAAGGCATTATTGAAGTAAGCAGGTGAAAAAAGCTCCAGGCTGCCGCCGGAGCTTTTTTCATGGCAAGGAGGAACACATTATGCAAAACGATCATGTAGGTGCGGTATACGAGCTGCTGGATGATGCCGCGATTATCATAAAAAATGAATTGCAGATTTCATATATAGAAGCGCTTGCCGAAGCGGGAGAAATGTATTTTCTTCAAAAAACGGATCAGCTGAAGCTGCCGAATGAGAAGGCTGAAAAGCTTAAAGCGCTGCTTGAAAAAGCCAAATTTGACACATATGAGCACGAGTGGGTGCGAAAAGCATTCCAGCTTGCCGTCTTAAAGGGATTAAAGGATATATCCCATCCAAACAGACAAATGACGCCGGACACTATCGGACTGTTTATCAGTTACTTGGTAAATAAGTTTATGGCAGGGAAAAAGGATGTAACACTTCTTGATCCGGCTGTTGGAACGGGAAATCTTCTGTTCACCGTGTTAAACCAGCTGTCAGAGAATACGGCGAAAAGCTATGGCGTAGAAATAGATGACGTGCTTTTGAAAATTGCCTATGACCAGGCGAACCTTCTGAAAAAAGAGCTGGAACTGTTCCATCAGGACAGCCTCGAGCCGCTGTTTATCGATCCGGTTGACACAGTGATATGCGATCTGCCGGTTGGCTATTATCCGAATGACGAGGGGGCAAAAGCCTTTGAACTGAAAGCGGATGAAGGCCATTCCTTCGCTCATCATTTGTTTATTGAGCAAAGCGTCAAGCATACGAAACCCGGCGGCTACCTGTTCTTTATGATTCCGAATCATTTGTTTGAAAGCTCTCAAAGCGACAAGCTGAAGCAGTTTTTCAAGGACAAGGTTCATATTAATGCACTATTGCAGCTGCCAAAATCAATTTTTAAAGATGAAGCCCATGCCAAAAGTATTCTTGTGCTTCAGAAAACAGGTGAAGAGACGAAAGCGCCGAACCAAATTCTGCTTGCGAATCTGCCGTCCTTCTCCAATCAGAAGGCGATGCTCGACATGATGGCACAAATAGATGCATGGTTTACAAAGGAAAAATAGAAAAATGAAAACAGTTTGAGCTCCGTCTGAGGAAGCTTAAGCTGTTTTTTTGTATGAACATCAGAGGAAAGATAGACGAATTGAATAGGGTTTCAACACACAAAATACGAAAGGAGAAACTGCAGGATGAAAGCGTTAATCAATGTTTAGCGCATAGGTAATGTGTCTGAAAATAACGACTTCTTTTTGTAAGCGTTATCAATACGCAAGTTGACTTGAAAAGCCGACATGACAATGTTTAAATGGAAAAGTCAGATATTTTTCGGGAGAAATTGATGATTTCACCGGGAAAAAAGTACGAAAAACGAAGATGTTGATACAGAGTAAAAAGGAGCGTCAATCATGTCCAAAATTATTGCAATTAACGCAGGAAGCTCGTCTTTGAAATTTCAGCTTTTCGAAATGCCTTCAGAAAAAGTTTTAACGAAGGGCTTAGTTGAACGAATCGGTATCGCCGACAGTGTGTTCACGATTTCTGTAAACGGCGAAAAAAATACAGAAGTAACTGATATACCTGATCATGCGGTAGCGGTTAAAATGCTGCTGAATAAGCTGACAGAATTCGGCATTATCAAAGATTTAAATGAAATTGACGGAATTGGACACCGCGTGGTACACGGCGGAGAAAAATTCAGCGATTCCGTTTTATTAACGGACGAAACAATTCAGGAGATCGAAGATATTTCTGAATTGGCGCCGCTGCATAACCCGGCAAATATCGTTGGAATTAAAGCCTTCAAAGAAGTGCTTCCAAATGTTCCTGCGGTTGCTGTTTTTGATACGGCATTCCACCAAACAATGCCTGAGCAGTCTTACCTGTACAGCCTGCCATACGAATACTATGAAAAATTCGGTATCCGTAAATACGGCTTCCACGGCACTTCACATAAATATGTGACGGAGCGTGCGGCAGAGCTTCTCGGCCGTCCGTTAAAAGATTTACGCCTGATTTCCTGCCACCTTGGCAACGGTGCAAGTATTGCGGCTGTTGAAGGCGGAAAATCAATTGATACATCTATGGGCTTCACGCCGCTTGCGGGTGTGGCAATGGGTACACGCTCTGGAAACATCGACCCTGCCCTGATCCCATACATTATGGAGAAAACGGGCCAAACCGCTGACGAAGTACTGAATACATTAAACAAAAAAAGCGGACTGCTTGGCATCTCCGGTTTCTCAAGCGATCTTCGTGACATCGTTGAAGCAACGAAACAAGGTAATGAGCGCGCGGAAACTGCGCTTGAAGTCTTCGCGAGCCGTATCCACAAATACATCGGTTCTTACGCTGCCAGAATGAGCGGTGTTGATGCGATCATCTTTACTGCCGGTATCGGTGAAAACAGCGTAGAAGTCAGAGAACGCGTTCTTCGCGGTCTGGAATTTATGGGCGTATACTGGGATCCTGCGCTTAATAACGTACGCGGTGAGGAAGCGTTCATCAGCTACCCTCATTCTCCAGTAAAAGTTATGATCATTCCGACTGATGAAGAAGTCATGATTGCACGCGACGTTGTTCGTTTAGCTAAATAATGCAAAAAAGCACATTCTCTTGAATGTGCTTTTTTGTTGAAGCATGATAAAGGTAGACAAAAATACAAAGAGGTGAGCCAATGAGTGTTCAAGAGCATAAACAAGAGGCACCCGGTATTGTCCGGTGCAAAGTGATTACGGTCAGTGATACGAGAACGGAAGAAACGGATAAAAGCGGCAGGCTGATGATCTCATTTTTAGAAGAAGCCGGCCATCAGATTGCTACATATGAAATTGTAAAAGACGAAAAGGATGCCCTGCAGCGGGCTGTGCTTGCGGGCTGCATGGATGATCAGACGGACGCGGTTCTCTTAAACGGAGGGACAGGCATAGCAAATCGGGACGTCACCATTGAAGCCATTACGCCGCTGTTTTCGAAAGAGCTGCCCGGCTTTGGAGAAATATTCAGGATGCTCAGTTATACAGAAGACATCGGCTCCAGTGCAATCATGTCGAGAGCCACAGCCGGCGTTATCCAACATACAGCCGTTTTTTCAACGCCAGGCTCCAGCGGTGCGGTAAAGCTGGCAATGAATAAGCTGATTATTCCGGAGCTCGCCCATGTGGTCAGAGAAATCAGAAAAGACAAGTAAATGAATAAATACTACGAAACTTCACCTGAAAAATGGGTGAAGTTTTTTTAATAAAAGGCTTGAAAAAAAGGAGCTTACTTGTTAAAGTGTATACATACAAAATGTATTTTTATTAAATATAATTTATTTTTATACAAAAGAAACAGGGTTGAGAGGAGATTTTTATGATGGCAGAACAGAAAAAAGTCGTATTAGCATACTCAGGGGGTCTTGATACTTCCGTCGCGATAAAATGGCTTCAAGAGCAAGGGTATAATGTTATCGCCTGCTGCCTGGACGTCGGCGAAGGCAAGGATTTGGCGTTTGTTCAGCAAAAAGCGTTGGAAGTCGGCGCAACAAATTCTTACGTGATTGATGCAAAAGAAGAATTCGCCCAGGATTACGCGCTGTTATCTTTGCAGGCTCACACGATGTATGAAGGAAAATATCCGCTCGTGTCCGCATTGTCTCGTCCGCTTATTGCAAAAAAATTAGTCGAGATCGCAGAAAAAGAAGAGGCACAGGCGATTGCGCACGGATGCACAGGAAAAGGAAATGACCAGGTGCGTTTTGAGGTATCAATTAAATCTTTGAATCCTGACCTTGAAGTCATCGCCCCAGTTCGGGAATGGCAATGGTCTCGTGAAGAAGAAATCGAATATGCGGCAAGCCGCGGCATTCCGATTCCGATCAATCTTGACAGCCCGTATTCCATTGACCAAAATCTTTGGGGACGCGCAAATGAGTGCGGCATTTTAGAAGATCCGTGGGCCGCTCCGCCAGAAGGAGCATACGACCTTACAGCGCCGCTGGAAAAAACACCGGATACACCGGAAGTCATTGAAATCGCATTTGAACAAGGTGTGCCTGTATCCATCGACGGCGTCTCTTACTCCCTTTCTGAATTAATTTTAAAACTGAACGAAATTGCAGGCGCGCATGGGGTCGGACGTATCGATCACGTGGAAAACCGCCTTGTCGGCATTAAATCCCGTGAAGTATATGAATGCCCGGGTGCGATAACACTTATCAAAGCACACAAGGAACTGGAAGATTTGACATTAGTGAAAGAGGTCGCGCACTTTAAACCGGCCATCGAACAAAAGCTGTCAGAAATCATTTACAACGGCTTATGGTTCTCCCCTTTAAAAGACGCGCTGCACGCTTTCTTAAAAGAAACGCAAAAACACGTTACAGGCATCGTTCGCGTGAAGCTGTTTAAAGGCCATGCCATTGTAGAGGGGCGTAAATCAGAATACTCTCTATATGATGAAAAACTTGCAACATATACTAAAGACGATGCGTTTGACCACCATGCGGCAATCGGATTTATCGAGCTCTGGGGACTTCCGACAAAAGTGAACAGCATCGTGAAAAAGAAGGAGCAGATTAAAGCATGAAGAAGCTTTGGGGAGGCCGATTCCAAAAAACACCTGAAAAATGGGTCGACGAATTCGGCGCGTCCATATCATTTGACCAACATTTAGTCACTGAAGACATTACAGGGTCTCTCGCACATGCTGCCATGCTGAAAAAATGCGGTATCCTGACAGAAGAAGAAGAGATGAAAATCCGTGAGGGACTGAAAACCCTTTTGCAAAAAGCAGAAGACGGGGCATTAGAGTTCTCAGTTGATTATGAAGATATTCATTTAAACATTGAGAAAATGCTCATTGACGAAATCGGCCCTCTCGGCGGCAAGCTGCATACCGGAAGAAGCCGGAATGACCAGGTGGCAACTGACATGCATTTGTACCTGAATAACCATGTCGCCCATATTATCGAGCTGATAGAGGCATTCCAAGGTGCGCTCATTGATAAAGCAGAAGCAAATGTTGAAACCATTCTGCCGGGCTACACTCATCTTCAGCGCGCCCAGCCGATTTCATTCGCTCACCATCTGCTTGCGTATTTCTGGATGCTGGAGCGCGACAAGGAACGTTTTCAGGATTCAATGAAGCGGATCAACAAATCTCCGCTCGGCTGCGGAGCGCTCGCGGGTACCACCTTCCCGATCGATCGTGAGTATTCAGCAGAGCTGCTCGGCTTTGATTCCATTTATGAAAACAGCCTCGACGGCGTCAGCGACAGAGATTTCATTTTGGAATTTTTAAGCAACAGCAGCATGCTGATGATGCACCTTTCCCGTTTCTCTGAAGAAATCATTCTGTGGTGCTCCCAGGAGTTTAAATTCATCGAGCTAGACGATACGTATGCAACAGGAAGCAGCATGATGCCGCAGAAGAAAAACCCGGATATGGCTGAGCTGATTCGGGGCAAAACGGGGCGCGTATACGGTGACATGATGGGGCTGTTTACGATCATGAAAGGCCTTCCGCTCGCTTATAACAAAGACCTGCAGGAAGATAAAGAAGGCATGTTTGACACGGTGAAAACGGTCGAAGGCAGCCTGCAAATCTTCACAGGTATGATTCAAACAATGACTGTTAACAAAGACGTCATGAAGCAAGCGACAAAACAAGACTTTTCAAATGCGACCGAACTGGCTGATTATTTAGCGAAGAAAGGAATGCCATTCAGAGAAGCGCACGAAGTGGTCGGAAAGCTTGTGTACACATGCATCGAAAAAGGAATCTATTTAAGTGACATGCCGTTTGACGATTTTCAGAAGGCGAGCGATCTTTTCGAGGATGATATATATACTGTTTTGGACCCTTATCATGCGGTCGAAAAAAGAATGAGCGCAGGAGGCACGGGCTTCAAACAAGTTGAGCAGGCACTTGTAAAAGCGAAAGCTTGCGTGGCAGCCGGAGTTTGTTAAAATTTCCTTCATAAAATCCCGTCATAACAGCCAACCTACCTCTATAATGATGGGAGGCAGAAGGATGAAAAAAGAACCGGAACGCTATATTTATGATGAACAAGAAAGCCAGGAGACAACAAGGCTCATTTCCGAAGCATATCAAAGCGGTTATGTGGATATCCCGGATCAAGAGCCTTCATCTTCTGCGGAATAAGCTGTCTATTATAGGCAGCTTTTTTTGTATGGCAAAGTGTAAAAAGTGATATTAACGGTCTTTTATAGTAAAGTAGAAGAAGAAACACTTTATTGAAAAGCGGCGACGTTGCTTTGGGAGGTATTGATGTGCGACATGCTTTAATTACTGCCGGTTCGAAGGGATTAGGCCGCAAAGTGACTGAAACATTGCTTGCAAAGGGGTATTCAGTAACAGTGAATTACAGGCAGGATGAAGAGGCTGTCAGCCGCCTGAAGGAAGCCTGTCCTGACTATCTTGACCGGCTGCAATTTGTAAAAGGTGATGTCACCAAAAAAGAGGATTTGCTGCGCATAGCAGACGCTGCCTTGGACCGTTTCGGGAGAATCGACTTTTTGATTAACAACGCGGGGCCATACATATTTGAACGAAAAAAGTTAGCCGATTATACCGATGACGAATGGTACGGTATGCTGGAAGGAAATTTAAGCGCTGTCTTTCATTTATTCAAAGCAGTTATTCCGGTCATGAGAAAACAGCAATTCGGGCGTATCATCACGTACGGATTTCAAGGCGCGGCACACGCACCGGGCTGGCTTCACCGCTCCGCTTTCGGCGCCGCAAAAGTGGGGTTGGCTTCTTTAACAAAAACAATTGCGATCGAAGAAGCTGAATCGGGCATAACCGCTAATATGGTTTGCCCGGGCGACATTGTCGGCGACATGAAGGAAGCGTCAATAGAGGAAGCCAGACAGCGTATCGGCAAAGAAAAAACGCCGATAGGAAGATCCGGCACCGGTGAAGATATCGCCAGAATCATTGCCTTTTTGTGCGAAGAGAACTCAGACCTGGTGACAGGAACTGTGATTGAAGCAACCGGGGGCCTCAATGTCATTAACAAGAATCAATCCACATAAGTTTTTCAGCATCTTAAAAAGGGAAAATGAAATCACCAAATACAAAGTGACGAGGTGAAAGAAATGAAAGTAACGTATCACGGACATTCTGTAGTTGCAGTAGAAACGAATAATCATCATATTTTATTTGACCCGTTTTTGACAGGAAATTCGTTAACCGATTTAAAACCTGAGGATGCAAAAGCGGACGCTATCTTATTGACTCACGGCCACAATGACCACGTGGGCGACACTGAGCAAATCGCAAAGCAAAATAACGCACTGGTTGTGGCACCGAATGAGCTGGCTGTATATTTGGGATGGAAAGGGTTAAATGTTCACCCCATGCACATCGGCGGCTCCCATCAGTTTGATTTTGGGAAAGTGAAGCTTACACAGGCCTTTCATGGATCTGCCATCACTGACGAAGAAAATAAAACGATCACTTACACAGGCATGCCATCCGGTATTCTGCTGACTGTTGAGGGCAAAACGATCTTCCACGCCGGCGATACGGCTCTTTTCTCTGACATGAAACTGATCGGGGAACTGAACCATATTGATCTTGCCTTCTTGCCGATTGGCGACAACTTTACGATGGGGCCTGAAGACGCCAAGCTAGCTGCAGAATGGCTGCGTGCAAAACAAGTTGTACCGGTTCATTACAATACATTCCCGGTCATCGAGCAAGACCCGGAAGCATTTGCAGACAGCCTGCCGGGCGGAGTCGGAAAAGTCATGGCCGTCGGTGAAACGATTGAGCTTTAATCGCTAAAAGCATCTCCTGAAAATCAGGAGATGCTTTTTATTTTCCTGCCTCATTGCGAATCAATCATCCGAGCCCTTATAATAAAAGCAGAAGACTGTCCCTTAGAGGTGAAAGGTTTGGCAACTAAGCATGAACAAATTTTAACATATATTGATTCGCTGCCCGTAGGTGAAAAAATCTCTGTGCGGAGAATCGCAAAGGAAATGAAAGTAAGCGAAGGCACGGCGTACAGAGCGATCAAGGAAGCAGAGAATAAAGGCTTTGTCAGTACGATTGAACGTGTCGGAACAATCAGAATTGAACAAAAGAAAAAAGAAAATATCGAAAAGCTTACATATGCTGAGGTTGTAAACGTCATAGACGGACAAGTGCTCGGAGGCCGGGCGGGGCTCCATAAGACATTGAATAAATTTGTCATAGGCGCAATGGAGCTGGACGCGATGATGCGGTATACGGCAGCCGGGAATCTTTTGATTGTCGGAAATCGAATCAATGCACACAGACAGGCGCTTGAGGCAGGCGCCGCTGTACTCGTAACGGGCGGATTTAACACAGATGACAGCATCGTGCAGCTGGCAGATGAGCTTGAGCTGCCGATTTTATCCACGAGCTATGACACCTTTACAGTCGCCGCTATGATTAACCGGGCGATTTATGACCAGCTGATCAAAAAAGAAATCGTTCTGGTGGAGGACATTTTAACGCCCGCTGACCGTACGATATATCTTTCACCTAAGGATAAACTTGAAAAATGGTACGAGAAAAATTTTGAAACGGGCCATGGGCGGTTCCCGGTTGTCGACGAACAAATGAAAATCCACGGGATCTTGACTTCGAAAGATATCGCAGGTCACGACCGGAATGCACCCATTGAAAAAGTCATGACAAAAAATCCGGTTACGGTTATTGGAAAAACGTCTGTCGCCTCAGCGGCGCAAATGATGGTATGGGAAGGGATCGAAGTGCTCCCCGTCACTGACGGACACCAAAAGCTGATTGGCATGATCAGCCGCCAAGACGTGCTGAAAGCTCTTCAAATGATTCAAAAGCAGCCTCAAGTCGGGGAAAAGCTTGATGATATTGTCTCAAGAGGATTTAAAGATGAGGATGATGATAAACAGGATCAGATTGTTTATCAGTATGAAGTAACACCGCAAATGACAAATCAGCTGGGGACGATTTCTTATGGCGTGTTTACGACCATTTTGACGCAAGCGGCCAATCGGTTTTTGCGCTCGAAAAAACGCGGCGAACTAGTGATAGAAAGCATCACCATTTTCTTTTTGAAGCCTGTGCAGATGGAGTCGGTCATCGAAGTCAAGCCGCGCATTTTAGAGGCTGGAAGAAAGTTCGGAAAAATGGAAGTTGAAGTGCACAGCCAAGGCCATATCGTGTCTAAAGCAATGCTGATGGTTCAGCTGATGGAAAGAAGCTAAGGGACGTCTCAGGCGCCCCTTACGCGTGATCTCTTTCAGCTTCTTTGGCGTGAAGGGGATTGTAATGGCTGTAGGCTTTATAACCTGCCCATGCGCTTCCGGCTCCGATGACGATAAAGATCCCGCCGATTACTAACGTTAAAACTGAATGGAATAATATCATTTGATTGAGTCCGTAAAACAGCACCAGCGATCCTAATGCCATGCTGGATTTTGCTGAAAAGATTTCTTTTTCCAAAGATTGCTTTGTCCGTACGCCTTTTACTTTATAGTACACATAAAAGCAGGCTGAAAGCCCAATCAAAAAAACAAGAACCAGCATAAATGAAATCCTCCATCGTAAAAGTTTACAAACCCATTCTATACAAAAACGGGCTTGGTTTTGATGTTATTTTTCTTTTCCGTCGGCAGAGAATGTGATTTAATGAAAAAAAACAATAAAGGAGTATCAAATGAAAACAGAATTGATCATAACCATATCATTATATGACACGATTATCTTACATAGACATGTGCGCCCTGACCCGGATGCCTACGGATCTCAGTGCGGACTTACGGAAATCCTGCGTGAAACGTATCCTGAAAAAAATATTTTTGCGGTCGGCACGCCAGAACCGTCCCTCTCTTTCTTATATACCCTCGATGAGGTGGACGATGAAACATATAAAGGCGCCCTTGTGATCGTCTGCGATACGGCAAATCAGGAAAGAGTCGACGATCAGCGTTATTTATCAGGCGCCAAACTAATGAAAATCGACCACCATCCGAACGAAGATCCTTACGGCGATCTTCTGTGGGTCGATACGAATGCAAGCTCAGTAAGTGAAATGATTTACGAACTGTATTTAGAAGGAAAAGAGCACGGCTGGAAGCTGAATACAAAAGCCGCAAAGCTGATCTATGCCGGCATTGTCAGTGATACCGGACGCTTCTTATTTCCCAATACAACGGAAAAAACATTACAATATGCAGGCGAGCTTATTAAGTATCCGTTCTCTTCTTCAGAGCTGTTTAATCAATTGTATGAAACAAAACTGAATGTGGTGAAGCTTAACGGCTATATCTTTCAAAATGTGTCTTTGTCTGAAAATGGCGCTGCTTCTGTTTTCATCAAAAAGGACACTCTGGAAATGTTCAACACAACAGCTTCTGAAGCGTCGCAGCTTGTCGGGACGCTTGGAAATATCTCAGGCATTCGCGCATGGGTGTTTTTCATAGAAGAAGACGATCAAATCAGAGTCAGATTCCGTTCAAAGGGGCCTGTTATTAACGGACTCGCCCGGAAATATAACGGCGGAGGGCATCCTCTGGCTTCAGGCGCCTCCATTTACAGCTGGGATGAAGCGGAACAGATTTTAGCTGATCTGGAGACGTTATGTAAAGAACACAAGTAGAGGGGAGACCCTCTCTCTTAGTGTTCATCTGTGACGGGGATGAACCAGCAGCCGAACTCAGTAAGGTCCTCGTAGACTTGGAGATTATGAGATTGAAGTTCTTTTTTGATGAGGGAAGCGAGTGAGTTTGTTTCGGCATATGCAGAAAAACCTTGTCTGAGTCGGGCTGCTTGATCTTTTGCTAATTGACGGTCACTGTAAACCTCCATTTCCCTTCCTCCTCCTTTCGCTATTAAGCCTCATTTATAGTTTATAAAAAAGAATGGGAAAAAGCGACAGGAGTTTGAAAAATTTAAGAAAATTCCATATTTACGTCGCGAATGATATTTCAATTTCTACAGAAAGCCTTGTGTAAATAATTAATTCCTTGACAGCTGCCTCATATTTTTTTTCATTGATCGTATAGACTTTATTTTCAATTGTCCGTTTTAAAAGCTCCTTCGTTTTATAGACGCTTTCTATATCCTTTGTAATGACCTCTGAAATATCATCCTTCACATGCTCCTCGAATTTTGTTTTATCCGGCTGCGAGATTTTGTATTTTTCTCCATTTAATAATTTTACATCGACGCTTTGAATAAGCAGTTTTCTTTTATTGTCTTCATTTAGTTTGTGGAGGTCTTCCTGATAGATGGAAATTTGGTTGTTCAAGTCTTTGACGTGCTCTTTTTGTTTTTCGATGAGGGAAACCTGCTCCTCTTGGAATGTTCCGTATGTAAACAGGAAAAAAAACCAGCTGATCACGGCTCCGCACATCATACCAGCAAAAAAACGCTGCCATCCCGGTTTTTTGTAATGCTGCGGCACCCTCATGAAGAAATATGCTCCTGCGTCAGCCATGAAATAATAAGCCAGCCGCTTTGCGCCCCGCCCATGGCCGAGATAATGAGAAGAATCTGCTTGAATAAATCTCTCGTATTGCCTTCAAGAATACCCCGTTCAAAGCTGTATACCGCATCAAATGTACCTCCGATTGCGGCGACCAGCGCCCAAATTTTTAATCTGTTCGCAAGCTTTGAAATAACCGTAAGCGGGGCTTCGCCTGCCAAATATGCTCCAAGGCCTCCGATGAGTGCGCCTCCGATCAGCACCCCTAATGCGATAAAATAACTGTTGATAAAATTTACCATAAAGCCAGCTTCCTGATCCATCTTAATCACCTCACCTTTTATATCATATTGAGCTTTCGGGACAAGTATGATGAGGACTCGAAAAAGAACATTTGTTTCTTTTGAAAACCCGACTTATAATGAAGAAAGAAATGGATCGTAATGGAGAAAGAGGTGATAGCATGTCTTTTGTTCACCTGCAAGTGCATAGCGGGTACAGCCTGCTAAACAGCGCCGCGTCTGTGGAAGAGCTCGTCAGTGAAGCTGACAGGCTCGGATATGGGTCTTTGGCGCTGACAGATGATCATGTCATGTACGGAGCTATTCAATTTTATAAAGCATGCAAGGCGAGGGGGATTAACCCGATTATCGGCTTGACGGCTTCTGTTTTCACAGATGATGACGAGCTCGAAGCCTACCCGCTCGTCCTGCTGGCAAAATCAAATACAGGCTATCAAAACCTGCTGAAGATCAGCAGCGTCCTGCAATCGAAATCAAAAAACGGCCTGAAGCCAAAATGGCTTAACAGCTATCGCAAAGGTATTATCGCAATTACCCCTGGTGAGAAGGGCTATATTGAAATGCTGCTCGAAGGAGGTCTGTTTGACCAAGCCGCTCAAGCAGCGCTTCATTTTCAGTCTATATTCGGGAAAGGCGCTTTTTATTTATCCTTTCAGCCGTTTAAAGAAAATAAATTCTTATCTGAGCAAATTCTCCGGCTGTCTGAAGAAACGGGAATTCCGGTCACGGCGACAGGCGATGTTCATTACATAAGGAAAGAAGATCAGGCTGCCTATCGCTGTTTGAAAGCGATAAAGTCAGGTGAAAAACTCACTGAGGCATCAAACGAAGAGATGCCGGATCTCGATTTGAAATCCATTGATGAAATGCGTGTTCTATATCAAGAGCATCCTGAGGCATTGCAAGCATCTGTTGAGATTGCAGAACAATGCCGGGTTGACGTCAGCCTCGGACAGACCCGCCTGCCGTCATTTCCGACTCCAGACGGTTCATCCGCGGATGATTATTTGACGGATGTTTGTATGACAGGGCTCCGCAGCCGCTTTGATACACCTGACGAACGGTATATTCGACGACTTCAATATGAGCTTGATGTCATCAAGCGAATGAAGTTCAGCGATTATTTTCTGATCGTATGGGATTTTATGAAGCACGCCCACGAAAACGGGATTGTGACAGGACCGGGAAGGGGTTCTGCGGCGGGATCGCTCGTGGCTTATGTTCTCTATATCACGGACGTTGACCCGATCAAGCATCACCTGTTATTTGAGAGGTTTTTAAACCCGGAGCGAATCAGTATGCCGGATATTGATATCGACTTTCCGGATACGAGAAGGGACGAGGTCATTCAGTACGTTCAGCAGAAATATGGCGCCATGCACGTCGCCCAGATTATTACCTTCGGGACGCTGGCGGCAAAAGCAGCGCTTCGGGACGTCGGAAGGGTATTCGGTGTAAGTCCGAAGGAAGCGGATCAGCTTGCGAAGCTCATTCCTTCAAGGCCGGGCATGACCTTGGATGATGCGAGAAAACAATCACCGGAGCTGAATAAGCGTCTCAGTGAGTCAAGTCTGCTTCAGCAAGTCTTTACGATTGCCAGAAAAATAGAAGGTCTTCCGAGGCATACGTCAACCCACGCGGCCGGCGTTGTCCTGAGTGAGGAACCGTTAACAGATGTTGTCCCGCTTCAGGAAGGACATGAAGGGATCTATTTAACGCAATACGCGATGGATCACCTCGAAGATCTGGGCCTTTTGAAAATGGATTTCTTAGGCTTGCGCAACCTGACACTCATCGAGTCCATCACTTCAATGATTGAAAAAGAAAAAAATATGAAAATAGATCTTTCGAGTATTTCTTATCAAGACGAAAAAACATTCTCTCTGCTGTCAAAAGGGGATACGACAGGGATTTTTCAGCTTGAATCCTCAGGAATGAGAAGCGTTCTGAAAAGGCTTAAGCCCTCAGGATTAGAAGATATTGTCGCGGTAAACGCGCTGTACCGGCCCGGTCCGATGGAAAACATTCCGTTATTTATCGACCGTAAGCATGGGCGGGTGCCGGTCCATTATCCCCATGAGGATTTAAGAGAGATATTGGAAGATACGTATGGCGTCATCGTTTATCAAGAGCAAATTATGGTGATTGCGTCACGTATGGCAGGATTTTCTTTAGGAGAGGCGGACCTGCTCAGACGTGCAGTCAGCAAAAAAAAGAAAGACATTCTTGACCGAGAGCGAAGCCATTTTGTTGAAGGGTGCTTAAAAAAGGAGTATTCTGTAGACACTGCAAATGAAGTCTACGATTTAATCGTCAAATTCGCAAACTATGGCTTCAACAGAAGCCATGCGGTGGCATACAGCATGATCGGCTGCCAGCTTGCTTATTTGAAGGCTCATTATCCTTTATATTTTATGTGCGGATTGCTTACAAGCGTCATTGGCAATGAGGATAAAATAGCTCAATATCTATACGAAGCGAAGGGGAGCGGGATTCGTATCCTTCCTCCGTCAGTGAACAAAAGCAGTTATCCGTTTACAGTTGAAGGCGGAGCTGTCAGGTACAGCCTCCGTGCGATAAAAAGTGTAGGCGTCTCAGCAGTCAAAGATATATATAAAGCCAGAAAAGAGAAACCATTCGAAGATCTTTTCGATTTCTGCTTTCGTGTGCCGTCAAAAAGCGTAAACCGCAAAACGCTTGAAGCGCTCATATTTTCTGGTGCAATGGATGAATTCGCTCAAAACCGGGCCACACTGCTCGCATCGATTGACGTTGCGTTAGAGCATGCCGAGCTTTTCGCCGCGGACGATGACCAAATGGGATTGTTTTTAGATGAATCGTTTTCCATTAAACCGAAGTATGTGGAGACCGAGGAGCTCCCGCTTGTGGATATTCTTGCATTTGAAAAAGAAACGCTCGGTATTTATTTTTCAAATCATCCGCTCTCTGCCTTCCGAAACCAGCTGACAGCGCGCGGAGCGGTATCCATTCAGCAGGCTCAGCAGACTGTTAAAAAGCAGGTTTCACTCGGTGTCCTGCTGACGAAAATCAAAACGATTCGGACAAAAACAGGTCAAAACATGGCGTTTTTAACGTTAAGCGATGAGACCGGTGAGATGGAAGCCGTTGTGTTCCCTGAACAATTCAGACAGCTTTCTCCCGTTTTAAGAGAGGGCGCTCTATTGTTCACAGCAGGGAAATGTGAAATCAGGCAGGAAAAAGCCCAGTTTATTATGTCCAGAGCGGAATTGCTGGAAAATATGAATGCTGAAAAAGCGCCATCGGTTTATATTAAAATAGAAAGCAGTCAGCACAGTCAGGAGATCCTGACAAAGATAAAGCGCATTTTGCTGGAGCATAAGGGGGAAACCGGCGTTTATCTCTATTATGAAAGGCAAAAACAGACGATAAAGCTTCCTGAGGAGTTCCATATCGAGGCGGATCACCAGGTATTATACCGCTTAAAAGAGCTGTTAGGGCAAAAAAACGTCGTTTTAAAACAGTGGTAACCATTCTCTTTTTGTTATACAATTGGAGCAATTATGTTACTCTGTTTAAATATTCTGATAGATCAACTCCGCAGAATGCAGCAATCAATGCAGCAGCATACGAATCAAAAAATTTCATTAAGGAGTGTTTAGGAGAATGTCATTAAGAGAAGAAGCATTACATCTGCATAAAGTGAACCAGGGAAAACTCGAATCCAAATCTAAAGTAGAGGTTAAAAATGCGAAAGATTTAAGTCTTGCTTATTCCCCGGGCGTAGCAGAACCATGTAAGGATATTCATGAAGACATTAACAAAGTATATGATTATACAATGAAGGGGAACATGGTAGCAGTTGTGACAGACGGTACAGCTGTGCTCGGCCTTGGAAATATCGGCCCTGAAGCCGCACTCCCTGTAATGGAAGGTAAAGCCGTTCTTTTCAAAAGCTTTGCCGGCGTAGACGCGTTCCCAATTGCTTTGGGCACAAATGATGTTGATAAAATCGTTGAAACCGTTAAATTGCTTGAACCGACATTTGGCGGTGTCAACCTTGAAGATATTGCGGCGCCAAACTGCTTCATCATTGAAGAGCGTCTGAAAAAAGAAACGAACATCCCGGTTTTCCATGATGATCAGCACGGCACAGCGATTGTAACAGTAGCGGGCCTTGTAAACGCGCTGAAATTGTCTGGAAAATCCATGTCTTCCATTAAAGTTGTGGCTAACGGAGCCGGTGCTGCAGGTATTGCGATCATCAAGCTTCTTTACCATTTCGGCGTGCGCGACATCGTGATGTGCGATTCAAAAGGAGCCATTTATGAAGGGCGTCCGAACGGTATGAACGATGTTAAAAACGAAGTGGCGAAATTCACAAACCAAGACCGTAAAGACGGCTCTTTGAAAGATGTGATCGCTGGTGCTGACGTATTTATCGGTGTGTCTGTCGAAGGCGCACTAACAAAAGAAATGGTACAAAGCATGGCTAAAGATCCGATCATTTTCGCAATGGCAAACCCGAATCCGGAAATTATGCCGGAAGATGCGCGTGAAGCTGGTGCGAGCGTTATCGGAACAGGCCGTTCAGATTTCCCGAACCAAGTAAACAATGTGCTTGCCTTCCCGGGCATTTTCCGCGGAGCACTTGACGTGCGCGCAACTCACATTAACGAAGAAATGAAGATTGCAGCGGTTGAAGCCATTGCTTCACTCGTATCAGAAGATGAGCTTAGCCCTGAGTACGTCATCCCTGCACCGTTTGATAAACGTGTTGCGCCTGCTGTGGCTAAGGCTGTGGCAAAAGCGGCGATGGAAACAGGAGTGGCAAGAATTACTGTAGATCCTGAAGAAGTTGCAGAAAAAACCAGGAAACTTACGATTATTGGCGAATAATTTTAATTCATTCCAAAAATGGCAGCGCGTTGGCGGAGACCGGCGCGCTGTTCTCAAGTTAAACTTGCGGCTGAAATTTTTTTGGGGTCAGGTCTTAAAAAAATTTCAGCCGAGTTTAACATGAATTATGAATACGTTACCAACCTTGCTGTTTCAACGACTTCTTAGGTTTACCATGAGCTGTTCGCACACCTCTGCGGATAGAAAGTTGTCGAATTGAGGATGACAGCGTTTGACAAAAAAAGTACAATAGTTTCGGTAAAGTTATTAGCAAGTCTATCTGTCTGGATGGCATGCGGTGAAGAGAACCCTTCACAAAAGGGAGGTAATCATTTGTTAAAGGATATATTCACTAAAAAGAAAAAGTATGCTTCCGTACCGTCAGAACAAGCGAAGCACGATGTTCCGGAAGGCATTATGACAAAATGTCCTAAGTGTAAAAAAATCATGCTCACTAAAGAGTTGGATAAAAATATGCGGGTATGCATGAACTGCGATTATCATTTCCCGATGAACGCAAAACAGCGTATCGAAAGCTTGATGGATGAAAAGTCCTTTGAAGAATTCAATCAGGGGATGTTATCGGAAAACCCGCTCGGTTTCCCGGGATATCTGGAAAAGCTTGAAAAGGATCGCGAGAAAACATCCTTAAACGAGGCTGTTGTAACAGGCAAGGGCACGATCGGGGGATTTCCTGCTGTTGTTGCGGTAATGGATTCTACATTCCGAATGGGCAGCATGGGCTCTGTCGTCGGCGAAAAAATCACGCTTGCGATTGAAAAAGCAAAAGCGGATAAAGTTCCGTTTATTATTTTTACTGCTTCCGGCGGTGCAAGGATGCAGGAAGGCATATTAAGCCTTATGCAAATGGCAAAGACAAGCTCTGCCTTAAAATTATTCAGTGAGGAACAGGGTCTCATTATCTCAGTCATGACGCACCCGACTACCGGCGGGGTATCTGCAAGCTTTGCTTCTCTTGGCGATTACAATTTCGCGGAGCCTGGCGCGCTGATCGGTTTTGCCGGAAGAAGGATTATCGAACAGACAATAGGCGAAAAACTGCCGGAGGACTTCCAAACAGCGGAATTCTTATTAAAACATGGACAGCTTGATGCGGTTATTCACCGCGACGACATGAAAAAAACGTTAGAAAATCTGCTGGATATGCATCAAACAGGAGGTGACATTGAGTGGCTGCAAGATTAGAATTTGAAAAACCGGTGATTGAGTTGCAAACCAAAATCGCCGAATTGAAGAAATTCACCCAGGATTCGGAAATGGATCTGAGTGCAGAAATCGAACGGCTCGAAGACCGTCTAGCTAAGCTTCAGGATGATATTTATAAAAATCTGAAGCCTTGGGACCGGGTTCAAATCGCGCGTCTGCCGGACCGTCCGACAACACTTGATTATATTCAATACCTGTTTACAGACTTTTTTGAATGTCACGGAGACAGAGCGTACGGAGACGATGAAGCCATTGTCGGCGGTATTGCCAAGTTTCACGGCCTGCCTGTGACAGTTATCGGTCATCAGCGCGGGAAAGACACGAAGGAAAACCTTGTCCGCAACTTTGGAATGCCTCATCCTGAGGGCTATCGTAAAGCGCTTCGTCTGATGAAACAGGCTGATAAATTTAACAGACCGATTATCTGTTTTATTGACACGAAGGGGGCATACCCTGGACGAGCAGCTGAAGAAAGAGGACAAAGCGAAGCAATTGCCAAAAACCTCTTTGAAATGGCCGGCCTGAGAGTGCCTGTTATTTGTATCGTCATCGGCGAAGGCGGAAGCGGCGGAGCTCTGGGTTTAGGTGTGGGCAACCACTTGCATATGCTAGAAAACTCTACTTATTCTGTTATTTCTCCTGAAGGTGCTGCGGCACTCTTATGGAAGGACTCCAGTCTTGCCAAAAAAGCAGCGGAAACCATGAAAATCACTGCGCCAGACTTAAAGGAATTAGGAATTATAGATCATATGATAAAAGAAGTAAAAGGCGGAGCGCACCACGATATTAAGCTGCAGGCAAGCTACATGGATGAAACCCTTACACAATCGTTAAAGACTTTGCTGAAGCTGAATGAAGAAGAATTAATTCAGCAGCGCTATGAAAAATACAAAGCAATTGGGAAAGTATCGATTGAAGATCAATATATCGGGGTAAACTAAATAAACGTGAAGCCTTTGGCTCACGTTTATTTTTTGTGACATTCCTTAAATTTTATTTAAAAACAATTTATTTAATTGTATAATAGGTAAGGTTTCATAGGGAGGATGGAGATCCCTTTTCATTGTTTTTAGGGCAATGATCATGTTATGTTTTAATCATATATGTTTGCTGAGGTGAATGGAGAATGAAACGTATAGGGGTATTAACGAGCGGCGGGGATTCCCCGGGAATGAATGCAGCAGTTCGCGCAGTTGTCAGAAAAGCGATTTATCATGACGTTGAAGTTTACGGCATTTATAACGGATACTCAGGATTGATCAACGGAAAGATTGAAAAGCTAGAGCTCGGTTCTGTAGGTGATATTATTCATCGCGGAGGAACAAAGCTTTATACAGCAAGATGTCCTGAATTCAAAACGGTTGAAGGCCGTGAAAAAGGGATAGAAAACTTGAAGAAGCTTGGTATCGAAGGGCTTGTCGTTATCGGCGGAGACGGCTCATACATGGGTGCGAAAAAATTAACGGAGCACGGGTTTCCATGTGTAGGTGTACCGGGTACAATTGATAATGACATTCCGGGTACTGATTTTACAATCGGTTTCGACACAGCTTTAAATACAGTAATTGACGCAATTGATAAGATTCGCGATACAGCGACTTCTCATGAACGTACATATGTGATCGAAGTAATGGGCCGCCACGCCGGAGATATTGCATTATGGGCCGGACTTGCAGGCGGTGCGGAATCAATCTTGATTCCTGAGGCTGATTACGACATGCACGAAATCATTGCCCGACTAAAACGCGGTCATGAGCGCGGGAAGAAACACAGTATTATTATCGTTGCCGAAGGGGTAGGCAGCGGTGTTGAATTCGGGAAACGCATTGAAGAAGAAACAAATCTTGAAACTAGGGTATCGGTATTAGGCCATATCCAGCGCGGCGGTTCTCCAAGTGCTGCTGACCGTGTTCTGGCAAGCCGACTTGGCGCGTATGCGGTTGAACTGCTGCTTGAAGGAAAAGGCGGACGCTGTGTAGGTATACAAAACAATAAGCTTGTAGACCATGATATTATAGAAATACTGGATAAAAAACACACAGTTGAGCAAAACATGTATCAGCTTTCAAAAGAACTGTCTATTTAAGACTGCAGCAGAAGGCTGAAGATTTTAGAAGGAAGTGAACGAATTGAGAAAAACAAAAATTGTTTGTACCATCGGTCCGGCAAGTGAAAGTATTGAAATGCTTACGAAATTAATGGAGTCAGGAATGAATGTGGCTCGTTTGAATTTTTCTCACGGAGATTTTGAGGAGCACGGAGCACGTATTAAAAATATCCGCGAAGCGAGCAAAAAGCTCGGCAAAAACGTTGGAATCCTGCTTGATACAAAAGGCCCTGAAATCCGTACACATACAATGGAAAACGGTGCTATTGAGCTTGAAACAGGCAAAGAGCTTATCGTTTCAATGGACGAGGTAATTGGAACAACTGATAAAATTTCAGTGACGTATGAAGGTTTAGTAGAGGACGTTGAAAAAGGCTCAACGATTCTTTTAGATGACGGACTTATCGGTCTTGAGGTACTTGAAGTGAATGCCGCTAAACGCGAAATCAAAACAAAAGTACTAAACAACGGAACACTGAAAAACAAAAAAGGCGTTAACGTACCGGGTGTCAGCGTCAATCTTCCTGGTATTACTGAGAAAGACGCGAGAGACATCGTTTTCGGTATTGAGCAAGGGGTAGATTTCATCGCTGCGTCTTTTGTACGCCGTTCTACTGACGTGCTTGAAATCCGTGAACTTCTTGAGGAGCATAACGCTCAGGATATTCAAATTATCCCTAAAATTGAAAACCAAGAGGGCGTAGACAACATCGATTCTATTCTCGAAGTGTCTGACGGCTTAATGGTTGCGCGCGGAGACTTAGGTGTGGAGATTCCGGCTGAAGAAGTGCCGCTTGTGCAAAAAGAACTGATCAAAAAATGCAACGCACTGGGCAAACCGGTTATTACAGCCACACAAATGCTTGATAGCATGCAGCGCAACCCGCGTCCGACTCGTGCGGAAGCGAGTGACGTCGCAAACGCAATTTTCGACGGCACAGATGCAATCATGCTTTCTGGTGAAACAGCTGCCGGAAACTATCCGGTTGAAGCGGTTCAAACGATGCACAATATCGCATCACGTTCTGAAGAGGCGCTGAATTACAAAGAGATTCTTTCAAAACGCAGAGACCAAGTAGGCATGACGATTACTGATGCAATTGGCCAATCTGTTGCACATACAGCCATTAACTTGAATGCTACTGCGATTGTGACTCCGACTGAAAGCGGCCATACAGCGCGTATGATTGCTAAATACCGCCCGCAGGCACCGATTGTCGCTGTGACTGTAAATGAGTCTGTTTCCAGAAAGCTCGCTCTTGTATCCGGCGTTTTCGCAGAAAGCGGTCAAAATGCAAGCTCAACTGATGAGATGCTGGAAGATGCTGTGCAAAAATCATTACACAGCGGAATTGTGAAAAATGGTGATCTGATCGTCATTACAGCAGGCACTGTCGGTGAGTCAGGAACAACGAATTTGATGAAAGTTCATACTGTCGGCAATATCATCGCTAAAGGCCAAGGTATCGGACGCAAATCAGCTTACGGTCCGGTTGTCATTGCGCAAAACGCGAAAGAAGCCGAACAAAAAATGACTGACGGCGCGGTTTTGGTTACAACTAGCACTGACCGTGACATGATCGCGTCTCTTGAAAAAGCGTCTGCTCTAATTACAGAAGAGGGCGGCTTGACAAGCCATGCTGCAGTAGTCGGATTAAGCCTCGGCATTCCGGTTATTGTTGGTTTGGAAAATGCGACATCCATTTTGACAGAAGGCCAGGATATTACGGTTGATGCTTCTAGAGGAGCAGTCTACCAAGGCCGTGCGAGTGTACTTTAATCACATCTGAAAAGGGAAGGGGGCGTATTCCCTTCCTTTTTCTCTATTTGGCACTATTTTTGAACGAAGGCGTTTTACACATGTGGGGGGCTGGAGATGAGGTTTTTATTTTTGCTTTTTATTGTGTTTCCGGCAATTGAAATCGGCATATTTCTATTTTCGGGCAAGCTGATCGGCATTCTTCCGACAGTCCTTTTGATGATTCTGACCGGGATCATTGGGGCAGCAGCTGCCAAAAAACAAGGAACTGAAGTTTACTTCAAGGTTCAGCGTGACCTTCAATATGGCAAGATGCCTGGTGAAGCGATTGCTGACGGCCTGTGCATCTTTATTGGCGGCCTTTTGCTGATGCTTCCAGGCTTTTTATCAGACCTGGCCGGCGCATGCCTGCTTATCCCGTTCACCCGCAGCTGGTGTAAGCCGATCCTGTTCAAATGGCTGAGAGGCATGTCGAAGAATAAGCGGATCATTATAAAATGAAAAACGGCAGCCTGCATCATGGGCTGCTGTTTTATTTTTGCTGGATCGTGATGTAGGACCATATTTCTTTTAAGGCACCTGTTGTAATAAAGGCCTGTATGACAACGAGAACAGCAGGACCGGCAATCAATCCTAAAAATCCGAACAATTTAAATCCGGCGAAAAGGGCAATGAGTGTTGCCAACGGGTCTATTCCGATTGATTTGCTTAATATTTTCGGCTCTGTCAGCTGACGCTGAACAAGTACAACAAGGTACAGAACACCAATTCCAATTGCTTGGGGAAGCTGGCCTGTAATTGATAAATACAAAATCCACGGCACAAAAACGGATCCTGCTCCTAAATACGGGAGAAGATCCACTAGTCCGATTAAAAAAGCAATCGTTGCTGCATGCTCAACCTTTAAGAGAGAAAGACCAAAGAATACAATAATCATTGTAAGGAGTACAAGAACAGCCTGCGCTTTAATAAAACCGGTCATTGCTTTTTTTAACTCGCTGCTGATCGCCTTTCCGTTTTCTGTTATTCGATCGGGCAGCACTGATACGAGCATCGCTTTCAGTTTGTGCCAATCCTTTGTCATAAAAAATGTAGCAAGAAGTGAAAATATCAAAACAGCCGCGGTATTCGGAAGCAGCGCGAAAAATTTCGGAATCATTTCCAGAATGTGAGACAGCAGCAGTCCAGCATTTTTGGCAGCGGAGTCTCCAAGTGCCTGAATGTGCGTGACGATGGAAGCCTGCTGGTTGGTCTCCAATTCATGAAATAAAACTGTCAGTTCGTGATAGAGCGGCTGGATATGAGTGGTAAACAGCTCTTCACAATAAGAGATAAACGTGCTGATATGAGGCGGAAGGGTTTTTGCAAGATACGCGGTTCCTGTAACAATTTCTGCTACCACAATGGTCAGCACACCGAACGCTGCCAGCAGAAAAAAGGCAAGCACGCCGATGACATTTAAAGTTCGCGGGAATCCGGTCACCTTGTCCAAGTAGTCTACAACAGGGTGAATCGCTGTTGAAAGAATAAGGGCAATGAGGAACGGATATGTTAACGGAAATGAATAATAAACAGCAGCTGCCGATCCTGCGGTAAGCGACACGACAAAGAGGGTTCGGAAAAAAATAGTGATATAGGATTGATTCACAAAAACGATCCTCCTCTCGTCAGCATGTCCTATTGTTATGTTTATTCACGGTCCGGCTGAATATGAATACATTCATTTTAAAGGAGGGATGACGCATGTTTACACAAGCGAATTTATTTTTAATATTACTCTTGGCTATTGCACTTATCGCAAAAAATCAATCGCTGCTTTTTGCTGTATCCGTCCTTTTGATCATCAAAATCGTAGGACTTGACCAAAAATTTTTTCCGACTATCCAGTCAAAAGGCATCAACTGGGGCGTGACCGTTATCACAATAGCTGTTCTTGTACCAATCGCCACAGGAGAGATTGGATTTAAACAGCTTGGTGAGGCAATGCGTTCTTCTTATGCATGGATTGCATTGGGGGCGGGAATTGCCGTTGCGCTGATTGCCAAAAATGGCTTGACCCTGCTGGAAAATGACCCTCACATAACCACTGCTCTTGTCATCGGAACCATACTTGCAGTCGCGCTTTTTGGCGGAGTCGCAGTGGGTCCGCTGATCGGAGCGGGGATTGCTTATATTGCGATGCAGCTCGTAAAACTGTTCACTTCATAAAAAAAAGCGGCTTGCTGCCGCTTTTTTTTTATGCCGAAAACCCGCAAATAAAGGCGTTTTTTCGGGAAAATCATAAAATGAAAAAAAAAATTATAGGTAAACATTTAACAAATGTCTGATTATTGTTTATAATAGGAATAGGCACAAACTTAAAAAAGCTTATAAGAATTTGTTATGTTCTTTCATAAGCAAAGGGTTTCAGCACCAGCAGGCTGTAAAATGTAAGCATTTTCTTTTGGGGGGAGAAATACTTACAACATGCTTTTTAAGTTAGCCTCATGTTTTTACAACACTCTTAAAGGGGAAATTTATTGAAAAGGAGATGTTATATATGACAGCGACACGCGGTCTTGAAGGGGTTGTAGCAACAACATCATCTGTTAGTTCGATTATTGATGATACCCTTACATATGTGGGGTATGATATCGATGATTTGACAGAGAATGCGAGTTTTGAAGAAATCATTTACTTACTTTGGCACTTAAGGCTGCCAAACAAAAAAGAGCTTGATGAGTTAAAACAGCAGTTAGCAAAAGAAGCTGCCGTTCCGCAAGAAATTATTGAGCACTTCAAATCTTATTCCCTCGAAAATGTTCATCCCATGGCTGCTCTTCGGACAGCGATTTCTTTACTAGGCCTGCTTGACAGCGAGGCTGATACCATGAACCCGGAAGCCAACTACAGAAAGGCGATCCGCCTTCAGGCAAAGGTGCCTGGTCTGGTTGCAGCGTTTTCCAGAATCCGCAAAGGTCTTGAGCCTGTTGAACCAAGAGAAGACTACGGCATTGCCGAGAATTTTCTCTACACATTAAACGGTGAAGAGCCTTCGCCAATTGAGGTTGAAGCTTTCAACAAAGCGCTGATTTTACATGCCGACCATGAGCTGAACGCGTCAACGTTCACAGCAAGGGTCTGCGTCGCAACACTTTCTGATATCTATTCAGGCATTACTGCCGCAATCGGCGCACTGAAGGGCCCGCTTCACGGCGGAGCAAACGAAGGCGTCATGAAAATGCTGACAGAGATTGGCGAAGTGGAGAATGTCGAGCCTTTCGTTCGCGCCAAGATGGAAAAGAAAGAAAAAATAATGGGCTTCGGCCATCGCGTTTATAAGCATGGCGATCCACGCGCCAAACATTTAAAAGAAATGAGTAAACGCCTGACCAACCTGACCGGCGAAAGCAAATGGTATGACATGTCGATTCGCATCGAAGAAATCGTGACATCAGAAAAAAAGCTTCCGCCTAACGTTGATTTTTATTCCGCTTCTGTTTATCACAGCCTCGGAATTGACCATGACCTGTTTACACCGATTTTTGCTGTGAGCAGAATGTCCGGCTGGCTCGCTCATATCCTTGAGCAGTACGACAATAACCGCCTGATCCGCCCGCGTGCAGATTACACAGGCCCTGACAAACAAACTTTTGTTCCGATTGAAGAAAGAGCCTAAAGAACCATGGGAGGCTGGCTTATGGTAATGAAGTTAGCCTCTTGTTCAGAACATCAAAGATAGTTTACACTTTAGAATGTTGAGAAAAATCATTTTGTTTTCTATATAAGAAAAATAAAATGTTTTCTAAATATGAATTACATACTGGGAGGTTTTTATTGTGGCACAAGGTGAAAAAATTACAGTCTCTAATGGAGTATTAAACGTACCAAACAACCCGATTATCCCGTTTATTGAAGGAGACGGAACCGGTCCTGATATTTGGAATGCGGCTTCAAAAGTTTTGGAAGCTGCAGTAGAAAAAGCATATAAAGGTGAAAAGAAAATTACGTGGAAAGAAGTTTATGCCGGAGAAAAGGCTTATAATAAAACAGGAGAGTGGCTTCCTGCTGAAACATTAGATGTCATCCGCGAATATTTCATCGCGATTAAAGGCCCGTTAACGACACCTGTCGGCGGCGGGATCCGTTCTTTGAACGTAGCGCTAAGACAAGAGCTTGACCTATTCGTTTGCCTGAGACCGGTAAGATATTTTACTGGAGTGCCGTCTCCGGTAAAACGCCCTGAAGATACTGACATGGTCATCTTCCGTGAAAATACAGAAGATATTTACGCAGGCATCGAGTACGCAAAAGGCTCTGAAGAAGTGCAAAAGCTCATCAGTTTCCTGCAAAATGAATTGAATGTCAACAAAATTCGTTTCCCTGAAACGTCAGGTATCGGTATTAAGCCTGTTTCTGAAGAAGGAACAAGCCGTCTGGTCAGAGCGGCAATTGATTATGCGATTGAGCACGGCCGCAAGTCTGTAACGCTTGTACACAAAGGAAACATCATGAAGTTCACGGAAGGCGCCTTCAAAAACTGGGGCTATGAGCTTGCAGAGAGAGAATACGGCGAAAAAGTCTTCACATGGGCTGAATATGACCGCATTGCTGAAAAAGACGGAAAAGACGCCGCTAATAAAGCGCAAAGCGAAGCAGAAGCAGCAGGCAAAATCATTATCAAAGACAGCATTGCTGATATTTTCCTTCAGCAGATCCTGACACGTCCAAGCGAATTTGATGTTGTTGCAACAATGAATCTTAACGGAGACTATATTTCTGACGCTCTTGCGGCGCAAGTAGGCGGAATCGGTATTGCTCCTGGTGCGAACATCAACTACGAAACAGGACATGCGATTTTCGAGGCGACACATGGAACGGCTCCTAAATACGCCGGACTTGATAAGGTAAACCCATCTTCAGTTATTCTTTCAGGTGTGCTGCTTCTTGAGCATTTAGGATGGAATGAAGCGGCTGATTTAATCATTACATCTATGGAAAAAACAATCGCTTCTAAAGTCGTAACTTACGATTTTGCCAGATTAATGGACGGCGCGACTGAAGTTAAATGTTCAGAGTTCGGAGAAGAATTAATTAAAAACATGGACTAAGCTAGGAAAAAGCCTAAAATTAGCCATAAAGGAGAAGAGAGACATGGGAAATACTCGTAAAAAAGTTTCTGTTATCGGAGCAGGTTTTACCGGAGCGACAACAGCTTTCTTAACCGCTCAAAAAGAGCTGGCGGACGTTGTTCTCGTTGATATCCCGCAATTGGAGAACCCAACGAAAGGAAAAGCCCTTGATATGCTGGAAGCCAGCCCGGTACAAGGCTTTGACGCGAAAATTACGGGTACATCTAATTATGAGGATACCGCGGGTTCTGACATTGTTGTCATTACAGCCGGTATCGCAAGAAAACCTGGTATGAGCAGGGATGATCTAGTCTCTACAAACGAAAAAATTATGAGAAGCGTTACACGAGAAATCGTGAAATATTCTCCTGACTCTATCATTGTGGTTTTGACAAACCCTGTTGATGCAATGACATACGCAGTATATAAAGAGTCTGGCTTCCCGAAAGAGCGCGTAATCGGCCAATCAGGTGTGCTTGATACGGCAAGATTCAGAACGTTTGTGGCGGAGGAATTAAACTTGTCAGTGAAAGATGTGACTGGTTTTGTTCTCGGCGGACACGGTGACGATATGGTGCCGCTTGTACGTTATTCTTATGCTGGCGGTATCCCGCTTGAAACCCTCATTCCAAAAGACCGGATTGACGCCATTGTGGAGCGCACAAGAAAAGGCGGCGGCGAGATCGTGAATCTTTTAGGAAACGGAAGCGCGTATTATGCGCCTGCGGCTTCTCTGACAGAAATGATCGAAGCGATCTTAAAAGATCAGCGCCGCGTCCTTCCGACAATTGCTTATCTTGAAGGGGAATACGGCTATGAAGGCATTTACCTTGGTGTTCCGACAATTGTTGGCGGAAACGGACTTGAACAAATCATTGAGCTTGAATTGACAGAGTACGAAAAAGAACAGCTGAATAAATCAGTTGAATCTGTCAAAAATGTGATGAAAGTATTATCCTAAAATAAAAAGAGAAAGGCTGATTTAATCGAAGCCTTTCTCTTTTTATTACAAATGAAAGCGCTTCCCTTTATTCCTCAGCTGCCTCTTGTATTTTTCTTTTAAAATGATGTAAAAGGCGAATTGTCGGAATGTCCGGCTTTCGATAAAATAAAATCATGAAACATGGTAAGATGACATAAAATAGAGAAATAGGATGTCGGGGAATTAAGATACTGGAGGCACAGCATGAACAAGAAAATTTTAGTTGTGGATGATGAAGAATCTATCGTTACACTTTTGCAGTACAATTTGGAGCGGTCAGGCTATGAGGTTATTACTGCTTCGGATGGAGAAGAAGCACTCAAAAGGGCGGAAACAGAAAATCCTGATTTGATTGTGCTAGATGTGATGCTTCCAAAGCTGGATGGAATTGAAGTATGCAAGCAGCTGAGACAGCAAAAACTCATGTTTCCTATTTTAATGCTGACTGCGAAGGATGAAGAATTTGACAAAGTATTAGGGCTTGAGCTTGGTGCTGATGATTATATGACCAAGCCTTTCAGTCCTCGAGAAGTCAATGCAAGAGTAAAAGCTATTTTAAGGCGTTCTGAAATGGCTGCACCCTCTAATGACATGAAAAACGAGGAAACCGAAGGACAGATTGTTATCGGCGATTTGAAGATCCTGCCCGATCACTATGAAGCTTATTTTAAAGAAAATCAGCTTGAGCTGACACCGAAAGAATTTGAGCTGCTTTTGTATTTAGGCAGACATAAAGGCAGAGTGCTGACGAGAGATCTGCTTTTGAGCGCTGTCTGGAATTACGATTTTGCCGGAGATACGAGAATTGTTGATGTGCATATCAGCCATCTTCGAGACAAAATTGAAACGAATACAAAAAAACCGATCTATATTAAAACCATTAGGGGATTGGGGTATAAATTGGAGGAGCCAAAAATGAATGATTAAATATCGTGTGCGCCTTTTTTCTGTGCTCGTTGTCTGTATGATTGTGGTGTTTAGTGTACTCGGGCTGTTTTTACAGCAGCTCTTTGAATCTTCTGATCAAAAAAAATCGGAGGAACACATTGAAAAGGAAGCCAAATACATGGCTTCGCTGCTTGATGCCGGCAATCTGAATGACCAGGCAAATGAGAAAGTCATTAAAGATGCAGGCAGTGCGCTTGATGTAGAAGCCTCCGTAATCGATACAGAAGGAAAGGTGCTGTACGGGTCTGGCGGCAGCGCGGCGGATTCTTCGCAGGTGCAGGCGCTTGTCTCCGGTCATGAGGGAGTTCTCGCGAAAGAGGAGAATATGCTTTATTATGGGCTTTCGCTTAGGAGCAAAGGCGAAAAAACGGGGTATGTGCTGCTTACTTCCCGTGAAGAAAGCTCAGGTCTGAATGGCGAGATGTGGGGCATGCTGACAGCCAGTCTTTGTACCGCTTTTATAATTATTGTTTTCTTTTATTCTAATATGACCTCTCGCTACAAAAGATCTATTGAAGCAGCCACAAACATGGCAACAGAGCTGTCCAAGGGGAATTACGATGCCCGTACATACGGCGGTTATATCAGGCGTTCTGACAAACTTGGCCGTGCCATGAACAGCCTTGCCGTTGATCTAATGGAAATGACGAGGACGCAGGAAATGCAGCGCGACCGTCTGCTGACTGTGATTGAAAACATCGGCTCCGGGCTGATTATGATTGATGGAAGAGGTTTTATCAATCTCGTCAACAGGTCTTACGCGAAGCAGTTTCATGTCAATCCGAATCAGATGCTGCGCCGTCTTTATCATGATGCATTTGAACATGAAGAAGTGATCCAGCTTGTCGAAGACATTTTTATGACTGAGACGAAGAAATGCAAGCTATTAAGACTTCCGATCAAAATTGAAAGGCGTTATTTTGAAGTGGACGGCGTTCCTATTATGGGGCCGGATGATGAATGGAAAGGGATCGTGCTCGTTTTTCATGACATGACGGAAACGAAAAAATTAGAGCAGATGAGAAAAGATTTTGTGGCCAACGTTTCTCATGAGCTGAAAACACCGATTACATCGATCAAAGGATTTACGGAAACGCTATTAGACGGGGCGATGGAGGATAAAGAGGCGCTTTCAGAATTTCTCTCGATTATTTTAAAAGAAAGCAAAAGGCTTCAATCATTGGTGCAGGATTTGCTAGATCTTTCTAAGATTGAGCAGCAAAACTTTACGCTCAGCATCGAAACGTTCGATGCAGCGAAAATGCTGGCTGATATTGAGACGCTGCTTAAGCATAAAGCGACGGAGAAAGGTATCTCTTTACAGCTGAACGTTCCGAAAGACCCTCTCTATGTAGCGGGCGACCCGTACCGGCTAAAACAGGTGTTTTTGAATCTCGTAAACAATGCATTAACCTATACACCGGAGAAGGGATCGGTAGCTATCAATGTCAAGCCTGGTGAAACAGAGATTCAGATTGAAGTTTCCGATACCGGGATCGGCATCCAGAAAGAAGAAATTCCCCGCATCTTTGAACGGTTTTACCGCGTTGATAAAGATAGAAGCAGAAACTCGGGAGGGACCGGTCTCGGTCTTGCAATTGTAAAGCATTTAATAGAGGCTCATGAAGGAAAAATCGATGTGACTAGCGAGCCGGGCCGCGGTACTGTGTTTACTGTGACGCTGAAGCGGGCTGCTGAAAAGCCTGTCTAATGTTTACAAAGCTTTAACAATATCTTCATGCACTGTTAAACCTATGCTGGTAGGATGTAGTAGAACCCCTTCATCCAAGGAGCCAATTTTGACGGCGGGAACCTTTTTGTGTTCCCGTCCTTTTTTGTGTGTTCTCATCGGTTCGCGTATTTTCCTTTCAAATTGAACTTTGTTAAAATAAGAGAAGCTATAGACTATTATTATAAGATGAATGGAAGCAGGAGCTGTTGCTTCTTAGGAGGATATTGAATGACGGAACGAAAAAAATTAGTGCTTGTAGACGGAAACAGTCTGGCTTACCGGGCGTTTTTCGCATTGCCGCTGTTAAGCAATGATAAAGGAATTCATACAAATGCAGTTTACGGTTTTGCGATGATTTTGATGAAAATGCTTGAGGATGAAAAGCCGACGCATATGCTGGTTGCGTTTGATGCCGGGAAAACGACGTTTCGTCACGGCACATTTAAAGAGTATAAAGGCGGAAGACAGAAAACCCCGCCTGAGCTTTCAGAACAAATGCCGTTTATCCGCGAGCTGCTTGATGCCTATCAAATCAGCCGCTACGAACTGGAACAATACGAAGCTGACGACATTATCGGCACACTCGCGAAATCGGCTGAAAAGGAAGGCTTTGAGGTAAAGGTTTTCTCGGGAGATAAGGATTTAACCCAGCTGGCAACAGATCAGACGACGGTTGCCATTACGAGAAAAGGAATTACCGATGTTGAGTTTTACACACCAGAGCACGTCCAGGAGAAATACGGACTCACGCCTGACCAAATTATTGATATGAAGGGTTTAATGGGGGATTCCTCTGACAACATCCCGGGTGTGCCGGGTGTCGGGGAAAAAACCGCGATTAAGCTGTTAAAGCAATTCCATTCTGTTGAAAAGCTGCTCGAATCAATTGATGAGGTAAGCGGAAAAAAACTCAAGGAAAAGCTTGAAGAATTTAAGGATCAGGCCTTGATGAGCAAGGAATTGGCGACAATTATGACCGATGCGCCGATTGAGGTATCCGTTTCGGGCCTGGAATATCAAGGCTTTAATCGTGAACAGGTCATTGCCATCTTTAAGGACCTTGGGTTCAATACGCTTCTTGAACGGCTCGGGGAAGACGGTGTAGAGGCGGAGCAAGATCAGTCCTTAGAAGAAATTGATGTTAAAACAGTCACCGACGTGACTAGCGATATATTGGTTTCTCCATCTTCATTTGTCGTTGAACAGATTGGCGATAATTATCATGAAGTGCCAATTCTCGGATTTTCGATAGTGAACGAAACGGGAGCCTACTTTATTCCAAAAGACGTTGCTGTCGAGTCTGATGTGTTTAAAGAATGGGTGGAAAATGACGATCAGAAAAAATGGGTCTTTGACAGCAAGCGGGCTGTCGTGGCTTTGCGCTGGCAGGGCATTGAGCTGAAAGGTGCGGAGTTTGATACGGTTCTTGCCGCTTATATCATTAATCCGGGCAATTCGTATGACGACGTTGCCAGTGTGGCTAAGGATTACGGCTTGCATATCGTTTCAAGTGATGAATCAGTTTACGGCAAGGGAGCAAAACGCGCTGTGCCGGCAGAAGGCGAACTGTCTGAGCATCTCGTCAGAAAGGCTTTAGCCATTCAAAGCCTCCGGGAAAAGCTCGTTCAGGAGCTGGACAACAACGATCAGCTTGAGCTGTTTGAGGAGCTGGAAATGCCGCTGGCGCTTATTCTCGGAGAAATGGAATCAACAGGCGTTAAGGTTGATGTTGACCGCTTAAAACGAATGGGAGAAGAACTGAGCGCCAAGCTGAAGGAATATGAAGAAAAAATTCATGAGATTGCGGGCGAACCGTTTAATATCAATTCTCCTAAACAGCTCGGTGTCATATTGTTTGAAAAGATCGGCCTGCCAGTTGTGAAGAAAACGAAAACAGGCTATTCAACATCTGCTGATGTGCTTGAAAAGCTGGCTGACAAACATGATATTGTCGACTATATTTTACAGTACAGACAAATCGGCAAGCTGCAATCGACATACATCGAAGGGCTTTTAAAGGTGACAAAAAAAGATACACACAAGGTGCATACACGCTTTAACCAAGCCTTAACGCAAACAGGGCGCCTCAGCTCGACTGATCCAAACCTGCAAAACATACCGATCAGGCTTGAGGAAGGGCGCAAGATCCGCCAGGCCTTTGTTCCGTCTGAAAAAGACTGGCTCATTTTTGCGGCTGATTACTCGCAAATCGAGCTGCGGGTGCTTGCCCACATTTCAAAGGATGAAAATTTGATCGAAGCCTTTACAAACGATATGGATATTCACACAAAAACAGCAATGGATGTGTTCCATGTCGCTGAGGATGAAGTGACATCGGCGATGAGACGCCAGGCGAAAGCGGTCAACTTCGGGATCGTATACGGCATCAGTGATTACGGGCTTTCACAGAATCTCGGCATTACGAGGAAAGAAGCCGGGGCATTCATCGACCGATATTTGGAAAGCTTCAAGGGTGTCAAAGCGTATATGGAGGACTCGGTGCAGGACGCGAAGCAAAAAGGCTACGTAACCACGCTGCTGCATCGCCGCCGCTATATCCCTGAACTGACGAGCCGAAACTTTAATATCCGCAGCTTTGCGGAGCGGACGGCAATGAATACACCAATTCAAGGAAGTGCCGCGGATATTATTAAAAAAGCCATGATTGATATGGCAGCCAAGCTGAAAGAAAAGCAGCTGAAGACAAGGTTGCTGCTTCAAGTGCACGATGAACTGATTTTTGAAGCGCCGAAGGAAGAAATTGAAATACTTGAAAAGCTTGTTCCAGAAGTGATGGAGCATGCGCTTGCATTAGATGTGCCGTTAAAGGTGGACTTTGCTTCAGGCCCATCCTGGTACGATGCGAAATAAACAGAGATAAAGGAAGTGATGGATGTGCCGGAATTACCAGAGGTTGAAACCGTCCGGCGCACTCTGACCGGGCTTGTAAGAGGAAAAACAATCAAATCGGTAGAGATCAGATGGCCGAATATCATCAAACGGCCTGCCGAACCGGAGGAATTTGCGCGAAACTTAGCAGGAGAAACCATCCAGTCCATCGGAAGACGGGGAAAGTTTTTACTGTTTAACTTGGATCATTATGTCATGGTCTCCCACCTTCGTATGGAAGGAAAGTACGGCCTTCACCAAGAGGAGGAGCCGGACGATAAACACGTGCATGTCATTTTTACGATGACGGACGGAACCCAGCTGCGTTACAGGGATGTTCGGAAATTCGGAACCATGCATTTATTTAAACCGGGAGAGGAAGCAGGGGAGCTGCCGCTTTCTCAGCTCGGACCCGAACCGGATGCAGAAGAATTTACGAGTGCGTATTTGAAAGCGCGGCTGGAGAAAACAAACCGAGCTGTCAAAACTGCTCTTCTGGATCAGAAAACGGTCGTCGGACTCGGAAACATTTATGTGGACGAGGCTCTGTTCAGAGCGGGCGTTCATCCCGAGACAAAAGCAAATCAGCTGTCAGATCAAAAAATCAAAAAACTTCATGCTGAAATTAAAAATACCCTTCAGGAAGCGATTGATGCCGGCGGAAGCACTGTCCGGTCGTATATCAATTCCCAAGGAGAAATCGGAATGTTTCAGCTGCAGCATTTTGTGTACGGAAAAAAAGATGAGCCCTGCAAAAATTGCGGAACAATGATTACAAAAATTGTCGTCGGAGGCAGAGGCACGCATTTTTGCGCCAAGTGCCAGAAAAAATAGAATAATGCTTCATCGTCCAAGCTGTCGGTGCATATATCAGTAGCTCTGTTATAGAGGAAGTGCCGTTTTTCGGAAACACGGATTTATCACTTTTCCATATACATGATTGTGATGATTCTCCGGGCATTTAACATCTGATACAAGAGCACCAACAGAAAGGAAGAAACGAATATGCAAATGGTTTCTATACTGCTGCTGGCGTTAGCTGTCAGCTTGGACAGTTTTTCAGTCGGATTTACGTATGGATTGCGAAAAATGAAGATACCGCTAAAGGCCATTATCGTCATTGCCTTCTGTTCCGGCACTGTTATGTTTATTTCCATGCTGATCGGAAGCTTTCTCACCAAGTTTTTTCCCGTATATGTGACTGAGAAGCTTGGCGGGTTAATATTGGTTGGAATCGGCGTATGGGTTTTATACCAATTTTTCAGGCCGGCAAAAGACAAAGAATACCTATTGCATGAAAAAACACTGCTTAATTTAGAGGTTCGGTCATTGGGCATTGTGATCCATATTTTGAGAAAACCGATGAGTGCGGATATCGACAAATCTGGTGTGATTACTGGAATTGAAGCGGTGTTATTGGGATTCGCCCTGTCGATTGATGCCTTCGGAGCAGGAATGGGAGCGGCCATTCTCGGTTTTTCTCCCATTGCGATGAGCATAACCGTCGCGATTATGAGTTCGCTGTTTGTGTCAGTCGGCATTAATGCCGGACATATTCTGTCTAAATGGAGATGGATTGATAAAATGGCATTTTTGCCGGGGCTTTTGCTGATCACGATCGGGCTCTGGAAATTGTAAAAAGGAGTGGATCTCTTGACCTTAGTCATTGGTTTAACGGGAGGAATAGCAAGCGGCAAAAGTACGGTTGCCAATATGCTGATAGATAAAGGAATCACTGTCATAGATGCGGATATCATTGCAAAACAAGCGGTAGAAAAAGGGATGCCGGCCTACCGGCAGATCATTGACGAATTTGGTGAAGACATTCTGCTCGAAAATGGTGATATAGACAGAAGAAAGCTTGGAGCAATGGTCTTTACAAATGAACAGAAGCGTCTTGCTTTGAATTCAATTGTTCATCCTGCGGTCAGAGAGGAAATGCTCAAGCGGCGTGATGAGTCCATTGCAAATCAGGAGACATTTGTGGTATTAGATATCCCGCTATTGTTCGAAAGCAAATTGGAGTCTTTAGTTGATAAAATTATTGTGGTCAGTGTGACAAAAGAGCTTCAGCTTGAGCGTCTGATCAAGCGCAACCAATTAACGGAAGAAGAAGCGCTTAGCCGGATCCGCTCCCAAATGCCATTAGAGGAAAAAGTGTCAAGAGCGGATAACGTAATAGACAACAGCGGCACACTCGAAGAGACAAAACAGCAGCTTGAGGAAATTCTCAGCTGCTGGGCATAACAAAACACCGTTCATTGATGAACGGTGTTTTTGTGATTAAAAATCGAAATTGTCCGGATCAGGACCGACGCGCAGATTTTCATTCAACGCATCAATACGGTTCATGTCTTCCTGTGATAATTCAAAATCAAATATGTTCGCGTTCGCTTTAATTCGATGTTCCTTTGTTGATTTAGGAATGGTGATGATGCCGTGCTGTAAATCCCAGCGTAAAATGATTTGCGCGACGGATTTGTTATAAGCTTGCGCGATGTCTGTCAGTTCGGGATGATCAAGCAATTGCCCCTGCATTAAAGGTGACCATGCTTCCATTTGTATGCCTTGCTTTTTGCAATAAGCCATCAGCTCTTTTTGCGTGAGACGCGGGTGGAATTCCACTTGGTTGATCATAGGCTTCATTTCAGCATCCTTCAGCAGATCCTCCAGGTGATGGATTTGGAAATTGCTCACACCGATCGCTTTGACACGGCCTTCTTTATACAAGGTTTCAAGCGCTCTCCAAGCTTCTTTGTATTTGCCTTCCACAGGCCAGTGAATGAGGTATAGATCTAAATAGTCCAAACCGAGTTTTGACAGGCTTGTTTCAAATGCAGCCAATGTTTCCTCATACCCTAAATCTGCATTCCACACTTTTGATGTGACAAATAAATCCTCTCTGGTGATGCCGGCTGCTTCAATTCCTTGACGGAGACCTTCCCCGACTCCCGCTTCATTTCCATAGATAGCGGCAGTATCAATACTGCGGTAACCGTGAACAATGGCGGTTTTCACGGCATTGACGAGTTCTGACCCTTCTTCCACTTGGAATACACCGAGGCCGAACCACGGCATTTTCACCCCGTTATGAAGTGTTGCTGTTGCTTGTAAATGTGTTGTCATGTTTGTTTCCTCCTTATTGAAATGTTAGGCTGCCTGCCGATCCTGTTTTTCCAGAAGGCGGCTCCAGCCTGTTAAGATAACGGCTCCTGCTACCATTAAAGCTCCAATCCATGCGGTATGAATCAGTCCGATGGAATCGGTAATCACGCCTCCCAAAAATGATCCTAGGGCAATTCCTGCGTTAAATGCTGCAATATTAATCGCGGATGCTACGTCTACTGCGCTCGGTACAAAACGTTCAGCCAGCATGACGACATATACTTGAAGGCCGGGCACATTCATAAAGGCCAATAAGCCCATAAAGAGAATCGTAATGAGGCCAGCAATTTTATAAGGAGCCGTAAATGTTAACATAGACAGGACGAGCGCCTGAATGATAAACATATAAAACAGCGCGCCGATCGGATTTCGATTGGACAGCTTTCCGCCGATCATATTGCCGATGGCAATGGCAATTCCGTATACGAGCAGGATAATGGCTACCGTGCCGGCCTTAAAGCCTGTCACTTCCTGAAGCAGGGGAGACAGATAAGTGAACACAACAAATGTCCCTCCGTATCCTAATGCTGTTATGACAAATAAAAGCAGTAAACGGCCATTTGTCACAAGCTTGAATTGATCCCGCATCGTTGTTTTCGTCCCTTTTCGTAAATTGGAAGGGACAAGAATGCCATTTGCAATGACAGCGATAATGCCGACGGCAATAATAACCATAAAGGCGAACCGCCAGCCGAGCTGCTGGCCGATAAACGTGCCGAAAGGAACGCCGGTAACGGTTGCGACGGTAAGTCCTGTAAACATAATGGAAATCGCACTCGCCCTTTTATTTTCAGGGACAAGATCGGCTGCGATTGTCGAGCCGATCGACATAAACACACCGTGTGAAAAAGCGGATATCACACGTGCTGCTAATAGAACTCCGATGCTAGAGGCTGACGCGGCCATCGTATTTCCGGCGATAAATATGATCATGATCCAAAGCAATAGCGTCTTTCGTGACATGCTTGAGGTCAATGAAGTTAAAATAGGCGCGCCGAACGTAACGCCAAGTGCGTATAGGGAGACGGTCAATCCTGCTGTTGTTACAGGAATGTGTAAATCATCAGAAATTAACGGCAAAAGGCCGACGCTGATAAATTCGGTTGTCCCTATCGCGAATGCACTAATGGCGAGAGCCAGAAGTGCAGGAATGCTGCTTTTATTGGCTGAAGTCATTCATGTTCCTCCTTGCTGTTATGTGTTGTATGATTGAAATTCTGCCGAGCAAGCTATATAAATATAAAGAGCAGATTCAAATCAGCCGGCAAATGTGATTATGAAAGATATCATCAAAAAAGAAAAGTACGTACTTTTAAGTGCTATAGTCACTTTTTGGTGCCTGTAAGGAGAGTGAACCGCATGGAGAGGAAAAAATATAACATTTCAGTTGAAGCGACTCTTGAAGTAATCGGCGGGAAATGGAAATGCGTGATTTTATGCCACCTGACGCACGGAAAAAAACGAACAAGTGAGTTAAAACGGTTAATGCCGAATATTACTCAAAAAATGCTGACCCAGCAGCTGCGTGAGCTGGAAGCGGACGGTGTCATTAACCGGATCGTGTACAATCAGGTTCCTCCTAAAGTGGAATACGAACTGAGCGAATACGGCCGCAGCTTAGAAGGCATATTAGATATGCTCTGTGCTTGGGGAGCGAACCATATAAACAAGGTATACGGCGATACTTTCTCTGTTTTAGAAGAAAGTGTGCTCAATGATAAATTGAAACAGGAATCATAAGAAAATAAAGCAGGCAGTGCGCAGCGCTGGCTGCTTTTTTTATTCTTCATCCTCATATTTTGTGCAAGAAAACGTACGATACATCATAAATTAGCGTTATAATCGTTGATTTTTATCAATATGTACTGGCGAATTCTTTTTAATGTGTTATACTAATTTTAGATGACAACAAATTAGAGTGACATAATTGATGAGGGGTGACCAACATGAAGGTGAAAGTAGCGATAAATGGGTTTGGAAGAATCGGAAGAATGGTCTTTAGAAAAGCAATGTTAGACGATCAAATTCAAGTAGTGGCTATTAACGCCAGCTATTCGGCTGAAACGCTGGCTCATTTAATAAAGTATGACACAAATCACGGACGGTACGAAAAAGAAGTTGAGGCTGGAGAAGACAGTCTGATTGTGAATGGAAAAAAAGTACTCTTGTTAAACAGCCGTGATCCGAAACAGCTGCCTTGGCGGGAATATGATATTGACATTGTCGTTGAAGCAACAGGGAAGTTTAATTCAAAAGAAAAAGCGATGGGACATATTGATGCGGGCGCGAAAAAAGTCATTCTGACCGCTCCGGGGAAAAATGAAGACGTTACCATTGTGATGGGTGTTAATGAAGACCAATTTGATGCTGAACGCCACGTGATTATTTCAAACGCGTCATGCACGACAAATTGCCTTGCACCGGTTGTGAAAGTGCTTGATGATGAATTTGGCATTGAGAGCGGTCTAATGACGACAGTACACGCTTATACGAACGATCAAAAAAATATTGATAATCCGCACAAAGATTTGCGCCGCGCCCGGGCATGCGGTGAATCCATCATCCCGACGACAACAGGCGCGGCAAAGGCACTTTCGCTTGTTCTGCCTCACCTGAAAGGAAAGCTTCATGGTCTCGCTTTGCGTGTGCCTGTTCCGAACGTCTCATTAGTTGATCTTGTTGTCGACTTGAAAACGGATGTAACGGCAGAAAAGGTAAACGAAGCATTCAGGCAGGCTGCCAAAACGTCAATGTACGGAGTGCTTGATTATTCGGATGAACCGCTCGTGTCGACAGATTATAATACGAATCCGCATTCGGCGGTTATTGACGGGCTTACGACAATGGTGATGGAAGACAGGAAAGTAAAGGTTCTCGCATGGTATGACAATGAATGGGGCTACTCATGCAGAGTAGTTGATCTCATCCGCCATGTGGCGGCACGAATGAAACATCCATCTGTTGTATAGAATAAGGTCATGGACACAATTTAAGAAAAAACCCTTAACAGCAAATTTCTGAAAAAACGCTTCTTGCAAATTAGACTTAAACACAGTATACTATTTTTCGTGAACTTCTTGCTTGAGACTGTTTCGGGATTACTTAAAGGGTTAGGACCTCTCCGGACTAACTTTCCCCCGTGGTAAATAGCCGACCCAGTTGTTGGAACTTCACTTTTTAATTCTTGTTAAGGGGGGTCCATGACTATGGAAACAATGGGGCGTCACGTTATCTCCGAGCTATGGGGATGCGATTTTGATAAGCTGAATGACATGGATTTTATTGAGAAAACGTTTGTAAATGCTGCTTTAAAATCAGGAGCTGAGGTGCGCGAGGTTGCATTTCACAAATTTGCACCGCAAGGCGTAAGCGGAGTCGTTATCATTTCTGAATCACATTTAACGATTCACAGTTTTCCTGAGCACGGATATGCAAGCATTGATGTTTATACTTGTGGAGACTTAGATCCTAATGTCGCTGCTGACTACATTGCAGAGGCATTACATGCTGATACAAGAGAAAACATTGAAATACCAAGAGGAATGGGGCCTGTGCAGATTAAACAGGCGCAAGCGAAAGTACTATAAAGTAAACACGAACACAAAGGGAGCTGGAGCTAGAAAGCCGTTACGCGCTTTTTAGCTTATGCTCCTTTTATTTTTATGAACAAACAGGGGCGGCCAGCTTTTTCTTTTTTCGTTTTTTTTGTAAAATAAGAAAGAGATATGTCATAAACCGCCTGATGCTGTTAGATACAGCCTAAACAACGGCTCTCCCGACAGATGCCTGTCACATCACTTTTATAGCCGGAGGCTGCCGAATATACATTGCAGGGAACGAAATAGTTGGGAGCTGATTTTATTGAAATGTCCTTCATGCCAGCATAACGGAACACGAGTCCTCGATTCACGGCCTGTGGATGACGGAAAATCCATTCGCAGAAGACGTGAATGCGAAGCCTGCCATTACCGCTTTACTACCTTTGAGAAAGTGGAGGAAACCCCGCTCATCGTTGTAAAAAAAGAAGGCGTGCGAGAGGAATTCAGCAGGGAAAAAATGCTGCGCGGCCTTATTAAAGCATGTGAAAAAAGACCTGTTTCACTCAAGACGCTGGAAGATATGTGTTTTGACATTGAAAAAGAACTGCGCAACCAAGGCTGTTCCGAAGTGAAAAGCGAGTTCGTCGGAGAGATGGTCATGGACCGCCTGGCTAAGGTTGATGAAGTCGCATACGTGCGGTTCGCGTCCGTCTATCGGCAGTTTAAAGATATTAATGTCTTTATCGATGAATTAAAAGATTTAATAAAGAAAGAGCGTTAAAGAGCTAAAAGGATTCTTCTAGCTCTTTTCTCATGTGCAAAATTGGCATTTGATAGATATTCGAAACGGTGTAAAATGAGGGTAGAAACATAATCGGAAGGTTTGAGAATGTATGGCTGACTATTGGAAAGATGTACTGCCTGTAGACCCTTATGTGGTGAAAAGCAAATCAATGCTGCAGGATATTGACAGACAAATTATTACACAACTGTACCAGCCCTTAATCGGCCCTGTTGCATTCTCTCTTTATATGACATTGTGGGGAGAACTTGAACAAAACCGACTGTGGGGCGGAGAATCCACACATAGACAGCTGATGGGAATGACTCAGTCCAATTTGAAAACGATCCATCAGGAACAGGGAAAGCTCGAGGGCATCGGATTGCTGAAAGTATATATGAAAGAATCCGAGCGGCAGGAGCGCCTCTTTATATATGAACTGCTGCCGCCGCTGCGGCCGAATGAATTTTTCGAAGACGGCATGCTGAACGTTTTTTTATATAACAGAGTCGGAAAAACAAAATATCAGCAGTTAAAACAATTTTTTACGCATCCGGCGATTTCAGAAGATGCCAAAGAAATTACAAGGCCGTTTAACCATGCGTTTGAATCGCTGCAGCCGAGTGAATGGAAGCTTACATCCGACATGGAGGAAACGGTGAGACTGGCGACGGGAAGAGAGTATACAACTGTCGGACAGGCTCCGTCCTATACCGTTACAGAGGATGTGTTCGATTTTGATTTGTTTTTAGCGGGGCTTTCGGAGACGATGATTCCGAGAAAAGCAATGACACAGCAGGTGCGGGAAACGATTAAAAAGCTTTCTTATTTGTACGGCATTGATCCTTTGCAGATGCAAAACGTCGTCATGAGCGCGATCGATGAGCATGAAGTGATTACCACCGAAGCTTTAAGAAAAGCGGCAAGCGACTGGTACCAAATCGAGAGGAACGGACAGCTCCCGGACTTAGTGGAGAAAACACAGCCGGTACATCTGCGTGAAGGCGCAAAACCGGCAGAAGAGGATTCGCTGGATAGTGAGCTGATCGCATTGCTGGAGGTCATCTCACCGAAAAAGCTTCTTCAGGATATCGCGGACGGAACCGAACCGTCAAAAGCAGATTTGAAAATTATAGAAGAGATTATGTTTGAACAGAAGCTGGAACCAGGCGTCATAAATGTGTTAATTTATTATGTCATGCTGAAAACCGACATGAAGCTGTCGAAAAACTATATACAAAAAATTGCCTCCCATTGGGCGCGCAAAAAAGTCAAAACGGTCAGAGAAGCGATGAAGCTTGCCATAGAAGAAAACCGCCAGTATCTTGAATGGGCTGAAGGTAAAACGAGCCAAGCTTCTAAACGAAATCAAAAAGTGATTCGCGAAGAAAAACTTCCTGACTGGATGAAAGAAAAGAAATCGGCGTCCGATTCTGAAACCGGACAGCAGATGCTACATGAACAGGACTTGGAAGAACAGAAGAAAAAGATGATGGAAGAAATGAAAAAACTGAAAAAATACTCTGCCTATTAAGAGCAGAGATGCGGGGTGAAGTAATACATGGAACCAATCAGCCGTTCCCTGCAGGGCGTAACCGGCAGACCGGATTTCCAAAAGCGTCTTGAACAAATGAAGGAAAAAGTGATGAAGGATCAGGACGTTCAGGCATTTTTGAAGGAAAATGAAGACGTCATCGATCAAAAAATGATTGAAAGAAGCTTAAATAAGCTTTATGAATATATTGGACAGAGCAAGCACTGCTCTTATTGTTCAGAAGACGAAAACAGCAATAATCTGTTGGAGGGCTACCATCCGAAGCTTGTGATGACCGGCCGCTCTATTGATATCGAGTATTACGAATGTCCGGTCAAACGAAAGCTCGATCAGCAGAAAAAACAGAAGTCTCTCATGAAAAGCATGTATATTCAACAGGATCTTCTCGGAGCGACGTTCCAGCAGGTCGATATTAATGACCCGAGCAGACTTGCAATGTTCCAGCATGTCACGGATTTTCTGAAAAGCTATAATGAGACGGGAAAAGGGAAAGGATTGTATTTGTACGGCAAGTTCGGCGTAGGGAAAACCTTTATGCTCGCCGCTATTGCCAATGAGCTGGCGGAAAAAGAGTATTCCTCCATGATCGTCTATGTGCCCGAATTTGTCAGAGAGCTGAAAAACTCGCTTCAAGATCATTCATTGGAAGAAAAGCTGAACATGGTAAAAACAACGCCTGTACTGATGCTCGACGACATCGGAGCGGAATCGATGACGAGCTGGGTCAGGGATGAAGTCATCGGGACAGTGCTTCAGCACAGAATGTCTCAGCAACTGCCGACTTTCTTCTCTTCTAATTTCTCGCCTGATGAGCTGAAACATCATTTTACGTATTCGCAAAGGGGAGAAAAGGAAGAAGTAAAAGCGGCTAGATTAATGGAGCGGATTTTATATCTGGCTGCTCCGATCCGTCTTGACGGAGAAAACCGCCGCCATTAATAACCGCTGCGGTTCAAAGGGGAAGGAACTGAGAGGGTATGAAACTTAAAACGGCTGTTAAATGGCTGGCAGTGCTTGCGGGAGCAGGCTTGATTTTTTGGGCCAATAAAAGGTATTTAAATCTATCTCCGAAGGAAATCCGAATATGGGTTTTATCGTTTGGCATCTTTGCACCGCTTATCTTTATCGGGATATCGATCGTCAGGCCGCTTGTATTATTTCCGGTATCAGTTATTTCTATTGCGGGCGGTCTCGCCTTTGGCCCGATTCTCGGCACGCTTTACACACTATTCGGGTCGATGTGCGCTTCGGCTGTCTCATTTTTTGCAGCCAGTCTGTTTGCTGCAAAAACGAACAGCCATCATGAAAGGCTGGAAAACATCCAGAAACAGATGGAGGAAAACGGTTTTTTCTATATCTTTCTTCTGCGGATCCTTCCGATTAATTTTGACTTCGTCAGCTATGCGGCAGGGCTTTCTAATGTCAAGGCGCTGCCCTATTTTGCGGCGACGGCTGCGGGAATCATCCCTGGGACCGTTGCGCTGAACGTGCTGGGAGCAAGCTTTTTCACGGGCAATTTGCCCGCCTTCTTTCTCGTCCTCGGATTTTATATCATTTTTATGGCGCTGCCACTTATCTTCAGAAAGAAAATGCAAAACTTGTTTCAAGAATCAAATTAAGATTTGCCTGTGACCTTTACGTCTATTTTAAAAACATCCCCCATATACTTGTAACAGATGCCGTAAGGGGGGACAAACATGCTTGAAATAATCTTTGAAGATGACCAAGATACAGCCGCTTTTTTACATCTCATTCAGCATTCGGACGATCGGGAAAACATCATTGTCCGTGAAAGTATACGAAAAATCGAGATTGAAAAAGCTGAGCCGGCTTTCTCTATTCAGCGTTTTATGGAGCCGATTCTGGTCAAGTTTTTTTTAGAATGCAAAGAAGACGAGCATATGCTGTCGTTGATTGAAGAGACGTATTGTTTCACGGACCAGGATGAGCAGCAGCAAATCCTTCAGCTCGCACACAGTATTATAGAGGGGGAAGCTGATGTTCTTCCGTTTGAACCGATGAAGCCGCCGCGCAAGCAGTATATTTTAGATGAGCTCCGAACGATTTGTTTAGAGGACGAAGTATTTTCAATTCGTTCCTTTCAAATCTTTCGCCTCGGAAAGTACTACGAACAGCTTAGAGAAACTGTGGAAGCGGCAATAGACGAATATAAGATGGAGCAGGAGTACCAAAACTTTATTCAGACACTCAGAGACTACGTAATGGCTAAGCCTCCGCGAATCAAAAAGGTGCACATTGTCCATGACGGTTCGTTTACACTGTGGGAGATGCGCTATGTGCCGGAACGGGAAAAAATGAAATACATAGACAGGCGATTTGTCCGGGATCACCCCATGTACATTGACTCCCATTTGCTTGCGCCGCTGATCTCCATCGCACCTGATGAGGTGGTTCTCTATACAGACCAGCCTGAGCATATGATGGTAAGGACGATTCAAAACGTATTTCAAGAACGTGTGCAAATGCTTCCGCTTCAGGCGTTTTCAAACGCTGAAACACCGGTCAAGCACTCGGAGGGATAAGTGCCGGCAGCCTGTAAACATAAGGCTGCCGCTTAAAAAAAGGAAATACAATCGTGTTGATTTTTTAGAACGAACAATTTATAATACATAGGAGATTAAGATTGACACACGTACTGATAAGGACATGAAGGAATGATACCGGCTTGAAGAGAGGGAAGTCACGGCTGCAAGCTTCCCAGCTAAGGACCATTCGCTTTACCGCCTTTGAACCTCAGCTGTGAACACCTTTAGCAGGGACAGTAATGGCTGACGGGAACTCCCGTTACAGAGTTTAGAGCCGCAAATGCCGGTGTATGGGCTTGCGGAAAAAAGGGTGGAACCACGATTCCGTTTATTCAACCTCGTCCCTTTCATAGGGGGCGGGGTTTTTATATGCAAAAAAAGGAGTGACAAAGATGTCAGATATGGTAAAAATCACATTTCCTGATGGAGCAGTCAAGGAGTTTGCGAAAGGAACAACAACAGAAGATATCGCGGCATCCATCAGTCCGGGATTAAAAAAGAAATCATTAGCCGGAAAACTGAACGGAAAAGAAATCGATTTGAAAACGCCGATCAACGAAGACGGCACTGTGGAAATCATTACTGAAGGATCAGAAGAGGGTCTTGAGATTATGCGCCACAGTACGGCTCACTTACTGGCGCAAGCGATTAAACGCATTTACAAAGATGTGAAATTCGGTGTGGGCCCTGTTATCGAAAACGGTTTTTACTATGATGTAGAAATGGAAGAAGCGATTACACCGGAGGATCTGCCGAAAATCGAGAAAGAAATGAAAAAAATCGTCAATGCGAACCTTCCGATCGTTCGAAAAGAAGTCAGCCGTGAAGAAGCGAAAGCCCGCTTTGCGGAAATCGGCGATGATCTGAAGCTTGAACTGCTGGATGCGATTCCTGAGGGGGAAACCGTATCGATTTATGAGCAGGGCGAATTCTTTGACCTGTGCCGCGGCGTACACGTTCCGTCAACAGGAAAAATCAAAGAATTTAAGCTGTTAAGCCTTGCAGGTGCATATTGGCGCGGTGACAGCAATAATCAAATGCTTCAGCGTGTATACGGAACAGCTTTCTTCAAAAAAGCTGATCTTGACGAGCATCTTCGCATGCTTGAAGAAGCAAAAGAGCGAGACCACAGAAAGCTCGGCAAAGAATTAAAGCTGTTTGCGAATTCTCAAAAAGTCGGACAAGGTCTGCCGCTTTGGCTGCCAAAAGGCGCGACAATCCGCCGCACGATCGAGCGCTATATTGTCGATAAAGAAATCAGCCTCGGCTATGAACACGTTTATACCCCAGTGCTTGGAAGCAAAGAGCTGTATGAAACATCAGGACACTGGGATCATTATCAAGAAGGCATGTTCCCTCCGATGGAAATGGACAATGAAACACTTGTGCTCCGTCCGATGAACTGCCCGCACCATATGATGATTTATAAAAATGATATTCACAGCTACCGTGAGCTTCCGATTCGTATCGCTGAACTTGGCACAATGCACCGCTACGAAATGTCAGGTGCGCTGTCAGGTCTTCAGCGGGTGCGCGGCATGACACTGAATGATGCTCACATCTTTGTCCGTCCGGATCAGATTAAGGATGAGTTTATCCGAACTGTTCGTTTGATTCAGGACGTATATGAAGATTTCGGCTTGCACGATTACACTTTCCGTCTGTCTTATCGTGATCCGGAAGACACAGAAAAATATTTTGATGACGATGAAATGTGGAACAAAGCGCAATCTATGCTGAAAGCGGCAATGGACGAAATTGGCCATGATTATTACGAAGCAGAAGGCGAAGCTGCATTCTACGGCCCTAAACTTGATGTTCAGGTGAAAACAGCGATCGGCAAGGAAGAAACATTGTCTACTGTTCAGTTGGACTTCTTGCTGCCTGAACGCTTCGATCTGACATATATCGGAGAAGACGGCAAGCAGCATCGACCGGTTGTTATTCACAGAGGTGTAGTGTCAACAATGGAACGATTTGTTGCATTCCTTATCGAAGAGCATAAAGGCGCACTTCCAACATGGCTTGCACCGGTTCAGTTCCAGGTCATCCCGGTTTCTCCGGCTGTGCATTTGGATTATGCGAAGCAAGTACAAGAGCGCCTGCAGCGTGAAGGCCTGCGTGTAGAAGTCGACAGCCGTGATGAAAAAATCGGCTACAAAATCCGCGAAGCGCAAATGCAAAAAATTCCGTACATGCTTGTGGTCGGTGACCAAGAAGCAGAAAACGGAGCGGTAAACGTCCGTAAATACGGAGAGCAGAAGTCTGAAACCATTTCACTTGATGATTTTGTGAAAAAGGCTGTAGCTGAAGCGAAGAAATGATAAAAAAAGCATGATCTCATGAAAGAGATCATGCTTTTTTATTTATGTTCTAAAATAGGAAACAAATCATGAAGGCTGCTGATGATGTAATCAGGCGTCACTTCTGTTTCATTTTTCTTATCCGTCCGATTGATCCATACGGTTTTGATACCGGCTCTGGAAGCGCCTAAAATGTCTGTATTCAGGTTATCGCCGACCATGACGGCATCCTCCTTTTGGATATTCATCAGCTGAAGGCAATGCTCGAAAATAGAAGCGTCGGGTTTCCCTTTGCCAAAAGCGCCTGAGATGACAATTTCATTGAAATAAGGGGCGAGCTCAGGCACGCCGGCGAGCTTCTCCTTTTGCAGACTCGGATCGCCGTTAGTCAAAAGCAGCAACTCATATTTTCCTTTTAATTGATCAAGCACATCGAATGTTTCATCGTATACAAACGGGCGTTTTCGGCGCTCCGCTGCAAAAAACTCTCCCAAATATTCACCATATGCCGGATCGTCGACACCCAGCGCTTTCAGGCCGTTTGTCCATGCGTTTCGTCTGTACTCCGGCACAATCTTATTCAGCTTCTGAAACCCTTCACTGATCGGCTCAGAGAAATTCGACCAGAGCCCTTCAAATGGGTTAATGCCGATCATCACCGTATAAGGATATGTCTCGTAAGACATGTACAATTCTCTCGCCGCTTCCCGAACAGCTTCTTCAAATTCCTGCGGGTCAAGACCATATTTTTTCTCGGCCTGTAAACATGTTTCTGCAAATGTTGTTCTGACGCTTTTCTCATCCCAAAGTAGTGTATCATCTAAATCAAAAAATACGGCTTTCATGATCTTCTCCTCTGCTTCAGATTCAATTCTTTCTGCCAAAATGCTCATGTTTATTCTACAATAGATAAAAGCCTTGTGAAATATGTTTTCAGACGATTTTAAAAAAACAGTCAGCCATGAAACGATTTGCCGAAAAATGATAAAATGAAATGGGAAAGAACAGGTGACATAAATGATTCAATTAATGATTATGATGCTGGAAAGGGTAGGAATTATTGTTATATTGGGATTTATTCTGGCTCACACTAAACTTTTCAGACAGGCTCTTCAAAATCCGGAGGGCTACAAAGGAAAGGCTGCACTGATTTCTATTTTTTCTCTTTTCAGCATCATCAGCAATTACACCGGCATCGAAATTCAAAAACATATGATTGTGAACAATGATTGGGTGTTTACAATAGATCCGTCTGGCTCTATTGCGAATACCCGTATTTTAGGCGTTGAAATAGGAGGGCTTTTGGGCGGGCCGTTTGTTGGAGCGGGAATCGGTTTATTAGCAGGCCTTCATCGGTTTTCGCTCGGCGGCAGCACGGCTTTAAGCTGTGCGGTCTCGTCTGTTTTAGCCGGAATTCTAGCGGGGTGGATCGGCCGGTATTTTACGAAGCGCTACCGAATGCCGACACCGCGTATCGCAGCTCTCGTCGGAATCGGTATGGAGTCCTTGCAAATGGTCATTATTTTGCTGATGGCAAAGCCGTTCACTGACGCTTGGGAGCTAGTCAGCATGATCGGGATCCCGATGATCCTCATTAACGGAACAGGCAGCTTTATTTTCCTGTCGATTATTCAAGCCATTATTCGCAAGGAAGAACAGGCAAGAGCGCTTGAAACGCACAGGGTGCTGACCATTGCCGATCAGACGCTTCCTTTTTTCCGTCAAGGGTTAAATGAAAGCTCTTGTAAAAGTGTAGCGTCCATCATTCATAAGATGACTGGAACAGATGCGGTATCTCTGACGGATAATGAGAAAATACTTGCGCATGTCGGAGCGGGAATGGACCATCATATCCCATCTAAAAGCTTGATCACAGGTCTGTCTAAAAAGGTAATTAAAACAGGGCGCATCATGAAGGCTACTTCAGAGGAAGAGATTGAATGCACCCATCCGGAATGCCCTTTGCACGCGGCGATTGTACTGCCTTTGACATCAAACGGGAACACAATCGGAACGTTAAAAATGTATTTTAAAAGCCCGGCCGGTCTCAGTCAGGTAGAGGAGGAGCTTGCCGAGGGGCTTGCCATGCTGTTTTCGACACAGCTTGAGCTCGGTGAGGCTGAGCTGCAAAGCAAGCTTCTGAAGGATGCGGAAATCAAAGCGCTTCAAGCACAGGTTAACCCGCATTTTTTATTTAATGCCATCAATACGATTTCTGCTTTATGCCGGACAGATGTTGAAAAAACCCGTAAGCTTTTGCTGCAGCTTAGTGTGTACTTTCGTTCTAATCTCCAGGGAGCAAGACAGCTGCTGATCCCGCTTTCAAAGGAGCTGAATCATCTTCAAGCCTATCTGTCATTAGAACAGGCGCGTTTTCCCGGGAAATATGAGATTGAGCTTGATATTGACAGCAGGCTGGAGCCAATTGAGATTCCTCCGTTTGTCTTACAGGTACTTGTTGAAAACGCATTGCGGCATGCATTTCCCAAAAAACAAGACATGTGCAAGGTAACGGTTTGTGTCTTATCTGATGAGTCATCCGTCTATATGAAGGTCACGGACAATGGCCGTGGAATTCCGCCGGACGTCTTGCCGGAACTGGGGAATAAACCGCTGCCTTCTAAGGAAGGAACAGGGACTGCGCTTTATAATCTGAATCAGCGGCTGATTGGTTTATTCGGCCAGCAGGCTGCATTACATATCAAGAGTGAGGTACATAAAGGGACAGAGGTTTCCTTTCAAGTGCCTATGCAACAAATGAAAGAGGGAGAAGAACATGCTCAGGGTGTTAATAGTTGATGATGAGATTCTGGCAAGAGATGAACTGGCTTATTTACTCAAAAGGACAAATGAGGAATTAGAAATCAATGAAGCAGAAAATATTGAATCAGCGTTTGACCAAATGATGGATGAAAAGCCTGATTTGCTGTTTTTAGACGTTGATTTATCCGGTGAGAATGGCTTTGATATCGCAAAACGATTGAAGAATATGAAGCATCCTCCGGCGGTTGTGTTCGCGACGGCCTATGACCAGTATGCACTTAAAGCTTTTGAAGTGGACGCTCTCGATTACTTAACCAAACCTTTCGATGAAGAAAGGGTTCGGCAAACAATGAAAAAGTATAAAAAGGTAAAGCGGGAGATTGCTGAACCAGAACAGATCAGCCATGCCAGCCAGCATAAATTAGCCTTATCTGTCGGTGAATCGATTGTGATTGTGGATACGAAAGATATAATCTTTGCGGGAACCGAAGATGGCCATGTCAATGTAAAAACCTTTGATGCTTCTTATTCAGTCAATGATACGCTCGTGGTCATTGAAAAAAAGCTTCCGGAACCTGATTTTCTCCGCGTCCATCGAAGCTTTGTCGTTAATACTGAGTACATCAAAGAGATACAGCCTTGGTTTAATTCCACCTATAACCTGATCATGAAAGACGGATCGAAAATACCGGTCAGCCGGACATATGCCAAGGAATTAAAAAAGCTGCTCCATATTTGACGGGGCGGCTTTTTGTATTTCATCCTTTTTATGCTGCAACTCACCTTAAATATTCGGCAAGTTATCATGTAAGCGCTTAATAGAGAGAAATTCTTATTTATAATGAGGGTACAAAAGAGAAAGAGGTGAAGAAAATGAGTGCTAAAAAAGTGTACGGATTTTTAACACAAGCATTTATTTTTGCCGTCATTATGATGGTTTCCAATATGATTGCCGCTTTTGTCCCAATTCCTATACCGGCGTCAGTTGTAGGATTGGTCTTATTATTTCTCCTATTATGCTTGAAAGTGATTAAACTGGAACAAGTAGAAACGCTCGGAACGTCTTTAACCTCATTGATCGGATTTTTATTTGTTCCATCAGGTATATCTGTTATGAATTCTCTTGGTGTGATGCAGCAATACGGCCTGCAAATCGTCCTTGTCATTCTTCTCGCAACGATTATTTTATTGGGGGCAACAGGATTGTTTTCTCAGCTTATTCTTACACTGAGCGGAAAACGCAAGACTGCCGATGACATAAAAGCAAAAACAGTGCAGCCGCCGCAGAAGAAAAACGAACTTGTTCACCATTAAAAGAAACAGGAGGTTCATGAAATGGAAAGCACAATGAGTCCTTATTTCGGAATTGTCGTATCACTGGCCGCTTTCGGCATCGGCACCTTTTTATTTAAAAAAACAAAAGGGTTCTTCCTTTTCACTCCATTGTTTGTTGCGATGGTGCTTGGAATTGCATTCTTGAAAATCGGCGGTTTCTCTTACGCTGACTATAATAACGGGGGAGAAATCATTAAGTTTTTCCTGGAACCTGCGACGATCGCCTTTGCCATTCCATTGTACAAACAAAGAGATAAACTGAAAAAATACTGGTGGCAAATTATGTCCTCCATTATCGCAGGCTCTATCTGCTCTGTCACGATTGTCTATTTGCTTGCAAAAGGGATTCACCTTGATGAGGCTGTTATGAAAAGTATGCTTCCGCAGGCGGCAACAACGGCGATTGCGCTTCCTTTATCAAAAGATATTGGCGGCATCAGCGATATCACAGCTTTTGCGGTCATCTTTAACGCCGTCATTGTGTATGCGCTCGGCGCTTTGTTTTTAAAGGTATTTAAAGTGAAGAATCCCATTTCAAAAGGGTTGGCTCTCGGAACGTCCGGACACGCACTCGGTGTAGCCGTTGGGATCGAGATGGGTGAAGTCGAAGCCGCGATGGCAAGTATTGCTGTTGTCGTTGTCGGGGTCGTAACGGTTCTGGTCATTCCTGTGTTTATACAGCTGATCGGAGGTTAAGCCAAGGCTGACAGCCTTGGCTTTTTCTATTTTATGGTGCGTCTTCCGGATCGATATATCCTTGTTTAATGCCCCATTCCACTTGATCGTCATGCCACTTTTTTCGTTCTTCATAACCATAACCGTCGTCATCAGGGAGCTCAGAAGCCGGCTGTTGAATGGCATCATCTGTCTGGCTCGGGGAAGATGGCGCATTTTGGCTGTTAGATGAGGATGCCTCATCCTGCTGACGCTGTTCCTGCGCTTGCCGTTCTTTTTCGGCATTTGCTTCCTGCTGTTTTTGGATTGCTGCCTGACGCTGCCTTTCAAGCTCAGCTTGTCTTTCTGCTGCTGCCTGTGCCAATCGTTGCCTTTCCGCTTCTTCCTCCTGTTGTTTCTTTCGTTTCGCTCGCTGCTCTTTTTCGCGTTTTTTCGCTGCAGTGATTTGTCTTTGTTTCTCCGCTTCTTGCTTCGCCTTCAGCTTTCCTAATTCAGTTGCGAGCGGATTCACCATTTTCAATGAAACGGGTTTTAGGTTTTTCAGCTCTTTCTCCAGCTTGTTTTCATGAAACGCTGCGGCTGTGATAACAGTCTCTTCTTTTGGCTCTGAAGATATGCTGTTGCTATTGGAGCAGCCGGTTATTATCAATGTCAAAAATAGAGTAAGCTGTATCGGTTTGTTCATGTGTCGGACTCCCTTCTGGTTCTTATATCGGCTTTTTTAGTATGAGGTTCACTTTGTTTAGCATTTTTTCCTATATGTGGTTTTTGGTAAATTGCGAAATAAGGAGAAGGATGGGGAGGTATATTGGATCTTCGTATAACAGAATCTGGTGCGGAGCATCCGCAGCTTCCGGACTTTATTCATGGCGGGGGTGTCAGCGTCTGGATGTGGGAAGAGCAAATCAGCTATTTTCAGCGTGTTCATTGCCATGGATCGCCGCTGGCTCAGCCAATGCTGTTTAACCAAATCCTTCATGATTGTCTGGAGGGTTTAGAACACTTGCATGCTGGATAAGAATAAAAGATTTTCTTTTTCTCTCTTGCACTCATAAATAACCCGTGTTACAATGAGGAAGTTGTTCCGGGTAAGTCATCCTTGACTAAACATCCGGCATTGTGTAGAATAGTTATTGAATTGAATATAAATCACAAGCAGAAGCACCCGCTTCTCACCTGATTGACACATTCATGTAGTTGGCAGGTTGACCGTACATTTTTATTGATACAGATGTTCGTAGTGTGGGTGTTTTATAATGCCCGCACTTTTTGTTTGCCTGCAGAATGCAGTCAAAAGAGTGTGAATCAATTCGAAGAAACTATGGAGGTGGCTCATTATTAGCAAAGATCAATTGGTTAATGAGGGTATCCGTGCACGTGAGGTCCGCTTAATCGGACAAAATGGCGACCAGCTTGGAATCAAGTCCCGTCAGGAAGCACTTGAAATAGCCGGCCGCGCAAATCTTGACCTTGTGTTAGTTGCAGCAAATGCAAAACCGCCTGTCTGCCGTATCATGGACTACGGAAAGTTCAGATTCGAGCAGCAGAAAAAGGACAAAGAAGCACGCAAAAATCAAAAAATCATTAACTTAAAAGAAGTTAGATTAAGTCCGACAATCGATGAGCATGACTTTAACACGAAGTTGCGCAATGCGATTAAATTCCTTGAAAAAGGCGATAAAGTGAAAGCTTCTATCCGCTTTAAAGGACGCGCAATTACTCATAAAGAAATCGGCCAGCGTGTACTAGACCGTTTTTCTGAAGCATGTGCTGAGGTTGCGACAGTCGAAACAAAACCAAAAATGGACGGCCGCAGCATGTTCCTCATGCTCGCGCCGAAAAACGAAAAGCAATAAGGAGGAAATCCCATGCCAAAAATGAAAACTCACCGCGGATCTGCTAAACGTTTTAAAAAGACAGGTTCTGGGAAGTTAAAACGTTCTCATGCATACACAAGTCACTTATTCGCCAACAAATCTCAAAAGCAAAAGCGTAAGCTTCGCAAGAGTGCTGTTGTAAGCGCAGGAGACTTCAAACGTATCAAACAAATGCTTGCTAACATCAAGTAATCGGACAAGGAACAATTAGGAGGGAAATTTAATGCCAAGAGTAAAAGGCGGAACTGTTACACGTAAGCGTCGTAAAAAGGTTCTTAAATTAGCAAAAGGTTATTTCGGTTCAAAACATACATTATACAAAGTAGCTAACCAGCAGGTCATGAAATCTGGAAACTATGCTTTCCGTGACCGTCGTCAGAAAAAACGTGATTTCCGTAAGCTTTGGATCACTCGTATCAACGCAGCTGCTCGCATGAACGGTCTTTCTTACAGCCGTTTAATGCACGGTCTTAAGCTTTCTGGTATCGAAGTAAACCGTAAAATGCTTGCTGATCTTGCTGTAAACGATCTTACTGCATTCAATCAGCTTGCTGATGCTGCTAAAGCTCAATTAAACAAATAATGATATAGAGCCGCTCTCTAAGAGCGGCTTTTTTATATAAAGGATGAGGGAACATGATGATTGCTGTATATCTAGTTCTGATCAATCTGTGCGGTTTTTGGGTGATGGGCGCAGATAAACGAAGAGCGCAGCACCACAAATGGAGAATTTCTGAAGATCGGCTGTGGCTGATTGCCATTGTGTTTGGAGCGCTTGGTGTCTGGCTCGGCATGCAGACCTTCAGACATAAAACGAAGCACACATCATTTCAATACGGTGTGCCGTTTCTTTTGGTAATTGAAGCGGTGTTGATCGGTATTTATTACAGTCCGTTTGATTTATAAAAAAGCAGAAAAGCGTTTAGCGCTCTTCTGCTTTTTTTGCAAGTTTTATGGGCTGATCCCAGTCAATTTTGCAATCCGGATATCGTTCCAGTACTTTTTCTTCAATGTTCTTAAAATCTTTTGCAGAGAAGTTTTTCAGCTTTTCAGGAGACTCTGTCCATACGAAGATGGTGTGGATGAACAGCGGATGATCCTTGGAAGGAATATGCTTTTCTCCTTCAAAAAGCACGCCTTTATACGTCAATTGAAAGTTCTTTCGGGTATTGTTCTGTTCATCGATAATATAAAAAAGTTCTTTTGATTGGGCCAGCTTCAGTCTTCTCTTTGGATTGGCGACATATTTGACCAAGGCATAAATACAGTAAGCAAATAAAGCAAGCAATAGTATCCGGAGAACCATGATAAACATTGTGTGAAGGCACCTCCCTCATTGTGATGATCTGATGTAATACGAAGTGCATAGAAAAAGGTTTCACTTTTTCTAAAAGAAGTTTGTTAAAAAAGATATACCCGCTTTTTAAGTGAAATAGTCGTATGGTTACCGTCAGGTTTTGTATAATAATAATGCAGGACATATGAGGGAGGTTTTTGGAATCATGGCTAAATTGGATGAAACATTAACCATGCTGAAGGAATTAACTGATGCAAAAGGTATTCCGGGAAATGAAAGAGAAGTAAGGCAAGTGATGAAATCATACATAGAACCATTTGCTGATGAAGTGACAACTGACCGGCTTGGCAGTTTAATTGCGAAAAAAACAGGCGCGGAAAACGGTCCGAAAATTATGATTGCCGGGCATTTGGATGAAGTCGGTTTTATGGTGACACAAATCACCGATAAAGGCTTTATCCGTTTTCAAACTGTCGGCGGCTGGTGGTCTCAAGTCATGCTGGCTCAGCGTGTCACCATCGTGACGAAAAAGGGAGAGGTCACAGGTGTTATCGGATCTAAGCCTCCGCACATTTTATCTGCTGAAGCGAGAAAAAAACCGGTAGACATCAAAGAGATGTTCGTTGATATCGGGGCTTCAAGCCGTGAGGAAGCATTGGAATGGGGCGTACTCCCAGGCGATATGATCGTTCCGCATTTTGAATTTACGGTAATGAACAATGAAAAATTTCTTTTAGCAAAGGCGTGGGACAACCGTATCGGCTGTGCGATTGCCATTGATGTTTTGAGAAATTTAAAAAACACAGATCATCCAAATGTTGTGTATGGCGTTGGAACTGTACAGGAAGAAGTTGGCCTAAGAGGAGCGAAGACCTCTGCGCACACGATACAGCCTGATATTGCTTTCGGTGTTGATGTAGGGATAGCCGGAGATACGCCAGGGATTTCTGAGAAGGAAGCGCAAAGCAAAATGGGAGAAGGACCACAGATTATTCTGTACGATGCATCTATGGTCTCCCACAAAGGACTTCGTGACTTAGTTGTCAATACAGCAGAAGAAGCAGGCATTCCATATCAATTTGACGCGATCGCCGGTGGAGGAACTGATTCCGGGTCCATTCATTTGACGGCAAACGGTGTTCCTGCGCTGTCCATTACCATTGCAACACGATACATTCATACGCACGCTGCCATGCTGCATCGTGACGATTATGAAAACGCGGTAAAATTAATCACCGAAGTCATTAAGAAGTTAGATCGCCAAACGGTTGACGATATTACGTACCAATAAAGATACGGAAGAATCCGCCTTGTGAGGCGGATTCTATTTTTTTGTCTGTACAAATTATGACGGAGTGACTAAAATGAAAGAAGATACCGAAAATTTCCTGAATCTGATCCCGTACGATATGCCGCTCATTTGTAAGGAAAGGAGGATTCAATTTCAGGTTTTGTAAGCGCTTTCTAAAATAAAGGAGGTTTGACAAAATTGAAAAAGAAAAAAGCATGGAAACGGTTCTTTCACTTTTCGAGTGCTGCTCTGACAGCGGGTTTGTTATTGAGTTCCGCTTCACCGGCATCCGCTGCATTCTGGGGAGCGTCTAATGAACTGCTTCATGATCCAACGATGATCAAAGAGGGAAGCTCGTGGTACGCGTTTGGAACAGGTCTTACGGAAGAAAGAGGGCTGCGGGTACTCAAATCTTCGGATGCTAAAAACTGGACCGTGCAAAAATCGATTTTCAGCACACCTTTATCATGGTGGTCCGCTTATGTGCCGAATTACGGCCAAAACCAGTGGGCGCCGGATATTCAATATTATAACGGAAAGTACTGGCTGTATTATTCAGTTTCTTCTTTCGGAAAAAATATCTCTGCCATAGGCCTTGCTTCTTCAACAAGCATCAGCTCGGGAAGCTGGAAAGACGAAGGCTTGGTGATCCGGTCAACGAGCTCCAATAATTATAACGCCATCGATCCGGAACTCACCTTTGACAAGGATGGCAACCCATGGCTTGCGTTCGGCTCGTTTTGGAGCGGAATCAAGCTGACCAAGCTGGATAAGAACACGATGAAGCCTACCGGGTCGCTTTATTCCATTGCGTCGAGGCCGAGTAATGGCGGAGCGCTGGAAGCTCCTACCCTCACATATCAAAATGGTTATTATTATTTAATGGTTTCATTTGATAAATGCTGTGATGGAGTAAATAGTACGTACAAAATTGCTTATGGAAGATCTAAAAGCATAACAGGGCCTTATCTTGATAAAAGCGGAAAAAGTATGCTGGAAGGAGGGGGCACCATCTTAGATTCCGGCAATGAACAATGGAAAGGGCCTGGAGGTCAGGATATTGTAAATGGAAACATACTCGTGCGCCATGCCTATGACGCGAAAGATAACGGCATTCCAAAGCTATTAATCAGTGATTTGAATTGGAGTTCAGGCTGGCCGTCCTATTAAACTGAAAAGCCAGGTGAACACCTGGCTTTTTTTAAAAGAAAAGATTGACAGTATCCTACTGAATTACTATAATGAAGTTGTTCGTACAAATTAATAATAATTCACTAGTTTTCGTTTATTAGTACGTATCTATCATTTTGGAATTGGAAGCGTTTTATTTTATAAGAAAGGGGCAGTTAACATGCTTCAGACAAGAGATTATGAATTCTGGTTTGTAACAGGAAGCCAGCATCTATATGGAGAAGAAACGCTGCAGCTGGTCGACCAGCATGCAAAAAGCATTTGTGAGGGGCTTAGCGGCATTTCTTCCAGATATAAAATTAAGCATAAACCTGTTGTCACTTCCTCGGAAACCATCAGACAGCTGTTAAGAGAAGCGGAGTACAGTGAAACATGCGCCGGAATCATTACATGGATGCACACATTTTCTCCCGCAAAAATGTGGATAGAAGGCCTTTCCTCTTACCAAAAACCGCTTATGCATCTGCACACTCAATACAATCGGGATATTCCGTGGAATACGATTGACATGGATTTTATGAACAGCAACCAATCCGCACATGGCGATCGCGAGTACGGGTACATCAATTCTCGTATGGGACTGAGCCGAAAAGTTGTCGCAGGCTATTGGGATGATGAAGAGGTGAAGAAAGAAATTTCTCAGTGGATGAATACGGCGGCTGCGCTAAATGAAAGCAGACATATCAAGGTTGCCAGATTCGGAGATAACATGCGTCACGTTGCAGTAACGGACGGCGACAAGGTGGGAGCGCATATTCAATTCGGCTGGCAGGTTGACGGCTATGGCATCGGGGATCTTGTCGAAGTGATGAATGGAATTACGGACGATGAGGTCGAAACACTCTATGCAGAGTATGACAAGCTTTATGTCATCAGCGAGGAAACGAAACGAGACGAAGCAAAGGTAGCGTCCATTAAAGAACAGGCGAAAATTGAACTTGGCCTAACCGCTTTTCTTGAACAAGGCGGATACACGGCTTTTACGACTTCATTTGAAGTGCTGCACGGAATGAAACAGCTGCCTGGGCTGGCTGTTCAGAGGCTTATGGAAAAAGGCTACGGGTTCGCCGGAGAAGGTGATTGGAAGACGGCTGCACTCGTCCGGATGATGAAAATCATGGCTGAAGGTAAAAGAACGTCCTTCATGGAGGACTATACGTACCATTTTGAACCTGGAAATGAAATGATTCTTGGCTCACACATGCTGGAGGTGTGCCCGACAGTTGCTTTGGATCAGCCGAAAATTGAAGTTCATCCGCTGTCTATCGGAGGCAAGGATGACCCGGCGCGGTTTGTATTCAATGGCATTAGCGGATCAGCCATTCAAGCGAGTCTGGTTGATATCGGAGGGCGTTTCCGTCTCGTGCTCAATGAGGTAAACGGACAGGAAATTGAGAAAGATATGCCGAATCTGCCTGTCGCCCGCGTTCTCTGGAAGCCTGAGCCTTCATTAAAAACAGCGGCGGAGGCATGGATTTTAGCCGGCGGCGCACACCATACCTGCTTGTCTTACGAATTGACAGCGGAGCAATTGATGGATTGGGCGGAAATGGCGGGGGTCGAAAGTATCTTGATTTCTCGTGATACATCGATTCACAAGCTGAAACATGAATTGAAATGGAATGAGGCGCTTTACAGGCTTCAAAAGTAGAGAGGGGGATGTCACTTGGCTTACACAATAGGTGTTGATTTCGGAACATTATCAGGAAGAGCGGTTCTCGTTCACGTCAAAACTGGAGAAGAGCTGGCCGCTGCTGTCAAAGAATATCCACATGCTGTCATTGATACCGTTCTTCCCAAAACGGGTCAAAAGCTGCCGCGGGACTGGGCGCTTCAGCATCCGGCAGATTACCTGGAAGTCTTGGAAACAACGATTCCGTCATTACTTGAACAGACTGGTGTTGATCCACAAGAGATCATCGGGATCGGAATTGATTTTACGGCATGTACGATCTTGCCTGTCGACAGTGAAGGGCAGCCATTATGTATGCTGCCGGAATTTGAAGAGGAGCCGCACAGCTATGTGAAGCTTTGGAAGCATCATGCCGCCCAAAAGCATGCTGATCGGCTCAATCAAATCGCCGAAGAAGAAGGAGAAGCTTTTTTACAGCGCTACGGAGGAAAGATTTCATCAGAATGGATGATTCCGAAGGTGATGCAGATTGCCGAAGAAGCGCCGCACATTTATGAAGCAGCTGATCGGATGATCGAAGCAGCTGACTGGATCGTGTATCAGCTGTGCGGCTCGCTGAAGCGAAGCAACTGCACAGCCGGTTATAAAGCGATTTGGAGTGAAGAAGCGGGATATCCTTCAGAGGATTTCTTTGAAAAACTTCACCCTGCAATGAAAACGATTACAAAAGACAAGTTAGCGGGATCGATTCACTCAGTAGGGGAAAAAGCAGGCGGGCTGACGGAAAAAATGGCACAGCTGACTGGTCTTCTTCCGGGAACAGCGGTTGCTGTTGCGAATGTTGACGCTCATGTGTCTGTTCCTGCTGTCGGTATCACAGAACCAGGAAAAATGCTGATGATTATGGGAACCTCAACATGCCACGTTCTCTTAGGAGACGAGGTAAACATTGTGCCCGGCATGTGCGGGGTCGTGGACAACGGCATTCTGCCGGGATTTGCGGGGTATGAAGCCGGTCAGTCCTGTGTGGGCGATCATTTTGACTGGTTTGTAAAAACGTGTGTCCCGCAAGCATATAAAGACGAAGCTGAGAAAAAAAACATCAGTATTCACGAGCTGCTGAGCGAGAAAGCAAATCTGCAAGCGCCGGGTGAAAGCGGCCTGCTTGCCCTGGATTGGTGGAATGGAAACCGTTCAACTCTAGTTGATGCTGATCTAACAGGGATGCTGCTTGGCATGACGCTGCTGACGAAACCTGAAGAGCTTTACCGAGCGTTAGTTGAAGGAACAGCATACGGCACAAGGATGATTATTGAAACATTTAGAGAAAGCGGTGTGCCAATTGAAGAGCTGTACGCAGCTGGCGGTATTGCTGAGAAAAACCCGTTTGTCATGCAGATTTATGCGGATGTCACAAACATGGATATTAAAATCTCAGGTTCACCGCAAGCCCCAGCCTTAGGCTCTGCCATTTTCGGCGCGCTTGCGGCCGGTAAAGAAAACGGCGGCTATGATGATGTCACAGAGGCAGCGGCGCACATGGGGAAACTGAAAGATATATCCTATACGCCAAACGCTGAACATGCCGCCGTATATGAAAAGCTATACGCTGAATATAAAGAGCTGGTTCAATATTTCGGAAAAGAGAATCATGTCATGAAGCGTCTGAAAACGATAAAAAATCTTCAATTTTCATCTGCCGCACAAAAGAATTCATAAAGGGTGATGAGCATGCTTGAAACGTTAAAAAAAGAGGTGCTGGCTGCCAATCTGAAGCTTCAAGAGCATCAGCTGGTGACCTTTACGTGGGGAAATGTGAGCGGTATTGACCGTGAAAAAGAGTTAATCGTCATTAAACCGAGCGGAGTCGAATACAGCGAGCTGACAGCCGATGACTTGGTTGTTTTGAATTTGGAAGGTGAGGTCGTAGAAGGCTCGCTCAAACCTTCTTCTGATACACCCACTCATGTTTATTTGTATCACGCGTTTCCGAATATCGGCGGGATTGTTCATACCCATTCTCAATGGGCGACAAGCTGGGCGCAAGCCGGAAGGGACATACCCCCTTTAGGCACGACACATGCCGATTATTTCGACAGTGCGATTCCGTGTACAAGAGAAATGTACGATGAAGAAATTATCCATGACTATGAACTGAATACAGGCAAAGTGATCGCGGAGACCTTTCAGCATCATAAATACGAGCAGGTGCCGGGCGTGCTCGTTAATAACCACGGCCCGTTCTGCTGGGGCACAGACGCCTTAAACGCCATTCACAACGCGGTGGTGTTAGAAACGGTTGCGGAAATGGCGTATCACTCTATGATGCTGAACAAGAATCTCAGCCCGATCAATACTGTTCTCCACGAAAAGCACTTCTATCGAAAACACGGAGCAAATGCGTATTATGGCCAGTCATAATCCCGCAGTGTCACCGGCCGGTTTTCTGATTGACTTGGACGGTACCGTATTCAGAGGAAACGAACTGATCGATGGAGCAAGAGAAGCCATCAGTACACTTCGAAATATGGGAAAGAAAATCGTCTTTTTGAGCAACCGGGGAAATATCTCCCGTGCCATGTGCAGAAAAAAACTGCTTGGTGCCGGTATAGATGCAGATGTAAGCGAAATTGTCTTGTCATCAAGTGTGACAGCAGCCTTTTTAAAAAGAAACTATCGTTTTTCAAAGGTATGGGTGCTTGGAGAACAAGGTTTGATAGACGAACTGAGGCTGGCGGGTGTCCAGACAGCGGATGAACCGAAGGAGGCAGATTGGCTTGTCATCTCACTTCATGAAACACTCACCTACGAAGACTTGAATCAAGCCTTTAAAGCGGCCGCCGCAGGCGCTCGTATAATTGCCACGAACAAAGATCGCTATTTTCCAAATGAGGACGGAAATGCCATCGACGTTGCGGGAATGATCGGGGCGATAGAAGCTTCTGCTCAGGCGAAGACGGAGCTTGTCGTCGGAAAGCCTTCATGGCTGATGGCGGAGGCTGCCTGTACTGCGCTGGGGCTTTCCGCGCATGAATGTATGATTATAGGAGACAGCATTGAATCTGATATCGCAATGGGAAAGCTGTATGGCATGAAGAGCGCTTTAGTGCTGACTGGTTCTGCGAAACCGGGAGAACAGCGTTTATATACGCCGGATTATGTACTGGAGTCCATTAAGGATGTAACCAAACTGGCTGAGGAGGGGATTCTGCTATGAATCATATCGCAGCTGACGTTCAGCGTGCTTTTGAACACGCGGGGGAGATGACATGTCCTCTAGGAGTAGACGAAATTGTTCTTGAAAAACAAGCAGCCGATCGGTTGTTGGATTATGTAAAAAGAAGGAATGATCAGCGTATCGTCCTTGTCTGTGATCGGAATACGCACCGTATAGCGGGGATCGAGTTAGAAGACCGCTTGATAAAGGGAGAGCTTCAGGCGGAGTGCCTGATTATTCCGGAAAATGAAGCAGGAGATGTGGTGGCAGATGAACGATCACTCATTCATGTGCTGGTCCACACGAAAAAATCAACAGATATCATGATCGCAGTCGGTTCAGGGACTATCCATGATATCGTGCGTTTTGCCGCCTTCCAGAGGAGGCTGCCGTTTATTTCATATCCGACTGCCCCATCCGTTGACGGATTTACATCAGCTGGTGCGCCCATTATTTTATACGGTACGAAAACAACCATCCAAACGAAGGCCCCGTCCGCGCTGTTCGCTGATCTTGATATCTTAAAAGCGGCGCCGCAGCCTATGGTGGCGGCCGGGTTTGGGGATATGCTAGGCAAAATGACGTCTTTGGCTGATTGGAACATTTCTCATCAGCTCGCTGGTGAGCCTTATTCACCAATAGGCGCAAAGCTCGTACAAGAAGCACTTGATGCCTGTATCGAACACGCTGAAGACATTGCAATGAAAACGGAAACGGGCATCCGGGTTCTGATGGAGTCCTTAATCGTATCAGGACTTGTCATGCTGGCTTTGGACCATTCCCGTCCTGCATCAGGAGGGGAGCATCATATTTCCCATTGGATTGAGATGGAATTAATGGAGAAAAAACGGCCTCAGATTCTCCATGGGGCAAAAGTAGGTTGTGCGGCCGTTTTATTGACTGACACGTACAGAAAGCTGATCCAGGCTGAAGGGCTGAATGAATTTTCTCCACGTCAAAGGGAAGTCATTCAATCGGCTTATGAAACGCTGCCGGAAGGAAAAAAGCTGGCCGGCTGGCTGAAATCTGCCGGAGGCCCTGCGTATTTTGACGAAATCGGTGTCGGGCAGGATTCCGTCAAGAATGCCTTCAGACACGCGCACACCTTAAGAGACCGCTGCACCGGATTAAGACTCATCAATGAAAACAAAACGCTTGTCAATCATGGTCTTTATTAATAGCCCGCACCTCGAATGGAAGGGGTAACGTAGATGAAAAAGATGACTGCCTGTTTTCTTGCGCTCATGATGGTTTTGACATTATTCATCGCTGGGTGTTCAGCGGAACGGTCATCCGGTAAACCGGGTGAAACGGAGCTGACTTTTTGGACATTTAACGGACTTCATGAGCAGTTTTATGTGGAAATGGTGAAAGAGTGGAATAAGAAATATCCTGACCGTCAAATCAAACTGAATACGGTCGTTTATCCGTATGGCCAAATGCACGATAATCTGTCGATTTCCTTAATCGCCGGGGAAGGCGTGCCTGACATTGCAGATGTCGAATTGGCCCGGTTTTCAAACTTTCTGAAGGGCTCCGATGTCCCGCTTGCCGATTTGTCCCCGCTTATTGAAAAGGACAGGGATAAATTCGTAGAGGCGCGTCTTACGCTGTACAGCAAAAACGGCAAGCTATATGGGCTGGATACTCATGTAGGGACGACGGTGATGTTCTATAACATGGATATTATGAAAAAGGCCGGCATCAACCCGGATGATATTAAAACATGGGATGATTACCGCAAAGCCGGACAGAAAGTGCGCAAAGCGACCGGAAAGCCGATGGGAACGGTGGAAACAAATGATTCAGCAACGTTTTTATCAATGATTTCACAGCAAAACTCAGGGTATTTTGATAAAAACGGAAAGCTGATCCTGAATAATGACACCAATGTAAAAACGCTTCAGTATTTAAAAGACATGATTAATGATAAAACAATGATCGCCGCACCGGGCGGCGGGCATCACAGTGAAGAATATTACGGTTTTATGAACCAAGGCGGAGCGGCTTCTGTTCTGATGCCGATTTGGTATATGGGAAGATTCATAGATTATATGCCTGATCTGAAAGGGAAGATTGCCATTCGGCCGCTTCCGGCATGGGAAGAAGGAGGCGATCGTTCAGCAGGTTTGGGCGGCACAGCCACCGTTGTGCCAAAGCAGGCCAAACATGTCGAATTAGCGAAAGAGTTTCTCGCCTTTGCGAAGGGTTCTGAAGAAGGAAACAAAAAGCTTTGGAGTGTGCTCGGGTTTGATCCGCTGCGCTGGGATGTCTGGAGCTCCAAGGAATTAAAAGAGAAAAACAAATACACGGATTACTTCCAAAACGGAACAGGCATTTTTTCTGTGCTGCTCGATATCAAGGATGAAATCAATCCGATTTATTTACATGAGGATTTTGCCAAGGCTTCAGACCTTGTCAACAGAAGCGTATTATTCGACGCGCTCAAATCTCAGCAAAAGACGCCAAAACAAGCCTTGGACAGAGCGGCAGGTGAACTGAAACAGAAATAGAATCCCATTCAAAAAGTGAAAGCGGGGAGGTTCTCATGAAACCTGTGAAAACGGGAACGGCTCATCCCGTTCCTTCGGCTGCGAAAGAATCAGGCTGGCGAGGTATTTTTTATTCGAAAAAAGCGGCGCCTTATCTGTTTACAGCGCCATTTGTATTATCCTTTCTTGTTTTTTTTCTATACCCCATCATTAGTGTCTTCATCATGAGCTTTCAAAGAATATTGCCTGGAGAGGTGACGTTTGTCGGGTTATCCAATTACACCGCGCTTAACAACCCGACGTTTTATACCGCCCTTTTTAATACGCTGGAGTATACATTTTGGACGCTGATTGTGCTGATTCCAGTCCCATTGCTTCTGGCCATATTCCTGAATTCAAAGCTAGTCAAGTTTAGAAATATATTCAAATCAGCACTATTCATTCCGGCATTGACTTCCACCATTGTGGCAGGGATTATTTTTCGTCTAATCTTTGGAGAAATGGAAACGTCTCTGGCCAATTCCATCTTACTCAAACTCGGCTTTTCACCGCAGAACTGGATGAACAATGAACATACCGGCATGTTTTTGATGGTGCTGCTTGCTTCGTGGAGATGGATGGGGATCAACATCCTTTACTTTTTGGCCGGACTGCAAAATGTGCCGAAAGAGCTGTACGAAGCCGCTGATATTGACGGAGCAAATACGATGAAAAAATTTATGCACATTACGCTGCCGTTTCTGAAGCCTGTATCCGTCTATGTTTTAACCATCAGCATCATTGGCGGGTTCAGGATGTTTGAGGAAAGCTACGTCCTTTGGCAAAATAATTCCCCGGGTAATATCGGCCTGACGCTTGTCGGATATTTGTATCAGCAGGGCCTTGCTTACAATGAAATGGGATACGGGGCGGCCATTGGCATTGTGCTTTTGATTGTCATACTTGTTGTCAGCCTGATTTCATTAAAACTGTCAGGCTCGTTTAAGGGGGAGGGGTAAATGTTGCGGCACAGTCCTCAGTTTCGGGTGTACAGAATCGCGCTTACTCTATTTTTTATCATGCTGAGCCTGTTGTATATTTTCCCGATTTTCTGTCTGCTTTTAGGATCATTAAAGCCATCATCTGAGCTTTTACGGGTGGGGCTGAATGTTGACATTGATCCAAAAGTGATGAGTCTTGATAACTATACATTTTTGTTTAACGGCGGCAGCATTTATTTTAAATGGTTTTTTAACAGCCTTGTGCTTGGTCTATTAACGACAGTGCTAACCTTGTTTTTCTCTTCGATGATCGGGTACGGACTGGCGGTTTATGAATTTAAAGGAAGAAATATTATTTTTGTTCTTGTGCTGATTATTATGATGGTCCCGCTTGAGGTGATGATGCTCCCGTTGTTTAAGCTTACAGTCGGGCTGCATTTGATCGATTCGTATACGGGTGTCATTTTGCCGTTTATCGTTTCGCCGGTAGCTGTTTTCTTTTTCCGGCAATATGCACTCGGCCTTCCAAAAGACCTGTTGGATTCAGCAAGGATGGACGGATGCACGGAATTTGGCATCTTTTTCAGGATTATGGCGCCTCTGATGAAACCGGCATTCGGAGCGATGATCATTCTCCAGTCTTTAAACAGCTGGAACAACTTCTTATGGCCTTTGATTGTGCTTCGGTCGAAAGAAATGTTTACGCTTCCAATCGGGCTTTCCAGCTTGCTTAGCCCTTACGGAAACAACTACGACATGCTCATATCCGGCTCAGTATTTGCCATTTTGCCGGTGATTATCATTTTCTTGTTTTTCCAAAAGTACTTTATCTCCGGCCTGACAGTAGGCGGAGTCAAAGGATAATGAAGGAGGAAACGTGCAATGAAAAAAGCGAAAGTGATTGTGGACAAAGAATATAAAATTGGTGAAGTCGACAAACGGATTTACGGGTCTTTCATCGAGCACATGGGGCGTGCTGTATACGAAGGTATATATGAACCTGATCATCCTCAGGCTGATGAAAACGGGTTTCGTAAGGATGTTCAGGCGTTGATCAAGGAATTGCAGGTTCCGATCATCCGCTATCCGGGCGGAAACTTTTTATCAGGGTATAATTGGGAGGATGGCGTCGGACCTGTTGAGAACCGCCCGAGACGCCTTGACTTGGCATGGCAAACGACAGAAACCAATGAAGTGGGAACGAATGAATTTTTAACTTGGGCAAAAAAGGTGAACACAGAAGTCAATATGGCTGTTAACCTCGGCACGCGAGGGATAGATGCTGCCCGCAATCTCGTAGAATACTGCAACCATCCGAAAGGCTCTTACTGGAGTGATTTGAGAAGATCGCATGGCTATGAACAGCCGTACGGCATCAAAACGTGGTGCTTGGGTAACGAAATGGACGGCCCGTGGCAGATCGGGCATAAAACTGCTGACGAATACGGACGGCTAGCGGCGGAGACTGCCAAGGTCATGAAATGGGTTGACCCATCAATTGAACTCGTTGCCTGCGGCAGCTCAAACAGCGGCATGCCAACGTTTATAGATTGGGAAGCGAAGGTGCTGGAGCATACTTATGAGCATGTAGACTATATCTCTCTCCATACGTATTACGGAAACCGGGATAACAATCTGCCAAACTATCTGGCCCGTTCTATGGATCTTGATCATTTTATTAAATCTGTCGCTGCAACCTGTGACTATGTAAAAGCAAAAACACGCAGCAAGAAAACAATCAATCTCTCTCTGGACGAATGGAACGTATGGTATCACTCAAATGAAGCTGATAAAAAAGTCGAGCCGTGGATTACTGCGCGTCCGATTTTAGAGGACATTTATAATTTTGAAGATGCCTTATTGGTGGGCTCATTGCTCATTACGATGCTGCAGCACGCAGATCGTGTGAAAATCGCGTGTCTTGCACAGCTTGTGAATGTCATCGCGCCGATCATGACGGAAAAAGGCGGAGAAGCATGGAGACAGCCGATTTTTTATCCGTACATGCACGCTTCTGTCTACGGCCGAGGAGAGTCACTGAAACCGCTTATTTCTTCACCGAAGTATGACTGCGCTGATTTTACTGATGTGCCGTATGTTGATGCCGCTGTTGTGTACTCCGAAGAGGAAGAAACACTCACCATTTTTGCGGTAAACAAAGCTGAAGATCAGATGGAAACTGAGATTTCCCTCAGAGGCTTTGAATCGTATCAAATCGCAGAGCACATCGTACTCGAGCATCAGGATATCAAAGCGACAAACCTGCATAACAGAAAAAATGTCACCCCGCATTCCAACGGAACGTCTTCCGTCAGCGAGAACGGCTTAACTGCACATTTCACGCCGCTTTCATGGAATGTGATCCGTCTGAAAAAACAATCTTAATGGGCAACATTAGCCGGAGGTCTGTCTCCGGTCTTTTATTTTTGTTAGTAAATATGATTCAGTACCTTCCCAGGTGATGCGTCAGTCCATTTAGATCAAGTGATGTATCAAGAAAAATCAAACCATCGGTAACCGGATATAAAGGCGATAGCAGAACCTCTAACCAACTAAAAGTTCGCACCACATCCAGTAATTTTGAACTGAATTGATTTGTAAGCCGGCATATGATCAGCCGGCTTTTTTGAATAGGAAAAAATGACCGCTTTTCACCATGAAATTATGATATATTTATGAAAAACAGCAAAGGGGTTGGGGAGAAATGAATGCGGTTACAATTGTGATAGCGTCAATGTGTATATTGGCTATCGCCTATCGTTTATACGGAACATTTATGATGGTGAAGGTTCTCAAAGTGAATGATGAAAAGCCAACGCCTGCACATGCGCTTGAGGATGGAAAAGACTATGTGCCTACGAATAAATGGGTTTCATTCGGTCATCATTTCGCTGCCATTGCGGCGGCCGGGCCGTTGGTCGGACCGATTCTCGCGGCGCAGTTCGGTTATTTGCCGGGATTATTATGGTTGTTAATCGGGGCGGTGATAGGGGGAGCCGTTCATGATATTGTTGTGCTGTTCGCGTCAATGCGTAAAAACGGAAAGTCACTGTCAGAAGTGGCGAAGGATGAGCTTGGTCCTGTTGCCGGCTTTTGTACGGGCCTGTCTATGCTGTTTATTATTACCATTACGATGGCCGGCCTGTCGATGGTTGTGCTGCATGCGCTTGAACGGAATCCGTGGGGGACTTTTGCTGTAGGGATTACGATACCGATTGCGATGGGCGTCGGCTTGTTGTATAAGAAAACAGGGAATTTAAAGCTGGCGTCTTCTATTGGTTTTGTATTTTTAATGGCTGGAGTGTTTATCGGCCCTTGGGTGCAGACTACCGCATTTGGTGATCTGTTAACCCTTGATACGAAAACGCTTGCAATTGCGTTGCCGATTTACGCATTTTTTGCAGCGGCGCTGCCGGTCTGGCTGCTGCTCGCACCGCGCGATTATTTAAGCAGTTTTATGAAAATCGGTGTGTTTATCGCTTTAATTGCGGGTGTATTTGTCGTAAATCCGTCCATTCCTTTTCCGGCTTTTACGGAATTTGTAAAAGGAGGCGGGCCGGTGCTTGCGGGTCCTGTCTGGCCATTCATCTCGATTACGATAGCCTGCGGCGCGATCTCGGGGTTTCATGCCTTTGTCGGTTCCGGCACCACACCGAAAATGCTTAATAAATGGAGTGATATGAAGCCGGTTGCTTTCGGTGCAATGCTTGTTGAGTGCCTTGTCGGCATTATGGCGCTGATTGCGGCGACTGCATTGCAGCCTGCAGATTACTTTGCGATCAATAGCACGCCTGAGGTTTTCCGTACGCTCGGCATGGATGTTGTGCATTTGCCTGAACTGAGCAGGGACATCGGTTTGGACTTAGAAGGCAGAACAGGAGGCGCCGTCACGCTTGCTGTGGGAATGACTTATATTTTTACCGGAATTCCGTTTTTCAGCCATCTAGCCTCATACTTTTTCCAATTTGTCATTATGTTTGAAGCAGTGTTTATTTTAACGGCGATCGACGCCGGCACGCGTGTGGCACGCTATTTGATTCAGGACTTCTTCGGAGAGGTGTATAAGCCGCTGAAGAAAACGGACTGGATTCCCGGAGCTGTATTTGCCAGTGCGCTTGCCTGCTTTATGTGGGGCTATTTGCTTTACTCAGGTGATATCGGATCCATATGGGCGCTGTTTGGCGTATCCAATCAGCTGATGGCTTCAGTAGGTCTGATTATCGGTGCAACCATTGTGCTGAAAATCGCCGACAAACGCCGTTATATCCTAACCTGCCTCATTCCGCTCGCCTATTTATATGTGACTGTGAATTACGCGGGCTATTGGATGGTGCGTTATGTGTATCTTAATCCAGACGCTGCGGGGTACAGTGTCCTGAATGGCGTTTTATCTATCATCATGCTGCTGTTAGGCTTCATCATTATCGTGGCGGCAGTGAAAAAATGGGCGCAGATGTGGAGAGATCCTAGCTTAAGAATGGAAGCCTCTATACCGGGATAAAAGGAAAAATGGAAACCTTAAGGGGGAAAAGATATGAATTTATCAATGAAGTATATCATCCTGTATGTATCGGACAGCCAGCGCTCGATTCATTTTTATCAGCATATTTTGGGGCTGCCGATCCGCGCAGAACACGGCACATATGTAGAGTTTGATACCGGCTCGACCATTTTGGCGCTCAATACACGAGAAAGTGTCAAGGAAATGACGCCGTTAGAGATACCGGAAACACCCGTTTCTTCACAAACATTTGAAATCGGGTTTGTCACTGAAAATGTCGAAGCGGTCATCAAAAAAGTAAGAGAACACGGTGTAACCATTATCGGGGAGCCTAAAGTGAAGCCATGGGGACAGACGGTCGCTTATATCGCCGATCCCGACGGGCATTATATTGAAATTTGCAGTCCGATGGAATAAAGCACAAAGCCCAAAACAGACACTGTTTTGGGCTTTCTTATGATGTTAGCGGCCCGGCGGCTTCCAATAGCAAATCAGCAAGGTGAACAGCTCGAACCCTGCCGCTTAATCCCTCTCGTTCAATGCCGAGCTTCATCTGTAAAAGACAGCCTGGATTGGCGGTTACAATGACCGCTGCTTCAGTTGCTTTGACAGCAGCCATTTTACTATCCAGTATTTTCATTGACATGTCTGCTTCGACAATATTGTAAATTCCCGCTGATCCGCAGCAGCTGTCCGCTTTATCCATTTCTCTGAATTCAGCTCCCTTGATGCTTTGAAGAAGCTTTCGGGGCTCCAAAGATGTATGCATTACATTTCTCAAGTGGCACGAATCTTGATAGGTAATCAGCTTCGGTGTATCAAGCCGCAAGTCTTTTTGGTGAAAATCAAGCTCAATCAAAACGGATGAAAAATCTTTTAGCTTCTGCACAAATGAAACAGCCCGCTCCGCCCATTCGGGGTCATCCTTCAGCAAATGGCCGTATTCAGTGAGAAAGGCTCCGCAACCGCCCGCGTTTGTAATGACAGCATCTACGTCTAGCGCTTCAAACGCGGCTATGTTTTGTTTCGCAAGCTCCTGTCCTGCATTTTTTTCACCGCTGTGTCCATGCAGTGCGCCGCAGCATGCCTGCTCAGGCGGGATGACAATTTCACAGCCTGCCAGCTGCAGCAGTTTCAGCGTGGCATTGTTTGTCGGCAAAAACATCGTATCCATTAAACAGCCTGAAAAAAAAGCGACCCTTTTTTTAGCTGGGCCGGCCGCCGGCAATAAACGCGGCCGTTGCTTCATTTCTTCACGTTTAGGCACATCCGGAAGAACGGCTTCCATCGTGCGCAAATGCTCAGGCAGAATGCGGAGCATGCCGGTTTTTCGCACGGCTGTCTGCAGCCCTGACCGCTGGTATAAACCGATGAGACTCACAGCCGAACGCATCCGGTTTTGATGCGGAAAGAGCTCCTGAAAAGCCGCTTTTCTCATAAAACGTGTGCTGAGCGAGTGTTTTTTATTTTGGTGGATAATATCTCTTGCTTCCTCCAGCAGCTGTCCGTATTTAACACCTGATGGGCATACCGGTTCACATGCGCGGCAGCCGAGGCAAAGAGACAGTGAACGCTCGACATCTTCATCGGGTTCAATCACTCCGTCGGCGACTGCTTTCATTAAGGCGATTCGCCCGCGCGGCGAGTGAGATTCCTGAAAACCGGATTCGATATAGGTCGGGCAAGAAGGCAGGCAGAATCCGCAGCGCATACAATTCAAAAGTTCGCTCTCATCCATACGCTCTTTAAACTCACGTTGGATCTGTTTCATTTCTTTTTCTGTTGTCATCTTTCCGTCACCACCCGTTTTCTGGCATCTTTCGCAAACACTTTGCCCGGATTTAAGATGTTTTTTGGATCAAAAGCCGCTTTTATTGCTTTCATCGCGGCGATGCCTTCTTTTTTCAGCTTCATTTCCAAGTAAGGCGCTTTCATGGCCCCGACCCCGTGCTCCCCGGTAATCGTGCCGCCAAGCTCAATCGCTTTTTCAAAAATCTCGGCAAAAGCCTGTTCGACTCGCTCCATTTCATCCTTATTTCTTATGTCTGTCGTGCATGTCGGATGAAGGTTTCCATCCCCGGCATGGCCAAAGGTGCAAATCGAAATATCGTATTTCGCGGCAATGTCATTAATGGCTTTTACCATATTCGCGATTTCTGAACGCGGTACAGTGGCATCCTCCAAAATGGTGGTCGGCTTTAAGCGGGCAAGTGCAGAAAGCGCTGAACGCCGGGCTTCAGTGAGGGCGAATGCTTCCTCATCTGTCTGTGCAGTTTGAACGGAGACGGCAGCGCCTTTTTTGCAAATTGCCTCGATGTTTTCCATGTCACGAGCCACGGTTTCAGCTGTCCCGTCTTGTTCGATCAAAAGAACCGCCTTCGCATTTGTCGGCAGGCCAATCTTGGCATAATCCTCAATCACCAAAAGGGTAGGCTGATCGAGAAATTCAAGCGTAGCCGGTATGATTTTTTCGGCAATAATGGCTGACACCGTTTGAGCAGCAGCATCAATATTTTCATAGAGGGCGAGCAGCGTCTTCTTTGTTTCTGGCTTTGGCACGAGTTTGAGAATCGCTTCTGTCACAATGCCGAGTGTCCCTTCTGAGCCGACAAAAAGGCGCGTGAGATCATACCCGGCTACATCCTTTGCAAGCTTTCCGCCGGTGCGGATCATATCTCCGTTTGCCAAAACAACCTCCAGCCCCATGACGTAGTCACGGGTGACGCCGTATTTTAAGCCGCGAAGACCGCCGGAATTTTCATTGATGTTTCCTCCGATGGTTGATATTTTCATAGAGCTCGGATCAGGCGGATAGAACAATCCCTTGCTTTCAACCGCACGGATCATATCCAAGGTAATCACGCCAGGCTGGACTGTGGCCGTCAAATTTTCTTCGTCAATCTCAAGAATTTGATTCATATGTTTAAAAAGAAGAACAAGCCCGCCTTCAGTGGGGCACGTGCCCCCGCACAGGTTTGTCCCCGATCCTCTTGGAACAATCGGCACACGATGCTCACTGCAAATGTTCAAAATACGTGATACTTCATGTGTATCTCTCGGCGCAATCACAGCATCCGGCATAGACTGAAATTGCGGTGTCGCATCATATGAATACACGAGACGGCCGGCTTTCGAGTCATCGTAGTTTTCCGGTCCGACGATTTGGATCAGCTGCTCTTTTACGTCTTTGGTGATCATGTTCACCCATCCCCCTGTCAAAAAACGCTTTCAATCTATTGTAAAAGAAAAAAAGAGAAGCCTTCTATGGAGAAATATACAAAATATGAAACTGAAACTCTCTCTATTTTGTATCTTGATCTAAAAAATAAAGCGCGACGTACATCGTGACGATGTCCTCTGTACGCTGAAAACTTAAACCCGTCAGCTGTTCAGCCTTTGACAGGCGATAGCGGAGCGTGTTGATATGTATATGCATCTCTTCAGCCGTTTTTTTCAGGGACAAATCGTGATGGAAGAGAGTTCGTATCGTATTCATAAGCTCTTCGTTTCGGAGCGCTTCCTGGAGCACTCTTTGCGGAAATTCGTGTCGTGTGCCCGGGCTGATCTCAGTCAGGCACATGTCAAGCTTAAGATCTTCCTCACATACTGCGGTTTTGCGTTTAAGGCTGACGGCCAGCGCTTTTTCAGCCTGTTCATATGACTGCGGCAGGCCGGAGCCGCTGACAGCCCTCCCAACGCCGGCAGCTGCTCGGCTGTTTCCGAGGCGTTCAGCCAATGAACAAATAAGCTGAATTTGCCGCAAAAGCTGCTCCTTTTGTTCATGGTTCGGCACTTCGTGATTAATCAGAATACGTTCATTTCCCCATCTGATGAATAGATCGGATGGAAACACTGATTTCCAGGCGCGTGCCATTTGATCAATATCGCCGGGAGACCATTCGTGCCCTTGAATGAGGATCATCTGGCGGAGGGAGGTAAGGTCAACGCCAAGAATCTGCGCCTTTTCGAGAAAACCCGGAGACCATTCTTTTAATTGCAGCCAGTCGATCATAAAGGATTCCAGCATTCTCTCGCGCCACTGGGTCTGCTCCAAATGCCACGATTCTTTAATGAACAGCTCTGTCATTTTCCTGAGCAGCTCTCCATACGGCTGAATCTCAGCAGGCTCTCCCGTCAGTCCAAACACGGCGATGACATCACGCTCAGAAAATACGGGGAGGTTCAACCCCGCCTTTACCCCTTTGAGTCTCTTTTCATCTTCTTTTGTAATGATCACATTGCGTTTCTCTTTCGCGCAGATGAGCGCTCCTTCATGAAATAGCCCGACTCGCTCATCATTAGTGCTTGCCATAATGAGGCCGTCTGTGCTGACAATAATGACTTCACGTTCGTACATTTTTTTCACTTCGGCAATGATTTTTTTCGCTAACAGCGGTTGTAAAAACATGGCGGCGATCCCCCTCATGTTTTTATTATATAAGAAAAAAACCGGGCGCTGTCACCCGGTTTTGATGGCTATTGGGCAGGTTTTAATCCGCCTTCCAACGTCTTTAACATTTCTTGTTTCTCACTCTCTGATGCGTGCTGCCAAATGACTTCAAACAAAACGCCGAGTCCCGGAAGCATTTTTTCTTCACCACTTTGAATTGCGTCCACTATTGTGTGCTCAAGCTGCTCCTGATCATTGCCCGTTACATTGGCAATGACGGCATGACGTAAATTAAGATCCATATGAAGCGCTCCTTTTTTTCTAAAATGTAATACGTATATTCTAACCCCGCACCCGGTTTATTATGTGCTGTTCTTGCGATATAATAACATCATGTTAAAAAAAGGAGAGCCACACAGACAGTGAAACAAATAGAATCGGCAAAAAACCAAAAAGTGAAGGATTGGAAAAAACTTCATACAAAAAAAGAACGAACAAAAACGAATACCTATTTGATTGAAGGAGAACATCTTGTTGAAGAAGCCTTAAAGAGCCCGGGTGCGGTGAAAGAAATTCTTGTCAAGGATGAAGCGGACATCCCGCCGAACCTTGATATAGGCATCCAGTGCTACGTGCTGAGCGAAGACGCGTTTTCAGCTGTAACAGAAACGGAAACACCGCAGCGGATCGCCGCTGTTTGCCATATGCCAGAAGAAAAGCTCGCGTCGCCTAAACGGGTGCTGCTGATTGACGCTGTTCAAGATCCGGGGAATCTCGGCACGATGATTCGCACGGCGGACGCAGCCGGTTTGGATGCGGTTGTGCTCGGTGACGGCACGGCGGATGCGTTTAACGGAAAAACGCTGCGGTCCGCGCAAGGCTCCCATTTTCACATTCCTGTTGTGAGAAGAAATTTACAATCATACGTGGATGAATTAAAAGCAGAGGGCGTAAAAGTGTACGGCACAGCACTACAAAACGGGGCGCCTTACCAGGACATTTCACCATCCGGTTCATTTGCTTTAATCGTCGGCAATGAAGGGGCGGGGGTGGATGCAGGATTGCTGGAAAAAACAGATTTGAACCTGTACGTCCCGCTGTACGGGCAGGCTGAATCACTGAACGTTGCAATTGCGGCGGCTATCCTGGTGTACCACTTGCGAGGATAGTGTTGCGCCGAGCGGAGTATTTCACTATAATAGAACATAATATTTGAAAAACCGTGACAGAGGATCTCGATTTCTGATTAACTGCCTTCCAGGGAGAAAATGCCGCAGACTGAGAGCATTTTTAATGCAGCCGGAAATTGGTTTCGCCTCTCGAGTTGTCACCGGGACCGCGCAGCTTGCGCGTAAAGGTGAACCGGAATCTGATTCCGTTATGTCAATGAAGCTGACGACAGCATCAGTCTGTCTGAAATAAGGGTGGTACCGCGGCCACAACTCGTCCCTTGTCCTACAAGGGGCGGGTTTTTTTGTTTTCCAAAGACATATAACGGTTTGTTTACATAAAAGGAGGATGCAAAATGGAAGAAAAGCTAAAACAGCTGGAACAAGAAGCTTTAGATCAAGTAGAAGCGGCAAGCTCATTGAAGGTTGTCAATGATATTCGGGTTCAATATCTCGGAAAAAAAGGGCCGATCACAGAAGTGCTGCGCGGAATGGGCAAGCTTTCTGCGGAGGAGCGTCCGAAAATGGGCGCTCTTGCCAATGAGGTAAGAGAACGAATCGCCAATGCGATTGCAGCTAAAAACGAAAAGCTTGAGGAAGAAGAAATGAAACAGAAGCTAGCGGGACAGACAATTGACGTCACACTCCCAGGTAATCCTGTCGCAATCGGCGGACGCCATCCGCTCACTGTTGTCATTGAAGAAATTGAAGATCTATTTATCGGCATGGGCTATACCATTGAAGAAGGCCCTGAGGTCGAGACGGATTACTACAACTTCGAAGCGCTTAACCTGCCGAAAGAACACCCTGCCCGCGATATGCAGGACAGCTTTTACATCACAGAGGAAATGCTGATGAGAACGCAAACCTCTCCTGTTCAGACACGGACGATGGAAAAGCACAAAGGCAAGGGGCCTGTTAAAATCATTTGCCCTGGAAAAGTATACCGCCGCGATAATGATGACGCGACGCACTCTCACCAATTTATGCAGATTGAAGGGCTTGTTGTTGATAAAAACATCAGCATGAGTGATTTAAAAGGAACCCTTGAACTCGTTGCGAAAAAAATGTTCGGGCAAGACCGTGAAATCAGACTGCGCCCAAGCTTCTTCCCATTTACCGAGCCTTCAGTAGAAGTAGACGTAACGTGCTTTAAGTGCGGAGGAAACGGCTGCTCTGTATGTAAAGGAACAGGCTGGATTGAAATCCTCGGCGCCGGCATGGTTCACCCGAATGTGCTGGAAATGGCCGGCTTTGATCCGAAGGAATATCAGGGCTTTGCGTTCGGAATGGGTGTTGAGCGCATCGCGATGCTGAAATACGGCATCGATGATATCCGCCACTTCTACACAAACGATGTCAGATTTATTTCGCAGTTTAAACAGGCGTAAGAGGAGGATGCTAAAATGTTTGTTTCTTATAAATGGTTAGAGAATTATGTTGATTTAAAAGGCATGGATCCGGCTGTTCTTGCTGAGAAAATAACAAGAGCCGGTATTGAAGTTGAAGGAATTGAGTATAAAGGGGAAGGCATTAAAGGCGTTGTTATCGGCCATGTGCTGGAGCGCGAGCAGCATCCAAACGCCGATAAGCTGAATAAGTGCCTTGTAGATATCGGAGCGGAGGCACCTGTACAGATCATTTGCGGCGCGCCAAACGTGGATAAAGGGCAAAAAGTTGCAGTCGCTACAGTCGGAGCGGTGCTTCCGGGCAATTTCAAAATCAAAAAAGCCAAGCTTCGCGGCGAAGAATCAAACGGCATGATCTGTTCCTTACAAGAGCTCGGTATTGAAAGCAAGCTTGTGGCGAAGGAATATGCGGAAGGCATTTTCGTTTTCCCAAATGATGTTGAAACAGGAAGTGATGCGTTAGCGGCTTTACAGCTTGATGATGCTGTCTTAGAGCTCGGTTTAACACCGAACCGCGCCGATGCGATGAACATGCTTGGAGTTGCTTATGAGGTTGCGGCGATTTTAGACACAGAGGTAAAGCTTCCGCAAACGGATTACCCAGTCGCTTCAGAACAAGCGTCAGACTACATTTCTGTCAAAGTTGAAGACCGGGAAGCAAATCCGCTGTATGCAGCAAAAATCATTAAAAACGTAAAAATTGCTCCGTCACCGCTTTGGATGCAGACAAAGCTGATGAATGCAGGCATTCGCCCGCATAACAACGTCGTTGATATCACAAATTTTGTTTTATTGGAGTATGGACAGCCGCTTCACGCGTTTGATTATGACAGATTCGGCTCTAAGGAAGTCGTCGTCAGAAAAGCTGTTGAAAATGAAACGATTTTAACACTTGACGATCAAGAACGAAAACTGTCTGCCGATCACCTTGTCATTACAAACGGGTCTAAAGCACAAGCTGTTGCTGGTGTCATGGGAGGAGCAGAATCAGAAGTTCGGGAAGACACAACAACGATTTTGCTTGAAGCTGCGTTTTTCAACGGGCAGACGGTTCGCAAGGCTTCAAAAGATCTTGGTTTGAGAAGTGAATCGAGTGCAAGATTCGAAAAAGGCATTGATCCTGCGCGTGTGCGTCTTGCGGCAGAACGCGCGGCACAGCTGATCCACCTGTATGCCGGCGGTGAAGTGCTTGCCGGAACCGTTGAAGAAGACCATCTCACAATCGAAGCAAACAACATTCATGTATCGGCTGACAAGGTGAACAGCGTTCTCGGCATGACGATCAGCAAAGAAGAACTGATCAGCATTTATAAGCGTCTTGGCTTTACTGTCGGAGAAGCAAATGACTTGCTCGTTGTGACTGTTCCGTCACGCCGAGGTGACATTCGAATCGAAGAGGATTTGGTTGAAGAAGCGGCAAGATTGTACGGCTACGACAACATTCCGTCCACACTTCCTGAAACAGCGGGAACTACAGGCGGATTGACGCCTTACCAGGCAAAACGCCGTAAAGTCAGACGTTTCCTAGAAGGGGCCGGCTTATCACAAGCGATTACCTACTCATTAACAAACGAGAAAAAAGCGGCGGCATTTGCGATTGAAAAATCGTTTAACACTGTCCTTGCGCTTCCAATGAGTGAAGAAAGAAGCATTCTCAGACACAGCCTTGTTCCGAATCTGCTTGAATCCGTTTCTTACAACCTGGCAAGACAAACTGATTCGGTTGCATTGTACGAAGTCGGTTCCGTTTTCCTGACGAAGGAAGAGGATACGAAACCTGTTGAAACGGAGCGCGTGGCAGGTGCGGTAACCGGTTTATGGCGCAAGCATCTGTGGCAGGGCGAGAAAAAACCAGTCGATTTCTTTGTCGCAAAAGGAATTGTAGAAGGGCTGTTAGATAAACTGAACGTCCTGGACAGCATTGAATTTGTGCAATCAGAAAGAAAACAGCTGCACCCGGGCAGAACTGCGAATATTCTTTTAAACGGTTCTCTTATCGGCTTTATTGGCCAAGTCCATCCTTCACTGGAAAAAGAACTGGATATTAAAGAAACGTACGTGTTCGAACTTGATCTTCACACGCTGCTTACAGCAGACACGGCGCCGCTCGTGTACACGGCGATTCCGAAATATCCGTCTGTGACACGTGATATCGCGCTTGTGACAGATCAATCAGTGACAAGCGGCCAGCTCGAGAGCGTCATCAAAGAGGCGGGCGGGAAGCTTCTGAAAGAAGTAACCGTCTTTGACGTCTACGAAGGCGAGCATATGGAGGAAGGCAAAAAGTCAGTCGCTTTCTCACTCCAATATGTAAATCCAGAGCAAACGCTGACTGAAGAAGAAGTGACAAAAGCGCACGACAAAGTGCTGAAAGCGTTGGAAAACACTTATCAGGCCGTATTGAGAGGCTAATAAAAAAGCTTGCAGAGAACATCTGCAAGCTTTTTTCTATGAACGTTTTTTATCCGCCAGGCGCTGCGCTTTCTGCGTATTGGCAAAATGGAGTTTTGTAAAGGTTCGGAGAGCGGATACCCCTTTTTTGAGAATCAGTTTGGCGGCCGCTTCATCTACATGAGGGCCAGCCCCTTTCGGCAGTGTCATTCCCGCCTCGCGCGAAAGCTTATCAATTTCCATTAAAAAAGAATATCTCGCAATAATCGATGCAGCAGCCACTGACAGGTGAATGCCTTCGGCTTTTGTGCTGAAATAGGTGCGCTCCTGTACAATGTCTCTTCCCTTTAAATGGTTGTAGTAGACGCCGGGCTCGGCGAATTGGTCGATCAGAATCGCCTCAGGTTTTACTCCGTCCATTTTTCGCAAAAGATGGGTAATGGCTTGATTATGCAAGAGAGCTTTCATTTTTCCCTGACTCATGCCTCTTTCCTGCATGCTGTTGTACTTTTCGTTTTTTAAAACGAGCAGGCTGTACGGAATGGTTTTGATCAGGCTTCGGGCGATCTCAATAATTTGCGGATCCTTTAAGTGTTTAGAATCCTTTACACCGAGTTCCTTCATTAAAGGAAGCTTTGTTTTGTCAACGTATGCGCACACAACTGTCATTGGTCCAAAGTAATCTCCGGTTCCGACCTCGTCAGAACCGATGACAGACATGCCTGCGATGTCTGTGGGAGGGGCGTAGCGTGAATCAGCCGGCTTTTTTGCTGTTTTCTTCTTTTCCTGCGGCTCAGCAGTTCCCCAGCGGGCAGATTCTGTCTCTGCGTTTTTTCCCTGAAACAATACCTTACCTGACTTATAGGCTGTAATGGTACAGCCTGCCGGTTTTGCCTGAAAAATGGCACCCTGCGGCACAGATGCAGTAAGTGAACTGTTATACGCTGTTTTCATTTGGTCAATAGCAGACATTGGTACTTTTATCACAGAATGGGACACGTAATAATCTCCTTTTTTTACACGTTTCGCTGTATCTACCAGTGTATCATAACAGCGGGAGGCTCGTCTTTCCATTCAATTAATAAACGTGTTATGATAGGAACTAGGATTCTCACGGAATGGAGGAGAAACGTTGTCTGACGGCGAAAAAACGAAAACAACCGTTGACATTTACGGCCAGCACTTCACTATTATCGGTGAAGAAAGCAGAGCCCATATGAGATATGTGGCCGGAATTGTTGATGATAAAATGAGAGAAATCAATCAAAAAAATCCATATCTTGATATAAATAAACTTGCAGTGCTGACAGCGGTAAATGTGGTGCATGACTATGTGAAATTAAAAGAGGAATATGAAAAACTGGAGCGTCAGCTTAAAGAAAAGGATTGAACAACTATGCTAGATATCATCATCTTAATCTTGCTCCTGATGGGGACTTTACTGGGATTAAAACGCGGTTTTATCCTCCAGTTTATCCGCTTGACGAGCTTTATTCTTTCGATTGCGTTTGCGTCTTTATTCTATAAGAATGTCGCGCCGCATTTGAAGTGGATTCCCGCGCCCGATTTTTCAGCGGGACAGCCGGCGTTTTCTTTTTTCTCGGGAAATTTGGAAGCAGCCTATTATAATGCGATTGCATTTGTCGTTCTGTTTATGATCGCTAAAATCTTACTGAGAATCATCGGCTCATTCCTAAGTATTATAGCGAGCATTCCTGTGATTAAACAAATCAACCAAATGCTCGGCGCTGTTCTCGGTTTTCTGGAAGTCTATTTATTTACATTTGTGCTGCTGTATGTTGCTTCCGTACTTCCGATAGACGGCTTACAGCAAATGATGGGGCAATCGTCTCTCGCAAATGTCATGATTAACCATACACCGTATTTGTCTGGGCTTTTACAGGAGCTCTGGACGCAATACGGAGGATAAAAAACTTCTCTTGTCCGGAGAAGTTTTTTTCAAGTATGATGGAAACATATGTGAAGGTCTGGGGGGTATTCTATGCATAAAAAAGATATTATCCGGCTGCTGGAAACCATTGCAGTCTACATGGAACTGAAAGGGGACAACCCGTTTAAAGTTTCGGCATTCCGAAAAGCAGCGGCAGCCCTAGAACAGGACGACCGCAGTTTATCAGAAATGGACGACATGATGTCGCTGTCCGGTATCGGGAAAGGCACGTACAGCGTCATAAAAGAATATATAGATGAAGGAAAGTCAAGTACGCTCGAATCTCTGCAGCAGGAGGTGCCGGAAGGACTGGTGCCTTTATTGAAGCTGCCGGGGCTCGGCGGCAAAAAAATCGCAAAGCTGTATAAAGAGCTCGGCGTACATGATGCAGAATCATTGAAGGAAGCCTGCGAGCAGCAGAAAGTCCAAGGGCTGGCGGGATTCGGCAAGAAATCAGAAGAAAAAATATTGCAGGCGCTCGGGGAAGCCGGAAAACAGCCTGAACGTTTTCCGATTGGCTATGCGCTCCGGGTCGCGCGGGAAATTGAAGAGCATCTTTCTCGATTAACAGACATCATCAAATATTCCCGTGCCGGAAGTCTCCGAAGAGCACGCGAAACCGTCAAAGATCTGGATTATATTATTGCGACGGATCATCCCGCTGAAGTAAGAGAGCAGCTGCTTGCGCTGCCAAACATCAAAAGCGTCATTGCCAGCGGAGACACGAAGGTATCCGTCATTCTTTCCTTTGAATATGAAACCAGTGTCGATTTCCGTCTCGTAACGGAAGAACAATTCCCGACAACTCTTCATCATTTTACGGGATCGAAGGACCATAATATCAAAATGCGGCAAATAGCAAAAGAACGCGGCGAACGGATCAGTGAGTACGGTGTCGAGACGGTTGAAACAGGAGAAATCAAAACCTTCCCGAGCGAACGGGAATTTTACGCACACTTCGGCTTGCCCCTGATTCCGCCGGAACTCCGTGAAAGCGGACAAGAGGTGGAAACCTACAATGACAGCATTGAACTCATAGAGCACGAGCAAATCAAAGGCGATCTCCACATGCACTCCACATGGAGCGATGGTGCCTTTTCGATCAGGGAAATGGCTGAAGCATGCATAAAAAAAGGCTATCAGTACATGGCCATCACTGATCACTCCCAATATTTAAAGGTCGCCAACGGGCTGACTGCTGAAAGGCTCAAGCAGCAGGCGAAAGAAATTGACGCGCTGAATGCTGAATTTGAGAACTTCCGTATTTTTAAAGGCGTTGAGATGGATATTCTTCCTGACGGCACACTTGATTATGATGACGATGTGCTGGCGGAAATGGATCTTGTCATTGCATCAATCCATTCAAGCTTTAATCAGCCGGAGCACGTCATTATGAAGCGGCTTGAGACGGCACTGACCAACAAGCATGTCGATATAATCGCACATCCGACCGGGCGCCTCATCGGCAGACGTGCCGGTTACGAAATCGATATCGACAAACTGATTGAGCTCGCGAAGAAAACAAATACGGCGCTTGAACTCAACTCTAACCCTGCGCGTCTTGACCTGCGGACAGAGCATTTAATCAAAGCAAATGAACAAGGTGTTACATTGGTCATTAATACCGATGCCCATAACATCGAGATGTTAAACGATATGAAAACCGGCGTCACTGCCGCGCGCAAAGGCTGGACGGAAACGAAAAACGTCCTGAATGCCCGGTCGCTTGAAGACGTACAGGCATTCCTGAAGCGCAACGATTAAGTAAGGAGGCTCACACAACCGTGCAGCAAAAAGTATTATCATCTCTTGAATTCCATAAAGTGAAAGAACAGGTAATCGAGCACGCCGCTTCTTCGCTCGGAAAAGAAATGCTTCTCCAGCTAAAGCCTTCTGCTTCGATTGACGAAATCAAAAAACAGCTGGATGAGGTAGATGAAGCCTCTGCGATCATCCGGCTGCGAGGCCAGGCGCCGTTTGGCGGCCTTACCGATATCAGAGGGGCATTAAGACGGGCAGAAATCGGCAGCGTTCTCAGTCCCTCGGAATTCACTGAAATATCAGGGCTGCTTTACGCAGTCAAACAAATGAAACATTTTCTCGGACAAATGGCTGAAGACGGAGTCAACATTCCGCTGATGCAGCAATATACTGAACAGCTCATTACACTGCCCGATTTAGAACGGGAAATCAATTCCTGCATAGATGATCACGGCGAAGTGCTTGACCACGCGTCAGAAACGTTAAGAGGTATCCGCACGCAGCTCAGAACGCTCGAATCGAGAATCAGAGACCGTTTAGAATCCATTCTGCGTTCCTCTTCCGCTTCGAAAATGCTGTCTGATACGATTGTTACCATCCGAAATGACCGTTTTGTTATCCCGGTCAAACAAGAGTACAGATCGAGCTACGGAGGTATTGTGCATGACACCTCTTCTTCTGGCGCAACCCTGTTCATTGAACCGCAGGCGATTGTAGATATGAACAACTCGCTTCAACAGGCGAAAGTGAAAGAAAAACAAGAAATTGAACGGATTTTACGCGTGCTGACAGAGCATACGGCAGAGCACACAGAGGAGCTTTTTCAAGATTTGCAAGTCCTGCAGACGCTTGACTTCATTTTTGCAAAAGCGAAATACGCAAAAGCGGTCAAAGCAACAAAACCGACCATGAATGACAGCGGCTTTGTCCGTCTGAAAAAAGCGCGCCATCCGTTGCTTCCGCCTGATCAAGTGGTCGCCAATGATATCGAGCTGGGCGGCGATTTTTCATCGATCGTGATAACAGGGCCGAATACCGGGGGGAAGACAGTTACCTTAAAAACACTGGGGCTGTTGACCTTAATGGCGCAATCGGGCCTTCATATTCCGGCAGATGAAGGATCGGAAGCCGCTGTATTTGAGCATGTGTTTGCTGATATCGGCGATGAACAGTCAATCGAGCAAAGCTTAAGTACATTTTCTTCCCATATGGTGAACATTGTCGGCATTTTAAAGCAAGTCAACGAAAACAGCCTTGTGCTCTTTGACGAACTGGGCGCGGGTACAGATCCGCAAGAAGGCGCGGCACTCGCCATGAGCATCTTGGATGAAGTCCACCGCACCAATGCCAGAGTATTAGCGACGACGCATTATCCGGAGCTAAAGGCGTATGGCTATAACAGAGAAGGCGTCATGAACGCCAGTGTCGAATTTGACATTGAGACCCTTTCACCAACTTATAAGCTCTTAATCGGTGTACCGGGACGAAGCAACGCCTTTGAAATTTCTAAACGGCTCGGGCTTCCGGACCATATTATCGGACAGGCGAAATCAGAAATGACGGCCGAGCATAATGAGGTCGATACGATGATTGCGTCCCTTGAACAAAGCAAAAAACGGGCGGAAGAAGAGCTTTCTGAAACAGAGTCGATCAGAAAAGAGGCCGAAAAGCTGCATAAAGAGCTGCAGCAGCAAATCATCGAACTCAACAGCAAAAAAGACAAATTGATGGAAGAGGCCGAACTTCACGCGGCTGAAAAAGTTAAAGCGGCCACAAAAGAAGCTGAAGACATCATTCACGAATTACGCTCGATTAAAGAAGAACACAAATCCTTCAAGGATCACGAACTAATCAACGCGAAGAAACGATTAGAAGACGCTATGCCGACCTTTGAAAAGTCCAAAAAACCGGAAAAACCGAAAACGCAGAAACGCGTCTTGAAGCCTGGGGATGAAGTAAAAGTCCTTACGTTCGGGCAGAAAGGTACATTGCTTGAAAAAACCGGCGGCAATGAATGGAATGTTCAAATCGGCATTTTGAAAATGAAAGTGAAAGAAAAAGACCTGGAATTTATCAAATCGGCTCCGGAACCAAAAAAAGAAAAACACATTACAGCGGTTAAGGGCAAAGATTACCACGTATCGCTTGAACTTGATCTTCGCGGCGAGCGCTATGAAAATGCACTCAGTCGTGTTGAAAAATACTTGGATGACGCTGTGTTAGCGGGATATCCAAGAGTGTCCATTATCCATGGCAAAGGTACCGGTGCTTTAAGAAAAGGCGTGCAGGATCTCCTGAAAAATCATCGCAGCGTTAAAAGCTCCCGTTTCGGTGAAGCTGGTGAGGGAGGATCAGGCGTTACAATTGTTGAACTAAAATAAAAGGGAGTATGGCCATGAGTGATTTTTGGGAAAACGAGCTTGTGGAAATCGCGGCGTATTACAGTGTCGCGGTTCTCTGCCTCGTCCTCTTTTTGACTGTGTTTGAGCTGGTGACAGCTTATAAAAACTGGGAAGAGATTCAAAATGGTAATCTCGCTGTGGCAATGGCAACCGGCGGGAAAATTTTAGGGATAGCAAATGTGTTCCAGCACTCTATCTCTCAGCACAATTCTCTGCTGCAAATGATCGGCTGGGGTGTATACGGGTTTGTTATGCTTTTGATCAGCTACTTCATTTTTGAGTTTTTGACACCGCGGTTTAAAATTGATCAAGAAATTGAAAACGATAACCGGGCTGTCGGCTTTATCTCATTTGTCATTTCTGTCGGGCTTTCATTTGTTGTGGCAGCCGGAATATAAGGGGACGGAGAATAGATGGAAAAGCTTGCAAAAATACTGCTCGCCGCGGCGGGAATCTTTTTGTTGATTGGTCTTATATATCTGTTCATATTTTGAGAAAAAGAAAGATTTTCCTTTCTTTTTCTTTTTTTTGCCGTCCATCTGCTATAATAATAGGGTGAACTCTAAAACCGAAAGGGGAGGTTTTATGCAGTCTCAAAAGCCGTGGCTAGCCGAGTATCCCGAAGATATCCCGCATGAGCTTCCGTTGCCGACCCAAACCCTGCAATCCATCCTGACAGACTCCGCCGCACGATTTCCTGACAAAACAGCCGTATCTTTTTTCGGAAAAAAACTCACCTTTCATGACATTTTGACGGATGCTCTTAAACTTGCAGCTTTTCTGCAGCAAAATGGCCTGCAAAAAGGAGACAGAGTGGCTGTCATGCTGCCCAACTGTCCGCAATCCATCATTTCCTATTATGGGGTGCTGTTTGCCGGCGGTATCGTAGTGCAGACAAACCCGCTCTACACCGAGCATGAGCTCGAATATCAGCTGAGAGACGCAGAGGCCAGCGTGATCATCACCTTAGATTTGCTCTTCCCGAAGGCAATAAAAATGAAAACGTTATCAATTGTAGATCAGATTTTGGTGACGAGTATAAAAGACTATTTGCCGTTTCCAAAAAATATTCTCTATCCGCTTACGCAAAAACAAAAAGTGCACATTGACTTTGATGAAAACGACAATATTCATACCTTTGCTTCGAGCATGAAGCGGGAAAAAACAGAGCTGATCACAATTCCGGACATTGATCCCGAGCATGATATCGCTGTTCTGCAATACACCGGAGGAACGACGGGAGCGCCAAAAGGAGTCATGCTTACGCACAGAAATATTTTAGCCAATACCGAAATGTGTGCGGCATGGATGTACAACGTAAAGGAAGGCGATGAAAAAGTGCTTGGCATAGTCCCATTTTTTCATGTCTATGGGCTGACAGCAGTGATGAATTATTCGATTAAACAAGGATTTGAAATGATCCTGCTTCCCAAGTTTGATCCGCTGCACACGCTCAAAATTATCGATAAACAAAAACCGACACTGTTCCCAGGCGCGCCGACGATTTATATTGGCCTCTTGCATCATCCTCAATTACAGCAATACGATCTGTCATCTATTAAAAGCTGCCTCAGCGGATCAGCCGCTCTCCCTGTTGAGGTGAAGCAGCAATTTGAAAAGGTGACTGGCGGAAATCTTGTGGAGGGATATGGTTTATCCGAGGCTTCTCCGGTGACACACGCTAATTTTATCTGGGGGAAAAACAAACCCGGCAGTATCGGCTGTCCCTGGCCGAATACAGACGCTGCCATTTACTCTGAGGAGACTGGCCATTTTGCCGCTCCGTATGAGCATGGTGAGATCATCGTAAAAGGCCCGCAGGTCATGAAGGGATACTGGAACAAGCCGGAGGAAACGGCTGCAGTCTTAAGGGACGGATGGCTCTTCACTGGGGACATGGGCTATATGGATGAAGATGGATTTTTCTATATAGCCGACCGGAAGAAGGACATTATTATCGCAGGCGGCTACAATATTTACCCGCGTGAAGTTGAAGAAGCGCTGTACGAACATGAAGCGATTCAGGAAATTGTCGTTGCAGGCGTGCCTGATTCGTACAGAGGGGAAACGGTAAAAGCGTTTGTCGTGTTAAAGAAAGGCGCACAAGCCGATGCAGCAGAGCTGGACGCTTTCGCCAGAGCCCGTCTTGCACCCTATAAAGTGCCGAAAGCCTATGAATTCAGAAAAGAGCTCCCGAAAACAGCGGTTGGGAAAATTTTAAGAAGGCGTTTACTTGAAGAAGAAACCGAAAATCATCATATCAAGTAATAAATAGAGCCATGAAAAAGAGAACATTAATGAATAAACTTGACAAAGCGGAAAATCCTTCTTATCATAAAAATATGAATGAATAGTCATTCATTTATATAGGAAGGAACGATGAAAATTGAAGCAAAAACGGCCAAAGTATATGCAGATTATTGATGCAGCAGTTGAAGTCATTGCGGAAAACGGCTACCACCAGTCACAGGTATCTAAAATCGCCAAACAAGCCGGAGTAGCGGACGGCACCATCTATCTTTATTTTAAAAATAAAGAAGACATTTTAATTTCTCTGTTTAAAGAAAAAATGGGCCAATTCATTGAGCGGATGGAAGAGGACATAAAAGAAAAGGCAACAGCAAAAGAGAAATTGGCGCTCGTGATTTCAAAACACTTCTCACTTTTGGCGGGCGACCATAACCTCGCTATTGTCACTCAGCTTGAGCTCCGCCAATCCAATTTGGAGCTCCGGCAGAAAATTAATGAAATATTAAAAGGCTACTTAAATATTTTAGACAGCATTCTGACGGAAGGAATAAAATCAGGCGAGTTAAAAGAAGGCCTTGATATCCGTCTCGCCCGGCAGATGATTTTTGGAACGATTGACGAAACCGTGACGACCTGGGTGATGAATGATCAAAAGTATGATCTGGCTGCTTTGTCAGACAGTGTTTTAGAATTACTGGTATCCGGAATTCACAATAAGTAAAGGAGTTCTGTCCTATGAATGCAATATCACTCGCAGTTGATCAATTTGTTGCAGTTATGACCATTCACAATCCGCCGGCAAACGCGCTTTCCAGCCGTATATTAGAAGAACTGTCCTCCTGTCTAGATCAGTGTGAAACAGATGCCGGCGTGCGATGCATTGTTATTCACGGCGAGGGAAGGTTTTTCTCCGCCGGCGCTGATATCAAAGAATTTACATCACTGAGAAACAGTGAGGATTCCTCACTGCTGGCTGAACGAGGCCAGCAGCTGATGGAGAGAATTGAGAGCTTTCCAAAACCAATTATCGCGGCGATTCACGGAGCTGCCCTCGGCGGCGGGCTGGAACTTGCAATGTCCTGCCATATCAGAATCGCGGCAGAAGATGCCAAGCTGGGGCTGCCGGAGCTTAACCTCGGCATTATTCCCGGTTTTGCCGGAACACAGCGGCTCCCGCGATACATTGGTACAGCAAAAGCATTGGAACTCATTGGATCAGGAGAACCGATATCGGGAAAAGAAGCGCTTGACCTCGGACTTGTGACAATTGGAGCAAAAGATGAAGCAGAAGTGCTTGAAAAAGCGAAAACGCTTGCCGCCAAATTTGCAGAAAAAAGCCCGCAAACGATGGCGTCTCTGCTTGAGCTTCTCTATACAAACAAGGTGTATTCCTATGAAGGCAGCTTAAAGCTTGAAGCAAAGCGGTTTGGAGAAGCGTTTGAGTCGGAGGACGCCAAGGAAGGCATTCAGGCATTTCTCGAAAAAAGAAAGCCTCAGTTCAAAGGCGAATAAAAGGGGATATGATCATGAATCTATTTGTACTGATGAAACGGACGTTTGACACAGAAGAAAAAATCGTCATTGACGCGGGAAAGATTCAGGATGACGGGGCTGAATGGATTATTAATCCGTACGATGAGTACGCGATTGAAGAAGCTATTCAGCTGAAGGAAAAACACGGCGGCACCATCACTGTTGTTACTGTCGGCGGCGAAGAAGCGGAAAAGGAGCTGCGTACAGCGCTTGCCATGGGATGTGACCAAGCCGTTTTAATCAACATAGAAGATGATCTCGAAGAACCCGACCAGTATTCCATCTCTCAAGTTTTATACCACTATATGAAGGATCAGGAGTTTGACCTCATTCTCGGCGGAAATGTCGCGATCGATGGAGGCTCAGGACAAGTGGCGCCACGTCTGGCTGAGCTTCTAGACATTCCGTGCATCACGACGATTACTAAACTCGATATCAATGGAAGTGACGTAGAAGCAGAAAGGGACGTTGAAGGGGATGTTGAAAAAATCAAAACGACTCTCCCTTTGCTTGTCACAGCTCAGCAAGGCTTAAATGAACCTCGCTACCCATCGCTTCCGGGAATTATGAAAGCCAAGAAAAAACCGCTTGAAGAGCTTGAGCTGGATGATCTGGACTTGGATGAAGAAGATGCTGAACCAAAAATGAAAACAATTGAACGTTTTCTGCCGCCGAAAAAAGAAGCCGGGAAGCTTCTGCAGGGTGAGCCTGCCGAACAGGCAAAAGAGCTCGTATCATTGCTCCGCAGCGAGGCGAAAGTCATTTAGCGCTTGCACATTCAAAGAAACAGGGGGATGTTAGAATGGGAAAAAAAGTGATCGTACTCGGAGAAATGCGTGACGGAGAACTGCGAAATGTCACCTTTGAAGCAATCTCCGCTGGAAGAACCATTTCAGATGATGGAGAAGTAATCGGTGTTCTTATAGGAGAAGACGTATCACAGCATGCAGAGGAGCTTATCCACTACGGTGCAGACAAAGTTCTCACAGCTGAGGACCCAAAGCTTAAGGCATATACGGCAGACGGATACAGCCAAGTGATGCGAACCATTATTGAAAAGGAAACACCTGATGCGGTCGTATGCGGACACACTGCAATGGGGAAGGATCTGTCGCCGAAGCTTGCAGCCCGGCTCCAAACAGGATTGATTTCTGACGCTACAGATGTAAGCGTTACCGGAGAAAACGTCGTTTTTACAAGACCGGTTTACTCAGGGAAGGCATTTGAACGCGTCATTTCAACGGATCCGATGACGCTTGTGACGATTCGCCCCAACAACATTCAAGCGTTAGAAAAAGACACCAGACGGGTAGGCAGCATGGAAAGCATCGAAGTTTCCCTTACAGATCTCCGTACCGTCATACAAGAGATCGTCAAAAAAACAGCGGACGGCGTTGATCTCTCTGAAGCGAAAATCATTGTGGCGGGCGGCCGCGGAGTAAAAAGCAAGGAAGGCTTTCAGCCGTTGCAGGAGCTTGCCGAGGTGCTGGGCGCAGCAGTCGGCGCTTCACGCGGGGCGTGTGACGCTGATTATTGTGACTATGCTCTCCAAATCGGACAGACCGGAAAAGTTGTCACTCCCGATTTGTATATCGCCTGCGGAATTTCAGGCGCTATCCAGCATTTGGCGGGTATGTCCAACAGCAAGGTGATTGTCGCCATCAATAAAGATCCAGAAGCCGATATTTTTAAAATAGCTGATTACGGTATCGTAGGCGATTTATTTGAAGTCGTCCCATTACTGACGGAAGAATTCAAACAGCTGAATATTCACTCATAAAGGGAAGCCCCGGACTGCAGAAGTTCGGGGCTTTTGAATACATACGTACAAATCGTTATTAATAAAAAAAGTCATTGACATGTACGGACATATATAATAAGGTTACTTTAAAAGCGCTTACATTCATGCTGACTCCTCAGTCCAAACACAAATCCTATATTTGACTGTGGTGCTTTTCATATTTGTATGAAAGGAATGATCAAGCATGTCTGAACATACAGCAGTGATTCAAACGGATATTGTAAAAGGAACGATCAACAAAAATATATACGGTCATTTTGCTGAGCATTTAGGAAGAGGGATTTATGAAGGGATTTGGGTCGGAACGGAATCAAGCATTCCTCATATAAACGGTATAAGAAAAGATGTGTTAGAAGCGCTGAAACAGCTGCGTATTCCTGTCCTCCGATGGCCGGGCGGCTGCTTTGCGGATGAATATCATTGGGCCAACGGTGTGGGTGACCGGAAGACGATGCTCAACACTCACTGGGGCGGCACAGTTGAATCAAATGAATTCGGGACACATGAATTTATGATGCTGTGCGAGCTGCTTGAATGCGAACCTTACATTTGCGGCAATGTAGGGAGCGGAACAGTTCAGGAAATGGCGGAATGGATCGAATATATGACCTTTAAAGAAGGCACGCCAATGTCAGATTGGAGAAAACAAAACGGAAAAGAAGAGCCTTGGAAGTTGAAATATTTTGGAGTGGGCAATGAAAATTGGGGCTGCGGCGGCAACATGCACCCAGAGTACTATGCCGATCTATACCGCCGTTTTCAAACGTATGTCCGCAATTACAGCGGCAATGAAATTTATAAAATTGCCGGCGGTGCAAACGTTGATGATTTTAATTGGACGGACGTGCTCATGAAAAAAGCCGCTGGCCTGATGGACGGGCTAAGTCTTCACTACTACACGATTCCGGGAGATTTCTGGAAGGGCAAAGGATCGGCCACAGAATTTACAGAGGACGAATGGTTCATCACAATGAAAAAGGCCAAATACATTGATGAATTGATTCAAAAACACGGCACAATTATGGACCGGTACGATCCGGAGCAGCGGGTCGGACTGATTATTGACGAATGGGGCACATGGTTTGATCCTGAGCCAGGCACGAACCCAGGCTTTTTATATCAGCAGAACACCATTCGTGACGCGCTTGTCGCAGCTTCTCACTTTCACATTTTCCATCAGCATTGCCGCCGGGTGCAAATGACCAACATCGCGCAGACGGTAAATGTTCTTCAAGCTATGATTCTGACTGAGGGGGAACGAATGCTATTAACGCCGACATACCATGTGTTTGATATGTTTAAGGTACATCAGGATGCCTCTCTTTTAGATACTGAAACAACGTCCGCTGACTATGAATGGAAGGGAGAAACGCTGCCTCAAATCAGTGTGTCGGCATCAAGAAATGCGGAAGGCGATATAAACGTCAGCATCTGTAACATTGATCATCAAAATAAAGCAGAGGTGGAGATTGAGCTGAGAGGTCTTCACAAGACTGTGGATCATTCGGGCGTTATCCTGACTGCGGAGAAGATGAACGCCCATAACACGTTTGATGACCCGGAGCACGTAAAACCTGAATCGTTCAGCCGTTATTCTGTAAATAAAAACAAATTGAAAGCAAAGCTGCCGCCAATGGCAGTTGTCTTACTCACATTACGGACTGATTCTTAACCAAAAAAAGGAGCGCCGATCCATTAGAGGACAGCGCTCTTTTTTGTTTTGAAACAGCTCCGAAAGGGCATGGTAAAGTATATGACGGTTATAGAAGGGATGTTGTCCTATGCTTCGTACAATTTTAATGATCATCGGCGCAATTGTGGTGATCGGAGCGATTATCAGATTCGTGTTTTAATTTCGAAATGCCCCATTCTATGAGTAAACCGATTGTGATCAGGAAAAAATAATTTATAAGCATTTAAATAGCGTGAACGAATGGGAGATGCTATACTAAAAATCATCATTTCACAATTGGAGGAATTCAATAATGGCTATCGTAAAAGCAACTGATCAATCTTTCTCAGCTGAAACAAGCGAAGGCGTCGTACTGGCTGATTTCTGGGCCCCTTGGTGCGGACCTTGTAAAATGATTGCACCTGTTCTTGAAGAATTGGATCAAGAAATGGGCGACAAACTAAAAATCGTGAAAATCGATGTAGATGAGAACCAAGAAACAGCCGGCAAATACGGCGTTATGAGCATCCCGACACTTCTTGTCTTAAAAGACGGAGAAGTTGTTGAAACATCTGTCGGCTTCAAACCGAAAGAAGCGCTTCAAGAGCTTGTAAACAAACATCTTTAATTTTCGGCTGCTTACATGCCAGAGCGATTCCAATTGAGGGATCGCTTTTTTTATTCGCCAATCGTGAATCATGGAGAAAAACACCTGTTCGTGTTAAACTGGAAGCAAAGGACTAAATATAAGGAAGGGTAACATATGAACAAACAACTGAAAGAAAAACTCGCCCTCCTTCCCGATCAGCCAGGGTGTTACTTAATGAAGGACCGTCAGCAGACAGTGATCTACGTAGGAAAAGCAAAAGTGCTGAAAAACAGAGTGCGCTCCTACTTTACCGGCTCTCATGACGCAAAAACACAGAGGCTTGTGGCGGAAATTGAGGATTTTGAATATATCGTGACGTCCTCCAATCTTGAAGCGCTTATTTTAGAAATGAACTTGATTAAAAAGCATGATCCGAAATATAACGTCATGCTGAAAGACGATAAAACCTATCCTTTTATAAAACTCACCCATGAACGCCACCCAAGGCTGATTGTCACCCGCAACGTCAAAAAAGACAAAGGGCGCTATTTCGGACCGTATCCGAATGTGCAGGCCGCAAGGGAGACAAAAAAGCTGCTCGACCGTCTCTACCCTCTCAGAAAATGCTCCAAGCTCCCGGACAGAGTGTGCCTTTATTATCACCTCGGACAATGTCTCGCTCCGTGTGTAAAGGACATTTCAGAAGAGACAAACAGAGAACTGGTAGAGAGCATAACCCGTTTCTTAAGGGGCGGCTATAACGACGTCAAAAAAGAGCTAGAAGAGAAAATGCTTGAGGCGGCTGAGAACCTTGAGTTTGAACGGGCAAAGGAACTTCGTGACCAAATCGCTCATATCGATTCAACGATGGAAAAACAAAAAATGACCATGAACGACTTAGTCGACCGTGACGTATTCGCTTACGCTTATGATAAAGGCTGGATGTGCGTACAGGTCTTTTTCGTACGGCAAGGAAAGCTTATTGAACGTGACGTCAGCATGTTTCCGCTTTATCAGGAAGCAGATGAAGAGTTCCTTACCTTCATCGGGCAGTTCTATTCAAAAAACAACCATTTTCTGCCAAAGGAAATTTTAGTGCCGGACAGCGTTGATCAATCGATGATTGAGCAGCTGTTGGAAACAAACGTCCATCAGCCGAAAAAAGGGGCGAAGAAAGAATTGCTTATGCTGGCACATAAAAACGCAAAAATCGCGCTTAAAGAAAAATTCTCTTTAATCGAACGTGACGAGGAGCGTTCATTCGGTGCTGTGCAGAAACTCGGAGACGCCTTAAATATTTATACCCCGCACAGAATCGAAGCGTTCGATAACTCGAATATACAAGGGACTAACCCGGTTTCGGCGATGATTGTGTTCATCGATGGCAAACCATACAAAAAGGAATACCGCAAGTACAAAATCAAAACTGTCACAGGGCCAGATGATTACGGCTCAATGAGAGAGGTTGTCAGACGAAGATATACGAGAGTGCTTCGTGAAAACCTGCCGCTGCCTGATCTGATCATTATAGACGGAGGGAAAGGCCAGATCAACGCAGCCCGTGACGTCGTAGAAAACGAACTCGGCCTGGACATCCCGATTGCCGGCTTGGCAAAGGATGATAAACACAGAACCTCCAATTTATTAATCGGTGATCCGCTTGAGGCGGTTTACCTTGAACGAAACAGCCAGGAATTTTACCTGCTTCAGCGCATTCAGGATGAGGTGCACCGGTTTGCGATCAGCTTCCACAGACAGATCCGCGGGAAAAGCGCATTTCAATCTGTTTTGGACGACATACCGGGTATCGGAGAAAAAAGAAAGAAAATGCTGTTAAAGCATTTCGGTTCCGTCAAAAAAATGAAGGAAGCAAGCCTTGAGGACATCAAAAAAGCAGGGGTTCCCGAAGCGCCGGCACAGCTGCTTTATGACAAATTGCAAAAATAATGTTGTCCTTTTGAAAAAGTTCTGATAAAATGTGAACTAATTTCATAATTAGATCGTGTAATATGGTGAAGATAGAGGTGCGAACTTCAAGAGTAAGCCTTTGGAGAAAGATGGATTCTGAGAAAAAGGCTGAAAGGGGAGCGTCGCCGAAGCAAATAAAACCCCATCGGTATTATTTGCTGGCCGTGCATTGAATAAATGTAAGGCTGTCAAGAAATCATTTTCTTGGAGGGCTATCTCGTTGTTCATAATCATCTTGATGATTAATTGATAAGCAATGAGAGCAATTCCTCTCATTGCTTTTTTTATTGTGGACAAAGCGCTCTTTCTCCTCACCCGCACGAACCAAAATGTAAAGGGTGGTTAACATGGGTCTCATTGTACAAAAATTCGGAGGTACTTCCGTCGGCTCAGTCGAAAAAATTCAAAATGCAGCAAATCGCGTCATTGCGGAAAAACAGAAAGGCCATCAAGTCGTCGTTGTCGTATCAGCTATGGGGAAATCCACTGACGCATTGGTCAGCCTTGCAAAAGACATCACTGATCAGCCGAGCAAACGTGAAATGGATATGCTGCTGGCAACAGGCGAGCAGGTCACCATTTCCCTGCTTTCCATGGCGCTGCAGGAAAAAGGCTATGACGCCGTTTCCTATACAGGATGGCAGGCGGGAATCCGCACCGAGGACGTCCATGGCAACGCCAGAATTACGGATATAAACACGTCTGCCTTAGAAAGCCAGCTTCAAAAGGGAAAAGTAGTTGTTGTGGCAGGATTTCAAGGCATGACAGACGACAGTGAAATCACGACTTTGGGCAGGGGCGGTTCAGACACAACAGCAGTGGCTTTGGCTGCCGCGTTAAAAGCGGACAAATGTGATATTTATACCGACGTGCCCGGCGTGTTTACAACCGATCCGCGCTACGTGAAATCAGCGAGAAAGCTTGCCGGCATCTCTTACGATGAAATGCTGGAGCTTGCCAATTTAGGCGCCGGTGTTCTTCATCCAAGAGCTGTTGAATTCGCGAAAAATTACCAAGTGCCGTTAGAAGTGCGTTCAAGTACAGAAACAGAAGCGGGAACATTAATTGAGGAGGAATCATCCATGGAGCAGAACCTTATCGTCAGAGGCATCGCGTTCGAAGATCAAATCACAAGGGTAACCATCTACGGGCTGACAAGCGGACTGACCACTTTGTCTACCATTTTTACAACTCTTGCAAAACGAAACATTAATGTGGATATCATTATCCAAACGCAGGCGGGAGACCATGAGACCGGTATTTCCTTCTCTGTTAAATCAGAAGACGCGGACCAGGCTGTTGCCGTACTTGAAGAGTACAAAGACGCGCTTGAATTCGAAAAAATTGAAACTGAAAGCAAATTGGCGAAAGTATCCATTGTTGGATCAGGCATGGTATCAAATCCCGGTGTAGCGGCTGAAATGTTTGCAGTACTGGCGGAAAAAAACATATTAATCAAAATGGTCAGCACATCTGAAATCAAAGTTTCAACAGTAGTGAGCGAAAATGACATGGTAAAAGCGGTGGAAGCACTGCACGATGCGTTTGAACTCTCGAAACACCCTTCAGCTGTGTCATGACAACCAAAAAGGCGGGACTCATGCAGTCACCGCCTTTTTCATTAAACAGGGTCTTTCATATCCCATTTAACAGTCAGAACCACTTTATCGGCTCTCTTTTTTACTTGTTCGTATGATTCGGCAATCTGATCATTCATCAATTGAATTTGCTCGGCGATGAAGCCAGCTTCCAGCTGAAAGCACGGTTCTTTCTGATATTTGAGCCGATTGGAAATGATCTGTCCTTCAAGCTCGAATTCTAGCTCCTGTTTCTTTGCGCTAACGTTTGTGAGGGTTCCCCAGCCTGCTTCTTCAAAGAAAGCCGGAAAGTCCTCCCATGATTCAAGAGGAAACTTTCGGGCGAGATGTTTCCCTGCCCAATACATCATGGAAGAGTAATCTTGGCCAAGCATGTCTGGGAGAACAATCTCTCGTATCAGTTCATAGGCATAGGCGTTCATTTCAATTTCTTTTAGATTATGTATTGATGCTTCATATTTAGACTTCATATCTGTCTCCCCTCTCTCCTTCGTATATTATAGCCCAAACAGGGGGGAGGATTACAGAATGATCCTGTAATTCTCATGAAAAATTAAGAAAGAATTATATATTGATAAAATAAAATTTTTGAATCAACTAATCAATTCGGAAAATTAGAATTTATGTACGCGTTTTCTTGACGCCCTTTTGTGGTAGGAGTAAAATGAAATTGTCAATAAATCTTAATAAAGTGCTTACAATTGAAAGAAGTGGGGGAAGAGATTTAGCACATTTCGCACTTATCAAACAGGGGGTAAAGTAATGTCTGGGAACAGAGAGTTTTATTTTCGAAGATTGCATTCCTTGCTTGGCGTCATACCGGTCGGCATCTTTTTGATTCAGCATTTGGTCGTCAACCAGTTTGCCGCAAGGGGCGCGGAAGCATTCAATAATGCTGCTCATTTTATGGATAGTCTGCCTTTCAGGTATGCTCTGGAAATCTTTATTATCTTCTTACCTTTAATTTATCATGCAGTTTATGGTGTGTACATAGCGTTTACTGCGAAAAATAACGCAGGCCAATATAGCTATATGCGAAACTGGCTCTTTATCCTGCAGCGTGTAACGGGTATCATCACCCTCATTTTTGTGAGCTGGCATGTGTGGGAAACACGCATTGCTGCACAGATGGGCGCTGAGGTTAATTTCGACATGATGGCGAATATCTTGAGCTCACCGGTTATGCTTGGCTTTTACATTGTAGGTGTTTTATCCACCATTTTCCACTTCTCGAACGGTTTATGGTCTTTCGCTGTTACATGGGGCATCACGGTAACGCCTCGTTCTCAAAGAATTTCGACATACGTTACGCTGATTATTTTTGTTGCACTGTCTTACGTAGGCTTAAAAGCGATTTTTGCATTTGTATAAGAGAGTACTAGATTACTAGAGGGAGAGGGGCTATCATGAGTCAATCAAGCATTATCGTAGTCGGCGGGGGTCTTGCCGGCCTCATGGCGACAATTAAAGCAGCGGAATCAGGAATGGCGGTTAAGCTGTTTTCCATCGTTCCTGTGAAACGTTCTCATTCGGTTTGTGCCCAAGGCGGCATCAACGGAGCGGTCAACACAAAAGGGGAAGGTGACTCTCCGTGGGAACATTTTGACGATACTGTATACGGGGGAGACTTTCTTGCCAATCAGCCGCCGGTTAAGGCGATGTGTGAAGCGGCGCCGTCAATCATCCACTTATTAGACCGGATGGGCGTCATGTTTAACCGGACGCCTGAGGGGCTGCTTGATTTCCGCCGATTTGGGGGTACACAGCATCACAGAACAGCTTATGCAGGGGCGACGACTGGCCAGCAGCTGCTTTATGCTCTGGACGAGCAAGTGCGCAGATACGAGGTTGCAGGTCTGGTCACAAAATACGAAGGCTGGGAATTCCTTGGCGCTGTATTAGATGATGACAGAACCTGCCGCGGAATTGTCGCGCAAAACCTGACAAACATGCAAATTGAATCCTTCCGTTCAGACGCTGTGATTATGGCGACGGGCGGACCGGGAATCATTTTCGGTAAATCCACAAACTCCATGATTAATACAGGGTCTGCTGCATCGATCGTTTATCAGCAGGGAGCGTATTATGCAAATGGAGAATTCATTCAGATCCACCCGACAGCCATACCGGGGGATGATAAATTAAGGCTGATGAGTGAATCTGCACGCGGTGAAGGCGGACGTGTATGGACATACAAAGACGGTAAACCGTGGTATTTCCTTGAGGAGAAATATCCTGCATATGGAAACTTGGTGCCGCGTGATATTGCGACACGCGAAATATTTGATGTGTGTGTGAATCAGAAACTCGGCATCAACGGCGAGAACATGGTATATCTCGATTTGTCTCATAAAGATCCAAAAGAGCTTGACATTAAGCTCGGCGGCATCATTGAAATTTATGAGAAGTTTATGGGAGACGATCCGCGCAAACTTCCGATGAAAATCTTCCCTGCGGTTCATTATTCAATGGGCGGCTTATGGGTTGATTACGATCAAATGACAAATATTCCGGGACTGTTTGCCGCTGGAGAATGTGATTACTCCATGCACGGCGGCAACCGCTTGGGAGCAAACTCCCTGCTCTCCGCGATTTACGGAGGAATGGTAGCCGGGCCGAATGCTGTTAAATATGTAAACGGCTTAGAATCTTCCGCAGAGGATCTGTCTTCATCGATATTCGATGCCCATGTGAAAAAAGAAGAAGATAAATGGGCTGAGATTATGAATATGGACGGAAACGAAAATGCGTACGTCCTCCATAGAGAGCTCGGGGAATGGATGACGGCGAATGTGACGGTTGTCCGCCATAACGACAAGCTGTTGAAAACAGATGACAAAATTCAGGAGCTAATGGAGCGGTTTAAAAAGATTAACATCAATGACACGACAAAATGGAGCAACCAGGGAGCTATGTTTACACGCCAGCTTTCAAACATGCTTCAGCTTGCCAGGGTGATTACACTGGGTGCTTACAACCGTAATGAAAGCAGGGGCGCCCATTATAAACCGGATTTCCCTGAGCGTAATGACGATGAATGGCTCAAAACAACAATGGCTAAACATGTAAGCCCGTATGAAGCGCCGGAGTTTGAGTATCAGGATGTCGATGTATCACTGATAACGCCTCGGAAACGGGATTACTCGAAGAAGAAGGTGGCGAAATAATCATGAGTGAGAAAAAGACCATACGATTTATTATCACACGTCAAGATACACCCGACAGCACGCCTTACGATGAAGAATTTGAGATTCCATACCGCCCGAATCTGAACGTTATTTCCGCTCTAATGGAAATCCGCCGGAATCCGGTTAACGTAAAAGGTGAAAAGACGACTCCTGTTACTTGGGATATGAACTGTCTTGAAGAAGTATGCGGCGCATGTTCAATGGTCATAAACGGAAAGCCCCGCCAGTCGTGTACGGCGCTTGTTGACCAGCTTGAACAGCCGATCCGCTTAAAACCGATGAAAACATTCCCGGTCGTGCGTGATTTGCAGGTTGACCGCAGCAGAATGTTTAATTCGCTGAAAAAAGTAAAAGCGTGGATACCGATCGACGGCACGTACGATTTAGGACCGGGACCGAGAATGCCGGAAAAACGCCGCCAGTGGGCATATGAATTATCAAAATGTATGACGTGCGGTGTCTGCCTGGAAGCCTGCCCGAATGTAAACAGCAAATCGAAATTCATGGGGCCTGCTCCGATGTCTCAGGTTCGTCTGTTTAACGCCCATCCGACAGGAGCCATGAACAAATCCGACCGGCTGGAAGCGCTGATGGATGAAGGGGGCCTTGCAGATTGCGGCAACTCGCAAAACTGCGTTCAATCCTGCCCGAAAGGCATTCCGCTGACCACTTCTATCGCTGCCTTAAACAGGGATACAAACTTACAAGCATTCCGCAATTTCTTCGGAAGCGACAGAGTATAAGAAGAAAAAACCTCTTCCGCATGGGAGAGGTTTTTTTAACAATAAGGAGATGAGTGAAATGAAGCTTCCTGCTTACATTGACATGCCGTTTCAAAAATGGAAAGAATCCTTTTCTTTTTTTAATGAAGTTTCTGTACGATTTTCTGAGACAGATATGTTTGGACATATGAATAATGTAATCCCTTTCATCTATTTTGAAGAAGCGAGGATATCTTATTTTAAACATTTGAATATGATGAAACAAAATAAGCTAACCATGACCGTCGTCGCCAGTCAGCAATGTGATTATCTGCGCCAAGTCATGCCTTATGAAGACTTGCGTATTTATGTGAAAACAAGCGCTGTCGGCAGTTCATCCCTCACCTTGCATTACCTCGGAGAAAATAGCGTAGGGGAGCCCTGCTTCACCGGAGCTGTTGTCATGGTTCAAGTGTCAAAGGAAAGCGGAAAGGCTGTCAGCTGGACGAATGAGGAGAAAGAAAAGCTTCTCCATACACCATAAACTAATTCTTCTGTAAACGTCACCTCCTGAGCCCTCCTGACATATGATATCTTGACTATATCAAAACCCATTCGTTTCAGATTCGCTCTCACCTTAGCAAGGAGGGTTACAATACTTGAAGGAGAAAGAATTTCAATCGAAGCCGCTGCTAACGAAAAGAGAAAGAGAAGTGTTCGAATTGCTCGTTCAAGATAAGACAACAAAGGAGATTGCAAGCGAGCTATTTATCAGTGAGAAAACCGTTCGAAACCATATTTCAAATGCCATGCAGAAATTGGGTGTGAAAGGGCGTTCGCAAGCCGTTGTTGAGCTTCTTAGAATGGGTGAGCTAGAGCTTTAATCCTTGCCGGTATTCCTTCTTTTCAGGAGGGAGCCGGTTATTGCTGTTTGTCTGAAAAGTTCCGAATTCCTATTTTAAACCAGGATGATACGATATAAAACGAGATTTCAATTTGCTTTCATTTGCCTAATGTCCCTCTATTTCTCGTCCCGCGAGTCTTGCATTTTCTATAGAAAAGAAGGAAAATAGACACGGAACGCTTTTGTGCGTAAGAGATCCTTGAGTGAGGGATGGACAAATGACATCAAAACCTTTGGAGCATGTTGCGGACATTGAAAAGTCGCTCCGCCACATTGCCGCGATCATTAAACAAAAAGGAAGAGAAATCCTAAACCAATACGCAATCACGCCGCCGCAATTTGTCGGTCTGCAATGGCTTTATGAATTAGGAGACATGACAATCGGCGAACTATCGGGGAAAATGTATCTGGCATGCAGCACGACGACGGATCTCATCGACCGTATGCAAAAAAATGAGCTTGTCGAGCGGGTAAAGGACCCGGCGGACAGACGTGTCGTCAGGATACACCTTCTGCCAGAAGGAGAACGCATTATCCAAGAAGTCATTACAAAAAGGCAGGAATACCTGCGTGATATGTTCGAAACGTTTACAGATGAAGAAATAGCCATCTTCGAAAAATCATTGATGAAACTGCAGCAAGAAATGAAGAGAAAATGAGGCGATTTTGTTGGAACAACCAATAGGAGTCATTGATTCCGGGGTTGGCGGGTTAACCGTTGCAAAGGAAATCATGAGACAGCTACCAAAAGAAAATATAATATACGTAGGGGATACGAAACGGTGTCCGTACGGGCCGCGTCCTGAAGAAGAAGTGCTTCAATACACGTGGGAGCTGACAAATTATTTGTTGAAAAACCACCACATTAAGATGCTGGTGATCGCCTGCAACACCGCGACAGCAATTGCACTGGAAGACATCCAGCGCGACGTCGATATTCCGGTGGTCGGGGTGATCCAGCCTGGTGCGCGGGCAGCGATAAAAGTGACGGGAAATCAGCATATCGGTGTGATCGGCACAGAAAATACCATTAAGAGCAATGCTTATGAAGAAGCCCTTCTGGCATTAAATGCCGAACTGAAGGTTGAAAATCTTGCCTGTCCGCTGCTTGTGCCGTTTGTGGAAAGCGGAAAGTTTCTGGACAAAACAGCAGACGAGATTGTCAAAACATCACTATCTCCGTTAAAAGATACATCGATTGACTCGCTGATTTTAGGCTGCACCCATTACCCTATTTTAAAAGACGCGATTCAAAGATATATGGGAGAGCATGTGAATATTATTTCGTCAGGCGATGAAACAGCCCGGGAAGTAAGTACGATTCTATCGTATAAAGGACTGCTGAATCAATCTTCGTTTACCCCGAATCATCAATTCCTGACTACAGGAGAACGGGATCAGTTTGCGAAAATAGCAGATGACTGGTTTGGCCATGAAGTAGGTCACGTAGAATGCATCTCTTTGCGAGAACCAATTAGAAGATAGTTTTGCCCCGCAACGGCGTGTTGCGGGTTTTTTGTGTTTTTAATGGAATTCATCGGTCTATTTCCCGCTGAGGCTCGTATACATAGTAGTACAAACAGCCTTAGGAGGGAAAAGTATGCTGAAAAAAGGACCTGCAGTCATTGGTGCCACTTGTCTCACCTCTGCCTTGCTTTTATCCGGGTGCGGTTTATTTCAATCCGATAAGACAGCCGAGGAAATCGATCCGCCTCAAGACGTTACATACGTAAATGATGAAACGGGGACCGATTCAAATACAACAGCAGCCGAAAAAACAAAAAATGAAAAAAGTGATACCGAAAAAGCGAATCAGGACTCTTCTACAGTGATGAGGGAGCTTTATCTCATTGATAAAAACGGTTATGTCGTTGCGCAAACGATGCCTCTTCCGAAAAGTGAAGGAACGGCTAAGCAGGCGCTTGAATACCTTGTGCAGGGCGGGCCTGTGTCAGAGATTCTGCCGAATGGCTTCAGAGCCGTTTTGCCGGCTGACACAACTGTTAACGTAGACATCAAAAAAGATGGCACTGCTATAGCGGACTTCTCGAAAGAATTTAAAAACTATAAGAAGGAAGATGAACAGAAAATCGTCCAATCGGTGACGTGGACGCTGACTCAATTCAGTTCAATTGATAAAGTGAAGCTGAGAATCAACGGCCATGAACTGAAGGAGATGCCTGTAGGCGGCACGCCGATCTCAGACGATTTAAGCCGTAAGGACGGGATTAATTTGGAAACTGCCGGCGTCAATGATCTCACAGCTACACATCCGCTGACAGTCTATTATTTAGCGGAAAACGATGACAGTGAATATTACGTGCCGGTAACAAAACGAATTGACAATTCCAAAACAGACGACATTACAGCGGCTATTAATGAACTGGCTGAGGGCCCGAGCAAGGCGAGCGGCCTGTTGACGGATTTCAGCGAAGATGTGAAGCTGGTCAGTAAGCCGAAAATCAAAGATGGACGTGTAACGCTAGATTTTAATCAATCCATTTTTGGAAGCGCCGATGAAAAGACGAAAATGATTTCTTCAGAAGTGCTTAACAGCATTGTGCTGACTTTAACAGAGCAGCCGGATGTAAAAAGCGTATCCGTTAAAGTGAACGGGAAAGCCGAACTCGTGAACGAAAAAGGCGAAAAACTTTCAGAAGCGGTATCCAGACCGTCTCAAGTGAATACGGGTAGTTTTTAAATTGGGATTTTTGATATACTAGAAAGAAAGAGGTTAGCGTTCCGGCTGCCTCTTTCTTTATTCAATTCCGGGACAAAAATGGTTTATGTACATACAATCGGAGGTAAAACATGAGACATGACGGAAGACAACATGATGAGCTGCGTCCAATTACATTTGATTTGGACTTTATCAGCCATCCGGAAGGGTCTGTTCTAATAACAGCGGGAAATACAAAAGTAATCTGCAACGCATCTGTAGAGGACCGCGTACCACCGTTTTTGCGGGGCGGAGGCAAAGGGTGGATTACAGCTGAGTACAGCATGCTGCCGCGGGCTACAAATCAAAGAACGATCAGAGAATCTTCCAAAGGGAAAATTTCCGGCAGAACGATGGAAATTCAGCGTTTGATCGGCCGTGCGCTTCGGGCAGTCGTTGATTTAGAGAAACTGGGTGAACGTACGATTTGGATTGATTGTGACGTCATTCAGGCGGACGGAGGAACAAGAACGGCTTCCATTACCGGAGCATATCTTGCCATGGCGATCGCAATTGGCAAGCTGCTCAAAGCGGGAACGATTAAAACAAACCCGCTCACTGATTTCCTGGCAGCGATTTCTGTCGGAATTGATAAGGAGCAGGGAATTTTGTTAGATTTAAATTATGAAGAAGATTCTGCTGCTGAAGTTGATATGAATGTCATCATGACAGGCAGCGGCCGCTTTGTGGAGCTTCAGGGAACAGGGGAAGAGGCAACCTTTTCACGTGAGGATCTGAATGGCCTTCTCAGTCTTGCAGAAAAAGGCATTCAGGAACTGATTGACAAGCAAAAAGAAGTACTGGGCGATTCTCTTCCAGAACTGAAATAATGACAGAAAGGCTTGATCATCATGAAAGAAGCAATTATTGCGACTCACAATCCGGGAAAAGTGAAGGAGTTTAAAGAAATCCTTGAGCCGAGAGGGTACGAGGTAAAATCATTAGCTGAAATCGGATTTACAGAAGAGATAGAAGAAACAGGCCATACGTTTGAAGAAAATGCGATTCTAAAAGCGGAAGCGGTGGCAAAAGCAGTGAACAAAATGGTCATTGCAGACGACTCGGGTTTGTCCGTTGATAATTTAGGAGGCCGCCCCGGCGTCTATTCAGCACGCTATGCAGGGGAACAGAAAGATGACCAGGCGAATATCGATAAAGTGCTGAGTGAGCTGAAAGGCATCGAAAAAGAGCAGCGTACGGCCCGTTTTCGCTGCGCGCTTGCCGTGAGTATTCCGGGAGAGGAAACAAAAACTGTTGAGGGGCATGTTGAAGGGTATATTGCCGAGGAGCCGAAAGGAGAATACGGCTTTGGCTATGACCCGATCTTTATCGTCAAAGATAAAGATAAGACAATGGCAGAGCTGACAAGTGATGAAAAAAATAAAATCAGCCACAGGGCTGACGCACTTAAAAAGCTGTCGAAGCTGTTGGAGGCATGAGGGGGAGCGTATATATGAACGTGCTGATTATCAGTGACAGCCATGGACTTGAAGAAGAACTCCAAACCATCGCGAAACGTCATGAAGCGGATGTTGATCTCATGATTCATTGCGGAGACTCTGAGCTTGAAACCGGCCATCCGGCGTTAGGGCCTTATTCCGTTGTAAAAGGCAATTGTGATTTTATCGGCGATTTTAAGGACGAGCTCCTGCTGACGGCCGGTTCCAAAAAAATATTGGTTACGCATGGACACCTTCATGGTATTAAACAGACCTTGCTAAACGTATACTATCGTGCAGAGGAGCTTGGAGCGGAAATCATTTGCTTCGGGCATTCACACATCGCAGGAAGCGAAATGCTGCGCGGAAAACTGATGATTAACCCAGGCAGCATCCGCCTTCCAAGGGTGCGCAGCACAGAAAGCTATGCTATACTGTCTTTAGAAAATGATACAGCAACAGTGCGTTTTTATAACCAAGCAGGCGATGAAATCATTGATTTGCAACACCGTGTAACCCTATGAAATATCACATGAGGAAGAAAATTTTCTTCCTCATGAAAAAAATTCTAAAAAACCGTTGACTTATCATTGCAACCCATATATAATAAATCTTGTCGCTGATAGTTAAAGCGAAAACAAAAAAACAAAACGTGTCCCAGTAGCTCAGCTGGATAGAGCAACGGCCTTCTAAGCCGTCGGTCGGGAGTTCGAATCTCTCCTGGGACGTACCCATCATGACCCGTTATGAATTGCGGATTGTCTACGTTGAATCAACGATGACATATCCGCTGACATAGCGGGTTTTTTCGTTGTACGTAGGACTTACGCTGTCATGTACGTAGGATCAAATGGCGCCCGACCGAACGATTAAGGAGGCGCAATAGACGTGGCACGAAAATTTATTACGGAAAGACGTCCGACGGCTAGTCGAGGAGTCCAACGGTCTCTGGAAGACCGACGTACGCCCATTGATGTTAAATATTCGCTAGAAGAGGCGTTGGAAATATTCGTACAAGCAAAAGAAGCGGAAGGACTCCGGCCTCGAACGATTAAAGATTACCGGCAGCACATTTCGTATTTGCGCGAATTTTTATCGGAGGAATGCCCGGAAGTTATCGAGGACATTAACGCTTTAACAGCGCAAATTATTCGCGCATATATTAACTACCTGCGGAAAGACAGGCGTCCGTATGAAGGCGCAGAACACCGAAAAGTAGTAGAGCGCGAAGGATTGTCCGTCAATACGATTAATATGCGATTGCGAACGCTAAAGACGATGTGCCGTTTTTGGTATGCGGAAGGTATTACCGGAAAAAACGCGATGGAATCCGTTAAGCCTGTTCGCGATGATCAGCAAAAAGAAGTTCGCGGCCTGACGGACGAAGAGATCGGTAAGATTTTTAATGCGTTAGATGACCGGCAATTTGCGGAATGGCGCGACAAGGTTTTAATGTACTTAATGTTAGATACGGGGCTCAGACCGGAGGAAGCCGTTTCGGTACACATATCGCAATTTGATTTCCGCAGTATGTCCGTATTGGTTCCGTCACAGATCGCAAAGAATCGAAAAGAACGCGAGATTCCTATTTCGCGAGAAGTCGGAAGAATGGTCCGAGAGCTGTACGAAGAGGTACGCCAATACTTCGGCGAGCCCGATCAAGTATTTATGAATGCGTATGGAGATCCGTTCACTGCGGATGCGTTTAGGAAACGGTTGAATCGTATGAAAGTCCGCCTTAAATTAGACGAGTTGCATCCGCACATGTTCCGGCATACCTTCGCAAGAAACTATCTTTTAAATGGCGGCGATATATTTACGCTACAGAAAATCCTCGACCACGCCGACATTAAAACAACGCGCAAATACGTTCAGATGAGTAACGCTGACGTGAAGGCGCAGCATAATAAATACTCACCAATACGGAAATTTTTACGTCGCTGATTAAGTTCAGCGGCTATTTTTTTGGTCATTTTCCGAAGTGTATACGCAACTTATAGTGACGGAAGAAATTTCGGTAAAAAGATGTGCCATTCCGGAAGTGTATACGCAGTTATAAATGAGAGGTGATAACGCATGACAAACGTAAAGCGTCCGATCGACTTCCACGATCACAGATTCGTACGTGTTACGAAGTCGGTTATCGCAGACGAAACGTATTTAGATAAGCCGGTACAGAAACTCGTATATGCCGTACTTTGTTTCCACGCAGACAATACGAGTAAGAAGTCGCATCCCAGCGTTCAGACTATCGCGGATAAATGCCGATGCTCAACGAATACGGTGCGGTCAGCATTGCGCAGGCTGAAGGAACTCGAACTTATTGACGTCAAAGAACGCAAAAATGGTAACGGGCAAACTTCGAATGAATACACGCTATGGGAGCCTCCGGATTGGTTCGTGGCGGGCGGCACTTCAAAAAACGATAATAGCCCCCTGCAAGATTTGAAGTAAGGTACTTCACATTTTGAAGACGAACTAAACTCATTTAACTAGACTTATTTAACTAAACTAATAATAGCGCTCAATTAAAAACCTTTCGCGCAGATACTTATTAATTAATAGAATCTTATCGCGATAAAGAATATCTGCAAGAGGGAGCGAAAGCGAACGATTGCTAGGTCTTAATAATAAACGAAAGGATGTGCGATATGTTTAGCGAAAATGAACTCTTCGTTATTCTTGACGGATTAAAAAAGCTAGATCCGGAAACGCAATACTATCACGACGAGGAATATACCGGCACTCCATCCGATTTGCGCGCCAAGGTATTGCGACTAATTAACGAAAGGAGTAACGATAACCATGACGATTAACATTCCGGTATCACCCGACTACAAAATTACGTCAGACGAACGCAATATCATCGTAAAGGAGCGCTACTTCAGCGACCCGACGAAAGCGCCGAACTGGGCGAAGCGGCTAGCCGAGAACCCGGACGCCGACCCAACGCCGCAGGAAAAGTGGCGGGAGGTAGCGTTTCACTCTACGGTCGAACGTGCGCTAATGGACGTAATGAACCGGAGGCTGCGGGCTTCGGATGCGCAATCGCTGGCGGAATTAGCACGATTAATACGGGAATTTCGCGGCGAATTAGCGGCGTTACTGACGGTCGAGGGCAATCGGTAGGGTAGACGATAAAACGGCGGAGAGGCGGCGAAAACATGGCTGATGATTACGTACGAATGGCGGAAGACATCGCGGGTGAATTACGTACACTAAAACGCGAGAATGAGCGTTTAAAGGACGCGGAGGAATTTATTAAGCGGATGTCAGCGATATCCCATCGATTTATTATCGAATACCTAAGCTTAGACAAACGGGATAGAGCGCACGCAAACGTTAAGGAGTTCGTAACTGAATGCGCTAAATCAGACGCAGTCATTACGGAGAGAACGGGCGGTCCTGACCGGATTTGGGTAAAAGCGATGAATGATTACTACGGAGTTGAAAACGGGGAGCAGGTCGTATGGTTGCGCAAAGGAGAAGAATTCGCAATCTGGAAAAACCCGAATACTCGCGAATATACCATCCGATTAAAGGACGGAAGCGATCTTCTTGTCGCGGTTTATAACCCATTCGGTCATCCACTCTTAGGAACTGAATTGATCGTAGATGAGAACTTCGAGGTTTGTGGCTGTCAATCTGGCGGATTTTACTATTAGGGAGGCGAAAATATGACCGAAGAAGTTAAACGATTGCGGTGTGCTGTGGCGGATTTGATTGGCGAGAATGAGCGGTTGAGGGAAATAATATCGAGCTGCAGATGCGCTGAGTGTGGCGACGAATTAGGAAGAGACTGGTCGGATTATAACGGAGTAGCGTTTTGTAATTATTGCGCAGGTGGTGACGAATGATGAAGCCGACAATCACGAAGGAACAGGCGGCGGAATTAGAAGCGATGAGAACTTCGTTTCCAGGAGGCGATAACTATATTCTTATGGCGGCTTGTGATGACGTTTTAGGCGGTAAGCTTGCGAAACTCGACCTTCTAACGCTAGCAGCCGCATTGGTCAACGGATACGAAGTCGAAGCGACACCGGAGGAAAGGGTGCGGGAGTATTACTACGATTTGCGGCGGGCTGAAGATCGTCTCGAAGAACGAGGGGAATCCGGATCACAGTTTCGTCAAGGATGGCAGTCGGTGGAGGAGACGTTGAACCTTCTCGGAATCAAAATCGAAGGAGTGAACGTTTAATGCTCCGGTTGGATCGCGCCGTTGTCCGGCTGATCGGAACGTCATATAAAGAAGCGTCCGAGCTAATCGCAAAGGGCGGCGTAAGAATAAACGGACGTGTAGATTCGAGGCCGTGGCGTTTCTTAAACAGCGGATACTACTTCGTTAAGGTTCACGGACACGGACGATATAAATTTGCGGTAAAGAGCGGTAAGCTTACGAAAATAAAGCGAAAGGTTGGCGGTAAGTATGTATCGGTTGAATAAGAAACAACTCGAAGAAATCCGAAAGCGTTCGGATAAGGCTACAGTAGGCCACTGGCGTGCAACTCTCGATGACCCTTACGATCGTACTTACGTATTAGGTGCTTTTAACGGGGGTGTCACAGTTATTGCGGACATAAAAGGAGATGCTGACGCCGAATTCATCGCAAACGCTCGCCAAGACATTCCGGCGCTTCTCGAACACATTGCGGAGGTTGAACAAGAACTACGAGAGGCAACGTTAATTATCGATCGGGTCGAGAATTTACTTAGCAAGATGCGTTACGGAACTGAATACGAAGTGTACGATGAAGTTTATCGATTCCTTTACGGAAAGGGTGACGAAAATGACAACGTATGAATCAAAGCCGGCCGCCAAGTGGAACACGCGCGATTTTATCGGCTACCTAAACGCCAAGCACAAAGAAACTTACGGAATTCCATACGTAACGAACAATCGCGGCATGGAGGCGAAGAACTTAAAGCTGATGATCGACGAGCACGGCGCCGAGGTTACACGAAGGTTCATCGATAAATGTTTCGCGGAGAAAAAGCCGACGCTGAAGTATCCGGGCTGTAACTTTGCGTTCATGTTCTCGTATATGCGCGAAAGTGTATTGTCGCGTGTGCTTACGGAAATCCAAGCCGAACAGCAAAGAGCCGAGCGAAATGAAGGCGTAGATAATACGTGGTTTTGACGGAAAATAACGAGGAGGGATTGCAGTGGATATGAGAGTCGTAATTAACACGATAAACGATTCGTATTATGACGAGGATCAGAAAACGATAGCGTTCGAAATTGAAGACGATGTGATCCGAATTGGCGAAGGCTACGATCAAGTTTCTGTGCGGAAAGAGGACTTCGCAAAAGTAGCGGCTATTTTATGCGATTAAATTACGAGGAGGCTGACGATATGAAAATCGATTTGAACGCAATGGGATACGACGAGTTAATGGCGCATGGTGAGGCGGTAATGGAGGCGATTAAAAAGCGCATGTTCCAAGAAGGATTTCGATCGGCTAAACAACAACAGCGAAAGTTGGCGAAAATGAACGCGGAGAAAAGCGCCCAAGCCCGTCGTGATGAAATCGTTGAGCAGGCGAAGGCGGACGTTGAGAAGCTGTCTAATTACGGTGATGGCGTGCGATGTGAAACGGATGTATTTACCAAAGCTACCTGTAACGTGGAATTCGTAGCAAATCGCGATAAACGGACAGTTGTTGCGCTATTAAAAGGCGTCCGCACCGGGAACGTCTACGCTAGAGGAATCGCAAAAGCCGCACCTGACGACTGCTTCAACGTTCATATCGGTACAGCAATCGCGCTAAGACGTGCGCTAGGCTTGGCGGTGCCGGACGAATACTTGAACGCGCCACAGCCGACTGAGGTTCGTGTGGGGGACGTAATTAAGTACGAAGAGAGCGGAGGAGTTGCGACGGTTGTATCAATGGAATCAGACGCAAATATTCCGACTGAGACGTATCTAACTACCGCAGAAGCGTATCCGAATAGAATCATCGACGACTCACGCGAAGAGGTGGGCGAATGATTTACGATCCAGCGAAGGTAACTACCGACCTTGATTTCGAAGAAGGAACGCTACGTGTCGTAAAAGATTCGGGCTATACCGTATACCTTCTCGTAGATGACCGTAACGAAAAGATTCACGTAATAAACGTTATTGAGAACTAACGAAAGGAGGTCCGCGAATATGACTAACGAAAATAATTGCGTACTTGCTAACGGATGCAAAGCGGCGGGCTCGGGTGCTTGTACACAACACTGTCCGTATTTTATCGCAATGCACGGCGTCAGTGGCAACGGCGGACGTTTGGCGGCGGCAGGACTTCCGCGTGAGTACCGTCTCGTGACGCTTCAGAATTCGCCGGCTCGCGATGCCATTTATATAAAGAAGCGGAAGCCGTCCGTTATAAAAGAAAGCGTAACGACTATGGCGGAAGCTTACGTTAAGTCCTTCGAACGCCAATTCGATCAGCAAGCCGGTTCAGTAGCGCCGGCCGACCGCATCAAGTCGCTTTACCTCGTAAGTGAATCGCCAGGCACCGGTAAAACAACGACAGCCGCGGCGCTCCTTAACGAATGGCTGCGCGTTCATTATAGCGGTTCCTTGCGACGGGGTTTAGAGCCGTTGCAGCGTCCGGCGTATTTCCTCGATATGAACGAATGGCAGACGGAGTTTAACTTGGCGACGATGGCGAATGACGACGAAGGCATGACGGAATTTCAACGTAAGATGAAGCTAGCAATGACGACCCCATTTGCGGTCCTAGACGATATAGGGGTACGAGACTGCACGCCTGCATTTCGTGGCTATCTACACGCCGTAATAAACGCAAGGGTAACAAATCAACTACCGACAATCTTTACGAGTAACGTTGCGCTTGGATCGCTGGCGACCGTGTTCGGAGAGAAGCGGCTGGCCGACCGTATTGGCGACCTGTGCCGCGAGATTGAATTCGTAGGTGAATCGAAAAGGGGGATGCGTAGATGAAGCCGAAATTCGCTATCGGAGATATTGTCGCAGTAGACGGATACAAAGATCGGATTTTCTACGTTGATTGCTGGCGCGAAGTAACGCAGCACGAAGAATACGGCGCCTTTGATTACGTCGAGTATGACCTGACCGACGCGATTAACGGCGAATGGCTGGAAGCCGATAGCGACGATCTGCGTTCGGTCTGCCGTAAATCAGCGTCGGAAGATTTCTTGATGACGTATGACATGACGAACTATCCGGAACCGACGAGCACTGAGATTAATATTGCGGACTATTTTCCGAAATTGCCAAGCGTAGAAAGTGTCGCGGAGTTAGGAAAAGGACTCGAAAAGGTGGCGAGTGATATGGCGAAAAAGAAAGCGAAGGAAGAGGCGAAACAAATCGACGGACTGCTGGACGAATATAACGATTACATGCGTCTGTTCGAGGCGTTTGGGGATGCGGAATATAAAACGAAGGCTGACGGTGTGATGACGAAATTGAGACGGGAGGCGGGCTAATGAACGCGAAGGAAGCCCTAAATCAATCAAAGCAAGCACGGGAAGGGATTATCGATGAAGCGCTAAAGACTGTTTATAAAAGAATCGATCGCGTATCTAACAGTGGGCACGAGATATGTTACTATTTCGTATCACACCTATATCGAGAAGAAGTGGCATCATTAATAAAAGAATTGCGAGAACGAGGATATCACGTAAGCCATGATGGTTTTTGGTTTATCGCGAGACCTAAACAAATAACTATACGATGGGGAAGGAAGGACCGCCCATGAACTACGGAACTTTACTAATATCGAAAGCCATCGAAGCGAACGATCCGAACGCTCTATTGCGCTTTAATATCGCCGAGGCCGATCTACCAACGCAAGGCGAACGCAAAGCCTTCCGGTACGTCATGCAATACGCCGAGCAGCACCGAGGTCAGGCGCCGACTGCCGAAATGGTTACGAATGAAGTGCCGGACTTCCAGCCGGACTTTAATATCGAGGCCAGCTACGACTATTTAGCGAAAAACCTTAAGGAACAGGCAGCAGAACGCGAATTTATCGAGCTTGTTAACGGACGAATCGATCCGGAAACTAACCGGCAAGTCAAGGCGCCGCAGCTTGCGGAAAAATTCGAAGCAGCGCAAAAAAGCGGCGATATGGGAAGTTTCTTCGAGTGGTTGACGAAGCAGGCCGAAAGTCTTAAAATGAGAACAAACGTTCGAAATTCGGTTGGGACGGACATCAAGCGTGACATCGATAAATTCAAAGCCGAATACGAAAACCGCAAGGCTGGAGAGTCTTTCCGGATATGGCGCAGCAAGTTCGACTTTATTAATCGGGCTATGGGCGGCTACGTTTCGTCCAACGTCTACGTCATTTACGGAAAGTCGGGGCGCGGTAAATCGGCCATCGCGTTAGAGGAAGTCGTTAACTGTGCGATGCAGGGCGCGAACGTTCTTATTTGGTCGATGGAAATGGGATGGTACGAAGTGTTAGTGCGGCTATACGTTTCAATTTCCGGAAGCCTAGGCGTTACGACCGCGACTCTTAATGGCGTCAATATGGAAGCCGGCTTTAATTCGCGCGACGTCCGCCAGGGAAACCTAAATGAAGAGTTCGAAGCGGGCTTTATGGAATTCCTCGGGCAGCTTAACGATATACTGCCGGGCAACATAACGGTACGCGGCGTAGATGACGAAGACTTTGGCTCACGTACATTGCGTGATCTGAAGTCGGACATCATCGAAACGAAAGCCGACGTGGTGCTCGTAGATCCCTTTTATTATTTAGACTACGAAGCCAATACGTCTAAGACGGCGGGCGGAGATGCGGCTAATACATCGCAAAAGCTACGCCGTTTAGCGGGCCATACAAAGGCGACGATCTTTGCGCTTACCCAGGCGGATGAAGAAGACGAAAAGGACTCCGAAGATGGTCCGCGCGAACTTAAATTGCCGCAACGTAAAGGCGTCAAGAAAACGAAAGCCTTGCTCGAAGATGCTGCGTTATTGATCGCGGTTGATACGAACGCAAAGGAAGGGCGCGGCATGATCGGCCTAAATAAAGGGCGTGATGGCGGCGAAGGAGAGTCTGCGGAGATTATCTACCTACCGCAAATTGGCGTCGTGAAGCAGCCGGAAGCCGGAGAAGCAGCGGCAGCACAGTTCGAATTCTAAATTGGAAAGAATTTCATATAAAATTCTGAATAGTTTCGACAAATTACGACTGTATATAATGTTACATTCGTGTAATATGTTTCATAAATACATCTTTAGGAGGCGTTTATATGCCGACTTTATTACTAAACGGCCGCCACGTCGACGTGGATATCCGTTACGAGCTCGAGCAATTCGAATGGACGCGGCCTACCTGGACGGAAGATCGGTTGCTCGCAGCTAGTCCGTTCCGTTACGATCGAATGCCGAGCTTTTACGTATATCTCGAAGACACAGCGTCAGCAAAAGCCGGCTATTGGGGCGACTCAGGCGCGTATGACGCCGAGTTTGCGCGAGGTGGGTTCGTTAAGTTACTCGCTTTCCTACGCGCTGAAACCGAAGCCGAAACCGTCGATTACTTATTGGATTCGTATGCGCCTGCGTCTGAAAACGGTCGCTTAACGCTGCGCCTTCCGAAACTTAAGGCCGCAACCAAACCGGAACCTTTGCCGGAATCTACTTTGGCGGACGTTCAGGCCGGACCTAACGCTTATCTAACCGGGCGCGGCATAGCGGATGAAGTACAACGAGAAGCCAGCGTAGGGCTCGTAGACAATGCGGTAGCGATTCCGTGGCGGTTACCGAACGGGCGGCTTGCTAACGTTAAGTATAGGTCAACGCGCGGCAAGGCTTTTTGGTACGTAAAAGGCGGCTGGCCTATCCGCGATTTAGTTTACGGAATGGACCTCGTTTATGCCAAGCGGCTAAGGCATGCGGTGATCTGCGAGGCGGAAATCGATGCTATGGCGTGGCGTTCGGTAGGGGTGCCGGCGATTGGAACCGGGGGCAGCGCATTTAATTTGAAAAAGGCGGACATAATTACGCAGTCACCCATCGAATATTTAACGGTAGTTACAGATAACGACAAAGCTGGCGATAAATTACGTGCGGCGATTGAGCGTTATTTAAACGGAAAGGTGCGGCTTGCGCACGGTTATATAACGGAGGTGAAAGACGCTAATGAGCTTCTAGTGGCGCGCGGTGCAGAGGCGTTGAGAAACGTTTATGATCGTGCGGAGGGTGTACGTACAGTATTACGTTTAGGTTCGGGTATTCCCGTACTTTAGGTCGGCCGGAGGTTTAACCCTCCGTTTCGTTACCGGATACCTCGATCCATTCGTACAGATCTTCGGGACTACAGCCGAGTATACGAGCAATATTATAGGCGCGCTCGATGCTCGGTATATTGCGAAGACTTATGTAATCGGAAATGTGCGACTTGGTGAGTCCGACCTTTGCTGCGAGTTGAGCGTGTTCTAATCCGAGATTTTCGCACAGTTCGGGTATCCGGCTTTTGCCGACCTTAAACGTAATAAACACCTCCATTCGTAAAGGTGTCCGTAACATTTTAACTTATAGACAAAGCAATTACCAATATTTATTCCTTGACAATCTTAATGACTTTTTCAACAGGTACTTCTAAGAATAGGCATATTTTCTCAATTGTACCTACATACATCTTAAGGTTAGATTGTCTGTGGTTTTCTTTTATACTAGCCTGCGTCGCAGGACTAATGACTTTCCTCAATTCACTTAATTTCATTTCTTTCTCTTCTAAAGTCTTGAATAAAGGTGAAAAATCAACCATTTTTAAAAATCCTCCCAGAAAAATGTTTACACGTCTGAACATTTTTATTATACTTCAATTATACTTAATCGGGGAATAAAAGTCATTCATTAATTAAATTCGGGGTGAATTACATGGAAGATGTAAGAGAGTTCTTGTTCAATAAGATTGAGGACAGAGATGACTTGGATGACAAAAACGTTGCTGATTTTTTGAATGTATCAACCAGACAGTTGTATTACTTGAAAAGCGGACAAAGATTTCTTACTTTCAGAAATGTGCTAAGATTGGCGCTTCTTGTTGATCCTGAAAACTACAGGAATAGAATGAGAATCTGGAGTCTTAAGCTGCAGACTGATGATTGTATAAAAAACGCTTTCGAATACGCTGCTGTTACTCGAGATGTAGAGTTATTAAAGAGTTTATTGGACGAGCATAAATCAGAAAAAGGTGTAATAGGACAATACGTAAAAGTATATTCGTTTATCTATAAGTACATGACAGGTCAAACAAAATTCAATATGATGGAACAAGCTCTCTTAGATTTAAAAACCATTAGTGATTCTTCCCTAAAAATCCTTATTGGTATTTATAAATGCATAGCATTACTGCATAAACGTCAATTTTCATATCTTATTGATAAAGCATCTGAGATTGAAGTAGAAATCAAAAACTTAAGCAGCAAAACAAGGTTGTTCTTAAAGGAGTGTTATTTATTTCGTTTGTCTGAAGTGCTCTCGGTAACGAACTTGTTTTTGAACAATTTGGAAGAATCGCGGCGGTATGCTAATATCATAATTGAGGCCCAAATAAATAAAAGAGCTGAGTCTGACGCTTACTACGTTTTAGGAATGTCTTACCTGATGGATAGCCCGCATAAATGTATTACTTACCTTGAGAAGAGTTGCGAAAAAGCGTTAGAAACGAAATCGGACTTAATAATAACTGTAGCTAGATACAACCTGAACATGGGAAAGTTATTGTTATCTGAAAAACTGGGTGAAGACGCCCATGAGTCAATTAAGGCCGTCAATGATTATAGGGAAGGTACTATTTCATACAGTGAAGCTGAAGAAAAAGCAAAAAAGATCGGTGATTTAGACCTTCTTGATTACTTAAGCAGTATGAAAGAAAAAAAAGTTGAGAATTTGTACAAAAAATTTCACGATTTCGTTGCCAATTCAAACCTTTACTTCGCAGTTATAGTTGTAAGGGATTTGATGGAGGCTGGAGAGAATTCGGATTTCATTAAATCTCTTGCGAATCTGCGAAAAAACAGTTCAAAAGGAGAGGTTTTATTTGAAGAAAATTTTATTAGTTGTTTCAGTATTAGGAGTAATTCTGGCAGGAGGGTCAGCGCTTAAGTATTTAGATAGCGCAACAGATAATAAGACAGAGGAATTAGCAATTAACATTATAGGAGGTTAATCTTAAGAGTCGCCATTCGGCGGCTTTTTTCATATACAAATGTATATACGTATGAACAATTATAGAGAATCCGAACCTTGTTCACTTTCAGAAAATTCAAAGACTAATCATGCTAATATATGGACATAGAAGAAAAACTTATGAAAAAAATAAAAAAACTGTGCCAATCATCTATGTAGATACGCAGTTAATATTGAAAGGGGAAATGAACATTGGTGAATAACGAAAACTTAATAGTGTTAATCGATCAATTTCAAACTAACGAGGATTCAAAAGCCTTTAACAAGGTTTTCGAAAGTTTTCAGTCGTTGGTAAGAAACCTCGCAAAGAAATATGGAAGAGGCTGTCCGATACTTTTCGATGAAATTACCAGCGAGTTAAACGAAAGGATCTGGCGAACCGCCGAAACCTTCGATAAAAGTAAAACGCAGGATGTAGTTGCTCATTTCAAGATCCATTTAACACGAGCAGCAATCGATGTAACACGTAAGAGGAACGGAACGTACGTGAAGAAACGTATTCCACTCGATACCACAGCGGAAGAGAATGCGGCAACATTCGAATCTGGCGAGGCTATCCGTATTGAGGAGTACGTGATTTCCCGAATCGATGGGGAAATAAAAACGGACCAAGATAAGCGGCAACTTATCGAGGCCCTGACAAAGAATTCGGATGCCTTAACGACGGCAATCGTTAAAGAGCATCTTTCATCAGAACAACCTAGCGCCCGGCAAATTGGACGTAAGCTAGGTGTTCACCACTACACCGTAACAAGAGAAATTCGTAAGTTATCGAAAAACTACAACGTTTCTTTGCACGGCGAACTTAACGCTTTTCTAGCTGTATAAAAACGCTATACGTAACTAGGTCCGAGGGACGTTCGCTACGCCCTCATTGTATTGCATATTGTCAACGAAATCAAGCGAACGGTATGCGAACACAACCCTCGACCTAGTACTATTATCCTTAATTAAACGGAGGCTAACGTACTATGACTACTTCAAATTTACCCAATTCTAACGAAATTCAAACGTTAATCGCGCTAGACGAGCGCAAACTCACCGAAATTATTTATCAGGGCGGCTGGCCGCACGACGAAGATCCGGCCGATTACTATCCGGCCATTAAGGCGGTGCGCGTCGGATGAACTTCCGCATTACCGCACACGCACACAAACGGTTGCAGTCGCGCTTTGGGATTAAAAACCATCGAGCAGCCTACGTATGGGTTGCGGAGCATCTGAAAGACGCCGAGTACCTCGGAATTCACGTCGATGAAAACGGACGCGAGGCTCGCATGTATGGCGGCAAAGGCATCGTTATCCATATCGGAGTTAACGACAGTAACGTAATAACGGTATATAAAGCGCGTAAGCACCTCGGCGCTAACCTTATTAAGGAGGCGTTCGCTACTTTGAAAGAAAACGTGCAGGCTGCGCTCAAGTCTAACGAAAATCTTCGCGAAGAATTAAACGAAGAAATTGATTACTTTCGCGCCGAATATAAACGGACCCGATCGGTTGCTAAACGCATGGCTTACCAAGCGCGAATCAATGCGCTACAGATGCGCCTGGATGAACTGCCGACGGAATCACTCGATCTCAAGCGCGACCTATACAAAGCTGCGGAAGGAGTGGCGGCTTATGTCTGACGCAGTATGGATCGTTCCTATTGTCGTAATTATCAGCGCGGTCATTATCGGCGGTATGTGGACGCAAATAGACGAAGACGAAAAGAAACCGCAGTAAGGGCGCCAGGCCCTCGGAGAATGTCGGGGCGGCCGTTAGGTAATTCGGGTCGCGTCGCTACTGCCAAGCGCTGGCGGCGTTTCGGGCGCAGATACCGGCATTTTGCGAGGGCTTAACGCTCAATATTAAATCGTAGGGGGAAAACGAATGACACAATTTCAAAAAGGCGCAGCGGCACTAGGAGCATTACAGGCAGGCGGAAGCGAAGGCGGTAACTTAAATACGATCGACTTCGCAAAGTTTAGCGTAGGTTCTTCTTATAAGGTGCGCGTGCTCGGTACGGAAGATCTCATGCAGTATTTTGGTTACGGCGTATATAAGAAAGTAAATACGTTTGTTGCGAAGAATCCTTCTACGCGTAACGAAAAGGGTTTCGTAGTTAGCGATCACACACCGTGGGATTTAGCCGAAAAGTATCACCGCGATCTTCAATTCGCAGCCAAAGACGCAGGCAACGAAAAAGAAGAGAAAGCGCAAAGCCAGGAGGCCGGCAAATATCGCGGCAAAGAACGTTTCGCTATGGGATTCGTTGACTTGGCGGCCGGAAAAGAAATCGTTGTAGATTTAACGCGCAACCAAGCGCTGGATGTATACGCAACAATTACGAAGTATGAAAAGAAACTCGGCAAGCTTGCGTTTGAATTAACGAAAACGAACGCGACAGGACAGGCGAAAGATACTAAGGTCGCGCTGACGCCTCTAATCGACTTTGACGAAGATCTTAACGAAAAGGAACGCGAGAACTTCGCCAAATTTGACGGCAAAGAATTTAACGCGGCGCTATTCGACGGCTTGCTTTTCGAAGCGGACGAAAAAACGCAGATCGAAAACCTAGTCGCGGCTGGCTTCGATATCAGCTTGATCGGTTTGTCACTCGGTGCTGGATCGGAATCTAACGAAGCGCCTGCCGAAGATTCATTCGACTTTTAATCGCGATCAAACCTAACCAAACGAAAAGGAGGCGCTCATATGGCGCATAAAACAGAAGATACCGGCAAGTATTCGGAACTGATCGCTCGTGCTGCGCTGCTGGCTAGCGGTTGGCAGGCGGTCAGTACGTCCGAAACGGAAGAAGCGTTCGATATTAGCGCAAAGTGTCCGTATAGCAAGGAGTGGAAAACGTTCCAGGTGAAGACGATTATCGTACGGGAAAAGCGCGGCGGCAAGCGGATCGTCCAGGCGCGGAAGAACGACGGCACGCCTTATACGCTGAATGAAGTCGATTACTTTATCGGCGTTGAAATCGGCACGGGTCCGGCGCCTGCCGTTTGGATGTTCGAGAATCGCGAGCTGACCGAGTATTGGGGGCCGCAGTCGAAGGAAGGCAAGCGATGGGTACGGATGGACTTGGCGTTTAGTCGCGAAGATATAGAATTTGCGAAAGTTAACGAAGCGGAGGCGGTATGATGGCGAATTTAGTAAGCGTTAAGACACTCGATATGGTGAACGGTGAAATTACGAAGGTTGCGTATGACGGTGCGGCTTACGAGCGCGTGGAAGGCGAGGCGCAGATCGGTGACATTGTACTCGTTAAGGAAGCGTGGGGCGACCAGAATGTCGGTGAGTTTTTCGTTGTGACTTACACGAAATCTGGCATTAGTGATCAGATTGTCGGTATGAACGGAAACACTTGCGAAGCCTCGTCATATAAGTGTCGGCTGAAAATCTTCCGTAAAATCGCCGCCGCAACCAATCCGTCCGTAGAAGAACGCGTAACAAAGGCGGAAGGCGAAATCGAATTGTTAAAATCCGATGTGGCTGCGTTGAAGGGTGAGGCGGAATATAAGCGGATCGGCAAAAGCGAAGCGCAGGCGGGCGATTACGTAAAGTTCGATGACCCTCCGAGCTATCTAACCGATAAGGAATATTACGAAATTATTCGCTTAGACCTTTACGGTGATCCTCAGATTATTGACGATGAAGAAGACGAATTTGATACTTACGGATTTGATTTCGAAGTCTACCGCAAAGCCGGCGCCGCAAGCGTAGAGGCCGAACCGAAGCCTGAGCGCCTGAAGGTCGGTGATTATGCGAAGGTGGTACAGGAATATCACCATCAAAACGGTGAAATCATAATCCTTCGCGATAGAGGATCAGAGCGGTCGGATACATTTCCTTTCCAATCCGAAAGGCTTGACGGAACAACAGGTGATATCTTCGGACATAGGCATCTGGTACGCGCCACTGACGAAGAAGTTGCCGAAGCTAAACGCGCAACCGCCGAGCGCAAGAAATGGGCGGAAATTGGACGCGGGGTTGGCGAGTATAAGGTCGGTGATGTAGTTGCGTACGATGATCCGGAGTGGTTTCAGAACAGCGGAATTGGAGAGGTTATAGAACTTATGGACGGAACTCCTTGTGTTTTAGCGACAGATAGCCGAGGAAGTAAAGTTCCGATTTATGTTAGTACCGAGCAGGTAGAGCTAGTTACGCCAGTTGAGGCGCGCTTTGACCGCTAAAGCCGCCGCCGTCTGCGCCAATTGCAACGCTAACCTCTACGAAGGGCGATCCGCCACTTACGATTCGCTCTTCGAGGTCTATGCGTGCGGTCCGGCGTGTTGGTCGGAGTGGTATGCGGATAACGCAGCGGAATATAAACGGAGATGGACGGAGGCGGTCGATCTGTAAAACGCGAAAGGAGGACGACGGATGGAAGGCTTACGGTTAAACTTGAACGCGCTGAAGCCGGCTGCGCCGAAAACGGACGCGGTCCAGGCGACGGTTAAGCGGAAGGCGAAAGCCAAAACCGCCGAGCCGATCGAGGAAAGCTGGCGCAAGATATTCGCGATGAAGCTATCGGATGCCGACCGCAAACGGCTCACCGAAGTCAAGGCGGCCATGGATGCGGGCAATCTGGCGCGCGATCCGGCTGACTGCGTTAATAAGGCCGGCAACCCTAAAGCGTTCAGCAAGGCGGAGGCGCTTCGGTTATGGAAGACGCTACAGGAAGCCCAGCGCGAAGAAACCTTACGGCAGATGGTCGAGAACACGCCGGATAATTACTGGCTGATAACGACTGAAGCGCGCTTAGACGAATTCCTGGCGTTGCTGGATAACGAAGAAGAAATCGTATTTGACGTAGAGACGACTGGCGCTGATACGTGGGAAGACCGAATCGTAGGTAATGTAATAAGCGCAGTCAAGGCGAACATACACGCTTACATTCCGACCAAACACGTTACAGATGCGCCGCAGCTGCCGCATGATTACGTGATGGAGAAACTAAAACCGATTTACGAAGATGCTTCCGTTAAAAAGATCGCGCATAACGGAAAATTCGATATTCATATGTTATCGCACGAAGGCGTTACATTGCGTGGCTTAGCGTGGGATACGCAGTTCGCGATGCATATTCTTAACGAAAATGAGCGCGTGACTGGCGGATCTTACAGACTGAAGGATCTCGTTACTAAATATCTCGGCATTCCTTCGCAGACATACGATGAGTTATTCGGTAAGGCTGGCTTTCACGAAGTCGCCGATCTAAATGTTGCGCTGGCTTATGCGGCGAAGGACGGTGACGTTACGCTCAAATTACGAAACTTCCAATGCGAACATTTGCGAAAGATTGGACTGCTCGAATACTACGAACAAGTCGAGAATCCAACGATCGGTGTGTCGGTCGAGATGGAGGCGGCCGGCTTCGTCTTGGATATCGAGAAGGCTAAAACGTTGGGCGCCGAACTGAAAGCGGAACTGGTCGATATTGAAGAGGGCTTGCGTAGTCACTTCGGCGAGATCAACTTCAATTCACCGGCACAGCTATCGGAAAAGTTCTTCGATGAACTGAAGCTCGACCGTTACTTGCCGAACGGTTTCAAGAAATCGACCGACGTAAAGACGCTTAAGTTACTGGCGCCACATCACGAGGGCATTAAGCTCCTGTTATCTTATCGCGAAAAAACGAAGCTGCTCGGCACATATATCGAAGCTTTACCGCAACAGGTAAAGGCAGACGGACGCATTCACGGTAATTTCAATCAAACTGGCACCGTGACCGGTCGTTTTTCTTCGAACAATCCGAACCTACAAAACCAGCCGTACTTTGCGCGTAAGTTATTCGTCGCTCCTCCGGGTCAGGTTATTTTATCCGGTGACTTCTCGCAGCAGGAACCGAGATTTCTATCGCATTTTACTGGCGAAGAAGTCCTCGTAAATGCTTACCGTGAAGGGCGCGATCTTTATTCAACGGCTGCCAGCGAATTATTCGGCTTGCCTATCGAAGAATGCGGCGATGGTTCTAAATACCGGAAGATGATGAAAACGGGCATACTCGCGGTTATGTACGGCACGGGCCCGAAAACGCTCGCCGATCAGCTAGGCATTACGGAGCAGGAAGCGAAAGACTTTATCGCGCAGTTCTACGAGAAATATCCGAAAGTTAAAGCGTGGATTGACGGCAATGAACAATTTGCGAAGCGTTACGGATACGTTCAAATGCTTCACGGACGCAAACGCAGGCTGCCCGAAGCTAAATCGCGCGATAGATTTACGCAGTTCCGGGCAATGCGCCAGGCAACAAACGCGATTATCCAGGGCAGCGCGGCCATACAGACGAAGCTAACGATGATCGAACTACAGAAATTATGCCGCCGCAAAGGATGGACGATGGCCTTCTCGGTACACGACGAGGTTGCCGTTTATGCTCCGGAAACTTTAACGCGTGAAGACGTAGCGGATTTCGAAGCGGTGATGCTGAATACATTGCGGCTAGATGTGCCGAATAAGACGGATATTGAGATCAGCCGAAGATGGGGCGAAGGCTTTACGGTGGACGAATGGTTTAAAACGAAAGGGGACGATTAATTGACGAACGCAAACGCACGATCAGCCGCAAATTCACTCCGCGCCCAATTAGCGCCGGCGCCCGAGCCGACCACATACGCGCAGCAGATTGCGGATGAACTCATCGAATATTTAAACGAATGGCACTCGCTTCCGGAAACGTGGGATAACGCACTGGACGCGCAGATACACCGATGGTACGCAGACGCTCCGAAAGTATTTCCGAAGAAGCCGTATTTTTCACCGTCATCTGCAAACGCCTGTCCGCGCGAGTTATACCACAAAGCGATCGGATCACCGAAAGACGAAACGCGAAAGCCTCCGTATCAAGGTCGCTGGACGCGCATCGGAACGGCGATCGGCGATATGATCCAGCGCGATATTCTCTTTATGGAAAAACACTTCGAAAAGAAAACCGGCCGGCCCTGTCCGTTCAGTTTCGAACGCAACGAAGACGGAACGCCAATGTTCGAGGACTTTGCAAAACGGAGCCATAAGATCGAGCGCGGAGGCAAGACGTTTCATTTATACGGAACATGCGACGGTATTATGCGCTATGTAACGGAAGACGGTGAGCTACTACGCGTCGGCCTCGAAATCAAGTCGAAGCAAACGAGCGCGGCCCGTACGTCGTTCCATTCGCTGAAGAAGCCGGACGAGAAACACGTCAAGCAATGCGTTGCCTATGCGGAAATGTACGGCGTTGATCTGTACGTAATTCTCTACGTAAACGCGGCGAAAAAAGCGTGGGAATATCCGGAAGGCGAGTTCGAGAAAAGCCCGGACATCCGAGCGTTCGGCGTCGAAATTAGCCAGGCGGACATTGACGCGTTGCTCGATAGATTCGTAGAAATACAGACGTCGGTGGATGAACGCAAGCCAATGACGCTGGATCTTAACGGCTGGACGTTTAACGGCTTTAAGACGGCTATTGCACAATCGCTGACGGACGCTGAACTGGCGGCCATACGCGATAAGGTTTCGCAGGTAAGGCGGTCTAATGTATACGAATCTACTAAGCGGCAGTACGCCGGGGCGCTAGAGTTTATCGAAAAAGTACGCAAAGGGGAGGCGGTTTAATGTCAAGATTTATCCTATATACATTAATTGCGGTATTGCTTTCGATTATCATTAACGTTTCGATATCACTAGTGAATCCGGAGGCTGGCGATGCATTATCGTTCCCTATTTCTTGTGTTCTGGGACTAATCGCAGGGTGGAAGGCGGCGGAGGATGAGTAGCGCCAAGCCTATCCGGTGCCTCGCGTTCGATACGTCGATGACCTGCCCTGGCGTCGCGATAATCGAGGCACGCAACCGAAAGCCCACGATCAAAGCGTTATCGCACGTTAAGCCGAATTCCAGTCGATCACATGCGCACCGGGCGGAAGTTATCGAAGGATGGGCGAAAGTCTTTCTCGATAAAAACTGTCCGCGAGATGGCTTCGACTATGTGGTGCGGGAAGACTTCGCCGGCAAAACGTCGACCTCGAACTATCCGGTGCTGGCGGCATGGAACGCGTGTGAACGGGCAACGTCGCGATTCGGGCTTACGTTCGATAAGTATTGGAAGACACCGAACGCAAAACAACCGCAACTAGGTATTTCAGCCACGCGTGTTAAGTCGTTGGTTGCCGGGACAGGTAAAGCGGAGAAGGACGAATTACAGGCGGCGGTGCGGCGCATGACTGGATACACCGGCGAGTTCGCTAATTTCGATGAAAGCGATGCGGCTGCGATTGGGCTTGCGTGGTTGATTCATGTAGGCGTAATAGATAAACCGAAGGAGGACGAATAGATGGGGCTTTACATTCTAGTATGTCTTGCTGCAATCACTGTGTTTATAATATTTGTTTGTAATGCGTATTATCCGGAGTTTATAGATTATCTATTTGGAGCATTCTTAGCGCTAATCGCGGCTTTAATTGTGTTTCTAATAGCTGTAATTCCCTCGTTTTTTGCTGAAACCAAAGCGGTTAATCCACATAAAACGGAAATTTACTCAATTAAAGATAACGCTAAAACAAGCGGAAGTTTCGTACTTGGTTCCGGTACAGTTGATGAAGAACAATACTTTTACTTCGTAACGGAGAAGAACGGGTTTAAATCCATAAGTAAAGCGGCCGTTGAGGATTCGAAAATGAAGGAAGGAAAATACATGAAACCTTACGTTGTGACTTACGATATGGAATTTAAATCATCCTTTGCGCGTTTCTTCTATGGTAAAGAGGCGTCAAGAGAGTCGTACGAGTTTTATCTTCCGGAAAATACGGTCACAACCGAATATAAAATCGATTTGGAGTGATGCGAATGTTTAAGCAGAGACTTATAAAAACCGTTGTCTATTTCGTCTTTGCAGTTATCGGATTACTACTCGGCAGTATTGTAGCGATATCTCTTGCAGTTATCCCGGTGCTGCTTAACATTTTTCCGATTGTAGCCGTGGTAGTGAAGGTAATTTTAACGATTGTTGCGTTATTGATACTTGGCGCATTAACCATCAAATTCATCAATTGGCTGATCGTCGAACCTTACCGAAATCACAAGCGTAAACGCGAAACGGAGGGATCAGCCGAATGATGGGATCAGCGACGGACGCACAGCTGCGGCAGATGTTAAGGATTCATCGCGAAGGACTTGCCGAAGATGATTACGCAATCAATCGGCATGAACGGCAGCTTATCGAGTTACGGATCGAAAGGGATCGGCGGCTTGCGAATATAGCGGCGTTGGAAGAAGAAATTGAGAGACGGAAGGGGTCGGTTAGATGACGGATATTATTAAAAACGACGGAAAGAGAAGCCTGCCATTTGATGAGCCTAGATTATTAGCGTTTATCCAGTCCGCAACTAGAAATTATCCAAAACTGAGCGTAGGGGCTTATACGGATAAAGTAATCGCAACAATCACGGCCAGAGACGAGTACAAGGCTGATCAAATTACGAATCTTTTAATTATGACTGCGTTAGAGAACATTGATATGGCGAGCCCGGAATGGACCTACGTGGCGTCATACGTTCATCTGCGTAGCCTCTATAAGCAGGCAAGCAAAAGTCGCGTTTATGACGCCAGTAGGAAATATGGTGATTTCTATTCTTTATTAACATCACTTACCGACGAGGGAGTGTACTCGTCTTGGTTGTTAGAGCGGTATACGAAAGGTGAAATTCGAGACCTGGCGAAAATAATTGACCCCGAAAAAGATAAACTGTTCACCTATATCGGACTTAAAACGTTAAGTGATCGGTACTTAGCTAAGGACCTTAATGGAAAGGTCTTTGAGCTACCCCAAGAACGTTTTCTTATTATCGCGATGCATCTAATGTCTGAGGAAGACAAGAGTATTCGGTTAGAGCTTGTTCGTGAATCATATTGGGCTTTGTCTAACTTATATATGACTGTTGCAACCCCTACATTAGCAAATGCGGGTAAGTCGTACGGGCAGTTATCTAGTTGCTTTATTGACACGGTAGATGATTCCCTTCAGGGTATTTTTGACTCAAATACAGATGTCGCTAATCTTTCTAAAGGCGGTGGAGGTATTGGTGTTTATCTAGGGAAGATTCGAGCGCGAGGTTCTGATATTCGTGGACATAAAGGGGTTTCTAGCGGAGTAATTCCGTGGATGAAGCAACTTAATAATACTGCGGTATCAGTCGATCAGCTCGGCACGCGTAAAGGATCGATCGCAGTATATTTAGACGTATGGCATAAAGACATCTTTTCGTTTTTAGATGCGAAGCTAAATAACGGAGATGAGCGTTTGCGGACTCATGATCTGTTTACTGGTGTATGTATTCCGGATCTATTTATGGAGACGGTACAGAAGCGTGGTGATTGGTATTTGTTTGATCCGCATGAGGTCCGTAAAGTAATGGGATATTCGTTAGAGGATTTCTATGATGAAAAGAAAGGCGAAGGTTCTTTTCGAGAAAAATACGACGAGTGCGTAAGAAATAATGATCTGTCTAAAGAGAAGGTTGCAGCTATCGATATTATGAAACGAATTATGATTTCGCAGCTAGAGGCCGGGACGCCTTATATGTTTTATCGCGATGAAGTAAACAGGAAAAATCCGAATAAACACGTCGGAATGATTTATTCGTCTAACCTATGTGTGGAGATTGCTCAGAACATGTCGGCAACAATGGTTGAAGAATCGTACACAGAAGACGGCAAGATTGTAACAGTAAAAACGCCAGGCGATTTCGTAGTCTGTAACTTATCGTCGATTAACTTAGCGCGTGCTGTAATTGACGATGTTTTAACGAAGTTAGTACCGATACAAGTTCGTATGTTAGATAACGTTATCGATTTAAATACAATCGAAGTAAAGCAAGCGCAGCTAACTAATAAAAAATATCGCGCAGTGGGGCTCGGAACGTTCGGGTGGCATCATTTGCTTGCACTAAAAGGAATCGAGTGGGAAACGGATGAAGCAGTACGATTAGCGGATGAGATTTACGAAGAAATTGCGTTCCTTACGATTAAAGCGAGCGCGTCCTTAGCGATTGAAAAAGGCGCATACCCGATGTTCGAGGGATCGGATTGGCATACAGGTGCTTACTTCGAGCAAAGATACCCTGACTATGACGAATCAAGATGGACGGAATTGGCGATTTCTGTTCGCGATAATGGGATTCGAAATGGATATCTAATGGCAGTTGCACCCAACGCATCTACGTCAATTATTGCGGGATCTACAGCGACAATAGATCCGATATTTAACATCGAGTATAGCGAGGAGAAGAAAGATTACAAAATCCCCGTCACAGCGCCTGATATCGGCCACAGAACGTATAACGTATATCGTAAGACGGCGTACTTAATCGATCAAAAATGGAGTATTCGACAAAACGCAGCAAGGCAGCGCCACATAGATCAATCTATCTCGTTCAATATGTACGTCACAAACGCTATTAAAGCGAAGGATCTGCTTGATTTACACATGATGGCGTGGAGTGAGGGACTGAAAACCTCCTATTACGTTCGCTCAACATCCAGTGCAATTGAAGAATGTGAGTGGTGTGCTTCATGACAGAAGAATGGCGAACTATAAAGCAAGATCCTATGTACAGTGTTAGCAATAAAGGCCGGGTTCGAAATAATAAATCCGGCCGGATTCTGAAACATCGCCCTGATAAGAAAGGATACGATCGAGCTAGTTTGCGCGGGAAAGAATACAAAGTCCATCGCCTAGTGGCGATGCACTTTATACCTTCAGATAACTGCGGTTCCCTGCAAGTCAATCACAAAGATGGAAACAAGATGAATAATTGTGTAGATAACTTAGAGTGGGTAACCGGAAGAGAAAATCTACTGCACTCATACCGAATAGGATTAAGGAAACACCAAATGAAAATTAGTAATTATGACGTTCGTCAGATTCGTAACAAAAACATGCACTATACAGATGTGATGAGAGAATTCGGTTTATCGCAGTCTCATGCATCAGCAATTATAAATAAAACAAGAAGAGAGGTAATTTAATGAGCGAAGTAGTTAAGCGTAGCATAATGGATTCATCAGCACCAAATAAATCAACCGGAATTATCAATGGGAGCTCATCTAATGTACTTAATTGGGATGATGTTAGATATTCGTGGGCTTATCCGAAATATAAAAGAATGCTTGCGAACTTTTGGCAGCCGTTTGAGATCAATATGAGCGCTGATGTAAAAAGTTATCCAAATTTATCTAATACTGAAAAGGATGCGTTCCTAAAGATAATTGGCTTACTCGCCCTCCTGGATTCAATTCAATCAGACTATGCCGGTAAAGTCGCCGATTACCTAACAGATTCCTCAGTCAACGCACTGATGATTATGCTCGCACAGCAAGAAGTGATCCACAACCATTCCTACAGTTACGTTCTCTCATCCGTAGTTCCTCAACATGTACAAAACGAAGTATTTGATTACTGGAGAACTGAAGAAACATTAAAGCAGCGTAATGACTTTGTGACTAGAGGGTACAAAGATTTCGCAGAATCACCAACTATTGAGAACCTGCTAAAATCTATTATTTTTGATGTCATTCTCGAAGGTCTATTCTTCTATTCAGGTTTTGCGTTCTTTTACAATCTTGCCCGTAATCAAAAGATGGTAGGCACCTCTACGATGATCAACTATATTAATCGCGATGAACAGATCCACGTAGACTTGTTTGTTAAGATTTATAAAGCCGTGCTAGACGAGAATCCAGAATATAACACGCCGGAACTGGAGGATTTCGCAGTTGAGACATTTCGTAAAGCTGCTGAATTAGAGGTTGAGTGGGGGCGCTCAGTTATTGGGGATAAGATCGATGGAATCTCCATGGATGATCTAGAAAACTATATTAAGTTTTACGCAAACGTGCGTTGCAATCAATTAGGGTACGGACACAAAGCTTTCCCTGAAGCCCCTAGACGAAATCCAATGCGTTGGATCAAGGCGTATGAAGAAGTCGACTTAGGAAAATCTGATTTCTTCGAACAAAAAAGCCGCCAGTATACTAAAGTAGGCCAAGATAACGGATTCGACGAACTTTGATGTCCATTCTCCGAACTTTATACGCAGTTATATATGAAGGCGTTGTGCCAAACGGAAAGTTAATACGCAGTTATAAATGAGGACCTAACGAAGGAGGAAACGAAATGAACGTAAATATAAAACGCTTAACACCGGACGCACAAATACCGGCCTACGCACACGCAACGGACGCTGGCTTCGATCTAGTCGCGGCGGCTGACGTAATTATTGAACCGGGTGCAACCGCGTGTGTGCCGACGGGCTTGGCGTTCGAGATTCCGGAGGGCTACGAAATGCAGATCCGACCGCGATCAGGCATTACGCTGAAGACTAAATTGCGGGTGCAGCTCGGTACTGTAGATTGCGGATATACGGGCGAGGTTGGCGTGGTTGTCGATAATATCGCACAGGCGCCTGAGTCAGTTTCGCGGATGGTTAAGGATATCTCCGGAAGACTTATAGCGAGTACTGACCGAGAACTACATCGTTACAATACGTACATCATCCGCAAAGGCGATCGCATCGCGCAAGCTGTAATCAAGCCGGTCGAGCAGGCGGTGTTTACGGAAGTTGATGCGCTCGGCGATAGCGATCGTGGTGCGGGCGGTTTTGGGAGTAGTGGAGTCGGCAGCCCACATCCGGAATACTTCAGAGAACCGATGGGGAAGGAGCGGATATAATGGCGCCACTCCCTCGCAAAAGTGGTAAAACGCGATGGGCTATGCAGTTTCCCTTCCGAATACTTGACGATAGGACACCGGAATTCATCGCGTTACACATGTCCGTATACCATAAGCCGTTTAAAACTACGTTGCGCTGGATTGCGAAAAATAGACGTGGGTTATTCGTTAATCTGAACGCAATCTCAGCCGAACAGTACGCGGAGCTTGAGCGTGAAGTTGGATTGCATACACTGGCGCTTGCTGGGGCGAGTAGAAACGCAATTAAACGAGAATACAGACGATTGTTACAACGATTGGAGGACGAATAAATGCGGTTTTGGATTATATACGGGACATGTGTTTTCTTTTTCGCATATCTGATCACACAGCTTATTACGCTTGAGTCGGATGCCTGTACAGGCTTGGCAGTATTTTTTATTCCCCTTACAATGTCGGCGCTTATAACCGCCTTAATTGTTTCAATCGGATTATTCGGAAGTAGTTCTCATAGTGGATACGGAGGATGAGAATAAATGGCGGATAAACAATACTTAGACTTAGCGCGACACATACTAGAGAACGGCGTCGAGAAGTCTGATAGAACTGGAACGGGAACGCTCTCAGCATTCGGTTATCAGATGCGCTTTAATCTTCGCGAAGGCTTTCCGTTACTTACAACGAAGAAGCTGCACTGGCCGTCAATCGCGCATGAGCTGCTGTGGTTTCTAAGCGGGGATACAAATACGAAATATTTAACGGATAACGGCGTTCGCATATGGAACGAATGGGCTGACGAAAATGGCGACTTAGGTCCAGTCTATGGCGAGCAGTGGCGGAACTGGCAAGCGATAGAACATGATGAAGGGCTCGTTCCTCATCAAGACGGCATCGATCAAATCGCGGAAGTAATCTCGCAAATTCGCAACAATCCCAACAGCCGTCGCTTGATTGTTAACGCATGGAATGTCGGCGAACTCGACCAAATGGCGCTACCGCCTTGTCATTTCGCATTTCAATTCTACGTAGCAAATGGACGCCTATCATGTCAGTTATACCAACGCTCCGGCGACGTATTCCTCGGTGTTCCGTTCAATATCGCAAGCTACTCGCTACTAACGCACATGATCGCGCATGTTACCGATTTAGAAGTCGGTGAATTTGTTCACACGATTGGTGATGCGCATATATACACGAATCATATCGATCAAATAAAAACGCAACTGACGAGAGAGCCGCGAAGTCTTCCAGAGTTGCGTATTAAAAGAAAAGTCACGGATATCGACGACTTTAAGTTCGACGATTTTGAGATTATCGGATACGAGCCGCACCCTAAATTAACCGGAAAAGTAGCGATATAAGAAAGGACTGATTTTATCGGTATACTAACGAATCTAGCGATGTCAACGCAATTACTTACGAACCCGACCGCCAAGCCTCCGGAGCCGCCACCGCCAGACCCGCCACGAATCACCGAAGAAGAGGCAGCGCTGCAAAAAGCGGAAGCTGAGGCGGAAAAGAAAGACGCGCGTATCCAGGCGCTAGAGAGCGAAGTGAAGGCGTTGAAGGCGCAAGCTAAAGAGGAGCGTACTAAACCGGAAGTGACTAACGAAATTGTTAACGAAAATAAAACCACAAAGCAAAGCGCATGGCAAACGTTCGAGGCTTCGGCTTATACGGCGGACTGCCCCGAAGGTTGCAGCGGCATTACCTCAACGGGCATCGACGTAACCGGAACGATCTACCACGCCGGCAAGCGCATCATAGCGGTCGATCCGTCAGTGATTGCGTTGGGCTCGACGGTTGAAGTAAAACAGGCGGACGGCACGATGTTTGAAGCGGTGGCGCAAGATACGGGCGGTTACATTAAAGGCGCCAAGATTGACGTATTAGTTGCGGACGAAGCCCACGCGATGCAGTTCGGGCGGCAGTCGGTGCAGGTTCGCGTAATAAATTAACGGGAGGGCGCTCGGATGAACAAAATAGATGAGTTTCGCGGAAAGTTTTATTTTCTTAGTAACTTCTATTCAGCACCGGTGACATACGAAGGTATCACGTATCAAAATAATGAAGCAGCCTTTCAAGCGATGAAAGTATTGTCTAATGATATACGGAAACAATTCGCAGAACTCCCTCCGAATCACGCGAAGAGAAAGGGGCGTAACGTAAAGCTACGCTCCGATTGGGAGTCCGTCAAAGAACAATACATGTACGAAATAGTGTCAGCGAAATTTAGTCAAAACGAGGTTCTTAGAAGGCGGCTTCTCGATACTGGATCGTGTGAACTAATCGAAGGGAACACATGGGGTGACGTTATATGGGGCGTTTGTAGAGGTCGAGGACAGAATAAACTCGGCAAGATTTTAATGCGCGTAAGAAACGAATTAAAGGACGAAAAGGAGGCGGAATAAATGACGCAAAATAACGCAAAGATCCACGTACTGGCTGACGAAACACTTGGCGGCATCAAGCGAGAATACGTAGAGGTCGATCGGAAGGCGGAGGTTGGGGAGAAGCTCGTATCTATTTTCGGAGACTATCCGCACTATTCCGAAAAAGAATACGGAAGGGTTGTTGGCGTTGATATTGACGATGCTGAAGTCGAATTTGAAAGTAAGTACGAGGACGAGTCGTGGTATATCCTTTACGGAGCATATCACGTACTCGAACCGACCGACATCGTGCACATTGACGGCGAGCGCTACGAATTAACCGATCGCAAGCCGGAAGTGGGCGAGAAGGTTATCGTTGTAGATGATGACGGAACTTATGAAACCGGATCTATATTCACGACTAAAGAAACCGACAGATGGCTCGATGGATCCGGTATAAGTGTCGAAGAATTTAATTACGGACTTTTCCATAAAGAATACCGCGTACTCGTCCCGGTCGAATCCGCCGAAGCCGACGAACCGCAGCCAGTCGATACGGTTTTCGCTATCGGAAACGTAGCGCAAGAAGTTGCGAAACTGAAGCGCACAGTTGAACGCCTCGAAAACGAAATCGACACGCTGCACAAAGACAACCGGACGCTCGGCGAGGAACTGGCGCGGTCCACAAACGTTCTCAGGACGTTCAAACTCAGCGAGCTCGATGGGAAAACATTAAAAATCTTCGTAGGTCGTGACGGCGATTTCGTTTCTGTGCTCGGCCTTGATAAAGATAGCGGAAATTCATACGTTCTTTTCTCGGGAGAGGAACGCCCATGAAACTCGCCCTAACCGCACCGTTACGCGCAGGCAAGTCGGAAGCCGCCGGATATTTGGCGCTCCATTACGATTTCCATCCGTTCGCATTCGGCGACGAACTCAAAACCGCCTTCCATCGCGCTTTCCCCGCCGTACCCGAAAAACCGAAGCCACGCGCGTATTACCAAAAGTTCGGCCAGTGGGCGCGAGAAGCTTTCGGCGAGGACGTCTGGGTTAACGCTGCCATGACGAAGGTGGACGCTTACCTGGCTCGGTATACTTGCGACTGTGGTGGTGACCTAGCGCCGATGCTTAAGAACCGCGTACTGATCGAGGACTGCCGACAGCCAAACGAATACGCCCGACTGCGCGCCGAAGGGTTTAAGATCATTCGCATCACGGCGCCGGAGGAACTACGGATTGAACGCGCAAGAAAAGCCGGCGATGACTTCGATTTGGCAGCGCTGAAGCATCCGACCGAGCTTGCGTTACAAGACTTCGAAGTTGATTACGAAATTACAAACGATGGCGCGATCGATGAATTATACGCGAAGCTGGACGCGTTGATGGAGGAGGTGTTGAGTTGACGAATATTCCGAATCACGTATTTAATAAATTGGCGAATTCAGATGCAGAGGTATGTAAGTACGTGCCTGACGGAGGGAACTGGAAGGATGTCGAATATAACTTGCTCCCTCCGAGACTCAAACGGATTAAAGACGATTTAAAAAAGTACAAATCTCCGGCGTTTTACTCACGGGCAAGATGGAACACACCTGCCGGGACTATAAGCGCCACTATGAACCCGACACACTGCCAAGCTTTACCACCGACTGAACCGATCGAAAGGAGCGAATATATGGGCGACTTTAACTTAACGCCGCAACAGCCAGCAAACGGACTCACGGTACTTGAATTATTCTGCGGAGGCGGACTTGGTGCAATCGGCTTCAAAGCGGCAGGCTACGATATCTTGAAGGCTCTGGACTTCGATAAGAACGCCGTGAAAGCTTACCGCCATAACTTCGGTGATGACGTAGAACAGGCGGACATAAGCGCCGTAGATATCAATAGTTTACCGAATACAGACGTTATATTCGGCGGCCCTCCGTGCCAGGATTTCTCGGTCGCAGGCAAAGGCGCCGGCGTTGAGGGAGAACGCGGTAAATTAGTATGGCGTTACCTCGAAATCATTGAACGCAAGCAGCCGAAAGCTTTCGTATTCGAGAACGTAAAAGGGTTGATAACGAAGCGTCATCGCCCTACATTCGATGCGCTTATCGAGAAATTTAACGAAATAGGTTACGAGATTAGTTGGCGGGTTATGAGCGCGTGGGATTACGGAGTAGCCCAGAAGCGAGAGCGCGTGTTCATCGTCGGAATACGAAAAAACCTCGGGTTTACCTTCGAGTTTCCGAAGCCGTTAGAAGGCGATTATCAAACGCGAGTATTGCGGGATGTTATCGGCGATTTACCGGAACCCGAACGTCAAGACTGCGGAAAGTATTGGACGCCAAAAAGCGAATACACATACGATCAAGCCAATCGCGTGCAATCGCTAGATAAACCGTCGAATACGATTCCAGCGCATCACAACAGCGGTCAGCCGATACATCCGACAGAAGCTCCGCGACGTTTCACCGTCCGTGAATGCCTCCGAATCCAATCTGCGCCAGATACTTACGTCCTGCCAGACGATATTTCCTTATCGGCGCAATATCGGATTGTTGGAAACGGCATCGCCTCGCGCGTTGCGTGGTACATCGGACGGGCGCTTGCGGATCAATTGGCGTCGGCGTCTAATTGAAATGCGTACGTGTGCGAAGGATACGCTAGATACGCTTGCTTGGACGCCTCGCCATCGCCGATCAAATAATAGCGCTGCGGTAGGCTATCGAAATCAATACCGACTTTCCGCAAGAACGGAATGGCCGATACGTTGCCGCGCTTATCGAACTTGAACGGCTTAACGTCCGGTTGGTTTACTAACTCGGGCTTGCCGACCACGATGCGCTTTTCTTCCGCGTCATATGCGACCGTAAGATAAAACGGACCATCCGTAGGCAGACCGATTATACGACGCGCTCCTGCCGAGATAAACAGGCGGCGCTGCTTTTCGATAGTTATGTACGCTTTGAGATTGCGCTCAAAGTCGTTAGATATCCACGTAAGAACCATAAACGAAACTCCTTTCGGAAGCGTTTACGTTAATCATAAACGAATTTAACGAAGGAGTCAACGAAAGGGGACGGTTATTATAGGAAAAGCCGATCGTAAACGATGGGAAGGTAATGTTAAATCTATGGAAATCATCGCGAAGGATCGTGACCAAATTACCGAAGAAGATATCGAATTTCTACGCGCTAACTATACATCAGCAGGCGGTCTCTTGCCGAATGCCTTTAGCGGAGGCGCCTTCTTTACGCCTACCCACGTTGCAAAATTCGTATGGGACGTATTAAAGCCACGGCTGCCAGAGACTCCGAAGGTTCTAGAGCCTTCTGTTGGTGCCGGCGTATTTCTCGAACACGCTCCGGGGGATGCGGTAATTACAGCGCTAGAACTCGATAAGACAAGCGCAAAAGTAACATCGCTGTTATATCCAGACGCTGAAATTATCGAAGGTAACGCGCTAGTGCATGCTCGCAGAGACTACTACGATCTGGTAATCGGCAACCCGCCATACGGAGTAAACGTTACGTTCGAGCCGCAAGAAGACGAAGAGTGGCGGTCAATTACTAAAAAGAAGGGAGAATATGGAGGCAAGTCGGAGGTCGCTTTTATCGAACTCGCTATCAAAGCGGTTAAGCCTGGCGGTTATATTGCGTTTGTACTTCCATTGGGTATATCCTTCGCTAACTATGCTTCTAAACTTCGAAAGTTCATGCACGAAACGTGCTGGCAGGTCGCGACTATTTTACTTCCGGGAGAAACGTTCCAACACGTAGGTACTACGATTCCTACGCAGATATTAATACTGCGGAAAGCACCGCCTAGAACGGAGTTAATACCTCCGGTAACTACGAAATGGCGCTCAAATTTCAGAAGAGGTGGTGACACCGACATAACGGAATATAACGCAAAATTTCTCGAAGGTCAGCCGCCTGCTTATTTCGCGCAAGTAACAGATATTGGATGGGATGCGAAAGGAAAGTCAACAGTTGCGTCAGACCATCGCCTGACGCAACTTGACGAACTTGTTGACGATTTAACTGACGATAATCTTGTGCGCGAAAATCTTTATCCGCATTTACCGAGTTGGCACGGTATTGGCAAAGGAAACGAAGCGTTTTTCTTCTCACACGGAAACGGCCAGTGTGACGGCATGAGGGACGCAGAAGCTTCTTTTTCGGACGGTCCTTATCGCTGGAATGAACTAACGTTAGGCGCCGGTGATGAAATCGAATGGAATGGGTGTATGGTGAGCTCGTTTGATTTCGGTTGGCAGGACGAAATCGTCCGCAATTATTTCGATAGGCAGCGCGATTACTAGAGTGCGAAGGAGGAATTACGAATGGGTTCAGTAAAAGTCGATCTACACCGAAAGGAACGCGAATTCGACGCAGCCTATGCGCTCGATAACGCGGATGGCGTTAAGTTGTTGCTCGCCGATTATCAGAAGTTCGTCAGCCGGAAACACTGCGGAGATTACGACGCGGCTACGATTCTTATCGATATTCACAAGGCGCTTGATTTGGCGAATTTAACGGACCGCCAGCGCCAGGCAATCGAGCTCGTTTACTTCGGCGAACTAACGCAAGCTGAGGCAGGCGAACGGATGGGCATTACACAGCAAGCGGTCGTATTTCACTTAAACGCAGCAGTCGATAGTTTAACGGACGTTTATTACTACTGGGCGAGCCACGGCGAAGGCTACGCGATAAGGGGGACGAATTAATGGATAACGCTTTATTACACGAAATGATTACGGAATTGCAGCTCGAAGTCAGACACGATTATAGGACGGGCGGTCCGTTAGCTTGGCGCTGCGTTTCCGGCCAGCCGCAAGAAGGCGATCGCGTATTGGTTGACGGCGAAATTGTTGCGTATAAGGCGGAAGAACACGCCGGTCTTGGTTTGCGGTCTATTTATATCTCCGATTGGGTAGCACGCTTAGAACGAATCACGGCGCTTACGGACGCTTATATGGACGCGACTGACAAAGAGCCGGACTCTATCGCGTTAGACCGCATGGCGGATCTCGTACTTTACGAAGAGCTCACCGATACGAATAAAAACAAAATGAAGGCGGAATATCCGATCATGAGCGAACGCCTGGAAACGACGCGCAAGAACGGAGAGCGTTCCGGCAAGCTGGCGGAAGAATACGATCAGAACGGACGCAATCGTGCCGAACCAAAGCGCCGGTCGCTATCAACCTACGAATCTATTTTCGTTGATGCTCGCGCCAAGTCGCTAAATAAACAACGTCGCAAGCGCTATAACGATTTCATTAACGGACGCACGGACGGTCAGTTTACGATCAATATCGCAACAGGCGAAAGGATAGAGCATACGGGCGCATAGGCGCCTTTTTATTTATCTATTAACGGAGGTGCGACCGGATGCAAAACGGCTATTATTACTGCTATTCTGCGAATCTATACGAATTCCTGCGCGACCATAACCAACGATATATCTGCGTAGGCTTGAACGAAAACACTTTACGGAAGTTTTGGCAATATGCGCGTACGCCCGAACTCGATCGTTTACTGACGGAGTGGCAGAGCCGTAAGCCGGCTTAAGTCGAATATTATTTAAGTGGAGGACGATTATATGAGCGATAAAGCGAAGGCTCTGCCGTTTGATGCAACGGCGGGCTATACGGGCATACCTAACGTTATTCTTACGCATTATCAATACTTTCCGAAGCTAAACGGTAACGCCGTGTTGGTATACGCGTTTCTGCTGAAGTTTTATAACGCGGACTATGGCTACGCCTTTCCAACGCAAGAACAGGCGGCTAGGGCGCTGGCCATGAGCGATTCAACGTATCGTAACGCGGTCAAAACGTTAGTCCAGGCGCAGTTAATCCAAACGGTAGAGAACGGAGGCGGCGCGAAGAACCTCGTCTATTATTTCCGCAAGCCCATCGAGGATGAAGCCGAGTTTTTTCGTATGTTTCCGGAGGCTGCCGAGAATAAACGGAAGCAGGACGCGATATGGTCGAATATAGGTGCGAAAAGGAAAGCGCGCGTGGTATAATTTTACTATATCGGAGGTGAGGCGAATGGGAATGCCGCGGGGAGCTAGTCCGTTAGAGAGTATCGTTAGAGGAGCATAAAACGAAAAAAGGACGCCCGCTAAGGCGTCTTTATTTTTGTCTTAATTAGAATCAACATTTAGAACTCGTACAGTAAAGCACTTAGGGCACATGCCTAAGTAAGATTCCATATCAATTTCGGTTAAAAAGCTATCAGGGCTGGCTAGACGTTCGACAGCTCCGCCATTAACTACTCTTCTGAATTTTTCCTTTTCGGTCTCCTCAAATCCACAAGCCTTACATATATCCCCCATCAATAGTGCCTCCTCATATATTCTTTTTCATCCCACAGCGTCTACATTCACGCAAAAACTTCCCGTGCTTTACCGAACTCTTAAATAGCGTATAATCGCAGTTATCGCAACGTCCTGCGCGAACATCCGGCATTTCCTTATATTCGTACGTTATCGTCGTATCGTATCCCTTTGTTTCGTAGTCTTTTTCCTCCATTCGCTAAACCTCCGTGTCTATTCGCGTTGTATAGGTAAATTATAACACGTTAGCATGCGGAAAAACCGACGAAACTGTGCGTTATCCTCAAATTCCCCACGAAATCAAAGCGAAAGAGCCACCTTAACGCCGATCAGGTACGCTAAGTACCCCGCAGCTTAAAACGGCTCACACACGCTTATTTCACGTTAAATCGCGCTGACTCAAAAGTCCCGATATAATGGCGCTTGCCCGAATCCGTATAACAATCGACCTGGATAACGTAGCTGCCAGCGCCGGTTTTACTGCGGATCGACTTCACGCTAAACGATTTTAGCGGCGTTGCGGTCTTAAAGCTTCCGCGATGCACTAAACCCGTATCGGTCAGCCCGCCACCTGAGCGCTTTTTATAAACGCCGGCCGTATAGTAAAGCGTGGCCGCGCCTTTCTTTTCGGCTTTCCAATCGACCGTCTTTGCGCTGCTTGTGTACGTAGTCGCGTCCGTATATACACGCGCTTTATGCCCGAACTTTTCCGTCTGCCAGCCCGACCATGTTGCGTCTGCTTGTGGCGCCAAAGCGGCAGTGCTCGCGATCAAAGCCGCGGTGATTACGATTGATTTAAATAAACGTTTCATACGATTTCCTCCTCGACCTGCAGGCGCGCTCCACACGTAGGGCAACACGCATCAGGCTCTATTTTTACGTCAAGTCTTGCGTAATTACATTCGTTACAAGCGTATTCAATCATCGTTCATAGCCTCCGTTTCGACTTCGATCCGATAGCCGAAATATTGTAACATCGAATTGATCCCAATTTGGTAAGCGCGCCCACATCGACCGAAATTGGCGGCGAGGCGCTCGTATAGATCGAGGATCTGCGCTTCCTGCTGCGGTGTAAGTGCCGGCGTATCCGACCATATTTTGCGAATCATAAGCTGCTGCATACCGTTATCGCCTCCGTTTGAGTGCGACGACCAGGCCCGCGATTGCAACGATCAGGGCCGCCGCCGTAATTGCGATGGATAAACCCGTTAACATGACGCGCTCGCCTCCTTGTGTTTTCGTTTTTGATACGGTACTATAGGAGACACGGGGAGGACTCTCACATCTATCCCCGTATCAACGTTTCTGGCGCTAGTCGTTTTTGCGATTAGCGTTTTTTGCGTTAACGCAGGCGGTTGCCAAATTCGTTAGCGCAATGACGAAGTTTACTATCGCCGTTATAATTAGTACCGTTTCCGCGTTCAATTCGTTTTTCCCTCCTTTCTATAATTCTATTATACGATATCGTATAACGTAAGTCAACGATTAAATTGGAATATTATTCGTTTCAATGTCGGTTTTGTTCAGCGCAAGGTTTCCGGATATTTTATTTCCGATAACTCGCGAATTAATAGATTCGGAGGTGTTGATCGGACTATAAAGCTTAAACTCATTGACGGAATATACTGTATTTCCATCGAGTAATGCGTCGGATGTTCCTTTCGTTAGTATGCCGTACCCGCCGGAAGCTGTACGTCTAAATGTTATATCATTGTTAGATATCTTTGGTTTTTTACCGCCGACTAAATAAACAGCCGTTAAGCACTTGGCGTTAGAAATATTATTGTCTTTAATACTTACCTCGCGACCATCAGCGCTTTCTCCGTATATAGCCATGTTGGTTGGAGCTGGTATGTGGTTGTTCTTAATAACCACGTCACTTCCTTTATCAAAGGAAATGGCATACGATACAGATCCGGAATACTCCGTTAGATCAATATCGTTGTCTGATATTACTGCAGAAGATCGAGTCACTACTATACCTTTTTTACTGTTTTTCACTTTATTAGACCTTGAGATAATATTGTAAGAATCAATTGCTTCAATTGAATGTATATCGGAACCGTTAAGTTTATTGTTTTCAAAAGTGATATCGAGAGACTTGTTAGCCATACAGTGTTTCCCTGGACAATTACTAACGACATTTCCTGCGAATAATACGTTTCTAGCTTCGAAGGTCCCTAACGCAACCCCATCGGCTGAAAGATTCGATATTACATTACTCATAACAACGACGTCAGCACCTCGAATATCTATGCCACTACTAAATCCTTTTATTGAGTTCCCGATTATGGCTGCGTTGTTTCCTGTAAAACCTGATGATACCCCTAAAGATGAAATCGCTGTTTCTTTATTATCGCGGCGAATAAGAACATTATTAGATATTATGGTGTCGGTTCCATAACCATAAGAGATAGTGTTGTCAGAGTGGTTGTTCTCAATGACAACCTCATAACCGCTGAAGTTGCATACAGACTGTTTAACGTTACCTGAGAAAGTATTATTAGTGACCTTCACATTACGTGGCTCTTCGTAATCAATGTCGCCTTCTCCATAACCTTCAATATCAATTCCAAAAGATGGTCCGCAACCATCGGCAATTCCAGCGTTTGTAATCACGTTATTATCTATCAACACATCCTCTCCGCCTGTGACGGAGATGTTATTACGTCTAGCGCCGTCAAGAATACAATTGCTAATAGTTATGTTTCTCGAGGGTCTATAGTCAGTCCATGCAACATTTAGCATTCCTTTAGCGCACACCATTACGCAATCTCCGGTACATCCCGATATATTAATATCTTCGATAACAATATTCTTTGCTCCGTGTATGTTAATTCCGTAACCCCATTCATGAGTTTTCTTTTTCTCGAGATCACCGTGACCTGTAAAGTCATGTTTGAATCGATCGCCTCTAATTCTCCCGCCTTTTAGAGTTACATTTTCCACTTCACCGAGATAGAAACAAGAATATCCGTAAGAGTTATTAGGATCTACGATAAATTCGGCTTTTGGGTGTCTGATTATGGTCATATCGGAAGGAACACGTATCCCTGCGCCTTCTTCCGGATTAACAGCAAGACGATTTACTGCGTCTATAAGATATTTACCTTTCGGTATATAAACCTCAGAATAACCGGCCTCAGCGGCTTCGAAAATTGCACGATTAATTCCTTGCGTAGTCGCAGCCGCCTCTGTTCCATCCCAACGTATCCCGTATTTTTCAGCTTCCAACGCATATCGCATCATTATTCGTTACCTCCAACGTTATAATTTTCGTTAATAAAGTCCGACAGCAACCCGGCAAATTTATAGAACGTCGCGGTTTCGGTTCCAGCGCGTCCAGTAAGCGAGAACGTTCCGAACATGCTTTTCCGCAATCCGGTGCTAAGTTCCAGCTGCAGACTTTCGCCGGTTACGCACTTATTCGCTATGTTCGCAGCACTGGCGCCTGCAAAGCGATGTCCTTCGCCTACGAGTTCGGCGCTAAAGCCAGCGGCATTCAAGCGGTCAACTAGCGCCTGGCCGCGTATAGGATCGGTGCCGCCTACGATAATGTGCTCGGCGCTGTCGCTATAGCCGTGAAGCGATATAACGCGTTGGTGCCGTGCGACTAAAGCCAGCGCGGTCGGTTCGTCAAAGTGAGTACTCGTGATGTGGAGATCGAATCCGCCAGGCGTCTTAAGCGATTCGAAAAGATACGTTGAATAGTCGTTACTTAGTTCGCGGGCAAGTTCGCTAGTTCCGCCTTCAATACTGCCGCCATGGGGCGCAAGTATCAAAACGGGCGTAGCGCGGTCGGTCGCGAAAATGTTGTAGTTGGTCTCGGGTTCGTTAGCTTGGAGTTCGGCAAAGTTGCGGTAAACATCGGTGGCTTGCGCGGTGACTGTGGTGAATGCAGATAGCATTGCGCATAGAATAAACGCTGTGATATACTGGAAGTGCTTCGCTCGATTCGGATGGTGCAGCTTTGCTTTGGTCGGTGGGGCTGCGCCTCCGTTTCGTTCTAGAATCGCCTTATTCAGTTTTTGTGTTTCGTTAATCATTTCGTTACCCCTCTCGGATTTTATTAACGAGGGCCCTTCGTCAAACTAAATATACGATATATAATATGTCATGTCAACGCATTTGATTATTTTTATGTAATATCGTATAATAGTCGCAGAGGTGATCGAAATGAAATTAAAGGTAACGCCGCGACTAATCGCTGTTATGAAAGAAAAAGGATGGACGCAGGCGAGACTTGCCGAAGCATCCGGCGTAACGCAAGGATCGATTTCTCGATTCGATAAGAATGGCCGTCATGAAGATTGGCACGTTTTTTCAATTGCGAAGGCGCTAGGGGTAGAAGTCGACGAGTTATTCGAAATAGAAGAAACGGAAGAGGGCGCTGAATAAATCGGCGTCTTTTTTTGTCTTGAAATTCGGGAGCGCGTTGGTATAATTATCCTATCGATATGAGTTCGGGAATTCCCGAACCGAAAGGGTGGGCGAAATGAAACCGAAAGTCAAAGTGAGCGTTATTATACCGGTATACAATGGCGAACAATATCTGCGCAATTGTATAGATAGCGTGCTTGGTCAAACGCTAAAGAATATCGAAGTTTTGATCGTAGATGATGGATCGACCGACACAACGCGCAATATTTTACGATACTACGAAGCCATCGACGAACGTGTCAAGCCGATCTACCAAGCGAATCAGGGACCGGCCACGGCACGCAATAATGCGCTTAAACAAGCGCGAGGAGAATTCGTTGCGTTTATTGACGCCGACGATTGGGTCGATCGGGAAACTTACGCAACCATGTACGAAGTTGCGCGCGAAAATAACGCCGATATTGTATTTACAGATATGCGTTGGGAATACGAAGACACAACGAAAAGATACACGAAAAGTTATAGCGCAAAAGCAAATAAGCCGCTGGGTCGCGATGAGATTAAGGCGGAAATACTAACGGATTTTCTGTACAACGGCTCGTACGGCAGCGTATGTAAGCTATTCCGTAAGAATTTAATAGATACGCATGACCTAGCGTTTCCTGACGGTAAATACCTCGGCGAAGATTGGCTGTTTAATATGGACGCGTTTACGTACTGTCAGACGGCTTATTATATCGATAAACCGCTGTATCATTACCGGCAGGCTAACGACGCCAGCTTGATGCGCAAGTACAACCCGCAGCTATTCGATTCGTACATAAACGGCAATACGTTAGAAACGTACGCGAAACGGTGGGGTTTGTACGACGATAAGGTAGCGGTAGACTTGGCGCGGCGGAAGTGTTATATCGCGGTGAACGGCTGTATACAGAACGAATTCAAGCCGGGCTGTGCGAAGACCATACGCGAAAAGTTGGCGTTGATTGAGCGTATAGTCGAGCATCCGAACGTAGTGAAGGCGGTGGAGATAGCGCTGCAGCACGAGGAAAGTTTGGCACGGCGGCTTTACCTGGCGATGCTAAAGCGGAAGGCGGTTTTCGGGTTGTTCCTGGCGGGGAAAATACTGTCGATGCGGTCGTAGGCGAATTTGTCCGGTGATTTTCGCTGGATCATACAGCGATTTTTACTGGACGTTCCAGTGATTTTCACTGCGTATAAAGACTTACTATATATACTTACTTATAAAGACTTACTTAAATAATAGCGCCACTATTCGCTAACGCTCATTAGCGGACGCAGATATTAATTACTTAGTACCTTTATCGCGATTAGAATTTAATAATACAAAGAGAGGCCAAATTACGTTGTCCGGTGATTTTCACTGGATGAAAATAATTTGGTTTTTTATTTGAAAAAATACTTGTTAAAGTGTCCAATATGCTGTCTTACGTTATGAAACCCGATCGAGGTTTACGGTTTTCAGTATGTACGGTAAAGGACGCCACCCCTACGGAATAACAACGGGCACTAGCCGCAACTTGGCGTCCTTTTAATACATATTGCGGCGGTATATCAAGCGGAGGTGTTCGCGAATGAAGTACGCAGTGATCAACGATTGTATGTTCGAAGCATTCCCGGAAATTTACGAAACTTACGAAGACGCTCTTGCCGAATTTAATAAACGGAAGTCCGAGGATATGTGGGACGAATTAGATTTGTATATTTGCGAAGTCATTGACGTTAGGAAAGCGATTCTGCCACGAAATTAAAGCGCCACAGCCGTTTTAAGCCGGCCGGAGGGTATTCGGTAGGGCGACGGCTAGAGACGCTATAACTCGAAAGGAGGTGCGTAATATGACCGAGGATATTATCGCACTGATGTGGCGGATTGAAACTCTATATCCTATAACGTTTGGAATGATACAACGTTCTTTAACACATTTAAAAGCGTCTAATTGCGCATGGTCTGACGAAGACATGATCGAGGCGCTTGGTCGGTTAGCATGCCACGGATGTACCGGTATTGATGCGAGTATCAGAATCGCGAGAATTGCGGAAATACACGATTATAATGCAGTAAAGAACGTTTTACACGTGTCACTTGAAACGCTAGGTGTAGACGAACGGTCAGCGCCTCCTCTCGTATGTTATATCTGCGGTAGGTAGCTCCGCATTCCCTCGTCTTAGGGACGCTAAAATAATAAAGACGCTATACCCGTCTTGACTGCGGATAGATATAAAGCAGTCGGCTACCAAACGCAATCAGAACGAGGCTTCCGCCATCACGGCGGAGGTCTTTTTGTGCTTGCGTTAAAGCGAGCGAATAAGAAACGAAAAGGAGACGATGTGAATGGCGGAAACGCGTATCAAACTAACCGAGCAGCATTTTGCGAAACTTCCCGAAGAGAAAATCGATAAAGCAGTCGGAGGTCTGGAGTATAACGGTCAAGGCGACTTTACCGTTGCGGTAGTCGAATTATTTAAGTCAGACGGAACTATCGAGGTATTATCGCGTTCTTGGGCGACAAACAATGCGATTCTAGAAGGTTTAGGAGATCCTGCGCGAAGATCTTATATGGAAGACGGACAGCTCGATACGGTCGAAAAAGATTTCGTCAGTTGGGAGCCGATCGTTGAGTGGTTTGTTGACATCCGTAAAAATTACGACATTAAAACGATTGGATATGATCCTTACAGTTCCGGATTTATCGCACGGGAGTTGGAGAAAGAGGGGTTCGAAACAGTCTCGATTACTCAGTCGGGAAGTAACGTAGAACCGACGCTTTATTCATTGAGCGAATTAATGCCGAAAATATCCTACTCCGGTACGCTGTTTGAGACGTATATCAAAAACTCTAAGATTATGCGGGAGCCTAGTTTAGAGAATTTGCACGGAAGACGAAGATTAAGCGAAAGCACTGCCGGTATCAACGCGTTAATAAACTCTCATTATTGCGCCACTGTACTGTCGGAACCAAAGTCGACCGGAGACAACAACGTAAAAGTTAACGTAGAGGTATCCGAAGCCATAACCGGCCTCAAAGCGCTTCAGCGCGAAGCAAAGGCGGCGACTAAGGCGCTGGCTGAATTGCGGGAGGAGCAGGCGAAGGGTCCTTACAAAGGCGAAAAGGTAGCCGGAAAGAGACTCGTATGGTTGGACGAAGGAGAGAAGATCGTACCTATCACGGAGCCTACGGTTTATCTGGACGGTAAGGAAATCGGTAAAGCACTATCAAGAGAATCTCGTACGAAAAGCTTCCGAAAAGGGGCGCGCTAATGAGCGAGAAGAAACAGCGTCCGTTGCACATGTGTGTAGTTGACGAATATATTAGGCCCGAAATGCCGTCTTATCTCCGCAAAGAAAGGCATCGCTGGATCGAAGGCCTTGCGTGGTCATGCGTTGGACTTACGTGTATAGCGAAGGGCGTTAGCAAAGATGAGGCGATGCACTGTATCGAAAAGGCCGGCGAAGAAATGGGTCTTGTAGATGCCGCAACTTCACTCAAGACGCTATTACATCAACCCTATTTCGAAGGCAGCCGGAGTATTACGGATTTCATCGCGAAAGTTAACCGAGATATGGACGGAATGGAAAGCGAAGAGAAGTTCCGGTTCCTATACGAGAATGTCGGTACAATGGCGATTCGTTTTGTATGGATCTTAATTAAACCGGAGGAGGGCGCAGAGTGAGTAACATCTTTAAACCTGGCGATAAAATAACGATCCACTTTCCGGACGGAAGCCGCAAAACAACAACGGTTGCGAGCCCTTCTTGGGAAAGCACTCTCCGATCAGATACGGAAATGAGGCTCAGTATCAAAGAGGAACGAGATAATTAAACGGGAGGTATGTTAAGTGAACGGATTATTTTACTGCTACTCAACTACGCTAATGCACTTCTTAAAGGCGAATGGGCGCCGCTATAAATTTACGAAGTTGCATCCGCGAACTAATAACCGGATGTGGGTATTCGAAAGAGACGCCGACTTTGGCGCTTTGCTTGACGAATACGACGCCAGAAAGGCGAATGCGAAGGCGCAGTAAGTAGCGCGATTAGTTAACGAAAGGAAGTCGATAGTCAATGCGAGGCCAATTCGAACATTTGGCGCGGGAGGCGCTACAACGGAAAGCTTACGCGATGCAGAAAGAAAACGGACTAACCGGTAATGCACCGATACCACACGACTTATGGCGGCGGTTAGTGCCAATAGCGAGAGAATACGAGAAAGGTAACGGAGCAATAGCGCAACTGTATACGTACTTGCTTGCGCATGTGAACGGGCAGGTTGATAACGACCGGTATATGAGCGCGTTCCCTTCGGTGGATAAGATCGCTGAGGATACGGGGATAGGGCGCAATAGGATAGCGCGGTTGGCTAACGTGTTGGAGGCGGTAGGGCTACTAAAGACAGCGTATGACTATGCGTCGAATAAGCGCGAGAAGTTATATTATCCGCAATATTACAGCGGGTTGAGTGATGCGGAGGTAAGGCGGAGGCTGGACGTTATATACGGTCAATCACCGTAGAGTGACTTACGTTAATCACTGTAGAGTGATTTACCTAAATCACCGTATAGTGACGGTAATAATAACAAACGTAATAATAACGAACTAATAATAACAAACAAATAATAGCGCCTCTATTCGCTTACGCTCATACGATACGCAGATATTAGTAGTCTATTAAGTACCTTATCGCGATTGTACTTAAAAGAATGATAAGAACAAACGAAGGCCTAAGTCACTGTAGAGTGATTGACGCTTTAGTATGTGAAAGGAGGCGATGCCTTGAACTACTACGACAAACACAAGCGCGATCCCGAAGCACGAGCGTTCTATAAGTCGAAGGCATGGACGGAATGCAGAACGTTAGCCTTGAAGCGCGACCACGGCGTATGCCAAGACTGTCTCAAAGAACGTAAGATAACGAAGGCTCAGACGGTTCATCATATCAAAGAACTGCGCGATCATCCGGAACTCGCGCTAACACTCGAAAATCTCGTAAGTTTGTGCAATCCGTGCCACAACCGAAGGCACCCGGAAAAAGGCGCTGGACCGGCTGCGAAAACGGCTAAGAAACGCAGAATAAACGTGGTGAAGGCGCAGGCTAATCCGGAGCTATAGCCCCCCTACCGTTGGGATTTCGAAAGCAAAAACGTAGGGACCGGCGGGGCCCCTTCGCTTGTAGCGCGACCGGAAATTTTACATTAAAGGGGGTAAATCCCCGGATGAAAGGAGCGATCATATGGCGGTACCAACTGCGAAAAGACTGCGCGAATATCTTGGCGACAGGTATACGGAATCGGACGAAGAGCTTATCGATTTATACGTCGATACGCATAAGTTCTACCGCCGATTAAAAAAGGAAGTGGCGGAAAACCCTTTAATGATGCGGCATACGAACAAAGCAGGCGCGGAAAACCTCGTCAAAAATCCGTTAGCGATTGAGCTTACGAAGACGGTTACGACGTTGAATAACCTTCTGAAATCGCTCGATCTTACGCCGGCACAGCGCAAAGAATTAAACGCGGGTGGTGGTGAAAATGACGACGATTACGACGAATTCTAGTCCTACAGAGCTCGAAAAATGGTTCGAAAACTGGCTAAAAACGCAAAAAATGGCCGGATTTATATGCGAAAAACCGGCCGAAAATCTACTTACAACCTTTTACGCAGAGAAAGTTGTCGCGGGAGAAATTAAAGCAAGTGCGAAAAATGTTATGGCATGCAAACGTCATCTTAGAGACTTAGAGCGTGCTGGTACTGACGAATTTCCTTATGTATTTGATATCGAAAAGGGACACCGGCCAATTCGGTATATTGAGAAATACTGTAAGCCTTCGAAAGGTGACTACTCAAAGTTAACGCTTCAGCCGTGGCAGCATTTCGTGATTGGGTCGTTGTACGGTTGGGTCCATCGCGATACTGGACTACGACGTTTCCGCGAAGGACTTGTATTTATCGGACGTAAAAATGGTAAAACGACGATGATTAGTGGTCTAGCTAACTTCGCGATATCAAAAGATAACGAACCTGGGGCGCGTGTTTACGTGTTAGCCAACTCGAAACAGCAGGCCGGGGAGCTTTTCGATGAAAGTCGGGCGATGGTTCAGAAGTCGCCGGCACTTCAGAGAAACATGAAGGAAAACCAAAAAGGGATCTTCGATAATAAATCTTTGAGTCGTATTGAACCTAGAGCATCCGATAGTAAAAAGCTTGATGGACTTAATACTCACCTTGGAATTTTTGATGAGATCCACGAGTTCAAAGAGTTCAAGCTGATAAACGTAATTAAGCGATCTTGGGCTGCGCGAAGACAGCCGATGGTTATTTATATTACGACTGCGGGATACGTTTTAGACGGTCCGTTAGTTGAATATTACGAAGTTGCCTCCGATGTTCTTGAAGGATCGAATGAACAGGACCGAAAATTCTACTTTATTGCGGAATTAGACGACGAAAAGGAGATTGATCAGCCGACTGAATGGATAAAAGCGAACCCGAATATGGGGGTAACGATGAAACTTCCGACGATGGTTCAGGATTACCGGTCGGATAGGGATATCCCGCAAGAAAGAAACGACTGGATTACGAAGCAGTTTAATATGTTCGTAGATAACGGTGAACAAAGCTTTGTAGACTTCGAGGTTATAAAACGCAATAACGGTCATGTTGATCCGGAACCATTGCGTGGCATGAGATGTATCGGCGGCTTCGACTTATCCCAAACGGAAGACTTTACGAGCGCGTGTCTGGAATTTTTACTGCCGGATAATCGCGTTTTTGTTTTGTCTCATTCGTGGGTCCCGGCGGCAAAAGTCGAGAAAGATAACGAGAAAATACCGTACCGAGAGTGGCAAGATGACGGTTATTTGACGATTATTCCGGGCGAATACGTGGAATACGAGTACGTTTACGATTGGTTCGTGGAAATGTCGCGCAAATATCAGATCGATAAGATCACGTTTGACCCGGCGAATGCGATGCGGTTGGTCCAGGACCTGCAGAACTACGGATTCCAAACGGAGGTCGTGCGGCAGGGTTACATTACGCTGAGCGATCCGTTGAAGAACGTCAAAGAATTATTGCTCGACGGGAGAGTCGTATATAACGAGAACAAACTCTTTACGTGGTACTTAAACAACGTCAAACTCGTCGAGGATCGAAACGGAAACTGGCTGCCGACCAAGCAGACGCGCTACCGAAAAATAGACGGCTTTGCTGCGTTCCTTAACGCCCATTCGCAGGTATATCTCGACATGACGAAGCCGGTTGAAGGCGGAAGCGTCGGATTTATCTCGATTAACGATCTATTAAACGGTTAGGAGGTGAGAAAATGGGCTTTTGGAGCAACGTACGAAGCTTTTTCGGAGGCGCAACCGAAGTAAAGGCGGCCGTTAAAAAGGACCTACCGCATTGGTTTATTCCTCGCGCCAGTATTTTCGGCAATTACGGAGAGACAACGCTGGCCGATAACGAAACAGTCTTTTCGGCTGTATCGCGGTTATCAAATACGATGGCAAGCTTACCGATCAAAGCGTATAAAAATTATCAGCCGATCGAGTCGCAGGCATCCGAACTATTAACGTACGCGCCGAACCATAACATGACGTCCGGTGAAATGATCGGACTTTTAGAGACACATCGAGCTGTTTACGGCAATGCTTACGCGATAAAACGGTACGACATTCGTTACGAAGTCATCGGATTAGACGTTTTAGACCCTTCGAGGGTGCAGCCGGTCATTGAAGAAACGTCTCGTGAGCTCTGGTACGAGATATTCGGAGACAATGGAAACTACTTAGTTCACAACATGGATATGATTCACGTTAAGTATACGTCGGTTGACGGCCTCAAAGGAATCTCGCCGTTAAAGGTACTGCGGAATGCGCTCGACTTTGATCGCGATGTAAGGACGTTCAGTCTCGGACAGATGGACGGCGCCAAGATATCGTTTATTCTCAAAGTCGCCAACCAACTCGATGATGACCGGAAACTAGCGATGTTAGAGAACTTCCGGAATTTCTATTCGAACAATGGCGGCATCTTAATTCAAGAACCTGGCGTTGAAATTAAGGATTTAAAGAAGGAATTCATCGATACAAAGGCGTTTGAGGTCGAAAAAGTGACCCGTTCAAGGGTTGCGCAGGCTTTTAACATTCCGTTATACATGCTCGGTGAGACGCAGGGCAGCGTATCTAATATGGAGCAACTTTACATTGACTATGTACAAGGCACGCTGATGCCTATCGCAACTCAATACGAAAAGGAATTTAACCGGAAGCTGCTGACCGAAAAGGAACGCAAGGCCGGTTATTATTTTAAGTTCAGTATGAACGCGTTATTGCGCGGAGACATGCAGACTCGCGGTAATTTCTATCAACAAGGCATCCGGAGCGGCTGGTTTAAGCCGAATGAGGTGCGTGCGTGGGAGGATTTACCGCCAGAAAAAGGCGGAGATACGCTTTATTTGAGCAAAGACTTATTCCCGATCGATCAAGTCGCACAGCAGAAAATTACGAGCACCGACGCACCGACGCCTCCAACGTTAAAAACTAACGAAGATGATAACGAAGACTCGAAGGGAGGTGAGGACGATAAAGAAGTTCTGGGAGATCAAAGCGGCGAAGAATGACGCTAAGGCTGGCGAGGTTTACATTTACAGCGAAATCAGTTCGGCTCAATTTTGGGGCGACGAAGTAACAGCGCAGACTTTTAAGGCGGATTTAGACGAACTGGGCGACGTTTCTACGCTAAATATCTATATTAACTCGCCTGGCGGGTCCGTTTTCGAAGGAAATTCGATCTACAACATCATAAAACGGCACAAAGCCCACGTTAACGTTTACGTAGACGGGCTGGCGGCCAGTATCGCAAGCGTCATCGCAATGTCCGGTGACGCTATTTTTATGCCCGCAAACGCGATGATGATGATCCACAACCCGTGGACGTTAGCGCAGGGTAATGCGGACGAACTCCGTAAGCAAGCCGATGACATGGACCGTATTCGCGAAAGTCTTATCGAGGCTTATCTCGGAAAAGCAGGCGAAAAGCTTGACCGCGACCGTTTAATCGCGCTTTTGGACGCAGAAACGTGGCTTACAGCCCAAGAATGTCTCGAATTAGGGCTCTGCGACAGCATCGAAGCGCCGAATTCAGTGGCTGCGAAGGTAGATACGAAGTTATTCGCGAGTTACCGTAATACTCCGGACGCTTTACTTAATCAAACGCAAGAAGACGAAAAACAGGCGGAAAAAGAGCGCCTGGAACGCGAGCAACTTATCGCGGAAGCACAAACCAACTTACTAAAACTCAAAAATGGGGGAATTATTTAATGGAACTATTTGATCTGAAGGCTAACTTAAACACAGTAGGTACACAATTGGCGACAGTAGAAAAAGAAATCATGAACAAAGCTGCTGATCCGAACGCTTCTATCGAAGATGTTAGAGCTCTTAAACAAAAGAAAGATGACCTTAAAGAGCGTATGGACATCCTTCAAAACCAACATGATTCTTTAGAGCGCGAGCAAAAAGCTAAAATCCAAGCGAGCTTAGAGAAAGCACAAGCTGGTGTATCTGCGGGTCTATCTAGTAACGATCCTGAGGTGCAAAAAATTTCAGCTAAAGCCGGATTCATTCGCGCAGCTGTACGTAAAGAAGTTCCTGCACAAGAAGTTAGAGCGGTTTTAGGAGATAACAATGGAACTGGTGGCGAAAAACTCCTTCCTAAAACAGTTTCACAAGAGCTTTTACATGAACCTTTTGTAACAAACCCACTACGCAGTGTATCAACTTACACTAACGTTACTAATCTTGAAATTCCTAAAGTGGACTTTTCTTTAGATGATGACGACTTCATTCAAGATACACAGACTGCTAAGGAACTCGAAGTTGAAGGTTCAGTCGTTACTTTCGGTCGTCGTAAGTTCAAAGTTAAAGCTAAAATCTCTGAAACTATTTTGGCTGCGACTGATACAGATTTGGTTTCAACAGTTGAGAGAGCTCTTCAGTCCGGTTTAGCTGCAAAAGAAAAGAAAGTTTCTTTCGCTGTGACTCCGAAAACTGGCGAAGAAGAAATGTCCTTCTACGGTGCCGGAATCAAAGAAGTTCCAGGAGATAGCACATATAAAGCAATCAAAGCGGCGATCGCTGATCTTGCAGAAGATTTCCGTGATAACGCAAAAGTTATGATGCGCTACTCTGATTACCTTGAAATGATCGAAACTCTTGCGAACGGCAGCGCAACGCTTTACAACGCTCAACCAGAGCAAATCATCGGTAAACCGGTTGTATTCTCTGATGCTGCGGTTAAGCCTATCGTCGGTGATTTCCGTTACTCTCACTTTAACTACGATCCAGCGATCCAATACGAAAGCGACAAAGATATCAGCACAGGCGAGAACTTATTCGTTCTGACTGCTTGGTTCGATCACAAAATCAAACTTAAATCCGCTTTCCGTATCGCGTCCGTTGTAACTGCGCCCTAATGCGCCCCAAGGGTTAACGGCGACTCCTAAAGATACATCGGTGTCCCTTAGCTGGGACGCCGTAGCCTTTAACGGGGGCATTAAAGAATACGAGGTATACAGAGACGGATTATCTATCGGAACGCGCGTAGGAACATCGTTTGCAGACAGCGGCTTGACGCAATTAACAACGTATAAATACCAGGTTCGCGCAATTCCTAACGTCGGCGATCCGTCACCACTTAGCGCCGAACTTTCGGTTACAACGTTAGCGACCGAACCTACAAGCGTTAATGTAACGGAATCTTCCAAGACCTTAACGGTCGGCGATACGTACCAGATTAACGCAACAGTTTCGCCTTCAGGCGCAGACCAAAACGTTACCTATACGTCTAGCAGCACCGCAACAGCAACCGTATCAAGCTCCGGCTTAGTAACGGCTAAAGCGGCGGGCACTACTACGATCACAGTCGCGTCCAAGGTTAAACCTTCGGTTAAGACGACGGTTGCTATTACCGTTAACGAACCGACACCACCGGCAGGTGAATAACGATGGCTCTTACGCTTGAGGAAGCAAAAGAATACTTGCGGATTGACGGAGATGAGGACGACAACCTCGTCTCCTTTTTTATTTCCGCAGCAGCCAAGCATATGGAAAACGCAGGCGTAAAGGACACCGAATCGGACCTATACAAAATGGCGGCGCTGATTTACATTGCGGATGCCTATGAAAATAGGACGACAGCCAACAGCGGAACTAAAATCGCCGGCATCATTCTTCAGTTGAGGTGAGCGCGATGGCGGTAAATATCGGAAGTTTAGATAAGCGAATCACGTTTTTGCAGTACGGAAACACAACGAATGACGAAGGGTTTGAGATCGACGGCTGGACGCCAGTTGCTACGGTATGGGCGGCAGTAAAGACGTTACAGGGCCGGGAATATATCGCGGCGGCTACGATTCAGGCCGAGAGAACGACCCGATTTATCATTCGGTATTCAAAGCGGATGAAGTCGCTACTTAACAATAAGATGCGCGTTAGATATGACGGACGAGAGTTCGAGATAAAAAGCATCATCAACGATAACGAAGCGAACGTTACCTTCACGATTATCGGGGAGGAGGTCAACGTTAAGTGAGTTCGAGATCAAACGTTAAAGGAATGCGCGAGTTAATGGCGAGGCTTAATCGGATGGGCCGCGAAGCTCAGACCGTTAAGAAAGGCGCGTTAGAAGCCGGTGCTAAACCGGTATTTGACGAGATGGAGGCACGAAAGCCTAGCGCTCAAAGTAAGATCATGGTCAGCGACGTTAAAGACGACATTATCGAAATTGGCCCGAGCGACCTCGACTTTATATCGCGATTCGCTGAGTTCGGCACAAGTCCGCACTTAGAGAAAGCGAAGAACAAAAAGGTCATGAGCGACGGTTCTACGTTTTACGGAAGAGAAGTCGATCACCCCGGACACCAGGCGATGCCTTTCATTGAGCCGTCTTTCAACGCGAAAAAGAACGAAGCACAGCGCGAAATCAGACGCTATTTAGAAAGGGAGTTATTCCGATGAGTGCGCGGGCGATTGTAAATACGGCGCTTAAACCGTTGGGCGTGCCTGTTGTCTTTCTTAAGTATCGCGGAGAGGACGAAACTTACATTCGGTTTTTCTTCTACGACGAAAAGAGCGCCCTCAATGCGGAGGACGCCGAAGAAGCGACGGGATTTTACGTTCAAGTTGACATTTATACGAAGGACCCAAGCGAATATGCGCGGCTAGAAACCGGCGTTAAGAAACAGCTCGTAGATGCGGGCTTCGGTCGCTTAGGGCAGTACGACCTATACGAAAACGAAACGGAGATATACCACAAGGTGCTCCGTTTTTATTATGCGCAAAATACAGAGGAGGAATAAATTTGGCAGGAACACGGGTTGGTTTACGTGACGTTTACTTTGCGAAATTGATTAAGGATGACGAAACAGGCGTCAGTTACGACGTGCCTGTAAAGGTTGGTAAAGCAATCGAAGCGTCAGTTTCACCGAACACAAACAGCGAAACTTTGAATGCGGATGACGGACCGTCTGAAATCGAGACAGCTTTCGGAGGAACCGAAATCGAAATCGGAGTCGATCAGCTATCTCATGACGTACAGGCGCTTTTACTTGGTCATACCATTAATGCCGATGGCGTACTCGAAAAGAAAGCAACAGATCTGGCGCCATATGGTGCGTTGTTGTTTAGGGCGCAAGTGTCTGGCGGGGGTTATAAGTTATACGCATTTTATAAAGGGAAATTCCAGTTACAAGAAGAATCTTTCGCGACTAAAACAGATAGTCCGGAATTCCAAACAGACTCAATCACAGGAACATTTATGCGTCGTGCGTACGATGAAGTTTGGTCTCGTTCTGTGTTTACAGAAGGCGAAGGGGTTAATAAAACAGTCGTTAACGAATGGTTCACGAAAGTTTACGAACCAGCTGCGTCTACGCCTGCGCCTCCTCCGGAAGAGAATACAGGAGCTTAATAGATTTATAACGGAGAGTTCGGCTACGGTCGGCTCTCTTTTTATTTGACTACTTAAAAACAAAAACTAGGAGAGTGTTCATATGCAAATCACATTACTTATTAACGGTGAAGAAAAGGTATTTAGCGCGCCATTTATTAAAGGAAGAATGCTTCGCGAAGCTATTAAACTTTCGAAAACAAGCAACTTTGATGACCTAGACGTAGGCGATCTTGATAACCTCGTTGATTACGTTGTTCGCGTTTATGACGGTCAGTTCTCACTTGACGAATTCTACGACGGGATTTCTTCCGAAAAAATGATCTCAACAATCTCCGACACGATCCAAGGTGTTGTAGGAACGGTTAATGCGGGCGTTGAACCATCAGAAGCTGCGAAATCAGAAGGCGAAGCCACTGCGGAGACTCCGGCAAAAAACTAACGCCGGGGTACCTTTTCCCCTTAGACTTCCTCGAAAAGCTTGAACATGACATTAAAAAGCTTTATCTCGATAGCATGGAGCGGCCACAAGATATTTATTACCTCGACGAAATGGATATCGGTTGGTTTTTCGAACTCATGCAATACTCGGACAACGGTAAAACCAGCAAATCCGGTTCAACGGGTGGCAGTACGAAGGAAGTCTATATCGATCAGGTACTCGGTTTTTAGAAAGGAGGTAAAGCATGGCAGAATCACTCGGCTCCTTACGCGTCAGTATCGGGTTAGAAAGCGCTGACCTTACGCGGGGCCTTGCGGATATCAACCGTAAACTTGGTGCGTTAAACAGCGAATTTAAAGCGACGATGGCTGGCGCAGGTAAATTTGATAACAGCCTCGACACATTAAACCAAAAGGCCAACGTACTTAACCGTACGATGCAAGTGCACAAAGCGAAACTATCCGATCTTAAACGTCAATACGAAGAGAGCGCGCGAACCAAAGGGAAAGATGCGGCTGCCTCCGTCAAGCTATTAACGCAATATAACAAAGCGTTAGCGGCAATGAAAAAGACCGAGGATCAACTTGACCTCGTAAATAAACGGATTAAGGAACAGAGCACAGGTTTCGCACAGCTAGGCGCCAAGCTTAACGCAAGCGTAAATACGATCACGACGAAAATGCGTGCGCTTGATGCGGCGTTTAGAGCGTCAACGGCTGGCGTTGATAACTTCGGATCGACCTCGGACCAACTGAGGCAGAAAGCCGACCACTTAAATAAATCGATTGATCTTCAGCAACAGCGCCTTAAAGACCTTCGCCGTTTATATCTCGAAGCCAAACGCGCAAAAGGCGCCGATGCACAAGAAACGCAAGAACTTAGCGCACGCATGAACGAAGCCACCGCACAACTGCGCGAAACGCAGGCGCAATTAAGGGCGACCACCACGCAAATCGATCAGCAAGCTAACGCATGGCATCGGATGGGAACGCGGGCGCAAGAAAGCGGTGAGAACCTTCGGACGGTAGGCGGTAACTTACAGTCAATCGGTGCGGATATCGCTACGTCTTTCGGTGCGGCAACATTAGCGGTCGGTGGTGCGCTCGGTCTTGCGACTAAGAAATCGATGGACTTCGAGCAGCAAATGTCAAACGTTAAGTCGGTCATGGACCCGGCAGAGGCGAACAAATACAGCGATGCTTTAACGAACCTAGCGGTGAAGCTCGGTGCGGATACGAAATACAGCGCATTAGAAGCGGCGCAAGGTATGGAAGAACTCGTCAAAGCCGGTGTATCAACGAAAGACATTATGGACGGCGGCCTTTCCGGCGCGCTTTCGTTAGCAACGGCGGGCGGCCTTGAACTGGCAGACGCAGCTGAAATCGCATCAACAGCGCTTAACGCTTTCAAAGACGATAACCTGAGCGTATCAAAAGCGGCTGACATTCTCGCAGGTGCCGCCAACGCATCGGCAACATCAGTCGAGGAGATGAAATACGGACTTTCGATGACGTCTGCGGTAGCTGCCGGAATGGGGCTATCGTTTAAAGATACGTCGACGGCATTAGCTGTCTTCGCGCAGAACGGACTAAAAGGTTCGGATGCTGGTACGTCACTCAAAACGATGCTCAGCCGTTTGGTTCCGATGACAGATGGCGCGTATACGACGATGGAATCTCTCGGACTTGTTACGTTGGATACGAACAAAGCATTCGGAGTTTTATCTGAAAAAGGCTTTAAGCCGGCCAGCAAAAACCTCGGAGACATTTATACCGCGTTAGAAAAATACGTGGCAGAGACTTCGGGCGCAAAGAAAGGTACGAAAAGTTTCGAAAAGGCATTTACGAACGCCTCTAATGCGTTAGGGATCATGGATAATAAGTTTTTTGATGCGCAAGGAAACATCAAAAGTATGACGGAAATCTCCGGCGAACTTTCGAAAGCTCTCGATGGAATGTCTGCGAAGGATAAGCAGGAAGCGCTATACAAGATATTCGGATCTGATGCTATTCGTGGCGCTTTAATTCTCGGCAAGCAAGGCGCCAAAGGCTTCGATGACATGGCGAAAGCGATGGATAAAATCAAAGCGGCCGACGTCGCTGCCGAGCGTATGAATAACTTAAAAGGGCGAATCGAAGAGCTTTCGGGCGCATTCGAAACAGCGCAGATAAATATCGGAAGCGCACTTACTCCGGTTGTGTCAGCGCTAGTTGGCGTGCTTCAAAAAGTGGTCGACGCGTTCAATAACTTATCGCCAGGTATGCAGAAGTTCGTCGCTATCACTATGGCGGTAGCTGCAGCGATTCTCGGCGTTGTAACTGTTATCGGAGTTCTACTAGCCGGTATAGGAGGCGCATTAGTTGGTATAGGATCGCTACATGTCGCGTGGGGGCTACTTTCCGTCCAAATTGCGGCGGCTGGCGGTATGATGGGTATATTTACGTCAGTCTTAGCGGCCTTAACGAGTCCAATCTCGTTAACAATCGCGGGCATTGCGGCGTTAGTGACCGTTTTTGTACTCGTATATAAACATTCGGAATCCTTGCAGAAGCTTCTCGGCGTAGTATTTAACGGAATAAAAGCCGGCGCTGTGGCCGCATATGAAGGCGCAAAGGTAGCGTTCGACGGAATAGTAGCGGCGGTCGATCGTGTCGCAGCGTATTTGCTCGAAAAAGGACCGGCCATGTGGAACGGATTCGCAGCCGGAGCCGTTAACATAGGAACCGCAATTCAAAGCGGATTTAGTGCGGCGACCGGCGCCATAGGATCGTTCTTTTACTCGATCGGTCAAAAAGCGTCGGAATTCTTCGGCCAAGGTGTCGCAGCTAAAGTATCGGATGCGGCCGGGGTTTTCTTTGCGCAGCTTAAGACGGCTTTCTCAAGCGTGAGCGGCGTGGTTTCTATCGTTGCGCCGACGATCACAGCGTTCGGATTAGCGTTAGCAGGCGTATCGGGACCGATTGGTTTCGCTATTACGGCGTTGGTTAGCTTGACCGGGTTCTTATATCGTCTTTACCAATCGAACGAGCAATTCCGTAACTCGGTGACGACGGTTTGGACGCAAGTATCAAGCGTAATCAGCAGCGCAATGACGGCGTTACAACCGGTATTTGATGCGTTTAGTCAATACTTCGGTCAGATTGCGGCTGAACTAGCGCCACAGTTTGCGGAGACAATGAACGTTATGGTTACGAGTCTAGCGACGTTAAGACCGGCATTTGCGGATTTAGGTGCGGCAATCGCAGAACTCGGACCAGCATTCGCGCAATTAGGTACGACATTCGTAAGTTTAGCGGGGACACTCGGCGTGGCGTTTTCGGAAGCAGTCGTTGAGATTACGCCTTTACTCGGACAATTGGCGAGTGCTTTTGCGCAAGTGCTTCCGGGAATCATCAGTTTGGTAAGCGGTCTATTAAGCGTGTGGGTTCAGGTTCAAGGTACGCTGTTACAGGTAATTACGGCGATCGTAACGGCGGTACTTCCGGTGCTTGTCGAAGGGTTTACGTCATTACTGCCGATTATTCTCAGTGTCGTCCAAGCAGTCTTTCCAGTAGTCTTGAGTCTTATTAAAGCAATTGCACCGGTGATTCAGATGATCGCGACTACAGTTCTGCCGATTTTACTGAGCGCAGTTCAAGCGATTTTTCCGGTTGTTCTGGCAATCATTAAAGCAGCAATGCCAGTCGTAGTTGTTATCATCCAGTTAGTCGCGACAGTAATTAAGGATCTGGTAATTAACGTACTTCCGTTAATTTTAGAAGTTGTAAAAGCTGTATTTCCATTAATAGTTCCGATTATTAAAGTAGCGGCGCAAATAATAATTGTTGTGCTTAAATCAGCTGCAGCCATAATTAAAAACGTCTTGATTCCGGCTATTAAGTTTATTCTAAAGATCGTTCAAATGGTTTTTCCGATAATAGTTTCAGTAATCAGAACAGCGCTAAATATCGTTACAAACGTTATTAAACTATTTTCCGCCCTTCTAAAGGGAGACTGGAAGGCAGCATGGAACGCAGTTTTAAATATCCTAAAGTCAATTTTTGGTCCAATAGTAGATAAGATTAAAAACATGGTAGAAGCGATATCTACTCGATGGCTATACCTTAAATCAAAAGTAGCTCGTCTAACTTTAGAATTAAAGCGTAATGTTATTAATCGATTTAACGATATTGTAGACGGTGCTAAAAAGCTTCCAGGAAGAATTGGCGACGGTATTAAGAGTATGGCTGACAAAGCTGTGAAGGGCGTCAAAGCTCTCGGCAACAAAATGATCGGCGGCTTTGAAGGCGTCGTAAACGGACTTACGCAGAGCGGTATCAACAAGGTTCTCGGTCTGATTGGCGTTGACAAAAAGCATTACATTCCGAAGTTAGAGATTCCTAGATACGCGAAAGGTACGTCAGCAGGCGGACATCCAGGCGGTCCAGCGATACTTGGCGACGGAGGCGGTCCAGAGCTGTTCCGCACACCTTCCGGATTTACCGGCCTAAGCCCCGGCAGAGATACGCTGTTTAACTTACCGAAAGGGACGCAAGTCCTTCCGCACGATATGACGAAAAAGCTTATCGCGCAAGGAATCCCGGCCTTCAAGAAAGGTACGAAGAAGAAAAACCTATTCGAAAAAGGCATCGACGCAGTTTCTGGCGCAAAAGACACCGTTGTAAACGTAGCGAAAGGCGCCGTAAACAAGGTCAAAGAATTCGCGTTTGACGTATGGGACTACGTATCAGATCCGAAGAAACTAGTCTCGAAAGTTGTCGGTAGCCTCGGTCTGAAGCTCCCGGAAATCTCTGGCGTATTCGGCAACATGGCGAAGGGAGCCTACGAAAAGGTTAAGTCGTCGATGGTGGGTTTCGTTAAGAAGCATATCGAAGATTTTGGCGGCGGATTCGGAAGTGGCGAAAAGGCAACCGGCAACGTTAAGCAGTGGATTCGAAAAGCGATGGCGATTACGAAAGTTCCGAGTAGTTGGTTCGGTCCATTAACGACTATGGCTATGAAGGAATCCGGAGGACGTACCGGCCCATCTACGATAAACAAGTGGGACATTAACTGGAAGCGCGGAACTCCATCGATGGGGCTCATGCAGACGATTAGAACTACGTTTGACTCGCACAAGATGAAAGGCATGGGCGACATCATGAATCCGGTACACAACGCGGTTGCAGCCATTCGGTATATCATCTCGCGCTACGGAACGGTGTTCAATACGCCGGGCATCAAATCAATGCGCGCAGGCGGTCCGTACAAAGGTTATAAAATCGGAGACATCGTAACGCAAAAACAACTCGCTTGGGTTGCGGAAGAAGGTCCGGAAGCAGTCATACCGTTGCAGAACAACCGTCAGCGGGCGATTCAGCTTTGGAAGTCTACGGGTGATAAGCTCGGCGTTTCAAACGAAGGGCAAAGCGCGGCTCTCACAGCGCAACTTATTAACTTACTCGAAAAACAAAACGCGATTTCTAGCGAACAACTAAACGCGACAAAGGCGCTCGGCGAGAAAGAAACGGCGCTATACCTCGACGGCAAAGCGTTAGACAATCGTAGCGCACGTATTATGAACGCCAAGAAGTTTTCGAAGGGGGTTAGGTAATGTTCGATTTGTTAGTAGATCAGGGAAACGGCGACCAATCGCTACGAAGCCTACTCCCTTTCGTTAGGCTTCAAAGCTTTACGCCGGATTCTCCGAGCATCGGCAGAACAACTTTAGATTTAGCGAATAGGAACGGTCTTGTTCAGCGCCAACGACGAGTTAAGTACAAAGAGCGCAAAATCAAGGCCGTTTTTCTTTTGTCCGCAAGATCGCCGGAGCATTTCTATTTATATCGGGATGCTCTTGCGAAGCTTTTCGTTCAAGACGTGCCGTATTATATTACGCATACATTTACGCCAGGTGTTCGTTGGAAAGTCGTATGTGATGACGTATTTGATCGCGAAAAGAATCGGGAGAAAAACTATAGAGAAATCGAACTCGAATTCATCGCGCTAGACGGTTTGTCGGAATCGAAATACACGTCCGAGACAGCGCTAAACGTTGCCGGCGAGCATTTCTTTCCGGGCATGAATATTCCGGATCAGAACGATATTCCTTACCGATTTAAGGATGTAGCGGATTTTAAAGTCTACAACGCGTCGGACGTTACGATTTACCCGACAGAGCACGACTACACGGTCGAGATGTATTTGGCCGGCACCAATATAACGGTCGCCAATCGCACGACAGGCGAATCCTTGACGATTAAAACAACGCTTAACTCGACGCAGAAAGTCGAAATAAGACGCCAATACGTATTTGTAAATGATTCGGCCGGGGTTAAAACCTCCGGTCGTTTTCCGTCTATGGCGCCCGGCTATAACAGCTTTTACGTACAGAACGCGAGCGCGATTGATATTCGGTTTAAAACACGTTTCTACTATAAATAAAGGAGGGGCGGTCTATCAAACAACTATTCGTACAGTCGGTAGATACCGGGGAACAACAGGAAATCCTCGATATAGATGTAGCGCCGTCTCTCAAAGTAGGGACGGACGGGAAAAAGGAACTTAGCTTTACGATCGAGCTTACGTATGACAACCAACTCGCGTTTAATCTATTAACGGAAACTAACCTACTGATAGTCGACGAAAAGACGTACGGAGCTCAGCGCTATTTCATTACGGATGTTGAAAAAGAACAAGTCGATGAATCCTTAACGAAGGTCATTACGGCCCACCACATGTATACGATGCGTCTCAATAACCATTTTGTTAACGAAGAACTATCCGGCACGCTTTCGTTATCCAAGGCGCTAAGCCATGCGTTATCAGGAAGCGGCTTCAGGTACGATATTTCAGGGGATGCTGCGAATGTTTCTTCCGTAGTTCAAGAAAACTTCGGTAATAAAAACGGCATTGAACTTATGGACGAAATTGTCGAGGATTACAAAGTCGAGCTCGCAGTCGATAACGATATGATTTACGTTCACAAAAAACTTGGCCAGGCGCGAAACTTTAGGCTTGATACGCGCTATAACATCGAAGGCATAACGATAAAAACTTCATCGCAAAGTATTACGACACGGGCGTGGGGATTCGGAAAGAAAGATGATAATACCGGCAAGTACGCATTTGAGCCGTTTCAATATATCCATCCGGACGAAAATTACTTCTTGCTCGACGGCCGACCTCGGTATGCCGCTTCGATAGTAGACGATCGCTATACGTCAAAATCGAGCATGGAGGCAGCGCTAAAGGAAATCGTAAATCCTTATCCGCAAATAACTATTTCCGTTAGGCCTATCGCGTTTTACGATCCGTTGCTGGACGGACGCGAAGACGAATTTGATATCGGCGATTCAATTAGCATTATTGCGGACACACTCATCGCTGGAACTACGTATGAGGATACGGTCCGGATCGTCGAAATGACATACAATCCGTTGGACAAATACGATGCGCCGGAATTAACGCTTGCAAACGTAAGCAAATCGGTGCTCGATATGCAGGTCGAAGAGATGTTGCGGATTCGTAATCAAGAGAACTATATCCAATCGCGCACCAATGAAATAAGGCGGGAAATTTCAAGCGATATGACGACCACAACGCAGGTTCTCGAAGCGGCCACTTACGTAGATTTTACGAAGCAATCGCCGGAGTTATATGCGCGCCTTAACTTGGCGCACTCGACCGTTATGCAGTCGTTTAATATTGACCGCGTAAATAATCAAATATACGCAACTCAAGTATGGAATGGTGACGGCAAGAACCCGAACATGGAATCGTTTGTTATTACGCGAATGGATTTATCCGGTAAGATGCTCGATTATATGGTCTGTCTTGAAGGCGGCCACGGTACGAATATCGGCCTCGATTGGTCGGCATCCGAAGGCAAAATGTATATCTGGAGCCATTATTATACGTCGGATGTACAACGAACACATACAATCGCTCGCTTTCCGTATCAGCCAGGCGCATCCATCCGTTACAACGATCCGAGCATTCAGCGGACCAAAAACCTTGGCGGAGAAGAATACACGGTAGTTTCGCTTGATATCGAACATAATCTACTATTCTTCCGTCGCGAAAACAAAGTTGTTGCGCAAGATTTAGAGAGCGCCAGAAAAGACGTTCTTAAAACGGTAGACGAAATGACGGTCGATCTTCCATCGGGCACGATCTTTCAGGGCGCGTATATGGACTATCCGTACGTCTATTGGTATACAGGCGACGCAAACGAAGCGACCGATCCGAACATGCTTCGCGTTTATGATATTCGCGGGAACACTACGATTTACGAAAAACGAATTATCTTCGCTAAGAATACGGCGATTAGTTGGGAGGACGATTTCCGCGAACCGGAGGGCGTTCACGTCTATGTCGATCCGAATACGAAAACGCGAACGGTAATAACCGGTTATGCGACCGGAGCGGTCGGCAAACGTATCGCGAAAATTTACGCTTATCGGGAACCTTCCGAAAAGTTGAATACGAGCGCAAGTTTTAATACGGATCTTTACGCAAATGATGACGCAACAAAGAAACTGCGAGCGGTTACTCAAACGTTGATCCTCGAATATAACGGCACGGCCTGGACGGTATCTAACGCGGCAAGATACGTAGCTACGCAGCAAAAGCTAGTTACCAACGTAACTATTAGCGGTAACGATTTGCAGGTCGCGTTTAACGAAAAATACTACAGCTTGTTACATGCGCAAGTCGAGGCGGACATTAACTTGAAGGCGGCGAATGTGCTCGTGGGTACCGATTTAAATCCGGGCGGCGATACGAGCAATATTTTAACACTTGGCTTTGCGCGTAATGGGGCGAGGATAGTTCCGAACAGCACATACGTAACGGCCGGCTCGAAAATATCCGTCTTATTAATGACGGCCAATCCGTCAGATTAACGCAAAGGAGGACGATCATGGCGATTAAATTGATAAAAACGTATTCTCCGAATGAAAATGCGACGCGCCTTAAGCAGCAAGAACAAGACGCGCAAACTATCGAGGATGCGCTAAATAAGCAAAGCAGCGATCTAGATACGCATGAGAACGCAAAAATCGCACACTCGGCGTCACAAATAAGTTACGAAGGTACTAACGTTGATACTGCGCTAAAAGCAGTCAATGCTTACGTTGATAATCTCGTAATTGAAGCGAGTAAGGGCGATAGTAATGCGGAGGTTGTGGCAGCGCGGACGAGTTACGATGGGACTACGGATACTTCGTTAAAGATGCGTTTGGATAGATATGCGCAGAAAACAGATAACGGACAAAATTTTAAATTGACGGCCGACTCAGGTTTGGCGAAACAAGCACTGACGACAGGCGATTTAAATAACATTACAGATCCGGGTGTTTATTGGTGCGATAACAACAATGGAACGTGGGAGATATTAAATGCTCCGGTTCAAACTGCTGGTTGGCTTGAAGTTTTAAAAGCTGCTTATTCGAACGGAACTCTGCAAAGGTATACACCGTACCGAGGAAATGTAACAACAGCAAACAAGCAAAGTACGTATATCAGGAACTACGGTTCAGGTAGTCAATCGTGGGGATTATGGGCGACTTCTGCGGATAAAACAGAAACTGATGCGGCTATTTCTGCGATTAATTCCCAAAAGTTAAATACATCGTCAACTAAGATAACAGATGCCACTATAAGCGGAGAAAGTTACCCTATAGGAGTAACTATCCAAGAATTAGGGACTTCACCAACAGGCTTCCCGTTGAGTTATGGAATGGTTGAAACTGTGAAAATGAACAACGCTCGAATGACTCAGTATTTGTATGCTACAGGTAGCACGGTAACAAACCAAGGATCATGGGCGCGGCATTGGATTTCCGGAACTGGCTGGACACAGTGGTATTCTAATTTCGGCGCGAATTCTTGGTGTAATGTATCAGTAACAAATGAACAAACATTAATACAAAGTGCTACCCAAAAAGTTAAGTTTGATCGAGTTATTTCTGACTCTCTTTCTCAATTTAATACGTCAAATAACCGTTTTATCGCAAAGGTTCGAGGTATGTACATGGTCGGTACCGGTTTATATATAAATCGGAAAAAACATTATAACAACGTCGAGCTAAATTTATACAAGAATGGAACAAGATTTAAAGTTATCCACCAAAACAGACAAGATCCCTATAATCCTGCGTCAGACGAATTTAACCAAGGGCATTATGCTAGTGGTGTTACTGTTCCGTTAGAAGTCGGAGATTATATCGAAATGTTTATCTTCGTCGGAGCTGGTCAGGACTTAACGATTACGGCAAACTCCGGCTGGTATAACTATTTCGATATTTACCGCATCGGTGACATTCCGATGGGGATTTAAGGAGGTTTTACAATGAACATCGGATTAGCAATGTCGGTATTATTCCCGAATGCTGTTCCTAACCGTGACTATGTCGTAATGGCCGACGGCGATCAACAGTGGGTAGACGAAAACCAATGGTATCTAGACGCGCCGATTCCATCTGCAGCCGAATTAGAAGCGGCTTATCAAAAATACCTCGAACAACCGGCACCTGACGCCGGAACATCCGTCGAGGAACTACAGGCCGGACTTACAACGACGCAGCAGGCGAACTCGGTACTAATCAAGCAACTAAACGAAGCAACCGAAGCAGTCAAAAAAGCAAAAGAAGACGCCGAAACAGCACATCAGATTATCGCGGAACTTATCGTGTTAACAACGGAGAAAGGGGTCTTGTAAATTGGAGGAGAATACGTTCTTGTATAACGCTATCAAGCTTTATTACTCGAAAGGTTACTACGATAAGCAACAGGTCGCGCGGTTCGTCGAGCTCGGTAAAATAACTCGCGAACAATATGCCGCAATCACTGGCGAAGTTTATTCCGGAACTGTGCCGGCGGAACCAACACCGGAAACGCCGCCAGCGACTGAGGAACCGACGACCGACGGAACTACCGGTGGCGATACGGAAACTCCCATCGAAGGGTCTCCTGGATCGACTGACGGATCTACTGAGACTCAGTAAATAACGGAAAGGAGGCGGCCCAATGTCGGAGCCGAGTAACAACGAGCTCAACGATAAAATAGCGGACATTCGCGAATGGCTTGTTCGAATAGACACCAAAGTCGATTTTTTTAACGAAGTGAAAACGAAGGCTGAACGTGCTGACGAGAAGTCCGAAGAAGCCTTGGCGTTGGCGAAAGAGAATCGTGCAGATATAGCGGACATGAAAGCTAATACGAAATGGGTATGGGGCGTGATGCTAACCGTAGTAGGGATGTTGCTTACGGTAGGTATCGCGCTTTTTACGTAAATAAACGCAGTACGCCCGTCAGGTGAGAGTCCCGGCGGGCTTTTTAATTTCGAAAGGAGACGATAAAATGGCGATTTCAGTACGTAAGAATCTGGTCGCATCAAGCAAGTATTCCGTTAAGTGTCCGTATTCAATGAACGCGAAGTACATCACGTTCCACAATACGGCGAATGACGCATCGGCAGACGCAGAGATCCGGTATATGCTCGGAAACAACAATGAAGTGTCTTATCATTTCGCGGTGGACGATAAGGAAGTCGTTCAAGGACTGCCGACTGACCGTAACGCGTGGCATTGCGGCGATGGTAGTAGCATGAATTCCGGAAACCGTACGTCCATCGGCGTAGAGGTTTGTTATTCGAAGTCAGGCGGTGCCAGGTATAAAGCGGCCGAGAAGCTGGCGATTAAATTTATCGCGCAATTACTAAAAGAGCGCGGCTGGGGTGTCGATCGCGTACGTAAGCATCAGGATTGGTCCGGTAAGTATTGTCCGCATCGCGTGCTTGCTGAGGGACGCTGGGAATCTGTAAAAGCGGCCATTGCGGCAGAACTAAAAGCGCTCGGCGGCAAAACGTCTAAACCGGCTGCTTCAGCGCCTAAGACTTCTGGCGCCACTTATACCGTTAAAAAGGGCGACACGCTTTCCGAAATCGCAGAGAAAACAGGCGTAAGTATGGCGAAGCTTCAATCGTACAACGGAATCAAGAACGCGAATAAAATCTCCGTCGGCCAGGTGCTGAAGCTTAAAGGCGGTTCTTCTAAGCCGTCATCCAGCGGTAAGAAATACGTTTACCTTCCGGCTTCTGCCGATTCATGGCGCATCTATCCGACAAACAAAGCGCCAGTTAAAGGAAACGAATGCGGATCATTACGTCCTAAGAAATTCGGCGGCCTGAAATACGAAGTCCTTGCGAACCCACAAACGGATGTTTATACGATCAAGACGGATCAGTTCGGTAAAGTAAATATTTACGCGGCGAAATCAACGGGCGCAACGGTAAAATAACGGAGGGAGACGATAATATGCAAGACGTTTTAATTTTCGCGACTGTACTGGCGCCTATTTTAACGGCGCTTGTTCAACTCGTTAAGAAAACGGTTAAGCTTCCGACTAATGTAATCCCTGCGCTAAGCTTCGTGATCGGTATCGGACTAGGCGCGGTTGCTTATCCGTTTACTGACCTCGATTTGGTGTTGCGGTTATGGGCCGGTGGCTTTGCGGGATTAGCGGCGACAGGTCTTTTTGAACTCGGAGCCAAGCGCGAAGGCACAACGAAATAATAACGAAACTTTTAGCGAGTGCTTACGTATGATAACGTAGGTGCTCGCGTACATAAAAACTCATTGCGGATAAGTTTGGCGCCGTAGTATAATTTTACTAACTTACAAAGGGCGGAGGAATACGGTTGGAATATAAAACGGTGACTGTAGCGAAGCAGCGGTTTGGTGCTAGTCGATTAGTAAGTTTGATAGTCGGTATCCTACTCGTTTTTGCCGGCTTTCTTATAAGCCTAACGATAATCGGAATATTTGCGGGTGCTATGCTAATTATATTTAGTTTACCGTTTTTTGCAGTCGCGAAAGGCGGCGCAAAGTACACGTGTCCTAACTGCGGTTATAAACACAACGGAGTAGCTTCCGGCAGTGTAAACTCAACATGCAAGCGCTGTAAGCAAAATATCGCCGTAGACTGGATCGACCACCCGGATAAAATCGAATAAATGAAAGCAGCCCCGTCCTTAACCGGATGGGGCGTTTTTTACGTTTATGATATCCGCAAACCTCACGAAATTTGTATCGCCTTTGGCGTCCTTCACACGAAACTCCTTCCGTATGTGGTCCACGTAATGTACTGCGCCAATTACTTCTCGTATGTAGCCATCGTCGTAAACCTCGAATGCGAGCGGCGCACCGAACTCCATCGACTCAGCGACCGTTATTTCCATATCCTCGATCTGCTGCGCATCCAGTTGCGGCTTCTCAACCTTCCGTTTCGCTTCGGCTTGACGCGCTAAGCCGGCTCTGTGCTCCGGCAATATAATGCGCATCGCCCACCGTTTATCCTCGATCTCCATGGCGAACACCTCCGCATTTATTATATGCGAATGTGTGTTCGGTTATCAACAGTCAAAATAATCCTCTCGATCGACTTCGTATCCCAGCGACCTTAAAGCGCGCTGTACTTTAACCCACGTTGAAATACGCGGTGCATAATCGCGATCATTACACATGCTCGTCATTGTGCCGTGACCTATGCCGGCCTTCTGGCGAACCTCTTCTTGTGCGATTCCTTCTCGATCTAAAAAGTGGCCGAATCGGCTACGTCGTTTACCTAGTCCAAACATCGGACAACACCTCCTAAAATCAGCGTGTCCAAAAAATCGGAAAGTTAAACGTGGGCAAAAAACTGTGATATTGGACGATCCGTATCGCGTAACGTTTATTAAACGGCAAATACACGGCAGCTAAACGGTAGGGTGCGGGTAGGTTCGGCAGAGGTGCGAAAAGGTTACCGCACTTGGTGGCGACTTCCGTAACGGATATTACCGTGTTAAACTACCGCACTTTATCGCGCATAACGACCGGAACGAAGCCGTTTACGAAAATTGTTAAGGAGTGAGAGAGATGAGCGAAGCGAGACGAAAGAACGACAGGGCGGGGCTCACACGGGCGTTTTCGTTCGTGCCCGGCGGATTCACAGCGGCGGGATTTTTCGATATGTCTCCGGAGGTAGTCGGCTTGTACGCGTTAGTAGGCGGTGCGGGCTTGGTCTGCATCGGAGCGGCTTGGCTAGAAGGGCGCTTGTTCGGTGGCAAATTTGCGTATATTGGAGACGCAGTAAACGGACTCTTACGGTTCGTCCTACCTGCGGGGTATGCCGTGTTGCTACTTCGTTTTTTAAACGCGATATGAAACGGTTTTTGCGCAATCTTCACGCCAAGCAGACGCTAAAGTACGCCTTTGATGCCGCCGGCCTGTACGCAGCCAAACGCTTGTCTAACGGAAAAGAAGCGCGCCGATATCCGAAAATCCATGACGTTGATATTAACGAAGAGAGAACGCGTTATGTATTTACGTTACTAAACGGAATGGACCCGAAAGAAATCGCGAAAAAAGAGTTCGTGTTCCGGCAAGTATTCGGACGCAACGTTGAACTAAGCGGCGATCTAAAACGCTATGTATTAACGGTTTATAGCGCCGAGATGCCAGCAGTATTGCGCTATGACTTTGCGGATATCCAGCCGGTTATAGAGCGACACAAGCTCGGCATTATTGCGGGCAAAGATCGCCACGGCCGGTACGTTAGCTTCGATTTATTGACGCAGCCTCATATTCTTATCGCGGGCGAAACGGGTAGCGGAAAGTCAACGCAGCTACGATCGATCCTGACGACGCTAATAAAACAGAACCGACCCGACCGGCTGCAGTTATACCTCGCGGACTGTAAGAAATCGGAGTTCCATGTATTCCGGAAAGTCGAACACGTACAGTGCGTTTTAACGAGCGCGGAAGATATACGAAGAATGTTACGAAGTATAAAACGCGAGTTAGATGAGCGCAGTAACCTTACGGAGCAGTTCGAAATAAGCCATATCGATGAGCTCCCGGATGACCGTAAACGACCGTATATAGTCGTCTGTATTGACGAGTTTCTTCTATTAAGAAAAGACGCCGAGATCATGGACGTATTAGCGGAGCTCGTCGCGATAGGCCGTACGCTTGGAGTATTCGCGATTCTTTCGATGCAGCGACCTAACGCCAAAACGCTTGATACAACTATTCGCGCAAATCTAACCGTAAGCATGGGCTTTAAGCTTCGTGATATAACGGAGGCCCGAATCGTCAATACGCCAGGCGCCGAGAAACTAGACGTAAGTGGGCGGTTTATAATGGCGGCCGACAAAACCTACGAACTACAGGCGCCGTATCTCGAAATGAACGAGGCGAAGGCGCTACTGAATCCGTACTGTGTAATGAAGTCACCGACCAAAGACGTAACGCCACCGGCAGCAGAGCCGGAAATCTTAACGGAAAAGGACGTGTTTATCGATGGCCCTTACTAACCGAGATAAAGCGATCATTGCGGATCTTAATAAATTTCGCGTAATGGATCGCGATACGATTGCCGAGCTACATTTCGGAAATTTGCGCAGACCAAAATACGCAGCCAATAACGTTCTGCTGCGTTTACTTAGAGACGGACATATTCAGCGATCTACGGCGCGCCAACCTTACGTTTATTTTGGCGGCGAAACGACGATGAAAAAGAACAGCGCCAAGATCGATCATTTTCTTGCAATAGGTAACGTTTATAAGGAGATGCGAGGGCAGGCGTTAGAGTCGTTCTTGGTGGAGCCGAAATACGGCGATAAAGGTACGGTCGAGCCGGATATATTTGCACTATATCGGCGGACACCTTTCTTTATCGAGGTGCAGCGGTCGGTCTATTCGGAAAAACAGATGCGCGAAAAGTTAGACCGATACGAAGCGTTATTCCAGTCGGGCATTATCGCACTGGAACCGTGGCAGAATCCCGAACGGATTATGTTTCCGCACGTATTGATTCTGTCGGATACGCGATACGGATTGCCTTCGTTTCCATTTAAGGTATTCCAGGCGCCGACCTTTACTGCGTTCATCCAGTCGATAACAAAGCCGCAACCTCAACCGGCCAGCTAAATCTCGAAAAGTTCGTTTGCGTCCGTAATCTCTAACGCCAATACAATTCGTTCAAGCGCGTCCGATGGATAGCGCTTCGTTTTGTTGTTGCAAAGTTCGCTAATCGTTCGCGTAGACAGACCAGTCATGACGGCAAGGTCTTTTTGTTCGATATGACGTTCCTTAAGAATTTCTTTAAGCCGAAGCTTCATCGTTAACACCTCCGGTTCGATTACGTTAAGTATAATTTAATTCGCTGAATTACGCAATATGTAATTGACAATTTCACAAAACGTAATTATACTTACGTTAAACATAAGTTACGGGAGGCGAAATCGATGCATTACTTAGCGGAACACCAAACGTTCGACTCTACGGCTCAAGTTAACGAAGCTGTTTACGAACATATCAAGCGCAATACATACGAGCTTAACGATACGGATCGCCAAGCGCTCAAGATGATCGCACGTTACGCGGTTAAGTTTAGCGGGGCAGCGCACCTCAAAGCGGAAACGTTGGCGGGCCTGATCGAGAAATCGGTTAAGACGGCACGACGGGCACTGAATAAATTGGCGGGGCTCGGCATCGTAAAGAAGGTCGCTACGACGCGGAAGATTAACGGGGGAAAAGGCGCGAACATTATCGTGATCCTGCCGGTCAGTAACTCTAGTGAAGCCGCGGATGACCAGTCGACAATGTCCAATCGCGGACAAGCCGAGAAGCCTACGGAATCAACGGTTGAAACGCCGAAAACGAAAAACGAACCATCGGATTTAATTAAGCGTTCTAAAAACCAAAATAACGTATTAGATACGGCGACGGTCCCGGCTGAAGCGTTAAAAGGCGCGCTGCCTAACGAAATCTATAACGCAATGGCTCGCTACTTTGACGCCGAAAAGATTTATAAATACTACGGAATTCTTTTGCGCGCTAAGGCAAGCGTAGATAGAACGATCAGACTCGAAGAACATGCGGAGCCTTTCGTTGAAGCGTGGCACGCAACGATTATGAAAGCGAAATCGCACGAAATTAAGCGTTTCGACGACTACCTATACGCTGGGTTTAGGAAGGCGGCTTGGACGGTTAAGGTTCGCTTAAATCGTGGCGGATCGCTTATGGAGCGGTTCAGGAAGGCGTTTGAATCTGCGGAGTGACCTGCGTTTGACATAGCGAGTTTCTTCTATTAATATTTGCGCTTGACTATTTCGCCTACTATTCGTAATAATAGAGAACGTAGGCACCATTCGATCATGAACGTAAGACTAGCGTTTGTACGTCGGACCTTGAAATCCGATTGAATCAACGTTTTGACATACCGAAGACATAACGAAAGGCCTTCTAAGCCGTCGGTCGGGAGTTCGAATCTCTCCTGGGACGTACCCAAAAGTCTTAAACCTATAATACGGTTTGAGGCTTTTTTTATTTTCGGTAATGTTGAAAATTCTTAGGTCAATTGATTGAAAAACAGAGGATGCGCTTGAAAATGTTACCTGAGGAAAATGAAATTTTCAGACCTTAATTTTGACAAGCGAGAAACATCGGAGATATTGCATCTGCGACTCTTAAAGTGTCATTCCAGATGATAAAGAGATGAAGCTTGCGTCAAAGGATAAAAACAATACTTTTTTAAGTAATATTGAAGTGTTGATCAAATCTATTAAATGTTTGAAAGTGATAATGGATTACTGAGGACAGATTACACTGTGGCTCAGGGTAATTAAAAATTGTTGCCTGATGTTACGCTGTACATTACAACATCCTTTGATGATAAAGGAGATCATGGATATAATTGAACAGTTTGAGCGGGTTAGGCTTATCATTTATAGAAGAGGCCTCAAATTTAAGGTAATGGGGTTAAAAGGAAAGGTATTGATAATTTTTCAAAAATTAAACCTTTGATAAGATGAGACGATATAATAAAAGCATTGTCTAATTTTATAAAAGGAGTGATATTTTTGAAAAAAATAATCTTGATATTTGCATTGATTCTTTGCTCAATCGTGAGCCCTTTTTATCAAGCGCATGCAGCTGAAGAGAAAAAGGGCTGGGTGAGTCAGGCTGATTTGCCGGAACCTAGAAGCCATGCAGCTACAGCTGTTGTCGGAGACAAAATATATGTTATTGGTGGGTACGGTAAAACTTTGGCCACAAATACTACATTTGTTTATGATTCTAAAAAAAATGAATGGTCAAAGAAATCAGATATGCCAATAAAATTAGCTGGCTCGGCCGTTGCGGTAGTTAAAGATAAGATTTATGTAATGGGGGGTAATACATATCGAACCAGTCATACTGAAAATTCTTCAAAACTATTAATTTATGATACCAAAGCTGATAAATGGGAAGAAGGAGCAGATGTCCCCAAAAAAAGCTTCTTAGGGACAGCGGTAGCTATTGATAATACTATTTATCTAATGACGCAGCAAGAAACATCTACACCTAATCATTTTGCTTATAATACCACAACAAATAAATGGGAAAATAAGGCGAATGGACAACCGAATTCAAAAGCAGCGGCATCCGCGGTAGTGAATGGGAAAATTTATTATATTGGTGGCGCTAGCGCAAATTCCGGAAGTAATACCATTTATGAGTATGACCCGGTGAAGAATTCATGGATTAAGAAAGGGTTTTTAATTAATACTTCGTATGCTTCTGCTGTAGCTTCCGGCGGTAAGATTTATATAATTGGAGGCTTCTTCGCGACTAATACCAACGCAACTAATTTCGTCCAAGTGTACGATCCTGTAACTAATACAACAAAGACTATGGATGAAAAAATGCAGTTTGCTCGCGCGGGGGCAGGAACTGTAGTAATAAATAATGATCTTTATGCGGTTGGAGGAGCTACAAAGAGTCCTTCTGAAAGTAACTTTTTTAACTCTGTTGAAAAATACACAATTAAAGATGCTTCTACTGCTCCTGATCCAGGAACAGACAACGGTAACGGAGCGAAGCCAGATGAGGAAACACCATCTGACGACGGCGACGCCTTGCTTGTCATCACCATGGTCAACGGCTTGCAAAAAGAGTACCAGCTCTCCGTGAAAGAAGTTAACGCATTCCTTAAATGGTACGAGCAACGTGATGCTGGAGAGGGGCCAGGCTTTTATGAAATTGATGAGCATGACAACAACAAAGGGCCTTTCGAAAGTAAAAAGGACTATGTTGTATTTAAAAATATTTTGATGTATGAAGTAAATAAATACAAATAATAACCATCCATCCAGTATAGTGCTGGGTGGATGGTTTGCAGTGTCTTCACTGTTGAGAAAAAAGGATAGAAAGTGTGTATAACTAACGAACATTAGCTGGAGATATTTAGGGGATTTCAAATGATAGTACTCTGCCATTGCACTTGTACTTTTAATGATTTCTTGCTTCGTGGTATGACGTTGAGGCAAGCATTGAAAAAATGTCCAAATTATGTTCGCTTTTCCTTAATAGATACTATTCAGTTTTCAACATAGTGTGGAAATAGGCTTGTAATAACGTATTAATTGAAGACCTCACATGGTTTGAACCAAGCCTCTCTATTGTTTGAATAACTCGGATAGCAACATTTTTTCTAAAGTTTTTTAAAAAAAGGCTGACCTAAAATCACATCAAGTCAGCCTTTTTTGGATATTTTTATTTGTTATTTAACGTATCATTATCCAGGTCGCGGACATTTCCTTCTTTATTCAGACGAGGTTCTTCTTTTTTCACAGTTTCAGAAATATGCTCATTTTCTTCGACAGTCCGTTTCCCGATAACCACTTCATCCGTAACAACGGGTTTTTTGGTCACTTCAAGCTTTTCCTCAACGATAGGAACTCTGACCGTTTCTGAGTCATTTACGGGAGAAGCGTCTGCCGTGTTTTCATCCACCGGACGGCGTTCAACGTAAATTTCATCATGTCTTACCGGAACGTCTATATCTCTTTGTTCTGTTTTGACTTCTTTTCCGATTTCCACTTCACCGGTTTGGATATCTTCTTTATCCACTTTCAGCTGTTCTTCTCGAAGCGGCAGGGTCTTTTCTTCTTTTGTTGTATAGTCCACTGTCTCATTTGCATTTGCAAAGCCGCCTGAAAGGGCATTGCCGTTATCAATAGGCGTATCTAAGTCTGCGTCTGTATCAACGGCTACGAGAAGCTTTCCGTCATCCAGGTCCTCTTGGTACTTGTCTATTTCGTCATTTGAGATATCCAGATCTGATAATGCTTTGCTGTGTGCGCCTGTATCATCCATTGTGAAATAATCTTTCAGTTTATCGAAAAAGGATTCAGAATCACTATCATTTGCTTCAAGGGCTTGATTTACTTCTGTCCCTGTACGAGATTCGAGATAATCGGTATCCCGGCGATTTGTGACTACAGAAATATCGTCAGAATCATACCCCTTTGTTAGTAAGCCTTCAATCACTGCAATAGTCTCTTGCGGAGTTTCGTATACACCAACTACACTTTTTGTCATATTAATCTCCTCCTCTGTAAAAATAAAATTTTATCGTTCTTGTCGTCTTTAATTCCCGTTACGTTTTAAAATAAACAAAATCGAAAACACTTGGTGCGCTAACAGCATTTATGCGAAAGACGGGAGAAAATAAAAAAGATAGATAAGACAGAAACATAGTCCCGCACTTATCTATCCTTTATATTTCACAATTCCTTTGTCATAAACACGCTGTTCGGATCTTCCGTATAGTCTGCAAACGGCTGGCAATACCGGAATCCGAAGCTTTCATAAAGTTTTCTTGCCGGCTCGAAAGAAGTCATCGACCCCGTTTCCAAACTCAAGCGCTGATAGCCGCGCCGCTTGGCTTCTTCTATAATGTGCTGAAGAACCTTGCTGGCGACGCCCTTTCTTAAATGGGAAGAAGAGGTTCGCATCGACTTAATTTCTCCATGCCGGCTGTCCAGTTCTTTTAGTGCTCCGCAGCCGGCTAATTCATTGTCGTCCCATGCGCTCCAAAATGTAATTTCAGGTTTTTTCAGCCTTTCTATGTCAAGGGCATGAATACTTTCAGCCGGAGACATGAGAGTCATGCTATGTAAATGCTCACTTACTAATTCGATCACTTGATGTCCGGTCAAATCATCTACTTTAATATGCAAAATGATTTCCTCCTCAAAAACCGTCACTCTGAACATACTTATCCTTTATCTTAAAATATATCCTTTTTACTTCCAAATAGTAAGATAGGAAACCTCACATTCTATTAGCTTTATGTAAAGATGAATAAATTAATAAGTGCCGAACATAGATGTTCGGCACCTGATGATATTTAATATCGAAATCCTCCGTGTACACCAGATGCTCCGCTGAACCCTCCGGCGTGCGTCGCCGGGATACTAAAACCGCCGCCATGACCGCTATAGCCGGCACCTGAAAATTGCTGCCCGTAAAATCCTGAAGCATATGGAAATGAAGAGTACATAGCAGAGGGGGTGCTTAGCGGGCTGTATGCCTGGCTGAACGGCTGTCCGTATCCAAAGCCTCCATATGGCTGGTGGCCTTGCTGATAAAAGCCAGGGGCTGCTGGATAAAATGGCTGGGGAAAGCCTGGAAAACCCCCGGGAAATCCTTGGATGTCTGCAAAAGATTTATTCATCGTATCACCTTTTCTTTGCAAGATAACACCAGTGTATGACGAAAAATAATGAAAGAGCCTATCCGAACGGAAATTGTTTTTTGCGAGAAGATCTTTCATATAGACGTCTCAACGAAACAATAACACGTCATATTATGTGACATATTTATATGAAATTGAAAAATTTGAGTGTAAACTTGATAGATTAATAAAAAAATTACAAAAACTTTTATCTTTTGAAATGCCTTATATACCAATAATGAAAGCGTATACAGTATAGTTTGATTAATCTAAATTGTCTAATAATTTTAAAAAAGGCTGTTGACACTGCGTCCAAAGCGGCGTAATATGAGTTCAACAAAAGATAAACGCAAGTTTCACAAGCGCAAATGATTGCAGTAGGATACTAAAAAAATGAAAAAAAACGATCTTCTTGGACGGCAGAATAGATGTTCAAGAGACTCAATATGAAAAGCGCAGATGAGGATAAGTAGCCTTGAAAAAGCTTTCCACAGAGAACCGGATTAGCTGAGAACCGGCGAAGCTTTACAAGGTGAACTCGCCTCAGAGTGCCAGTCTGAAATCACAGTAGGACTTGGCCGGGTGAACGATGATGTTTACTCGTTATTAAAACGGATAGGAATATCCATGAGACGGCCGTATCAAAGGCCGTAAACAAGGGTGGTACCGCGGAAAGAAGAGCCTTTTCGCCCCTTTTGGCTATCGCATTCACTGCGCGGCTGATTGTGGGCGGAAGGGCTTTTTTTATTGAATAATCAGCTATAAAGCTAATAATTGATGATCTTTAGAGGATGAATATCCAAAAGGAGGAACTAAAAATGGGGACTAATGTACAGGTGGATTCAGCATCTGCCAAATGTACACAGACGATGAGCGGAGCGTTAATGCTGATTGAATCATTAAAGAAAGAAAAAGTAGAAATGATATTCGGCTATCCGGGCGGAGCTGTACTTCCGATCTACGATAAGTTGTACAATTCGGGAATGGTACATATCCTTCCCCGACACGAGCAAGGCGCTATTCATGCAGCGGAAGGATACGCGAGAGTTTCTGGAAAACCTGGGGTCGTTATTGCGACATCAGGCCCGGGAGCGACAAACCTTGTTACTGGACTTGCGGATGCTATGATTGATTCACTGCCTTTAGTCGTCTTTACAGGACAGGTGGCAACCTCCGTTATCGGCACCGACGCTTTTCAGGAAGCGGACATCTTAGGAATTACAATGCCGGTTACAAAACACAGCTATCAGGTCCGCCAGCCGGAAGACCTGCCGCGCATCATTAAAGAAGCATTCCATATTGCGACAACGGGAAGACCGGGACCTGTACTAATCGATATTCCGAAAGATGTTGCAACAATTGAAGGGGAATTCAGCTATGATCACGAGATGAATCTCCCGGGATATCAGCCGACAACGGAGCCGAATTATTTGCAGATCCGCAAGCTTGTGGAAGCCGTAAGCAGCGCAAAGAAACCGGTTATCCTAGCGGGCGCGGGCGTATTGCACGGAAAAGCGTCAGAAGAATTAAAAAATTATGCCGAGCAGCAGCAAATTCCGGTCGTACACACGCTTTTAGGGCTCGGGGGGTTCCCGGCAGACCATCCGCTTTTCTTAGGAATGGCGGGTATGCACGGCACTTATACAGCGAACATGGCCCTTCATGACTGTGATCTATTAATCAGTATCGGCGCCCGTTTTGATGACCGCGTCACCGGAAACCTGAAGCATTTTGCGAGAAACGCAAAGATTGCCCACATTGATATTGATCCGGCTGAAATCGGAAAAATCATGAAAACACAGATTCCGGTTGTCGGCGACAGCAAAGTTGTCCTGCAAGAGCTGATCAAACAAAACGGCAAACAAGGCGATTCAAGTGAATGGAAAAAACAGCTTGCCGAGTGGAAAGAAGAGTATCCGCTCTGGTATGTAGACAATGAAGAAGAAGGCTTTAAACCTCAGAAACTGATTGAGTACATTCATCAATTTACAAAGGGCGAAGCCATTGTCGCAACGGATGTCGGCCAGCATCAAATGTGGTCAGCACAATTTTATCCGTTCCAAAAGGCAGATAAATGGGTGACATCAGGCGGTCTTGGAACGATGGGTTTCGGCCTTCCGGCAGCGATTGGCGCACAGCTGGCCGATAAAGATGCAACCGTGGTGGCGGTGCTTGGAGACGGCGGTTTTCAAATGACGCTTCAGGAACTTGATGTTATTCGCGAATTGAATCTGCCGGTTAAAGTTGTGATCTTGAATAACGCTTGTCTCGGAATGGTAAGACAGTGGCAGGAAATTTTCTATGAAGAGCGTTATTCAGAATCTAAATTCGCTTCACAGCCTGACTTTGTCAAATTGTCAGAAGCATACGGCATTAAAGGCATCAGAATCTCCTCTGATGCAGAAGCGAAGGAAAAGCTGGAAGAGGCATTAACATCAAAAGAACCGGTTGTCATTGACGTTCGGGTTGCCAGTGAAGAAAAAGTATTCCCGATGGTGGCTCCGGGGAAAGGGCTGCATGAAATGGTGGGGGTGAAACCTTGAAAAGAATTATCACATTGACTGTGGTGAACCGCTCCGGCGTGTTAAACCGGATCACCGGTCTATTCACAAAAAGACACTACAACATTGAAAGCATTACAGTTGGACACACAGAAACAACAGGCGTTTCCAGAATCACCTTTGTCGTTCACGTTGAAGGAGAAAATGATGTTGAACAGCTGACAAAACAGCTTAACAAACAAATTGATGTGCTGAAAGTCACTGACATCACAAATCAATCAATTGTCCAAAGGGAGCTGGCCTTAATCAAGGTCGTTTCCGCACCGTCAACGAGGACAGAGATTAACGGAATGATAGAGCCGTTCAGAGCTTCAGTCGTTGACGTCAGCAGAGACAGCATCGTTGTACAGGTGACTGGCGAATCGAACAAAATTGAAGCGCTGATTGAATTACTAAAGCCTTATGGAATCAAAGAAATTGCGAGAACAGGTACAACGGCTTTTGCGAGGGGCACTCAGCAAAAGGCGTCATCCAATAAAACAATATCTATTGTATAAAACATAACAAGGGAGAGATTGAAATGGTAAAAGTATATTATAACGGTGATATCAAAGAGAACGTATTGGCTGGGAAAACAGTAGCGATTATCGGCTATGGCTCACAAGGGCATGCGCATGCGCTGAACCTGAAAGAAAGCGGAATTGACGTGATTGTCGGTGTCAGACAAGGAAAATCTTTCACTCAGGCGCAAGAAGACGGACATCGAGTATTTTCAGTAAAAGAAGCTGCGGCTCAAGCTGAAATCATTATGGTTCTTCTTCCGGATGAACAGCAGCAAAAAGTATATGAAGCTGAAATCAAAGATGAGCTGACTGCAGGCAAGTCATTGGTCTTCGCTCACGGATTTAACGTTCATTTCCACCAAATTGTTCCTCCGGCAGATGTTGACGTATTCTTGGTAGCGCCTAAAGGTCCTGGACATTTGGTTAGAAGAACATATGAGCAGGGAGCAGGCGTACCGGCGTTGTTCGCAATCTATCAGGATGTGACAGGTGAAGCGAAAGATAAAGCTTTGGCATATGCAAAAGGAATCGGCGGAGCAAGAGCAGGCGTTTTGGAAACGACATTTAAAGAAGAAACAGAAACGGATCTGTTCGGTGAGCAAGCTGTACTTTGCGGAGGATTAACGTCCCTGGTAAAAGCTGGTTTTGAAACATTAACTGAAGCTGGTTATCAGCCGGAACTTGCATACTTTGAATGTCTTCATGAGTTGAAATTAATCGTTGACCTGATGTATGAAGAAGGATTGGCAGGCATGAGATACTCTATTTCTGATACTGCTCAATGGGGAGACTTCGTATCCGGGCCGCGTGTTGTAGACGCAAAAGTAAAAGAATCAATGAAAGAAGTCTTAAAAGACATCCAAGACGGAACATTTGCCAAAGAGTGGATCGTAGAAAACCAAGTAAACCGTCCTCGTTTCAACGCAATCAATACGAGCGAAAACGAACATCAAATCGAAGTGGTGGGAAGAAAGCTTCGTGAAATGATGCCGTTTGTCAAACAAGGCAAGAAGAAGGAAGCGGTGGTCTCCGTTGCGCAAAATTAATTTTTTCGATACGACGCTTCGTGATGGTGAACAGTCCCCTGGTGTGAACTTAAATACACAGGAGAAACTTGCCATAGCAAAGCAGCTCGAAAGACTCGGGGCAGATATCATTGAAGCGGGATTTCCCGCTTCGTCCCGAGGTGACTTTTTAGCTGTGCAGGAAATCGCAAAAACCATTAAAAATTGTTCTGTCACAGGTCTTGCCCGCTGTGTAAAAGGTGATATTGATGCTGCATGGGAAGCGTTAAAAGACGGTGCTCAGCCAAGAATTCACGTCTTCATTGCCACATCGGACATTCATTTAAAACACAAGCTGAAAATGACGCGTGAACAGGTCATTGAAAGAGCGGTTGAAATGGTGAAATACGCAAAAGAGCGTTTCCCGATTGTTCAATGGTCTGCTGAGGATGCCTGCCGAACTGAACTGCCGTTTTTAGCAGAAATCGTAGAAAAAGTGATTGACGCAGGGGCTAGTGTCATCAACCTTCCGGATACAGTCGGCTATTTGGCTCCGGCTGAATACGGGAATATCTTTAAATATATGAAAGAGAACGTTCCAAACATACATCAAGCAAAGTTGTCAGCTCACTGCCACGATGATTTGGGAATGGCAGTCGCCAATTCTCTCTCAGCGATCGAAAATGGCGCTGATCAAATTGAATGTGCGATTAACGGAATTGGTGAAAGAGCCGGAAACGCTGCCTTAGAGGAAATCGCAGTTGCTCTTCATACCAGAAAAGATTTCTATCAAGTCGAAACAGGCATTACGCTAAATGAAATAAAACGCACTAGTGATTTAGTAAGTAAGTTCACAGGTATGGTTGTTCCGCGAAATAAAGCGGTAGTGGGCGACAATGCATTTGCTCATGAATCAGGCATCCACCAGGACGGCTTCTTAAAAGAAAAATCAACATACGAAATTATTTCACCAGAGCTTGTCGGTGTAACGGCAGATGCGCTTGTCCTAGGCAAGCATTCAGGACGCCATGCATTTAAAGACCGGCTGACAGCATTGGGATTCCAATTTGATAGTGAAGAGATTAATAAGTTCTTTACGATGTTTAAAGAGTTGACTGAGAAGAAAAAAGAAATCACTGATGAGGATCTTGTCTCTCTTATTTTAGAAGAAAAAGTAACAGACCGCAAGATTGGGTATGAATTTCTTTCTCTGCAAGTCCATTATGGAACATCTCAGGTCCCTACAGCTACGGTTTCTTTGAAAAACCAAGAAAACGCCCAGCTTATTCAGGAAGCGGCTACAGGAGCCGGAAGCGTGGAAGCGATATACAATACCCTTGAACGCTGTATCGATAAAGATGTGGAGCTCTTAGACTACCGCATTCAGTCTAATAGAAAGGGCGAAGACGCATTTGCCCAGGTTTATGTAAGAGTAGTAGTAAACGGAAAAGAATCCGCAGGGCGGGGCATAGCGCAAGACGTATTAGAAGCTTCGGCGAAAGCCTATCTGAACGCAGTCAACCGTCAATTGGTTTTCCAGTCTAATATGAACGGACTGCAAAACCATACAGCTGTCGGATCATAATAGAAAGGAGAACGGTTAACTTGAAGAAACGGATTGCTCTATTGCCCGGAGACGGGATCGGCCCTGAAGTATTAGAATCAGCGACAGACGTGCTGAAAAGTGTTGCCGAACGCTTCAGCCATGAATTTGAATTTGAATACGGCCTTATTGGAGGAGCGGCAATTGACGAACACAACAACCCTCTCCCAGAGGAAACCATTGCGATTTGTAAAAAGGCTGATGCTATTTTGCTCGGTGCTGTCGGCGGCCCGAAATGGGATCAAAACCCTTCGGAACTGAGGCCAGAAAAAGGGCTGCTCGGCATTAGAAAACAGCTTGACCTGTTTGCGAATTTGCGGCCTGTGAAAGTGTTTGAAAGCCTTTCTGACGCTTCGCCTTTGAAAAAAGAATATATTGATAACGTTGATTTCGTTATCGTTCGTGAACTGACAGGCGGTTTGTATTTCGGCCAGCCGAGCAAACGCTATGTAAACAGTGAAGGTGAGCAAGAAGCGGTAGACACACTGTTTTATAAGAGGGAAGAAATTGAACGCGTGATCAGAGAGGGCTTTAAAATGGCGGCTGCCAGAAAAGGCAAGGTTACCTCTGTTGATAAAGCGAACGTTCTTGAATCAAGCAGGCTGTGGCGCGAAGTGGCTGAAGACGTCGCAAAAGACTATCCTGATGTGAAACTTGAGCATATGCTCGTTGATAACGCGGCAATGCAGCTGATTTATGCACCGAATCAATATGATGTCGTGGTGACTGAAAATATGTTTGGTGACATTTTAAGCGACGAAGCGTCCATGCTAACAGGTTCTCTCGGAATGCTTCCGTCAGCGAGCCTATCAAGCTCAGGACTCCATTTGTTCGAGCCTGTACATGGCTCTGCACCTGACATAGCAGGGAAAGGAATGGCAAATCCATTTGCGGCTATATTGTCAGCGGCAATGCTTTTGAGAACATCTTTCGGGCTTGAAGAAGAAGCGAAAGCTGTAGAAGATGCGGTCAACCAGGTTCTTACCTCTGGAAAAAGAACAAGAGACTTGGCAAGAGGTGAAGAATACAGCAGCACTCAGGCCATTACAGAGGAAGTTAAGACAGCATTGATGAGTGAAAATACAATTTCTAACGTGTGACAGCTTATGGTGTAAGCGGTCTTAGTTCATAGGTAGAGGGAGGAAATAAAGATGATGCCTCGAACGATCATCGAAAAGATTTGGGATCAGCATATTGTAAAACATGGTGAGGGAAAACCGGATCTTCTCTATATTGATTTGCATCTCATCCATGAGGTGACATCCCCTCAGGCATTTGAAGGGTTGAGACAAAAGGGAAGAAAGGTCAGAAAACCGCAAAATACTTTCGCCACGATGGACCACAACATTCCAACCGTCAATCGCTTTGAGATAACGGATGAAGTTGCGAAACGACAAGTGACAGCGCTTGAGCGGAACTGCGAAGAGTTTGGCGTACGCCTTGCCGATCTTCACAGTGTAGATCAGGGGATTGTCCATGTAGTCGGGCCTGAGCTTGGCTTAACGCTTCCGGGAAAAACGATCGTATGCGGCGACAGCCATACTTCGACTCACGGTGCATTCGGCGCCCTGGCATTTGGAATCGGAACGAGTGAGGTTGAACATGTTCTTTCTACACAGACACTGTGGCAGCAGCGTCCGAAAACGCTTGAGGTGCGTGTAGACGGGACACTGCAAAAAGGGGTAACCGCAAAGGATGTCATTCTTGCTGTTATCGGTAAATACGGCGTGAAATTCGGCACCGGTTACGTCATTGAATACACTGGGGAAGTATTCAGAAACATGACGATGGATGAGCGGATGACCGTTTGCAACATGTCAATTGAAGCCGGAGCAAGAGCAGGTTTGATTGCGCCTGACGAAGTGACATTTGAATATTGCAAAAATCGCAAGTATACGCCAAAAGGAGAAGAATTTGATAAAGCCGTAGAAGAATGGAAAGCGCTGCGCACTGATCCAGGCGCTGTTTACGATAAATCAATAGTGCTTGACGGCAATGACATTTCTCCTATGGTGACATGGGGTATCAACCCGGGAATGGTTCTTCCTGTCGATTCTGAAGTTCCGGCGCCGGAAAGCTTTTCAGCGGAAGATGACAAAAAAGAAGCGATTCGCGCTTATGAATATATGGGGCTGACACCTCATCAGAAAATTGAAGATATCAAAGTGGAGCACGTATTTATCGGTTCCTGTACTAATTCACGCATGACTGACCTCCGCCAGGCTGCCGATATGATCAAAGGAAAAAAGGTAGCTGAAAGTGTTAGAGCAATCGTCGTGCCTGGATCTCAGAGCATAAAACTACAGGCTGAAAAGGAAGGGCTTCATCAGATCTTCTTAGACGCTGGATTTGAATGGAGAGAATCAGGCTGCAGCATGTGTTTGAGCATGAATAATGACGTTGTTCCTGAAGGAGAGCGCTGTGCGTCAACCTCTAACCGCAACTTTGAGGGCAGACAAGGAAAAGGCGCGAAAACACATCTCGTCAGCCCTGCGATGGCTGCGATGGCCGCCATTCACGGCCATTTCGTGGATGTCAGGAAGTTTTATCAGGAAAAAACAGTTGTGTAAGGAGTGCACGAGATGGAACCTTTGAAAACACATACGGGGAAAGCGGCCGTATTAAATCGTATTAATGTTGATACAGATCAGATCATTCCGAAACAATTTCTGAAGAGAATTGAAAGAACGGGCTACGGCCGTTTTGCATTCTTTGACTGGAGATATGATGCGAATGGTGAACCGAACCCGGAATTTGAACTGAACCAGCCGGCTTATGAAGGGGCATCCATTTTAATAGCGGGAGAAAACTTCGGCTGCGGGTCATCGCGTGAACACGCTCCGTGGGCGCTTGATGATTACGGCTTTAAAATCATTATTGCACCGTCATTTGCTGATATTTTCCACCAAAACTGCTTTAAAAACGGTATGCTGCCGATTCGCATGCCATATGACAATTGGAAAAAGCTTGTCGGACAATACGAAAATCAGTCACTGCAAATGACAGTCGATCTTGAGAATCAGCTTATTCACGACAGCGAAGGCAACCAGATCTCATTCGAAGTCGATCCGCATTGGAAAGAAATGCTGATCAACGGCTATGATGAAATTTCATTAACGCTTTTACTTGAAGATGAAATCAAGCAATTTGAGTCGCAGAGAAGCTCTTGGCTTCAAGCTTAAAAAAGCTGCCCGGCAATTTGTCCGGCAGCTTTTTTTTGCCTGGCAGAACCTTTCCTTTCTTGTTTTTGTGTACGGGTGTTGATACACTTGAACAAAATAAATGCCTGAAAGGAATATAGGTATGACGCATGACAAGAAAAACGCAAAAATTATTCCTTTTCCTCATCTGAAAGACCGTCTAGTGGAAAAAGGAATGTCCTCGCTGAAGGAGAAAAAGTATCAAGAGGCGCTGGAACTGTTTTCAGAAGCAATGAAATATGATGATACTGAATCAGATCTTCACTTGGGCATGGCCATTTGCTTTTTGGAGCTGGGCGAATTGGAAGAGGCAAAACGTGTATGCGAAAAGATGCTGAAAGAAGGATATGGCCAGTATTTTACAGTTTTACAAGTGTACATGACGATCTTAATACAGCTTAAGAAATACGAAGAAGTAAAACGCACGATTGAAGCCGTCCTTGAGGAAAATCAGCTGCCTGCGGAAAGCGCCGAGCAATTTTATAAACTGCTTGATTTCAGCCGTAAAATGACCGATCCAGAGCGAGAGGACGAGGCTTGGGCAGAAGAGTATGAAGATGTGATCGACACGGAGAAAGTGTTAGCCAGCCCAGAGGAACAAATGAATTTGATCCATTCATTGAAAGACCGCAATGTAGCGAAGTATACGGGGCTGTTAAAAACAATCCTTGAAGATCCCGCTGCCCACCCGATTATCAAGACGATGATCGTGATGTTAATGGCGGAACACGACTACAGCAAACCGGTCCACATTACAAAATTCGGAGAATCTATGACAATCGAGCCGAGCGAGACTGTCCCGCCTGATGCCTCCCCGATTTTGCACCGCGTTCTCAGGGTGCTGGATGAAACGCTTGGGAATGAAAATCCAACCCTGTATGCAGCGGTAGAAGAACTGTGGAGAAGACATTTGTACGTTTTATATCCATTTCAGCCTAAATTGCTGTCCGCTGATCTTTGGGCGGCGGCCCTGCATAAAGTCGGCTATGAAATGCATGGGATTGAGATTGAAAGCGAAGAGCTGCATATGATGTATGAGTTTACCGACAGAGAACTTGATGAAGCGTGCACAATGATTAAAGATATTGAAGAAATTTCTTATTTGTAAATCACGCCATATAGTTGAAAGCGGTATGTGTTATGTTATAATATAATGGTTGTATTTGTGTATAACGGGTTATCAGAAATACGGTTGGACAGGCTTTACAGTTCATTATTAAAATGGATACATAATGATTCTGATCTTTGGCAGCTTCGTTTTTGTTGGACGAAGCCGAATGATTGCTTTAGAATGGAAGACCGACACAACCTGAATAGATTTTTGGAGGGAAACACATGTCTGTAAAATGGGAAAAACAAGAAGGCAACGAAGGCGTTTTAACTGTTGAAGTTGATGCTGAAACATTTAAAACGGCACTTGATGATGCATTTAAAAAAGTAGTTAAGCAAGTTTCAATTCCTGGATTCCGTAAAGGGAAAATTCCTCGCGGTTTATTCGAACAGCGCTTTGGCGTAGAAGCTCTTTACCAAGATGCTTTGGATATTCTTCTTCCTGTAGAATACCCTAAAGCGGTTGAAGAAGCTGGAATCGAGCCTGTAGACCGTCCTGAAATCGATGTTGAAAAAATCGAAAAAGGCGAAAGCTTAATCTTCACTGCAAAAGTAACAGTGAAACCTGAAGTGAAGCTTGGCGAATACAAAGGCTTAGGCATCGAAAAAGACGACACAGCTGTAACGGACGAAGATGTTCAAAACGAACTAAAAGCGCTTCAAGAGCGTCAAGCTGAGCTTGTTGTAAAAGAAGAAGGCGCTGTTGAAGAAGGAAACACTGTTGTTCTTGACTTCGAAGGATTCGTTGACGGCGAAGCATTCGAAGGCGGAAAAGCTGAAAACTATTCACTTGAAGTGGGTTCTGGTTCATTCATTCCTGGCTTCGAAGATCAGTTAGTCGGCCTTGAAGCAGGTGCTGAGAAGGATGTTGAAGTAACATTCCCTGAAGAGTACCACGCTGAAGATCTTGCCGGCAAACCAGCTGTCTTCAAAGTGAAAATTCACGAAATCAAAGCGAAAGAGCTTCCTGAGCTTGACGATGAATTCGCAAAAGATATCGATGAAGAAGTGGAAACACTTGCTGAATTGACTGAAAAAACCAAGAAACGTTTAGAAGAAGCAAAAGAAAACGAAGCTGACGCTAAATTGCGTGAAGAACTTGTTCTGAAAGCTTCTGAAAACGCTGAAATCGATGTTCCTCAAGCGATGATCGATACTGAGCTTGACCGCATGCTGAAAGAATTCGAACAGCGTCTTCAAATGCAAGGCATGAACCTTGAGCTTTACACTCAATTCTCAGGCCAAGATGAAGCTGCGTTAAAAGAGCAAATGAAAGAAGATGCTGCAAAACGCGTTAAATCTAACCTGACTCTTGAGGCAATTGCGAAAGCGGAAAACCTTGAAGTAACAGATGAGGAAGTTGATGCTGAGCTTTCTAAAATGGCTGAAGCATACAACATGCCTGTTGAAAATATCAAACAAGCCATCGGTTCTACTGACGCGATGAAAGAAGATTTAAAAGTTCGCAAAGCAATTGATTTTCTTGTAGAAAACCGTTAATATGGTGCATAATAATAGTAATAATAAAACAGGGCGCGAATCATTCGTGCCTTGTTTTGTACAATTATGATATATCTCTTTTTCTTGGGGCAAGATAGTTAATGCAGAGCTGTTTTTTGTCATACATATAGAATGTGCAAGTCAGAAACACAATGTTACCGTCTTTTTGGAAAGTATGGTAAAATGCAATACATACTCGTTCGTTTCAAGAATCATTTTCTTTTGCTCTGCCGGTAAAAGAAAAAGTGAGACAAGATTAAGGGGTGAAAGAATGTTTAAATTCAACGAGGAAAAAGGACAATTAAAATGCTCGTTCTGTGGAAAAACACAAGATCAGGTTCGTAAGCTTGTAGCTGGACCTGGTGTATATATATGTGACGAATGTATCGAACTCTGCACTGAAATTGTGGAGGAAGAACTCGGAACAGAAGAAGAAGTAGAATTTAAAGATGTACCGAAGCCGCAGGAAATCCGTGAAATTCTGAATGAATATGTCATCGGCCAGGATCAAGCGAAGAAATCACTCGCTGTTGCTGTGTATAACCACTATAAGCGCATTAACTCCAACAGCAAAGTGGACGATGTCGAGCTTTCGAAAAGTAACATTTCATTAATCGGCCCGACAGGAAGCGGTAAAACCCTTCTTGCGCAAACGTTAGCCCGTATTTTAAATGTGCCGTTTGCGATTGCTGACGCTACGTCCCTGACAGAAGCTGGATATGTGGGTGAAGATGTAGAGAATATTCTCTTGAAACTCATCCAAGCTGCTGACTACGACGTGGAAAAAGCGGAAAAAGGCATTATTTATATTGATGAAATCGATAAAGTGGCAAGAAAGTCTGAAAACCCGTCTATCACACGTGATGTGTCAGGTGAAGGTGTGCAGCAGGCATTGCTGAAAATTCTTGAAGGAACTGTGGCGAGTGTGCCACCTCAAGGCGGACGTAAGCACCCTCATCAAGAGTTTATTCAAATTGACACAACAAACATTTTGTTCATTTGCGGCGGTGCCTTCGATGGTATCGAACAAATCATCAAACGCCGTTTAGGACAAAAAGTGATTGGCTTTGGTTCTGATAATAAGGTTGCAGATCTGGAGAAAGAAGACCTTCTTTCAAAAGTGCTTCCAGAAGACTTGCTCCGTTTCGGATTAATTCCGGAGTTCATTGGACGTCTTCCTGTTATTGCAAGCCTTGAAAAGCTTGATGAAGAAGCATTGGTTGCGATCTTAACAAAACCGAAAAACGCTCTTGTGAAGCAGTTTAAGAAAATGCTTGAGCTGGATAATGTTGAGCTTGAGTTTGAAGAAGAAGCGCTGTCTGAAATTGCCAAAAAAGCAATTGAGCGTAAGACTGGAGCACGCGGACTCCGTTCTATCATTGAAGGCATTATGCTTGATGTGATGTTTGACCTGCCTTCCCGTGATGACATTGAAAAATGTGTGATTACTGGAGCGACTGTAACGCATGGAGAGCCGCCTCGCCTTTTGTTAAAGGACGGTACTGAGGTTAGCCAAGATAAAACGTCTGCTTAAAAATGAAAAAGAACCTCCTGAGTGGTAACATTCAGGAGGTTTTTTTGTTGTGTAAACTCTTCCGGAAAACGTTTATTCCCCTCTTCTGTGGGAGATACTAGCAATCAGAGGAATGAATTGGATACATAAATTGTTTTTCAGGAGGGACCACCATGAGTTGGACAGGGATCGCATTATTTATTCAGCTGTTTTTTGGGATCATCATTGGTTTGTATTTTTGGAATTTGCTTAAAAATCAGAGGACACAAAAAGTCACGATAGATAAGGAATCAAAGAAGGAAATGGAGCAGCTTCGCAAAATGAGGGCTATCAGCTTGTCCGAACCGTTATCTGAAAAGGTGCGCCCCAAAAGCTTTCAAGATATCGTCGGCCAGGAAGACGGGATTAAAGCGTTAAAAGCGGCGTTGTGCGGACCGAACCCCCAGCACGTCATTGTCTATGGACCGCCGGGAGTCGGAAAAACAGCTGCTGCACGGCTTGTGTTAGAGGAAGCCAAAAAACATAAGCAATCACCTTTTAAAGAGCAGGCTGTTTTTGTGGAACTCGATGCGACAACGGCTCGATTTGATGAAAGAGGAATTGCGGATCCGCTTATTGGATCTGTACATGATCCGATATACCAAGGGGCCGGAGCGATGGGACAGGCGGGTATTCCGCAGCCGAAGCAGGGGGCTGTCACGCATGCCCACGGCGGTGTATTGTTTATTGATGAAATTGGGGAGCTGCATCCTATTCAAATGAATAAAATGCTGAAGGTGCTTGAGGACCGGAAAGTCTTTTTAGACAGTGCTTATTACAGCGAAGAAAATACACAAATACCGAACCATATTCACGATATTTTTCAAAATGGGCTTCCAGCCGATTTTCGTTTGATCGGTGCGACAACAAGAATGCCAAACGAAATCCCTCCGGCAATCCGATCCCGCTGTCTAGAAGTGTTTTTCCGCGAGCTTGAGAAAGATGAGCTGAAATCAGTTGCCAAAACAGCCGTGGATAAGATTGAAAAGAATATTTCTGAAGAGGGACTTGATTTGCTGACCAGCTATACACGGAACGGCCGGGAAGCAGTCAATATGATTCAAATCGCGGCGGGAATGGCGGTGACCGAGGACCGGAAGGACATCACCATTGAGGATATAGAATGGGTGATTCATTCCAGTCAGCTTACCCCTAAGCACGAGCAGAAAATCGGCTCTGCACCGCAAATCGGCATTGTAAATGGACTCGCAGTGTATGGCCCTAACAGCGGTTCGCTGCTGGAAATCGAAGTGAACGTAACACCGGCTCAGGATAAAGGGTCAATTAACATTACCGGAATAGCAGAAGAAGAAAGCATCGGCAGCCAATCAAAATCAATTCGCCGGAAAAGCATGGCAAAGGGCTCGGTTGAAAATGTGTTAACCGTATTGCGTACAATGGGAATGAAGCCTTCTGACTACGATATCCACATTAATTTTCCGGGCGGCATTCCGATTGACGGGCCGTCAGCAGGTATTGCCATGGCGGCAGGAATTTTTTCAGCCGTTCATAAAATTCCGATTGACAACAAGGTAGCTATGACAGGCGAGATCAGTCTAAACGGACTTGTAAAACCGATTGGAGGCGTGATCCCGAAAATTAAAGCCGCAAAACAGTCAGGTGCCAAAAAAGTCATTATTCCGTATGAAAATCAGCAATCAATTTTAAAACAGATTGAAGGAATTAAAATTGTGGCGGTGAAAACGTTCCAGGAAGTGCTTGATGAAATTTTAGTGAATCCGCCTACTGAACAAAAACCGTTAAACATGCAAATGAATAAAGAATCAGTCTGACCCTATTTTTAAAATAGGGTTTTTTTTATGAAGGACATCTTTTCCTTTTTCAGATGAGAAAGAAAGGGTATACTACGAGGAGACTGTGTTATAGAAAAGCTGAACCATGCCGTTTATTGTACAAGGATGAAAAAGTTGTATTATAATGGTTCATACTAAAGTCACGGAGGTGTCAGTCACATGGCAGAAGAATTAAAACGCAGCATCCCGCTCCTCCCTTTAAGAGGTTTATTAGTGTACCCGACAATGGTTTTGCACTTAGATGTAGGACGTGACAAGTCGGTTCAGGCCCTTGAACAGGCAATGATGCATGATCATATGATATTTTTAGCTACTCAGCAGGATATTTCGATAGACGAACCGGGTGAAGACGAAATTTTTACTGTCGGCACCTATACGAAAATTAAACAAATGCTGAAGCTTCCAAACGGTACAATCCGTGTGCTGGTGGAAGGTATACAGCGCGCCCAGATCATTGATTACAATGAGCATGAGGATTATACGTCGGTAGACATTCAGCTGATCCAAGAAGATGATTCAAAAGATACAGAAGACGAAGCGCTGATGCGGACTTTGTTGGACCACTTTGATCAGTACATAAAAATTTCGAAAAAAATCTCAGCCGAAACGTACGCCGCGGTTACTGATATCGAAGAGCCGGGTAGAATGGCAGACATTGTTGCTTCTCACCTGCCTCTTAAACTAAAGGATAAGCAGGATATTTTAGAAACGGCCGATGTCAAAGACAGACTGAATAAGGTCATTGATTTTATCAACAATGAAAAAGAAGTGCTTGAGATCGAGAAAAAAATCGGCCAGCGTGTCAAACGTTCAATGGAGCGTACGCAAAAGGAATATTATTTGCGCGAACAGATGAAGGCGATCCAAAAAGAGCTAGGCGATAAAGAAGGCAAAACAGGTGAAGTTCAATCGCTGACCGAAAAAATCGAAGAAGCGGGTATGCCTGACCATGTGAAGGAAACGGCTCTTAAGGAATTAAACAGATATGAAAAAATTCCGTCCAGTTCTGCCGAAAGTTCTGTTATCCGCAATTATATTGACTGGCTGGTCGCTCTCCCATGGACGGATGAGACAGAAGATAAGCTTGATTTAAAAGAGGCTGAACATCTTTTGGACAAAGAACATCATGGACTTGAAAAAGTGAAAGAGCGTATTTTAGAGTATTTGGCGGTTCAGAAGCTGACAAAATCCTTAAAAGGCCCGATTCTCTGTTTGGCAGGACCTCCGGGGGTCGGAAAAACGTCCTTAGCCAAATCGATTGCTAAAAGTATGGATCGGAAATTTGTCAGAATTTCACTTGGCGGGGTGCGCGACGAATCAGAAATTCGCGGGCACAGACGGACATATGTCGGGGCAATGCCGGGACGTATTATTCAAGGCATGAAAAAAGCCGGCAAGCTGAATCCGGTATTCTTACTGGATGAAATTGATAAAATGTCTTCTGATTTCAGAGGCGATCCGTCATCCGCAATGCTTGAAGTGCTTGATCCAGAGCAAAACAGCACCTTCAGCGACCACTACATTGAGGAGACCTTTGATCTGTCAAAAGTGCTCTTTATCGCTACGGCTAACAATTTAGCGACAATCCCGGGACCGCTTAGAGACAGAATGGAAATCATTAATATTGCGGGCTACACGGAAGTGGAAAAACTTGAAATTGTAAAAGATCACCTTCTTCCGAAGCAGATCAAGGAGCATGGGCTCAAAAAGAGCAACCTGCAGCTACGTGATCAGGCCATTCTTGATATTATCCGTTATTATACGAGAGAAGCCGGTGTGAGAAATCTCGAGCGCCAGCTTGCTGCCATCTGCCGCAAGGCTGCAAAAGCCATTGTTTCTGAAGATAGAAAACGGATTACAGTTACGGAGAAAAATCTTCATGACTTTATCGGAAAACGAATGTTCAGATATGGACAAGCAGAAACGGAAGATCAGGTGGGCGTAGTCACGGGGCTGGCTTATACAACTGTCGGCGGAGATACGCTGTCGATCGAAGTATCGCTTTCTCCAGGGAAAGGCAAACTGATCCTGACGGGTAAGCTTGGCGATGTCATGAGAGAGTCTGCTCAGGCGGCTTTCAGCTACGTGCGTTCAAAAACAGAAGAACTTGGCATTGAACCTGACTTTCATGAGAAGTATGATATTCATATACATGTTCCTGAGGGTGCGGTGCCTAAAGATGGTCCGTCTGCCGGTATAACAATGGCGACTGCGCTTGTTTCTGCTTTAACAGGACGGGCGGTATCGCGTAAAGTCGGAATGACTGGAGAAATTACACTTCGCGGGCGCGTGCTTCCGATCGGCGGACTGAAAGAAAAAGCACTCGGGGCACATAGAGCGGGATTGACGACGATTATTGCACCAAAAGATAATGAAAAAGATATAGAGGATATTCCAGAAAGCGTCAGAGAGGGGCTCACATTTATATTGGCATCCCACTTAGACGAAGTTCTGGAACATGCCCTAGTAGGAGAGAAGAAATGAAAGTCACAAAGTCAGAAATCGTAATCAGTGCAGTTAAACCTGAACAGTACCCTGAAGGGGGGCTTCCGGAGATTGCATTGGCCGGAAGATCGAACGTAGGAAAGTCATCTTTTATCAATTCATTGATTAATCGTAAAAATCTTGCGAGAACATCATCAAAACCGGGAAAAACACAAACATTAAATTTCTACATTATTAATGACGAATTGCATTTTGTTGATGTACCGGGTTACGGTTTTGCCAAAGTGTCAAAATCCGAGCGTGAAGCTTGGGGCAGAATGATTGAAACCTACATCACGACACGCGAGGAATTGAAAGCAGTTGTGCAGATTGTTGATTTGCGGCATGCACCGTCTAATGATGATGTGCAGATGTATGAATTCTTAAAGTATTACGGCATTCCTGTTATTATTATCGCTACAAAAGCGGACAAGATTCCGAAAGGGAAATGGGACAAACACGCGAAGGTTGTCCGACAGACATTAAATATTGATCCGGAAGACGAGCTGATTCTCTACTCCTCAGAAACGAAAAAGGGGAAAGACGAAGCTTGGGGAGTGATCAAAAAAATGATAAACCGGTAGAGATTGATCTCTGCCGGTTTTTTATTTATCGTATAGATTTTTTTCGTTTTATCAATAATAACAATAAACTGATTACGATAAACACAAACGGCCAATACTCTTTCAGCAGGGCCGTGGGAATATGCGCAGACTCAAGCCAAGCCATAATCTGTTTGAAAAAGTAAAGAAACAGGGAAAAACAAATCATCGAAACAGCTTCATATACATATTCTGTTTTCTGAACGGTTGAAACGAGCAGCGAGAAGCCGACCATGAAGAGAAGCATTTCAAAATCATCCGGCCACCATGTCCACTTTGGCTTAACGAAAAAGTGCAAACCGATTCCGAAGAGAAGCAAGCCGATAAAGAAATGCGGGGAAACTGCTTCTTTTTTTCCTTGGTATATAAAGGCTGCGCCTAACAGCATAAGAAGAACAGGCCATTGATCCTGTCCTGAAAACAGTTCGGCTTGGCCGCTTTCAAGCCATGCGTATACGGAAGCGGCGAGCAGCAGACAAGGAAATAAAATTGATTTTTGTTTCATGCATATCACCTTCTTGTTATCTAGAGCTGATTTTTAGTAAATTTCTGCTGTTTTTGTTATTGTCAATAGGAACATATTTTGTTCGTGAAGCTTTTTCTAATATAGCACAAGATTTTTGAAATCTGTTCACATTTTGCGAAAGAAACTATGTTATAATTATTATAAATAATGAATTCTATGTTAGAATGATTATAAATAAAGTTTGGGTGTTGGGGGTGTAATAAAAGCTATGCATATACTTGTTGTGGGAGTAGATTATAAATCCGCCCCTATTGAGATACGTGAAAAAGTAAGTTTTCAGCCGAATGAGCTTGCAGAAGCGATGGTGCAGCTAAAAGCAGAGAAAAGCATTCTCGAAAATATCATCGTATCAACCTGCAACCGCACCGAAATTTATGCGGTAGTCGACCAGCTCCATACCGGCCGTTATTATATAAAGAAATTTTTAGCTGACTGGTTTCACTTAAGCAAAGAAGACCTGTCTCCGTTTTTAAGATTTTATGAAAGCGATGCGGCTGTTGAGCATTTGTTCCGTGTAGCCTGCGGATTGGATTCTATGGTGATCGGTGAAACGCAAATTCTCGGCCAGGTGCGCGACAGCTTCAAAACAGCTCAGCAAGAAAAAACGATCGGCACGATTTTTAATGAGTTGTTTAAGCAGGCGGTTACAGTGGGTAAACGGACTCACGCCGAAACAGACATTGGCTCTAATGCAGTGTCTGTTAGCTATGCGGCCGTTGAGCTTGCGAAAAAAATCTTCGGAAACCTTTCAAGCAAGCATATATTGATCCTTGGTGCAGGAAAGATGGGCGAGCTTGCAGCCGAAAATCTGCATGGACAGGGAATCGGAAAAGTGACCGTCATTAACAGAACATACTTGAAAGCGAAAGAACTTGCAGACCGTTTCTCCGGTGAAGCGCGAAGCTTAAATCAGCTTGAAAGCGCGCTTGCAGAAGCCGATATTTTAATCAGCTCTACCGGTGCGAGTGATTTTGTTGTGTCTAAAGAAATGATGGAAAACGCGAATAAGCTTCGCAAGGGCCGTCCTTTATTTATGGTGGACATCGCCGTGCCAAGAGACTTGGATCCCGCTTTGAACGATCTAGAAGGCGTCTTCCTTTATGATATAGACGATCTTGAAGGGATCGTAGAAGCGAACCTGAAAGAGCGGAGAGAAACCGCTGAGAAGGTTGAACTGTTAATCGAAGAAACCATTGTTGAATTTAAACAATGGCTGAATACACTTGGTGTAGTGCCTGTGATTTCCGCATTGCGTGAAAAGGCGCTGGCAATCCAGTCTGAAACGATGGACAGCATCGAACGGAAGCTGCCACATTTGACGACAAGAGAGAAAAAACTTTTGAATAAACATACGAAAAGTATCATTAACCAAATGCTGCGCGACCCAATATTAAAGGTGAAAGAACTTGCGGCAGAGGCTGATTCTGAAGAAAAGCTGGCTTTATTTATGCAGATTTTTGATATTGAAGAAGCTGCGGGCCGGCAAATGATCAAAAGCGTTGAAGGCAGCCAAGAGGTCCATTCTTATAAGAAGGCTGAATCAAGAGCGGGGTTTGCCCCACTTGTAAGTGAGTGAAAGCTGAATGATTGATACTGCAATGGCAAGGCTTAATGAAGGGACAATCGTCATTTACGCATTAAGTGTACTCTTTTATTTTATAGATTTTCTTCAACACAACCGGAAGGCTGGGAAAATGGCCTTCTGGTTGCTTTCTATTGTCTGGACTCTGCAAACCGTGTATTTAGCCTATTTTATGTGGGTGACGGGGAGGTTTCCGGTATTAAATGTGACGGAGGCGCTTTATTTTTATGCTTGGGTGCTTGTCACACTGTCACTTGTGCTGACAAAGCTGCTGCGTGTTGATTTTATTGTGTTTTTTACAAATGTAATAGGGTTTGCTATGATCGCCATTCATACATTTTCACCGACGGAGCAGCAGTCAGCGGCTTTTTCGGGTCAGCTCGTATCAGAGCTATTAGTGATTCATATTACAATGGCAATTCTTTCTTATGGCGCTTTTTCCCTTTCCTTTGTATTTTCTGTGCTCTATTTGTTTCAATATCATTTGTTAAAAAAGAAAAAATGGGGAAAGTGGCTGTTGAGAATAGAAGATTTGTCTAAGCTTGATTATATGGCGTACGTACTGAATGTCATTGGCGTCCCGATGCTCTTACTGAGTTTGATTCTCGGCGTCATTTGGGCGTATGTGTCACTTGAAACGCTGTATTGGTTCGACGCCAAAGTGCTTGGTTCGTTTGTCGTCCTGCTTCTGTACAGCTACTATCTCTATATCAGGCTGATTAAAGAGCTTCAGGGGAAGGTCGCCGCACTGTGGAATACGGCTTGTTTTCTCGTGCTGATGATCAATTATTTCCTGCTCGGAAGCCTGTCTCAATTCCATTGGTTCAGTTAAATAATGTGCCCAAGCAGATTCGGGAGGAAAGAAAATATGAGAACGATAAAAGTAGGTTCCAGACGGAGCAAACTCGCTATGACCCAAACAAAATGGGTCATCCGCAAACTGAAGGAAATCAATCCTTCTTTTGCTTTTGACATAAAAGAAATCGTCACAAAGGGAGACCGGATTGTCGATGTTACCCTGTCAAAAGTGGGAGGAAAAGGGCTGTTTGTTAAAGAAATCGAACAAGCGCTTTTAAACGAAGACATTGATATGGCGGTTCACAGCATGAAGGATATGCCTGCCGTTTTGCCTGAAGGCCTTGTGATCGGCTGTATTCCTGAACGGGAAGATCCTCGTGACGCTCTTATTTCAAAGAATCGTGTAAAGCTTTCTGAATTGAAGGAAGGTGCTGTTATCGGCACAAGCAGTTTAAGAAGAAGCGCACAGCTTTTGATTGAGCGCCCTGACATTACAATTAAATGGATTAGAGGTAATATAGATACGAGACTTCAAAAGCTGGAAAACGAAGATTACGATGCAATTATTTTAGCTGCGGCAGGGCTTTCCAGAATGGGCTGGAAGCAGGATGTCGTAACTGAATTTCTTGAGCCTGAGCGCTGTCTTCCAGCTGTTGGCCAGGGCGCTCTTGCAATTGAGTGCCGAGAATCGGATCAAGAGCTTTTAGCGTTATTTTCTCAGTTTACGGATGAGTACACAAAACGGACTGTACTGGCAGAGCGTGCCTACTTAAACGCGATGGAGGGCGGCTGTCAGGTGCCGATCGCCGGCTACTCGGTGATAAACGACCAGGAGGAAATTGAACTGACAGGGCTTGTGGCTTCACCAGATGGAAAAATGACTTTCAAAGAAACCGTCACCGGAAACGACCCGGTGGAAGTCGGTAAGCGCTGTGCGGCTCTCATGACTGATAAAGGCGCTAAAGCTTTAATCGATCGCGTAAAACGGGAGCTTGATGAGGATGGTAAATGATGTTCCTTTGAAAGGAAAAACAGTGCTTGTCACCCGCAATAAGACGCAGGCAAAATCGTTTCAGCAGAAAGTGGAGAAGCTTGGCGGAAAAGCGGTACTGACCTCGTTGATCACGTTTCGCCGAGCTCTGCCGAATGATCTGGCGGAACAGGTGCGAATTGATCTTGCCGTACCTGGCTGGCTTGTGTTTACGAGTGTAAATGGAGCCGATTTCTTTTTTTCTTATCTAAAAGAAAATCAGTTGATTGTTCCCGGTCATAAAAAGATTGCGGCTGTTGGTGAAAAAACCGCACGCCGTTTGGAATCGTATGACGTATCGGTTGATGTAATGCCTCATGACTATATTGCAGAACAACTGGCGGACGCTCTTAAGCAGCATGCCGAACCGTCAGAACGGATTACGGTCATAAAAGGCAATTTATCTCGCGATGTGATAAAAAAAGAGCTTACGCCTCTTGGCTTTGTTGTGAAGGAATGGGTCGTATATGAAACCGTTCCTGATGAAGATGGCATCAAGGAATTAAAAAATGCCGCGAAGCAGCATTCATTTGATTTTGTGACATTTACAAGCTCATCAACCGTACATACATTTATGCATGTTCTTGGAGAAGGATTAAAAAAATGGCAGGCGCACCAAACGGCCTGCATCAGCATCGGACCATTAACGAGGGACGCTCTGCTGTCGTACGGAATCACGTCGTATATGCCTGATACATTTACAATTGACGGTATGCTTGATTTAATGTGCCGCATGTCTAGAAAGGAAGATAGAATATGAGTCAATCATTTAACAGACACCGCCGTTTGCGGTCATCAAAAGCAATGAGAGAGATGGTAAAAGAAACTCGTCTGCATCCATCTGATTTTATTTACCCGATCTTTGTCGTTGAAGGTTTAGAAGGAAAAAAAGCTGTTCCTTCAATGCCTGATGTTTATCATGTATCTTTAGATCTATTAAAGGATGAAGTGGCTGAGCTGGTCAGTCTCGGAATTCAATCCGTCATTGTTTTCGGCATACCTGAAGAAAAAGATGATTGCGGAACGCAAGCTTACCATGATCATGGGATTGTGCAAGAAGCAATTGCGGAAATTAAAAAGCATTTCCCTGAGCTGGTTGTCGTCGCTGATACATGCCTATGTGAATATACAGATCACGGACATTGCGGTCTCGTCAAAGATGGACAGATCTTGAATGATGAATCCTTGGAGCTATTGGCGCAGACAGCTGTCAGCCAAGCAAAAGCCGGAGCGGATATCATTGCGCCTTCTAACATGATGGACGGATTTGTGACGGTTATCAGAGAAGCGTTAGATAAAGAAGGATTCATCAATATTCCGATCATGTCTTACGCTGTGAAATATTCAAGTGAGTTTTACGGTCCGTTCCGTGATGCAGCAAACAGCACGCCTCAATTTGGCGACCGCAAAACGTATCAAATGGATCCTGCCAACCGTCTGGAAGCACTCCGTGAAGCACAATCAGATGTTGAGGAAGGTGCGGACTTCCTGATTGTGAAACCTTCACTTTCTTATATGGATATCATGCGGGATGTAAAAAATGAGTTCACATTGCCGCTTGTGGCTTATAATGTAAGCGGAGAGTACTCTATGGTGAAGGCTGCAGCTCAGAACGGCTGGATCAAGGAAAAAGAGATTGTCTTAGAAATTTTGACAAGTATGAAGCGTGCGGGTGCCGACCTGATTATCACGTATCATGCAAAAGACGCAGCAAAATGGCTTGCGGAGTAACTTATTCAGTTGACAGGAGTTGAGGCAGATGAGAAGCTATGAAAAATCAAAAACAGCTTTTAAAGAAGCGCAAAAACTCATGCCGGGCGGTGTAAACAGCCCCGTTCGCGCCTTTAAATCGGTAGACATGGACCCGATTTTTATGGAGCGCGGAAAAGGCTCTAAAATCTATGATATTGATGGAAATGAGTATATTGATTACGTCTTGTCATGGGGGCCTTTAATTTTAGGACACACAAATGACCGTGTTGTAGAGAGCCTTAAAAAAGTGGCTGAATACGGGACAAGCTTCGGGGCCCCGACTGAGGTGGAAAATGAATTGGCGAAGCTCGTCATTGATCGAGTGCCGTCAATAGAAATTGTACGGATGGTCAGCTCGGGAACCGAGGCGACCATGAGCGCGCTTCGTTTGGCAAGAGGATATACAGGCCGCAATAAGATTTTGAAATTTGAGGGCTGCTACCATGGACACGGAGATTCTCTGCTGATTAAAGCGGGTTCAGGAGTAGCAACACTCGGTCTGCCTGACAGCCCGGGCGTACCTGAAGGCATTGCGAAAAACACCATCACTGTTCCGTACAATGATTTAGAAAGTGTAAAGCTTGCATTCCAACAGTTTGGTGAAGATATTGCAGGCGTCATCGTAGAACCGGTTGCCGGAAACATGGGTGTGGTTCCGCCGCAAGAAGGCTTCCTGCAAGGGCTGCGGGATATTACTGAACAGTACGGCACGCTGCTGATTTTTGATGAAGTCATGACTGGCTTCCGGGTTGATTACAGCTGCGCACAAGGTTATTTCGGTGTAACGCCTGATCTGACTTGCTTAGGAAAAGTGATCGGGGGCGGACTTCCTGTCGGCGCTTATGGCGGTAAAGCTGAAATTATGGAGCAAATTGCTCCAAGCGGTCCGATTTACCAGGCAGGTACGCTGTCAGGCAACCCGCTTGCAATGACGGCTGGACTTGAAACATTAAAGCAGCTCACGCCTGAATCATACAAGACCTTTATGAAAAAAGGCGACAGACTGGAAGAAGGCATTTCAAAAGCGGCAGAGGCGCACGGTATTCCGCATACCTTTAACCGCGCAGGTTCAATGATTGGTTTCTTCTTTACAAATGAACCTGTCATCAATTATGAAACAGCCAAAGCATCAGATTTGAAGCTGTTTGCCAAGTATTATAAAGGAATGGCAAATGAAGGTGTGTTCCTTCCGCCATCTCAATTCGAAGGACTCTTCCTCTCGACGGCGCATACTGATGAGGATATTGAAAAAACAATTCAGGCAGCTGAGAACGTATTCGCTGAGATCAGCCGCGGATAAGTACTATCAAAACCGGTATCAAGGATTTCCTTGTACCGGTTTTTTCTGTGCATTCTCATTCATATTTTCTCCAATTCATACATACACCTTTAGTGACATCTAATTTTAAGGATTAGATGAAAGGAGGATATGAACTTGCCGCAAAATCATCGATTGCAATTTTCTGTAGAAGAAACGATCTGTTTCCAAAAAGGACAGGAAGTTTCTGAACTGCTTTCCATTTCATTAGATCCTGATATTAGGGTTCAGGAAGTGAATGATTACGTTTCAATCAGAGGATCGCTTGAACTTACAGGTGAGTACAACATAGATCAAAGCAAAAATGCTGAGGAGTTTTATACTGATAAGCGGTTTGTCGAGGAGGTCAGAACGAGAGAGGATGGAACAGCGGAACTGACTCATTGTTTCCCTGTCGATATTACCATCCCGAAAAACAAAGTCAGTCATTTACATGAAGTTTTTGTGTTTATTGATGCATTTGACTATCAACTAACAGACTCGCGCATCCTTACGATCCAAGCTGATCTAGCAATAGAAGGCCTTCTTGATGACACAGCGGACAGGGAGCAGGACATTCCTCTCTACGAAGCTCCTAGTGAAGGTTTTTCTGAGCCGCCAGAGTTTCTAGTCTCAGAAGCCGAGCCATTTGCTTTAGAAGCAGAGAACAGCGAAGATAGTAAGACGGAAGCAACGCCAGCCGAGGTGCCAGAGCTTCATGTCTCGGAAGCGGGGTTTCGTGAAGAGCAGAAAAATGAAGAGGAAGAAGCTGAGCAATCAAAGCCATCTGCTTTGGAGGACAGCGAAGAAATAAAAGCGAATGAAGCGCCAGCCGGGGCGCCAGAGCTTCATTTCTCGGAAGCGAGGCTTCGTGAAGAGCAGGAACATGAAGAGGAAGAAGCTGAGCGGTCAGAGCCATTTGCTTTAGAGGCGGACAGCGAAGAAATAAAAGCGAATGAAGCGCCAGCCGGGGCGCCAGAGCTTCATGTCTCGGAAGCGGGGCTTCGTGAAGAGCAGGAACATGAAGAGGAAGAAGCTGAGCGGTCAGAGCCATTTGCTTTGAAGGACAGCGAAGAAATAAAAGCGAATGAAGCGCCAGCCGAGGCGCCAGAGCTTCATTTCTCGGAAGCGAGGCTTCGTGAAGAGCAGGAACATGAAGAGGAAGAAGCTGAGCGGTCAGAGCCATTTGCTTTGAAGGACAGCGAAGAAATAAAAGCGAATGAAGCGCCAGCCGAGGCGCCAGAGCTCCTTGTCTCGAAAGCGGGGCTTCGTGAAGAGCAGGCGAGTCAAGAGAAAGAAACTGTACGATCAGAATCACCTGCTTTAGAACCAGAGGGCAGCGAAGATATAAATGCGGCAGAAGCGAAGCAGCCGGAGCTCATTCTTTCAGAGGCAGGGCTTCGTGAGGAAGTAGAGACAATAGAAGCAGAGTCCCCAAAGGCTGCTTCAGGAAGAGAGATCCGCAAAAAAGCAGAGACGGAAGAAGAGCAGGCTGAACTGTCAGAACCGCTTGTTTTAGAGACGGAAAAATCACCTGCTGCAGAGGCTGAGCGTGGAGAAGAAAAAATAGAACAGCGAGATTCTCCTATTCTTGAGCATGCTCGGCGTCAAGAATCACAAGAAACAGAATCGGAGCTATCGGATCACATCGAGCCTGCACTCCGACAGGATGCAGAACAACTGGAGGAAGTCCGGGAAACGGTACCTGAAAACGTTGTTTCTTTAGAAGAAGAAAGCAGAGAGCAGGAGAAAGTGCCAGCTGCACTTTTAAAGGAAGAAGCAGCAGCTCCAACCCTGCATTTTAATCAAAAGATAAGTGCTGAAGAGGAATCTCAGGAAGAAGAGCTCACTCCGGCCTATCGTACCTTCCTGCCGGAACAAGATTCAGAAGAGCATTCCTTCTATTCAGCACCTAAGCTGCTGGAGGAAGAAGAGCAGAAGGAAGAAAGCTTTGAAATTGAAGTGAGAAAAACACCTTCACCTGAAGAACCTGAGGAAGAGACGTCTTTTCATTCTTACCAGCTGCCTGACACTTCCGACCCTGAAAGGAAGGAAACAGATGCTGTTGCTAGGGATGTTCCTGCTGCTCAAACGAAGGAACTTGAAACAAAGGAAAATCATAATTCTCTTTATTTAACAAAACTCTTTACGAGAGAAGAGGATGAGTTTTCTAGAATGAAAATATGTATTGTTCAGCAGGAAGATACCATTGAACGTTTATGCGAACGGTACGACATTACCTCCCAGCAGCTGATCAGGATGAATTCTTTGGCGCTGGATGATGAATTGAAAGCAGGGCAAATTCTTTATATCCCTCAATACAAAAGCAGCCATGCGTAAGCCGTAAGCGATCGGAAAATGTGGTGAATGGAATGGAAGATGTCCAATCGGTTCTTCAGGAATACGGACTGACGGCTCAATTTATTGAGCCAGTCAGTCCTCGTGTGTGGAAAGTGTATTCAGATTATGGGGTATTTGCGCTGAAAAAAATGAAATCGGTTCGCGGCAGACATTTTACAGATCAAATGGTGGCAATTGAGGAAAAAGGCTTTCATTCTTTTGTTCCTATTTACAGAACAAATGGGGGGGAGTTTTTCTCCGGGGGCGTACAAACGGGAGACTCCTATTACTTAATGCCTTGGCTCCAATTTGACCAAGAGGAAGAGCGGGATCAGAAACATGGCTATCTATTTAGAGAAACAGCCCGCCTCCACGAAAGAACTGCGCAAGAAATCAAGGTCAGGCGTGAAGACATTGAACGCCACTATGAACAAACGAGAAAAAAGTGGGAAAATGAAAAGATCATTTATGAACAGTTTGTAGACAGAGCGGAGAAAGAATGGTACCTTTCTCCCTTTGAACTGCAGGCTGTAACCTATTTTTCAGAAACCATTTCCGCTGTAAACTTTGCGCTTGAGCGGATTAAGGACTGGTATGAAGCGGCAAAAGAAAAAGGCACCTCAAGGGTTGTCATTAACCATGGCAGCCTGTCTATTCACCATTTTCTGTACAATGATGCAGGAACCGGATATTTTACGAATTTTGAGAGAGCGTCTGTGGGGCCGCCGCAAAACGACTTGCTCGGCTTTTATACACGAATGTTCAGCGGTTTTCCAAAAGCTTGTCCTGAGTGTGTCGATTGGTTTTATGCATATACGAAAGCATTTCCTCTGCATGAGGCTGAAATCAGTCTTTTTCTCAGTTACATGGCTTATCCGGCAGCGGTGTACAAAGTGCTGAACCGCTATCAGACCGGGAAAAGGCGCCGTGAAAAAGATGAATGTACACACTTATTAAAGGCATACTGGCAAATGAAAAATATAGAGCCGTTTGTGATGAAAATTCATCAAATTGAACAAGAGAAAAAATTTCAGGCGGAAAACGAGTCCACGTCTTAATTGGCGCGGACTTGTTTGTTTATATCCATTCCAAATGAAGCGCACAGGCTAAAAAAATCAATAGTGCGAGCAGCAAGACATCAAAGGTTGTCGGAAAGAAAATGGTTCTGATACCCTGGAAAATCGTTATCGGAATAATCACTTGCGCGGATACAAGCCGAATTTGCCTGACCCACGGCGGCAGGGAATAAGAGCTGAAACGTTTCTTCACGGTGCATCCTCCTCTACGCATTTACAAGCATCATATGTATACTTGGTCAATAGGTGCCTGCCCATCTTGTATAAGAAGCAGTATTTTTGGAAAAGATGATTGACGAATCAAAAACACTTTTACTATAATAAAGAACATAAATAAAGAATATAATGAGCTGATAGATACACCTGCTTAGAACGGGAAGAGTACAAGAAAGACGCATGCAGAGAGAGAAGCCGCTTGCTGAAAGGCTTCTTATGTTGTTTGATTGGAAGGTCGCCCGGGAGCACAATTTCTTGAAAGAAGAGTAGAGAAATTCGGGAGACCCCCGTTATCCGTTGAAGCGCATGAACTGACAAGGTTCATGAAAAAAGGTGGTACCGCGAAAGAGCTTTTCGTCCTTTTCCCAAGGATGAAGGGCTCTTTTTTCGTTCTCAGCCATTTTACACATGCTGGAGGGTTATGATGGAAACGAATGAACAAACAATGCCGACAAAATACGATCCGGCTGCGGTTGAAAAAGACCGATATGATTTTTGGCTAAAAGGTAAGTTTTTTGAAGCGGGCAGTGACCAGACAAAAGAGCCGTACTCTGTTGTTATTCCGCCGCCAAATGTAACAGGAAGACTTCACCTTGGCCACGCGTGGGATACAACGCTGCAAGACATTGTAACAAGAATGAAACGCATGCAGGGCTATGATGTGCTGTGGCTTCCGGGTATGGACCACGCCGGTATCGCGACACAGGCTAAAGTTGAAGCGAAACTTCGTGAAGAAGGCACAAGCCGCTACGATTTAGGCCGTGAGAAATTCCTTGAAGAAACATGGAAGTGGAAGGAAGAATATGCTGACTTCATTCGCAGCCAGTGGGCGAAATTAGGACTTGGCCTTGATTATTCCCGTGAGCGCTTTACGCTTGATGAAGGCTTAAACCGAGCGGTTCGCGAAGTATTCGTTAAACTATATGAAAAAGGCTTGATCTACAGAGGCGAATACATTATAAACTGGGACCCTGCAACAAAAACAGCTTTATCCGACATTGAGGTCATTTACAAGGACGTTCAAGGCGCATTCTATCACATGAGCTATCCGCTTGCTGACGGATCAGGTTCAATTGAAATCGCGACGACACGTCCAGAAACGATGCTTGGTGATTCAGCCGTTGCGGTACACCCTGAGGATGAGCGCTACAAGCACCTGATCGGGAAAACGGTTATTCTGCCTATCACAAATCGTGAAATACCGATTGTCGGCGATGACTACGTTGATATGGAGTTTGGTTCAGGTGCAGTGAAAATTACGCCTGCCCATGATCCGAACGACTTCGAGCTTGGCAACCGCCATAACTTAGAGCGCATTCTTGTCATGAATGAAGACGGCACGATGAATGAAAATGCGCTGCAATATCAAGGCATGGATCGCTTCGAATGCCGCAAAAAGCTCGTTAAAGATTTACAGGAGGCAGGCGTTCTCTTCAAAATCGAGGACCATCTGCACTCTGTCGGGCATAGTGAACGAAGCGGAGCAGTTGTTGAACCTTACCTTTCTACCCAATGGTTTGTGCGCATGCAGCCGCTTGCTGATGCAGCAATAGAATTGCAAGAGAAAGAAGAAAAAGTCAACTTTGTCCCTGACCGCTTCGAAAAAACGTATTTGCATTGGATGGAAAATATCCGCGACTGGTGTATTTCCCGTCAATTATGGTGGGGCCACCGCATTCCTGCCTGGTATCATAAAGAAACCGGCGAGCTATATGTCGGTCTTGAAGCGCCAGATGACAGCGAAAATTGGGAGCAGGATACAGACGTGCTGGATACTTGGTTCAGTTCTGCGCTCTGGCCGTTCTCCACTATGGGCTGGCCTGATCTGACAGCTGAAGATTTTAAACGCTATTATCCGACTGACGTTCTTGTTACAGGCTACGACATCATTTTCTTCTGGGTGTCACGCATGATTTTCCAAGGAATTGAATTTACTGGAGAACGTCCGTTTAAAGATGTTTTAATCCATGGTTTAATCCGTGATGAGCAGGGCAGAAAAATGAGTAAATCTCTTGGCAACGGTGTCGATCCGATGGACGTGATTGACAAGTACGGAGCCGATTCCCTTCGCTATTTCCTGGCGACTGGAAGCTCCCCTGGCCAAGATCTTCGCTTCAGCTATGAAAAAGTGGAATCAACTTGGAATTTCGCCAATAAAATTTGGAACGCTTCTCGATTTGCGTTAATGAACATGGACGGCATGACATATGATGAGCTTGATCTTTCAGGTGAGAAATCAGTAGCTGACAAGTGGATTTTAACGCGTTTAAATGAAACGATCGAAAGTGTGACACAGCTAGCTGATAAATATGAATTTGGTGAAGTCGGCCGCCATTTATATAACTTTATTTGGGACGATTTCTGTGATTGGTATATTGAAATGGCGAAGCTTCCTCTATACGGAGAAGATGAAGCGGCTAAGAAAACAACCCGTTCCATCCTTGCTTATGTTCTGGATCAAACGATGCGCCTGCTTCATCCGTTTATGCCATTCTTAACGGAGGAAATTTGGCAGCACCTGCCTCACCAAGGAGAATCCATTACTGTGAGCACATGGCCTGTTGTTGTGCCTGAGCATACAGATACTGAAGCTGCTGCTGACATGAAGCTTCTCGTTGAACTGATCCGTTCTGTGCGTAATATCCGCAGCGAAGTAAGCACACCGATGAGCAAGCAAGTTGAACTGTACATTAAAGCGAGCACGGACGAGGTCGCAGCCCGTCTCGAAGCAAACCGTTCATATGTTGAACGCTTTACAAATCCGAGCGTACTGAAAATCGGTACAGATATCGAGGCTGTTGATAAAGCAATGACGGCAGTTGTCACAGGCGCAGAAGTTATACTTCCGCTTGAAGGTTTAATTAATATCGATGAAGAAATCGCCCGACTGCAAAAAGAATTCGATAAGCTGACGAAAGAAGTCGAACGTGTTCAAAAGAAACTTGGAAACGAAGGATTTATAAAAAAAGCGCCTGCGCACGTAATTGATGAAGAGCGTGAGAAAGAGAAAGATTACGTGGCGAAGCGTGACGCTGTTCAAAAACGAATGGCTGAGCTTAAGGGCTAATGAAAAGCCGAGGCGGTTTCTTGAGAAACCGCCTTGTCTTATAAAAGAGGGGATTATCATTGTTTACTGCATATGAAGAAGCGCGCAGCTGGATTCACAGCCGTCTAAAATTCGGAGTGAAGCCCGGTCTTGATCGAATGAAGCAGCTGATGGAGCGATTGGACCATCCTGAAAAGAAAATCCGCGCGCTCCACGTGGCGGGAACAAACGGCAAAGGATCAACTGTTGCTTTTATCCGTTCTATGCTGCAAGAAGCGGGATACACTGTCGGTACGTTTACGTCGCCTTATATCATTACATTTAATGAGCGCATCAGCGTAAACGGCACACCTATTACAGACGAGGAGTGGGTCACACTCGTCAATCAGGTGAAACCGATCGTTGAAGAGCTTGACCAAACTGAACACGGTCAGCCGACAGAATTTGAAATTATGACGGCTTGTGCATTTTTATATTTTGCTGCGTATCATCAGGTCGATTTTGTTATTTTTGAAACAGGTCTCGGCGGAAGGTACGATTCTACTAATGTTGTCGAACCGCTTTTAACTGTCATCACAAGCATCGGTCACGACCATATGAACATTTTAGGAAACACCATTGCAGAAATCGCAGGAGAAAAAGCCGGAATTATTAAAGATGGCATTCCGATGGTGACAGCCGTTACCCAGCCGGAAGCCTTACAGGTAATCCGACATGAAGCTGAACGAAAATCTGCTCCTTTTCAGTCATTGCATGATACATGCAGGATTTATAATGAAGAGGCTCTTCCAGCGGGAGAACAATTTTCTTTTAAAACAGGAGAAAAGTGTTATGCAGATATTCGAACATCTCTCATCGGCACGCATCAAAGACAAAATGCGGCTTTGTCCATTTTGGCTGCCGAGTGGCTTAACAGGGAAAACATTGCTGAAATTAGTGATGCTGCTATAAGAACCGGGCTCGTTAAGGCTGCTTGGCCGGGCAGATTAGAGTTGGTTCAGGAACATCCGCCGGTATACTTAGACGGCGCCCATAATGAAGAAGGGATCGATAAGCTGACTGAAACAATGAAGCAGCGTTTCCCGGATTCCGACATTTGTGTGGTGTTCAGCGCGTTAAAGGACAAGCCGTATCATGACATGATTAAGAAACTGGAAACCATCGCGCACTCGATTCATTTTGCTTCTTTTGATTTTCCGCGTGCTTCACTTGCGAAAGACCTGTATGATGCTAGTGAAATCGGAAGCAAAAGCTGGAGTGAAGATCCGGAGCAAGTGATCAAATTAATAGAAAGCAAAAAAGGCTCAAATGATATCGTGCTCATTACGGGATCACTATATTTTATTTCTGACATTCGAAAAAGAATGCTGTAATGACTTTGTCCCGGCAGAATCAATAATGATATTCTGCCGGGATTTTTTCTGTCAAAATCTAAAATTGCTTATTATAGTTCAATATGCTAACCGTGCTACAATCCATAGCATAATCTAATGAGAGTAAAGGTGTGTTGTCTATGATTCCGATTCTTTTTGTCCTCGGCCTTATCCTCGGTTCATTTTATTACACGGCAGGATGCCGTATCCCCTTACACATGTCCATCATAAACCCTCGTTCGGCATGTTCTTTTTGCCGGAGAACCTTAACCCCGGCAGAATTAATCCCTGTTTTATCTTTTGCTCTGCTAAAAGGCAGATGCAAAAGCTGCGGCCAAAAGCTCTCTCTTATGTATCCAGCGGCAGAGCTCTCGACAGCGTGTTTATTTGCAGCCGCGGGATTTCGTTTTGGTTTGTCTTGGGAACTGATTGTTGCGTTGCTGTTTCTTTCTCTTCTTATCATTGTTTCTGTGACAGATATTCACTTTATGCTGATTCCAAATCGCATATTGCTATTCTTTCTTCCCTTTCTGGCGGCTGGCAGAATCATTTCTCCGCTTTATTCATGGTATGAAGGCTTCATAGGTGCGGCTGCCGGTTTTCTTTTGCTGGCTTTTATTGCCGTCATCACTCACGGAGGAATAGGGGGAGGGGATATTAAATTACTTGCCGTCATCGGCCTTGTGCTTGGTGTGAAAATGCTTGCTGCCGCGTTTTTTTTCTCCGTACTTATAGGAGCATTGTACGGAACTGCCGCTGTACTGTTCGGAAGGCTGGGCAGAAAACAGCCGATTCCCTTTGCACCGGCAATTGCGGCAGGAAGCATTTTCGCTTATTTATACGGTGACTCTATCATTTCCTTTTATGTCAAAATGGCGTTAGGGTGACTGATGAAAAATTTGACGAACGTTTTTTGGACAAGGCGACAAAAGTCTTGTTCTTTTTTTTTTCGCCTGTGCTAAAGTGTGTAGCATGAAAAGCCACAAGAACGGTCACACAAATGAAGGGAGGAAGCAGAATTGAAAAAAAGGAAGCAAAAAAAAATCAGTAAAGCGGAAGAAAAAGCCCTTAAGGTGACGATTAATGGAAAAGAAGAAACAGTTTACGAGCAGGAGACACCGAAGACAGAGCAAGAAAAAAACATGACGTTTTCAAATTGGGAAGAAAAGAGAAAGGCGGAGCAGGAGGTTGCAGCCTCCCATGAACATCCTGATGAAGATGAATTTAACTGGGATTCAGAGGAGGATAAGGTGTTTAAAGATGATCCCAAAGTTGTTCCGCCCTATCAAAAGAAAAAATCGAAGCTCTATTCAAAAGGAAAGACAGGGGCGGCCAAGCCGATAAAAAGAGTGGCAGCAACGATTGCCTTTGCAGCGGTTTTAGGCACCGGCTTAGGGTTATTTGCATTAAATATATCAGGCAATAAAGAAGCGTCGGCGCCAGCCTCTTTAGATGACTCTTTAGGCAGCCAGACGGCAAAAGCAGGAGATACAGCTGCGGAGAAACAAAGCACCGCCGGAGAAAAACAAGCGGCACAAACGGAAGGTACATATAAAACATATGCAGTGCAAGCAGGAAAGTTTTCAAATGAAAAGGGTGCAGAGACGTTAACTGAACAGCTGACTGAAAAAGGATATTCCGCCGTTTCCCTGTCAAAGGATGACGGGTACACGTATGTCATCGCGGGCCTGGCAAGTGATAAGGCTGTATCACAGCAGGTAGGGCAGCTTTTAATCGACAGCGATTTTGAAGCCTGGGGGGGCAAGGAACTATCCTTATCAATAGAGTCGGATATGACAGGTCCTTTCAAGAAAACAGCGGAGCTCTCAGCGAAGGCGATCCTCGGAGAAGATATCACAAAAGCGAGTGTTGAAAAAATAAAAAATTCGCTCGGTGAAACAGAAGCAGCTGAAACGGGAGAGAAAAAAGCAATATTGCAGGCGTTAAAGGAATTAGAGGACCCAAGTGCTGAAGCCGGATGGAAGGCTCAGCAGCAGCTTTTAGCCGTAATTAAATAATAGAAAGTGCCTGAGCCTTCGTCCTTAGTGACAGGCTTTTTTTATTTTGTCATGAAAAAGTTATTTTTCTGAAATTGTGGCGAGCCTCGTGATTTGGTAGGATAAATGAGTATCTTTTTTTCTTAAGCAAACCCTGAAAGGATGACGAACATGGCTAAGCCGCTTATACTTGCATCACAATCTCCGCGAAGAAAAGAACTCCTCGATCTGCTTCAGATTCCCTACACCATTATTGTCAGTGAAGTAGAGGAAAAATTAAATCGAAACTTTTCACCTGAAGAAAACGTCCAATGGTTGGCAAAACAAAAAGCTAAGGCTGTGGCCGATCTCAATCCGGGCGCAATCGTAATCGGTGCTGATACAATGGTATGTCTTGACGGTGAGTGCCTCGGCAAACCGCAAGATCAAGAAGAAGCCGCTGCTATGCTCCGCAGGCTTTCCGGCCGGAGTCATACCGTGATAACCGCTGTCAGTATTCAAACCGCAAATCACAGCGAAACGTTCTATGACAAGACAGAAGTTGTGTTTTGGCCCCTCAGTGAAGAAGATATTTGGACTTATATTGAAACAAAAGAGCCGATGGATAAGGCAGGTGCTTACGGCATCCAAGGAAAAGGCGCACTTTTTGTAAAGAAAATAGACGGAGATTATTATTCAGTCGTAGGGCTCCCTATATCAAAAACAATGAGAGTTCTGAAGGATTTTGATGTAGAAGCCTGACGGTTTTATAAACGGGAAGGGAAAGAAAAGGAGGGCTTGATCATACACGATCTGCCATTTAAACTCAAAGATTTCCCAAAGAAAGAAAAGCCTAGAGAACGGCTGCTGAAAGTCGGAGCCGAGAACTTAGCAAACAACGAGCTTTTGGCTATTTTATTGCGGACAGGCACAAAGAACGAATCTGTTATGAACCTTTCAAACCGGCTTCTGCGTTCGTTTGACGGGCTGCGCCTGCTGAAAGAAGCTTCAGTTGAGGAGCTGTCCAGCATCCCGGGAATCGGTCTGGTGAAGGCTGTGCAAATACTCGCAGCAGTTGAGCTGGGAAGCCGTATTCATAAATTAGCCAATGAAGAACATTTTGTAATCCGCTCCCCGGAAGACGGCGCAAATCTGGTCATGGAGGATATGCGCTTTTTGACCCAGGAGCATTTTGTCTGTTTATATTTAAATACAAAAAACCAAGTCATCCATAAACGCACTGTTTTTATCGGAAGTCTGAATTCATCCATTGTCCACCCCCGGGAGGTGTTTAAAGAAGCGTTCAAACGATCTGCCGCTTCCTTTATTTGTATCCATAATCATCCTTCGGGGGATCCGACGCCGAGCAGGGAAGATATTGAAGTGACAAGACGGCTGTTTGAATGCGGAAACCTGATTGGCATCGAGCTGCTTGACCATTTGGTGATTGGCGACAAAAAATTTGTGAGTTTAAAGGAAAAAGGATATTTGTAACACTTTTTTTTTCGTCGAATTAAGCTATAATAGAGTTTATGAGTTTTTCCCTTTAGGGTATTTTTGCTTTAAGAAAGGAAGATACATACATATGTTTGGAATTGGTACAAGAGACCTTGGTATAGATCTTGGAACTGCGAATACGCTTGTTTTTGTAAAAGGTAAAGGAATTGTTGTGAGGGAGCCGTCAGTCGTCGCGCTGCAAACGGATACGAAATCGATTGTTGCTGTCGGAAATGATGCGAAAAATATGATCGGACGGACGCCTGGAAACGTAGTGGCTCTTCGCCCGATGAAAGACGGCGTTATCGCTGATTATGAAACAACGGCTACCATGATGAAATATTACATCAATCAGGCCATTAAAAATAAAGGCATGTTTGCCAGAAAACCTTATGTGATGGTTTGTGTGCCATCCGGCATTACTGCGGTTGAAGAGCGTGCTGTTATCGATGCGACAAGACAAGCCGGAGCGCGTGACGCGTATCCGATTGAAGAGCCGTTTGCTGCGGCTATCGGCGCCAATCTCCCGGTTTGGGAACCGACTGGAAGCATGGTTGTTGATATCGGGGGCGGAACGACAGAAGTTGCAATTATTTCCCTCGGAGGTATTGTAACATCTCAATCCATCCGCGTTGCCGGTGATGAAATGGACGATGCGATTATCAACTACATCAGAAAAACATACAACCTGATGATCGGGGACCGCACTGCTGAAGCGATTAAAATGGATATCGGCTCTGCTGAATCCGCAGAAGAATCCGATAAAATGGAAATCCGCGGCCGTGACTTGCTGACAGGTCTGCCGAAAACGATCGAAATTACCGGGAAAGAAATTTCTAATGCTTTGCGTGACACGGTGTCAACCATTGTAGAGGCAGTGAAAAGCACACTTGAAAAAACACCGCCTGAGCTTGCCGCAGATATCATGGACAGAGGTATTGTGTTAACCGGCGGCGGAGCGCTTCTTCGTAATTTGGACAAAGTCATCAGCGAAGAAACAAAAATGCCGGTCCTTATTGCTGAAGACCCGCTTGATTGTGTAGCGATCGGGACAGGAAAAGCACTGGAGCACATCCATCTTTTCAAAGGAAAAACAAGATAATCGGGAGTTCAATAGAAGAGGTGTAACACGATGCCGAATAAACGGTTAATGCTATTACTTCTGTGTATTATCATATTGGTGGCTATGATTGGATTTTCGCTGAAGGACGGCCGTAATACCACCTGGCCTGAGAAACTGATCGGTGATACGACGGGAGTATTTCAAAACATTTTTCATACGCCTGCCGAATTTTTTGCAGGGATATTTGAGAACATTAGTGATTTAAAAAACACATACGAAGAAAACGAGCGTCTGAGAGAAAAGCTTGACGGGCAGACAAAATATGAAGCCAAGCTTCAAGAACTTGAAGACGAAAACAAATCCCTGCGTGACGAACTCGGCCATGTGAAATCAATAAAAGATTACAAGCCGATTTTGGCGACAGTTATTGCCAGAAGCCCTGATAATTGGGCGAAACAAGTGACCATTAACAAAGGGACACAGCAAAACGTAGCGAAAGATATGGCGGTAACGAACGAAAAAGGCGCATTAATCGGGAAGATTAAAAGCTCAGGCCTTAATAACTTTACGTCTACGGTCCAGCTTTTAAGCGATACTGACCGTAATAACAGAGTCGCAACAACCATTTCTGGGAAAAAAGGCAGCAAAGGCTACGGTTTAATCGAAGGCTATGATAAAGACAAAAAACGGCTTAAGATGACCATAATCGAACGCAAGGATAAACAAGACGTGAAAAAAGGCGATCTGATTGAAACGTCAGGCACAGGAGGCGTATTTCCAGAAGGGCTGACAATCGGTGAAGTGACTGAGATCGAGTCTGACTCTTATGGATTAACGAAAGTTGCCTATGTAAAACCTGCGGCTGATCTTTCAGATTTAAATAATGTGATCGTTGTTAATCGTGATGTGCCGACTGTCGATACAGAGGAGGAAGGATCGTGAAACGTTTCCTTCTCCCTTTCGTTATGATGTTGGTTTTTTCGGCGGAAAGCATTTTTACTGATCTGGTGCATTTCCCGTTTGTTACGGATGACCAGGTGCTCGTCCCGCGTTTTCTGATGCTTGTGCTGATTTTTATGTCGGCTTTTATCAATCAAAAACACGCAGTGATCTACGGTTTTATTTTCGGCTTTCTATATGATATGAATTATACAAGTCTATTAGGTGTTTATATGTTTGGCTTTGCGGGGCTAAGCTATTTGGCGTCAAAAGCGTTTAAAGTGCTGCACACAAACGCTTTTGTCGTCATCCTGATTGCTGTTCTCGCTGTTTGTCTGCTAGAATTTTATGTGTTCGGTATTCAGTCGCTGATTCACAAAGACATTATGACGTTTAATGGCTTTGTGCTAGACCGGTTTATACCGACAGTTTTATTAAATATGATAAGCGCACTCATCCTGGTTCTCCCATTTAGATTATTTTTTATGAGTCTAAAGAAAGAATTGAGAGATGAGTAAAAAGGATTTTATCTTTTTTTGACGAAATGAGTATGTTGTTGAGGTGAATATTGTGAAGACCAAAAAGCAGCAATATGTAACGATAAAAGGAACAAAGAATGGTTTGACATTGCATCTTGACGATGCATGTTCTTTTGATGAGCTTCTCGATGGTCTTCAGAATATGCTGTCAATTGAACAATATACAGATGGAAAAGGCCAGAAAATCAGCGTTCACATTAAGCTGGGCAATCGATGCTTATATCAGGAGCAAGAGGAACAGCTGACCGAAATAATTGCGTCAAAAAAAGATTTGTTTGTTCATTCTATTGAGAGTGAAGTCATTACTAAAAAAGAAGCACAGCGTATGAAAGAGGAAGCGGAAATTATTTCTGTCTCAAAAATTGTCCGTTCAGGCCAAGTGCTCGAGGTGAAGGGCGATTTGCTTCTGATCGGAGATGTGAATCCGGGCGGGACAGTCAGAGCCGGCGGAAACATTTTTGTTTTGGGTTCGCTAAAAGGAATTGCCCACGCCGGATTTAACGGAAATAATCATGCGGTTATTGCTGCCTCTGAAATGCTGCCGACACAGTTAAGAATCAATCACGTGTTAAATCGCTCCCCAGACCACATTCAAAAAGGGAACGAAATGGAATGTGCTTATTTAGATACAGACGGAAATATGGTCATTGAACGCCTTCAACATTTGGCTCATTTAAGACCTGATCTAACAAGGCTTGAGGGAGGAATGTGAATTGGGTGAGGCTATCGTAATAACTTCGGGAAAAGGCGGAGTAGGTAAAACAACAACATCTGCTAACCTCGGTACCGCCTTAGCCATTTTAGGGAAGCGTGTATGTTTAGTAGATACTGATATAGGACTGCGCAACCTGGATGTAGTAATGGGTCTTGAAAATAGAATTATTTATGATCTCGTAGACGTTGTAGAGGGCAGATGTAAAATGCATCAGGCGCTCGTAAAGGATAAACGTTTTGATGATTTGCTCTATTTAATGCCCGCTGCTCAAACGAGCGATAAAACGGCTGTTGCTCCTGAACAAATCAAAACTATGGTCCAAGAGCTCAAGCAGGAATTTGATTATGTCATCATAGACTGCCCCGCAGGAATTGAGCAAGGATACAAAAACGCCGTTTCCGGGGCTGACAAGGCGGTAGTGGTCACAACGCCTGAAATTTCAGCTGTTCGAGATGCTGATCGCATTATAGGGCTATTGGAAAAAGAAGAAAATATTGAACCGCCGCGGCTCGTTGTAAACAGAATCAGAAATCACCTGATGAAAAACGGTGACACGATGGATATCGATGAAATCGTTCAGCATTTGTCGATTGATTTGCTCGGTATCGTTGCTGATGATGATGAAGTGATTAAGGCATCTAACCATGGCGAACCAATTGCAATGGATCCGAAAAACCGCGCTTCCATCGCATATCGAAATATTGCCCGCCGCATTTTAGGCGAATCTGTTCCTTTGCAGGTGCTTGAAGAGCAAAACAAGGGAATGATGGCTAAGATTAAGTCATTTTTCGGAGTAAGATCTTAATTTCATAGAATAAAAGAGAAGAATCTGACAAAGCAAATGCTGTGTCAGGTTTTTTTGTTTCTGACTGCTCTGTGCTGAAGGTAAATCGAATAATTGCCGTGGACAAGACATATGATGTACAAACCCAACGAATGCAAAGGATGATGGCAATGAGTCACAGAGCAGATGAAATCAGAAAACGATTAGAGAAAAGAAGGAAACAGGTGTCCGGCTCAAAACGTTTCCCTACTCAGACAGGTTCCGAAAAGCAAAAACCGCCGTCTTGGGTCATGGTATCTGATCAGGAAAAACATGGGGCTATCCCGGTATATGAAGATGGCAATTCGAATTTCAGCGGAAGACACCCTTTGGTGAAAACAGACTCAATGATTCTGAAATGCCTTCTATCGGCCTGCCTTGTTCTGGTTTCTGCCATAGCCTATAAAACAAACATTGGACCCATCAGCCAGATCAAGCCGGTCGTTGCACAAACCTTCGAAACAGAATTTCAATTTGCTTCAGCAAGCCATTGGTTTGAAACGAAATTTGGCAGCCCGCTTGCATTTCTCGCTCCTGAAAAGAAAAATAAGGAACAGCAGGTTGAAGTGAGTCAAGATCTTGTTGCACCCGCATCTGGTAAAGTTCAGCAGGATTTTCAGGACAACGGGGAAGGCATTAAAGTCGAAACAAGCAGTGATACAATCGATTGTATAAAAGAAGGCTATGTTGTTGAAGTCAGTAAAGACGGTGAGACGGGGCTTACAGTAAAAGTGCAGCATGCTGACAATACCTACAGCATTTATGGTGAACTGAAAGACGTGGATGTCGCTTTATATGATTTTGTAGATAAAGGCAAAAAGCTCGGTACGATTAAACTCGATGATCATAACAAAGGGCTCTATTATTTTGCCATGAAAGACGGCGACAAATTTATTGATCCGATTCAGGTGATCTCATTTGAATAAATGGCTTGACCTCATCTTGAAAATTCATGTTCATCCTTTTCTTTGGATTATCATGGCGCTGGGGCTGGTTACAGGGCATATGAAAGCATTGCTATGTTTGCTTGTAATTGTCCTGATCCATGAGCTGGGGCATGCCGCTCTGGCCGTGTTTTTTTCTTGGAGAATCAAGCGTGTTTTTTTGCTGCCATTTGGAGGAACGGTTGAAGTGGAAGAGCACGGAAATCGGCCGTTAAAGGAAGAGTTTGCGGTTATTATTGCCGGACCTCTTCAGCACATTTGGCTCCAGCTTGCGGCTTGGATGCTTGCAGGCCTCTCAATAATTGATCACGAGACCTTTGAACTGTTTACATTTTATAATCTATCTATTTTATTTGTGAATCTGCTGCCGATTTGGCCGCTTGACGGCGGCAAGCTGTTATTTTTATTTTTTTCAAAGCATCTGGCTTTTCAAAAAGCGCACCGGCTGAATCTAAAGACTTCACTTGTGTGCTGCCTGCTTCTCGCATGCTGGGTTTTATTTGCGGTTCCTCTGCAAATCAGCGCATGGGTTTTGTTTGTCTTTCTGGCTGTTTCTTTGTTTGAGGAGTACAGGCAAAGACACTACATCCATGTGAGGTTTCTCTTGGAAAGATACTATGGGAAAAACCGTGAGCTTGAAAAATTGCTTCCGCTTACCGTTAATGCTGAGGATAAAGTCTATCATGTAATGGCGGAATTCAAACGAGGCTGTAAGCATCCCATTATTATAGAAAAGTCAGGAGAGAAGTTAAGCCAGCTGGATGAGAATGAAGTGCTGCATGCCTACTTTGCTGATAAACGGACAAATTCCTCCATGGAGGAACTGCTGCTGCCTTATTAAAATCGATTGACAAACGCCTTGTATTTTGATATATTTTTTAATGTTATGGATGTAGCACCAATGCTACAACCGCTCAGTACAGGTGTTAAGAGTTGTTTTACAGCCCCCTGGTATCTGGCGAGTCTTAGTCTAATAGGAGGTGCAGAGAATGTACGCAATCATTAAAACAGGCGGTAAACAAATTAAAGTTGAAGAAGGCCAAACTGTTTACATCGAGAAACTTGCTGCTGAAGCAGGTGAAACAGTTACTTTTGAAGACGTTTTGTTTGTTGGCGGAGACAATGTGAAAGTCGGCAACCCTACAGTTGAAGGCGCAACAGTAACGGCTAAAGTTGAAAAACAAGGCCGCGCGAAAAAAATCACTGTTTTCAGATACAAAGCAAAGAAAAACGTTCATAAAAAACAAGGTCATCGTCAGCCTTACACTAAAGTGACGATCGAAAAAATCAACGCGTAAGCCATGATTCAGGCAACAATCAGAAGGTCCCGTGCTGACAAAAGCGTATTGTCTTTTGAAATGACGGGTCACGCGAATTTTGCTGAACATGGACAAGATCTCGTCTGTGCCGGAGTGACAGCTGTTGTGTTTGGATCCGTTAACGCGGTCATCGCGTTGGCGGGCTTCGAGCCGCTTCTTGATATAGGAGAAGATGGGGGTTATTTTTACTTTGAATTCCCTGAATCTCTCGATCCGGAGGCGCGCCAAAAAGCTCAGCTGCTGATTGAAGGCATGATTGTTTCGTTAGAGACAATCGAACGGGATTACAAAGATCACTTGCGTGTGACCACAAACATAATATAGGAGGTGAGCTACATGCTTAGATTAGATCTTCAGTTTTTCGCTTCTAAAAAAGGAGTAGGTTCTACAAAGAACGGACGTGACTCTGAGGCTAAACGTTTAGGTGCTAAACGTGCTGACGGTCAATTCGTAACAGGCGGTTCTATCCTTTACCGTCAACGCGGAACAAAAATTTACCCAGGTGAAAACGTGGGCCGCGGCGGAGATGACACTCTTTTTGCGAAAATCGACGGAACTGTTAAATTCGAACGTTTCGGACGTGACCGCAAAAAAGTGAGCGTATATCCTGTAGCTCAATAATGATTCAAAAACTCCGGTCGATAATGACTGGAGTTTTTTTTGCAATATGCGGAGTAAGCATCAAGAATGTTATGCAGAGTATGTGCGAGCAGACCCCGCCAAGAATGAGAACGAATGTCTCAAACCCACTGGATATGTTCCCCAAGCAGTAATACATAAAATGTTCTGCCTGGCTGAAAATCAACCTAAGCCAGAAAAAAGGAACATGATATTTCTGGGAAAAACAATTGTTTTTCTATCAAAGCCTTCTCTGTTATAATTCATAATACACACTTATACAGACTCCTAAATAAGAAATCAAATGATTGGGAGTGCGAAAATGAAGGATGTTTCAAAAAATCAAGAAGAAAATATAAGCGATACAGCTTTAACAAATGAACTGATTCATCTTCTCAGCCATTCCCGGCATGATTGGATGAATAAGCTGCAGCTTATTAAAGGAAACTTAAGCTTGCAGAAGTATGACCGCGTCTTTGAAATCATTGAAGAAATGGTGATAGACGCTAAACACGAATCAAAGCTCTCAAACCTGAAAACACCGCATTTAGCGTTTGATTTTCTTACGTTTAATTGGAAAGCCCAATGTATGACGCTTGAATATGAAGTTCTCGGGGAAATTAAGGATTTGTCAGCTTATGATCAAAAATTGGCGAAACTGATGAGAAAGCTGTTTCATCTGTTTGAACAAGCAGTTACTAGAGGCAGTGAAAATCATTTAACCGTTTCGCTTCAAACCGATCATCCTGACAGACAGCTGATACTGTACCTTGATTTTCACGGCACTTTTGCCAATATATCTGCCTTTGATGATTTTCGGCAAAATGGATATGAGGACTTTGATATCATGCGTTTTGGGATCACAAGCCACGAATGTCTAATTGAAATTGGGTTGAACTAGCGGTGTTTTTTAACGGTTTAGAACGGAGGACATTATGTTTGTAGATCAGGTGAAAGTGTATGTAAAAGGCGGCGACGGAGGCAACGGGATGGTTGCGTTTCGCCGTGAAAAATATGTGCCGAAAGGCGGCCCTGCCGGCGGAGATGGCGGAAAGGGAGGAGACGTCGTTTTTGAAGTGGACGAAGGTCTCCGTACTCTTATGGATTTTAGATATAAAAAACACTTTAAAGCGATTCGCGGCGAGCATGGCATGTCAAAAAACCAGCATGGACGAAATGCGGAGGATATGGTCATTAAGGTTCCGCCCGGCACAGTTGTGACAGACGATGATACAAAGCAGGTCATTGCCGATTTAACCGAGCATGGACAGCAGGCAGTCATCGCAATGGGCGGAAGAGGCGGAAGAGGAAACTCACGCTTTGCCACACCGGCAAACCCTGCACCTCAGCTCTCAGAAAACGGTGAACCGGGAAAAGAACGTTATGTTGTTCTTGAATTAAAAGTGCTTGCAGATGTCGGGCTTGTCGGATTCCCAAGTGTAGGGAAATCGACTTTATTGTCCGTCGTTTCATCTGCCAAACCGAAAATTGCGGATTATCACTTTACGACACTTGTTCCGAATCTTGGCATGGTCGAAACAGATGACGGACGGAGCTTCGTTATGGCCGATTTGCCTGGCCTGATTGAAGGGGCTCATCAAGGCGTCGGGCTCGGCCACCAATTTTTGCGCCATATTGAGCGGACCCGCGTTATCGTTCATGTCATTGATATGTCCGGTTTGGAAGGCCGCGATCCGTATGAGGATTATGTGACGATTAATCAGGAATTGAGCGAGTACAATTTGCGTCTCACGGAGCGCCCGCAAATTATTGTCGCGAATAAAATGGACATGCCGCAGGCGGCGGAAAATCTTGAAGGCTTCAAAGAAAAGCTGAAGGATGATTATCCGGTGTTCCCAGTCAGTGCAGTGACAAGAGAAGGTCTTCGCGAGCTTTTGTACGAAGTCGCCAATCAGCTGGAAAACACTCCGGAATTCCCGCTGTATGACGAGGAAGAGCTTACGCAAAACCGTGTCATGTACACGATGGAGAATGAAGAAGTGCCATTCAACATTACGCGAGAACCTGACGGAGTCTTTGTGCTTTCAGGAGACAGTCTTGAGCGGTTATTCAAGATGACTGATTTCTCACGTGATGAATCTGTTAAACGATTTGCAAGACAGATGCGGGGGATGGGTGTTGATGAAGCACTCAGAGAACGCGGGGCCAAAGACGGAGACATTATCAGACTTCTTGAATTTGAATTTGAATTTATTGATTAATAATGGGTGAGAGCCTGGATATCAGGCTCTCTATTTTCAAAAGGGGGGATGCAAGTGAAAGAGGAGACGTTTTATCTTGTCCGTGAAGATGTGTTGCCTGATGCGATGAGAAAAACATTGGAAGTCAAAAAACTGCTGGATCGAAAAAAAGCAGAATCAGTGGCAGACGCCGTTCAAAAGGTAGATTTAAGCAGAAGCGCATTTTATAAATACAGAGATGCCGTTTTTCCTTTTTATACAATGGTTAAAGAACAAATTATCACACTTTTCTTTCATTTAGAGGATCGCTCAGGCGCGTTATCTCAGCTCCTTCAGGCGGTGGCTGACTCTGGAAGCAACGTTCTTTCCATTCACCAGACCATTCCGCTTCAAGGGAGAGCAAACGTAACGCTGTCTATCAGTACATCCGCAATGGAAGAGGACATTCATACATTAATGAACAAGATGAGAAAGTTTGACTTTGTAGAAAAGGTTGAAATATTAGGTTCAGGAGCGTAAGGGGAGAGAATATCGTCATGAAAGTCGGTTACTTAGGTCCAGCAGCTACATTCACACATCTAGCAGTCAGTTCTTGTTTTCTAAATGGCGCCGAGCATGTTGCTTACCGCACGATACCGGAATGTATAGATGCGGCAGTTGCGGGTGAGGTTGATTTCGCTTTTGTGCCTTTAGAGAACGCATTAGAAGGATCAGTAAACTTAACAATAGACTATTTAATACATGAACAGCCTCTGCCTATCGTAGGTGAAATGACATTGCCGATACATCAGCATTTACTCGTTCATCCTTCCAGAGAGAATGCATGGAAAGACCTGAACAAAATTTATTCGCACTCACATGCGATTGCGCAGTGCCATAAGTTTCTCCATCGGCATTTTTCTTCCGTCTCGTATGAATACGCCAATTCAACTGGAGCGGCGGCAAAGTTTGTCAGTGACCATCCCGAGCTGAATATCGGGGTGATTGCCAATGAAATGGCGGCTTCTACATACGGATTAAAAATCGTAAAACGGGATATCCAGGACTATAGAGACAATCATACGCGATTTGTCATTCTGTCTCCTGATGAAAATATAACCTTTGAAGTGAATTCAAAATTGAATTCAAGACCAAAAACAACACTGATGGTGATGCTTCCCCAGGATGATCAATCTGGAGCGCTGCATAGAGTGCTGTCTGCTTTTTCTTGGAGAAACTTAAACCTGTCAAAAATCGAATCCCGTCCGACCAAAACCGGGTTAGGGAATTATTTCTTTATTATTGATATTGAACAGGCGTTTGATGAAGTATTAATCCCTGGAGCTATGCAGGAGCTTGAAGCGCTCGGGTGCAAAGTAAAGCTGCTTGGTACATATCAATCTTATCAATTATAAAAAGCCCTAATAGGGCTTTTTTTAGTCTTCAATCAAAATGCCGGCTTCCTCGAGCGCTTGACAGGCTTGATCGATGCGATGTTCATCCGGCGCTGTCAGTGTATGGAGATGCACACCATCTGTCAGCTGTGATAAATAGGCGGCATTTGTGGAATTAATCTTTTTGATGAAATGTTTGACTTCTTTTCGCGTGCCGACTTGGATCGCTGCAGTTAAATCGCCGTATACAGGGTGCTCAATTTTTACGTCTTTTACAGTTACCCCTTCATCCACGATGAGCTGCAATTCTTCTTCTGTCCGTTCAGGTCCGTGCAAACACGCTATGATTCTTTCTGCCTGCTGATGCTTTTGAGCGGCGGCGTCCAGATAGACATACCCTTGGCTTGTGGCGATAATCGGCTCATTTTTCGCTTTTAAAAGCGAGATATCCTGAACGATCACCTGTCTTGAAACATTTGCTTTTTTGGCGAGCTCTCCTCCTGTCAGTGGCGATTGGGATTCCTTCAGCCACAAAAGAAGCTGCTCACGCCTATTGGCGCCCATGAGCTTTAATTCTTCGGTCAATATGATATTCTCCTTTCCTTTGTTCCAAAAGCGCTGTAAACGTATGTAATAACATATCCAGCTGTTCAGTGGTTGTGTTTCTTCCGAAAGAGATCCGGATAAATTGCAAGGCTTCCTGTTCTGTTTTTCTTAACGCTTTCATCGTTTCAGACGGCCCGTGATAACCTGCAGAACAAGCGCTTCCCGTTGAAATGCAAATATTATTCCGATTACATTCTAACATAACATATTGTCCTTCAAATGAGCCAAAAAAACACCCGATAATATGGGGCAGACATTCTGTGTTTGCACCGTCTGCCGCAAGGGTTACAGGGAGAGACCGAATACGGATTTGTTCTAAAAAGTATTGTCTCAGCATTTGATTGTGGGATATCTGTTTTTCCATTTCACTTGCGATCAGCTCCGCTGCCGCTGTAAAGGCTCCGATACCCGGTACGTTTACCGTGCCTGCTCGAAACCCATTCTCGTGAGCGGTGTCAGGGTATACCGGCTTCCAATTAACGTCCGGTCGAATATAGACAGCTCCGACTCCTTTAGGGCCGTGGATTTTGTGACTGGAGACAGAGAGAGCATCAACCCCCATTTCCTCAGTATTGATGGGCAGTTTGCCGAATGTTTGAACCGCATCACAATGAAGAAGAATTTTCCTGTTGTGAAGAAACGATGACAGGTGTTTAATGGGCTGAATGATTCCTGTTTCTGAATTGGCATGCTGAATAGAAACCAGGCCTGTGTCCGGGCGAATATGGGCTGCCAATATTTCCTCGGTAATAAGCCCATACTCATTAGGCTTAATGATTGTCACGTCAAAGCCATGATTATGCAGAAAAGCAGCACAGTTATGGATTGATTGATGTTCCATGGCCGTCGTAATAAAATGTCTTTTTGTTTTTGGCAGGCCGTTTAACAATGATTGAATGCCAAGAAAATTGGATTCAGTACCGCCGCTTGTAAAATATATCCCATCTGTTTCTCCGCCGATTATGGCAGCTATTTTCCCCCGGCAGTACTCCAGTATATGCTTTGCTTTTCCCCCAGCATCATGCAAACTGCTGGCATTTCCGTACATTTCAATGCTGAGCTTCTGAAATACGTCCAGAGCTTCCTCGCAAATTGGCGTGGTTGCTGCATAATCTAAATAAATCATCCGGTCTTTCCTCCATATGTTCTTCATAAAAAAACTCTTGAGTTTATTTTATCCTTGTGTAAATATAGGTGTCAAGACAGGTGTAAACAACAGGAGGTGGCATATGTCTATAAAGACGATTGCGGTCATTGGTTCAGGAGCGGCAGCACTTGCCCTGGCTTCTGCACTTCCGCCATCATACCAGGTGACTGTCATCACGAAAAAAGGCATAAAAAACAGCAATTCAAGACATGCACAGGGCGGAATTGCGGCGGCTTATGCAAAAGATGACTCGATTGCGTCTCATATGGAGGATACGTTATATGCAGGCTGCGGACATAACGATCAAAACATCGTATCAGACGTTTTACTTGATGGAAAAACCATCATAGAGAACTTTTTGGAGAATGACTTTCCATTTGACCGGGATAAACAAGGCAAAGTCAGCCTTGGCAGGGAAGGAGCCCATACGCGTAACCGCATATTTCATGCGGGCGGAGACGCTACAGGCAGCATGCTTATTGATTACTTGCTGAAACAAATCAATAGCCAAATCGAAGTCATCGAGAATGAAACAGCGGTTGATTTGCTGATGAAGAATGGGCGCTGTGCCGGTGTAGTGACGAAAGACAGCCGCGGCCGGATCAATTTGCGGCATGCGGATGAGGTTGTGCTGGCAGCTGGCGGATGCGGAAGCTTGTTTCAGCACCATACGAACGATCCATCTGTCACGGGTGATGGTCTTTCACTTGCTTACCGGGCCGGAGCGGAATTAACTGATTTAGAGTTTACCCAGTTTCATCCTACACTTCTAGTCAAAAATGGCGTCTCGTGTGGGCTTGTTTCAGAGGCAGTCAGAGGTGAGGGCGGTTTTATAACAGACCAAAACGGCCGCCGTATTATGGCCGGACGGCATCCGCTGGAGGATTTAGCACCACGGGACGTCGTCTCGCGGGTGATTCATGAAGAAATAGCAAAAGGAAAACGTGTGTATATTGATTGCAGCGCTATTTCTGACTTCGAAGTGCGTTTTCCCACAATCACCTCTATTTGCGAAAAGGCAGGGGTTGATATTCGTAAAAGAAAAATACCTGTTGCGCCGGGAATGCATTTCTTAATGGGAGGCGTTTCAGTCAATCGGTGGGGAGAAACAACTGTGCCCGGGCTTTACGCGATAGGGGAAACTGCATGCACCGGCTTACACGGAGCCAATCGTCTTGCGAGCAATTCCTTGCTGGAGGCACTTGTGTTTGGTAAAAGAGCAGCAGAACATATCATGAGAAAACCGGTTGATAACAGGTATAGTCAATTCAACGGTGAAACCAGCGGAGTTTATGAGGTGCCGAATATCGAGCTTTCTGAACTGCAAAACAGAATGACAAGCGACATGTCCATAGTAAGAGAAAAAGACAGACTGATTGAGATGAGCAATTGGCTTTATGGGCTCCCATCTCAGAAGATAAATGTGAAGGATATCACAATTCCGCAGCTGGAGCTTTCTCACTTGTGGCAGGTTGCAAAGCTGATGACTTCGTCTGCTCTATTGCGGGAAGAAAGCAGGGGGGCGCATTTTCGAATTGATATCCCTCAGGCTGATGCAGGCTGGCAAGGCAAACAAATTGTCCATACAAAAAAGGGAACCAAAATGAGAAAAAACGAAGGGATTTGGAGAAATGAATCATTTACAGCTGAAAAAATTGCTGAATCACTTTTTTCATGAGGATATAGGGACGGGAGATCTTACATCACAGTCCATCTTTGAAGGACAGAACTGTGAGGCCTCAATTGTTGCAAAGTCAGACGGCATTTTCGCCGGAGCTGCGGTAATAAAGGAAGGCTTTGCCTTTTTAGATGAAAAGGTTCAGACGTTTTTACACAAAAAAGATGGAGATCATTTGCGAAAGGGTGATGTGATTGCCGTCTTACGCGGGCCGGCCGCTGCTCTTCTTTCTGGAGAGAGGGTAGTATTAAATCTTATTCAAAGGCTGTCGGGTATTGCGACGATGACAAGGCAGGCTGTTGAACGGCTTGATGATGAACAGATTAAGGTTTGTGACACAAGGAAAACGACGCCGGGGTTAAGAATGCTCGAAAAATATGCGGTCAGGGTCGGAGGAGGATATAACCATCGATTCGGCCTGTACGACGGAATCATGATCAAAGATAATCATATTGCAGCTTGCGGTTCCATTGTAAAGGCGTGTGAAAAAGCGCGGCAGGCAGCAGGGCACATGGTGAATATTGAAGTGGAAATTGAATCTGAGGAGCAGCTCAGAGAAGCCATTCTTGCTGAAGCTGATGTCATTATGTTTGACAATTGCCCGCCTGACACTGTCCGCCATTTTGCAAATATCACACCGGATCACATTAAAACCGAAGCTTCCGGAGGAATTACATTAGAATCTCTGCCCGCTTTTAGAGGGACGGGTGTGAATTATATTTCCTTAGGATTTCTGACTCATTCGGTCAGAAGCTTAGATATCAGCATGGATGTAGCGTTAACAAATCAGTCAGTGGAGGAATGCGGTTATGTCAATTCTTGATGCAATCAAACAATTTGAAATGATGCCTGACCATTATAAAGGGCTGTCAATGAAAGAGATGGAGAGACGTGTTGCAGCGATTAAGGAAAAGTTCGGGAGCAGGTTGTTTATTCCAGGCCATCATTACCAAAAGGATGAAGTAATTCAATTTGCTGACCAAACGGGCGATTCACTCCAGCTTGCCCAAATGGCGGAAAAAAATAAGGATGCGGAATATATTGTATTTTGCGGCGTACATTTTATGGCAGAGACCGCTGATATGCTGACAGGTACGGACCAAACGGTCATCCTGCCAGATATGAGAGCGGGCTGTTCTATGGCTGATATGGCTGACATGCAGCAGACGAACAGGGCGTGGGAGAAACTTCAGCATATATTCGGCGACACGATCATACCATTAACCTATGTGAATTCTACAGCGGAGATCAAGGCATTTGTCGGAAAGCACGGGGGAGCGACTGTAACCTCATCGAATGCAAAAAAAGTGCTTGAATGGGCGTTTACACAGAAAAAACGCATTTTATTTCTGCCTGATCAGCACTTAGGGAGAAACACCGCTTATGAACTGGGTATCCCGCTTGAAGACATGGCTGTCTGGGACCCGATTCAAGATCAATTGGAGAACGAAGCAGAACATAACGATATCAAGGTTATTCTTTGGAAAGGCCACTGCTCTGTTCATGAAAAATTCACTGTGAAAAATATAAATGATTTGAGAGAACGAGATTCTGACATCCGGATCATTGTTCATCCCGAATGCTCTCATGAAGTTGTAATGCAAAGTGACGACAGCGGATCAACGAAATATATTATTGATACCGTCAGCCGCGCTCAGCCGGGAAGCAAGTGGGCAATCGGTACAGAAATGAATCTTGTTCAGCGACTGATTCAAGAATATCCCGACAAACAGATCGAATCATTGAATCCGGATATGTGTCCGTGTCTGACGATGAATCGAATTGACCTCCCGCATTTGCTCTGGTCTTTAGAACAAATCGAAAAAGGAGAACCAGCAGGCGTGATCAAAGTGCCGAAAGTCATTCAGGACGATGCCCTTCTTGCACTGAATCGAATGCTTTCCATTACGTAAATCAGAAATATTTCCCCTCCTGTACTCATAACTTCTTTTGAGCAGGCATATGTTGTGAAGAAACATATTGTAATCACACAACTGAACTGTTCACGTTTTGCATAGGAGGGGAAAACGTTGAAAATCCATATCGTTCAAAAAGGCGATTCACTCTGGAAAATAGCTGAAAAATACGGAGTTGATGTTGAGGAAGTGAAAAAACTCAATACGCAGCTCAGCAATCCAGATTTAATTATGCCTGGGATGAAAATAAAAGTGCCGTCTGGAGGTGTTCCGGTCAGAAAAGAGATAAAAGCTGGCAAAAGTCCGGCGGCATCCGGGAATGAGAAGAAAGAACACCCATATTCCAAGGAGAAGCCTAAATCCGTTGTCGACGTAGAAGACACAAAACCGAAAGAAAAGCAGTCAGTTCCTTTTGTCCCGCCGATGCCGAATTTGCATGATAATGTGTATCCTGAAGCTGATGTAAACGATTATTATGATATGAATCAGCTTTTTCAGCCTTGGTCACCTCCTAAACCGGAGGAGCCTAAAAAGCATCATGACGGAAATATAGATCATATGTATCACATGCAAGATCAATTTCCACAACAGGAGGCAATGAGTAATATGGAAAATGCAAATTATCCGAATATGCCTAATACGCCTAAAGCGCCAGATGTAGGCGGTCTGGAAGAAGAAAACATCCACCACACTGTTCCGAATATGCCGGCAGTTCAGCCATATTATCCGTATCCAACCCATTTTGTACCATGTCCGGTTCCTGTCTCACCGGTTCTGCCTGGTTCCGGCCTGTGCTACCCATACTATCCTGCACATGCATTTCCGATGCATCAGCCTTATGGCTATCAGCCAGGTTTTGCTTCACCTTCGCAATATGATCCGGGTAAATATGATAACCAGCATCATGAAAACAGCCATCACGGGCATTACGGATATCAGCCTTCGCACGGCGCGCCTCAATATGCATCGCCGGCTTATGGATCTCCTTATGGGCATATGCCATATGGTCCTTATTATGGCGCTCCTCAAGTGATGGGTGCTTATCAGCCAAATATGGCGCATGGTTATATGCCGCCATTTAAGGATCATGATGATTGCGGGTGTGACGATGATCAGCAGCCATACTTCTCAGCACCTGGTTATCAGGGAGGCGCATATGGAACGCCTTATATGCCTTACGGAGGAGCAAATCCGAATCCGTATGGAGCCGGAACATCCATGCCAAATCAGCCTTCAACAAATCAGATGTTTGGACGGCCGGAAGAAGAAAGTGAATGATTGCTCGGGACGATGTAAATCGTTCCTTTTTTTAGTTATTGTTTTGTACAAGACGAATGGTCATAACTGACACGCTTAACATATCTCCCTCATGCGCATGATAAAAACGAGCACAACATGCTCAATCAGTCCTCGGGGGGTTTTTCCATTGGGTAGAAAGTTAACAATTGCAGGTCTCATTTTGATGACAGCCGGATTAACAGCATGCGGCGCAAATAATGATGCCCTTAATGATACGCGTAATAACGGTAATAACGGTAATACCCGTCCAATCGGATATTATACAAATGAGAACGACGCTGACAGACAGGGAGACGGGATGGATCACGACGGCCCGGTCTCTGAATTGATGGAAGACCAGAACGGCCAGAACGGCCGTGACCGAAACACAACCAATGTAAACGACCGTGTTACTGCCGATGATCGCGTCCCATTGACAACAGACGGAACATATAACAACACTAATAACAGAAACATGAACCGAAATGGGACGAACAACAACGGGTATGACAACCAAGAGAACAGAAGACTTGCCGCAAAAATCGCCAATCGTGTGAAACAAGTCAAAAACGTCAATGACACACAAGTCATGGTTACGGATGACAAAGTCGTCATCGCAGTCAGAAGCCACGCTGATTTCACAAAGTCTGACAGGCAAAATGTCACAAAAGCCGCACGAAACTATGCGGATGGCCGTGACATTCAAGTATCTACAGATAAAGGACTGTTCACAAGACTTCATAAAATGAACAGACGCTAGGACTAAGAAGGCTGCCGGAGAGTGATTCCCGGCGGTCTTTTTCTTTACAACGGTTTGCAATACCCATTAAAGTGTACATAGAAATATCAAGGAAGGTGAAAGCATGGCTGGCCATTCTAAATGGAAAAACATACAAAAAAGAAAAAATGCGCAAGATGCAAAGCGCGGTAAAATATTTATGAAGCTTGCTAAAGAAATCTATGTGGCTGCGAAGCAAGGCGGAGCCGATCCTGAAGCAAATTCAGCATTGCGGCTTGTAATTGAAAAAGCAAAAGGCGCCAATATGCCAAATGAAAATATAGACCGTGCCCTTAAAAAAGCCGCAGGAAGCCAGGACGATAGCAGCTATGAGGAAATCACCTATGAAGGCTACGGCCCATCAGGGGTTGCCGTCATGGTGGAGTGCTTAACTGATAATAAAAACCGTACGGCGACAAATGTGCGGACAGCTTTCAATAAAAACGGCGGAAGTCTCGGAGAAAGCGGATGTGTAGCATTTTTATTTGAACGGAAGGGATACATTGCAATTGACCGTACAGAGCGGCAAATAGAAGAGGATGAACTGATGCTTGATGTCATAGAAGCGGGCGGCGAAGAGCTGCGGACAGAGGATGAATACTTTGAAGTATTATCAGCGCCTGAACATTTTGAAAAGGTAAAAGCAGCACTTGAAGCGGATTATCCAGTCGATTCAGCTGAGGTGACCATGATACCGAAAACATATGCAGACGCTGATGACGAGGCTGTTGAAAAACTGGAAAAATTGATCGATTCGCTTGAAGACGATGATGATGTTCAGGCAGTGTATACCAATTATCAGTAATATGAAAAGACCGGCGCAAAGTGCTCTCAGGCCGGTCTTTTTTCATCTTAGGAGACGTGCTCTTTTTCGTGTGTGGATTCTTTCTCCCAGAAATCAGCGTTTTTGATGCCGAGAGTTTTAGGATCAAAGACTGGATCTAACCCTTGTTTCTTCTGTTGCTCATAATCCTTCAACGCAATAAGCGCTGGCTTGGCGAGCAAAACAATGGCAATGACGTTCAGCCAAACCATAATGCCAAGTCCCGCGTCACCTAGAGCCCAAGCGAGTGTAGCGGTTTTGACCGCACCGTAGAATGTCGCGGCTAAAATGATCAGTTTTAAGCCAAGCATAGCCCACTTGCTTTCTCTGCCTCTCGCTAAATACGCGATATTTGTTTCAGCGATGTAGTAATAAGCCATAATGGTTGTAAAAGCGAAGAAGAACAAAGCAATAGCGACAAAGCCTGCACCAAAGCCGGGCAGCACACTGTCAATGGCGGCCTGAGTGAAGCCCGGTCCAGCTTCTACGCCTTTCAGGTGATTGACAATAAATGATCCGTCGGCAGCCTGTGTATTGTACATACCGGTAAATAAAATCATGAATGCAGTAGCGGAACATACAAATAAAGTGTCGATATAAACAGAAAATGCCTGAACCAATCCCTGCTTTACTGGATGGGACACCTCTGCAGCGGCAGCGGGATGAGGGCCTGTTCCTTGGCCGGCTTCGTTTGAATAAACGCCACGTTTGACGCCCCATGAAATGGCCATGCCGATGAGGCCGCCGAATGCGGAATCTAACGCAAATGCACTTCTGAAAATCAAAGAAATCACAGCAGGCAGTTCAGAAATATTCATCACAATGATGATCAGGGAGAGCAGAATGTATCCGACTGCCATAAACGGGACAATCATTTGTGCTGCACTGGCAATACGTTTTACACCTCCGAAAATGATAAAACCTAATAAGAGAACAAGAAAACAGCCAGTAATGGCAGGAGATATGCCGAATGCATTTTGGACGCCCGCTGCAATGGAGTTGGACTGGACCCCTGGCATAAGGAGAGCCATTGCAATCAGTGCCGCAGCCGCAAATAAAACAGCAAACCACTTAATGCCTAATCCTTTTTCTATATAATAAGCGGGTCCGCCTCGATATTGGCCGCCTTGTTTCACTTTATAAATTTGGGCAAGAGTAGATTCAACAAAGGCGCTCGAAGCACCGATAAAAGCAATGGCCCACATCCAGAACACCGCGCCGGGTCCGCCGAAGGCAATTGCTGTTGCCACACCTGCAATGTTTCCGGTTCCCACCCTGCCGGACAGCGCGATTGATAATGCTTGAAAAGAAGATACCCCTGCCTCTGAGCTCTTTCCTTGAAACATCAGCACAATCATTTCTTTGATGTGTCTGACTTGTAAAAAACGGGTCACAATAGAAAAGATCAAACCAATTCCTAATAAAGTATAAATGACGGGTGTACTCCATAAGACCGCGTTTAAACTAGCAACAAAATCTGCCATCAAGCTTCCTCCTCATGTCGTTTCGATTTCATTTTATAAAGAGGATTTTGGGTTAATTGAACTATTTTTACAATCAATCTGTCACATTATATAACGTGTAATGATCATAAGAGGGGAGAATGGGGTGAAAAAAAGCGCAGCGTATGAAGTATGCCGCGCTTCTGTTTAAAAAGGCATGTCACCAATTGTAAACAGTCCTAGAGAAATAAATAGCCAAGCTCTGCCGTTGCGCATATAAAAGGCAAGGCGATAAGGATCATTCATCACCTTACCTCACTGATGCTTGCGGCGGCTCCTCACGAATCCAATGATCATCCTTTCGCCAATCATAAGTTTCATCGATATCAAGATGTAAAGTCTGGCCGCCGATTTTTACTGTATTGTTGTTCAACCACTTAACAGCTGGTCTGCTGTCAGGATAATTCCAGTAGATTGTTTTTTTGACAAGTGTTTTTTCATTCACGAGTTCGCCTCTGGCGGCATCTAAGCCTAAGGTATTATTGGATACATAAGTGTTTAGCGTATAGCTTCCGTCCGGAGATTCCACTGATTGTACAAGGCTGCCTTTCGGAACGTTTTTGAGTGAAAAAAACATCCAGTAAACGGCACCGCCGAAGAACAGAAGACATGAGAATATAACAAGAGGGACTTTACTGCGTGTTTTGAAGTGACTCTCTCCCTTTTTTCTCTCATCTTACCATATCAAGAATTTTATACGATCTTTACATTTCTTTAAAATTTCCTCAATAAAGTGCAGGTATGATAAAGGAAAATAGATAAAGGGTGGGGGAGACAGAAATGGAAAACACATATTGTCATTCCAGCGAAAAGAACTCAGAAGCGGTTTATTTGAGTGTGAGAGGATATCGCATCAAGCTGTCGCCTGAACAAATGAAATTGATTTCTGCTCTCAGAAAGTAAAAATAAAGTGATAAAGGCAGCCGCATAAGCGGCTGCCTTTTCTATGAAGAATATTTTCTTTTCCGTTGTGCTACGTGCTTCTGAAACCAATCTTTTTTATATAAAAAAGCGATAAGCTCAAGCCAAAAGCCCGGGATTTTTTTCGGGAAAATCGGCTTTTTATAAAGCATATGATACGCCGTTTTTAAATCGTCCCACTGTGTGCACGTTTTTGTCTGTTCAAATCTCGCGACATCAATGACCCGCACTGCTCCGGATTCTGTCAGAATCAGATTGCGCAAATGAATGTCTGACGGGTTGAGACCGGCTGCACGGGCGTCAGAAAGTGCGTCCTCTACCTGCTGAATCATATCGTCGCTGATCGCGATGCCTTTTTTCAGGCAGTTGTAAAAAGTATCGCCTTTAATATATTCCATTAAAATAAATGAATCACCAGTTTCATAAATGTCAGGGTAGAATGCGGATCCGGCTAATTTTTCATAAATCGCTGCTTCTTTGACGGCTGTCGCTTGATACTCCGGAAAGAATACCTTCAGCGCCATTTTTCGGTCACCTTCTGTTATGGCAAACACATAGGCGCTTCGTCCCTTGCCGATTAATGTCAATTCCTCGGGTTTCTCTTTGACTTTATCAAATCTGCTGTTTTGGCGGTATATGACTGAATGGGCCAGTGCCTCTGCTTTTGTCAGCATTTCATTCACCTTCTTTGCTCTATTTTATGCAGTTGTTTATAGGAAAATCCAAAACTGTTCAGGAAAAAGAGCCTAAATATAGTGTATCTGGTCTTGGGAAAGAAGGCTACCTATAAGCTTTGATTGTGATAAAAGAGACATGAAAACGTTTATGCCACTCCTTGAAAAGCGCTTACAAATGGGATACTATTAATTTGAAATAAAGCGCTTTCGTAAACTTTCAAGGGGGAACACGCTATGACGAAACAGATGGTGACAGGAATTATCGGTGCAGGGCGCATCGGCAAACTTCATGTTCAAAATATACATCGGATTCCTCATATGAAAATAAAAGCGGTTTCTGATATTTCTGCAAGCTGTTTACAGGATTGGGCCGCCAGTCACCACATTGAATACATAACCGCTGACTATAGAGATTTATTACTTGATCCTGATATTGACGCTGTTTTTATCTGTTCGCCAACAAACACACATACGCAAATCATCAGAGAAGCAGCTGAGGCGAAAAAACATATTTTTTGTGAAAAACCAATTAGTTTTTCTCCCGATGAAACGAAGGAGGCACTTGCGGCTGTCCGGAAACATGGGGTTAAACTGCAAGTCGGATTTAACCGCCGTTTCGACCCTCATTTTAGGAAAATCAAAACCATTGTCTCAAATGGTGAAATCGGCACGCCTCATTTATTAAAAATTACGTCACGGGACCCTGAACCGGCGAATGTTGATTATGTCCGCACATCAGGCGGCTTCTTTATCGATATGTCGATTCATGATTTTGATATGGCCAGATACATCATGGCAAGTGAAGTGACGGAAGTGTATGCAAAAGGAGCGGCTTTGGTGAATCCGTCCTTTGCAGAGCTGGGGGACATTGATACGGCTGTCATTACCCTGACATTTGCAAACGGTGCCATGGGTGTGATAGACAACAGCCGTCAAGCTGTGTACGGATATGACCAGCGTGTCGAGGTTTTCGGCACGAAAGGCTCGGCAGCAGCGGACAATAGCAGGCCGACGACGGTAGAAGTGTCGACCGCTGACGTTGTCATGAAGGATAAACCGCATTTCTTTTTCCCTGAACGCTATAAGGAAGCCTATGTAGAGGAGATTCTTCAGTTTGCAGAAGCCATCCAAACAAATCGAGAGACTGCCTGCACTGGCGATGACGGCTTTCAGGCGGAACGAATAGCAAGGGCGGCTCAGCAGTCGCTCGCTTTAGGCATGCCTGTCACCATTGAACATACTGAAAAAATTGTTTTTTAATATTCAGAAAGAAAGGGTTACAATACAGCAAGCTTGGGTATATACATTCCATTGATACTTTAGAAAAAGTAGGCGGTGGAAATCATGAATACAGCACATGCTAAAGGAAATGCTCTGAACAAAATTGGGATTCCTTCTCACATGATTTGGGGTTATATTGGTGTGGTCATCTTTATGGTTGGAGACGGACTTGAGCAAGGATGGCTGTCTCCTTTTCTTGTTGATCACGGTCTCAGTATGCAGCAATCTGCTTCTCTATTTACGGTGTATGGCATTGCGGTCACGATTTCGGCTTGGCTATCAGGAACCTTTGTCCAGACTTGGGGGCCAAGGAAAACGATGACGGTCGGTTTACTAGCTTTTATCCTCGGTTCAGTTGCTTTTATCGGCTGGGCGATTCCTCATATGTACTATCCGGCTCTCTTGGGCAGCTACGCGCTTAGGGGCTTGGGATACCCGCTGTTTGCATACTCGTTTCTAGTATGGGTATCATACAGCACCTCTCAGCAAATCCTTGGTAAAGCCGTCGGATGGTTTTGGTTTATGTTCACGTGCGGCCTAAACGTGCTTGGGCCGTTTTATTCAAGCTATGCGGTTCCGGCGATTGGAGAAATCAATACGCTTTGGAGCGCTCTCTTATTTGTGGCAGCAGGTGGAGTTCTCGCATTGTTTTTTAATAAAGATAAATTTATGCCTGTACAGAAACAAGATCAGCCGAAGTGGAAAGAGCTGTCGAAGGCATTTACAATTATGTTTGAAAATCCTAAAGTCGGCATCGGCGGCGTGGTCAAGACAATTAATGCTCTCGGACAATTCGGATTTGCGATATTTCTTCCGACATATTTAGCGCGTTACGGCTATTCTGTTTCAGAGTGGCTGCAAATTTGGGGAACGCTGTTTTTTGTCAACATTGTATTTAACATCATTTTCGGCGCAGTCGGAGACAAACTGGGCTGGCGAAATACAGTCATGTGGTTCGGCGGTGTCGGCTGCGGTATTTTTACACTGGCGCTTTATTACACGCCGCAATTGATCGGCCATCAGTACTGGGTGCTGATGATCATTGCCTGCTGCTACGGTGCGGCACTGGCCGGATATGTTCCGTTAAGCGCGCTTTTGCCGACGCTTGCGCCTGATAACAAAGGTGCTGCCATGTCCGTGTTAAATCTGGGGTCGGGTCTATGCGCCTTTATTGCTCCCGGCATCGTGAGCCTTTTTATCGGACCGCTTGGCGCAGGCGGCGTGATATGGATTTTTGCGGCATTATATTTTCTCAGTGCTTTCCTGACACAGTTTCTGACGATTTCGGAACGAAACGCCGATATGTATCCAGAAGAACGGCTTGTCAGGAAAAATGTGCAAACAAATTTTGAGAAAACGGTTAAGCAGTAGCCTCTTTGGTCAGACTAGTCGTAAACGTGCGCAAAGAGGTGTAAAAGGTGAAACGGTTTAGCACTGCGTATCTGTTGCTGGGTTTATTTTGCTCAGCCGCAGCTTTTGTAATGGGTGCTCCCAGCGCGTTAGGGGCAGAAGTGGAGCACTATGAACCGCTGCAGGTACATGTGCAGCTTGAAAAAGTGTATTTGGATGGAGAGGTCAGCATCGAGCATAAGCGTGAAAAGGTGCTCTCCATGGATGACTTTTGGGCGGATTATGCGGGATGGACGCTGGTCGAACATAAAAATGGGTACGTTCTATTTCGGAAGCAGGTGGACGATATTTCTCCGCTCAGCAAGGTGAATGGGTATATCGGCGTTTCTGACAGCGGAGTGATTTCCACCTTTCATGGACGGCCGGAGTCGGATGCTGAACCCATTCAATCTTTTTTTCAAATTGACTTAGAAAGACTGGAGAGCCATATGCAAAAAAATCTCGAAAAAGGCATTCCGTTTCGGACGAAAGCGGAGTTTCAAGATGTCATAGAACATATCAAGACGTACAGCGGGTGACCACTGCTGATTGAAGACATGTGCTCATGTCTTTTTTTTCGTGGAACAATGAAAGACAAGCGAACATATGTTAACTTTTCATTAAGCCTTTGGCTGTTTTTATGGTACAATGAAGAACAGTCAAAGAGGTGAATGTTCGTGATCGAATTTGTTAAAGGGACGATTGATTATGTTTCTCCCCAATATATTGTGATAGAAAACGGCGGCATCGGCTATCAGATTTTTACGCCAAATCCGTTTATATATAAGGAGAGAAGTCAAGAAACCATTTTTACGTACCATCATGTAAGAGAGGATGCGTTTTTACTATACGGCTTTTCAACAAGGGAGGAAAAAGCGCTCTTTACAAAGCTGTTAAATGTGACCGGTATCGGTCCAAAAGGGGCACTCGCCATTCTGGGCTCAGGTGACCCGGGAGCGGTCATTCAAGCAATTGAAAATGAAGATGAAGCCTTTTTAGTCAAGTTCCCAGGCGTCGGCAAAAAAACTGCGCGCCAGATTATCCTTGATTTAAAAGGAAAGCTGGCTGACGTCGTGCCTGAAATGATTGAGAACCTGTTCAATCATGAAGAAAGACTTGATAAACAAACGGCAGAAACGGCGCTTGAAGAAGCAATCGAGGCCCTCAGGGTACTCGGTTATGCCGAAAAAGAAATCAAAAAGATACTTCCTCACTTAAAAGAGGATATTGGTCTGACAACAGACCAATACGTAAAAAAAGCATTACAAAAACTATTGAAGTAAGGTGATGTTCATGGATGAACGGCTCGTCTCAAGTGAAGCAGACAACCATGAATCAGTGATAGAGCAAAGCCTGAGGCCTCAGCGCCTGGTTCAATATATCGGGCAGCATAAGGTAAAAGAGAATTTGCGTGTTTTTATAGATGCCGCAAAAATGAGACAGGAAACGCTTGATCACGTTCTTTTGTACGGTCCGCCTGGGCTCGGAAAAACGACGCTTGCTTCCATCGTTGCCAACGAAATGGGAGTGGAGTTGCGGACCACTTCGGGCCCTGCGATTGAAAGACCGGGTGATTTGGCTGCGATATTAACGGCGCTCGAGCCGGGGGATGTATTATTTATCGATGAGATACATAGGCTGCACAGATCGATTGAAGAAGTGCTTTATCCGGCAATGGAAGATTTTTGTCTTGATATTGTCATTGGAAAAGGGCCTTCTGCCCGTTCAGTCCGTCTTGATCTTCCGCCTTTTACATTGATCGGCGCCACGACAAGAGTAGGGCTTTTGACGGCGCCGTTAAGAGATCGATTCGGCGTTATGTCGCGGCTTGAGTATTATACGCAAGAAGAGCTGGCTGATATTGTTACGAGAACGGCTGATGTGTTTGAGGTTGAAATTGATCAGCCGTCAGCGCTTGAGATTGCCAGAAGATCAAGAGGAACGCCGCGGGTGGCGAACCGCCTGCTGAGAAGGGTCCGGGATTTTGCACAGGTGTTAGGCGACAGCCGGATTACAGAAGAGATTTCTCAGGACGCTTTGGAGCGGCTTCAAGTTGACCGTCTCGGCTTGGATCACATTGATCACAAGCTGCTGATGGGAATGATCGAAAAATTTAACGGCGGTCCAGTGGGGCTAGATACGATTTCAGCCACGATTGGCGAAGAACCGCATACGATTGAAGATGTGTACGAACCGTATCTTCTGCAAATCGGTTTTATCCAGAGAACGCCGCGGGGAAGGATCGTCACACCGGCCGTTTATCATCATTTTCAAATGGAGGCTCCCCGATATGACTGAATTTCCTAAGATCATTATGATTCTTGGTGCTGTTTTGCTTATCATCGGAGCAATTTTGCATTTTGTTGGCAAGATGCCGGGAGATATTTTTGTGAAAAAAGGAAATGTCACGTTTTTCTTCCCGGTTGTCACTTGTATTATCATAAGTGTGGTATTATCAATCTTGCTTAATCTTTTCGGCAGAATGAAATAACAAAAGACTAGAATAAAGGTGAAATTATGAAAGTTGATTTATTTGATTTTGAACTTCCGGAATGTTTAATTGCACAGGTGCCATTGGAACAGCGTGACGCTTCAAGGCTGATGGTGCTTGATAAACATACAGGAGAGCTGACAGACAGCTCGTTTAAACAGATTATCAGTTTCTTTAAAGAAGGGGATTGTCTCGTCCTGAATAATACCCGCGTTTTGCCTGCCCGGTTATTCGGAATAAAAGAGGATACAGGGGCAAAAGTAGAACTGCTTTTGCTGAAACAGGAAGCCGGTGACAGGTGGGAAACACTCGTCAAACCGGCAAAACGGGTAAAAAAAGGAACCGTTGTAACATTTGGAGACGGTAGATTAAAAGCTGTCTGCACGGAAGAGCTGGAGCATGGCGGCAGAAAAGTTGAGTTCCATTATGACGGTATTTTTTATGAGGTGCTGGAATCACTCGGAGAAATGCCGCTTCCGCCATATATTAAGGAACAGCTTGATGACAGAGAACGCTACCAAACGGTGTTTTCAAAAGAAATCGGATCTGCCGCTGCTCCTACAGCCGGCCTTCATTTCACGGAAGACATTTTACAGCAGCTAAAGGACAAAGGCGTTCAAATTGAGTTCATCACACTGCATGTCGGTCTCGGAACGTTTCGTCCGGTCAGTGCCGATGAAGTGGAAGAGCATAATATGCATGCAGAGTTCTATCAAATGTCAGAAGAAACGGCCGCGGCTTTAAACAGCGTAAGGGAAAAGGGCGGACGCATTATTTCTGTCGGCACGACCTCAACCCGCACGCTTGAAACGATTGCCGGTGAACATGATGGGCGATTTAAAGCATCAAGCGGATGGACATCTATTTTTATTTATCCAGGCTATGAATTCAAAGGCATTGACGGAATGATTACAAACTTCCATCTGCCGAAATCGTCATTGATTATGCTGGTCAGTGCGCTTGCAGGCAGAGAAAACGTCCTGCGTGCGTATAACCATGCGGTTGAAGAAGAATACCGTTTCTTCAGCTTCGGCGACGCAATGCTGATTATATAACTTGAGAACAGGAGGCCTCATAAAAAGTGGCTGAACAACCAATACGCTATGAATTTATAAAAGAATGCAAACAAACAGGGGCGCGCCTGGGCAGAGTGCATACTCCCCATGGCTCCTTTGAAACGCCTGTTTTTATGCCGGTCGGCACACTGGCGACAGTTAAAACAATGGCGCCTGAAGAGCTAAAGGCAATGGACGCTGGTATCATTTTAAGCAACACATATCACTTATGGCTCCGCCCGGGGCACGATATTGTAAAAGAAGCTGGCGGACTCCATAAATTTATGAACTGGGACCGCGCAATTTTAACAGATTCAGGCGGTTTTCAGGTCTTTTCATTAAGCAAGTTTCGTAATATAGAGGAAGAGGGCGTTCACTTTCGCAATCACCTAAATGGGGATAAGCTGTTTTTATCCCCGGAAAAAGCGATGGAGATCCAAAACGCACTCGGCTCTGATATTATGATGGCATTTGATGAATGCCCTCCATATCCGGCAGAATACGATTACATGAAACGGTCAGTTGAGCGGACAAGCCGCTGGGCCGAACGTTGTCTGAATGCCCATGCCCGTCAGGACGAGCAAGGCCTGTTTGGTATTGTTCAAGGGGGAGAATACGAAGATTTGCGTACACAAAGCGCGAAAGACTTGATTTCCCTTGATTTTCCGGGATATGCTATAGGTGGATTGTCCGTGGGTGAACCGAAAGACGTTATGAATCGGGTGCTTGAATTTACGACTCCGCTTTTACCGAAGGATAAGCCGAGGTATCTGATGGGAGTTGGTTCTCCAGATGCTCTGATTGACGGAGCGATCCGCGGAGTAGACATGTTTGACTGTGTGCTGCCTACCCGTATTGCACGGAACGGCACGGTGTTTACTGCTGAAGGCCGGCTCAATATGAAAAACGCAAAATTTGAGCGAGACTTCCGTCCGATTGATGAAGAGTGTGATTGCTACACATGCAAAAATTACACACGGGCGTATATCAGACACTTGATTCGCTGCAATGAAACGTTTGGACTCCGATTAACAACTTACCATAACCTTCATTTTCTGTTACACTTAATGGAGCAGGTAAGACAGGCTATTCGCGAGGATCGTCTGGGTGATTTCAGAGAAGAGTTCTTTGAGCGTTACGGCTATAATAAGCCAAATGCGAAAAGCTTCTAATATAAAAAGCCATAATGGCAAGTTTGTTTCAGAAAGGGGGGGAAAAGATGACAGGTACTTTAGGTACAATCGTTCCTATTATTTTAATGTTTGCGGTTCTTTATTTCTTGCTGATCCGTCCACAGCAGAAGCAGCAGAAAGCTGTGCGTCAAATGCAGGAGGAACTGAAAAAAGGCGATTCAGTCGTGACAATCGGTGGATTGCACGGTACAGTTGACTCTATCGACGAAAGCAAAGTCGTCATTAAGACTGGTGATAACACACGTCTTACTTTCGACCGCCGCGCGATCAGAGAAACTTCTGCTGCTGAATAACAGCAGGAGTTCATACATAGCAAACAAAAAAGAGCGGGTAGCCCCCGCTCTTTTTTTATGAGGAAGATCTGCTTCCTCTCAAATTCACTCCGAAAATACCGCCAAGCATACATACGCCTAAAAACCCAAGATGGAAGAGCAATTGTTCTACTGTAAATGTTTCTCCGAATCCTAAATATTGAAACAGTAAAATAATCAAGGAAAAGCTCAAAGCAGTCAATGCCCCAATCAGCCAGCCTCTTTCCTTCCCTTTCCCGCCAGATATGAATCCGCCGATAAACAAAGAAAGGAATGATACGGCGGTGATCAGCCAGTTGAATGATGATTCTTCAAGCGAGGTTGCTGTCAGTAAAAGTGAAACGGCTAAACTCGTTAGGAGCATGGCTGAAAATATGGCGATTAAGCCGTAGAGTATGCCTTTTCCAACTTGTTTCGTTTCCTCCATGAATTTCTCCTCCCTGCCTATCTATAAAGGCTTCTGTTCTTATTAAACAAAGCTTCAGACATGCTGATGGCTCGTCTTTGTAAAAATGTATTCCCTAGATCCGTGAATTAGACGTAAAAGCTTTATGAAATACGATCACTTTTTCTTACATAAATCGTTTGTTTTGTTGCATGCTATGATGAGTTGGAGGTGCATCATGGAAGAGCTTCTTACTATAACGTTTCGCACAGTCATATTATATTTTGTGATCCTGATTATTTTTCGTCTCATGGGCAAGCGGGAAATCGGAGAGCTTAGTATATTAGATCTTGTTGTCTTTATCATGATGGCTGAAATTGCCGTCCTGGCCATAGAAAACGTAGATGACCATCTGTTTCATACCATTTTGCCAATGCTTGTGCTAATGATGATCCAAGTGACGTTTGCATACCTATCCTTAAAAAACCGGCGTATTCGTCAGCTGCTTGACGGCAAGCCGACCATTATCATTAAATACGGAAAAATTGACGAAGACGCTATGAAATCACAGCGTTATAATTTTGATGATTTGATGGTTCAGCTTAGAGAAAATAATGTCGAAAGAGTAGCTGATGTATCATTTGCTATATTAGAGCCGTCAGGCAAATTGACTGTCGTAAAAAAACAAAAAGATGATGAACATAGACAGCTGGAGATGCCGCTTATCATTGACGGTGACATTCAAACTGAGAACCTGGCTCGGATCGGCAAAGATAGCAAGTGGCTGGAGGAGAATTTATTGAAACAGGGATACACGAGTTCTTCAGGTATATCATTTTGTTCGTTTACTGACGGTGAATTTTTTATTGATGAAAAAGATGGGCACCGCCCCTGACTTCATCGGACGATCAGGCGTCCGATAACAGGGATGCGGCGAAGCTCATCTTTTTTGATTAAACGGAAGACGAGCAGCAAGATGATATAGAAAACAGCACTGATCGCAATCCATCCGGCAACATTCACAGCCTCCGACTCTCCGAAGCGCACATATTGTTTGACAGCAGTGCTGATGAACCCGCATATAAAAATAACCGCGAAGCAGAGCACGTACTCTTTTATTTTGATGCTGATTGGCAGCACCTTGCTCACTGTCGCTGCATGCAAAAGGGTGACGAGCACCATGCCCGTTACAATCGCTAATGCAGCACCCATGATGCCGAGAGACGGTCTCGTGGCAAGGACGAAAATGAGGCCTGTTTTCACAAGAGCTCCGATCAAGCTGTTCATCATTGCAGCCCCTGCTAAATTGAGCGCCTGCAGCACAGCCTGAAGCGGACCCTGAAAATAATAAAGCAGAAAAAACGGAGCCATGACTTTTATAAACACGGCTGCGCCTGAGGACCCATACATCACGCTCATCAGCTCATCCGCAAACACATATAAAATCACAACTGAAATGCCCCCGCTAAGCAGGCACAGCCGCATGGCCTGCTCCAATCGATATTCAACCACCTGAAGTTTTTTCTGTTCCATTCCTTCACTTATCGCAGGAACAAGCGCGGTCGACAAAGAATATGTAATAAAGCTGGGCAGAGTCAGCAGCGTCATGGCAAAGCCGGTCAGTTCCCCGTATTGCTTTGTTGCCGCAACTGTCGCCACTCCGGCAATTGCAAGGCTTTGTGCTACAACAATGGGTTCAAAAAACCATGAAAGGTTGCCGATAAAACGGCTGCCGGTTGTAGGAAGGGAGACACTCATTAATTGGGAAAAAGTTTCTTTTCCATTTTTAATCGATTGAAAAAAATGTTTTCTGATTTTAATTGTCTTTTTGAATTTAAAACAAATGAATAAATAAACGAGTGACGCCAGCTCTCCAGCAACTGAAGAAAGCATGGCTCCCGCTGCGGCATATTCAATTCCGTAAGGGAGAAAAATCGTCGTGCATACAGCCACGAGAGAAATACGGATGACTTGTTCTAGGACTTGTGAAACGGCAAGCGGGTTCATATTTTGTTTTCCTTGAAAATACCCTCTCAGCACACTGGATATGGCGATAATCGGCACGACCGGAGTAATGGCCAAGAGGGGATACAGCGTCCTCTGATCTGTCAGCATGGTTTCCGCCATGACCGGGGCGAAAAATAAAAACAACGGTGTGAAAATCAGGCTGAGAATCCCAGTGATGGTAAGAGACATGACTAAAATATTTTTCGTTTTTTGATGATCTCCGCGTGCGCTGGCTTCAGCGACTAGCTTACTGATTGCGACGGGAAGACCGAATTGAGTTAATGTAGTGGCTAAGAAAAAGGTAGGAGCTGCCATCATATAGAGCCCGACCCCTTCCTCGCCTATGAAACGGGCGATGACCACCCGGTTGACAAAGCCGAGCATTCTTGTGACCATCCCTGCTGCGATAAGGATAAGAGTGCCCTTTAAAAACGTCTGTTTCGCCATTTTTACCCCCTGCCTTCTCAAACTACCTGGAATCATATACAATAAAGATATGCGTATATATCGTCCAAGCATGACAAGTCTTCTTGAAAAACAATAAAAAAGGAGCGTGGAATTCGTGGATAAGCATCCAGCCGACCTATATAAAGACCACGTAAGGCCGTTTCTTTACAGCAAACTGGAAGAGTTTAAGATTCTGGGATATGATGATGTTGAACTCGATAGTTTGTGGTCATACTTAAAAAACAAGAAGTGGAAAAAGAAATCGGAATTGCACATCTATGAGCTGACAAGGGATATTTTATCAGTAAAAATTGGAGAATTTATGAACTATGCAACTGTTGAGTCATTTAAAACGTCTAATTGGCTGGGCAGTGAAGAAGGTCAGGAAGCATTAGAAGAACTACTGAGGTAGCAGTTGATCTGCATAGGTTTAAGGGAGGATATACATAATGAAAAAAGGACGCTTGATTGCGTTTTTCCTTTTCGTTCTATTGATTGGCACGGGCCTAGGCTACTTTACGAAGCCTGCCGCAAACAATATTACGTTAGGATTGGATTTGCAAGGCGGATTTGAGGTGCTGTATGACGTACAGCCTGTAAAAAAAGGTGACAAAATCACAAAAGACGTTCTGGTCAGCACAGTAGAGGCTTTGAACCGCAGGGCGAATGTCCTCGGTGTCAGTGAACCGAACATCCAAATTGAAGGAAATAACCGGATTCGTGTTCAGCTCGCTGGTGTGACAAACCAAAACAGAGCGCGGGAAATTCTGGCGACTGAGGCTCAGCTTTCTTTCAGAGATGCAAATGATAAAGAATTGCTGAATGGTGCGGATCTCGTCGAAAACGGCGCACAACAAACTTATGATAGTACAACAAATGAACCGATTGTCACTATCAAATTGAAAGATGCTGATAAATTCGGAGAAGTGACGAAAAAGGTCATGAACATGGCGCCGAACAACCAGCTTGTTATTTGGCTGGATTACGAAAAAGGTGACTCCTTTAAAAAAGAAGTTCAGAAAGAGAACCCTAAATATGTTTCCGCACCGAATGTAAGCCAGGAATTAAACACAAAAGATGTAAAAATCGAAGGGCATTTTAAAGTCCAGGAAGCGAAAGATTTAGCCAGCATTTTAAATGCCGGGGCGCTGCCTGTGAAACTGACTGAAAAATACTCAACATCAGTAGGCGCACAATTCGGACAGCAGGCGCTGCATGATACGGTATTTGCAGGTATTATCGGGATTGCTATTATTTTCCTATTTATGCTTTTCTATTACCGCCTGCCAGGATTGATTGCGGTGATTACGCTATCAGTTTATGTATACATTACACTCCAGATTTTTGACTGGATGAACGCTGTTCTCACCCTTCCGGGAATAGCCGCACTCATTTTAGGCGTTGGGATGGCTGTAGATGCCAACATCATCACCTATGAGCGGATTAAGGAAGAGCTTAAGCTAGGAAAATCCGTCCGTTCTGCCTTCCGCTCAGGAAACAGACGGTCATTTGCGACGATTTTTGACGCGAATATTACAACCATTATTGCAGCGGTTGTGCTCTTTGTCTTTGGGACAAGCTCTGTTAAAGGGTTTGCGACAATGCTGATTCTGTCGATACTGACAAGCTTTATTACCGCAGTCTTCTTATCAAGATTTCTGCTTTCGCTTCTTGTGGAAAGCAGATGGTTAGACCGCAAAAAAGGCTGGTTTGGCGTCAAAAAGAAACATATTGTGGACATCCAGGACACAGATGAAAATACAGAACCGTATACGCCGTTCCAAAAATGGGATTTTACGAGCAAGCGAAAAATTTTCTTTATTTTCTCAAGTGCAGTTACCGTTGCCGGGATTATTATTCTGCTTGTATTTAAGCTGAATTTGGGCATTGACTTTGCGAGCGGCGCCCGGATTGAAGTGCAAAGTGACCATAAGCTGACGACAGAGCAGGTGGAGAAGGACTTTGCATCACTTGGCATGGAACCTGACACGGTTGTCTTGTCAGGCGAAAAGAGCAATATTGGTGTTGCCCGCTTTGTAGGAGTGCCTGATAAAGAAACCATTGCAAAAGTGAAAGATTACTTTAAAGACAAGTACGGAGCCGAGCCGAATGTCAGCACGGTGTCACCTACTGTTGGTAAAGAGCTGGCGAGAAATGCATTGTACGCAGTAGCCATTGCTTCAATCGGAATCATTATTTACGTTTCCATCCGATTCGAGTACAAAATGGCAATTGCTGCAATTGTTTCACTGCTTTATGATGCTTTCTTTATCGTCACATTTTTCAGCATTTCAAGGCTGGAGGTAGATGTTACCTTTATTGCAGCCGTTCTGACGATTGTCGGTTATTCAATTAACGATACAATCGTTACATTTGACAGGGTTCGCGAGCATATGAAAAAGCGCAAGCCGAAAACGTTTGCCGATTTGAGCCATATCGTAAACCTAAGCTTGCAGCAAACCTTTACAAGATCAGTTAATACTGTATTAACTGTAGTAATTGTAGTCATAACACTGCTGATCTTTGGGGCATCTTCTATTACAAACTTCTCAATCGCTCTATTGGTTGGGCTGTTAACAGGTGTTTATTCATCCCTCTACATTGCCGCGCAAATTTGGCTTGTTTGGAAAGGGAAAGAATTAAAAAAAGGTACGGAACAATAGAGTAACTGTCAGGCTGTCCATTATGGGCAGTCTGATTTTTTTGCGTTTGATTGATCTTAAAATAGACATTTGCTATAATGACATACGCTTACAATTAAACATATAAATGGTGTGAAGAGGATTTGTGACAGGTTTTCATTTATGTGGGAGGGTTTGGCTATGAAGGTTCGCGAGTCGGAGCTGCCGGGTATCGGGCAAAAAGTTGAGATTGTCACCAGAAACCAAGATAAAATATCAATTATTATTCATGACGACGGCAGAAGAGAGCTGTATTATTTTGACGAAAATGATCATGAAGAATGTGTGACATCCGTACAGTTTGATGATGCGGAAGCGAGGCAGATTTCTGCGATTCTGGGCGGGATGGCATATAAACCGAAAGCGTTAGAAACCGTGGAAGTAGCTCTTGACGATTTGATCATAGAATGGTTTAAAGCAGAAGCAGGAGCAGCAGCCGTTCACAAGACCATCGGTGATTTGGACGTGCGGCAGGAATATCAAGCGACTATCATTGCTATATTAAAGAAGAATCAGAAAAAGCAATTGAATCCTGGGTCTGAAACAGTGATAGAAGAAGGAGATACACTCGTCATCTCTGGAGAGAGAGAAGGACTGAAGAGGCTGATTCGTGAAAAATTAACCGCATTGGGGGCTTGACCTCGCGTCAAGCTATGTTTAAAACCAAGGTGAATAGGGAAACTAACCTCAATAAGTGAAGTTTGGGGGGTAATCGAATGAACAAACAATGGACGATTATATTTGCACTTATTTTTACATTGCTTGTCGCTGTTTTCGCAGTCATTAATGTAAGATCCGTAGAAGTTGATTACCTGTTTGGCAGATCAGAGTGGCCGCTTATTCTCGTCATTTTAGGTTCAGTACTGATGGGGGCGCTGATCGTTTTTTCTGCCGGGATTTTTCAAGTCATGAAGTTAAAGAGAGAAATAAAAGAGCTGCGGAAAGAAAACAAAACCGCACAGGACGTGATACATAACAAAGAGGATGCTCATTTGAATGATGTCCAAGCCGACACACAGGATGCATCCGCCATTATTGAGAAAAAAGACTAGTTTTCGAATTATATTTGAAACCCCTCAGCCTGCTCTAGTATAATAGGGTGGTTGAGGGGTGAATTTATGTTAGCGTCAAAAATGCGATGGGAAATCCAGAGACCAGATCAGGAAAAGGTCAAATCACTCACAGAACAATTGGACATAACACCTCTTGTTGCGTCGCTGCTTGTAAAAAGAGGCTTTGATACGGCAGAAAGCGCGAGACTGTTTTTACATACAAAGGATGCCGAATTCTATGATCCCTATGAGATGAAGGGGATGAAAGAAGCGGTTGAACGAATAAAACAGGCGATTTCACAACAAGAACAGATTATGATATATGGCGATTATGATGCCGATGGAGTTACCAGTACGTCAGTGATGCTGCACACTTTGCAAAAGCTGTCAGCGCAAGTTGATTTTTATATACCTGACCGGTTTAAAGAAGGCTACGGCCCCAATGAACAGGCGTTTCGTTCGATTAAAGAACGAGGCTTCTCACTCATTATTACGGTTGATACGGGGATCGCCGCTGTCCATGAAGCGAAGGTAGCAAAGGAACTTGGCTTAGATGTCATCATTACCGACCACCATGAGCCTGGACCAGAGCTTCCGGATGTTCATGCGATCGTTCACCCGAAGCAGCCTGGCTGCACCTATCCTTTTAAGGAGCTTGCAGGAGTGGGAGTAGCGTTTAAGCTTGCCCACGCATTATTGGGCGAATGGCCAGATGAACTTCTTGACCTGGCGGCAATCGGCACCATTGCCGATCTAGTTCCGCTGCATGATGAAAACAGATTAATTGCAACATTAGGTCTCGAAAAGCTCCGGCGGACGAACCGGCTTGGCTTAAAAGAGCTGATTAAGCTCTCAGGCGGAGACATCGGAGAAGCGAACGAAGAAACCGTCGGATTTCAGCTCGCACCGAGACTGAATGCAGTCGGAAGAATTGAACAGGCCGATCCTGCTGTTCATCTGTTGATGTCAGAGGACCAGTTTGAAGCGGAAGAGCTTGCCGCTGAAATCGATCAGCTTAATAAAGAACGGCAAAAGATGGTCAGTAAAATGACGGATGAAGCGATTGAAATGGTTGAACAAGAAGGGCTTAATCAAACTGCGATTGTCGTGGCAAAAGCAGGGTGGAATCCCGGAGTCGTCGGAATTGTAGCTTCAAAGCTTGTAGACCGTTTTTACCGCCCGGCCATTGTCCTTGGAATTGATGAAGAAAAAGGGATCGCCAAAGGTTCGGCACGAAGCATTAGGGGATTTAATTTGTTTGAAAGCCTTTCTGAATGCAGAGATATTCTTCCGCACTTTGGAGGCCATCCAATGGCGGCTGGCATGACGCTGAATGCCGAGGATGTGCCGGAATTGCGGAACAGGCTGAATGAGATAGCTGACCATACGCTTACGGAAGAAGATTTTATTCCTGTACAGGAAGTAGACCTCGTATGCAGCGTGGAGGACATTACGGTTGAAAGCATCACAGAGATGAATCTGCTTTCTCCCTTCGGCATGCTGAACCCGAAACCGCATGTGATGGTAGAAAACGCAGTGCTGGAAGATGTCCGCAAAATCGGGGCGAATAAAAATCATGTCAAAATGACGATTAGAAACGATTCCTCCCAGCTTGACTGCGTCGGTTTCAATAAAGGCGAGCTTGAGGAAAATATTGTGCCCGGCTCAAAAATTTCGATTGTTGGCGAAATGTCGATCAACGAATGGAATAACAGAAAAAAACCGCAGCTGATGATCAAGGATGCGGCTGTTGCTGAATGGCAGCTGTTTGACTTAAGAGGAAAACGCACGTGGAAAGATACGGTTTCCGCCCTTCCGTCTGATAAACGAGTCATTGTCTCCTTCAAAGAAGAAACCAAAGCGCTTCTTCAGTCTGAAGATTTTCGCCATGACGTGCACGTTATCAGTTCTGAAGACCAAGCGAAGGCATGTGAACTTGACAATGCATATATTGTATTACTGGATTCTCCGCCTTCGCTGGACATGCTCGTACGTTTGCTAGAAGGCAAAGCGCCTGAGCGGATTTACTTCATCTTTCTCAATCATGAGGAACACTTTTTATCATCTTTTCCGGCAAGAGACCACTTTAAATGGTATTATGCATTCTTGCTGAAAAGAGGCACTTTTGACTTGAATAAACACGGCTCAGAGCTTGCGAGGCATAAAGGCTGGTCCGTTGAAACAATCAATTTCATGACAAAGGTGTTTTTTGATCTCGGTTTTGTTAAAATAGAGAATGGTGTGCTGTCTGTAATAAGCGGAGCGAAAAAACGCGATTTAACAGACTCGCAAACATATCAAGCAAAACAGCAGCTGATGGAGCTGGATCAAAAGCTGAATTATTCTGCGGCTGAAGAGCTGAAGGAATGGCTGAATAAGCTGATGAAACAAGATTCAGAGGCTTATGAAAGTACGAGGAGGACATAAAACAGATGGATTTAAAACAATACGTAACAATTGTACCGGATTACCCGAAAGAGGGCGTGCAATTTAAAGATATTACGACACTGATGGATAAAGGCGATGTCTATCGCTATGCAACAGATCAAATTGTTGAATATGCGAAAGAAAAACAAATTGATTTGGTTGTCGGTCCAGAGGCACGCGGCTTTATTATCGGCTGTCCGGTTGCCTACGCGCTTGGCGTCGGTTTTGCACCGGTGCGCAAAGAAGGCAAATTGCCGCGTGAGGTCATCAAAGTGGATTACGGTTTGGAGTATGGCAAAGACGTATTAACGATCCACAAAGATGCGATTTTACCAGGCCAGCGTGTGCTTATTACAGATGACCTGCTTGCAACAGGCGGCACAATTGAAGCAACAATCAAACTTGTCGAGGAGCTTGGCGGCATTGTAGCTGGTATCGCTTTCTTAATCGAGCTTTCTTACCTTGATGGCAGAAATAAGCTTGATAATTATGACATCTTAACATTAATGAAATACTAAAGATAACCTCATAAAGGAAAAAGCACTCGATACAGGGTGCTTTTTTCCTATTGTTTTGCATTTATTTGATATATTATTTGGTGATTTGAACTTCTGCTCTTTACATCTATCGTTTTTTTCTTGATAATAAACTACAATACAGTTTACATTTTAAAAAAGGTGATTCCATGGCGAACGAACAAGTATTGACTGCCGAGCAAGTTATTGATAAAGCGCGCAGTTATCTATCCGATGAGCATATCGCATTTGTCGAAAAAGCATACCTGTACGCTGAAGATGCTCATCGCGAGCAATACCGCAAATCAGGTGAGCCTTACATTATACATCCGATTCAGGTTGCGGGAATTCTCGTTGACCTTGAAATGGATCCATCCACAATCGCGGGCGGATTTCTGCATGATGTAGTGGAGGATACTGATGTGACGCTTGATGACCTGAAGGAAGCATTCTCCGAGGAAGTGGCAATGCTTGTGGACGGTGTAACGAAGCTCGGTAAAATTAAATATAAATCTCAAGAGGAACAGCAGGCGGAAAATCATCGCAAAATGTTTGTCGCTATGGCTCAAGATATCCGGGTCATACTGATCAAGCTGGCGGATCGTCTTCACAATATGCGGACACTGAAACATCTTCCCCAAGAAAAACAGCGGAGAATTTCTAATGAAACGCTGGAAATCTTTGCTCCTTTGGCTCATCGCCTCGGGATTTCAAAGATTAAATGGGAACTGGAAGATACGGCGCTCCGTTATTTGAATCCTCAGCAATATTACAGAATTGTCAACCTCATGAAGAAAAAACGCGCAGAACGCGAGCTTTATGTCGACGAGGTTGTCAATGAGGTGAAAAAACGTGTCGAAGAAGTCAACATTAAGGCTGACTTCTCAGGCCGGCCGAAGCATATTTACAGTATCTATAGAAAAATGGTGCTGCAAAATAAGCAATTCAACGAAATTTATGATCTGCTTGCTGTCCGGATTCTCGTGAACAGCATAAAGGACTGCTACGCGGTGCTAGGCATTATTCATACATGCTGGAAGCCGATGCCCGGCAGGTTCAAAGATTATATCGCAATGCCGAAGCCGAACATGTATCAATCGCTTCATACAACAGTTATAGGGCCTAAAGGCGACCCGCTGGAAGTGCAGATCCGCACCTTTGAAATGCATGAAATTGCGGAATACGGGGTTGCAGCTCACTGGGCTTATAAAGAAGGAAAAGCAGCGAGTGAAAGCGCGACATTTGAGAAAAAGCTTTCATGGTTCCGCGAAATCTTGGAATTCCAAAATGAATCAACAGATGCCGAAGAATTTATGGAGTCGCTCAAAATCGATTTGTTCTCGGATATGGTGTACGTCTTTACGCCAAAAGGAGATGTCATCGAGCTTCCGTCCGGTTCTGTCCCGATTGATTTCTCTTACCGGATTCACTCTGAAATCGGCAATAAAACAATCGGTGCGAAGGTCAACGGAAAAATGGTGACCCTTGACCATAAGCTCCGGACAGGTGATATCGTTGAAATTCTCACCTCCAAGCATTCTTATGGCCCGAGCCAGGATTGGGTGAAGCTTGCTCAAACCTCACAAGCGAAGCATAAGATCCGTCAATTCTTTAAGAAACAGCGGCGCGAAGAAAATGTCGAAAAAGGCCGGGAATTGGTTGAAAAAGAAATTAAAAATCTGGACTTTGAAGTGAAGGACGTCCTGACACCGGAGAACATCCAAAAAGTTGCAGATAAATTTAATTTCTCAAATGAAGAAGACATGTATGCAGCGGTCGGCTACAATGGCATCACAGCCCTGCAGGTGGCGAACCGGCTGACGGAAAAAGAAAGAAAACAGCGTGATCAGGAAGAACAAGAAAAAATTGTTCAGGATGTCACTGCTGAGCCTAAACCGTATCCGCAAGGAAGAAAGCGTGAAGCTGGCGTTCGCGTCAAGGGGATCGACAATCTTCTTGTGCGTTTATCGAAATGCTGCAATCCTGTGCCTGGTGACCATATTGTCGGTTTTATTACAAAAGGCAGAGGGGTTTCCGTCCATCGCGACGACTGCCCGAATGTCAAAACGAATGAAGCGCAGGAGCGGCTGATCCCCGTAGAGTGGGAACATGAGTCACAGGTGCAAAAACGCAAGGAATACAATGTTGAGATCGAGATTCTTGGGTATGATCGCCGCGGATTGCTTAACGAGGTGCTTCAGGCAGTGAATGAGACGAAAACAAATATTTCTTCTGTCTCTGGCAAATCGGACCGCAACAAAGTGGCAACCATTCATATGGCTATTTTTATCCAGAACATCAATCATCTGCATAAAGTCGTCGAGCGCATTAAGCAAATAAGGGATATATATTCTGTGCGCCGCGTCATGAATTAAAGGAGTCAGAAAATGAAATTAGTCGTTCAGCGAGTAACAGAAGCAAGCGTAACCGTTGATGGAGATGTGATCGGCCAAATTGGACAAGGCATTATGGTCCTGGTCGGCATCACTCACGATGATACAGAAGAGGATGCTGCTTACTTAGCGGAAAAAATGGTGAATCTTCGCATTTTCGATGACAGTGATGGAAAAATGAATTTGTCGCTTCTGGATACAGGCGGAGAGGTTTTGTCTGTTTCACAGTTTACGCTTTACGGAGATACAAGAAAAGGACGGCGCCCGAACTACATGAACGCCGCAAAACCTGATAAGGCTTTGGGCCTTTATGAAAAATGGAATGACTTGCTTCGTGAAAAAGGAATCAAAGTAGAAACCGGAAAATTCGGCGCTATGATGGATGTAAAGCTCACAAACTCCGGACCGGTTACATTGATTATGGATTCAAAATAAAAAAAGCTGCCAAAAGGCAGCTTTTTTTATTGAAAATATTTCTCCAATCCGCTCTCAATTCCGTCTGTTACTTTTTCTTGGTATGAATTGCTATGTACAATGGCTTCTTCCTGCGGATGGCTTACATATCCTAGCTCGTACAACATAGCGGGCTGTTTGTTTTCGCGGAGCACATAATAATCTCCGAATAGTACCCCGCGGTCAGGAATTGAAGATCGCTTAACCACTTCAGAGTGTACATCTGATGCCAGTTTTTGATCCTTTGCAGGACTGTAGTAATAAGCTGTGCTGCCCCTTGTAGAAGTATCCGCAAAGCTGTCGTAATGAATGCTGATGAAGGCGTCTGCGTTGCGGTAATGAGACGTCGAGACTCGTGACTGTAAGCTGACAAATGTATCATCCTGCCGTGTCACATACACGTCTGCTCCTGCTGATCTAAGTTTGCTGGCCAGCAGTTGCGCCGTTTTGATCGTCAGTTTTTTCTCGAATTGGCCTGAATAGCCGATTGTTCCGCTGTCTTTTCCTCCATGCCCCGGATCGACAACAATCGCTTTATTTTTCAGCGACCCGCTTCCGGAAGCGGAATCAGCGACAGGCGGCTCCCCGGATTCTTTAGCGCTTTTAGACGTCTGCACAACCCAGTTGGCGACATAAGCGGTCTGCCCATTGTCAAGTCTTACTTCATACCAGCTGCCCTTTGATCCGGTAATGGTGTATGCATCGCCTTTGGCTGTGCGTTTAACGATAGAAGCTGACGTTGAGGCATCGCTTCTTAAATTCGTTCCTTCGTATACGATATAGGCTTTTTTGGTACTGTCTGAACTGCTGACATCAGCTGAATTTTCATCCGGGTGAGAACTGGTCACAATGTAATGGCTTGCGACCCAGCCTTTTAGCCCATTCACTTCAATATGGAGCCAGCCGTTTTTCTCTTCGAGGATTGTAAGTTTCGTTCCTCGTGAAAGTTTTGTTATAATCGCTGCATCATGTGAATCGGAGCCTCTGACATTCAGTGAAGAAACGCCAACCGTTCCCGTTGTTGAACCAGATGATTCTGTCTGATCACTTTCCTCAGACGCTGAACTGCCGCTGCCTGATGTGACGTATTCGGAAGATACCCATCCGGTGGAATTTCGATATGAAATCTTGACCCAGCCGGAATCCTTTTCAATCACTGAGGCTTGGCTGCCCTGCGGGAATTTGCCGATGACTTCGTATGATGTACCAGGGCCTGTTCTCATCCGTAAATCTGGATCTGTTGATGTAACAGTTTTACTGCTGTCAGTGGAGCTTGTGCCTGCCTGTTTTTCCTTAGTAATAAGCCAGGAGACAACCCACCCTTTTTCTCCGGAACCAAGCTGTATTTGCACCCAGTCTCCGTCTTCCTTCAAGATGGGGTAGCGTTCTCCTTTTTTCACCTCCGCCATGATGCCGTAGCTAAGTCCCGGGCCGCTTCTGACATTCATTTCATCTGTTGCGATGACCGCTTCTCCCTGAGCGGCTGTAACGGCAGAAAATGGCGGGAAAAGCGCCCCGGCGACGATAATACATACAATAAGAACAAAGTGTTTCTTGCTCATTGTGTCCTCCTTTCTAATGATCTAAAAAAAAGCATTCTTTTTTAATATCGTAAAGTCCTTTCTGATTTTTAAATAAAAATAAAATGATTTGTTTATACTAGGCATAAATACAATGAAAAAGGTGTGCAAATCATGAAATATCATCCAAAAATGGGGCGTGCATTTCACGACGGCGAAGGAAACCTGCATTTCAGTGATCATGCCGATCCAGATACAATTGGTTATCTCACTGAAACGGCAACTGAATTTGGTCTTATGTCCAAAGAAGCATCACAGCAGAAAAACAACCGGAATAAAGCTTGACAGAGTACAGCAATGCCATTATTATAATAGAAATCGAGTACATAATAAATTAAATTGTTGAACCAATAATGGAGAAGAGTAGGTCAGATTGCATGGCTAGAGAGGAACCGCCCCAGGCTGAAAGCGGCTCCCATTGCGTCTTTCTCGAAACAACACTCCGGAGGTTTCCTGCTGAACGCGTGATACCGTCATTAGGCAGTGAACGTGAACCTGCGTTAAAGGATCGAGCGGGAATACAAAAATATTCCAACTAGGGTGGCACCACGGGTATAACTCTCGTCCCTACTATAAGTGTATAGTAGGGGCGGGAGTTTTTTTCATTTTCATCATTGACGATAAATGTATATTTTATAAGGAATACATAGGAGGTCTACACATGGGATATAACATTCCAAGAGGAACACAAGATATTCTGCCTGGAGAATCAGAGCGCTGGCAGTATGTTGAACAAATCATGAGAGACACTTGCCGAACTTATCAATATAAAGAAATCCGCACGCCGATTTTTGAGCATACAGAACTGTTCGCCAGAGGCGTCGGGGAGTCTACGGATATTGTGCAAAAAGAAATGTACACCTTCCAGGACCGCAAAGGCAGAAGCCTGACGCTTCGCCCCGAGGGAACTGCTGCAACAGTTCGCGCTTTTAATGAAAATAAATTATTTGCAAATCCTGTTCAGCCGACAAAGCTGTATTATGTCGGGCCGATGTTCCGTTACGAACGTCCGCAGACGGGCCGTTACCGCCAGTTTTATCAGTTTGGCATCGAAGCGATTGGTTCGAAAGACCCTGCAATAGATGCTGAAGTAATGGCGCTGGCGATGGGTATTTACCAGAAGGCCGGCTTGAAAAACGTCAAGCTTGTGATAAACAGTCTTGGCGATCGGGACAGCCGCAAAAGCTACAGAGAAGCGCTCGTGAAACACTTTGAGCCGCGCATCGAGGAATTTTGTTCAGACTGTCAGTCACGCCTGCACACCAACCCGCTCAGAATTTTGGATTGCAAAAAGGACCGGGATCATGAGCTGATGAAATCGGCACCTTCTATTCTTACTTACTTAAATGAAGAATCAGCCGCTTATTTTGAAAAAGTGAAGCAATATTTAAACGATCTCGGCATTTCTTATGAAATTGATCCTAACCTTGTGAGAGGGCTGGATTATTATAACCATACCGCATTTGAAATCATGAGCAATGCGGAGGGCTTTGGCGCGATTACAACGCTTGCCGGCGGCGGACGCTATGACGGATTGGTCGAACAAATCGGCGGACCAGAGGCGCCCGGCATCGGATTTGCGATGAGCATTGAACGCCTGCTTGCCGCAATTGATGCTGAAAAAAGAGAACTGCCGGTTGACCAGGGAATTGACTGCTATATCGTGACGCTTGGCGAAAAAGCGAAGGATTATTCCGTTTCGCTGGTGTACAAACTGAGAGAAGCCGGCATTTCCAGTGAGATTGATTACGAAAATAAAAAAATGAAAGGCCAGTTTAAAACAGCTGACCGCCTCAACGCCAGATTTATTGCGATTTTGGGAGAGGATGAGCTTGCTCAAAACAAAATCAACGTAAAGGATGCAAAAACAGGCGAACAGATTGAAGTGGCTCTTGATGAATTGATACATGTAATGAAAGCAAACCAAAAGGGATAAGGAGTGGAACGCATTGTTTGGAAGAACATATTATTGCGGCGAAATGACTGAAAAAGCAATTGGCGAATCTGTAACGCTGAAAGGCTGGGTCCAAAAAAGACGGGACCTCGGCGGATTGATTTTTATTGACTTGCGTGACCGTACGGGAATTGTTCAAGTCGTTTTTAACCCTGATGTATCAAAAGAAGCGCTTGCTATTGCGGAAGGCATCAGAAACGAATACGTTCTAGATATTCAAGGAAAAGTGGTTGCGCGCGAAGAAGGCACAGTGAATCAGAATTTGAAAACAGGCGCGATTGAAATTCACGCTGATGCAGTGACTGTATTGAGTGCGGCGAAGACACCTCCGTTTGCCATTTCTGATCAAGCGGATGATGTATCAGAGGACGTGCGTTTAAAATACCGTTACTTAGATTTGCGCAGACCGGCTATGTTTCAAACGATCCAGCTGCGCCATAACGTGACGAGAGCTGCTCGGGGCTTTTTAGATGAAAAAGGGTTTCTTGATATTGAAACGCCGATTTTAACAGGAAGCACACCTGAGGGGGCACGTGACTATTTGGTGCCGAGCCGTGTGCACGAAGGTGAATTCTATGCGCTGCCTCAATCTCCACAGCTATTTAAACAGCTTCTGATGGTCTCAGGCGTTGAACGCTATTATCAGATTGCCCGCTGTTTCCGTGATGAGGACTTGCGTGCGGACCGCCAGCCTGAGTTTACGCAAATCGATATTGAAATGTCCTTTATGAGCCAGGAAGACATTATGTCATTGGCTGAGGATATGATGGCAAAGATTATGCGTGAAACGAAAGGTGTGGAACTCAAGCTTCCTCTGCCTCGAATGACGTATGACGAGGCGATGAACAAATACGGTTCTGATAAACCGGATACTCGCTTTGACATGCTTTTGACAGATGTATCTGACATTGTAAAAGATACTGAATTTAAGGTGTTCTCATCAGCTGTGGCAAACGGCGGTGTAGTCAAAGCCATCAACGTAAAAGGCGGAGCCGGCGATTACTCAAGAAAAGACATTGATGCTCTAGGTGCGTTTGCCGCAAATTACGGAGCGAAAGGACTTGCTTGGGTGAAGGTCGAAGCAGACGGAGTGAAAGGCCCAATCGCCAAATTCTTTGATGATGAAAAGCAGTCTAAGCTAATTGAAGCGCTTGAAGCCGCTGAGGGTGACTTGCTGCTGTTCGGAGCGGATAAATTCGAAGTTGTTGCCGCATCACTCGGCGCCCTGCGCTTAAAGCTTGGGAAAGAACGCGGACTCATTGACGAAAACCTCTTCAATTTCTTATGGGTGATTGACTGGCCGCTTTTAGAGCATGATGCGGAGGAAGGCCGTTTTTACGCAGCGCACCATCCGTTTACAATGCCTGTCCGTGAAGACCTTGAGCTGATTGAAACAGCGCCTGAGGACATGAAAGCACAAGCCTATGACCTCGTCTTAAACGGCTATGAGCTTGGCGGAGGATCGATCCGTATTTTTGAAAAGGATATTCAGGAAAAAATGTTTACACTGCTTGGCTTCACAAAAGAAGAAGCAGCCGAACAGTTTGGATTCCTTCTTGAGGCATTTGAATACGGCGCTCCTCCGCACGGCGGAATTGCGCTTGGCTTAGACCGTCTCGTTATGCTTCTTGCCGGCCGGACGAATTTGAGAGATACCATCGCCTTCCCGAAAACGGCAAGTGCAAGCTGTCTGATGACAGATGCGCCGGGAGAAGTAAGCGATGCACAGCTTGATGAGCTTCATCTTTCTATCAAATCAAAAGTAAAGAACTAAATGTGCAGTTCGATTCTTGAAAATCAAAATCGTCTGTGATATGATTTTGACAAGTTAAATAAAGTCCTGATGTGTTAGTTGTACACCTAGTTTTGACCGAACATTTTTTTGATTTGGGAGCCCGCATTTTTAAATGGCGTACATGCCTCTTTTCATTCGGTAAAGAGGACTTACAAGATTTAAAAGAGGGCACCCACCTGCTGAGAGCGGGTTCAAAACAAAGGAAAGCTGCAACGGCACAATTGGGACTTTATTTTTTATGCGCAGAAAAAACGGCTGTTTGTGTAACAGCCATTTATCATAGGAAAACCAGATTAAGAATGTGGAGTGAGGTTCTTGTTACACCAGTTTTCACGCAATGAATTAGCTATTGGAAAAGAAGGCCTTGAAACGCTGAAAAACAGCACAGTTGCTGTGCTCGGAGTTGGGGGCGTCGGATCGTTCGCAGCGGAGGCGCTTGCACGTTCAGGCGTCGGGCGCATCCTGCTTGTTGATAAGGATGATGTGGACATTACAAACGTAAACCGTCAGCTTCATGCTCTTCTTTCTACTGTCGGTCAGCCGAAAGTAGATTTAATGAAAGCGCGAATTGCGGACATTAACCCTGAGTGTGAAGTGATTTCATTAAAAATGTTCTATACGGAAGAAACGTATGAGCAATTCTTTGAGTATAACCTTGACTATGTGATTGATGCGTCAGACACCATTCATTATAAAATCCATTTAATGAAAGAATGTCTGAAACGCGATATTCCGCTGATCTCCAGCATGGGTGCTGCGAACAAGACAGACCCGACACGTTTCCAAATCGCTGATATTTCTAAAACGCATACGGACCCGATCGCAAAGGTGGTTCGTACGAGACTCCGTAAAGAAGGCATCAAAAAGGGCGTTCAAGTCATTTTCTCTGATGAAAGCCCGATTGTGATCCGGGAAGACGTCAGAAAAGAAGTCGGAAATGACGATGCGAAAATTCGCAAAGCCAAAATGCCGCCGTCCTCTAATGCTTTTGTGCCGTCTGTTGCAGGATTGATTATGGGCGGTCATGTTGTCATGGATCTTTTGAAAGATATTGAAATTAAACGTGTGAAGGATAAATAATGGAATAAAAAACAGCCTTGAAGCATATTCAAGGCTGTTTTTTTATTTTCTTTTTACTAATTTATCGTACACCTGCTTTAACGCAGATTCAAATTTACCAGTCTGCTTCGGTTTGTAATATTGCTTGTTCTTTAAAGGATCAGGGAGGTACTGCTGTTCAACCCATCCATTTTCATAATTATGAGGGTATTTATAGTCGATGCCTCTTCCTAGTTCCTGTGCCCCTTTATAATGCGCGTCTTTTAAATGTTTTGGGACATCGCCGATTTTTCCTGCTCTGATGTCCGCGAGCGCTTCATCGATTGCTAAAATAGCTGAATTGGATTTTGGCGAGAGACAGAGCTCAATGACCGCATTGGCCAGCGGTATGCGCGCTTCAGGGAACCCAATCCGTTCGGCGGTCTGAACTGCGTGCAGCACCCTCGGCCCTGCTTGCGGGCTGGCTAAGCCGATATCTTCATAGGCGATAACCAACAGTCTTCTCGCGATGCTTTCCAAGTCACCCGCTTCAATTAATCTAGCCAAATAATGAAGAGCGGCGTTGGCATCAGAGCCTCGGATCGATTTTTGAAAGGCGGACAATACGTCATAATGCGCATCACCGTCTTTATCGTGAGAAAAACTCTTTTTCTGCAGGCATTCTTCCGCAGTCTCTAATGTAATGTGAATCACGCCGTCCGCAGACTCCTTTGTTGACAATACAGCAAGCTCAAGCGCATTTAAAGCGGAACGGACATCGCCCCCGCATCCTTGGGCAAAATGCTCCATCGCCTGATCATCAATAGAAACGGAGTATGTGCCAAGCCCCCGGTGCTCATCATGAAGAGCCCGCTCCAAAGCCTGTTTAATCAATTCGGGTGTTAATGGCTCAAGCTCAAAAATCTGCGTGCGGCTTCTGATGGCCGGATTTATGGCGTGATATGGGTTAGCTGTAGTGGCGCCGATTAAAATAATCATGCCATTTTCTAAATAAGGCAATAGAAAATCCTGTTTTCCTTTATCAAGTCTGTGGACTTCATCCAAAATCAAAATGACCTGGCCAGACATTTTGGCTTCTTGAGCTACGATCTCCATATCCTTTTTATTGTTAATAACAGCATTCAGCTTGCGGAAAGCAATACTTGTTGAACCGGCAATTGCTGTTGCGATTGAGGTTTTTCCAATTCCGGGCGGCCCGTACAAAATCATCGATGACAAATGTTTTGCCTGAACCATTCTGCCGATAATTTTATCTTCAGCCACCAGATGCTGCTGGCCAATAATATCCTCTATTTTCGTCGGACGCATCCGATATGCCAATGGCTTCATCATCATCTCTCCTTACTTAATTACAGGGTAACGGAAATCCGGAAATTAGAAAAGGGGGAAGCCGCGTTTCCGCCGGCTTCCATGAAAATTCGAACAAGGTATGCTATAATAGCAGTTGGTCTATTATTTAATAAACGGACGAATTATATAGAAATTACCATTATATATGTGGAAAATCATGAAATAACAGAGGTGTTCATGTTGAAAATATCAACTAAAGGAAGATACGGTCTCACCATTATGATCGAGCTCGCCAAAAAGCATGGCGAAGGACCGACTTCATTAAAAAGCATCGCACAGACGAATAATCTGTCAGAGCATTATTTAGAGCAGCTGGTATCACCGCTCCGAAATGCCGGCTTAGTCAAAAGCATCAGAGGCGCTTATGGCGGATACGTATTAGGAAGTGAGCCGGATGCCATTACAGCTGGAGACATCATCCGCGTGCTTGAAGGCCCGATCAGCCCTGTGGAAGTGCTCGAAGACGAGGAGCCTGCCAAACGGGAGCTGTGGATCCGCATACGGGACGCTGTCAAAGAAGTGTTAGACAGCACAACATTAGAGGACCTTGCCAGCTACACAGATGGAGAGCAAGAAGCTTATATGTTCTATATTTAGATCAGAGGTGTAAAACAAAATGGAACGGATTTATTTGGATCACGCCGCAACGTCTCCGATGGATGATCGCGTGTTGGAGAAAATGATACCGCATTTCTCCGGAAATTTCGGCAATCCATCCAGCATTCATTCATTTGGAAGGGAATCACGGAAATGGGTGGACGAAGCAAGAGCGCACATTGCAGCTGAAATTGGTGCGGCAGAACAGGAAATTATTTTCACTAGCGGGGGAACGGAAGCTGACAACTTAGCGATAATGGGAACTGCGCTTGCCAGAAAAAATCAGGGAAAACATATCATCACGACAAAAATTGAGCATCACGCCGTGCTTCACACATGTGAAAAACTGGAGGAAGACGGATTTGAAGTGACATATCTGGATGTTGATCAAAACGGCAGAGTCAGTGCAAATCAGGTGAAAGAAGCACTCCGTGATGATACAATCCTTGTGACGGTGATGTATGGAAATAACGAAGTCGGAACTGTGCAGCCGATCGATGAAATCGGCCAGCTGCTGAAGGAACACACGGCTTATTTTCATACCGATGCTGTTCAGGCATTCGGGTTTTTTTCAATTGATGTGAAAAGCAGCCATATTGACCTTCTGTCTGTTTCTGGGCACAAGCTCAACGGGCCAAAAGGGACAGGCTTTTTATATGCAAGTAAGGATGTAAAGCTTTCTCCGTTGTTATTCGGAGGAGAGCAAGAAAGAAAACGCCGTGCCGGAACAGAAAATGTTCCGGGAATTGTCGGGCTGAAAGAAGCGGTCAAGCTGTCGGGCGAAGATCGGGACGAAAAAAACGAGAAGTATCAATCGTTTAAAACAATCATAGCCGGCACGCTTAAGGATGCCGGTGTGGCATTCGAGATCAATGGAGATCAAGAGCATAGCCTTCCGCATGTCATGAACCTTTATTTTCCCGGTGTATCTGTGGAGGCACTGCTGGTAAATCTTGATATGGCGGGAGTCGCGGTCTCCAGCGGATCAGCGTGCACTGCTGGTTCAGTCCTGCCGTCACATGTTCTGACTGCCATGTTCGGTGAAGAGAGCGACCGGCTGACGTCCTCAATTCGAATCAGCTTCGGTCTCGGCAATACGGCTGAGCAAGTGAAAACCGCTGCCAAACATGTGGCTGCTGTTGTAAAGCGGCTAACACAATAAGGCGGACTTAATTATTGGAGTGAATGAAATGGAAAAACGGCGGGAGGATACAAGAGTCGTTGTCGGCATGTCCGGCGGAGTAGACTCATCTGTGGCGGCTCTGCTGTTAAAAGAACAGGGCTATGACGTAATCGGAATCTTTATGAAAAACTGGGATGATACGGACGAAAATGGTTTCTGCACGGCGACAGAGGATTATGAAGATGTGATCCGCGTCTGCAATCAAATCGGAATTCCGTACTATGCCGTTAATTTTGAAAAGCAATATTACGAGAAGGTATTTCAATACTTCCTCGATGAATATAAAGCAGGCAGAACACCAAACCCGGATGTGCTGTGCAACAAAGAAATTAAATTCAAGGCATTTTTGGAGCATGCACTGTCACTTGGCGCCGACTATTTAGCGACTGGCCACTATGCAAGGGTCGACAGAAGCGGCGGCAAAGTCAGAATGCTGCGCGGCATTGATGAAAACAAAGATCAAACGTACTTCTTGAATCAGCTGACAGAAGATACGCTAAGCAAAGTGATGTTCCCGATCGGCGAGCTTCAAAAGAGCCGTGTGCGTGAAATTGCCAAAGAAGCAGATCTGGCAACGGCGGCGAAAAAAGACAGTACAGGCATCTGTTTTATCGGCGAACGCAATTTCAAAACATTCCTCAGTCAATATCTCCCTGCGCAGCCGGGTGATATGATGACGATGGACGGTGAAGTAAAAGGACGCCACGACGGATTAATGTACTACACGATCGGTCAGCGTCACGGCCTTGGAATCGGCGGAAGCGGCGAGCCTTGGTTTGCGGTCGGTAAAGATCTTGAAAAGAACATCCTTTACGTCGACCAAGGGTTCCACAACCCGCTCCTCTACTCCGATAAAATCACAGCGACTAATATCAGCTGGGTTCGTTCGGATATAATGGATGGCGAAGAAATTTCCTGCACAGCCAAATTCCGTTACCGTCAAGAAGACCATAAAGTTACAGTTCGAATGACTGGGGAAGGCGAAGCGGAGGTTATTTTCGACGAGCAGGTTCGTGCTGTCACACCGGGACAAGCCGTTGTCTTCTATGATGGCGAAGAATGCCTTGGCGGCGGAACCATTGATGACGTATATAAAGATGGCACAAAATTGTGGTATGTATAAAATGAAAAAAACCTCAACAGCGAGTTGGGGTTTTTTAATGAAAGGAAGATGACTGTGGATTACAATGAAGCCGGTATAGCGGCAATGCAGGAAGGCGATTACGAAAAAGCGGCAGAGGCTTTTACAAAAGCGATTGAAGAAAACAAAGAAGACGCAATTCCGTATATTAACTTTGCGAACCTGCTTTCATCCGTAAATGAACTGGAACGGGCTTTAGCGTTTTATGATAAAGCGCTTGAATTAGACAGCAGCGCCGCCACTGCTTATTATGGAGCAGGAAATGTCTATGTGGTAAAAGAAATGTACAAAGAAGCAAAAGACATGTTTGAAAAAGCGCTGCGTGCCGGAATGGAGAACGGTGATCTTTTCTACATGCTCGGAACGGTTCTCGTAAAGCTTGAGCAGCCTAAGCTCGCTCTGCCATATTTACAAAGAGCGGTCGAGCTGAATGAAGACGATACAGAAGCGCGTTTCCAATTCGGGATGTGCTTGGCGAACGAAGGCATGCTGGACGAAGCACTCAGCCAATTCGAAGCTGTAACAGAGCAAGACCCGGGGCACGCGGATGCGTTTTATAATTCCGGTGTCGCTTATGCTTATAAAGAAAATCGTGAAAAAGCGCTTGAAATGCTGGACAAGGCAATCGAAATCCAGCCGGATCATATGCTGGCGCTTCATGCAAAAAAACTAATCGACCCATCATAAAAAGCTCAGGAGGAGGGACGGCTCGTGCAGCAGCACCCGGATCAGCTGAAAATGGAGGAGGAGCCCTTTTTAAAAGGGACAGTAAACACCGTCATTTATCACAATGACGCCAATTTATATACGGTTCTGAAAGTGAAAGTCACAGAGACCTCCGAAGCTATTGAAGATAAAGTCGTATCCGTGACGGGCTACTTCCCTGCGCTTCAAGAAGAAGAGACCTACACGTTTTACGGAAAAACCGTTACTCACCCAAAGTTCGGACTGCAATTTCAAGCTGAGCACTTCAAAAAGGAGATCCCGACAACAAAAGAAGGCGTCATTCAGTATTTGTCGAGCGATCTGTTTGAAGGAATCGGTAAAAAAACCGCTGAAGAGATTGTGAAAAAGCTGGGTGACAGAGCGATTAATAAAATTTTGGCTGATTCTTCAGTCCTTTATGATGTTCCGAGACTGTCAAAAAAGAAAGCTGACACCCTTGCCGGTGCCCTGCAGCGGCATCAGGGACTGGAGCAAATTATGATTTCGCTGAATCAATTTGGCTTCGGCCCTCAGCTGTCTATGAAAATCTACCAGGCCTATGAATCCGAGACGCTGGAAAAAATTCAGGAGAACCCTTATCAGCTTGTAAGAGATGTGGAAGGCATCGGGTTTGGAAAAGCAGATGAGCTCGGCGGAAGAATGGGGCTCTCAGGGAATCATCCTGAGCGGGTAAAAGCGGCTATTTTATACACGCTAGAAACGACATGCCTGTCAGAAGGGCATACGTACATAGAAACGAAACAGCTGATTATCGAAACCCAAACGCTGTTAAACCAGTCAGCAGCAGATGGGCAGCGCATTGCAGAAATGGATGCCGCTAACGCGATTATTGCGCTTGGAGAAAATAAGGATATTGTCATAGAAGATGAACGATGTTACTTTCCGTCGCTGTTTTTCGCTGAACAAAATGTGGCAAAGCGTGTGAGACAGATCGCAAGCCAAACTGAATATGACGACCAGTTTCCTGAATCGGAATTCCTGATGGCTTTGGGAGAATTGGAAGAGCGTATGAATGTTCAGTACGCGCCGAGTCAGAAGGAAGCGATACAAAAAGCGCTGTCGTCACCGATGCTTCTTTTAACGGGAGGACCGGGTACAGGAAAAACAACGGTAATCAGAGGCATTGTGGAATTGTATGGAGAACTTCACGGTGTTTCACTTGATCCGTCGGATTATAAAAAAGATGAAGCCTTTCCGATTGTGCTGGCCGCGCCTACAGGCAGAGCGGCGAAACGAATGAGTGAGTCAACTGGTCTTCCGGCTGTTACGATACACCGGCTGCTCGGCTGGAACGGTGCGGAAGGATTTACTCATACAGAGGACCAGCCAATTGAAGGGAAGCTTTTGATTATCGATGAAGCGAGTATGCTCGATATATGGCTTGCGAATCATTTGTTTAAAGCGATCCCTGATCATAATCAAATTATCATTGTCGGAGACGAAGACCAGCTGCCTTCCGTCGGACCCGGTCAAGTGCTCAGAGACCTTTTGGCATCCCAGGTGATTCCGACTGTAAGACTGACAGACATCTATCGACAAGCGGAAGGATCGTCCATTGTCGAGCTTGCCCACGAGATGAAAAACGGGCTGCTTCCAAATAACCTGACTGCTCCGACAAAGGATCGTTCCTTTATTCGCTGCGGTGGTTCGCAAATTAAAGAAGTGGTTGAGAAGGTTGTCGCGAATGCATTGAAAAAAGGATATACGGCAAAAGATATTCAGGTTCTCGCCCCGATGTACAGAGGGAAAGCTGGAATCAATGAGCTGAATGTGATGCTGCAGGATATTTTAAACCCTCCAAAAGAAAAGCGGAGGGAAATTAAGTTCGGCGACGTTGTCTATAGAACCGGGGATAAAATTTTGCAGCTTGTCAATCAGCCGGAAAACAATGTGTTTAACGGCGACATTGGAGAAATCACTTCCATTTTCTATGCGAAGGAAAACACAGAAAAAGAAGACATGGCTGTTGTCTCTTTTGACGGCAATGAAATGACGTTTACGAAAAAAGATTTCAGTCAGTTTACTCATGCGTATTGCTGCTCTATTCATAAATCGCAGGGCAGTGAATTTCCGATCGTGGTTCTTCCTGTAGTGAAGGGCTACTATAGAATGCTCAGAAGAAACCTTCTATATACCGCTATCACGAGGGCGAAGAAATTTCTCATTTTATGCGGGGAAGAGGAAGCGCTGGAGTGGGGCGTGAAAAATAATGACGCGACTGTCAGACAGACCTCACTAAAAAACAGGCTGTCAGCGCAGACGGCTGAAATGGATGCTGAGCTTGCAGCTTTGCAAAAAGAGCTCCCGTTCAGCGTGCACGACGCAAATATCGGAATGGAAGGCATTACGCCATTCGATTTTATGAAAGAAGAACAGCTGTAAAAGGGGCTCCCGTGTTTGCGGGAGCTTTTTCATTGGGGGTGGAAGTGATTTCATCGTATGTGTCAAAGGTGAAAAGCAAAACCTAAGCCTGTTCAACAAAAGGTGGTTGATCACACTTTGAGAACATGCCATGAGGTAGAAGGATTTCCTGTATATTCAGAACAAACTTCTGTTTATCTTGGGACGATTTCTGATATTTGTTTTTCTCTTGAAGGAAATTGTCTCGGATTTATTCTTGAACAAAAACGTCTTTTTCATAACCATCATGCGCTTTTACGTGCATGTGATATCAGTTGCATTCTTCATGACCGGATATTGGCTGCAGTCAATGCAGAGCAGCTTCTGCCTCTTCCGAAATCATGCTTCACATATGAGCAGATGAAAATGAAGCTCGTGAAATCGCAAGAGGGTGATATTTTGGGGATGCTGGAAGATGTATACTTTTGTTTGGACAGGGGCATAATCGTAGCATATGAACTCTCGGACGGTTTCTTTTCTGACTTGGCGGGATGTAAACGCCACATCCAAAGAGCAGATTCGCTTGTAGAGGTGCGGAAAGACGAGATCGTTCTGAACGGATAGAGGTGTGAGTATGCTTATATGCCCGAACTGCAAAAGTAAGGACATCGGGAAAATCGGCGTGAACCAATATTATTGCTGGGGCTGTTTCATTGAGCTGACAGTGGTCAAAGGGAAGATTGAAACTCATCAAGTGGAAGAAGACGGAACGCTAAGCAGCCTGGATGATTTGTTTTCTGAGGATGAACGCAGCATCAATTTTTAATATCGAAAGGAGATGCGCAGGATGAATCGGACAATGACTTCTCTTTTGGCGATGGGAGCTGGGGCTCTCGTGTACCGAATGGCGACTCAATCTGACATGCTGAATAATAATCGAAGCATGAAGCGGATGAGAAAAAAAATGATGAAAATGTTTTAAGGAAAGAAGGATACTCTCTTTAGAGTATCCTTTTTATATAAGCCAGCAGTGAAGGGAAAACATAAAAGAATAATTCCTTATAATCCTCAAAAGATATAGGAGAGGTGAAAGCAGATGCTCCAGAAACCGGTGCAGCTTTTGTTATGGGTGGCCATTTGTTTATTGGTCCTGTTAACAGTCTATGTCTTTTGTATGCTTGATATGTTATGGTCTCCCCTGTGGCTCGTCATAAAATCAATCTTTATTCCCTTGATCATTTCTATTTTTATTTCTTATTTATTACTGCCGGTCACTGAGTGGCTTCATGACAAAGGTCTGCCAAGGACATTAAGCATTTTGGTCATTTATGTTCTTTTTTTTGGCGGGCTGGGATGGGCATTATATAAGGGTGTGCCCGTTTTAATTGTTCAGCTGACGGATTTATCAGAAAATATACCTATGTTTGCCGAGACGTACAATGGGCTCCTTCTTCATGTGCATAATCATACAGATGACTGGCCGGACGGCATGCATCACCGCATAGACAAAATGATTAGGCAGACGGAGGCGTTTTTCGCCGGCACAATCGAAGGGGCAATCAGCGGAATCCGTAAAGTGCTCGACTATTTCTTAATCGCGGCAACAATTCCTTTTCTCGTGTTTTATATGGTTAAGGACATCGAATTAATGAAAAAAACGGTGTGGTATTTGACGCCGAAGTCGTGGAGGAAGCGGGGCAGCGCTTTTTTGCTAGATGTAGATGATTCTCTCGGTGATTACATTCGCGGCCAGCTGCTCGTCTGCTTGATTCTCGGAGCCGTAGCCGGTATCACATTTTGGATATTTGACCTTCCATATCCGCTGATACTGGGTCTTATCTCGGGTATTACGAATGTCATCCCGTACTTCGGGCCCTTTATCGGCGCTGTTCCTGCGCTTTTAATTGCGATGACGATTTCTGTGAAGGCCGTTCTTGTCGTTGTCATTACGGTGTTTGTACTTCAATTTTTGGAAGGAAATGTCCTCAGTCCGTTCATTGTCGGCAGAAGCCTCAAGATGCACCCTGTAGTGATTATGCTTGCGCTTCTTGCCGGAGGAGAGCTGGCGGGGATTGTCGGCATGATTCTGGCAGTGCCTGCTGCGGCTGTTTTAAAGGTGATGATGATCCATTTTCTGCGGATGCGGACGGAGCATTGACATTGGCGTGCCGCTTGTCTATAATTTCTCGTAGAATACATACGAATCTCGAGTGACGGATCTGAGTACGCCGAAGCCCTGTTAAAGAGAGAAGCTCCGTAAGCTGAAAGGAGCTTTATCAGAAGATCGGAGGAAGCTAATCCTGAGTGCAGTTAATCGCTGCCGCACATCCTGCGTTATGGGATGAAAGGTGACGGGCGAATCATAAGGCCCGTAATCAGGGTGGTACCGCGAGACAGCTCTCGTCCCTGTGTAAACGTGTGGTTTGCATAGGGGGAGGGCTTTTTTGCTGTCACTGAAGAGAATTTCGATTTTTATAGAGGAGGAAATACAATGAAACACTTAACTTCTGCTGAAGTGCGTCAAATGTTTTTGGATTTCTTTAAAGAAAAAGGACATGCTGTAGAGCCGAGCGCGTCATTAGTGCCGCATGAAGATCCTTCACTGCTTTGGATCAACAGCGGTGTTGCAACGCTGAAAAAATATTTTGACGGCCGCGTTGTGCCGGAAAATCCGAGAATCGTAAACGCTCAAAAAGCAATCAGAACAAACGATATTGAAAATGTGGGTAAAACCGCGCGCCATCACACATTCTTTGAAATGCTTGGAAACTTTTCCATCGGCGATTACTTTAAAGAAGAAGCGATCACATGGGCTTGGGAGTTTTTAACGAGTGACAAGTGGATTGGTTTTGATGAAGAGCTTCTTTCTGTTACGGTTCATCCGGAAGATGAAGAAGCATATGAGTTCTGGGCGAAAAAAATTGGTATTCCGGAAGAAAGAATTATTCGCCTGGAAGGGAACTTCTGGGACATCGGCGAAGGGCCGAGCGGACCGAACACAGAAATTTTCTACGACCGCGGTGAAGCGTACGGGAACGATCCAGATGATCCAGAGCTTTATCCTGGGGGAGAAAATGACCGTTACCTTGAAGTATGGAACCTTGTATTCTCTGAGTTCAACCATAACCCGGACGGCACCTATACGCCGCTTCCAAAGAAAAACATTGATACAGGCATGGGACTTGAAAGAATGGTATCTGTCATCCAGAATGTCCCGACAAACTTCGATACTGATTTGTTTGTCCCAATCATCAAAGCGACAGAAACGATTTCTGGTGAAGCATACGGCCAAGACAATGTAAAAGACACTGCATTTAAAGTCATCGCCGACCACATCAGAACGGTTGCTTTTGCTGTCAGTGACGGGGCGCTTCCGTCTAATGAAGGACGCGGCTATGTATTAAGACGTTTATTGCGCCGCGCTGTGCGTTATGCCAAAACGATCAATATCAACCGTCCGTTCATGTACGATCTTGTTCCGGTTGTTGCTGAGATCATGGCTGCTTTCTACCCTGAAGTCAAAGAGAAGGAAGAATTCATTTCAAAAGTCATTAAAACAGAGGAAGAACGCTTCCACGAAACACTGAATGAAGGGCTTGCCATCTTGTCAGAAATGATCAAAAAGGAAAAAGATAAGGGCAGCAGCGTCATTTCAGGTGCGGATGTGTTTAAACTTTACGACACGTACGGATTCCCAGTTGAACTGACTGAAGAATATGCGGAAGACGAGAACATGACAGTTGACCATAAAGGCTTTGAAGAAGAAATGAACCAGCAGCGCGAGCGGGCCAGAAATGCTCGTCAGGATGTCGGCAGCATGCAGGTGCAGGGCGGCGCATTACGCGACATAACAGAAGAAAGCACCTTTGTCGGCTACTCCCAAACAAAGGCTGATGCCAATGTGATTGTGCTTCTGCGGGACGGCCAGTTAATTGACGAAGCGCATGAAGGCGAAACTGTACAGATCATTCTTGACGAAACACCTTTCTATGCGGAAAGCGGCGGTCAAATCGGCGACAAAGGCTTTTTACGCAGCGAGCTGGCAGTGGTAAAAGTGAAAGATGTGCAAAAAGCGCCGAACGGCCAGCATGTGCATGAAGGTGTTGTCGAGAGCGGAACCGTTCAAAAAGGCATGCATGTAACAGCTGAGGTTGAAGATCATATGAGAAGCGGCGTCATTAAAAACCATACGGCAACGCACTTATTGCACCAGGCATTGAAAGATGTTCTCGGAACGCATGTCAATCAGGCGGGCTCTCTTGTAACTGAAAACCGCCTTCGTTTCGACTTCTCACACTTCGGGCAAGTGACAAAAGAAGAGCTCGAACGAATTGAAGTTATTGTAAACGAAAAGATTTGGGCAAGCATCCCGGTCAGCATTGATTTGAAACCGATCGCTGAAGCAAAAGAAATGGGAGCTATGGCTCTGTTCGGAGAAAAATACGGTGATATTGTAAGGGTTGTTCAAGTTGGAGATTACAGCCTAGAGCTTTGCGGCGGATGCCATGTCAGCAACACAGCGGAAATCGGCTTATTTAAAATCGTATCTGAGTCTGGAATCGGAGCTGGCACTAGACGGATTGAAGCTGTAACAGGACAAGGCGCTTACGTAGAAATGAACAGCCAGATCTCCGTTTTGAAGCAGACTGCCGACGAACTGAAAACAAATATCAAAGAAGTGCCGAAACGCGTTGCTGCGCTGCAGGCTGAGCTGAAGGAAGCGCAAAGAGAAAATGAATCTCTTCTGGCGAAACTCGGCAACGTTGAAGCAGGCGCCATACTATCAAAAGTAAAAGAAGTTGATGGTGTCAGTGTGCTTGCGGAAAAGGTAAACGCCAAAGATATGAACCATCTCCGTACAATGGTTGATGAACTGAAAGCAAAAATCGGCTCTGCGGTCATCGTGCTTGGCGCTGTGCAAAATGATAAAGTCAATATTTCTGCCGGTGTTACTAAGGATCTGATTGAGAAAGGCCTTCATGCCGGCAAGCTTGTTAAACAAGCCGCGGAAGTTTGCGGCGGAGGCGGCGGAGGCCGTCCGGACATGGCACAGGCAGGCGGAAAGCAGCCGGAAAAATTAGAAGAAGCCTTGGCTTCTGTAGAAGATTGGGTGAAATCCGTTTTATAATTTGCCCATGTAGTGTAGAATGATGGTAAGATAAGGACCCCAGGCTGAACTTTGCCTGCGAATTTGGGAAAGAGGTGCAAAACGGTGAGCTCGTTTGATAAAACGATGAAATTTAATTTCTCCGATGATTCTGCCGAAACTAACGTAAATGAGGTGCTGATTACAGTGTATGACGCGCTTCAGGAAAAGGGCTACAATCCAATCAATCAGATTGTCGGATACTTGCTGTCAGGTGATCCCGCTTATATTCCTAGGCATCGTGACGCTCGCAATTTAATTCGCAAACTTGAAAGAGACGAATTAATCGAGGAATTGGTGAAGTCTTATTTAGAACAGCATAAAGAGGCGTAAATAAACAATGAGAATATTAGGGCTCGATTTAGGAACCAAAACACTCGGTGTTGCTCTGAGCGACGAAATGGGCTGGACTGCTCAAGGCATTGAGACCATAAAGATAAATGAAGCAGAGGGCGATTACGGATTACCTCGTTTATCTGAACTGACAAAAGACTATACTATAGATAAGATCGTGCTCGGCTTTCCTAAAAACATGAATGGAACTGTCGGCCCGAGAGGCGAAGCCAGCCAAGCATTTGCGAAAGTGCTTGAAACCACGTACAATGTACCTGTTGTGCTGTGGGACGAGCGTCTTACCACAATGGCGGCTGAAAAAATGCTGATTGCCGCTGATGTCAGCAGGCAGAAACGAAAAAAAGTCATTGATAAAATGGCGGCTGTTATGATTCTGCAAGGATATCTTGACAGTTTAAATTAAAGCCAGAGGTGAATATAATGGAACACGGCGAAAAAAATATTACAATTGTTGACGATCAAGGAAATGAACAGCTTTGCGAAGTGCTGTTTACATTTGAAAACGAAGAGTTTGGCAAATCTTATGTTTTGTACTACCCAATTGAAACAAAGAATGACGAAGAAGTAGAAATTCTTGCTTCCAGCTTTACGCCAAACGAAGATGGTGAAGACGGCGAACTATTCCCGATCGAAACCGATGAAGAATGGGATATGATCGAAGAGACATTAAACACGTTTTTAGCGGAAGAAGACGAAGAGTAAAACCGCGCAAAAGCCGGAGCCTATACTGCTCCGGCTTTTTTTCTGCTTATCAAGAGACGTTTTTTTGTAATAAATTGCCGAAACAGCATGAATCATGTAGTATAAAAGCTGATGGGAGGAGACCTTATGTATATTAATCAGCAAAAAAAATCATTTCTAAATAAAAAAAGAATTGTACTGTCTTCCGTTATTGTGCTGCTTCTCATCATAGGCGGAGCATTTTTATATGGGAAATCACTGCTGGAACCTGTTGAAAAAAACAATAAAACGACAGTTAATATTAACATTCCGAGCGGATCATCTGTATCTGCGATCGCATCGATTTTGAAGGAAAACAATGTCATAAAAAGTGAAAAGGCATTTCAGTATTATGTGAAATATAAAAAAGCTTCGGGATTCCAAGCCGGGTACTATCATCTGAACAAAGGAATGGATCTGGATGCCATTATCAAGAAGCTGACAAACGGGGCTACAAGCTACGCCTTTCAAATTACGGTGCCTGAGGGGAAACAGCTGACACAAATCGCCACAGCCATTGCTGAGGAAACGAAATACTCAACAAAACAGGTCATGGCAAAGCTGGACGATAGAACGTTTATCAATCAGCTGAAAAAGGAATTTCCGGACACCGTTACAAACGATGTTTTTCAGAAAAATATAAAGCATCCGCTGGAAGGATACCTATTCCCGGCTACATATCCATTCCACGATCCGGATACGTCGCTTGAGGACATCATAACTGAGATGATGAAACAGACAGATTCTTATGTGAAGACATACAAAACAGAAATGAAGAAAGAAAAGCTTTCTGTGCATAAGCTGCTGACGATGGCTTCTTTGATCGAAGAGGAAGCGACTGAAAAAGCCGATCGCCATAAAATATCCAGCGTCTTTTATAACAGGCTGAAAAAGAAGATGCCGCTTCAGACAGATCCGACCGTCTTGTATGCGGCTGGCAAACATAAAGACCGGGTGCTTTATAAGGACCTTGAAATCGATTCGCCGTACAATACGTACAAAAACACCGGTCTTCCGCCAGGTCCGATTGCCAATGCCGGAATGTCTTCTTGGGAAGCGGCGCTTCATCCGGATAAAACGGACTATCTGTACTTTTTAGCAAAATCAAACGGTGAGGTCGTATTTACGAAAACATTAAAAGAACATAATAAAGCAAAAGAAAAATATATTTCGGCAAAAAATCAGAAATAAAAGGAGAGCAAAAGCTCTCCTTTTATTCGCATTTCGCAAGGTTTTATGATAAAATATATCGGGTTGTTTACTAACGTATACAAGTTGTGCTCAGAGAGTGTCCTGTGTCAAAGACTGGGGCACTCCTTTTTAGAACGGGAGGCTGTTTGTTGTGACAGACCGCTATGAACAAATAAATGACTATATAGAAGCATTATTGAAGCCTCAGCCGGATAACGTGAGGAAGCTGGAAGCATATGCGGAAGAACATCATGTTCCGATTATGGAAAAAGCGGGCATAGAAGTGCTGCTCCAAATCTTGTCAGTCAAACAGGCGAAGAAAATACTGGAGATCGGAACGGCTATCGGTTACTCGGCCATTCGAATGGCGCTGGCACTGCCGTCTGCAGAAATATATACGATTGAACGCAATGAGACACGCCATGAGGAAGCTGTTCACAACATAAAGGATTTTCAGCTTGATGACCGAATCCATGTGTTTTACGGGGATGCGCTCGAATTAGCAGAAGCCGTTCATGTCACAGCGCCATATGATGTGATTTTCATTGATGCTGCTAAAGGTCAATATCAAAACTTTTTTCACTTATATGAACCGATGCTTTCGCCAGACGGGGTGATTTTAACAGACAATGTGCTGTTTAAAGGTCTGGTGGCAGAGGATTACAGCAAAATAGAATCAAAAAGAAGGCGCAGGCTGGTATCGAAAATCGATGAGTATAATCATTGGCTGATGAATCATCCGGATTATCAAACTGCGATTATCCCTGTTGGGGACGGGCTTGCGATTAGTAAAAAGAAGAGGTGAACGTCATGAAAAAACCAGAGCTCTTAGTCACACCGACAAGTACGGCAGACATTTTGCCGCTGATTCAGGCGGGGGCAACTGCGTTTTTAGTTGGGGAACAGAGATACGGTCTGAGATTAGCTGGGGAATTTTCACGTGCAGATGTAACGAAAGCCGTAGACATTGCCCATAACGAAGGAGCAAAAGTATACGTTGCCGTAAACGGAATTTTTCATAACGATAAAGTGGGAGAACTAGGCGATTATCTTGCTTTCTTAGCGGAAACGGGCGTTGATGCAGCTGTATTCGGCGATCCTGCCGTTCTTATGGCTGCACGTGAATCAGCACCGGATCTGAAGCTTCATTGGAGCACAGAAACGACAGGAACCAACTATTACACATGCAACTACTGGGGACGTAAAGGCGCGGCTCGATCTGTGCTTGCCAGAGAATTAAATATGGACAGCATTGTCGAGATCAAAGAAAACGCAGAAGTTGAAATTGAAGTTCAGGTGCATGGAATGACCTGCATGTTCCAATCGAAACGTTCCTTGATCGGAAACTATTTCGAATACCAGGGCAAAGTCATGGACATTGAAAGAAAGAAAAAAGAATCCGGCATGTTCCTGCATGATAAGGAGCGCCATAACAAATATCCGATTTTCGAAGATGAGAACGGCACACATATCATGAGCCCGAACGATGTGTGTATCATTGATGAACTTGAAGATCTAATAGATGCGGGAGTCGATTCGTTCAAAATCGACGGTGTTCTGAAATCATCTGAATACTTAGTGGAAGTCACCAGCATGTACAGAGAAGCGATTGATCTGTGTGCGGAAAACCGTGACGAATATGAAGCGAAAAAAGAAGACTGGATCGAACGCATTGAAAACATTCAGCCAGTAAACAGAAAAATAGATACCGGCTTCTTCTTTAAAGAAACGGTTTATTAATGAAAAGGAGGTTACGCTATGACTGCCGTAAATGATAAGATTTCTAAAATAGTTGATGGTAAGCGTGTGATTACGAAAAAGCCAGAGCTTCTCGCGCCTGCGGGGAATCTTGAAAAACTGAAAATTGCTGTACATTACGGAGCGGACGCCGTCTTTATCGGAGGGCAGGAATACGGGCTTCGTTCGAATGCGGATAACTTTACGATTGAAGAAATCGCAGAGGGCGTGGAATTTGCGAAAAAATACGGCGCGAAAATTTACGTCACAACAAATATTTTTGCTCATAACGAGAATATTGATGGACTTGAAGAATATTTAAAAGCTCTCGGCGACGCCAACGTTGCCGGCATCATTGTGGCCGATCCGCTTATTATCGAAACCTGCCGCAGAGTAGCGCCTCACGTTGAGGTTCATTTGAGCACGCAGCAATCTCTCTCCAACTGGAAGGCTGTTCAGTTCTGGAAGGAAGAAGGGCTTGACCGTGTGGTGCTAGCCCGTGAGACAAGCGCGCTCGAAATCAGAGAAATGAAAGAAAAAGTAGATATCGAAATTGAATCCTTTATCCACGGTGCGATGTGTATTGCATACTCCGGCCGCTGTGTCCTGAGCAATCACATGACAGCCCGCGATTCCAACCGCGGAGGCTGCTGCCAGTCATGCCGCTGGGATTATGATTTATATCAAACCGACGGGGCCGATGCCGTTGCTTTATACAGTGAAGAAGATGCTCCGTTTGCAATGAGTCCGAAAGACTTGAAGCTGATTGAGTCGATTCCGAAAATGATTGAAATGGGCATCGACAGCTTAAAGATTGAAGGACGGATGAAATCCATTCACTACGTAGCGACAGTTGTCAGCGTATATCGTAAAGTAATTGACGCTTATTGCGCTGATCCCGATAACTTTGTGATTCAAAAAGAATGGCTGGAAGAGCTTGATAAATGCGCCAACCGTGACACTGCGACAGCCTTCTTCGAAGGAACACCAGGCTATGAAGAGCAAATGTTCGGCGAGCACGGCAAAAAAACAACATTTGATTTTGTCGGCTTAGTGCTGAATTATGATGAGGATACACAAATGGTCACTCTTCAGCAGCGCAATTTCTTCAAAAAAGGTGACGAAGTGGAATTTTTCGGTCCGGAAATCGAAAACTTTACACATACAATTGAAACCATTTGGGACGAAGACGGAAATGAGCTAGACGCTGCCCGCCATCCCCTGCAAATTGTCAAATTCAAATTAGACAAAAAGATTTATCCGAGCAACATGATGAGAAAGGGGAAGTAATCACCCATGGGTAAGAGTCCAGTAGTCATTGGAATCGCAGGAGGTTCCGGTTCAGGAAAAACGAGTGTCACACGTTCAATTTATGAACAATTCAAAGGACACTCGATTTTAATGATCCAGCAAGACCTCTATTATAAAGACCAAAGCCACCTTCCATTTGAAGAAAGGCTGAATACAAACTATGATCATCCGCTTGCGTTTGATAATGACTATTTAATCGAGCATATTCAAGATCTATTGAATTACCGTCCGATTGAAAAGCCGATTTACGATTATAAGCTCCACACACGGTCGGAAGAAACGGTTCACGTAGAGCCGAAAGACGTGATTATTCTTGAAGGCATTCTTGTTCTTGAAGATAAAAGGCTGCGCGACCTGATGGATATCAAGCTTTATGTAGACACAGACGCTGACTTGCGCATCATCAGACGGATTATGAGAGATATTAATGAGCGCGGGCGCTCTATTGATTCTGTCATTGAACAATATGTGTCTGTTGTCCGCCCGATGCACAATCAATTCGTTGAACCGACAAAGCGGTACGCTGATATTATTATCCCGGAAGGCGGACAAAATCACGTTGCAATTGATCTGATGGTCACAAAAATTCAAACCATTCTTGAACAAAACGCGATTTTGTAATACCATAGCATAGACATAAATAACTCTGACCATATTATGTATAGGCAGGAAGGGGATGTAAAATTCCCTTCTTTCCCTGTTTATAAACGCGAAATATTTGCAGAACCACAAGATTCAGTTTAAGATAAACAGTACCAATATGGGAGAGAAGAACGAGGACTGCCCTGTGTTCTCATTCTTGTATTTTTAGTTTATGCTCTCATACATAATCGAAGATGTTGAGGGACAACCAGAAGGAGTGAAGGGACATGGCACAAGAGAAAGTTTTTCCTATGACTGTAGAAGGAAAACAAAAACTTGAACAAGAATTAGAATATTTGAAAACGGTTAAACGAAAAGAAGTAGTAGAGCGCATCAAAATCGCGAGAAGTTTTGGGGATCTTTCCGAAAACTCTGAATACGACTCAGCGAAAGAAGAGCAGGCATTCGTAGAGGGCCGTGTAACGACTCTTGAGAATATGATCCGCAATGCGAAAATCATTGAAGATGACGGCGGCTCTAACGTTGTCGGTTTAGGGAAAACTGTCACTTTCGTCGAACTGCCTGATGGCGATGAAGAATCTTATACAATCGTCGGAAGCGCAGAAGCTGATCCGTTTGAAGGGAAAATATCAAACGATTCGCCGATTGCTAAAAGCCTGCTTGGCAAAAAAGTAGATGATGAAGTCACAGTTCAGACACCGGGCGGAGAAATGCTCGTGAAAATTGTGAAAATTTCATAATATCCGTTTAACAAAGAAACACCTCGTCCACAATGTGGGTGAGGTGTTTTTTTATGAAGATATCGAAACGAATGAAGCTGGCTGTTCTGGCTTTTTTAATCGTGTTTTTTCTGCTTCTGCTGAGGCTGGCGGAAATTCAGCTGTTTTTCACAGAATCATTTTCTAAAAAGAAAATTAATTTAATACAGGAAAGTGTCAATCAGCGAACGGAGGAAGTGCTCATTTCTGATGGCAGAGGATCGTTTTTAGATCGAAACGGCCAGGCACTGACTGGCACAAGCGAGCCTGCGGTTGTCTTGTTCCCTTTTCTGTTAACACAGGATTGGCCGATTAAAAAAGTCGCAGAGATTCTCGGCATGACTGAAGATGATTTGCATCAGACTCTTGCCAAATCGAAAAAACCAGTCATTTTACATCAAAAGAAAATCAAAACACTTTCGAAGGAATCTATTACAAAAATCAATTCTTTGAAATATCCTGGCATTTACGGCGTATATATGGAGAATGAAGACAAGCCCAGTCTTGCCTCGCATACGATAGGCACAACCAATCAAGATCCGGCGCTTCTCCGCAGTAAGTATCCTGATAAGGAAAACCTGCCGATTAAAACGAAAATCGGCACAACTGGTTTAGAGCGGACATTTGATGAGTTTTTGCTTCCGGAACAGGACACGAAGCTTTTGTATCATGTGGACGGAAAAGGAAACCCTTTGTTCGGCATGGACGTCAAATATACAGCTGAGGCCAACTCATTTTATCCGCTGCAAGTCAAAACAACAATTGATCACAGCATTCAAAAAGCGATAGAAGGCATACTAGATGATCAGGGGCTGAAAAAAGGAGGAGCGGTGCTGCTGGACATCGAAAAGAGCAGTGTATCGGGCATCGTAAGCAAACCGGATGCCGATGTGTCCAGGCAAAACACGCTTCAAAATTACATGCTGACGCCAATCTATCCCGGCTCCGTTTTTAAAACTGTGATAGCGGCAGCTGCGATTGAGCAAAACGCGGTAAAGCCGAGTCAAACCTTTAATTGCAATTTAAACCTGTACGGCGAACCGGGGGACGATAAAGGAACCCTGTCCTTTGAAGAAAGTTTCGCGCAAAGCTGCAATTACACGTTTACAAGTCTTGCCGAACAATTAATGAAGAAAGACCATTCCGTCATTGAAGACATGTCAGAAAAGCTGTCCCTTACAGATCGGGCAGGCTGGGAAGGAAAACTGTACCACGAGTCAGATTTCCGCCAATTCTATAATGAAAAAGACGGCGTGATTTGGGGGGATGAAAAAGACAAATCAGTCAAAAAAGCAATTGCGCAAACAGCGATCGGGCAGAAAAATGTAAAGGTAACGCCGCTCGAGGTAGCTAATATGATGGCGACAATCGCCCGCGGCGGAGAAAAGCGACAGATCAAAATCGCAGAGCAGATTGAATACAAAAATGGTACAACGCTTGTGAAGTTTAAAGATCAGAAGCTCAAAGGAGAAACGATAGACAAATATACGGCGCAGCAGCTTCAAAAAATGCTGCGGCGGGTGGTGGAATCTCCTTCCGGAACGGGCAGAAGGTTTCAGGATCTTTCGTATACTGTAGCAGGGAAGTCAGGCACCGCCCAGACAGGAAAGCTTTCTAAAGATAAAGAAACGCTTTATGAAAAATGGTTTGCCGGGTATTTTCCCGCGGATAAGCCGAAATACGCGCTTGTCGTTTTACACATGGATACGCCGGGGGATAAGGCTCTGACAAATTCGGTGTTTTATGATATTGTTAAAAAAGTACACGAAATTGAAATCAATCAGAAATAGAACAACTTCTCAGCACATGATAAAATATATGCTGAGCCAAGAGGGATAAAGGAGTGCAGAATTATTGAGCAATAATCAATCTCGTTATGAAAACCGTGATAAGCGCAGGAAAGCTAATTTAGTGCTTAACATCTTAATCGCAATCGTATCTATTCTAATTGTTGTAGTAGCAGCCAATCTGTTCATTAACAGTCCTTCTAGCAAAGATGTCAGCAAGGATTCTGAAACGGCGCCAAAACAGGAATCTCCGGCTTCAGGTAAGACGGAAAAGAAATCGGATGAGGATATAAAAGACAGTAAGAAAGATACATCTGACAAAAGCGAAAAGGATTCTGAGAAATCTTCTGACTCTGATTCAGATTCCAAAAAAGATGATTCTTCTAAAAGTGATGACTCTGATTCAGATTCAGACTCAAGCTCAGATTCAGATGACCCGCTTAAAGACGCAAAAGTCACAGAAGGCGGCTCATCAAGTGATGTGGAAAAGACATATGAAAATCCTGACTGGAAAGCAGTCGGAACTGAGCAAAAGGGTGAGCATGCCGCCACTTATGATTCAAGCTCACAAGACTGGGCCGAAATGCTGAAAGCCATATCATATGCAACCGGTGTTTCAACAGATAACATGACCGTACTCTGGCTCGGAAATAACGGCAGCCCTCAGGATGCCAAAGGTAAGATTTTAGATAAAACGAGCGGAGAGAAATACCAGGTAACGATTACATGGGTTGACGGAAAAGGCTGGAAGCCCACGAAAGTAGAAAAATTAAAATAAACAAAAGCAGCCGAATCTTTCGGCTGCTTTTGTTTTACACCTCAGCTGCGAAATGAACAACGGCGCTGTAAAAAAATTTTCCGTCTGCTACAGCAGTTTGATGCGAGACAGATTTCACACGCAGCATGATTGCTTTATTGTTTTCAATTTGTGTGTTGATTTTCTTTTCAAGCTCCTGCAGTGATGCCGCTTCGAAAAATTCTACTTTGTCTTTAATCAGTTCCAATTGAAAATTCATCTTTTGACCCCTCCGCCTTTACAAGTCATATGAAGTATAAGCCTTTTTATGCTATACACGCAATATATGACTGGATAAAAAACACAAAGTGTTTTAGTACCTACTTTCAAAAAGATGTGGTAAGATAGGAACTGTTCCATCATTAATTCATAGTATACTTATAGGAATTATAAAATATGGAGTGTGACAACTATGGGGCGTGAATTTATCCCTCTCTTTGAGGATTGGGCCGCAACTTACGATCAAACAGTTCAAGGTTTAGATATTCAGTATAAAGAGGCGTTCAGAGGCTATGATGACATTTTGGATGCCATTGTCAGCCGGTCAGGAATGCGTGTGTTAGAATTTGGGCCAGGGACCGGCAACTTGACAGCGAAACTGCTTGAAGCGGAAAAATCTATATTTGGTGTCGAGCCATCTCCGGCGATGCGCAAGTTAGCATCTGACAAGCTCCGCGGCAGGGCAGAAATTGTTGACGGAGACTTCCTGACATTCCCTGAACCGCCATTTCAGGCTGACACGATTGTCAGTTCATATGCTTTTCATCATTTAACTGACGAAGAAAAACGAGCCGCAATAAAGCAATATGGCAAATACCTTCACATGCATGATAAAATAGTGTTTGCCGATACTGTCTTTGAACATGAAGAAGCGTATAATCAAGCTATTGATAAAGCACGTTCTCAGGGCTTTTATCAGCTGGCGAACGATTTAAAGACGGAGCATTATCCCACATTGGAAACGATGAAAGAGATGTTTACAGCTGAAGGTTTTGCAGTCCAATTCATTCAGCAAAACGATTTCGTGTGGATAATGGAGGCGATCAAACGGTAAAGTGAAGGGAATGTGTATAGATGAAACTAGCAGTCATCGGAGCAATGGAAGAAGAAGTAACCATCCTAAGAAACAAACTGGAAAATGCCAAAACAGAAACGATCGCGCACTGTGAATTTACAACAGGCCAATATGAAGGAACTGAAGTCATTCTTTTAAAATCAGGAATCGGAAAAGTGAATGCTGCGATCAGCACGACACTTCTGCTTGACCGCTACAAGCCTGATTATGTGATTAACACAGGCTCAGCTGGCGGATTTCATCATACACTGAATGTGGGAGACGTCGTCATTTCTACTGACGTTCGCCATCATGATGTAGATGTAACGGCCTTTGACTATGAATACGGACAGGTGCCAGGCCTTCCGGCTGCTTACGCCGCAGATGAAAAGCTGATCAGCATTACTGAAGAAGCGATTTCTGAGCTTGATGGCATTCAAGTTGCAAAGGGAACAATCGCAACAGGCGATTCCTTTATGAATGATCCGAAGCGGGTCGAAGAGGTGCGTGCGAGATTTTCTGATCTGTATGCGGTTGAAATGGAGGCAGCGGCAGTCGCTCAAGTGTGCCACCAGTTTCAAACGCCGTTTGTTGTGATCAGAGCATTATCTGATATCGCAGGAAAAGAATCACATGTTTCATTTGACCAATTTTTAGAGCAGGCCGCTGTTAACTCAACAGAGCTTGTGTTAAAAGTGATCAAACGAATTCATTAAAACGGGGGGAGTGTTCTCCTCCGTTTTCTCTAAAACAACCTCTATCAAGGAGGAGGACATATATGACAGTTATTACGGACATTACTGAGCTGATTGGGAATACACCGCTTCTCCGCTTGAAGAATTTTGATATTCCTGAAGGAGTGGCTGTATATGCCAAGCTGGAAATGATGAACCCTGGCGGCAGCATAAAAGACAGACTGGGAGACATGCTGATCCGTGACGCCCTAGAATCAGGCAAAGTAAAGCCTGGGGGAGTTATTATAGAGGCAACGGCCGGCAATACAGGTATCGGACTTGCCCTTAACGCCAGAAAACATGGCTTAAAGGCCATTTTCTGTGTCCCAGAACATTTCAGCAAAGAAAAGCAGCAGATTATGCAGGCGCTGGGAGCGTCAATCGTCCATACGCCGCGTAAAGACGGAATGCAGGGAGCAATTCAAAAAGCGATACAGCTGGAGACAGAAATTGAAAATTCCTATTGTGTTTTGCAATTTAAAAACCAAGTAAATCCATCGACTTACTATAAGACACTTGGCCCTGAAATATGGAAAGCGCTTGACGGCAATATTCATACGTTTGTCGCAGGTGCAGGATCAGGAGGCACATTCGCGGGAACAGCATCCTTCTTAAAAGAAAAACATCCCGCAGTCAAAACAGTGATTGTCGAACCGGAAGGCTCCATATTAAACGGCGGAGAGCCTCATGCTCATAAAACAGAAGGGATCGGCATGGAGTTTATTCCTGACTATATGGATGAAAGCCATTTTGATGCAATATATACGGTAACAGATAAGAATGCCTTTAGGCTTGTAAAAGAAGCGGCTGAAAAAGAAGGCCTGCTGATTGGAAGCTCTTCAGGTGCAGCGCTTTATGCGGCATTGGAGGAAGCGAAAAAATCGTCTGCCGGAACAAATATTGTCACAGTATTCCCAGACAGCAGTGATCGGTATATCAGCAAACATATATACGAAGGAGGCATCTGATATGAAGAAAAAAACATTGATGGTACATGGCGGGATTACAGGTGATGAGAAAACAGGAGCTGTTTCCGTACCGATATATCAAGTGAGCACGTACAAGCAGCCGAAAGCAGGCCAGCATACGGGCTATGAATATTCAAGAACGGCCAACCCGACAAGAACTGCGCTGGAAACGCTTGTGACAGAGCTCGAAGCCGGGGAAGCAGGCTATGCGTTCAGCTCTGGAATGGCTGCAATCACAGGTGTTATGATGCTGTTTAACAGCGGAGACCATGTTGTATTGACTGATGACGTGTACGGCGGCACATATCGTGTAATGACAAAAGTGCTTAACCGTCTCGGCATTGAATCAACTTTTGTGGATACAAGCAGCAGAGAAGAAGTGGAAAAAGCGATTCGTCCCAACACAAAGGCCATTTATATTGAGACACCGACAAATCCGCTTCTCAAAATCACCGATTTATCACTGATGGCAGATATTGCGAAAAAAGCGGGTGTTCTTCTAATCGTAGACAACACCTTTAACACCCCGTATTTTCAGCAGCCGCTTACTTTAGGCGCTGATATCGTGCTTCACAGTGCGACTAAATACCTCGGCGGACACAGTGATGTTGTCGGCGGTTTAGTTATTACAGCTTCGAAAGAGCTAGGAGAAGAGCTGCATTTTGTGCAAAATTCAACAGGCGGCGTGCTTGGCCCTCAGGATTCTTGGCTGTTAATGAGAGGAATCAAAACACTGGGGCTCAGAATGGAAGCAATTGATCAAAACGCCCGGAAAATTGCAAGCTTTCTTGAGCAACATCCTGCTGTTCAAACGTTATATTACCCTGGATCTCCAAACCATCCGGGGCATGAGCTTGCGACATCTCAAGGATCAGGCTTTGGAGGCATGATCTCCTTTGATATTGGCAGTGAAGAGCGAGTGGATGCCTTTTTAGGCAAACTTAAGCTGTTTACAATTGCGGAAAGCCTAGGCGCTGTAGAAAGCTTAATTTCTGTTCCGGCTAGAATGACACATGCCTCTATCCCGAGAGAGCGCCGGCTTGAACTCGGCATTACGGACGGCTTGATCAGAATCTCTGTGGGAATAGAAGATGGAGAGGATTTGCTGGAAGATATCGAGCAGGCTCTTAACATTTTATAACAAATGGATAGATTTACTTTCTCTGTAAGCTGCCAGATTATATTATAATAGTCGTATACTATGAATCTGGCAGGTGATTCTCTTATGAAGAAGAATAGAATGAAATCATTAAAAGAAGACTACAAGCATTTCGCTTTTACCTTGCTTGCAGTCAGCACTTTTTTATATATAGGCGCGGTTCTTCCTGATCAGGGCTTAACGTTAGGCCAGAAATCGGTTATGTTTATGACGGATTGCGTGTTTTTAGCCGGCGCTTTCTTTTGCGCCGACCGTTCACTCGTATATAAGAAGCGCTTGGAAGAAGCCGACGAGTAAAAAAACAGCCATCAACTGATGGCTGTTTTTTGTTATTCTTCCCGCAGCTCTTTTCCCATGCCTTTTAAAAACTGAAGTCCGAAGCCGACTGCTCTGTTGATATCGGGATCGTTCATCGCTTTTAAGAGATCGAGAATGCCGACCTTCTTGTCTTCTTTTAAAAAGCTTTGCGCCTGTTCGGTTCCCGCCATCACGCTTTCTAATAGCTTGCCTGTAAACGCAGGATCAGCCTTTGTCAAAGCGCCTCCAGCCGCCATCATCGTGTTGATGAGGTTTGTGACCGGCTCGCGAGATATCTGGCCAAGCGCGATTTTGGCGATGTCTTCTTTCGCCCTCAGCATGCTTGCCGCTGCATCAAAGATACCAAGCTCATTAAGTTCACTCATTAACGTCATCGTTTTCGAGACGGCATCCTCATTTTCCGTCAGCAGCTCCTTCAGCTCCTCAATTTTCTCAAGCTTGATTTGCTCCGCTGTTTTTGTTTCTTTTTTGATTGTTGTAATCGGAGTGGCCATTTTCGTTTCCCCCTTTCAATTAATCAGTCAAATGGACATAACCAGGACGATTCCATTTTCTTTCTGCCTCGACGCCGTTTTGCGGATTCCGTTTCTTGTTACGCGGGTTTGTTTTAGGAAGCGGTGCGCTTTCACAGCCTCCAAGCACCTCCATGCGAACCTTCGTCTGTTTGTAAGCAGGCGTGTTCGTACGTTTATCTGCCGCAGGCCCTGTCAGGAAGTTAATCGCTGAATCCTTGTCTGTCGAGTTCATCGGCAGGTAGAGTTCATTTTTTCGCACACGGTCAGTAATGAGCGCATTTAATTTAACAGCTCCGAACGGAGAAACAAGGCGAACCAGTGAACCGTCACAAATGCCGCGCTCCTGTGCAAGCTCCGGCGATACTTCGACGAATACATTCGGCACTTTGGATTGAATGCCTTTCGATTTATTTGTCATATTTCCTTCATGGAAATGCTCAAGCATCCGGCCGTTATTGATGTGAAGATCATATTCTTCAGGGAAAGCGGCAGGTTCAGTCCAATCAGACAGTGCAAAACGGGCTTTTTTGTCTGGGAAATTAAATCCGTCTTCATACAGAAGCGGCGTGCTTTCACCTGTGAAGCTGCCCCATAGGAAGCTGTTCCAGCCTTCAAGCACCTCATAGCTGGCTTTTCCAAACAGAGGAGAAAGGCTGGCCATTTCAGAGAAAATGTCGCTTGGATGGCTGTAGTTCCAGCCGGCTCCTAAGCGGTTTGCCACTTCTTGAATAATCCACCAGTCCGGTTTCGCGTCTCCAAGTGTCGGAAGTGCTTGATACAATCGCTGCACACGGCGCTCTGTATTGGTAAACGTTCCATCCTTCTCAAGAGATGGAGCGGCAGGCAAGACGACATCGGCATATTGCGCCGTTCTCGACAGGAAAATATCCTGAACCACGAAGAAATCAAGGCTTGATAAAATATCATGCACATGGTTCGCATTCGAATCGACAAGTGCCATATCTTCCCCAACAAGGTACATGGCCTTCATCTTACCTTCTTCAATGGAATGAAGCATTTGGATATTGTCTAAACCTGGTTTTCCGTCAATCGCCACCCCATAAGCCTTCTCAAATTTGGCACGTGCTTCGTCATCCGTAATATGCTGATATCCTGGAAGCCAGCCTGGCAATGTTCCCATGTCGCAAGCGCCTTGAACATTATTGTGGCCGCGCAGAGGATAAGCGCCGGCACCCGGACGGCGGTAGTTGCCTGTTGCCAGAAGCAAGTTCGAAATCGCTGCTGACGTATCGGAGCCGCCTGTATTTTGAGTAACACCCATTCCCCAAAGAACACAAGTGCCGTCAGCATCACGAATCATCTCGGCAATTTGAATGATGTACTCTTTTGAGAGGCCTGTGATGCGTTCTGCATAATCAAGGGTATAGGTTTTAAGTGTTTCTTTATAGTTTTCAAAGTAGTTCACGTTCTCATCAATAAACGCTTGATCATGCCAGCCTTGGTCGATCATATATTTTGTAACGGCCATCAGCCATACTTGGTCTGTACCTTGTTTAGGGCTAATGAACAGATCAGACCGCTCAGCCATCTCATTTTTCCGCAGGTCGGCAACGATCAATTTTTGTCCGTGAAGTTTGTGTGCACGTTTTACTCGTGTAGCAAGCACCGGATGTCCTTCAGCCGGATTGGCGCCGACAATGATGACGAGACCGGCCTTGGCAATGTCTTTAATCGTGCCTGCGTCACCGCCCATACCGACAGTACGGAACAACCCGTCTGTTGCAGGAGACTGACAGTAGCGAGAGCAGTTATCGACGTTATTTGTTTCAAATACCTGACGCGCTAATTTTTGGATGACATAGTTTTCTTCATTCGTAATTTTAGAAGAAGAAATGAATCCGACAGAGCCTTTGCCGTATGTCTCTTTTATTGCACCTAATCTGCTTGCGACTAAATCGAGGGCTTCTTCCCAAGAAGATTCAACAAAAGCCCCGTTTTTACGAATTAAAGGCTTTGTAATCCGTTCTTCAGAATTGACGAAATCCCAGCCGAATTTTCCTTTGACACATGTAGAAATCGCGTTAACCGGAGCGTCGGAAACAGGCTGGACCTTTAAGATATCCCGTCCTTTTGTCCATACTTCAAAGGAGCAGCCGACGCCGCAGAATGTACATACCGTTTTCGTTTTTTTCGTTCTTGTTTCACGCATAGCCGCTTCAACTTCAGAAATAGCGAAAATGCTGCCGTACCCCGGTTCAACATTTTTGACAAGGTCAATCATTGGTTCCATGACATCCTGTTTGATACCTGTCATAAAGCCAGCCTGGCCAAGCATTGATTTTTCCATCAGTGCATTACACGGACAAACCGTGACACATTGGCCGCAGCTGACACAAGATGATTCATTGATGGGAACTCCTTCATCCCAAATAACCCGCGGACGATCGCGTTCCCAGTCGATAGAGAGCGTTTCATTGACTTGAAGGTTCTGACACACCTCAACACACTGGCCGCAGGCGATGCATTGGTTTGGATCATAGCGGTAAAACGGGTGAGACATATCAACCGCGCAAGACGGATCTTCTTTTGGCGTATAAGGGTATTTTTGATGCTCGATCCCCATCATTTCCGCTGTATTATGCAGCGTGCAGTTCCCATTGTTATTATCGCATACCGTACAATACAGCAAATGGTTTTCAAGCAGCCGGTCCATTGCTTCGGTTTGCGCCTCTTTCACGCGATTTCCCGAAAGATCAATTGACATACCGTTTTCAGCGGCCGTAGAGCATGAACGAACCAGCTTGCCGTCTGCCTCTACAATGCATGTATCGCATGTTTGAATCGGGTCAACCTCTGGGACATGGCAGATTTGCGGATACTCAATCCCATTTTCATTTAAAATATCTAAAATTGTAGCCCCTGCTCGTGCTTGAATTTCTGTTCCGTCAACGCGGACACTGATCGACTTATCGTCCATCATATTCATATTCCCCTCCATCTTTCTATCAAGAAGTCAAAAAAAGCCATGTATAGATACACCTGTCTTTCATTCACAGAAGGTGTAAACACACATGGCGGAATAGTTCACTAGCAAGTCTTACTAACAGACCAATCCTTGATTTTTATAAACCGATAGACTCATAACAAGATCCTATTACAAATCCATCAACACTGCTTTTATTATAAAGTGATATTTATTATAATACAATATGACAGGAAAATTTTAACCAAGTGAAATGTCCTGAGGGGAACCGGGAACGGCCTTTTATGAAGGCAAAATCGGAAGGGGTAATGAGCATGTCAAAGAAAATTCATGAGTTCAATGATATTATTCGAAAACTTCGCAAAGAATTGTTCGGAAAAGGACCTGAACGGATTCACACGGTATTTGTAGATAATATGGCTGTGTCAACGCTCTACGGCAACCTAAGCGCGAGCGAGCAGTTTATCGCCCGCACGCCTGAGGGAAGAGAGATGGTGCATGCGGCCCGGACAAGCCTGATTCAAGACCTTTACTCTAAAAAAACGCCGGAAGGAATGGAGGAACTGATCGGGGCTAAGCTTGTTCATTTGTTTTCTGACATCAAAATTGAAGAAAATATCGCCGTATCTGTATTTGTCTTTGATCGAAAAATTGATGACCAAAAAGAAGTCCTTTATAACTAGCATATTTGCCGTTGACACAAAATTGTCACATTTGTTATGATGTATTTACTGCAGTTATAGAAGGACAAAAGCAATGGAATATATGCACGAACTGTATATATTCTCTACCAACATCTTAATTCTGCTTGATGTTGTTGTATGGGTATGCAACAAGTTAGGCAGCATTCAAACACCTGAGTGATACAGGTTATTTGAGTGCTGCCTTTTTTGTTGCTTTTCTTTTGTAACTGTAAAAATGAAGAAACAATGGAGGCGTATGTAGTATGGGTTTTCGGAAACCGGATGAAATAGCAGAAGCAGCAATTGAAGCAGGGATGAAAAAGGTAAAGCTTCCGCTGCTGTCTCTCTTGGTGCTAGGGTTTTTAGGCGGTGCCTTTATCGCATTCGGCTATTTGCTTGATATCAGGGTGATCGGCGATCTTCCAAAAGAATGGGGAAGCCTGTCCAGTTTTATCGGTGCTGCGGTATTTCCTGTAGGCCTGATACTTGTGGTTCTTGCAGGGGCTGAACTGATTACAGGAAATATGATGTCAGTGGCAATGGCGTTATTTTCCAGAAAAATATCACTAAAGGATTTGGCGGTTAATTGGGTGATCGTCACCATTATGAATTTGATCGGCGCTTTGTTTGTTGCTTATTTTTTCGGTCATCTTGTCGGGTTAACCGAAACGGGGCCATATTTGGAAAAGACGATTGCTGTCGCGCAAGGAAAGCTTGATATGAGCTTTGGCAAGGTTCTCGTTTCCGGCATCGGCTGTAACTGGCTGGTCTGTCTTGCAGTTTGGCTTTCCTTCGGTGCTCAAGATGGGGCAGGGAAAATTTTTGGCATCTGGTTCCCTGTCATGGCCTTTGTGGCAATCGGATTTCAGCACGTTGTCGCCAACATGTTTGTGATTCCGGCTGCCATTTTTGCCGGCTCGTTTACGTGGGGGCAGTTTATCGGTAACCTCATACCGGCTTTTATCGGCAATGTTATTGGAGGAGCCGTGTTTGTCGGATTCATCTATTTTATTGCATATCATAAGAAAGACCGCTTAAGAAAAGAAATGAAGCAGGTCTCATAAACAAGGGACAAAGACAATCGATAAATCACACAATTTACGTCCATTTTTAGAAAAAGATGTTTACAAAATGGAATTTGGTGGATATACTTACAAAGTAAGAAAAAAAGCAAAGGAGGCTGAATCAAAATGACAATGCGACAACGACGCAGACCAGTTAGTGGCTCACGTAATGTACAAGGAATTTATAATGGTTTATTCAGCCTGTGGAAGAGTTCGTGTCCTTCCTTAACCGATGCTTATCGCACGCATTAAAATCGGAATCGTCGGACATACGCAACTCCCCGCAGGCAGTAGAGGATGGGTGTCTTCTTTTGTCTGCGGTTTTTTATGTGCCCGCAGCAGGGAGATGCCGCGGGTTATTTCGCTTGGAGCGGACTTTGAAAGGGGGTGAGCGATATGACGATTAACCTATTCTTTTTGACTTTAACGATCAACAAACGGTTTAAAAGCCCGGAAGAGTTCGAACGAGAACAGCAGATCGAGCAGATTTATGACGAAATGAAAGAATCTCAGCTGAAACATCTTTATTTGACAAACTGGCGCTAAGAGCAAATAAAAAAACAGGAAGGGAGAGATGACATATGCTTAAAATGGAACTATTGATGCATTATACGATGGAGAAGGACCAAGTGTAGCGAATGAAGCTGTCAAGGAAATGCTGTCCTGCATATCATAAAAAAGCAGAGCACTTTATGTAAGGGCAGGTGATGGCATCATGAACTTTCAACAAAAAAGGCTGCCGTCGATAGGCCATGGTTATGCATCCATGCCGCATTCCTTCAAACACGGCTATGGCAATCCATTCCGTCAGCAGAGACTGGCTGCGACCCTGCAGCAAAGGCTGTATATGTTCCCATATCATTGGCATTAAAAAGCGGGCAGAAAACATTTTGTTTTCTGCCTTTTTTGCGGGAAAAAATGAAAATGTTCAGTTCTGTTGAAACATTTCTAAACACATTGCCGTCTAGTTGATATCTTCATTCTGTATAAGAAATGAAGCGATGTTTATTTTTTCAATATAATAAATAAACACAGGAAACCAAAAGCAGGTGTTTAAGATGCTAGAAAACAAACTTTATAAACGATCCAACCTATTGAAATTATTTTCTAGGAAATATAAGCAAACGAAAACAATTGAGCATATGATGATTGATTCTATAGACATACAAGAAAATGACAGAATTTTAGAAATTGGAACCGGAAACGGCTCTGTCTTTAAGAAAATAACGGAAAAACTTGAAAAGGGAAGCATCAAAAGCATCGACTCTTCTAAGCGAAAAGTAAGACAGATGTCCCGTGCAATCCGAAAGCAAAAGAAAACAGAACAGGGGGGCATTCTCTATGGCCATCCGGAAAGGATCCCCTTTGAAGACCGTACCTTCAATAAAGTGTTTTCGTTACATACGGTTCAGACTTGTACTGATGTCAGGCTCGCATTAAGAGAGATTTATCGAGTGCTTCAAATTGACGGCCGATTTTACATCAGTATTGATAACAATGCAGAAAAAAGCGAGAAAAAATATATTCAATTGCTGCAAGATCAGCATTTTAGAGACATTTCTGTCATCGAACGTGATTCGTGTCTTTGTATAATTGCTGTTAAATAAAAAATTTCTCGGGAAATATATCCAGACTTCTGACATCTAGATAATTGGGTATATTTTCTTAATTTTATATATTTTGCATAGCATTTATATTAAAAAAAGTTTTTTTCATATAAACTATAAACATAAGTATGGGTAAGAGGTGATTCGTGGCAGAGTGGATATCATTTATGAACAAGCGGAATGAACATTCATTCCTAAAAGAATCGGAGGTTTTAAGTTTACATGGCATCCGCACTTATCAGTAAATACGATTTGATCATGAAGGCATCGCTATCGCTTTTTACGGAAAGAGGATTTGATGCCACCACCATCCCAATGATAGCAAAAAGAGCTGAAGTTGGTACAGGCACGATTTATCGCTACTTTGACAGCAAAGAAACACTCGTCAATGTTTTGTTTCAAGAAAGCATTCAGCGCTTTTCAGAAAAGGTAAAGCGCAATTATTCAGAAATGCCTGTCAGAGAGGGCTTTCGCCACATATTTTGCTGTCTCGTTCAATTTACGAAGGAGAGCGACTACGCGCTTTTTTTCCTTGAGACGAAAAAGGATGCTCACTATTTGAATGAAACAAGCAAAAAAATGATAGAAAACCTGACTCAAATGCTTGACGATTTCTTTAACAAGGGAAAAACAGAAGGAGTGATCCGCTCCTTGCCCTCCAATGTATTAATTGCGATTGTATTAGGCGCATTTCTCAAGCTGTATCAGCTAATGCAACAAGGTGATATAGAGATGAATGCTGATTTGATTTCTGAATTGGAGCAGTGCTGCTGGGACGCGATTAAACTTCATTCATTGACTTCAGAAGAATAAAGAAAGGAAGATGTTTATGAAACAGGCAAGTGCAATACCTCAGCCGAAAACATACGGACCTTTAAAAAACCTCCCGCATTTGGAAAAGGAACAGCTTTCTCAATCCTTATGGCGGATTGCTGATGAGTTAGGGCCGATTTTCCGTTTTGATTTTCCAGGTGTATCCGGCGTTTTCGTATCAGGCCATGAACTTGTTGCTGAAGTGTGTGACGAGAGCCGCTTTGACAAAAACCTTGGAAAAGGCTTGCTGAAAGTGCGTGAGTTCGGAGGAGACGGATTGTTTACAAGCTGGACGCACGAGCCGAATTGGCAGAAAGCCCATCGTATTCTGCTGCCGAGCTTCAGTCAAAAAGCAATGAAAGGCTATCATTCTATGATGCTGGATATCGCGACACAGCTGATTCAAAAATGGAGCCGGCTGAATCCGAATGAAGAAATTGACGTGGCGGACGATATGACCCGCTTGACGCTTGATACCATCGGGTTATGCGGATTTAACTATCGGTTTAACAGCTTTTACCGTGATACACAGCATCCGTTTATCACCAGCATGCTCCGGGCTTTAAAAGAGGGAATGAATCAAACAAAAAGACTGGGCCTGCAGGATAAGATGATGGTCAAAACGAGACAGCAGTTTCAAAAGGATATCGAAGTGATGAATTCGCTGGTCGACAGAATAATAGCAGAGCGAAAAACACATCCGGATCAAAACATTAAGGATCTGTTATCGCTCATGCTTTATGCGAAAGATCCTGTAACGGGTGAGACACTGGATGATGAAAACATCAGATATCAAATCATCACATTTTTAATTGCAGGCCATGAAACAACGAGCGGCTTGCTCTCCTTTGCGATTTACTGCCTGCTTAAACATCCAGAAAAACTAAAAAAAGCTCAGGAGGAAGCCGATTCCGTGTTAACGGAAGACACGCCAGAATATAAACATATTCAGCAGCTGAAATATGTCCGGATGGTACTCAATGAAACGCTTAGGCTGTATCCGACAGCGCCCGCTTTTTCTCTTTATGCCAAGGAGGATACAGTATTAGGCGGTGAATATCCTATCAGTAAAGGGCAGCCCGTCTCCGTCTTGATCCCAAAACTTCACAGAGATCAAAACGCTTGGGGTGAAGATGCAGAAGATTTTCGTCCGGAACGGTTTGAGAACCCTGAGAATATTCCTCACCATGCGTATAAACCGTTTGGAAACGGCCAGCGCGCGTGCATCGGGATGCAGTTTGCGCTTCAAGAAGCGACAATGGTTCTCGGCCTTGTGTTAAAGCACTTTGAATTGATAAATCACACCGGTTACGAGCTCAAAATCAAAGAGGCATTAACAATTAAACCGGATAATTTTAAAATTACAGTGAAACCAAGGAAGACGGTCCAAATGAATGTTCAGAAAAAAGAACAGACTGGCAACGCGCACGAAACGAAGGAAAACGAGACAAAACCTAAACACGGCACACCTTTACTCGTTCTTTACGGTTCAAATCTCGGCACAGCAGAAGGCATGGCAGGTGAATTGGCCGCTTACGGGCGCCGGCTCGGCTTTACAGCGGAAACCGCACCTCTTGATGATTACATCGGAAAACTCCCTGACCAAGGTGCTGTTGTCATTGTGACTGCCTCATATAATGGAGCGCCGCCTGATAATGCTGCTGGCTTTGTCGAGTGGCTGGGAGAGTTGGAGGAAGGTCAATTAAAGAATGTTTCCTATGCGGTATTCGGCTGCGGAAACCGAAGCTGGGCCAGCACGTATCAGCGAATTCCTCGCCTTATCGATGACATGATGGCATCAAAAGGAGCATCACGTTTGACATCCATTGGGGAAGGAGATGCGGCTGACGACTTTGAAAGCCATCGCGAGTCTTGGGAGAACCGCTTTTGGAAGGAAACAATGGAAGCCTTCCATGTGAACGAAATAACCGAGAAAGAAGCGAAGCCTTCACTATCCATTACGTTTCTCAGTGAAGCAACAGAGACACCGCTTGCTAAAGCGTATGGCGCGTTTGAAGGTATCGTTCTTGAAAACCGTGAGCTTCAGGCAGAAAGTAGTTTGCGTTCAACTCGTCATATAGAATTGGAGCTCCCTGACTCAAAAACGTATAAAGAAGGCGACCACATCGGAATATTGCCGAAAAACAGCCAAGAGCTGGTTCAACGGGTTCTCAATCGATTCGATTTGCAGCCGCACGCTGTGATAAAAATGAACGGAAGCCCGCATATGGCTCACCTTCCGCTGGATCGGCCAATCAGAGTGACGGAGTTATTATCATCCTACGTAGAGCTGCAGGATTCTGCTTCAAGGCTTCAGCTTCGTGAGCTGGCTTCATATACAGTATGCCCGCCTCATAAAAAAGAGCTGGAATTGCTTATATCAAGTGATGAAATGTACAAGGAACAGGTTCTGACCAAACGTGTGACCATGCTGGATCTGTTAGAGGACTATCCGGCCTGTGAAATGCCGTTTGAACGGTTTTTAGAGCTTTTGCCATCACTAAAGCCGAGATATTATTCAATTTCAAGCTCACCGAAGGTCAAAGCAAATAAGGTCAGTATGACGGTAGGAGTTGTAAAGGCGACAGCTTGGAGTGGACGCGGAGAATACAAGGGCGTTGCATCCAATTATTTAGCCGGACTCCGTCAAGGTGATACGATTGCCTGTTTCATTCGGACGCCGCAATCTGGATTCCAGCTGCCTGATGATCCCGAAACCCCTCTTATTATGGTGGGACCAGGCACAGGAATTGCGCCATTCAGAGGTTTCATCCAGGCCAGGTCCGTTCTGAAGAAGGAAGGAAGTGCGCTTGGCGAAGCTCATTTATACTTTGGGTGCCGCCGTCCTGATCATGACGATCTTTATAAAGAAGAGCTTGACCAGGCGGAAAACGACGGTTTGGTAACAGTCCATCGATGCTATTCACGAATGGAAGACGAGCCAAAAGTATATGTTCAGCACTTGCTAAAACAAGATGCACAGAAATTAATTTCACTGATCGAAAAAGGTGCGCACGTTTATGTATGCGGCGATGGTGCGCATATGGCTCCTGAAGTAGAGAACACTCTGCGTGCGGCTTATGAAGGTGACAAAGGAGCAAGTCAGGAAGCGTCAGCAGAATGGCTGAAGACGCTGCAAGATCAAAAACGATATGTAAAAGATGTATGGACAGGAATGTAGGTAAAAATAAATCCCGCCAGAGATGGCGGGATTGCTTTAGCATGTGAAAAAAACCGGCACGATATTGAAATCTACTGAAAAGGATGTTATAGGGAGTATCGCGCCGGCCTTATTATTATTATCGTCCGAAAGATATAAAACTTTAGGTTTTTTTCTATTATTTTATATATAAATAGTTATAAAGTTATATATTTGTGTATGGAGTTCGATTTTTTATTGACTTAATCAAGCATTTTGCCTTCATCCTGCCGTTTGAGTTAGACTGTCCGATAGACCCGGCTTTTGAATGCCCCGCAGGTTTCAGACTGTTCGCTTCTTCAAACTAGTCAGAGGACACTCCTTGTTGATATTGACGCTCAAGATGCTTTCTGTAATGAAAATCATGAACCAGTCGAATTGTCGGTCTGATTAAAAGCAGGAAGCTGCCAACTGCAAACAGCCATATTCCTGCAGACATTAATTCATCGTAAAAGAAGAAAAAGCTGCCGATGAAAAATAAAGCGCCAATGATAAAATCATTTACTGTATAGAGAACTTTATATCGTTTTTTGAAAAATGGCTCATACCGATTTATTTGCTTTTTCATTTCATTTTCTGCATTAGCTGACACTATGATCCCCCCATTCTATATTTGCTTACCCTCACGGAAACGATAGGTAAACATAAGGTCTTCACAGCTAGAATTAAAGATTATTAGAACCATATATAAGCCAGCCATTTCTCAAGTTAGGAAGAGAGATTGCGAGGTTTTTAAACCTAATTATTTACATAAAGTGAAAAATATTGTAATATTAATGAATTATAAACGAAAGGGGTGACAGTATGACTAACGGATCGAATATTATTATCGTATTAAGTGAAATTGAGAACGAAACGGAAGGAATAATTTTAGAATGCAGAATATAAATTTCCAATAGATTAGGTTTTATGCCTGGTCCATGTCATCAATGTGACAGGCAATCCTTTTTTAAAAGCAATTTGTGCATGCGATGGGCCTGTAACTGGAATTGATCTATCGCAAAAAAAGAGGTCCTCAGCAGGACCTCTTTTTTGCTAATCTATTTTATTGCCTGAACGATAAGAGCGGTTAAAGCTTTAGCCCCCTGAGGAACCAAGTGTACGCCGTCAGGGGTGAAATACTCCGGATGCTGGAGAGCTTCTGCATGCCAGTCAACCAACGTAATATTGTCATGCGCGTCAGCCTGCTGCCGTAAAGATTCATTCACTTTGCTTTCCCATTGCCGGGGCACACGTGTATTGACAAGATAGATATGAGCTTTTGAGAAAGATGTAAGCAATTGTTCGATTTGGCTGTTTGTAAAGTAGCCGTTGGTTCCCAGCTCAATGATGACAGCTTTATTCGGCTGATTAAAAGACTTGTATTCCCGTGTCAATTCTAAAGCCTGAGACATTTGTCTTCCCACCTTCCCATCAATTGTGACATGTGAAAGTGACTGGCGAAGGCTGGAGGCGATATCAAGCATGACGGAATCCCCTATAGCTAATACTTCTTTATCAGTAGCTGCCGGCTCTTTCTGTTGCTGAGATTGCTTGTGTTTATTTTTACTAGTCTCTTGTTCATTATCTTTGTTTTGCTTTTGATCTTGATTGGAGTCTGTTGTCTTTTGTTCGGGATTGTTTTCACTGTCTTCATTGGCTTCAGCTTTCTTTCTATCCTCAGAAGCCTGGCTGGTATCACCGTTTGTTTCTTGTGAGCTATACGTCCATTTGGTGGGGTGCTTTTGCTCCCCGGCTAGCCCAGACAGCCCTCCCGCAAAAATAAGTGTAGCGAGAATGATGAGACCAATTGACATTTTGCTGACGACAGATGTCGTTTTCCATTCTCTGATTCTATGGATAAAAATACGGCGAAAAAATGATCTAAATCCCTGTGTCCGTATAGGCTCCTCGATAAAATGATAGGAAAGCTCGGCGAGTATAAATGTAGCGATGATCTTTAGCACGATATGCCATAAAACAGGGTTTCCGATTTCTTGAACTGGCGTGCTTAACACAATAACAGGGTAGTGCCAAAGGTAAATACCGTAAGACCTTGTTCCAAGCCAACGAAGAGGCCTCCATGAAAGCAGAATGCCCAAAAAGCTGCTCGGGTGGGATACACATGCAATAAGGACCGCTGCGGTAGTGCTTATTAAAAACATTCCGCCTCTGTAAAGAAAAGGTTCGTATTCATCTGTAAAATAGACACACAATACTAAAACACAAAACGCCGAAAGTTCAGTGACATGCAAAAGGCGCTTCAGTTTGTTTGACAGCCTGTTTGAAGACAGTCTTTTCATCGGCCATATTAGAGCCATAGCACATCCTATGAGAAGTTCAAACGAACGAGTATCTGTGCCGTAGTACACGCGACTCGGATCTCCGCCGGGTTCATACAGTACGCTCATCATCACGGCTGAACAGAGCGCAAGCAATGACACCGCCGCCGCCAGTTTAGCACGGTTTTTAAATATGTACATCCCAGCAACCAAGAACATCGGCCATACCATATAAAATTGCTCTTCAATGGCCAACGACCAAAGATTTTTAAGCGGTGACGGGGAGCCGAAGCTATCAAAATACGAGAGTTTATGAAAAATAAACCACCAATTACTCATGTAAAAGAGAGAAGAGATGGCATCTCCGCGTACAGTGTGCAATAGTTCCCGGTTGCACACGACGACCCAAATAACAGCAGAAATGATCATAAAATATGCCGCTGGCAGAAGCCGCCGCATTCGGCGCACCCAAAAGTCCCGAAAATCAAGGCTGATATCATTTCCATGTGCCGGTAATATGATAGAAGTAATTAAATAGCCTGATAATACAAAAAAGATATCAACTCCAATGAAGCCTCCGTTAGCCCAATTGAAGTTTAGATGATAAGCGATAACTGCCAGGACGGCAAAGGCCCGAAGGCCATCGAGTCCAGTGATGTAGCGGTGATGTTGTGTCTTGTGATACATGGTATTCCTCCAATAATGTGCAGATATTCTTGTTGCTTTGGCTGCGAGATTACGCCTTCTTGATAGTTGTCAGGTCCCTTTGCGAAAGGGAAAACTCCCATGCCAGAGGACGACATGGATGTTTTTCTGTTATCGAACATAACGTTCTCCCATGAGCAGATTTGAGATGACACTGGTCGGAATTTTAAACTCTGTAACGCCCATATAGCCGGGTGCAACTTCATATTCATCAAATGAAATCACAAGTTTATGGTCTTCTGTAATATAAAACGTTTGATCAGGCTGAATGTGTTTGAATGGTTCTGCAATCTCGTCAGTGACCCAATAGATTTTATTTGGATCTTCCTTCATTTGCTGTTTCATTTGTTCTTTGATGTTTTGGCTGATGACTTTGATATAGCGGTCATCTTTAAATAAGCTTTTTAAGGTAAGTAAGATATCGTTCTTTTTGTCAATTGTGATATAACGGCTTTGTGTGTAAGATGATGCTTGTGTTTTTTCAATATCACGCCGAATAGAAATTAAATCTGGCGTATCTGTTACTGTCTCGTAATCACTATAGATGCTGAGATGTCCTTTTTTGTTTTTGGATGTGGACTGTATAAATTCTTTGTATAGCTTCTTGCTTTCTTTCAAATATTTCTGGTTGATGCTGTTTTCAAGCTCTTTATTAGAAAGTCCCGACAGAGCAGGCGTTTTGACATCGATGCTTGATTCATCTTTCTCTTCTTTGATCTCAATAAAAGTGATGGCTTTGACGATCTTGCCGATGACAGGGATTTTTGACATAGCTTGAGCTGCATCTGGGTTGATGTTGACAAGTGCAGTGAATAAAATAGCTGCCGCGACAGCTGCTGATGTCGGCCACATGACGATTCTTTTCTTTTTTGGTTTTTGCTGAAGGGCTTTTTCGACAATGATATCCAGTTCTTTAGGAATCTGAACATTTTTATATTCTTCTTTTAATTGCTGTAATCTCTTATCCATTAAGAAAGATCCTCCTTCGTCAACTGAATGCGCATCAGCTTCAATGCTCTGTAAAGGCGCGTTTTGACGGTATTCAAGTTTTCCCCTGTAATTTCCGCAATTTCTTCTAGTTTGAGGTCTTCAAAAAAACGCAAAATAATAATTGTTTTATAGTGGGACGGCAATTCGTCGAGCGCTTCATGAAGATCAGTGTCCTTATAGTGATCTTTCTTTCCTGAGCTTAAAAACTCTATCGTTTCGTCATCCATCACCTTTACCTTTTTTTGTTTTCGCAAAAAATCAATAGCTGTACGAACTAAAATTTTATAAAACCAGCTTTTTATCGTCTCAGGGTTTCTGACCGTTTCAACTGAGCTGAGCGCTTTTTTTATAGATTCCTGAATAATATCTAACGCGTCATCTTGATTTTTCACATAACTGAAGGCTAACCTGTAGAAATCTTGCTTATGGTCAGTTATACACGTGACAAGCAACGCTTTTGTTGTTTGTTTTTTCTTCATTGCAATAAAGGGCTCCTTTTCGAATATACGTATATCGTTGGATGTTACCTAGGATAGACGAGGCAGTTTAAAAAATAGTTTGCGCAGATATCATTTTTTTAAAAAATGATCAGGAGCGGGAGGGGGAGGATTAATTGCTTAAAAATAAACGGAGAAGATCTTTTTAATTGGGGAGTGCATAAAAAAACATGGCTTGTGGAGACGAGCCATGTTTTTTGGTTACATAATATACAGGAAGCATCATGTGTTCTATTCCAAGTAATGTTTTTTAAAATCTGAGTGGATTGAAAATTTGCGGCGTAACTGGATGAGGTTTTTTCCAAAACTATCTTCTAAAAGCCCTCTATGCTTCTTCATAATTTCCATGAGATACAGATCATGAATGATTACTTCTGTAATAGGCATGACTAACCCTACATGCATTGTCCATGCAGCGCGGCTATCGTTCCCAAGAGAGACAATACCTGCTACAACTTCTGAATCATCTCCGCTATAAACAAGCCACCGTCCGTCATACTCTTCTGTAATTTCACTGCTCATATCATGAAGATAAACATTAGCAAAATCAGATGCGATCTCTCCGTACGCAATAATAGTGACGATGACACCTTTATTTGCCGCCTGTTTAAGTTCTGATTCCACTTCTTTAAAATCCTCTTTCCATATTTCTAAGAGGATTCTTTTTTTTGCTGATGATATACAAGCCTTCACCTTTTCAAGAATTTCATTGCGGCCGGTGATATTCCAGATATTTTCCCGGTCATTTGCGGTCTGCTCAAATTTTTCAAAGTATTTTTCAGCCTGGTCAAAATTCTCTTCCGCTTTAAGCCGGCGGTTTTTAACCAGTTCTTTAGCGGGTACGGGGACATACTGGGGCGTATTTCCGTGACTTACAAAAATATCTCCCCTTAAGACAAGGCTTTCCAAGACTTCATATATTTTTGAACGAGGCACGCCAGAATTTTTGGCTACCGCATAGCCTGTTAAAGGCGATTCTTGCAATAAGGCCAGATAAGCTTTTGATTCATATTCGGTAAAATTGAGGTTTTTTAAAATGTCTAATATATTCTCCTTCATACATCCTCCAATATAAAAAGCAGTCGCTGCCTTTGTAATCGCTATTTTAACAAACCATATTGATTTTTTCCAAACGTATTGATACACTTTTTGTAAGGAGTTACTTTTGTAGTCACTATATATGAGGGGATTCATTTAAAGGGGGAAAGAACATGCACAGCTTACTCGCATACATACCAATAGCTGCTATGATGGTTATCATTCCAGGAGCAGATACGATGCTTGTTATGAAAAATACCCTTAGGTATGGCGCAAAGGCTGGCCGTTATAATATTCTCGGATTGGCAACGGGACTTTCTTTTTGGACGGTTATTGCCATTCTAGGTTTATCAATGGTTATAGCCAAGTCGGTGATTCTTTTCACAACGATCAAATATTTGGGAGCAGCATACTTAATTTATTTAGGGATAAAAAGTTTTTTTGCAAAGAATATGTTCTCTTTAGACGACATGCAAGCCCAAGCAAAAACCGCAGCAATTTCTCCGAAACGATACTATAAATCTTCCTTTATGCAAGGGTCTCTTAGCAACATTCTCAATCCCAAAACGGTTTTGGTCTATGTCACGATCATGCCCCAGTTCATCAATCTGAAGGGAAATGTAAACCAGCAGCTTATTATATTAGCTTCGATTCTCACCCTTTTAGCGGTGTTATGGTTCCTCTTTCTCGTTTATATAATTGATTACGCAAAAAAATGGATGAAAAATCCCAAGTTCCAGAAAGCTTTTCAAAAAATAACGGGGATCATGCTAGTGGGGTTTGGTATCAAAACTGGTTTGAGTTGATGAGCGGCCATTTATACGGAGTCTATGGATAAATAAGGATTCTTTATTTTCCTCATAAGTGTATTGGTAGATATCCGTATGGAAAAACATCATGTCACTAACTGAGCGGGATCATAAAACAAGCAATATCTTATTGTTAGCAGAAAATATATAGAAGGCCCTTTAGTTTCTGCAGTTTACCTGATACATTGATTTCTATAAGGACAATAAGCTTTATTAGTGCCTCGAAGTACAAAAAAAGACAAGGGATCATAACTCCCTTGTCTTTTTTTGTGATTTTCACTTAGTATTACGAACTTTATACGCAATCATCAATAAGAGAAACCAAACTGGAGTGACAAATAGAGAAACACGCGTATCTTTCGCGAGTGCCAGCACCACCAGGATGAACACTAGAAAAGCCAGTGTTACGTAATTGGATAATGGAAAAAGCGGCATTTTAAATGTATTCACCTTTGCGGCATCCGGACTTGTTTTCCGATATTTCAAATGGCAAATCACAATAATGCCCCAAATAAAGATGAAGCAGATAGTAGAAACACTTGTGATAAGCGTAAAAACTTGCTCTGGCATTATATAGTTCAGAATAACACCAATCAGAATGGCAATGGCTGAAAAGAATAAGGCATTGCTTGGTACATTTGAGGCAGTCAGCTTTTGCAATGGTTCAGGTGCATGATGATCCTTGGCAAGCGAGTATACCATCCGGCTTGTACTAAATAGAGCACTATTGCCAGCTGAAGCAGCAGATGTCAGTACAACAAAATTTATGATGCTGGCGGCTGCTATGATACCGACTGCTGAGAATACTTGAACAAATGGGCTTTCAGCAGGATTGATGATATTCCATGGATAAATACTCATAATCACAAGAAGAGCGCCAATATAAAAAAGTAAAATCCGAATAGGAATATTGTTAATGGCTTTAGGGATTACTTTTTCTGGGTTTTCTGCTTCGCCTGCAGTAAGCCCCACTAGTTCAATGCCCGTAAACGCAAACACGACCATCTGGAATGAGAGAATAAATCCATGTAAACCATTTGGAAACATGCCGCCGTGACTCCAAAGATTCGTGAAGGCGGCTGTGCTTGACTGTGTGGAAAATCCTTTTATGATCAAGACAATACCGATAACAATCAGTGCCAGTATTGCGATGATTTTGATTAACGCGAACCAGAACTCCAATTCTCCAAAAAGTTTGACAGTCGCGAGATTCATAATGAGCAACATCACAAGCGCAATGAACCCTGGCATCCATTGGGGTACATCAGGAAACCAATATTGGGTATAAAGTCCGACAGCTGTTAAATCAGCCATAGCAAGTGAGATCCAGCAAAACCAGTATGTCCAGCCAGTAATAAATGCTGCCATATTTCCTAAATAATCTCTTACAAAATCAACAAAAGAGTGGTATCCCTCGTTAGATAGGAGCAGCTCTCCCAGTGAACGCATAATGAAAAAGAGAAATACACCCGTAATCATGTAAGCAAATAAAATAGAGGGGCCTGAAAAATGTATTGATTTCCCTGATCCAAGGAATAAACCAGTTCCGATTGCCCCCCCAATCGCTATGAGTTGTATGTGCCTGTTTTTAAGGCCTCTGGACAATTTTCGTTTGTGCAGAGAATGGTCCATAGTGGAATCGTCCGTCACTTTATGTTTTCCTCCAATAAAAAATATAAGTTATCTTGGTTGTTTAGGTATCATAGCTTCCTAAATTTTTTATCTATCATTATAACAGGAAACGTAAATTAAATTAAATTTTATTGATTTTTTTAATTAAATGTAACTAACTTATTATCTTTCTTTTCTATTTTTATAAGGTGTCATATCCATCAGGAGGTGTAAAGGGTTTCTTTTCTACCGCTCTCATATATATCTCACTATTTTTTATTAAAATAATAATGTGAGAAGAAGATAACTAGTTAACATTCAGTCAAGATAAGAGATTGAGTTTTTGGGTTGTTTGTCCTGATCTTTAAGATGCATTTTCCGCAGTATCGGAATTTTGTCATCAATATGTTCCCGAAGAGTGATAAACTGTTTACGAATTATTACTTTTGAAGGGGGACAACTTGAGTAAATCATAGATCAAAAACACCAAAAATAGAAAGGGCGTCTGTTCGTAATTATTTTTAATTGGTGCAATCTAGTGAGACAGGATGCTGATTGTTTCCTGCATATCAAAACATTTAACGGAATATTCAAAAAGAAAGGATCCATGTGAATGCAAGGTCTTAAATGAGATAAGATTCCCTCAGTACAAGGCATAAAAACTGATGTCCGTTTTTTCCATTTTGACTAATAAGGACAAAGGATGATATAGATGAAAAGGATTGATAAAATATACCGCCAGCTGCTGCAAAATTTTCATAAGACTGACGTACATCATCTTCTAAACGTGCAGGGAAATTCAGCAAAGGAAATTGCTCAGCAATTAAAGATAGACCGGTCCAATGTCAGTTTTGAATTAAACAATCTCGTGCGGTCCAAAAAGGTGATAAAGATTAAAACGTTTCCCGTGCGCTATATTCCGGTGGAAGTAGTGGAGAAAGCATTCAACAAAAAATGGGATACAGAGATAATGGAAGTTAAAGAGCTGAAGCAGTTTTCTGAAAACCCAAAAAAGATACATCAAAACATTTCTATGAATCCACTAGAACTTATGATTGGAGCAAAAGGGAGTTTGAAGAAAGCAATTTCTCAAGCAAAAGCAGCTGTCTTTTATCCTCCACACGGTCTGCACATGCTCCTCTTAGGGCCAACAGGCTCCGGTAAATCCCTTTTTGCGAACCGAATTTATCAGTTTGCGACTTATTCTGACATTTTGAAGCCTGGTTCTCCGTTCATCACATTTAATTGTGCAGATTACTATAACAATCCTCAATTATTACTCTCTCAATTATTTGGCCATAAGAAAGGAGCATATACTGGCGCCAGCGAAGATAAAGCCGGTTTAGTTGAGCAGGCCGACGGGGGCATTCTGTTTATGGATGAAATCCATCGTCTTCCGCCTGAGGGACAAGAAATGCTGTTTTATTTCATTGACAGCGGTTCTTATAACCGCCTTGGAGAAACTGAGCATAAACGAACATCGAAAGTATTATTTATTTGTGCAACTACCGAAAATCCTAATTCTGCCTTATTAAAAACATTTTTGCGAAGAATTCCAATGACGATTCATATTCCATCGCTGGAAGAACGATCTCTTAAAGAAAGAGTTGATCTGACAACGTTTTTATTGGGAAAAGAAGCAGAGCGTATTAAGAAGAATCTAAGTGTGCATATCGATGTATATAATGCATTGATTCATTCTGCGAAATTTGGGAATGTGGGACAGCTGAAATCAAATGTACAATTAGTTTGTGCACATGGATTTTTACATAATCTTGACAGAGATGAAGTTGTGGAACTAACCGTTCGGGATCTCCCGGATGAAATCAAGCAAGATTGGATGTCAAGCAGCAAAAACATGAAAAGAAGCAGAACGATTTCTGAATATGTCAATATCACTACCATCATATCCCCGATAGTAGAAGATGAAACAACAAAAATTGATGATGATCTATCATTTAATTTGTATCATTTGATAGAAAAAAAGGTCGAAGTGTTAAACAAAGAAGGTTTGTCCAAAAAGGAAATAAACCAATATATTTTAACGGATATTCATTTGCATGTCAGAAGCTTTTTTAACCAAAGGGCTTTTCGAAATGACAATCTGCTGACATTTGTTGAGGACGACGTGATTCAAATGACGAAGCAATTAAAAGAAGTAGCTGAAGATGAATTGCATTGCACATTTGACCGTAAATTTATTTATTTCTTAAGTATGCATATCGATTCATTTTTAAAACGCGGTAAGCAAATTGATGTTTTAAATGCGCAGGAAACAGATGAAATCCGTGATACACATGTGAAAGAGTATGAGGTGGCGCTCATATTTAAAGACAAAATTCAGGAACACTTCAGAGTAACCGTCCCGGAAATAGAAGTCATCTACTTAACGATGCTGATTCATTCCATCAAAACGTTAAAAGAAAACAAAAGAGTGGGAATAGTGGTTGCCGCACATGGAAATAGCATGGCGAGTTCAATGGTTGAAGTAGCGACGGAGCTTTTAGGGAGCACCCCAATTGCGGCCGTCGATATGCCTCTTTCTGTTTCACCTGCGGAAATCATGGAACGCTTAGCGGAGAAAATGAAGCAGGTAGATGAAGGTGAAGGTGTTTTAATGCTTGTTGACATGGGGTCACTTGCAATGCTGGAAAGCAAGCTTGAAGAAAAAACAGGCATCAAAATCAAAACAATCAGCAATGTCACGACCTCAATGGTGCTGGACGCCGTCAGAAAGGTGAACTATCTGAATTTACATTTACATGCCATATATGATTCGGTCACAAAGGATTTTATTGAGTTATGGGATCGGCAGCCTGCCGCCTCACCAGGCAAAAAGAGGGCGTTGGTTTCGATCTGCACAACAGGCAGCGGAACGGCGAAAAAGCTGGAAGACATCTTAACAACAATCGTAAACAAGGCCTCTGATGCTCCTATCCACATATTGACCGTATCATCGATTAAATTGGCAAACAGCATCAAAGAAATCGAAAAAGAGTATGAGATCCTTGCGACAGTAGGAACAAAAGATCCTAAAATCAATGCTCCGCATGTATCCTTGGAGGTCTTAATTGAAGGTGAAGGAGAGAAGATGATCCAACAGGCGATCACAAAAGGCACCATCCCGATGAGTAATGGATTATCGGGCACAAACATCATTGTACGGGAGCTTTGCGAGGATAGTTTGAAAAAGTATCTGGTTTTTTTGAACCCCCATCACATTATAGATATCTTATTAGAGTGGCTTCAAACCATCCAAGACGAGCTAGGCATCATTTTTAATAACACAGTGATGATCAAAGTGATTATGCATACGGCTTTTGCCTTTGAAAGGGTGATTAAACAGAATCCGATTGCCTTTTCCGAAGAAGACGAAATAACCGATCAGCTGAAAGAGATTTTTGAGGTGACAGAGCGAACATTAATCCCTTATGAAGAAAAATTAGGGCTGAACATAAGCGATGATGAAAAATTATATATAGCCGCCATTTTTGCTGAAGAAGTATATGGCCACATGTGTTAAAAGCGGTTTTTTTACGTAAACCTGTATTAAATGGAACGCCATTTTAATACAGGTTTATTTTTGTATCCACAAGTGTTTCAATTAGCTTTCTTTATGTGCTGTAAAACAAATGAAAACGCTTAACACAGCTTCTTTGGCACGATACTTGCATTATAAATGGGTGTATGAAAAAGGAAAGGAGCAAACGAGTTATGATTTCAGTCATTATTAGCGGACATGGGGACTTTCCCATAGCATTAAAAGAGTCTTCAGGCATGATATTCGGGGAAGAAAATCATTTGATAGCGGTGCCGTTTTTTAAAGGAGAGGGCATCCAAACGCTGCAAAAAAAATATCATCAGACGCTTCAGGATATTCCGAAAGAAAATGAGGTGCTGTTTTTAGTTGATATTTTTGGAGGTACACCGTATAACGCAGCGGCTTCCTTTATCGCTAAGGATCAAAGGATGGATATGGCTGCCGGCATAAACCTGCCGATCGTACTGGAGGTATTAAGCCTAAGAGAACACATGAAACTCAAAGAATTGCTGAATCACTTAAAAAAAATGAGCCAGCAAAGCTTTCAAGTTTGCAGTGAACATTTAGAAAAAGTGAAAACAGTCAGCGAAGAAAAAAGAGAGGATGAACTATGATGAACATTACATTGGCAAGAATTGATGACCGCTTTATTCACGGACAAATCCTGACAAGATGGATTAAAGTCCATGCAGCAGACCGAATCATCGTGGTGTCAGATGACGTTGCCCAGGATGAAATGAGAAAAACCCTGATCCTTTCGGTTGCTCCTTCCAATGTAAAGGCGAGTGCCGTGTCAGTTTCTAAAATGGCAAAGGCGTTTCATAGTCCGCGCTACGAAGGGGTAACGGCGATGCTCTTGTTTGAAAAACCATCCGATGTTGTATCTCTCATAGAAGCAGGCGTCCCTATCAAAACCATAAATGTCGGAGGTATGCGTTTTGAGAATAATCGCCGGCAAATCACCAAATCAGTCAGTGTAACGGAAAAGGATATAGAGGCGTTTGAATTATTAAATGAATTAGGCGTCACACTGGAATTGAGGCAGCTGCCTTCTGATGCCAGCGAAGACTTTTTGGAGATTTTAAGAAATGTAACAAAATCATCAAGGGGATGAGATGATGACGTCAATACAAATTATTTTGTTATTAATCATTGCAGCCATTACAGGTATAGCAAGTGTATTGGATGAAGGACAAACACACCGTCCGCTGATTGCCTGCACGTTGGTTGGCCTGGTGCTGGGTGATCTGAAAACAGGAATTATCTTAGGAGGAACGCTGGAGCTGATGGCGCTGGGCTGGATGAATGTCGGCCTTGCCATGGCACCGGATACAGCTATTGCCTCTGTGATTTCAACCATTTTGGTGATTACCGCTGATCAAGGCATTGGTGAAGGCATTGCCGTCGCTGTTGCTTTGGCAGCTGCAGGTCAAGCGCTTACTATTTTTGTCCGAACAATTACTGTCTTTTTCATTCACCGTGCTGATAAATATGCGAGGGAGGGAAATATCAAAGGAATTGAAATTATGCATATTACCGCTATGGTGTTTCAAGCGCTGCGTGTCATGATACCGACTTTGGTTGTGGCCTTAATCAGTGTGAGCGCTGTTCAGGCGTTCTTGGGAAATATTCCGGAAGTCATTACCAAAGGGTTGCAAATAGGCGGAGGCATCATTGTTGTTGTGGGGTATGCCATGGTGATCAATATGATGAATATCCCTTATCTGAAGCCGTTTTTCTATATTGGTTTTTTGTTGGCAGCGTTTACCGATTTCAATTTAGTAGGATTTGGCGCTCTTGGTCTCTGTCTGGCGCTTTTATACCAGCAGGTTATGCAAAAACATAGCGCACACGGAGCAGTCGCCGCAGCCACAGACGGCAGCAATGCCGCTGTCTATGATGATGATGATCTTGATGCATAAAGAACGAGGGGGGATGAAAAATGGAGAAAGAAAAAAGATTAACGAAAAAAGACATTTTCAGTATGTTTATCCGTTCGAATTTCTTGCTCGGCTCATTTAACTTTGAACGTGTGCAGGCAATGGGATATTGCTATGTGATGATACCGGCGATCAAAAAATTGTACGGTCCGGGAGCGAAAAGAAACGCAGCATTGCAGCGGCACTTGGAATGGTTTAATACACATCCGTGGCTGTCCGCCCCCATATTTGGGGTGACAGCTGCCATGGAAGAAGAAATGGCGAACAATAAAGGAATTGACGGGAAAGCAATAAGCGGGATGAAAATCGGTTTAATGGGTCCGATAGCGGGTGTGGGTGACCCTATTTTCTGGGGAACCGTACGTCCCGTATTGGCTGCTTTAGGGGCTTCTCTTGCTTTAGGCGGAAACATTGCCGGTCCTCTGCTGTTCTTTTTCCTGCTGAATGCCATCAGATTAACCACAAAATATTACGGTTTAAAGTACGGCTATGTAAAAGGGATGGAGATTTTGCAGGATTTAACAGGGAATCGTATTCAAAAACTGACAGAAGGTGCATCCATCCTCGGGTTATTTGTGATGGGGGCTTTGGTCTCCAAGTGGACCACCATCAACATCCCAATCGTTGTTTCAAGAATTAAAGATGATAACGGAAAAGTTGACGTTCAAACTGTGCAAAATATTTTAGACAGCATTATGCCGGGGGTGCTGCCTTTAGGATTGACTTTATTAGTGGCATGGATGCTGCGAAAAGGAGTAAATCCGCTCCTTATTATTGTTGGCATATTTGTGATCGGTATTCTTGGCTATTGGGCTGGATTTCTGGCATAAGCGCTAACAGGTAAAAAGGGGAGAACCTGCAGCAGTCTTTCTCATAACCTCTTCATCATTCGATACAGCTTTTATCACGTATCTACTCGTGCAGAGGTCTCTCTTGAATGTGTTCAAATGTTAGAGAGGAGAGAATCAGAATGAAAAAGAAGCTTATTCAAGTCGTGATCCTGTTCACCATGCTGTTTACTATGGCACTACCAGTAAGTGCAGCCGATTCAAGCTACTATGATGAGGATTACCGTCCTCAATATCACTTTACACCAGAGGCAAACTGGATGAATGATCCAAACGGAATGGTTTATTATGCAGGGGAGTATCATTTGTTTTATCAGCATCATCCATATGGTCTGCAATGGGGGCCGATGCATTGGGGCCATGCAGTAAGCAAGGACTTAGTTCATTGGAAGCATCTCCCTATAGCGCTGTCACCGGATGAAAAAGGCACGATTTTTTCCGGAAGCACAGTGGTCGATTGGAATAATACAAGCGGTTTTCAAACCGGAAAGGAGAAGCCGCTTGTCTCTATATATACACAGGATCACGAAGACGGCCAAGTGCAAAGCATCGCCTATAGTAATGATAAAGGAAGAACGTGGACGAAATACTCAGGTAATCCGGTCATTCCTAACCCGGGAAAAAAAGACTTTCGCGATCCGAAAGTGTTTTGGTACGAAAAAGATAAAAAGTGGGTGCTGGTGCTGGCAGCTGGTGACCGAATTCTCATTTATACATCGAAAAACTTGAAGCAGTGGACATATGCAAGTGAGTTTGGGCAAGGACAAGGTAGTCATGGAGGCGTATGGGAATGCCCGGATCTATTTGAGCTTCCTGTAGACGGCAATCCGAAACAAAAGAAATGGGTGATGCAAGTCAGTGTCGGAAACGGTGCGGTTTCAGGAGGATCAGGCATGCAATATTTTGTAGGGAGTTTCGATGGAACAACTTTTAAGAACGAAAACCCGCCAGACAAAGTATTATGGACCGACTACGGTAAAGACTTTTATGCAGCTGTTTCTTGGTCTGATACACCATCTTCAGACGGACGGCGGCTTTGGCTAGGGTGGATGAGCAATTGGCAATATGCCAACGATGTTCCTACATCTCCATGGAGAAGTGCAATGACTATTCCAAGAGAAGTAAAATTGAAAGCGTTCTCTAAAGGGGTCAGAGTCATTCAAACACCAGTAACAGAGCTGCAATCCATCCGGGGGGCCTCACATGAGTGGAAAAATAAGAGCATATCGCCAGAGAGCAGTAATGTATTGGTGGGCCTATCTGGAGATGCTTATGAAATGAATGCAGAGTTTCAAGTGAACCCAGGTTCGGCTTCTGAATTTGGTTTTAAGGTTCGAACAGGGAGACATCAATATACAAAAGTCGGCTACCATCAAAAGAGCGGCAAACTGTTCGTTGACCGAAGCCAATCCGGAAACGTCACCTTCAATCCAACCTTTAACACTGGGAAACAAGCAGCTCCGCTGAAGCCGGTAAATGGAAAGATAAAAATGCGTATTTTTGTTGACCGCTCTTCAGTCGAAGTATTTGGCAATGACGGACAGCAGGTGTTGACTGACATCATTCTTCCGGATCGATCAAGCAAAGGTCTTGAATTATATGCTGTTAATGGCCGTGTTAAGGTAAACTCCCTAACGATTCATCCTTTAAATAAAGTATGGGGAGCGTCACCGTTTATATCCAATTTGACTGGCTGGACAACTGTAAACGGTACGTGGGCTGACACAATTGATGGAAAACAAGGACGATCAGACGGCGATTCCTTCATTATGTCTTCAGCATCCGGAGCAGATTCCACCTATGAATCTGACATTACAGTTAAAGATGGGAACGGAAAAGGGGCAGGAGCTCTTGTGTTTCGTTCAGACAAAGATGCACAAAATGGTTATGTAGCCAATGTGGATGCGAAACATGATCTGGTGAAATTTTTTAAATTTGAGGATGGTGTTGCCACTGTTATTGCTGAATATAAAACACCGATAGATATAAATAAAAAGTATCATCTGAAAACTGTGGCTCAAGGCACTCACTTTAAAATATATTTGGATGACCGTCTGGTGATAGATGCTGAGGATTCTGCATTCTCAGAAGGCCAATTTGGCTTGAACGTTTGGGATGCAACAGCAGCCTTCCAGAATGTCAACGCGGGAAGCTTGGATGTCAGAAGATAAAGAATTGAAAAGATGATACTTGAATCAAAGGACTTGTGATTAGAGAAGACCTAATACATCTTCTCTATAAAAAAGGCACAGACTCAAACCGTCTGTGCCTTTGTGTTATTTCAACAGTTTCAATGATTCGCGGTTAAATGCTTCCAAATCATCAGGTGTTCTGCTTGTTACAATGTTGTGGCTAACGACTACTTCTTCGTCTTTGTAGTTTGCACCAGCATTGATCAAGTCTTTGCGAATGCTACGGTAGCCAGTGATGTCTTTGCCTTTCAGAAGATCCGTATCAATGAGTACCTGCGGGCCGTGGCAAATAGCGAAAACAGGTTTCTCATTTTCTACGAATGCTTTTGCAAACTCACCTGGGCGGTCATCTCCGCGAAGCAAATCTGGGGAAAATCCTCCAGGAATCAATAGGGCATCGAATTCACTAGCATCTACATCGGAGATCGCTTTGTCGATCTTCACTCTCTCGCCATGTTTACCGGTAACTTCCTTGCCCGCTTCCAAATCAATGGCTACAACGCTATGCCCAGCTTCTTCGTATGCCTTTACCGGACTTGTATATTCAATATCTTCGAATTGGTCTGTAACGAGAACAGCGATTTTTTTGCTCATATTTATACCTCCTATGAAATCTTATATACCATAGAATAACAGGCAGGTACATCTTCCTTCAAAATATTTGCTTGTCAGATGTTCTTCGCAGGAGTCCTGCGAAGGCGTTGCTTTATAGGTTTTATGGTTTTTATATCATTTATCACAATTTGGTAAATTGCCGCCAAAACGAGGCTAAAGGATAGTACTCTTTTCAACCTGTTTCTTTTTTAAAAATAGACTTTTTAAATGATTTTCACGTCCTGTCTGAGCAGTGCAGTAAACAAAAAATAGTATGGCTACCCCACCTTTTACAACTATAATGTAGACATATCAATAACGAATCGATAGCGTACATCACTGCGAAGAACACGCTCATAAGCTTCATCCACTTGATCGGCACGAATTACTTCTATTTTAGGTGCAATGCCATGCTGAGCAGCGAAATCTAGCATCTCTTGTGTTTCTGGAATTCCGCCGACAAGAGAACCTGCAAGGCTGCGGCGGCCCATGATTAAGGAAAATACACTATATTTGTCCGGCTCGGCCGGTGCCCCTACATTGACGAGTGTTCCGTCTATTCGAAGCAATGATAAATAGGCATCTACATCAAGATTCGCGGATACCGTATTTAAGATTACGTCAAAACGCCCGGCCAATTCAGTAAATGTAGCTTGATTACTGGTTGCATAGTAATGGTCTGCCCCTAGTTCAAGAGCTTCCTCTTTCTTATTCATAGAGCGGCTCAGGACAGTTACCTCTGCACCCAAAGCATGCGCAAATTGAATCGCCAAATGACCAAGCCCGCCGACTCCTACAATCGCAACCTTTTTGCCTGGGCCGACGTTCCAGTGTTTTAGAGGGGAGTATGTTGTAATCCCTGCACACAATAGAGGGCTGGCGACATCCAGCTCTAAACTGTCCGGTATCCGAACAACGAACCTGTCAGTGACAACGATTTTTTGGCTGTACCCGCCATACGTCGGATTTCCATCATAGTCCAGTGAATTATAAGTTTGGACAACACCTTTCGTGCAGAACTGTTCCTCACCACTGAGGCAGTATTCGCATTCTCCGCAGGAGTCAACAAAACAGCCGACGCCAACGCGATCTCCGACAGCGAATTTTGTGACTTCTGCTCCCACAGCCTCCACAACTCCGGCGATTTCGTGACCGGGAACCATCGGAAAAATTCCTCCGCCCCATTCATCGAACGCACTGTGGATATCGGAATGGCAAATACCGCTGAATTTAATGTCGATTAAGACGTCGTGCGCCCGTAATTCTCTTCTTTCAATTGTAGTCTGTTCAAATTTCGCTTTAGCATTTGGTACGCTTAATACACGAGTTTTATGATGATTACACATACAGACCTTCCTTTCATATAGTCAGTTTCCAGATAAGAACATGTCACTTGATGTTTGTCAGGTGTGTTCAACATCACTTTAAACCTTGAAGTCCACTTTAAGGCAAGAGTTTTTTAAGAAACATATTTTTATAAAAGTATAAGAGTAAACAATTAAGTATTAAATTCTGTTTTATCCTGTATCATACCATTCATCATGAACAGTTCCGTCTCCAGGAGTAATGTCTACATGCAACCCACTGTCTTTTGTTGCATCATGCCAAGTATTACGTGCGGCGGAATATTCACGACATTCCCTGAAGAATGAGATTGAGAAATACGTCAGCAGTTTCAATTTGTTTCTTCTTGACTTAAAGTGAACTTTAAGTGTTATCTTCAAAAACAGCAGGATAAAGAGGTGAAAAATATGAATATTACGCAAGTGGCAAAGCAGTTTGGCCTAACAGCCGCAACGCTCCGCTATTATGAACGTGTTGGATTGATCCCGCCGGTAAAACGAAAAGAAAGCGGCATCCGCGATTATGGTGAAGAAGATATCAAATGGGTTGAATTTATCAAATGCATGCGAAATGCTGGACTAACGATAGACGCGTTAATTGAATATACAACGTTATTTACTGAAGGAGACCGAACAGTAGAAGCACGCAAAAATATCCTGGCGGACGAAAGACAGCGGTTGATAGAAAAGCGGAGAGAAATTGATGAAACAATAAAAAGATTAAATAAAAAAATTGAGGATTATGATGGGAAACTGCGCGAAAATGAGGACAAACTCAAAAGCAGACCCAAAATGGAAAGTTTTCATGGATAAGTGCAAGTAAGGCTAGAATGAATGAAACAATTCCTTCTTTGTTAACATTTATCATAAAAGAGCAGGGGAAATCGCGGAAAAACACGGTGTTCCCCGTATCCATATCGCGTTTGCCTGGCTGCTGCAGAAAGAGCCTGTAACGGTGCTACGAAAATGTCACATCTTGAAGATGCCGTAGATGCAGTTAAATTGACGACTCAAGAAGTTAGGTTTCTAGAAGAACCATATGTACTTCACCGAATAGTTGGTTATCATTAATTATGCTCGTAAACGATATTGCTGGAAATCAACAAGATACTATGTTTCGGATTGAGAGAAAGAATAGAGGGCGTATGATAAAAACTGGCCTATTCCAATTCTTCAAGGAATTCTCAGGCCTAAGGAGCAGGGAGAATGATAGAAAAACAGTATACAATGATCGCGAGTACAGGCTTCGCACGTGCAGCGGCCTTGTTAGTACGTGCGGCTTGTCAATTTAGCTCCAGTATATATCTTGAATATCAAGGGCAAGCTGTCGATCTGAAAAATACACCCAAGTCCCTCATTGATGTGATGTCACTAGGAATTAAACCTAATACCCACATTAGGATAAGAGCTAATGGCGTTGACGAGAAACAGGCTTTACAAGTGATAGAAGATCATTTGCAAAAAAACAAGTTCACAAAGAAATGATTGAAGAAAACCACTCTTTCATTTTCAGGGACTCGCTCCAAGTCCCCCTTTTTTATACGAGCGTTTTGTTAAATGTCTATCTTTAAAGAAACCAACTTATTTCTCTTCATTTTAAAGCCCAAAATCTTATAATTGGAAAGGGTAGGGTAATAAAAAAGGCATCCATAAGGATGCCTAAAATGAATCTTTACTGAATGATTACCTATTGCATCTTTTTACTGGTTTACAGCATGGATTTCTTAAGTCACTTCCACAATCATATTCCTCAACGATATTTTCATTCTCTACAGATTGTGTCACTGGATAATAATTTTCTACTCTTGTAACATTTCTATTAACATTAACAATATGAGTAGGCTGAACACGTCTAACAGTACGTTCATTGGTTGTCGTATTTACAACATTTCTTGTGGGAGAAACAATTGTTTCTACATTGTTGCCTCCGTTACCTCCATTACCTCCGTTACTTCCGTTACCCCCATTAAAACCATTAAAACCATTGAAGCCATTGAAGCTATTGGTACCGTTGTTCCCGCGACGAGAGCCGAACATGAATTCGTCCACACTTCTAAACCCACCGTTGTTGCAGCTCATCAAAATCACCCTCTCAAAAAATCTTGTCTTACAATATAAGTTATGATGAAGAAAAAAGGTTGTCCTAGACAAGAAACTCATATTATAAAAAATCCGCTATTATTTTAGGATTTCGATACACATGACAAGAAAGGGGCATAGTTTTCTATCATTTTAATTATATTTCCACCGTAGCTACGGGCCTGGAAGACCAATCAATCATTTTATACTTGATAATAGCAGTCCTGGTATTAAAATGACTTATATATTAAAATACTAATAATATTTCGAATTTTAAATCGAGGTGGGCTATGAAAACGATTGGTCTTATTGGCGGAATGAGTTGGGAGTCGTCGGCTGAGTACTATCGAATTATCAATGAGGAAATAAAAAAGAAGTTAGGGGGGTTACATTCGGCAAAGTGTCTTTTGTACAGTGTTAATTTTAAAGAGATTGAACACTTTCAATCAGAAGGAGCTTGGAATAAAGCTGGTAAAACCTTGGGGGAAGCAGCAAGATCATTAGAAAAAGCCGGAGCAGATTTTATTGTAATATGCACAAACACTATGCACAAAGTAATTAGTGATATCCAAGCAATGATCACAATACCTATTTTACATATTGCCGATGCAACTGCTGATCAAATGAACAGACAAGATATTCGTTCAGCAGGATTACTAGGTACCAAATATACAATGGAGCAAAATTTTTATAAAACTCGTATTGAGACTCATGGCATTAATATTATTGTGCCTAATGATAATGAAAGAGAATTAATAAATAATATTATCTATCAAGAACTATGTTTGGGTGAAATTAAACAGTCATCGAAAAACATTTATCACACCATCATAAATAATTTGATGAATAGAGGAGCGGAGGGAATAATTCTCGGATGTACTGAAATTGGATTACTAGTAAAAGCTGAAGATTTCAAAGTGCCAATATTTGATACAACCTTAATCCATGCTCGAGAAGCAGTGAATAAATCTCTTTCGATTTCATCTTAGAATCAGTTCCTTCCTATACTCTAAAACCGTTTTTTAAGAGCGGTTTTTTTATTATGTTTATACAAGTCATAAAATAGGAGGCTCTTTATAGGGGTGATAATATTATGATCCTTTCCACTGAAAATTGTGTTTGAAGATATTGAAGACGCAGCAAGGTCTCACTAACACAATAGATAGACTTTGAAAACAATTGCGTAGTGAGGTGAGTATATCTGTTCTTATATACTAAACGGTATACCTATCCAGTTTTAGACATGACACGGGTGACGAGTTCAGGAATCAGATGACAATCCTGAAGCCTATGCCTAGGCATAGATTGATGATGACCTTACTTCAGCTGTTACAGATTTTTGAAATAAAAAACCAAGGTGATTCATTTCATCCATCCTTAAAGCTAATGAATAATAATGAAAAACAAATTTATGTAGTTCTTTATTTTTCAGTCTAATGATGTAGATTAAATAAGCTAAATGTAGAAAGAATTTGTTTCTCATTTTAGATATATTAAGAGAGGGGGTGTGAATAATGAAAATAAAAAATCTTGAAATATTTGTTTCTCATTTTAATCAAACTGTAAGCTTTTATAAAGATATCCTTCAATTTAAAAGGCTGGCGTTAACTGATACATTAGCCACATTTCAAGTGGGAGAAAGCATTTTAACCTTGCATCAAGACGAAGTGAATCGCTATTACTATCATTTTGCGTTTAATATCCATTCGAATATTTTCGCAGAAGCTAAAGAATGGCTGAAAAAGAAGGTTAATTTACTTGAAGAAAATGGTGATGATGAAGTATATTTTGCAAATGCAAAGGCAAGATCGATATATTTTGAAGATCCAGCAGGTAATATTGTTGAGTTTATTTCTCGATTAGAAACCTCTCCGGAAACGAGGTCAAAAGAATTCACGCCCGACAATGTAATAGGGATAAGCGAGATTGGTTTATCTACGAATCATGTTAAAGAATGTTTTGACTACCTTTTAAAGTTGGGAATCCGGCAAAGAAATGATGAACCTTTCTCAAAAAACCATTTACATTTCATGGGGGAGTATAAAGAAGGAGTCTATATTTTATTAGGTCCTGTCGGAAGAAGGTGGATATTCTCGGATAAATACAGTATAGATGCACCACTTATGATTGAAACTGACCGAGGGATCATCAAAAATTTTGATGAGTAGTCAAGCTTTTAATTGGTGTGTGACATATCTTTCATGCATTATTTTTGCTTGCATTGTCATCCCTATATTCCCGAATTTTATCCTCTCTTCTGTCGGAAAATTCAGTAATAATGGCACTTCTCATATACCTGTGTGATGGTAATATGATCAATATATGTAAACGAAAGGAGCGAAGATGGTCTGCCGAATCATTCCTGAACTGAATGTAAGAAAACCAGACGCAGGACATTTATTATGAGGAGGAGTATAAGTTGAGAAAGTTAAAAATGGCAAGTTTATTAACCGTTATGATGGCGTCATTCTTCATTTTTTCTAGTCATGCACAAGCAGTTCAGTATTACACTGTCTCAACAAGCAGCGGTGCTCCCGTAAATATGCGCAGCGGCCCAGGTACAAGTTGGGGGATTGTAACGACTATTCCGAGCGGAACCCGCATCCCGATCTACTGCTACAAAACCGGTACAACTGTAACTGGAAAGTATGGAACGAGTAATATTTGGAACTACACAGAACGGACGCTTGCCAGCGGGGAGATCGTTCCTGGATTTGTCTCTGATACATATATGTATACAGGATCAGACGGCCCGGTAGTTCCTAAATGCAGCTGGTAGCATATGTTCTATCGTTTCTAAAATGAAGAAATTGAAGAAAGAGGGATGACATTGACTAAACTGAAAAAGCTGAGTATGTTAACCGTTATGATCGCATCATTATTCATTTTTTCCAGTCAAGCACTTGCCGTTCAGTACTTTACAGTCTCAACAAGCAGCGGTGCGCCTGTAAATATGCGCAGCGGTCCAGGTACAAACTATCCTATTATGCTTTCCATTCCTAGCGGTTCACGTGTTCCTTACTATTGTTACGCTTATGGGACGACTGTTACCGGAAAGTATGGAACGAGTAATATTTGGGATCAAATCCAGTGGAAAGATTCACGTGGTGTCGTGAACATTGGATATGTTTCTGACACATATGTCTACACAGGCTCAGACGGCCCTGTCGGTTACAAATGCAACTAGCTATATAATTCGTACAATAGAGTCTCTTCAAGAGAAACCATACCAACAATATTGGTATGGTTTTTGCTATTATTATGTCTTCCGCACCTGCATTTGTGAAATGCCGCTATCGAGCGCTTCATCCATAATACAGAACGCGGTCTTTTCATCTGTATCGACCCACCTAAACATAAACGGCTGACCCGCAATCCTGTTCTTCCTAAAAAGGTATACTTCACAACAAATCTCTCCTCATGGACTATCATAGATTTTCGTATTTTAAAAGAATATCTGATTAACGAAGTAGGATTCTAATGAAATCGCCATCTGCTCCCGGCAACATTCAAGCGAGATTTTCCCTTTGATTTTTGACCAAGATAATTGTATAATACAAATCGTAATTATTTCGGTTTGGGAAAAGGAGTGTTGTAATGAAAATTTTATTTGCAAAGAGATTAGGGATATTTATGATTGGTTTATTACTAATATTGGCAGGATGTCAGACTTCAGGTTCATCTAAAGGTGAGTCTAATAAAACAGCAACATCATCCTCAGCAGGTGAAGAAAACTCTTCTAACACGCAAGAGCAAACATCAGAATTTCATGATCATGATCACGATCATAGCCATAGTCATAGTCATGCACATGATGAAGAGACAGAAAAAATTCATGAAGGCTATTTTAAAAACAGCCAAGTAAAGGATCGTTCACTTTCTGATTGGGAAGGAGACTGGCAATCTGTATATCCATACCTGCAAGATGGCACTCTGGACGAAGTATTTTCATATAAATCAAAACATGAAGGTGACAAGACAGCTGAAGAATATAAAGAGTATTATAAAAAAGGGTATAAAACAGATGTTGACCGTATTGTAATCCAAAAAGATACTGTATCGTTCTTCAAAAATGGAAAAGAATATTCAGGTAAGTATACGTATGACGGGTACGAAATTCTAACATATGATGCGGGCAATAGAGGGGTAAGATACATATTCAAACTAGCTAAAAAAGCTGAAGGACTTCCTCAGTATATTCAGTTTAGCGATCATAGTATCTACCCGACTAAAGCTAGCCATTACCATCTGTATTGGGGTGAGGACCGTGAAGCTTTACTTGATGAAGTGAAAAACTGGCCTACCTACTACCCGTCAGAAATGGACGGACACGATATTGCCCATGATATGATGGCGCATTAATTGAGAAGTAACCTGGCCATGAAGTAGGGTATTTCTTTTGCACAAAAGGTCCATTTTTTCCTGTGGAAAATTTGATTAGTCTTCAGGGAGGTTTAATGCAATACAATACCTCCTGTGTTAGCTGCTGACTCCTCGTCAGCAGCTTTTTTGCCCTCTTTCGTTTTTATCCGTTTCTTTCTCTTCGCAACGGGATTGACGGCTCATTAACAAAGTTAAGATACGTAATAAATTAACGGTTGGGTAAAAGCTTTTTGGAGATAGGGTGAAGAGTAGGGGAGAGTATGAGGAAAAAATGAAATGACTAAAGATGAAGAAGCACTTGGTAGTGGCTTTATTTTCTCTGGTATTATTTCAAAGTTCTGTGAGTGTATGTTATGCGAACACAATAACGAAAGCAAAAACAGTAAGAGAAAAAGAACCAATGGTTTAAAGCCAACGGTTCTTTTTCAATGTCATATTTAAAGCAGGAACATTGATTAAAATGTGGCATGTGTAGCCGTGAGTTGAAAGCAGTTAACGGTGCAACCGTTCTATTGATAACAGCACTCCATGCTTTGAACAACAAGAGACATGCCGTACTCGTTAAAGCAAATATCATGAAAAAACGATGTAACCGGGAATGCTATATATCTACACGCGATTTTCTTCTTGTAGCGTCGTTCCTCTTCCTATCGAACGAAAGCGCGGGTGTTCGGCAAGTATGGAGCTTCTCATTTCTTTTACTGCTGGATGGTCTGATGCAAAGAACTGAAGTTTGGACTCGTATAGCTCAACTAATTTTCCGTTATCTAGAACACCTAATGTGTCACTCAATTGATAAGCGGCTTTCAAATCATGCGTAATAAAAAAATACGATAACCCAAACTCGTCTTTGAGCTCTTTTAACAAATCGAGTATAAGCGTTTGGGTAACCATGTCCAGACTGCTGACTGATTCGTCTAAAACGATCAGTTTCGGTTTGAGCGAAATTGCTCTGGCGATATTGATCCGCTGCAATTGCCCGCCGCTGAATTGGTGCGGATATTTTGTTAAATCATTTTCACTTAGGCCTACTCTTTCCAACAACTCGATAATGGTTCGTCTTTGTTCCGCCGCAGTGAGGGTTTCATAGTTTTCTAATGGTTCTGCAATAATCTGCTCCGCCGTCATTCGCGGGTTGACGGACGAGTATGAATCTTGAAAGACAGCTTGAAGGTCACGGCGGATTTTTCGCCGGATCGATTTATCTACGCTATACATATCATGGCCTTGAAAAAGGATTTGACCTGATTGCGGCCGTTCTAAACCAAGCAACACTTTTCCCAATGTACTCTTACCGGCTCCACTTGGCCCAATCAAGCCTAAGCATGTACCCTTCTCAATCGAAAAGCTGACATCGGATAGGACTTGTTTAGATTGAAATTTCCATTTGAATAATGAACGCTCCGCATAACGATGAGAGACTTCTTTCACTTGTAATAAACTCACTTGTTCACCTCATTAAAATGCCGCTCTTTCGTCAAATTGACCCAATGGCACGTTCATCAATTGGCAATGTCAAACGTGCCCCTAATAGCTTCTTTGTATATTCATGCTTTGGTGCATCAAACAGCTGAAACACATCTGCTTTTTCTGCGATTCTTCCTTTCTGCATCACAGCGACTTCATCCGCCATTTCAGCAATGACGCCCAGATCATGAGATATAAGCAAAATCGCCGTTCCACATTCAGAGCGCATGGCGTCTAAATGTTTCAGCACGGCCTTCTGATTATTTACGTCTAATGCGGTTGTGGGTTCATCCGCAATGAGAATGCTTGGATGTAAGCATACAGCGGTTGCAATCATCACCCGTTGAAGCATTCCGCCACTTAATTGAAAAGGGTAAGATTTTAAAAGTTTAATAGGATTGGATAAGCTCACATTATGCAACGCTTCGATTGCAAGCTCCTTTGCCTGCTTTTTGTTAAAAGACGTATGAGAGCGAATCGTTTCAATCATTTGATGACCAATCGTAAAAACGGGGGTAAAAGCGTTCATCGGATTTTGCATAATATAGGCAATTTCTTTGCCGCGTATTTTGCGCATTTCTTTATCTGCCAATCCGTTTAATTCTCGGCCTAGTAGTGAAATGCTTCCTTTCACCTTGGTTGTTTTCTGATCAAGCATCTGAAGAATGGACATGCCTGTTACTGTTTTTCCACATCCGCTCTCACCAATCAGGCCAAGGACTTGACCGCGCTTCAGTTCGAAATTGACGTCTTGCACAAGAGTAGAAACTCCTTTGTGCGTTTTGGCCTGTACATGCAAATCTCTAACTTGCAGCACCGGTGATTGTTCTGTTCCCAACTTCCTCATTCCTTTTTATCATCGACGTTTGACTCCGTATCTTTCTGATAAGCTCTCGCCCAATAAATTGAACGTTACAACCACAATCATGATCATCATCCCTGGATAAATCATCAACTCAGGGTTCGTTCGGATATACGATTTACCTTCATGAATCATCGCTCCCCATTCCGCAGCCGGTGGCTGGACGCCTAATCCAAGAAACGACATAGCGGATATGTCCATAATGGCCCAGCCCATTTCCAATGTACCCATGACAACGAGGGGAGGGAGCACATTAGGTATGATATGTTTTTTCAGAATCTTCCATTGTGATGACCCATTGATTTGTGCGGCTTTTATAAAGTTCTCCTCTTTCAGACTAAGCACCATTCCTCTAAAGATTCTCGCATAATAGACCCATTGCACAAGCATGAGGGCAAGAATGACTTGAGGAAGTCCAGGTCCGAATATGCCCACTAGACCAAGAACTAAAATTAAGTTTGGAAAGGCCATCACACCATCACAACATCTCATTAACAGATGATCAATCCATCCGCCTTTATATCCTGAAATCGTACCGACGATGAGACCGATCACAAGTGAGGAAATAAATATGAGCACTGCAAATCCCAAAGAAATTCGTGTTCCGTACAAAAGGCGAGATAAGTTGCATCTTCCTAAATGATCAGTTCCTAAAGGGAACTCCAAGGATGGAGGGTGCAGCTTATATGCCAAATGAACAGAAACAGGGTTATTCGGCGCAATCCAAGGGGCAAATACAGCGATGAGAAATAGAATTGATAATATGATGATACATGCTGTTATCACTTTTTGACTTTTACATATCATGCGTATGCTTGTGATCATCGATACTGCCCTTCTTTCCTGGAAATGCGCGGATCAATAAACATTTGAATGAGATCAACGATTAAGCTACTCAATATAAAAAATGTGGCGGCTATGAACACATAGCATTGAATGACAGGGATGTCACGATTGAAAATGGCCTCAATAAAATAACGGCCAAAGCCAGGCCAAGAAAAAACCACTTCAACAATAATGGTTCCGGTGAGAAGTTTGCCAAGATTCATTCCTAGGCCTGTAATCATCGGAGAAATGGCCATTTTCAATACATGCTTAGCCATAATGCTTTTATTCTTCAAGCCTCTGATTTTTGCGTATTGTACATATGGTTCTTGCAGGTTTTCTATAACACTGGCGCGCAAAAGTCTTGTATACATTGCAATTAAAGGAAGCGCCAGCGTCAATGACGGCAGTACGAGGTGCTGCCATGTCCCAATTCCTTCTACTGGAAAAAGATCTAATTGAACTGAAAAGAAAAAAACCAACATATATCCTAACCAAAAAGTCGGAATGGATGCCCCGAAAAAGGAAATGAAGCGACTGATATGATCAATTGCGCGATTTCTTTTCATTCCCGCAAGGAAGCCGAGTGGAACACTGACAACCACCGCGATCAATAAACTACCAAGCGCAAGTTCGATCGTTGCTGGCATTCGGAGTGTAACCTCGTCCCAAACCGGCTTATTCGAAACATAAGAAATGCCGAAATCGAATTGGCATTTCTTCAAAATAGAGTTTACATATTGAATAAAGAATGGTTGATCTAAGCCAAACTCATGTCTTTTTTGCTCTAGGATGTCATCGGTTGGCTGGATATGCGCTGCGGCTACATACGCTTCAGCCGGGTCAACCGGTGAGAGTTGAATCATTCCAGTTGTCAAAAGTGTAGCTAAAAGAAACACTGGTATGATGGACATGATTCGTTTCAATATATAGATGCCCATAAAAGCCTCCTACTGCTTAATGCGAATACCTGTAAATGGATGTTCATCACGGTTGGCAGGGAAAGTAAAGTCTGTAATATTCTTTTGGTAGATCGCTGTCTTTTTTATATAAGAGATAGGAACGATGGCTCCCTGATCTTGAAGGGATGTTAAAATAGATGAGTAAAGATGTTGACGCTCTTTTTTATCAGTTGTTTCAGGAACTTTTTCCATCTGCTTCAATAGCTCATCCTTGTTTGGATATGCCGAAATCGCTTCATTAAATCCAAATCCTTTTGACGCGACAATGTTTACAAATGTATGCGGGTCATAAGGTGCGCCATAGTTGCTAAAGAAGTTCATATCAAATTCATTCGCTTTGAACCGTTTAACCTGAGTCGCCAATTCTACTCCTTCAAGATTCAACTTCACCCCGATCGCTGCCCACTCTGCTTGCAGCGTTTCTGCCATTGCTTTTTGAATGGATTCCGCTGAATCATACATTAAACTAAATTCAAGAGGCTTTCCGTCTTTCTCTCGCACCGTCTTGCCATTCGGAAGCTTCCAACCTGCTGCATCTAATAACGCTCCCGCTTTTTCCGCATCATATTTCACTGGCTTTACATCAATATCAGACGTGTATGGTAAGGTTGTCGGCAAAATATAATCTGCTTTTTCTTCTAATCCGGAGGTAATGCCTTCCACCATGGCGTCTTTATTAAAACCATAGTGCAAGGCTTGGCGAACACGTTCATCAGAAAGCTGTTCTTTTTTTGTATTCATGACAAGCTGTCTCGTCGCCACCGGTTCGGAAAGGCTTGTTTCATATTGACCTGTCGATTGCAGCTGCTTATATGCATCCAAACTGATGACGCCTTCACCGTAAATTAAGTCCAGTTCACCTTTTTCAAATGCAAGTACTCTTGTTTCTGCATCTGGGATGACTTTCACCTTGATTTTCTCGACTTTAGGCTTTTCACCCCAATAATTTTCATTGCGTTTAAAAATCGCATATTCATCGGTTTTATGCTCTTCCAATACCCATGGGCCCGTCCCGACCGGTTTTGCTACACCTTTTGATGTATCGCCATCCTTAGGGAACCCAGCCTCTCCTAAAAACCGAACAGGCCGTACAACTGCAAGCTCCTGAATGGTTGGATAATATGATTCATTCAGGGTCAATTGAAATGTATGATTATCGATCACTTTTGTTTGAGCTATTTTTGTAATAAATCCTAACCAGCTATGTAACTCAGGATGTTTTAAAATGGAGTCAAAATTCTTTTTCACGATTTTTGCATTAAATGTTGTCCCATCAGAAAATGTTACATTCTTACGCAAATGAAACGTATACACTTTGCCGTCATGAGATATATCCCAAGACTCAGCCAAATGCGGTTTAAGCTTTCCTCCCGCTTCATAAGAGACCAAAGGCTCGTACACCATTGACTGCGTAAACAATTGGGAAGGATTATAGACATGTGGGTTTATTTCTCCTATATCTCTAGGCCAAGCAATTGTGACCATATTGTGAGGAGCTTTCTTCTCTGTTTGTCCTGCATTTGTACATCCTGCTAATAAAATAGAAAAAATGAGTATCGATACGAAAGTAAATTTAATTTTCAAACGAATCTTCCCGCTAAGCATCTGTATTTCCCCCTAATTGATGTTGATAATCATTTTCATTTTAAGGAGGCAGCATACCCTTGTCAATGTAAGAATATAGGTATTGTTTTGGAACCTGATGTTCTGCCAACGGCAGTGGGCAGTAATCGCAACAAAAACAAGTAATTGATTTCGAAAAGGGTAACAAGTAATCCTTCGAATAATTAAGATGCAACCGACTTAACATAACCAGAACGGGAAAAGTTGTCATATATTACTATCTTTTGATAGTGGAGAAGATCTCTCCGAAAACTGAGGAGTTGGAAAAACTGAGTCAAATTAATCTACTGCTAAGATTTTCACTTGAAGTGCTGCAGTCATGTTCATAGGGGGTGTGTGCTTAGAATATGCTTTAACTTTAGCTTTACCAATTGTAGTGATTTATTATCTGGGCCATATTTGCAGGCAATGATCCTAGTCGAAGCGGTCAAACTGTAATAGCCGTAAACAAGATTATTTATTGAATTATTGATCTTTGTAACTTTTTTTGTTTTATATTGCTACACTATATAACTTCAGCTGAGCGTATAAAATGGCTCTGGATCAATATGAATGATGTAAGGTAAAACTGTGGACGTTTTAAAAAAGCTCATAGAGTTTCAGAAAGATGCAGATTTGTAATTTATATTTCCCTGGTACAGAAACATCAGGATAAGGAGTTAATCACATTACAAAACGCCATAAAGATTTCTTATGGCGCTTAGCCGAACAGGGAGGTGCTGCTACGGAGGAGTTAGTCTAGATTTAACTTAATATCTAAAGAAAGCTGCTCCGACAATGATTAACAAGATGAATAACACCACGATTAACGCGAAGGAACTACCGTAACCATTAGACATATTGCCACCTCCTTTAGTGAGGATAGTATAAGATATGCCAAACGATAGTTTTCGACATAGATTTACGTCTAAATAAGAAAAAATGAATTTTTTGTCTAAAAAACAAATTTAAACGCCATAAAAGTTTCTTATGGCGTCAAACAGAACAGGGTGGTACTCCTGCATATCGGTTAAATAGGAACCCCTTCTGGATAGCCTCCGAAGAAAGCTGCTCCAACAATGATTAGTAAGATGAATAGCACCACGATTAATGCGAAGGAGCTACCACAACCATTTGAGTATCCCATATGTCCACCTCCAGTAAAAAAGGATAGTACATGATATGCGGGTCGAGTTCCTTTGAAAGGGATGCTAGTTGAAATGAAATTTAAAATGATACTTTAGTCTAAATTGAAATAGAGATCATTGTTAGGCAAGTATTGTCCACATCGGATCTTGCCAGAGTTAAGGCTGCTATAGAAGCAGAATGGAAGGCGTCGGACGGGAAATCAGGCTCAAGCCAAACAAGTGCGGCCAAGAAAAAAGACCATTAAGCCCAAGCAGCAAAAAAACGTCTTATACGCTGCCGTCTGGCATTTTCAAAGTGAAGGGCCCAACGAGAGAGGGGAAGGTAACACAAATTCAAAAAGTACTGGCGGCAACCAAGATAAAGGAGCGAACAATACCGATATAGACGGCATTTATGGAACGAAAACGAAATCGGGATTTGAGTCTCTCTTGAAATAACCTGGAGATAATACGTCGGCACACAATTATATACCTGCTCATTTTTATATGCACCTCTACTTGGATATTATGTTCTAGGTAGGGGGCTTATTTTTGTTTGTATCTCAGGCTGTTACACTCCTTAAAGAAAACTTTTGCTCATGGGAACTACATTAATGTTGTACATTATTAAAAATTTTATCCTAATTCTTATGTAATATGTGTTTCTTTCTGATTTGGAGTGTATACATAATTAGCAATTTAATTATAAATTGTGAAGAAATAAACCTTCTCAACTGATGAAGCATTACAGCTCTACACTTAACCAAACGATAAACTCGAAGGATTGGATTAAAAAAGAGTTGTATTCAGATATTAATTTGGGTATATTGTATATAAAGTATATATACAATATGACAGCGGGGTTTTATATGCAAATTATCATTTCCAATCATTCAAAAGAACCTATTTATGAGCAAATTTATACTCAAATTAAAAAACATATTTTGACCAATGAATTACATGCAGGGCAATCCTTACCTTCAATGCGACAGTTAGCGAAGGATTTGGATATAAGTGTTATTACAACAAAACGTGCCTATGAGGAACTGGAGAAGAACGGATTCATATATTCGGTTGTTGGGAAAGGTTCTTTTGTATCGGAGCAGGATAGTGAGATGATGAAAGAGAGAAAAATGAAGGTAATTGAAGAGCAATTGTTGACGGCAATTCAAAACAGTAAAGAAATTGGCATCTCACTTACAGAATTAAAGGACATACTTACACTGTTATATAGGGGGGAAGAATAGTGGAAAATGTTATTGAATTAAAACATGTGTATAAATCATTTGGTGATTTTCAACTAAAAGATATTTCAATGACAGTTAAAAAAGGATTTATAACTGGGTTTATTGGTGGTAATGGTGTTGGAAAATCTACAACGATTAAACTTATGATGAACTTATTGCAACCAGATAGCGGGTCAATATCAATATTTGGGCTAGATCATAAAAAACATGAAAAAGAGATTAAGCGACGGATTGGCTTTGTCTTTGATGAAAATATGTTCTACTCACACTTAACATTTGCAGAAATGAAGAAGATGATAAGGCCCTGCTATATGAATTGGGATGATAGCCTATTTAATTACTATGTTGAAAAATTTGAACTGCCGTTAAATAAAAAGATTAAATCATTTTCTAAAGGAATGATGATGAAAGCTTCTTTATCAATAGCCTTATCACATCATGCAGAGTTAATTATTATGGATGAACCTACATCGGGGTTAGACCCAATATTTCGCAGGGAGTTTCTAGATATACTACATAATATAATGCAAGATGGAAAGAAAACGATCTTCTTTTCTACTCATATAACAACAGATTTAGACCGTATTGCAGATTATATTACTTTTATTCATAATGGCGAGCATATTTTCACAAAGAAATCGTATCAAATTCAAGAAGAGTACGCCATTGTAAAAGGAGGCATGGAGCTATTAGATCGAGATACAGAACAGGAGTTCATCTCCATTCGGAAATCTAATGCTGGTTTTGAGGCATTAACAGCCAATAAAGCACGGGTAGAAGATGTGTTTGGTGATTTAGTATTGATCGAAAAACCAACGATTGAAGAGCTGATGTTCTATACAAAGAAAGGGGCTAAGTAAGGTGTTTCACTTAATAAGAAAAGATATCATTTTACAAAAGAAATCTCTTATGATATTACTGCCTGCTTTATTTGTTTATTTAACGTTAAATATATCATATATCTGGTCAGGTTTTTTATTTAGTATTGTCATAATAATGAACGCTTTTTCAATGGATGAAAAAGCCCGAATAAATACTCTGCTGAATTCATTGCCTTATACACGAAGGGAAATTGTTAGTTCAAAGTACATTGGGGTACTTATTTTTACTTTGATTGTAGTTTTTACAATTTTCATAGGAAACTTGATCATTCATAGAGAACTAACAACATGGATAGATCTAATGTTTATCGTATGCCTTGTGATGGTATCTGCTTCATTTATCTTTCCATTTAGTTATCAGTTTAACAGCCAATATTTGTTCAAAGGCTCACTTATCTTACTTGGTATTTATATGGTATTAGTTAATACTTTGTTCCGAAATTTGAATGATATAATCAGAGAATGTGTTCGAATATTATTATCATTACAAAATCTTAATGTTTATTTCTTAATTCTGTTTTCGGTTATGATTTTATATGTTTGTTCTTGGCTTCTATCGATACGTATTTATAAAAATAAAGTATTTTAAAGGAAGGGTGTAGAATTCTACAGAAAGAGATTTTTACTGATTGGTTTAATCATCCCTATTCTCATATGTTGCAAAAGGAACGGTATCTTAAATCATTTTTTCATTTCGCGTAAATGCATGATGAGGATTTCATTATTAATTACAAAAGGGGGGAGCATAGATTTTCTCTCACTGATTGATTAAATAAATGCTGGGTCAGCTTCCTGTAATATATGTTCAAACGGGGTACTGCGCATGTCTTAGAAGCTCCTGAGCATGGCAGAACAGTGAACCAAACTGTAAAGGGCAGCTTTGCGCGGATTAATCATCAGATAGATTTGAAAAAACCCACTAAAATGTGGGTTCTTTGTATGCGCTAACGGGGGAATAACTATTCTTCATCTTCAAAAAAACCGAATAGTTTTTCTTCATCATATTCATATTTACGTCCTGGATTATCTGTATCTCTTTCGTGCTGTAAAAGAACTTTATAGTTTTTTCCCTTTGAAGATTCGTTTTCAGTAACACTTAGCACGGTTACTTTATCGTTCTCATATGTCTTTGCAAAAAGTCTAATCTCCTCAATTGTATCCTTTAAATCTGTTTCATCACCATTAAAAAAGTCTAAAGAAACTTCAGTTGTGTATTTTTCAATCATGGCTAGCTCCCTGCAAAAAATGTATTAGTTCTTAAAGGATAACGGAAATTGTGTATTTTTACTACTGTCAGCTGTATTGATAATGACACGATGATGAGTCGTAGAGGTATCTTTTGTGCTGATATTTTTATTAAATTGCTTTCTATAGAAAGTCCGCCATGGACCGCCTTTATCACGAGATGACCAAGCTTGATCAGGCTGTGTCATTGTTAATCTTCTCAGTTCAGCAACATCTACATCTTTTCCATATTGAGTTCTATTACTTGTAGATTTTCGACTTGCGTCATACTTGTGTCTTTTATACGCATGTTCATTTATAAAATCTTTTTTAATCGTGCCACCATTCTTTTTATAAGGAACATCTTTAGTGATTTTAGGTTTTTTCGGTTTAGGCTTCGGTTTAGGTTTTGGCAGCTTTTTAAGGATTTGAAACTGAGGTGAGGCCTTTTCTTGATTGGTTACTGCTGTTGTAATTGATGATGATTTTTCTTCTGTATCTGTTAAAGAAACTGAGGTTAATTTGTTGTTATGTACAACTAAATTTAACTTTAGAATAGTGGTTTTGTTATCAATATTAGTATAGAAATAACTTACTTGGTTCGTGGAATTTGGATTAAAATCGCTTGAATTGAATAATTCTAATAACTCTTCCTCAGTTATAAGCTTTTTGCCATTTTTATCAACAATTTTATTTAAGCCGTTAATTGATGATTTTTGGAGATGCGCACTTTCTACTCCTTTTGCTTTGACTTCATTACCCCCATCAATAGCAAATATAGAAATAAGTAGACTGAAAGTAAGTATTGTCAATAAAACTTTCTTCATGTTTTTTCCTCCCTTTTATCTGTTACTCAAGTATTATAACGTAACCGACAAGAAAAAAAAGTATTTTTATCATAAATTTTCAATTGATTGAAAAAAATGATAAAGGAATTTGGGAGAGATATGCTTTTTTATAAAAAGTGATTAATTGAATTGTATAATATTCATAGTTTTGCGAACCATATTACATTGAGGTTATTTTCTATCTAATCAGAGTCAAAGACGGAAAGCCTGCGGATACTTAACTTACAGAATACGTTGTTTGGTGTCCGTTTTTTATGTGTTTAAAAAGGAGGACGTTTTATGTTATACAGCAGTTGAAAGAAACAGGTCATGCACATTCGGTACACCAGCATATCCGCAGGTACTCGAGCATTTCAGCAAACAATTCTTCTTCCCCCAGGAGACCAAATTCATAAGGTTATATGCATGTGGAATAAAACAGGCTTCTCCGTGAAAAATCTATTGGATTTACAAGAAGTCTCCTTCTTTTCATATTAATCTTCAAATTTTAATAACAATTGATGAATGATATTAGAGATACAAGTAGGTGTTTTTATCATCCCATTGTTAATCCATTCCTCTATAATTCCTACTACACCTGAAACGATAAATGTTGTTTCGAATTTCTCAGTTTCCGTAATTGAATTTGCTGATTGTCGTATCATGCTCAATTCCTCAATTACTTTCCTTTTAAAAAACTCTTTCAGTTTGTTGGTTGAAAGGACATTCATTTTTGGTTTTGTTAACAATGTGAAAATTTCGACGTTTTGATATATGTATTCTGTAGTTTTTTCTATAAAGGTCAGCATGCTTAGTGGATCCTCACTTGGAAATGATGAATCATAAAAGCTTCCTAGCTGTTCAAATATCTCGTCTTCGATCTGCTCATACAAGTCAAACACATCTTTGTAGTGAAGATAAAAGGTGCCTCGGCCTATATCGGCTTTTTTAGATAAATCGGAAACAGTTATTTTGTTGATTTCTTTTTCCTGAAGCAACTTTAAAAAGGCATGTTTTATAGCACTTTTTGTCTTGATTGATCGTCTGTCCCCCATAGCGTCCTCCGTTAATATACAATTCATCATGTAGTGTTCATTAATGAACATATACAGCTAAATTGCAGATTGATACTCAAATTTTCTTCCCATTATAATGAACATGTGTTCATGAGTCAAAACATGTTTATTGGGAAAGGAGGTGTATCAATGTTTCTTTATCGGCAAGCAAGAGCTGATGAATGAAGCAAAGTGGCAAAGCTATAAAACGCGGAGAAAAAAGGTCGTCATTTATTTTTGAAATGCATAAAGTACTAACAAAAGCATATTTTAATAAGCATTTCTGTTTTTTAGCAAACAGAATTCACCAATACTGATCTAAACAGATCATTTTACAAAGAGAACGGCTTTGAAGAATTTAGTGAATCCCGTATCAGGCGATTTGATTATGAAATTTGTAATTGGGGATTTAAAAGAAAACCTTTTTAAAACATATAATTAGGAATCTTTTTTGTGGTAGATAATGTTTTAAGTATTTCTATTTTTTTAATTATGGATGAGATTGATTGATCGAAGCCTTCATGAAATGAAGGCATTCAGATCAATAGAAAGCTTTACAAATCGTACTGATTTTATATTTAGAGATATCATAACCTTTAATGAAGATGGAGGTTGAATGAATGTCTTCAAAACATAAAAAGAATGTAACTATTTTGACGGAAAGTCAATTGTCTTCCAGGACATTTAAAGATGAAGCGTATGATATTTACAAAGAATTGCGAGAATCACACCCTCTCTACCCATTAGCTTTAGGAACTCTGGGGGATGGCTGGCTCCTAACAAGATATGATGATGCAGTGCATTTATTAAAGAATGAAAAATTAAAGAAAAACTATGAGAATGTAATTACTGCAAAAGAAGAAACACGTCCTGTTCTATTGAAGAATGAAGAACCTTTAACAAAGCATATGCTTAATTCAGATCCCCCCGATCACAATCGCTTGCGAACTCTTGTTCAGAAGGCATTTACTCATCGGATGATTTTGCAGTTGGAAGACAAAATCCAACATATAGCAGACTCTTTATTAGATAAAGTACAGCCCAACAAATTCATAAATCTAGTAGATGATTATGCGTTTCCTTTGCCGATTATCGTGATAAGTGAAATGTTGGGCATTCCCCTAGAAGATCGTCAAAAATTCAGAGTTTGGTCGCAAGCAATTATTGATTTTTCAGATGCCCCTAAAAAACTTCAGGAGAATGACCAAAGGGTAGGGGAATTTGTTGAATATCTGGAATATTTAGTTCGTAAAAAAAGGAACGAACCGGCAGGAGATTTAATCAGTGCCTTAATTCAAGTGGAAAGTGAAGGCACACAATTAAGTACAGAAGAACTGTACTCGATGATTATGCTGCTTATCGTTGCAGGTCATGAAACAACCGTAAACTTAATCACCAATATGACATATGCTCTGATGTGTCACGTTGATCAACTAGAAAAGCTTCGGCAGCAGCGGGACTTGATGAATTCAGCGATAGAAGAAGCATTGCGGTTCCACAGCCCTGTTGAGTTAACGACTATTCGCTGGACAGCTGAACCGTTTAAACTGCATGGGCAGGAGATTAAACGGAAAGATGTGATCATCATTTCCTTAGCATCAGCAAACCGTGATGAAAAGATATTTCCAAATGCCGACATATTTGATATAGAAAGAAAGAACAACCGCCATATTGCTTTTGGCCATGGCAGCCACTTTTGTCTTGGTGCACAGCTTGCCCGCTTAGAATCAAAGATTGCTATTTCCACTTTATTACGCCGCTGTCCAAATATACAGATAAAAGGCGAAAAGAAACAAATTAAATGGAAAGGGAATTTTCTGATGAGAGCACTTGAAGAACTGCCGCTCAGTTTTTAATTTTTTGGACGATATGTAATTTTCAGGCATTTCTCATTTTTGTGGACAGAGATATAGATGTTACTTGGTTGGGATACAAATACTGATGATGGACCACTGAAACGTAAGATTAAGAAATTAGAAGATAATAACAAGCAACTTAGGGATCAATTGAAAGTTGCTTACGCAGAGGTATATAAAACATTTTAGTTTATGTCGAGAACGATGTTCACCTTCACTGCTTGTTCAATTAGAGGAAGTGATTCTTCCTTAAGGGAGATCACTTTTTCTTATTCGACTAAAGCAGCAGTTTAGCGGAAGAAGGAGAAAAATCAGTTGACTTACTTGAATACTAAAAAGGTGTAAATCGTGGTTAGTAATACGAAGGATTGAAAAAGAAGAACACGCAGCAGATTCATTTGCTCTTGTTGGGGGGCAAGTGTTGACAACTCTATTAGCTGGCTTAATTGAAGAAGGAGTATAAAACCTGTATCAATGATGTTACTAGGTATCTACGACACAGGTTTTATATTTAGGTAACTAATATTCTTATATATTTAACAATGCATTTATTATGATGCAATCGTTCACTCTATTTCTGCTTTCAATTTTTCGAACCACTCTAAATTAACCAAGTGATGTGAACGGGAATTTTCGTTCATACGGCGAAAGTAATTGATTGTGCCGGGAATTTCTTGAGTGATGGACAGGTATTCATCAAGGAGCTCGATTCGAGTTTTAGTCTGGTCGATTTGTGATTGGATCAGATCCAGTAATTTATTTTTGTCGAATTCATCGGCAAAGAGTAACGCCCCATAAAATTGCAGGTTCACATATTCCGATTTGGTGCCGTATTTGATCATTAATTTCTCGAATTCTGCCCTTCCTGATTCTGTGACTTTAAAGTTACGGATTTCACGCCCGCTGGTTGAGGGTTTCTGCTGAATCTGTTCAATAAAACACTTTTCTTCAAGCTGCTGCAGATTGTAATAAAATGAACCTTTCGTGAAGTTAACAATGTATTTGTAATGACGTTTTTCCATTAAGGCCAGAAGTTCATAGCCGTGTGCTCCGGGATTTTGGATAAGCAAGCCAAGGATAAGTAAGGGAATTATGGTTTCATCACCTCCGCCATCCGCGCCTCAAATTCCGCGTACGTGATTTTACCCGAAGCCAAATCCATACTATGAAGGTAAATCTGTTCTGTTTTAGAATAGTCACCATTCACTTTCAGTGATTGCTCCTCTCCCGAAAGGGGTTTCAGGATATGGTACTTTTTCGAAAAAGCCTCGAAATAGCGGTAACCGAATTTGCGTTGTGAAGCTGCGTCTAAATGAATGCCATCAGGATTCGCAGTCAAACCCGCTGCAGTAACAAAATAACAATTCTTTTTTTCATTAGCAAAACGCAGCGATTGTTCATTAACCTGTCGAAACTCAGTCGCGTGCTGCCCAAAACCGGTCTTCCCAAGAAAGTCACCAAGCCCTCCAATAATCAACGGTACCTCATCAAGTTTCAACTCGTTTCTTAGCGTCTCGATGATAAGAGTTAATTTCTCGTAATACGTTTCATGTAGCGAACGATAACTGTCACTCTCACCTTGGTGCCAAAGGATTCCACAAATTTGACTGGACCGGAGGGCGAAGCGGGCTTCGGACAAAGCATGCTGAAAAAGGACGCCTTCCGGATGCCAGTCATTCAATGAACTGCCACCTTCCGCACAAGGGATCAAGCCAATTTCTTCATCGGGATGAGCTTTCGACCATGCATCTGCAAAAGATGCCGCCAGGCCAACGCCGGAAACCGGACGGTCGTAATTAATCGGCTCAGTCATCATCTGCCACTGTCCATTGCGCAGCACTTTTATTTTTTCATTATAGATAGGGTCTACTTCATTCAAAAATCCACGGCCCGCCATATTCGACTGCCCCAACATTAAAAAAGACTTTATCATCTCATTTTTCACTTCTTTACATCAATATTTTAGTCTAATTAGACTATAGTCGATTCAGTTTGTCTTGTAAAGTTTTAATAAGGTTTTACTTTTATTATGAGTATGTATGAAAAACAAACTAACATTGAAAATTTGGTGGATGTATTTGAGAAATAGCAAGTTCTTTTGCTTTTTCTCATCCAACTATCGGGGGCTTTAGTTCAATAACGTTCTTCCACAATCGGGCACGATTATTGAACAAGAACTAAAGGAGTGATACATATTAGTCATGTATAATATGTATTACTCCTTATTTTTTATGGCTTTTTTTGATTTAGGTCTTGATAAACAATGAAAAAACAACAAAAACCCTGTCATGTAAGGGTTTCTATGAGGTTCAAAATCATTTTTCATAGAAATACGTTCAATGATGGGGATATATCTCAAATGAAATGGATTGTTAAAAAGGGAGGGCTATGTTGAAGGGGTTAAATATCAATAAAAAATTTTTAAAAAGGTTAATGATTGTACCAATTCTATTCATTTGTTATGTTTTATTTTTAAATCCTGAAGTTATACTTGAAGAGCAATGTCCTAATAAGCCTTATAGTGTAACAATCGTAAAGCACGGGACAGGTATATTTGACAAGAAAGTTGTTCTAATAGAAGATCAACGGAAAAACAGTAGCTGTTGGGGATTTGGTGTTTTTTGAGAATTTTGACAGAGATATAGACGTTACTTGGGATACGAATACTGATGATGGAACTTGGTGGATAGATAAAAGTGTACATTTAACCATGATCTATGATAAAAATTTTAAGGGGGATTTAGACAAGAAAGATATTGATTTTGATTTTGGTATTGTCCAATAATAATGAAGCAGTTTATTTAAAATAGGAATTAAAAGAACCGCCAGTCGCGGTTCTTTTGTGTTCAGATTTAAACTGACTTAGGAGCGGTTTTTTCTTTCCTTACAAATACCATGATTCCAGAAATGATCATAAGTACTGCTGGTATTAAGTAGAACCAATCAATACAGATAAGTCCTCCAATCCCTGAGATAAAAAGTAAAACACTGCTCAACCTTGGTTTGAATAAGACAACAATTGAAGCGGTAAACCCAACGCATGAAAAGATCAAAGATCCCCATGCCCCTACAAGGAGGTCGCTTGTCATTTCAAAGTATCTGATCAAATGAAAAAATAAATCAAGGTAAGCGATACCTAAAGCTAGGATGGATGCTACAACACCCAATAGGCTCCCTGTCAAACTTAAAAAAAACTCAATGGTTCTCTTCACAATAAACGCTCCTAATGTAAGTATTTACTTTCTTAGCTCTTTAATTGAGGTGAATTGAATTGGTAACAATAGAAATGATCTTATCAACTAACCGGTCTTTAACATTATCAATTGTACTAATGAAGGTACAAAACCATATTGAAATCTTTTAATTTTTGCCTTATCATTATTCGTTTCTTTGTTTATCAAGACCTAAATTGTAAAAAGTCATATAAAATAAGGAGTGAAACATGTTATACATGAATAATATGTTTCACTCCTTATATTTTTTGTTCAACAATCGCATTGTTTTAATTCTAAAAGAAAGATATACCGTTCTTATGTCACAAACGGAGCAGGTTAGCTGATGAAGAGCAATCAATGTAGAAACGTTGACAACTAAAACACAACCATGATATATTTAGCCCGCTAAATATTTTTCGGCAGAGGAGGTTCATCTTTGAAGGTTAGTGTGGACTGTGATATTCGTATGTCCTTGGATAAAGTTTCTTCCCAAATGCGTCGGAATTATAGTGAAAGCCTTAGAGAACTCAATCTTTATGTCGGCCAAGATAATTTACTCTCGCGTTTGTGGTTGGGTGATGGAATAACACAAATGCAGCTATGTGAACATTTAAAATGCGAACCGCCTACAGTAACAAATATGGTTAAATCGCTAGAGCAGAATGGTTTCATATACCGTAAACGTGATAAAGAAGATGCAAGGGTTATGCGAATTTATCTAACGGACAAAGGCAAAGATTTAGAAGAACCTGTTAGAATGAAATGGAATGAACATCAAGAAAAATTACTACAGTCAATTTCAGCCGAAGAACGCTTAATATTAAGGGATTTAATAAAGCGTATGGAGAAAAACTTATCCTAAGTTTTCTCTCAAATATATATTTAGCACCCTAAACAAATATTCAGTAACCTGGAAGATACTCTACCCAAAATATTGTACTAATAAGTAAGCCAAACTGAAATTATTTAGCAAACTAAATATTTCTTTAAACCAACTGAAGGTTGAAAATAATCTGAGCAGGAGGATTCAATAATGAATAATAGAATATGCAAAATATTAAATATAGAAAAGCCGATTATACAGGGCCCGATGTCTTGGGTTACTAATGCCGAATTTGTTGCGGCGGTAAGCAATGCTGGTGGATTAGGATTTCTAGGTCCAAATGCCGGTCAGATTGAGATAACTCGTTCACCCGAAATAAGTGCGGAAAGAATGAGAACTGAAATACAAAAAACAAAATCATTAACGAATAAGCCATTTGGAGTACCTGTAATCGTAAATCGTGATTTAGCTTACACATGGCCAATTTTAGAAACGATTATTGACGAGAAAGTTCCTGTGGTTCTTGTGAACGATATACTGGATGAAAGAATCTTTAAACCATTAAAAGAAAACGATATTAAAATTGTTTATAGACCACTTACTCCTACTATTGAAAATGCAAAAGCTGCAGAAGAATTTGGAATAGATGTTTATGTAGCGACTGGATTTGATGAAGGTGGTACGGTTCCTGAACGAGTTATTGGAACATTTTCGATTGTTCCAATGATTGTAGATGCTATAAATACCCCTGTAATGGCAGCTGGTGGTATTGGAGATGTTAGAGGAGTGCGTGCTGCATTTGCTTTAGGCGCTGAAGGTGTGTTTGCTGGTAGTGTCTTTATTCCAACAAAAGAAAATCCAGCAGCAGAAAACGTGAAACAAATGATTGTAGATGCTACAGCAGAAGATTTACTAATGTTCCGTACTTTACCAGCATACTATCGTTCTTTACCTACTAAATTTGCGAATAAACTAGTAGAAATGGATAAACAAGGTGTTAGTCGTGAAGAAATAGCAAAAATGATGCGTGGATCAATTGGAATGCGTATCGGCATGCTAGAAGGCAATACAGACGATGGCTATATTTCTATAGGTACTGGAATTACGCCAATTAAAGAAATCAGAACTGTAAAAGAAGTGGTTGATACGTTAATGCAAGACTTTAATTAAATATTAGGGTCTTCGGAATATTTAGTGGAATTCACTTTTCAATAGTTGAAACATTTACTTATAACTCGGACTATTTGGCGAGTTCAAACACTAGAGGGTGTTTTTTGCTCACCATTTTTTAACCATAATTGATATAAACGTATAGAATTAATGGCAAATGAGTATAAAGAGTGTAATGAAAACAAGCTTTCATAACTAATGATATGGATTTACTATGTTGAGGGCCTACTGGTTATATAAAATTCATGGTTTTTAAACTATCGGTTTTTTCATACTCCCGGAAAATCTCCTCATTAGGATAATCAGTTATTACATAGCATTAACTAGGGATGATGCTGCTTGAACGTCTGGCTAAATCTTAATGGTGGGTGAAAACAAATAAGTAAATAACTTGCAATGACTGAACTTTTCATTGGCAGTATGGATTAAATAGCATCTTAAATATTTACTCACTTTGTAGATACAGACAGAGCTTCAAATGTTGGTTTCATAATAGTTGGAGATCAAGTTAGGGACTAAAGGAAGGAAAAAATCGTGCCCATTTTGTGCCCAAAATAGATATAAAATGATGCAATGAGTATGTATTGGATAACTTCAGATGCTTGAAAGCTTCTGTAACTGACAATATACTTCCACTTTATTGAGGGCAACGAACTAATAAAGAGATACCAAAAAGCCATTTTGGTATCTTCTTTGTGTTTTTTTTAGAGCTATTAAATCCATCTAGGAGCACCATGACTTGGCCTCAACAACAGTAACTTAATACTATATCGAATCTATTTGAGGAAACTGATTGATGATATATTGCTTGAAGTTTTCAGCGACAGGTGATAGATACTTCCCTTCAATCCAGGAAATACCAACTGTGCGCTCGAACCTTGGCCAACTAATGCGAACCTTTGCGATATTTGTTTGGTCTAAGCCTTTAAAATCAGGAAGAATTGAAACGCCCAGACCTGCTGCAACAAAACCTGCGATTGTAGCAGCTTCTTCGCCTTCAAATACAATGTTTGGGGTAATATTAACCTGTTCAAATATATGATCTATGGTTACTCGAAGAGCAAAACCTTCTTTCATTAAAACAAAAGGCTCATGAGCAATGTCGTTTAAGGTAATCTCCTGACGAGTAGCTAACACATGATGTTTGGGCAAGAATAAAAAGAGCTCCTCCTTCCATAAGGGTTTCCACATTATATTTGATTCGACTGGAAAAGAAGCAAGTAGGCAGAGATCTAGTTCACCTGATTTTAGTTTATCTAAAAGCTGATTAGAGTGAGACTGGTTTAGTTGGAAATGAACATTTGGGTATTGATCTTTAAATGCTCCAATTAAATTTGGAACGATGGTTGTACCCAGTGTGTGTAAAAAGCCTAAAGACACTTCACCTTGATCTGGTTGTAAAAGGGATTGAATTTCTTCCCTTCCTTCAGTAAATTCTTTCATGATGGAATCGACCCTCTTGAGGAATCTTCCCCCATATTTATTTAATGTAATGGACCGGCCTTGTCTATCAAAAAGCGGAACCCCTAAGTAATTTTCTAATCTAACAATAGACCGAGAAAGTGCTGGCTGTGTTATTGATAACGTTTCAGCAGCTTTAGTTACATGCTGTATACGAGCAAGAGTTTGAAAGTACTCTAATTGTTCCCATTCCATTAAAACATCCACCTTTTTATAAATCATTACATAAAAGAATTAAAATCATATTTATTATGCATTATACATCATAATTTATTAGTGTTATGATCAATTTATCGAAAAAATATATGAATTTTTATATGAATTATAAACTAATTGTGTAATCAGAAGGAGGATTATTTTAATGAACTATCGAATTGAAAAAGATACTTTTGGAGAAATAAAGGTGCCTGCTGATAAGTTTTGGGGAGCGCAAACACAACGTAGTAAAGAGAACTTCAAGATAGGTTCTGAAAAAATGCCTATCCGTATTGTTAAAGCTTTTGCTATATTGAAGCGCAGTACAGCTATTGCTAATAATCGTCTAGGTAATTTGGATAGTGAAAAAACAAAGGTTATTACAGCAGTTTGTGATGAGATTCTTGAAGGCAAATATGATGACAATTTTCCACTCGTTGTTTGGCAGACGGGAAGCGGTACACAAAGCAATATGAATGTTAACGAAGTGATAGCAAACCTTGCAACAGCTTTATTAAAAGAAAAAGGCTCTATACAAACCATACATCCAAATGATGATGTCAACCGCAGTCAAAGTTCGAATGACACTTTCCCAACAGCGATGCATGTTGCAGGTGTATTAGCCATCTATGAACAATTAGTTCCTGCACTTGATCAACTTCGGAACACATTAGATGAAAAAACAAAAAAATTCAATGACATTGTAAAAATAGGTCGTACACATCTTCAAGATGCTACACCTTTAACCCTTGGACAAGAAATTAGCGGTTGGGTGTATATGATTGATCGTTCGAAAGAAATGATATTGGAAGCAACTGAAAAAATGCGTGAACTTGCTATCGGGGGTACGGCAGTAGGGACAGGCATTAATGCACATCCACAGTTTGGAGAAGTTGTCTCAGAGGAAATCTCGAAGTTTACAGGCCAACAGTTTAAAAGTTCACCGAATAAGTTTCATGCCTTAACCAGTCATGATGAAATAACGTATGTACATGGTGCTATGAAGGCATTAGCTGCTGACTTAATGAAAATTGCGAACGATGTTAGATGGCTTGCAAGCGGTCCTCGCTGTGGTATCGGGGAAATTTCAATCCCGGAAAATGAGCCTGGCAGCTCCATTATGCCCGGCAAAGTTAACCCTACTCAATGTGAAGCCCTTACCATGATTGCGGCTCAAATTATGGGGAATGACGCAACTATTGGTTTTGCTTCAAGTCAGGGCAACTTTGAACTAAATGTATTTAAGCCAGTTATTATCTATAACTTCCTTCAATCCGTGCAGTTACTGGGTGATGGAATAAAATCCTTTCATGATCATTGTGCGGTTGGTATTGAACCTAATACGAAAACCATTAAAGAAAATCTTTCCGGATCTTTGATGCTTGTCACAGCATTGAATCCTTATATCGGATATGAAAAAGCTGCAAAAATTGCTAAGTTTGCTCATAAAGAAGGCTTAACGTTAAAAGAGGCTGCTGTCCAACTCGAACTATTAACGGAAGAACAATTTGATGAAATGGTTAAGCCAGAAGATATGGTGAAACCAAACATTTAAATCTTTTAAGATAAAAACTAGTTGCTAATCAGTAACTAGTTTTTCCTTATTCAAAAGGGGGGTGCACAGATTTTTCGTCACTGATTGATTAAATAAATGTTGGGTCAGCTTCCTGTAATATATGTTCAAACTAAAAAGCCAAGCCCATTTTCAATTGCATGTGATTGTATGTACGAAAGATTAATATTACGCAACATGAAAGTTGGAATGCAAAAGTGATATGTAAAATAATTGGACTGCCACTCTAAATAATCAGTCCAAGTTGCAGGCATTGTTTTTTTATCGCCTTCATGTCTATATATATGGCAAAATTCATGAGCGAAATCATACCATTGTTCAACTCGGCTTTTTCGGCTGTCCAAGCATGTATTATAAATTCCACTGTGTTTAAGCGCGAAGCTTGTAACAGGTTTAAAGCCTGATATCTAAAGCCTCGGCAATCCGTTCAAAATTAATTTGTTCAGGCTCTGTAATATCAATCTTCCTGTATAAGTTTTCAATCCATCCTCTAAATGACTGTTTGTATACCTCAAGATGAAAACCTCCTTAAAGACGACAATCGAAAAATTGGATTTATTAAATATTATAGGGGAAACTAAGACTTTTTTCATAGGAAAATGCATCTAAGATAAGTGTGGTGTTTATTGAAGAGCTGCTAAGTAATTAATGACAATAATTGATAATGAAAAGTGTTTAAACAGAATCTTAATAATCAATCTCCTATCTTAATTGTTGAAGACCAGAAGCACATCCTTATATACGCATTTAACAAAAGTACTTTTTCGAATAATATCTATTACCTTGAATTGGATAAGGAAGGGAATTTATCCTTGAAACTCAGCATGAAATTCATATACAATACAGGGGTAGGGTATATAAAATTTAGTTTAGGTGGTGTTTGTTAATGAAAAATCCTGAAATTGAGTCTTTTATTAAGGATGTGGATCGAATTGTTCATGACGGCGGGACTGAAGAGGTTTTGACTGGCAAGATTGCGGAGAGGATGAGACATCTGTTACAGGCCGATAATATTCTCCCTTCACAGTATCGGCAACCGAACCCAAAATACGCTCTGTATCCGTTGTATATTGCTGACGATGAGAGTTTTTCTATCGCGGTTGCGGTTTGGGATGTTGGGCAATCCACTCCTGTCCATGATCATGGAACGTGGGGCGTAATTGGAGTAGTTCAAGGAACGGAACACGAAATACAGTATGCATCGCCTTCTAATAAGCATGAGGAACTGATAGCATGTAATGACCGTTATATTCTGCAAGGGGAGGTTGTCGTCTGTTGCTCCACTGACCAAGACCTTCACAAAGTGGAGTGTGCCTCCAATGATCCGTGTGTAGGAATTCATGTGTACGGCGGCAATATTGGAAAAATAGAGCGTCATATCTATGATACACATACGGGGAAAAAACGGGTAGCGGTTAGTCACTGGGTTCCTGTACCAGCTTCCCGACAGTAAGTCGCATTTTTACGCCTAATGACTGTATAAATCATTGAGTTAAGTTTATGTAGCTTACTTTTATTTAACAGATGTGCTTAAAATATAGTAAAGTGGAATAATGGATTAATTAAACTGCGTAATAATCAGAATATTTTTAAAATAACTTGAAAAACAATTTAAATCGAATTACCTTATCTAAGAAAGGAGGATTAAAATATGAAAGTAACTATTGAAGAATTACCTGAATCAAGGATTGCTTACTTCCGAAATGTTGGGGAGTATGGTGAAAAGCAAAACAAAGAATTAATGGAGAATTTTAAAAAGTGGGCAAAATCGAATGGTGTATTTGATAATTCTACAATTTTAGGCATACCACAAGATAACCCAGAGATTACTCCTAAAGAGGAATGTCGTTATGATGTTTGCGTTGTTATAAATAAAGATTTTAATGTGGAAAAACCAGCTCATGTTGGTGAATTTTCTGGTGGGAAATACGCTGTTTTCTTGCTTGACCATATAAAAGAGGCAGTCAGTGAATTTTGGGGCAGTATTTTTACTGAGATAGAAAGAAATAATCTATCAATAAGAGAACAACCAATTATAGAAAGATATACTTCACAAATGATTGATAATCATTTGTGTGAAATATTAGTTCCTATACAGTAACGAAGCAGGGATATTTCCTACCCTCTGTTTAAAGGATAAAAACATGAGAGGCCTACTATGTATTTCAGATCTAATACCAATTGAATCACCACAAGAAAATAACACAGATATGATGTTTAAAGTTGAAGCAGTCGATCCACCTGAACGTTGTCCTGAATGTGGTTTTGACAAGTTGTACAAACACAGTTCAAGAAAGAAACCAATTATTGATTTGCCCGTTCGTTTAAAGCGAGTGGGCTTACAATTGAACCGCAGACGATACAAGTGTCGTGAATCTGGGAACGCTTAATATCCATTGATGAAAAACGTAGATGACCAAAAGGCTTTTAAAATCCATCCAAGAGCAATCCATGTCTAAGACTTTTGTAGAGGTCGCAGAAAGCGTTGGCGTTGACGAGAAAACCGTATTTTTTTCATTTACAACCTTGCAAGTTTTTTAACAAGAAGCCCTCTTTTTCCAATTCGATACTTAGCAGTTTTTTTCACAACAAACGCTCTTTTTTATATATGAAAATGTAAAAGAAACATAAATGAAAATATAAATGAGAAAAACAACAAAAACCCTTGCCACGTAAGGGTTTGTAAGGGATTCAAAAATCACTTTATAAATGAGGATCTAAATCTTATTAGTAAACAGAATTAAACATAATAAACAGAAATAAATAATAATAAACAAACTGCGTTTATTTATCTGATTTCCGTCTTTCTTTTAATTGCTTCGTTATAATCTCCAAAGCAGCCTGTAATATTTCATCAGTTATTTCTCCATTATAATCAATATGAACTTTATAAAGTGCAAAAAATACAATGTCATTTCGTGATATCTGGAAATTACGTTGATTTTAAACATTTCGAGAAAAGCTTGCCGCACCTTGAAAAAGCCTTAGAGTTGTCCAAACAATTAGCACAATGAAAGGCTACTTAGCTCGGCTTACTACAATCTCGGAAAGAATTACGCAGATTTAGGAATAAATGATAAAGCAGATCATTTCTTAAATGAGGCTGCCAAGGTATCAGAAAGTGCTAAGTTGAGCAATTTACCACATTCACTGTTTACATACGCTAAATTTCTTTTTAAGCAAGGGAAAACAAGTGAAGCAATAAAAATGAGTAAAAAGGGTTTATCCGCTGCGATATCCCAAGGTGATAAACTTTTTGTGTCCCTGCAAAAGTATTTGGAAGCACTTTATATTAATGCAGTAGATCAAGTGGGAATCAAAAAAACGATTGATTACTTAGAAAGAAATAAGAATTATGGCGTATGTGGAAGATATCGCAATTGATACGGCTGAAGTTTTTGCAAAATCAAAGGAATTTGAAACATCATATGTTTATCATCAAAAAATGCTTGAAACGCAAAAACAAATTCAGAGGGGAGAATGCCTGTATGAATTTTAAAAAGGGCGTAATCATTATTCTTACTGCAGTAACTTTAAGTTTAGGTCTCGTTACTACTTTTACTGTTGAGCAAGGTATTGCATATCATCAACTTTCTGACCGAAATCAAACATGAAAACTGATTAAACCCTCTTAATTGAGGGTTTTTTATTAAGGTAGTAGGGCACCACAATATAAATTTCCGGTGAGACCGCAATAACTTTTTGTTTCTCATGGAAAATCTCTCGATGGAGAATTAAGTGGTTTTGGGGATTAGCTCATTATCGTAGATGAAGACAGGGCATCATATGGTGGTTTCAAAATTGCCGCAGATCGAGTTGGTGCATAAAGAGGAAGGGAAATAATCCATTCCTCTTCATTTAAGATTGCTGAAATTGTGCCCTGAGTGAACAAAATGCAGACTAGAGGCAGCATTACTGGCTAACGGTACTTGCTACAACTTGTTAATAACAATGGACAATTTATAATTTACATGGTTGTCTAAGCTCATCAGAAATTGATCTAACAATTCATTAGATGGAAATCTACATTCAAGAAGATAACAGCCATCTCCACTTATTTTATAGTTATTGATAACAAATTTCTCTTGTTCTTTTATAAATGAAAGATAAGGCTGATGATAAGTACTTTTTGTGTAGATGTTAATTAAGGCGTGAATAGAACACCCTAAATTAGCTTGATTCACTTTTATCGTATAACCTTCAATTACCCCGGTATCTTCTAATTTAGCAACTCTCGACGCAGCTGCTTGTCCTGTTAAATGAATTTTCTCTCCTAATTCTTTCATTGTTATGCGACTATTTTTGGACAATTCTTCTAATATTTTTATATCAGTGTGATCCAACATAAAATCAAATCCTTTCCTAGGTATACTATACCAATCACTTTTAAATGCGGTAAGAATTCACTAGGTATTTTCAAATTACATAATATTCCCATTCAAATGGATATCATACACCTGTTAAACATATAAGATACACACTTTCAAAAATCAAGTCAAACTGCAACAAGACTTGATTTCTTCCATATGCGTATCTAAATGTTTTTATTCAAAGATACAACGTGATAAAATACACATAATAGCTCATGATAGGGTAGAACTGAATTAATTCATTTCCTAAAGCTTAAAGGTATTCATGTTGAATGTTTTGAGTAGGTAACATGTTGTACAAATAAATTAAAGAAAGGATTTCATCCAAATGGAGTATGATCGAAAGATTAAAAATCGCTTACGCCGGATAGAAGGACAAATTAAAGGTGTATTGACTATGATGGAGCAAGGAAAAGATTGTAGAGAGGTTGTGACCCAATTAGCAGCTTCACGTAATGCTATCGACCGAGCATTGGGTTTAATTGTGAGCACAAATCTTGAACATTGTGTCCGTGAAAATTTAAAAAAGGGTGAAGATACACAAAATTTAGTAAAAGAAGCAGTCGACTTATTGGTAAAGAGTCGATAAAAAATTCATCAACCTATAATCCTTTAAGGTTGACGAATTTTTATTTGTGTAATAACATACCCCCATGGGTATATAGATTTAACTGATTGCGTAATTTTATATCTTTCATTCAAAAATTTTTAGGATTCCAGATACCCCTGGGGGTAATTAGTTAGGAGGAGAAACATGACAAAACAAACAAAACACACAACAATTGTTTTATTTAGTGGAGATTATGACAAAGCAATGGCAGCTTATATTATTGCAAATGGTGCTGCTGCCTACGATCATGAAGTGACGATCTTCCATACTTTTTGGGGTTTAAACGCTTTACGTAAAGAAGAACTGATTCCAGTAAAAAAAGGATTTCTTGAAAAAATGTTTGGAAACATGATGCCTCGTGGTGCTGATAAGATGGGTTTATCTAGAATGAACTTTGCAGGTATGGGCCCGAAAATGATTAAAAATGTGATGAAAAAGCATAATGCACTTACGTTGCCTCAGTTGATTGAGATGGCTCAAGAACAGGGTGTAAAGCTTGTAGCTTGTACGATGACAATGGATCTTCTTGGTTTACAGGAAAAAGAACTATTAGATGATATCGATTATGCTGGTGTAGCAGCTTATTTGGCAGATGCTGAAGAAGGCAGTGTCAACTTATTTATCTAATGTTACCCATTGTAAATTAAATAAATAAAGGAGGTGAAACACAATGGATAGTGGCGTAATCATCAATACCTTACTTATTTTATTTTTACTTTGGATTGTATTTCGACGTTTTTTCCCAGTGCAAGGTGTTAAACAAATAACAACTGCTGATTTAAAGTCAGAGCTGAAAAATAAAGGCAAACAGTTTATCGATGTACGAACACCTCATGAATTTCGTACAAGACATATTCAAGGGTTTAAAAACATTCCCTTGTCAAACCTGCCTCGTCAAACCAATCAACTTTCGAAAGATAAAGAAGTTTTTATTATTTGTCAAAGTGGAATGAGAAGTCTAAAGGCTAGCAAGGTATTGAAAAAACAAGGATTTAAAAACATCACAAATATTAAAGGTGGTATGAATACATGGTCATAAAACCTTAGATAGTATTTTTTTGTATATTTATATACCCCCACCCCTATTTAAAAAGGAGGAAAAAATGGTGAAGGCAAATATTGTGTTAGACGCTAAAGGTTTGACGTGTCCAATGCCCATTGTAAAAACGAAGAAGAAAATGAAGGATTTAAAAGCTGGTGAGATACTAGAAATTGAAGCAACAGATAAAGGCTCTACGGCAGATTTGCAAGCATGGGCAAATAGCACAGGTCATGAATATCTAGGTACTGAATCAGAGGGAGAAATACTTCATCATTTTCTTCGTAAAGGAGGAGAACATTCATCAGAAAGCACACCTTCTATTCCTGAGGTTTCACTAGAAGCTTTCAAACAGAAAGTTGAAAGTGAGGAGTCTCTTAACATTTTAGATGTCCGAGAGCTAGATGAGTATGAAGAAGCTCATATCCCGGGAGTTGTGCATATCCCTCTTGGGGAGGTGGAAAAGCGCTCTAACGAGTTAAACAAAGATGCTGAAATTTATATCATTTGCCATTCTGGAAGAAGAAGTGAAATGGCAGCCCAAACGATGAAAAAACAAGGTTTTAAAAAGGTGATTAATGTTGTCCCTGGTATGCGTGATTGGACAGGTAAAACAGAATAAATAAGAAAAGGATGATAACAAATGAGTACAAGAGTAGCGATTATTGCGGCAAATGGTGGTCTATTTGATGCCTATAAAGTTTTTAATATTGCGACTGCCGCAGCAGCAAGTGATCAAGAAGTATCTATCTTCTTTACATTCGAGGGATTAAATCTAATTCATAAGCAAGCACATCAAGAATTAGAAATGCCGAAAGGAAAAGAACACTTTGCGGAAGGATTTAAGAAAGCAAACGTGCCGTCTATTCCTGAACTGATTGAAATGGCACAAGAGATGGGTGTTACATTTATTGGTTGTCAAATGACGATGGACGTTATGGGTTTAACAAAAGATGATTTTGTAGAAGGAATTGAAGTAGGCGGGGCTGTTACCTTTTTAGATTTTGCAAAAGATGCGGATGTATCTTTAACATTTTAGTCCTGCTTAAAAAGATTTTGATATAGGAGGGAATTAAACATGACCGTGCAAGCACTTACCGCAAAAGAAGTCACACAAAAAATCTTTAACAAAGAACCTCTATTTATTCTAGATGTACGTAATGAAAATGATTTTAGCGATTGGAAGATTGAAGGGCATGATTTTGACCATTTAAATGTACCGTATTTTGATCTTTTAGATGGCGTAGAAGATATCTTGGAGAAAATTCCTTCTGATAAAGAAGTGCTAGTCGTTTGCGCAAAAGAAGGTTCATCCGTCATGGTATCCGAAATGCTTTCTGAAGCAGGTCTTTCTGTATCCTATCTTAAGGGTGGGATGAAAGCATGGAGCGAACATTTAGAGCCGGTAAAAATCGGGGATTTAAAAGATGGCGGTGAGATGTATCAGTTTGTTCGAATCGGTAAAGGCTGCCTGTCATACATGGTCATTTCCAATGGTGAAGCAGCGATTATTGATGCGACACGTATGGTAGATATCTTTATAGATTTTGCGAAGGAGAAGGGTGCGAGGATTACTCACGTATTTGATACACATCTTCACGCAGACCATATTTCAGGCGGCAGAGTCATTGCTGAAAAAACAAAAGCAACCTACTGGTTACCGCCTAAAGATGCTGAAGAAGTGGTATTCGATTATCAGCCGTTGGAAGAAGGAAATGATATTATCATTGGAAATACAAAGATTAGAATTCAACCGATTTATTCTCCCGGGCATACCATTGGCTCCACTTCTTTCATTGTCGATGATCAGTATCTTCTTTCAGGTGATATCTTGTTTATTGATTCAATCGGCAGACCAGACTTAGCCGGTATGGCAGAAGATTGGGTAGGAGATTTAAGAAAAACTCTTTATAGCCGTTACAAAGCGTTATCAAAGGATTTAATTGTATTACCGGCACACTTTATGATCATTGATGAGCTAAATGAGGATGGTAGTGTGGGTAAAAAACTAAGTGCATTATTTAGCGAGAACCATGGTTTGAACATTGAGGATGAAACAGAATTTAGACACCTAGTGACAGACAGTCTGCCTCCACAACCCAATGCATATCAAGAGATTCGAGAAACAAATATGGGAAAAATCAACCCAGATGAAGAAAAACAGCGTGAAATGGAGATTGGGCCAAATCGTTGTGCAATTCGATAACACAAGATGATATTACGAAAACAGAGGAGAGACGAACATGAAGTCAGATAAAGTATTAGATGCAACAGGACTAGCATGCCCAATGCCAATTGTGAGAACAAAGAAAGCTATGAATGAGTTAGAATTGGGCCAAATTTTAGAAGTACATGCAACAGATAAAGGATTCAAAAGTGACCTTGCGGCTTGGTCTAAGTCAGGTGGTCATGAACTTCTAGAACATGTTGAAGAAGGCGATGTACTGAAATTCTGGATTAAAAAAGGCTAATCACTGTGAAAGGGTATCGAATAAAAAAGATACCCTTTTCCTTTGAAAAAGGAGGAAATCCGAATGGATATTGCCTTTATAATAACTCTGTTCATCATAGGGTTTATTGGTTCCTTTATTTCTGGAATGATTGGTATTGGAGGATCTGTTATTAATTATCCAATGTTATTGTACATTCCTCCCTTAGTGGGTGTGATGTCGTTAACTGCCCATGAAGTTTCAGGAATAGGTGCTATTCAAGTTTTCTTTGCAACACTTGGCGGTGTTTGGGCTTATCGTAAGAGTGGGTTTTTAAATAAAAATTTAATCATCTACATGGGAAGCAGTATTCTTATAGGGAGTGTTTTGGGGAGTTATTTTTCTCATCTCATATCTGAAAAAGGAATTAACTTTATATACGGAATTCTGGCTATTATAGCTGTTATTCTAATGTTTATACCTAAAAAAGGACAAGCACATAGAGACGGCAAAGAAGTGATATTTAATAAATGGTTGGCGTCGTCCCTAGCTTTTATCATTGGTGGCGTATCAGGTATTTTAGGAGCTGGCGGCGCCTTTATCCTAGTCCCCATTATGTTATCGATTTTAAATATTCCTGTAAGAATCACCGTCGCTTCATCTCTTGCGATTACACTTCTTTCATCTATTGGAGCAACAGTTGGAAAGGTGATCACAGGTCAGGTACTTTTTGTACCAGCCCTGGTTCTTATTATTGCTAGTTTAATTGCATCTCATATAGGTGCAATAGTTGGACAAAAGGTAGAGACTAAGTTTCTGCAATGGATTTTAGCTCTTTTGATTTTAGTGACTACCGTTAAAATTTGGTTAGATATTCTATGAAAATAGATTGACTTTCTTAAGGGTGAGATAAAAAGAAAGACCAACAGACAGTTTCAAACGTTGGCCTTTCTTTTTTATGTTAAGACGCTAAGGATGTGAGTATTTTGAATGAGGGATTAATGGTGTCATAATAATATGTAGAAAAGAAGAGAATACATAAAACAGGCTGGATAGAAAAGAGACCAAGCAATTGCTTGATCTAAAAACAAAATAAAAAAATAGTATTACTTTTCATCAAAATGTTTTTTGCCTTTTAGTTATCACTTCAAACTAGTTAGTAGAAGAAATATTTCCTTGTATCTCAATCTTGATACCAGCTTTTTTTAATAAGTTTCCTACAGTGCATCCTTTATCTGCAAGTGAAAGTATTCTATTGGCTGCTTGAATTTGTTTTTCTGTTGCTTTTCCGGATAAAACAATATGAGGATAGTGGATGATTTTAAATTCATCATCAGAATTAATTCCTTCAGAATTTACAGTCAAATCCACAACAGGAAGATACCTTGATTCAATCATTGATACAAGAACTGAGGTATAACAAGCTGCTGCAGATGCTACAAGAATCTCTTTTGGAGAGGCTCCATTTCCACTTCCGCCAAATTCAGCAGGAATAGCAATCTTTGTATCTAGAAACTCTGTTTCAAGAAATCCGTTCCCTTTTAAACCACTCTTCCAAACGATATTAACATTTGATTTCAAAATAAACACTTCCTTAAGTAATTTTTGGATTTTTTCCTTTGCTTTATTGAACTCCGAGAAATTTGAACTTATTGAGATCGTTTTAGATGAAAGAAGACCCTCAAAAGAAGGGTCTTCTAACATATATTGATAAATCAAAACTAGACACACTTCAAGCTTTTAAAGCTTTAGGCATCACTGTTTAGCTGACGGAGAATATCATGCACATCTACATGAGATCTATGCTCAATAATTTTACCGTCAGCAATACGTAACAACATCATAAGAGAGAATTTAACGGTTTTTCCCGTTGCAGAAACTCCAGCAAATGGAATACCTGTATGCCTGCCTTCAAATATAAAATATACTGCAACAAGGTCGCCTTCAGCTACCATTGCTTTAATTGGCATTTTGAAACCTGGGAAAGCATCAAAGTTTTTCTTTTCTGATTCAATTAAACCCTCTACACCTGGATACGGTTTATCTAATTGTGGATAGAATACAAAGTCTTTATGGCAAAAGTCTTTTAAGTCATCGTATTTTTCTTGTTCAATCGTTTCAAAGTAACGACGCACTAATTCTTTATTGTTTTCAACGGACATAATGAACGCGCCCTTCCTTAGTTAAAACTTCAGTTCATGTGTTAGATTAAAATGAATTTGATTCGCCATCTTCAGGCACTAAAACATCAGAAGCGATTCCTTTTTCATTAATAAAGGATTTTAATTCTTCTTTTGATAATCCCCAATGGTTGACAGCTTCCATGTGGCTCACGATAATTTTTGCATTTTGAGCAGCTTTATATGTTTCATAGATATCTTCTTTACCCATGATGAGAGAACCGCCTTCGTAGAATTGATTATCTCCGCCATTTACGACAATAATTTCTGGTTGATGTGTATCAATTTCTTCCTGAACGGCTTCATACCATACTGTATCTCCGGCTACATATAATGTTTTCTCGCTTTGGTGTTTGAAGACAACACCGCAAACAAGACCTGCAAGTTTTAAAATTTCTCCTCTTCCGTGTTCGCCTTTTGTTTTAATCAATTGAATGCCTTCAAAGACTGTATCTTTTGTTAAAACCTCTACATTTTTGAATCCGGCATTTCGTATTTCTGTTGCATCTTCTTCATTTTGGGAGAACAACTTGATATCTTTTGGCAACAACTCTTTAGCAGCCTCATCCCAATGGTCGTAATGTAAATGAGTAACAATAACAGCATCAATATCTTTAATAATATTTTCAATAGATGTTGGCAATTCAACCAAAGGGTTGTTTTGATCTTGTCTTGGCGCATTTGGGAATGGAGGGTAAGCACCCTTCTCAGCTAACATGGGATCTATTAAAAACTTTTTGCCTGCATATTCGACTACAAGTGTGGCATTACGAATTTGTTGAATATTCATGTGTAAAACTCCTTTTTTTAGTATATGTATAGTTTACCTACAGCAACTAAATAAATACATGGAACAAATCAAGTCTTTTTGCAATTTAACTTGATTTTTGAAAGTCCTTAATAAAAGGAAACGGAACAAAGAAGAAAGTATGTAGGGGCATTAAGTATTAATTTTGGTTTACTCTAACCGACATGTCTCAAGTGAATGTCGATATACTAACTTGGTAGTATTTATTTTCAAATGACTATTTCAGACACCAGTGACATGTGCATACTACAACAATTATTCAGTGGTTGTTTATTGCCTAAAAACAGTGCCCATTTTGTGTCCAAAATGAATATAAAATGATATAAATGAGTGAAATGAATGAATTCAAATGCTTGAAATAACAGGATTTTGTAATCGATGATAAGCTTCCACTTTATTGAGTGCCTAGTGGGTTTATTGTTGTAAAAGCAAACACCGAGAGTTTCAAACTAGCATTATTTTTACCATACCTATAGAAAATCACCTCATTAGGACAAACAGTTATTACATAGCATTACCCAAGGGGTGATGCATTTTATGAAGGTAACCATCATCGAGGGACCGCAAGCTGACAAATGCATTAACGATTACTATCATTATTTAATAAAACGTTATAGGAAGGAGATCCAGGATGATAGCAATATATGTAAGGGTATCGACCGAGGAACAAGGGATCGAGCATCGACAGCCAGATCGAGGCCTGCATAAAGAAAGCAGGGACTAAGGATGTGCTGAAGTATGCTGATGAAGGATTTTCCGGGGAGCTTTTAGAACGTCCGGCTTTGAATCGCTTGAGAGAGGATGCAAGCGAAGGACTTATAAGTCAAGTCATCTGCTACGGTCCTGATCGTCTTTACGGAAATGATCATTGAGCTTATCAGTGCTGACGAGTTGAGAGAGTGAGACAAGCGGTTAGCTGGAAGCATTTTCATACCTCTATCGTATATTCTGTCTCCATTAGTTTCGAAAGTTTTAAAAGAAGCAATGAATGAGAGAAAGCCGGAATATTAGATCCGGCTTCTTCTGCATTATTTCCCCTTCGCTTTCTTCCGCTTTTCCTTCTCCGCCCGATAGAACTCATGAAACATCTTCATCAGCGCCCGCTTTTCAATCCGCGATACATAGCTACGCGAAATACCGAGTTCTTTGGCAATCTCACGCTGCGTTTTTTCCTTCTTCAAATCAAGCCCAAACCGCCCGACAATTACTTCCTTTTCACGGTCATCTAAAATGTCAATGTATTGCTTCACTTTTTCAAGCTCCATATTGAGCTGGATTGTATCAATCACGTCTTCATTTTCTGATTTCAGAACATCGATCAGGCTTATTTCATTCCCTTCTTTATCCTGCCCGATCGGATCATGAAGGGACACGTCTTTTTTTGTTTTTTTTAATGCTCGCAAATGCATGAGGATTTCATTTTCAATACATCGCGCAGCATACGTCGCCAGTTTTGTCCCTTTTCCGGCGGAATAGCTTTCAATCCCTTTGATCAGCCCGATTGTTCCGATGGAGATTAAGTCCTCTGCGTCTTCACCTGTATTTTCAAACTTTTTTACAATATGGGCGACCAAGCGAAGATTATGCTCAATCAGCATGTTTCTGGCATGTTCATCCCCTTTAGCCATGAGCTCTAAGTATTTTTTTTCGTCGCTGCTTGAGAGCGGTTGTGGAAAGGCATTGTTTTTCACGTAAGATACTAAAAAGACAAGCTCTTTAACTACAAAACCGAGCGCTGCGAAAACACCTGTCACCATCGTCACCTCCACATGATTATGTAGGCAAAAGCCTATATGTCAATGTATGTGATCGGTAGGCTGTCTGTGTCTGTACCGGGAAATTTCTCAATGGGGAGCTTAGGTTTTGTTTTTTAAAATAATCTTTACGCTGCCCCCATACATTTAAATGAACGAAACTGTATGGGGGGATGAGGATGAAAAGATGGATGGCAATGCTTCTTCTGGCGGCAACAGTTTTTCTTTGTTTATTGGGAAAGGATATGACAGCTCCGCAACAGGTCAAGGGGGCTGCTTTATATGACAAAGTTTTATATTTTCCGTTGTCTCGTTATCCGGAAACCGGGGATCATATAAGAGATGCGATTGCCGAAGGACATTCTGATATATGTACAATTGATCGTGATGGAGCGGACAAAAGGCGGGAGGAATCATTAAAAGGAATTCCGACGAAGCCTGGTTTTGATCGAGATGAATGGCCGATGGCAGTTTGTGAAGAAGGAGGCGCCGGAGCCGATGTCCGCTATGTAACGCCCTCGGATAATCGCGGCGCCGGTTCATGGGTAGGAAATCAAATGAGCGGTTATCCAGATGGCACCAAAGTGTTGTTTATTGTTCAGTAATAAAAGAAGAGGCTCAATACTGAGCCTCTTTTGCTATGATCCTATGTTGCCGCTAGGCTGATTCTCCTGAGGAGGATACGTTTCTGCTTCTCGCCAATACTGGCGTGTTCCTTCTTCACGTACAACGATCCCGATCTTTGCAAGTTCAAGACGGAAATCTTCAATGTCGTCTGTTTCCTCTTTTTTCAGTGCTTTCTGACGAGCTTTCAATATAGCATGAGCGCTTGGAGAGAGATCGGGTGATTCAGGTACCCATCGTCGAAATTTATCTTTAAACGGGTCACCTTCTGCCGACCATATGTAATGGTGTTTTTTAAAGGCCTGCTCAATGATTTTAGGTTTTTCATCTATTTCTTCACGTGCCAGTTCATATCCGTCTGTTCCTAAGAGGACAAGCCGTTTATGATCAATAAATACCAGAGCAATGTCTTCCGAGTTGATCGTTTGAACATGCTTGCCTTTCATTAATTTCACGGAGTCGTCTGTAATGTGTACAGTTAATAGCATTTTGATGATTGAATGAGCGAACCATATACCGGCAATCAGGCCAAGCAGCGCGGTGATAAACTTCACCGGTGATCCGTGAAAAGAGGCAACAAGCCGAAGAGGGCCTTCTAATGGAATCCACGGCAGGGATAATGCCCATTTCGCAAGCTGATGAAAGAAATAACCAATGAGAAGACCGATCATTGCAAGTGTAACGTATAATAAACATTTCGCGGTTTTTTTAATTCCAATGATTGTTTGTGTTTGATCCTGCAAGTTGTCACCTTCTTAGCTAGAAATAAATTGAATTCTCTTCCCATATTTTAACTTAAATAGAGAGGAAATCAAGGATGTTTCCACGATTTCTGCTGTAATTCATGAAGGCGCCAAATGATTATCACACCCTCTTTCTGATAAAGATCATACAGAAACGATATGACACGGGAAAAGAAATCACTCTGGTTGATCACGGACCGCTTTTGTTTTTTTGTTTGAGAAAACAGGACGTATCACAAAGCAGTTCACAGGGAACATAAAGAGTAAGGGCTTTAGAGTTTAGACAACCAGGAGGAACTCACATGAAAATAGGATTGATCGGCTTAGGGAAAATGGGCATCAACATAGGAAAGCAATTGATCGACCGCAATCATCAAGCAATCGGTTATGACGTGAACCAAGCCGCTGTTGATGAACTGATATCTTATGGGGCTGAGGGGACAACGAGTATAAAAGAGTTGATTTCTTCATTAGACATGCCGCGAATACTATGGGTTATGGTGCCCCATGGCGTGGTCGATACTGTTTTGCGTGATGTGACACCTTTATTAAGCACAGGTGATATTATCATCGAAGCCGGAAATTCTCATTATAAAGAATCGATTCGTCGCTATAATCAACTGAAAGAAGCGGGTATCTATTATCTCGATGCGGGAACGTCGGGCGGAATGGAAGGTGCACGGCACGGAGCCTGTTTTATGGTGGGGGGAGATCCGGAAGCATGGGAGATTGCGGAGCCGCTGTTTCGGGATACTGCTGTTGAAAATGGATATTTATATGCTGGAGAAGCGGGCAGCGGGCACTTTTTGAAAATGATTCATAATGGCATTGAGTACGGAATGATGGCTGCTATTGGCGAAGGATTTGAAGTGCTGGAAAAAAGCCCGTTTGAGTTTGACTACGAGAAAGTTGCAAGGGTATGGAATCATGGATCTGTCATAAGGTCGTGGCTTATGGGGCTGACTGAGCGAGCTTTTTCTAAAGACGCGAAGCTGGAACAGATCAAAGGCGTCATGCATTCCTCAGGGGAAGGGAAATGGACAGTGGAAACGGCACTAGATTTGCAGACAGCCACCCCGGTGATCGCGATGTCGCTCTTGATGAGATACCGTTCGTTAACAGACGATACGTTTACAGGAAAGGTCGTTGCTGCGCTCCGTAATGAATTTGGAGGACATGCAACAGAAAAAAAGTAAGGGGGGCAAAGCGGGCCGCCCTTATTTTTTTGACACTTTCACGAGATGAGGAAACTTTTTATATATAACCAACATCAGGATCAGAACGTAGGCCCCGTAAATACTGAAGGATAGTAATTTGTTGCTGGAGAAATTGGCGCCGGCAATCGTAACAACTAAAATATTTGGGATTTTTCCTATTAAAGAGGCGAAGAAAAAAACATGCCACCGAACACTGCTTAGTCCGCATACAACATTCATGACAAGAGAAGGAATAACAGGGATAAGTCTTCCCAATAAAACAGCGGTAAACGCATTTTTATCGAAGGAAGCCTCGTATCCTTTTATAGCAGGGTAAGCTTTTATTTTTTTCCTAGCCCAATCACGAAAGCTGTACCTCGCGAGAAAAAATAGCAATATCGTACCGAGCATTGAACCGGCCAGTGTAATCCAAACTCCATTTGCAATTCCGAACACAGCGCCATTTAAAGCTGCAATAATTGCAAACGGCACAATCGGGAAAAAGACGTCGGCTGCAATCAGAAGCATACTACATAAAACGGAGATCAAGCCGCCTGCTTTTATAGCATCAAGCCAAGCCTCTTTCTGATAAAACCCGACTGCAATAACGGCGATGATCAAGATTATACCTAAAGTCTTTTTTAACATATCAATTATCCACTCCCAACACTTGTGGCGATGTCAGGAGGCAGAATCTCCGGCATCTACGTTAGTATAACTTGTACCATTTCGGAGGTTCAACTGTCATACGAGTGGGGGGAAATACAATTCTTTTTTAGCTAGTAAAATAGGCTGTCCATTTCACTCGTTGCTGCATTCTTTAATAGTAGGGAGGGATAGAAATGGTAGCGATAAAAAAGGATTTTATACCAAAATCAAACGATAACCGTCCCGGCTATGCGATGACACCTGCCTACATTACGGTGCACAATACAGCAAATACCGCCAAAGGTGCCGATGCAAAAATGCACGCTGATTATGTAAAAAACCCAAGTACATCTGTCAGCTGGCATTTTACAGTAGACGATTCAGACATCTATCAGCATCTGCCTCTTACTGAAAACGGGTGGCATGCTGGCGACGGCACCGATGGAACAGGGAATCGCAAATCAATCGGGATTGAAATCTGCGAAAATGCAGACGGCGATTTTGACAAAGCAGTAGCTAATGCGCAGTGGCTGATCAAAAAATTGATGAAGGATCACAATATTTCGCTGGATCGTGTTGTTCCCCACAAAAAATGGTCCGGAAAAGAATGTCCCCGCAAACTCTTAAATCAATGGAGTGCATTCAAAAACGGAATTTCTTCCTCTGATACGCCATCTAAAGAATCACCCAAATCTTATCCTCTGCCTTCAGGAGTAATAAAACTTACTGCGCCTTATAGAAAAGGCACAAAAGTTCTTCAGCTGCAAAAGGCTTTAGCAGCACTTCATTTTTACCCCGATAAAGGTGCGAAGAATAACGGTATTGACGGCATTTATGGACCGAAAACAGCAAATGCCGTGAAACGTTTTCAGCTGATGAATGGATTAAAAGCTGATGGTATCTACGGACCGAAAACAAAGGCCAAGCTTAAAGCGAAATTAAAATAAATGCAGAGGTAATCAGTAGCCTGTTTCCTCTGGCGGAAGCAGGTTATTGCAATCAACTCTCTGAAGTGTTTTTTCGCAGGAAAAGACGGGAACTGAAATAGATATATCACCCCTTAATGGAAACAGAATGATTTTAGTCGAGAGGGACACGTTAACAATAGAGAGAACGCTATAACGAAAAAACTCTGCGTTGAATGAAACAGAGCAGAGGTATAACATAAAGGTGAAGCTTTTGGGGGTGTAAAGATGAAGTATATGTTCATCCTTTTCCTAGTGCTGTTCGTTACAGCAGGATGCGGAAGGGGATACGAAGACGTGGTAGCATTTGGTGACAGCAATACACGCGGCTCTAATTGGGATTATCGTGACTATCCAAAAGCGCAGCAGTGGGTCAATATATTAAAAACGGCTGAACGCGGGAATCTTGATATCCTCAATGCAGGAATTGGAGGACAAACGACAGAAGATGCCCGTTTACGGTTTCAAACAGATGTACTCGATCAAAAACCTAAGCATCTTTTTATTATGTTTGGCACTAATGACGCCGCGATTCTGGCTGAAGGAAAGCCGAGAGTGTCAAAGCTGCGTTTCAGAGAGAATCTGGTTTACTTTATAAAAGAAAGCAGAAAACACGGCATCAAGCCTGTTTTAATGACGTGTATTCCTATTATTGAAGGAAACGGAAAGCATCACCTCTTTTACTATTCCAGGTATAAAGCGGCTGCTTTTGAATCAAAAGGCGGGGCGAGAAAGTGGCATAACTCATACAATGATATTACAAGAGATGTCGCGAAACATATGAATGTGCCTCTCGTAGACAACTGGAAACACTTTATAGAAGCAGACGGTGGAGAAGCTACTGATGAAGCGCTTATCCAATCCGGCTTGATAGATCCTTCAGGCAATCATATGACACCAAAAGGGGCAAGGGTTGTTTATGAAGGGATACAAGATGGGCAGGTCCTGAAGCGCTGATCTGGACAAAGGCCTAAGCCGTTTTATTTCTCCTACATAGGCTGTTATAGAAACATTTTTAAGGAGGCGCGCTTCACATGTACAGCGGGTATTTATACACGTATCCATTCGGCGGCTGGCCATATGGAGCAAGCAGAGCATACGGATACGCTTTTATCGTTGTTTTGATTGTTGTTCTCCTGATTGTGGGCGGAGTGTATTGGTTCACATGAAATCCAGCCCTGAAAACACCTCTTTTTAGGGGTGTTTTTTGCTGAAAACAGTAGTAAAGCGCGTAACTGAAGTGATATAATATCAGTCATCTGAGTAAAAAAAGGAAATACGCCCGGAAAATATAGACAAATTCCTATTAAGAAGATACGGAAATAATATGTCCGAGCGATCTTCTTTTTATTTCGTTTTCGATTAACTCGATAAAGTCGCGGTTTAAATTCATTTCGGTGGCTTTGAAATAGGATTCTATTAATAGTTCATCAGACAATTTTCTCATGCTAGGAACCCAATTAATGGGAGAGACACCTCCTTCATAGTTGGAATCATTCATGACTTTGTGACATACATTTATAGGTTGCGTTCATCTGAAGGCTGAAGATTATCTTTAATCTACCATGAATTGCATATAAGAACAATCGTTCTGTTATCCACACCAAAAAGTGGATAACTTGTGAGTATCATGTTTATAATTTGTCTAAAGAGTGATGTAATAAGAGTGGATAGTGTGTGTAAATTTATCCACACCTGGTGAAGAAACCCAATTTTTGTCGAAATTTTTTTGCTCAGTTTTTCTTTAAGCGCAAGTTCGATTTTTTTCGACATTAATTTTAAGAGAAAGAAAAGGGAAGGGTGCGGGTTTTGTTAAAAAAGTTTTTTTTACCTGACGAGTTTGTAAAAAATATTTTTCATATTACACCTGAAAAATTAAAAGAACGAAATGTAAAAGGAATTATCACTGATCTGGACAATACGCTTGTTGAATGGGACAGACCAAACGCGACGCCGCGATTGATCGAGTGGTTTGAAGAAATGAAAGAGCACGGCATTAAAGTGACGATTGTCTCTAATAATAATGAGCGAAGAGTAAAACTTTTCTCGGAACCGCTCGGTATACCATTCATCTATAAAGCAAGAAAACCGATGGGCAAAGCCTTTAATAGAGCAGTGCGCAATATGGAGCTGAAAAAAGAGGACTGTGTTGTCATCGGAGATCAGCTGCTGACTGATGTACTCGGCGGGAACCGTAACGGCTACCATACGATCCTAGTCGTGCCTGTCGCTTCCTCAGACGGCTTTATTACGCGTTTTAACCGCCAGGTCGAACGCAGAATACTGAGTGCTCTCAAACGAAAAGGGCACATTCAGTGGGAGGAATAAGAATGGAAAAGGTTGTTTGTATCGGCTGCGGAGTTTCAATCCAAACCGAGGACAAAAACGGTCTGGGATACGCGCCGCCGGCTTCGCTTTCTAAAGAAAGTGTGATTTGCCAGCGCTGCTTCAGACTGAAAAACTACAATGAAATACAAGACGTTTCCTTAACGGATGATGACTTTTTAAACATCCTTCATGGAATTGGAGAAACCGATTCTCTCGTCGTTAAAATTGTTGATATTTTCGATTTTAACGGCAGCTGGATTAATGGATTGCAGCGCTTAGTCGGAGGAAATCCTATATTGTTAGTCGGAAACAAGGCGGATATTCTGCCTAAATCGCTCAAAAGAGAACGGCTGATCCAGTGGATGAAGCGCGAGGCGAAAGAGCTTGGCTTAAAACCGATTGACGTATTTTTGGTCAGTGCGGGACGCGGCCAGGGAATCAGAGAAGTCATTGATGCGATTGAACATTACCGTAACGGCAAGGATGTTTACGTTGTCGGCTGTACCAATGTAGGGAAATCAACGTTCATTAACAGGATTATCAAAGAAGTGTCCGGTGAAGACAACATCATCACAACATCGCAATTCCCGGGCACAACTCTTGATGCGATTGAAATTCCGTTAGATGACGGCTCAGCGCTTTATGATACACCTGGAATCATCAATCACCATCAAATGGCGCACTATGTAAACAAAAAGGATTTAAAAGTACTTTCGCCCAAAAAGGAACTGAAGCCGCGCACATTTCAGCTAAACGATCAGCAAACGCTGTATTTCGGCGGACTGGCAAGGTTTGATTATGTTTCAGGTGAAAGAGCTGCCTTTGTCTGCTATATGCCGAATGAATTAATGATTCACAGAACGAAACTGGAAAATGCTGACGCGCTTTATGAAAAGCACGCAGGAGAATTGCTCACACCGCCGGGAAAAGATGATATGGATGAGTTTCCAGAACTGGTTGCCCATACGTTTACGATGAAAGAGCAAAAGACAGATATCGTTTTTTCTGGGTTAGGCTGGGTAACGGTGCATGACGCGGATAAAAAGATAACGGCTTATGCGCCAAAAGGCGTTCACGTATTTGTTCGGCGCTCATTAATTTAACAAAAAGGGGAGAGGGGTATGAAGAAGCTGTACGGGGTTATCGGAAATCCGATTGCGCATTCCATGTCGCCGGATATCCATAACGCGGCTTTGAAGGATCTTGGCTTGGACGGACACTACCATGCATTTAAGGTGGAAGAGGATAGTCTTGAAGATGCGGTAAAAGGAATAAGAGCTCTTGGCCTACAAGGCATCAATGTGACTGTTCCGCACAAGGTTTCCATCATGGATCATCTCGATCATATTGATGAGAGCGCAAAAGTGCTTGGTGCCGTTAACACTGTCAGAAGAGAAGGAGACAAACTTGTCGGATATAATACAGACGGAGAAGGCTTTGTGAAATCTTTAATGAGAATTTTGGACAAACCAATCTCCGAGCTGTCTTTCTTAATGATCGGCGCGGGCGGGGCAGCGAGAGCGATTTTTACGACGATCGTCCGCGACAATCCGGAAAAGTTTGATATTTGCAATCGAACGATAGAAAAAGCCAAACAGCTCACAGAATCTGCTCCCTCGTTCCGCAATGTAGAAGTGTTAAGCATAAAAGAAGCAGAAGAACGGCTTGAGCAGTATGATGTAATTATCCATACAACATCTGTAGGCATGTATCCAAACGTGGAAGATATTCCGCTTTCGCTGCAGCGTGCTGAAAGCAGTGCGGTTGTTTGCGATATCGTGTATAATCCGATTCAGACTTCACTATTAAAAGAAGCAAAGCAAAAAGGTCTGAAAACACTGGATGGAGTCGGCATGTTTGTTGAGCAGGCGGCATTGTCTTTCCGCTTGTGGACAGGACATGAACCTGATGTTGAAAAAATGAGATCTATTGTAGTAGGGAAATTAGGAGGAAAATAATGCTAACAGGAAAACAAAAACGTTTCTTGCGTTCAAAAGCGCACCATTTAAGCCCGATTTTTCAAGTAGGAAAGGGCGGAGTCAATGACAACATGATTAAACAAATTTCTGAAGCGCTTGAAGCGAGAGAGCTGATTAAAATCAGCGTTCTTCAAAACTGTGAAGACGATAAAAACGATGTTGCGGAAGCTCTTGTAAAAGGAAGCCACGCAGAGTTGGTTCAGACGATCGGCAATACGATTGTTTTATTTAAGGAATCAAAGGAAAATAAACAAATCGAGCTTCCTTAAGGTGGTTGAAATGAAGAAAATCGGAATTTTCGGAGGCACGTTTGATCCTCCGCATAACGGTCACCTTTTAATGGCGAATGAGGTGCTGTATCAGGCGGAGCTCGACGAAATTTGGTTTATGCCCAATCAAATACCTCCGCATAAACAGGATGAAGACTATACAGACAGCACTCATCGGGTGGAAATGTTGAAGCTTGCGATCCAGTCTAATCCATCCTTTAAGCTGCAGCTGGCTGAAATGGAAAGAGAAGGGCCGTCATATACCTTTGATACCGTTTCTTTACTAAAGCAGCGATATCCGAAGGATCAGCTATTCTTTATCATTGGTGCTGACATGATTGAATACCTGCCGAAATGGTATAAGCTGGACGAGCTGCTGAACCTTATTCAATTTATCGGAGTAAAGCGCCCCGGTTTTCATGTTGAAACCCCTTATCCGCTTCTCTTTGCAGACGTTCCGGAGTTTGAGGTATCATCGACTATGATAAGGGAACGGTTTAAAAGCAAGAAGCCCACTGACTACTTAATCCCTGATAAAGTGAAGAAGTATGTAGAGGAGAATGGTTTATATGAATCGTGAGGAGGCACTTGCCTGCGTCAAGCAGCAATTGACCGAGCATCGATATATCCATACAATTGGCGTAATGAACACGGCGATTGAACTTGCGGAGCGCTTTGGCGCCGACTCCAAAAAAGCAGAAACGGCGGCTATCTTTCATGATTACGCCAAATTCCGTCCAAAAGAAGAAATGAAACAAATTATTGCCAGAGAAAACATGCCCGCGCATCTGTTAGATCACAACCCGGAGCTGTGGCATGCTCCGGTCGGCGCTTACCTAGTCCAGAGGGAAGCGGGAATTCATGACGAAGATGTTCTTGACGCGATCAGATACCATACCTCTGGGCGTCCGGGCATGACGCTTTTGGAAAAAGTCATTTACGTTGCCGATTATATTGAACCAGGCCGTAAATTTCCCGGTGTTGATGAGGTGCGCGAACTAGCCGAAACGGATTTGAATCAAGCGTTGATTCAGTCGATCAAAAATACAATGATTTTTCTAATGAAAAAAAATCAACAGGTTTTTCCAGATACATGTTTAACTTATAACTGGCTTGTGTCTGGCAAATGAACAGGAGGAAATTGTGAATGAATCAAAAGTCCATTTTAAATATTGCAGCTGCGGCTTGCGACGATAAGCGGGCAGAGGATATTTTAGCACTGGATATGGAAGGAATTTCTCTGGTTGCTGATTATTTTCTGATCTGCCACGGTAATTCAGATAAACAAGTTCAGGCCATTGCGCGTGAAATCAAGGACCAGGCAGAAGAAAACGGCATTGAAGTCAAAAAGATGGAAGGCTTCGATGAGGCAAGATGGGTATTAGTTGACCTTGGGGATGTGATTGCCCATGTGTTTCACAAGGACGAAAGAAGCTATTACAACCTAGAAAAACTGTGGGGAGATGCTCCGCTCGCAGACCTGGAACTTGGAATGAACCAATGATTTACCAAGGCTTTGCAAGCGTGTATGACGAGTTAATGTCTCACGCACCTTACGACAAATGGACAGAGTGGATTGAAGCATCTCTGCCGGAAAAAGGCCGTATTCTCGATTTGGCATGCGGCACCGGAGAAATTTCAATCCGGCTTGCCGAAAAAGGCTTTGAAGTCACTGGGATTGATCTCAGTGAGGAAATGCTCTCATACGCCCAGCAAAAAGTACCAGCTAAACAGCCGATTCTTTTCCTTCAGCAGGACATGAGAGAGATTACCGGCTTTGAAGGCCAGTTTGATGCGGTTGCGATCTGCTGTGACTCCTTGAATTATTTAAAAACGAAAAATGACGTGATGAATACCTTTAAAAGTGTATTTCAGGTGCTGAAGCCGGACGGCATATTGCTGTTTGATGTTCATTCACCGTATAAAATAACCGAGGTTTTTCCTGGCAGCACGTTTGCTGATCAAGACGAAGATATCAGCTATATTTGGCAAAGCTTTGCCGGTAGTGAAGAGCTTTCCGCCATTCATGATATGACGTTTTTTGTTTGGAACGGAGAGGCGTACGACCGCTTTGACGAGACACATGAGCAAAGAACGTTCCGAGTGGATGAATACGAAGAAATGCTGGCAGGCTGCGGTTTTCAGCTTCATAAGGTCACCGCTGATTTTACCGATTCAGCCCCGTCACCATACTCTGAACGCCTGTTCTTTAAAGCACAGAAATCAAAAACCATCGTTTACTAAGACGATGGTTTTTAAAATGCTTTTTTACCATTTTGCATACAACAAAAAACTATGGCATATTCGTTTACACATGAAACTGCTTCTTCACCGCGGAAATATCCTCTTCATACTTCAAATGCGTATTTTGAAACACACGATGAAACATATCCTGTACACCGCTTTCGAGGGCTTTAATGCCTTCTCCTGTCACACCGCCCTTTACGCAAACCTTTTCCTGTAATGCAGGAAGGGTATACAATTCGGTTTCTAACAGTTTTCCCAGCCCGACAAGCATCTCTTTACACATGTGAATAGCGTCCTGTTTAGACACTGACGTTTCCGTAACGGCTGCATCTATAAACCGCTGAACCAGATAGCTCATAAAAGCGGGTCCGCAGCTTACGATATCTGACGCTACTCTTGTGACGTCACTTTCAATTTGCAGCGGATTCGAAATGTGCTTCATCAGCTCGTTGATTTTTGTTTTTGCCGCCTCCCCGCAGCTTTTGCCGAAGGTGACGAGAGAAACGCCAGCAAGCGCCCGGTTTGTAATACTCGGGATTACTCGTGCCACCTGACATGGCACATACTGTTCCAGCTGATCAGTCTGAAGCGGGCTTGTAATGGAAATGAGAATGTGATCCTTTCTTAGATAAGGAACTGCCCTTGACAATAATGGATATATATCTAGCGGCTTTACACAGATGAAAATCATCTCATTTTCTGCAACAAGCTTTTCAAGGCTCTCTGTTACGTTTAAGCTGTTGTAGCGGTTTTTTATCTTCAACGCTTTTTCAATTGTGCGGTTTGTGATTGTGATGTTTGAGGGATCGGCTGCTTGTGATTCAATAAATGATTCTATAAGGATCGTACCCATATTTCCAGTGCCGATAAAGCCAATCTTCAATGATTTCCCCTCCTTTGAGCTATTATCCTCTAAACCATATGTGATAAAGAAACAAAATATGACGAAAGCGGGGCGCATGCCAGTTGAATTGGTTGAATCAACATAAAATGATCATCATGTCAGTGGCCTTTGCTGCTGTTCTCATTGCGGTTCTTTGTCTCTTTTTTTTCATCGGGCATAACAAAGAGCCTGTAAAACAAGTGATATCTAGTGAAAAGGATAATGCTGAGGTTAAGCAGGAAGTGACAAAAGACAAAGCGGAAGAAAATATTGTAATTGACATAAAAGGTGCTGTTAAGCATCCCGGCGTTTATGAAATGCATGCAGGGGACAGAGTGTCACAGGCTATTGAGAAAGCAGGCGGCATCGGCGAAAAAGCAGATGAAACGCAAGTGAATTTGGCGGAACTTTTGCAGGACGGTACAGTGGTGTATATACCGAGTGAGGGAGAAGAGGAGCCGCAGCAAGCGGCCGGAGGCGCTGTACAAAGCAGTACGGGGAAAGAGGCCTTGGTCAATATCAATACAGCAACATTAGAGGATTTACAAAACATTTCAGGAGTAGGGCCTTCAAAAGCCGAAGCGATTATTGCATATCGGGAAGAGAACGGGCGTTTTCAGGCAATTGAAGATATCACAAAGGTTTCGGGAATTGGCGAAAAATCATTTGAAAAAATAAAGTCTTCCATTACAGTAAAGTGAATTGACGGTCATGTATGATGATAGGTAAACTAAAGAACAGGCAACACAACATTTGGAGGGAACAACGTGGAACGAATTTCATGGAATCAATATTTTATGGCGCAAAGCCATTTACTGGCACTGCGCAGCACCTGCCCGAGATTGTCTGTCGGCGCTACCATTGTCAGAGATAAACGTATGATTGCAGGAGGATATAACGGATCAATCGCAGGCGGCGTACATTGCGCGGACGAAGGATGCTTAATGATAGACGATCATTGCGCGAGAACGATTCACGCGGAAATGAATGCGATTCTTCAATGCTCTAAATTTGGAGTGCCGACAGATGGAGCGGAGATATATGTTACGCACTATCCGTGTATTCAGTGCTGTAAGTCTATCATTCAAGCCGGTATCAAAACAGTATATTACGCTGAGGATTATAAAACACATCCGTATGCCCAGGAGCTATTTGAGCAGTCTGGCGTTACGGTTGAACAGGTTGAACTTGATGAGATGATCGTTGATCTGAAAAACAGAGAAAAGCTTTCATTTGTAGCGGGACTTTTAGAGAAATTAGCGGATGCCGGTCTCGCAGAGGAAGATTTGAAGAAAATACATGAACAGGCTAATAAACTTTTTACGAGTTATGTGTGATTGATGCGACATTCGCGTCTACTATTGCCTTTGGCGGCAGCTTCAGCAACGGCTGGAATTGCTGCCGCCTCTTATTTCTCCGCTGTCTTTCTCTTCTTCCTCTTTCTTCTTATTGTGTCAGTCAAAACAAGACAAGCTCCACTCATTTTTGTATGTTTATTCTCTTTTGTGCTCAATTTTGCCCTGTTTAAGATTACAGATTTTCAAAATACTTCTTCGTACAAGCAGGGCAGCTATCACTTCAAGGCGGTCGTTCATAGTATTCCTAAAATTGACGGAGATCGGATGTCTTTGCTGATCAAGACGCCTGATGACGAAAAATGGGCTGCCTCTTATCGGATTCAGTCTTTAGCTGAGAAAGACAAACTGTCACATCTAGAGCCGGGTATGGCATGCGAATTGACTGGTAAGTTGGAGAAGCCCAAACAAGCAACAGTGCCGGGAACATTTGATTATCACCAGTATCTTTACCGGCAGCATATTCATTGGAGCTATTCTGTCACATCTATTAGAATTTGCAGTGAGTCTTCAGGTGTCCGGTATAAGCTTCTCAGTTTGAGAAAATACATCGTATCATTCACGAACACCAAGCTTCCGTCAGATTCAGCAGGAATCGTACAGGCGCTTACTGTAGGTGAGAGGTCTTATTTGGATGACGATGTGCTTAACGCTTACCAAAATCTAGGTGTTGTCCATCTATTAGCCATCTCAGGCCTCCATGTCGGAATTTTGACAGCTGGCCTATTTTACGCAATGATCCGTCTGGGTATAACAAGAGAAAATGCGTCAATCCTACTACTTTTGTTTCTGCCGATCTATGTTATTTTGACAGGCGCAGCGCCTTCTGTTCTCCGGGCCGCTCTGATGTCGGGCATCTACTTAGCGGGAAGCCTTTTTCAGCAGCGAGTGAATTCTGCAGGGGTAATCTGTCTTTCGTATATCCTCCTCTTGCTTTTTAATCCCTACTACCTTTTTGAAGCTGGATTTCAGCTTTCATTTGCGGTCAGTTTTTCTTTAATTCTCTCATCATCTATTTTTCAGCATAGCAAAACGGGTCTGGGACAGCTGACGATGGTATCTGTTATTGCCCAGCTAGGCTCACTACCCATTCTTCTGTATCATTTTCAGCAGTTTTCTATTATGAGCATTCCGATGAATATGGTGTTGGTGCCTTTTTATACATTCTGTATTTTACCGGCTGCTATTATAGGAGTGATTCTATTATTTTTTTCAGCATCCGTCGGTCAATTTCTGTTCTATTGGTTTGATGTAATGATGACCTGGACCAACAGACTGATCACTAAAATCGCAGATATAGAAATATTCACAATCATCATCTCAGGTCCTGCACCCGCACTTCTTCTCTTATTCACGCTCACTGTCATCATATTGCTTATGAGTATCGAGAAACGCTCATATCTCCGGCTGACCGTATCCACAGGCCTTTTTTGTGCAACGCTTACCCTGCTCTTTATTTTCCCTTATGTTAGTTCCGATGGAGAAGTAGATATGATTGATATCGGACAAGGTGACAGTATGTTTGTCAGTGCACCCTATCAGAAAGGCCGTGTTTTAATTGATACAGGAGGCACTTTGTCTTATTCGTCAGAGCCTTGGCGGGAAAAACAGCATCCTTTTTCACTGGGGGAAAAGGTGCTGATCCCTTTTTTAACGGCAAAGGGCATCAAGCAGCTTGATGCGCTGATACTGACGCACGCAGATCAAGATCATATCGGAGAGGCAGAGGTTTTGCTGAAGCATCATAAAGTAAAGCGTCTCATCATTCCGAAAGGCTTTGTTTCTGAACCTCATGATGAGAAAGTGCTACGGACTGCCAGACAAGAGGGGGTGGCAATTGAAGAGGTGAAGCGGGGTGATGTATTGCAAATAAAGGACTTGCAGTTTCATGTGCTGTCACCGGAAACGCCTGATCCGGCAAGTAAAAATAATTCTTCTCTCGTTCTATGGATGAATACAGGCAGTCTCAGCTGGCTCCTGACGGGTGATCTGGAAAAAGAGGGGGAACAGGAGATTATCAATATCTTCCCAAATATAAGAGCGGATGTGTTAAAGGTGGGGCATCATGGAAGCAAGGGCTCTACCGGTGAAGAATTCATCAAACAGCTTCAGCCGAAAACGGCGATCATCTCAGCGGGAGAAAACAATAGGTACCATCATCCGCATCAAGAAGTTCTTCAATTGTTAAAGAGCCGATCCATCCGTGTGCTGCGCACTGATCAAAGCGGCACGATCCAATACACGTACAAAAACGGATCAGGAACCTTTTCTGTCTATCCTCCATATGATACATCAGATATGACAAAGGAGAATTAAAAAAGACTGCCGAGAAATCAGCAGCCCGGGCAGTCGTGTTATGAACCAACCAGGTGAATAACCGTTGCCATGACAAACAATAAGGCGAAAAATCCGAAGGACACAACAAAACCAACCGCTGAATCTACAGCATCATTTCGTTTGCTTTGAACGTTTTTTTCAAAATCATTCAATTTCATCCCCCCTGACTGATTTAAGTATAATGGAATCGATTTGAAAAATCTAGAAGCTAAGGTAACGTTTTCTGTTCTGGTGATTATCGCCTTTTTACAAGCTGTCCCGGGGGCTTGCGAACAGGCGTTTAATATAAATGGGGAAGCCGCTGTCAGGCTTCCTCTTTACTATTTTGCAAACTCAATTTAGGATAGAAGAGGATGATGAAAGAGAGGAAGTCGTACAACAATGGTATTTGATGTGTGGAAAAGCCTGAAAAAAGGCGATGTCCATCCGGTTTATTGTTTATACGGAAAAGAGACGTATCTGCTCCAAGAAACCGTCAGCAGGATCAGACAGACGGTGATTGATCAAGAGACGAAAGATTTCAACCTGTCTGTTTTTGATTTGGAGGAAGACCCGCTGGATCAGGCGATTGCCGACGCTGAAACGTTCCCGTTTATGGGGGAGCGGCGCCTTGTCATTGTGAAAAATCCATATTTTTTAACGGGTGAAAAAAAGAAAGAAAAAGTTGAGCACAACATCAGCGCGCTTGAATCGTATATACAATCACCGGCGCCATACACGGTCTTTGTTCTGCTTGCGCCTTATGAAAAACTGGATGAGCGGAAAAAACTGACCAAAGCGCTAAAAAAGCAGGCGTTCATGATGGAGGCAAAGGAATTAAACGCGAAGGAAACGACAGACTTTACGATCAATCTGGCGAGAACCGAGCAGAAAACAATCAGCACCGAGGCGGCAGAGCATTTGGTTTTGCTTGTAAACGGGCATCTGTCATCACTTTTTCAGGAGATTCAGAAACTCTGCACGTTTATTGGAGACCGTGAAGAAATCACGCTGGATGATGTAAAGACGCTTGTGGCGAGAAGTCTGGAACAAAATATCTTTGAACTGATTAATAAAATCGTCAACCGAAAACGGACTGAGAGTCTGCAAATTTTTTATGATTTGCTCAAACAAAATGAAGAGCCGATCAAAATTATGGCTCTCATATCGAACCAGTTCCGGCTGATCCTGCAGACGAAATATTTCGCGGAACAAGGGTACGGCCAAAAACAGATTGCTTCTAACTTAAAGGTGCATCCATTCCGGGTAAAGCTGGCGATGGATCAAGCGAGGCTTTTTTCAGAAGCTGAGCTCCGGTCTATTATTGAACAGCTTGCCGTGATGGACTATGAGATGAAAACCGGGAAAAAGGACAAGCAGCTTTTACTAGAGCTTTTTCTCTTGCAGCTGTTAAAAAGAAATGAAAAAAACGATCCTCAATTATGAGGATCGTTTTTGTTTTATGCAGAAAGTCCGTTCACTTTTTTCGCTAGTCTTGATTTGTATCGAGCTGCGGCATTTTTGTGTACAAGACCTGTTTTCACTGCTTTATCAATACGTTTAGCTGCTTCAGTAAGAGCAGTTTTCGCTTTGTCAGCTTCGTTGTTTGCAACAGAAGCTTCAACTTGTTTGATTGCAGTACGCATAGCAGATTTGATTGTCGCGTTATGAGCGCGGCGTTCGTTATTAGTTTTTGTACGTTTAATCGCTGATTTAATGTTTGGCATGTGTTTCACCTCCTAAGATACAACCTGTAGCACAGTGTCTTAAGGTTAAATCTTCTTCACAATAGAACAAATTGTATTCTATCAAACACACCTTTAGATTGCAATATAAATGTAAAGTATTTTTCATTGAAGGAATGCTTTTAAGCATGATTCATTTTATAAATGGAAACAATATGGATAGTGAATATTCGAAGGAGGCCCTGTATGAAAAAGAGTGAGCTGGATGTAAATCAGTATTTGATACGTACGGATTTAGCGGTTGAAACGAAGGAAGCCATGGCTAATCGTCAGGCTGTGCCTGCAAAAGAGATAAAAGGTTTTATTGAAAAAGAACGCGATCATGGCGGAATAAAAATCCGCACTGTTGATATCACGAAGGAAGGCGCAGAGCTTTCCGGAAAAAGAGAAGGACGTTATTTAACGATTGAGGCCCAGGGGATCAGAGAAAATGATTCGGAAATGCAAGAGAAAGTTTCTGCTGTATTTGCGGAAGAATTCTCAGCCTTTCTGGAAAGCCTTAAGATCTCAAAGGATGCGAGCTGTTTAATTGTCGGCCTCGGCAACTGGAACGTGACACCTGATGCGCTCGGTCCGATGGCTGTAGAAAATCTATTAGTGACAAGACATTTATTTAAACTCCAGCCTGAAAATGTGCAGGAGGGCTACAGGCCTGTCAGCGCATTTGCTCCTGGTGTCATGGGAATTACAGGCATCGAAACAAGCGATATTATTAAAGGGGTCATCGAGCAGTCGAAACCCGATTTCGTGATTGCCATTGATGCACTTGCGGCGCGGGCGGTAGAAAGGGTCAACACAACCATTCAAATATCAGATACAGGAATACACCCGGGATCAGGCGTCGGAAATAAACGTAAAGACTTGAGCAAGGACACCCTAGGCGTACCTGTCATTGCAATTGGTGTACCGACGGTCGTTGACGCGGTAACAATTGCCAGCGACACGGTTGATTACATATTAAAGCATTTTGGCAGAGAAATGAGAGATAACAGTCCGTCGAGATCGCTTGTTCCGGCGGGGATGACGTTTGGGAAAAAGAAAGTGCTTACTGAAGAGGACCTTCCCGACCCAAAACAGCGTCAATCGTTTCTCGGCATAGTGGGGACTCTTGAAGACAACGAAAAGCGGCAGCTCATTCATGAGGTGTTGGCACCTCTGGGCCATAATTTGATGGTCACGCCGAAGGAAGTCGATTCATTTATTGACGATATGGCAAATGTGCTGGCAAACGGATTAAATACAGCGCTTCATGAAAAGGTGTCTCAGGAAAACAAAGGCTCCTATAATCACTAAACGGTTCTACTTCCTCTAGCTTGTTCATAGAGTAATTACTAGACAAGCGCTGGAGGGATTCAATGAGAAATAAACGCAGAAACAGACAAATTGTTGTTGCGGTGAATGGCGGGAAAGCGATAAAGGGGATCTTTCTATTTATCGCAAGCCTATTAGTGATTTTTGTTTTATCCGGTGTGCTGACGTCTCTCCGGCCGGAACTCAGGCCATCGTCTGACTCTTTTTACGGGATTGCCGACGAACTGCCGGGTGACGTATTTGCACACTTGCTGCGGATGGAAAACCATTATTTCGCTTCGGACCTTTCTCAAACCGACAGCTCATTTCATCTATCACGTCTTTCTTTAAAGCTGGCGACAAGTATTAATCTCGAGGATCCGCGAAGTTTTCTTGGACGCGAGCTGCCTGGGTTTGCGCAATTTGACACAGAAATTCTTTTAGCGGGACAAGGCACCGATTATACAAACATGCCGTCGGAATCCCCGCCGCCTTCAAAGGTGATGCAGGAAGAAAGAGAAGCGAATTTGGCGGAGATTGAAAAACAGCAGACGCAAACAGACAATACGCAAAAAGACCCGCCAAAACAAACAACCGGCGACAAGAAGGTTGTCTTTATCTATCACACGCATAATACGGAATCTTATCTCCCGCTATTAAAAGGTGAGACCGATCCCGATATGGCGCGTCATTCTAAAGCAAACGTCACCCTCGTGGGAGACATGTTCGGGAAAGCGCTTGAATCTCAAGGTATCGGAGCCACAGTTAATAAAACGGATATACAGGCAAAACTGAGCAAAAAAGGGTTGAATTATGCCAGATCCTACGATGAATCAAGGCCGGTCGTACAAGAAGCCCTTGCTTCAAACAAAAATCTGCAATACATCATTGACATCCATAGAGACTCCAGGCGCAAGAAAAATACGACGGCAACCATTAAAGGGAAAAGCTATGCCCGGGTCGCATTTGTGGTCGGCAAAAAAAGCAAGAATTTCGAAGAAAACTACAAAATTGCAAGCGAGCTTCACAAGCTGATGGAGAAAAAATACCCGGGACTCAGCACAGGGGTCTTTTCTAAAGGCTCACCAGGAGATAACGGCGTTTACAACCAAGACTTAAACGACAGAGCGCTTTTGCTTGAATTCGGCGGAGTGGATAACAATCTCGAAGAGCTACAGCGGGCGGCTAACGCAACTGCTGACGTATTCAGCGAAATGTACTGGGATGCTGAAAAAGTTAACGCCGAAAGCGGCGAGACGAAAAAACAATAAGAAATAGGTGGTCGAGTTGATTGCATATCTTGGCAAATGCTTGCTTCTTGTGACGATGATGTTTATAGGCGTCCTGTTCGGCATGCAGCAGGCAAATAACGGCATGCTGAGCATGAAAGGCTATCATGATCCTTCACTGAAAGGCGCGTTTACGCTCACAGACGGAGAAAATAATGAGAAAGAAGCGACCGTTTTAGGGGAAACAGTAACCTCGAAAGATATAGAAGAGAAACAAAAAGAGCTTGAACAGGTGGAAACGTTTAACCTTTTCTCTAAAGCAGGAAAAACGCTATCTGACACAGTGACCAACACAGCTCAATCGATGTATGAATGGATACGGGATATGAGAAAATAAGTGCTTGAAAGAGAAAAGCAGCCCCAGTATGAGAGGGAACTTTTCTCTTTCTTGTTTTACATTGAATCTTTACAATCCTATTGATATAATCTAAGCTAGTGTATTTTGCGTTTAATAGTAGGAGTGATAGATTGTGACAGATAAAGAAAAGCGTTTAGAGAGGCAGTCGAGAATTCGGAATTTCTCCATCATCGCCCATATTGACCACGGAAAATCGACCTTAGCGGATCGTATTTTAGAAAAAACGTCGGCAATCACTCAACGAGAAATGAAAGAACAATTGCTTGATTCTATGGATCTTGAACGCGAACGGGGCATTACCATTAAATTAAACTCTGTTCAGCTTAAATACAAAGCAAAAGACGGAGAGGAATATATTTTCCACCTGATTGACACACCGGGACACGTCGATTTCACATATGAAGTATCCCGAAGCCTTGCTGCCTGCGAAGGAGCGATACTTGTCGTGGACGCGGCGCAAGGAATTGAAGCGCAGACGCTTGCGAACGTTTACCTGGCGCTTGATAATGACCTTGAAATTCTTCCAGTCATTAATAAAATTGATCTGCCAAGCGCAGAGCCGGAACGTGTTCGCCAAGAGGTGGAGGACGTCATCGGCCTTGACGCATCGGAAGCCGTGCTCGCTTCAGCAAAAGCCGGGATCGGGATTGAGGAGATTTTAGAGCAGATCGTGGAAAAGGTGCCTGCTCCGACCGGAGATCCAGAGGCGCCGCTTAAAGCGCTGATTTTTGACTCGCTTTATGACGCTTACCGCGGTGTCGTGGCTTATATCAGAGTCGTTGAAGGAACGGTAAAGCCGGGGCAAAAAATCAAAATGATGGCAACCGGCAAAGAGTTTGAAGTGACAGAAGTCGGTGTGTTCACGCCGAAAGCAACTCCGACAGATGAACTGACGGTCGGCGATGTAGGCTTTTTAACTGCTGCGATCAAAAATGTCGGTGACACACGCGTCGGTGACACGATCACAAGCGCGGCCAATCAAGCTGCCGAAGCATTGCCTGGATATCGCAAGCTGAACCCGATGGTGTACTGCGGTTTATATCCGATCGATACGGCCAAATACAACGATTTAAGGGAAGCTCTTGAAAAGCTTGAGCTGAATGACTCATCGCTTCAATATGAAGCAGAGACATCCCAAGCGCTCGGATTCGGTTTCCGCTGCGGATTTTTAGGTATGCTTCACATGGAAATCATTCAGGAGCGGATTGAGCGGGAGTTTAAAATTGACCTGATCACTACAGCGCCGAGTGTTATATATGATGTGTATATGACAGACGGGGAAAAGGTTGTTGTCGACAACCCGTCCAACATGCCTGACCCACAAAAGATCGAAAGGATCGAGGAGCCGTATGTTAAAGCGACTATGATGGTGCCGAACGATTATGTCGGTGCGGTGATGGAGCTTTGTCAAGGGAAACGCGGCAATTTTATCGACATGCAATATTTAGATGCAAATCGCGTCAGCATTGTCTATGACATGCCGTTAGCGGAAATCGTCTATGAGTTTTTTGATCAGCTGAAATCAAGCACAAAAGGCTACGCTTCCTTTGATTACGAACTGATCGGCTACAAACCGTCTAAACTTGTCAAGATGGACATTATGCTGAACGGAGAAAAAATCGACGCCCTTTCATTTATCGTGCATCGCGATTACGCGTACGAACGCGGAAAAGTAATTGTAGAAAAACTGAAAGAGCTCATTCCGCGCCAGCACTTTGAAGTACCGATTCAAGCGGCGATCGGCCAGAAAATCGTGGCCCGCTCTACCATTAAAGCGATGCGTAAAAACGTATTGGCTAAATGTTACGGCGGAGACATCTCGCGGAAACGGAAGCTTCTTGAAAAACAAAAAGAAGGAAAACGCCGAATGAAGCAGGTCGGCTCAGTTGAAGTGCCGCAAGAAGCATTTATGGCGGTCCTGAAAATGGACGACAATCCGAAAAAATAATAGAAGCCGCCGCAGTCCTGTACTGCGGCTTCTTTCTTTAAAGAAGGTGAATACATTGAAATCAGCTTATATCCATATTCCATTTTGTGAGCATATTTGCCACTACTGCGATTTCAATAAATATTTTATTCAAAGCCAGCCTGTCGGCGAGTATTTAAACGCACTCGAGAAGGAAATGATAAATACGATAGAAAAAACGGGGCAGCCTGATCTGCATACGATTTTTATCGGAGGAGGCACGCCGACATCCCTCTCTGAAGACCAGCTCGAAAAATTAATGGACATGGTCAGCCGTGTGCTGAAGCCTTCAGGCGCCTTAATAGAGTTCGCTGTTGAAGCGAACCCGGACGACCTATCGGCAGAAAAACTGAAAATACTCAAGGAAGCGGGCGTTAATCGTTTAAGCTTCGGTGTGCAAACATTTGAAGACGACCTTCTAGAAAAAATCGGACGGGTGCATAAACAAAAAGACGTATTTGCCTCTTTTGAACGTGCAAGGGAAATTGGTTTTGAAAATATCAGTCTCGATTTGATGTTCGGTCTTCCTGGACAAACGCTTAAACACCTTGACCACTCTTTAAAAACTGCTTTATCCCTGAACGCAGAGCATTATTCCGTTTACTCTCTCATTGTAGAACCGAAAACGGTATTTTATAATTTGATGCAAAAAGGGCGGCTTCATCTGCCGGCGCAGGAACAGGAAGCCGAAATGTACGAAACGGTGATGAGCCGGATGGAAAAGGCCGGTATACACCAATATGAAATCAGCAATTTTGCGAAACAAGGCATGGAATCTAAGCACAACCTGACGTACTGGAGCAACGAGGAATATTTCGGCTTCGGAGCAGGAGCCCACGGGTATATCGGCGGAATTCGAACAGTAAACGTCGGACCTGTTAAACATTACATTGATCTGATAGCTGAAAAAGGTTTTCCTTATCGGGATACACATGAAGTGACGATGGAAGAACAAATTGAAGAAGAGATGTTTTTAGGGTTAAGAAAAACATCCGGAGTCAGCAAAAAACGTTTTGCGGAGAAATACGGCCGTTCTCTTGATAAACTTTTTCCCGGCATTTTAAAAGAGCTTTCTGAAAAGGGACTGATTATCAATACGGAGTCTGCCGTTTGTTTGACTCATCAGGGAAAATTATTGGGTAATGAAGTTTTTGGCGCTTTTTTGGGTGAGTTATAATTGACATTTTTCTTGTGGTTTGATACTTTTGTTATAGATTTAGCACTCGCTTGTTGAGAGTGCTAACAGAGGTGATGATGATGTTAACCAATCGTCAGCTGCTGATCCTTCAGGTCATAATCAACGATTTTATTAAATCGGCGCAGCCCGTCGGATCAAGAACTCTTTCGAAAAAAGATGAAATCACATTTAGCTCTGCAACAATAAGAAACGAGATGGCTGACTTGGAAGAACTGGGCTTCATTGAGAAAACCCACTCTTCCTCAGGACGTGTTCCGTCGGAAAAAGGGTACCGGTACTATGTTGATCATTTGCTGTCACCCGTCAAACTGACAAAAACCGACCTAGACCAAATCCACTCGATCTTCAAAGAAAAAATATTCGAGCTGGAAAAGACAGTTCAAAAATCAGCACAAATCTTGTCCGATCTTACGAATTATACGTCTATCGTGCTCGGGCCGACCCTGAGCGAGAATTATCTTAAACAGATTCAAATCATACCGATTCAGCCCGATAAAGCGGTAGCCATTCTCGTTACCAATACGGGGCATGTGGAAAACAAAACGATTAATTTTCCAACCAAAATGGATCTGTCTGATATTGAAAAGCTGGTAAATATACTGAACGACCGTTTAACCGGTGTTCCGATGGATGAACTGAATGAACGCATTTTTAAAGAAGTTGTCATGTACTTAAGGCAGCACATTAAGAACTACGACAACATACTTGAAGCGCTGCGTTCAACATTTCATTCGACAAGTCACGTTGAAAAATTGTTTTTCGGCGGGAAAATCAATATGCTGAACCAGCCGGAGTTCCATGATATCGGGAGAGTGCGGTCGTTGCTTTCTCTGATTGAAAAGGAGCAGGACGTGTTGAAGCTTGTCCAATCTTCAGATACGGGCATTTCGATTAAGATCGGAAAAGAAAACGACTATGAAGAGATGGAAAACTGCAGCCTGATTACTGCCTCATATTCAGTAGATAAGAAGCAAATAGGCTCAATTGCGATCATTGGACCAACCCGCATGAATTATTCAAGGGTCGTCAGTCTGCTTCAGCATGTGACTTCAGACTTGTCAAAAGCATTAACAAGTTTGTATGATGAATAAGGGAAAATTGGCAAATTTTATCGAAGGGCATCACCCGCCCTTCTCCTTACACTTTTGAGGGAGGTGAACACAATGTCAGAAGAAAAACAAACCGCGGAACAAAACGAAACAGAAGAACAAGAAGTAATCGAAGAACAAGCTGCCGCTGAAGAACAGCAGGAAGAAACAAACGAAAGCGAACTTCTTCAAAATCAAATTAACGAATTGCAAGGTTTGCTTGAGGAAAAGGAAAACAAACTTTTGCGTGTTCAAGCAGACTTTGAAAACTATAAACGACGCAGCCGTTTAGAAATGGAAGCGTCCCAGAAATACCGTTCTCAAAACATCGTTACTGAATTGCTGCCGGCTCTTGACAGCTTTGAAAGAGCGCTTCATGTTGAAGCCGACAATGAACAGACGAAAAGTTTGCTCCAAGGAATGGAAATGGTCCACCGCCAGCTCGTTGAAGCCTTGAAAAAAGAAGGTGTAGAAGCAATCGAAGCTGTAGGACAGGAATTTGATCCGAACCTTCACCAAGCCGTTATGCAGGCTGAGGATGAAAACTACGGCTCCAACATTGTCGTTGAGGAAATGCAAAAAGGCTACAAGCTGAAGGATCGCGTCATTCGCCCTTCCATGGTAAAAGTGAATCAATAATTACATAGCAGGAGGTTATTCAAGTGAGTAAAGTTATCGGAATCGACTTAGGTACAACAAACTCATGTGTGGCAGTGCTTGAAGGCGGCGAGCCTAAAGTCATTGCTAACGCTGAAGGGAACCGCACAACTCCATCTGTTGTTGCGTTCAAAAATGGCGAACGCCAAGTAGGGGAAGTGGCTAAACGCCAATCTATTACAAACCCTAACACAATTATGTCTGTTAAACGCCATATGGGTACAGATTATAAAGTTGAAATTGAAGGAAAAGATTACACTCCTCAAGAAGTGTCTGCTATCATCCTTCAACACCTTAAATCATACGCTGAAAGCTATCTTGGCGAAACAGTATCAAAAGCAGTTATCACAGTTCCTGCATACTTTAACGATGCTGAGCGTCAAGCGACAAAAGACGCTGGTAAAATCGCAGGTCTTGAAGTAGAACGTATCATCAACGAGCCGACTGCAGCAGCGCTTGCATACGGACTTGATAAAACAGATGAAGATCAAACAATCCTAGTATACGACCTTGGCGGCGGTACATTCGACGTTTCCATCCTTGAGCTGGGCGACGGTGTGTTTGAAGTTCGTTCAACTGCCGGCGACAATCGTCTAGGCGGGGACGATTTTGACCAAGTCATCATCGATCACCTTGTATCTGAATTCAAAAAAGAAAACGGCATTGATCTCTCTAAAGATAAAATGGCGCTACAGCGTTTGAAAGACGCAGCTGAAAAAGCGAAAAAAGATCTTTCCGGCGTATCTTCTACGCAAATTTCTTTACCGTTTATCACAGCTGGAGAAGCAGGACCGCTTCACCTTGAACTGACATTAACTCGCGCTAAATTCGAAGAGCTTTCTTCTCATTTAGTAGAGCGTACAATGGGCCCTGTCCGTCAAGCGCTTCAAGATGCAGGACTTTCTGCAAGCGAAATCGACAAAGTCATCCTTGTCGGCGGATCAACTCGTATCCCTGCCGTACAAGAAGCAATCAAAAAAGAAACTGGAAAAGAAGCACATAAAGGCGTAAACCCGGATGAAGTTGTAGCGCTTGGTGCTGCAATTCAGGGCGGCGTTATCACTGGTGATGTAAAAGACGTAGTTCTTCTTGACGTTACACCGCTTTCTCTCGGTATTGAAACAATGGGCGGCGTATTCACAAAACTGATCGACCGCAACACAACAATTCCGACAAGCAAATCACAAGTGTTCTCAACTGCTGCTGATAACCAAACAGCTGTTGATATCCATGTTCTTCAAGGTGAGCGCCCAATGTCTGCCGACAACAAAACACTCGGCCGCTTCCAGCTTACTGATATCCCGCCAGCACCGCGCGGCGTGCCTCAAATCGAAGTTTCCTTCGATATTGACAAAAACGGTATCGTAAACGTAAGAGCAAAAGACTTAGGCACAGGAAAAGAACAAAATATCACAATCAAATCTTCTTCAGGTCTTTCTGATGATGAGATCGAACGCATGGTAAAAGAGGCGGAAGAAAATGCTGACGCTGATGCGAAGAAAAAAGAAGAAATCGAAGTCCGCAACGAAGCAGATCAGCTTGTTTTCCAAACTGAGAAAACATTAAAAGATCTAGAAGGCAAAGTGGACGAAGAACAAGTGAAAAAAGCCAACGATGCCAAAGACGCTTTAAAAGCAGCAATTGAGAAAAACGAATTTGAAGAGATCAAAGCGAAAAAAGATGAGCTTCAAACAATCGTTCAAGAGCTTTCTATGAAGCTTTATGAAGAAGCTGCTAAGGCACAGCAAGCTCAAGGCGGAGAAAACGCTGAAGGCAAAGCGGATGACAACGTTGTCGACGCTGAATACGAAGAAGTAAACGACGATCAAAACAAAAAATAAGTTCTTTTTAGAGTCAGTCCCGCTTCTGGGACTGACAAAAAGAACACATTTCATAATCTGATTCAATGGTTAGAAAGTCAAAGTCAGGCATCTCTTGGCTTTGACTTTTTTTCTTGCCCGGGATAAAAGGAATTGAAAAATCATAATTCAAAATGATACAATCTAATTTATGTGAGAAATTCGGGAGAGTGAAGTAGATGAGTAAGCGTGATTACTATGAAGTGCTGGGTGTAAGTAAGAGCGCTTCAAAGGATGAAATAAAAAAGGCTTATCGAAAGCTGTCGAAAAAATATCATCCTGACATTAACAAAGAAGCCGGATCAGATGAAAAGTTTAAAGAAGTCAAAGAAGCATACGAAACGCTGTCTGATGATCAAAAACGGTCTCATTACGACCAATTTGGCCATACTGATCCTAACCAAGGCTTCGGCGGCGGCGGTTTTGGCGGCGGCGACTTCGGCGGTTTTGGCTTCGATGATATTTTCTCAAGTATTTTCGGCGGCGGCACTAGACGAAGAGATCCAAATGCACCGCGTCAAGGGGCGGATTTGCAATATACGATGACTCTGTCATTTGAGGACGCCGTTTTCGGAAAAGAAACGACCATCGAAATTCCGCGTGAGGAAACGTGCGATACATGTAAAGGCTCAGGGGCAAAACCTGGTACAAAACCGGAAACGTGCTCGCACTGCGGAGGCTCCGGCCAGCTAAATGTGGAGCAAAACACGCCGTTTGGAAAAGTTGTCAACAGACGAGTGTGCCACCACTGCGAAGGTACGGGTAAAATCATTAAAAACAAATGTGCGGATTGCGGCGGCAAAGGAAAAATCAAAAAACGCAAAAAAATCAACGTCACAATTCCTGCCGGTGTAGATGACGGGCAGCAGCTGCGTCTCTCAGGACAGGGTGAACCAGGCGTAAACGGCGGCCCTGCAGGGGATTTATTTGTCGTATTCCACGTGCGCGCCCACGAATTCTTTGAGCGCGACGGAGATGATATTTACTGTGAAATGCCGTTAACGTTTGCTCAAGCCGCTCTTGGAGATGAAGTGGAAGTTCCGACGCTTCACGGGAAAGTGAAATTGAAAATTCCTGCCGGTACACAAACAGGAACAAAGTTCAGATTAAGAGGCAAAGGCGTTCAAAATGTCAGAGGCTATGGACAGGGTGACCAGCATATCGTCGTCCGCGTTGTCACGCCGACAAACTTGACAGATAAACAAAAAGATATTATCCGTGAATTTGCCGAAGTCAGCGGAAACCTGCCTGATGAACAGGAAATGAGTTTCTTTGATAAGGTAAAACGCGCGTTTAAAGGCGATTAATTATTGGATGAGGAGTTGGTAGTTTTGAAATGGTCCGAATTAAGCATTCACACAACACATGAAGCGGTCGAACCTATCTCAAATATTTTGCATGAAGCTGGTGCGAGTGGGGTTGTGATAGAGGACCCGCTTGATTTAATTAAAGAACGTGAGAATGTATACGGGGAAATCTACCAGCTCGACCCCAATGATTATCCGAACGAGGGTGTCATTGTCAAAGCGTATCTGCCGGTCAACAGCTTTCTTGGAGAAACGGTAGATGGCATTAAAGAAACAATTAATAATCTGCTTCTTTATGATATTGATTTGGGCAGAAACCATATCACCATTTCCGAAGTGAACGAAGAGGAATGGGCGACTGCCTGGAAAAAGTATTACCATCCTGTGAAAATTTCTGAAAAGTTTACGATTGTACCAACGTGGGAGGAATATACGCCGGTACACACGGATGAGCTGATTATTGAAATGGACCCGGGAATGGCCTTCGGAACAGGCACACACCCGACAACCGTACTTTGTATTCAGGCGCTTGAACGCTTTGTGCAAAAGGGTGATAAGGTGATTGATGTAGGCACAGGCTCCGGAATTTTAAGTATTGCGGCTGCAATGCTTGAGGCTGAATCGGTTCATGCCTATGATCTTGATCCAGTTGCTGTAGAAAGCGCACGTCTCAATTTGAAGTTAAACAAGGTTAGCGATATAGCTCAAGTCAAACAAAATAATTTGTTAGACGGGATTTCAGGAGAACATGATGTGATCGTTGCCAACATTTTGGCTGAAGTTATCCTTCGTTTTACTTCACAGGCATATCATCTGCTGAAAGACGGCGGGCACTTTATTACTTCAGGAATTATCGGCCAAAAAAAGCAAGAGGTAAAAGAAGCATTGGAACAGGCTGGTTTTACCATTGTGGAAATCCTCTCAATGGAAGATTGGGTCAGCATTATTGCGAAAAAATAACAGTTAGTAGGTGTCACAGCGTATGCAACGATATTTTATCGAGCTCACGAAGCAGCAAATGGAGGAAGCGCCGGCTATTTCAATTACCGGAGAAGATGTTCATCATATTGTCAATGTCATGAGAATGAACGAGGGAGACCAAATTATCTGCTGCTCTCAGGACGGCTTCGAAGCAAAATGTGAACTTCAATCTGTTTCCAAAGAAAAAGTGTCCTGTCTTATGATAGAATGGACGAATGAAAACAGAGAGCTTCCGATAAAGGTTTATATTGCAAGCGGCCTCCCGAAAGGGGATAAACTGGAATGGATTATCCAAAAGGGGACTGAGCTGGGAGCTCATGCCTTTATTCCTCTGCAAGCCGCACGTTCTGTTGTCAAGCTGGATGACAAGAAAGCGAAGAAAAAGCGGGAAAGATGGACAAAAATTGCGAAGGAAGCGGCGGAGCAATCGTACCGAAACGAAGTGCCGCAAGTGCTGGATATCCATTCCTTTCAGCAGCTTCTTGACAAGGTGCAGAATTTCGATAAATGTGTCGTTGCATACGAAGAGTCATCGAAGCAAGGAGAAACAAGCTCGTTCAGCGCAGTTGTAAGCAGCCTTCCGAAAGGATCATCCCTTTTGATCGTATTCGGTCCCGAAGGCGGTTTAACAGAAGCGGAGGTTGAGCGGCTCACGGCGAAAAACGCTGTTCCGTGCGGCCTCGGACCGAGAATTTTAAGAACAGAAACCGCTCCGCTATACGCGCTGAGCGCGATTTCTTATCATACAGAGTTATTAAGAGGTGATCAATAATGGCAACTGTTGCGTTCCATACGCTTGGCTGCAAAGTCAATCATTATGAAACAGAAGCAATCTGGCAGCTTTTCAAAGATGCGGGCTATAAAAGAAGAGACTTTGAACAAACAGCTGACGTATATGTCATTAATACATGTACAGTAACAAATACGGGAGATAAAAAAAGCCGCCAAGTGATCAGACGCGCCATTCGTCAAAATCCTGACGGCGTCATCTGCGTCACAGGCTGTTATGCGCAAACCTCGCCAGCGGAGATTATGGCAATCCCGGGCGTTGACATTGTAGTCGGAACTCAGGATCGTGAAAAAATGCTCGGCTACATCGATCAATATCGTGAAGAGCGTCAGCCGATCAATGGCGTCAGCAACATTATGAAAGCTAGAGTATATGAAGAGCTTGATGTACCTGCTTTCACAGACCGGACAAGAGCGTCATTAAAAATACAGGAAGGCTGCAATAACTTCTGCACGTTCTGTATCATTCCGTGGGCGCGCGGACTTCTCCGTTCACGTGACCCGGAGGAAGTCATTAAACAAGCACAGCAGCTTGTTGATGCGGGTTATAAAGAAATCGTACTTACTGGTATTCATACAGGCGGCTACGGTGAAGATATGAAAGATTACAACTTTGCCAAGCTTTTGAGAGAACTTGACGCCCGTGTTCAAGGCGTGAAACGGATCAGAATTTCGTCCATCGAGGCAAGCCAGATCACAGACGAAGTGATTGAAGTTTTAGACCGTTCAGATAAGATTGTGCGCCATTTGCACATTCCGATTCAATCCGGGTCAAACACAGTGCTTAAACGGATGAGACGCAAATATACGATGGAATTTTTCGCTGACCGTTTAAATAAACTGAAGAAAGCACTTCCGGGCTTAGCCGTAACCTCCGATGTCATTGTTGGCTTCCCTGGCGAAACAGAAGAAGAGTTTATGGAAACCTATAACTTTATTAAAGAAAACAGATTCTCTGAACTTCATGTGTTTCCTTACAGCAAACGTACGGGAACGCCAGCTGCGCGGATGGAAGACCAGGTGGATGAAAACGTCAAAAATGAACGTGTACACCGCTTGATTGCACTTTCTGACCAGCTTGCGAAGGAATATGCCTCTGATTATGAAAATGAAGTCCTTGAAATTATCCCTGAGGAAGCATTTAAAGAATCAGATGAAGAAAACATGTATGTCGGCTACACAGACAACTACATGAAAGTTGTTTTCAAGGGCACGGAAGACATGATCGGCAAAATCGTGAAAGTAAAAATACTAAAAGCAGGCTATCCATACAACGAAGGACAGTTTGTCCGTGTTGTTGAGGATGACATAACAGAACAAATGCGTATGTCTTCTTAACCTGAAAAAACCGGTGCATTTAAATGTGCCGGTTTTTTATGTTCAGTTTTTAACTGGGATAAGCCATTTGATAAGGCTGTAAAACAAGTTGGTAAGCGGCAAAAATAAGAGAGCTGATACAATATTAAATAGCAGACTGAAATGGGCGATTCTTTGGGCAGGGTCAGCCGAGAGCTGTTCAACAAAGCCGGTCGCTGCCGCCAAAAACGGGAATACAATTGCTACGCCGATTATGTTAAACAAAACATGGGCGCACGCTGTCTGTTTTGCCGCATATCCGCCGGATACAGCAGCCATGACAGCTGTAATGCATGTCCCGATGTTTGACCCAAGCACAACGCTCATTGCCTGTGTCAGTCCGATAACGCCTTCATTCATAAAGCTCATCAAAATGCCGATGCAGACAGAACTTGAGTGGATGATAGCAGTTAACACCATGCCGATAAACAAAGCAGACCAGTTTGAGTCGTTCACATGATGAAGAATGCCTGCTCCTGTTTTCAGCTGAGTAAGCGGTTCTGCAAGGCGGCTGAAGCCTGTGATGCAAAAAAAGATAATCCCCAGTCCGAGGAAGCTTGTCCCCAGCTGTTTGAACGGATACCTGCCAGTCAGAAAAAACAGCAAACCGACAATCAAAAGAATCCAAATCAACACATCCATTTTGATTGCAAGAAATTCGGTTGTAAATGTAGACCCGATATTTGTTCCAAGAATCATCGGTATTGTCCGTTTGAAAGAAAGGGCGCCCGCACTCACAAATCCGATGACAATTACCATAAAGGCGGAGCTGCTTTGGAGAAATCCTGTAAAAACAATACTGATAAGAAATGCCTTTAACGGATGATCCGTAAAAATCAGCAGCTGCTCTTCAATTTTTGAATACGTCAGCGAAATTAAACCTTTCCGAAGCATGTTCATCCCTGCGAGAAAGAATAAGATAAGAGCAGTAAAACTAATCAGAAGCAACATTTTATTCACCAACCCCTTTCTATCATTATATAGACAGGCAGTCCCGCTCATGACGGAAAAGTGAACGCACTTAGTTGACCTGACTGAAGGCTTATATTATAATGTCAAAGTACATGTTTATATGTGTAACTTAAAGGTAGTCGATTGGTGTATTCGGAGGGAGGGAAAGAGAATGTCAAAAACGGTCGTTAGAAAAAACGAATCGCTTGAAGATGCTCTTCGTCGCTTCAAACGCAGTGTATCAAAGACAGGTACTTTGCAAGAAGCAAGAAAGCGTGAATTTTATGAAAAACCTAGCGTAAAGCGCAAGAAAAAGTCTGAAGCTGCTAGAAAACGCAAATTCTAAAAGAGGGTGGATTTATGAGTCTTCTTGAGCGACTTAACCAAGATATGAAGCTATATATGAAAAGCCGTGAGAAAGACAAACTGACTGTCGTTCGAATGGTTAAGGCTTCACTTCAAAATGAAGCAATTAAGCTTAAGAAAGACAGTTTGACCGAGGATGAGGAACTCACTGTCCTTTCTCGTGAACTTAAGCAACGTAAAGACTCCCTCCAGGAATTTTCAAACGCTAATCGTTTAGATTTAGTAGATAAAGTTCAAAAAGAGCTGGACATTTTAGAAGTTTATTTACCACAGCAGCTATCAGAAGAAGAGCTGCGTACAATCGTAAATGAAACCATCGCTGAGGTCGGTGCGAGCTCAAAAGCGGACATGGGCAAAGTGATGGGGGCAATTATGCCTAAAGTAAAAGGTAAAGCTGACGGAAGTTTAATTAATAAACTTGTTAGCAGTCAACTGTCTTAAATGGCGAAGAAAAGGACATCTTTCTAAGAGAGATGTCTTTTTTTTATACATAAAAAAATGAAACCTTTGATACATTTGTTACGTATGAAGAGAAGGCACTTACTATACGAGGAAGGAGGGATACATCGCCCTTGCTTCAAACAAAAGGATTCCGAGCGGCTCTTTTGAGCATATTTCTACTATCATTATTAGGAGTTCAGCTGCACACAAAAGCAGAAAAACAAACCGTCTACGTCATTCCCGTTGAAAAAAATGTCGAACAGGGTCTCGCCTCCTTTTTGTCGCGTTCGCTACAAGATGCAGAGGCTGCGCATGCAAACCATATTATTCTTGATATTAACACGCCGGGAGGACTGGTGAAATCAGCTATTGATATAGCGGACACGATCAACGAAACGGATATCCCGATAACTGCTTATGTAAACAAACGGGCATTGTCTGCTGGTGCATATATCGCGTTACAGGCTGACGCCATTTATATGGCACCAGGAGGAAAAATGGGAGCCGCGGCGATCATTGACGGTAAAGGTAATGCTGCTGACAAAAAAGCTGAATCATTTTGGCTTGCGGAGCTGGAAGATGCCGCAGCAAAAAACAACCGTGATCCAAAATATGCGCGTGCCATGGCAGACCCTGATGTAGATGCAAAAGAAGCGGGCGCGCCGAAGGGAGATCTGCTTACGCTGAATGCAGAAAAAGCTGTTGACGTAGGCTATTCGGAAGGAACCGTTAACAATCTTTCCGCGCTTGTGAAGAAGCTTGGATACGAAAATGCACATATCAGCTATACCGAGGAAAGCTTTGCAGAGAAGGCAGTGAGGTGGCTGACCAGTCCGATTGTTGTTCCTATTTTATTGACAATTGCCTTCTTAGGCCTTACTGTTGAGCTTTTTTCTCCAGGTGTCGGTCTGCCTGGAACAGCCGGATTTATTGCTTTGATCCTGTTTTTTTACGGACATCTTGCAGCGGGTCTTGCCGGATATGAAACGGTTCTCCTCTTTATAGCAGGGGTGATTCTGATCCTGATGGAGATATTCCTCCCCGGAGGAATTATTGGTTTACTTGGCTTGGGAGCAATTGTTGCGAGCTTATTTTTGGCCGCGGGAAGCTTCACAGTCATGGCGGTTTCTCTCTTGATCGCCTCAGCTGTTTCCATTACAGCTTTCATTTTACTGACAAGGGTGTTGGGAAAGCGTATGAAATTCTTTAAGAAACTTATATTAAATGATTCTACAAATACAGAGAGCGGTTATGTATCAAATCAAACGCGCACGGACTTAATCGGCAAGGAGGGCGTGACCTTTACGCCGTTGCGTCCCGCGGGAACCGTCATTATTGATGACGAACGTCTTGATGTGGTATCAGAAGGATCATTTACAGCGAAAGATAAAAAAGTAAAAGTAATCAAAGTGGAAGGCTCGCGCATTGTCGTGAGAGAAATTTAAACAGAAACGAGGAGAAGTAGCATGGACCCATCAACATTAATGATACTGGCTATTGTTGTAGTAGGGATCATTGTTTTAGCTGTATTTTTTACATTTGTACCAGTTATGCTCTGGATTTCAGCTTTAGCAGCCGGAGTTAAAATCAGCATTTTCACTTTAGTAGGGATGAGGCTTCGCCGCGTCATACCGAACCGGGTAGTTAATCCGTTAATTAAAGCGCATAAAGCGGGACTCGACGTTGGAACAAACCAGCTTGAAAGCCACTATCTTGCCGGAGGGAATGTAGATAGAGTCGTTAACGCACTTATTGCAGCTCAGCGCGCCAATATTGAGCTTACATTTGAACGCTGTGCTGCCATCGACCTTGCCGGCCGTGATGTATTGGAAGCCGTGCAAATGAGCGTTAATCCGAAGGTCATTGAAACACCATTTATTGCGGGTGTTGCCATGGACGGAATTGAAGTGAAGGCGAAAGCGAGAATTACAGTAAGAGCCAATATTGACCGCCTCGTCGGGGGTGCTGGTGAGGAAACGATTGTAGCCCGTGTAGGCGAAGGGATCGTCTCTACAATCGGTTCATCCGAAAACCACAAAAAAGTGCTGGAGAACCCTGATATGATTTCTCAAACAGTTCTCGGTAAAGGCCTGGATTCAGGCACAGCCTTTGAAATTCTTTCGATTGATATTGCTGATGTTGACATTGGTAAAAACATCGGGGCGATCTTGCAGACGGATCAGGCAGAGGCCGATAAAAATATTGCTCAGGCCAAAGCCGAAGAACGTCGTGCAATGGCTGTTGCTCAAGAACAGGAAATGCGCGCACGTGTAGAAGAAATGCGAGCTAAAGTGGTTGAAGCCGAAGCGGAAGTGCCGCTTGCGATGGCCGAAGCGCTTCGCGAAGGAAATATCGGCGTCATGGACTACATGAATATTAAAAACATTGATGCAGACACAGATATGCGTGATTCATTCGGTAAATTAACGAAAGACCAATCGGATGAAGACCGCAAATCATAATCTCTCTATGCAGAAGGGAGAATATTGATGGAAGATATACTGACGAATCCGCTTGTTATTGCAGTGATTATCGGAATTATTTCCACAATTTTCGGCAAAGTGAAAAAAGAAGAAGAAAAAAACAATCAAAATCAAAAAAGAAAAAAGCCGCAGACCATGAAACCTGCTTCTGTTCAAAATAAACAATCAGCTAAAGAAACGCCTGCTCCTATTCCAAACCGCTTGGAACAGATGAGACAAGAAGCTGAAGAAAGACGAAAGGAAACAGAAAGAAACCTGAAAGGGCTTGAGCGGGATCTTACTGCCGCCAAAAATAAAGCGGTGTACACCAAGCAAAAACTGCTACAGGTCAATAAAGACACTGTGGTGCAAGGCATTGTCTTAGGCGAAGTATTCGGTCCGCCAAGGGCAAAAAAACCTCATCACACAATGCGTGCAGCCCGCAAAAATTAAGTGTTAGAACCCTCTTTCAAATCATACATATGAGATGAAAGGGGGTTCTTTTTGTATGGGGCATAGAAAGAATCGTTTAAAAGCTTGGCTGACAAGAGCATTGGAAATTCCCCCGGACGTTATGATGGATCTGCCGCGGATAACAATGGTCGGCAGACTTCATATCTACATAGAAAACCACAGAGGCCTTCTGCTGTTCAGTGAGAATGAAGTGAGGCTGATGCTGAAGCAGGGCCAGTGCATCATATCAGGAGAAAACTTTGTGATCAAAGCGATTCTTCCGGAAGAAATACTTTTGGAGGGTACGATTGATGTCGTTCGATATGTTGAGTCATAAAGCCGAGGGGGAAATGTTGTGAAAAATAAATGGCTGTCTTTTTTTGAGGGTAAGGTCCAGCTTGAAGTGACGGGACGAGGCATTGAACGGCTCCTTAATGAATGCACAAGAAGAGGGATTCCGATCTTTCATCTGAAAAAAAAGAAAGAAGCCGTCTTGTTATATATACAGCTTCAGGATGTACATGCCTTTCGGCGTGTTAGGAGAGAATTTGACTGTAAAGCCCGTTTTATCAATCGAAAAGGATTCCCGTTCTTATTGCTGAAATCCAAGCTGAATTTAGGATTTACCATTGGTTTTGCGCTTTTTTTTATCCTTTTATTTTTGCTCTCCAATATGGTGTGGAAAATTGAAGTGACTGGCGCAAAGCCTGAAACGGAGCACCAAATGATGCAGCATCTGAAGGGAATAGGCGTCCAAAAAGGGCGATTGCAGTTTTTAATGCAGTCTCCCGAAAAAATACAAAAATCGTTAACCAACGGAATAGACAATATCACTTGGGTCGGAGTCGATTTGAAAGGCACGACCATCCGTATGAAAGTTGTGGAGAAAAATGAGCCGGAAAAAGAAAAGTATGCCAGTCCGCGCCACATTGTCGCCAAAAAGAAAGCAACCATTACAAGAATGTTTGTGCAGAAAGGACAGCCCATGGCCGCAATTCATGATCATGTGGAAAAGGGACAAATGCTTGTCTCCGGCTTAATCGGAAGCGAAGATGAGCAGCAGGAAGTCGCCTCTAAAGCTGAAATTTACGGTGAGACCTGGTACAGATCTGAAGTAACAGTGCCACTTGAAACATTATTTAACGTCTATACGGGCAAAGTAAGGACAAAGCACAAGCTTTCTTTTGGCTCATGGGCTTTCCCGATCTGGGGAATGACGTTTAAAAAAGAGGAATTAAAACATCCAAAAACAGAACAAGAGAAGCATTCGCTTCATTTTCTCGGTTTGGAGCTCCCTGTTTCTTATATCAAAGAGCAAACGAGAGAAAGTGAAGAGGCTTTGCGAAAATATACGGAAGAAGAAGCAGTTCAAGAAGGAATCAAAATGGGTAAACAGGATGTAGAGAATAAAATAGGCGAGGACGGCGAGGTGAAAAGTGAAAAAGTTTTGCACCAGACAGTCGAGAATGGTAAAGTAAAGTTGATTATTCTCTACCAAGTTATAGAAGATATCGTTCAAACCACACCTATTGTCAGGGAGACTGAAGAATGACAGAACATTTACTTGCGATTAATCAAAAATTGAAAAGCCCGGACGAGGCGCTTTCACTGTTCGGGAATCAAGATTCTTTTTTGGCACTGATGGAGAAAGATCTGGATGTAAATATCATTACGCGAGGCGAAACGATTTATATTTCAGGCGGTGAAGAATCGTTTCAGATTGCCGACAGGCTGCTGGGATCACTTCTCGCATTAATTCGCAAGGGGATAGAGATCTCTGAACGTGATGTGATTTACGCCATCAAGATGGCAAAAAAGAATGAGCTTGAATATTTTGAAAGCATGTATGAAGAAGAAATTACAAAAAACGCAAAAGGCAAATCGATCCGTGTGAAAACCATGGGACAGCGGGAATACGTAGCAGCCATGAAACGAAATGATCTTGTATTCGGTATTGGCCCGGCTGGAACCGGAAAAACGTATCTTGCTGTCGTAAAAGCAGTCCACGCATTGAAAAACGGACATATTAAAAAAATCATTTTAACAAGACCTGCCGTAGAAGCCGGTGAAAGCCTCGGTTTTTTACCAGGTGACCTGAAAGAGAAAGTAGATCCTTATTTGCGCCCGCTGTATGACGCTCTTCATGATGTGCTTGGAACAGATCATACAGAACGTCTGCTGGAAAGAGGAGTTATTGAAATCGCTCCGCTCGCTTATATGAGAGGCCGGACGCTTGATGATGCCTATGTTATACTTGATGAAGCACAGAACACTACGCCTGCCCAAATGAAAATGTTTTTGACGAGACTGGGTTTTGGCTCTAAAATGATCATTACAGGTGACGTTAGCCAAATTGATCTGCCGAAAGGCGTCAAATCGGGACTTGCAGTAGCGAGAGAGATGCTGAAAGAAATCGACGGCATTTCTGTGATTGAACTGGACCAGACAGACGTGGTCAGACATCCGCTTGTTGCGAAAATTATTGAAGCATACGATAAGCAAAATTAATCCTGAATGACCCGATCGCGCGTTATCGGGTCATTTTTGCTTATCAGCTTGATTTTCTAGAGGAGGTTCTTGTGTTGAAAAAGAAGGGGAAGACCAAAAGCGGCTCAACAAAGTGGCGCGGCTTTAAAAATGCACGCTCCATGCATGTACTGCTGTATCTTCTGCTGGCTGCGATTATGTTCGCATTGCTTTTTGTACATGTGAAGCCGGAATCGCTTGATTTAGACCTGTTTTCAGTCAGCGACAAGACCATTTATGCCCCGGCAACCGTGGAAGATCAAAAAGCGACAGAGGAAAAAAAGCAAGCTGCTGAGGATGCGGTCGAAGATCAATATACCTTAAAGAAGGATTATACAGACAATCGAATTGATCTTGTGTCATCGATATTTGACAGTATTAGTGAAGTGAAAAACTCAGCAGAAGAAGACAGCAGTTCACCATCAGAAAAATCAATGATTAAGTCGGTGAAGAATAAGCTGACGTCAGATGTGAATGATTCTATATCAGAGGAAGCCATCAAGACTTTGCTGAAGGCGGACCATGAAGATTTTTCATTTGTCAGAGATACTGTCATAACAGCAGTAAACTCAGTGATGAGCAGTGAAATCCCGTCGGATAAATTATCTGAAGCAAAAGATAAAGTGGAAAAAGAACTGAAGAGTAATTCTATTCCGTCCAAATATTTGGGAGCAGCCACGGAAATCGGGCGTTACGCCATCATTCCGAATTACGTTTTCGATCCGAAAGCAACAGAGGCAAAGCGCCAGGAAGCGTCAGACAATGTTCAGCAGGTTCAGATCAAACAGGGGCAGGTGCTCGTGGAAGAAAATGACCTCATTGATCGGGAAGTATATAGAAAACTCGAGCTGACCGGATTATTAAATAACTCCAATTTGTTCAAGCCGATCAGCGGTCTATTGATTATGATTGGGCTTTTCATAGCTACACTTGTTTACTATTTCGAAAAACAGAATCAAAATCTGAAATTCAAACAAAAGTCGATCTTATTATTCTCCATTATTACAACGCTTTTACTTGTTATTATGGAGGTTGTCAGTTTATTTCAAAAGATGGAATATAACAATATTGGCTATCTTGTCCCCATTGCGGCCGGCGCGATCTTAATTAAGCTACTGATGAATGAGCGAATCGCCATTTTAGGAAGTATCATTCTTGCGATTTGCGGAAGTATGATGTTTAATCAAGGTGTGACAGGAACATTTAATTATGTCATTGGTATTTATTATTTGATCAGCGGTATTTCTGGTGTTTTGTTTTTAGGAAAACACAATGGCAGATCAAAAATTTTGCAGACCGGACTTTTTGTGGCGTTTATCAATATGATTGTGGTTCTATCTCTATTATTGATTCAAAACACCGCGCTGTCAGGTCTGGAAATCGGGACGCTCATGCTGATGGGAGTTGTGTCGGGCTTTGCTTCCTCTGTATTAATTATCGGGCTTATGCCGTTTTTTGAGACAGGTTTCGGCATTTTGTCCACAATGAGGCTGATTGAGCTGTCCAACCCTAACCATCCGCTGCTTCGAAAAATACTGACAGAAACACCAGGTACATATCACCACAGCGTCATGGTCGCTAATTTGTCAGAGGCCGCCTGCGAGGCGGTAGGGGCAAATGGCTTGCTTGCAAGAGTGGGTGCGTATTACCACGACCTTGGAAAAACAAAGCGGCCGCAGTATTTTATTGAAAATCAAATGAATATTGACAATCCGCATGATAAGCTTTCTCCGCAGCTCAGTAAAAATATTATTATTTCGCATACCACTGACGGGGCGAATATGCTGAGGAACTATAAATTTCCAAAGGAGCTTGTGGATATTGCTGAGCAGCACCACGGGACTTCTCTTTTGAAATTCTTTTATTATAAAGCGAAGGAAAAAGGCGATCAGATTACAGAGGAAGAATTCCGTTACCCGGGGCCGAAGCCGCAGTCAAAAGAAGCCGCGATTATCTCAGTGGCAGACAGTGTCGAAGCGGCTGTCAGATCGATGCATAATCCAAATCCTGAACGAATTGAAAAGCTTGTCCGGGGCATTATATCCGATAAGCTTCAGGACGGACAGTTTAGTGAATGCGATTTGACATTTAAAGAGCTTGATACAATCGCAAAAACGCTTTGTGCAACATTAAAAGGAATTTTCCACTCCCGGATTGAATATCCGGAGGCTACTAAGAAGGTGAAATAGATGAGTTTACTGATTGATATCGTAGATGAAACCGGAAGTGTCTCTGAAGAGATGCTTAAAGAAGTAGAAAATCTGCTTCAATTTGCCGCTGAGCGCGAAGGAGTTCAGGATCAGGCTGAGGTTTCTGTCACGATCGTTACCAATGAAGACATTCAGCAGATCAATAAAGAGTATCGGGGAAAGGATACGCCGACAGACGTCATTTCATTTGCTCTTGAAGAAGAGGGAGAAGATGAAGTTGAAATTGTCGGTGCTGAAATGCCGCCGGTTTTAGGTGACATTATCATCAGTGCAGATCGTACAAGAGAGCAGGCTGAAGAATATAACCATTCTTTCAAGAGAGAGCTTGGCTTTCTAGCGGTACATGGATTCCTGCATCTTTTAGGATATGACCATATGACGAAAGAGGAAGAAGAGGAGATGTTTACTAAGCAAAAGGATTTGCTGGACGCCTATGGACTCAAGAGATCATAGAAATGAGCTGAAGCGATTCCTAATGAGCTTCGTGCACGCAGGACGGGGCATATGGAAAACGGCGCGGACGGAGCGGAATTTTCAATTTCATGCCGCGGCTGCCTGCGCCGTTATCATTTGCGGTTTTCTCATTAATCTCAGCTTGACAGAGTGGGCTATTATTTTTCTTTTGATCGGCGGAATGCTTTCGCTAGAGCTTTTAAATACAGCTATTGAACACACGGTTGATTTAGTAACAGATAAACATCACCCGCTTGCGAAGGCGGCTAAGGACGCTGCTGCCGGGGCTGTTTGCGTTTTTGCCGTGATTTCGTGTATTATTGGTTTACTTATTTTTTTGCCAAAGCTGTAATGGCTGAAAATTCTTACATTTATTTTACATTTTTAGAAATGGGCGTGAAAAAAGGAGCGCTATTATGTAAAATATAAAGTGATAGCGGTACCATTATAGGTAAGAGAGGAACATGTACACATGAACAGACAGGAATTGATAACAGAAGCTTTAAAAGCGCGTGACATGGCATATGCACCGTATTCCAAGTTTAAAGTAGGAGCCGCTCTTCTTACCAAAGATGGAAAAGTGTACAGAGGCTGCAATATAGAGAATGCGGCATACAGCATGTGCAACTGCGCTGAGCGTACCGCTTTGTTTAAAGCTGTTTCTGAAGGCGATACTGAGTTTCAGATGCTGGCAGTAGCTGCTGACACCCCGGGACCAGTATCACCGTGCGGAGCCTGCAGACAGGTGATTTCTGAGCTCTGCACAAAGGACGTTGTTGTCGTGCTGACCAATTTACAAGGACAAATAAAAGAAATGACTGCAGAAGAATTATTGCCAGGCGCATTTTCATCGGAGGATTTACATGACGAACGAAAGCTTTAAATCAGGATTTGTATCCATTATCGGAAGACCAAATGTAGGTAAGTCTACTTTTTTGAACAGAGTGATCGGCCAAAAAATCGCCATCATGAGTGATAAACCCCAAACAACGAGAAATAAGGTGCAAGGGGTTTTAACGACAGGCACATCACAAACAATTTTTATTGACACACCAGGAATTCATAAGCCTAAGCATAAGCTTGGGGACTTTATGATGAAAGTGGCGCAAAATACATTGAAAGAAGTCGATTTGATCTTATTTATGATCAATGCTGAGGAAGGTTACGGCAAGGGCGACGAGTTCATTATTGAGAAATTGCAGAATACCTCGACACCTGTTTTCTTAATCGTAAACAAAATTGACAAAATCCATCCTGATCAATTGCTTCTGTTAATTGACGAATACCGCGGGCGATATCCTTTTAAGGAAATTGTTCCGATCTCTGCATTAGAGGGAAATAATATTGAAACTTTGCTGGCGCAGATTGAAGCTTATTTGCCTGAAGGACCTCAGTTTTATCCAAGTGATCAGGTGACCGATCATCCGGAGCGCTTTATTATTTCTGAGTTGATCAGGGAAAAGGTGCTGCATCTGACAAGGGAAGAAATCCCGCACAGCATTGCGGTAAGCATCGAATCGATTAAAGGACAGGACAACGGATCCGTGCACGTGGCGGCAACAATTGTAGTCGAACGTGACTCTCAAAAAGGCATTGTCATCGGTAAAAAAGGCAGCCTGCTGAAAGAAGTCGGAAAAAGAGCGAGAGCGGATATTGAGGCCCTCTTAGGTTCTCGCGTCTATCTTGAATTATGGGTAAAAGTGCAGAAAGACTGGCGTAACAAAATGTCCCAGCTTCGCGACTTCGGCTTTAAAGAGGATGAATATTAATCTCTTGCTGTGTCATTATCTCACATGAACAGGGATAACTTAGCAAATTTTGTTTAACATGAAATGGAGGACATCTGGTCAAGATAAAGGTAAGAATTTGGAGTTTAGGTAAGCTAGTTTAACTACAGAAAGGTGGGTTTCTTGTGTTGAATTTTACCTGGAACGTATTTTCTCAAACAGGAAATGTTGATACGTATCTTCTTTTTAAAGAACTGGAAAAAGAGAACATGGAAAGACCCGAAGAACTAGAAGATGAGCTAGCCCGATTTGATTTTCCAATTTTATAGACCTCTTGACCGCTCCTGTTTTAGGAAGGTGCGGAAATGCTGACAAAATGTGAAGGAATCGTTCTTCGTACCAATGATTACGGAGAGACGAATAAAATAGTTACTTTACTGACAAGAGAGTACGGAAAAATAGGTGTTATGGCCAGAGGAGCCAAAAAACCGAACAGCCGTTTATCAGCAGTCAGCCAGCCCTTTTTGTATGGTTCATTCTTAATGCAGAAAACAACAGGCCTCGGAACCCTTCAGCAGGGTGAAATGATTCTCAGCATGAGAGGCATCAGAGAGGATTTGTTTTTAACTGCATATGCAGCTTTTATTGCCGAGCTTGTTGACAAAGGCACAGAAGAAAAAAAACCAAATCCCTATTTGTTTGAATTTATTTTAGAATCCTTTAAACAGCTTGATGAAGGAACTGACCCGGATGTTATCACCTTCATTGTTCAAATGAAGATGCTTGCTGTGATGGGACTGTATCCTGAGCTTAATCACTGTGTGCATTGTAAAAGCCAGGATGGGACATTCCATTTTTCTGTTCGCGATAACGGTTTTATTTGCCACCGCTGCTTTGACAAAGACCCTTACAAGGTGCCGATTAAACCGCAAACGGCAAGGCTATTGAGATTGTTTTATTACTTTGATCTTTCAAGGATTGGCAATGTGTCCTTAAAGCAGGAAACGAAAGATGAAGTAAAGCAAGTTATTGACTTGTACTACGAAGAATATTCAGGAGTTTATCTGAAATCGAAGCGCTTTTTAGATCAAATGGAGAGCATGAAACATCTTATGGGTGAAAACAAAAGTTGACATCTGGCCCATCTTTTTATATGATCATTTATTATAAAATATGTTGCAGTGAGAGAAAGAAGTACTTGCGTATACCTCATAAAAGCGACCTTAGGACGGTGTAAGCTAAGGATGAGCACGCAACGAAAGGCATTCTTGAGCAATTTTAAAAAAGAGGCTGGGATTTGGTTCTCAGCAACTAGGGTGGAACCGCGGGAGAACTCTCGTCCCTATGTTTGCGGCTGGCAAGCATAGAGACGGGAGTTTTTTGGTTGCTGCCGCAGCAATTTTATGAAAGAAAAGTGGAGGTGCTTGAAATGAATATTCAAGACATGATTCTAACCCTGCAGAAGCATTGGTCCAATGAAGGCTGTGTGCTCATGCAGGCATACGATGTAGAAAAAGGGGCCGGCACGATGAGCCCGTATACATTTTTGCGCAGTATCGGTCCTGAGCCGTGGAAAGTGGCTTACGTTGAGCCGTCAAGACGCCCAGCTGACGGCCGATATGGAGAAAACCCGAACAGACTTTATCAGCATCATCAATTTCAGGTCATCATTAAACCGTCACCTGATAACATTCAAGAGCTGTATTTAGACTCTTTGCGCGCTCTCGGAATTGATCCGCTTGAGCATGACATCCGTTTCGTTGAAGACAACTGGGAAAATCCGTCTTTAGGCTGTGCGGGTCTTGGCTGGGAAGTATGGCTTGACGGAATGGAAATTACACAATTCACGTATTTCCAGCAGGTTGGAGGACTCGAGTGTAAGCCTGTTTCCGTTGAGATTACATACGGAATTGAGCGTCTGGCATCTTATATTCAAGATAAAGAAAATGTATTTGATCTTGAGTGGACGTCAGGGTTTACCGTGAAAGATTTATTCATGATGGCTGAGTACGAGCATTCCGTTTATACATTTGAAACATCTGATGTTGATATGCTGTTCCAATTATTCAGCACGTATGAAAAAGAAGCGATCAAGCAAATGGATAACGGTCTTGTGCATCCTGCATATGACTACGTGCTTAAATGCTCGCACACATTCAACCTTCTTGATGCCAAAGGGGCAATCTCTGTTACAGAGCGGACAGGCTATATCGGAAGAGTGCGGAATTTAGCAAGGAAAGTCGCAAAAACCTATTATGAGGAACGAGAAAAACTAGGGTTCCCAATGCTTAAAGGGGAGGGTTCTTCTCATGAGTAAACAGGATTTACTTTTAGAGATCGGATTAGAGGAAATGCCGGCGCGCTTTTTGAATGAAAGCATGGTTCAGCTTGGCGAAAAGCTGACAGGCTGGCTTGCAGAAAAAAATATCGCACACGGTGAAGTGAAGCTTTTTAATACACCGAGACGCCTTGCTGTTTTCGTAAAGGGTGTAGCAGAAAAGCAGGATGATATAAAAGAAGAAGCAAAAGGGCCTGCAAAAAAAATCGCCCTTGATGCTGACGGCAACTGGACAAAAGCGGCGATTGGGTTTTCAAAAGGGCAAGGTGCCAGCATGGAAGACTTGTACATGAAAGAAATAAAAGGCACAGAATATGTTTTTGTGCAAAAATTCCAAGCAGGCCAAGAAACCAAAACACTTCTGCCTGAACTGAACAGCTTAATTACAAGCCTTCATTTCCCGAAAAACATGAGATGGGGAAATGAAGATCTGCGTTATATCCGTCCGATTAAATGGATTGTCGCTTTATTTGGCCAGGATGTCATTCCGTTTGCAATCACAAATGTTGAGTCAGGTCGGACGACACAGGGGCACCGTTTCCTGGGTCATGAAGTGTCTATTGAATCGCCTTCAAGTTATGAAGAACAGCTGAAAGAGCAGCATGTGATTGCTGATCCAAATGTTCGCAAACACATGATTCAATCGCAGCTGGAAGCAATGGCCGAAGAAAACAAATGGAGTATTCCGGTTGACGAGGACCTCCTTGATGAAGTCAATCATTTAGTAGAGTATCCGACGGCTCTTTACGGTTCATTTGAATCTGAGTTCCTGTCCATTCCTGAGGAAGTGCTTGTAACGACAATGAAAGAGCATCAGCGCTATTTCCCTGTTAAAGACAAGAACGGAGATTTGCTTCCTTACTTTATCACAGTCCGTAACGGAAACAGCCACGCGATTGAAAATGTCGCGCGAGGCAATGAGAAAGTGCTGCGTGCACGTTTATCCGATGCTTCCTTCTTCTACAAGGAAGATCAGAAGCTGAACATTGATGAAAATGTGAAGAAGCTTGAAAACATTGTGTTCCATGAAGAGCTTGGCTCTCTCGCTGATAAGGTAAGAAGAGTAACAGCGATCGCAGAGAAGCTTGCTGTCCGTCTTCAAGCTGATGAAGATACATTAAAACACGTGAAACGTGCTGCTGAAATTTCTAAGTTCGACCTTGTGACACATATGATATATGAATTCCCTGAGCTTCAAGGAATTATGGGTGAAAAGTATGCGAGAATGCTTGGCGAACATGATGCTGTAGCTGCGGCTGTCAACGAACACTATATGCCTAGATCCGCAGGCGGAGAAACACCTTCCACTTTCACTGGGGCAGTCGTGGCAATGGCGGATAAGCTAGATACAATCGCATCCTTCTTCTCTATTGGCGTCATTCCGACTGGTTCACAGGATCCTTACGGCTTGCGCCGCCAAGCGAGCGGTATTGTTGCGATTCTGCTGGACCGGAACTGGGGCATTTCGTTTGAAGAGCTGTTGACTTTCGTACAAACGGAAAAAGAAACCGAACTGTTAGATTTCTTCACTCAGCGTCTAAAATACGTCTTAAATGCGGAGCAGATCAGACATGATGTAATAGATGCCGTGCTGGAAAGCTCTGAGCTTGAGCCGTATTCAGCGCTCCACAAAGCGCAAGTGCTGGAACAAAAACTGGGTGCCTCGGGCTTTAAAGAAACAGCTGAAGCTTTAGGCCGAGTGATCTCTATCAGCAAAAAAGGAGTTCGCGGAGATATTCAGCCTGAATTGTTCGAAAATGAATACGAAGCGAAGCTGTACGAAGCTTATCAAACTGCTAAACAAAATCTGCAGGAAAGTTTCAGCAAAAAAGATTATGAGGCGGCACTTTCTTCACTAGCAGCCTTGAAGGAACCGATCGATGCTTATTTCGACCATACGATGGTTATTGCTGATAACGAGGCATTAAAGGCAAACCGATTAGCGCAAATGGTAAACTTGGCGGATCAGATCAAGTCCTTTGCTAATATGAATGCCCTTATTGTAAAATAAAGAGAGAAAAGGCGGTTGCTGTGTGATCGGTAATCGTCTTTTCCCCATTTGAACGTTTTTTTGTTTGATTACAGAGCATTTACGTTATAATATGGTTTATTATTCTCTTTACATAGATATGAAGTGAAAAGGTGGTGAGTACGATCGAACTAAATAAACGGCAAGAACATATTTTGCAGATTGTAAAAGAAAACGGACCGATTACAGGGGAGCATATTGCCGAACAGCTGAATTTAACGAGAGCAACACTGCGTCCTGATTTAGCCATACTCACCATGTCAGGTTTCCTTGAGGCGCGCCCGAGAGTCGGTTATTTCTATACTGGAAAAACCGGTACGCAGCTGCTGGCAGATAAACTGAAAAAGCTTCAGGTGAAAGACTTTCAATCTATCCCCGTCGTTATTCACGAAAACGTTTCTGTATATGATGCGATTTGCACCATGTTTTTAGAAGATGTAGGTACTCTGTTTGTAGTGGACCGTGATGCTGTTTTAGTCGGAGTGCTTTCACGAAAGGATTTACTACGAGCCAGCATCGGCCAGCAGGAGCTTACTTCTGTCCCTGTGCACATTATTATGACTAGAATGCCGAATATTACAGTGTGCAGACGCGAGGATTATGTGATGGACATTGCAAAGCACTTAATTGAAAAACAAATCGATGCGCTGCCTGTCATCAAAGATACCGATAAAGGATATGAAGTGATCGGCAGAGTGACGAAAACGAATATGACCAAAATACTTGTCAGTTTATCAGAAAATGAAATCCTATAAGAGCGCAGACTAACGGGGGGATAATATGAATAACCGCATCATCTATGTCGTATCGGATTCCGTCGGTGAAACGGCTGAATTGGTAGTCAAAGCTGCATTAAGCCAATTTAACGGATCAGCAGACGATACACATGTAAGAAGAATTCCTTATGTTGAAGACATTGGCACTATCAATGAAGTGATTTCGCTTGCAAAAGCAGATGGAGGCATTATCTGTTTTACACTTGTGGTGCCGGAAATAAGAGAATATTTGATTGCCGAAGCGGAAAAAGCAAATGTCTTATATTATGATATTATCGGCCCGTTAATTGATAAAATGGAAACAGCCTACGGTTTAACGGCGAAGTATGAACCGGGACGGGTCCGCCAGCTTGATGAAGATTATTTCAAAAAGGTCGAAGCCATTGAGTTTGCTGTTAAATACGATGATGGGCGTGACCCACGAGGCATTTTAAAAGCTGATATCGTTTTGATCGGTGTATCGAGAACCTCTAAAACACCGTTATCTCAATATCTTGCCCACAAGCGGCTGAAGGTTGCCAATGTCCCGATTGTTCCGGAGGTTGACCCGCCGGAAGAGCTCTTTAATGTTGACCCGAAAAAATGCATCGGCCTGAAGATCAGTCCGGATAAACTGAATCATATCAGAAAAGAACGGTTAAAATCACTTGGCCTCAATGACAAGGCCATTTATGCAAATATCAACAGAATTAAAGAGGAACTGGAATATTTCGAAAAGATCGTGGATCGAATCGGCTGCCAAGTTGTAGATGTTTCAAATAAAGCAGTAGAAGAAACAGCAAATATTATCCATCATCTCAAAACGAAAAACATGTAACTCAGGACGCTCTATCCTGGGTTTTTGACTTTGCCAAAAGGGAATAATGAAAAACAATAGCATCTTTGTGAAGTTTGTATTATAATAAAAAATTGTGATAAAATGATTAATTTTAGGTTTAAGGTTCGTGTGATACGAATAAACTATTATGGGTAAGATGTCAAGAATTTCTCCCGGAAATTTTTCGACAAATTCAAATACACCCGCATTTTTGCAGGGTGTGCGATTTTGCTTGCTTTTATGCAGGAGTTTAATGGAGGGATGGAGAATTACTCTTCTTAATGAAAAAGAAAAGACGATTTTTGTCGATGCTGATGCTTGTCCAGTAAAAGACGAAATTTTACAAACAGCATCCGATTATGAAGTTCAAGTTCTTTTTGTCGCTTCATTTGAACATTACCAGCTTTCCAGAAGTCAGGAAGAAAAATGGAAGTATGTTGATCCTCATAAAGAAGCTGCTGATTTATATATCGCAAATCATGTAAAACCGGGAGATGTCGTGGTGACGCAGGATATTGGTTTAGCGTCCCTGCTTCTGAACAGGAACGTCACTGTCATGTCGGAGAGAGGACGTCTTTACAAGGAAGATACGATTGATTTTGCCCTTGAAGGCCGTCATGTTTCCGGCAAACAAAGGAGAAAAGGCATTTATGCCAAAGGGCCTAAAAAATTGAATCATGAAGATCGAGAACGATTTGTTACGCTGCTGCAAAAAATCCTGTCGAACGATGAAGGGATTTTGCACTAAAACATCGAATAATGTACGACGGAGTGTTATAAGATGGGAAATCGGATACCAGATGAAATTGTAGACAAGGTGCAAAAGTCGGCAGATATCGTTGAAGTCATAGGTGATTATGTTCAATTAAAGAAGCAAGGCCGAAACTACTTTGGACTCTGTCCTTTTCATGGAGAAAGCACACCTTCGTTTTCCGTATCGCCAGACAAACAGATTTTTCATTGCTTCGGCTGCGGAGCGGGTGGCAATGTCTTCTCCTTTTTGAGGCAGATGGAGGGTTATTCGTTTGCTGAATCGGTTTCCCACCTTGCGGACAAATACCACATTGATTTTCCAGATGATATAACGGTTCACACCGCAGTCCGGCCAGAATCCACCGGAGAACAAAAAATGGCGGAGGCTCATGAGCTTCTGAAGAAATTTTACCATCATTTGTTAATAAATACAAAAGAAGGCCAGGATGCGCTGGATTATTTGCTTGCAAGAGGGTTTACGAAAGAGCTGATTGATGAATTTCAGATTGGCTATGCACTTGATTCTTGGGACTTCATAACGAAATTTCTCGCCAAGAGAGGCTTCAGTGAAACTCAAATGGAAAAAGCGGGGCTGCTCATTAGACGCGAAGACGGAAGCGGATATTTTGACCGTTTCAGAAACCGGATCATGTTTCCGATCCATGACCATCATGGAGCTGTTGTGGCTTTCTCAGGCCGAGCGCTTGGCAGCCAGCAGCCAAAATATATGAACAGCCCGGAAACGCCGCTTTTTCATAAAAGCAAGCTGCTTTATCATTTTCACAAGGCCCGCCTTCATATCAGAAAGCAGGAAAGAGCTGTCTTATTCGAGGGATTCGCCGATGTCATATCAGCGGTAAACTCAGGCGTAAAAGAGAGTGTAGCGACGATGGGTACGTCTCTGACAGATGATCATGTAAAGATTCTGAGAAGAAACGTGGAGGAGATCATTCTTTGCTATGACTCTGATAAAGCCGGATATGAAGCCACCTTGAAAGCTGCAGAGCTTCTTCAGAAAAAAGATTGTAAAGTCAGAGTCGCTATGATCCCTGACGGATTGGACCCTGACGATTACATTAAACAGTACGGCGGAGAAAAATTCAAAAACGACATTGTCGATGCAAGCGTTACGGTGATGGCGTTTAAAATGCAATATTTCCGGAAAGGAAAGAACCTGTCCGATGAAGGCGATCGATTAGCCTACATTAAAGAAGTGCTTAAAGAAATCAGCGCGCTGTCAGGATCACTTGAACAGGAAGTCTACGTGAAACAGCTTGCTTCCGAATTTTCGATTTCCCAGGAGTCATTAACTGAGCAGCTGACTGTATTCGGCAGGCAAAACAAACCTACTGACAGCAGCGGTGAAACGAAAACAAGAAGAGCGCATTTGACAACTAAGGCAAGGCAAAAACGGCTGCGCCCGGCGTATGAAAATGCAGAAAGGCTTTTACTGGCGCATATGCTTCGTGACAGGGGCGTCATAAAAAAAGTCATTGACCGGGTCGGGTTTGAATTTAATATTGATGAACACCGCGCTTTGGCCGCCTATCTGTACGCTTTATATGAAGAGGGTGCCGAGCTGACGCCTCAGCATCTTATGGCCAGGGTGACGGATGATCATATAAGCCAGGTATTGTCTGATATTTTAATGCTTCAGATTAATCAAGAACTCAGCGAGGCCGAGTTATCAGATTATGTGAAAAAAGTGTTGAATCACAGAAAATGGTCAATGATAAAAGAAAAAGAGGCGGAAAGAGCCGAAGCCGAAAGGCAAAAAGATTTTTTGAGAGCCGCATCTCTGGCTCAAGAAATCGTTACATTGAACCGATCTTTAAAATAACAGGGACAACTGATGAGGAGCTTTTATTGGCAATGATTCCTTGCGGAGGAGCAAATAGATCGCTTGACCTCATCATGAATTGTCATTTCATTATTCGCACATTGTTAAAGGCAGTTCACATAGAAAACGCCTGAATGGACCGAATAAGAATCATACCGCTTTTAGAATTCGTTGCAAGCTTTGGAAGGAGGGATCCATAATGGCTGATAAACAAACCCACGAAACAGAATTAACATTCGACCAAGTGAAAGAACAATTAACTGAGTCTGGTAAAAAACGTGGCGTTTTGACATATGAAGAAATTGCTGAGCGTATGTCCAGCTTTGAGATTGAGTCAGACCAAATGGATGAGTATTATGAATTTTTAGGTGAACAAGGTGTTGAATTAATTAGTGAGAATGAAGAAACAGAAGATCCTAATATTCAGCAGCTTGCCAAAGCCGAAGAAGAATTTGACCTTAATGACCTAAGTGTACCGCCTGGTGTCAAAATCAACGACCCAGTACGTATGTATTTAAAGGAAATCGGCCGGGTTAACCTTCTTTCTGCAAAGGAAGAAATCGCCTATGCGCAAAAAATTGAAGAAGGTGATGAAGAATCCAAACGCAGATTGGCCGAAGCGAACCTGCGGCTTGTTGTCAGCATCGCCAAACGGTACGTCGGACGCGGAATGCTGTTCCTTGATCTGATTCAAGAAGGTAACATGGGTCTGATGAAAGCCGTTGAGAAATTTGATTATCGTAAGGGTTATAAATTCAGTACGTATGCTACGTGGTGGATCAGACAGGCGATTACACGCGCCATTGCCGATCAGGCGAGAACGATCCGGATCCCCGTTCATATGGTTGAAACCATTAATAAATTAATCCGCGTACAGCGTCAGCTATTGCAAGACTTAGGCAGAGAGCCAACACCTGAAGAAATTGCGGAAGACATGGATCTAACACCTGAAAAAGTACGTGAAATCTTAAAAATAGCACAAGAGCCAGTGTCTCTTGAAACACCGATCGGTGAAGAGGATGATTCCCATCTTGGTGATTTCATCGAAGATCAAGAGGCTACTTCACCTTCAGATCATGCGGCATACGAGCTATTGAAAGAGCAGCTTGAAGACGTGCTTGATACGTTAACAGATCGTGAAGAAAATGTATTGCGGCTTCGATTCGGTCTTGATGACGGACGTACAAGAACATTGGAAGAGGTCGGCAAGGTATTTGGAGTTACGAGAGAGCGTATTCGACAAATCGAAGCGAAAGCGCTGCGGAAACTAAGACATCCTAGCAGAAGTAAACGTTTGAAAGATTTTCTAGAATAAGATGGAACGGGTCTTGCAGATCCGTTCTTCTTTTTTAAAAAGATATATGGATAATATGTCTTTATTTTACTGAAAAATGATGTCATTTGCAAATGAACATTGCGATGAAAAATTTCAATATACCAATCCATATTTTCTATTGTAAGCGTATACAATACATTATACAATAGAATAAAAGGAATGTTAGAGAAATAGGCATGTTTTGATTTAATTTTGTATAAAGTGTGAATAAAAAACTTTTGTATGCCAATCCATTTACTTTTTGTAAAAATAAGTTAGAATTAGAAGTGTTTACATAGGGGGAAGGATCATAAAGGGGGAAGGGAAATGAAATGGAATCCGCTTATTCCATTTTTACTGATCGCTGTTTTAGGTATTGGTCTGACTTTCTTTTTATCAGTAAAGGGGCTTGATGACTCTCGCGAGATTGCGAGCGGAGGAGAAAGCAAGTCTGCTGAAAAAGATGATGCAAACGCTTCACCGGAAGACATTTACAAGGCAAATTGTATTACCTGTCATGGGGAAAATTATGAAGGAGTTTCTGGTCCGAGTTTAAAAGGTGTAGGGGATAAGAAGGATGTCGCTGAAATCAAAACAAAGATTGAAAAGGGCGGTAATGGAATGCCTTCCGGTCTTGTTCCGGCTGATAAGCTTGATGACATGGCAGAATGGGTGTCTAAAATTAAATAAAGGATGTATCTTTCTCCTTATACGTTCTCAGGCCGCCGAGATGTTCTCGACAGCCTTTTATTTTTGTCCTATTCCATACTGTTTTTGTTCCTGCAAAGAAATAAACTGAAAATCATTCGCTCAGCTTGGATTCCGGGCTGATTTTTTATATGATAGAAAAGGAAAAAATGATTGAGAAAAGTTGTGATGACAAGTGAACGAATTAAAATTATCAAAACGATTACAAACAGTAGCGGAGTACATACCGGATGGAGCGGTAGTAGCGGATATTGGTTCTGACCATGCTTACCTTCCTTGTTATGCGGTGCTGAATCATAAAGCGAGCAAAGCTATTGCTGGAGAAATAACAGACGGTCCATTCTTGTCTGCCAAACGGCAGGTCGACAAATCGGGTTTAAGCGCACACATAACGGTAAGACAAGGAGACGGCCTTGAAGTGCTTCAGAAAGGTGAGGCTGACGCCATAACAATTGCCGGAATGGGCGGGTCACTGATCGCTCATATTTTAGAAGCAGGCAAAGAAAAACTGACAGGTAAAGAACGGCTTATTTTACAGCCGAATATTCATGCCGTTCATATTAGAGAATGGCTGTATAAAGAAGGGTACGCACTTATTGATGAAGTGATTCTTGAGGAGGACGGGAAGTGCTATGAGGTGCTTGTCGCCGAAACGGGAGACAGAGATGCAGCTTATGCAGGAATTTCTTTGCCGGCAGGAATGCTCGTAGGCCCATTTTTGGCAAAAGAAAAGAATGCTGTATTTTTGAAAAAATGGACACAAGAGCTCCAGCATACTCAAAACATATATGAACAGATCAGCCGTGCTGCGACATCTGAAGATAACAAAAAGAAATTGAACGAACTAACCGATCGAATGGAGCTATTAAAGGAGGTTATCGATCATGGCTAAAACGGTAAACGGACAGCAAGTCATTCAGCTGTTTGAACAATTTTCTCCAAAAGCCTATGCAGTTGAGGGTGATAAAATCGGTCTGCAAATCGGCAGTTTAAATAAACCAGTTAAAAATGTGATGGTTACGCTGGATGTATTGGAAAGCGTCGTCGATGAAGCGATTGAAAAGGATGTTGATTTAATCATTGCACACCATCCTCCTATATTCCGGCCGCTAAAGCATATTTCAACTGATCAGCCCGGCGGAAGGCTGATTGAAAAGTGTTTGAAGCATGACATCGCCGTGTATGCGGCTCATACTAACCTAGATGTTGCGGACGGGGGTGTAAACGATTTGCTTGCTGAGGCCTTGGAGCTGAGTGGAACTGAAGTATTGGTGCCTACTTATACTGACCCTCTCAAAAAACTCGTCGTATACGTGCCGAAAGAATATGAAGAACAGGTCAGAGGCGCTCTGGGAAATGCGGGGGCAGGCCATATCGGTGAGTACAGCCATTGTGCGTTTTCATCTGAGGGCATTGGCAGCTTTAAGCCATTGGACGGCGCACAGCCTTTTATCGGAGAGGTTGGAGAGCTTGAGCTCGTACATGAAGTCAGACTGGAGACTGTGTTTCCTCAAAGCATAGAAAAAGCCGTTATAAACGCAATGATAAAAAGCCATCCGTATGAAGAAGTCGCTTATGATATTTATCCTGTCGAGCAGTCACCAGCCGAAAAAGGGCTAGGCCGTGTCGGAACACTTAAAAATGAAATGACGCTTCAGGAATTTGCTTTGTTTGTAAAAGACAAGCTTCAAGTGAACGGCGTCAGAATGGTGGGACAGGCTGACAGCATGGTGAAGAAAGTAGCTGTTCTCGGAGGAGACGGGAACAAGTATATCCATCAGGCAAAACGGAAAGGCGCAGATGTTTACGTCACGGGCGATCTATATTTCCATGTTGCCCATGATGCGATGATGCTTGGTCTGAATGTTATTGATCCAGGCCATTACGCTGAAAAAATCATGAAAGAAGGCGTCGTAAAAAAACTGACGTCAATGTGTAAGGATAAAAAAGCAGACGTCAATATCTTTATTTCCGAAACGGATACAAATCCATTTACTTTTCTATAAAAAAACTGAGGCTGTGAGGGCCTCAGTTTTTTGCTTTCACTTTTGGAAGGATTTTTTTGAGCGGAACATTGTGTTCGATTGTCCAAGTTGATGGGTCTTCATGATCGAACTGTTCTAAAAAGCGAATCACTTCTTTGGTGATCGGCGTCGGTGTTGAAGCTCCGGCAGTAACGGCGACGGTATTTACGCCTTTAAGCCATTCCAGTTTTAATTCGCTGAGATCGCCGATTCGGTACGCTTTTGTCCCGGCTATTTCCTCAGACACTTGGGCGAGCCGGTTTGAATTATTGCTTTTTGGGTCGCCGACAACGATCGTTAGGTCCGCTTTTTTCGCCTGCTCCGATACAGCCTCCTGCCGCACCTGAGTAGCCAGGCAAATCTCTTGGTGATATTCAACGTGAGGATATTTTTCCTTCACGAGCTCCATAATATCGTGAACATCCCATTGAGACATTGTCGTTTGGTTTGTTACGATCAATTTTTCAGCTTGGATATCGAGATTTTTGACATCTTCCGGTGTTTCAACCAAGTGAACGATATCAGGCGCTACGCCAACCGCTCCTTCCGGCTCCGGATGGCCTTTTTTGCCGACATAGATCACGTGGTATCCTTTTTCTTTCATTTCTAAGATTAAGTTGTGGGTTTTCGTAACATCCGGACATGTAGCGTCTATAGCGACTAATCCTTTTTCTTCAGCGATTCTTCTAACCTCGGGAGAAACGCCGTGCGCTGTGAAAATGACAGTTCCTTTTTCAACCTGCTTCAGGATGTCCAGTCGATTAGCGCCGTCCAATGTATAAATGCCATCTTCCTCAAACGCATCAGTGACGTGTTTATTATGAACAATCATCCCGAGTATATAAATGGGTCTTGGCAAGCTTTTATCCAGTGCCGCGTTTTTAGCGATTACCATAGCGTCAACAACACCATAGCAATAACCGCGCGGCGAAATTTTAATTACGTCCATTTTCGGTTGTCCTCCAATACAGAAGTGAGTAAAGGCAATATAAAAAGCCGTAATCAAACGGCTCTAATCTTGCAATCTTCTGATCTCCATTATAGCCAATCTCACTCCAGATATCAAAGAATGTTAAATATATAATCTCGGCTTAGAACTGCCGGATGTTTTTTTCGAGGAAGGAGAGGGCGTTTCCTTTTTCTGTGAGACAGATGTTTTTGATTTTTGTTCCTTTAAGTCCGGTGCTGCTGTTTTTTTTGCAGATGATGGTCTGCTTGCTTTTGATTTTTCTTTTTCACCAGATTCGTTTGACGCAGCTTTCTTTTCTGTTTCTGTATTATCTTCTGATTCTGTCTTCGTTTCTTCTTCAGTGCCCTCTGTATCATCGTTTTTGCTTAATTGACTGTAAAGCTTTATCATTGCCGGCAGGTTGCGGACTAAGGGTCCGTACTGCTGAATCATAGGGGTGACTTGCTGCGCCATGCCGAGCACTTTTTGCACATTGCCGAGCATACTGGATAACGATGCCGGATTGGCGAGATTTTGAATGCCCTGCAGACCTGCTCCTCCGCCTGCGGCTGCTCCGGGCGCCCCTGTGCCTCCTGTGCCGGGTAAAAATTTGGACAGCATCCCTTTTAAGCCTGTGCCCGCCCCATTTCTTGCTCCGGCGTTTGGCTGTGGAAGAAATTGCTGCCCTGATTGCTGGAAACTTTGCTGAGGCGGACCAAATGAAGGTCTTCGCATTTCAGGCGCTGTTCTTCCCATCATGCGCTGGTTTTGCATAGGGCGGGGCGGACCGGGCTGCGGATAGTTTCTCATTGGCTGCTGCTGTGAAAACATACTTGTACCTCCTTTCAGCTCTCTCTGCTATTACAATATGCATGGGTTTCGGTATTTGCTTTCCTTATCTGAATAAAACAAACGCCTTCCAAACGTGGTGTTTTTAAGGGAAATCGGGTATAATGTGATGATGGACACATAATGTGCCGCTTTAAGGAGCTGGGAAAAATGAAAGAAACTAAATTTGATGTGTATGAATTGAAACCGTTTATTATAGATGCAGTACATCGCCTTGGTTTTTATGAACCGACTGATATTCAAAAAAGGCTGATTCCTGCTGTATTAAAAAAAGAAAGCGTCATCGGGCAGTCTCAGACTGGAACCGGAAAGACTCACGCTTACTTACTTCCTTTGTTAAATAAAATTGATCCTGCTAAGGATGTCGTTCAGGTGGTTATTACGGCTCCGACGCGCGAGCTTGCCAACCAGATTCATCAGGAAGCGCTGAAAATCACTCAGGGTGCTGAAGGTGATTCGATCCGTTCCAAATGTTTTATCGGAGGCACAGATAAGCAGAAAGCCATTGATAAACTGAAAACGCAGCCGCATCTAGTTGTCGGAACGCCGGGACGGATTGCAGATTTAATCAAAGAACAGGCATTAAGTGTTCATAAAGCTGAGTCTCTTGTTATTGATGAAGCGGATTTAATGCTGGATATGGGCTTCCTTGCAGACGTTGATTACATTGGTTCACGTATGCCAGAGGATCTGCAGATGCTTGTGTTCTCTGCAACGATTCCGGAAAAGCTGAAACCGTTTTTGAAAAAATATATGGAAAACCCGAAATACGCCCATGTGGAGCCTAAACAGGTTACTGCTGCGAAGATTGAGCATATTCTTATTCCTTCAAAGCATCGTGATAAGGACAAGCTTCTTTTCAATATCATGTCTAATCTGACCCCTTACTTAGGCATTGTGTTTGCTAATACGAAAAACAATGCCGACCATATCGCCAAATATTTAATGGACAAAGGGATGAAAATCGGACTTCTGCACGGCGGCTTAACGCCTCGTGAGCGTAAAAAAGTCATGAAGCAGATTAATGATTTGGAATTCACTTATGTAATTGCAACTGACCTCGCCGCAAGAGGCATTGATATTAAAGGTGTCAGCCATGTCATCAACTATGAGCTGCCGGATGATCTTGATTTTTATGTTCACCGTGTGGGCAGAACAGCGCGCGCGGGTTCTTCAGGACAGGCCATGACAATTTATGAGCTTTCTGATGAGGATGCATTGGTGAAGCTTGAGAAAATGGGCATTGAGTTTGATTACCTGGAGATTGAAAAAGGCGAATGGAAAAAAGGCGATGACCGCCAGCGCCGCCAAAAGCGTAAAAAGACGCCGAACGAAGCAGATGAAATCGCCCATCGTCTCGTGAAAAAGCCGAAGAAGGTTAAGCCCGGATATAAAAAGAAAATGAGCTACGAGATGGAGAAAATTAAGAAAAAACAGCGAAGAAATCAATCTAAAAAAAGAAAGTAGGGGAACCGGTTGTTGAGAATAGGTTCACACGTCTCTATGAGCGGAAAACATATGCTTCTGGCTGCGAGTCAGGAAGCAGTCTCTTACGGGGCGAACACGTTTATGATTTATACAGGCGCGCCGCAAAATACGCGCCGAAAAAAAATTGAAGACTTAAATATAGAAGCCGGCCGCGCTCACATGCAGGAAAACGGCATCGACGAGATTATCGTACACGCGCCTTATATTATTAATATTGGCAATACGGTCAATCCGGCTACTTTTGAGCTTGGTGTTGATTTTCTCCGCTCTGAAATTGAGCGGACAGCTGCTATCGGCGCAAAGCAAATCGTCCTTCACCCGGGTGCTCATGTTGGCGCGGGAGCCGAAGAAGGCATTAAGAAAATTATTGAAGGCTTAAATGAAGTCATTGATCCGAATCAAAATGTGCAGATTGCATTAGAAACAATGGCAGGCAAAGGGTCTGAATGCGGCAGAAGTTTTGAAGAGCTTGCGCAAATTATTGATGGCGTTACACACAATGAGCATTTGTCTGTATGCTTTGACACATGCCATACACATGATGCCGGCTACAATATTGTCGAAGATTTTGACGGAGTGCTGAATGAGTTCGATAAAATTGTTGGTATTGACAGAATCAAAGTGCTCCATATCAATGACAGCAAAAATATTAAAGGCGCGAGAAAAGACCGTCATGAAAATATTGGCTTCGGGGAAATCGGATTTGACGCATTGCAATATGTCGTTCATCATGAGCAGTTAAAAGACATTCCGAAAATCCTTGAAACGCCGTATGTCGGTGAAGATAAAAAGAACAAAAAACCGCCGTACCGTTTTGAGATTCAAATGCTGAAAGAAAAGCAATTTGACAACACATTACTCGAAAAGATTTTACAGCAATAAAAAAGCGGGGGATTGAATCCCCCGCTTTTTTTCAGCTTGAGAATTGCTTGAAAAGTTCATGAACGGTTTGGGCTGTTTCTTTTGAAGTAATGGATTCTACTTGTTTCAGCAGCCGTGTACGTTCCTGCTCATTAAAAATATTCACATTTTTCCCGTATAACAGGTTTGCTACTTCAATTGCTTGCGGTTTTGTCAAACTGATTCCGTATTGCTTGGAGTACTTCAATAAATCTTCAGCAGTGGCTTGATTGAGCCTCTGCAAAATAATTCTTTGAAATAATATCATCGAACATTCCACCTCTCAGACATAATGTATGGGCAAATCAATAAAATGTGTCAGCATTTCATGGTAAAATAGAGTCATAGTCTATTTAAAATAGTTATTGCAGGAAAGGAGATTTTATGACCCCAACAAAACAACACAAAAGAGAATCATTTATCCACTTTATATTCAGGGTCATCATGATTCTGATCGGAGCTGCGTCTGCGGCGGTGAGTATTGAATTATTTTTAGTCCCCAATGATTTTATTGATGGCGGCATTATCGGTGTATCACTTATTTTAGACCACCTCTTTATGTCAAACCCCTTTCTGAATTTCGCTGTTTTTGTTGTCATCTTAAACATTCCTTTTATGATCTTCGGATATAAATATATCGGTAAGACCTTCCTCGTTTCTACTGTTATCGGGATCGTCGGCCTTGCCTTAATCGAATCCTCGCTTCACCACGTAGAAGCCATTACGACACAGCCTATTCTGGCTACAGTATTCGGAGGTCTATTGCTCGGCTTTGGCGTGGGTCTGGTGATTCGTAACGGAGGTTCAATGGACGGCACAGAAATTCTCGGTATACTGTTAACGAAAAAATTGCCGTTTTCAGTTGGTGAATTTGTGATGCTTATCAATGTATTTATCTTTATTTGGGCCGGTTTTGTGTTCGGTCCTGAGCAAGCTATGTATTCTTTCATGACTTACTACATTGCCATGAAAACCATTGATGCGGTCATCCAAGGGCTTGATGAAACAAAAGCTGTGATTATTGTCTCGGACCAGTATGATGAGATTTCCGACGCAATATTACACCGTCTCGGACGCGGAACAACGAAGCTGAAGGGAAAAGGCGGCTATACAGACGAGGAAAAAGATGTGATTTATGCAGTTGTCACAAGGCTGGAAGTGACTAAGCTCAAATCCATTGTGTTTGAAGTCGATGATAATGCCTTTATTACAATTATGAATACTCATGAAACAAGGGGCGGCAAATTCAAAACCGCAATCCACTAGGCTTTCATTTACTTTTATTCATTTTATGGGTATAATTTTATCAGTAGTTAAGAAAATGGCTTGCTGGTCAGACAGCTGCCATTTTCTTTTTGATATTTAAGATACGTTCGTTCTTAAGCAAAGCGAAAAGGGGGGCCCTTCATGAACGTACAAGAAGCGCTGAACTTACTGAAAGAAAACGGATATAAATATACAAGCAAACGGGAAGATATGCTTCAGCTTTTTGCTGATTCGGACAGGTATCTGACCGCTAAAAATGTACTTTCTGCACTAAATGATGATTATCCCGGGTTAAGCTTTGATACGATTTACAGAAACCTATCTTTGTATGAAGAGCTAGGTATTTTGGAAACGACTGAACTTTCCGGTGAAAAGCTGTTCCGATTTAAATGCTCATTTACTCATCATCACCATCATTTTATTTGCCTGGCTTGCGGCAAAACAAAGGAGATTGAGTCTTGTCCGATGGATAAGCTCTATGATGACTTAGATGGCTATCAAATCAGCGGGCATAAATTTGAGATTTACGGGACATGCCCAAGCTGTGAACAGGAAAAGCAAGATCAACCCTCTGCATGAGAGTGAAAGGATAGAGAAAAAGGAGCCTAATCAGGCTCCTTTTTTAATTTTTCACACGTATGAAAGAATGTTTATTTTCATTTATCCATTGAACCGCTTCGAGCCAGTTGTTAACTCTAATGATGTTTGAATCAATCGGAAGCTGGTTATAAGGCGAATTGAATAAAATCACCGGTATACCAGCTTCTTTTGCAATCATCATTGCGTTTCCATGATGATCCTCAAAAAACAAGTCGATGTCATGTTTTTTGACCGCTTCGACTTTATGATGCCCGCCCACAAGCTCTATGTGGTCATAATGGATGTTTTGTCTGTCAAACCATTCGTACGTAATATCGCTTAAATGAGTCCTTCTCGCCGTAATATAAATCAGCCGGTGCTCCTCTTTGAGGAGGTCAAGGGACTGTTTTGCATGCTGCGCAAGAAGTGCTTCTTTATATATCGTCGCTTCATTTTGATTCATCCAATCCCAAAATTCGTCCTGTGTAATACGTAACAGTTTTGTTAAATCATAATCCGTCATATCGTTTAATGAAATGGAAAGATTAAACGAGCGGTTTAAATAAGGGACGAATGTATCCTGAGCCGTGATTGTGCCGTCAATATCTATTCCTAAACGTAACATGCCCACACTCCTTCAGTTTCATCCTTTCAAGTGTAACATAAACAATTAGCATTACCAGAAAAGTTTAGCAAACATGAATCGGGAAAAATGGATCAAACTATAAAAGCTCCTTTATAAAACAGAAGGGGGAATTGAAGGTGGCAAACGATTACGAAAAACGTGATAACAACAGTTACTATGTAGATCATGGTTCTGAAGGAACAAATATTACCCGCGACAATGATGGTTTTTTTGAGGAAACAGCTGCTGAAATTGCAGAGCCTTTCCGTGCTTCTGACCGAAGCGATGACCAAGGGAATGACCGCAGCGGCAGCAATGTCAATGAAGGACGGGGAATAGGGTATATCGCTTTAGCCTTGTCCATTATTTCATTGTTTGTTCTTCCTGTTTTGTTGGGAGCTGCCGGTATTATTGTCGGCTATATCGCAAGAAGAAGAGGAGCCCAAAGCCTGGGCGCATGGGCTATGGGGATTGGTGTTGTCTCATTAGTGCTTGGAATATTTATTATTCCATTTTTCTAATACAAAAAAGCTTGACGGGTTCCCGTCAAGCTTTTTGTGTTTCTTCATTTAATTTCGCTTTTTCAGCCTCAAGCTTTGCGTAGTGTTCTTCAGCAAGTATGTCGATTTCTTTTTTCAGTTCTTCAACCATTGTTTCTTCTGGAACCTTACGGACAATTTTTCCTTTTCGGAACAGAAGGCCTTCGCCGCGTGCTCCAGCAATGCCGATATCAGCTTCTCTCGCTTCACCCGGGCCGTTTACCGCACATCCGAGAACGGCGACTTTAATCGGCGCTTTCACTTTAGAAATATATTCTTCCACCTCGTTGGCGATGCTGATCAAATCAATCTCGATACGGCCGCAAGTCGGGCATGAGATGAGTGTTGCAGCGTTAGAGGCCAAACCAAAGGATTTCAATAGCTCTCTCGCTACTTTAACCTCTTCTACTGGGTCTGCACTTAATGAGATACGCAGGGTGTTACCGATGCCCTTGCTTAAAATCGCGCCAAGTCCTGCTGCGCTTTTTACTGTACCGGCAAACAGCGTACCTGACTCGGTGATGCCGAGGTGAAGCGGGTAATCAAATGCTTTTGACGCTTTTTCATAAGCTTCGATGGCAAGGTTTACGTCAGAAGCCTTCATGCTGACGATAATATCGTGAAAATCAAGATCTTCAAGAATCTTAATGTGATGAAGAGCACTTTCTACCATGCCGTCTGCTGTCGGATATCCGTATTTTTCTAAAATCCGTTTTTCCAATGAACCTGCGTTTACACCGATTCGGATCGGAATCCCTTTTTCTTTTGCCGCTTTAACGACCGCTTCGACTTTTTCACGGCGCCCGATGTTGCCTGGGTTGATTCGTATTTTATCTGCGCCGCCTTCAATGGCTTTTAACGCAAGTTTATAATCAAAATGAATGTCAACGACGAGCGGAATGGAAATCCGTTTTTTAATATCCGCAATGGCGTTTGCCGCCCGTTCATCCGGACAAGCCACCCGCACGATTTGGCATCCGGCTTCAGCCAGCCGGTTAATTTCCGCAACCGTTGCTTCTACATCATGTGTTTTGGTTGTTGTCATGCTTTGGATAACGACTTCATTGTTACCGCCTATTGTTAAAGGTCCCACTTTAACGGGACGCGTTTTTGTACGATGGGTGATTTCACTCACTTGTCAATCGCTCCTTAATTGTAGTTGCCGCTTCTAGAATAAACCTAGTATGGTGTATGTCAATGTATTTTACAAATTATATTGTAACAGTGTATTCGCCGAACTGACAAGAAATTAACGTTAATTATGGGTAGACCGGGAATTTGTATGCTGTTCCTGCTTGAATCGTATTGGCTTTTACATTTGGATTAAGCGTTTCAAAATCCTTTACAATATCGTCAGGGGAACTTGCAGACCCGACAATTGACATGACCGTGTCACCCGGTTTTACCGTTACCGTTTTATATGCTGTTTCCTGCATAGTTGTTTTTGCCGATGCTTTATAAACAGGGAGGTTTTGAACAGGGATCGTTCCAATTTTAAGATCATAAAAAAGGATAAAAAGGATAAAGAGAATGCCGAATACAAAAGTGAGACGTTTCATTGACTTTGCCTCCCGCATACAACATTTTGATAACATTGTATGCTTGTCCGTTATCATTCATGACAAAAGAAAAGAGACTGCAAAGGCAGTCTCCGAATTAAGCAGCAGCTTTTTTGGACGGGAGCTCTTTTAAAACGAGAAACAGGATGACAAAGTTAACAAACCAGTTGACTAAAAATTCACTTGGCACCGTTGTTTCTAACGCACGCATAATCGTAAAAAATATCGTTGAAAGGGTGATGGAGTAAGCAGAAAGCTTCCATAGCTGCTGGTAGGACAGCTGCTTTTGCTGAGCGTTCTTTATGATTAGCCCGATAAGCGCCAAGAAAGATACCTCAATAAATTTTCCCGCCGCTGTCACGAGAAAAATGAGTACTGAAAGAACAGTCACAATCATCGCTTTATTTTGGTTTAACCCTGCAGTGATATCTTTTTTTGTTAAATCTGACGGCATCATTGAGTAAGCCATCTCTTGGGCCTGTCCGTCAATGGCCAAAACAAACTTATCCTGAAGTATACCTATTGCGTTTTGCTTTGCTTCGATTTGTTCTGTGCCATATGCATCCGTCGGATCAAACACGATGACAAAGCCGTTTGCCTTTGATTCTGTGGCTTTTTTTTCATCTGTTTGAAGTTTGCCGTTTGAAATTGTGAAATCAGGGAAATCTTTGTTTAAAACGGATTTAAAGCCGTTCATAGATTGGACGGTCCCTGAGCTTACATAATAAGCAGTGGGGATCGCAAAAAGGACAGAGAGCAAAAATACATAAAGAATCGCTTTTCCGATTCCTTGAAATCTTGTTTTTGCAATATCCCGTGGAGAGTATGTACTTTTGATGAAAAGCTGAAATACATTCACTGTCTTCACTTCCTAGCTATACAATATATGTTGCTTATTGTATCGCTGCCTGCGTTTGAATACAAGGAAGACCTGCATTGGCAGAAGTGTAAGATCAGAGATGTAAGCATATTGAGGAGGATGGATACTATGGATATTTTGTATTGGCTGTTGATCGCGGCACTATTTATCATTGCTTTTATCGGGCTTGTGTACCCTGTTATTCCAAGTGTTGTATTTATTGTAGCCGGTTTTGTATTATACGGATTTTTGTTTTCTTTCAGTCCGTATTCCTATATGTTCTGGCTGGTTGAAGCTGTATTCGCCGCAGTATTATTCGCTGCAGATTATGTTTCCAACCTGCTTGGTGTAAAAAGGTTCGGCGGAAGCAAAGCTGCTATTTGGGGAAGTACGATCGGTTTGTTAATCGGACCATTTGTGATTCCGGTTGCAGGAATCATACTAGGGCCGTTTATCGGGGCTGTTTGTGCAGAGCTTATCGTACATCAAAAAGATGTAAAATCAGCGTTTAAAATTGGGCTAGGCTCATTGATCGGCTTTTTAACGGGTGTCATTGCAAAGGGAATTATTCAGCTTCTAATGATCGGATATTTTTTATGGACTGTTCTTTAAAGATGCCATTCAGGAGGTTTAAGGTGACAAAGTAACGGTTAAAGTGAAATATGTCTGCTGAAATAGCCAAATTGTGAGCTTTTTCATTGATTACATGGCGTTCTTTTGTTACATTGAATGAAGAAAGGCTCGCTGTAAAGCGGCATTTCAGTACATATATATTAAGGAGGAATTATCATGGCTTACGAACTTCCAGAACTACCTTATGCGTACGATGCTTTAGAACCGCATATCGACAAGGAAACTATGAATATTCACCATACGAAGCACCATAACACATACGTTACAAATTTAAACAAAGCGGTTGAAGGAAACACTGCTCTTGCAAACAAATCAGTTGAAGAGCTTGTTGCAGATTTAGATTCTGTTCCTGAAAACATCCGCACAGCAGTCCGCAACAATGGCGGCGGACATGCGAACCACAAATTATTCTGGACACTTTTATCTCCAAACGGCGGTGGCGAGCCAACTGGCGAGCTTGCTGAAGAGATCAACAGTGTATTTGGAAGCTTTGACAAATTCAAAGAACAATTCGCTGCAGCAGCAGCTGGACGTTTCGGTTCAGGCTGGGCATGGCTTGTTGTAAACAACGGCAAACTTGAAATCACAAGCACGCCAAACCAAGATTCTCCGCTTTCTGAAGGCAAAACGCCTATCCTAGGTCTTGATGTTTGGGAGCATGCTTACTACCTGAACTACCAAAACCGCCGTCCTGATTACATTTCAGCTTTCTGGAATGTGGTAAACTGGGACGAAGTTGCTCGTCTTTACAGCGAAGCAAAATAATAACGCAAAACAAGGTCCTCATAAAAGGGCCTTGTTTTTTTATGTCTTCTCTTTACATATCTCCGTTTCAGTGAGACAGACTAAGGGGTAGTAAAGGGGAGTCAGTAATGAGCAAACTAAAAAAGGTAATTGGCGATGTAGATGTAAATAAAGGATTACTCCTTCTGCTGACCGTTGGCGGTCTTTACTCGTTAGGAATTGCGCTGTCCAATACATTTGTGAATGTGTATCTCTGGAAGCAGTCAGGAAAATTTATTGACTTGGCGATATACAACTTATCGATTGTGACGATGCAGCCGATAACATTTTATTTAGCTGGCCGGTTAGCCAAAAAAATAGACAGGGTTTTCATTCTCAGATTCGGAGTGATTTTTTTAGCAGCATTTTATTTAAGTGTGCTGCTGGCTGGGGAAACGGCTGCATCACGTCTTGTTCTCATCGGAGCGGTGCTCGGAGTAGGCTATGGATTTTACTGGCTCGCGTTTAATGTGCTCACCTTTGAAATAACAGAGCCTGATACGCGGGATTTTTTCAACGGCTTTATGGGCATCCTGTCCTCATCCGCAGGAATGATTGGTCCGATTGTTGCAGGATTTGTCATCTCAAGACTTGAAAATAATACGGGTTACACTGTCATTTTCAGTCTCTCCCTCAGTTTATTTGCACTGGCTGTCGTGATGAGCTTCTTCCTAAAACGGAGAGAATCAAAGGGCCATTTTATGCTGAGTAAGGTATTTGGAGAACGCCACACGAATATGAATTGGCGGCGGATTACAAATGCGCATTTTTTTCAGGGCTTGAGAGAAGGGATTTTCGTCTTTCTAATCAGTGTTTTTGTGTTTATTGAGACAAACAGCGAACTGGCTCTCGGAACCTTTGGTCTCGTCAACTCAGCTGTTTCCTTTTTTGCCTATTATTTTGCATCAAGGCTGATCAAGAAAAAGGCCCGTAAAAAATCAATTTTGCTTGGCGGCCTTATTCTGTATGGTGCGCTGTTTTTAATACTCTTTCATATGAGTTTTACGACATTATTGACGTACGGTGTGTTTATAGCGATCGGCTATCCTCTTTTGCTCGTGCCTTATGTATCGCTTACATATGATGTCATAGGCCGGGCCAGGCATGCCAGAAAAGCGAGAATTGAATATATCGTGCTGAGAGAACTTTTTCTAAACGCCGGCAGAATTGTTTCGATTTTATGCTTTCTCCTTATCGTGGCCCTTTTAAAAGAAGATATAGGTATACCATTGTCGCTTGCCATCTTGGGCATCGGACATCCGCTGATTTATTACTTTGTCAAGGATATTCGTTTTAAAGAGAAAGATGAGGAAAATGAAACTATGGAAGAAGACGGCCAGGGCCGGGTGACTGAACCGAACCTTTTAAAGGGCCAAAGATAATTTTTTGGCAAAAAGGGGTTATCTGTAGAAAAAAGTCGAAAAAACCTTTAAAATGAAAAATGGCACTCTTACTTGAGTGTCTTTTCTTTCTGTAAATAGAAAAGGTGATGTTATGAGGAGAAATAAACAAAAAAAGCAAAATCATAAAGAGAAAAAGAAGTCGCTTCCGATCCGGCTGAATATTTTATTTTTGGCCGCTTTTGTCATTTTCACCTGGATTATTGTGGAGCTTGGCATTAAGCAGATCGTTCAAGGCGATGATTACAAAAATCAAGCCAATCAGCAGGAACAAAGTGAAGTCAGCTCGGCGGTGCCGCGCGGGAAAATCTATGATCGAAATTTCAATGCCATTGTGACAAATAAGGCTTTAAATGCGATTACATACACGAGATCTAAATCTACAACGCAAGAACAGCGTTTGAAAATCGCAAAGAAGCTGGCGGATATGATTAAAGTCGATACAAAAAAAGTAACAGAACGGGATAAAAAAGATTATTGGATTTTGACAAGACCAAAAGAAGCGAAAAAGCTGATTACTTCTAAGGAAAGACAGCAGGTAGAAAATAAAAAATTATCAGATGATGATTTATATCAGCTCCAGCTGAAACGGATTACCGATAAGCAGCTGAATGAATTGACTGATAAAGACATGCAGATTCTCGCCATTAAAAGACAGATGGACTCCGGATATGCGTTAACACCGCAATACATCAAAAATGAAGATGTATCAGCGAAAGAAATGGCAGTTGTGAGTGAACATTTAGATGAACTGCCGGGTGTTGATGTCACGTCAGACTGGGAACGTGAATATCCGTACAAAAATCTTCTTCGCTCAGTGCTCGGAAGTGTTTCCAGCTCTGATGAAGGATTACCGTCAAATCTGCTCGACCATTATTTATCGCTTGGCTACAGTAGAAACGACAGGGTTGGAAAAAGTTATCTGGAATATCAATACGAAAGCCTTTTGCAGGGCCAAAAAGCTAAGGTGGAAAATATCACAGATTCAAACGGCAATGTAACGGGAACGAAGACCGTTTCTGAAGGGAAAGCCGGTAAAGATCTCGTGCTTACGATTGACATTGACCTGCAAAAATCAGTTGAAAAAATTATCGAAAAAAATCTCAAATCTGCTAAAGCAAGACCAAGTACTGAATTGTTAGACCGGGCATTTGTCGTCATGATGGACCCGAGAAACGGTGAAGTGCTGACGATGGCGGGTAAGCAGATTAAAACAGAAAATGGAAAATATAAAATTGACGATTACGCACTGGGAAATATGACGTCATCTTATGCTATGGGGTCAGCTGTCAAAGGCGCAACTGTACTGACAGGTCTTCAAACTGGTGCCATCAATCTGAATACAGTCTTTCAGGATGAACCATTATATATTGGTCAGGATAAAAACGGCAAAAAATCGTGGACTACTTTAGGACCTGTTAATATTCAAAGAGCCTTAGAGCAGTCTTCAAACGTATTCATGTTTAAAACTGCAATCGCACTTGGAAAAGGTGAATATAAACCGCATCAAGCTTTACCAATTGATACGACGGCTTTTGATACATTCCGGAATTATTTCAGTCAATTTGGACTTGGTGTCAAAACTGGGATTGACCTTCCAAATGAAATGACAGGCTATAAAGGAACAAGCAGATTGACGGGATTCTTGCTAGATTACGCTATCGGCCAATATGATACGTATACACCGCTCGAACTGGCACAATATGTATCAACAATCGCAAATGGTGGATACCGCTTGAAACCTCAGCTTGTAAAAGAAGTAAGGGAACCTGACGCTGAAAAAGGAATCGGGGCAGTTGTACAATCTGTTCAGCCTGAAGTGCTGAATAAAGTTGATATGAAAGGCGAGTACATTAAAGAAGTTCAAGCCGGGTTTAGACGAGTCGCCACTAAAGGAACGGCGGCAAGTCAATTTGCTTCAGCATCTTATAAGCCTGCTGCTAAAACAGGAACAGCGCAATCGTTCTATGACGGACCAAATAAATCAAAAACAGGTGAAGGTACTTATAATACGACACTTGTTGCTTATGCGCCTGCTGATAACCCTGAGGTTGCCATCTCTGTTGTAGTTCCTTGGGCTTATGTAGATTACAGCGCTAAATATACCATTACCAACGAAATCGGCAGAGAAGTATTGGATAAATATTTTGAGCTGAAATCGAAGCAGGACAAAGAAGATACTCAGCAAAAGAATAAAGACAAAATTGAAGAAAAAGCAGAAAACACCTCGTCTTCTGCTAACTAAACAGAAACGTCCACATCATGTGGGCGTTTTTTTATACAAAAAAATGCACGGATTTACAAAACCTTAACATTCGATTTAAACCTATTTTACATAGAACCTTTACTCTAAACGTGTAGGACAAATTACACATTATACGCAGGGGGAATTCAGGAAATGAAAAAAAACAAATTGGTGCTTATGCTTCTAATGGCTGCTTTTATGATGGTTGCAGCTGCATGCGGAAACGCAGGAGATAGTGAAAAATCAAATAGCGGCTCTGCAAAAGGAGAAGAAAAGGCATCAGGTTCTTTAACCATTTCTGGTTCATCGGCCATGCAGCCATTAGTACTTGCAGCTGCAGAAAAATTTATGGAAGAAAACCCTGATGCTGATATACAGGTACAAGCAGGGGGTTCTGGAACAGGGCTTTCTCAGGTCTCTGAAGGGGCTGTGCAAATCGGAAATTCAGATGTTTTTGCTGAAGAAAAAGAAGGCATCGACGCAAAAGCGCTTGTCGATCATCAAGTTGCAGTAGTCGGTATGGCAGCGGCTGTAAACCCTGATACAGGTGTAAAAGATATCTCAAAAGATGAATTGAAAAAAATCTTCACTGGCAAAATCAAAAACTGGAAAGAGCTTGGCGGCAAGGACCAAAAAATTACGCTTGTAAACCGTCCTGATTCTTCAGGTACACGTGCGACATTTGTAAAATACGCGCTTGACGGAGAAGAACCGGCAGAAGGCATTACTGAGGATTCTTCCAACACTGTGAAAAAAATCATTGCTGACACTCCGGGAGCGATTGGATATCTTGCATTCTCATATTTAACAGATGACAAAGTAACAGCTTTATCCATTGACGGAGTGAAGCCAGAAGCGAAAAACGTTACAACTGGCGAGTATCCGATCTGGGCTTATCAGCATTCTTATACAAAAGGCGAAGCGAAAGATCTAGCGAAAGAATTTCTTGATTATCTAAAAAGTGAAGACATTCAAAAAAGTATTGTAACTGACCAAGGGTACATTCCGGTTACTGACATGAAAGTGACTCGCGATGCCAAAGGGAAGCAAAGCTGATCTAAATAAAAAGAGGAGTGCGGAGACTTCCGTTTCTCCTCTTAACACATTCATAGGAGTGTAAAACGATGATAAACAATAGAGAAAATATGTCTGTGAGCGAACGTTTAATCAGCTCAAGGCAAAACCGGCAATTGGATGAAATTCGGGGAAGAATGATCGTGACAGCCTGCGCGCTTATAATGATAGCGGCATCTGTGGCAATCACCATTTTCCTCGGTATTAAGGGGCTGCAATCTTTTCTAGTAAATGGTGTAAGCCCAATTGAATTCTTAACCAGTCTGAATTGGAACCCTACAGATTCTGATCCGAAATACGGAGTGCTGCCATTTATCTTTGGCTCATTTGCAGTAACGATTCTCTCCGCTCTCATTGCTGCCCCACTCGGTATAGCAGGTGCGATCTTTATGACGGAAATTGCGCCGAATTGGGGAAAGAAAGTGCTGCAGCCGGTGATCGAATTATTGGTCGGCATCCCATCTGTTGTTTATGGATTCATAGGTCTTACAGTATTGGTGCCTTTTATTGCTCAGTTCAAAACGAGCGGAACAGGACACAGTTTATTGGCGGGAACGATTGTGCTTTCCATTATGATTCTGCCGACGATCACATCTATCTCAGCTGATGCGATGGCATCACTTCCGAAAAGCTTAAGAGAAGGTTCTTACGCTCTCGGTGCGACAAGATGGCAGACCATTAGAAAAGTACTCATCCCTGCAGCTTTTCCGACATTAATGACTGCCGTTGTCCTAGGTATGGCGCGTGCGTTTGGTGAAGCTCTGGCTGTTCAAATGGTGATTGGAAATACAAGAGTTTTGCCTGAAAGTCTGCTTGACACCGCAGGAACATTGACAACCATTATTACGCTGAATATGGGCCATACCACATACGGAAGCGTTGAAAATAATACGCTGTGGTCAATGGGACTTGTGTTGCTGGTGATGTCATTCTTGTTCATCCTGCTTATTCGCTACTTGTCATCTAGGAGGAAAGTGTAATGAACCGCAAATTAACTAATAAACTGGCGACTGGAATGTTCGGTTTATGCGCAGCCATTATCGCCGCGATTCTAGTCGGTTTGTTTTCCTATATTATTATTAACGGTGTTTCTCAGCTCAGCTTAGACTTTATTACGACAAAATCCAGCGCCATCGCCGCAGGAGGCGGAATACGAGACCAGCTGTTTAACTCCTTCTATATTTTGTTTATCACGATGCTGATTACCATCCCGCTCGGAGTGGGCGGCGGCGTGTTCATGGCGGAATACGCGCCTAACAACAAAGTGACAGATTTTATCAGAACATGTATTGAGGTCCTTTCATCTCTTCCGTCCATTGTCATTGGAATGTTCGGATTACTGATGTTTGTTAACCTGACAGGCTGGGGATATACGATCATAGGCGGGGCGCTGGCATTAACAGTATTTAACCTTCCAGTTATGGTACGTGTGACAGAAGACGCGGTCCGTTCAGTCCCTACAGATTTGAAGGAAGCATCGCTCGCTCTAGGTGTTTCTCGCTGGCATACCGTAAAAACCGTATTAATACCAAGCGCAATCCCTTCCATCATCACAGGTGCCATTTTAGCGTCAGGGAGGGTGTTCGGAGAAGCAGCGGCTTTATTATTTACAGCAGGACTTACAACGCCGCGCCTCAATTTTGCAGAGTGGAATCCGTTTTCTGAAACATCGCCGCTTAATATTTTCAGACCCGCTGAAACACTTGCGGTCCACATTTGGAACGTAAATACGCAAGGGATGATTCCGGATGCTGAAGCGATTGCCAACGGCGGTTCTGCAGTGCTGGTGATTTCAGTTCTTGTCTTCAATCTCGCAGCGAGATGGCTTGGAACAATAATCTATAAAAAGCTTACGGCAAATTAGACCGGAAAGAGGCGAAAACAATGTCTGAACAAATGGTAAAAGAAAAGCCTGAGAGAGTGGGAATGATACCTCAGCAGCAAAATGTGCTCGAGGTGAAGGATCTGTCTATTTTCTACGGAAACAAACAGGCTGTTCGTGATGTGAATATGGAGATTGAAAAAAATGCGGTAACCGCTTTGATCGGGCCGTCAGGATGCGGCAAATCTACTTTTTTAAGAAATATTAACCGAATGAATGACTTAATTCCTTCTGCAAGAAGCGATGGTGAAATTTTGTATGAAGGATTAAATATACTGGGAAGCAATATAAACGTTGTCAGCTTAAGAAGAGAAATCGGCATGGTCTTCCAAAAGCCGAATCCATTTCCGAAATCGATCTACCATAATATCACGCATGCATTAAAATATGCCGGTGAGCGGAACAAAGCAGTGCTAGACGACATCGTGGAAGAAAGCTTAACAAAAGCGGCGCTCTGGGATGAAGTAAAGGACCGTTTGCATTCATCCGCGCTTTCGTTATCAGGCGGTCAGCAGCAGCGTTTATGTATTGCCAGAACGCTTGCAATGAAGCCGGCCGTTCTTCTTCTTGATGAACCTGCTTCAGCGCTTGATCCAATTTCAAATGCGAAAATAGAAGAATTGATTACGGAATTGAAAAGCGAATACTCAATTATCATTGTCACTCATAATATGCAGCAGGCTCTGCGGGTGTCTGACCGGACGGCTTTCTTTTTAAACGGCGAAATCGTTGAATACGGACAGACCGAACAAATTTTTACAAGTCCGAAGAAGCAAAAAACAGAGGATTACATTAACGGGAAATTCGGATAGGAGGGCGGCAATGAGTATTGCTACCGAAGCTGTAAAGAAACAGGAAGTTTATCAAGTCAACGGAATGAATTTATGGTATGGAGAAAACCATGCCTTAAAAAATATCAATTTGAGCATTAATCAAAACGAAGTTACGGCGATTATCGGGCCGTCAGGATGCGGCAAATCAACATTTATTAAAACATTGAATTTAATGATTCAAATGACGCCGAATGTAAAGCTTGCAGGTGAGCTGAATTATAATGGCAGCAACATTTTAAAAGATAAAGTCGATATCGTAGATTTGAGAAAAAACATCGGCATGGTATTTCAGAAAGGAAACCCGTTTCCGCAATCAATTTTTGATAATGTCGCTTACGGACCGAGAGTCCACGGCGTCAAAAATAAAAAGAAGCTGCAAGACATTGTAGAAAAGTCATTAAAAGACGTGGCGCTGTGGGGTGAGGTGAAGGATCGTTTGCATTCATCTGCACTCTCATTATCAGGCGGTCAGCAGCAGCGTCTCTGTATCGCCAGGGCTCTTGCGACAAACCCTGATATTTTGCTGATGGATGAGCCGACATCTGCGTTAGATCCAATTTCGACGAGAAAAATTGAAGAGCTCATTCTTCAGCTGAAAAATAAATACACCATCGTTATCGTGACGCACAACATGCAGCAGGCAGCGAGGGTTTCTGATCAAACTGCATTTTTCTACATGGGTGAGCTTGTTGAATGCGACAATACAAATAAAATGTTCTCTCAGCCGAGAGATCAAAGAACACTCGATTATATTACAGGGAAATTCGGATAAAAAAAACAGGCTGTTAACATAGCCTGTTTTTTTATCGTGTTAATGTTTTAACGATTTTTTTGAAGCTCATATCTGATTTTACTTTAAATTCACCGGCACGGATCTCCTTGTGATACCCCGCGTCTATCACGTAGTCATTAAAGTCTTCAGCTGAAGCAATAATGCCTTCTTTTTCAAGAATAGCTGATACATCTGCGGTGCTCATGCCGTCTTTAATGATAAGCTTGTACGTTTTTACTTTGCCTGTTTTCGAGTCTGAGCTGCTGTCATCGCTCAGAGATTTCTCTTTTGAGTCGAGAAGCTTTTGATATTCATCACGGTTAACAGAAACCATTTTTTTAGAATCGAGATAATTGTTTACGTCTTGCTCGGTTACTGTTTTTTGTTCTTTTACAGCAGCTGCTTGATCTTCATCTGTCAGATAAAAAACACTTGCGAGAACGGCTGTCGCTAATATGATACCGCCGGCAAATGCCTGAATGCCTCGTTTTGTCATACGAGCACCTTCTCATTATCTTTTATAATCGTATTCACGTCTTCTACTGATACATGCTCAGCTTTAGCAATTGCTTCAGCTGACATGCCATTATTATATTTAGAAAGTATTTGCTTGGCGATCTTTTGATTGATGCCGCTGTTCTTTGCTTTGCGGATCACAAGGTTTGTTTCAAGTAATTCTTCCTCAAGCACCGTCATTTTCTTTTTGAGCTTATAAATTTCCTGCATAGCAGAAAGCTGCAATGTTTCAAGCTCCTGCTCGACATCTTTCATCGGATCTCGTTGAGAATATGAGAATGCAATTAGCGCTATACTGACGATAAACAACGCAATAATAGCAATTTCCACGTTTCATCACCTTCTATTCTTTTTTTATCCTTCTTTTTTATACCATAAAACAAGTGGATTCTAAAGGAATTCGCGAAAAAAACGAGTTTTTGTCGAGAAATCTTTCTTTTCTTCCTTTATGTGTAATGGTTTAATAGGATCACCGAGCCAATGGAAGGAAAGGAGATTGTGAGAAGCCTATGGACCAACACTCATTTCCTTATAACATTCGAAGTGGGATTCCTTTTTTTAGGGACGTATTCGACATGAATATCCAAAACTCTCACACATTGACAGTCCGATGGAATCTGTCAGTTGAGACGATGAAACTGGCAGAAACCGTACTTTTCGAAAAAACGCCCGACATGATAAAAGAAATTCGTATTTTTATGAAAAGAAACGGTATAGAAGCTGTCAGGACGAAACGCATAAAACGGGATAAAGGGAAATGGCTCATTGTTCAGGTGCCTGGTCATGCTTTGTATCGTGCTGAATACAGAATACTGAATTCAATGAATGTTTCTCTCAAACTAGCTGAAACAGAGGACACCTTACTTGCAGAAAACGGTGTCAGCGACATAAACAGTTTTCGCAATGCAGAAGCACATACCAGGTGGGAGGAGCAATTTTCTGCTTACACCTGCTATCGCAGTGAGGGAAGAGAGAAATGAACATCCTTATGCTTTCATTCGAACATCCTTATAAACCGAAAAGCGGGCTTGGTGTTCATTTAAGCCGTCTTATATCCTATTTAAATCCGCATATCAACATAACAGTCTGCGCTCCAAGCAGGAAGCTATGTTCCTATGCGAATGTTGAAGACTTTATAGCTGATGTCAATGTTAGAATGGTTCAGCAAGTGTTGTCATGCAATAAACGCTTTGATCTGATTCATGCCCATGATGACATGACGGCCCCTGCCGCTCATTATTTGAAAAAGCAGCTCAGCATTCCGCTTGCTGCAACGATCCACGGGCTTGAAAGCGGAAGGAAGCAGGTGTGCAAAGAAATGCCTCATCCGTACAGGCTGCTGACGGAGCGGCTCCTCATCGACATTTCCGATGAATTGATTGTGTTAAGCACTTTTATGAAGAGATCGATTAGTAAGGCGTATCCGTTTCGTGAAAAAATAACCGTCATCCCAAGCCCTCTGTCACTGGAGGCGAAAATAGGTCTAGCTGAAAGGTTGATACATAAAAGATACTTGTTTTCGTTTGGAAGGTTTGTTCCGGAAAAAGGGTTTTCACAGCTGTTGAAGGTATTTTCTATTCTGAACAAATGCCGGCCTGACCTTCAGTTGGTGCTAGCCGGACAAGGGCCGTTATTGGCATCCTATAAGAAACTGGCTGAGCAGTTGAGCATAAAGGAAAGTGTAATGTTTTATCCTTTTTTAAATAGAAGAGAAATCGTGACGTTTCTGTCTCAATGTGAAATGGCTGTTTTCCCAAGCTTTTATGAACCCTTTGGGCTCGCTGCACAAGAAAGCATGGAACAAGGCGTGCTGACAGCCGTACCGCAGTCGGGCGGTTTTTGTGACTTTGCCGTTCATAACAAAACTGCAATTGCAGCTGATTTTTCGCAAGAACGGGGAGCGGCGGATAGGCTTCACAACGTATTAATAGATGAAGAAAACGCCTGCCGGATAAAAGAAGCGGGCCGAGAACGGGTGATGAAACTGCATCATCCACAGATCATCACAGCATCCTATTTACAGCTTTATCAGCGTCTATCCAATAATTCATGATTTCATTGAAAAACATCCTAGCATTCCGTCCATTATAGTGGTATTATATATAAGTCTGAATAAGTAAATGATATTTAGTTTGGAGGGAAAACAATGCGCGTTAATATTACTTTGGCTTGCACAGAATGTGGTGAGCGTAACTATATTTCTAAAAAGAACAAACGCAACAATCCAGACCGCGTTGAATTTAAAAAATATTGCCCACGTGATAAAAAATCTACGTTACACCGTGAAACAAAATAACAGCATAGCTGTTTGAGGTGTAAGAAAAAAGCCAGAGCTTTGAAAAAGGTTCTGGCTTTTTTCTATTCCGAGGGGGATAAAAATGAAATCACAATTAAGAAAAAAGACAATGGAAAATGTATCAGCGATAACAAGTAAAGAATGGTCTAAGAAAACTGCGTGTATCAACGAGCGTTTATTTTCTCTCCCAGAATGGCAGAATGCCCGCACCATAGCCGTCACCATTTCAAGAGGGCTGGAGGTACCGACACGGCCGATCATCGAAAAAGCCTGGGGGGAAGGGAAAGAAGTTTGTATTCCAAAGTGTGATCCTGATACGAAAAGGATGCAGTTCCGCACATTTCAAGCGGATGATCAGCTTGAAACGGTTTACGCCGGACTTCAGGAGCCGATCATTGAGAAAACGCATGAAGTGTACCAATCACAGATTGATTTGATAATCGTGCCTGGCGTATGTTTTGATCCTGACGGCTATAGGATTGGCTTTGGCGGCGGTTATTATGATCGTTATTTAAGTGATTATAAAGGAAACACAGTCTCTTTGCTTTTAGAATGCCAGCTGTATGATCACGTGCCGCATCTGTCACATGATATCCCGGTTCAAATGCTGGTTACTGAGGGTCGAATCATTTCTTGTTTTTCATAGCTCGTCCCTTCATCAAGAATAAATCAGAAAGAATAACAAACCCTAATGGCAGGAGGGATATAATGAAAAAATTTATGATCTATGCCATTTGCGCTGTTTCTGCCGTGATGTTTTACCAAAACCGTTACCGTCTCATGAATACCGTACTCAGCCAGCCTGGGATCAGACGGTCCTTTATTCATCTTTTTTTAAAAATTCCATTTATCCGCAATAAGTTTATACAGCAAGCTTTTTAAAAATCCCGTTTTCACGGGATTTTTTGCTTTTAGTAGGCGTCAAGAGCACCAGCTGTTATAATGAAAAAAAACCATTGGAGCGGTAAACATGTATTTGTTGGAGTATACATATTGGAATGTCGCGGCGCATTTAGTAAGGAGAGGGTATGGCGTCATACAATCGGATGAATCTGATGAAATATGGCTGGAAGCACCGGACAAATCCTCTCATGATCTGGTTCGCCTCTTTAAACAGAATATTGATTTTCGCCAAGAAATTGCAAGGGACATAGAAGTGCAGGCGGAGCGAATAGAGCATGTCAGGAAGTCTATCGGCAAGCGGCATTTGAAGCTGCTGAATGTGCTGATCTCAGCGGAAGCACCTGTCGATGACTGGCAGGAAATCGCCGACAAGCCTTTTGAAAAAGGACAGGTATCCGTTGAAACTGCACTTGTGACTGGTACGTCACTTCATGAAGATCTGCAAGCCATTTTTCCATCATTTGAAGCTGTTGAATGGACAGAAGACCGAGACTCATTGGAACACGCCCAAATGGCAAAAGAACGCTTTTTTTCACTAGTGCAGAAACAAGAAGAACAGCGGAAAAAAGAAGCGGCGTTTTTCCAGAACGGAAAGCCGATCTTTACATATTTGTTCATCGCGCTGCAGCTCGTGATGTTTTTCCTGCTCGAAATAAACGGCGGAAGCACCAATACGGAGACGCTTGTTGCTTTCGGCGCTAAGGAAAACGGCCTGATTGCAGACGGAGAATGGTGGCGCCTGCTGACGCCGATTGTGCTTCACATCGGCCTTGCGCATTTAGCCTTTAACACGCTGGCTTTATGGTCGGTCGGAACCGCTGTTGAGCGCATGTATGGATCAGGAAGATTCTTGCTGATTTATTTGGCGGCGGGTATCACAGGATCGATCGCCAGCTTCGTGTTCAGTCCTTATCCTTCAGCCGGTGCTTCAGGCGCCATATTCGGCTGCTTAGGCGCATTGCTGTATGTAGCTGTGTCAAATCGAAAAATGTTTCTAAAAACAATAGGCACAAATATTATTGTTATTATCCTGATAAACCTGGGTTTTGGCTTTGCGGTTTCGCATATTGATAATTCAGGGCATATTGGCGGCTTGGTCGGCGGTTTTCTTGCTGCGGCAGCACTTGGTTTGCCAAAAACAAAAGCCTTGGGCAAAAAATTGGTGTCAGCGATTCTGCTGGTTGCCCTGGCCGGCGGGTTTCTCTATTACGGATTGCATTCACCGTCCCATCAGGAGACAGCGCTGATCCGGCAGGCAAATGAGCTTTATCAGGAAGGAAAATATAAAGAAGTAACCGAACTGCTGAACGGTGAAGCTGAGCAGAAAGACGCTTCAGCTGATCTTCTGAAAATCCTGGCCGTTTCTGATATTCAAATCGGCGAATATGATCAGGCGATTTCTCTTTTAGAAAGAGCTGTGCAAAAAGAGCCTAAAAACCATACGTCCTATTACTATTTAGCATTGCTGTATGCGGAAAAAAATGAACTTGGTCAAGCTGACAAGGCAATCAGGACCGCTGTAAAGCTGGAGCCGAAGGAAGAGCATTACAAAAAACTGCAGCAGGAAATTGAAAATAAACAAGAATAAATGACTAGATGAGAAAGCGTTGAATTTGCCAAGGAATGAATTCCGGGTATTTTTGTCAGCGTTTTCTTCTTGACTGGCGGGTTCTTTATGACTACGCTATTGATAGTTAAGATCAAGAATGGTGAGGAATATGAATACATTTTATGATGTACAGCAGCTATTAAAAACATTTGGACACATTGTTTACTTTGGTGACAGGGAGCTTGAAATTGAGTTTATGCTCGATGAATTAAAGGAACTATATATAAATCATATGATTGAGAAGGAGCAGTGGGCTAAAGCCGCAGCTGTCCTTCATAAAGAGCTGGAACAAACAAAGAAACGAAAGAGATTTACGTAAAGGTTAAGGTGATAAAAATGGACGAGATATGGTTTGCGGGCATTGATCTTGGAGGAACGACGATAAAACTCGCATTTATTAATCAATATGGAGAGATTCAGCATAAATGGGAAGTGCCGACCGATAAGTCCGGTGATACCATTACCGTGACAATAGCAAAAGCGATTGACAGCAAGCTGGATGAGCTTCATAAACCAAAGCACATCGTCAAATATATAGGAATGGGCGCACCAGGGCCAGTAGATATGGCAACTGGGGTCGTTTATGAAACAGTGAATCTTGGATGGAAAAACTATGCTTTAAAAAATCATCTGGAAACGGAAACAGGCATCCCTGCGGTTATAGAAAATGATGCGAATATTGCCGCGCTCGGAGAAATGTGGAAGGGGGCGGGTGACGGAGCAAAAGACGTCATTCTCGTTACACTAGGTACAGGAGTTGGCGGCGGTATTATTGTGAATGGGGAGATTGTGCACGGAATAAATGGCGCTGGCGGAGAAATCGGCCATATTTGCAGCATCCCTGAAGGCGGGGCGCCGTGCAACTGCGGTAAAACAGGCTGTATTGAAACCATCGCGTCGGCAACTGGCATTGTTAGAATTGCAAAAGAGAAAATTGCAGAAGCTAAAAAGCCGACACAATTAAAAGCATCTGAGCATTTAACAGCTCGAGATGTATTTGAAGCAGCAAATGAAAATGATGAATTAGCTCTCGAAGTTGTCGATTATGTAGCAAAGCATCTCGGCCTGGTGCTTGGCAATCTGGCCAGCTCGCTTAATCCGTCAAAAATTGTTCTCGGCGGCGGCGTTTCAAAAGCCGGGGAATTGCTGAGATCCAAAGTCGAAAAAACATTCCATATATGTGCCTTTCCGCGCGCTGCGGAAGCGGCTGATATATCTATTGCGGCGCTTGGAAATGATGCGGGCGTTATCGGAGGAGCTTGGATCGCTAAAAATGAATGGCTGAAACACCAAAATTGTTAAATTTGTGAAAATGAAATTGATTTTTTGTTATGTTCAGGTTAAGATTTAATTTGATGTGTTAATGAGAATGTTGAGAATAGACTGATTTTTTTGAGCGTGCTGCATAGGAGGTTGAAATGCGAAAAACGTTTTTTTCGATGATTTCATTTATGCTGATTGCCATTTTAATGATGTGGCTGAAAACGTATGTTGTTTACAAAACCAGTTTCCATATTAAAATTGACAATCTTACGCAGGAATTTATTCTGTTTATCAACCCATTGAGCTTTTTGCTGCTTATTTTTGGCTTCAGCCTGTTTTTAAAGGGAAGAAACAGAAATCGTTACATTATTGCCATGAGTTGTATTGTCACGTTTGTTTTGCTGGCGAATATGGTTTTTTATCGTTTTTACAATGATTTCCTAACGATTCCGGTTCTTTTTCAAACGAGCAATATGGGTGATCTGGGAAGCAGCATCGGAACGCTTCTTGAGCCGACAGACCTCCTTTTGGCTGTAGATATCGTGATTTTAATATGGCTTCATATGCGTCAAAAAGCCTTTCAATCAGACATCCCCTCCACGAAAAATGAACGGGCGGCATATTTTTTGTTTGTGGCTTCCGTTTATTTCTTCAACTTAGGTCTGTCTGAGGCAGAACGGCCGCAGCTATTGACACGCTCATTTGACAGAGAAATGCTCGTTAAAAATATCAGCCTGTTTAATTTTCATATTTATGACGGAGTACTTCAGTCGAAGCAATCCGCGCAAAGAGCGCTGGCTGACAGCAACAGCCTGACGGAAATCGAAAACTATGTCACAGCCAATGCGAAAGATGCCAATAAGAACTTATTTGGCGCCGCAAAAGGCAGAAACGTCATACTTGTATCTTTAGAGTCGACGCAAAGCTTTGTGATCAATGAAAAGGTGAACGGAAAAGAAATCACCCCGTTTTTGAATGATTTTATAAAAGAAAGCTATCACTTTAGTAATGTTTACCACCAAACCGGGCAGGGGAAAACCTCTGATTCTGAATTTATCGTTGACAATTCACTTTATCCGCTTGGACGAGGCGCTGTGTTCTTTACAAATGCGGGCAATCAATACATGGCCGCGCCTGAGATTCTCAAAAATAACGGGTATTATTCAGCGGTGCTCCATGCCAATAATAAAAGCTTTTGGAATCGCGATTTAATGTACGATTCATTTGGGTATGATTCATTTTTTGATATTGAATCGTATGATGTTTCTGACGATAATTCAGTCGGCTGGGGGCTGAAGGATAAAGAATTTTTTGAACAGTCTTCAGAGCTGATGAAAAACCTGCCTCAGCCGTTTTACTCTAGGCTGATCACACTCACGAATCACTTTCCGTTTGATCTTGATGAAGAGGACAAATTGATTGAGGAATATGATTCAAGCAGCCAAACGTTAAACAAGTATTTCCCGACTGTGCGTTATCAGGATGAGGCGCTGAAACGGTTTATCGAAAAGCTGAAGGAAGACGGCTTATATGATAACTCCATTATTGTTTTATACGGTGACCATTACGGGATATCGGAAAACCATAATGAAGCGATGGGGCAATTCTTAGGGAAAGAAATTACACCATTTGAAGAAGTGCAACTCCAAAAAGTGCCGTTTGTCGTTCATATTCCTGGAATTACAGACAAAAAGCCGAAAACGATTGACAAGGTAGGCGGACAAATCGATATCCGGCCGACGCTGATGAATCTGTTAGGTATTGATACAAAGAACCTCATTCAATTCGGCAACGATCTGCTTTCTGACGATAAACTGGACTTTACAGTGCTGCGTGATGGTAGCTTTATCACAGACCAAATCGTGTATACTGACGGTCTATGTTATGACAAAGCGACAGGAAAGCCTTTGAAAGAGGCAAAGCAATGTGAAACATTTGCAGATAAAGCGAAGCAGGAGCTTTCACTTTCCGATGAAATCATTTACGGAGATTTGTTGCGATTTTATGATCAGGAAAGGCTGGACAATACGTCAAAAAGAAAAGAAAAACAAATTCTTGATCAGGCTTCATGATCATAAAGTCTCCCGTATCAAAAAACGCGGGAGGCTTTCTTTTTTAAAAAACGCCGTCATATAGTAACAAAAAGGGGGATGATGATGGCGTTTATTACGATAAAACCTGAGATCAAACACAATTTGGCTTTAGTAGCAAGAGAACTGAAGATAGATGAGACATTGCTTAGAAGTGCCAATCAAACAGCACAGAAACATCAATTGTACTGTCCTGGTTATAAGATTGAAGAAGGCAATGATAAGGAGCTTCAATCCATTCAGGAAGTAAAGCGCTTTTTACACCCGCTGCAGCTGCAGCCTGCTGACAACTGGCTGGAGCAGGAAAAAATCTATGACTTTCTTGCTGTCGAAGAGGAAATAAAAAAAATAGTCAATGTGTTTCCGTTTGTTTCATGTCGGGAAATCGGACGTTCCGTATTGGGCAGGCCGATCTGGGAGCTGACAGTTGAGGGCGAGCATACCTCCAAAAAAGTTCACATGAATGCATCGTTTCATGCGAATGAGTGGATTACCACGTCTGTACTGCTGAAATGGCTGAAGGAATATTGCCTCTCTTTATGTCATAATACGAATTTTTTTGGCTTTACTCCTTTGGAGCTGTTCAGCCGAACCTCTCTGTCTCTTGTTCCTCTTGTGAATCCGGATGGTGTTGATCTTGTCTTACACGGGTCAGCGGGCATGGGAGACAGGAGAGATGAACTTGAAAGACTAAACTGCCATCGTCCGAATTTTAATGAATGGAAGGCAAATATTAACGGCGTTGATTTAAATAAACAATTCCCGTCTTTATGGGAAATTGAAAAATACCGCAAACCGAAAATGCCCAGCTACCGAGATTTTCCTGGAACTTCTCCGCTCACGGAGCCGGAATCCATTGCGATGCAGCAGCTGATAACGGCGGATCCGCCTGACAGGCTGCTGGCCCTTCACACTCAGGGAGAAGAAATCTATTGGGGATATAAAGGCCTTGAGCCCGAAGAATCGGCTTCTGTAATAAAGGATTTTGAGACGATAAGCGGAAACATTTATAAAGGTGTCAAGGATATTAACAGCTATGCGGGATTCCGCGACTGGTTTATTCATCACTATTTTAAAGAAGGTTATACGGTGGAACTCGGAAAAGGTCAAAATCCCTTGCCGTTTGAGCAGTTTACACAGATTTATCAGGCGACAAGCGGGATCTTATGGAGGTCGTTATTTTTTCTTGACTAACTGAAACTTTTTCTTTTTCGTGCCGTATCAAATATGGGACAATAAATATGATCGGAGGGGGAGGCTGATGAGATCAGTTTGTTTGATTCTGCTGTCAGCATTGTTAGTTTGTTTATCGGCATGCGAACCGTCTCATCAGCAGCAAAAACAGGCAGCGACGGCAAAAAGTGAGGAAAAAGAGATTGTTCCGCTGCCAGCAGGAAAAGCGGACGGAGCGGAAGGTTGGCTCAATAACAACACAATTCTGTATACAGCCTCAAATCCGACAAAAACAGAGCTTCTTGCATATCAAATCTTTAATGGCAAAACGGAAAAGCTCTATCAGACGGATGGTCAAATCGTTGATGTTCAAATCAATCCCAAAGAACAGATGATTCTGCTGCAGATCACGCATAGCCAACAGACAACAGTAGTTTTGCTGAATCAGAAAGGGGAGACGCTGTACCAGAAAGAATACGAAACGTATGAGCTGGAGGCAGCATGGAATCAGTATGATCCGTATCAAATGATGGTTACGGTATTCACTGAAAACTGGGACTTCAATACATATTACGTGGATGCCAAAAAAGACAAGTCTGCTTTAAGTCCAATACAGGTTCCGTTTGTCCATTGGACCTCAAAAAACACATTTGACTATCTAAAAGAGGGAAGAAACGATAAAGAAGGCCCTTTGTATACGTATGATATTGCTTCTGAAAAGGAGAAAAAGCTGGAGGAGGATGTCCTTTACTTTGATTCATTTCATAATATGAACTTTACCGTCAAAGCAGATTCCGGAGAGAACGGCTTGTATGAGTTTACATCACCGCAATCGAATGGTGAAGCAGTTACAGCGGACTGGCCACTCCAAACCAAATATACAAGCCTGGCTCCGATGGAGTATGATTATGATGAGGCTGGCAGACTGTTTTATACGTTTAAAGAAAGCGGGGATGCATATAAGCTGTCAGCGATTGATATGAAATCGGGAAAGGTGCAGGATCTTTTTACTTTGCCTGAAATGGAGCCGATACAAGTATCCCCGAACGGAAAATATGCGTTGTACGGGTTTCATTTTGAGCGCATGATATCATTGAAATCACATGAAATAAAGCCAATCATCATTGATAAAAAGGAGATGGAATAATTAATGGCTATCGCAGATGTAACCATTATCCCAATCGGAACAGAAACACCTAGTGTAAGCGCCTATGTGGCGGATGTGCAGAAAATTTTAGAGGGCTATAAAGCCGAAGGGAAAATCAAATATCAGCTGACACCGATGAACACATTGATTGAAGGTGAGCTCAGCGACCTTTTCACTGTGATTCAGGCGATTCACGAAGCGCCTTTTCAAAAAGGGCTTCACAGAGTGGCGACCAACATTCGCATCGATGACAGACGGGACAAAAAAACGACGCTTGAAAGTAAAATAGAAAGCGTGAATAAACATTTACAGCAATAAAAAATAAACCTGTATCCCACTGGATACAGGTTTTAATGTGCAGTAGGATAACCGCTGTTTATCACCGTCATCACTGTAAACCAGCCAAACACACACAAGGTGGCTCCGGCTAATAAAAATCCAAGTATATTTTTGTTTTTAACAGAACGCAAGACTCCCCATAAAGCGAAAAGAGCGACAAGGCCGAAAATCACGACAAGTAACATTACGCAGCCCCCTTTACATTGAAAAACCTGCAATTCTTTCCATTTTTATTCTACCCGTTTTCAGTGTGTTTGTCGATAGCGTTTTCATAGCGATTGTTTGAATCTTTTTTCAAAAACCCTCATAATAGGAGCATAAAAAGGAAAGAGGTGAGAAAAGTGAAATGGAGAAGAATGCCTGTAGGGCCGATTCAAGCGAATGCATATTTTTTAATCAGTGATGATCAATGCCTGATTTTTGATCCGGGCGGCGAAGGGGATAAAATCAATCAATACATAAAAGAAAAAGGATTAACGCCTTTAGCCATTTTACTGACACATGCGCATTTTGACCATATTGGGGCGCTGGATAACGTGAGAGACAGATGGGACATTCCTGTCTATCTGCATCAAAATGAAAAGAATTGGCTTACAGATGCCTCATTGAACGGCTCAGGAATGCTGAGAGGGATAGAAGTGACAGCTAAGCCGGCAGATCATTTGATTGAAGGGGACGGTGAGCTGAATATCGGGCCTTTCCATCTGGAGACGTTATGTACCCCGGGACATTCCCCAGGAAGCGTTTCATACTACGTGAAGGATGCCGACCTGGTGATTTCCGGTGATGTCCTGTTTCAAGGCGGGATAGGCCGTACAGATTTACATGGAGGCGACCAAGAAACGCTGCTTACGTCTATCCATGAAAAATTGCTTACGCTGCCTGAGCACACATTGGTGTTAAGCGGACATGGCCCTGAAACTGACGTGCAGACTGAGCAGGATCAAAATCCGTTTTTAAATGGTTTTTCATTATAGAAAAAGAGACAAACCGATGAGGTTTGTCTCTTTTTGCATTTAATGTCCTCCGCCGCCTGGTACCATAATAAAAATGGAATAGTATGTGAAGCCGGCAAAGAAGATGGTTAAATAAGCGCCAAAGATATAAATGTACATCCGTTCTGTTAAATTCAAATACGATAGAAACACAAATAAGATCGTCTGTCCAAAAAATAAAAGGGAAGCATCTTTCATATCACCTAAATAAAACATGACTGCAAATATTCCCGTCCAAAATCCTAACACCCGGAACATGCGATTCATTTTTATCCCCTCCCGAGAGTCCCTCTGACTGTTATTATAATAGATCACGGACAAAAATGTAAACATTTTCATTATTAATATGAAAAATGGTATTTAACCCTTTGATTGCGTTTTCTATTATATGTACGGTTTTTTAGAAATAACCCGAAAAAAAGTTCAATAAATGGTTTAAAGAAAAATTGATACGGGTAGTTATTCTACAAAGAGATGGTTAACTGGAGGAGGAAAAAACATAATGGAACAATTAACATTTTACTCATACCCAAGCTGCACGTCATGCCGAAAAACAAAACATTGGCTCAAAGCGCACCAGATTGAATTTAACGAACGGCACTTATTCAGAGAAACTCCAACGATGGATGAATTAAAGTATATTTTATCTTTAACGACAGAAGGAATTGACGAAATATTAGCAACAAGAAGCCAAACCTTCAAAAATTTAAATTTAAACATTGAAGATATGACTGTAAACGAAGTGCTTGAACTTTTAATTGAGAAACCGAAGCTTTTGCGCCGTCCGATTCTCGTGGACAACAGGAAGCTTGTTATCGGCTACAATCCGGGAGAACTGTTAAAGTTATCGAAGAAAAAAACGGTTCATCAATCTGCATGATGAAAAACCGAAGATCCGCTGATTTGCTTGAATCAGCTTATCTTCGGTTTTTCACGGTTCAGAAACTGGGCTAGCTGGATTCGAACCAACGATCACGGAGTCAAAGTCCATTGCCTTACCGCTTGGCTATAGCCCACTGTATGTAAAAATAGTATGTGTAACGTGAGACAAGTTATACAAATCAATCATAAATTTTTTGAAAGATAAACATCACAGGAGGTAACCGATTGAAATGAAAGCTCTAGATCAGTATTTAACAGAGCACAAAGAAGATATTACACTTCAATGGCTGGAAACATGCACGTTAAAAGGAACTTTGCTGTATTCTGCTAAAGATCAGCAAAAATTAGAACAAAAGTTAAAAGAGCAGCATGAATCATTGGTAGCAATTGTAGCAAAATCCATTAGAAAAGAAGATGTGAAGGATGAGCTTAAGCAATGGTCACTTCAATGTGCCCGAGACCGTGCTGTTCATGAGGTGACTGTGACGGAAAGTGTCGGTCAGTTTAACGCGTTTAGGCACATTATGTGGCAATGGATTCAGGATTTCAGTGAAGCTGCTCCTTCCCAAGAAATCGGCATTCAGGATGTATGTGAGTGGAGCAAGATTTTGAATCAAACGATTGATGAGATTATCGAAGTATTTACAGAAGAATATCACCAGGTCACGGTGATCCAATTAAATGCGCAAAAAGAAATGATCAATGAATTGAGCGCACCGATTATGCCGATTTCTAAAGAGATTGGAATTCTTCCCCTTGTCGGTGAAATTGACACGTACAGAGCGAGAACCATTTTGGAATCCGTTTTGGCCCAATGCTCGGCGTTAAAGATTTCATATTTATTTTTAGATATATCCGGTGTTCCCATCGTTGATACGATGGTTGCCTATCAAATCTTTAAAGTGATTGACAGCACTAAACTGCTGGGCATTGAGACAATTATTTCAGGAATTAGGCCTGAAATCGCCCAGACTGTTGTGAAGCTCGGATTAGATTTTTCGAAGGTGAAAACAGAGCAAAGTCTTGCTAAAGCTTTAGCCAACAAAGGATTTAAGATAGAAGAATCTTAAGATGTTTCTTGCTTGATGTATTTTTTTGAAGTGCGTTCAACACGCAAGAGAAGCAACAGCTGAACAGCCTGTGCTAGGGCTATTCAGCTGTTTTTACTTCGATAAACAAAATATGGTGACTGTCAATTTCTTTAACCTTAAATGAAAAGCCATCATATTCAATGACACTTTCGGGCTCGGCGTCTATGTTCTGTGTGAGAAACCAGCCTCCGAGTGTATCAACTTCAGCATCTGATAAATCAGTTCCAAGCAGGTTATTCACGTCACTGATTAATAATTTCGCATTTAATAAATAATGATCTTTTCCCAGTTCACGAACATGAGGCACTTCATCTGAATCGAATTCATCACGTATTTCTCCTACAATTTCTTCGATAATATCCTCGACGGTGATCAAACCTGAAGTTCCGCCATATTCATCAATGAGAATCGCCATATGGGTGCGTTCCTTTTGCATTTTGATGAGTAATTTGTAAATCGGAATGGTCTCAATGACATGAATGACAGGCTGTATGAAGGGTTCAATTTTGTGCTTTTGAAAAGAAAAGTCTTTCGTCAGCAATGAAAACAGCACTTCTTTCATATTGATCACACCGATGACGTTATCTTTATCTTCCTTAACAATCGGGTACCGGGTATATTTGGTCTGCTTAACCGTTTCCCGCATGCTTGGGATTGAGTCATCCTCAATTGACAAACTGACCATTTCGTTTCGCGGCACCATAATTTCCTTTGCCATTCGTTTATCAAATGTAAATATATTATTCATATATTTTAATTCGCTTTTTCTGATTTCTCCGCTTTTATAGCTTTCGGTCAACAGTACTCTAAGCTCTTCCTCCGTATAAGCCAGTTCATGCTCTGATGCCGGCTTCAGCCCAAAAAGCCCCGTGATTAATCGGGCAGACTGGTTAAGGAGCCAAATGAACGGAAACATGATTTTATAAAACCAGATTAATGGTTTCGCGAGCATCAGCGTAATGCTTTCTGCTTTTTGAATCGCGAAGCTCTTGGGGGCCAGCTCCCCAATGACGACATTTAAATACGTTACCACTAAAAAGGCGATAATAAGAGAAAGAAGATGGGTAAGCGACTCGTTTAAGCCTGCTTTATGAAAGAGCGGACGAAGCAGAGTCTGTACGGTCGGTTCACCCAGCCAGCCGAGTCCTAAAGCTGCGACCGTGATGCCCAGCTGGCAGGCTGATAAATATTCGTCAAGATGAGTGACCACATGTTTTGCCGCTTTAGCCCCTTTTCTTCCTTTTGCGACAAGCTGATCAATTCTGGATCGTCTTACTTTTACGATTGAGAATTCTACGGCGACAAAAAATCCCGTCAACAAAATTAAAAACGCGACTGCTAATAAATTGATAAATTCCAAAATAAACTGCCTTCTCCAAGGAAGGCATGCACCTCCCTTTCCGATGTCTTTCTACATTCCATACCACCGGGAATAGCTCACAAAACATGTGATAAAGTGCCTAAATGGTTTAGGAATGCTTTTCATTGGGCAATTAAAGAACAAAAGAATAAAAGTCTGGAGGATCGTAACATGAAGGTACATACAGGTGAAGATTGGTTTTGGTACCAAATGGGGCCTCAGGAAAGAGATAAGGCAAGAGATCTGATCCATTTTTCTCATTGGCCGCAATGTGAAAAATGGTTTGAAAATAATCATCATATTAACTTTTTGCGCGTGGATACAACAGAAGCGGAGAATGAAGCGGTATTCGGCTCGATCGTATATGATCAAGGGCTGAACGAAGAAAAGGATCACACCGTATTTCACTTTTATATCACACGGCAATATTTTTTCACCATCAATTTTGATTTTTCTATATTAGAAGGGATTAAGGGGAAACAAGTTGTCCAGCAAATGAAAAGAGCGAACAATGCCATAGAGGGGTTCTTAATACTTCTAGGGGAATTAATGAATGCTTATTTAATCGGTGTCGACAAATTTGAAGTGAGATTGAGAGAGCTTAGGTGGCAAATCAAGGATGATAACAGCAAAAGTATTTTAAACCGCGTTCATTTACTGCGCCATGAGCTGATGATTTGGAAAAACTTGATCTTAAGCGCCAAAAAACTTGAGATGGCGTTAAAAGAAACCTTCTTGCCTCAAAATGAAGGGAAAAAGGATTATCAGCGCACGCATCTGAAAATTGACAGAGGTTTCACATACATCAGTGAATTTGAGGGGGAGCTTAACAACCTTTTGCATTCAGAAGAGGTCATTACTTCTCATAGGGGAAATGAAATCGTAAAAGCCCTTACTATTTTCACGACGCTTTTTACGCCGATTACAGCACTTGGCGCCCTTTGGGGAATGAACTTTTCGGTGATGCCGGAGCTGAATTGGAAATACGGATATCTTTTTTCTCTATTTTTAATTTTCAGTTCAACAATTCTGATTTACCTGTATCTGAAGAAAAAAGGCTGGACGGGAGATATGCTGCAAGAAAGGAAGAGAAAAAATTCACGAAAAAGGCACAGGCAGTAGATATTTCATTTTTTGTGCACGGATAAAGAATAAATAGCACTCGGTAAAGGAGCTTTGACTGCTGCTGGAACCGACCGCAGCAGTCACTGACCTAGCGAAAAAGATGAAAGACTCCAATGTCGGTCCTATTCCAATTTGTGGGATCATCAGATTTCAAGGGCCGTTTCTAATCCGGGACATTGTCATCACAAGCTTAGCTGAAGATCAAATAAAAGCGCCAAGCTAGTGACATCATGAGCAGAGAAATCGTTTCCGGTCATCCGGATAGGTCTGATGATGGAGCGAGTCAGCTTATGGCAGAGCATCAAATCCGCCGTTTACCGATTCTTGAAAATGAACGTTTAACGGGTATTGTTGCGTTAGGCGATCCTTCCGTTAAGAAAGACACAGACCAGAAAGCCTAAGCATTAAGTGACATTTCTAAATCAGCATAACAAACAGTCGGGAAGAGGTAGCTGCCTCTTCCTTTTTATTTTGTATACGATAAACTGATCCGCCGTTTTTAATAAGCGTCAAACTCCGATTTTATCATTTCCTCTTTAGATGCCAGAGCCGGACTGCGTACACCTGTCCATTAATCTCTTTTCATATCCTTATTAAAATCGAAAATCATGTGTTAAATAAAGCTGAATTTCTATTTTGATAGGGATAAATGATTTTTTTAGGTTGTAAATAGATCAGAAAATCACATTTTCTTTGTTTGATTACTATGTCTTCTTTTTCTACAATACGCTTTGAAAGGAGAGGGAATCAAATTGGATTCGATAGAAAACATAAGTAGAACCTTAATTGAAGAGGCATATAAGACGAAGGCCTCTGACATTCACATTGTGCCAAGGGAACGGGACGCGATCATCCATTTTCGGGTTGACAATGCATTGCTGAAAAAACGAAACATGAAAAAAGAAGAGTGTGTAAGGCTCATTTCTCATTTTAAGTTTCTCTCAGCTATGGACATTGGGGAGAGAAGAAAGCCGCAAAGTGGATCGCTTACTCTAAAATTAAAAGAGGGTGACGTTCACTTAAGGATGTCAACGCTCCCGACAATTAACGAAGAAAGCCTCGTCATCAGAGTGATGCCTCAGTATAATATCCCTTCGATTGACAAACTGTCTTTATTCCCACAGACAGGAGCCACCTTGCTTTCATTTTTAAAACACTCCCACGGCATGCTGATTTTTACCGGACCAACAGGCTCTGGGAAAACAACAACGTTATATTCTCTGATTCAATATGCAAAAAAACATTTCAATCGAAACATTGTCACACTTGAAGATCCAGTGGAAACGAGGGATGAAGATGTTCTTCAGGTGCAGGTGAATGAAAAAGCCGGGGTCACATATTCCACAGGGCTGAAGGCTATTTTGCGCCATGACCCCGATATGATCATTTTAGGTGAGATTAGAGATGCTGAAACAGCCCAAATCGCGGTGCGGGCAGCGATGACTGGTCATTTAGTGCTGACGAGCCTTCATACGAGAGATGCCAAGGGCGCGATTTACAGGCTGCTTGAATTTGGCATTAATATGAATGAAATCGAGCAAACGGTTATTGCGATAGCGGCTCAGCGTTTAGTTGATTTGGCTTGCCCGTATTGTGAAAACGGATGTTCTTCAGTGTATTGCCGACTGTCACGAAACATAAGGAGAGCAAGCGTATACGAGCTGCTATACGGGAAAAACCTTCAGCAGTGTATTCAGGAAGCGAAAGGGGATAATGCAAATTACCAATATCAAACGTTGCGTCAAATTATAAGAAAAGGGATTGCGCTCGGCTATTTAACGACAAATAACTATGACCGGTGGGTTTATCATGAAACAGATTAGAAAAGTTTGGCCGTTAAAGGATCAAGCCTATTTACTGAAAAGGCTAGGGGAAATGACAGCGGGCGGATACAGTCTTTTAGACGGATTGCGCCTAATGCAGCTGCAAATGAATAAAAGGCAGCTGGCGGACTTGGCTGCCGCAATAAGACGGTTGAGAGAAGGGGAATCATTTTACTCTGTATTAAAGAGCTTGTCATTTCATAAAGAAGCCATTGGTATTTGTTATTTTGCTGAAACACATGGAGAATTGCCGGCTTCCATGATTCAGAGCGGAGAGCTGCTGGAACGAAAAACAGCGCAGGCAGAGCATATTAAAAGGGTGCTGAGATATCCTCTTTTTCTCATCTTTACCGTTGGTGTCATGCTCTATATGCTGCAAAACATCATCATCCCTCAGTTTTCCGGTATTTATCAATCGATGAATGTAGAAACTTCACGCACAACAGGCATCATTTTTGCGTTTTTTCAGCACCTTGATGCCGTCTTCATATTAATGGCCATTTTGGCCGCAGGGATAGGTCTTTATTATTGGTTTGTGTTTAAGAAAAAATCCCCTGACCTCCAAATGCACATTTGCGTAAGTATTCCTCTGTTTGGAAAGCTGGTCAGGCTGTTTAACAGCTACTTTTTTTCTTTACAGCTGAGCAGTCTTCTGGCATCAGGACTTTCTATTTATGACAGTTTGAAAGCATTTAGACATCAAACGTTTCTTCCTTTCTACCGCCACGAAGCTGAACAAATGATTGAACAGTTAAAAGCCGGTGAAACCATTGAAACTGCTTTAGACAAACACCCTTTTTACGAAAGTGATTTTTCAAAAGTAATATCTCATGGCCAGCTAAGCGGCCGTTTGGACCGGGAACTCTTCACGTACAGTCAGTTTATATTGCAGCGGCTTGAGGACAAGTCACAAAAATGGACAGGCATTCTTCAGCCCATTATTTATGGATTTGTAGCAGCGATGATTTTAATTGTGTATTTATCGATGCTCCTGCCTATGTATCAGATGATGAATCAAATGTGAAAGGAAGAGGCTGATGAATGAGAAAGGGTTTACACTTGTGGAGATGCTAATCGTGCTCTTTATTATTTCTATTTTGCTATTGATCACCATACCGAATGTAACAAAACATAATCAAACCATTCAGAAAAAAGGCTGTGAAGGCCTGCAAAACATGATGAAGGCGCAGGTAACAGCATATGAACTCGATCATGACGGGAAGACACCAAGCCTCGGCGATTTACAGGCAGAAGGCTATGTAAAAAAGGATGCGGTTTGTCCAAATGGAAAGCAAATTATCATCACCGGCGGGGAGGTTAAGGTTGAACATTAAATTAAAAGGAGAAGCTGGCTTCACCCTTTTAGAAAGCCTGCTTGTTTTAAGTCTCGCCTCTATTATGCTGATTGCGGTGTTTACCACGCTTCCTCCTGTTTATGAAAATACAGCTTTACGGCAGACAGTATCACAGTTGAAAAACGATATTTTACTTGCGCAGCAGACTGCAATTTCCAATCATCAAAGAACAAAAATTCTTTTTCAAGAGAAAAAATATCAAGTAATCATAGGTGACACTGTTATAGACCGTATTTATGATAATGGTCTTTTAGCAGAATCACTGACTTTAAAAGACCGATTGGAATTTAATGAGAAAGGGCACCCGAATATAGGCGGAAAAATACGTATAAAAGGGCATGCCGCCTATGACATAACAGTTTATTTAGGGAGCGGAAGAGTCAATGTGGAGAGAAAATAAAGGCTTTTCTACAATTGAAACAATGTCTGCCCTTAGCATATGGCTGTTTATGCTTCTGACAATTGTGCCGATGTGGGATAAGCTGATAGCTGATGAACATATAGCGGACTCCAGAGAAATTGGTTATCAGCTTGTTAATGAAAGCATAGGCCAATATATGCTGACAGGGGCAGGAAATTCATCAAAGACTGTTTCAATGAACAATAACAAATACTCGATGACATGGGAGGAGGAGGGAGAATATCAAAACGTATGTATCTCATCAGACGCCTATAAAGACAAGCCATTTTGCCTCAGCATTTTGCGGACAGACTGGCTATACGCTTCTTAATGTACTATTTTCGCTTTCTGCTTATTTGCTCATATCAGGATCGTTAGCGATGTTCTTTCATCTATTTTTGGCACGTCAACAGGAGAATGAGGGCTTCATGCAGCGAGAATGGATCATTTCGGTAGAGCAGATCATGAATGAGTGCAAGCAGTCGCAGACTGTGCAGACAGCTGAGCATGGCAGCGTCTTAATCTGCAGAAATCTGTCTGGGCAAGAGGTCCGTTTTGAAATCTACCATTCAATGATCAGGAAAAGAGTAGACGGGAAAGGGCATGTTCCGATTCTTGGCCATATTAAAACAATGAAAGCAGAGGTTAGAAATGGGAGGCTTTGGCTGAAAGTCAAGAGTGAGAATGATAAAGAGTATCAAACCGCTGTTCCGGTATATACGTCATTAGGTGGTGGGTGAATGCACTGCTCAAAAGGTTTTATCTATCCAGCCGTTCTTTTTACATTTGCCCTTGTGCTGCTGGTTGTGAATTTCACCGCCTCTCAATTTGTTTCCCGCCATATGTTTGAGAAGGAAACAAAAGAGTATTACACAGGAGAAAATCTGCTGCAAAATGGTGCGCTTCTATCCATCAGGCATATTCTTGAGCACAGACAAGGCCAAAAGGGTTCACAGCAGCTTCCATATGGACAGGTTTCTTATGACATTCGCGAAACAACCATAAAAGAACAGCAAGAAATCACCCTCAAAGCCATCACAGAGTCGGGAACAGAAAAAAGCGCCAAGCTGCTGTTCGATCAAAATCAGAAAAAACTGCTGAGCTGGACAGAATAAACCAGGGGGATGTGTATAAAAAAAGTCGTGTGAGCCAACACTTCATAATAACTGAATGATGAGGTGATCACGTGAAAACGAATGATTATGTCAAATATATGACTCAGCAATTTGTAAAATATATAGACACTCCGAAAGATGAGCGAAAAGAACGAAAAGAGGTTCGAAAAGAAACAAAAACGCCGGCTTCTCAGCATTGGTTTGGAATTTTACCTTATGGTTTTAGGCTATGGCTGAAAAGAAAAAAATAAATTGCACCAATATAACGAACAAGGTCCTTCACATGGAGGACCTTATTGATATTCTTCTAAAATTGCAATTTTATTCACCTTTTGACTATAAGGATCGAATGAAATTGTGACAAACACGCCGAATTCCTTTGAGCCTTCTCTCAGGGTTAAATGATATTGCTTCACAGCTTCGTCTTTTCTTTTGCGGTCCCAAACTTTTTGTTTAACCAGTACCTGTGCGAGCGGGTACCTTTTTTTTGCTTCTTTTACAGCAAGCTCTTCCCATTTTGACATGTGGCGGGCGGTTACAAGCGGCCCTTCTTCTGCTTGAGCGGCAGCGGTGCTGAAACCTAGAAGAGACAGACAAATTACACATTGTTTGATCATAAGCCGTCACCCTTTCTTTGTTGTTTATTATTGCCAAATGTTAACCTGATATGCGTTTAATTTCTCACATAACAATCCCAAAAAATTCAAAAAACTTAAAAATGTGAGCAATATTGAGTAAGGCTATGCAATATGATGAAAACATTCTCTTAAACGAACGAAATGGCGGATTTTGGTGTTTTTCAATCCAACACTCGTTGATTATACTCAATTTGTGCGGTTCTTAAAAGAGAACGATTGTCACATCTAGTTACAGTGTTTTACAGGAGGTAAGGTATGTTTCGATTGTTCCGCAATCAGCATAAGGCTAAGACGAAACTGAGATTGCTGCTTGTTTTTCAGCTTTCAGCCATATTCAGTCTGACAGCCGCGATATGCTTACAATTTACCGGAGATACAAGCGCTGCTTTTCATGATATTGAAAACTTGGATGTCTCGCTTCAAACGTGTGAGAACTTTCAACACACAGATAAAAACTGTCATTATGATAAACGGTGGGACCAAAGTGATTTACACGTGGTGAATCAAACAGATACAAAAGGTACTGTCTGTTCACCTGTCAGTCTATTTGCCGAGCTGGAAAACAGAGGCGAGAAACTTAAGAAATCGAAATGGAAGTGGGAGCTTCATAAACTGGCAAACACCAGCAAACCGCTAAAAGACGGGAACGTAATAGATAAAGGATACGTTTCCAACCAAATAGGCGAATCACTTTACAAAATTGAAACAAAGAAAAAAGTGAAACCTGGCATTTATGCGTTTAAAGTATATAAACCGGCCGGCTATCCGGCGGACGGCAGCAAGTATGAGTGGTCTGAACCAATGACAATTGGGAAGTGTGACGAAAAACCGACAGCACCGAAAAAGGAAAGTCAGCAGGCTGCGAAAACTCAGCACAATCAAGCAGAAAGTGACAGAAAAGAAGAAGCAGATAAAGAAAAAACAGCTGACAAAGACGTAACTGAAGACAAAGAAAATCAACAAGTTCAAAAGGAAAGCGGGGAAGAGGATGAAAAAAGCATTAAAGCTGATCAGTAATATCCTTTACGTTATCATCTTTACTCTGATTATTGTGTTAACGCTTGTTGTCATATCAACACGTTCATCCGGGGGAGAGCCGGCAGTATTCGGATACACGCTGAAATCAGTACTGTCTGGCTCAATGGACCCTGAATTTAAAACGGGCTCATTAATTCTCGTGAAAGAAATCACAGATGTGAAAAAGCTCCAAAAGGGAGACGTAATCACATTTATGCAGGATGCAGACACTGCGGTAACCCATAGAATTATTGATATTACAAAGCAAGGCGATCATTTGTTATTCCAAACAAAAGGAGATAATAATGCTGCAGCTGATTCTGCGCCTGTGTCGGATGAGAATGTCCGCGCGCAATATACAGGTTTTCAGCTTCCTTATGCCGGCTACATGCTTCATTTTGCCAGTCAGCCGATCGGCACTGCTATTTTACTGATTGTTCCAGGCGTTATGCTGCTGATCTACTCCTTTGTGACAATCAGCAGTGCGATTAGAGAGATTGAAAGAAAGACGAAAGCCTTGGAAACAGAGACAAAGGACAATACGATGTCCACTTAACATCAGTTGTAAACCTGGCAACAGGTTTCGATAATATAATCATTCAATAAAAGGGGAGTTTACCATGGGTATGAAAAAGAAATTAAGTTTAGGAGTTGCATCAGCAGCACTAGGATTAGCATTAGTAGGAGGAGGAACATGGGCAGCATTTAACGATATTAAATCAACAGATGCTACTTTTGCATCTGGTACGCTTGACTTAGCAGCTAAAGAAAATTCTGCAAGTGTCAACTTATCAAATCTAAAGCCGGGAGACAAATTGACGAAAGATTTCCAATTTGAAAATAACGGCTCACTTGCGATCAAAGAGGTATTAATGGCCCTGAATTATGGGGAATTTAAAGCAAACGGCGGAAGTAATACATCTCCAGAAGATTTTCTCAGCCAGTTTGAGGTTACATTATTGACAGTCGGCAAAGAGGGAGGCAACGGCTATCCGAAAAACATCATTTTGGATGATGCCAACCTCAAAGACTTATATTTAATGTCCTCTAAGAATGATGCTACGGCGACTGAAAAAATTAAAAAACAAATTGATCCTAAATTCTTAAACGCAAGCGGAAAAGTCAATATAGCGACAATTGACGGTAAAACCGCTCCTGAATATGATGGTGTTCCAAAAACACCAACCGATTTTGACCAGGTTAAAATGGAAATTCAATTTAAAGACGATAAAACAAAAGATGAAAAGGGACAAATGGTTCAAAATAAATATCAAGGCAACTCTTTACAGCTTCAATTCTCATTCGAAGCTACACAGTGGAATGGCTTGACAATCAAAAAGGAACATACTGATAAAGACGGTTACATTAAAGAAAATGAAAAAGCGCATAGCGAGGATAAACATTAATAGAAAAAAGAGGTGGCTCAGTACATGCGTACTGAGCCATTCCTTATGTTCATTGACAAAAGAGGAGTAAGTGCCTCTGCTCAGACACTACTCCTCTTTTTGAGATTTTCTCCATTTTTGATAATCTAAAAATTCACGAAATTGTTTTTTCGATACCCCAGATGTCATTGCATCGCGAACCAATTTCTCCCATTCACTATCTAATTGACCATCGTATTCGGTTTCATGTTTTTCATCGAGCAAAGTATGAACCGAGACGTCCAGAACAGCGGAGACTTTTTCGAGAAATTGAATGGAGGGGTTCGTTTGTAGATTTCGTTCTATTGAGCTTAAATAAGACTTCGCTACCCCAGCTTTTTCTGCTAGTTCTGATAGTGAGTAGCCTTTTTCTTTACGGTATTGTTTAATACGCTGGCCAATCAATGTCATCACCTTCCTTGTGATATTATAGCACATTCAGAAAGGATTTACGGTATGACTTCTGGCTGCCGGACCAGGATAAGCAGACTTTTTGTTTAAAAGTAAATATTTGCGTATTTCCTCAGGGCTGATATTTGCTTCTCTGGCTTCCATCATTAATTCAACCCATTCTTGATCCAATTCGAAGTGCTCTTGTTTTGCATTTTTCATGCAGTTTCTCCTCCTAAAATACTTGTTTATGTATTTCAGCCAGTCCGGCCATGATGTACGCCTTCTGTGATCTCTGGAAGTCATTTGCCAATTGTATAGCCAGAATTTTTTTCCAATATACCTTTATTATAATAGCATTTTCCCAAAAAAAACGAGAACGATGTCGAATATGAAAAAAGTTAGCTCGAAATATTATTTTGCAGAAAAAATAATCCGCCATTCTCGATCTGAACTGATATCTTTGGTTGATACAAGGCTTTTAACGCCTGTTTTTCAAGGTGGTACTCTTCTGGTTTTTCTTCTGTATGCTCATAAAACTGATCAAGCAATTTCATATCGTTTTGCCACCTGTTTACCGCCTGCTCTGCCCAGTCTGACGGTTCTTGCATAGCGGCCTGGGTAATATAGCTCTCCATCCGCTTAAGACCGCTTTCAGGTTTAATCATAGGCGATATGGTGAAACAATAGTCACATATTTGTGATGTCAATGAAAGCTGTATGAGCTTGCTTTGAAAATCTTCAATCATGGTTCCAGAGACAAGGTGAAGACCTAGTGACAATAGCTTATCCTTTTTCATGTCGGACTGGTATGAAATCATGACATTTATACCAAGCCAAGGCTGAAGCGGAATTTTCGCTCCGGCTGATTCAATTTTCTCATACATTCTGGTAAATCTCCCATTTTGTTTAACAGCTTTAAATATTTGAAATAGACGTGGCGCCCCGAAATAAATAAATTCGCCCTCTAGGTCTTTTGGAGCAGTCTCTTTATCTGTAATGAACGTTATTTTCATCGGATTAGGGTCACCCCCGGTCTTCTCGCGCCAGTGCCAGTAAAAAGGCCGATTCATGATCTGTTTGTCCATTTCAACGGTAAGCTGCACCGTCATGTATCCGGGGCCTTGGTCGATGATCGGACAGCTGTTTGCCTGGAAAAAACGAAGCAGAAATTGATGAACCTCTTGCTGTCTCACTTGTAAAACCTCCTTTTCGGCTAAGATCCTCTTTTTTCAGCGGGCTGCTGTTTTTTATATGACAAAAATGAGGTTAAGTTGTCCATTTTAATTTTCATTTCTTCTTCGGTTGCCGAATGGTACAAAATATCATGCAGGTGCTCTTCAAAATTGTTGACTTGAATTTTTGTTAAAATGTCATCAAGCTCGCCGACCACTTTTTCAAATAAATGAATTTTTTCATATAAAAGCTTTAAAATATGCTCTTCCACTGTATGTTTGGTAGCCATGTTATAAATATGAACATCACGCTCCTGCCCGAGCCTGTGGATTCTTCCGATTCTTTGTTCAAGCCGCATCGGATTCCATGGCAGGTCATAGTTAATCATGTGATTGCAAAACTGCAGGTTGATCCCTTCGCCACCTGCTTCAGTTGCAATCAGCACTTGAATCTTCCCGCGGAAAAGATCCTTCATCCAGTCTTTTTTTCCGCGTTTAAATCCGCCTCTGAACGGCACAGAGCTGATGCCGTGTTGCTGAAGAAACCACTGCAGATAAATTTGAGTGGCACGGTATTCTGTGAAAATAATGACTTTATCGTCTATCTTTTTAATCAGATCAACGACTTGATTGGCTTTAGAATTTTGCGTCACTTGATTGATGCGGTCCATTAATATAGAAATGGTGTGTTCATCAATGGCTGGTGCCTGTTTTTCTTTTTGGTCGAGCATTTTTTTCAGTGTCATGTACACAGCTTCCCTGCTTGAACAGCATTCTCTTTGGAGTGTCATAATGGAGAACATGCTGGCCGGTTTGTGAATGCTTTCTTTCAGACGGGAAATTTCATCGTAAAGCGCCTGCTCTGATGGAGAAAATTCAATCGGCACTGTTTCGACGCGGCGCTGCTTCCAATTCAGCCCGGTGTCATGCCGCCTGTTGCGAATCATGACTTTATTCACTAGATCTTTTAAATGATCATGCGCTTCTAAGCTGGATTTCTTTTTAGAAAACATTTCTTGAAAGTGATTCTGATTGCCTAAATGACCAGGCTTTAATAAGGAAACCAAATTGAAAATTTCTTCAACACGGTTTTGGATTGGCGTCGCGGTCAGCAGGAGGCAGTATTTTTTTACAAGATTCCGGACAAATTCATAGTTCTTGGTTTTACTATTTTTCAGCTTGTGGGCCTCATCAATAATGACGAGATCATATGGGATTGACAGCACAATTTCCCGGTGGGGCGAGCGCTTTGCAGTATCGATGGAGGACACGACGATATCGCACTGCTCCCACACATAGCTTTTCTTTTGCTCAACAGCCGGGATCAAAAATTTTTCCTGAAGCTCATTTACCCACTGCGAAACAAGAGAAGCTGGCACAAGGATCAGAATTTTTTTGGCTAACCCGCGAATCATATATTCTTTTAGAATCAGTCCAGCCTCAACAGTTTTGCCGAGCCCCACTTCATCTGCTAAAATCGCTTTTCCGTTCATTTTTTCAACGACCTTCTGCGCAACCTCAAGCTGATGGGGAAGCGGCGTAAAGGAAGGGAGATATAATGGGGCCCGCAAGCCTTCAAATTCAGGAATTGCCAATGTTTCCTGAATTTCTGATGAAAGCTTGTATAGTTCCCAGTTTGACCACGGACCGTCGTTATTCAGTCTATCGGCAAATTCTTCAGGCCATTTTGTATCATATGTTATTTCTGCATTCATTGCTGTGAAACCGCCTTTCATATTCTTCAATTTTTAAAATGTACAATATAAGAAAAATCCGCCCAAATTGCTGTTGCCCCGCATATAGTGATGATGGTAGGATATGAGTATGTATTTGATGTAAGATATTGCTATAGTATGTCCATAACAGCATGAAAATATGAGCGAATGACAGCAAGGGGAGAGACCTGACCGAGAAAATCGGGATACAGGCGCCGAAGGAGCAAGCTGCGGAGTGAATCTCTCAGGCAAAAGAACTCTTGCTCGACGCAACTCTGGAGAGTGTTTGTGTGAAATGCGCAAGCCACCAAAGGGGACGTCTTTGCTATTGCAAAGTAAACTTTCAGGTGCCAGGACAGAGAACCTTCATTTAATATGAGGTGTTTCTCTGTCCTTTTTTGTATGTGTTTTTAGCTGCGCCGTTGAAAAAGGGGAGGAATTTGATGCTGAAAAGAACGCCGTTATTTGAATTGTATAAGGAATATGGAGGGAAGACGATTGATTTTGGAGGCTGGGAGCTTCCCGTTCAATTTTCTTCTATCAAAAAAGAGCACGAGGCTGTCCGAACAGCAGCCGGGCTGTTTGATGTTTCTCATATGGGTGAAGTCGAAATCAAGGGGAATGACAGTCTGTCTTTTTTACAAAAGCTGATGACAAATGATGTATCCGCGTTAAAAACCGGCCGTGCGCAATATACCGCGATGTGCTACCCGGATGGCGGCACCGTTGATGATTTACTCATCTATCAAAAATCTGAAAACCGCTATTTGCTTGTCATAAATGCTTCTAATATAGAAAAAGATCTTGCTTGGCTCAAAGAACACGCAGCAGGAGATGTCCAGATTGACAATTTGTCAGATCAGATCGCGCTTCTGGCCGTGCAGGGTCCGAAAGCAGAAACAATCTTAAAACATATGACAGCTGCAGATGTGTCTGCTTTAAAACCATTTGCATTTATTGATGAAGCTGATATCAGCGGCTGCAAAGCACTGATTTCGCGCACCGGCTATACGGGTGAAGACGGGTTTGAAATTTACTGCCGCGCTGATGACGCCGTCCGAATTTGGAAACAAATCATTGAAGCAGGTGAAGAACACGGGCTTGTGCCATGCGGTCTAGGTGCACGTGATACACTCAGATTTGAAGCGAAGCTCCCGCTCTATGGCCAGGAGCTGACTCGGAACATCACGCCGGTTGAAGCAGGTATAGGCTTTGCCGTAAAACACAAAAAAGAGTCTGATTTTTTTGGTAAGTCTGTATTGAGTGAACAGAAAGAAAATGGAGCGAAACGAAAGCTCGTGGGTCTTGAAATGATTGAAAAAGGAATACCGAGACACGGATATGAAGTGTTTCAAAGCGGCAAGTCCGTCGGAAAGGTAACCACAGGCACCCAGTCACCGACATTGGGGAAAAACGTCGGCCTTGCCTTGGTGGATGCTGAAGCGAGTGAGATCGGAACTGTTGTAGAAGTGGAGATTCGCAAAAAATTAGTAAAAGCAAAGGTAGTTAAAACACCTTTTTATAAACGCTAAAATTTTTCTTTGGAGAGGGGTCAACACATGAAGCACCGCTATTTGCCCGCTACAGAAAAGGATAAACAGGAAATGCTTGATGCCATCGGCGCAAACACGATCGATGATTTATTCGCTGATATACCGGAGAACGTCAGATTTAAAAAAGAGTATCAAATCAAAAAGGCAAAATCAGAAACGGAATTAACAAAAGAACTGACAAAGCTGGCGTCTAAAAACCGTGATACCGTTCAATACGCATCTTTCTTAGGCGCCGGTGTATATGATCATTATCAGCCAATTATTGTGGATCATGTCATTTCAAGGTCTGAGTTTTATACAGCATATACGCCATATCAGCCGGAAATTTCTCAAGGGGAGCTTCAGGCAATTTTCGAGTTTCAAACGATGATTTGTGAATTAACAGGAATGGATATCAGCAACTCTTCTATGTATGATGGCGGAACAGCCTTGGCGGAAGCTGCGATGCTTGCCTCCGGACATACGAAAAAGAAAAAAATCGTGGTGTCCACAACCGTGCACCCTGAATCGAGAGAAGTGCTGAAAACCTATGCAAAAGGACAATATATTGAAGTTGTTGAAGTCCCTGCTGCCAATGGAGTGACTGATCTTGATGCTTTACGTGAAACTGTTTGTGACGATACGGCAGCAGTCATTGTGCAGTACCCAAACTTTTTTGGGCGGGTTGAGCCGTTGAAGGATATTGAGCCGATCGCTCATCAGGGGAAATCCATGTTTATTGTCTCAGCCAATCCGCTTGCATTGGGACTTCTGACCCCGCCGGGCGCTTTTCAGGCTGATATTGTGGTTGGCGACGCACAGCCATTTGGGATTCCTTCAGCATACGGCGGACCCCATTGTGGATTTTTTGCCGTCACGAAAAAATTAATGAGAAAGGTGCCGGGCCGCCTCGTCGGACAAACGGAGGATGAAAACGGAAAAAGAGGTTTTGTGCTTACCTTGCAAGCCAGAGAGCAGCATATTCGCAGGGATAAGGCGACCTCAAACATCTGCTCGAACCAGGCATTAAACGCACTGGCCGCTTCCGTCGCCATGACGGCTCTCGGGAAAAACGGCGTAAAAGAAATCGCCCGCCAAAATCTCTTCAAAGCCAATTATGCTAAGCAAGAAGCGAAAAAAGCGGGGCTCACCGTAATGTTTGATGGGCCGATGTTTAACGAATTCGTCATCAAACTTGATGAACCTGTGAAATCGGTAAACCAAAGATTGCTGACAAATGGGATCATCGGTGGCTACGATTTGGGTCTGACGTATCCGGAGCTTGACCGCCATATGCTTATTGCCGTAACAGAGCTGAGAACAAAAGAAGAAATTGACGCACTCATTCAGGAATTGGGGGATCGCCATGAATAATCAGGATCAGGCACTTATTTTTGAGCTTTCAAGAGAAGGCCGTGTCGGCTACAGTCTGCCGGAGCTTGACGTACCGGAAATGAAAGTGGAGGACCTCTTGTCAGACAGCTATATCCGTGATGAGGACGCAGAGCTGCCGGAGGTTTCTGAGCTGGATATTATGCGGCATTACACAGCGTTGTCCAGACGGAACCACGGGGTTGATTCGGGCTTTTATCCGCTCGGTTCCTGTACAATGAAATACAATCCGAAATTGAATGAAAAAATCGCTCGGATTCCCGGTTTTGCCGCGATTCATCCTCTTCAGGACGAAGACACAGTGCAAGGCGCTTTGGAGCTTTTATATGACTTAAGCAAGCACCTCGAAGAAATTACCGGAATGGATGAGGTCACGCTTCAGCCCGCAGCGGGTGCGCATGGTGAATGGACGGGACTGATGATGATCCGCGCTTATCATGAGGCGCGCGGAGATATGAAACGGACAAAGGTCATTGTCCCCGATTCAGCTCATGGGACAAATCCTGCTTCTGCAACAGTTGCCGGTTTTGAAACGGTTACGGTGAAATCGAATGAAAACGGACTTGTTGATTTAGAGGATTTAAAAAGAGCGGTGAATGAAGAAACCGCAGCTCTTATGCTGACGAATCCGAATACACTCGGATTATTTGAGGAGCAGATCACTGAGATGGCGGAGATCGTTCACCAAGCCGGAGGAAAGCTGTATTATGACGGTGCTAATTTAAATGCCGTGTTGAGTAAAGCGAGACCCGGTGATATGGGATTTGATGTGGTGCATCTTAATTTGCATAAAACCTTCACAGGGCCTCACGGCGGAGGCGGTCCGGGTTCAGGTCCGGTTGGCGTAAAAGAAGATCTGATTCCTTACCTGCCAAAACCCGTTTTAATCAAAAAAGAAGGCCGGTTTACTTTTGATTATGACCGCCCTCATGCGATCGGCCGTGTTAAGCCTTACTACGGCAACTTCGGCATCAATGTCAGAGCGTATACGTATATCCGTTCTATGGGCCCAGACGGGTTAAAAGCCGTTACTGAAAACGCGGTGTTGAACGCCAACTATATGATGAGAAAGCTTGCCCCTTATTACGATCTGCCGTTTGACCGCCATTGTAAGCACGAATTTGTTTTGTCAGGGAAACGCCAGAAAAAGCTTGGTGTGCGCACGCTGGATATTGCAAAACGGCTGCTCGATTTTGGGTATCATCCGCCTACGATTTATTTCCCGCTTAATGTTGAGGAATGCATCATGATTGAGCCGACAGAGACAGAATCCAAGGAAACGCTGGATGCGTTTATTGATGCTATGATCCAAATTGCGAAAGAAGCAGAGGAAACTCCGGAGCTCGTACAGGAGGCACCGCATACAACAATCGTCAAAAGAATGGATGAAACGAAAGCAGCCAGGCAGCCTGTACTCAGATATGAGAAAAACGTAAGCAGTGAACTTGTAAATTAAAAAACAGCTGTCTGATATCAGACAGCTGTTTTTTAATTTTTAGCTTTAATTTTTCCGCCCCATTTTTTAAAGCCGCCCTTAAGATTATAAATCTCAGTGCAGCCGTTTTTGCGCAGGGTTTGTGCCGCGCGTCCGCTGCGGACACTGTTCTGGCAGTACAGATAGACAGGCTTGTCCGGACGGATTTCATTTTTTCTCTGTTTCAGCTGAGAAAGCGGGATGTTACGGGCGCCTAAAATATGTCCGCCATCAAATTCATTCGGTTCACGAACGTCGATAAGCTGCGCTTTGCGGTAACCTGCGCGGAATTCTTCTTCCGTAAGTGTTTTCATAATTCGCTGCTGATAGACATATGAAGCAATCATATAGACGATAAACGCAGCAAAAATAATTAAAACGATCATATTAGACAATGTGATTCTACTCCTTTAACGTATAAAATCAAAACCCTGCTTCTTTAAACAAGGCATAGAGACGTTTTCGACAAATACTATTATAGTAAAGCACGGCGCGATTGTCATCCATAATGGAATTAAAATATTTTCATTTTCCCGGCAGTTTGTTAAACTGATTCTATTAAAACGGTAAGGAAGGTCTCAAAATGGAAAAAGAAACTTGGCGGTTTATAGACTCAGGAAATGCAAGCCCGGCTTTCAATATGGCGCTTGATGAAGCGCTTTTATATTGGCACAGTGAGAAGAAAATTCCTCCGGTCATCCGTTTTTACGGCTGGAATCCGGCGACACTTTCTGTGGGATATTTTCAAAATATTAAAAAGGAAATCAATTTTGAAGCAGTACATAAGTATAATCTTGGATTTGTCAGACGCCCGACCGGAGGAAGAGGGGTGCTCCACGATCAGGAATTGACATACAGTGTAATCGTTTCTGAGGATCATCCGGAAATGCCGGCGACTGTAACCGAGGCATATCGGGTTATTTCGGAAGGCATACTTCAAGGCTTTAGAAATCTTGGTCTTGACGCTTATTTTGCCATTCCGAGAACCGAAAAAGAAAAAGAAAGCTTAAAGAACCCGCGGTCATCCGTTTGTTTTGATGCGCCGTCCTGGTATGAGCTCGTTGTCGAGGGACGTAAGGTGGCGGGAAGCGCGCAAACGAGACAAAAAGGCGTCATCCTTCAGCACGGATCCATTTTGCTTGATTTGGATGAGGATAAGCTGTTCGATCTATTTTTGTATCCGAGTGAAAGAGTCAGAGAGCGGATGCAGCGCAATTTTAAAAATAAAGCGGTTGCGATTAATGAACTCACCGATCACCCGGTGACGATGGACGATGCACGCAAGGCTTTTAAATCCGGATTTGAAAAAGGTTTGAATATTCACTTGGAGCCATACGAACTATCTCAGGAAGAACTTGATTTTGTTCAGAACTTGGCAGAAACAAAATATGCTTCTGATGAATGGAATTATAAGCGGTAAAAAGGGCTTTTGGGCCTGCAGAGCATCCTTGTTTTTTCAAGTTCATTAGTGTAAACTTGTAATGATTTATAAAGTTAAGGTGCTTTTTGGGAGGGTTTCGATGACGACACCAAGTATGGAAGATTACATTGAACAGATTTATATGCTGATTGAAGAAAAAGGATATGCAAGGGTTTCTGATATCGCGGAAGCATTGGCAGTCCATCCCTCCTCTGTAACAAAAATGGTTCAAAAACTAGATAAAGACGAATATTTAATTTATGAAAAATATCGCGGTCTCGTGCTAACGTCTAAAGGAAAGAAAATAGGCAAACGGCTAGTATACAGACATGAATTGCTTGAGCAGTTTTTAAGAATCATTGGTGTTGATGAAGAGAAAATATATAACGATGTTGAAGGAATTGAGCATCATTTAAGCTGGAACAGCATTGATCGCATCGGTGATCTTGTTCAATATTTTGAAGAAGACGATGCGCGTAAAAAAGAGCTAAAATCAATTCAAAAGAAAACAGAACATCATAATCAGTAAAAAGGCGGGTCTCAAAGGAGGCCGCCTTTTTTTGATGAAATGCGCCCTGCTTCATTCATTGGTCTATTTCTTCGTGTTTTTTCTTAAAATGATAGTAAACCATCGGATGGAGGGGGAGGGTATGGGATGTATATTGACGGAGTGTTTTCTGGCGGAGGGGTAAAAGGCGTGGCGCTTGCCGGCGCGTATGAAGCGCTTGAAGAAAAAGGCTTCCGCTTTGCACGGCTTGCCGGCACAAGCGCCGGCGCCGTTATTGCCGCTTTTATTGCATCAGGTTATTCAAGTAAGGAAATTCACGCTTTGATTGAAGAAGCGGACGGAGAGAGCCTGCTGGACCAGCGATACTCATTTCTCCCCTTAAAAATGCTTCAATGGGTGTCCATTTATTGGCGTCTGGGCTTGTTTAAAGGAGACATGTTAGAAAAGTGGATTGCTGACCTTTTAAGAGTGAAAGGCGTGCGGGTTTTTGGCGATTTGAAAAAAGGCTCTTTGCGTCTCATCGCTTCGGATCTGACTAACGGCACAATGATCGTGCTGCCCGACGACTTGGTCCGCTACGGGTTAAATCCGGATATGTTTCCGGTTGCCAGAGCGGTAAGAATGAGCTGCAGCATTCCCTATTTTTTTGAACCAATAAAATTAAAAACAGATACAGGAATCGCCACAGTTGTGGATGGGGGCGTTTTAAGCAATTTTCCCATATGGCTGTTTTCCAAAGAAAGAAAACGACCTGTCATCGGGGTGACGCTAGCGCCGAATGAAAGGGAACGGCCGAAAAAAAATATCCGAAACGCTTTTGAACTGTTTGGCGCTCTGTTTGAAACGATGAAGGATGCGCATGACGCAAGGCATATCGCGTCACGCTATGAGCAAAATATCATTTTTCTTCCCGTTGACAACGTGATGGCGACCGAATTTCATTTAACACAACAAAAAAAACTAGCCCTGATTGAGCTAGGTAAAAGTCGGACAGAGCAGTTTTTAAAGCAGTGGACCTATTAAAAAAGCGCTCTGTTTTTCTTTTTATTTTTTTTCCCTTCTATGACAGTCAGCTGCGTCTGGCTTTTTTTCTTGAGAATCATCGGCTTAGGCTTGCTGGCGCTTGGAACGCTTCGCAGGTGGCTCACCCGTCCCTTATGCCCGGCGCGGTGCTTTGCTTTTTGTTCTTTCAGCCGGCGCCGCGATTGTTTGGCCGCTTTTTTAAAAGCCGCTCCTTCACTGCCAGTATTTCGATTCATTACATATTTCACAATAAAATAAATAATGATACCTGCCAGGATGACGGTTATCGCCATTTTGGCCATTTCTCCGGGATTGGTTACCAGCACATAGAGAAAACCGAACGCTCCCAGCGCAATTAATACAGCAATAATAGGTTGTACACGATGATTCATAACTGTCCACCTCCGAAAGTAATAGCAGGGCAACGGATATTAGATGACGTTGTGAGAAGGCTGCTTTTTTTGTTCAGATCTTTCTTCGAGTCTGAGAAGCTCGTTAAAGCTTTCGATTGCAACTTCAACTTGGTCATCCTTAGGTTCTTTAGTCGTTAACAGTTGAAGCCAGAGGCCCGGGTATCCGAGACATTTCAAACCGGGAATATCACGCACTTTATTTGTCAGCTGCAGAACTTCAAAGGAAATCCCAAGGACAACCGGTATGAGCGCGACGCGATCTATAACACGCAACCAAAGCGGATCTGTCGGAACAAGCAAGTATACAAACATACCGACAATAATGGTAAATAAAATAAAGCTGGACCCGCAGCGGTAATGAAGCCGTGATTGATTTTGAACGTTCTCTACAGTAATTGGCAAATTCTGTTCATAACAGTTTATGACCTTATGTTCGGCTCCATGATATTGAAACACTCTTTTAATCAGCGGTGTCATGGATAAAAAATAAATATAACCGAGCAGCAAAATCAATTTGAACAGACTTTCAACTGCGATTTGCGCTGTGTCCGATGGAAAAACCGGTCTTGTCAGTTCAGCTAAGAAAACAGGAACCAATGTAAATACGAATTTACTGAACAAAAAGGATAAGACGCCGATCACTGCGAGGCTGAGATACATTGACAGTCCCGAGGATTTTTTTTCTTCCTTAAGCGTCTCGTCCTCAGACGGATCAAGTCCGTAGCGTTCACTCGAAAAATTCAAATGCTTTGTGCCGTTAGCGCTCGCTTCAATAATAGCTGCGATCCCTCTTATAAATGGTATTTTTTTTACCATGTTCAGCTTCGGATTGTGTTTCCGGGGAAGCTTGAAGAAATCAATGCTTCCGTCTGTTCTTCTGATGGCCGTAACGTAATGGTGTTTTCCGCCAAACATAACGCCTTCCACAACCGCCTGCCCGCCGTAAGCGGGCGGGATTTTATGTTTTGACATATTCATCAACCTGCCTATTTCTTTAGGATTGCTAACCATTTCCTTTCACTCTATTGTACAGGAAACAGCGCTAAACCTCTAGATTGACAGGCTCAAAATTTGCCAGCGCCTAGCTTTTTCTACATGCAGTATACCCGTTATTTTCAAATTTTACTCGCTTCTGTCAAAATGTGTGAGCTTTTTTATTGACATTTCATTTTTTGGGCACACTTTAACAAGGAGGTGCCGTAATGACAAGTGAAAAAAATACAGATCAAAACGAACAAACAATAGAGGATCAGGGACCGCCTGTGCCAATGGGCGGCAGGGTAGCGGCGACGGGTTTTTGCGGAGGCGTATTATGGAGTTTCGTCGGTTATATCGCCTACTTATTTCATTTTTCGGAAATCAGCCCTAATATGATATTGCAGCCGTTCGTGCTCGGAGAGTGGAAAAAACATGGTTTAGGAACGATTATCAGCATCATTGTGATTGGCATCATTTCGATTGGCGGGGCGTTTCTTTATTATCTTCTCTTGAAACGCTTGAAAACGATGTGGCCTGGTATTTTATACGGCTTGCTGCTTTGGCTGCTCGTGTTTTTTGTGTTTAACCCGATTTTCCAGGATGTGCGTGCCGTAACTGAATTGAAATCAGATACGATTATTACAACGATTTGCATCTATCTGCTTTACGGGCTGTTTGTCGGCTATTCCATTTCATTTGAATACAATGAGCTGAACTCGGAAAAGCTGGCACGTGCGCTGGGAACACAGAGAGAATAGTGTATTATCCTTTTCTGTTATGATAAAATGTTCACGAGAAGTGAACATTTTTTACATGAGAAACCCTAGCGAAAAGGAGAGAGCCGTGTGCCTCATTTTTTGATTTTGAACGGCCCGAATGTCAATCGGCTGGGGAAGCGTGAGCCGGATGTATTTGGGCGTCACACCCTGACAGATATTGAAACAGATCTTTTTCAATTTGCTGAAGCCTTACATATTCAGCTTACTTTCTTCCAGTCTAATCATGAAGGCGATTTGATAGACGCCATACACGAGGCTGAGGAACAATATGACGGAATTGTTTTGAACCCGGGCGCGCTGAGCCATTACAGCTATGCAATCAGGGATGCTGTTTCAAGCATCAGTCTTCCTGTGGTAGAGGTGCATTTATCAAACTTATACGCCAGAGAAGAATTCAGGCATCAGTCAGTGATCGCTCCTGTTGCGAAAGGGCAGATTGTCGGCCTTGGATCTGAAGGCTACAAGCTTGCTGTTCGCTATTTATTAAGCCAGCAAGGGGGAGAATAAAGATGAAACTTGAGAAATTAAGAAACTTGTTCGAACAGCTGGGGATAGACGGAATGCTGATTACAAGCAGCATCAATTTACGCTATATGACCGGTTTTACAGGGTCAGCGGGCTTAGCTGTCATATCCGGGGACAGGGCTGCGTTTATTACGGATTTCCGTTATACGGAGCAGGCGAAGGTTCAGGTAAAGGGCTTTGAAATCATCGAGCACGGCGGCAGCCTGATTCAAACAACTGCCGACACAATTGAAAAATTCGGCATCAAACGCCTCGGTTTTGAACAAAACAGTATGACCTACGGTACATACGCGTCATATAACGCGGTTATCAGTGAGGCTGAATTAGTGCCTGTGGCTGAATCCGTGGAAAAGTTGCGCTTGATTAAGTCTAATGAAGAGATTAAGATATTAGAGGAAGCTGCGAAGATTGCAGATGATGCTTTCAGCCATATCTTGACGTTTATGAAACCCGGCATTTCTGAAATAGCTGTTGCCAATGAATTGGAATTTTATATGAGAAGCCAAGGAGCGGACAGCTCTTCTTTTGATATGATTGTCGCCTCAGGCCTTCGGTCAAGCCTTCCCCATGGGGTGGCGAGTGACAAACTGATTGAAAGTGGGGATCTTGTTACGCTGGATTTTGGCGCTTACTATAAAGGATATTGTTCTGACATTACCCGTACGGTCGCTGTAGGCCAGCCAAGTGATCAATTGAGAGAAATTTATCAGGTCGTATTTGATGCTCAGGCACGTGGCGTCGAACATATTAAGCCGGGCATGACAGGCAAAGAGGCTGATGCCCTGACAAGGGATCATATCGCTGCAAAAGGCTACGGTGAGTACTTCGGCCATTCAACCGGGCATGGGCTCGGCATGGAAGTTCATGAGTCGCCGGGGCTGTCCGTCAGATCTTCAGCTATCCTTGAACCGGGCATGGTGGTTACAGTGGAGCCGGGCATTTACATACCAGAAACAGGCGGTGTCCGAATTGAAGATGACATCGTGATTACAGAAAACGGCAACCGGACAATTACCCATTCCCCAAAAGAACTCATTATTTTGTGATTGGAATATAGGAGGACATTAAACATGATTTCAGTAAACGATTTCCGTACAGGATTAACAATTGAAGTGGATGGCGGCATTTGGCGCGTTGTTGACTTCCAGCACGTAAAACCGGGTAAAGGCGCGGCATTTGTTCGTTCTAAACTTCGCAACCTGCGTACCGGCGCGATTCAGGAAAAAACATTCCGTGCTGGTGAAAAAGTGGCAAAAGCGCAAATCGAAACAAAAACAATGCAATACTTATATGCGAACGGAGACCAGCACGTGTTCATGGATACAAGTTCTTATGAACAGCTTGAACTGAGTGAAACTCAAATTGAAGAGGAATTAAAATATCTGCTTGAAAATATGTCTGTACACATCATGATGTACCAAGATGAAACACTCGGTATCGAACTACCGAACACGGTTGAGCTGAAAGTGGTAGAGACTGAACCTGGCATTAAAGGTGATACGGCATCAGGCGGTACAAAACCTGCGAAAACCGAAACTGGTCTTGTTGTAAACGTGCCGTTCTTTGTCAATGAAGGCGACACACTTGTAGTCAACACATCAGATGGTTCTTACGTTTCAAGAGCGTAAGGAGAAAAAAGAGGCCTGTTCCCAATTGGGAGCAGGCTTTTTTTGTACGCAAAAACAGAATCTTTCTTTTATACGAAAATGGCAAGACTACTTCCGCAAGCTAGAGCATATCATATAAAAAAATGGGAGGTTGGGAGAGTGCTATGAAATTTTTTCTTGGAAATATCAATTCTACTGTTTTGACGATGGCCGGATTGCGAGTTTTATCCTCCATGATTGAGCTGACGGCCGCGATTGTGATGCTTGTGACAAATGATGTCCGCAAAGCGGTTGTGGTCAACAGCATACTTGCTATTGTCGGTCCGCTGATTTTTATCATTACCATGACTGTGGGAATCTACCAAATTGCCGGGCAGCTGTCATACGCAAAGCTGATCTTGATTTTTACGGGTGTCGTTTTGATTTTAGCGGGTGTCCATAAATAAAGAGAGGCTTGTCATAAAGTCTGCCTCACATCATACATTTTAAAGAAGCCGATCGGTAGAAAGGAGGAGACTCTGTTGAATGAAATTGCTGACGTTCTCCCTGAATCCATGAAAAACGCCCTTTCTGAAATACCGGAACATCAATGGCTGGAAATCGAAGAAATCAGAATTCGGGTTAACCGCCCTGTTGAACTGATACGAAAAGGACAACCTCTTTTTTTGTCCTATGCGGGAACGGCCGAGGATGCCCATCTGATCCTCAGCCGGCTGAGCAATTATAGTATGTATACGCTCGAAGAAGAGCTGAAGAAAGGGTATGTCACCATTAGGGGCGGTCACAGAGTCGGACTTGCAGGCAGAGTCATTACAGAAAACGGAGGAGTGAAGGGTCTCCGTGACATTGCGTCTTTTAATATACGAATTGCCCGGCAAAAGCTCGGAATTGCAGAGCCGCTGCTTACTTATCTGCATCAAAACGGCTGGTTGAATACATTGATTATCGGTCCGCCGCAAACCGGTAAAACAACCCTGCTTCGGGATCTTGCCAGACTTGCGAGCAGCGGCAAGAACCGCATTGCGCCCGTAAAGACTGGCATCGTCGATGAACGCTCAGAAATTGCCGGGTGCCTGCGCGGCATTCCGCAGCATCAATTCGGACAGAGAATTGACGTATTAGATGCCTGTCCGAAGGCAGAGGGGCTGATGATGATGATCCGGTCCATGAGTCCCGAGGTGATAATTGTCGATGAAATCGGAAGAGCGGAGGATACAGACGCACTTCTCGAGGCGCTGCATGCCGGTGTCTCGGTCATCGTATCCGCGCATGGCTGGAGTATTTCTGATCTAATGAAGCGGCCTTCATTAAAGCGTCTGTGGGAAGAAAAAGCCTTTGACCGCTATTTGGAATTATCCAGAACGAAGGGGCCGGGCACGATAAGCCGTATTTATGACAAAGACGGAAACGTGCTTTCGGGAACGAGGGACGTGAAGACATGCTGAAGCTGTTAGGCGCTGTATTCATAGTAGCTGCGACAACATGGACAGGTTTCGAGACGGCGAAAATTTATACAGAACGGCCGAGGCAAATCCGTCAGCTGCGTGCGGCGCTACAATCCCTTGAGGCAGAAATCATGTACGGCCATACACCGCTTCATACTGCTTCGCAGCAGATCGCAAAACAGCTTGCGCAGCCAGTTTCGGCCCTATTTCTCAGTTTTAGCGAACAGCTGGAAAAAGGCAGTGATTCCGCTAAAACGGCATGGGAGCAAAGCTTAAAGAAAGTGTGGGACAACATGTCACTGAAAAAAGCTGAATATGATGTGCTGAAACAATTCGGCGAGACGCTTGGGATTCACGATCGAATCTCACAGCAAAAACATATCAAGCTGGCACTTACACACTTAGAGGCCTCGGAAGCGGATGCTGAGCAGGCACAAGCGAAAAATGAAAAGATGATAAAAAGTTTAGGCTTTTTAGCGGGCTTGTTACTCATTCTTCTATTGATGTAAACATGAGGGGAGCAAAAATAAAATGGGAGTAGACGTGAATGTCATTTTTCAAATCGCCGGAGTGGGAATCGTGGTCGCGTTTTTACACACGATTTTGGATCAGATGGGAAAAAAAGAGTACGCCCAGTGGGTGACGCTGTTAGGTTTTATCTATATTTTATTTATGGTCGCCACCATTGTGGATGACCTCTTTAAAAAGATAAAAGCTGTGTTTTTATTTCAAGGATAGGGGGGCTTGCAGATTGACATTGTTCAAATTGTAGGTTTAGGGCTAATCGCCACCTTCCTTTCTTTGATCGTGAAAGAACAAAAGCCGACATTTGCCTTTTTAATTATCGTATTTGCCGGATGTGTTATTTTTCTTTATCTGGTAGATCAAATCTACGACATTATCAGAATGATTGAAAAAATAGCCGTCAACGCCAATGTCAACATGGTATATGTTGAAACGATTTTAAAGATTATCGGAATCGCCTATATTGCTGAATTCGGGGCGCAGCTCACCAAGGATGCCGGTCAAGGAGCCATTGCCTCGAAAATAGAATTGGCGGGAAAAATTCTGATTCTCGTTATGGCTGTTCCTATTTTAACCGTGATTATTGAAACGATTCTCGGACTTATACCTTCCATGTCATAACCGAAAGGAGGCGGCAGATTGAAGCGTTTTCAATGGGCGTTGGTTCTTGCGGTGCTGCTCGTATTAGGATGCGCAGAAACTGTACAAGCTGCAGACGATTCGGTCCAAACAGAAGAACATACCGAAACGCCGAAGCAATTGGCTGAAAAAACGGCAGAGTCGCTTGAAACAGACAAGATCGGTGAATTTTGGAATGACATAATGACGGAGTACGGCGGCCTGCTGCCGGAAAGTCAAAAAGGAAGTTTGCTTGAGTTTATAAACGGCGATAAATCCTTTTCACCGCAAGAATGGCTGAAGGCTCTCTTTTCTTATTTGTTTCATGAAGTGCTTGCCAATGGAAAGCTTCTCGGCACGTTGATTTTGCTGACGATTTTCTGCGTCATTCTTCAACTGCTGCAAAATGCATTTCAGCAAAGCACAGTCAGCAAGGTTGCCTACGCAATTGTCTATATGGTGCTGATTATCCTCGCGCTGAACAGCTTTCATGTAGCGATCAATTATGCGACAGAGGCGATTCAGACGATGACCAGTTTTATTTTGGCTCTCATTCCTCTCCTGCTGGCGCTTTTGGCTTCCTCTGGAGGAGCTGTATCTGCGGCCTTCTTTCATCCTGTTATACTCTTTCTTATGAATACGAGCGGTCTGCTGATTCAAAACATCGTCATGCCGCTGATTTTCTTATCAGCGATTCTGAGCATTGTCAGTACAATGACAGAACAGTACAAAGTAACTCAGTTGGCCAACCTTCTCAGGAATATCGCCATCGGAGCGCTGGCAGTCTTTCTCACTGTGTTTCTCGGCGTCATTTCTGTGCAGGGGGCCTCGGCGGCAGTGACAGACGGCATTACGCTCAGGACGGCTAAGTTTATTACCGGCAACTTCATCCCTGTTCTTGGAAGAATGTTTACTGACGCAACGGATACAGTGATCAGCGCTTCCTTATTGCTGAAAAATACGGTAGGAATTCTAGGTGTCGCCATTTTGATTTGTATTGCGGCTTTCCCGGCAATCAAAGTGCTTTCTCTCGCTTTTATTTACAAGCTGGCAGCCGCGATTCTTCAGCCGCTCGGCGGCGGTCCGGTCATTACCTGTCTCGATGTCATCAGCAAAAGCGTCATTTATATTTTTGCGGCTCTCGCCATTGTGTCTCTCATGTTTTTTTTAAGCCTTACCGTCATTATTACAGCCGGAAACCTCACGATGATGATGAAGTAAAGGAGGCTGACGGATGAGTTTTCTAACTGAATGGCTTACCAGCATCGTCTTATTTATCCTATTTGCAATCGTCATTGATATGCTGCTGCCGAGCTCCAGCATGCAAAAGTACGCAAAAATGGTCATCAGCCTGCTGCTGATCGTCGTCATGCTTACTCCAATTTTTAAGCTTTTCAAAACAGACCCCGAAGTCATCTTTGAATACCTCACAAAAAACGGGCAATCGGAATCTGCCGAAATAAAAAATCAGATCAATTCAAAAAAAATAGAAATACAAGCTTCCCAGCGCGCATATATTTTAGAAGAAATGGCTGTCCAACTAAAAAAGAAAGCGGAGGAGATGTTCAGTCATGACGAATATAAAGTAGACCAAATCAAGATCACGGCAGGAGAAAAAGTAGATTCAGAAGAGGATATCAAAACAATCAGCGTGTATATGGCCCCGTCTTCTGAAAAAACGGTCCAAACGGTCGCGCCGGTCGACATTAATACGGATCATGCATACGTCACAAAAGATACAGCGGAACAAAAAGAAGCTAAACAGATTCAGGGAAAGCTTGCAGACATCTGGGAAATCGGCAGTGAGAAAATTACGGTTCATATGGAAGGCGGGGAGAGGATCGGCAATGAATAAAAACGGATTATGGAACGTATTGAAAAAGCAGTTTCTTCCGGGGCAATCGAAGGGCGGCGAAAAACCGAAGCTGACCAAATATCATTACTTTCTGTTCGTTTTTGTTCTCGGCGTCTCCTTTATGCTTGTCAGCCAGCTCTTTTCTTCACCGGAGAAAACGGAAAACGCCCAGACCATAACAGCACCGGCATCAGCTGATTCGGCGGACAGCAAAGAGAAAACAGCTGAAGTGTTTAAGGCCTCAAAATCTGATGATCCTAAAAACTCTATTGGCGATTATGAAAAAGAATATGAAAACCAGCTGAAGGAAATTCTTGAAACCATTATCAGCGTGGAGGATGTCTCGGTTGTGGTTAATGTGGACGCAACGTCACTGAAGGTGTATGAAAAAAACAAATCAAGCAAAAATACAACAACTGAAGAAACAGACAAAGAAGGCGGAACTAGAAGCGTGACGGATCAAACATCAGAGGAAGAAATCGTTATGATCAGGAATGGGGATAAAGAAACACCTGTTGTTGTTCAAACGAAAAAACCGGATATACGCGGTGTACTCGTTGTTGCTCAAGGAGTGGACAACGTTCAAATAAAACAAACCATTATTGAAGCGGTGACACGGGTCCTGGATGTTCCAAGCCACCGGGTTGCGGTTGCCCCTAAAAAAATAAAGGAGGATTCATAAATGCTCAAAAAACAAACTGTTTGGCTGTTAACAATGCTCAGTCTTGTTGTGGTGTTAAGTGTTTATTATATCATGTCGCCTGAAAGTAAAAACGCGGTGCAGATGCAAAGTGAAAAAAGCCCGTCAGACAGCGGTGAAGTAGCAACTGAAAAAACACCTGCCAAGGAAGACACAAAGGAAAAAAACGGTACTGAAACAGAAAAAGAAGACGGAACAAAGGGTACGAAAGATTCTTCTTCAGACAAAGAAACTTCCGCTGAAGCGAGTGAAAAAGGAACGGTTGTGACCGAAACCGCCGACGATGATCTTTTCACAACATACCGCCTTGATTTGGAAGATGCCAGAAGCAAAGAACGGGAAGAACTGAATGCGATCGTATCCAGCGACGATGCAACAGCAAAGGAAAAGAGCGAAGCATATGATAAAATGACAGCCCTCAGTGAAGCGGAAGGAACAGAAAAACAGCTTGAAACACTGATTAAAACACAAGGCTATGAAGATGCCCTCGTAAATGCGGAAGGAGACAAAATCAACATCACGGTCAAATCTGACAAACACTCTAAATCTAAAGCTACAGCGATCATAGACCTTGTTGCCAAAGAAATTAAAACGATGAAAGACGTTGCGGTCACATTTGAGCCTTCCAAATAGTTAATGAACAACCGCCCGCCGAAACGCGGGCTTTTTGCATGCCAGTCATATTAGAGTTGAATTCAAAAGTCCGCTCCTGTAAGATAAACATAGTATGTACTTTTAGTAGTAACCTATAAAAAAGAAATTTCATACATAGGAGTGCGATTGAATGTTAAATATTAAAGAAATCCACGAACTGATTAAAACAATTGACGAATCTTCAATTGATGAATTCGTATATGAAAATGAAGGTGTTTCCCTAAAACTGAAAAAACACGAAGCGGGCACTGTTCAAGTGATGCAGCAAGCGCCGGCAGCACCTGTACAAGCAGCAGCACCGCAAGCGCAGCAAGCAGCGCCGGCACCTGCACAAGAGGCGCCGAAACAAGATGAAAACCTGCACCAAATCAAATCACCGATGGTGGGAACATTTTATGCTTCTTCATCACCGGAAGCCGGCCCTTATGTAACAGCAGGCTCTATAGTAAATGAAAACACTGTTGTCTGCATTGTAGAAGCAATGAAGCTATTTAACGAAATCGAAGCGGAAGTAAAAGGCGAAATCGTTGAAGTGTTAGTTGAAAACGGCCAGCTGGTTGAGTATGGACAACCTCTATTTCTTGTAAAAGCAGAGTAAGGAGACTTAACATGATAAAAAAGCTATTGATCGCCAACAGAGGAGAAATTGCTGTCAGAATCATCAGAGCCTGCAAAGAGCTCGGTATTGAGACTGTCGCCGTTTATTCAGAAGCTGATAAAGATGCCCTGCATGTACAAATGGCTGATGAGGCTTTTTGTATCGGACCGAAAGCATCAAAAGACAGCTATCTAAACGTTACAAATATCGTAAGTGTCGCCAAGCTGACCGGTACAGACGCTATTCACCCGGGCTACGGATTTCTAGCTGAAAACGCCGACTTCGCGGAATTATGTGAAGAAGTGAATGTCACGTTTGTCGGCCCTAGCGCTGAGGCCATTTCAAAAATGGGAACAAAAGACGTTGCGCGGGAGACGATGAAACAGGCGGGCGTGCCGATTGTTCCAGGTTCACAAGGGATTATAGAAAATGTGGAAGAAGCGGTTTCGCTAGCTAATGAAATTGGGTATCCTGTAATTATAAAAGCCACCGCAGGCGGAGGCGGAAAAGGAATCAGGGTTGCGCGCACCGAAGAGGAACTGATTAACGGCATTAAGATTACTCAGCAGGAAGCTGCAACTGCATTTGGAAATCCTGGTGTTTACATCGAAAAATACATAGAGGATTTTCGTCATGTTGAGATCCAAGTGCTTGCCGATAATTATGGAAATACCATTCATTTGGGCGAACGTGACTGCTCGATTCAAAGACGCCTTCAAAAGCTTTTGGAAGAATCACCATCTCCTGCGCTTGATTCAGAAATCAGAGAGCAGATGGGTGAAGCGGCGGTTAAGGCTGCAAAAGCAGTTGGCTACACAGGCGCGGGAACAGTTGAATTTATTTATGACTACAGAGAACAGCGCTACTACTTCATGGAAATGAACACAAGAATTCAAGTAGAGCACCCAGTTACAGAAATGGTGACAGGAACAGACCTGATTAAGGAACAAATCAGAGTTGCATCAGGAATGGAACTCAGCCTCAAGCAAGAAGATGTTGTATTTGAAGGCTGGGCCATCGAATGCCGAATTAATGCGGAAAACCCAAGCAAAAACTTCATGCCGTCACCTGGTGAAATTAAAATGTATCTGCCGCCGGGCGGTTTAGGTGTCCGTGTAGATTCAGCCGCGTATCCGGGCTATACCATCCCTCCGTACTACGATAGCATGATTGCGAAAGTAATCACATACGGAAAAACGAGAGATGAAGCGGTTGCCCGCATGAAGCGCGCACTAAGCGAATTCGTCATCGAAGGCATAGAAACAACAATCCCGTTCCACATCAAACTGCTTGAACACGAAACATTTGTTAGTGGAGAGTTTAATACGAAATTTTTAGAAACATATGATGTAATGGGCTCATAATTTTTACGGAGGTGAATTGAATGAAAGACAACAGCTTGCTTAAGATGGATCATGAAGACACGCATTTAGGTAAGGTTGAGATCGCGCCGGAAGTCATTGAGGTGATTGCCGGTATTGCGGCTTCTGAAGTTGACGGCGTTGCTGAAATGCGCGGAAACTTTGCGACAGGCGTCGTCGAGCGCTTCGGCAAAGTAAACCATGGCAAAGGTGTAAAAGTCGACTTGGCGGATGACGGAATTACGATCGATGTCTACTGTGTTGTCGCATTCGGCGTTTCTATTCCGAAAGTCGCAGCGGCCGTTCAGGAAAACATTCGTCAAACCTTATTAAATATGACGTCTCTTTCAATTAACGAGATCAATATTCACATCGTCGGCATTCAATTTGACACAAAAGCCCAGGAAGTCGAAATCGACGAAGAAATGTAAAATGGCTTAACAGGAAACCAAGGGGAGGGCGGCCCTTTGGTTTTTTTACACGTTACCCTTTATTTCAAAGCATGAAGAAAGCCGGCTCAAGTCAGCCGAGTTTCTTCATGATCGTGAAATCCGAATGATCATATGAAGGTTTGTGAAAATATTCGGTAATAGGGTCAAAAACCTTGATTTCAATATGCGGATACGAAAAAAATATGTTATGATCTCTTTATGGCTTAACGACAAGCAGATAAAGAGGATCAAAGGAGAAAGAAAATGAAAAGAAGAACAGCAAGAGAAAAAGCTTTGCAGGCACTATTTCAAATTGATGTCAGCGATATTGCAGTGAATGAAGCCATTGAGCACGCATTAGATGAAGAAAAGACAGATCCTTTCTTTGAACAGCTTGTACACGGGGTATTGGAACACCAGATTCAGCTGGATGAAATGATTTCGAAACATCTGGTGAATTGGAAGCTTGATCGGATTGCCAATGTTGACCGTGCGATTTTGCGTCTGGCAGCATACGAAATGGCATATGCCGAAGACATTCCGGTAAATGTCTCCATGAACGAAGCGATTGAGCTGGCGAAACGGTTTGGTGATGACAAAGCGACAAAATTTGTAAACGGGGTTCTTTCTAACATTAAATCTGATATTGAACAATCATAGGAGGAAAGAAAATGACTGCAACAATCATCGACGGAAAAGAAACGGCAAAAGAAAAACGCGAACAATTGGCAAAAGAGGTAGAAGAGCTTAAAAAGCAAGGCGTCACTCCCGGCCTGGCGGTTATTCTGATTGGAGATGACCCAGCTTCTCATTCTTACGTGCGGGGAAAGAAAAAAGCGGCAGAAACAATGGGCATGAATTTTAAGCTTGATCAATTCGACAGCAGCCTCACAGAAGCTGAGCTGCTTTCGATTATTGACAAATACAATGAAGACCCTGAGTTTCACGGAATTCTCGTTCAGCTTCCGCTTCCAGACCATATTTCTGAAAAAGCGGTGATTGAACGTATTTCTCCTGATAAGGATGTAGACGGTTTTCATCCGTTAAATGTAGGGAAAATGCTATTAGGTGAAGATACATTTCTTCCTTGCACGCCGCACGGAATTGTTGAGCTTTTGAAGAAAACCAATATTGACCTTTCCGGTAAAGAGGTTGTTGTAGTCGGCCGAAGCAATATTGTCGGTAAACCTGTCGGCCAGCTTTTATTAAATGAAAACGCGACAGTGACATACTGTCATTCAAGAACAAAAGATATATCTGAACATACGAAAAAAGCGGACATCCTGGTGGTGGCGGTCGGTAAAGCCAACTTTATCACTGCTGACCAGATAAAAGAAGGCGCCATCGTAATTGACGTCGGCGTTAACCGTTTGGAAAGCGGAAAGCTTTGCGGAGACGTAGAGTTTGAAGGAGCGAAGGAAAAAGCATCCTTTATTACACCTGTTCCAGGCGGAGTCGGTCCTATGACCATCACGATGCTTGCGCATAATACTGTTAAATCTGCGAAACGTACGTTATTATAGATCTTTGGAGATATTCAGAGATGGAACAAAGCACTGCCTCTGGATAATGAGCACGATACCCGCTTCTTCAGGCTCCTTAAGCCAGGGCGGGTTTTCTTTAGTTATGGTGCAGGAATGCTTACGAGAGGAGTTTGAGACATGGGTGAAACAGCGTATGTTACTGTCTCAGCGCTGACAAAGTATATAAAACGAAAATTCGATGTAGATCCTCACCTTGAAAATATTTGGATTAAAGGCGAATTATCGAATGTAAAAATACACACGAGAGGCCATATTTATTTCACATTAAAAGATGAAAACGCCCGGATGCAGTCAGTCATGTTCGCCAGACAGAGCGAGCGTCTTCCTTTTAAACCGGAAAACGGGATGAAAGTGCTGGTGAGAGGCGGAATTTCCGTATACGAACCGAGCGGAAACTATCAATTATATGCAAAAGAAATGCAGCCTGACGGGGTCGGAGCGCTTTATTTAGCGTATGAAGAATTAAAAAAGAAGCTAGCCGGAGAAGGTTTATTTGACGAACGTTACAAAAAACAAATCCCCGCATTTCCAGCCACAATCGGGGTTGTGACATCACCCACAGGTGCTGCTGTCAGAGATGTCATTACAACTCTAAAAAGAAGATATCCCCTTGTAAAAGTCATTGTACTTCCAGCGCTCGTTCAGGGCGAACATGCGAGCAGATCCATCGTTAGGCGCATTGAAGAGGCGAATGAAAAACAGATGTGCGACGTATTAATTGTCGGAAGAGGCGGCGGATCAATTGAAGAACTGTGGGCGTTTAACGAAGAAATCGTAGCGCGTGCGATCTTTGCTTCCAACATACCGATCATATCAGCTGTCGGCCATGAGACGGATTTTACCATCAGTGATTTTGTTGCGGATATCAGAGCGGCGACACCTACAGGGGCAGCTGAGATTGCAGTGCCGCATACCACTGATTTAATGGAACGGACGAAAACGGCGGAAGTCAGGATGTCAAGAGCGATGCAGCAGCATCTCAACCAAAAAAAAGAACGGGTTCAAACACTTCAATCCTCATATGCATTTCGCTTTCCTAAGCGGCTGTTTGAGCAAAAAGAGCAGCAGTTTGACCTTGCTTACCAGCAGTTTCAAGCTCAGCTTACCGCTCTTTTGGACCGGAAAAGCAGACAGCTTGAGCGAGAAACTTACAGATTAGAGGCGCTGCATCCCCATGAACAGCTGAAGCAGGCCAGAAAGCGGTATGAGGATCAAACGAATCAGCTTAAAAAAAATATGAATATCCAAATGAAGCAGCTGCATTCTCAGTTTCAAACCGTTCTGGGCAAGCTGAACGCGTTAAGTCCCCTTCAAATTATGGAAAGAGGATACAGCTTGGCTTATAAGGAAGATGAACTCATAAAAAGCGTCAGTCAGGTAGAAGAGAAAGACCATCTGGAGGTAAAGCTGAAGGATGGCGTGCTGACCTGTGAAGTATTAAATAAGAGAGGGGAAGAATAATGACAGACATGAAAAAAAATGAAAACATGACGTTTGAAGAAGCGATGAAAGGCTTAGAAAGCATTGTATCAAAGCTTGAAGAAGGCGATGTGCCTCTGGAGCAAGCAATTAACTACTTTCAAGAAGGAATGGCCCTTTCAAAAATGTGCCATGAAAAGCTTCAAAAAGTAGAGAAGCAAATGGACTTCATTTTAAAAGAAGACGGCGAACTGGCACCTTTTAGTGTTCAGGAGGAAGACGAAGGTGACAAATAAATTAGCTAGTTTTCTGGCGGAGCGTAAAAAAGCGGTTGAAGAACAGCTCTTTGTATATACAGAAAACCTTAATATCCCAGATTCATTAAAGAAATCTATGCTGTATTCCCTTGAGGCCGGAGGAAAGCGGCTGCGGCCTCTCATCGTGCTGGCGGTTTTGAATGCATACGGAAAAAGTGAAAAAGACGGTATCCCAGTCGGGTGCGCTGTTGAAATGATTCACACGTATTCCTTAATTCATGATGATCTGCCTTGCATGGACGATGATGATCTGCGCCGCGGAAAACCGACAAACCATAAAGTATTTGGTGAAGCCACGGCTGTTTTAGCGGGAGACGGGCTGCTTACGGAAAGCTTTAAGCTGATTACGTCCCATGTGTCAGACGAGGTATCTGCTGAGAAGCGACTTCGTCTTGTGAATGAACTGATTTCAGCGGCGGGAACCGAGGGCATGGTCGGGGGGCAGATCGCCGATATGGAAGCAGAAAATCGTCAGGTCACGCTTGAAGAACTTGAATCCATTCATGAACGGAAAACAGCCAAACTGCTCGGTTTTGGCGTCATCGCCGGCGCTATTTTGGCGGATGCACCTGAGGAAGAAATTGAAACATTGCGCGCCTTCAGCAGCCACATTGGAATCGGTTTTCAAATCAGAGACGACATTTTAGATGTAGAAGGCAGTGAAGAGAAAATCGGCAAACGTGTCGGCTCGGATACAACGAACGAAAAATCAACGTATCCGTCACTTCTGTCACTGGAAGGGGCCAAAAAGAAATTGGACGGTCACATAGAAGAAGCAAAGCGCTTGATTGGCGGTCTCTCCCTTCAAAAAGACCTTTTGTATGAGCTTTGTGATTTAATTGCGGCAAGAGACCACTAAAACGATCCTTATTTGAAGCGGCTGCACGACATATGGTAAAATGTAAGCAGTTTCGATGAAAAAACAAAAGGAAGAGCGCGTTTGTCTTTTTTTATGCCTGAGAAATGATCTGAGTTCAGCTCGGCATTTAAGACATATATCATTGCAGAAATTCATGCTGAAAGTGAGTTGATCCGCTTTGGATCTTTTATCAATACAGGACCCGTCGTTTTTAAAAAACATGTCCATTGATGAATTAGAGAAATTAAGTGATGAAATCCGTCAGTTTCTGATTACGACTTTATCGGCTTCTGGCGGACACATTGGCCCTAATTTGGGTGTTGTTGAGCTTACCGTTGCATTGCATAAGGAATTTAACAGCCCGAAAGACAAGTTTTTGTGGGATGTAGGTCATCAGTCTTACGTCCATAAGCTGCTGACGGGCCGGGGAAGAGAATTTGAGACCCTTCGACAATATAAAGGGCTTTGCGGATTCCCGAAGCGGAGCGAAAGCGAACATGACGTATGGGAAACCGGGCATAGCTCAACTTCCTTGTCAGGTGCGATGGGAATGGCGGCCGCTCGCGATATTAAAGGAACGGATGAGTTTATCATTCCGATTATCGGTGACGGTGCGCTGACCGGCGGAATGGCGCTTGAAGCGCTGAACCATATCGGTGACGAGAAAAAAGACATGATTGTTATCCTCAACGATAATGAAATGAGTATCGCTCCGAACGTCGGCGCTATTCATTCCATGCTCGGACGTCTGCGAACAGCCGGGAAATACCAATGGGTGAAAGATGAGCTTGAATATCTGTTTAAGAAGATTCCGGCTGTTGGGGGCAAGCTTGCCGCCACGGCAGAACGTGTCAAAGACAGCCTGAAGTATATGCTTGTCTCAGGCATGTTTTTCGAGGAACTCGGATTTACTTATTTAGGCCCGGTGGACGGACATTCTTATCATGAGCTGATTGAGAATCTTCAATACGCTAAAAAAACCAAAGGCCCTGTCCTGCTGCATGTGATCACCAAAAAAGGAAAAGGGTACAAACCTGCTGAAACCGATACGACCGGTACGTGGCATGGAACCGGTCCATATAAAATTAATACAGGTGACTTTGTAAAACCAAAAGCCGCAGCGCCTGCATGGAGCAGCCTTGTCAGCGGAACAGTACAGCGAATGGCACGTGAGGACGGGCGAATCGTGGCGATAACACCGGCAATGCCTGTGGGTTCGAAGCTTGAAGGCTTTGCGCAGGAATTCCCTGACCGGATGTTCGACGTCGGCATTGCAGAGCAGCATGCAGCTACAATGGCAGCCGCAATGGCATTACAAGGCATGAAGCCGTTTCTGGCTATCTATTCAACCTTCCTGCAGCGTGCATATGACCAGGTTGTTCATGACATCTGCCGTCAAAACGCCAATGTGTTTATCGGAATCGACCGTGCCGGATTAGTCGGTGCAGACGGAGAGACGCATCAAGGCGTATTTGATATCGCGTTTATGCGCCACATTCCAAATGTGGTCTTAATGATGCCAAAGGATGAAAATGAAGGGCAGCATATGGTTCATACAGCGCTGAGCTATGACGGCGGTCCGATCGCCATGCGTTTTCCGCGCGGAAACGGCCTCGGCGTCAAAATGGATGAACAGCTAAAAACAATTCCAATCGGCACGTGGGAGGTGCTGCGTCCGGGTAACGACGCGGTCATCTTAACATTTGGAACAACAATTGAAATGGCGCTTGAAGCTGCTGAAGAGCTGCAAAAAGAAGGCCTTTCCGTACGCGTCGTCAACGCGCGATTCATTAAGCCGATTGATGAAAAGATGATGAAGGACATACTAAATGAAGGATTGCCGATTCTAACGATTGAAGAAGCGGTCTTAGAAGGCGGATTTGGAAGCGCGGTTTTAGAATTCGCTCATGACCAGGGGATGTACCATACGCCGATTGACAGAATGGGCATACCGGATCGATTTATAGAACATGGAAGCGTAACGGCGCTTCTTGAAGAAATCGGATTAACGAAACAGCAGGTGGCAGACAGAATTCGATTGCTGGCACCGCCCAAGACACATAAAGGAATTGGATCATGACGGCTAAGAAAGAACGATTAGATGTATTACTAGTGGAAAGAGGGCTTGCGGAAACGCGGGAAAAAGCGAAACGGGCCATTATGGCAGGAATCGTGTATTCGAATGAAAACCGCTTGGACAAGCCTGGTGAAAAAATTGACCGCGAGCTTCCGTTGACCATCAAAGGAAACCCGCTGAAATATGTGAGCAGAGGCGGTTTAAAGCTTGAAAAAGCACTGAAAGAATTTCCTGTCTCTGTTCAGGAGAAAATTATGATTGATATCGGTTCCTCCACCGGCGGCTTTACGGACTGTGCTCTGCAAAACGGCGCAAAACAGTCGTACGCGGTGGATGTGGGCTACAACCAGCTTGCATGGAAACTAAGACAGGACGAACGCGTCGTTGTGATGGAACGCACGAATTTTCGTTATGCGACTCCGGCAGACTTCACAAAGGGCATGCCGGAGTTTGCTACGATTGATGTATCCTTTATTTCACTTCGGCTGATCCTGCCTGTTTTAAAAACATTGCTTGTACCAGGCAGCGATTGTATTGCGCTTGTCAAGCCTCAGTTTGAAGCAGGCCGGGAATCCGTCGGCAAAAAAGGCATTGTCAGAGATCCGAAGGTGCATGAAGATGTCCTGCGGCGTATGGTCAGTTTTTCGGCTAGCGAGGGCTATCTCTGCAAAGGCCTGTCATTTTCTCCAATTACGGGAGGAGACGGAAATATTGAATTTCTCCTTCATTTGCAGTGGCCGGGTGAAGGTCAAGAAGGCGCAGGCTTGCCTGAAGAGGAAATCAGCCGCATAGTGGAAGAAGCACATAGGACGTTAAAAGAAAAAAAAGCAGATGTACCGGAATAATAGGGCGCTATTATTCCTTTTTTCTGCATTCATGTACTTTTTGCGGAGAATCATATACCATATAAGAACAGATAAGCTGGAAATAGAGGTGCTTACATGAACAAAGGCCAGAGGCATATCAAAATCAGAGAAATCATTACAAGCAATGAAATCGAAACCCAAGATGAATTGGTTGACATGCTGAAGCAGGATGGATACAAGGTCACACAAGCCACGGTTTCACGCGATATTAAAGAGCTTCACCTTGTGAAGGTGCCGACAAATAATGGCTCATATAAATACAGCCTACCGGCGGACCAGCGTTTCAATCCGCTGTCTAAGCTGAAACGGTCACTGATGGATGCTTTTGTGAAAATAGATTCAGCAAGCCATATGATTGTGCTGAAAACCATGCCGGGCAATGCCCAGGCAATTGGAGCGCTGATGGACAATCTGGACTGGGACGAAATTATGGGGACCATTTGCGGAGATGACACCATTTTAATTATTTGCCGGACTCCTGAAGATACCTACGGCGTAAAAAGCAGGCTCCTAGAGCTGCTGTAAAGGAAATCTAACAAAGATAAGAGGTGTAATGCTGTTTGTTAGCTGAATTATCGATTAAAAACTTTGCCATTATTGAGGAACTGACGGTTTCTTTTGAACGCGGGCTTACGGTTTTAACAGGAGAAACCGGAGCCGGCAAATCCATCATCATAGATGCCATTTCACTTTTAGTCGGTGGCCGCGGCTCATCTGAATTTGTCAGGTATGGAGAAACAAAAGCCGAGCTTGAAGGGCTGTTTCAGTTAGACAGCGGCCATCCCGTTTTTGACGTTTGTGCTGAACAGGGGATTGACGTTTCAGATGAAATGATCGTCATGAGAAGGGATATCAGCACGAACGGAAAAAGCGTATGCCGGGTAAATGGCAAACTTGTAACGATTGCGTCGCTAAGAGAAATCGGCAGGCTTTTATTGGATATTCACGGGCAGCACGATAACCAGCTGTTAATGGAGGACGAAAAACATCTTCAGCTATTGGACAAGTTTGCGGGAGCCGAAGTGGAAAGCGCACTTCAAGCGTATCAGGAAGGCTATCAGCGCTACATGAAGCTGCTTAAAAAGTTGAAGCAGCTTTCTGAAAGTGAGCAGGAAATGGCGCATCGGCTTGATCTGATTCAATTTCAGCTGGAAGAAATTGAATCAGCAAAGCTCGAACTGAACGAAGATGAGCAGCTGCAAGAAGAGCGTCAGCAAATTTCAAATTTTGAGAAAATATTTGAATCACTGCAAAATGCTTATAATGCGCTGCGCAGCGAGCAGGGCGGTCTGGACTGGGTCGGAATGGCGTCGTCTCAGCTTGAAGATTTATCCGATATTAACGAACCGCTGCAAAAACTGTCTGAGAGTGTTTCGAACTCCTACTATCTTTTGGAGGACGCTACATTTCAAATGAGAAATATGCTGGATGAGCTTGAATATGACCCGGAACGATTGAATTTTATTGAGGCGCGTCTTAATGAGATTAAGCAGCTAAAGCGGAAATACGGGGCAACCGTTGAGGATATTTTAGAATATGCTTCTAAAATTGAAGAAGAGATTGATCAAATTGAAAACAGAGACAGCCATCTTCAGAGCCTGAAGCAGGAGCTGGATTCGGTTGGTAAAGATGTTGCAGTAGAAGCGGCAAACGTTTCCCGAATCCGAAAAACATGGGCGAAAAACCTGGCTGAGGAAATCCATCGTGAACTGAAAAGCTTATATATGGAAAAGTCGACTTTTGATACGGAGTTTAAGGTTAGAACAGCAACCCGCGGTGAGGAAGCGCCGGTTGTAAACGGGCAGCCTGTTCAGCTCACTGAACACGGGATTGATCTGGTGAAATTTTTGATTTCTACCAATACTGGGGAGCCGCTGAAATCCCTTTCTAAAGTTGCTTCCGGCGGAGAGCTGTCAAGGGTCATGCTTGCCATTAAAAGCATTTTCTCCTCACAGCAGGACGTTACCTCGATTATATTTGACGAGGTAGATACAGGCGTAAGCGGCAGGGTCGCTCAGGCTATTGCTGAAAAGATTCACAAAGTATCGATGGGATCACAAGTGCTTTGCATTACGCACCTGCCTCAGGTGGCAGCCATGGCCGATACCCATCTGTACATTGCGAAAGAATTAAAAGACGGAAGAACGACGACGCGTGTAAAGCCGCTGACTAAACAAGAGAAGGTGGCGGAAATCGGGCGCATGATAGCAGGAGTCGAAGTCACAGACTTAACAAAACGCCATGCGAAAGAGCTGTTAAAACAAGCGGATCAAGTCAAAACAACTGGATAAGCTGCGCAATATACGCAGCAGCTTCAGCGTGCTGACAAACCCTCGCAATCGTTTTCAAGTCTAAGCGCCGGTGCTCACGAATGACAGCACCCGCCCTTTCTAGACTTCAAGGGTTTTCAATCACGCTGAAAGAATGTCAAAAATTTAAAACTTTATTCGGTTTTAAACTTTTGTCAACAGTCTAAAGCTGCGCATATGCGCAGCTTATTTTTTTTGTATACTCATCCATTCGTTCATCAGTATATCCAATGTTTTTCTTTATATGACAGTTATAAATAAGGGCTGAGAAGGCAAAAGTAATGATGTAGCAGCAATTCATAAAGAAGGTGTGGGGTAGGAGCGAGGAGAGTGAAGTAGTGAATGCCGGATAACATCAGAAAAGCAATAGGTTTAATTCTCCTTGTTTCGTTATTAAGTGTAGGTTTATGCAAACCATTAAAAGAGTATTTACTGATTCCAACGCAAATGAGAGTATTTGAAACCCAAACACAAGCGATTGAAACGAGTTTATCTGTAAACGCCCAGGAAAAATCATCAGAAGCGTTTACAGTTGAGAAAGACCCGCATGAAATCAAAGTCACAGGCAAAAAATCAGGCCAATCAGAATTAGTATATGATCTTGCCGGATTTCCAATCAAAAAAACAAAAGTGCAAGTTCTACCGGATTTAAAAGTCATACCGGGCGGGCAATCGATCGGTGTCAAACTTCATTCCGTGGGAGTGCTTGTGGTCGGATTTCATCAAATTAACACAAGCGAAGGGAAAAAATCCCCTGGTGAATCGGCAGGTATTACAGCAGGCGACATTATTATCGAGATGAATGGACAGAAAATTGAAAAAATGAATGATGTTGCCCCGTTTATTCAAAAAGCGGGAAAAACCGGAGAGTCTCTTGATTTGCTGATCAAACGTGATAAACAGAAGATCAAAACAAAGCTGATTCCTCAAAAGGATGAAGCTGAAGGCAAATACCGAATCGGTTTATATATCAGGGATTCTGCCGCGGGCATCGGCACAATGACCTTTTATGAGCCGAAAACAAAAAAATACGGAGCGCTTGGCCACGTGATCTCCGATATGGATACGAAAAAACCAATTGTCGTGGAAGATGGAGAAATCGTCAAATCGACTGTAACATCAATTGAAAAAGGGACAGGCGGAAATCCTGGAGAAAAACTGGCGCGATTTTCCTCTGAACGCAAAACGATCGGGGACATTAACAGAAACAGCCCATTTGGAATCTTCGGCACGCTGCATCAGCCGATTAAAAACAAAATCTCAGACAAGGCGCTGCCGGTTGCCTTTTCAAATGAAGTGAAAAAAGGGCCTGCTGAAATCTTAACGGTCATTGATGATGATAAGGTAGAAAAATTTGATATCGAAATCGTCAGCACGACACCTCAAAAGTTTCCGGCTACAAAAGGAATGGTCTTAAAAATTACCGATCCAAGACTGCTGAAGGAAACAGGCGGCATTGTACAAGGCATGAGCGGAAGTCCAATCATTCAAAATGGAAAGGTCGTCGGCGCCGTTACCCATGTGTTTGTCAACGACCCGACAAGCGGCTACGGTGTGCATATTGAATGGATGCTGTCTGAAGCAGGAATCGATATTTACGGAAAAGAAAAAGCAAGCTAACTGCCGGAATTCCGGCAGTTTTTTTGCTTTTCTCCCTCTTCACTTCTCATCATACATACGTTAAAATGAACAAAAGAAGATTTTTCGACAAATTCACGTTTCCTTATTTGTCAAATTTCATTTTTAGTCGAAAAACAGAGAAAAACATAGAATAACGAAGATATGCCACTATTATTGTTAGTTATGATTTTTTTTAGAGGGTATATAGCGGTTTTGTCGAATGTAAACATGTAGCAAGGTGGAATCCTGTTAACTACATTTGGGGAGGAAGAAACGTGGAGAAAATTAAAGTTTGTGTTGCTGACGATAATCGAGAGCTGGTAAGCCTGTTGAGTGAATATATAGAAGGACAGGAAGACATGGAAGTCATCGGAGTTGCTTATAACGGACAGGAATGTCTGTCGCTATTTAAAGAAAAAGATCCTGATGTGCTCGTCTTGGACATTATTATGCCGCATTTGGACGGACTTGCTGTTTTAGAGCGACTGAGAGAATCAGAGCTGAAAAAACAGCCAAACGTCATCATGCTGACAGCCTTCGGACAGGAAGATGTCACGAAAAAGGCCGTCGATTTGGGAGCGTCCTACTTTATTCTCAAACCGTTTGATATGGAAAACCTTGTCGGCCATATTCGCCAGGTCAGCGGAAATGCCAGCAGTGTGACGCATCGCGCGCCGTCATCACAAAGCAGCATTATACGCAGCAGCCAGCCTGAACCAAAAAGGAAAAATCTCGACGCGAGCATCACAAGCATTATCCATGAAATCGGCGTCCCTGCACATATTAAAGGCTATCTCTATCTGCGTGAAGCGATCTCAATGGTGTATAACGACATCGAACTGCTCGGCAGTATTACAAAAGTCCTCTATCCTGACATCGCCAAAAAATTCAATACAACCGCTAGCCGTGTAGAGAGAGCGATCCGCCACGCAATTGAAGTGGCATGGAGCAGAGGGAATATTGATTCCATATCCTCATTGTTCGGTTATACAGTCAGCATGACGAAGGCAAAACCTACAAATTCAGAGTTCATTGCGATGGTTGCGGATAAGCTGAGATTAGAACATAAGGCTTCTTAAGCATGATCAGCAAAAGCACTTAAATCAAACGTCTTTTATTTATTGGTTTCCACTGATAAATAGGAGGCGTTTTATTTTTGGATAAATCTGTTATAATAAATGCGGAAGATTGATGACTATTTGGTTTATACGCTTGGAGTGATCGAAAATGCGTGAAACGTACGGGCTGCTAATCGCTATATTTATTCTTTCGCTTTGTGTCAATTCAAACATCGTTGTGGAGTCACACAAAATAGGCATGCTGATTGACTTCATTTCATTTGCTGCAATGGTCGTATGTATATTCGTTGGTTGGACCATGAGAAACACAAAGGCAAAAACGGATTGAAACCCTTTACGCTGGATGTTCGTATGATAAAGAGCAATTAAAGTATATAGGAGACATACGCAGAAAAAAACAGAAAAGGTGATGGACTGCTGTTCGATTTTCTAACCGAAGGAATTGGTCAGCTTCTCATTTTGCAGTTTGAATATTTGCACAAATTATTCGATTAACGAAAAGGACCCTTTCCTAAGGGTCTTTTTTTATAAAAAAGACTGCCGAATATTCCGGCAGTCACATCAAATTAATCTTTATAAGGAACCCATCCACGTGTGTTCACAATCGCTTTCCATAGCGGCTCAGGCAAGTGATATTTTTCTTTGTCTGTGCCTTTTATCACAGTTTCAATTTGTTTTTCGCGTCCTTCTTTTACTTTTACAGCCCAATCAGGATCCACTAAAATTTCACGCCCCATCGCCACCAGCGGGATATCGTTTTCAATCACAGCAAGCGCGTCATCAGCAGAATGGATGGAACCAACAGCAATCAGCGGCACCTTGTGTCCGACACGTTCATTCAATAAGTCCATACGTGTACGTGTTGGGTCTGCGCCGCGGCGCGCTTTGGAGTTGACGTCCATCAATGAAATATGGAGGTAATCCAGTTCTTTTTCTACTAAGGCATCAACAAGCGTGAAGGTTTCTGTCATTGTCAGTCCCGGTGTATCTGGCTCTTCCGGAGACAGACGGTAGCCGACTAAAAATGCACCCTTCGCGTGATCAGCAATTGCTTGTTTCACCTCATCCACAATAGCAAGCGGGAAGGCTAATCGTTTCTCGTCGCTTCCTCCCCAGCGGTCTGTGCGCTGATTTGTTTTTGGAGAATAAAACTGCTGAATCAAGTAGCCGTTTGCACCGTGAATTTCGACACCGTCAAATCCGGCTTCAATGGCACGTCTTGTCGCTTCTCCAAAAGCCTTCACAATGTTTTGAACCTCTGCCTCTGTCAATGCACGGGCAATTTGTTTACCGTTATCAAACACGTCACTTGGCGCAACAACATCCTGATTCGGAACAAGCTCAGGAGGACATTCAATTCCGCCGTGATGAATTTGCACAATCGCTTTTGACCCTTGTGCTTGAATGGCTTGCGCTAATCTTTTTAGCCCGGCAATATTTGAGTCGTCATGGATGGCTGGCTGTCCGGGAAATGCTTTTCCATCAGGCGTGACGTTTGCGCATGCTGTAATCACCATTCCCATTTCTTTTGAACGGGGGATGATGTAGTCCAGCTCCGCTTCAGAAATCGTGCCGTCCTCGTTGGAAGAATAATGGGTCATTGGAGCAACCGCGATCCGGTTGTCAATCGTAACGCCGCTTCGAAATGTAAATGGTTCAAAGAGCGGTTTGTACTTTGGATTCATAAAATCATCTTCTTTCGTTTGGATTCGCACATATTCTAGCCTATATGTAAAATTTGATGCAATTAATCTGCTTCACCGGCTGAATATCTTGAGTGCCGAATGTGGTTTTCTGCGCTCTTTTTCGGGGCTCTTGTAGCCGTCTTTGATTTGATGGCGAATGGAGCAAGTGATGACCTCCGCGGCTAGCATCAAAACGAATTTTTTCATGAGCTGTATCTTCTTTCTGTAAAGTAAATATTCTTTAAAAGCTTACGCCTGTCCAACCCTTCCGTCAAACCATCTGCTCACTTTATTCATCAAGTTTTTAAAAATGAATAAAAAGTTGCTTCTTTCCGCTAATTTTTTCTAAAATGCAGCTCTTTTAGAGACATCTTCATAGACAGATCCGCTTGCTTTCTTTCTAACAACAGGAAATCAGCAGGTCAGATAGCCCTTTTGAAAATCATGGAAACGTCGTGCCGGCTTTCGTGCCAGCTTTACAAATCCGCCATTCTGGTCAAAGATAAAAGCCAAACATAAAAGCCAAACATCAGGAAGAGGTGATCATGTGAAACAAACTGGTCTATTTCTGTTAACTGTGCTGCTGCTTTCCGGATGCAGTATTGCAAGCGCAGATGATTCAGTCCCAAAGTTTACAGAAGAGGGAAAATACATTGGTTCGGCTGATCCTCATACAATCGCCGTTTCCCTTAACGGAGAAGAAACCATGATACAAGTTCCAAGGGACAAACGCGACGATTGTGAGGACCTGCCAGATCACACAAAAGTCCAGGTGAAATATACAAAAAAAGAAAACGGAACCTTACAGCTGGAAGATATTCAGCTGCAAAAGAACTCGTAATGACAGACCGGAGGGAGAAACGTTGAAAATGTTATGGAGGAGTTTAGCGATATGCGGATTGGCTTTTATGCTCGCGCCCTGTGCACAAGCGGCAGAGCCGATAGCAGGGAAAACGGTATATATTGATGCCGGTCATGGTGGCAAAGACAGCGGGGCAGTCGGAAACGGGCTGTTAGAGAAAAATATTAATTTGGCTGTCTCCGGTTATGTTGTGGACAAGCTGAAAGCGGAAGGAGCAATTCCTGTTGCTACAAGGATGGATGATCATTTTCTGACCTTGGAGGAAAGAGTGGCAAAAGCAAGTGCAAACCATGCTGATCTTTTTGTCAGTATTCATGTGAATTCGGGCGTTTCCTCTGCTTCAGGCACGGAAACGTACTTTCAGTCTGATTATGAAGCGGAAAACAGTCAGCGGCTGGCATCAGATATTCAGTCAGAGCTGGTATCATCCTTGCAAACAAGAGACAGGGGTGTGAAAGAATCGGATTTTTATGTCATTACATATTCAAAAATGCCGAGTGTGCTGGCTGAGCTTGGATTTATTACAAACAGCTCTGATGCGGACAAGCTTGGGAGTGAAGAATATCAAAAAAAAGCTGCTGACGCGATTGTCGCCGGAATTGACTCTTATTACGCACAGTAGTCAGAGTACAAAAACACTTCATTCTAGAGTGACAAGGCCTAAATCAGTATAATAGAGAAAACGGGCAACTTTAGGCTTGAGGTGAAACAATGACAAAGATTTTTGCCCATCGGGGGGCATCAGGTCATTATCCCGAAAATACAATGATTGCATTTGAAAAAGGGATTGAAAACGGAGCGGATGGAATCGAGCTAGATGTTCAGCTGACAAAAGACGGACATATTGTTGTTATTCATGATGAAAGGCTTGACCGGACGACATCCTTAAAAGGTTTCGTAAAGGACACGAGGTACGATGTTTTGAAAACCGCTGATGCGGCTGCCGGTCATCAACAAACAGTCGGCGATGTAAGGGTGCCGCTGCTTGAAGACGTGCTCTCGTGGGCGGAAAAAAAGGATTTTCTGATTAACATTGAATTGAAAAATAGCGTGATCCGCTATGAAGGAATGGAAGAAAAAGTGCTTGAGACAGTAAAGCGATTTAAAATAGAAGAAAGAACGATTCTGTCCGCATTTAACCATGAAAGCTTAGCGTTATGCGGCCGGCTGGCACCCCATATTGAACGGGCGGTGCTGACCTCAGATGTGCTATATCAGGCTGATCAATATGTAAAATCCATTCCGGCAGCCGGCTACCACCCAAAGCTGCATAGCCCGGCGGTAACGGATGAAGTGCTGCAGCAAATGCGAAATAGCTCGATTAAGGTAAGGCCTTATACAGTCAATCGGCCAGACGATATGGAGCATTTGATGAAAATGAGAGCAGACGGCATTTTCACAGATTTTCCTGAGCGGGCTGCTGCCATCGCTAAGAAATTGAATAGAACAAATTAGTTTTCAAGAAGGCTGCCGGTGCAGCCTTCTTTTTCATTCATTCATACCTGTTTCAAAGCATACATTCATAGAAGACACCCAGAAATGTAAGCGCTGTCTATCTTTTGATTTGAGGTGAAACCATGAGGAAAACAGTCATTGTAAGTGCCGCAAGAACCCCGTTTGGCAAATTTGGAGGTGCGTTAAAAGAAGTAAAAGCTGCTGAACTCGGGGGCGCTGCTATGAAAGAGGCGTTAAAGCGTGCCGGAGTCCCTGGAGATCAGGCGGAAGGCGCCATCATGGGTATGGTTGTCCAAGCCGGTGCGGGCCAGATACCTTCCCGGCAAGCTGCCCGTATAGCCGGACTGCCTTGGAGTGTGCCATCGGAAACACTAAATAAAGTTTGCGCCTCTGGCCTTCGTGCTGTCACTCTATGTGACCAAATGATTCGGGCGCGTGATGCGGACATTCTTGTTGCCGGAGGCATGGAGAGCATGAGCAATATTCCGTATGCTGTTCCCGCTGGCCGCTGGGGGGCACGGATGGGTAACGGGGAGCTGAGGGATTTAATGGTTTACGACGGATTAATGTGCGCTTTTGATGAAGTGCACATGGCCGTTCACGGAAATACGGCGGCCAAGGAATATGGCATTTCACGTAAAGAGCAGGATGAATGGGCCCTTCGAAGTCATAAGCGGTCGGCTGCTGCGGCCGATGAAGGAAAGTTTGATGAAGAAATTGTTCCTGTCAGCTGGCTTGGCCGGAAAGGAAAAACAAACATTGTTGACAAAGATGAAGCGATTCGCCGCGATACCACTCTCGATCAGCTTGCGAAACTTTCTCCGATTTATTCGAGTGACGGATCCATTACAGCCGGCAATGCGCCGGGAGTCAACGACGGAGCGGGAGCATTTGTATTAATGTCTGAGGAAAAAGCCGCTGAACTTGGAAAGCGTCCTCTTGCAACCATTCTTGGTTTTTCAACAGCCGGAATGCAAGCGCATGAGCTTGCGGCGGCCCCGGGATACGCAATAAACAAGCTGCTGAAAAAGACCGGCTTTACATTACAGGATATTGACCTTTTTGAAGTCAATGAAGCATTTGCTTCTGTTGTATTAACATGTGAAAAAATCGTTGGGTTTGATCTTGAACAAGTAAACGTCAATGGCGGAGCAATTGCACTGGGCCACCCGATCGGTGCTAGCGGTGCGAGAATTTTGATGACACTTGTGTACGAATTAAAGCGCCGGGGAGGTGGACTGGGGATTGCTGCTATTTGCAGCGGAGCGGCTCAGGGAGACGCTGTCTTGGTTCGAGTTCATTAAAACATTGACGGAGAAGGGGATTTGAATGGAAATCAAAGATATCATGGTAGCCGGCGCCGGACAAATGGGAAGCGGAATTGCCCAAACAGCGGCTGAAGCCGGCTTTTATGTGCGGCTGTATGATTTAAATCCTGAGGCAGCGGAAACGGGATTTCAGCACATAAAAAAGCATTTGAACCGCGATGCTGAAAAAGGAAGAAAGACGGAAGCAGAAGTGAAGGCTGTTATCAGCCGTATTTCGCTTTCCCCGGCGCTGGAGGAGGCGCAGCATGCGGATGTTGTGATTGAAGCAATTGCAGAAAGCATGACGGCAAAAACTAAATTGTTCAAAAACCTTGATCATATTTGCCCGGCTCATACGCTTTTGGCCAGCAATACATCCTCCTTGCCGATAACAGAAATTGCAGCTGTCACAAACCGACCTGAACATGTCATTGGCATGCATTTTATGAACCCCGTTCCTGTGATGAAACTGGTTGAAGTCATTCGCGGCCTGGCGACATCAGATGAAACTGCGTTAGCCATTATTGCATTAGCGGAAAAAATGGGGAAAACGCCGGTCGAAGTCAATGATTTTCCCGGATTTGTCTCTAACCGTGTGCTTTTGCCAATGATCAATGAAGCCATCTATTGCCTTTATGAGGGGGTAGCTGAGCCAGACGCAATAGACCAGGTTATGAAACTTGGTATGAATCACCCGATGGGACCCCTTAAGTTAGCTGATTTTATCGGGCTGGATACATGTTTGTCGATTATGGAAGTCCTTCACTCCGGGCTTGGTGACTCCAAGTACCGCCCTTGCCCGCTGCTTCGTAAGTACGTCAAAGCAGGGTGGCTCGGCAAAAAGAGCGGACGCGGTTTTTATCATTACGGCGAGGAGAAGAATACCTGAAGTCAATTCCAACCCGGGGGTGGCCAAGTTGCATTTAACCCAAGAGCAAGTCATGATGCGAAAGATGGTGCGTGATTTTGCCCGAAAAGAAATTGCTCCTGCTGCGGAGGTCATGGAGAAAACAGATGAATTTCCATTTCAGCTAATGAAGAAAATGGGTGAACACGGCTTGATGGGAATACCAGTGCCGGAACAATATGGCGGCGCTGGAGCGGACGTTGTTTCTTATATTTTGGCCATTCATGAGATTTCTAAAATTAGCGCGGCGGTCGGTGTCATTCTTTCGGTTCATTCCTCAGTGGGCACAAATCCGATTTTGTACTTCGGAAACGAAGAGCAAAAAGTGAAATATATACCGAAACTCGCCTCAGGAAACTATTTGGGTGCATTTGCGCTGACTGAGCCTTACTCTGGATCGGATGCCGGGAGCCTTCGCACCACAGCAATCAAAAAGAACGGCAAATATATTTTAAACGGATCGAAAATCTTCATAACGAACGGGGGTGCCGCTGACCTCTATATTACGTTTGCTTTAACTGCCCCAGGCCAAAACAGGAACGGGATTTCGGCTTTTATCGTTGAAAAGAACACACCTGGTTTTACAGTCGGCAAAAAAGAAAGAAAGCTGGGGCTTCACGGTTCCAACACAACAGAGCTGATATTTGAAAATGCGGAAGTGCCGGAAGAGAATTTACTGGGCCAAGAGGGGGATGGATTTAAAATCGCAATGGCGAACCTGAATGTGGGGCGCATCGGCATTGCAGCACAAGCGCTGGGAATCGCAGAGGCTGCCCTGGAATATGCGGTTGCTTATGCGAAACAGCGTGTCCAATTCAACAGGCCTATCGCAGCCAATCAAGGCATATCGTTTAAGCTTGCTGATATGGCGACAAGAGCAGAGGCGGCAAGGCACCTTGTCTATCATGCGGCAGATCTCCATACCCGCGGTCTGGCCTGCGGAAAGGAAGCGTCCATGGCTAAACAATTTGCTTCTGATTCAGCAGTGAAAGCTGCACTTGAGGCAGTCCAGATATATGGAGGATATGGTTATATGAAGGATTATCCGGTCGAACGGCTGCTTAGGGACGCAAAGGTAACACAAATTTATGAAGGCACAAATGAAATTCAAAGACTCATTATTTCCAAGCACCTGCTTGGCACAATCTGACAGATAATAACGCAAAGCGGAGGTTGAGGATATGGATGGTAAACAGCATTTTTCTCCAGGTCTTGACGGGGTCGTCGCAGCAGAAACGAATATTTCTTATCTTGACACACAGTATAGTCAGATATTGATTCGAGGCTATGATTTAATAGATCTTTCAAAAACCAAAAGCTATCTTGAACTGGTGCATCTATTGCTGGAGGGGAGGCTGCCGGCTGACAATGAAACGGAAACGGTCAAAAGGAAGGTCAACAGGGCTTCAAACCTGCCGGCTGACATTGTCCGTCTGCTTGAGCTGCTGCCTGAACATACTCATCCGATGGATAGTTTGCGAACCGGGGTGTCAGCTCTTGCCGGCTACGACCGCCAAATTGAAGATCGATCGCCTTCTGCAAACAAGGAGCGCGCCTATCAGCTTTTAGGAAAAATGCCTGCTCTCACAGCAAGCAGCTATAGAATGATAAATAAAGGAAAACCAATTTCCCCGCTTCAGCACCTATCCTACAGCGCGAATTTCTTATACATGATGACGGGAAAAATACCATCCGCATTGGAAGAGCGGATCTTTGACCGTTCACTTATCCTGTACAGCGAGCATGAGATGCCAAATTCAACCTTTACAGCCAGGGTGATTGCCTCAACACAATCGGATCTTTATGGCGCATTGACAGGAGCTGTAGCATCTTTGAAGGGAAATCTACATGGCGGCGCAAACGAAGCGGTCATGTATATGCTCTTAGAGGCAAAAACAACGCCTGATTTTGAACAAATCCTGTTATCAAAACTGAGAAAAAAAGAAAAAATTATGGGCTTCGGCCACCGGGTGTATATGAAAAAAATGGACCCGAGAGCGCTTATGATGAAAGAAGCGCTTCAGCAACTATGCGATCAAGCCGGCGATCATCGCTTATACGAAATGTGTGAAGCGGGGGAGCAGCTGATGGAGCGGGAAAAAGGGCTTTATCCGAATTTGGATTATTATGCCGCCCCGGTGTATTGGATGCTTGGCATACCAATTCCATTGTATACGCCTGTTTTTTTCAGTGCGAGAACGGCAGGCTTGTGCGCACATGTGATGGAACAGCATTCCAATAACCGCTTGTTCCGCCCTCGTGTCCGCTATACCGGCCCGCGATATGAGAACAAATCCAAATCATGAAAGGAATTGGTCGAATGTTGAAAACGGATCATGTCATGGAAGAAATAACAGACTATGTGCTTGAGAAAGAGATTACGAGTTCAGAAGCGTTTACAACGGCAGGTCACGTTTTGCTTGATACACTCGGCTGCGGGATTTTAGCGCTCCGTTATCCCGAATGCACCAAGCTGCTCGGCCCGATTGTCCCCGGAACCCATGTGCCAAACGGAAGCAGAGTGCCGGGAACGTCATATGTTCTTGATCCTGTACGGGCAGCATTTAACATAGGGTGTATGATCCGCTGGCTTGATTACAACGATACGTGGCTTGCTGCGGAGTGGGGGCATCCGTCAGATAATTTGGGCGGCATTCTTGCGACGGCTGATTATGTATCAAGAGTGAGGCTGTCTGAAGGAAAAGAGCCATTAACGGTCCGTGACATCCTTGAAGCGATGATTAAGGCTCACGAAATTCAAGGTGTGCTGGCGTTAGAAAACAGCTTAAACCGAGTCGGTCTTGATCATGTGTTGTTTGTCAAGGTGGCAACGACGGCTGTAGCCGCAAAGCTGCTGGGCGGTGGTAGGGAAGAAATCAATCATGCGCTTTCGAATGCTTGGATTGACAATGCAGCCTTGAGGACATACCGGCATGCACCTAATACAGGTTCGCGCAAATCGTGGGCCGCAGGAGATGCGACCAGCAGGGGCGTTCATCTCGCACTGATGGCGTTAAAAGGCGAAATGGGTTATCCGACAGCTTTGACCGCTCCGGGATGGGGCTTTCAAGACGTATTATTCAATAAGAAAGAGATCAAGCTTGCCCGCCCGCTTGACGCTTATGTCATGGAAAATGTGTTGTTCAAAGTCTCTTATCCTGCGGAATTCCACGCCCAGACAGCGGCAGAGTGTGCCGTCATTCTTCATCCGCAGGTCAAAGACCGTATCGATGAAATTGACCGTGTTGTCATCAGAACGCATGAATCAGCTATTCGCATCATTGATAAAAAAGGCCCTCTGCATAATCCGGCGGATCGCGATCATTGTCTGCAATACATCACAGCGATTGGTTTAATATTCGGTGATATCACTGCACAGCACTATGAGGCAGATACGGCAAGTGATCCAAGAATAGATAAGCTTCGAGAAAAAATGGAAGTAACTGAAAACAAAGCATATACTGAAGATTACCTCAAACCAGATAAACGCTCCATTTCAAATGCCGTTCAGATTCATTTTAAAGACGGAACGAGTACAGAGATGGTTGAATGTGAATTTCCGCTGGGGCATCGTTTTCGAAGAGAAGAGGCTGTGCCAAAATTGTTAGAAAAGTTTTCTGCGAATCTCAAAACCCATTTTTCTGAGAAACAGCAAAACCATATTTACAAGAACTGCACCAGTTATGAAACATTGCAAACCATGCGTGTAAACGATTTTGTCGATATGTTCTGTATGTAAAAGGAGGACTCGCATCATGTCTTGGATCGTCAATAAGCAATCGTCACAAGAAGAGCTTGCTGAACGCTTCCGCAAGCTGATGTGTGCGCCGGAAATATTGCAAATTCCCGGCGCTCATGACGGGATGGCCGCCTTGCTTGCGAAGGAGGCCGGTTTTTCTGCCTTATACTTATCGGGTGCGGCTTATACGGCCAGCAGGGGGCTGCCTGATCTCGGAATTGTTACGTCGGCAGAAATGGCCGAACGGGCAAAAGATCTTGTCCGCGCAGCAGACCTGCCATTGCTCGTTGATATCGATACGGGCTTTGGCGGGGTATTAAACGCTGCCCGCACTGCCCGCGAGATGCTGGAGGCAAGAGTGGCAGCTGTGCAAATAGAGGACCAGCAGCTTCCGAAAAAATGCGGACATTTGAATGGCAAACAGCTTGTCCCGGCTCAGGAATTGGTGCAAAAAATAAAAGCCATCAAACAAGCGGCGCCATCACTTGTCATTGTCGCCCGTACAGATGCAAGAGCGCAGGAAGGACTTGCATCCGCCATAAAACGCGCTTCGGCATACATTGAGGCGGGAGCGGACGCAATTTTCCCGGAAGCGCTTCAAACGGAAAACGAATTTCGCGAGTTTGCTAAACAGATCCCTGTCCCGCTTCTTGCCAATATGACAGAGTTTGGGCAAACGCCCTATTATCATGCTGATGAATTTGCTGCTATGGGGTTTCAGATGGTGATCTATCCTGTCACCACGCTCAGAGCTGCGGCAAAGGCTTATGAACGGATGTTTAGCCTGATAAGGGAGCGCGGGTCGCAAAAAGAAGGGCTTGATGATATGCAGACACGTAAGGAACTGTATGAAACGATTTCTTATTATGATTATGAAGCGCTGGACAAAACGATTGCCAAGACTGTCTTGCCTGATGAATAGTGCGAACAAAAAAGCCGGAGCGCGCTCCGGCTTTTTTACATCTTTTGTTTTCTGAATCGCGGACTGACTTGATTGCGTTTTCTGTCTCTGTACAAGATGAACCCGGCCAGCACATACAGGCCGAAAACAAAAAAGATAAATCCTGATAAACCTTGGAGCCAAAGAGAAGAAAACGGCTTTACCGTATGGCCGAAAAGCATATCTCTCATCAGTTTAATGCCCAAAGCAGAAATGGCGCCGGGGAGCACTAAAATCAAAAGCGCAAAAAGTCGGCTCATGTTCAGAAAACCCCTTTATTTTTCATTTCCTTTATTGTCCAGCGGAAAAAATATTTTGTCAAGAGAAGAAAACGTGGTAACATAGGGTTGTGCAAATTATTGCAACGGAAAAAACAGGTATGCAAATTTTTTCATACAAAGGGGTATCGGGATGCAGAAGGTACTGATCGTAGGTGCCGGTAAAAGGGGAACGGCGTTATTACAAATTCTCATTAAAACAGCCATCATAGACATTATTGCCGTGGTTGACAAAAACCCCGAAGCGCCGGGATTAAAAGAAGCAAAACATTATGGAATTGCCGTTTCATCAGATTGGAAACCATACATACAACAAAAGCCGGATATCGTCATTCATACAACGGGTGATCAAGCTGTACTTGACGAACTCCTTCAGGAAAAGCATGAGCAGACCATTGTTATGCCGGGAAAGATGGCTTATATTGTGTTTCAGCTCATGGAAGAAAAACAGCAGCTGATTCAAATGTTAAAAGAACAAACCTACAAACATGACCGGATCTTTAATTCCACCCATGACGGGATGATTTTTATTGATATCAATGAAGAGATCATTCTGTTTAATCATATGGCTGAAAAAATGGTGGGAAAAAAACGCGAGGAAGTCATTGGGCGCCCGATCAAAGAAGTCATCCCAAGCACTAAGATGCCTCGGATTTTAAAAACAAGAGAGCCTGAATACAATCAAAAGCAGCTTTTGGGTGAAAATTTGCAAATTGTAACAACCAGGCTGCCGATCATTGATGAAGGCGGACGTCTGCTCGGAGCACTCTGTGTATTTAAGGATATTACAGATGCGGTCGAGCTGGCGGAGGAAGTGACAAATCTAAAACAGGTGCGCACGATGCTGGAGGCGATTATACAATCCTCTGATGAGGCGATTTCTGTCGTTGATGAAAATGGCATTGGCCTGTTGATCAATAAAGCATACACAAAAATGACGGGACTTTCTGAAAAAGAAGTCATCGGCAAGCCGGCGAGCACTGATATTTCTGAAGGAGAAAGCATGCATTTAAAGGTGCTTGAGACAAGACGCCCAGTGCGCGGCGTCAGAATGAAGGTCGGCCCGAATGAAAAGGAGGTCATCGTCAATGTGGCGCCGGTGATTGTGGATGGCATTTTAAAAGGAAGTGTCGGCGTGATCCATGACGTGTCAGAAATTAAAATGCTGACCGCAGAGCTTAACAGGGCCAGACAGATTATCCGCACGCTCGAAGCGAAATATACCTTCGACGACATTATCGGAAAAAGTGAGCAAATGCTGGTTGCGCTTGAGCAGGCGAAGCTCGGAGCGAAAACACCGGCAACGATTTTGCTGCGCGGAGAATCGGGCACTGGAAAAGAGCTGTTTGCCCATGCCATCCATAACGAAAGCGACAGGAAATACAATAAATTCATCCGCGTAAACTGCGCCGCTCTTTCAGAAAATCTTCTGGAATCGGAACTGTTTGGCTACGAGGAAGGCGCGTTTTCGGGAGCAAAGCGTGGCGGCAAGAAGGGCTTATTTGAAGAAGCCAATAACGGCAGTATTTTCTTAGACGAAATCGGCGAGCTGACGCAAAATATGCAGGCGAAGCTGCTGCGCGTTCTTCAAGAAAAAGAGATCGTCAGAGTGGGAGGCACGAAGGCAATCCCTGTTAATGTGAGAATTATTGCAGCCACAAATGTAAATATCGAAAAAGCAATGGCGGATGGAACGTTCCGTGAAGATCTGTATTACCGTATTAATCGTTATCCCATCTCTATTCCCCCATTGCGTCAGCGGATTGAAGACATTGAAGCACTCAGTGAAAGGCTCATTCAAAAAATTAACCGGGATTATGGCCGGAATGTAAAGGGACTGACGCAGCAGGCTTTGCGGGCATTGTCGGCTTACCATTGGCCGGGGAATGTCCGCGAGCTGGAAAATGTCCTTGGACGAGCAATGATTTTTCTGAAGCCGCACATGGAATGGATTGAAAAAGAGCATTTGCCTGTATTTGAAATAGAACAAAAAGAAAACAGCGCAGAACAGGGAGCGGGTTTTGATTATCCTGACATCGAAGGCGAAAAGCTGTCTAAGGCCGTTGAAAAATTTGAGGCTCACTTGATTCAGCAAACGCTGGAAAAGCATCATTTTAACCGTACGAAAACAGCGAAAGCTCTCGGCGTCAGCATTCGAAATTTATATTACAAAATGGATAAATACGGCCTTGCAAATGAAGGCATGCAATAATTTGCAGAATAAGCGCAAACGTCTGCACGAATCTTTCTTCGCATCCATCATGACAGCATCGCACCGAGCTGGCATAAAACTTGCATAATAAAAAGCGGAGTCGAGACAAGAAAGGTGGTAACTGATGAAGCTGAAAGATTTGATCGGCAAAGCGTCGATGCACAAAAACAAGACCATTGCGGTTGCTCATGCTGAGGATGAGGAAGTGATCCGGGCTGTGAAACTGGCAGCCGAGCATTTGTCCGTCCGTTTTTTATTAGTGGGCGACAGCAAAAAACTGAACGACTTGACATCATCCATGCAAGGGCATCAAGTGGAAATCATTCATGCCAATACGCCGGAGGAATCAGCGAAGCTAGCGGTTCGCGCTGTTCATCTAAAAACAGCGGATGTCTTAATGAAAGGGAATGTGCCGACGTCTGTTTTGCTTAAAGCGGTATTAAACAAACAGGAAGGGCTGCGGAAATCCCGTGTCCTTTCTCATGTGGCCGTGTTTGATATTCCCGGTTTTGAGAGACTGATATTTGTGACAGATTCGGCTATGAACATCGCCCCTTCGCTGGAGGAGCTTCAGCAGATTCTTCAAAATGCTGTTCATGTCGCGCGTGCAGTAGGGAACAATATGCCAAAAGCGGCTGCCCTTGCAGCGGTAGAAACGGTAAATCCGAAGATGGAAGCGACGGTCAATGCAGCTGCTCTCGCCCAAATGTACAAAAGAGGGCAGATTAAAGGGTGCATTGTAGATGGTCCGCTTGCCTTAGATAATGCAGTATCGCAAATCGCTGCGGCTCAGAAAAAGATTTCGGGGGACGTAGCGGGCAGCGCCGATATTCTTCTCGTTCCTTCGATTGAAGCGGGAAATATTTTATATAAATCACTGATTTATTTTGCAAAAGCACACGTGGCGGCTGTCATTACGGGAGCCAAAGCGCCGATTGCATTAACGAGCCGAGCGGATTCCGCTGAAAACAAACTGTATTCGATCGCGCTGGCATTATGCGCATCTGAAGAATACACACTTTAGGAGGAACTGATATGGAACTGTTTAAATATATGGAGCAATACGATTATGAGCAATTGGTTTTCTGCCAAGACGAACAATCAGGATTAAAAGCAATTATCGCAATTCATGATACGACGCTGGGACCTGCACTTGGCGGAACGAGAATGTGGACATATGAAAATGAAGAAGCTGCAATTGAGGACGCACTCAGACTTGCAAGAGGCATGACCTATAAAAACGCGGCGGCAGGCTTAAACCTGGGAGGCGGAAAAACGGTCATCATCGGCGATCCGCGCAAGGATAAAAATGAAGAAATGTTCCGCGCGTTTGGCCGCTATATTCAAGGGCTTAACGGCAGATATATTACGGCTGAGGATGTCGGCACAACGGTTGAGGATATGGATATCATTCATGATGAAACAGATTTTGTCACAGGTATTTCCCCTGCATTCGGCTCTTCGGGAAATCCGTCTCCTGTTACGGCTTACGGAGTGTATAAAGGCATGAAGGCTGCCGCTAAAGCTGCATTCGGCACAGACTCTCTTGAAGGAAAAACCATCGCTGTACAGGGTGTTGGCAACGTGGCTTACAATCTATGCCGCCACCTTCATGAAGAAGGAGCAAGCTTAATCGTTACGGATATCAACAAGCAATCAGTTGAACGTGCGGTACAAGATTTTGGTGCACGTGCAGTTGATCCAGAAGATATTTATTCACAAAACTGCGATATTTATGCGCCGTGTGCTCTTGGTGCAACCATCAATGACGATACTATTAAGCAGCTGAAAGCAAAAGTGATTGCAGGCGCGGCTAACAATCAGCTGAAAGAAACTCGCCACGGCGATCAAATTCACGAAATGGGCATTGTTTACGCACCGGACTACGTCATCAACGCGGGCGGCGTTATCAATGTGGCGGATGAGCTTTACGGCTATAATGCGGAACGTGCACTGAAAAAGGTTGAGGGCATTTACGCTAATATTGAACGGGTCCTTGACATTTCCCAGCGTGACGGCATTCCGACGTATTTAGCGGCTGACCGCTTGGCTGAAGAGCGAATTGAACGCAATCGCCGCTCAAGAAGCCAGTTTTTGCAGAACGGCCACCATATATTAAGCAGACGCTAAGAAATTGATCTGGAGGTTTTGAAATGCAACATGCTGAAAAACGCATTCTCACCATTAATCCAGGCTCAACTTCGACGAAAATCGGTGTTTTTCATAATGAACGCAGTATTTTTGAAAAAACACTGAGACACAACATAGAAGAGCTGCAGCAGTTCGACCATATTATTGACCAGTATGAGTTTCGAAAAAAGCATATCCTCGAAACGCTTCATGAACAAGGCATTAATATCTCGAAATTTGATGCTGTCTGTGCCAGAGGCGGTCTTCTCCGCCCGATAGAAGGCGGGACATATGAAGTGAATGACGACATGATTGAGGACTTAAAAAGCGGTTATGCCGGACAGCATGCCTCCAATTTAGGAGGCATTATCGCAAGAGAAATTGCTGACGGTCTCAACATTCCATCTTATATTGTGGATCCTGTTGTAGTTGACGAAATGTCAGAGCTCGCTAAAATGTCAGGCATGCCTGAAATTGAACGGAAAAGCATTTTTCATGCTTTAAATCAAAAAGCTGTCGCCCGTAAGGCGGCAGCCTCTCTTGGCAAACGATATGAGCATATGAAAATGATTATTACTCACATGGGCGGCGGCATTACAATAGGGGTGCATGATCGGGGCCGGGTGGTGGATGTCAACAACGGCCTTCACGGAGAGGGGCCGTTCAGTCCTGAACGCGCAGGAACAGTGCCTGCGGGGGATCTCGTCAATTTATGCTTTTCAGGAAAATATACAAAAGAAGAAATGATGAAAAAACTGGTCGGAACCGGCGGGCTCTCCGGTTATCTCGGTACAAATGACGCTGTGAAAGTTGAACAAATGATTCAGGGGGGCGATGAAAAAGCCCGCTTAATTTTTGATGCCATGGCGTATCAGGTAGCGAAGGAAATCGGAGCAGCAAGCGCCGTATTAAAAGGCGAAGTCGAGGCCATTGTTCTGACAGGAGGTCTGGCTTACGGCAAAAGCTTTGTTTCCAGCATCAGCTCATACATAGATTGGATTTCGGACGTTTTAGTTTATCCGGGAGAAAACGAACTGCAATCTCTGGCCCAAGGGGCGCTCAGGGTATTGCAGGGCGAAGAGCAATCCAAACAATATCGCATTGAATAGACAGGAGTGAGTCAGATGGCAACTGAATATGATGTAGTCATTCTGGGCGGCGGTACAGGCGGTTATGTCGCGGCGATCAGAGCGGCGCAGCTCGGCTTAAAAACAGCCGTTGTAGAAAAAGAAAAGCTTGGCGGAACATGCCTGCATAAAGGCTGTATTCCGAGTAAAGCGCTGCTTAGAAGCGCAGAAGTGTACCGGACAGCCCGTGAAGCCGATCAATTCGGAGTCGAAACGTCCGGCGTGTCCCTCAACTTTGAAAAGGTGCAGCACCGTAAGCAGGCGGTTGTTGATAAGCTTGCAGCGGGCGTGAATCATTTAATGAAAAAAGGAAAAATCGACGTGTACGACGGATATGGGCGCATCCTTGGACCGTCTATTTTCTCTCCGCTGCCGGGAACAATTTCTGTTGAACGGGGAAATGGCGAAGAAAATGACATGCTGATCCCGAAGCAGGTCATTATTGCTACAGGCTCAAGGCCGAGAATGCTGCCGGGTCTGGAAGCGGACGGAGAGTTTGTTTTAACGTCGGATGAAGCGCTCCAAATGGAGGAGCTTCCAAAATCGATGATCATCGTCGGCGGAGGAGTTATTGGAATCGAATGGGCATCCATGCTTCATGACTTTGGCGTAAATGTAACGGTTATCGAATATGCGGACCGGATATTGCCGACTGAAGACCAGGACATTTCAAAAGAAATGCAAAGCCTTCTTAAGAAAAAAGGAATTCAGTTTGTCACAGGAGCTAAAGTGCTGCCTGATACGTTGAAAAAATCATCAGGTGAAATCAGCATACAGGCGGAAAAAGACGGAGAAACCGTCACTTATACATCGGAAAAAATGCTTGTTTCCATTGGCAGACAGGCAAATATCGAAGGCATCGGTTTGGAAAACACCGATGTTGTCACTGAAAATGGCGTCATCTCTGTTAACGGCAGCTGCCAGACGAAAGAATCTCATATTTATGCGATCGGGGATGTCATCGGGGGCCTTCAGCTTGCCCACGTGGCGTCACATGAAGGAATTCTTGCAGTGGAGCATATCGCAGGCCTTAATCCGCACCCGCTTGACCCGGCACTTGTACCGAAGTGCATCTATTCCAGCCCGGAAGCAGCTAGTGTGGGTTTAACGGAAGAAGAGGCAAAGGCGAAGGGATTCGATGTCAAAATAGGAAAGTTCCCATTTATGGCGATCGGAAAAGCACTTGTGTACGGGGAAAGCGATGGTTTCGTAAAAATCATAGCTGATCGTGCCACAGATGATATTCTCGGGGTGCATATGATAGGCCCGCATGTCACCGACATGATATCAGAGGCAGGTCTTGCAAAAGTGCTGGATGCGACGCCATGGGAGGTCGGGCAAACGATCCACCCGCACCCGACGCTGTCTGAAGCGATTGGAGAAGCAGCGCTTGCTGCAGATGGCAAAGCCATTCATTTTTAAAAGCATAAAGGAGGCGCTTGAATGAGTACAAACCGACATCAAGCATTAGGGCTGACTGATCAGGAAGCCGTTGATATGTATAGAACCATGCTGTTAGCAAGAAAAATCGATGAAAGAATGTGGCTGTTAAACCGCTCTGGTAAAATCCCGTTTGTTATCTCTTGTCAAGGACAGGAAGCAGCACAAGTAGGAGCAGCTTTCGCCCTTGACCGTGAAACGGATTATGTGCTGCCTTACTATAGAGACATGGGTGTCGTGCTCGCGTTTGGCATGACTGCGAAGGACTTAATGATGTCCGGGTTTGCCAAAGCAGCAGATCCAAACTCAGGAGGCCGCCAAATGCCGGGGCATTTCGGTCAAAAGGAAAACCGGATCGTGACGGGGTCTTCTCCGGTAACAACGCAAGTGCCGCATGCGGTCGGCATTGCGCTGGCTGGACGCATGGAGAAAAAAGATATTGCGGCTTTTGTCACATTTGGAGAAGGATCTTCAAACCAAGGCGATTTCCATGAAGGGGCAAACTTTGCCGCTGTTCATAAGCTTCCGGTTATTTTTATGTGTGAAAACAATAAATACGCAATTTCGGTCCCTTACGATAAGCAAGTGGCCTGTGAAAATATTTCAGATCGTGCCGTAGGCTATGGAATGCCTGGTGTAACGGTGAATGGAAACGATCCGCTCGAAGTTTATCAAGCGGTGAAAGAAGCGCGTGAACGGGCGCGCAGAGGAGAAGGCCCTACCTTAATTGAGACGATTTCTTACCGCCTGACACCGCATTCCAGCGATGACGACGACAGCAGCTACAGAGGCCGCGAAGAAGTAGAGGAAGCGAAAAAAAGTGATCCTCTATTTACTTATCAAGCTTACTTAAAGGAATTAGGCCTGCTGACCGAAGAGATAGAACAAACCATGCTGGACGAAATCATGGCAATCATAAACGAGGCGACAGATGAAGCGGAGAACGCTCCTTATGCAGCTCCTGAGTCAGCGCTCGATTATGTGTATGCGAAGTAGGGAGGAAGTACAAATGTCAGTAATGTCATATATTGATGCGATCAATTTGGCGATGAAAGAAGAAATGGAACGAGATTCACGTGTCTTCGTTCTTGGGGAAGATGTAGGAAAAAAAGGCGGTGTATTTAAAGCCACTGCCGGCCTGTACGAACAATTTGGAGAAGAGCGTGTCATGGATACGCCGCTTGCTGAATCAGCGATCGCCGGAGTCGGTATCGGAGCGGCTATGTACGGCATGAGGCCGATTGCTGAAATGCAGTTTGCTGATTTTATTATGCCGGCGGTAAACCAGATTATTTCCGAGGCTGCTAAAATCCGTTACCGCAGCAACAATGACTGGAGCTGCCCGATCGTTGTCAGAGCGCCGTACGGTGGCGGCGTGCACGGAGCACTTTATCATTCTCAATCAGTGGAAGCAATTTTCGCCAATCAGCCCGGACTGAAAATTGTGATGCCTTCAACGCCATATGACGCGAAAGGACTTTTAAAAGCCGCAGTTCGTGATGAAGATCCGGTGCTGTTTTTTGAGCATAAACGCGCGTACCGTCTGATCAAAGGAGAGGTACCGGCAGATGATTATGTACTTCCTATCGGCAAGGCCGATGTAAAAAGGGAAGGCGACGACATCACGGTGATCACATACGGGCTTTGTGTCCACTTTGCTTTACAGGCTGCAGAACGTCTCGAAAAAGACGGCATTTCTGTACATGTGGTGGATTTAAGAACGGTATACCCGCTTGATCAAGAAGCGATCATCGAAGCCGCATCCAAAACCGGAAAGGTCCTTTTGGTCACAGAAGATACAAAAGAGGGCAGTATCATGAGTGAGGTGGCTGCCATTATATCCGAGCATTGTCTGTTCGATTTAGACGCGCCGATCAAACGGCTTGCAGGTCCTGATATTCCGGCTATGCCTTATGCGCCGACAATGGAAAAATACTTTATGGTCAACCCTGATAAAGTAGAAGCGGCAATGAGAGAATTAGCGGAGTTTTAAAGACGTAAGGAGGATACGATCATGGCAATAGAACAAATGACGATGCCGCAGCTTGGCGAAAGCGTAACGGAGGGCACGATTAGCAAATGGCTCGTCGCCCCTGGAGATAAAGTGAACAAATACGATCCGATTGCAGAAGTCATGACAGATAAGGTAAACGCGGAGGTTCCGTCCTCTTTTACCGGTACAATAACAGAGCTTGTGGGAGAAGAAGGCCAGACCCTGCAAGTCGGAGAAATTATTTGTAAAATCGAAACAGAAGGCGCAAAGCCGGCTGAACAAAAACAAGATCAGACCGAAGCGCCAACTGCCGGGCAAGCAGCTCCTGAAAGCCGCACCGAAGCAGCCAGTCAGGCCAATAAAAAACGTTTGTCTCCAGCCGTACTTCGTTTGGCCGGAGAGCATGGCATTGACCTTGAGCAAGTGACAGGAACGGGAGCCGGCGGAAGGATCACGAGAAAAGATATTCAACGTATCATTGATTCAGGCGGCGTTTCAGAACAGACTGAAGAGCCAAAAGCAGCAGCTCCTGCACCAGTGCAAAAACAGGAGACGAAAGAAGACGTTTCTCATCCTGTTTCAGCAGCCGGAGATAAAGAAATTCCTGTCACAGCTGTTAGAAAAGCGATCGCTTCAAATATGAAACGAAGCAAAACAGAAATTCCTCACGCTTGGACGATGATGGAAGTCGATGTCACAAACATGGTGGCATACCGAAACAGTATAAAAGATTCCTTCAAGAAAACAGAAGGCTTTAATTTAACTTTTTTCGCCTTTTTCGTAAAAGCGGTCGCTCAGGCGTTAAAAGAATTCCCGCAAATGAACAGCATGTGGGCGGGGGACAAAATCATTCAGAAAAAAGATATCAACATTTCAATCGCGGTTGCCACGGAAGATTCTTTATTTGTTCCGGTCATCAAAAACGCTGATGAAAAAACGATTAAAGGCATTGCGAGAGAAATTACCGACCTTGCCAAAAAGGTAAGAGACGGAAAACTGTCAGCAGACGATATGCAGGGAGGAACGTTTACCGTCAACAATACAGGTTCGTTCGGATCTGTTCAGTCGATGGGAATCATCAATTATCCTCAGGCTGCAATTCTTCAAGTGGAATCGATCGTCAAACGCCCGGTTGTCATGGATCATGGCATGATTGCTGTCAGAGATATGGTCAATCTGTGCCTGTCTTTAGATCACAGAGTGCTTGATGGCCTCGTGTGTGGAAGATTCCTGGCACGTGTCAAAGAAATTTTAGAATCGATAGATGAGAAAACATCTGTCTACTAAACAAACAGAAAGAGCATTTTTTGAACGATACCTTCAAAAAATGCTCTTTTTCTATGTACCATTATTCTGCGATTCGGATTTTCATTTCAACCCGATATTCTTCTTGTTTTTTCGGAGAATAATGAATCGGTATGATTAACTCGTAAACATCACTGATAACCGTTAATTGACGGTCCGTGATATACTTGATCAGCTTTTGTAAGTTGAGAAAATAATGCTCTGGCGAGAAATTATAAGCGATACAAACATATTTGCCTTTTGGTATTGTTGTGATTTCCATATCCGGCGTAATCGCAGAAATTTGCTTATTCGTTAAGACAGGCGTGAAAATATGACGGTAAGTCATTTCATCAATGTTGTTGTACGGCTGAAACGAAAAAGTAGCACCGTAGCTATTGTTCGAAAAACCATCGGCTGATTCGATAAATGTTTTTAGTTTGCTGTATGAGGCGTTGAGCACGTTTTCAGGCCCGATTCCCTCTGCCTCTGTCTGTATAATCCGTGTTTCTTCCTCATCTAGAACAAACACCTCACCGAGCGCAGGATATTCCATCTGCCGTTTCATTCGCTTTTTCACCAGAGAAATGGTCTGCTCCAATGTTGATAAAAAATCTAATTTCTCTCTGATTTGCTTTTCCTGCTCTGTATAAAAAGCAAACAGTTCCTCCATCTCTAATTCCTGTGCCTTTTTCATCTCTTCTAAAGGTGTGCCAATATATTTTAATGATTTGATCAAATCTAGATGATAGAGCTGGGAGTCAGTATAATAGCGGTAGTTCGTATCCGGGTCGACGTAGGCGGGTTTGAATAAATCAATCTTATCGTAGTAACGAAGCGCTTTAATCGACACATTTGCCAGTTTTGAAACTTCTCCAATTGAGTAAAACGAGTCCTTCATGCCATCCCCCCTTATGATCAGTATAATGAAAAAGCGCATCCTTTGCAGTACACAAAGAATACGCTACTTTTACATGCTGGCTTTTATATGGGCAGGGGCTTTCCAGACAATGGTCAGCGCAATGCCTATGGCTAAAGCTCCTGTTGCAAAATAGAATGGATAGTTTAAGTCAATATCGAATAGCATTCCCCCGATGATGGGGCCGAATACATTGCCGATGCTGGTAAACATTGAATTCATGCCGCCGGCAAATCCCTGTTCATTTCCCGCAATTTTTGACAGATAGGTTGTTACCGCCGGGCGCATAAGATCAAATCCGACAAATACGGTGAAGGTAACTAATAAAATCGCAGCATAGGAATTTACGAGGGTCAGCAAAAACACAAGACTTGTTGAGAGAATTAAGCTGTAGCGGATTAAACGGATTTCCCCAAACCACCTTGTGAAGCGGTCGAATAAGACGACTTGCGTGATGGCTCCGACAATTGCTCCCCCAGTAATCAAAATGGCAATGTCACTGGCCGTAAATCCGAATTTATGATCAACGAATAACGCAAATAAAGATTCAAACGATGCTAACCCAAAAGACGATATTAAAATGATGAGAAAAGCAATGAAATACATAGGTGCAAAAATCCGTTTGAAGCCTGTTTTTTGGCCCTCTATTTTCTCATTCTCAGGATTTCGCTCCGGTTCCCGTAGCGTTAGCATCGATAAAATTGCTGCTATTAACGCAAAGGCTGCCGCAAAGTAGAAAGGCAGACGGGAATGGATTTCCGCTAAAAATCCGCCAATGCCGGGGCCGATAATAAAACCTGTCGAAATAGCGGCTGACATATAGCCGAGCGCTTTCGGCCGTGTTTTAACAGTAGTGATATCGGCGATAAAAGCCGTGACTCCGGGCATAATGAAGGCAGCACTGATACCGCCAAGCATACGGGATATAAATAAAATGTCAACTGTTTTTCCGATGCCGAATAAAAACTCCGAAACACTAAAAAACAATAGACCAATCACGATCATAATTTTACGTCCAAAGCGGTCAACCCAGCGTCCGGCGATTGGTGAAACAATAAGCTGTGTAACAGCGAAACATGCAACCATATAGCCGACTGCGGTACCGGATAAATGCAATTCATTCATAATCGCGGGCGTTACCGGGATCACAAGCCCGATCCCTAAAAAAGCAATGAATAAATTGGTTAATAATATAGCTAATGTGATGTTCTGTTTCTTCATGTAACTTCCCCTTTTTACGAAAGTGTATCCTTTATACTGTAAGACCTCCTCTTAGGGGAGAGTCAACGGATTTCTTTCTATGAAGCTGTTCGCTCTTTATAAAGTCCATTACCAGCGGACAGTTATTCATTGCGGGGAATAAGCATGTCAATGTGCTGCGGAAGGACTTGAATCACAGCGGGTGTATGTGTATACACTTCTCCATCTGTATCAGCCTTTTTGATGGTATCCGTTTCAATTTCGACGCGAGAGGCCTGAACATAGGACAGCTCTCCGGTGAGCCGCTCTATTGAACCCTGTTCCATATTCATTAGCTCGCGCAAAGCGGAGAGGTTGGTGCTGCGGCAAATGAGGATATCGAGTAATCCGTCACTTATACTGGCATCCGGCAGGGGAATTCGATTCGTTCCAATGTATTGTCCGTTCATGACAAGCAGCATAACGGCTTCATCTTTTATCTCTTGCCCATCGATTGTCAATGAAATAGGAAAGGACTCAGCGGATGAGACGGTACGTAACGCGCTTGTAAAATAGCTGATTTTTCCTAATAACGCTTTTTCCGTTTCGTTGATTTGATTCGATGTTTCTGCGATTAGGCCGATCCCCCAAAAATTTAAAAAATAACGATCGTTCATCTGGCATACATCAACCTTGGATTTTTTTCCTGAGACGAGTGCTTCGGCTGCCTTTGCAAGATGTTGAGGAATGCCCAGCACTCTTGAAAAGTCATTGCACGTTCCGCCGGGCAAAATACCGATAGACGGCTTTCTTTCTAAAGAACTGATGCCATTGATGCATTGATGAACTGTACCGTCGCCGCCGAGAATAAAGACAGTCTCGACAGAATCATCTATCGAACGGCAAAAATGATAAGCATCGTCTTTTTTCTTTGTCTGTTTAATGATGACCTCATCTAACGATTGTGATAAAACTGGCACAACAGCTCCTAAAGCTTTTTCTATATTTTTGTTGCCGGCGTTTCCGTTATGAATAAGTAAAGCTTTCCGGTGGCTCATACAAAACTGCTCCTTTATTTATACATCTGATTATATAATTCCCTTATCTTGTAAGGAGTAAACGAAAAGCAAAAAATCCTCCGATATAAGCGGTGGCATTTGCCGATAAGGCGGTTTCCTTGCTATCATAAGAACAGATGATGAAAAAGGAGAGGTCTTCATTGAACATGGACTTTAATTTATTTATGAATGATGTTGTCCGCCAAGCGAGACAAGAAATTACGGCTGCAGGATATACCGAACTGAAAACAGCTGAAGAGGTGGACGAGGCACTTACGAAAAAAGGAACGACGCTTGTCATGGTCAACTCTGTCTGCGGATGCGCGGGCGGGATTGCAAGACCGGCTGCATACCATTCCGTTCATTATGACAAAAGACCTGACCAGCTCGTGACTGTGTTTGCGGGACAGGATAAAGAAGCGACGGCAAGAGCACGCGAATATTTCGAAGGATACCCGCCATCTTCTCCGTCATTTGCTATTCTAAAAGACGGAAAGATCATGAAAATGGTCGAGCGTCATGAAATTGAAGGCCATGAGCCGATGGCAGTTGTCTCAAAACTGCAGGAAGCCTTCGAGGAATATTGCGAAGAAGTATAAGATAAAACCCCGGATGCCCGAGTGGCACGGGGTTTTTTTGTGCATAAAATTCCAAGTTATGATGAATAAATATTAGAGTTTATTCAATGGATGCACTATAAAAGATGTCCTTTTGCCTAGTGATAGGAGAAGATATTGCTGGAAAAATAAGCTTCGAGATAATTTTTAAAAATAGTATTGCATAAAAATAAGAAAGTGTTTAAAATACAAATTAACGAATAAATATTCAAATATGATAAAAGTAATGAATATGGGGGAAATGGATCATGAAAAAATGGCTCTTATTACTGGTAGCTGCGTGCATCACCTTTGCATTATCTGCTTGCGGCTCAAGCAATTCAGGTTCAGAAAGCGGGAAGAAAAAGATAATTATGGGAACTTCGGCGGATTACAAACCGTTTGAATATAAAGATGGCGATAACATTGTCGGTTTTGATGTAGATTTGGCAAAGGCTCTTGCAAAGAAAACCGGCTACGAAATTGAAGTGCAGGATATGGACTTCAACAGCTTAATTACAGCACTGAAATCAAAACAGGTTGATTTGGTTTTGTCAGGAATGACACCGACGCCTGATCGTAAAAAACAAGTTGATTTTTCTGATGTATATTACACAGCGAATCATATGATTGTCAGCAAAAAAGACAGCGGCATTAAGTCTTTAAAAGATCTGAAAGGAAAAACAGTCGGCGTTCAGCTTGGCTCCATTCAAGAAGAGAAGGGGAAAGAGCTTTCACCGGAATATAATTTTAAAACTGAAGACCGCAACAGAATTTCTGATTTGGTGCAGGAAATCAAATCTGACCGTTTTGATGCTGCGATTATCGAAGACATGGTGGCAGAAGGGTATTTCAAATCAAATGATGACCTGCAGGGCTTCGTAATTCCTGATGCGAAAGCGGAGGAAGCCGGTTCAGCGATTGCTTTCAGAAAAGACAGTGAACTGACGGACAAATTCAATAAAGCCCTCAAAGAAATGCAAGATAATGGAGAGCTCGATAAATTGAAGAAAAAGTGGTTCACTGGCGAGAAGTAAAAAAAGCGGCTCAACTTTTTCGTTGAGCCTTTTTATTGAATAGGAAATTTTTTTCCTGTAAGAAAAGGAGACAAAGGCTATGAATTTGGATTTTTCAGCAACGATCCCCCAAATTCCTTTTATATTAGAAGGCTTAGCAATTACATTAAAAATTGTTGTGGTATCTGCTATTATCGGACTTATATTAGGGATTGTGCTAAGCTTATGCAAGATCAGCACGTTCCGCCCGTTGATCTGGATTGCTGATTTTTACACATCAGTTTTTCGCGGCACGCCTTTAGTGCTGCAGCTTATGATTGTTTATTTCGGGCTCCCGCAGCTGCTCGGCTTTCAAATTGACCAGTTTTGGGCGGCGGTTGTCGCATTGTCACTGAATTCCGCTGCTTATGTATCGGAAATTATCAGAGCGGGAATCAATGCCATTGATAAAGGACAAAAAGAGGCTGCTGTCGCATTGGGTGTTCCGTACGGCAAAATGATGAAGGATCTGCTTTTGCCGCAGGCCTTCAAAAATATATCACCTGCCATTGTAAATGAATTAATTACGTTAACAAAAGAATCGGCGATTGTTACCGTTATTGGTCTTGGCGATGTCATGAGACGCGCGTATCAAGCGGGCGCCGCCACGTACAATTACCTTGAGCCGCTGATTATCGCCGGATTGATTTATTATGTGCTTGTCCTTATTTTAACGTTTATCGGCAAGGCTGTAGAAAGGAAGCTGAAATCCAATGATTAAGGTTGAAAAGCTGTCAAAATCATTTGGGAAACAAGAAGTATTAAAAAACATTTCAACAAACATCGCTGAAGGTGAGGTTGTTGCCGTCATCGGCCCTTCAGGCTCAGGCAAATCCACATTTCTTCGCTGTTTGAATCTTTTGGAGAAGCCTAACGGCGGAACCATCACAATAAAAGATAAAGAGATTACGCAGCCGAAAACCAATACATTAAAGGTGCGGGAAAACATCGGAATGGTATTTCAGCATTTTCATCTTTTTCCGCACAAAACGGTTCTCGAAAATATCATGTACGCGCCTGTAAATGTCAAGAAAGAATCAAAGCAGACTGCACAGGAAAAAGCCGAGGAACTGCTGCGTAAAGTCGGGTTGTTTGAAAAGCGAAATGACTATCCAAACCGTTTATCAGGCGGACAAAAGCAGCGTGTTGCCATCGCCCGTGCTTTGGCAATGAATCCGGAAATCATGCTGTTCGACGAGCCGACATCCGCGCTTGACCCTGAAATGGTCAAAGAAGTGCTCCAGGTTATGAAAGAACTGGTTAAAACCGGGAAGACTATGGTGATCGTTACTCACGAAATGGGCTTTGCAAAAGAAGTGGCCGACCGCGTGTTATTTATGGATGAAGGGATGATTGTCGAGGACGGCAATCCGAAAGAATTTTTTCTTTCGCCAAAATCCAAAAGAGCGCAGGACTTTTTAGAAAAAATATTATAGAATATAGGGAAAAAGAAGAAGGCTTGTGCTTCTTCTTTTTTGTTGAAGAAACAAATAGAATGGAGTCCGACATGTTTAAAATTGGTTACCGCACAATAAAGACCGCACTTGGAACAGCTTTGGCCATTTATATAAGCCAGCTTTTACATCTGCAAAACTTTGCATCAGCAGGGATCATCACCATTTTGTGCATACAAATCACACAAAAACGGTCGCTTCAAGCGTCATGGGCCCGATTTGCAGCATGCTGTCTGGCAATTCTCTTTTCCTATCTCTTTTTCGAACTGATTGGCTATGATCCGTTTGTCATTGGATTGCTTTTGCTGATTTTCATCCCGACAACTGTTGTTTTAAAAATAAACGAAGGGATCGTCACCAGCTCAGTTATTATCCTTCATCTGTATATGTCCGGCGGCATTACGCCCCAATTCATCTGGAATGAAGTCCAGTTAATTACGGTCGGAATCGGCGTTGCTCTTTTAATGAATCTGTATATGCCGAGCCTTGACCGGAAGCTTATCGCCTATCGAAAAAAGATAGAGGACAATTTTGCTGTCATTTTCGCAGAAATCGAACGGTATTTGTTAACTGGTGAGCAAGATTGGACAGGAAAAGAAATTCCGGAAACACACCAGTTAATCACTGAAGCCAAAAACCTGGCGTATCGAGATGTACAAAACCACATTCTGCGCCACGAAAATCAGCACTATCATTATTTTAAAATGAGAGAAAAACAATTTGAAATCATCGAGCGCCTTCTCCCTAAAGTGACATCGATTTCCATTACGGTGGATCAGGGAAAAATGATTGCCGAATTTCTTTGTGATCTGCGGGAAGCAATCCACCCGGGAAATACAGCCTACAAGTTTTTGAAAAGACTTGCTGATATGAGAAAAGAATTCGAGGAGATGCCGCTTCCTGCGACGAGAGAAGAATTTGAAGCAAGAGCCGCACTTTTTCATCTTCTGGGGGAAATGGAGCAATATTTGGTAATCAAAAGTTATTTCAAAGGAATCAAAGCAGAAAAATCGCTCGCTTAACTCGCATGAGCTCATCCTACATTGGTCAACCTAATGGAAAAGGAGGAGCTTATGCGTTTTTTCTTATGTTCAATAATGATGATTATTTCTCCGATATGGCCTCTTGGCCAAAATCCGCTTCCAGGTGACCCGTATGTCATCGTCAACAAGAAAACAAATGAGCTTGCTCTCATCATCGACAACAAAATTGAAGGCGTTTATCGTGTGGCAACCGGAAAGTCGGATGATTTGACGCCTGAGGGAGAATTTTCGATTACAGTAAAAGCGGTGAATCCTTATTACAGAAAGAAAAATATTGAAGGCGGAGCTTCTGAGAACCCGCTTGGGGCAAGGTGGATTGGGTTTGATGCGAGAGGGACAGACGGCCGGATCTACGGAATTCATGGGACAAACCGGGAAGAATCTATCGGTCATTTTGTATCTAACGGCTGTATACGTATGCATAACGATGACGTTGTTCATCTGTTTCAAGAGATACCGGTGGGGACGAGAGTGCTGATCACGAAAGACTCCCGGTCTTTTGAGGAGATAGCCATTGAGCATAAAGCCCTGATAAAAAAGCAGGTTGTTCCTGTTCAATAGGCCGCCTGCTTTTTTATCATTATAAAAACATAACGATTCCTGAGAGTACTGTTGAAAGAATAAAAACTCCCAAAATCACGATTAAAACGCTTTTCATCAGTTTTTGAGACATGGTTTCACTCCTTAGACAATCTGATTATATTTTATCGTGTTTTGTATGGGCGGACAAGCGATATCTATTGCCGGAAAGCAGGGATGAAAATGACCGGACTTGACCATATTGGGATTGCCGTTTATTCCATAAACAAGGCCAGAGCTTTTTATGAAGGTGTATTGGGATTAACGTTTCTTCATCAAGAAACGGTTGAAGAGCAAAAGGTGACCATTGCTCTTTTCCAAGCGGGAGGCGTTTATTTGGAGCTGATTGAGCCGTTAACGCCTGACAGCCATGTCCGTACATTTTTAGATAAAAAAGGAGAGGGGCTGCACCATGTTGCGTTTCTATGCAGCGGCTTAACAAATCAGCTTCAAGCATTATCAAACCGGCAAATTGATGTAATAGACAGGCAGCCGAGACAGGGAGCAAACGGGAAACAGATCGCGTTTATTTCTCCGCGGGAAACAAATGGCGTGCTTGTCGAGCTCTGTGAACCGAAAGGAGATCAAGACATTGAATATGAATGAGCATATCGGTCATCTATACAACAGGCGCAGGCAGGCAGAAGAAGGCGGGGGACATGCAAAGCAAGCTGAACAGCGGAAAAAGGGAAAGCTCACAGCGCGGGAAAGAATCGCCTATCTCTTGGATGAGGATAGTTTTATCGAATTATATCCCTTCATGGAGAGCCGAAGCTTAACAAGGGAGCAGCGTATATTGGGAGATGGAGTCGTGACGGGCTACGGTACGATTGACGGCCGCTCTGTATATGTGTTTGCGCAAGATTTTACCGTATTCGGCGGGGCGCTTGGCGAAACCCATGCGAAAAAAATTACCTCTCTTATGGATCTTGCAGCAAAAAATAAAGCCCCGATTATCGGGCTGAACGACTCAGGTGGTGCGAGAATTCAAGAGGGTGTGGTATCATTAGATGGATACGGTCACATATTTTACCGAAACGTCTTATATTCCGGAGTCATTCCGCAAATCTCGGTTATATTAGGGCCGTGCGCTGGAGGCGCTGTGTACTCTCCGGCACTTACTGATTTTATTTTTATGGCAGAACAGACGGGCCGAATGTTTATTACCGGTCCAAAGGTCATTGAAAAAGTAACAGGAGAACAGGTTGACGCAGAGAGCTTAGGAGGAGCGGGAATACATAATGCCGTCAGCGGAAATGCCCACTTTTCCGGAAAAACGGAAGAGGAGGTTCTGGCAGGAGTGAAAAAGCTGCTGTCTTATTTGCCGCTCGACAAACAGATATCACCGCCTTCATCTGTGGATGAGGCCTCCAGCTCGTTAATAAACCGCCTCGTGCCGGCTGACAGCACAAAGCCATATGATGTTCGGGCGGTGATTCAGGAATTGGCTGATCCACAGTCTTTTTTTGAGATTCAGCCGTATTTTGCGAAAAATATCGTCATCGGATTTGCAAAGCTCGGCAAAAAAACGATCGGAATTGTGGCAAACCAGCCGAAACATTTAGCAGGAAGCCTGACGATTGACGCGGCTGATAAAGCAGCGAGATTTATCCGGTTTTGTGACGCCTTTGACATCCCGCTGTTAACTGTCGAAGATGTACCGGGGTTTTTGCCCGGCATTCAGCAGGAGCATAACGGCATTATCAGGCACGGAGCCAAATTGCTGTTTGCTTATGCAGAAGCGACGGTTCCCAAAGTAACGCTCATCATCAGAAAAGCGTATGGCGGGTCGTATGTCGCCATGAACAGCAAATCCATCGGAGCGGATCTCGTGTTTGCTTGGCCAAATGCCGAAATCGCAGTGATGGGTGCTGAGGGGGCGGCATCTATTTTGTATGATAAAGATATTGAGGCGTCAGCTGACCCGCAAAAGACAAAACGCGAAAAAACAGCTGAATACAAAAAACAAAACGCCAGCCCTTACAAAGCGGCGGCATGCGGAATGGTCGATGACATCATTTTGCCGGAAGAATCAAGGAAAAGACTCATCCAAGCTTTTCACATGCTTGCACATAAGACAGAAGAGAGACCGAAAAAAAAGCACGGTAACATACCGCTTTAAACATGGAGGGGACTTACAAATGGTGAATGAAAAACGCCTGCTGGAAGAATTTTTAGAGCTTGTTCAAATCGATTCAGAAACGAAGCACGAAGCTGAAATCTGCAAAGTGCTGAAACAAAAATTTTCTGATTTAGGTGTAGACGTCAAAGAAGACGATACAATGGGTATCACTGGCCACGGAGCAGGAAACCTGATCTGCACATTAAAAGGAACGAAAAAGACAGATACAATTTATTTTACATCTCATATGGACACAGTCGTACCCGGAAACGGCGTAAAACCGGTTGTTGAGGACGGGTATGTTAAAACAGACGGCACAACAATTTTAGGCGCCGATGACAAAGCGGGATTGGCTGCCATGTTTGAAGCAATTAAAGTGCTCAAAGAAGAAAACATTGAGCACGGCACGATTGAATTCATCATCACAGTAGGTGAAGAATCAGGTCTTATCGGGGCAAAGGCGCTTGACCGTTCCATGATAACAGCATCCTACGGTTATGCTCTTGATTCAGACGGAAAAGTCGGCAATATCATTGTTGCGGCACCGACTCAGGCGAAGGTAAGAGCGGCGATTTACGGTAAAACTGCACACGCTGGAGTTGAACCAGAAAAAGGGGTATCAGCGATTACAATCGCAAGCAAGGCCATTTCAAAAATGCCTTTGGGCCGCATCGATGAAGAAACAACAGCAAACATCGGCCGGTTTGAAGGCGGCACACAAACAAACATTGTGTGCGACGAAGTTCACATTCTCGCTGAAGCGCGTTCTTTAGTTCCTGAAAAAATGGAAGCGCAGGTTCAAAAAATGAAAGCTGCTTTTGAAGAGGCAGCGGCTGATATGGGCGGACGTGCAGAAGTCGAAATAGAAGTCATGTATCCAGGGTTTAAATATCAAGATGGCGACCAAGTCGTTGAAATCGCGAAAAAAGCGGCAGCGAAAATCGGACGCACGAGCGAGCTGCAAACGAGCGGCGGCGGAAGCGACGCAAACGTAATTGCAGGCCACGGCATCCCAACAGTCAATCTTGCTGTCGGGTATGAGCAAATTCATACGAAGAACGAAAAAATGCCGATTGAAGAGCTGGTGAAAACAGCAGAAATGGTTGTTGCGATTATTGAAGAAGCAGCAAAATAATGAAGAAAAACCCGAGTGCGGATCTGGCATTCGGGTTTTTTCCTAACAGTCAGCGCCATTGTCGAAGCGGCCAAAATAATACGTCTTGTTTTTTGGCATAATGAAGCAGCGGTTCTGAGTCTGGTAAAGTGATTTCGTGAGCATCAGCCACTGTATTGGTTGAAAACTGGGCCTCGGCTCTTTGAAGAAGCCAAGGGTGATGGTGAATGTCCTCATAATAGAGCTTGTCACGATGAGTGGTGTAAAGTCTGTATCGCTCCGTCAGCCAGTAATCAAGTGAATCCTCTTGCGCTGTAAAAGGCGCAGAGAGTGGCCGGTACGTGGCACCGAATGCTGCTTTTACAGCGTCTCTCCGTTTGCTTCTATATTCTATAGCATCCCCATTTTTTTCGGCTTTCATATCGGCGTAAAAATAAGGCGAATGAAAGAAAGTCCGTGCACCTTGAACTGCCAGCCGATGATCGGCATCTAAGCTGAAGAAATAAATGCCCGGCTTGCCTTTATAGGTGACATAAGTGCGCAGGTTAAGCTCTGGAAAGGACTGGGCTCCGGGAATAGGTGGGAGAAAACGCGCGCGAAGGTTTGTGAGCATAAAGGGAAGCATGCTTACCCAAGCTTGTCCGTGATATGTATCTATGTCCAATATAGCCGGAATTTTAGCTCGAAGGGTAGAGTCATCAACAGGCCAATGAGCAAATAAGACATCATTCCATGTTTGTTTCATGATCCAGATTCCTTCAGGCACAGCAATATTTTTTTGTTGAGACTGTTCCGTCACGACACCAGCTCCTTTCATTTGGATGTGAGTAAAGGTATTCCCGATTTTCTTCTTTTTAAACGAATGCAGGTTCTTGAAAGTGATGGAAATAAAAAAACAACTCCGAACAAAAGTCGAAGTTGTTTTTTTATTTCACCGGTTCTGTAAGAGCGGCTGTTTTTTTCTGTTTATGGTGTGTCATCTGAAGTACGACGTTTTGCACTGTCAAGAACAGTCCGCTGGTGAACCAGTACAGCGGAAGGGCCGCAGGAACATTAAGCGAGAAAATCGTCATCATCACAGGGAAGATAAACACCATTAGTTTTGCAGATTGCTGCGCTGCAGGATTTTGCGGGACAGCGGAATATTTCGCGCTCAGCTTTTGTGCGACATAGGCTTGGACAAAATACATAATCCCTGCACTAAGGGACATGAGAATATCAGATTGCCCTAAACTGAACCATAGAAACGAGTGTGAAGCAATTTCAGGTGTTGAGCGAATCGCGTAATAAAGCCCAATCATAATCGGAGACTGAATCAGCATTGGAAGACAGCCCATCGCAAGCGGGTTGATATTATGCTCCTGATACAGCTTCATCATTTCCATTTGCAGTTCTTTCTGCTTTTCCGGGTCCTTTGTCTTTTTAATTTTGGCTTGAATGCTGTCTACTTGCGGTTTAATGACTGCCATTTTTTCTTGGAACACACGCTGTTTTTTAAACTGATTGACAAACAAAGGCAGTACCACCACGCGCACAATAATGGTTACCAGAATGATAGATAACCCGTATTCTCCGTGAAACAGTCCGGCAACGCCTTTCAGTAGCGAGGAAAACGGCTCGATTAAATAGTCGTGGAAAAAACCGACGTTACCGAGACCTCCCACCTGATTTGTTGCAGCAAAAGCTGCGTTTCCAGAGCATAATACGATCAAAAAGGCCCCTACAGCCAAAAGTTTCTGATATGTTTTTAACAATTTGTTCTCCTCCTTTTTATAAATGCGGTTTATAAAAGAAGGGAACTGACGTCTTCATCATCATTCACAGGTGAATTCATGCGGAAGACTTTACGTATCCAAGTTGTAATGCGATGATATATAATAATAAGAAAGTCTGTTCGGTTTATTCGAAAGACCGTCTGATGTTCATCTGTTCGTTTTGATTTCCACTGCTCGCCGGCACGGCACTCTCGCAAGAGAAAAGCGATCCCGATGGCGGTCAGAGCCGGAAGAATAATTGTGAAAAAATCGACTAAGAATAAAACGTCATTTATCGACTCCACAAACATTGTCATCACATCCATTCAATACCTTCATTTTACTATATGTACAAGCCGTTGTCTAATGAACAGAAAGGAGATATGTTTATGCCGGGGAAGGGCCGAATTATTTTCCATATTGATATGAACAGTTTCTATGCATCGGTGGAAATGGCATATGACCCGGCTCTCCGAGGAAAGCCGGTTGCAGTTGCCGGAAACGTCAAAGAACGAAAAGGCATCGTCGTCACATGCAGCTACGAAGCAAGGGCGCACGGCGTGAAAACAACCATGCCGGTTTGGGAAGCAAAGCGCAACTGTCCTGATCTCATCGTCCTTCCGCCGAACTTTGACCGCTACAGAAGCTCTTCAAGAGCGATGTTTAGCATCCTTCGTGAATATACAGATCTGGTGGAGCCTGTATCCATCGACGAAGGCTATATGGATATGACGGATACACCATACAGCCGCAATGCCTATGAGACGGCAAAAGAAATACAAAGCAGACTGCAGAAAGAGCTGCTGCTTCCGTCAAGCATCGGAATTGCCCCGAATAAATTTCTCGCTAAAATGGCATCCGATATGAAAAAACCGCTTGGGATCACCATCCTGAGAAAAAGAGAAGTGCCTGATATCCTTTGGCCTCTCCCAGTTGGAGAAATGCATGGCGTAGGCAAAAAGACGGCGGAAAAACTGAACGGGCTTAGTATTGATACGATTGGAGATTTAGCGGCCGCTGACGAACACTCGCTAAAACGGCTGCTCGGCATCAATGGGCCCCGTCTCAAAAATAAAGCGAACGGCATTCACCATGCCCCTGTTGATCCGGAGCGCATTTATGAATTTAAAAGCGTAGGCAATTCATCCACACTTTCTCATGATTCTGCCGATGAGGATGAGCTGTTAGCTGTTTTTCGAAAACTGTCCGCATCCGTTAGCGACCGTTTGCAGCGTAAGGAAGTAATGGCTTCAAAGCTGTTTATTATGATCAGATACGCGGACTGGAAAACCATTACAAGAAGCATCACACTGAAGAATCCGATAGATCAAAAAAACGAGATATATAATGAAGCAGAACATCTCTTCTTTAAGCATTGGAACAAAAATCCAATCAGGCTGCTCGGCATTACCGGAACGGATTTGGTAGAAAAAGAGCAGGCCTATAAGCAACTCGATTTGTTCAGCTTTACAGAGGATGCGAAGGATGAACCGATTCAGCAGATGATGGAAAAACTGAATGAAAAGTACGGCTCCAAGCTGATCAGAAAAGGTGCAAAGGTTAAAAAAGACGAGAGCAAAACAAGCGGGACAAGCTTTAATAAAGATTTTTTTCAAGATGAAAAGAAAAGCTGAATGTCTTGAAATAAGGGGGTGAAGTATGGTAATTTCAATAGTATAAATATCATTTTATTTTAATGTAAATTTTAAAATGGTTAAACGTTTTCAGAAGGGACGTTAGAATATGTCAAAACAACAAATCGGAGTTATCGGACTTGCGGTAATGGGTAAAAATCTGGCTTTAAATATTGAAAGCCGAGGATTTTCTGTTTCTGTTTACAACAGATCAAGCAGCAAAACCGAGGAATTTTTGCAGGAGGCTGAAGGCAAAAACGTTGTCGGCACCTACAGCATTGAAGAATTTGTTCAATCCTTGGAAACACCGCGCAAAATTTTGTTAATGGTTAAAGCGGGAACTGCTACAGATGCGACAATTCAATCTCTTCTTCCTCACTTAGAGAAGGACGATATTTTAATTGACGGCGGAAATACATACTATAAAGATACACAGCGCCGAAACAAAGAGCTTGCTGAAAGCGGCATTCATTTTATCGGCACAGGCGTTTCAGGCGGAGAAGAAGGAGCTCTTAAAGGGCCTTCTATCATGCCTGGCGGACAAAAAGAAGCTCATGAACTTGTGAAGCCGATTCTTGAAGCAATTTCTGCAAAAGTTGATGGTGAAGCGTGTACGACATATATCGGTCCGGACGGTGCCGGCCATTATGTAAAAATGGTGCATAACGGTATTGAATACGGCGATATGCAGCTGATCTCTGAATCTTATTTCATCCTGAAACAAGTACTTGGCCTTTCAGCTGATGAGCTTCATGAAGTATTTGCTGAATGGAATAAAGGCGAGCTTGACAGCTACCTGATCGAGATTACTGCTGATATCTTCACGAAAAAAGATGAAGAAACAGGCAAACCGCTTGTTGACGTGATTCTTGATAAAGCGGGTCAAAAAGGAACAGGAAAATGGACAAGCCAAAGTGCACTTGACTTAGGTGTTCCGCTTCCAATTATCACTGAATCTGTATTCGCACGTTTTATTTCAGCGATGAAGGATGAGCGTGTGAAAGCAAGCAACCTTCTTTCAGGACCTGAAGTGAAGCCTGTTACAGAAAATAGAGAAGAACTGATCGAAGCCGTCAGAAAAGCGTTGTTCATGAGCAAAATCTGTTCTTACGCCCAAGGATTTGCCCAAATGAAAGCTGCTTCTGAAGAATACAACTGGGATCTCAATTACGGTGAAATCGCTATGATCTTCCGCGGCGGCTGTATCATCCGTGCGGCATTCCTGCAGAAAATCAAAGAAGCTTACGACCGTGATCCTGAGCTTGACAACCTGCTGCTTGACAGCCACTTCAAGAACATTGCAGAAAGCTACCAAGGAGCGCTTCGCCAAGTGATTTCACTTGCTGTTGCCCAAGGTGTGCCAGTACCTTCATTCTCAAGCGCACTAGCTTATTATGACAGCTATCGCACAGCCGTGCTGCCTGCAAACTTGATCCAAGCGCAGCGTGACTACTTCGGCGCCCATACTTATGAGCGCACAGACAAAGACGGTGTCTTCCATACGGAATGGATGAAATAATAATGTGAAAAATCCCGTAGCCTGACAGCTGCGGGATTTTTTTGAAATAGAGTGCGGGGAACGAAAGGATGTATGTTTTGCCTGTAAATGAGTATGTACTTGAAAATTTTCCTGGTTTACAACTTACACCTCCTTTGTTTTATAACTGGCAGATCGGCATCCGGTTTGAAATAGGCGTAGGATATAATGTGAATGCTGCTTATCTACACAACCCTTATATAGATAACGCATACAAGAGAGCTGTCACTTTATTTAAGTCTCTACATGCCGATGATGATGATATATTTGTTATAGCTGATGCTGTTGGTTTTGGAGGGGGAAGGAGATATAAGAGCAAATTACATATTTTCTCACGGTACATTCGAGAAAAAGCTGTGTTGAAAAAACTGCAGCACATTGCTGTCTCTTATACTTGTTCTGATGATGATGATAAAACGCATAGATTTTTTCTGAGGTGTAAAGTTGGTGATGTAAGATATATTCCAATGCTGAGAGCGATATGTAATCAAGATATGGGGATAAAACCAAGCATTTCTCAAGATATTTACTTTATCAATATAAAAAAGAGAACCATTTTTCATCTTTATGATGATCGAGGCTGCGATATTTTAGCTGCTGCAGCTGAAACAATACGGGATATGTATGAAACATATAACAGTTGGATATTAGATTACGACAGAGAGAAAATCAATTGTCTTTTTGAGCCGCTTAGAGGCAGAGAGTTAAATACATCAATAAAAGGCTGAAAATGCTTTATAAGCACTTTCAGCCTTTTTCTTTATATATTCCACCAATGCAAGCCGTCTTTCGCCAAAAGATCATCTGATTCTTTTGGACCCATAGAACCTGCTTCGTAGTTTGGCGATAGGGTTTTGTTGGCTGCCCATGTTTCAGAAATGGAATCGACAAAGCTCCAAGAAAGGGCCACTTCATCCCAGTGTGCGAAGTTCGTCGCATCGCCAAGAAGACAGTCGTGAATCAATTTTTCATATGCTTCAGGAGTGTTCAGTTCATCATTGCAATTGCTGCAGTAATCCAATTTGATTGGCTGCGCGTGTGCTGCTCCTCCGAGTTTTTTAGCGTTTAAGTACAGTGTAATGCCTTCGTCAGGCTGAATATGAATGACGAGTAAGTTCGGATTCATGTTGTTTTCATTGCCGTAGTACAGGTTCATCGGAATGTCCTTAAATTGAACGACAATTTTTGTAGACTTTTCTTTCATTCGTTTTCCGGTACGAATGTAGAATGGAACACCAGCCCATCTGAAGTTGTCGATCAGAAGCTTTCCAGAAACAAAGGTTTCTGTATTTGAGTCAGGAGCGACGTTATCTTCATCTGTATAAGCAGGGACTGGCAGACCGTCAATTTCACCGGCTTGATATTGTCCGCGCACAAAATACTCATCCACTTCGTCTTTTGCAATAGGGCGGAGGGCTCTCAGCACCTTCACTTTTTCGCTGCGAATTTCTTCTGTGTTCAGTTTAATCGGCGGCTCCATTGCGAGAAGCGCAACCATTTGCATAATATGGTTTTGGACCATGTCGCGAAGGGCGCCTGATTTTTCGTAATATCTAGCACGGTCTTCAACACCAAGTGATTCGCTTGATGTGATTTGGATATTTGAGATGTAGCGATTTGTCCATAGCGGTTCGAAAATCGCATTGGCAAATCGAATGACCTCAATATTCTGCACCATTTGTTTTCCTAAATAGTGATCGATTCTATAAATTTGATCTTCTGTAAATGCTTCACGAATTTCTTGATTTAATGCTTGCGCGCTTGGCAAGTCATGGCCAAACGGCTTTTCAATCACAAGGCGGGACCAGCCTGTAGTTGCTGTAACACCTTCTGATTTTAATGTCTTTGCAATTGTTCCAAAGAATTCTGGGGCCATTGCCAAGTAGAACATTCTGTTGTTCGGGATTTGATATGTATCTTCCAGCTGGTTGAGCAATACGTTAAGCTCTTGATAAGAACCAGGGTTTGTCACGTCAAACGGGTGATAATAGAAATGAGACGTGAAGTCATCTATATGTTTATCAGCAGCTGAGGAAATAGATGTTTTGACGGTTTGGCGAAGATCCTCATTGGACCAAGGTCTTCTTCCGACTCCTACAACTGCAAACTCTTCTCCGATTTGTCCATTTTTATATAAACGGTGAATGGACGGATAGAGTTTTCGTTTTGCCAAATCTCCCGTTGCACCGAATATGACAATTACTGCTTTTGGTTGTTGGTTTGTTTTCACTAAAAGTACCTCACTTTATTCGAAGCTTTATTTTAGTACCCCGTATATTTCCTTCATTTTAAATCTAAAATTCAACGAAAGCAAACATTTAAGCCCCTTTTTTTGCAGAATGGCGCAAAAATATTTCTAGAAAGAAAGGTTTGCCCAAATCAGAGGCGAGATTCACATTTTACGCCTGATCCTGTATTCTTGTAGGTAACTAGTTCTAGTAGGAGGAAGGAAATGTGGAATTACTTTTTTTAGGGACGGGAGCCGGAATTCCCGCTAAGTCTAGAAACGTGACGTCGATCGCATTAAAGCTGCTTGAAGAAAGGCGATCTGTATGGCTGTTTGACTGCGGGGAAGCCACACAGCATCAAATTTTACATACATCAATTAAACCTCGAAAAATAGAAAAAATCTTCATTACTCACATGCACGGCGATCATGTATACGGTCTTCCGGGGCTTCTTGGCAGCCGTTCTTTTCAGGGCGGTGAGGACGAGTTGACGGTTTACGGACCGAAAGGCATCAAGGCCTTTATTGAAACAAGTCTTGCCGTCACGAAAACTCACCTAACATATCCGCTTGTGATACAAGAGATTGAAGAGGGAGCCGTATTTGAGGACGACCAGTTTATCGTCACAGCTGCATCCGCGATTCATGGTGTAGAGGCCTTTGGGTACCGCGTACAAGAAAAAGATGTGCCTGGTTCTTTAAAGGCGGCGTTATTAAAGGAAATGAATATTCCGCCTGGACCTGTATATTCGAAAATAAAAAAAGGTGAAATCGTGACGCTTGAAGACGGACGCACCATAAATGGGGAGGATTTTTTGGAGCCTCCTAAAAAGGGGAGAGCTGTCGTGTTTTCCGGGGATACGAGAGTGAGCGATAAGATAAAAGAGCTTGCGCGGGACTGTGATGTGCTTGTGCATGAAGCCACCTTTTCTAAGGATGATGTGAAGCTTGCTTTTGATTATTTTCACAGTACAACAGAACAAGCAGCTGTAACAGCAAAAGAAGCTGGGGCGAAGCAGCTCATCTTAACTCATATCAGCGCAAGATATCAGGGAGAGGCCTCTTTGGAGCTTCAGAAAGAAGCAGCAGCCGTTTTTCCGAACAGCATCACGGCTTATGATTTCTTAGAGGTACAAGTTCCAAGAGGCTGAGAAGGTGTTTGACAATCTGTTATTTAGCTGTATAATAAAACGTAATCATTACGCTTTATAAGGAGATGTTAAACATGAGAGTAAATGTTACTTTGGCTTGCACTGAAACAGGGGACAGAAACTACATCACAACCAAAAATAAACGCACAAATCCTGATCGTTTAGAGCTGAAAAAATACTCACCGCGGTTAAAAAAATATACCCTTCATCGCGAAACAAAGTAATAAAAGACCCGGCTGCTTTAGCCGGGTTTTTTGTTTAATTGACTGCCTGGTACAGCGGGGTTGCCTGCTGGCAGGCCGCACACCATACATCATAAATCGCCAGATGGACGATATGAGGTTCATCATGATGAATGTTATGTGAGCTGTTTTTTGCTTGTATCCAGCCGCTTTGATCGGATAGGGACAAAATGCTGCTATGCAGGTTTCTCCAGTCCGCTTCAGCAGAGGCGAATTTCTCAGTGCGTTCACCTGATGACAGGACAATAAGGGGCATGTTTCCTAAATGGACTTGCTGCTGTTTGACTTGCTGCAGGCTTTTCAAAAATTCAGCATATGTCTCCTCGAGCATCATCTGCTTTCTGTATGCTGTATGCATTTCTTCAGGAATAAATGTAAAGCTGCCTGTGCCGTCATCTCCTAAAGCGGGATCAAGGAGCACCATGCCGATAATATCCTCTCGGTTTTTACAGGCCCATAAACTGCTGATAACCGATCCGTATGAATGTGAAACAACCAGATAAGGCGGTCTTATACCTGCTGCCTTAAGCAAGCTTTCTAATTCTCTCACCTTTTGGTCGGCTGTTCGTTCTGCCTTGCTTTGTCCGCTTTTCCCAATGCCCGCTCTATCATATGTGAATATGCCAAATTCGCCATCAATGTCCGCTGTTAATGGTTTCCATGTCTCTGAAGAAGTGCCGTAGCCGGCTTCAAAAACAATGGTTACACCGCTAAATCCTTTTCGGTGTTTTGTATGAAATTCACAATCGTCAACCATATAGGTCCTTTCGATCCATGCTGCATTCATTGGAGTCATCTCCTCTAATTGGTTCTACTAGGGAGACGGAGAACGTCAGCTGATCGTTTCTCCAAAAATAAAAAAAGAGATATCCGGCGGCGGAGCCGCGGATATCTCGAATCTCAAGATTACCAGCCTCTTTCGTATTGAACAGGGGCTTGAATATCTGTATTGAGCTGTTTTGCGGCAGTTCTTGCAAAGTAAGGATCGCGTAATAGCTCTCTGCCGATAAAGATGAGGTCTGCACGGTTATTTTGAAGAATTTCTTCAGCCATTGAACCATTTGTAATCATTCCGACAGCACCAGTCGCCATATCAGCCTGTTCGCGGATTTTCTCGGCAAAGCTGACCTGATAGCCAGGGAATACGTTAATGTCTGCATGAACAAGGGCACCTGAGCTGCAGTCAATTAAGTCAACGCCCTGCTCCTTCATCCATTTTGCAAAACCGATATGATCAGCGATGTCTAAGCCTTTGTCTGTATAGTCAGAAGCCGATACACGGACAAATAAAGGACCATCCCACACTTGATTGACTTCATCAATGATTTCTCTTAAGAAACGGTATCGGTTTTCTGGTGAGCCGCCGTATTCATCTGTGCGATGGTTAGAAAGCGGAGATAAAAATTCATGAATTAAGTATCCGTGTGCCGCATGAATCTCAATCACATCAAAGCCTGCTTCTTTTGCACGGGCTGCTGCTTGTTTGAACTCCTGCACGGTCTCTTTCACTTTTTCAGTTGTCATTTCAACCGGTGTGCTGGATTGCTCGTCAAACGCAATCGCAGACGGAGCGAAAATATCGCCTTCAAGCTCTGCTTTACGTCCTGCGTGGGCAAGCTGAATTCCGATTTTTGAGCCTTGCGCTTTTACCTGCTCAGTCAGCTTTGCAAAACCTTCGATATGCTCGTCACTCCATATCCCTAAATCTTGGTCTGTGATGCGTCCTTGAGGATTAACCGCTGATGCTTCCACAATAATTAACCCGACCTGGCCGACTGCGCGTGTTATGTAGTGAGCCATGTGGAACGGCTGTAACTTTCCGTCCTTTTCGTGAGAAGAGTACATGCACATTGGTGACATCACAATGCGGTTTTTTAACGTTACATCTTTAATCGTCATAGGTGTGAATAATTTTCTGGCCATTTCTTTCGCCTCCCGTAAGGTTTTTAGAGGTTGATTATAACAAGTCATTTCTTTCCCGTCATATAAACTGCTCAAACGATCCGATTTTGTCAAACATTTCTGTATAATAGAAAGGGAGTCATGTTATTTTTTAGAATCGAAGCGTTTTTATACATAGGAGGGCGGAAATGATGAATTGGCAGACTAAGGATAATTTGCTTACCCTTTTAACTTCGCTTGTCCAGTACGAAAGTGTCACTGGTTCGAAAGGGGAAGCCGCACTTGCGGAATATCTTTATTATCTTTTAAAGGACAAGCCTTATTTTCAAAATAACCCTGCTCATGTCACACTCCATCCAATGGAAGACGGCAGAACGTTTCTGACGGCGCTTGTCAAAAAGAAAGATGTCAAACAGACAGTGCTATTGCTGAGCCATTTTGATGTCGTGGACATAGAGGACTACGGCGAATTCAAGCATATGGCCTGTAAGCCGGCTGAGCTTTTAAACTCCTTTTTGGAGAAAAAAGAGTTGCTTCCTGAACGCGTGAGAACAGACGCGGAAAGCGGCGACTGGCTGTTTGGAAGAGGCACGATGGATATGAAAGCGGGGCTTACTGTTCAGCTGTCGATGCTTGAGCGGGCAATGAATGGTCATTTTGATGGGAATGTCCTTTTGATTACGGTTCCTGACGAGGAAGTGAATTCAAGAGGAATGATCGAAGCCGTTCCTGCACTGAAGGAAATCAAGCATAAATATCATCTTACATACACTACTTGTTTGAATAGCGAACCGATGTTTGAAAAATTTCCGGGCGACCAGCGGCAATATGTGTATACAGGCAGCATTGGCAAGGTTCTCGCAGGATTTTTCTGCAAAGGGATAGAAACGCATGTCGGAGAGCCGTTTTCCGGTTTAAATGCAAATTTAATGGTTTCTGAGATCAATCGTCTGCTGGAGCTGAATGTGAATTACTGCGAAATGGCTGACGGGGAAGTCACCCCGCCGCCGGTAAACTTAATGCAAAAGGACTTGAAAGAGGCATATTCCGTCCAAACACCGCATACAGCCGTTACGTTATTTAATGTGCTGACAATGCAGCGCTCCGCGAGTGAGCTGCATGACATGCTGAAAAAAACCGCAGAGCAGGCGGCAGAGGAGATTACAAATCATATTCAGCAGAAAACACGTGATTTCCAGAAGTTTGAGCCATTTCATCCAATTGAACGAACTGTCACTGTTTTTACGTTTGATGAGCTTCTTGCACGTGCGAAAAGTCGTGTCGGAAGCTCGGAAACAGAACGGGTGCTGAATTTCACCTATGCAAACAGGGGAGACCTTGGAGACAGAGATTTTTCGACTAAAATTGTATCAGAGCTCGCTGCGCTGTGTAAGGAAGATGCGCCGCTCATTGTTCTCTTTTATAGCCCTCCGTTTTATCCGGCAGTGTCATCAAAAAACGATCAGGTAATCAAGAATACTGCCGGCAAGCTCATTCAATATGCAGCTGATAGGTACGGCATTGCTTTACGGGAGGTTCAATATTTTCCAGGGCTCTCGGATTTAAGCTATCTTCAGCTGGAAAAACAGGATGTTGGTGCATACACAAGCAATATGCCGCTCTTTAACAGAGGATACTCACTTCCAAGCAGGGAAGACGAGGCGCTGTATGTTCCGGTATTAAATGTCGGCCCGTCTGGAAAAGACCCGCATAAATGGACGGAACGACTGTATGTGCCTTATTCCTTTGAGGTGCTTCCCGACTTGCTTTCCTTTACAATCTCTGCATTATTAAAACAATCAGAAGCTGCCAGCCAGTCTTAGGATAAAGAAGACAGAAAGCGCATTGTCTTCTGTCTTATGTTTTTCTCTAAAAATGCTTTTCTAAAGCGGCTCCGGCAAATTGCTCTTTGATTTCAGCGCTTCGTTTGGCCGTTTCTTCAATACAATGAATGATTGCTTCTTCAAAGCGGGCCTCCGTTAAAGCGCGAAGGCCTGCCTCTGTTGTTCCCCCAGGGCTCGTAATCTCCTTGCACAGCTGCGCCGGCTGTTTTCCGCTTTGGCGAAGCATATCTGTCGCGCCTGCCATTGTCTGCAGGATCAGTTTTTTTGCCGTTTCCTCATCTAAACCGACCTTTTTCGCCGCTTTTTCCATCGCTTCAATATAGCGATACAGGTAAGCGGGGCCGCTGCCTGCTATCGCCGTAACGGCATCAAGGTGCTGCTCCTCAACCAATGTGGCGTCACCGATTGTTTCTAGCAATGCTTTAGCCGCTGTGATATCGTCTTGGCTTGCTTCAGCGCTTACGGAAAATCCGGTTGCTGATTTTCTGATGGCAGCTGAAGTATTCGGCATCACCCGTATGACAGCAAGCTTTCTGCCGAAATAATGCTGAATGGTTTCGATGGTAAGGCCTGCAAGCACAGAAATGACAAGCTGATCCTTCATATAAGGACGAATGCTGTCAATGCTCTCTGCCGCATCCTTAGGCTTAAAAGCAAGAATGACGATATCAGTTTGTGTGAAAAACTCGCTCTTATCCCTGCATGGTCGCACGCCGTACATTTCCTTTAATTCATTGAGTCTCTCTTCATTTGACCTGTTTGTGATATAAATATTTTCAGGTTTTGTAATGCCGCTTTGCAAAAAACCGTTGATCATAGCTTCAGCCATGGACCCGGCGCCGACAAATCCTATCTTTTTCATGGATATCCTCCTTCTATTAGAACAACAAAAAACCTTTTCATCACGTAAAGGACGAAAAGGTTCGCGGTACCACCCTCATTAGCACAACTTGTGCTCAGCTCAAATCCCGTAACGCGGGAAACGTTTAGGTTTTCCTAACCGCTCTGAGGGCAGGTTCTACAAACAAGTGGGCCGCGATACCTTTCAGCCTGGGGATATCGCTCTCTCTGGCCATTGCCTGTATACTATTCCTCTCGTCATAGCGTTCCAATGGTTCTCATTTTAGTTGTTGTTCATTATGCAATGGGGGACAAGCTAATGTCAATAGCTTTTTCAAAAAGGGCCGTTCTCATACGGCAATAATGACACAAGACCGAGAAAAAGCTAAAATATGAGTAATGAATGAAGACAAGGAGCAAAAGAATGACAACTGCAGATATCATTCCGATTCGCGTCCCGACACCGTTTGCCGTCGGTGATGTTATCGTTTACTTAGTAAAAGGTGATGCGCTGACACTGATCGATTGTGGACCGAAAACCAAAGAGGCGGCTGCAGCCCTAAAAGAGCAGCTTGCCGCTGTACATATAGAAATGTCAGATATTGAGCAGATCGTGCTGACTCACCATCACGCGGATCATGCAGGGTTGCTTGATGTTTTTTCTGATGACATTAAAGTGATTGGACATCCGTTTAACGAACCATATATCAGCAGAGACAAGGCATTTATGGAGTGGCAAAAACATTTTTTTCAAAAGCTCCTGCCTGAGTTAGGCGTTCCATTTGATGATGTGAAAGCAGAAAGGCTTATCCGGTCGGCGTACGCATTTTCCTGTACAAGATCTTTGACCCAAACGGTGACGGAAGGGATAAAAATTGACGGGATGGATGACTGGACTGTTCTGGAGATGCCCGGACATGCAGAGTCGCATATTGTTCTCTTTCATGAAAAGACCGGAAGAATGCTTGGCGGTGATTTGCTGCTGGCGAACAGCTCGTCTAACCCGATTCTTGAAGCGCCAAAAACGGGAGAAAAAAGAACGGAGCCTTTACTGGATTATCAGCGGTCGCTGCGGAGGCTGTCTGAACTTGCCCCGAACACAGTGTTTCCCGGTCATGGCGATACGATTAGCAATGTACGAGCGCTGATCAAGAAGCGGTTTGACAAGCAGAGCAGCCGGACCAAGGATGTGCGTCACATGCTGTCGGAAAAACCGCTTACCGCTTTTCAGGTTTGTCAGCAGCTCTTTCCTGCTGTTTATGAAAAAGAGTTGTTTTTAACGATGTCAGAAACGGTTGGGCATCTTGATATATTGGCGGCCGAAGCAGGCATCACGTCATATTGGGATGGAAATACCGCATACTTTAGAGCAATAGAGAGGTGAACAGGGTGAAAAATATAGCTGGCAAGCGTATTTGGATTACAGGTGCTTCAGGAGGGCTTGGAGAAAGAATCGCTTATTTATGTGCGGCTGAAGGAGCCCATGTTTTGCTGTCGGCAAGACGTGAGGATCGTTTGAAGGAAATCAAAAGAAAAATGACCGAGGAATGGAGCGGACAGTGTGATATTTTTCCTCTGGATGTCTCCCGTCTTGAAGATATCACCCTCGTCCGTGATCAGATCGGTCCGGTTGATGTGCTGATCAATAATGCTGGCTTTGGTATTTTTGAAACGGTTTTAGATTCGACCCTAGATGAAATGAAATCAATGTTTGATGTCAATGTTTTCGGTCTGATTGCCTGTACAAAAGCTGTTCTTCCGCATATGCTTGAGCAAAAAAGCGGACATATCATTAATATTGCCTCTCAAGCAGGGAAAATTGCTACGCCGAAATCCAGCCTTTATTCAGCGACAAAACATGCTGTGCTCGGCTATTCAAACGCTTTGCGTATGGAACTGGCGGGCACGGGCGTCTATGTGACGACAGTCAATCCAGGGCCGATTCAGACTGACTTTTTTTCTATCGCTGATAAAAGCGGAGACTATGTCAAAAATGTCGGACGCTGGATGCTTGACCCAGATGATGTGGCAGCACAAATCACGTCTGCCATTATGACGAACAAACGTGAAATCAATCTTCCTCGTTTGATGAATGCCGGAACAAAGCTATATCAGATGTTTCCAGCACTTGTGGAAAAGCTGGCTGGACGGGTGCTCATGAAAAAATAAGCATGGAACTGCCTGTGTGAGACGCCTTTTGGTGTGTTTGCAGGCAGTTTTTTATAAAGAGATATAGTTGTTAAAGGAAGGAGAAATCGCTGATGTCAATAAATCAAGAAACTCTGCGTGACCTGATAAAAGATCCATTTATTCAGAAACTGATTGATGCCCGACCGGTATTCTGGGCTAATCCCGGCAAGAAAGAGGGGGTGGCATTACAAGCGGCTGAGTGGAAATGTGAGATAGACGAGGCGGACAAAAGACTTCGGCGCTTTGCTCCTTATATTGCAGAGGCATTTCCGGAAACAAAAGCCGCCGAAGGGATGATTGAATCGCCGCTTATTGAAATAAGCCATATGAAAAAGAAGCTGGAGGAAGTGTATGGCGAAACGTTTCCGGGGAGATGGCTTTTAAAGTGCGATCATGAGCTTCCGATTTCTGGATCGATTAAAGCCCGTGGCGGTATTTATGAAGTGCTGAAGCATGCGGAGGAGCTGGCGCTTCAAGAAGGAATGCTTAAGGAAACAGACGATTATCGCGTCTTGCACGAAGAGCGGTTCACTTCATTTTTCTCCCGCTATTCCATTGCTGTCGGCTCAACAGGAAATCTTGGTTTAAGCATCGGCATCATTGGCGCCAAACTAGGCTTTCGCGTGACGGTGCATATGTCCTCTGACGCTAAACAGTGGAAGAAGGATTTACTTTGCAAAAAGGGTGTCACTGTCATTGAGTACGAATCAGATTACAGTGAAGCGGTTAAAGAAGGACGGCGGCAGGCGGAACAAGACCCATTCTGTTATTTTGTTGATGATGAGCATTCCCGCCATCTGTTCCTAGGATATGCGGCAGCGGCCAGTCGTTTAAAAACGCAGCTCAGCTTTATGAATATCGAGCCTGGTCCTGAAACACCGCTGTTTGTGTTTTTGCCTTGCGGAGTCGGCGGAGGGCCGGGTGGTGTGGCATTTGGACTGAAGCTCCTGTACGGAAACCATGTCCATGTATTTTTCGGGGAGCCAACCCATTCACCGTCTATGCTCTTAGGTCTATATTCAGGCCTGCATGATCGGATCTCTGTACAGGATATCGGCTTGGATAATGTAACGGCTGCTGACGGGCTTGCCGTTGGGCGCCCGTCAGGATTTGTCGGCAATCTGATAGAACCTTTGCTGAGCGGCTGTTATACTATCGAAGACGAAACGCTGTATGCCTTGCTTCATTTGCTGGCTTTATCTGAAAATAAGCATTTAGAGCCGTCTGCGCTTGCCGGCATGTTCGGACCTGTTCAGCTGTTTCTAGCGGAAACCGGGAAACACTACATGTCTGAAAATGATCTGCGGCACAGCATGAAAAATGCCGTACATGTCGTCTGGGGAACGGGAGGCAGTATGGTTCCGAAAGTAGAAATGGCTGCATATAACCGAATCGGTGCTGACTTGTTAAAAAAGATAAATTGAAAAAATAAGCAGACAGTAGGAATGTTTTCCGTTACAATCTTTGTAAGCGTTTGTTTAAAGCTACAGAGAGTCAGGTGTAAACAGTGAAAAATAAAGAGCTTAATTTACATACTTTATATACACAGCACAGCCGGCAGTCTTGGTCAGGATTTGGAGGCCATTTGTCGATTGCTGTTTCTGAAGAAGAGGCAAAAGCTGTTGAAGGGCTGAATGATCATTTATCCGTAGAAGAAGTGGAGACGATCTATATTCCGCTTGTTCGTCTGCTTCATTTGCATGTCAAGTCCGCTGCCGAGCGAAATAAGCATGTGAATGTTTTCTTGAAGCACCCTCATTCAGCCAAAATTCCGTTTATCATTGGTATTGCCGGCAGTGTCGCTGTCGGGAAAAGCACGACAGCGCGGATTTTGCAGAAGCTGCTTTCACGTTTGCCGGATCGGCCCAAGGTCAGCCTGATCACGACAGACGGCTTTTTATTTCCTACAGCTGAGCTGAAGAAGAAAAACTTGCTGTCAAGAAAAGGATTTCCTGAAAGCTATGATGTGAAAGCGCTCCTCGAATTTTTGAATGACGTAAAGTCAGGAAAAGAAAGAGTAAAGGCCCCGGTCTATTCTCATTTAACCTATGACCGTGAGGAAGGTGTGTTTGAGGTTGTAGAACAGGCTGATATCGTAATCATCGAAGGAATTAATGTTCTTCAATCGCCGACCTTGGAGGATGACCGGGAAAATCCCCGCATCTTTGTTTCCGATTTCTTTGATTTTTCAATTTACGTAGATGCGGACGAAAGCCGGATTCTTACCTGGTATTTAGAGCGTTTCCGCCTTCTCCGGGAAACGGCCTTTCAAAATCCGGACTCGTATTTTCATAAATTTAAAGACCTGTCCGACCAGGAGGCTGACGAGATGGCAACCTCGATTTGGGAGAGTGTCAACCGCCCTAATTTATATGAAAATATTTTGCCGACTAAATTCAGGTCAGATTTAATATTGCGAAAGGGAGACCGGCATAAGGTAGAAGAAGTGTTAGTGAGAAGGGTGTGATCAGGATGCACCATATTGAGCTGTATGTCTCCGACTTGGAAGCGTCTAAGCGGTTTTGGGGATGGTTTTTAGCAGAGCTTGGCTATAAAGAGTTTCAAAAATGGAGTTCCGGCATCAGCTGGAAGAAAGATCACTTTTACCTTGTGATTGTTCAGGTAAAAGAAGAATATCTAGAGCCGGAATATCACAGGTGCCGTGTCGGGCTGAACCATCTCGCGTTTCATGCTGAATCCAGGCTTCAAGTCGACCTGATGACTGAAAAATTGATGGCAAAAGGCTATCGTGTGCTGTACCGAGACCGACATCCTTTTGCCGGGGGAGACGGGCATTATGCAGTCTATTGTGAGGACCCTGACCGGATTAAGGTAGAGCTCGTTGCCCCAAGCGGTTAATCGTTTTGGTCTTCGGACATGCTGTTAAGCTTTTTTTCAATTCGGTCCAGCTGTGCTTTGCGGTTTTTCGCATATTTAGAGCCGATGATAGCCGCCGAGATAACAGCGGCTATCATGAAAAACACGATCAGCTGAAAGAAGATATCACCTATATTCATATTTCATCACCTCGTTTTTGCGGGAGAGAGCGATTCTCTCCCGTCTTCTTGTGTTAAAGCGGCTTCCCCAGTCCGGGTTGCTGCTCAGTGATTCCCGCTTTCATCCTCCGATAGGCAAACGCTAAAAACGGCAGGCCAAGCAGGGTGATGCCGCTAAGGACAGAAAAAATGGAACTTGGATGCCCGGCGCCAAATATATCGATACATAAGCCGCCTGCCCAAGGGCCAATCACATTCCCAAACTGCGAAAAGCCGATCGCTCCGAAATACGTTCCTTTTAATCCGGGTTTTGCAATCTGGTCTACAAACAAATCCATCATACAGAATAAGAGCACTTCTCCAACTGTAAATGCAACCACAATGATAACAAGTGAAGAAACGCCGTGTGACATGGTAAGGATCATCATGCTGGCGCTGATCATGATATTGCCGAGCATCAGGGAGCAAAGCGGCGAAAACCGTTTACCAAGGTAGACGATGGGAAACTGTGTTGCCAAAACAACAATTGCGTTTAATGTCAGCATGAAGCCGTACAATTTTGTCCCATCTTCGATAAAAGGATCTTGTGCCATATATTGCGGAAATGTAGAGCTGAACTGCGAATAGCCGAAGATGGATAGTGTAATGCCGATAAGAGCAACTGTAAAAAGACGATCCTTTTGCGTTACCATAAACGCTTCCCGAACGTTCATATTTCTGGATTGTTTTAATGTCGCGGGTGGATGCTTTTTAAATTGGATGGCAAGGATCACACCGTACATCCCATAAATCACCGCAGGCACCAAAAAAGGAGTGGTAGATTGTGATGAACCGAAGTACAGACCGAGCACAGGGCCGAAGACAACGCCGATATTAATGGCTGCATACCGCAGATTAAAAACCAGCAATCTTGTTTTTTCTTCTGTCATATCTGACAGCAAAGCTTTTGATGCAGGTTCAAACAGTGATTTACAAAGTCCGTTTAACGCATTTACCACAAAAAATACCCAGAGGTGAGAAGCGGCCGCAAACCCTGCAAACACCAGCATCCAGCCGAAAATGGATACAAGCATCATGTTCTTTCTGCCGAATTTGTCCGAGATAAATCCGCCATAAAAGCTTGCAATGATGCCGACTGATGAGCTCGCCGCAATGACAAGCCCCGCATAGGATGCTGATGCGCCTTGGACAGCTGTTAAATAAATCGCTAAAAACGGAATGCTCATCGATGTTGCCATTCTGCCGAAAATGGTTCCGATAATAATTGTCCAGCTGATTGGGTGGATATCTTTCCATGTCTTCATGTTTATTGTTCTCTCCTGTTAGTAAGATCTTTTTCTATCATACATGAAAAAATTTCCTTATCCAACGGAGGATTAAATATTTTTACTTACCGGTTTATATGGGTTTGTTATGTGCGCGCAGGATGACCTTTGTTTTTGATGGTTCAAGTTTCACGTTGATGATGGCGTTTAGCCGTTGAAGTGGAGGTTGAAGTACTCGGATTTTTTTGTCTGGCGCTTATATCTGACCATGAAAGTGTAATTCTCATTGAGCAGAAACGCCTGTCCAGTTTAAAGGCATGAGGAATGCGGGAGATCAATCGGATTTCGTTTAAAGACGTTGAATCATCAGACTGTTGCTCATATCGGCAGGATTCCTGAAATGCTGAGGGAGACCGGGCATCAGATAAAAGTTTATGCTGATGGGCTTGAGCGTCCGTATATGAGAAGGGGCGCTTCCCCTTGATATCAGCCGCGTCCCTTCTGGCCATACTAAAACAAATATACGAAAATTCTCCAACAATGAAGGTGCATGACACTAAGAAAACAGCCCTTGGTTTGTGACGTAGTCATAAATGATATCCTCTATATGCGCATGCAGGTCCTCGTCTGGATCTTCATTTTGTCTTTCCTCTAAGGCAGCTTTCAGGCTTTGTTTTTCATACGGGCTTAACGGATCAATGGCAACATTTCGGCCGTATTGGCGCAATGCCTGTCCCAACATTTTTTCGACAAATTTCTCCATTTTGATTCTCCTATCTTTATGGTTCGCTTTCATTCTACTAAATGTTTTCCTTCTCTCAAACCCTTGCATCATATTTTCTGTCAGACAAGAATCATTTACCAGTATAAACCGAACGTATTTTCGCATATAATAGCAGAAGCGAACATAAGTTCTTTTTAGAGGTGTGTATGATGAAAGAAAAAGTGATTTTTCTCGTTGACATGCAATCGTTTTATGCATCTGTAGAGAAAGCGGAAAATCCACATTTGAAAAATCAGCCGGTGATTGTTTCGGGTGATCCGGAAAGGAGGGGCGGAGTTGTATTGGCTGCATGCCCGCTGGCGAAACAAAAAGGGGTAGCCAATGCCTCACGCCTGTGGGAAGCGCAGGAAAAATGCCCTGAAGCGATTGTGCTTCGGCCTCGGATGCAGCGGTATATTGATGTATCACTGCAAATCACCGCCATTTTAGAGGAATATACAGATCTTGTGGAGCCCTATTCCATTGACGAGCAATTCATGGATATCACAGGCAGCCAGAAGCTGTTTGGGGCGCCCGAGGAAATTGCCAAAAGCATTCAAGACAGAATCATGCGGGAGGTCGGCATTTATGCCCGGGTCGGAATCGGCCCTAATAAAGCGCTCGCCAAGATCGCGTGTGACAATTTTGCCAAAAAGAATAAGAACGGTATTTTTACATTAACGAAAGAAAATATGAAAACCGAGATGTGGCCGCTTCCGGTAGGGAGTATGTTTGGCGTTGGAAGCCGGATGCAACATCATTTAAATCGAATGGGCATTAGCACGATCGGCGGGCTTGCGGTTTTTCCACTCGAGCTTTTAAAAAAGAAATGGGGCATTAACGGACACGTGCTGTGGATGACGGCGAACGGAATCGACTATTCTCCTGTGTCAACGGCATCGCTGGACGGACAAAAAGCAATTGGCCACGGAATGACACTCCCGAGAGACTATGAACACTTTGACAAAGAAATAAAAGTCGTTCTGCTGGAGCTAAGTGAAGAGGTATGCAGGCGAAGCCGAAACGCCGGGATGATGGGGCAGACGGTTTCGGTGAGCTGCAGGGGGGCTGACTTTGATTTGCCGACCGGCTTCAACCGGCAAGTGAAGCTGGCAGAACCGACCAATTCTACGCAGGATGTGTACCAGGCCGTATGCAGACTGTTTCTCAAGTTTTGGGACGGGAAGCCTGTCCGCCGCCTCGGGATTAACCTCTCTCAGCTTTCATCTGATGAAGTATGGCAGCTCAATTTATTTCAGGATTATGCAAAGAAGATGAGCCTCGGCTATGTGATGGACGGGATTAAAAGCCGGTTCGGCGACACGGCGATCATCAGGGCGGCCTCACTGACAGCTGCAGGCCAGGCGTTTGAACGCGCGGCTAAAATAGGAGGGCATTATAAATGAATGAGCATTTACAAAGAGGCAATCTGCTGTGGGAAGGAAGCCGGATGTTTCTGCCTGAACATAAACAAAGCCTGCTTGAGAGAAAACGCCATAAACAGAAGCCGCAAAAGCCGATCCTTGATTCGGATAAGCTGGAGGAGATGAACCAAACGCTTTGCACTGCGATGGAATTTGCTCAGGATATCACTGTCAGCTGCTTTCAGGATGGCGAAATTGTCACCTGCAGCGGGAAAATCTGCCGCTATGAGGAGTTTGAAAAGACAGTGTGGATCAAAGGAGACGCCGGCAAGCTCTGTAAGCTAAGACTTGATCAGGTGCTTGATATTTTTCTGTAAATGTTCTCCCTCCCGGCGGCTGGAGGGGGAGAACTAGGTATGAAAAATAGCAAACATGTTCCCTCAGCAGTCTGAAAACGTATGATACAGAAAAGAAGGCATTTACAATTCCAGTCAGGCAAAATATAATTTTTATATTGTGAGAAAAAAGAGACATTCGTTTTGCCAGACGGAGGGAGAAATCGTAATGGATATTCGAACAATCACGTCTTCAGATTATGAAATGGTAACGTCTGTGATGAATGAATGGTGGGGCGGCAGGCAGCTGAAAGAAAAACTCCCGCGATTATTTTTTGAACATTTTCAGGACACCAGCTTTATTACACATGAACAAAACAGCATGACTGGATTTTTAATCGGATTTCAATCGCAATCAGATCCTGTAACGGCATACATCCATTTTTCCGGTGTGCATCCGGATTTCAGAAAAATGCAAATTGGAAAACAATTATACGATGTGTTTATTGAAACGGTTAAGCAGAGGGGATGCACCCGGGTAAAGTGCGTCACATCCCCGGTAAATAAGGTGTCAATCGCGTATCATACAAGACTTGGGTTTGAGATTGAAAAAGGCAGCAAAACAGTAAATGGCATCTCAGTATTTGCAAATTACGATGGACCGGGCCAAGACAGGGTTCTTTTTGTGAAAAACATATGAGGAGGAACCGCTATGGATTTTTTGTCAAAAACACCTGAGCCTCCTTATTATGCTGTTATCTTTTCTTCTGTCAAAAGTGAAAATGACGAAGCATATGGAGAAACAGCAGAGCGGATGGCTTCGCTTGCGGCGAGCCAGCCCGGATTTTTAGGTGTGGAAAGCGTTCGCGAAGCGGATGGAACCGGCATTACAGTTTCCTATTGGGAGAGTATGGACGCAATCAATCATTGGAGGCATCACACCGAACACCAAGCAGCGAAAGAAAAAGGAAAAAGCGTGTGGTATGAATCGTATGCGGTCCGCGTCGCCAAAGTCGAAAAGCAGCGGCTGTTTTCAGGAGAAAACAAATGATTGCATTTCTTCAGCATAAGGAAGAGGCTGTATCACGTGAGATTATTGATGTTCAAAAGCCAGCTTATGTAAAAGAAGCGGAGCTTATCGGTTTTGACGGGATCCCTGCTTTACACGAAAAAGCTGAGGATATCAGAGCCTCTCAGGAGCGATTTGCGGGATTTCGGGAAAACGGGAAACTGCTCGGCGTCATTTCATACGAGAAGTTTATGCATGAGCTGACCATTTGCAGGCTTGTTGTGCATCCCGACGGTTTCAGAAAAGGCATCGGACGAGCACTCGTGCAATTTGTTATTGATCAGAACGAAGACGCTGAGAAAATCGAGGTAGTAACAGCCGAGAAAAACAGCCCGGCCGTGTCGCTGTATACGCAGGCAGGATTTGAAAAGACGAAAACCGTCAAAGCGTCAGAGGGGCTTTTTCTGTCAGTCTTTCATCTCTATCCGAAAAGAAAGGTTGAAGTCGCTCACTACAATGAAGAATGGGCAAGACTGTTCAGTGAGGAAAAAGATCGTCTGAAGCTTGTGCTCGGCCCGGAGATCATTGACGTGTATCATGTCGGAAGCACATCGATACCAAATATGGCGGCAAAGCCGGTCATTGATATCCTGATTGCAGTAAAGGATATCGCGGCCGTAAACCAATATGATTCGAAAATGACGGAGCTCGGCTATGCGCCAAAAGGAGAAAACGGCATTATTGGCAGACGCTATTTCCAAAAGGGCGGAAATAAGCGTACCCATCATGTCCATATCTATGAGGAAGGGCATCCTGCTATTGAAAGGCATTTGGTGTTCAGAGATTATCTCACAGCTCATCCGGAAACAGCGAAGGAATACGCCGCGCTCAAAAAACAGCTGGCGGCCCAGTATCCGGACAATATCAAGCGGTATATACAGGGAAAAACTGATTGGATCAAGGCTGCAGAAGAAAAAGCGAAGCGGTGGAAAAAAGGCAGAAACAATGCGAACGGACGCGTGGTGTGCTACAATAGCGAAAATGAAAAAAACGGGGGTTTCACCTTATGAACATTCATGTGACAGATGCAGCAGCACAGGCACTGCAGCAAGCGCTTGACGCCAATCCGGGAAAAAAGGCGCAGCTCCGTTATGACGCTGAAGGATGCGGCTGCGCAGTAAGCGGTGTACCGACCATTTGGGTGACAGAGGAATTAACGGGACAGTGTGAGCAGCTGGAAACGAACGGCATCCCGCTATATATCCAGTCGTCGCAAAAAGTGTTTTTTGACGATCAAATGACAATCGATTACAATGAGAAAGCCAAAACGCTGGCGCTGAAAAGTCCGGCTCAAATGCTCAGTCCAAGAATGAGCATATTAGTAAAGTAGGGAGACACGAAACGTGGAACAAAAGCTGAAGTCAATTAAGAATACAGCACAGAATAAAACGTGGGTATCCTTTCTGAACAAAAACCATCCCTACACCCTGCTGCACTGGTCAATCGGAGGAGCGGAATCCGTCAAGAAGGATGTTTGGCTTTTGCAGGATGAAATGACATTTGAAGCGCAGGAGTTTACTACGATAGACCTTGCGATTGAATGGATCAGTGAACATATGGATGGCATCACCGACGTTTTATGATGGAAAAGCGAAAGGCTAGGGGCCTTTCGCTTTTTACGTTATTTTGTCTAAAAAGGCTTGCACGGTTTTTCTATACGTGTCCCGATTTTTTGTATATGACATGGCGTGTTCTCCAGCTTCAGCAATATAGAGTTCCTTTGGACCGGGCTTTTTTTTAAAAAGCCGCTCGGTTGCAGAAACAGGAATATAATCATCGTGCCTGCTGTGAATAAAGAGAACCGGCTTTTCGATGGTATTGATGACAGCAAGCGGGGATACATCGCGTGCGCGGTAGCCATCCCTGAACCGCAAAAAGGAGTCGGCAATGGGGAGGATCGGCCAGGAAGGCAGCCGGTATTCCACTTTTAGACGATACGCAAGCTGTTCCTCAAAGCTTGCAAACGGGCAATCGGCAATATAAAAATCAGCGCCATCGTCAGGATGTGCCCCTGCATACAGCAGGGCAGTCACTGCTCCCATTGATTCACCGTGGATTCCGACCAATCCGCGTTTACCGATTTTGTCTTTGACCCATTTGAAGACCTCGTTTAAATCATCCTTTTCATAAAAACCATAGCTTGTAGTCTTTCCGCCGCTTTGTCCGTGCCGGCGATGATCGTAAATCACCACATTCCAGCCGAGATCAAGAAATAAATCCATATATTTGAGAGAGTTCAATATATTCACGGTCACGCCGTGGCAGATGATCATTGTTTTTGAGGTATCGTGTGGTGCAACATAGTAGCCTTTTATGTCATATCCGTATGCCGATGGAATCACAAAAGCCGTTTTCTCCATGCGTTCAAACGATTCAAATACATCATGCCCGTCATCTGTTTCTCTTTTCATAATCTCTTCGTCGGTTTTTTTCTTTATGAACATAATGATATTTGTAAAACAAATACCGATAGCAGCTACAGCTGCCAAGACAGCGCCGACAGCTAAAAGGAATCTTTTCAAAAGACACAGCACCTTTCAACTCTATTATAAATAACCTTCTAAAACCATTATACCTAAACGCTGCTGAGCCGTCAGAAAAATATGACAGCGATTTTATGAAGAGAGTCTTCTTGTTCAGCCTGAATCTCCATGATAAACTGGCTTCAAAACAAAAAAACGGGGGAAGCGAGCATGAAAAAACAAAAATCTGCTGACAAACACCAGTTAAAGGACGATCTTCAATCCGATATAAAAGAAAAGCTGATGCAGATGAAAAGCCAATTGAAGGATGAGGATGAGAAGAGACAGGAAAGAAAGAAAGCGGAACAGATCAGAAAGAAAAAGGAGATCGAAAAAAACAAAAGCTTTGAACAGCTCCTCGATGAAAGCCAGCTCGATTGGCATCAATACAAATAAACCAGCACCCGGTCAGGTGCTGGTTTTCTTTATGGACGGTGTGCTTCGTAAATGTCTTGTTTCGTATAGAATTGGAGCGCTTTGATTTCCTGCTCGCTTAAGCGCCGCGCGTTTGCAGCCTGAACGTTTTCCTTCAGTTGCTCTAACTTGCTGGCACCGGTGATTACTGAGGCCACTGCCGGCTGCGCTAAAAGATACTGCAGCGACATTTCCGTCATGGTGAGGTCTGGAGCAACGCCGGCCATTGACTTACGGGCCTCTGCCAATTCTTCATAGGAATATGATAAGTACCCGTTTTGTTTCATGGTCTCCGAAGCTTGTTCAAGCGGTTTCTCAGTCAGCAGCCCTTTAGCGACCGGCCCCCTTGCCACGACACTGATCTGATGTTCCTCTAAAAGCGGGAGCCATTCCTCCGGCCGTCTGTCAAACAGGCTGAATTGCATCATAATGCTGACGATATTTGATTTTTTCACATATTCTTTAATGACGTTCGGGCGAATAGAAGAAATTCCATAATAACGAATGACACCTTCTTGTTTTAATTCTTCAAATGTCTCAATCGTTTCGTCAATGTTGTCTTCTATTGTGCCACCGTGAAGCTGATACAGATCGATATAATCCGTTTTCAGACGTGCTAAGCTCTTTTTCACTGCCTCTTTTATGTAAGCTTTTGAAGGGTCCCAATACCAGCCGTCATTTTTGTCACTCCACCGGTTTCCGGCTTTTGTGGCCAAAATGATGTCCTGGCGTCTGTTTTGAATTGCTTTGCCGACGATTTCTTCATTGCGGCCGCGATCATACAAATCAGCTGTGTCCAAATAGTTGATGCCAAGCTCAATGGCTTCATCAAGGATCGACAGCGCTTTATTTGTTTCGGTTCCAAGGGACATACAGCCAAGTCCGACTTCGCTTATTTCTAAATCAGATGAACCTAGTTTGCGCTTTCTCATGTGCACACTCCTTTTTTAGGCTTTGTAATGACCGTAATATAAAGGAGCGGAGTTTTCAACTTTTACGGCTCGGAAATCCAATCTTTCACATACCGGAATGTGCGCCCGTATTCCTTGAGCTTCGCCCGCACCTCCCAGGATTTCCCCACTAAAACGACGCCCTTTTGCATACGGTATACTTTCATAAAGGAGCCCCCTTTTCTCTAGTATGATAAAATGTATGGGGCATGATATAGAGACAGAACGGGAGATGAAGAAATGAAACACTTAGAAGAGAAAACAATTGCTAAAGAACAGATTTTTTCGGGTAAAGTTATTGATCTTTATGTAGAGGACGTCGAGCTCCCTAACGGAAAAACGAGTAAACGCGAAATTGTAAAACACCCTGGTGCGGTAGCGGTGCTGGCTGTCACAGACGAAGGGAAAATCATACTGGTGAAACAATTCCGGAAGCCCCTGGAACGGACGATCGTTGAAATACCGGCCGGAAAGCTGGAAAAAGGAGAAGAGCCGGAGTATACGGCGCTTCGGGAGCTGGAAGAAGAAACAGGATACACAGCGAAAAAGCTGACTAAAATGACAGCATTCTATACATCGCCCGGTTTTGCCGATGAAATTGTCCACGTTTTTCTTGCGGAAGAGCTGGCTGTGCTTGAAGAAAAACGGGAACTAGATGAGGACGAGTTTGTTGAAGTGATGGAGGTGACGCTTGAAGACGCACTAAAGCTGGTTGAGTCGCGCGAGGTTTACGACGCGAAGACAGCCTATGCGATTCAATATCTTCAGCTGAAAGAAGCGCTGCAAGCATAAAAATGAAAAAGATTTACGCGGATTTACACATCCATATCGGTCGGACCTATACAGGAAGGGCTGTCAAAATAACAGGTGCAAAAACGCTGACGCTGGACCGGATTTTGGTTGAGGCCAGTGAATATAAAGGGATTGAACTTCTCGGAATTATTGACTGCCATTCTCCGGAAGTCATAATAGAGCTTGAGGAAGGCATTGCTTCAGGCAGGTATCAAGAGCTTGAGGGCGGCGGAGTCCGTTATCGCAGCACAACTCTTTTATTGGGAAGCGAGCTGGAGATTTACGATGAAGCATGCAGCGGGCCAATTCATGTGCTTGCTTTTATGCCGACACTTGCTGATATGAAACAATTTTCAGCCTGGCTTTCAGCACGGATGAAAAATATTCACTTAAGTTCACAGCGGATATACGAAACAGGCTTGAATCTTCAAAAAAAAGTTAAAGAAATGGGCGGATTGTTTATCCCCGCCCATATTTTCACGCCCCACAAAAGCTTGTACGGAAAAGGCGTTAAGTCAACTTTAACTGAGGTTTTTGATTCTTCTATGATAGATGCTGTCGAGCTTGGTTTAAGCTGTGACACACCTATGGCTTCACGGGTGTCTGAATTGAATAAATATTCATTTTTAACAAATTCTGATGCGCATTCCTTAGGGAAGATCGGCAGAGAATATAATGAACTATATGTGGCCTCAGCTGATTTTTCTGAGTTCGCTCTCGCATTAAAGGGACAGGATAACAGGAAAATTACCGCCAATTACGGATTAGATCCGCTGTTGGGAAAGTATTATCAAACGGCTTGTGAAGTATGCGGAGAGCGTACTGAGAGCGGGGCAACGGCGTGCGCGGAATGCGGAGGTGCCAGATTGACAAAGGGTGTCAGCGAAAGGCTGTGCGAACTGAGTGATCAGTCTGGAAAGGGCATATCGCGTCCTAGATATGTCCACCAGATTCCGCTGCAATTTGTGCCGGGTGTCGGACCGAAAACCCTGGACAAGCTAAAAACGGCCTTTGGTACAGAAATGGCTGTTCTTCATGAGACTTCAGAGGAGGATCTGGCTCGGGTTGTTCCGCCGAAAACCGCCGCTCTTATTGTGAAAGCGAGATCAGGAAAGCTTGAACTGAAAGCCGGAGGAGGAGGAACCTACGGGAAAGTTAAGTCGTGAGTGAAAATTAACTCAGTTCCTCCTGGACTTTTCTCTTTGTCCGGATAAAGGTGATCAGCTGTATTATTTCGTCTTCAGACAGCGGCTTGCCGTCAACAGCAATGTCAAGGCTGCTCCACGTGGTCAATTCAATGGTCTGAGGAGCAGTCTCCTTTTGCTTTGTGCGGCCTAAGAGATCATCGCAGGTTGTATCAAAAAGGTCTGCCAGCATTGCCAGGGCCTCAAGCGAAGGGCGGCGGTAGCCTGACTCGTATCCCGCGTATGTGCTTTTTGCGATACCCAGGAGGTCAGCCGTATATTGAAGCGACCAATTTTTCTTTTTTCTCAATTCAGTTAAACGATCTAAATTCATGGACTTCCGCTCCTTTTTCAACTTGAGCTGATTATATCATATAGGTATTCGGAAGTGTACGCGAATTGAATAATAATGTCTTGCGTATTTTATTTTCCGTGTCTATAATTGCATTAAAAGTATGCGAAAAGCGAATGCCTTCTCGCAAACCCATCTTTAGATATAGTGAAGAGGTGTATGGTATGAAAAAATTATTGATGTTGACAACTGGGGGAACGATCGCTTCAGTTGAAGGGGAAAACGGGCTTGCCCCGGGGGTGAAGGCTGACGAGTTGTTAAGTTACGTATCAAAACTTGATAACGATTACACGATGGAAACCCAATCGCTTATGAATATAGACAGCACCAATATGCAGCCTGAATACTGGGTGGAGATAGCGGAAGCTGTTAAGGAAAATTATGATGCCTATGACGGGTTTGTTATTACTCATGGTACAGATACAATGGCCTATACATCTGCCGCATTATCTTATATGCTGCAGCATGCTAAAAAGCCGATTGTAATTACAGGCTCGCAAATTCCGATTACCTTTCAAAAGACAGACGCCAAAAAAAATATTACAGATGCCATTCGCTTTGCCTGTGAAGGCGTAGGTGGGGTTTACGTTGTGTTTGACGGCAGAGTCATCCAGGGAACACGTGCGATCAAGTTAAGAACGAAAAGCTATGACGCGTTTGAAAGCATCAATTATCCATATATCGCTTTTATTACAGAAGACGGGATTGAATACAACAAACAAGTAACGGAACCTGAGAACGACGCCTTCACAGTTGACACTTCACTATGCACAGATGTTTGTCTGCTCAAACTGCATCCGGGCTTAAAGCCGGAAATGCTGGACGCTCTGAAAAGCATGTACAAAGGAATTGTCATCGAAAGTTATGGCAGTGGAGGCGTTCCGTTTGAAGGCAGAGACATTTTGTCCAAAGTGAATGAACTGATTGACAGCGGCATTGTTGTCGTCATTACGACTCAATGCTTGGAAGAAGGCGAAGATATGAGCATTTACGAAGTCGGCCGCAGAGTCAATCAGGACTTAATTATCCGCTCTAGAAACATGAATACAGAAGCAATCGTTCCGAAATTAATGTGGGCACTGGGCCAATCCTCAGATTTGCCGATCGTGAAAAGAATTATGGAAACACCGATTGCCGATGACGTTGTCCTGTAAATTTCGTTAAAACCATAACCATTATAGAGAAAGTAGGTTAAAGATTATGTTAAACGGCCAAAAAGAATACCGGGTGGAAAAAGATTTCCTTGGAGAAAAACAAATTGAAGCAGATGTCTATTACGGCATCCAAACGTTGCGTGCTTCAGAAAACTTTCCGATTACGGGATATAAAATCCATGAAGAAATGATTAACGCACTGGCGATTGTAAAAAAAGCTGCCGCACTTGCAAACATGGATGTAAAACGGCTGTATGAAGGAATTGGCCAAGCTATCGTACAAGCCGCTGACGAGATTCTGGAAGGCAAGTGGCACGACCAGTTTATCGTCGATCCGATTCAAGGCGGCGCTGGTACATCCATGAACATGAATGCGAACGAGGTCATCGGAAATCGCGCGCTTGAAATCATGGGTCATAAAAAGGGAGAATACATCCACTTAAGCCCAAACACACACGTTAATATGTCACAATCAACAAACGATGTATTTCCGACAGCCATTCATATTTCCACACTGAATCTGCTGGAAAAACTGCTGAAGACGATGGAAGACATGCATGGTGTGTTTAAACAAAAAGCCCAGGAATTTGATTCTGTTATTAAGATGGGACGGACTCACCTTCAAGATGCTGTTCCGATTCGCCTCGGCCAGGAATTTGAAGCATACAGCCGTGTTCTTGAGCGTGATATTAAACGTATTAAACAATCCCGGCAGCACCTGTATGAAGTCAACATGGGCGCTACTGCAGTCGGCACAGGACTGAACGCCGATCCTGAATATATCAAACAAGTTGTTAAACATCTTGCTGATATTAGCGGACTGCCTCTTGTCGGCGCTGACCATCTTGTCGATGCAACACAAAATACAGACGCTTACACAGAGGTTTCTGCATCATTAAAAGTCTGCATGATGAACATGTCGAAGATCGCAAACGACCTTCGTTTAATGGCATCGGGACCGCGCGCCGGACTTGCGGAAATTTCTCTGCCTGCCCGCCAGCCGGGATCATCCATCATGCCGGGTAAAGTCAATCCGGTTATGGCGGAGCTCATTAACCAAATTGCGTTTCAGGTGATTGGAAACGATAATACCATCTGCCTAGCTTCAGAAGCAGGTCAGCTTGAATTAAACGTTATGGAGCCAGTGCTTGTCTTTAATCTGCTGCAATCGATCAGCATCATGAACAATGGGTTCCGTTCCTTCACTGACTATTGCTTGAAAGGCATTGAAGCTAATGAAAAACGCTTGAAGCAATACGTAGAAAAAAGCGCTGGAGTTATTACCGCTGTGAATCCGCATCTTGGTTATGAAGCGGCTGCCCGAATCGCCAGGGAAGCGATTATGACAGGCCAATCCGTCCGTGATCTTTGCCTTCAGCATGATGTACTGACAGAAGAAGAATTGGATATCATTTTAAATCCATACGAGATGACAAAGCCAGGAATTGCTGGAAAAGAGCTATTAGAAAAATAAAATTTAAACAAAATGCAGCTTATTCATCTGTGAATAGCCGGGTGAATAAGCTGTTTACAAGCATAGGGATGAGGAAGTATAGTATACGTGTTGCACTATTTATTGAAAGCGTTTTAGCTTTTTTATTAAGGGGGACTTCTTTTGAAGGATGTAAGATTGCCAACACTATTTGAAATTATTATCGTACTAGGAGCATTTTTAGCACTTGTTATGTCGTTTACAGTCTTTATGGACTTGCCGATACAGCTTGCACTTTTTATTTCCTGGTTTATTGCAATGATTCTAGGAGTCAGACTGGGTTATTCTTATAAAGACTTGCAGAATGCGATTCTAAGCGGAATATCAAATGGTCTCGAAGCCGTTCTGATTCTCGTTTCAGTCGGAGCGCTCATCGGAACATGGATCGCCGGAGGCGTCGTGCCGACCTTAATTTATTATGGATTAGAATTTATTCATCCTAGTATCTTTTTACTCGCAACATTAATTATTTGTTCTATTATGTCTGTGGCGACAGGAACGTCATGGGGAACAGTAGGAACAGCCGGCATCGCCATGATCGCAATTGGTGAAGGCCTCGGAATTCCGCTTCCTCTTGTAGCTGGAGCCATTCTTTCCGGAGCTTACTTCGGGGACAAGCTGTCTCCTCTGTCTGACAGTACAGTTCTGGCTTCTTCATTATCAAAAGTAGATGTATTGGCTCACGTCAGAGCGATGCTTTATTTATCAATACCAGCATATGTGATTACGGCTATTCTCTTTACAGCTGTTGGATTTATGTACGGCGGGAAAAATATTGACCTCGACAAAGTTGAATTTTTGAAATCTTCTTTGCAGAATACATTTGACATTCATATTTGGATGCTGATTCCGGCTGTTGTCGTTATTGTCTTATTAGCGATGAAAAAGCCGTCTATGCCGGTTATCGTAATTGGTGCATTGCTTGGCGCTGTCTGGGCTGCTGTTTTCCAAGACATGAATTTCGCGGATGCGATTGCAACAGCGTACAACGGCTTCTCTATTAAAACAGATGTTGAATTTTTAAACGGCCTCTTAAACCGCGGAGGCATCGTAGGCATGCTCGGTTCTCTCGTCGTGATTATTTTTGGCCTAGGCTTTGGCGGGTTGCTTGAGAAGCTAGGTGTGTTAAAAGTCATTGTTTCATTGTTTGAAAAAAAATTAACATCAGCAGGCAATGTGACATTATCTACGCTGATTGTAGCATTTTTGGCGAACATCTTCGGGTGTGCCATGTATGTATCTCTTATTTTGACACCGAAGATTATGGAAGACAGCTATGACCGTTTGCATCTGGACAGAAGAGTTCTATCCCGTAATTCAGAGGTCGGAGGAACTTTGACTTCGGGCATGGTACCTTGGTCTGATAACGGCATTTACATGGCCGGGATTTTAGGAGTTTCTACCTTCTCTTATCTGCCGTTTATGTGGCTCAGTTTTGTCGCAATAGGTCTTGCCATTATCTACGGTTATACAGGAAAATGTATATGGTATACGAAAAACGATACAGCTCCAGCTGAAAAACTAGGCTAAGAGGAGGATCACTGAATGATAGCAAAACACATGATTCGGACACTGATGATAGAAACGCCTTCGGTTCCCGGAAATCTCGGAAGAGTGGCAACAGCAATCGGCCTTCTGGGCGGAGACATTGGTGATGTGGAGACGGTTAAAGTCGGACCCAATTACACGATGCGCAATATTACTGTGCAAGTGGAAAACGAAGAACAGCTTCAGGAAGTGATCATGGCTGTTCAGGCTCTTGGCGAAGGGATCAGGCTTCACACGGTGTCTGATGAAGTCCTGTCTGCCCATGAAGGCGGAAAAATCCAAATGAAAAGCAAAATGCCAATCCGTTCGCTGGCAGAGCTCGGGCGCGTCTATACTCCTGGGGTAGCAGACGTCTGCAGACTGATCGAGAAAGAACCTGAAAAGGCTGATATCTACACGACAATCAGCAACTCGGTCGCAATTGTAACTGATGGAACAGCGATTCTCGGCCTTGGAAACATCGGCTCTGTGGCGGGAATGCCTGTTATGGAAGGAAAGGCAGCGTTGTTTGATCAGCTGGCAGGGATTAGCGGTATCCCGATTTTGCTGGATACAAGTGATCCTGAAGAAATCATCAATACGGTAAAACATATTTCACCAGGATTTAACGGCATCCTGCTTGAGGATATCGGGTCACCGCATTGCTTTGAAATTGAAGATCGCCTAAAAGAGGAACTCAGTATCCCTGTCATGCACGATGATCAGCATGGAACAGCTGTCGTTACGCTGGCAGCTGCCATTTCGGCATGTAAAAGCGCGGGCGTTGACTTGAAAGAAGCAAAAGTGGGGCAGATCGGCCTCGGCGCAGCGGGCGTAGCCATCTGCCGGATGTTTATGGCTTACGGCGTCAAAGCTGTATGCGGTACAGACAAATCAGAGGCGGCGATGAGGCGTCTTGAGCAATACGGCGGACAGACAGCTGCCAGCATTGAAGAGTTAATGGAAACATGTGATATTGTCATTGCCACAACAGGAGTTCCTGGTTTAATTAAACCTGAATTCGTACGATCTGGCCAGGTCATCTTGGCATTATCCAATCCGAAGCCGGAAATTGAGCCTGAGGCTGCTTTGCAGGCCGGCGCAGCGTATGCAGCTGACGGGCGTTCTGTGAATAATGTGCTTGGCTTCCCGGGTATATTCAGAGGCGCACTGAATGCCAAAAGCAAGGAGATCAATCACGATATGCTTGTGGCGGCAGCAGAGGCCATTGCAGCCTGCACAAAGCCAGGCGATGTGGTTCCGCAGCCGTTGGATTCAAAGGTCCATCACGAAGTGACAGCCGCCGTTGAACGCGCCGCTCTTACAGCGGTCAAACATTAAAATGAAACAGCACCTGGCACGACAGGTGCTGTTTTTTTAAAACATTTTAATAACATCTCCATTTGCTATAATGAATCAAAATGAAATAGGGAGTGATCAACATGGCAAAAAGCCGAGCGAAAAGAAAACGGGAGCATCTGCTTAGAAACAGTGGACGGGACGCCTTATTATCAAGAGGCAGTTCTCCATCCTTCAGCACGCATGAAAGAATGACAAAAAGCAAACAAGACATATTGAATAAAAGAAAGCATAAACACAAAAATCCTTATGATCAAAATGCATTTGATGATAGGGATTTTTTTATGTCCGAAACAGCCGCCTAGCAATCTCTATCGTTTCTTTTTGAAAAAGAGCATGTTTTTCCGTTTCTTTCATACAATCTATTAAATCAAATCAATAGAGCGGGCGGGAGGAAACGATATGCGGAAAATTTCTTATAAGGACATGTTTCTCGGACATGTAAAGGATCATCTCTCACTTTATATATTTGTGTCTGTCCTGTTTTTCATGGGTGTGATTTTTGGCGCTATCATTGTCAACAGCATGACGATCAGCCAGAAAGAAGATTTATATTATTATTTAAGCCAATTTTTTGGACAACTATCAGACGGAAAACAGGCTAGCTCATCCGATATGTTTTGGCAAAGTATTTTTCATAATGTAAAGTATTTAGGGCTGATGTGGATTTTAGGAATTTCTGTGATTGGCATGCCTATCATTTTCATTATGATTTTTCTAAAAGGAATTGTCGTCGGATTTACTGTTGGGTTTCTCGTCAACCAGATGGGAATCAGCGGTTTTTTCTTATCCTTTGTCTCGGTTTTGCCGCAAAATGTGCTGCTTATTCCGGCTTACCTCATTATGGGCACATGTGCGATTGCCTTTTCTTTAAAGCTGATCAGGCAGCTGTTTGTCAAACGAAGTCTGCATGATGCGCCGATCCAGTGGTTCGGGCGATATGCCATTGTTCTCCTGATCATTTTATTTTTAGCGCTGATCTCATCTCTCTTTGAAGCATACATGTCGCCAGTTTTGATGGAAAAGTTGACATCGCGACTTTTTTAAAAACATTATTAAAAGAAAATCATTTTATTTATCAGTTTATAATAATTATAGTTGGAACTCCGCGCTTATTTTGTTATAATGAGTCATGGAATGCGGCGTAGGAGGGAAAGACATGGAAAACCGTATTGATCGAATTAAGAAACAGTTGCACTCATCCAGCTACAAACTTACGCCTCAGCGTGAAGCGACAGTAAGAGTGCTACTTGAAAACGAAGAAGACCATTTAAGCGCAGAAGATGTATACCTCCTCGTAAAAGAGAAATCTCCTGAGATCGGTCTCGCAACAGTATACCGTACGCTTGAATTACTAACTGAATTAAAAGTCGTTGATAAAATTAACTTTGGAGACGGCGTATCCCGTTACGATCTTCGTAAGGAGGGTGCAGCTCACTTTCATCACCACTTGGTGTGCATGGAGTGCGGAGCCGTTGATGAAATTGAAGAAGATTTGCTTGAAGACGTAGAAGAAGTCATTGAACGTGATTGGAAATTTAAGATTAAAGATCATAGATTGACGTTTCACGGCATTTGCCACCGCTGCAACGGAAACGATACGGAATAGTCGATGCCGGGCTCGAACCTTTTCTCTTGGGGAAAGGGTTTTTTGCTGTTTCGACGTATAAATCCTTTCTGGTTTGGCATATGGTTTAAATAACAGGAACCATAGAGAAAGGATCGATTGGGACATGGGAAGATTCCTAAAAACGGCTGTTGACACATTGAAGGTTTTTATACTGTTCACAGGTTTTACCGCTCTCTTCTATTATGCTATGATATGGGTAAATCAAGAGTATGAAAACTATCATCGGTACGATAAACCGGAAGGCTCCGCCGTAAAAGTTGTTGAAATGGATGCGGAAGAAAAAGGCGGATGGTTTGACCGGTTAATCTTTTTTTACCAAAACGGGGAGTAGATCTAGAGTGAAAGATCAAATAAAGGATTTCATCCACTACGTCATGGTAGAGAGAGGGCTTTCTCAAAATACGGTCGTATCCTATGAGCGTGACTTGAAAAGCTATTCTTTTTATTTAACAGAAACCCTTCATGTCAACAATTGGAACGATGTGACCCGTATACATATTATCCAATATTTGAAGCACTTGAAGGAGTCGGGGAAATCCGGAAAGACTTCAGCGCGGCATTTGGCATCGATTCGCTCTTTTCATCAATTTTTGCTTAGGGAAAAGGTGACGGACAAAGACCCTTCCGTACATATCGAAACACAAAAAACGGAACGGGTGCTTCCAAAGGTGCTGGCGCTGAACGAGGTTGAACGGCTGTTGGACACGCCTAAGCTTACGAGCCCTTTTGGCTATCGGGATAAAGCGATGCTGGAGCTGCTTTATGCCACAGGTATCCGAGTCAGTGAAATGATTGAATTGAAAACGACGGATGTCCATTTGTCAATGGGGTTTGTCCGCTGCTTCGGAAAAGGGAGGAAAGAGCGGATTGTGCCGATCGGTGAAACCGCTGCTTCTGCTATTGAAGAATATATGACGAAAGCCCGCGGGAAACTGCTAAAGAACAAAGTGTCTGACGCTCTCTTTTTAAATCATCACGGAAAGCAGATCAGCCGCCAGGGGTTTTGGAAAAATCTGAAGAAAATCGCGCTCGAAGCCGGAATCAAAAAAGAGCTCACCCCGCACACACTCAGGCATTCCTTTGCAACGCATCTGCTTGAAAACGGGGCTGATTTAAGAGCGGTGCAGGAAATGCTGGGCCATGCGGATATATCTACGACGCAAATCTATACGCATGTGACGAAAACAAGGCTGAAGGATGTGTACAAGCAGTACCATCCGCGCGCCTAGCCGCAGCGGGCTGCGGCTTTTTTCTTTAGGACCGACAGAAAATAATGAAGTTTCTCATTATTTTCAAATGCATTGTCAACGGGAATGAAAACGGTTTATACTTGAGTTGTCAGACCTCTAGGAGATACAATAGACGTATAGAAAAAAGGAGGCTTTTAGGATGCCTGCATACAAATATAATCGTGTGTTTTTAATCGTAATGGATTCAGTCGGAATTGGCGAAGCGCCAGATGCCGCCGACTTTAATGACGTAGGCGCCAATACGCTCGGGCATATTGCTGAGCACATGAACGGACTACATATGCCGAATATGGCAAAACTCGGCCTTGGTCTTATTGGTGATATCAAGGGCGTTGAAAAATCAGAACAGCCGCTCGCGTACTATGGAAAAATGCAAGAAGCGTCAAACGGCAAAGATACAATGACAGGCCATTGGGAGATCATGGGCTTATACATTGATAAACCGTTTAAAGTGTTCCCGGGAGGCTTTCCTGATGAGCTGCTTCAGGAGCTGGAAAAAAGGTCGGGCCGCAAAATTATCGGAAACAAGCCGGCTTCTGGCACAGCTATTTTGGATGAACTCGGTGAAGAGCATATGGAGACAGGCGCATTAATTGTGTACACTTCAGCTGACTCTGTACTGCAAATTGCCGCTCACGAAGAAGTCGTTCCGCTTGAAGAACTCTACAGCATTTGTGAAACGGCGAGAGAGCTGACACTTGATCCGAAATATATGGTAGGCCGCATAATCGCACGGCCGTTCGTCGGCGAGCCGGGACATTTCAAACGGACGCCAAACCGCCACGACTATGCGCTTAAGCCGTTTGACCGCACTGTGATGAATGAATTGAAAGACAGCGGCTTAGATGTCATTTCAATCGGAAAAATCTCTGATATTTATGATGGTGAAGGAATTACGTCTTCCCGCAGAACGGTATCCAATATGGACGGAATGGACAAAGTGGTTGACACGCTCGGAGAAAACTTTACGGGTCTGAGCTTTGCAAACCTTGTTGATTTTGACGCCTTATACGGCCATCGCCGTGATCCGGAAGGCTACGGACGCGCGCTTGAAGAATTTGATGCTCGTCTTCCGGAAGTATTAGAAAAAATGAAAGAAGATGATCTGTTAATCATTACAGCCGACCACGGCAATGATCCGATTCATCACGGAACAGACCATACACGCGAGTATGTGCCGATTCTTGCATACAGCAAAAAACATAAGAAAGCGCAAATGCTGCCGCTTGCAGATACATTTGCTGATATCGGCGCAACCATCGCGGATAATTTCCAAACGAAAAAACCGAAATATGGCAAAAGCTTTTTATCTTTATTACAATAGGGGGACTGTTTCTTGAAAGACAGAATCGAACGCGCAGCCGCTTTTATTAAGCAAAACTTGCCTGAATCACCAAAGATCGGCCTTATTCTAGGCTCAGGTCTTGGTATTTTGGCTGATGAAATCGAAAATCCTGTTAAGTTAAAATATGAGGATATCCCGGAATTCCCGGTATCAACGGTTGAGGGACACGCAGGACAGCTAGTGCTTGGCACACTTGAGGGAGTTAGTGTCATCGCCATGCAGGGCCGCTTTCATTTCTATGAAGGCTATTCAATGGAAAAAGTCACTTTTCCTGTTCGCGTCATGAAAGCGCTTGGTGTCGAGGCTTTGATCGTGACAAATGCGGCAGGGGGCGTAAACACTGAGTTCCGTGCGGGAGACTTAATGATCATTACAGACCACATCAACTTTATGGGGACAAACCCACTAATCGGGCCAAACGAAGCAGATTTCGGCGCCAGATTTCCTGATATGTCGTCAGCCTATGATAAAGGTCTTTCCAGCCTGGCTGAAAAAATGGCGAAAGACCTTAACATTCCAATTCAAAAAGGTGTGTATACTGCTGTGACAGGTCCTTCCTACGAAACACCGGCAGAAGTGCGCTTTTTAAGAACGATGGGCTCTGATGCAGTCGGCATGTCTACCGTACCGGAAGTAATTGTGGCAAACCATGCGGGTCTCCGTGTACTCGGCATTTCCTGCATTTCAAACGCAGCAGCCGGAATTTTGGATCAGCCTTTATCTCACGATGAAGTCATGGAAGTGACAGAAAAGGTGAAAGCCGGATTCTTGCAGCTTGTGAAAGCGGTAATTGCTAAGTACGAATAAAAATGGAATCCGGAAAAGATAAGAAGACAGCTGTTTCTAATTGAAACAGCTGTTTTTTTTATGTCGAAAAAGTCCCGAAACATTTTCCAACAGTGGTGTATAAAACCATTCAGCTTGGAAAAAATAAAAAGGATTATGAAATGGAGGGCTTTTGAGATGAAACGTCTTTTATCCACTTTGTTGATTGGTATGATGCTGCTTACATTTGCACCGTCCGCATTTGCAAAACAAGACGGAAAACATACATCGGAGCTTGCTCATGAAGCCAAGTCTGCGGTGCTGATAGAACGTGATACTGGCAAAGTGCTTTACAACAAGAACAGCCGCGAGAGACTGGCGCCTGCAAGTATGACAAAAATTATGACGATGCTTTTAATCATGGAAGCCTTAGACGAAGGAAAAATCAAAATGAGTGATAAGGTCCGTACGAGCGAACATGCGGCTTCAATGGGCGGATCACAGATTTTTCTTGAACCCGGGGAAGAAATGACCGTTAAAGAAATGCTTAAGGGAATTGCGATCGCATCTGGAAATGACGCATCTGTAGCAATGGCAGAATTTATTTCAGGCTCCGAGGATGAATTTGTGAAAAAAATGAACAAAAAAGCGAAAGAGCTGGAATTAAAAGATACATCCTTTAAAAACCCGACCGGCTTGACCGAGGAAGGACATTACAGCTCGGCTTATGACATGGCAATTATGGCTAAGGAATTATTGAAATATGAATCAATCACCAAGTTCACAGGTACGTATGAGGATTATTTACGTGAAAACACAGATAAAAAGTTTTGGTTAGTGAATACTAATCGGCTTATCAAATTTTATCCTGGTGTAGACGGCGTAAAAACTGGCTATACAGGAGAAGCGAAATACTGCCTGACTGCTTCGGCTAAAAAAGGGAACATGCGGGCGATTGCCGTTGTATTCGGGGCAAGCACGCCTAAGGAAAGAAATGCGCAAGTCACAAAGATGCTTGATTATGCTTTTAGCCAATATGAGACACATCCTTTATACAAGCGAAATGAAACGGTAGCAAAAGCAAAGGTCAAAAAAGGGAAACAAAAAGTGATAGAACTCACCACTTCTGAGCCGATTTCCGTATTGACGAAAAAAGGCGAGGATATGAAACATGTGAAAAAAGAAATTAAAATGAACAACAATGTAAGCGCTCCGGTTCAAAAAGGCCAAGAGCTTGGCACGCTGGTGCTGAAAAAGGACGGAAAAGTGCTTGCAGAAAGTCCTGTCGTTGCTAAAGATGATATGGAAAAAGCCGGATACTTAACGTTTTTAAAAAGGGCGATGGGAGATTGGACAAAATTTAAGTAATTATGCCGAATGATCACTAGTTTTGTCACGGTGAAGGAATTCATTCCCCCGAAATCGAAACACTCATTATCCGATCATATCAAGGAGGAATGAGCATGAGCCTTGGAATTGACATGCATGTCAAAGAATCAGTGCTTTGTATTCGATTAACAGGCGAACTCGATCACCATACGGCTGAAACGCTGAAACAAAAAGTAACGGAATCATTGGAAAAGGATGATATTCGTCATATCGTGCTGAATCTGGAGGACCTTTCCTTTATGGACAGTTCGGGGCTTGGCGTTATTTTAGGCAGATACAAACAAATTAAGCAAATTGGCGGGGAAATGGTCGTTTGCGCCATCTCTCCGGCAGTGAAACGGCTGTTTGATATGTCTGGCCTGTTTAAAATTATTCGCTTTGAACAATCTGAGCAGCAGGCACTGCTCACACTGGGGGTGGCATCATGAAAAATGAAATGCACCTTGAATTTTCCGCCCTCAGCCAAAATGAATCGTTTGCACGTGTGACAGTTGCTTCATTTATTGCGCAGCTTGACCCGACCATGGATGAACTCACTGAGATCAAAACTGTGGTGTCAGAAGCGGTGACGAACGCCATCATCCATGGCTATGAAGAAAATGGCGATGGAAAAGTATATATTTCGGTGACGCTGGAAGATCATGTCGTATATATGACCATCCGTGATGAAGGGCTCGGCATTACAGATCTGGAAGAAGCCCGCCAGCCTTTATTCACGACAAAGCCTGAGCTGGAGCGTTCTGGAATGGGCTTTACCATTATGGAAAACTTCATGGATGATGTCAGTATCGATTCATCACCCGAAATGGGGACGACGATTCGCTTAACAAAGCACTTATCAAAAAGCAAAGCGCTTTGTAATTAAGGAGATTTGTTATGGATGTGGAGGTTAAGAAAAACGGTAAGAACGCTCAGCTGAAGGACCATGAAGTAAAAGAATTAATCAAACAGAGCCAAGATGGCGACCAGCAGGCAAGAGACCTCCTCATAGAAAAAAACATGCGTCTTGTTTGGTCTGTCGTACAGCGGTTTTTAAACAGAGGATATGAGCCTGATGACCTCTTTCAGATTGGCTGCATCGGGCTGTTAAAATCTGTTGATAAATTTGATTTAACCTATGATGTGCGGTTCTCGACATATGCAGTGCCGATGATTATCGGCGAAATCCAGCGTTTTATCCGTGATGACGGAACTGTCAAGGTGTCAAGATCATTAAAAGAGCTTGGCAACAAAATCCGCCGAGCGAAAGATGAACTTTCAAAAACACTGGGCAGGGTGCCGACCGTACAGGAAATCGCCGAACATTTGGAAATTGAAGCTGAAGATGTCGTGCTTGCCCAAGAGGCAGTAAGAGCCCCGTCTTCGATTCATGAGACAGTTTATGAAAATGACGGAGATCCAATTACCCTTCTTGACCAAATCGCTGATCACTCAGAAGAGAAATGGTTTGACAAAATTGCGCTGAAAGAGGCCATAAGCGATTTAGAAGAAAGAGAAAAATTAATCGTCTATCTTCGGTATTATAAAGATCAGACGCAGTCAGAAGTTGCTGAGCGGCTGGGGATATCCCAGGTGCAGGTATCCAGGCTTGAAAAGAAAATATTAAAGCAGATCAAGGTTCAAATGGATCATACGGAAAGCTAGTCTGTCACTGCAGGCTGGCTTTTTGTTTTGCGAAAGTGTGGTAATTTATGGTCTTTTCAAGCGGATGAATGAGAACAAAATCGAACCACATACTACATATATAACCACCGAAAGATGGTGATCAATGATGGAACGACGACTATTTATCAGGCTTCGCCACCGAGTTTTGGCACATCCGGGGGATATCATAACGGTCGGGGATGCCGCGCAAATAGAAGGGCAGCATCAGCTGAAAAAGAAACTCTCGGCTATGCCGCTTTATCAGGTGAGCGAAAAAGATAAAAATATCGTAATTCTGGATATCATAAAAGTGCTCAAAGCCATTTATCAGCAGGATCCCACACTTGATGTTCAAACTGTGGGCGGAGCTGAAACCATTGTTGAAATTCAATATCAGAAACGGCACATATCAACTGTTCTTTTTATTGGTGTCTGGCTGCTGCTGTTTATCGGATCGTGCCTAGCCATCATGAATTTCCATGAGGATGTCAGCATGGGGGATGTTCATATTGCGCTATATGAAATCATAACCGGAGAGCGGAATGACTATCCATATTTACTTCAAATCCCTTACAGCATCGGTTTGGGACTGGGGATGATTGTGTTTTTTAACCACATTTTTAAAAAGCGCCTTAATGAAGAGCCCAGCCCGCTGGAGGTTGAAATGTTTAACTATCAGCTTGATCTCGATCAATATGTGGCCATGCATGAAAATGAAGAAACAATAAAGGACCTGCATGATCGTTAGTGTATTGTTCATCATTTTTGTCGGGCTCGGCGGGGGCATCACGGTCGGGGCTGGTTTCGTGGCTTTTTTAACCGTGATGGGAATCATTCCGCGTCTGATGCAGCTCACCAAAACGATGAGATTTGTTCAAGCTTATGAAGCGGCTGTTATTTTCGGTGCGGTTTGCGGGGGATGGGAAACACTGCATATGCACCATCTCTTTTTATCAAAATGGCTTGCCGTACCGGTCGGGCTGTTGGCCGGAGTATTTGTCGGAATGCTTGCAGCCGCGCTGACAGAAGTGTTAAATGTCCTGCCGATCTTGGCTAAACGAATCGGCCTCAGAAGTAAAATCATTATTCTATTAATGGCCATTGTCATTGGGAAAATCGCGGGATCTTTATTTCATTGGCTGTATTTTATTCATCATCCATAAGGAGGTTTCAATATGACAAACATAAAAGAAAACTACAAATCAAAAGTAAAAACATATCAGCCAAAGCCGCCTTACGTATGGAACTGTGTAAAAGCCTTTCTTGTAGGCGGTTTGATCTGCATGATCGGGCAAGGTCTGCAGAATTTTTATATCCATTTTTTTAATTTTAACGAAAAAACGGCAGGAAACCCTACTGCAGCGACGCTGATTCTATTGTCAGCATTGCTTACCGGATTGGGTATTTATGACAGAATTGGCCAGTTTGCAGGCGCAGGATCAGCTGTACCTGTCACCGGCTTTGCCAACAGTATGGCAAGTGCGGCTCTTGAGTATAAAAGCGAAGGTTTAGTATTGGGAGTAGCGACAAACATGTTTAAACTGGCGGGAAACGTCATCGTATTTGGTGTTGTGGCTGCTTACATCGTCGGAATGATTCGGTTTGCTTTTGAGAAACTGATGTCATAGGAGGAGAAAGAAATGAAATTAACAGGAAAGCAAACCTGGGTGTTTGAGCATCCCTTATTTGTCAATGCAGCGGGAACAGCAGTAGGGCCTAAGGAAAAAGACGGTCCGCTCGGGTCTTTATATGATAAAACCTATGACGACATGCACTGTAATCAAAAAAGCTGGGAAATGGCTGAAAGGCAGCTAATGGAGGACGCCATTAATACGGCGCTGCAAAAAAACAATTTGAAAAAAGATGATATTGATCTTTTGCTTGCAGGCGATCTGTTGAATCAAAATGTAACAGCCAACTATGTGGCAAGGCATCTGAAAATCCCGTTTCTTTGCATGTTTGGCGCATGCTCAACATCAATGGAAACAGTTGCTGTTGCATCTGCCTTAGTCGACGGCGGATTTGCAAATCGGGCGATTGCTGCTACGAGCAGTCACAATGCCACGGCCGAAAGACAGTTCCGCTATCCGACGGAATACGGCGGGCAAAAACCGGATACTGCGACATCTACTGTAACTGGGAGCGGTGCGGTTGTCATCAGTCAAACACCAAGTGATATTCAAATTACAAGTGCAACTATAGGGAAGGTGGCTGACTTAGGAATTACCGACCCGTTTGATATGGGATCAGCCATGGCTCCTGCTGCTGCTGATACCATTAAACAGCACTTTCAAGACATGAACCGCACAGCAGACGACTACGATCTTATCCTGACGGGAGACCTTTCCGGCGTCGGATCTCCTATTGTGAAAGATATCTTGAAAGAAGAGGGATATCCGGTCGGCACTAAACATGATGATTGCGGGCTTCTAATTTATACACCGGACCAGCAGGTGTTTGCAGGAGGAAGCGGCTGCGCTTGTTCCGCAGTTGTAACCTACTCACATATTTTCAAGCAGCTGCAAGAAGGAAAATTAAACCGTGTTTTCGTAGTAGCAACCGGGGCGCTGTTAAGCCCGACCATGATCCAGCAAAAACAAACCATTCCGACCATCGCACACGGGGTTGTATTTGAACGTGCAGGAGGTGCATCTTAAGTGGACTATCTTTTGGCTTTTGTTTGCGGAGGCGCTATTTGTATTGTCGGGCAGCTGTTGCTGGACATATTTAAATTGACGCCTGCCCATGTTATGACATCCTTTGTCGTCATCGGGGCGATTTTAGATGGTTTTGGCATTTACGATAAATTTATTGAGTTTGCTGGAGGAGGCGCCACGGTTCCGATTGTCAGCTTTGGCCACAGCCTCCTGCACGGTGCCATGCACCAGGCACATATACATGGATTTATCGGAATCGGTATGGGGATATTCGAGCTGACATCTGCCGGTATCTCAGCAGCCATTCTATTCGCCTTTATCGTTGCTGTTATTTTTAAACCGAAAGGATAATGCCGAGATGACGACAAAACGCAAGGTCATTCTGGTAACAGACGGAGATGTGTATGCCGCTAAAACAATTGAATACGCCGCAAGAAGAGTTGGAGGGAGATGTATTTCTCAATCAAAAGGCAATCCCTCCACCCGCAGCGGTGCCGAGCTTGTCAGGCTGATTACATCAGCGCCGTATGACCCTGTATTTGTCATGTTTGACGACTCCGGCCTTCAAGGAGAGGGACCGGGAGAAACCGCTCTGACCTATGTGGCCACCCATCCGGCAATTGAAGTGCTCGGTGTGATTGCGGTAGCGTCTAAAACCCATCAAGCTGAGTGGACTAGGGTTGACGTAAGCATTGACCGCAATGGAGAGATAACAGAATACGGCGTGGATAAAATCGGAGAGAGGGAATTTGATGAACACAGAATGAACGGAGATACGGTTTATTGCCTTGATAAACTTGATCTGCCGCTTATCGTCGGTATCGGGGATATTGGCAAAATGGGCAGGAAAGACGATATCTCGAAAGGTTCGCCAATCACCATGAAAGCGGTCGAGTTTATTTTAGAAAGGAGCGGGTATCATGCCGGACAAAAAGGAAGAGAAAATCCGGGTTTATCGGAATCCGGACAAAAATGAAGCTTATTTTAAAAATCGCGTCGGAATGGGGATCAGCTATGATGTAGGTGTCCGCAAGCTTACCATTTTAGACAGAGAAGTTCAGCTGTACTATTTGAATGGATTATGTGACACTGCCTTTATCATTCACTTAATGAGAGAGCTTGTTGCGATTAACAACCGGACAGGAAAAGAGGACCCTGAAGAGCTGGTCGATATCGTTGAAAACAGGCTGCTCAACGCTCAGGTCGAAAAAGTAAAAACGCTGGATGAAACCACCGACCAAGTGCTGTCCGGGTTAGTCGCAGTCATTGTCGAAGATGCAGGATTTGCTTTTATCATCGATGTCAGAAGCTATCCGGGAAGAAATCCGGAAGAACCGGATACGGAAAAGGTCGTCAGGGGGGCCAGAGACGGATTTGTTGAAAACATCGTCGTCAATACAGCGCTTCTCAGAAGACGGATCAGGGACGAACGCCTTCGTGTCAAAATGACAAAGGTTGGCGAGCGTTCAAAAACGGATCTGAGCATTTGTTATATAGAAGACATTGCAGATCCGGATCTGGTTGATATCGTGGAAAAAGAAATTGCCGCCATTGATGTAGACGGATTAACAATGGCAGACAAAACAGTCGAAGAGTTTATTATCAAACAAAGCTACAACCCGTTTCCGCTCGTCCGTTATACAGAAAGGCCCGATGTGGCGGCCAATCATGTACTTGAAGGCCATGTCGTGATTATAGTAGATACATCGCCGAGTGTGATTATAACGCCGACAACCTTATTCCATCATGTTCAGCATGCTGAAGAATACAGACAGGCTCCTTCTGTGGGAACCTTCTTAAGATGGGTGCGATTTTTCGGCATTCTTGCTTCTACTTTATTTCTTCCCATCTGGTTCCTTTTTGTTCTTCAACCGGATCTGCTGCCAGAGAATCTAAAATTTATCGGGTTGAATAAAGATATGCACATCCCGATCATTCTGCAGATTTTCTTAGCTGATTTAGGAATTGAGTTTCTCAGAATGGCGGCTATTCACACACCGACCGCTTTATCTACCGCAATGGGATTAATTGCCGCAGTTCTAATCGGGCAAATTGCCATAGATGTGGGGCTGTTCTCTCCTGAAGTCATACTGTATGTCTCGCTTGCCGCTATCGGAACCTTTACAACGCCAAGCTATGAATTAAGCCTGGCAAATAAAATGGCCCGTCTTACACTTATGATATTAGTGGCGCTCTTTCATGTAAAAGGGCTCGTTATAGGATTTACTGTGCTAATTATTGCCATGGCCAGCATAAAATCCCTTCAAACTCCATACTTATGGCCGCTCATTCCGTTTAACGGAAAGGCGCTGTGGCAGGTGCTGATTCGCACGGCGAAACCTGGTGCGAATGTAAGACCAAGCATTGTTCACCCAAGAAATCGCTTAAGGCAGCCTACTAATTCATAATCGCATTGAAACTGACTGAAGAGTATGATAATGTATGTCTTAATTATGAAAGGACAGTCCATAAAACTGTCCTTTTCACCCATAAGCGGAGAAAGAGGGAATGACATTGTTCTTACACGGCACTAGCAGACAAAATCAACATGGGCATTTGGAAATCGGAGGTGTAGACGCTCTCTATTTAGCTGAAACATACGGCACGCCTCTTTACGTATATGATGTGGCTTTAATACGTGAGCGTGCTAAAAGCTTTAAGCAGGCATTTACAACTGCAGGTCTGACAGCGCAGGTCGCGTATGCGAGCAAGGCATTCTCTTCTGTTGCGATGATTCAGCTTGCTGAGGAAGAAGGGCTGTCCTTAGATGTCGTGTCTGGAGGAGAACTTTACACAGCTGTTGTAGCGGGATTCCCGGCGGAGCGCATCCACTTCCACGGAAATAACAAAAGCAGGGAAGAACTGCGAATGGCACTTGAACACCGTATCGGCTGCATTGTGGTTGATAATTTCTATGAAATCTCGCTTCTTGAAGACCTGTGCAAAGAAACTGGCTACTCAAGCGATGTTCTCCTGCGGATCACCCCCGGGGTAGAAGCACATACGCATGACTACATTACAACGGGACAGGAAGATTCAAAGTTTGGTTTTGACCTTCATAACGGACAAACTGAACAGGCGATTGAACAGGTTTTACAGTCAGAACACATTCAGCTGCTGGGGGTTCATTGCCATATCGGTTCACAAATTTTTGATACAGCCGGTTTCGTGCTAGCGGCAGAAAAAATCTTCAAAAAACTTGATGAATGGAGAGAAACTTACTCATTTGTTTCAAAGGTACTGAACCTTGGGGGCGGTTTTGGCATTCGTTACACGGAAGAAGATGAACCGCTTCATGCCACTGAATATGTAGAGAAGATTATCGATGCTGTCAAAACTAATGCAGCCCGCTATGGATTTGACATACCAGAAATTTGGATCGAACCGGGCCGCTCACTTGTAGGAGACGCAGGGACAACACTTTATACAGTCGGTTCCCAAAAAGAAGTGCCTGGTGTCCGGCAGTATGTGGCTGTTGACGGAGGAATGAACGACAATATCCGTCCGGCTCTTTATCAGGCAAAATATGAAGCCGTTACAGCTAACCGTATCGGAGAAGCGCACGATAAAACGGTATCGATTGCCGGCAAATGCTGTGAAAGCGGAGATATGCTCATTTGGGATATTGACCTGCCGGAAGTAAAAGAAGGAGATCTGCTGGCTGTTTTTTGTACAGGTGCGTATGGCTACAGCATGGCCAATAATTATAATAGAATTCCAAGGCCGGCCGTTGTATTTGTAGAAAACGGAGAGGCACATTTAGTCGTAAAACGAGAAACGTACGAGGATGTTGTGAAACTGGATCTGCCATTTAAAACGAGTGTGAAGCAATAAAAAAAGCGCCGGAAATTCGGCGCTTTTTTTATTTGAATATAGAAACAATCGCATTCCAGATGGAAACGAAGAAATCAATGACTTTCTGGATAAAGTTCTTGCCTTCATCCGAGTCTAAAAATTTACTAATTTTATCTTTCGCTTTATCAAGCTGGTCACCGACCTGTCCCCAGTCGATATCAACATTTTTCATTTTATTGAACAAGGATACAAGCTGATCCTTTTGGCTGTCTGTCAGTGTGACGTTTAAATCGGAAGCCGCATCATCTACTTTTTTCTCAATATCGGCTTTATTGTCAGGCACACCGTTTTTAGCAAACTCTTCTTTTATTTTTGCAATCAGCGCAGCCGCATTTTCGTCACCGATCTTGTCACCAAGCTCTGAGGTCGTCACAAGCTCTTGGTTGGCGACTTGCTTAACGTCTTCAGAAATCGCTTCGTCAGAAGAAACTTCATATGCTTTAATCAAGCCTGTCAAAGCCGCAGTACCGGACACTTCAAACGGAGCGGTAACATAAACCTTCGCGTCCTTAACGCCGGCTGTCATCAAGGCATTGAGGTACATTTCATCCGTAATGCCGCTGATATTATGTGTCTCAACATTCAATCCAGAGCCTTTTTTGGCAATGGTAATAGACGATGACGAAATCGCTCTTGAGCCAATTTGCGCGCTCGGTATATATTTTCCTAAATATTCGTGTTCTTCCTTATTGGTCACGGTTACGGTTGTGGCATTATCCGGGACATTCATTTCATCAAGCACTTTTTGCTTATCTGATTCTGACAAATTTGCGCCAAGTGTCACGATGACATCTCCGACTGCGGCATCCGCGAGACTGACTTTCGGAATCGTCAGCAGCAAAACGGCCGCTGCCAGCATTCCAATCCATATTTTTTTCAAAGCAGTTGACCTCCTTCATTTCACAAGCAGCAGTTAAAAGCTGCTTTGCGAGGACCTGAATCATGATGAAAAATACAGTTCCGATAGGTTAGACGGAAATAGAGAGGTTCAGGTTTCATTTTTATTTTGGAGAAAAGCCGGGAGAGTCGTTTTCCCAAAAAAGGTGTGGTATAATAGCCGCGACAAGGAGAGACAAGCCATAATAGATGATACATAAATCTCTCCTTTGAAAATTAAAATAAAGAAAGTGGGCATACAATTGAAAACAGGTTACTTTTTATTAGAAGACGGCAACAAAATTGAATTTGAACTTTATCCGGAAGCAGCACCGGGTACAGTTGCAAACTTTGAAAAGCTTGCAAACGAAGGATTTTACGATGGCCTTACATTCCACCGAGTCATTCCAGGCTTCGTCAGCCAAGGCGGATGCCCGCACGGTACTGGCACAGGCGGTCCCGGATACACAATCAAATGTGAAACAGAAGGAAACCCGCACACACATGAAGCGGGCGCACTCTCTATGGCACACGCAGGAAAAGATACTGGCGGCAGCCAATTTTTCATCGTCCATGAGCCGCAGCCTCATTTAAACGGTGTTCACACTGTATTCGGCAAAGTAACAAGCGGTTTAGAATTCGCGAAAAACATGTCTAACGGTGACGTGATGAAAGAAGTTCGCGTAGAAGGCTAATAGGCAGACAGCAAGCTCCCCGATATGAGGGAGCTTTTTCTTTTCGCTTACAGCCTGATCTGGTTGTGACAGGAAACAAACAGACGTTTTCAAGGATTTCGGGATTACCAGGTAGATATAGAAGGCATTGAGAGATTCGAGTTGAATCCTATAGCTATGTTTCGATTGATTGTAAATCATAACTGTGTTCATCACCAAAACACTGATTTTGATACGCTCAAATAGGCAGAGCATTCCTTGTCGTCAGATACCACCCATGGGAAAAATTTAAACAAATTTTAAAGTTGACATGTTTCATCCCAAAAGGCACTTGTAGTAAAATGAAATAATATCAATGTTATTTTTTTGAAAAGGGGCTACGTTTGATGAACAACAAGGGCTGTATAAAATGCGGAAGCACTGAAGCTGGCCAAAAAGAAATTGCCACAACCGGAACCGGATTGTCAAAGTTGTTTGATGTGCAGCATAACCGTTTTCTCGTCGTCTACTGCAAGAAATGCGGATATTCGGAGTTTTATAATAAAGAAACTTCAACTGCCGGCAATATATTGGATTTGTTCTTTGGAGGCTGATTGATTCTTCTTCCGATTTCATAAGGAAATGGGAACAAATTGATTTTGGCAGGAGAATGAATAGATGTGAAAATTCGCTTCAATGGTCCTAATGGGATTTCTTATCGATTCGTGATAACATAAATTGAAGACCGTTGTTTATTGGAGGAAATCAGTTGAAATCGGAAAACGTTTCTAGGAAAAAATCAATATTTGAATGGGCCAAAGCGATTATTATCGCAGTTGTTCTGGCATTACTCATCCGCAATTTTATTTTTGCGCCGTATGTCGTTGATGGTGAGTCCATGGAGCCTACCCTTCATGACCATGAAAGGGTATTTGTCAATATGACAGTTAAGTACATAGGCGAGTTTAAGAGAGGGGATATCATCGTGCTAAACGGGGATGATGTTCACTATGTCAAGCGGCTGATCGGCCTGCCCGGAGACACAGTCGAAATGAAAAACGACCAGCTTTATATCAATGGGAAAAAAGTGGCTGAGCCTTATTTGAAGGCAAATAAAAAGCAAGCCAAAAATAAAGGTTTTAACCATCTAACTGATGATTTCGGCCCGATCAAAGTGCCTGATAACAAGTATTTTGTTATGGGGGATAACCGCCGAAATTCAATGGACAGCCGAAACGGGCTTGGACTCTTTACGAAAAAACAAATTGCGGGTACGTCAAAGTTTGTTTTCTTCCCATTTAACGACATTCGTAAAACCAACTAAGTATAAGCAGTTTCCTGAAAAGGAACTGCTTTTTTATTCTTTTTCTCATGCATCCCCTAAAACCAGAACGTAAATTCGTATATCTATAGAAAAGAAATTTTTGAAGAAATGTGAAACATATTCCCGTTATGCATCGTTATATTAATAATTTACGAGAATTTACGGTTTTTTATTCATGAAAAAAAGGAATAACTCATATGAATGAATAGATTCATATTGGCTGGAGGTTTTTTAAAAATGGGAAGAATAAAAACCAAGATTACCATTCTGTTAGTACTTCTGGTTTTACTTGCAGGGGGTTATATGTACATAAATGGTGTGGAACTGAAGGACGTTCCGACAGCGATTGGACAAACCTTGTCCTCCGAAGAAGAAGAGTATACAATCCAAGAATATAAAGTGACAAAAATTGACGGAACAGAATATCATGGAGAAGCAGATAACGGCACGAAGATCATCTTCAACGGAAAAAAATTAAATCAAGATTTGTCTGATATAAAAGAAGGCGATAAGATCAAGGCGTACTTCAGCAAATCAAAACGGATCGACGGTTTAATTAAGGTTGCAAAAATAAATGATTAACTAAAAAAACACCTTTCGAACGATGGGTGTTTTTTTCGATTTCTCAAATTGTAAGTTTATTTCATTGCGTACTTAAGAAAGGACCGCTATAATAGCCATTAAGGACAAATGAATAAAGATTGTATCCTTCGGGGCAGGGTGGAAATCCCGACCGGCGGTAGTAAAGCGACATGCGCTTTAGAGCCCGTGACCCGTGTGCATATGTACGCGGTGGATTCAGTTTAAGCTGAAGCCGACAGTGAAAGTCTGGATGGGAGAAGGATGAAGAACCGCTATGCAAAATGTATCAACATGCATAGTGTTATTTCCTATTGCGTAAAATACCTAAAGCCCCGAATTTTTCTTAAATTCGGGGCTTTTTTGACGGTAAATGAATAAAGAAGGGAGGGAAACAGATGGAAGAGTATTATATGAAACTGGCGTTAGATCTTGCGAAGCAGGGTGAAGGACAGACCGAATCAAATCCGCTCGTGGGCGCTGTTGTGGTGAAAGACGGACAGATTGTCGGGATGGGCGCCCATTTAAAATACGGCGAAGCTCATGCAGAAGTCCATGCTATCCATATGGCAGGCGCACATGCAAAAGGCGCTGATATTTATGTCACCCTTGAACCATGCAGCCATTACGGAAAAACACCGCCTTGTGCCGAACTGATTATCAAGTCCGGGATAAAGAGAGTATTTGTTGCAATGAGAGATCCTAACCCGCTTGTGGCCGGACGGGGAATCAGCATGATAGAAGAAGCCGGCATCGAAGTAAAGGAAGGCATTCTGGCAGATCAGGCGGAACAGCTGAATGAAAAATTTCTGCATTTTATGAGGACAGGCCTCCCTTACGTCACATTAAAAGCTGCCGCAAGCCTAGACGGAAAGACAGCGACCAGTACGGGTGACAGCAAATGGATCACATCAGAAGCTGCAAGACAGGATGCTCAGCAATACAGGAAATCACATCAAAGCATTTTGGTCGGAGCAGGCACTGTGAAAGCTGACAATCCAAGCTTAACCTGCAGGCTGCCGGATGTTTCAAAACAGCCGGTGAGGGTGATACTTGATAACGAACTTTCGATTCCCGATGACGCCAATGTGATTTGCGATCAGGCAGCGCCGACTTGGATTTTCACAACAACACATGCTGATGAGGACAAGAAAAAACGGTTTTCCGCTTGTGGAGTGAAAATATTTACTCTGCAAACAGATCGTATACAAATTCCCGATGTGCTGAAAATCCTTGCAGAAGAAGGCATCATGTCGGTGTATGTGGAAGGCGGGTCAGCTGTTCACGGAAGCTTCGTCAAAGCAGGTTGTTTTCAAGAAATCATCTTCTATTTTGCCCCTAAATTAATCGGAGGGACGCTTGCTCCCAGCTTAATCTCCGGTGAAGGTTTTCAATCAATGAAAGATGTCCCCTTATTACAATTCACAGATATAACCCAAATTGGCCGTGATATCAAACTGACGGCAAAACCGAAAAACGAGTAGGATGGTGACCATGTTTACAGGAATTATAGAAGAAACAGGCACAATCGAATCCATGAAAAAAGCAGGCTCTTCTATGGCCTTAACAATTAAATGCTCAAAAATATTAGAGGATGTTCACTTGGGCGACAGCATTGCAGTGAATGGCATTTGTCTGACTGTTACTGATTTCACGAAAACCCAATTCACTGTTGATGTCATGCCTGAAACAGTCAAAGCAACGTCGCTGAACGATTTATCAAAAGGCAGCAAAGTGAATTTGGAAAGAGCGATGGCGGCAAACGGGCGATTCGGAGGCCATTTCGTTTCAGGACATGTTGACGGTACCGCAGAAATCACACGTATTGAAGAAAAAAGCAACGCAGTTTACTATGATTTGAAAATGGATCCGTCATTAACAAAAACGTTGGTTCTAAAGGGATCTATTACAGTTGACGGCGTGAGCTTAACCATTTTCGGGCTGACAGATGATACGGTGACTATTTCTTTAATACCGCACACCATCAGCGAAACGATTTTTTCCGAAAAGACGATCGGCTCCAAAGTGAATATCGAATGCGATATGATCGGAAAATATATGTATCGATTTTTGCATAAAGCCAATGAAAATAAGAACCAACAAACCATAACAAAAGCCTTCTTAAGCGAAAACGGCTTTTAGAGAGGAAGATTAGCATGTTTCATCCGATAGAAGAGGCATTAGACGCTTTAAAAAAAGGCGAAGTCATCATTGTTGTTGATGATGAAGACAGAGAAAATGAAGGAGACTTTGTGGCTCTTGCGGAGCATGCGACTCCTGAAGTGATTAACTTTATGGCGACGCACGGAAGAGGGCTGATTTGCACGCCTCTCAGTGAGGAAATCGCTGACAGGCTCGATCTTCATCCTATGGTTGAGCACAATACAGATTCCCACCACACTGCTTTTACAGTAAGCATTGACCACCGTAAGACAAAAACGGGAATCAGCGCACAGGAAAGATCATTTACTGTCAAAGCTTTGCTGGACAGCGGTTCAGTGCCGGCAGATTTTCAGCGTCCGGGGCACATTTTTCCCCTGATTGCGAAAAAGGGAGGTGTTCTGAAAAGAGCGGGCCATACAGAAGCGGCAGTCGATCTTGCTGAAGCTTGCGGTTCTCAGGGAGCAGGCGTCATTTGCGAAATTATGAATGAAGACGGAACGATGGCAAGAGTACCTGAGCTGATAGAAATTGCGAAAAAGCATCAATTAAAAATGATCACCATTAAAGATTTAATTGAGTACCGCTACAACTTGACAACACTTGTAGAGCGGGAAGTCGATATTACCTTGCCGACTGATTTTGGCACATTTAAGGTGTACGGATACACAAATGAGATCGACGGAAAAGAGCATGTCGCATTTGTGATGGGAGATGTGCCGTTTAATGAAGAACCAGTATTGGTCCGGGTTCATTCAGAGTGTCTCACAGGTGATGTGTTTGGGTCTCATCGCTGTGACTGCGGCCCGCAGCTTCACGCCGCGCTAACGCAAATTGCCGCAGAAGGCCGGGGAGTGCTTTTGTATCTCCGCCAAGAAGGCCGGGGCATCGGTCTGATCAATAAGTTAAAAGCCTATAAGCTTCAGGAAGAAGGATATGACACTGTAGAAGCTAATGAGGCGCTCGGCTTTTTGCCTGATTTGCGCAATTACGGCATTGGTGCTCAAATTTTACGCGATCTCGGCGTGCGGAATATGAAGCTTTTGACGAATAATCCGCGGAAAATTGCCGGACTTGAAGGCTATGGACTCAGCATTACAGAAAGAGTGCCGCTTCAAATGGAGGCCAAAGAGCACAACAAAAAATATTTGCAAACAAAGATGAACAAACTAGGTCATTTACTTCATTTCTAATAACAAAAATCACAAAAAAGGATGGGAATCATATGAATATCATACAAGGAAATTTAGTTGGTACAGGTCTTAAAATCGGAATCGTCGTAGGTAGATTTAATGATTTTATTACAAGTAAGCTGCTGAGCGGGGCAGAAGATGCATTGCTCAGACACGGCGTGGATACAAACGATATTGATGTGGCTTGGGTTCCGGGCGCATTTGAAATTCCTTTCGCTGCTAAAAAAATGGCGGAAACAAAAAAATATGACGCCATTATTACACTCGGCACTGTCATCAGAGGCGCAACGACTCATTATGATTATGTCTGCAACGAAGCTGCAAAAGGCATCGCGCAAGCAGCGAACACAACAGGCGTACCAGTGATCTTTGGAATTGTCACTACGGAAAACATTGAGCAGGCCATTGAACGGGCTGGAACAAAAGCGGGCAACAAGGGTGTAGATTGTGCTGTTTCTGCCATAGAAATGGCAAATTTAAACCGTTCATTTGAATAATTTGCTGAAAACAGTTTAAAAATATGGCGAAAATGATATAATGTGAGAAAACGGATCACCTATACTTTTCCGTTTGATAGAACTGGACATTAGGATATAGAGGGGTTTTTATGTTAATTCGTTATAAAAAATCGTTTGAAAAGATTGCGATGGGACTTCTTTCATTTATGCCGAATGAAAAAGATCTTAAGCAGCTTCAGCAGACAATTAAGGACTACGAAACGGATACAGACCGCCAGCTCTTTCTTTGGAAAGAGGACGAGGATATCGTCGGAGCAATCGGAGTTGAAAAAAAGGATTCCGAGGTTGAAATCCGGCATATCAGTGTGAATCCTTCTCATCGCCATCAAGGAATCGGAAAACAGATGATGGATGCTTTAAAGCATTTATTCAAAACGCAGGTACTGGTTCCGAATGAATTAACGCAGAGCTTTTTCGAACGCTGTCAAGGTCAGCAGGATCAAGACATTTCATACAATAATTAAGCAGAGGCTGTTATCAGCCTCTGCTTTTTTTTCTTCGCTCAATTTCTTTCTCGCGTTCACGGATGACATCAGTCCGATCCCGCAAACGATGTTTATGAATAAGAAATCTATCGGTGAGTGTGCTGGGCTGCCCCCATGTGTAAGCTTTTCGCTTGCATTCAATGCGGCATGCTTCCTCCAGCCTCTCATCTTTAATTGGCAGCATGATGCTTTTATAGGAAGATCCCAGTTCAATTTGTTCGAAAACCGACTGCATAAGCTCCAGTAAACGGGTATGATCAAGCCCCAAATCTTCCACCGCTTGTTTTTCCGCTTGAAGAATCCGTATGCTGTTTGCCAGCAATTTTTTGGCCCCGGCTGTATTCTGTCTTCTATGATGATACAAAGCAACAGCGAGCTGGATAAAGCCGACCCAATGTATTTTTCGTTTGTTCGAAGGATCTTCCTTCCAATATTCTTCTAGTATTTCATGGCATTCAAAATAATCTCGTGTTGCGTGAAATTCAACGAGATAATCGATATAAGCTTTCGGGTACAAGATGCTTCCTCCTTTTAATCCGCCTTTAGTGTAACACAGGACAGATGAAAGGAAAAAACAGCGCATTGGACCCGCTCTTTTTTAGTTCTAGCAAATCCAAGCAGCACCTACGATAATTAACAGAATAAACAAAACGACAATTAAAGCAAAACTGCCGCTGAAGCACTTTTCTCCCATGAACATTCAGCCTCCTTTGTTATGGTCTACGCGAGCATCCTATGTACACCTGCCCTTTTTGGTGTAGGCGGATATCTTGTTATTTTGAATATTCAGCACAAATTCTCTTGAAATACAGGAAATGAAATAGTATTGGACGAGAGCTTTCTGGTGGCTTATACTAAAGGGTAGCCAGTTTATCCGGCAATGAGAGCGATACTTGAAAATGGTGAGATGATGGAAGAATATCAAGTGAAAATTGATACGTTTGAAGGCCCATTGGACCTGCTGCTTCATTTAATCAATCGTCTTGAAATTGACATATATGATATACCCGTGGCGAAGATTACTGAACAATATTTATTATATGTACATACGATGCGTGTGCTTGAGCTTGATATCGCCAGCGAGTATTTGGTGATGGCTGCAACACTGCTCAGTATTAAAAGCAGAATGTTGCTCCCGAAGCAAGAGGAAGAGCTGTTTGAGGATGAATTTCTTGAGGAAGAAGATCCACGGGAGGAACTGATTGAAAAGCTGATTGAGTATAGAAAATATAAAGACGCGGCGAAGGAATTAAAGGAACGGGAAGAAGAAAGACAAAAATCATTTACGAAACCGCCGAGTGATTTGAGCGAATATGCAAAAGAAGTGAAACAATCGGAGCAAAAGCTGTCAGTCACGGTATACGATATGATTGGCGCTTTTCAAAAAGTGCTGAAGCGAAAAAAAATAACAAGGCCGATGGAAACAACAATTACAAGACAGGAAATACCAATCGAAGACAGAATGAATGAAATCGTCCACAGCCTGAAATCAAAAGGGAAAAGAATTAACTTTATGGATCTTTTTTCATATGAGCAAAAAGAACATTTAGTTGTCACTTTCCTGGCAGTTTTAGAACTGATGAAAAATCAGCTGATTTTGATTGAGCAGGAGCGGAATTTTTCAGATATTTACATTATGGGGAGTGAATCCATTCATGGGGCTTGATATCGTGAATTGGAAAGCTATAGTGGAAGCCCTTCTATATGCGGCAGGCGATGAAGGACTGACCAAAAAACAGCTGTTAACAGTGCTTGAAATAGAAGAGCCTGAACTGAACACCATTATGGCGGATGTGGCAGACGAATACCGACATGATACAAGAGGCATTGAACTTATTGAATATGCAGATACGTACATGCTTTCCACCAAAAAGGACTTTGCGCCGTACTTGAAAAAACTGATCGAAGTACCGTCGAAAGGCCTTTCCCAAGCATCTTTGGAGGTGCTGGCGATTGTTTCATATAAACAGCCGATCACAAGAGCGGAAATTGAAGATATCAGAGGTGTGAAATCAGAAAGAATTTTACACAGCCTTGTCGCCAAGGCGCTGCTGTGTGAAGTCGGGCGCGCTGACGGTCCGGGACGGGCCATTTTATACGGCACGACGCCGACTTTTCTTGAGCAATTCGGCTTAAAAACGCTGGACGAGCTTCCGCCGCTGCCTGAAAATGCGGAAGATGACGTTCTTCAAGAAGAAGCGGATTTATTTTTTGAAAACTTTAACCAAACCTTTGAAGATATAAAATAGAGAAATAATGAATCGCGCTTTTTCATCAACATAAGATATAAGGAAGAAGTAGCTATCATGAAAGAAGCAAAATGTGAGAGACAAAGACATGAGGGGAAGATACCAAACGAAATGGGACATTCGATTGTGCGAGTGCAGACTCAAAAAACAGGCGAATTCTTATCAATGGTTGTCAATACCGTTAATGATTATTTAAATCAAACCACGCTGGCGTCTATGCAGGCTGAATTGCCTGTTGAAGAGGCATACTGCTGTGATGTGCTGAGCACGCTGAGAAGAATGACAGTATTTTGTGAAGGAGGCGCTGAAGCATGCCGCCGCCTCCTTATACAAGAGCCTTTTCAGGAAACCAGAGCGGAAAAAACACTTTACAATGTGTATCATCAATGCATTGAAGAGTTCTTTATGCCAAAGAAAGACACCTGGTGTGAAAACAGCCGGGCGTCATATACCGGAGTCAGCGCAATTGAGTTCTACCATGCTGTTCCGCAGTCTCTGGAGCAATTATTATTGCCGCTGAGCGCAGCGTTTCTGAAGATGAGGGAAGAACTGGCTCATTACGAAGCGTCCGGATCTAGCATGGCATCAATCAGATAACACTTACTCTCCTTTTACGGGAGAGTTTTTTTATGTTTGCAGGCCTAGACACAATTGTTATTCATAACTGATGGACATGCGCATAAACTTGTACAAACCACCACAAGGACGTGAACAAACATGCGCATTTTTAAAAAAGCTGTATTAATAGTCATTATTTCTTTTCTATTTGCAAATGTAAATGTGAACACAGCTCATGCAGCTATAAATGTCAGTGCGAAGAGCGCGATTGTCATTGACGGCACATCAGGAAGAGTGTTATTTGCCAAGGACGAGCATGAAAAAAGGCGAATTGCCAGTATTACAAAGATCATGACCGCTGTTCTCGCCATTGAATCAGGAAAAATGGAAGAAACCGTGACTGTGTCTGCAAATGCGGTCAGAACAGAGGGCTCGGCCATTTATTTAACCGAAGGGCAAAAAGTAAAATTAAAGGATCTTGTGTATGGCCTGATGCTGAGATCCGGGAACGATGCTGCTGTTGCGATCGCTGAGTATGTCGGGGGAAGCCTCGATGGATTTGTCTATATGATGAACCAAAAAGCAGAGCAAATCGGTATGGAGAATACCCGTTTTCAAAACCCGCACGGATTGGACGACCATGAAAATCACTACTCATCAGCTTATGACATGGCTATTTTAACGAAATACGCCATGAAGCTCAAAGACTATCAAACCATCTCCGGCACAAAAGTATACAAAGCAGAAACAATGGAAAGCGTGTGGAAAAACAAAAATAAATTGCTGACGATGCTGTATCCATACAGTACAGGGGGGAAAACAGGCTATACCAAGCTTGCAAAACGCACACTGGTTTCAACCGCTTCAAAGGACGGCGTTGATCTGATAGCCGTGACCATTAATGACCCTGACGATTGGGATGATCATATGAATATGTTTAACTATGTATTTGAGCATTTTCAAACATATTTAATCGCAAAAAAAGGAGACATTCCGAAGCTCAAAGGTACATTTTATGAGTCCAAAGCTTTCATCAAACGAGACATCACTTATTTGCTTACCGAAGAAGAAAAAGAAGATGTCAAAATTAACACTACGCTGCTCAAACCGAAAAAAGCCTGGGAAAAGGATGCTTCAAAAATTCCGGATATTGTAGGACATATGAAAGTCATGTTCAACGATGAAACCATCGCAAAAGTGCCGATCTATTACGAAAACGAACGAAATCAAAAACCGAAAAAAAAGTTTTTTGAAACATTTAAATCAATTTTTCTGAATGCGGCTGGCGGGGCAAAATGGTCAATATAATCTGGGTCAGCTTAACTGTGATCGGGCTCGTATTTGCGATGTGCAATGGAACGCTGCAGGATGTAAATGAGGCGGTGTTTAAAGGAGCCAAGGAAGCTGTCACAATCTCATTTGGACTTATGAGCGTGCTTGTTTTTTGGCTGGGTTTAATGAAAATAGCTGAACAGTCAGGATTGCTGGATATTTTCAGCCGTATGTGCAGACCTTTTATTTCTAAGCTGTTCCCTGACATACCGCCGGATCATCCCGCAATGGGCTACATTTTATCAAATCTCATGGCGAATTTCTTCGGCCTGGGGAATGCGGCCACACCTCTTGGCATTAAAGCAATGGAGCAAATGAAAAAGCTGAATGGAAATCGTTCGGAAGCGAGCCGTTCCATGATCACTTTTTTGGCTGTTAATACTTCCTGCATTACTCTCATCCCGACAACGGTTATCGCCGTGAGAATGGCCTATTCCTCCAAAACGCCGACAGATATCGTCGGACCGAGCATTTTGGCGACACTCATTTCTGGAATCGGCGCCATTATTATTGACCGGTATTTTTATTACCGCCGTAAAAAGAAGGGGAGGTAAGCCGATGGAAATTATCAACTGGCTGTCTTTAGCCATGATCCCTATCATTATTGCCGGCATTCTTCTTTATGGAACAATCAAAAAGGTGCCGACATATGAATCCTTTGTTGAAGGCGGAAAAGAAGGAATTGAGATCGCATTTTCGATTATCCCCTACTTAGTCGGGATGCTTGTTGCAATTACCGTTTTCAGATCATCAGGAGCGCTGGACTTTTTTATGGATCTTTTAAAGCCGGCCTTTTCCGCCATCGGCATACCGGCTGAGGTGGTTCCGCTTGCGCTGATCCGTCCGATCTCCGGTACGGCTGCTCTGGGAATGACGACCGATCTAATTGCAGTTTATGGACCGGACTCCTTTATTGGCAGGCTGGCATCGGTGATGCAGGGGTCAACGGATACAACACTTTATGTGCTGACTGTGTATTTCGGAGCGGTCGGCATTAAAAAAATGGGTGATGCGTTAAAGGTAGGACTTCTTGCTGATTTAATCGGTGTAGTTGCATCTATCATCATCGTTACGTTATTATTTGGGAGCGCCTGAAAATGGCGTTTTTTTAGATAAAGCATGCGAAATCTGAAAAAGCTTGTTTGTTTAGGTTGAAAAAAGTAAGATAATACTTGAGGTGAAAGACATGGAAAGACTGCAAAAAGTAATTGCTCACGCCGGAGTTGCATCGCGCAGAAAGGCAGAAGAGCTGATTAAAGAAGGAAAAGTAAAGGTGAACGGCAAAGTAATAACAGAGCTTGGTGTTAAAGTAACCGGTTCTGATCAGATTGAAGTAAACGGTTTGAAGGTGGAACGTGAAGAGCCTGTTTATTTTCTTCTATATAAACCAAGAGGTGTGATTTCCGCAGCGGAAGATGACAAAGGGCGCAAAGTCGTGACTGACTTTTTAAGAGAAGTGCCGCAGCGCATTTATCCGGTCGGACGTCTGGATTACGATACTAGCGGTCTTTTGCTTTTAACCAATGACGGCGAGTTTGCCAACAAGCTGATGCATCCTAAATATGAAATAAACAAAACATATGTAGCAAAGGTAAAAGGCATACCGTCTAAAGAGCTGATCAGAAAGCTGGAGCGCGGCATTATGCTGGAGGAAGGCAAAACAGCGCCTGCCAAAGCGAAGCTGCTTTCATTGGATAAGAGAAAACAAACAAGCATTATACAGCTGACCATCCATGAGGGACGGAACAGGCAAGTGCGCCGCATGTTTGAAGCGATTGGACATGAAGTAATCAAGCTGAAGCGGGAAGAATACGCATTTTTAAATCTGAGAGGCTTAAATACGGGAGACGCAAGAGAGCTCACGCCGCATGAAGTCAAAAGACTCAGAGCGCTAGCGGAACACGGTAAAAACGCTTTCTAAGTTTCACATAACCTTCAAAAAGTTAGAAATGTGAAATGAATGTGCAATGATATAATTGAATGGATCTGCAATAGGGGAAGGGGGCAGTGGACAATGAAGAAAAAAAGGCGTTTATTCATTCGGACCGGCATCCTTCTCATTTTGATTTGCGCGCTGGCCTATACAATATACAATGCTGTATTTGCCGACAAAGAGAGCATATCTGAAGGGTCCGAGGCACCGAATTTTGTCCTTGAAGATACGAATGGGGAACGTATTGAACTGAGTGACTTAAAAGGAAAAGGTGTTTTTTTGAATTTCTGGGGCACCTGGTGTGAGCCGTGCAAAAAAGAATTTCCTTATATGGCGAACCAATACAAATATTTTCAAGACCAAGGCGTTGAAATTGTCGCGGTAAATGTTGGGGAGTCAAAGATAGCAGTACATAATTTTATGAAATCCTACGGAGTGAATTTTCCGGTTGTCCTGGATACAGATCGTCAGGTGCTTGATGCCTATGGCGTATCTCCGCTTCCGACAACCTTTTTAATCAATCCGGAAGGAAAAGTTGTCAAGGTGGTGACCGGCACTATGACAGAAAGCATGATCCATGACTATATGAATCTGATAAAACCCGGAGCGACCTCGGGATGAAACAGGTAAAATGTGAATGCGGACATATCAACCCGGTTGGAACCGTTTTATGTGAATCATGCGGCAGGGCGCTTCAGGAAACACAGCCCCCGCTTGCCGATATGAGATACGATGGAAGTGCTAGACGCTCACAAACCTATAACAAAACGATCATTGATAAAATATGGAACTTCTTTTCTTCGGTTAAGGTCGGAATTTGGCTTATCGTCATAACCCTTGCAGCATCAGCATTTGGGACTATTTTTCCTCAAGAAGCCTATTTGCCCCCCGGCGCTCAGGCTGATACATATTATAAAGAACAATACGGCACGTTCGGCCAGCTTTATTATTTACTCGGGCTCCATCATTTATATGGATCTTGGTGGTATTTGCTGCTGATTGCCTCTATCGGCATTTCTCTTGTCATCTGCAGCCTTGACCGCGTGATTCCCCTGTACAGAGCATTGAAAAATCAGGGTGTCAGGAGAAGCCCTGTTTTCTTAAAAAGGCAGAGGCTGTTCAGTAAAACCGAGACCGAGCTCAACAAGGAAGAAAAAGAAAAGATTGTCACTCTCTTAAAGAAAAAGCGTTATAGAATCAGAGAAAAAGAGGGCAGCATTCTGGCGGAAAAAGGACGTTTTTCCCGCTGGGGTCCGTATGTTAATCACATAGGATTAATCATTTTCCTGATTGGCGCTATGCTGAGATTTGTGCCGGGCATGTACATCGATGAAACGCTCTGGGTCAGAGAAGGCGAAACTGCGGCAATTCCAGGCACAGACGGAAGATATTATTTGAAAAACAATCAATTCAGCGTAGAGACTTATAACAGCGAGACAGAAAAAAAGGTGTTCGCTGATGCCATTGACAGAGTCGGAAGCGGAAAGGTCGCGAAAAACTTTCAAACAGACGCAGTTCTCTATAAACGGGAAGGCAAAATTGTCTATGGAGAGAAGCCGAAGCTGAAAAAAGTAAAAGAAGAAGATATTCGTGTGAATCAGCCGCTGCGCTTTGATTCGTTTTCTGTTTATCAGGTGGATTATAAAGAGAATCAGCTCGATCAGATGGTGTTTCAGCTGATTGACAAAAAATCAAAAAAATCCTTTGGGAGCTTAAAGATCAACCTATTGGATCCAGATTCGGTTTATGATCTTGGCAACGGTTACAAAGTTGAGGTCGCCAGCTACCTTCCTGACTTCTATTTTAATCAGGACGGAGAGCCGAGCACAAAAACAAAAATCCCAAACAATCCGGCTTTTGTTTTTAATATCATAACGCCGGATAAGCCAAAAGGCGAAAAAAGCTTTGTGGCCATTCAAGAAACCATTGAAGGGTCGGGCAGCAATAAGTACAAGTTAAAATTTGACCATGTCGAAACGAAAAACATAACCGGTCTGACAGTCAGAAAAGATCTGACGCTTTGGGTGCTTGCTATCGGCGGAGCCATTTTTATGATTGGCGTCATTCAAGGAATGTACTGGCAACACCGCAGAATCTGGCTGCATACACAGGATGGTGCAGTCATGGTTGCCGGCCATACCAATAAAAACTGGTACGGACTGAAGCAGGATTTAACATTTGTTTTAGCCGAAACGGGGCTGACTGAACCAGCAGACCAAAAAGAATTAATGAAAACACAGAAATAGGCGAAAAGGGAGTGGTGTCATGGCGGAGCTGAGCGGAAATTTTCTTTATGCAGCCTTTCTCGTGTATTTAATCGCGGTCCCGATTTTCGGCGGGGCCATACGCGGAAGGAAAAATAAAAAAGACAGGGCAAACCGGTGGGCGACGATCGGAATTACCCTTTCGATTATCGGTTTTCTCTGCCACCTGGGCTATTTTATGACAAGGTGGGCTGCCAGCGGCCATGCGCCTGTCAGCAATATGTTTGAATTTACAACGGCCTTTGGCATGATGCTTGTGCTTGCGTTTATTATCCTTTATTTTATCTATCAATTGCCTTCATTAGGTCTGTTTACACTATCGATTGCTTTATTGCTGATTGCTTACGCCAGCATGTTTCCGACGGACATTTCGCCTTTAATTCCGTCATTGCAGAGCAATTGGCTGTACATCCACGTAACCACGGCCGCGCTGGGGCAAGCGATACTCGCCATCAGTTTTGTCGCAGGTGTCATTTTTCTTTTGAAGCATGTTGACCAGACAAAACCAAGTAAAAAAACCTTTTGGCTTGAAGCTATCATGTTTATTATGGTGACGGCAGTTGCCTTTATTGTGATAACATCTGTGTTTCGTTTTGCCGGCTATGAAGCTGAGTTTAACTGGGTGGATAAGAATAAGGAAAAAAGCGTGATGGTCTATGAAATGCCCGCACTTGTAGGTCCGCATGAGGGTGAGCTTATCACCGAGGGGAAAATGCAGCCTATTGCAGAGCTTCCGGCCCTTTTCTCAGGCAGAAAGGTAAACACGGTGATTTGGTCGTTTGGAGCTGGACTCCTTTTGTATGGGGCGCTTCGCCTGATCGTCAGAAAAAGAATCAGTGCCTGTTTACATCCTCTGGTGAAAAACGTGAATCTTGATCTGGTGGATGAGGTTGGCTACAGGGCCGTTTCCATCGGTTTTCCGATTTTTACACTCGGCGCGCTGATCTTTGCCATGATTTGGGCTCAGCTTGCTTGGACGAGATTTTGGGGCTGGGACCCGAAGGAAGTATGGGCGCTAATCACGTTTTTGTTTTACGCCGCATATTTGCATTTAAGGCTGTCCAGAGGATGGCACGGAGAGAAATCAGCATGGCTGGCCGTCATTGGTTTTGCCATCATTATGTTCAATTTAATATTCGTAAATCTTGTGCTAGCCGGACTTCATTCTTATGCATAGTCGATAACAAAGCGATACAGTTCTCAAACTTTCTCACGATTTGATAAAATGAAAGTAACAGAAGGAAAGCAGGGGGAAAACGATGGACCAAACCAATGAAACCAAAATATTAGTAGTTGATGACGAAGCCAGAATTCGCCGCCTTTTAAAAATGTATCTTGAACGTGAAAATTATGTGATTGAAGAAGCGGAAAATGGCGATGAAGCTATTGCCAAAGGCCTCGAAACCAATTATGACTTAATTTTGCTTGACCTTATGATGCCTGGCACAGACGGAATTGAGGTTTGCCGCCAAATTCGCGAAAAAAAAGCTACACCAATTATTATGCTGACCGCAAAAGGAGAAGAAGCAAACCGGGTGCAGGGGTTTGAATCGGGAACAGATGACTACATTGTCAAACCGTTTAGTCCGAGAGAAGTAGTGCTGCGGGTAAAAGCGCTTCTGAGAAGGGCATCTCAAAACTCTTATTTCAATGCGAATACGCCAACGAAAAACGTGCTGGTGTTTTCTCATCTGTCAATCGATCATGATGCCCATCGGGTAACTGCAGACGGAACTGAAGTGAGCTTAACACCGAAAGAGTATGAGCTCCTTTACTTCTTAGCGAAAACGCCTGACAAAGTGTATGATCGGGAAAAACTTCTTAAGGAAGTGTGGCAGTATGAATTTTTTGGCGATCTGCGTACAGTAGACACACACGTCAAACGTCTCCGTGAAAAACTCAATAAAGTATCACCGGGAGCTGCCAAAAAAATCGTCACTGTATGGGGCGTCGGTTATAAATTCGAGGTAGGCGCTGAATGAAATTTTGGAAAAGCGTAGTAGGCAAGCTGTGGGCTACGATCCTATCGCTTGTCCTGATCGTATTATTTATTTTAACGGTTCTTTTACTCGAATTTATCGAAAATTATCATGTGGAAGAAGCCGAAAATGATTTAACCCAGCTTGCAAATAAAGTCGCAGTCATCTTAGAAAAACACGAGGATCAGGCGCTGGCAAGGTCGATCACTTGGGAGCTTGCTGATAACTTAACAAGCATTGCGATTATACAGGATGAGAAAAAGTACTGGTATTCGCCAAACGATAAAAATCGGCTCTCATCTATCACGCTTGAACAAATACAGCGGGACAAGGATTTACATCAGGCTCTGGACAACCATAAAAAAGTCAGTAAACGAACGGGCCTGAGTGGTGGAGACACGGATAATGAACGCCTGATTGTGGGTGTTCCGTATGAAAAAGACGGAAAAAAAGGCATGGTCTTTTTATCTCAGTCTTTGCTTGCCGTCAAAGATACAACAAAACACACGACCCGTTATATATTTCTTGCCGCAGGCATTGCGATTGTGCTGACCACATTTTTTGCTTTCTTTTTATCAAGCAGGGTCACGTATCCGCTTCGGAAAATGAGAGAGGGCGCACAGGATTTGGCAAAGGGCAAGTTTGACACGAAAATCCCGATTTTAACCCAAGATGAAATCGGTGAGCTGGCAACCGCCTTTAATCAAATGGGACGGCAGCTTAACTTTCATATCAATGCGCTCAACCAAGAAAAAGAACAGCTTTCAAACATATTAAGCAGTATGGCTGACGGCGTGATTACCATCAATATCGACGGGACGATTCTCGTGACAAACCCGCCGGCTGAACGTTTTCTGCAGGCTTGGTATTATGAGCAGAATATGAATATTAAAGAAGGCGACAATCTTCCGCCAGAAGCAAAAGAACTGTTCCAAAACGCTGTCAGCACTGAAAAAGAACAAATGATTGAAATGACGCTGCAGGGCAGATCATGGGTGCTGCTGATGTCGCCGCTGTATGCGGAATCGCATGTCAGAGGCGCGGTTGCCGTTCTTCGAGATATGACCGAAGAACGCCGCCTTGATAAATTGCGCGAGGACTTTATCGCAAATGTCAGCCATGAATTAAGAACGCCGATCTCCATGCTTCAAGGGTACAGTGAAGCCATTGTCGATGACATTGCGAGCTCCGAAGAAGATCGAAAAGAGATTGCTCAAATTATATATGACGAGTCGCTGCGAATGGGCCGTCTTGTCAACGATTTGCTTGATTTAGCCCGAATGGAATCAGGCCATACTGGATTGCATTATGAACAAATCAATCTTAACGAATTTATAGAAAAGATCATGCGTAAATTTTCCGGCGTTGCCAAAGAAAAAAATATTTCTTTGCATCAGGACATTTCTCTCACTGAAGAGGAATTGATGTTTGATGAAGATAAGATGGAGCAGGTGTTTACTAATTTAATTGATAACGCGCTGCGTCATACTCAATCAGGCGGCAATGTGTCCATCTCCGTTCATACCGTTAAGGATGGAGTAAAAATAGACGTTAAAGATTCCGGCTCCGGGATACCGGAAGAGGATCTGCCATTCATTTTTGAGCGATTCTATAAAGCAGATAAAGCACGGACAAGAGGCAGAGCAGGAACCGGACTGGGACTGGCTATTGTAAAAAATATTGTGGAAGCTCACAACGGTACCATTACAGTGCACAGCCGGATGGACAAAGGAACGACGTTTACGTTTTATATTCCGACAAAATGATAAAGTCGAGTCTGAATTTGCCGAAGAATCTTGTTCCATAAGAAACACCCGCTGACCTAAGCGGGTGTTTTCTTAATAAAATTTAAGGATATGTTAATATAAATTCCCTTCCAAATTCCAGTTTCTCGTAATATAGTTGTAATGTAACTTTTAAGCTATTATTACGACTAAAGAAACGGAGGGGTTTCCTATGGAAGAAACCTTTCAAGTGTTATATAAAACATACCATCAAGATTTATACCAATTTTTATTTTATATGGTAAAGGATAAAAGCCAGGCTGAAGACCTTCTTCAAGAGGTTTATATTCGTGTATTAAATTCATATCATACGTTTGAAGGAAGAAGCAGTGAAAAAACATGGCTTTTGTCGATTGCACGCCATGTGGCGATAGACTGGTTCCGTAAGCAGCAGACAATCAGACAGCGTGTACTCGGCACATTTGATTGGGATACACAGGATGTCAGAGATCAGCAATTGCTTCCGGACGAACTCGCGGTTCAACATGAAAATGTCCGGGAAATTTATGCTGCGCTTGATCAATGTACGATCGATCAAAGAGCTGTGATTATCTTACGGTTTATACAGGGATATTCAATACAGGAAACAGCCAATGCTCTGCGCTTCTCGGAAAGCAAAGTAAAAACGACCCAACACAGAGGGCTCAAGGTACTTCGGAAACATATGGAGCTTTTGAGGGAGGAGCTAATGGATGATGAAGTCAGATTGGAACGAAGAACAGATAAAGGAGTTGTTAAGTCAACTGCCAGCAGTTAAAGACCATCGTTCTCCGCAAGACATATACAAGCGGCTTTCGATGGTAAAACGGAAGAAAAAGCCCCCTGTAAAATGGATTGGCCCCGTATGTGCAGCAGCTGCTGCAGTTTATATCGCTTTCATTATTTCTCCTCATTTCTTTGATCAGGCAGAGCCTCAAAAAGAAGCGGTTAAAGAAAACGCTATAACGAAAACTGAAACAGCAGACAGTCAAAAAGCAGCACCGTTGCTGGATCAGACTTCGTTTGTTGTTTCTGAAAAGGAACAGAGCAATTATATAACTGTAGCGTTTGCCGATGCCGATACGTCCACAATCGTACCCATCAGCATTAAAAAAACAAATTCAAACCAAAACATACAGGATGTCCTGTTTGCCAGTGACCAATCAGGCTATCTTGATCACGCCGTCACCATTCCATCCTTTATGGATGAAGTGAAAGTAACGGAGAAACAGAAAGAACTAATAATACAAGTTAACGAGAACATTGATGTTGATTCTCTAAAAGACGCTAAACTATTAAAAAAATTGCTGAAAGAAACAATGAAATGGAGCCCTTATGAGAGAGTCAAGTTTTCAACCGATCAAAACGGGGCTGGTGCAAAAGTTGGCTCCTATGGCACTTTGACTGAAATTCCTGTTCACACACAGACGAACAAAGCTTACTATTTGTATCACAATAAAGACGGACAAGACTTTCTTGTTCCCTCTGAAAAAACGTTTCAAACAATAAAAGAAGCGTTTAAGGAAATGGAAACAAACAGTAAACCGGATACAGAACCTGTTATTCACGCAGGTGATATTAAATCAATAACAGAAAAACATAAACATTTATATATTCACTTCTCAAAAAACTCGGCAGTCGAGGATTCAATCACCGGTATTTTAATGCTTGAGGGACTTCTTTTAACAGCAAAGGAATTTGGATTTACAGAAGTGACTTTTACAGAAACTAGATCAAATAAAATTGGAAAATATGATGTTTCAGATCCCATACCGGTACCCGCTGCCCCCAATCCGATTTCTTTAAACTGAAAAAGCCTTTGGGCTTTTTTGTTTTTTGATATAATAGGAATTTTCACAAAATAAGTGTAAGTGTATAATAGAACAAGTGAGGATTGAAAGGAGTTGAGATAAGTGAACACGCTAACAATCAAAGGAGTTTCCATTGGAGAAGGGATGCCAAAAATCATCGTTCCGCTGATGGGTAAAACAGAAAAGCAAATTTTAAAAGAAGCAGAAGCTGTAAAATTACTGGATCCGGATATTGTCGAGTGGCGAGTCGATGGATTTGAAAAAGCAGACGACAGTGAAGCAGTCATAAAGATGATCTCAAAGCTGCGAGAGTCTTTGAAAGACAAGCTGTTTCTATTTACATTCAGATCGCATAAAGAAGGCGGGAGCAAAGAAATGGATGTAAGTTCCTATATCGCTTTGCTGGAAATGGCTATCCGCACAAAAGACATAGACTTTATCGATATTGAACTATTTTCAGGAGAGGCGAACGTGAAAGCGCTAGTATCTTTAGCGGGAGAAAACGGTGTCCATGTAATTATGTCTAATCATGACTTTCAGAATACACCTGCAAAGGACGAGATCATTTCTCGGCTTCGAAAAATGCAGGAGTTAGGAGCGCATATTCCGAAAATAGCTGTAATGCCGAAGGATACAGGTGATCTTTTAACCTTGCTTGATGCGACATATACCATGAAGACAAAATATGCGGACCGCCCGATGATCACAATGTCAATGGCGGGAACAGGATTGATCAGCAGGCTGAGCGGTGAAATATTTGGATCAGCTTGCACATTCGGCGCAGGAGAAGAGGCTTCAGCACCTGGGCAAATACCAGTATCCGAGCTGAGAAACGTGTTAGAAGTACTGCACAAACATACATACACAGAAAACCGTTAAAAGAAAAAAACTCAAGCTGCAAAGCTTGAGTTTTTTCATTATGGAAGATCAATAAGTTTTACAGACACGATATCAGGAACATCTGTTAGTTCTTTCACAATTTTATCTTCTAAATGTCTGTCAAAAGAAAGCATCATGATGGCTTCTCCGCCTTTTTCTTTACGGCCAACCTGCATGGTTGCAATATTAATATCGTTATCTCCGAGAATACGTCCCACTCGGCCGATGACCCCCGTCGTATCCTGATGCTGGATATAAACCAGGTGGCCTGTTGGATAAAAGTCGATATTAAACCCGTTGATTTCGACAATGCGTTCTCCGAAATGAGGGATATACGTAGCTGTAACTGTAAAGGTGCTACGGTCTCCTGTTACTTTTACGCTAATGCAATTATCGTATCCAGATTCAGAAGTGGAAATCTTTTCACTAAAGCTAATGCCGCGTTCTTTTGCGACACCGCCCGCATTTACTTCGTTAACTGTTGAGTCAACGCGTGGTTTTAAGAAGCCTGACAGAAGGCTTTTTGTAATAAACGATGTTTCAAGTTTAGCAATTGTGCCTTCATATTGAATCGCGACATCCTGTACCGGCTCTTTCATGCATTGTGATACGAGGCTGCCGATTTTTCCAGCAATTTGGTGGTACGGCTTAATTTTAGCGAATTCATCCTTTGTCATGGCAGGCAGGTTAATGGCTGACATAACAGGAAGACCTTTTGCGAACTGCAGCACTTCTTCTGATACTTGCGCTGCAACATTCAGCTGTGCTTCTTTTGTCGATGCCCCTAGGTGAGGAGTGGCAATCACCAACGGGTGGTCAACGAGCTTATTATCAACCGGCGGTTCAACTTCAAAAACGTCAAGCGCCGCACCGGCAACATGGCCGCTTTCTAAAGCTTCAAGAAGAGCTGCCTCATCGATAATGCCGCCTCGTGCACAGTTAATTAAGCGAACACCCTTTTTCGTTTTTGCAATCGTTTCTTTGTTTAATAAGCCTTTTGTTTCTTTTGTTAACGGCGTATGCACAGTGATGATATCTGCGCTTTCCAAGACTTCTTCGAACGTACGGCTGTTTACACCGATTTTTTTCGCTCTTTCTTCTGTTAAGAAAGGATCAAAAACGTGCACAGTCATACCGAAGGCTCTCGCACGCTGTGCAATTTCGCTTCCGATTCTGCCTAATCCTACAATTCCAAGTGTTTTGCCGTAAAGTTCCGAACCGACATATGCTGTGCGGTTCCATTCTCTGGATTTTACAGAGATATTGGCCTGAGGGATGTGTCTCATTAAAGATGAGATCATCGCAAATGTGTGCTCAGCTGTGGAAATTGTGTTTCCGTTTGGCGCATTAATAACAATAACCCCATGTTTCGTCGCTTCGTCAATATCGATATTATCCACACCGACACCGGCTCTTCCGACGATTTTTAAAGAAGTCATTTTTTGAAAAAGGTCTTCTGTTACTTTTGTCGCGCTTCGCACCAATAGAGCATCAAAGGTATGTAATTCATCCTCTGCATCTGCTACGTTTTTTTGGACGATTTCAATAAAGTCTGATTCAATAAGTGGCTGTAAGCCGTCGTTGCTCATTTTGTCTGAGACCAATACTCGAAACATCGTAAGATTTCCTCCTAAATTGACAAACTAAATATCTGATAATTTAACATATTCTCAATAGAGTGTCAATGTGTATTGACGCAGTAAAGGATAAAAGGAAAGTGAGGATTTGACCAGTTTTAGAGACTTTTGGCGATATTTTTAATTTGAAGCAATTATCTATACAACCAATCATTTATCGTTTATAATGGAATCAAATTCATATGATCAATCTTCGGGGCAGGGTGAAATTCCCTACCGGCGGTGATGAGCAACTGGCTCTAAGCCCGCGAGCTGTTTTTGACAGCAGGATTCGGTGTGATTCCGAAGCCGACAGTATAGTCTGGATGGGAGAAGATGGAGGTTCAGCAGCGTTTTGAAAAAAGGTTTTCAAACGTTTCTTTACCAAGCCAAATTTTTGAAACCCCGCTTTTATGTCATAGAGCGGTTTTTTTATTGGCTGGAAAAAGAACCTTTCCGCTTTTCGAGTAAGATGTGATCGAAAAGGAGAGAGCAACTTGAAAGTAAAAAAATTAGTCGTGATCAGCATGCTGAGCAGCATTGCATTTGTATTGATGCTGTTAAATTTTCCGTTTCCGGGGCTTCCTGATTATTTGAAAATTGATTTCAGTGATGTCCCTGCCATTATTGCGATTCTTATATACGGACCTTTAGCGGGTATTGCCGTTGAAGCGATAAAAAATGTTCTTCAATATATCATTCAGGGGAGCATGGCTGGAGTGCCTGTAGGACAAATTGCAAATTTCATTGCCGGAACACTCTTTATATTGCCGACTGCTTTCTTATTTAAAAAGCTGAATTCAGCAAAAGGCCTGACAGTGAGTCTTCTGATTGGAACTGCAGCTATGACGGTGCTGATGAGCATTCTGAATTATGTTCTGATTCTTCCGGCCTACACATGGTTTTTACACTCCCCAGCATTATCCGACAGTGCGCTGAAAACAGCGGTAGTCGCTGGTATCCTGCCGTTTAACCTCATAAAAGGCATTGTCATTACGATTGTGTTCACACTCATCTTTATCAAGCTTAAACCATGGATTGAACAGCAAAGAAGCGCGCATATTCATTAAATAAAAAAAGCTCCCGCAGGGGAGCTTTTTCGATTACTTCTATTCAAATTTAAGCGGGTCGCCCTCAAATGGCTCATCCGCCACTTTGATGGAATCAGTAGGGCATCCTTCAAAAGCGTCAATCATATCTTCTTCCAGTACTTCAGGAACTTCGACAACGCCTTTATTTTCGTCAAGCGTTACGAACGCGATGCCTTCATCATCGTAATCGTAAATGTCTGGTGCAGCCGCTCCGCAAGCGCCGCATGCAATGCATGTATCTTTGTCTACGATTGTGTACTTTGCCATGAATAAAACCTCCCAGATTGTTCTTGGTGGAACAAATGGATCAATCTTTATATTTAATCAATTTAACACCTATTCCTCTTACTTATTGTAATGATGTTGATGCCACATTTCAACAGAAAAATGATTGAGAATGCTTATCACATAAGGGGTTATCTACATAACATCCCCCCTTATGATGACTTTAAACGTCGATTTATGTTTAAAATCTGTTAAAATAAAAAGAGCAAACCAACGATTTTTGTCAGGAAGAATGTGGGTGGATAGGTTGTCATTACATTACTTTGATATTATGGTTCTCGATTGCCTTTCTAAAATAAACGGGGAACGGACAGGAAGTGCCGTTTTTCACCTATTTAAAGGAAAAAGATCGTCACAAACCATTCAAGATGCCGGCTTATTTCAGACTGCAAGATATTTTGGAATGGCTCCGCAATGTTCAAGAAGCGACATATCAGGATCACTTCTCAAGCTTGAACAGCAGTCATTTCTGGAACCAATGTCAGAAACAGATACATACAGAGTGACTATAAGAGGCGAAAGCATGTTGAGGCAGGCGCTGAGTGAACGGCCTTGGCCAGCCCATTGCCACGGCGCTTATTTTCAGCAGGCCGCAAGCGTGCTCTGGAAAAGACTTTCCCTTCTCGTACAGGTATTGTCAAATAAGCAGCGCAGCAGCAGACAGTATATTCCCGTCACAAAAGATTATAAGACGCTTCACTGGGTCAAGCGATACATGCACATGCAGAAGGATCATGAAAAACTGGCAAGGGGCTTGCAGGAAATGCTGGAGGATCATTTGCAAAGGCTTGACGAGAAAGCAGCTCTTATCTTTGTCTACTCATTAACTTCATATAATAGGATCGGTTATACGAGCAGGCAGCTTGCTGACAATCTGCAAGAAGACGAGTGGTACGTTTATGTCTTGTTTTGGGCTGCGGTACATTATTTTATTCATTCCTTGCCGCAATGTGAAGATTCTATACTAAAGGATCTTCTTTCCGATGTGCATCTGGAGAATGCACTGACTGAGTCTACGAGAAAAACATGGCAGATGGTCAGACAAGGGATTCCGATTCAGCGAATTGCTGAAATCAGAAAGCTGAAAACTGCCACAATTGAAGACCATATCGTCGAAATTTCTCTTCATGAGCCGGCTTTTGTGATTGATGAATATATTTCGGCTGAGGATCAGCTCCAAATTGCTGAGTTCGCCAAACGCATGCGGACAAACAAGATCAAACAAATTCGAGAAGGCCTAGAGCAGCGGTTCAGCTACTTTCAAATCAGGCTGGCATTGGCAAAGCAGGTGAAACAGTATGACTAAGTTACAGCAAGTGTTATATCAGTTTTTTGGTTTTCATTCCTTTAAAAAAGGGCAGGAGGACATCATCAGAAGCGTTCTCAGCGGAAAGGATACCATTGCAATGCTTCCGACAGGGGGAGGGAAGTCTCTTTGCTACCAGTTGCCCGGTTACATGCTTGACGGTATGATATTAATCGTTTCTCCTTTGCTTTCTTTAATGGAGGATCAGGTGCAGCAGCTGAAAGCGCGGGGAGAAAAACGGGCTGCCGCTTTGAATAGTATGCTCGGCAGGCAGGAAAGACAATTCGTTTTAGAGCATATCCATCGGTACAAATTTTTGTATCTGTCGCCCGAAGCTTTGCAGTCGTCATATGTTTTGGAAAAATTAAAGAGCGTTCCGATCAGTCTCTTCGTTATTGATGAAGCGCATTGTATATCGGAGTGGGGACATGATTTTAGGCCGGATTATTCAAAGCTTGGGCAGCTGAGAAAAACACTTGGGCATCCGCCGGTGCTTGCTCTGACGGCTACGGCGACGAAGGATACGCTGCATGATGTCATGAATTTGCTTGAACTGCATCATGCCGAACGGCATCTTAACTCGGTTAACCGGCCGAATATTGCACTCAAAGTTGAAAATACTGCGGATACTGCCGAAAAAATAGATAGGGTCATTCAGCTGGTTGAAAACCTGCAAGGTCCGGGAATTGTCTATTGTCCGACAAGGAAATGGGCAGAGGAATTAGCGGAGGAAATAAAAAACAAAACAAGCAGCAGGGTTGATTATTACCATGGCGGCATGGATTCTGGCGACAGAATGTTAATTCAGCAGCAATTTATTAATAACCAGCTTGATGTCATTTGCTGTACAAATGCGTTTGGAATGGGTGTTGATAAATCTGATATCAAATATGTCATACATTTTTATCTCCCGCAGACGGCTGAAGCTTTTATGCAGGAAATTGGCAGAGCAGGGCGTGACGGAAAACCGAGTGTCAGCATTTTGCTCAGAGCGCCTGGAGATTTCGAATTGCAAGAGCAGATTATCCAAATGGAGAGTCTTGCAGATGGAGAAATCGCCAATGTTATTCGCGTGCTGGAAGAAACGGAAGAACGGGACGAAAGAAAACTGCGCGAATTATTCATGCAATATGGTATCACAGAGACGCAGTCGCGCATGATCATCCATCTCTTTATGCAGGGGAAAACATCGATTGATCTGATCAAGCGGGAAATCACGTATCGCATGGAGCTGAAACTTGAAAAAATGCGTCACGTGGCAGCTTTGCTTCATCGCGACGGCTGCTTAAGACAATCGTTGTTAGCCTATTTTGATGAAACATACGAGCCCGATAAAGGAAGCATGCCATGCTGTTCACATTGCGGTTTTGATCTCTCGCTGTATGAACAAAAAGAGGAGCGCGTCCAAATAGCACCATTAGACGGCTGGAGATCGGAATTGCACCGTATATTCAGTCTAAAGACTGTAGGTGAGCCGAACTGAAACAGCAAAGGGATTTGATCCAACATCTGTCTGACCGTGATATACTGAAGCAGCTATACATGACACAGCTTCTGGTCATCATGGTGTCCGCTGCTGCCGTTTTGTTCTTTTTTCAGAATATAAGTGATTTTTTCAGCCTCTGGCATATTAGAGATACAAGAATCATTTGGTATGGTGTTTCTCTTGCAGTTATTGTCGTTTTAGCCGACATGGCAATCATGAAATGGTGTCCGTCTCATTTATATGATGACGGCGGAATCAATAAAAAATTATTCAGTAAAAGGCCAATCCCTCATATTATATTTTTAACGCTTCTAATTTCTTTCGCTGAAGAAATGTTATTTAGGGGAGTGCTGCAGACCCATATTGGTTTATGGGCGGCCAGTATTGTTTTTGCTGTTCTTCATTTTCGGTATTTGACAAAATGGCTGCTATTTATCATGGTGACGGCAATCAGCTTTTTGCTTGGACTGATTTATGAATGGACCGGTAATTTATTTGTTCCGGTAACGGCGCATTTTATTATTGATGCCGTGTTTGCCTGTCAGATTCGTTTTGAACATGTTAGGAGGGATACACATGACGAACATGTCTAGAGTTGAGAGAAGAAAAGCTCAGAATCTTTATGAAGACCATAATGCCGCATTGGCGGACGACCTTTTCGAAGAGGATGAAGAAAGCCTTCCGACAAGACAATCTGTAAAAAATCAAAGAGAGAAGAAAAAAAAGCAAGGCAAAACAAGAACGCCGTTATTTACCACTCTCGCGGTACTGTTTGTATTTGTGCCGGTTATCGTCTTTGTCGCCTTATTTTATCTAATGAAAAGCCATCCGGGAAATCCCGATGATTATGAAGATGTATTTATAGACAGCAGCCAGAGTAAATACGAAGTGGTCCAAAAACCAGAGGCCAAAAAAGAAACGCAAGAGACAGTTCTGCGCGAAGAGTCAAAAAAAAAATCTGAAAACAAAAAGACAGAGAAACAAACAGAAACAACAACTGATAAGAAGCAGCCTGCTGTAGCGGAAAAAGAGGACACAGCAAACAAACAGGAAGCAAAAAGCGCGGCTGCTTCCCCTTCCCCAGAAAAAACAGTCCAAAAAGAGCAGGAACAAATACCGCAGCAGCCTGAACCAGTTCAAGAAACCGAGGCGGAACATATCGTGAAGCACACCGTTCAGAAGAAAGAAACGCTGTACCGCATTTCCATGAAATATTATAAAAGCAGATCAGGAGAAGAAAAGATCCGTGCCTATAATCATTTGAACGGAAATGACGTTTATACCGGGCAAATTTTGGACATCCCTTTGACTTATTAGCGGGCATTTTTTTGATCACAGGCTCATATATTGTAGCAATGAAAAGGGACAAGGTGTGAAGCGTATGGAATCCTTATGGAACCAGCTGGACCGATTTACGGACGCGCCGACCAAACAGATGCTACAGGCGTTGGTGAAACGAAAACAAAAATACGAAAACTATGCTGCGCAATGCCGCAGGTGGCGGTGGACCTCACTCATTTGCCTGGGCTTATTATGTCTTTTAATGATGATCAAAAGCCCGGCGCCTCAGCTCATTCTTCAAGAAATGCTAAGCCATACCTTTTATTTATTTTGGATGATGGCAACTGCTTTTGCATACTGCACTTCATATTATTTTAAGAAAAAAGAAGAAAAAGCCGAGGGGGATTTCCATAAACTGAGATGTGAAATTATTCAGAAAAGCACTGATCTCTGGCCGCAGCCTGATAAATGGAAGGCGCGAGAATCTGTTTTTCAATTGATGAAGCACCAATATGATATTAATCTATATTTTGAAAGTAAATAAAATGGGGCGTTTTCTCAAACGATAGAAACGTCTTTTTTTATTGTCCGTCTTATTGATAAGTACTAAAAGAATGGAGAGTTTTTTATGAAGCGATCAATGAAAATTGCGGGTGCATTAGCGATTGCGGCAGCGGCAATGACGGCAAAAATGTATTCAGTGGCAAAAGGCAATCATCTAAAAAACCATACATTTACGTTATCAAAAATGAAGGGGAAGCCGCCTCTAACGATTTTTTTTATATCTGATATTCACAAACGTGTTGTTGATCACGGTCTTTTAGAGGAAGCGCAGGGCCATAAGCCGGATCTGGTGATAATTGGCGGTGATTTAGCTGAAGGCGGGGTGTCCTGCTCGAGAATTGAGGAAAATGTCAGAAGGCTTGCGGGTTTGGGAGTCCCTGTCATGTTTGTATGGGGAAACAATGATTATGAGGTCAGTCAGCGTGAACTGTATACTATTTTTAAGGCGTACCGTATTATTACGCTTCGAAATGAATCGGTTCCTTTTACCTATAACGGACATACCATCACCATAGCCGGAGTGGATGACATCAGGATGGAGATGGATGATTATGAAGAAGCAATTAAAGAAATTGACGAGAACCAGTTGAACGTTCTGGTTTGTCATAACCCTGAGATCCATCAGCAAATCAATGAAAATGATGGTATTGATGTGATATTCAGCGGACATACCCATGGCGGACAGATTCGATTTGGAAAATTCGGCCCTTATGAGCTTGGTACAACCGGTTTTGTTAAAAATGCTGCATACCTCATCAGCAACGGGTACGGCACAACAAAAGTGCCCCTTCGTTTAGGGGCGGAGCCTGAGGCACACATCGTGACACTTGCAGCACCTGAATGACTTCCCTAAAGAGTGTGTCCATAAAAAACTGCATTGTGCTTGTCTTACTAGTGAACTCAGTGTAAACTGATAACAATTAAGAACCTATGACTCATCATCTCATATAATGTGTTATATGATTTGTGTGCAAGTAGAGGCAGGAGGGAACGTTATGCGGCTTGAGCGTCTGAATTACAATAAGATTAAAATCTTTTTGACCCTCGATGATTTGACTGATCGTGGATTAACAAAAGAAGACCTCTGGAAGGACTCATTTAAAGTCCACCAGTTATTTAAAGATATGATGAATGAAGCAAATACAGAGCTCGGCTTTGAAGCGAATGGACCGATTGCAGTGGAAGTGTATTCTCTCCAAGCACAAGGGATGGTTGTGATCGTAACAAAGAACCAAGAAGCGGATTCAGAAGAAGATGAGTATGATGATGATTACATCGAAATGCAAGTCAAGCTTGACGAAAGCGCGGACATCATATATCAATTCCATTCCTTTGAAGATATCATTCAGCTTTCTGAAAGCTTACAGCGGATCGGTATCACGGGAGGGACTGTCTATCACTATGAAGGACAGTACTTTCTAAGCCTGGAAGACTTGGGATCACAGACTGCCGAGGGTGTTGTGGCGGTCCTGGCTGAATACGGCAATCCAACAACATTAACGATTTATCGCTTACAAGAGTACGGTAAGCTCATTATGGACGGAAATGCTGTAGAGACAATCCAAACTCATTTTTCATAAGAATGGAAGAAAAACTGCTGTTTTTTACAGCGGTTTTTTTTGTTAAAAAACATGGAAAAACATAACGTTTATCCTATGCATAGATCATATGAAGGTGTATACTATTCTCTGAAAGGGAGCATGTGAGAAACAGAAGATTCTAGGAGGTTAACTCAAATGGCAGCCGATCGAAACACCGGTCATACAGAAGAGGACAAACTTGATGTTTTAAAATCAACTCAAACCGTAATACATAAGGCTCTGGAAAAATTGGGATATCCTGAAGAAGTATACGAATTGTTAAAAGAGCCGATGAGATTATTAACGGTAAAAATACCAGTTCGTATGGACGACGGTTCAGTCAAAATTTTTACGGGTTATCGTGCCCAGCACAATGACTCCGTCGGTCCGACAAAAGGCGGGATACGTTTTCACCCCAACGTAACTGAAAAAGAGGTGAAGGCACTTTCCATTTGGATGAGTTTAAAATGCGGTATCATTGATCTTCCATATGGCGGTGGTAAAGGCGGAATTGTTTGTGATCCAAGGGATATGTCGTTTAGAGAGCTGGAGCGTCTAAGCAGGGGATATGTCAGAGCTATCAGCCAAATTGTCGGTCCGACGAAAGACGTGCCGGCACCGGATGTATTTACAAACTCACAAATCATGGCTTGGATGATGGATGAGTATTCAAGAATTGATGAATTTAATTCGCCTGGGTTCATTACAGGCAAACCGCTTGTGCTTGGCGGATCTCACGGGAGAGAATCAGCGACAGCAAAAGGTGTAACCATCTGCATAAAAGAAGCGGCGAAGAAAAAAGGCATCGATATTGAAGGTGCGCGAGTCGTCGTTCAAGGATTCGGAAACGCCGGAAGCTATCTGGCGAAATTTATGCATGATGCAGGGGCAAAGGTTGTCGGCATATCCGATGCATACGGCGGACTGTATGACCCTGAAGGCCTGGATATTGATTACTTACTCGACCGCCGTGACAGTTTTGGCACAGTGACGAAGCTTTTCAACGATACCATTACGAACCAAGAGCTGCTGGAACTGGATTGTGATATTTTAGTTCCTGCCGCGATTGAAAACCAAATTACAGAAGAAAATGCCCATAATATACAGGCGAAAATCGTCGTTGAAGCAGCTAACGGGCCAACTACGCTTGAAGGAACAAAAATTCTTTCAGACCGTGACATTCTGCTTGTTCCTGATGTACTGGCAAGCGCGGGAGGCGTAACGGTTTCTTATTTTGAATGGGTTCAGAATAACCAGGGCTTCTACTGGAGCGAGGAAGAAGTAGAAGAGAAATTAGAAAAAATGATGGTAAAATCATTCAACAATATATATGAAATGGCCAACAACCGAAGAATCGACATGAGACTTGCCGCTTATATGGTAGGCGTGCGTAAAATGGCGGAAGCTTCGCGCTTTAGAGGCTGGATATAAGTTGATGATTTGCATAAAAAATAAAAATCTCCTATGATAAAATAGGAGATTTTTTTATTTGGAAATAGAAAAATGTGAATTGAATGCCCAATCGCAGGAGTTGACGGAAATGATTGAAGAAAAAGCAATAATTATTGGCGGAGGTCCTTGCGGATTATCTGCGGCCATTCACCTAAAACAAATTGGCATAGATGCCCTTGTCATTGAAAAAGGCAATGTCGTTAACAGTATTTACAATTATCCGACGCATCAAACCTTTTTCAGCTCAAGTGAAAAGCTTGAAATCGGTGACGTGGCATTTATTACCGAAAACAGAAAGCCTGTCAGAATTCAGGCTTTGTCGTACTATAGGGAAGTCGTGAAGCGAAAAAAGATCCGTGTGAATGCATTTGAAATGGTGCAAAAAGTGACAAAAGCAGAAAACAATACATTTGTTATCGAAACGTCAAAAGAGACGTATTCAACGCCATACTGCATCATTGCCACAGGCTATTATGATCATCCAAACTATATGAACGTACCCGGTGAGGATTTGCCGAAAGTATTCCATTATTTTAAAGAAGGACATCCGTATTTCGATAAAGACGTCGTCGTTATCGGCGGGAAAAATTCAAGTGTAGATGCTGCGCTTGAACTCGTAAAATCAGGAGCGCGTGTCACCGTTTTATATAGGGGCAATGAATACTCTTCAAGCATTAAGCCATGGATTCTGCCAGAATTCGAATCCTTAGTAAGAAACGGTACAATCCGAATGGAATTTGGCGCTTGTGTAGAAAAAATCACTGATGATGAAGTCGTTTTCCGCTCCGGCCAGCAGGAGCTGATTACCATTAAAAACGACTTCGTATTTGCCATGACGGGATATCATCCTGACCATCAATTTTTGAAAAAAATCGGTGTGGAAATCGATGAGGAATCAGGGCGTCCGTTTTTTAATGAAGAAACGATGGAAACCAATGTAGAGGGCGTTTTTATTGCCGGGGTCATTGCTGCCGGAAACAACGCAAATGAAATATTCATTGAAAACGGAAGATTTCACGGCGGCCACATCGCAAACGAAATTGCAAAAAGAGAAGATCAGTGAAAAGAGGAGAGCATATGAAGGATTCGTATGCTCTTTTTGTTTTTTTAAAGTCAGACAGATGTAAATTCATACACAACATGGTAGGATAGACATAGGAATATAAAGGAAAGAGGTTGCCTGATGTTTGCAATCATCTCTGCAGGAATTGCTCCCGGCATCGCGCTGTTAAGTTATTTTTATTTAAAAGATCAGTATGATAATGAACCTGTACATATGGTGCTTCGCTCATTTTTTCTTGGGGTTGTTCTTGTATTTCCCACTATGTTTATTCAGTATGTACTTCAAAAAGAGAATGTGGGAGGCGGAAGCTTTTTTGTTTCTTTTTTGTCTTCTGGCTTTTTGGAGGAATCATTGAAATGGTTTATTTTAATGATCAGTGTTTATCCGCACGCCCACTTTGATGAGCATTATGACGGAATTGTATACGGTGCAAGTGTATCGCTCGGTTTTGCGACACTCGAAAATATTCTTTATTTAATCGGTCATGGTGTGGAGCATGCGTTTGTCAGAGCGCTGCTGCCCGTTTCATGCCATGCCTTAATTGGAGTGATTATGGGGTTTTACCTCGGGAAAGCGCGTTTCTCAGCTGATAAAGCACGTATGAAATGGCTTATCCTTTCGTTGGTTCTGCCCTCACTTTTACATGGGTCGTATGACTTTATCCTGACAGCCCTCAGCAACTGGGTCTACTACATGCTTCCATTTATGTTATTTTTATGGTGGTTTGGTTTACGAAAAGCAAAAAAAGCCCGTTCTGTCAATATGATGCAGATATAGAAAAGCCGCACAGCCATAGTGCGGCTTTTTGAGTTGTTGAAATTTTTAAGCTGTGAGGGATAAGAAGGAAAGAGTGTATAAAAATAACCTCGTTACAGAAAATACGTTTACACTCAAAAATTTGCTGTAGGAGGCTTGAAAAGATGAAGTCCAAAGGATCGATTATGGCATGTCTCATCTTATTTTCCTTTATAATTACGACGTTTATCAATACTGAAACAATTTCAGCCTTTTCTAATCAAGTCATTCAAAGAGGGGCAACAGGGGACGATGTGATTGAGCTGCAGGCGCGTCTTCAATATAACGGATATTATAATGGGAAAATTGACGGGGTTTATGGATGGGGGACATACTGGGCAGTACGGAACTTTCAGGATCAATTCGGCTTAAAAGAGATAGACGGCCTGGTCGGAGCCCAAACCAAACAGACCTTGATATCTAAGTCTAAATATTACCGTGAATATGTCATGGAGCAGCTTCAAAAAGGAAATACATTCACGCATTACGGAAAAATACCGCTGAAATACCAAACGAAACCGTCAAAAACAGCGACTCAAAAAGCAAGGCAGCAAGCAGAGACGCGGCAGAAACAGCCTGCTGAAAAAATAACACAGCAGCCGCAAGCGAATAAACAGCAAAACAACACGCCTGCAAAAACAAAAAAACAGGATGCGGTTGCAGCTAACATGCCGGGCGGTTTTTCCAATAATGATATTCGGCTGCTTTCTCAAGCGGTTTACGGGGAAGCGCGTGGCGAGCCGTACGAGGGACAGGTTGCGATTGCAGCAGTTATCTTGAACCGTTTAAACAGTCCGTTATTTCCAAATTCAGTAGCGGGTGTTATTTTTGAACCGCTTGCCTTTACAGCGGTGGCTGACGGACAAATTTATATGCAGCCGAACGAAACAGCAAAAGAAGCAGTATTAGACGCCATCAATGGCTGGGACCCGTCCGAGGAAGCGCTGTATTATTTTAATCCGGATACAGCTACCAGCGCTTGGATTTGGGGACGCCCGCAGATTAAGAGAATCGGTAAACACATTTTCTGTGAGTAGCAGGACATAAGAAAGCATAAAAATGAGGTGTGATAAATGATCAGAGGTATTTTAATCGCAGTGCTCGGTATTGCAATTGTCGGTACTAGTTACTGGGGATACAAAGAGCACCAGGAAAAAGACGCTGTCCTTCTTCATGCTGAAAATAACTATCAGCGGGCGTTTCATGAGCTCACCTATCAGGTAGACCAGCTGCATGATAAAATTGGCGCAACGCTTGCCATGAACAGCAAAAAATCACTGTCCCCCGCATTGATAGATGTTTGGAGAATTACATCAGAAGCCCATAACAGTGTCAGTCAGCTGCCGCTTACATTAATGCCGTTTAACAAAACGGAAGAGCTGTTATCCAAGATCGGCGATTTCAGCTACAAAACGTCAATCAGAGATTTGGATCAAAAACCGCTTGATGAAAAAGAATATACTTCGCTAAATAAGCTTTATCAGCAGTCAGAAGATATCCAAAATGAATTGCGCCACGTTCAGCACCTTGTCATGAGCAAGAACTTGCGCTGGATGGATGTAGAGATGGCGCTGGCCTCTGACGAAAAACAGAGTGATAACACGATCATCAACAGCTTTAAAACGGTTGAAAAAAATGTCGGGTCCTTCTCCTCCGGAACAGATCTTGGCCCTAGTTTCACCAGCACCAAAAAAGAAGAGAAAGGTTTTGCCCATCTGAAGGGGAAAGAAATTTCTGCACAGGAAGCCAAACAAATTGCCCAACGCTTTGCACCGGATGACAATTATGCAATTAAAGTGATAAAGAGCGGGAAAAAAACAAACCGTGACGTCTACAGTATCAGTATGAAAGATCCTGATCATAAAGCAGCGATATATATGGATATTACAAAAAAAGGCGGACACCCGGTTTATTTAATCCAGAACAGAGAAGTGAAAGATCAAAAAATCAGCTTGAATGATGGTTCGAATCGAGCCCTTGCTTTTCTAAAGAAAAATGGATATGAAACAAAAGATCTGGAAATCGATGAAAGTGCGCAATACGATAAAATCGGTGTATTCTCATATGTTCCAATAGAAAATAATATCAGGATGTATCCAGAAGCCATCCGTATGAAAGTTGCCTTGGATGACGGCGAGGTTGTCGGTTTTTCAGCACGCGATTTCTTAACATCCCACAGAAAAAGAGACATACCAAAGCCGGTTATTTCTGAACAAGATGCAAAAGCAAAATTAAACAAAAATGTAGAAGTGAGAGAAACAAGGCTTGCTGTGATCACAAATGAATTAGGCCAGGAAGTATTGTGCTATGAAATGCTTGGTACGATTGAAAATGATACATTCAGAATGTATATAAATGCTAATGACGGAACGGAAGAGAAGGTCGAAAAACTAAAAAATGCCGAACCTATATATAAAGACCTATAAAAACTAGGAGGAAAGGACTAAAAGTCTTTTCCTTTTTTCCATTACATGATTTAATAAAAAAGTGAATATATTGAATGCGAAAGAGTGAAGTCAATGATAGAAATTGGGGATACTGTACACTTAGAATACATAGAAGAAAATCAATTAAAAATAGCAAAGAGCAAGGCTGTGAGCATTGAAAACGGAGAGCTCCTGATCGCATATCCAGTTGATGTACACACAGGAAGAACCGTGATATTACATCACGATACTGAAGTAACGGTAGAGTTTGTCGGTAAAGACGAAGTGCCTTACCGCTTCTCAAGCCGCATGAAGGGAAAAGTGAAGGACAAGCTTCAAATGATTCGCCTTGAAGTGCCTCCCCGTGAAAAAATGAAACGAATTCAGCGCCGGCAATATGTAAGAACTGACGCGGTATTGGATGTGCTGGTCGAGCCGGCAGATGAAAAAGACAAGTTTCATACACTCTCGTACAATATCAGTGCTGGCGGTATCGCTTTGATTTTGACAGGCGGCTATTCTTATCAGCACGGGGATACGCTGCGCCTTTTCATCAGCCTTCAGGAAGAGGAGAAAACGCATCAAGTAGAGGCTGCCGCGGTTGTCAGACGCGTTTATGATGATTCAAAAACCGGCAAACGTAAAATGACCTTGGAGTATTCGGAGATTTCAGCAGGTGACCAGCAGCTCCTTCTTCAGTATTGCATTCGCCGCCAGTTAAACAAGAGAAGGAAGGCAAGATTGGAATAAACATCGGCAAACACTTCCATACTATTTGTAATGGAGGTGGGCCGATGAAGACCTTTGAACGGCTGCTGCTCAAATTATTGTTCATTCAGGCAGTGATTTTAGTTGGTATCCAGTTTCTTTTTCACTATCAGCATATTGAACCTTATGTCTCAAAAGTGATTCAATATGAAGGGGTTGATAAAATGGAGGTTAATGATTGGGTAGAAACCATTAAACATTAATTATTCAGGAATTTTTCACCCTTTTTCATAAAGTTCATGATACAATCCATAGAGGAGAAAAGAGCAAGGAGAGGAATTATGGAAAAGAAATTATCGATTGCGATCGACGGCCCGGCTGCTGCGGGGAAAAGCACCGTTGCCAAAATTGTGGCTGAGAAAAAATCGTACATATATATTGATACGGGAGCGATGTATCGGGCCATTACGTATGTGGCTTTACAAGAAAAAGTTGATTTGACAGATGAGGCAAAATTGGCTGAGCTGTTAAAGCAAACAGATATTGAGCTGATCACAACCAAAGAAGGACAAAAGGTGCTTGTCAACGGCACAGATGTGACTGAGGACATCAGAAAAGACGAAGTCAGCAATCAGGTCTCAATTGCTGCCAAGCACAGAAGCGTCAGGGAAGAAATGGTGAAACGCCAGCAGCAGCTCGGCGAAAAAGGCGGCGTTGTCATGGATGGACGTGATATCGGAACTCACGTACTCCCAAATGCTGAAGTGAAAATCTTTCTTTTGGCGTCTGTTGAAGAGAGAGCGAAACGCCGTTATGAAGAAAATGTAAAAAAAGGCTACGATGTCAACTATGAAACATTAATTGAGGAAATTGCAAGAAGAGATAAACTCGATTCAGAGCGCGAAGTTTCTCCGCTTCGAAAAGCAGATGACGCGCTTGAAATCGACACGACTTCTCTCTCCATTCAGGAAGTTGCTGAAAAAATTCTTGATGTAGTGGAGCAAAAGTCCCGCTGATACCAGCGGAGGCCACTTTTTTTGAATTTTTCAACAAAGAAAGAATGTTATTGCTTGACAAACCTGTCCTTTTATTAGAAGTTAATACTAATAAAACTTTTTATTGATCATTCAAAATCTTTTTTGGATGATTCTTTAATACATATTCGGCTAAAAGCGAACATGTATGATACGTGTTCAGCTTTCAAACCGTTTTTAATTAAGCTGTGTAGGTTTGGACCAAGGAGGTTATTCAAATGACAGAGGAAATGAATCAAATTGATGTTCAAGTGCCAGAGGTTGGAGATGTAGTAAAAGGGATTGTGACAAAGGTAGAGGACAAGCATGTCGATGTTGAAATTATCAATGTCAAACAGTCCGGTATTATTCCAATCAGTGAATTATCAAGTCTTCATGTAGAGAAAGCATCGGATGTCGTAAAAGTAGACGATGAGCTTGACCTGAAAGTAACAAAAGTGGAAGACGATGCTTTGATTTTATCTAAACGTGCTGTTGATGCAGACCGCGCTTGGGAAGACCTTGAGAAAAAATTTGAAACAAAAGAAGTGTTTGAAGCTGAAGTAAAAGATGTCGTAAAAGGCGGTCTTGTCGTTGATATCGGCGTTCGAGGCTTTATTCCGGCATCACTTGTAGAAGCGCATTTTGTAGAAGATTTTACCGACTATAAAGGAAAAACACTGTCTCTGCTCGTAGTAGAGCTTGACCGTGATAAAAACCGTGTCATCCTTTCACACCGTGCGGTTGTTGAAAGTGAGCAGGCAAATAAAAAACAAGACCTTCTTCAGTCTCTAGAGGTTGGAAGTGTACTCGAAGGTAAAGTGCAGCGTCTGACTGATTTCGGCGCGTTTGTTGATATCGGCGGTATTGACGGGCTTGTGCACATTTCACAACTTTCCCACTCCCACGTTGAAAAGCCGTCTGACGTTGTGGAAGAAGGACAGGAAGTAAAAGTGAAAGTATTATCGGTTGACCGGGATAATGAGCGTATTTCTCTATCTATTAAAGAAACGCTGCCTGGACCTTGGAGCCAAGTTGGGGAGAAAGTCAAACCGGGTGATGTGCTTGAAGGAAAGGTTCAGCGCCTCGTGAGCTTCGGTGCGTTTGTTGAAATTCTTCCTGGCGTGGAAGGTCTCGTTCATATTTCTCAAATTTCTAATAAACATATCGGCACGCCGCATGAAGTTCTTGAAGAAGGACAGACTGTAAAAGTGAAGGTTCTTGATGTGAATGAAAATGAAGAGCGCATTTCATTAAGCATGCGTGAGCTTGAAGAAACGCCGAAAGCCGATCAAGAGGATTACCGCCAATATCAGGCGAAGGAAGAAACAAGCACTGGCTTCCAGCTTGGAGATCTGATCGGAGATAAGCTTAATAAACTAAAATAATTGGTGATAAACGTGACTCGAGCAGAACGGAAAAGAGAACACATCAATCATGCCCTGTCTACCGGCCAAAAGCGGGAGACGGGTCTTGATGATATTACGTTTGTTCATGTCAGTCTGCCCGATCTTGCATTAGAACAAGTAGATATTTCCACAAAAATCGGCGAACTTTCAAGCAGTTCGCCGATTTTTATCAATGCAATGACTGGCGGCGGCGGAGAACTTACATATGAAATTAATAAGGCGCTTGCTAGAGCAGCTGGAATAGCTGGTATCCCTCTCGCTGTCGGCTCGCAAATGTCGGCGTTAAAAGACCCGTCTGAACGCTATTCGTATGAAATCGTCCGAAAGGAAAATCCGAATGGGCTGATTTTTGCCAATCTCGGGAGCGAGGCGACAGCCCGTCAGGCGAAGGAAGCTGTCGAAATGATTGGGGCGGACGCGCTGCAGATTCACCTGAATGTCATTCAGGAAATTGTCATGCCAGAAGGCGACAGAAGCTTTAGCGGAGCTCTTTCCCGTATTGGACAAATCTGCAGCGAAGTCAAAGTGCCTGTCATAATAAAAGAAGTAGGCTTCGGAATGAGCAAAGAATCAGCAAAAAAACTGTATGAGGCAGGTGCGGCAGCTGTTGATATCGGCGGTTACGGAGGGACAAATTTCTCGAAAATAGAAAATCTCCGAAGAAAGCGGCAGATCACCTTTTTCAATTCATGGGGTATTTCAACAGCAGCGAGCCTGGCTGAAATCCGCTCTGAGTTTCCTGATAAACCAATGATTGCGTCTGGCGGCCTTCAAAATGCGCTTGATGCCGCGAAGGCGATAGCTCTCGGGGCTTCCTGTATAGGAATGGCAGGGCACTTCTTAAAGGCGCTGACTGAAAAAGGCGAAGAAGGGCTGCTAGAAGAGATTCAGCTGATCCTAGAGGAATTAAAAATGATTATGACTGTGCTCGGCACCAGAACAATTTCTGATTTGCAAAAGGCTCCTCTTGTCATCAAAGGTGAGACTCATCACTGGCTGACAGAGAGAGGCATTCATACTTCCAATTACAATGTACGTTGATAGTTGGATAAGGAAAGCCCAAAACCGTGTGAGTTTTGGGCTTTTTGTATTATGATTTACGCTTTTTGAATTTACCGTTTTGTTCAAGGCTGGTGGCTCCGTCATAGTGAATCGATTGGTCTCGGTCTGATTCCACTCTGCCAGAAGCCTTGAGTTTTTTCTCCTGTCTGTCTTTTCCCATGATCATTCTCCTTTACGTGAGGCGGTTTGTTTAAAAAAAGTGTTTAGACTCCATACTGGGAATATGGAGGAAGCAATATGGAACAATTTTATTATTATTGGTCAATGTGGTTTTTGTGGATACTGACAACCTTTATTCTTGGAAAGACGAAAAGTCGATTTGCCGTCTCATTATTTATTTTGACTAATATCATCTTAAGCATACATCACTTTACTTTATATTTTTCACTGAATGCGGCATACGTGATGTTTTTCGTTTGCGGATGCGTCTATTCCGGATATTTCGGGATGTATAAACGATTTCGCTATATCATGGTGCACCTGACGCTTGTGTCCGGGTATGCGTTTGTTTATCTTTTTGCATTATATGATCCAGTTTGGTTCATCATAAAACCTGAGTGGGCCGCTGTTGTATTATGTGTGCTTTTGACTGCTTCTGTTGAAAGGGATTTTCAGAAGCAGCTTGCCTTATATGTCCTTGGAATGTGCCAAGGGGAACTAGTGTATTCTTTTGTCATTCAACAATTGGCAGGGCATACGGCTGTTGGAGGTTTTCAATGGCTAAACGCATGCTCTGCAGGGATGATATTGCTGTTTGGTATATCAAAATATGAACAGCTTGCCAGTCAAATTGGCCATAGAGGCAAAAGATCAAACAAAGGAGCTACTAAAATGTCATGAGCGATTACATCTATCCGATTATTGCGGGGGTCGTAGCAGGAGTCGCCACAAGGCTGTATATGCTGAAAACAGATTACCGCCAGTATCCAACCTATATTCATGGTAAAGTCATTCATATTGCACTTGGGCTTATTGCAGCAGGGTTAGGGGCAATTATTATGCCTGCGCTATTGCAGGAGGAGTTTACGGCTATCACGTTTTTGACTCTTGCAGCCACTCAATTCAGAGATGTCAGAAATATGGAGCGGAATACGCTGACACAAATGGATTCGTACGAACTTGTTTCAAGAGGAAGCACTTATATTGAAGGAATCGCCATTGCGTTTGAAAGCAGAAATTATATCGTAATCTTTACTGCTCTATTGACAACATCGGCGTACGTATTTTTCTCAATCTGGGTTGCTGTTATAACCGCTGTTGTTTGTTTTTTGTTGGCAATGAAATTTATGTCCGGCAGTGTATTGAAAGATATTGTGGATATCGAGTACATAGAGCCTCACTTTGAAGGGCCGGGTCTTTTTGTTGATAATATTTATATGATGAACATTGGACTTCCAGAGAAACAGGAGCTGATTTTAAAGCATGGCATGGGGTTTATTTTAACACCTAAAAATTTTAATTCAGCTGCAACCATTGCCAACCTGGGTCAGCGTCAGGCCATATTATTTGATGTTTCCAATGTGCTGGGAGTGTATCGGGACTCAGGGGAGCCGTCCCTGACGCCAATTGCGAAACGGGATCTTAATGATGGAAGAGTGGGTGTTTTTGTCCTGCCGCAAATTCATCACCCGGATACAGCTGTTCAGATTATCAGCAATGTTCCGACCTTGGAAAATGCAATCAGAATGCCTACAGAATTTATCAAAAAACAGGATAAGGTGATAGGATGAGTGAATCGCTGACGAAAGTGATTTTGTCTGTCATCACAACAAACCGGAACCGGGCTTCGGGAGGGACACCTATCTTTTTTTGTGATGACCAAAAAGAGATGGAGCTTTTCGCTAAAAACCTTGAGGCGATCCTTGACGGAATTGCCCATAGAATTGGGGAAGATGTCTATTTGATCGTGAAACATTTTTAAGAATAGTTGTGATCCCAGTAAAAACTGATATAATAAATGAGTTAAGCCCTTCCTCTGAAGGGTTTCTTTTCATAAAAGTGAATGAGATGATTTAAATAACCGGTTGAGAATTTATGTAAAAATGAAAGCGGCTGGATCGAAAGGAAGGGTACTATGGGTAAACCTGTCGTAGCCATTGTCGGGAGACCGAATGTAGGAAAATCCACAATCTTTAATCGGATTGCGGGTGAGAGAATTTCAATAGTAGAAGATACCCCTGGAGTGACAAGGGATCGGATATACAGCTCGGCTGAATGGCTGAATTATGATTTTAATTTGATTGATACGGGCGGTATTGATATCGGTGATGAGCCGTTTCTAACACAGATACGCGAGCAGGCTGAAATCGCCATGGATGAAGCGGATGTCATTATTTTTATGGTGAATGGCCGTGAAGGTGTGACAGCTGCTGATGAAGAAGTAGCGAAAATTTTGTACCGCACGAAAAAGCCTGTTGTTTTAGCGGTAAATAAACTGGATAACACAGAAATGAGAGCGAATATTTATGATTTTTATTCGTTGGGCTTTGGTGAACCTTATCCGGTTTCAGGAACACACGGGCTGGGACTCGGTGATTTATTGGATGCCGCAGCAGAGCATTTCAAAAACATCCCTGAAACAAAATACGATGATGAAGTCGTTCAATTTTGCCTAATCGGACGCCCGAATGTAGGGAAGTCTTCTCTGGTAAACGCGATTCTTGGCGAAGATCGTGTCATTGTGAGTAACGTGGCGGGAACGACTAGAGATGCCGTTGATACAACATTTACTTATAACCAGCAAGATTTTGTCATTGTAGACACTGCCGGCATGAGAAAAAAAGGTAAAGTATATGAAACGACTGAAAAGTACAGCGTGCTGCGGGCGCTGAAAGCCATCGACCGCTCCGAAGTTGTTGCGGTGGTGCTTGACGGTGAGGAAGGCATTATCGAACAGGACAAGCGCATCGCGGGATACGCACATGAAGCAGGCAAGGCTGTCGTGATCGTAGTGAATAAATGGGATGCTGTTGATAAAGATGAGAGCACGATGAAAGAATTTGAACAAAATATCCGCGATCATTTTCAATTCCTTGACTATGCACCGATTCTGTTCATGTCAGCATTAACGACAAAACGGATTCATACGCTAATGCCTGCAATCATTAAAGCGAGTGAAAATCACTCACTTCGTGTCCAGACGAATGTCTTAAATGACATCATTATGGATGCTGTAGCAATGAATCCGACACCGACTCATAACGGGTCGCGCTTGAAAATTTATTATGCGACTCAAGTTGCGGTGAAGCCGCCGAGTTTTGTTGTGTTTGTAAACGATCCGGAACTGATGCATTTTTCATACGAACGATTTTTAGAAAACCGAATCAGAGACGCGTTCGGTTTTGAGGGTACACCAATCAAAATATTTGCAAGAGCTAGAAAATAAAAAGGTGTGAAGCAAATATGAAAAGAGTCACAATGCTTGGAGCGGGAAGCTGGGGAACGGCACTGGCTTTAGTGTTAGCTGATAACAACCATGATGTGAGAATGTGGGGGCATCGTGTGGAGCTGATCCAACAAATAAATGATCTGCACGAAAATAAGGATTATTTGCCGGATGTCAAGCTTCCTGAATCGATTCAGGCAACAACGGAAATCGGGGAGGCTGTTACAGACGCAGATTTCATCATAGTTGCTGTTCCAACCAAAGCGATTCGGGAAGTATTGAGACAGGCAGTGCCTTTTATGACGAAAAAAGCAGTCTTTGTTCATGTGAGTAAGGGGATAGAACCGGATTCACTCCTGCGCATTTCTGAAATTATGGAAATTGAGCTCCCGAGTGATGTCAGAAAGGACATTGTTGTGCTCTCCGGGCCGAGCCATGCTGAAGAAGTAGGACTCCGGCATCCGACAACCGTCACTTCCTCTTCAAAGAGCATGCAGGCTGCAGAAGAGGTGCAGGATCTATTTATAAATCACAATTTTCGGGTGTACACAAATCCTGATATTATCGGTGTAGAAATCGGAGGCGCCCTGAAAAATATTATCGCCCTTGCTGCTGGCATCACAGACGGCTTAGGATACGGCGATAATGCCAAGGCTGCTTTGATTACGCGTGGTCTTGCTGAAATTGCGAGACTCGGCACAAAAATGGGCGGGAATCCGCTAACGTTTTCCGGTTTGACAGGTGTCGGCGACCTGATTGTTACGTGCACAAGTGTTCACTCCAGAAACTGGCGTGCCGGCAATTTACTCGGAAAAGGGTACAAGCTTGAGGACGTTCTTGAAGAGATGGGAATGGTCGTTGAGGGAGTGCGCACGACAAAAGCGGCTTACCAGCTTTCAGAAAAATATCAGGTGCAAATGCCGATTACAGAAGCCCTCCATCAAGTCCTATTTAATGGACAAAAGGTAGAAACCGCTGTTGAATCCTTAATGGCGAGAGGGAAAACCCACGAGATGGAGGACTTGGTGAATACATTTGATAACCAAGTAAAATAAAAGTGGCAACGGAATAAAAGTCCGCATATTCTAATTGCACGAAAGCCCGAAACACAGAAGAATACCCAGACCTTGGGATCTCCTGAAACATTTTGCCGATTTAGGCAAGAGAGGATGCATCTGTATGCAACGTCGCATACTATAGCATCGAAGTCCAAGAGAGTGTTTCTTAAACGTAGGTGAATATAGTCAACTTGACTGAAGCAAAGTCCCCCTCTTTGCTTCAGTTTTTTTATTCTATCAAAGGATGGAAAATCTGGTTGATCTTTTCAAGCCCTGTATATTAAAATAAAATATAACGCTTACAAAACAAATGTCGGAGGGGGCGCGGTTTATTTGAGTCTGGCATTGATCAAAATGTGGTTTGCTCTTGGTTCCATGGGGCTGATGTTTCTGGCCGTAGCATGCATCTATTTAAGCCGTTTTAAATGCCGAAACCGTTTTCTGAAGATTACGGTTTCATCGTTTGCTTACATGTGTGTATTGATTTCAGGAATTATTGTTTTTGTGGTGGTATTCAGCGGCCCTGTTAATGAATAAAGCTGTAAAAGGAAGTGCTGTATGGTTAAACTGAAGTGCGCTATGATCTTTGTAGCAGTGATTTTCTTATCAGGATGTTTATATCCACATGAGCGGAAAAGCAGTGTACAAGCCACTCCATATCAGGACCAATTAAAGCTGGTTCAATCTGCCGTTGATGAATTTCAAAAGGCAAACGGAGGACTGCTACCGATTCAAACAAAAGATATGTCAACACCGCTTTATCAAAAATATCCGATAGATTTTAACCGTTTAGCGCCGAGATATATGGCCGAACCTCCAAGCACGGCATATGAAAGCGGCGGAGACTATCAATATGTGCTTGTCGATGTAGAGGACAATCCGACTGTTAAACTGATTGATGTAAAGATGGCAGAAAAAATACGTGATATCAAATTGCGCGTTCAAATGTACCGCCAAGAACATAAATATCCGCCATATCAGGATGTATTAGCACGGGACTTGTTTACACTAGATGGGAAAAAACTAGGGGAGGCTGACTCTCTTTCTGTCACAAGCCCAATTTCAGGAAATTCCCTGCCGCTTATGATTGACGGAGACGGAGAAATTTATGCCGACTATCGGACAGAGCTCGTTTCCTGTCTCAAAAAAAGCAAAAAAACGTTTAAACCCGGCACGGAAATACAGGACATGATATGGGAAGAGACGCCTTTCGTCCCCGCATTTTCAGTGAAATATACCGTTAATGACAAACAAGAACCTGTTTTTTTAGAAAATGATATAAAAAAGGAATGAACCTTTCTCCCTTGCATACAAATAGGGAGAAAGGTTTTCTTATACTTTAATAGATTAAGGATGAAAAATTTTCTAAAGATGTCATATTGAAATAGGACAACGTCATACACATATAGTGTCCTGTGTTTGATTGAAAAAGGTTAATAAAATTGATAAGGATAGGAAGTCCGGGAGGGGATCACTTGGAAAAGGTCGATATTTTCAAGGATATCGCTGAACGAACAGGAGGCGATATATACTTAGGAGTCGTTGGTGCTGTCCGTACAGGGAAATCCACGTTTATTAAGAAATTTATGGAGCTTGTGGTGCTCCCGAATATCAGCAATGAAGCAGACCGGGCACGTGCGCAGGATGAACTGCCGCAAAGCGCAGCCGGAAAAACGATTATGACTACAGAGCCTAAATTTGTTCCGAATCAGGCGATGTCTGTTCATGTATCAGACGGACTCGATGTCAATATAAGATTAGTAGATTGTGTAGGCTACACAGTGCCGGGTGCAAAAGGATACGAGGATGAAAACGGCCCGCGGATGATTAATACGCCTTGGTACGAAGAACCAATCCCGTTCCATGAGGCTGCTGAAATCGGAACGCGGAAGGTGATTCAAGAGCATTCGACCATCGGAGTGGTCATTACGACAGACGGCACGATTGGTGATATCGCCAGAAGTGACTATATAGAGGCAGAAGAAAGAGTCATTGAAGAGCTGAAAGAAGTCGGAAAACCCTTTATTATGGTCATTAACTCAGTAAAACCGTATCACCCGGAAACAGAGGCGATGCGCCAGGATTTAAGCGAGAAATACGATATCCCTGTTTTGGCAATGAGTGTAGAAAGTATGCGTGAAAACGATGTACTCAATGTTCTCAGAGAGGCTCTTTATGAGTTTCCGGTGCTTGAAGTAAATGTAAATCTCCCAAGCTGGGTCATGGTGCTGAAAGAAAACCATTGGCTTCGCGAGAGCTATCAGGAGTCAGTAAAGGAAACTGTTAAGGATATTAAACGGCTCCGTGATGTCGACAGGGTTGTCGGTCAATTCAGCGAGTTTGAGTTTATTGAAAGTGCCGGATTAGCAGGGATTGAGCTCGGCCAAGGGGTTGCAGAAATTGATTTGTATGCGCCGGACCATTTATATGATCAAATCTTAAAAGAAGTGGTAGGCGTTGAAATCAGGGGCAGAGACCACTTGCTAGAGCTGATGCAGGATTTTGCCCATGCGAAAACGGAATATGACCAGGTGTCTGACGCCTTAAAAATGGTCAAACAGACGGGATACGGCATTGCAGCGCCTGCTTTAACTGACATGAGTCTGGATGAGCCGGAAATTATACGGCAAGGCTCCAGGTTTGGCGTGAGATTGAAAGCTGTCGCACCGTCAATCCATATGATCAAAGTGGATGTCGAAAGCGAATTCGCGCCGATTATCGGAACTGAAAAACAAAGCGAGGAACTGGTACGCTACTTAATGCAGGATTTTGAGGATGATCCGCTTTCAATTTGGAACTCTGACATTTTTGGCAGATCACTCAGCTCTATTGTGAGAGAAGGGATTCAGGCAAAGCTGTCACTGATGCCTGAAAACGCACGATATAAATTAAAAGAAACATTAGAAAGAATCATAAACGAAGGATCAGGCGGCTTAATCGCCATTATCCTGTAATGCGGGAAGACCTCTTTATAGAATAGGAGGTCTTTTTTCTTTGCTCTTAATATTGGAAAAGGATCAAGGAATAGGATGAAAAAAGGAAAAAAAGGAATATTTGTTCGGTAAATCACGTTAAATCCTTGACGAGCAAGGGATTGACGCTTTAAAATGCTTGATATGGCTTTTTATATGTGTTACTCTACATACAGAAATTCTTCACTCTGATGGACAAACCTTCCTTGGAGTGCAGTTTTTCTTAAAAGCCGTTTAATTGTCTTTCTCTTGCTTGTCTGATTTTTTTCTCAGGCAGGTTTAGAATCAGACTGAACTGTGAAGAAATGATAATAAACGAACTGAGTATTCCTTTTGGGAGGAGGTGAAAGGCATGAACAAAACAGAACTTATTAATGCGGTTGCGGAAGCAAGCGAATTGTCTAAAAAAGACGCGACAAAAGCAGTTGACTCTGTTTTTGATACGATCTTAGATGCACTTAAAAACGGTGATAAAATCCAACTGATCGGTTTTGGTAACTTCGAGGTGCGTGAACGTTCTGCACGTAAAGGACGCAACCCTCAAACAGGTGAAGAAATCGAAATTCCAGCAAGCAAAGTACCTGCTTTCAAACCAGGTAAAGCGCTTAAAGACGCAGTTGCCGGAAAATAATTGTGAATATAGATCGTGTATGCATCTAGCTTACATACACTATATTTCTTCACAGAAAAGCCCCTTCTTAAGGGGCTTTTCATTTTTTAGGAGCGTGTGCATTCACTTTGCTTTTAGCGGGGCATATGTGCTAGAATCGAAATTAAATGTATTCATTGGTGGAGGACACAGAACATGAAAGAAGTTAATAAAGAACAAATCGAACAAGCTGTTCGTCAAATTTTAGAAGCGATCGGAGAGGACCCAAACAGAGAAGGGCTTCTTGATACTCCGAAACGAGTCGCAAAGATGTATGCCGAAGTATTCTCCGGCTTGAATGAAGATCCTAAAGAACATTTCCAGACTATCTTCGGGGAAGACCATGAAGAGCTTGTTCTTGTAAAAGATATCGCGTTTCATTCTATGTGTGAGCATCACCTTGTTCCTTTTTACGGAAAAGCACATGTTGCCTATATACCGCGGGGCGGAAAAGTCACAGGGCTCAGCAAATTGGCGCGTGCCGTTGAGGCAGTTGCAAAGCGCCCGCAGCTTCAGGAGCGCATCACTTCTACAATTGCAGAAAGCATCGTAGAAACGCTTGATCCGCATGGCGTAATGGTTGTTGTTGAAGCCGAACATATGTGCATGACAATGCGGGGCGTAAGAAAGCCGGGCGCCAAAACAGTCACTTCAGCTGTCAGAGGCATTTTCAAAGATGATGCTGCTGCACGTTCAGAAGTATTGGAACATATTAAACGCCAGGACTAATAAAGATAGAGGGTGCTATAAATGAACGAAAAGCATTCAAGCGATTTTGTCGTCATTAAGGCAATTGAGGATGGAGTGAATGTGATCGGCCTGACAAGGGGAACGGACACTAAGTTTCACCATTCCGAAAAACTCGACAAGGGAGAAGTGATCATTGCTCAGTTTACAGAGCATACTTCTGCCATTAAAGTCAGAGGAGAGGCGCTCATTCAAACCGCATACGGAGAAATGAAAAGCGAAAAAAAATAAGCTGGCTGTCCCCGCTGTTCAAAGCAAATGCTCTCAAACAGCGGGTGGATACAGCCAATTTGTTTTTTTTATGCTATAATGATACCTGCGTAATCTTATGACAAAATAAAACTCATACATATGATTTAGAAATAAATGTGAATTTGGGGACAAGGGTGATATTTTTGCAAGACATCTACGGAACTTTAGCCAATCTAAACACGAAAATAAAACAAAAGCTGTCTCATCCCTATTTAGCGAAGCATATTTCTGCGCCTAAGATTGATGAGGATAAGCTTCTTCTTTTTCATGCATTATTTGAGGAAGCCGACATAAAACACAATGACAGAGAAAACTATATTGTAACAGCGATGCTTGTACAAAGCGCCCTTGATACCCATGATGAAGTAACGACAGCCAGAGTCATAAAACGAGACGAAAACAAGAACCGCCAATTGACTGTTCTTGCAGGCGATTATTTCAGCGGACTGTACTATTCATTACTCTCTGAAATGAAGGATATCTATATGATTAGAACGCTCGCTACAGCAATTAAAGAAATCAATGAACATAAAATTCGTCTGTATGATCGATCGATAAAGGACGAACACCATTTTTTCGAAAGTGTCGGCATCGTTGAATCAGCTTTATTCCATCGGGTGTCTGAACATTTCAATCTCCCGCGCTGGAAGAAACTATCGAGTGATTTTTTTGTATATAAGCGGCTTATGAACGGAAATGATACATTTTTAGATGTGCTCGGCAGTGTTATACAGCTGGGGAAAACAAAAGAAGAGATGCTGGAAGAGTGTTTAAAAAAAGCAAAGAACAGCATTGAGTCACTTCTACCTCTAAGCTCACCTATTCAACATATTTTATTAAACCGCCTGAAAACAATCAGCCAAGATCAAACTTATCATCAGAAAGTGGAAGAAGGGTAACCATTATGCAGGACTCAAAAGAACAGCGGGTACACGGAGTATTTGAAAAAATATATAAAAACTACGACCAAATGAACTCTGTCATCAGTTTTCAGCAGCACAAAAAATGGCGTGATAAAACGATGCGCATTATGGGTGTAAAAGAAGGCGCCAAAGCTCTCGATGTTTGCTGCGGAACAGCCGACTGGACGATTGCTCTTGCAAAAGCAGCCGGCAAAACCGGTGAGATAAAGGGCTTGGATTTCAGCGAAAACATGCTGAGCGTCGGCAAACAGAAAGTAAAAGACGGCGGCTTCAGTCAAATCGAACTGCTGCACGGAAATGCAATGGAGCTCCCTTTTGATGATAATACATTTGATTATGTAACAATTGGTTTCGGACTGCGTAATGTACCTGATTATTTGACTGTACTGAAAGAAATGAGACGTGTGGTGAAGCCTGGCGGACAAGTGGTATGCCTGGAAACCTCACAGCCTGAAATGTTTGGATTTAAACAGGCTTATTTTATGTACTTTAAGTATATTATGCCGTTTTTCGGGAAGCTGTTTGCAAAAAGCTATAAAGAATACTCATGGCTCCAAGAGTCAGCCAGGGAATTCCCTGGTATGAAGGAACTGGCAGGCCTGTTTGAAGAGGCGGGTCTGAAAAATGTCAAATATCATTCGTTTACTGGCGGAGTCGCTGCCACGCATATCGGATGGAAATGAAAACACAGATGTTGGGTGAATGATATGAAATTTAAAATGGCCTACTCTTTTTTAAATGACGATATTGATGTAATTGAAAGGGAGCTTGAACAAACCGTTCGCTCCGATTATCCGCTTTTGAGCGAGGCGGGTCTTCATCTATTGCAGGCAGGAGGCAAACGGATTCGGCCTGTCTTCGTTCTGCTTTCCGGCATGTTTGGCGATTACGATATCAATAAGATTAAATATGTGGCTGTCACTCTGGAAATGATTCATATGGCATCGTTGGTTCATGATGATGTTATTGACGATGCGGAGCTTCGCCGAGGAAAGCCGACGATCAAAGCAAAATGGGATAACCGGATTGCGATGTATACAGGCGATTATATGCTTGCCGGGTCTCTTGAAATGATGACGAGAATTAATGAGCCGAAAGCTCACCGGATTTTGTCGCAGACCATTGTTGAAGTGTGTCTTGGAGAGATTGAACAAATCAAAGACAAATACAACATGGAACAGAATCTCAGAACATACCTGCGGCGGATAAAAAGAAAAACTGCGCTTCTTATCGCTGTCAGCTGCCAGCTGGGGGCTATTGCGTCCGGAGCTGAAGAAAAGATTCATAAGGCGCTCTACTGGTTTGGATATTATGTCGGGATGTCTTATCAAATTATTGATGATATTCTTGATTTTACTTCAACTGAAGAAGAACTGGGTAAACCGGTTGGAGGCGATTTGCTTCAAGGAAATGTTACATTGCCTGTCCTATATGCATTAAAAAACCCAGCTTTAAAGAATCAGCTTAAGTTAATTAACAGCGAGACGACACAAGAACAGCTTGCGCCTATTATTGAAGAGATCAAAAAAACAGATGCAATTGAAGCATCAATGGCAGTAAGCGAGATGTATTTGCAAAAAGCTTTCCAAAAGCTTAACACGCTTCCGAGAGGGCGTGCGCGTTCTTCTCTTGCAGCCATCGCAAAATATATCGGCAAAAGAAAATTTTAAATTTTTGTAGATATTAAGAAATTTCTCCGCCCCGGATTGATTAATTATCTGAAAGATGTTACGATTTCGGTGTGCAATGTGAAAGCCTATACATACATATGATGGGGTGGAGAATGTGATGGAAAAGACTTTTATCATGGTGAAACCGGACGGTGTCCAACGGCAGCTGATCGGGGAGATTTTATCTAGATTCGAACGTAAGGGCTTACAATTAGCTGGCGCAAAGCTGATGAGAGTAACCGAACAAATGGCTGAGAAACACTACGCTGAACATCAAGGGAAGCCTTTCTTTGGAGAACTTGTTGAGTTTATTACTTCCGGACCTGTTTTTGCGATGGTGTGGGAAGGCGAAAATGTCGTTGAAGTGACCAGGCAGCTGATTGGAAAAACAAACCCTAAAGAAGCTTTGCCAGGCACCATTCGCGGGGATTTCGGCATGTTTGTCGGAAAAAATATTATTCACGGCTCTGATTCTCTTGAAAGCGCTGAGCGTGAGATTCATATTTTCTTTAAGGATGAAGAGTTAGTATCATATCAACAACTCATGACAGGCTGGATCTATTAATCATTGCTGAAAAAGCCGAAACTGGCATATCCATATCGCTGGTTTCGGCTTTTTTGTAAAGGTTTACATTGACTTGAATATATGGGTAAACGGCAGGGGGGCCAACCATGTCTTTACCAATTATCTGAAATCAGCTGAAAAGCTGATTTTTTTATTTGAAAGAATACAATTTCCTGATAAAACAAGCTATACTAGGACAAAAGACAGCGAGACTAGGAGAGAAGAGATGGATACATACAGCGTATTTACAACCAAATGGAAGCAATTAACCGGAGTTGATTTAACTTTATACAAAGAAGCGCAAATGAAGAGAAGGCTGACATCCCTTTATGAGAAAAAAGGTTTTCAAAGCTTTAAGGATTTTGCAGCGGCATTAGAAAAGGATCAGGTGCTTTTAAATGAAACGTTAGACAGAATGACGATTAATGTTTCAGAATTTTATCGTAATTATAAAAGATGGGAAGTTCTTGAAACGGCTATTTTGCCTTTAATCAAACATTCGAAGCCTTTAAAAATATGGAGCGCGGCATGCTCTACAGGGGAGGAGCCGTATACGCTCGCAATGATTTTAGATCAGCAGAAAGGGCTCCCAGGCTATCAGATTTTGGCCACTGATATAGATGATAAAGCATTGGAAAAAGCGAAAAAAGGCGTGTATCAGGAGCGGTCTTTGCAAGAAGTGCCGTCTTCTGTGAAGGATCGTTATTTTACTCAAAACGCTGATAAGAGCTATGAAGTGAAACATGACATAAAGAAGAACATTAGGTTTCAAAAACATAATTTGCTTGCGGATCGCTACGAGCAAGACTTTGATTTGATTGTGTGCCGCAATGTTTTTATTTATTTTACAGAAAACGCAAAGGAAGAACTGTATTTAAAAATGGCACATAGCTTAAAAAAGAATGGGGTTCTCTTTGTCGGCAGCACAGAGCAGATTTTTAATCCTGAGAAATTCGGCCTTTCTCCCGCGGATACATTCTTTTATCAAAAAAGATAGACTGACTTTTTACCGAAAAATATGTTATAGTAGTTTTACTTAAAAGCGTTAATGCGATGAAGGGAGAAGAAGTCATGAGATATTTAACAGCCGGTGAATCACACGGCCCCCAATTGACAACTATTATTGAAGGTGTGCCTGCGGGGCTTTACATAACTGAGGAAGATATTAACTTTGAGCTTGCCAGACGCCAGAAAGGCCATGGCCGCGGGCGCCGCATGCAGATCGAAAAGGACCAGGCGAAAATTATGAGCGGGGTGCGCCATGCCCGCACACTTGGTTCACCAATTGCTCTTGTGGTAGAAAATAACGATTGGAAACACTGGACTAAAATTATGGGTGCGGCTCCGATTACTGAAGAAGAAGAAAAGGAAATGAAACGCCAAATTTCCAGACCGAGACCGGGCCATGCAGATTTAAACGGTGCGATTAAATATAACCACCGTGATATGAGAAATGTGCTTGAGCGCTCTTCAGCACGTGAAACGACCGTAAGAGTGGCGGCAGGCGCTGTCGCTAAAAAGATCCTTTCTGAACTTGGCATTAAGGTAGCGGGCCACGTATTACAGATCGGGGCAGTTAAGGCTGAAAAAACGGAATATACTTCAATTGATGACTTGAAGCGTGTGACTGAAGAGTCTCCTGTCAGATGTTATGATGAAGAAGCAGGCAAAAAAATGATGGATGCCATTGACGAAGCGAAGGCAAACGGAGATTCCATCGGCGGAATTGTGGAAGTGATTGTTGAAGGAATGCCGGTGGGCGTGGGCAGCTATGTTCATTATGACCGTAAACTGGACAGCAAGCTTGCTGCGGCAGTACTATCTATTAATGCATTTAAAGGTGTGGAATTCGGCATCGGTTTTGAAGCGGCCGGGAGAAATGGTAGCGAGGTTCATGACGAGATCATTTGGGACGAAGAAAAAGGATATACTCGTGCTACGAACAGACTTGGCGGTTTGGAAGGCGGCATGACGACAGGAATGCCAATCGTTGTCCGCGGAGTCATGAAGCCGATTCCGACATTATATAAACCGCTGAAAAGTGTGGATATTGAAACGAAAGAACCGTTTTCTGCAAGCATTGAACGTTCAGACAGCTGCGCAGTGCCAGCGGCAAGTGTAGTGGCCGAAGCTGCTGTTGCATGGGAAATTGCCAACGCTGTTGTTGAACAATTCGGCTTAGACCAAATTGACCGCATTAGAGAAAACGTGGAGAATATGAGAAAACTGTCGAGGGAATTTTAATGAGAACACTGCATGTTCAAACCGCTTCCTCTTCATATCCTGTATTTATCGGACAAGGAATCAGAAAAAAGGCTTGCGAACTATTAACCTCGCTAAACAGGCCATTCACACGCATTATGCTTGTTACCGATGAAGAAGTGGATCGCCTGTACGGTGATGAAATGCTTCACCTGCTGGAAGAAAAATGGCCTGTCAAAAAAGTGACGGTGCCGAGCGGAGAGCAGGCGAAATCAATGGATATGTATACGAAACTGCAGAGTGAAGCGATTCGATTTCATATGGATCGCTCCTCATGCATCATCGCTTTTGGAGGCGGTGTTGTAGGAGATCTTGCTGGATTTGTGGCTGCCACTTTTATGCGCGGCATCGATTTCATTCAAATGCCTACAACGCTTTTGGCGCATGACAGCGCGGTCGGAGGAAAAGTAGCGGTAAACCATCCGCTTGGGAAAAATATGATCGGCGCATTTTATCAGCCAAAAGCCGTGCTCTACGATACGGACTTCCTCCGTTCCCTTCCGGAAAAAGAGCTTCGGTCTGGGATGGCTGAAGTGATTAAACATGCTTTTATTTATGACAAAGCATTCCTGAAAGACCTGCTGGATATTCACTCACTGAACGATATTACCAGCGAGCAGCTGAATGATATGATTTTTAAAGGCATTTCGATTAAAGCGTCTGTCGTTCAGCAGGATGAAAAGGAAGAAGGAATCAGAGCCTTTCTTAACTTTGGGCATACGCTTGGCCACGCAGTTGAGGCGGAGTATGGCTACGGACAGATCACCCACGGTGATGCGGTAGCACTCGGTATGCAGTTTGCTTTATATATAAGTGAACAGGAAGCCGGCTGTGAAATGGACAGAAATCGGTTAGTCAGCTGGTTTAAGAACCTGGGCTATCCAAGCCGCATAAAAAAAGAAACGGCAACTTCCGTGCTTTTAGACCGTATGATGAATGATAAAAAAACCCGCGGCGGTATGATTCAATTCATCGTTCTCAAAGAGTTAGGAAAAGTCGCCGACCATACGTTTTCGAGAGATGAACTTGAGAGCTGGCTGAACAAATGGCGAATGGAGGAGACATCATGATGATTCGTGGAATTCGCGGAGCAACTACAGTAGAACAGGACACTGAAGAAGAAATTTTACAAAAAACCAAACAGCTGTTAGAGAAAATGATAGAAGAAAACAAAACAAAGCCGGAAGATGTTGTTCAAATGCTTCTATCGGCGACGCCTGACCTGCACTCTGTTTTTCCGGCAAAAGCTGTGCGCGAGCTTTCTGGCTGGCAGTATGTACCGGTGACATGCATGCAGGAAATGGATGTTACTGGCGGGCTGAAAAAATGTATAAGGGTCATGATGACTGTTCAGACTGATGTTCCTCAGCATCAAATCAGACATGTCTATTTGGAAAAAGCGGTCGTATTAAGACCCGATTTATCATTGACAAAAAATAATGAATTGTAATACGATAAGAACAGCTTAGAAATACACAAGAGTGTGTATAAAGCTTAGTGAATGAGTTGAGTTAGAGAATAGGGTAGCAGAGAATGAGTCTAGTTGAGCTGAGACATGTATGTTTATTCTACCCAAAAGAAGCCTTTCTTTTGGGTTTATTTGTTATATCTTGATTTTCCCTCTCATGCCTTCTTCTCATTCTCCTTGCCATAAGGAGTGAGAGCAATGAATTTCCAATCAAACATTTCTGCATTTTTAGAGGAGAGCATGTCCTACCGCACCATACCGATTGTGGAGACATTCACAGTTGACACACTGACACCTATCCAAATGATCGAGCAGCTGGACAGGAAGATCACTTACCTTCTAGAAAGCAAGGATGACACATCAAATTGGTCCAGATATTCGTTCATCGGCCTTCAGCCATTTCTCACGATCAAAGAACAGCAAAATGATTTTACTGCTCAAGATGAGAATGGCAGATCCCTTTACACTGGAAAAGAATTGAAAGAGGTTCTGGATTGGATGACTGCAGCATACAAAATCAAAACGCCAGAGCTTGCCATTCCCTTTGTCGGCGGAGCTGTCGGGTATTTAAGCTATGATATGATTCCGATAATTGAACCATCTGTTCCTCGCCACAGAAAGGAAACGGAATTTGAAAAGTGTATGCTGTTTGTTTGCAGCACATTAATTGCTTATGATCATGAAACAAAAAACGTCCACTTTATTCAGTATGCCAGATTGAATGGACAAGAAACTGAAGCTGAAAAAATTGCAGTGTTCAATAAAAATCACCGAGAGCTCCAAGGCCTCATTGATAAGATGATGGATCAAAAAAACATCCAAGAACTGTTTCTTTCATCTGAGTCATATAAGACACCTAGTTTCGATACAGTATCTTCAAACTACGAAAAAACAGCGTTTATGGCTGATGTAGAAAAGATCAAAGAATATATAAAAGCAGGCGACATCTTTCAAGGTGTTCTGTCGCAAAAATTTGAGATTCCGATAACAGCAGATTCCTTCGAATTGTACAGAGTGCTGCGAATCGTCAATCCCTCGCCCTATATGTACTATATAAAACTTCCGGACAGAGAGATTGTCGGCAGCTCTCCGGAACGGTTAATTCACGTTCAAGACGGGCATTTGGAAATTCATCCGATTGCTGGAACAAGAAAAAGAGGCGCAGACAAAAAGGAAGATGAAAAACTCAAAATTGAGCTCATGAAAGATGAAAAAGAAAAAGCAGAGCATTATATGCTCGTTGATCTAGCTCGAAACGATATCGGCAGAGTGGCGGAGTATGGATCGGTTGCTGTGCCGGAGTTCACAAAGATTGTTTCATTTTCACATGTCATGCACATCATTTCAGTTGTCACAGGAAGGCTGAAAGAGGGCGTTCACCCTGTCGATGCGCTAATGTCAGCTTTTCCCGCGGGAACTTTAACCGGGGCCCCAAAAATCCGTGCCATGCAGCTTTTAAATGAATTGGAGCCAACACCGAGGGAGACATACGGCGGCTGCATCGCCTACATCGGATTTGACGGGAATATCGACTCCTGTATTACGATCCGCACCATGAGCGTAAAAAACGGTGTTGCATCGATACAGGCTGGAGCAGGTATTGTTGCTGATTCTGAGCCGGAAGCTGAATATGAGGAAAGCTGCAACAAAGCGGGCGCACTGCTGAAAACAATTCATATTGCTGAAGACATGTTTCGTAGCAAGGGGGATGAAGCGGATGAACCAATTTCTGCAAATGTGCGTTGACGGAAAGACACTTACTGCGGTTGAAGCTGAAGCGCTTATGAATATGATGATGACAGCAGAAATGACTGCTTCTGAAATGGGCGGTATATTGTCAATCCTGGCTCATCGGGGCGAAACTGCAGAGGAGCTGGCGGGCTTTGTGAAGGCCATGCGGACACATGCCCTTACGGTAGACGGACTTCCTGATGTGGTTGACACATGCGGAACAGGCGGTGACGGCATCTCTACCTTTAACATTTCAACGGCATCGGCAATCGTTGCTTCAGCAGCAGGAGCTAAAATTGCTAAGCACGGCAATCGCTCCGTATCTTCTAAAAGCGGAAGCGCCGACGTTCTTGAAGAGCTTGGGATTCCAATCCAAACCACACCTGAAGAAGTTAGAGTCAGCATTGAAACAAATAACATGGGATTTCTCTTTGCGCCGCTTTATCATTCGTCCATGAAACATGTAGCGGGCACAAGAAAAGAGCTCGGATTCAGAACGATTTTTAATCTGCTCGGACCGCTCAGCAATCCTTTGCAGGCGAAGCGTCAGGTGATTGGGGTCTATTCTGCTGAAAAAGCGGGATTGATGGCAAGCGCACTCGAAATGTTTCAGCCAAAGCATGTACTATTCGCAGCAAGCCGTGACGGTTTAGATGAGCTTTCGGTTACATCACCGACCGATGTGATTGAGATCAAGGATGGAGAGCGCCGGGAATATACAGTTTCACCCGAAGACTTTGGCTTCAAAAATGGCAGACTTGAAGATATACAGGTGCAGTCACCGACAGAAAGCGCTCATTTGATTCAGAATATTTTTGAAAATAAAAGCAGCCGATCAGCTTTATATATTACAGCCTTTAATGCCGGCGCTGCGATATACACGGCGGGTATTGTCGAAACACTGAAGGAAGGAACGGAGCTTGCGTTAGAAACGATTACAAGCGGAGGTGCCGCAGCGCAGCTCGACAGACTGAAACAGAAAGAGGAAGAGATCTATGCTTGAAAACATAATCAATCAAAAAAAAGAAGAAGTCAAAACTCTTATCCTGCCAGAAGAGCAGCCCTTTGAAAAACGGTCTTTTAAAGAGGCGCTGGCTGACGCAAACCGTTTTATCGGATTGATTGCCGAAGTCAAAAAAGCGTCGCCGTCAAAAGGGCTCATTAAAGAAGATTTTGTTCCTGAGCGGATTGCGAAAGACTATGAAGCTGCGCAGGCAGACGCGCTTTCTGTTTTAACTGACTTTCCGTTTTTTCAAGGGAAAAACAGGTATTTATCAGACGTGAAGCGTGCTGTTTCGATCCCTGTGCTAAGAAAAGATTTTATTATTGATTCTATTCAAGTGGAGGAATCAAAGAGAATCGGAGCAGATGCCATATTGTTAATCGGCGAAGTGCTTGATCCCGTACAGCTTCACGAGTTGTATCTCGAAGCAAAGGAAAAGGAAATGGACGTGTTAGTTGAGGTTCATGATCAAACAACGCTTGAACAAATAGTAAAGGTATTCACCCCTGATATTCTCGGTATTAATAATCGAAACTTAAAAACATTTGAAACTTCACTCGAACAGACGAAACAGATTGCATCCCTCGTTCCGAAAGAATGCTTGCTTGTCAGTGAAAGCGGCATTGGTACTCTAGAACATTTAACATTTGTTAAGGAACATGGGGCCCAAGCTGTTCTGATCGGTGAGTCATTGATGAGACAACATTCACAGCAAAAAGCAATCCATGCTTTGTATGGGGAGTGAAGAGATGAAAAAACCGGCATTAAAGTATTGCGGTATACGGTCGCTGCAGGATCTGCGGCTTGCAGCGGATTCACAGGCAGATTATCTGGGCTTTATTTTTGCTGACAGTAAACGAAAAGTATCCACTGCAGATGTGAAAAAGTGGCTGAGCCAAGTTCGCACCGGAAAACAGATTGTCGGCGTTTTTGTGAATGAAACAATGGGAACGATTGCCCGTATAGCATACGAATTGCAACTAGACGTCATCCAGCTTCACGGTGATGAGACACCGAAGGATGCTGAAGCCCTTCGCCTGCTGACACATTGTGAAATATGGAAGGCGCTCCATCATAACAGCACAGCAATTCAGGATATGGACCGCTTTAACGATTGTGTAGACGGTTTTTTGATTGACTCATCTGTAAAAGGTGCAAGAGGCGGGACAGGAGTGGCTTTTGCTTGGGAGTGTGTGCCGGAATATCAGCAGAAAGCTGAACAAACGGGGAAACGGTGCTTCATCGCAGGCGGTGTGAATCCCGACACAATCGCAGACTTATTGAAATGGAAACCGGGCGGAGTCGATCTTGCCAGCGGAATAGAAAAGAACGGACAAAAAGATGTCAACCTGATTAGGCTCTTAGAAGAAAGGATGAAACGATATGTATCCATATCCAAATGAAATAGGCAGATACGGCGATTTTGGCGGGAAGTTTGTTCCGGAAACTCTTATGCAGCCGCTAGAAGAAATTGAAAAAGCATTTAAGGAAATAAAGGATGATCCCGCTTTTCGGGAGGAATATCAGAAGCTGTTAGCGGAATATTCCGGCAGGCCGACCGCATTAACATATGCCGATCGGGTCACAGAGCATTTAGGCGGCGCTAAAATTTATTTGAAAAGAGAAGATTTAAACCATACAGGTTCTCATAAAATCAACAATGCTTTAGGCCAGGCATTGCTTGCACAAAAAATGGGCAAAACGAAAATCATTGCAGAAACAGGTGCCGGGCAGCACGGGGTAGCCGCCGCGACAGTTGCTGCAAAGTTTGGTTTTTCCTGCATTGTATTTATGGGTGAGGAGGATGTCGCCCGCCAGTCTCTGAACGTATTCCGAATGAAGCTTCTTGGAGCGGAGGTTGTGCCGGTTACAAGCGGAAACGGGACACTGAAGGATGCGACAAATGAGGCCATCCGCTATTGGGTTCAGCATTGTGAGGATCATTTTTACATGATCGGATCGGTTGTCGGGCCACACCCTTACCCGCAAATTGTCCGGGAATTTCAAAAAATGATCGGAGAGGAAGCGAAGGATCAGCTGCAAAATATTGAGGGAACGCTGCCTGATAAAGTCGTTGCCTGCGTAGGCGGCGGAAGTAATGCGATAGGCATGTTTCAGGCATTTTTAGACGAAGATGTTGAACTGATCGGTGCTGAAGCGGCAGGGAAAGGAATTGATACTCCGCTTCATGCTGCTACCATTACGAAAGGAACCATAGGCGTGATTCACGGTTCGCTCACTTACCTCATTCAAGACGGGTACGGTCAAATTATTGAGCCTTATTCAATTTCAGCAGGGCTTGACTATCCGGGAATTGGTCCGGAGCACGCCTATTTGCATAAAAGCGGCCGTGTCACATACGATAGCATAACTGATGAAGAAGCAGTAGATGCGTTAAAACTATTGTCAGAAAAAGAAGGAATCTTACCAGCGATCGAATCTGCTCATGCATTAGCGAAGGCATTTAAAATCGCAAAAGAGATGGACCGTGATCAAACTATCCTCGTCTGTTTATCAGGAAGAGGAGATAAGGATGTCAACACATTAATGAACGTATTGGAAGATGAGGTGAAAGCGGATGTTTAACATAGACCAGGACCAGTCGGAAAAGCTGTTTATCCCGTTTATTACAGCGGGTGATCCGTTGCCAGAAGTTTCAATCGAACTGGCTAAGTCTCTCCAAAAAGCGGGAGCCACGGCACTTGAGATTGGTGTAGCATACTCAGATCCGCTGGCAGACGGTCCGGTGATTCAGCGGGCTTCAAAACGGGTGCTTGATAATGGGATGAATATTGTAAAGGCGATTGAATTAGGCGGAAAAATGAAAAAAAATGGCGTCAATATTCCTATTATCCTCTTTACGTATTATAATCCTGTGTTACAATTGAACAAAGAATACTTTTTCGCTTTACTGCGGGAAAATCATATAGACGGCCTGCTTGTTCCGGATCTGCCTTTAGAAGAAAGCGCCAGCCTTCAAGCGGAATGCAAAACCCACGAGGTAACGTATATTTCTTTAGTTGCACCGACAAGCGAAAGCCGTTTGAAAACCATTATTGAACAAGCCGAGGGCTTCGTCTACTGTGTATCTTCGTTAGGTGTGACCGGTGTCCGAAATGAGTTCAATTCATCAGCTTATCGATTTATCCGGACAGTGAAGAATCTCAGCTCTGTGCCGGTTGCTGTAGGGTTTGGTATTTCCAGCCGCGAGCAGGTGGTCAAGATGAATGAAATCTGTGACGGTGTCGTAGTGGGAAGTGCGCTCGTCAAAAAGATAGAAGAATTAAAGGATCGGCTCATCAGCATTGAGACGAGAGATCGTGCAGTGCAGGAGTTTGAAGATTACGCGAAGATGTTTGGCGGTTTGTACAGTTTAAAATGAGGTGACTGGATTTGCGTATCAAAGAACATTTAAAACAACTAAAGCCTTATCAGCCGGGTAAACCAATTGAAGCAGTAAAAGCTGAATATGGTTTGGATAAAGTCGTGAAGCTTGCATCAAACGAAAATCCGTATGGCTGTTCGGAAGCTGCAAAAGAGGCGCTTCACCATGAAATTCAACAGCTTGCGTTATATCCCGATGGATATAGCGCCGCTTTGCGGACAAGGCTTAGTGAGCACCTCAATGTCAGCGAAACATCACTTATTTTCGGCAATGGTTCAGATGAAATCATCCAAATTTTATGCCGGGCTTTTTTAAATGACAAAACAAACACGATTGCAGCCGCCCCGACTTTTCCGCAATATAAGCATAATGCGGTGATTGAAGGCGCTGAAGTTCGTGAAATTGCCCTACGTGCTGACGGCTCTCATGATTTAGACGCGATGCTTGAAGCGATTGATGAACAGACTCAAGTTGTTTGGATTTGCAGCCCGAACAACCCGACTGGCACTTATACAGCTGAAGGAGAATTGATTTCTTTTCTGGAGCGTGTTCCTTCTCGTGTCCTCGTTGTTCTTGACGAAGCATATTATGAATATGTAACAGCTGAGGATTACCCGGAAAGCATACCGCTTTTGAATACGTACCCCAATCTTATGATATTGCGCACGTTTTCAAAGGCTTACGGTCTGGCGGCGCTTAGAGTTGGATACGGCATTGCTGACGAAAAATTGATCCGCCAAATAGAGCCGGCCAGAGAGCCGTTTAACACCAGCCGTCTTGGGCAGGCAGCAGCGATTGCAGCGCTTGACGATCAAGAATTTATCGCCTCTTGCATCGAGAAAAATCAAGCAGGCCTTCAGCAGTATTATGATTTTGCGAAAACCCACGGATTAAAGTGCTATCCTTCACAGACAAACTTTGTTTTAATAGACTTTAACCGCCCGTCTGATGAGTTGTTTCAGGCATTGCTGCAAAAAGGTTATATAGTCCGATCAGGAAATGCATTAGGATTCCCGACTTCACTCCGGATTACGATCGGGACGAAAGAGCAAAACGAGGAAATTCTTGCAACTTTAGCTGAAATTTTATAAGAGGTGATCAAGTATCACCTCTTTAGTCTATGAACAGGTGATGACGAATGAATCAAATCAAAGATACAATATTGCTCGCCGGTCTCGGATTGATAGGCGGTTCTATTGCGTTAGCCATCAAAAAAAAACATCCGGAAAAACGCATTATTGGGGTCGACATCTCAGATGAGCAGGTGGTGGCTGCTTTAAAATTAGGTGTGATAGATGAGAGTGCTGATTCGTTTATTGACGGCGCGAAAAAAGCTGCAACCGTTATTATCGCCACACCTGTTGCGCAAACGCTGCTTATGCTTGATGAACTGGCTCATTCAGGAATTAAGCATCCGCTTTTGATTACTGACGTAGGAAGCACAAAGCAAAAAGTGGTTCATTACGCCGATCAAGTGCTGCCTGCCGGCTACCAATTTGTCGGAGGGCATCCAATGGCAGGCTCGCATAAATCAGGAGTTGCTGCCGCAAAGGAATTTTTGTTTGAAAATGCGTTTTATATTTTAACCCCAGGCCATAAAACGGACAGACAAGCCGTTGATCAGTTAAAATATTTGCTGCAAGGGACGAATGCCCAATTTGTAGAAATGTCGCCTGAAGAGCATGATGGCGTAACGAGCGTGATCAGCCATTTTCCGCATATTGTTGCAGCCAGTCTTGTGCATCAGACCCATCACTCGGAAGAGCTTTATCCGCTTGTGAAGCGGTTTGCAGCCGGCGGTTTTCGGGATATTACCCGGATTGCATCAAGCAGTCCTGCAATGTGGCGTGATATTCTTTTACATAATAAAGATAAGATTTTAGATCGTTTTGATGAGTGGACTCGTGAAATTGAAACGATCCGGGCATATGTTGAGCATGGGGATGCCGAAAAACTATTCAATTATTTTAAAACGGCAAAGGACTACCGTGACGGACTGCCTCTCCGGCAGAAGGGCGCTATACCGGCATTTTATGATTTATACGTAGACGTGCCGGATCATCCTGGTGTAATTTCAGAGATAACGGCTATACTTGCTGCGGAACGCATTAGTATAACGAATATCCGCATTATTGAAACGAGAGAAGATATTAACGGGATTTTAAGGATCAGTTTTCAATCCGATGATGACCGCAAACGGGCCGAACAGTGCATAGAAGCCCGGGCGGAATATGAAACTTTTTATGCTGATTGAGGTGGAAAACAATGAAAAGAGAAAAGGTGCAGGCGTTAAACGGAGAAATACATATACCCGGTGATAAATCCATTTCTCACCGCTCTGTTATGTTTGGCGCGCTTGCGAAAGGCACAACAACTGTTAAAAATTTTCTGCCGGGAGCGGACTGTCTGAGCACCATCGATTGCTTTAGGAAGATGGGTGTTCAAATTGAGCGTAACGGCAGTGATGTAGTCATTCACGGGAAAGGGATTGATTCCCTGCGTGAGCCAGAAAGCCTGTTAGACGTCGGTAATTCAGGCACAACGATTCGTCTGATGCTCGGGATCCTTGCGGGTCGTCCTTTTTACAGCGCGGTAGCTGGGGATGAAAGCATTGCGAAGCGTCCAATGAAACGTGTAACAGAGCCCCTGAAACAAATGGGCGCTAAAATTGACGGCAGAGCCGGCGGAGAATTTACACCGCTGTCAGTTAGCGGCGGTACATTAAAAGGCATTGACTATGTATCACCTGTGGCAAGCGCGCAAATTAAATCGGCTGTTTTGCTTGCCGGTTTGCAGGCTGAGGGGACTACCACCGTCACTGAGCCTCATAAATCCAGAGATCATACTGAACGGATGCTGTCTGCTTTCGGAGTGAAACTGGCAGAGGACAAGACAAGTGTTTCCATAAAAGGCGGCCAGCAGCTTATGGCTGCAGATATTTTTGTTCCCGGAGATATTTCTTCAGCGGCGTTTTTCCTTGCAGCTGGCGCAATGATTCCAAACAGCAGAATTGTAATGAAAAACGTTGGGTTAAATCCGACTCGGACCGGTATCATCGACGTGCTTCAAAACATGGGCGCAAAGCTTGAAATTATACCGTCTGTTGAGGAAAGCGCAGAGCCCTATGGAGATTTGATCATTGAAACGTCATCTCTTAAAGCGGTTGAAATTGGCGGAGATATTATTCCGCGCTTGATTGATGAGATACCTATCATTGCGCTCCTAGCGACTCAGGCGGAAGGAACAACAGTTATTAAGGATGCCGCAGAGCTTAAAGTGAAAGAAACGAACCGTATCGACACAGTTGTTTCAGAGCTTCGAAAGCTCGGTGCTGAGATTGAACCGACCGAAGACGGAATGAAGGTATACGGCAAACAAACTCTGAAAGGCGGCGCGAAAGTATCCAGTCATGGAGATCATCGGATCGGCATGATGCTGGGTATAGCTTCCTGTTTAACAGAAAAGCCGGTTGAGATCGGACAGACCGACGCCATACATGTGTCATATCCAAACTTCTTTGATCATTTAAATAAGCTTTCAAACAAATCCTGAAGTTTATGCTTCAGGATTTGTTGTGCGAGTTGTTTATCAGTCATAAACTGAAGGAAAAAAACATAGCCTGTCTTATAGAGGAATATAAAACTTCAAAAGAGGGAGGGGGCTTTACTTACAAGTCGGCAGGTCAAAGGCTGCTTTACTGTAATAGAGGGCTATCTTCCTTTTTTTATTTGCTATCGCAGGATCTTTTGATAAACTAATAAGACTCAGAAATTCCTTGACGTACAGTGTAAGCATCTTATTTGCCGAGGGCTTTTCACCTGAATTATGATAGGATTAACCCCTGAACAAATAAGACTTTTATGTATGGTTGATGTTGTTAGGAAAAGAAAGGACCGGTCCGATTTGAATACATTAATTCAAGAAGCCATAAAATTAGTTGAAGCAGGAGAAACAGAAAAGGGACTCAACACCCTCTCGAAGGCCGAAAAACAGCTTCATGATGAAGATAAAGCCATCGCAGCACAGCTTTATTACGAGTGGGGAAATGTAGAGAAAGCGATCTCACTGATCAGTGATTTGCATGATCTATACCCGAATGAAACAGAACTGACGAATTTTTATGCTGAACTTTTAATAGATATTGACGAAGAAGAAAAAGCGCTGGCTGTGCTGGAAACGATCCCGGAATCAGACCCATCATATCCGGAAAGCCTGCTGCTCATGGCTGATCTTTATCAGATGCAGGGACTGTTCGAAGTAAGTGAGCAAAAGCTTTTACAGGCAAAGTCTATTCTTGAAAATGAACCAATCATTGATTTTGCGTTAGGCGAGCTTTACTTTACGCAAGGAGCCTATGCAAAAGCTGTTCAATATTTTAAAAGAACGGCTGGGGAGCAGAGTGAGATCGGAGGCGTTAATGTCCACCAAAGGCTGGCAGAATCGCTAAGTGCATCAGGAGATTTTGAGGAGGCCATTCCGTGGTATGAGAAAGCTGCAGATGAGAATCCTGACCCTAATACAATTTTCGGCTATGGATTTACAGCCTCACAGGCCGGACTGATCAAAACGGCTATTAAACAGCTGTCCGATTTAAAAGAGCTTGATCCATCCTATTCATCACTTTATATGCCGCTTTCAAAAAGCTATGAGGCTGAAGGGATGTATGAAGAGGCATTAAAAACGGCAAAAGAGGGTATCAGATATGATGAATACAACAAGGAGCTTTTCCTCTATGCCGCAAAGATGGCGTTAAAAATCGGGAAATCAGAAGACGGGAAACAACTTCTTCAGGAAGCGCTTGCTCTTGATCCTGGCTTCGTCGAAGCACTTCATACTCTCCTTGCTGTGTATCATAAGGAAGAGGATTATGAGCAAATTATTGATCTGATTCAAGAGGTGCGCGGCTACGGGGAAGAAGATCCGAAATACAATTGGTATCTGGCCAGCGCTTACACCGAATTAGAGCAGTACGAAGAAGCAAAACAATCCTTTGAAGCTGCTTTTCTTCACTATCGTGAGGACAGAGATTTCTTATACGAATATGCAACCTTTTTATTAGAAGAAGGCCTTCAACAAGAAGCGCTGCCGCTATTGAAAAAGGTACTCGAAATAGACGGAGCAAATGAAGAGCTGGAAGAAATAATCTTGCGGATCGAGGATGAATTTTCGAGATAAGCAGGAATTTTAACCGCTTATGTGGAACATATAAGTATAGATTATACGATCGATAGAGGAGGGAATTACATGCAGACCCCTGTTTCTGTCAATGAGAAAAAGGATTTTATCCGTTGGTTTTTAAACCATTATCAGCTAAAACGCAGAGAGTGCGTATGGATCTTGAACTACTTAATGAGCCACGATTCTTTAATGGAAAAGGTTCATTTTGTGGAGCAGGCAGAATTTTGCCCGAGAGGCATTATAATGTCAACACATTGTGTTGAAGAAGTTCCGTTTCGGTTTTATAAAGAGAATGTCATGACAACCGACGCGGAAAAATCTTTTCATGATATTAGATTAAATAAACAGCAGGATTTGTTTATCCAGCTTAATTTCCGTTCAGCCTACAGTTCTCCTGAGTATGCGGCGGTGCTGGAGTCCAACCCTCACATTCCGAAAGATCTGTTTGAAAACAAAAAAGATCAGGGGCTGGCTGAACAAATCCTGGAGCACGCCATTTCTACATTCCAAAGAGAAAAATTATTAAAAGACATTGACGATGCGCTTGATCGTCATGATAAAGAAGCATTTGAACAATTATCGCGCCAATTGAATCAGCTCACATAACATGACCAGCCTTGCAGCGTAATGCAAGGCTTGTTGTCGTAAAAAGGGGAGAACGATGATGAGGTGGAAAATGCCTGATGCTAAGGACTACTTACAATCTAAAGATTACATTGATACCGCTGTCATACCATTAATTAACATAAAAATGGGGAGCCAAATAAAAATAGCGGCAGAGAGAGGCGAATTTACGCAGCTTCTTGCGGAAGAATTGGAAAGGCAGTTAAAAGGACGGGTATATTTATTGCCTGCTTATACATATGTTGATAGAAATGAAAATACCGTTCAAGGGCTGAAAGATTTACAGGAGGAGGTCAAATCAGATTTTCATCATGTTCTACTGCTGACAGCTGATGATCATTGGAGAAGCGAAGAGTCATTAGGGAAAATTATTGTTGCGCCTTCTGTACCGTTAGAGCACTTAAATGACTCCCTAAAAAGAAAAATATTAGATGAACGCACAGCTGAAATTTTGAACGTTTTGTTACAGTTATGGAACGCTTCGTAAAAACACTTACATTTCCTCATAAACAATATTTTGGCTATATTGACCTTGCTGAGAGATTCATATATTATGAGGGTGTCTAGAGTTATGAAATATTTTCTATTTTAGTCAGTTTGCAGGGTTGACCTTGAGGGGGGAGAAGAGATGGGCGGAAGACATGATATATCGAGACGTCAATTTTTAAATTATACGCTAACAGGCGTAGGGGGGTTTATGGCGGCTAGTATGCTCATGCCTATGGTTCGCTTTGCACTCGACCCGGTATTAAAATCGACGGGAAAGCAGGACATGGTTCAGGTTGTCAGCGTAGATGAGCTGACGAAAGAGCCGCAGCGCTTTGATTTCAAAATTAATCAAGTCGATGCCTGGTATGAGTCGGAAGAATCGAGATCAGCTTGGGTTTTCAAAAATGGGGATGAGATTGTAGCACTTTCACCAATTTGCAAGCATTTGGGGTGTACGGTGAACTGGAACAGCGATCCTAAAAACCCGAATAAATTTTTCTGTCCTTGCCACTACGGACTCTATGAAAAAGACGGCACCAATGTCCCGGGCACGCCGCCGCTTGCGCCTCTTGATCATTACGAGCAAGAAGTTAAAAACGGCTTCCTGTATCTTGGAAAAGCAAAGCCTAAGGGGGAAGGGTGACATGCTGAACAAAATTTATGACTGGGTAGATGAACGGCTTGATATTACACCGATGTGGAGGGATATTGCCGATCACGAAGTGCCGGAACATGTGAATCCCGCCCATCATTTCTCTGCGTTTGTGTACTGCTTTGGGGGACTGACGTTTTTTGTAACCGTTATCCAAGTGTTGTCCGGGATGTTTTTAACGATGTATTATGTGCCTGATATTAAAAATGCTTGGGAATCAGTATATTATTTGCAAAATGAAGTCGCATTCGGCCAGATTGTCAGGGGGATGCACCATTGGGGCGCCAGCTTGGTCATTGTGATGATGTTTTTACATACGCTAAGGGTCTTTTTCCAAGGGGCGTATAAAAAGCCGCGGGAACTGAACTGGATAGTCGGTGTGTTAATCTTTTTTGTTATGCTCGGGCTTGGGTTTACAGGCTACTTGCTTCCTTGGGATATGAAGGCTCTGTTTGCCACAAAAGTTGGACTGCAGATCGCTGAAGCCACTCCTTTAATCGGGACGCAAGTCAAAACACTCCTGGCAGGGCATCCGGATATTGTAGGCGCCCAAACGCTGACTAGGTTTTTTGCGATCCATGTATTCTTTCTTCCTGCCGCATTGTTTGGATTGATGGCCGCACACTTTATTATGATCCGCAAGCAGGGAATTTCAGGACCGCTTTAAACTTGATCTGCGAATAAAAGGGAGGGGATGACATGCACCGGGGCAAAGGGATGAAATTTGTAGGAGACTCAAGGATACCGGCTGAGAAAAAGCCGAATATACCGAAGGATTACTCAGAGTATCCCGGTAAAACAGAAGCCTTCTGGCCAAATTTCTTATTAAAGGAATGGATGGTCGGAGCTGTCTTTCTGATCGGTTTTCTTGTTTTGACGATTGTACACCAGCCGCCTTTGGAGCGGATGGCGGACCCGACTGATACAGGTTATATTCCGCTGCCGGACTGGTATTTTCTTTTCTTATATCAGCTTTTGAAATATGAATACGCCGCTGGGAGCTTTACGGTGGTCGGCGCTATGATTATGCCGGGGATCGCCTTTGGCGCTCTGCTTTTGGCGCCATTTCTCGACAGGGGAACAGAAAGAAGGCCTTGGAAGCGTCCTGTGGCTGTGGGGATGATGCTCTTAGCTATTTCCGCGGCTGTATTTTTGACCTGGCAGTCTGTAGCCACTCACGATTGGGCAAAGGCGGAGGAGCAGGGGAAAATCACAAAAGAAGCGGATATCGATACCAGTGCCGAAGGATATAAAATTTTTCAGGAGCAGGGCTGTATTTCATGTCACGGGGATAATCTTCAAGGCGGAGCGGCTGGGCCTTCATTGGTAGACACCGGACTGAAGCCGGAAGAAATCAAAAAGATTGCTGTTGAAGGAAAAGGCCAAATGCCGGCAGGTGTGTTCAAAGGAAATGATAAGCAGCTTGAAGAACTTGCGAAATTCATTTCCGAAACAACCGCAAAATAACGTATTGTGAATTGCGAAATGGAAGGATATACTTTTATTATCAAAAGCTGACCAGGCGTCAGCTTTTTTATATGGACATATTATTTTTACAGACTGAGAGTTGATTTGATGTGAAATGGTTTCAATATGTATTAGGACAGCGAACGATGCTTATTCTTGTCTTAGCCATCAATATTCTGGGGACGGTTTACGGCTACTATTGGTACTTGCCTCAGATTTTGGAGACGCCGGCCCGTTTCCTCGTCTTTGTTCCGGACAGTCCGACAGCAACGTTTTTCTTCTTGTTTGTGCTGCTGGCCTTTCTCATGAAGCGGAATGCTCCGCTTTTTGAAGCGCTTGCGTTAGTCACGCTCGTGAAATATGGCTTGTGGGCGGTCGTCATGAATATTCTCGTGCTGGCTGTCACGGGGGATTTGCCATGGGAAGGCTATATGCTGATTGCCTCGCATTTTGCTATGGCTGTCCAAGGAGTGCTGTACAGCCCGTATTTTCGGTTTTCATTATGGCATCTTGTTATAGCTGCGGTCTGGACGCTTCATAATGATGTCATTGATTACCTGTTTGGGATGATGCCCCAATACTCCATGCTTTCTGAATATATGACTGACATCGGATACGGAACGTTTTGGCTGAGCATCTTTTCAATCGGGCTTGCCTTCTATCTTGTCATATCGAAAAAGCAAACAAAGCTTCAACTGACGTAAAGACAATCTTGGTCTATCCTTGTCCTTTCCTTCATATTCTGTAAGGAGAGAGAGTGGGAGGGACCTGCATGAAACGAAAGCTGACGATCTGTTTGTTGATTGCTCTTATTTTTTATAATGGGAATGCCAAGGCTGAAGAGCGGGGAAGCCTCAAGGAATTGAATGATTTATCCGATACGGTTTTTCAAATGACCCGCCAATCGAAATATGAAGAGGCGCTACAAGTCCTATCGTATTTTGAAAAAACATTAAAATCCGCTGAAAAGCAGAAACAAGACAGCATGTTAACCGGAGCCCAAATTCGCCAAATTACTTTGGGCTATAACGATATGGTACGGAGTTTAAAACAGGCTGAGGCATCAGACACACAAAAGCTCAGAGCAGCCGCGCAGTTCAGAATGCTGATGGATGCTGTTGACAATCAGTCTGATCCCCTTTGGGGGTCACTGGAGAAGCCGATTATGGAGGTCTTTGCCGCACTTAAGCAGGATGTCCAAAAAAATGAAAGTACGAGCTTTCATGAAAAGTGGAATGAATTTATCAGCTTGTATGATTTGATTTATCCAAGTCTTACAATCGATATATCAGAAGATCAGCTTGATACAGTCGGAAAACATATTGCAGTGATCGAGCAAGAGGGATTTCAGCAAATGACCGAGAGTACGAAGCTTGAACGGCTATCCCTACTCCAGAACGACCTGAAGAGTGTATTTGACAGGGTGGAAGAGGATGATGCAGATCCGTCTTTGTTATGGGTGATGATCACTACAGGAGGTATCATCATTACTGCACTTACTTATGTCGGTTACAGAAAATACAGAGCGGAAAAAAAGAAACTGAAAAAACGGGATTACCCAAAATGAGTAAGAGGGGCGGCGGCAGCCGCCTTTTGTCATCCAAAAAACATTAGCGCGGGAGCGGATTTTTATTTTCATCAAGTGTAAATCCTTCTCCAAGCACATCGTGTACATCGCTGACCGCGACAAAGGCATGAGGATCAATGGAGTTAATCACACTTTTTAGCATGACCAATTCGTTTTTCGGCACTACACAATACAGTACGTCTAGATCCTCTTTCGTGTAGGATCCCTGTCCTTTCAAAATGGTAACGCCCCGTTCCATTTCCTCAAGAATCTTCTTCTGAATCTGATCGTTTTTCGCAGAGATGATTGTTGCACCTTTAGCTGCATACCCGCCTTCCTGAGTAAAATCAATCAGTCGTGCCGCCACAAATACGGCAACCAATGTGTACATGGCTTCTTTGTAAGAGAGGTAGGTAAGCAATGATAAAATGATCACGCAAGCATCAAAAGCAAACATCGTTCTGCCCATTGGTATCCCAAAATACTTATTGATCAAACGGGCAATGATATCAACCCCGCCCGTCGTCCCGCCGTACTTAAAAATAATGCCTAAGCCGGCTCCAATGAATACGCCGGCAAATAAAGCGGCAAGCGCAAGATCATGCTGAAGGGGCATATGTATTTCATATCGCTGAAAAATGCTAAGGAATAAAGACAGTGCTACAGTACCGACTAGTGTGTATACAAACATCGTCCTGCCCAGCAAACGCCAGCCGATAAAAAAGATCGGGATATTCAAAACCAGGTTTGAAATAGAAGGACTAATATGGAAAAGGGCATAAAGCAATAGTGTAATTCCCGTGAATCCACCCTCTGCCAGATTGTTTTGCATATTAAAATGAACCAGGCCAAATGAAAAAATTGCTGCACCGATTAATATAAAAATTATGTTTTTTAATCTAATTTCTCCAAGCATCACACAAAACCCCTTTTCCTTCCATTAGATAGCGTTTATATTATAGTGGATGCAAAAGAAAACAGCAAACGTGCTTAAACATTTGTCAAACGTATCCGAATTAGCTAACATGTAAGAGGATGATAGGAGGTTTCGTGCAGTGAGTGATAAAACAATGAAAGATATACAGGCTGAGGTGGACCGCTATATCGGCCAATTTAAAGAAGGGTATTTCAGCCCGCTTGCCATGATGGCAAGATTAACCGAAGAACTGGGCGAGCTAGCAAGAGAAGTCAATCATCGTTATGGAGAAAAACCAAAAAAAGCGACTGAAGATGATAAAAGCATGGAAGAGGAAATGGGCGATGTGCTGTTTGTATTGGTTTGTTTAGCCAATTCTCTTGATATTTCATTGGAGGAAGCCCACGACCGAGTCATGCATAAATTTAATACTAGAGATAAAGACCGCTGGACAAGAAAAGAAGAAGGAAAGTAGAGGAGATCAAGATGTCAAACGAAACAATTAAAGTAGTCATTGCAGGACCGCGGGGAAGAATGGGGCAAGAAGCTGTTAAATTGGCTGAAAAAACACCTCATTTTGACCTGGTCGGAGCAGTAGACCATACATACGATCAGCGCAAATTATCTGATGTGATGGCTGTGGAGTCTGATGCTCTTATTTACACAGATATCCATGCCTGCTTTACAGAAACAACACCAGATGTATTAATTGATTTAACAACACCCGAAATCGGCAAAGTACATACAAAAGTTGCATTAGAACACGGTGTCCGTCCTGTAGTGGGCACTACCGGTTTCTCTGAAGCTGATTTGAAAGAACTTACAACTCTGACAGAAGAAAAAGGGATCGGGGCTATCATCGCTCCAAACTTTGCATTGGGTGCGGTACTCATGATGAAATTCTCAAAAATGGCTGCCAACTACTTCGATGATGTTGAGATTATTGAGCTGCACCATGATCAGAAGCTTGACGCGCCAAGCGGAACTGCTCTCAAAACAGCGGAAATGATTTCTGAAGTTCGAAAAGAAAAACAGCAAGGGCATCCAGATGAAAAAGAAATCCTCCCAGGAGCAAGAGGTGCGGAGCTAAACGGAATCCGTCTGCACAGTGTTCGTCTACCAGGGTTGATTGCCCATCAGGAAGTGATGTTCGGCATGGACGGCCAAACGCTGCAGATTCGCCACGACTCTTATAACCGCGCTTCCTTCATGTCCGGTGTAAAACTGTCTGTAGAACAAGTCATGAAGATTGATCAGCTTGTGTACGGATTGGAAAATATCATTGATTAGACAGGGGGATAAATGATGAAAATTGCTTTGATCGCGCATGACAAGAAAAAACAGGATATGATCCAATTTACAACCGCTTATCAAGAGATTTTGAGTCATCATGATCTATATGCAACGGGAACAACGGGATTGAAAATTCAAGAGGCGACCGGCCTTAAAATTCAGCGTTTTCAATCCGGCCCTTTAGGTGGAGACCAGCAAATCGGCGCGTTAATTGCCGCTAACGCACTTGACCTGGTTATCTTTTTGCGCGACCCGCTGACCGCACAGCCGCATGAACCGGATGTCTCGGCATTAATCCGTTTATGTGATGTTTATTCAATTCCGCTTGCCACCAATATGGGAACTGCAGAAATTCTTGTTCGCACACTAAATGAAGGCGTTTTTGAATTCCGCAATCTTCTTCGGGGAGAAGAACCTCATGTATAATGCTGACGTTCTTGCTTTTGGCGCTCATAGTGATGATGTCGAGATCGGTATGGGCGGTACAATAGCAAAGTTTGTCAAACAGGGAAAAAAAGCTGTGATATGCGATTTGACTGAAGCTGAGTTATCTTCGAACGGAACAGTCAGTTTGCGAAAAGAAGAAGCGGCCGAAGCAGCCCGTATATTAGGTGTGGACAAAAGAATTCAGTTGACGCTCCCTGACCGCGGGCTGATGAAGAGTGATGATGCGATTCGGGCGATTGTCACAATCATTAGAACCTGCCGGCCGAAAGCGGTGTTTATGCCATATAAAAAGGATCGTCATCCGGATCACGGCAATGCTGCCGCACTGGTTGAAGAAGCGATCTTTTCAGCAGGAATTCATAAATATAAGGATGAAAACAGCCTGCCTGCGCATAAAGTAAGTAAGGTCTACTATTATATGATAAATGGTTTTCACCAGCCTGATTTTGTTATTGATATCTCGGATACAATTGAGGATAAAAAGAAAAGCCTCAATGCCTACAAAAGCCAGTTTGTACCGTCACAAAATTCTGTTTCAACACCATTGACGAATGGTTATATCGAGATCGTTGAAGCAAGAGAAAAGCTGTTCGGCAAAGAAGCGGGTGTAGGGTACGCTGAGGGATTCTTTTCCAATCGAATGCTGATGCTGGATCATGATGTGCTTGGGGGCGAACAATGAAAAAACTAAAAATAGGCATTACATGCTATCCGAGCGTCGGCGGCTCAGGTATCATTGCGACAGAACTCGGGAAACAGCTTGCTGAAAAGGGACATGAAATCCATTTTATAACATCAAGCATCCCGTTCAGATTAAATACATACCATCCTAATATTCACTTTCATGAAGTTGAAGTAAACCAATATGCCGTATTTAAATATCCGCCGTATGATTTAACATTGGCAAGCAAGATCGCTGAGGTTGCAGAACGGGAGAATTTAGACATCATCCACGCGCACTACGCTCTGCCGCATGCGGTTTGCGCTTATCTCGCAAAGCAGATGCTGAAACGGAATATCGGCATCGTGACAACTTTGCATGGAACGGATATTACAGTATTAGGCTACGACCCCTCTTTAAAAGATCTTATCCGTTTTGCGATAGAGGCTTCAGACAGGGTGACAGCGGTCTCATCAGCCCTTGCTGCTGAAACGTACGATTTAATTAAGCCGGAGAAAAAAATAGAAACGATTTATAATTTCATAGATGAACGTGTCTATCTTAAGAAAAACACAGCGGCCATTAAAGAGAAACATGGCATACTGCCGGATGAAAAAGTCGTGATCCATGTGTCCAACTTCAGAAAGGTCAAACGTGTGCAGGATGTCATCCGGGTGTTTCGCAATATAGCCGGCAAAACAAAAGCAAAACTGCTCTTAGTCGGAGACGGCCCTGAAAAATCAGTCGCCTGTGAGCTTGTCAGAAAATACGGGCTGGAAAAACAAGTGCTGATGCTTGGAAATCAAGACCGTGTAGAGGAGCTTTATTCAATCAGTGATTTGAAGCTGCTGCTGTCTGAAAAAGAGAGTTTTGGCCTTGTCCTGCTTGAAGCGATGGCATGCGGAGTACCTTGCATCGGAACGAATATTGGCGGTATCCCTGAGGTGATAAAAAACAATGTGAGCGGGTTTTTGGTGGATGTCGGCGATGTCGAAGCCGCTTCAGCCAAAGCGGTTCGCATTTTAGAAGACGAACAGCTGAGCAAGCAGTTTACCGAAGCGGCCATGGAAATGCTCAATAATGAATTTTCGTCACAAAAGATTGTCAGCCAGTATGAACAGATATATGCCGATTTAGCAGAACCGGAGTGATGACATGGAACAAGATTTTATCAAAGCACTTCCCGTGCTCCGCACATTAATTGAAGCAGGCCACCAAGCTTACTTTGTCGGAGGCGCAGTTCGTGACAGCTATATGAAACGAACAATTGGAGATGTCGATATTGCGACAGATGCGGCACCGGACCAAGTAGAACGGCTTTTTAAGCGGACGGTTGATGTCGGCAAAGAGCACGGGACAATTATTGTGCTCTGGGAAGATGATACCTATGAAGTCACTACATTCCGGACTGAATCAGCTTATGAAGATTACAGAAGGCCGTCAGAAGTACACTTTATTACATCATTAGAAGAGGATTTAAAACGCAGGGATTTAACGATTAATGCGATGGCTATGACAGCCGACGGTCAAGTTCTTGATTATTTTGGCGGAAAGAAAGACATAGATCAGCAGCTGATTCGAACGGTTGGAAAACCGGAGGACCGGTTTCAGGAGGATGCGCTTCGCATGCTGAGAGCGGTGCGATTTATGAGCCAGCTCGGATTTACGCTTTCGAAAGAAACAGAAGAAGCGATCATAAAAGAGAAAACACTTCTGTCACATGTATCAGTCGAACGAAAAACAATAGAGTTCGAGAAGCTTTTACTGGGAAAAGCGTCCCGAGAGGCCATTCAAATGCTTGTACATACGGGGCTTTATAAAGAACTGCCCGGTTTTTATCACAAACGAGAGAACCTGCTTACGGCGAGCGAGTTTCCGTTTTCTTTTCTCACTTCTCGTGAGGAACTGTGGGCAGCGCTTTTAATTGATCTTCAGATAGAATTGAAAGATGCGATGCTTTTCCTGAAAGCCTGGAAGCTTCCTGGAAAAGTGATGAAGGAAGCCGCTCACATTGCCGACACGTTTGGCCAGAGCCTCGACGCTATGTCTATGTACAAGGCTGGTGAAAAAGCGCTTTTATCCGCGGTCAAAATATCAATGCTCCGGCAAACCAAGCAGCTGAACGGTGAGAGACTGAAGGAAGTCCGAGAAGCTTATCAAAGCCTGCCCATCAAAAGCTTGAAGGATCTTGCCATCACAGGGCGGGATTTACTTGCACTGCGAAACCAGCCCGCTGGAAAATGGGTGTCTGAAGAATTACAGCGGATAGAGCAGGCTGTTGTAACGGGAAAGCTCTCCAATCAGAAGAAACACATAGAGGAGTGGCTGAAGACATGCGATCAACCTTAAGAAACGATCTTATTGAATTATTTTCTCAGGCCGGAAGCGAGTTTATTTCCGGCCAAAAAATCAGTGATGCTCTCGGATGTTCGAGAACAGCTGTATGGAAGCATATTGAGGAGCTTCGCAAAGAAGGCTATGAAGTGGAAGCTGTCAGAAGAAAAGGGTATCGGCTCATCAAAAAGCCTGGAAAACTCAGTGAAAGTGAAATTCGTTTTGGGCTGAAAACAGAAGTGATGGGGCAGCATCTTTTTTATCATGACGTCCTTTCATCCACTCAAAAAAAGGCTCATGAGCTTGCTAATGATAACGCGCCGGAGGGCACTCTCGTTGTCGCGGATAAACAAACAGCCGGCAGAGGGAGGATGTCAAGGGTGTGGCATTCTCAAGAAGGAACAGGCATCTGGATGAGTCTGATTTTGCGTCCAGACATTCCGCTTCAAAAAACACCGCAGCTTACGCTTCTTGCTGCGGTAGCTGTTGTGCAAGGAATAGAGGAGGCAACAGGCCTTCAAACGGATATTAAATGGCCTAATGATATATTAATTCACGGAAAAAAAGCAGTTGGCATTTTAACTGAAATGCAGGCGGAAGAAGACCGGGTCCGTTCAGTCATTATCGGTACAGGCATAAACGTTAATCAAGAGGCCGACGATTTTCCCGAGGAGCTTAAGGAAATCGCGACGAGCCTTAGCTTGGCAGCCGGGGAAAAAATAGATCGGGCGAGCGTTATGCAGCATATTTTGCTTTCTTTTGAAAAACGGTACCGCGACTATTTGACGCATGGTTTCACGCCAATTAAGCTTCTGTGGGAAAGCTATGCGCTTGGAATCGGCAGTGAATTAAGAGCAAGAACGCTAAACGGAACATTTTATGGGAAAGCCTTAGGAATAGACGAAGAGGGTGTTCTTCTTTTAGAAACGAAGGAAGGCATAAAAAAAATCTATTCGGCAGATATTGAAATGAGTTCATTGTAGTTGGTACAACCCTGTTGATTTTGATATACTTCCATTGGGCAGTATCGCCTGCGAACTGCACCTATTCATAAAAAATAGATAGACATTGCAGCAGTCTGCCTTGATCCAAAAAGGACTGGGACAGAGGGATGAAACTCGCCGAACTTTAGAAAGTGAAGAATCCTTCTCGTGTAGCGGAAGGTTTTTTGGCTTGGATAAGAAACGGCAGCTCATCTCCTCTAAAAATGAGGAGGAGAAAAAGTGAAAACAAAACTTGATTTCTTAAAAATGAAAGAGAATGAAGAACCGATTGTCATGCTGACGGCTTACGATTATCCGGCAGCCAAGCTTGCTGAACAAGCGGGAGTGGATATGATTTTAGTCGGCGATTCATTAGGAATGGTCGTGCTAGGCCTTGATTCAACTGTCGGCGTGACAGTTGCGGATATGATCCATCATACGAAAGCGGTCAAAAGAGGTGCGCCAAATACATTTATCGTAACCGACATGCCGTTTATGTCCTACCACTTGTCTAAAGAGGATACGCTGAAAAATGCCGCAGCTATCGTTCAGGAAAGCGGAGCTGACGCGCTGAAGCTGGAGGGCGGTGAAGGGGTGTTTGAATCCATCCGCGCCTTGACGCTCGGTGGCATTCCTGTTGTGAGTCATTTAGGGCTGACACCGCAATCAGTCGGTGTATTAGGCGGATATAAAGTCCAGGGCAAAGATGAACAAAGCGCAAAGAAATTAATAGAAGACAGTATAAAATGTGAGGAAGCGGGAGCCATGATGCTTGTGCTTGAATGTGTGCCTGCAGAACTCACGGCAAAAATCGCAGAGACATTAACCATCCCTGTCATTGGAATCGGAGCTGGTGTAAAAGCGGACGGACAGGTTCTTGTTTATCATGATATTATCGGTCATGGTGTTGTTAGAACACCTAAATTTGTGAAACAATATACGCAAATTGACGGCACTATAGAAACAGCAATCAGTGGATATGTCCATGATGTAAGACGTCGTGCTTTCCCTGAACAAAAGCATTCCTTTCAGATGAATCAGTCAGTCCTGGAAGGCTTGTACGGAGGAAAATAAGATGAAGCAGATTACAGATATCTCACAGCTGAAAGAAATCATTACACAATATCAGTCAGAAGGCAAAACAATCGGATTTGTTCCGACGATGGGATTTCTTCATGAAGGGCATTTAACCTTGGCAGACAAAGCCAGACAAGAAAATGACGCCGTCGTGATGAGTATTTTTGTAAATCCGACGCAATTCGGTCCCGGTGAGGATTTTGAAGCGTATCCGCGCGATCTGGAACGTGATGCCGCTCATGCGGAAAACATCGGCGTTGATATTCTTTTCACCCCTGATGCCAGTGACATGTATCCCGGTGAAAAAAATGTAACGATACATGTTGAGAGACGTACAGATGTTTTATGCGGGCGTTCAAGAGAAGGACATTTTGACGGAGTTGCCATCGTGCTGACGAAGCTGTTCAACCTTGTTAAACCGACACGCGCTTATTTTGGTTTAAAGGATGCACAGCAGGTGGCAGTTGTTGATGGTTTAATCAGTGATTTCTTCATGGATATTGAACTGGTTGCTGTAGATACGGTCAGAGAGAAAGACGGGTTAGCTAAAAGCTCCCGGAATGTGTATTTAACGGCTGAGGAAAGAAGAGAAGCACCTAAGCTTTACCAAGCCCTTCAGACGAGTGCCGAGCTGATCAGAGCAGGTGAGAGAAATCCTGAAGCGGTCATCAAAGCTGCAAAAGACATCATTGAAACGACAAGCGGCAACATTGATTATGTTGAGCTTTATTCCTATCCGGAGCTTGAGCCTGTGAACAAGGTGGAAGGAAAGATTATTCTGGCTGTAGCAGTTGCATTTACAAAAGCGCGTTTAATAGACAATATCATTATTGATATTCGAGAAATGGAGAGAATATAATGATGTATCGCACGATGATGAGCGGAAAGCTTCATAGGGCAACGGTTACAGAAGCAAATCTTAACTATGTGGGCAGCATTACAATTGATGAAGATCTTATTGATGCGGTAGGAATGCTTCCTAATGAAAAAGTGCAAATTGTGAATAATAACAATGGAGCACGCCTGGAAACATACATTATTCCCGGTCAGCGCGGGAGCGGAGTCATCTGTTTAAACGGAGCTGCTGCACGCCTTGTACAGAAAGGCGATAAGGTGATTATTATTTCCTACAAAATGATGTCTGATCAAGAAGCGGCAAAACATCAGCCGAAAGTTGCCGTTTTGAATGACCAAAACAAAATTGAACAAATGCTTGGACAAGAACCTGCCAGCACCATTTTGTAGATATACCGCCCCCTTTACCGGGGGTTTTCTTTTAAGATTTTCAGCGTAAAACGGTTTTGCCGCTCCATTTCCGTACAAAACGTGTTACACTTTTGTCGTATGCAAGAATTGAGGTGTCCATTTTAATGAAAAAGCAACGGTTCGTTGTTATAGATGTAGAAACAACAGGGAATTCGCCAAAAAAGGGCGATAAAATCATTCAAATTGCAGCGGTTGTAATTGAAAATGGACAAATTACTGAGCGGTTTTCAAAATATATTAATCCAAATAAATCCATTCCGGTTTTTATTGAACAGCTTACGGGAATCACAAATCAAATGGTAGAGGATCAGCCGCCGTTTGAAGCAGTGGCTGAAGAAGTGTTTCATTTGCTTGACGGCGCTTACTTTGTCGCACACAATATCCATTTTGACCTCGGGTTTGTGAAGCATGAGTTGCATAAAGCGGGTTTCCAGCTTCCAGATTGTGAAGTGCTGGATACTGTCGAGCTCTCCCGTATCGCATTTCCGGGATTTGAGGGATATAAGCTGACTGAATTAAGCGAAGAGCTTCAGCTGCGGCATGATCAGCCGCATCGAGCTGACAGCGACGCTGAAGTCACAGGACTTATTTTTTTGGAAATTCTTGAAAAGCTTAGGCGGCTTCCTTATCCGACATTAAAGCAGTTAAGAAGGCTGTCACAGCATTTTATCAGTGATCTGACGCATTTGTTAGATATGTTCATTTATGAAAACAGACATACAGATATGCCAGGCTATACACGTTTTTCCTCTTTTTCTGTCAGAGAACCTGAACCAGAGATTGAACGTCTCAAGGAAGATGAAGCATTTCTATTTGAGATTGAAAATTGGACAGCGGGAAATGAAAAAGCACTCTCTGAGTTCATGCCCCATTACGAAAAAAGGGAAGGCCAGATGCTGATGATGAAAGAAGTGGCTGAGGCCTTTGCCAATCGTGAACATGCACTGATTGAAGCTGCTCCGGGCATCGGAAAAACAATCGGCTACCTGATTCCGGCTGCACTTTTTGCTAAGAAGTCAAAAAAGCCAGTCGTCATCAGCACGTATTCAACTCTTCTTCAGCAGCAGATTTTGACGAAGGATTTGCCGATCATCAAAGATATGTTCCCTTTTTCGGTGACTGCGGCTATTTTAAAAGGGCAATCGCATTATTTGTGCCTTTATAAGTTTGAGCAGGTGCTTCATGAAGAAGACGATAACTATGATGCCGTTTTGACAAAAGCCCAGCTTCTTGTTTGGCTGACAGAGACAAACACGGGAGATGTAGCAGAACTGAATTTGCCGTCAGGCGGTAAGCTGCTGTGGGACAGATTGGCATACGATGATCAATCTTATAAACGAAATCAGAGGGATCAAGTGATCGGTTTTTATGAACGGGCCAAACAAAGTGCCATGCGGTCTGATCTGGTGATTACGAATCATTCTCTACTGCTTACCGATGAGGCAAGCAGAAAAAAAAGACTCCCGGATAGCGGGACTTTTGTAATTGATGAAGCACACCATTTTGAACGTGCCGCAAGCGAACATTTAGGAAAAAGAGCAACTTACATAGAACTGCATACAAAATTGAGCAGAATCGGAACGCTGAAAGAGCAGGGACTGCTGAAAAAAATGAGACAGCTTTTTCAGCGCCACAGCCTGCCGGTGGATTCATTTTTTGAAGTGGAGGAGTGGCTCCAGCATATTCAGGCGGAAAGTGATGCTTTCTTCAGCTCTGTGCATTCTTTTGTCAAACGAAGAAAACCTAAAGAAGACTTAAACCGTCTTGTCTTTAACGTGAACAAAAAAACTCACGATAAAGGATGGCCCGTATTAACAGACGGAGCGGAAAGGCTCTGCTCTATGCTGGCGCATTTGCAGCAGCTTTTTGAGGCCCAAACGGCTCTGATGGAAGAACATCTGACAGCCATGAAAAGCAAAAATGCTTTCTTGGCCGATGAATATAATAGAAGCATGAATGACTTGGGGGAGTACGCACAGACTCTCAATCAGCTGTTCTTTGGCTCAGATGACCATGAAGCGGTTTGGATTGAAATAGATGCTAAAGGTGCGAAAAATGCCGTAGCTATATATGCACAGCCGCTGGAACCGGGCGAGCTTCTTGCTGATCAGTTTTTTGCGCGGAAAAACAGTGTTGTTCTTACATCTGCAACTCTAACGATAGAAAATTCGTTCCAATTTATCATTGAGCGTTTGGGGTTAAGCGACTTTTTTCCCCGCACAATGAGGATCGCGTCTCCTTTTTCTTACGATGAGCGGATGCAGGTAATGATTCCAAAAGAAATAAAATCGATTCAAGATACGGGGCAGACTGAATTTATACAGGATACCGCACGCTATATCGAACTGATGGCAAAAGAACAACAGCCGAAAATCCTTGTGCTGTTTACGTCTCATGACATGCTGAAAAAAGTGCATCAGGAACTAAAGCCCGCCATGAGTGTTTCCGGCATTCAGCTTCTGGCTCAGGGCTTAACCGGCGGCAGTCCGGGAAAACTGATGAAAACGTTCAAAACAGCAAATCAGGCCATCTTGCTTGGAACGAATCATTTTTGGGAAGGCGTTGATTTCCCTGGCGATGAGCTGACGACAGTGATCATCGTAAGACTTCCTTTCCGGGCTCCGGATCATCCGCTGCACGCTGCAAAATGTGAGCTGGCGAGAAAAAAAGGGCGCAATCCGTTTCAAACGGTCTCACTGCCGGAAGCGGTGCTGACGTTCAGACAAGGAGTTGGACGCTTGCTCCGGACAGCTGGAGACAAAGGAACGATTGTCATATTAGACAGACGGGTCAAAACAGCTGGTTACGGGCGCCTGTTTCTTGATGCTCTGCCGACATCCGCAATATCTGAAGTGACTGACAGTGAGATTGAAGCTTATGTTGCCGGGAAAAGTGAATAAAAGCCGCATAAAGCGGCTTTCCGGTGTGGGAGTAGGACGTGTTTTATTTGTTAAAGCGGTTTTCCGCTCTGTGGTACTAGTATGGCGCGTCCTGAAAAGGAGTATGACTAACAATATTTGTTCAATTTGGAGGATGAAAAAATGGAAAGCAAAATCGAAATTCTTTCAACAATTAATGTAGAGCATTCGGATGACCTTTATAAAATTGTAGACACGCTGAATCGGACACTGAAAAGAGATAATCTGATGTTCGGTCTTGCACTTGATGAAGAAAACAAAAACCAAGCCGTTTTTACCATTTATCGTACGTAGGTGAGAAGATGAGAAAAAAAGCATTAATATTTACCGCCATATTTGGTATTATTTTTTTAGCAGTACTTCTTGTCTCGGCAAGCATTTATAAATCAGCCATGGCACAAAAGGAAAAGGGGCATGAAGCAGCAGCTGCTGAAGCGAAAAAAGAAACCGACCTCACCAGCGTTGATCAAGTCGAAACATTTGTCGGAAAAGAAAAATATTATATCGTAAAGGGAACCGACAAAAAAGGCATCAAATTATATGTGTGGGTTCCTGCTGATAAAAAAGCAAAAATTCTCTCAAAAGAAGCAAAAGAGGGGATCACCGAGGACAAAGCGGCGAAAATCATACAAGATGAAGGCCTGGTTTCAAAGCAAAAAGAGGTTCACCTGGCAAGAGAAGGGAACGTCCTGCTTTGGGAAGTAACGTACTTAGACAAAGAAGGACAATACAGTTTAAGTTATGTGGACTTTACAACTGGAAAGATTCTCAAAAATATCACGCCTTAAGACGAATTAGGGGGAGTTCAAGTTGAAACTGGCAAAAAGAGTATCCGCATTAACACCGTCTACAACACTGGCAATTACAGCGAAAGCGAAAGAATTGAAAGCGGCAGGCCATGATGTCATCGGCCTCGGAGCGGGTGAACCCGACTTCAATACACCGCAGCACATTATTGATGCAGCTGTACGCTCAATGAACGAAGGACATACGAAATATACGCCTTCAGGCGGCTTGGCTGAATTAAAGAACAGCATTGCAGAGAAATTTAAACGTGACCAGAATATTGAATACAAACCGTCTGAACTGATTGTCTGTACTGGTGCCAAACATGCACTGTATACCCTTTTCCAAGTGATTTTGGATGAAGGAGACGAAGTGATTATTCCAACGCCGTACTGGGTAAGCTATCCGGAACAGGTGAAACTTGCTGGCGGTCAGCCTGTTTATGTAGAAGGACTTGAGGAAAATCACTTTAAGATTTCTCCTGAGCAGCTGAAAAAAGCGATCACAGAAAAAACAAAAGCAATCGTTATTAATTCACCAAGCAATCCGACTGGCGTTATGTATACGGAAGAAGAGCTGGCTGCGCTTGGCGAAGTGTGCCTTGATCATGACATCCTGATCGTATCTGACGAAATTTATGAAAAACTTACATACGGCGGCAAGAAACACGTTTCCATCGCCCAGCTGTCTGACAGATTGAAAGAGCAAACGATCGTCATCAACGGCGTATCAAAATCACACAGCATGACAGGCTGGAGAATCGGTTATGCGGCTGGAGCAGAAGAGATCATCAAAGCGATGACAAACCTTGCAAGCCACAGCACGTCAAATCCGACATCTGTCGCACAATACGGAGCGATTGCCGCATACAACGGACCTTCTGAGCCAATGGAAGAGATGAGAAAAGCATTTGAGCATAGGTTAAATACGATTTATGATCAGCTCGTTGAAATCCCGGGCTTCAGCTGCGTGAAGCCGGAAGGTGCTTTTTACTTATTTCCGAATGCAAAAAAAGCAGCTCAAACATGCGGTTTCAAAGATGTAGATGAATTTGTCAAGGCGCTTCTTGAAGAAGAAAAAGTCGCGATTGTTCCTGGCTCCGGATTCGGCTCTCCTGATAATGTCCGGTTGTCCTACGCAACATCCTTAGACCTTCTTGAAAAAGCGGTGGAACGAATCAAACGTTTTGTAGAAAAACATAGCTAACAGATCAGAAAGCGGCTGACAAAAAGCCGCTTTTTATCTGCATTGACCCGGTCAGTTAAGACCGGGTATAATAAAGTGATGATAAAAGAGTTCGCGGGGCAAAAGCTTCCGAATGTCTTCTTGTTTTGGAGGGAAATATTTTGAAAACAACAATCAACCAAGTGTACAAGCACGTAGGTGAGGAAGTAACGATCGGAGCTTGGGTCGCTAATAAGCGTTCAAGCGGGAAAATCGCGTTTTTACAGCTGAGAGACGGTACTGGTTTTATTCAAGGTGTCGTTGTAAAAGCGGAGGTTGAAGAAAGCATTTTCCAAACGGCTAAATCTGTGACGCAGGAAACGTCACTGTATATAAAAGGAATTGTCAAAGAGGACGAGCGTTCTCCGCTTGGTTATGAATTAGCTGTGACAGATATTGAAGTCATTCACGAAGCGACTGATTATCCAATTACGCCTAAGGAACACGGTACGGAATTTTTGATGGATCACAGACATTTATGGCTTCGTTCAAAGCGCCAGCATGCGATCATGAAAATCCGCAATGAAATCATTCGTGCGACTTATGAATTCTTTAATAACGAAGGCTTCGTAAAAGTAGATCCGCCGATTTTGACTGGAAGCGCGCCTGAAGGAACAACTGAGCTCTTTGCGACAAAATACTTCGATGAAGATGCTTACCTGTCTCAAAGCGGACAGCTGTACATGGAAGCTGCGGCGATGGCATTAGGAAAAGTATTCTCCTTCGGACCGACGTTCAGAGCAGAAAAATCGAAAACAAAACGTCACTTAATCGAATTCTGGATGATCGAACCGGAAATGGCGTTTGTAGAATTTGAAGAAAACCTTCAAGTACAGGAAAATTACGTTTCATTCATCGTGCAATCAGTTCTTAAGAATTGCAAAATTGAATTAAACACGCTAGGAAGAGACACGTCAAAACTTGAGCAAATCAAAGTGCCGTTCCCAAGAATCACGTATGACGAAGCGATTGACTTTCTGAAAGAAAAAGGCTTTGACGATATCGAGTGGGGAGACGATTTTGGAGCGCCTCATGAAACAGCGATTGCAGAGCACTATGACAAGCCTGTTTTCATCACTCGCTATCCGACGTCCTTAAAACCGTTCTATATGCAGCCGGCGTCTGACCGTGAAGATGTAGTGCTTTGCGCAGATCTGATCGCGCCTGAAGGCTACGGAGAAATCATCGGCGGTTCTGAACGGATTCACGATATGGAACTTTTGGAAGCGCGTCTTAAAGAACATGGACTGGATTCTGACGCATATAAATGGTATGCTGAACTTAGAAAATATGGATCAGTTCCACATTCCGGATTCGGCCTTGGATTAGAGCGTACAGTCGCTTGGATCAGCGGAGCGCCTCACGTGCGTGAAACAATTCCGTTCCCAAGACTGTTGAACCGTCTGTATCCGTAATACATGTAAATGAAACAAGAAAAAAGAGTCTCCTGCAAGGGAGACTTTTTACAGTAAAGGGGAAAACACTAACCTTTACAGTAAGAGGTGTAACGATGAAAAAACAGCAATTTATTGATATGCAGGAGATGGGGATGTCGACGATTCCCAATCTTCTGCTGACCCATTATAAACAGCTTGGACTTAATGAAACAGAACTGATTCTGCTGTTGAAAATCAAAATGCATTTAGAAAAGGGATCTTATTTTCCTACACCGCATGAACTGCAGGAAGGCATGACGATTTCTGTTGAAGAATGCACAAACAGATTGCGTATGTTTATTCAAAAGGGATTTCTGTTTATTGAGGAAGGCGAAGACCAAAACGGAATCAAGTTTGAGAAATATTCACTCCAGCCTTTATGGGGCAAGCTCTATGAATATATAGAGCTTGCCCAGAATCAAACACAAGAAAGAAGAGCAGAAGGGGAACAAAAAAGCCTTTATACGATTTTTGAAGAAGAGTTTGCTAGACCATTATCTCCTTTAGAGTGTGAAACACTGGCCATTTGGCAGGATCAGGATCAGCATGATGCACAGCTGATTAAGCACGCTTTAAAAGAGGCTGTATTATCAGGAAAACTCAGCTTTCGCTACATTGACCGGATTTTATTTGAATGGAAGAAAAACGGGCTGAAAACAGTGGAGCAGGCCAAAATCCACAGCCAAAAATTCCGGCGTGTTCAAACAAAACAGAATGAGCCGCAAAAAGAGTATAAGAGGCAGGTTCCTTTTTACAATTGGCTTGAACAATAAAGTGAAAAGGTGACAATCGTGTTAAATCTAAAACAAATTGAATTCTGTTTAGAGAAGATAGGCGACATGTTTCCCCACGCGGAGTGTGAACTTGTTCATTCCAATCCTTTTGAATTAGTGGTGGCAGTCGCATTATCTGCGCAATGTACAGACGCACTTGTAAACAGGGTGACCAAAACATTATTTCAAAAATATAAACGGCCGGAAGACTATTTATCTGTTTCTCTGGAAGAGCTCCAGCAGGATATCAAATCAATCGGTTTGTACCGTAATAAAGCAAAAAATATTCAAAAGCTGAGCAAAATGATTATTGAAGATTATGGCGGAGAAGTACCGAAGGACCGTGATGAGCTAGTGAAACTCCCAGGAGTTGGCCGGAAGACTGCCAATGTTGTCGTATCTGTTGCCTTTGGCGTACCAGCCATTGCAGTGGATACCCACGTCGAGAGGGTCAGCAAGCGTCTGGGCATCTGCCGGTGGAAGGATTCTGTGCTGGAAGTCGAAAAGACGCTGATGCGCAAGGTTCCGAAAGAAGACTGGTCCGTTACTCATCACCGGCTCATATTCTTCGGAAGATATCATTGTAAGGCACAATCGCCGCGCTGTGCGGAATGTCCATTGCTTTCTCTGTGCAGAGAAGGGCAGAAGAGAGATAAAAAAGGGCTGGTGAAACGATGACGGCAGCGAATGAATTGTTAGCTTCTTATGAGCAATATTTGCGCAGTCTAGGCCACATTGACTTCACCGATATCAAGAAAGCATTAAGGGTCAACCCTTTGTGTTTTGACTTCTCTGAGACCACGCAAGACATCATTCCGTGGGAAAACAGCGCCAAGTACGTTCCGTATCTATTTCAAGTGTGGGAAGAAACAAAAGAATCACTTCTCCCCGTATTTCAAACAAGAAAGTCCAGATGCGATCAAAACGACATGCTTAAAGGGATTGTATGTTTACTTGTTTCGTTTCATTGGACAGCGGGTGAGCGGGTAATGTCGCTGAATTGGTCAGAACTGACAAAAAAGTCATTTCCGGCTAAGCCGATTAATTGGGCTGAACGAGTGGAGTTTATTCTGCTGAAGCCGACCCAATATCATTGCTTTATCCAGCTAGATGAACTTTTTACAGAAATGAAAAAGCATTTTTATAAGCATCACGCGATGAAACGATAAAGCCTCCCCTAAAAAGGGAGGTTTTTTGTGCAGAAAAAAGCCATCACCTTTAGTGATGGCTTTGAATTTAATTCGTTTTTTCAGTTGATGATGAATTCGTTTGTGTATTGCCAGATGTATTTGTTTTGTTTTTATCTGTATCCGTTCCTGTTGAATCGTCTGTTGAGTCACCATCTGACGCATCTTCTTCTTTGCGGCCATTGTTATTGCTGCTGTTATCTTTAGATGGGTCTTGGTTGCTGTTGTCAGATGGGTTGGTGTTCGTGTTGTCTTGTTTTTTGTCTTGATCGTTTGTTGAATCATCTGTCTGATCTTGATCTTTCTGACTGTCATCTGTTTGAGAATCATCAGTTTGTGTGTCATCCTGAGTCTTTTCATCATCTTGATTTTCATCATCCGTTTGCTGCTGGTCTTTTTTATCTTCATCCTCTTCGGCTTTTGGCACTTCATAGGATGTCGACGCTGAACTTTTGCCATCATCACTGACGGCTGTCACTTCGAATTTGTATACAGAGCCTGGCTGCACGCCCGAAATGACTGCCTCTTTTGCAGAGCTGTTTTGAATTTCAGAGTAGCTGCCGCCATCAACAGATTGCTTAACAGCAAAGGACGCATCTCCATCGTAATTCCAGCTTAATGTCAATGATTGATTGTCTTTATCATATTTCACACTTAAACCAGACAGTTTTGCTGTTTCTTCTTTTTCTTCTTTCTCATAGGTTTTAGAAACAGTAGAAGGAGCTGTGCCTTTTACAAAGTACTCTGTGAGCTTTTTATCGCTTGGCGTATTTGGCCCTGCCAGTTTTGCCGGGTTAGAGCCTTTTTCTACAGTGGCTTCCACTACGCTGTCAGGCTTCTCAAATGATCCGCTTCCGTCATCGACTTGGGCGATGAGCTGTGCAAATAGACGTTTTGCAACTTGTTGTTCTGTATGATTTAAAGATTTTTTCCCTAACTTGTTTTTTGAATCTACACCTGTCCATACAGCAGCAGTGTACTGAGGTGTATACCCGACAAACCAGGAATCAGGCACACCGCCAGAGGCGATATTGTACTTTTGTATAGTATCTTCATCAAAGTTTGTTGTTCCAGTTTTACCGGCTACCTCGACTCCAGGTACTTGTGCAAGCTGTCCCGTACCTGTCTTAACAGCTGTTTTCAGCATATCTGTAATCATAAAGGCTGTATAATCGCTCATTGCTGACTTTGATTTCGGTGTTAAGTCAAGCTTTGTTCCATCGTTAAATTCAATAGACTTCACAAAATGCGGTTCATTATACGTTCCGTTATTTCCAAATGCGCTGTATGCTCCTGCCATCGTCAGTGAAGAGACACCCGGGTTGTCATCTCCGAATCCTCCAATAGAATAGGATTCATACACTTTTTCCTTATTTAAACCGAGTCCCAATCCATTAGCAAAATCCACTGCAGTGTCTTTTCCGACTGCTTGGAATGCTTTTAAAGCTGGGATATTACGGGATTGTGCCAGTGCTTCCCGCATGGACATAGGCCCTTTATATCGTCGGTCAAAGTCACGGATAGGTGTTCCATCTGAATACGTGTAAGCTGAGTCATCAATTTGCTCGTAAGTTGACCATTTTTTATTTTCAATAACTGGTCCGTAGTCGAGAATTGGTTTTATCGTAGAACCAGGCTGAGTTTTTCCTTGTGTGGCATAGTTGAAGCCCCCAACCGTTGAATTTCTTCCGGAACCGATTGCCCGGACTTCACCGGTTTTTGTGTCAAGAAGCGACACGCCGCCTTGCATGCCTTCAGTAAATCCGACAGTGTCCCCATCCATTAATTCATCTAAAGTGTCTTGTGCTTTTGTATCTAGTGTTGTATAGATCTTTAATCCGTCAGCAGATGGATCGACATCAGATTTTTCATCTATTTCTTTCATGACTTCATCGACAAACGCACTGTATTTGTTTGAATTTGTTTTTTCATATTCCTTCTGTGAAACAACGCCTTCGTCTTTCATCGCCACTTTTTTGGCTTTAGTATATTCAGAATCAGAAATAAATCCTTGCTTTTTCATCAGGCTGAGTACAATGTTCCGTCTTTTTTCCGCTTTATCAGGGTTTTTAACCGGATTGTACGCTGTCGGACTCTGCGGCATACCCGCAAGTGTCGCAGCCTGTTCCACTGTCAATTTGCTTAAATCAGTGACGCCGAAAAATTCTTCCGCCGCTTTTCCGATTCCGTAGGCTCTAGGAGAAAAATAAATTCGGTTTAAATACATTTCTAAAATTTCATCTTTAGAATAATTACGTTCCAGCTGTATAGAAAGCCAGACTTCCTGCACCTTCCGTTTTAGCGTTTTCTGATGTGACAGAAGGGAGTTCTTGACGACCTGCTGGGTGATGGTACTTCCGCCTTCAGCTCCGAAGCCGTCTTTAAAGTTGGCGACTAAGGCGCCTCCGATACGGACAGGGTCAATCCCGTGGTGTTCGTAAAAACGTGCGTCCTCTGTCGCGATAAAGGCTTCTTTTACGACATCAGGTATTTCATCTATCGAGACATAGGTACGCTTTTCGGCACCGACTTCTGCGACTTCTTTTCCGTTTTTATCATAAATTGTCGATGAATAAGGCGTCTTCAATTTGTTTTCGTCCAGTGATGGCGCATCAGAAACCATGACGGCAAATGTTACAGCACCGCCGACTACGCCTAAAACAAACAGAATGAGTAAAGTGAATAGCGTCTTTTTAAATAATCCGCCTTTTTTTCGTTTCTTGCCTTTTTTCGGTGAAGGGCTCGACTTGCTGTTCGCTTTACGCCGAGCTTCACGGCTCGTAAATTGATCTGACATAACATCTCAACCTTTCGTTAATCAACCTTTCGCACTTGATGATGGCGAAAAATAAAGCTGCTCAATAATACTAATATAATCAATTCTTGGCGCGTATCCAAGAGAAATCGGATAAGCTGCTTCCTCTAACTCATCTTTTCGAATGGATTTTCTGCCATTTTTTTCTTTTCTTTCCCAGAAATAAAACAGCCTATCAGCTTCTAAAAAATAAACCTGGCCGAAAGCGGATATAATAACAAAACAAATACCGTCTTGAGCCGTTACCTGCTTCATATGCTCAATTTGATGGTCATGAAAATTCTGCAGGGGGAAAGAGGTTGTGTTTTTTGTCTCTTTCGCCTCAAAGTCAATGTACCGTCCTTTATAAATTCCGTTATAATCTGTTGTCGATGATTGCTTAAAATAGGCTTCTTTTATGACTGCAGCGCTTCTTTTTGGATAATGGACATTTACAATTTGAACAGGTGTTGGCTTTTTGTGTATCACGGCAATTTGGTTTGTCAGATAATACTTATTCGTTTCGTTTAAGTCATCTTCGAGGGTCATTCCGCGATTACTGTAAGATGGCGCTCTTTTATGACTGCTTTGGGATGAAACCGGATGTTTCGGCTGAAACGTTTTTCCGTTAGGATACCGAATCACTTTCTCATCCTCCTTATTAAACTATTAGTGACGGAAGTGAATGAACGTGCAAGAACAACAGGCCATCAGAAAACTTCTTCGCCGGATTGAGCGGCAGACGGCAGTCAAAAACGCCGATAATATTTCAAGAACAAATGCTTATAAGACATTCTATGACCGTCATCCGGAAATTAAATGGTCGCTCTTAGCTTCCTTCGTTTCACGCAATGCCGGCTGGTCAATGACTGATTTAAAGGGCAGTCTGTTTCAGCTTGGTCTGCGTGAGTCACAGCAAAGGTGGTTCTTTTTGGCCTATGAGAGAGCGAATTGGCTCATCTTTTCAGATGCCTATCCGCAGCTTCTTTTGTACCACTGGTCTGTAAAAATCAGGAAGCCCCTGTTCAGCTATCTGCAATTGCTTGGCGTATCACAATTTATGACAGAAGAGTGGACCCGTTTTTGGCATGAACGAAACACGGAGCGGCTCATGTATGCTCTCATTATAAATGAACAAAACACTATCCAAACACCTATTATACAAAATCCTTCGTTCAAAAAGAACGTTTTTGGCACGATTCCTTTTTATTTAAGTGACTGGTTTCATTTTAACACCGTTATTTTTCCATCTTCAGACGGCATTCTTTACGGTGTTTCGGCCAAACGTTTTTCTAACACCGAAGAGAGGATTAAGCTCGGTAAACAGCTGTCACAATTGCTTTTCAGCCCGGAACTGTTTTCTTCTTTTTATGACTTTTTGCACACAGTGCCGCATACGGGCTCCCGTTTTGATATGGAAAAAATGATCGGAATCACAAAAAGAACATCTCCTATGCTAAGGACATGCTACCCTGAATTAACTCACTCATTAGACGGAAAGAAAACAGATTGGTTTCATGGAAAGATAAAGAAAGGCTTCTTTGCGCGTGAGGCATTGCCGCAGCAGATAGAATTGACTGACTGGTATGTAAACAAAAAACGTCAGCTGCATGCGCTTTTTGCAGTGGAGCATTGGCTGAAGAAATAAAAGAAGCAAGGAATTTCCTTGCTTCTTACGTAGAAGGACGGTTCGGGCCGCCTAGTTTTTTATCTAAAGAATCAACTGCTTTTGATTCAGTCTTTTTTTGCTGGCCGGCTTTTTTCGGTCTGGATTTCATACGGCACCTCCTCACAAGTATCGTGTGCATTAAGCATGAGGATCATACAATTTTTGCGTGTCTTTTTGTCGAAAACTTCAGCTTTTCGTGGAATACCTGTTTGTTTGGCGATTTGCTTCTAGTTTTGTCATGCCGGAAGGATTGCGCCGTACGAGCAAAGAATTTAACCGGGAGAGAAGAGTAAAGGGAGGAACACAAATGTCCGGTTACGTAAGCAAGACAGATATTCTCCGAATGCTTTCTGATATAGAAACTGAATTAAACTGTGCTGAACAGAGCCTTAGCCGTTCTATAGATATATTCGAGGCTGAAATGCGTGAAACGGAGGACGAACGTTTGAGTGTTCTGGAAGAAGAAATCATGGATCTTCATATATGCATAAACGAGCTGTACCGATCTCCTCAAGAGAGGTATGCTGTGGACAAGGTATATCGCATCGGCTGAATTTATGAGAAAAATTTGGTACGATAAGCTTTGAGGTGAAGGATGTTGCAACCACAAACACTGCTGAAACTTACCGAACAGATGATTGAAGCCGCTGAGAAAGGTGCTGCACGTTATCAGGAAGGGAAAGAAAATAACCATTCGTACGATTTTTATGAAACGATTAAGCCTGCTGTCGAGGAAAATGATTCTCTGGCAGCTCACTGGGCGGAAGGGGCGCTTGAATTTATAAAAGCACGCCGTCCGAAATACGTGCATGCTGAGCAAATAGAGACTGCAAAGGATAATTTCCTGGAATTGATTCTTCAGTCATATGTTCATCATATTCATAAAAAGCGATTCAAAGACATCACTGAATCAGTCGTTTACACATTGCAGACAGTGAAGGATGAAATTGCAAGTGAAGACAGCCAATAAAGGCTGTCTTCATTTTTATTATAGGGGGCCGGACGTTAATTCAGCTCATATGCCGGGCTTTCTGCTCCATTTGCTTCCAGAACCTTCATACTGTTACGAAAATCAGTTGCATTGAGGTGTCCTTGAATATAGAGGAACTTGGCAAAGTCCATCAGTTTATTCACACAGTCTGTTTCATATTTCTTCATTTCTGCAAAACGTTTGCTTAAGTATGATACGTTCATTATGGTGCATCCCCTCTCATCTGTATTGAAAATATGGTATCATAATGATTCGACTTTTTTCTGTTTTTAAAAAATTTAAACTTTCGACACAATTTGACAAACACGCTTAATGGCATCAGACACAAACAAAAGAAATGATTCATACATATAGAAGAGAGAAATATGTTGAGTCTAGGGGGAATTCGCAATGAAAAGAAGACCTCAAAACAATCCTCGGCAATTGGGTTATTATTATCCTCAGCAAATGCAGGGATATTATCACCAGAATGCGCCTGTTCATTCTGAACCATACGTTCCGCAGCATTACGGACAACAGGAGTTTTATCAGCCGTATATTCCGCCTCAGTCTATGCCTATGCAGCCGCCTGTATTTCTTAATCCTTATCCTATCGCAAGACCGAATCAGCAGCAGCCTTCACAGGTTCAAAGTATTATGTCACAATTCAAAAAAGCGAACGGGCAGTTTGACTTTAATAAAATGATGGATACAACAGGCCAAGTTATGAGTGCCATGAATCAAGTTGGCTCATTAATAAAGGGGTTTACCAGCTTTTTTAAATAAGAGAAGCATGAATGAATCAAATCATTCATGCTTATTTTTTGGGAAGAAAAGCGTCATTGTCTGCTCACTCCATGACGTTTCCATTTGTTCCTGATGCACTTCGTAAGGCAGCTGTACGGTTCTTGTCATGCTTGTTAATGTGGAGGCGTTTTGCTCCTTCTGTTTTTCCTGAAGCGTTACATGGAAGTACCGGGACTTAATGTCGATGAGAATCTCGCCGTCTCGAAACGTTGCTGGAATTGTGATATCGACATACAGACCCTCATCACTTTCTCTGACGTCTATCGTTGTCTGTACATCTTTGAAACTAGAGTCGATCAGGTTTTGAAAACCATGTAAAAGATTTCCTGATGCAGAAGATTGAAACAGATGGTCCATTGCTTGATTGATGATTTCTTCTTTCTTAGACAATTCATTCTTTTCGTCATCTTTAAAATCCAAATGAGCCACCGCCTTTTTTAATCAGACTATGCGTTTGTGCCAGATGTTGTTATAAATTGAAGCCAAATTGAAAGTGTGGTTAAATAGGTGGTGAATGAAGGGATAACGGTTGATGAATTGGAAGGGAGATAACACATTGCTGAAAAAATTATTCGGAATGGGAAAATCAGAGGAAAAAAGTACGGAAGAGGTCATCTATTCTCCGGCAGATGGGACGGTAATGGATCTCACAGATGTGCCGGACCCTGTTTTTTCACAAAAAATGATGGGCGAAGGAATTGCAGTTGAACCCTCTAATGGTGAAATTGTTTCACCTGTTGAAGGTGAAGTGATTCAGCTGTTTCATACAAAACACGCTGTGGGCATCCGGGCACGTTCGGGAATCGAGCTGTTAATTCACGTCGGTTTAGAAACCGTAAATATGAACGGAGAAGGATTTACCGCTCATATTAAAGAAGGTGACAAAGTAAAGGTCGGCGACCCGCTCATCACGTGTGATTTGGAGTTAATAAAAGAGAAAGCGAGCAGCGCAGTCATCCCTATCGTTATTATGAATGGGGAAGCTGTGGAAACAATAGAGCCTGCAGGTGAAAAGGCTGCACATAAAGGCGAAACAAAGCTGCTCACAATAAAAGCGAAATAAGCAGGGCGGATGCCTTGCTTTTTTGTTGTCCGATTGTATAAAATTTGCACCTAGCCATGCAAACAAATATTCGGTAAACTGTACTTGACAAAGAGGTGTAAAGAATGAAAAAGAAATCACTGACTGAACTCATTTCTGAATTGAAAGGAAATGAAAACGTTGTGAACTGGCATGAAATTGAGCCTCGTGAAGCAAGGACAACACCGATGCCTGAACGTATAGATGAGAGAATCAAGACAGCCCTTGCTAAAAGGGGAATTGATGCCTTATATACCCACCAATATTCCGCTTTTCAATTTGTACAAAAAGGTGAAAGTATTGTAACTGTAACGCCTACGGCATCCGGAAAAACATTATGCTACAACCTGCCTGTCCTGCAATCTATCGCCGAGGACGATACAAATCGGGCATTATATTTATTTCCTACTAAAGCGCTGGCCCAGGATCAAAAAAGTGAGCTCAATGAAATCATTGATGAGATGGGCATTGATATTAAAAGTTTTACATATGACGGAGACACATCTCCAGCGATCAGACAAAAAGTCAGAAAAGCAGGGCACATTGTGATTACAAACCCTGATATGCTCCACTCGGCCATTCTTCCGCATCATACAAAATGGGTGAGTCTGTTTGAAAACCTTAAATATATTGTGATAGACGAGCTACACACGTATCGCGGTGTATTCGGAAGCCATGTCGCAAATGTAATCCGTCGGCTGAAACGGATCTGCCGGTTTTATGGTAGTGATCCGATCTTTATTTGTACCTCGGCGACGATCGCGAATCCGAAGGAATTGGGAGAGCAGCTGACCGGAAACTCAATGAGGCTGGTCGATGACAACGGAGCGCCAAGCGGACGGAAGCACTTTGTATTTTATAATCCGCCAATTGTTAATCAGCCGCTTAACATCAGAAAAAGCGCAACTGTAGAAGTAAACGAGCTGGCGAAAGAGTTCCTGAAGAACAAAGTGCAGACCATTGTATTTGCCAGAAGCAGAGTGCGGGTGGAGATTATTTTAAGCCATATTCAGGAACTGGTGAAAAAAAAGATCGGGGCAAAGTCAATCAGAGGCTATCGGGGAGGATATCTTCCAAAAGAACGAAGAGAAATCGAAAGAGGGCTGCGAGAAGGTGAAATTCTTGGGGTAGTCAGCACAAATGCGCTGGAGCTCGGGGTTGATATCGGTCAGTTGCAGGTCTGTATCATGACCGGTTATCCCGGAAGTGTGGCAAGTGCGTGGCAGCAGGCGGGTAGAGCCGGCAGAAGACACGGTGAGTCCTTGATTGTTATGGTGGCTAATTCAACGCCGATTGACCAGTATATTGTGCGCCATCCTGAATACTTTTTTGACCGTTCGCCGGAATCGGCAAGAATCAACCCGGAGAATCTAATTATTTTAGTTGATCATTTAAAATGCGCTTCTTATGAGCTTCCTTTCAAAGCTGATGAAGAGTTCGGGCCGCTGGATGTCAGTGATATTCTCGAGTACCTTCAGGAAGAAGGTGTTCTGCACCGCAATGGGGAACGTTATCACTGGGCAAACGAATCGTTTCCTGCTTCAAATATCAGTCTGCGTTCGGCTTCACAAGAAAATGTGGTCATTGTCGATCAGACGGATATTGCGAATGTGAGAATCATCGGTGAAATGGACCGGTTTAGTGCGATGACACTTCTTCATGATGAAGCGATCTATTTGCATGAAGGCGTGCAATTCCAAGTGGAAAAGCTTGATTGGGATCATAAAAAAGCTTATGTCAGAAGAGTTGATGTGGAGTATTACACAGATGCCAATCTGGCAGTCCAGCTGAAGGTGCTGGAAATTGACAAAACAAAAGAGAGGGGCCGTACATCTTTACATTACGGCGATGTTACGGTAAATGCTTTACCGACTATTTTTAAAAAGATTAAGATGACTACTTTTGAAAATATCGGTTCAGGCCCTATTCATTTACCGGAAGAAGAACTGCACACGAGTGCGGCTTGGCTTGAAATCAAAACCATTGATGAAGACATTGGAGAAAAGACACTCGAACAGCTGCTTCTCGGCATATCAAATGTTTTGCAGCATATTGTCCCTGTGTATATTATGTGTGACCGAAATGATGTCCATGTCGTTTCGCAAATCAAAGCTGCCCATACCGGTTTGCCAACGGTATTTTTGTATGACCATTATCCGGGCGGAATCGGCTTGGCAGAGGAAGTCTTTAAACGGTTTGCTGACATTAATGAAGCGGCTAAGCGGCTGATAAAACAATGTCCTTGTCATGATGGCTGTCCGTCTTGTATAGGTACTGAAATAGAAGGAATAAAAGCCAAGGAACGAATTTTGCAGCTGTTGGATCAAATATCATAAGGAAAGGAGGTTAGGCATGTCGTTAAAAGGAAAACTCCAGCGTATGAAAAAGCATATGGTGCTGGAGGAAGCAGAACACAAGATAGAAGAGAATGGGACTTCAGACATTCGCTCTGATATACCGTTTCTTAAAGAGTGGGAGGCTTATGGTGTGAAGCCTTTCTTCTTTGAGGATGAATACTGTCTGATCAGGGAAGTGGAATATCCGCTCTCCCATCGGCACGGACATTACTGTTTTTCCGAGCTGGATGAAGTCATCGCGCTATGGAACAAAAGCAGCCTCTCGCATACATTATCTGCAAAAGGATATGAAAACAATAGCCTCTTTTTCTTTGATACAGAAACAACAGGTCTTGGCGGGGGAGCCGGCAATACGATTTTTTTGCTCGGCCATGCAAGGGTATATAAAGATCGAGTGGCGGTCAAACAGCATCTTCTGCCGAAACCGGGGAATGAAGTCGCCTTGTATCAGAGCTTTTTAAGCGAGGTTGATATTACGTCACTTGTAACCTACAACGGAAAAGCTTTTGATTGGCCGCAGGTAAAAACAAGGCATACGTTGATTCGTGACAGGCTCCCGAAGCTTCCGGAATTCGGGCATTTTGACCTCTTGCATGGGGCAAGGCGTTTGTGGAAGCACAAAATGGAACGCGTGTCGCTTGGCTCAGTTGAAAAAGAAGAACTCGGCGTAAGCAGAAAAGAAGACACCCCGGGCTATTTGGCGCCGATGCTGTACTTTCATTTTATTAAGGCACAGGAACCGGATCTTTTAAAGGGTGTGCTGCACCATAATGAAATGGATGTGCTGTCATTAATTTCACTGTACATTCATATGTCAAAGAAAATTCTTTCCGCTTCTGATGCGCCAAAAGAGCATGATGAAGCTTACGCAATGGCCAAATGGTTTATGGCCCATAAGGAAACAGACCAAGCAGTCAATCAGCTTGAGAGACTTAAAGAAAAGTCATTTGAAAATAAAGACAGAGCCCTTTTGGACTTATCATTGCTGTACAAAAAACAAAACCGCCTAGAAGACGCAGTACTGCTTTGGGAGAAACTATCCCATTCTCAGCACCAAAAATGCAGGTACACTTCAGCGATAGAGCTTGCGAAATATTTTGAGCATAAGAAAAAGGAATTCGGGAAAGCTTTACATACAGCTGAACAATTACTTGCCGATGAGGCGTTCTTATCAGAAAAAGAAACGGAAAATCTGCGTGTGAGAATTGCCCGTCTGAAGAGGAAATATTCCTCTTAAATATTCCCCGGGAAAGCGCAAAAGACGACTTCTTTCGCCATGAAATTTTTTTGCTGGATTCACAACGATTTTGTTGTAGAATACCGGCGAATCCTGTAAAATGACGTTAGTTATTTTTAAAGGGAGAGTTGGTATGTATAAGGGAGTTTTTTATTTGTTCTTCGTCGTTGTTTTTTTGATTGCTTTCGTATTTTCAAACTTTAAAGACAGCTTAATCGCACACTTTTAAAATAGGTCTTTGCATCAGAACATGTACCCCCTATTTTTCATAGCTTAGTATTGTAATAAAGTTTATGGAAAGGGGATTAAAATTATGCATCACTGCAGACCGCACATGATGGCGCCGATTGTCCATCCTACTCATTGCTGTGAACACCATACGTTTTCAAATACAATCGTGCCGCACATTCACCCACAGCACACAACAAACGTAAATCACCAGCATTTCCAGCATGTTCACTACTTTCCACACACTTTCTCAAATGTTGATCCGGCTACGCATCAGCATTTTCAAGCAGGAAAACCTTGCTGCGACTACTAGTATGAAAACGTGCAGCTTGATGGTGTAACAACGCAGCACATCAAATGGGGCCCAATGGGAGCCCCATTTTTTAAAGCAGGTGAAATGATGAAGGTATTAGCAATAACAGGATATAAACCGTTTGAACTGGGGATATTTAAACAGGATGACAAGGCGCTGTATTACATAAAAAAAGCCATTAAGAACCGGCTGATTGCCTTTTTGGATGAAGGATTAGAATGGATTTTAATTTCAGGGCAGCTTGGAACGGAACTCTGGTCGGCCGAAGCTGCATATGATTTGCAGGAAGAATATCCTGACATAAAGGTTGCTGTTATCACACCATTTTACGAGCAGGAAAAGAACTGGAAAGAGCCGAATAAGGAACTGTATGAAGCTGTTCTGGCCCAGGCGGACTACGAGGCAAGCCTGACTCACCGTCCTTATGAAAGCCCGCTCCAATTTAAACAAAAAAATCAGTTCTTCATTGATAAGTCTGACGCGCTTATGCTTTTATATGACCCGGAAATGGACGGTTCCCCAAAGTATATGCTTGAGACAGCTGAAAAAAGACGCGAACAGGATGGCTATCCGATCTACTTTATCACCATGGATGATCTGAGAGTGACAGTAGAGGAAGACAGCTATTCATAACAAAGAAAGAGAAATTTGACAATCGTACAGATTTCTGAAAAAATATAAGATGATGATTCACGATACGAGGTGAAAAAGATGCTTGCTGATAAAGTAAAGCTTTCTGCGAAAGACATTTTAGAAAAAGAATTTAAAACAGGCGTTAGAGGTTACAAACAAGAAGACGTTGACAAATTTTTAGATATGATCATTAAGGATTATGAAACCTTCCATCAAGAAATTGAAGAACTGCAACAGGAAAATCTGCAGCTGAAAAAACAGCTTGAAGAAGCCAGCAAAAAACAGCCAGTGCAATCAAACACAACGAACTTTGATATCTTAAAACGGCTGTCTAACTTAGAAAAGCATGTTTTTGGCAGCAAGCTTTATGATTGATCTGCGCTAGTAATAAATGGCGCTTGTAAATCCCAATCAGTTGTTATATAATAATTCATGTTCTTAACGTTCGGGTAATCGCTGCAGATCTTGAATCTGTAGAGGAAAGTCCATGCTCGCACGGTGCTGAGATGCCCGTAGTGTTCGTGCCTAGCGAAGTCATAAGCTAGGGCAGCCTTGATAGGCTGACGGCAGGAAAAAAGCCTACGTCCTTTGGATATGGCTGAGTATCCTTGAAAGTGCCACAGTGACGAAGTCTCACTAGAAATGGTGAGAGTGGAACGCGGTAAACCCCTCGAGCGAGAAACCCAAATTTTGGTAGGGGAACCTTCTTGACGGAATTCAACGGAGAGAAGGACAGAATGCTTTCTGTAGATAGATGATTGCCGCCTGAGTACGAGGTGATGAGCCGATTGCAGTACGACGGAACAAAACATGGCTTACAGAACGTTAGATCACTTAAATTAAATGATGAAATCAAGCTCTCCCGTCTAAGGAGAGCTTTTATCTTGATGAGAAAAGTTTTAAAAGACAGGGTGATACGATGAAGAAGTATACACTAATTGCAACAGCGCCGATGGGAATTGAAGCTGTAGTTGCAAAAGAAGTTCGTGACTTAGGATATGAATGCAAGGTTGATAACGGAAAAATTATCTTTGAAGGTGATGCGCTTGCGATTTGCCGTGCGAATCTTTGGCTGAGAACGGCAGACCGCGTAAAGGTTCAAGTTGCTACATTTAAAGCGAAAACATTTGATGAGCTGTTTGAAAAAACGAAAGCGGTTAATTGGCGCTCATTTATACCGGAGAACGGGAAATTCCCTGTCATCGGTAAATCCGTTAAATCAACACTTGCAAGCGTTCCCGACTGTCAGCGGATTGTCAAAAAAGCGATTGTTGAAAAGCTCAAGCTGCAGTCCGGCAAAGCCAATGACTGGATCGAAGAAACAGGCGCCGAATATAAAGTGGAAATTTCTTTATTGAAGGATCAGGCGGTTATTACACTTGATACGTCAGGGACAGGCCTCCACAAACGAGGATACCGCGTGGATCAGGGAGGCGCGCCCATTAAAGAAACGCTTGCTGCCGCTTTGGTGCAATTAACAAATTGGACTCCGGACCGTCCATTTGTCGATCCTTTTTGCGGTTCCGGAACGATCGCGATTGAAGCGGCATTAATCGGCCAAAATATTGCCCCAGGATTTAACCGCGATTTTGTCTCAGAGGATTGGGAGTGGATCGGTAAAGATCTGTGGGACAAAGCACGGCTTGAAGTCGAAGAAAAGGCAAACTATGATCAGCCGCTTACGATTTTCGCCAGTGACGTAGATCATCGCATGGTGCAAATTGCAAAAGAAAATGCGGAGGAAGCGGGACTGAGCGAATTAATCGAATTTAAACAATTGCAGGTAAAGGACTTCACTACAAAACTTGAGTTTGGCGTGATTGTCGGAAACCCGCCGTACGGAGAGCGTCTCGGAGAGAAAAAAGCTGTGGAGCAGATGTACAAAGAAATGGGACAGGCGTTCGAACCGCTTGATACGTGGTCTGTGTATATGCTGACTTCAAATGAAAATTTTGAGGAAGCATATGGAAGAAAAGCGACGAAGAAACGAAAGCTCTTTAATGGATTTATTAAAACGGATTACTATCAGTATTGGTCTAAAGTGAGACCTCAGCGTAAAAAAACGGAACACGCATAAAAAGAAGACGCTCTGAAGCGTCTTCTTTCATCTTTCAGCCATATTCTATCGTTACCAACGGTGCGCTTTCGCGTTACTTCTTAATATAATGTTGGTTTGGGACATTTCGGTGTGACCGTTTACTTGAGACTTAGAACGTTTAGGCCGCGTCCAATTGTGATGAAACAGTTCAGAATGCTGATCTAATCGGTCTTTATAACTCATGTCAACATCACTCCCTGATAGAATATTGTTGATAAGACGGATAGTCCATGACGGAGTATCAGTTGTAGTTTGTGCACATTTCAGTGATAACATGCGGAAAGCATGTATATAAAACGAAAAGTTCGCATACAATGATGATTATTTCAATTAGAGGTGATCTCATGCTGAACAGCGAACATTTTAATCTCATTCAAAGGGCGCTTGACGCAACCGCAAACGAGCTGAAGGAGCTCAGCAGAGCTGATGATGCGTCTCCGTCTGTGATTTCACATGCGCAAAATAATTTAGAAAAAGCGGTAGAACATATTCATTCAACAGACCATCCTTTTTTATCCTCGCATGTGATCAACCGAAAGTAATTCACAAAAAGCTTGGCACTGCCAAGTTTTTTTATTGTATTCAGCAGCGGGAAATGATAATATTGATGGTCTGAATGCCGAATAGTTGGGGGTTGGAACTGGGTGACAACATCACGTTTGCCTTTTTCTTTAACGAAAACAAAGAATTTTTATGAAGAATTGAACAATTGGATTGGTGACGTGTTTTACGATATTCTTCCCGAAAAAGGGTTTGATCTTCGAGATGAGCAGGTGTTCATGGCTTTTCAGCTGGAACGGGCGTTTAAAGAGAAAAAAGTCATGTTTGCCGAAGCCGGAGTTGGAACGGGGAAAACACTTGTTTACCTTCTTTTTGCGATCAGCTATGCAAGATATGTCGGAAAACCGGCCATTATTGCTTGTGCTGATGAAACGTTAATCGAACAGCTCGTGAAAAAAGAGGGAGACATTTCGAAACTGGCTGAACATTTGGATCTAAAGATTGATACAAGGCTATCGAAATCACATGAGCAGTATCTATGCTTGAAAAAGCTTGAAAAAACAATGCAGCGATCTGATGATGAAAAGTGGCTTGATCTTTATGAAGCTTTACCGTCATTTGTCCATGAGTCACAGGCCATGCAGCGGTTCTATCCGTATGGCGACCGAAAGCAATACGCGAACCTTTCAAATGAAGAATGGTCGCAAGTAAGCTACGACTCGTTTCAAGATTGCCTGACATGTGATATGAGACATAGATGCGGCTTGACGCTATCAAGAGATTATTATCGCAAGTCAACAGACTTGATCATTTGTTCACATGATTTCTATATGGAACATGTATGGACGGAAGAATCGCGCAAGCGGGAGGGACAGCTGCCGCTGCTGCCTGATCATTGTGCGGTTGTATTTGATGAAGGGCATCTGTTAGAGTTTGCCGCGCAAAAAGCGTTAACCTACAGAGTCAAGCAATCAACTCTCGAATTATTTTTAGAACGTTTGCTTCAAAATGACATTAGAGAAGAATTTGCTGAATTGATAGAAGATGCACTTGCTGCAAACGACGAGTTTTTCTATGTTCTTTCTGAAGAATCAAGAGAAGTGGTCGGGTCGCACCGTTTGGAAATAAAGAATGATCAGCGTGTCAAAAAAGCGGCGGACGAGCTGTGCCGTTTGCTTGATAAAATTGGTGAAGCACTCGTATTTGAGTCAGAAATGTACACCATTGATCAATACGAGCTGTCAGTCGTTGAGGAATATGTAGAGCAAATGGCGTATTCACTATCTTTATATCAAAAGGATGCGATCAGCTGGCTGGAGCAAAAGGAAGCGGAATCCACTTTTGTCGTGATGCCGAGAACAGTAGCAGAAGTGCTTGGCGAGAAAGTGTTTTCAAAGAAAATTCCGTATATCTTTTCTTCTGCAACGCTGTCAGAAGGCGGTTCGTTTGACTACATTGCGGACAGTCTGGGAATTCACGATTACTTATCGTTAACGGTTGATTCTCCTTATGATTATGACGAACAAATGACTGTTACCCTTTATGGGAAAACAGAAATGAGCGCTGAACAAAAAACAGCTCAAACAATAGAGACAATTAAGCACTATAAAGGCAGAACGCTAGTGCTCTTCCCGTCTTTTGAGGAATTAAACGAGTTTAAAGAGCTCGCAGCTGCTTGGGAATTGCCGTATCCGATTTACTTTGAAGGCGACGAGGAAATCAGCAGCTTAGTAGAAAAATTCCAAGGAGAAGAGGAAACGGTTTTATGTTCAGTTCACCTATGGGAAGGGCTTGATATTCCTGGTGACGCACTGAAGAATGTCACGATCTGGTCATTGCCGTTTCCGCCTCATGACCCTGTATTTACGGCAAAACGCAATAGCGCGAGAAAAGACCCATTTGAAGAGGTTGACCTTCCGTATATGCTGTTGCGCGTGCGACAGGGGATTGGCCGTCTGATTCGCTCAAATCAAGACAGCGGCTCGATTCATATTTATGCGGGCGGAGAAAATGAACGCATCATTGATGAGGTGAAAAAGGTTTTACCTGTTGAACCGAATATGATGTAATCGCGAAAAAGCTGATGATCTATGATCATCAGCTTTTTCTTTTGGTCAGCGGGCAAGCCAGCCGCCGTCTACTGCTAAAATATGTCCATTGATATAATCAGATGCGCGAGACGCCAGAAAAACAGCCGTCCCGCCGATATCATCAGCTTTGCCCCAGCGGCCGGCTGGAATCCTTTTTAAAATGTCTTCATTTCGCTTTTCATCATCCCGGATAGGCTGTGTATTGGCAGTGGATATATAGCCAGGCGCTATCGCGTTAACTTGTACGCCGGATGCGGCCCATTCATTTGCAAACGATTTTGTTAAACCAGCAACGGCATGCTTGCTTGCTGTATAGGCCGGAACAAGAATACCGCCTTGAAAAGAGAGGAGAGAGGCAATATTGATAACCTTCCCATGGCCTCTTTTCAGCATGTGTTTGCCGGCAAGCTGTGTCAGGATAAACAAGCTGTTTAGGTTCACATTCAGCACGTTATGCCAATTCTCTTCAGCGAAAGTGTCCGCTTTTTCCCGGTGAATAATGCCGGCGTTATTGACAAGGATGTCGATTTGCTGTGTTTCAAACAGTTCAGCCGCTGTATCCTTTATTGCATCAGGCTTGCTCATATCCAATGTAAAGGAAGTGAATGTGCGGCCTTCTTGTTCTACAAGCTGCTGTGTTTCTGAGAGGCTGCTTTTATGTGATGTGCCGATAATATCAGCACCGGCGCCTGCCAGCGCTTTGGCGATTCCTTGGCCGATTCCCGTACCCGGTCCTGTTACCAGTGCCGTTTTTCCTTCTAATGAAAATGCCTCTTGCAGATAACTCATCTTATTTCAGCCCATCCATCGGCACAAGATCCATGTCCGTAAATGTGTAGTTTTCACCAGCCATTGCCCACACAAAACTGTAGTTAGATGTTCCTGCGCCAGAATGAATGGACCAGGCAGGAGAAAGGACAGCCTGTTCATTTCCGACAACAAGGTGGCGTGTTTCATCCGGCTGACCCATGAAGTGAAAAACCTTTGAATCCTTCTCAAGATCAAGATAGAGATAAGCCTCCATCCGGCGATCATGAACGTGTGCCGGCATGGTGTTCCAGTTATTGTTTTCGTCTAGCATTGTGATTCCCATCATCAGCTGACAGCTTTGAATGCCATCTTGATGGATGACTTTGTACAGGCTTCTTACATTTGATGCTGCTGCGTCGCCGAGCCGGTCCGGGGTCAGTTCAGAAAGAGCGGCTTTTTGCGTCGGATAGCTTTGATGCGCGCCCGAGGAGACGAAGTAAAACTTTGCTGTTTCTCCGTTCAGGCTTTTAAATGCTACATCCCGATTGCCCATCCCGATATATAGAAAATCCTTTGTTTGAAGCACATATTCATCATCGCCGACTTTCACCGCACCAGGCTGGCCGACGTTAATAATACCGATTTCTCGCCGTTCCAGAAAAAAGTCAGTTTTAAGAAAGTCTCCGGCATCAAGCTTCAGTTCGCTCTGTCCGGGTGCTGCACCGCCGATCACAACGCGGTCTTCATGAGAGTAATACATGGTCAGCTTATTTTCCGTAAATAACGTGTCCATTAAAAAATGACTGCGAAGCTCCTCGGTTGTAAAGCGTTTTACTTGTTCAGGGTGTACAGAATAACGATTTTCCATTGGATTTCCCCCTTGGTTAGGATTTCGGCATCACTTGAATGAAAATATTTTGGTAACGGTTTCAAAGAAAATTTTAGGATAAATAGAGAAAAGAGTCAACGTAAATTTTGTGAATAAGCACATTATTAAAAAAATACTTTTCAATTTTTTAAAATATGGTATTCTTGTGTTGTAACGGTTTTGAAATCGGTTTCAAATTATAAGACGATACAGGAGCACTTGAATGAAAAAGAAAACAACAGGCCATATCACCATCAAAGACGTAGCTGAATTTGCAGGAGTATCAAAATCAACCGTTTCTCGTTATATCAACGGGAAAATTGACGCGATATCTCCTGAAAAGGTAAAAAACATAAAAAAAGCAATCGCTGAATTGAATTATCGGCCGAGTAAGATGGCACAAGGTTTGAAAATAAAAAAAAGCAAATTAATCGGATTTGTTGTAGCCGACATTACAAATCCCTTTTCAGTCGCAGCATTTAGGGGAGTTGAAGAGGTTTGTGATCAATATGGCTACAGCATCATGGTGTGCAACACTGATAACAGTCCTGAAAAAGAACGGGAAATGCTGCTAAAGCTCGAAGCGCATTCTGTAGAAGGGCTGATTTTAAATGCAACGGGGGAAAACAAGGATATTTTATATTCCTTTGCCGAACATCAGGTTCCGACAGTATTAATTGACCGCAAATTGCCGGATCTAAAATTGGATACCGTAACGACTGACAACAGAAGGATAACTGAAGAGATCCTCCAGCAGATTTACAGCAAAGGGTACACAGATGTCGCGCTGTTTACCGAACCGATTGCATCCATCAGCCCCCGGGCGGAGAGAGCAGCTGTTTATCAGGAGATTGCCGCGGTGCGAAATGTGGATGGAATCAAGCGAATGTATGAAATTGATGTCAAAGACAAGAAGCAGCTTGAGAAGGCGCTACGCTCTTTTATCAACGAGATGCCTGAGCAAAGAAAAGCGATTCTTGCTTTAAATGGCTTGATTATGCTAAAGATTATCAGCTGTATGGAAGAAATAGGGCTGCGCATTCCCCAAGATACAGGGATTGCCGGATTCGATGATACGGAATGGTATAAACTCATCGGCCCGGGCATTACAACGATCGCCCAGCCGTCACATGATATGGGCAAGACGGCGATGGAACGCGTATTAAAAAGGATTGAAGGTGACGAGGGAGCGCCTCAAACCATCGAATTAGAGGCAAAAGTCATCATGAGAAAGTCACTTTAATCCAAGGTGCCCTCAACGAAGGGGAGGATGGGAAATGAAGCTTGATGCAGTTACTTTCGGCGAATCGATGGCCATGTTTTATGCAAATGAGTATGGAGGCCTTCATGAAGCTTCCACATTCTCAAAAGGGCTGGCCGGGGCAGAAAGCAATGTGGCTTGCGGTCTGGCCAGACTTGGCTTCCAAATGGGCTGGATGAGCAAAGTCGGCAATGATCAGCTCGGAACATTTATTCTTCAGGAGCTGAAAAAAGAGGGAGTGGATGTGTCTCGCGTGATCCGGTCTCAGGGTGGAAATCCAACGGGGCTGCTGCTGAAGTCCAAAGTGAAAGAAGGCGATCCTGTGGTAACGTATTACAGGAAAAACTCAGCTGCAAGCACTTTAACAGCTGCTGAATACCCAAGAGACTATTTTCAAAGCGCTGGCCATCTGCATGTTACGGGTATACCCCCGGCTTTGTCTGCCGATATGAAAGACTTCACCTATTATGTAATGAAAGACATGAAACAGGCTGGAAAAACCATCTCATTAGATCCTAACCTAAGACCCGCTCTTTGGCCTGATCAAGCAACAATGGCACATACGATTAATGATTTGGCGGGGCTTTCGGATTGGTTCCTCCCTGGAATCGCAGAGGGAGAGCTATTGACTGGCGAAAAAACGCCTGAAGGCATTGCGGATTTTTATCTTGAAAAAGGTGTAAGCTTTGTCGCTGTTAAACTTGGAAAAGAAGGCGCTTACTTTAGATCAAAGGAAAGTGAAGGATATACAGAGGGCTGCCGGGTTGATCAGGTCGTTGACACAGTCGGTGCCGGAGACGGCTTTGCTGTCGGCGTCATCAGTGGAATTCTTGATGGCTTGCCGTACAAGGATGCAGTGCAAAGGGGGAATGCGATCGGCGCATTGCAAGTTCAGGCACCGGGGGACATGGACGGTTTGCCGACAAGGGAAAAACTAGCCGCATTTTTATCTGCTCAAAGAACGGTTCACCATAAGAAAGGGGATTGTTAAATATGGAGTCCAATGGAGTAGAAAACCGTCTGAAAGAAGCCAGGCTGATTGCAGTCATTCGTTCAAAGGATAAACAGCAGGCCTGTCAGCAGATTGAGAGTTTAATAAATAAAGGGATTCGAGCAATTGAAGTCACTTATACGACACCTGGAGCTTCTGCTATTATTGAGTCCTACAGAAATCGGGAGGATGTCTTAATCGGAGCGGGCACGGTCATCACTGCGCAGCAGGCGGGAGAAGCTGCGGAAGCAGGAGCACAATTTATTGTCAGTCCGGGTTTTTCAACAGATCTTGCTGAACACCTATCGTTTGTGAAGACGCATTATATCCCTGGCGTACTGACACCGAGCGAAATTATGGAAGCGCTGACATGCGGATTTACTACATTAAAGCTGTTTCCAAGCGGTGTATTCGGCATCCCTTTCATGAAAAATTTAGCGGGCCCTTTTCCTCAGGTTACTTTTATACCGACTGGCGGAATCCATCCGTCTGAGGTTCCGGAATGGCTCAAGGCAGGAGCTGGTGCCGTCGGAGTCGGAAGCCAGCTGGAAAGCTGTTCAAAAGAGGATTTACAGGCTGTTTTCCAAGTGTAGCCACATAAGGGGTATTGTTTTTCCATAACCGGAGGATGGGAGAATATAAATGAAAATCAAAGCGACAATTGAACGGGTACCTGGCGGAATGATGATTATTCCGCTGTTTCTGGGAGCAGCGCTCAATACGTTTGCGCCTGGAACAGCAGAGTTCTTTGGAGGGTTTACCGGCGCGCTTATTACAGGAACCCTTCCTATACTAGGCGTTTTTATCTTTTGCGTTGGAGCGACGATTGATTTCCGTTCCTCAGGCTATATTGCAAGAAAAGGGATTACCTTATTATTGGGAAAGATTGGGTTTGCGGCACTGCTTGGTGTGATTGCGGCTCAATTTATACCCGATGAAGGCATACAATCCGGGTTTTTTGCAGGTCTTTCTGTTCTAGCCATTGTTGCAGTGATGAATGAAACCAACGGCGGCCTCTATTTGGCGCTCATGAATCATATGGGCAGAAAAGAAGATGCCGGCGCATTCGCATTTATCAGTACAGAATCTGGGCCTTTTATGACCATGGTTACGTTCGGTGTCACCGGACTGGCTGCTTTTCCTTGGGAAACGCTGGCAGCAACAGTCATTCCGTTTTTGCTCGGCTGCATTCTTGGAAATCTTGATCATGATCTCAGAGATTTATTCAGCAAGGTTGTGCCGGCAATCATTCCGTTTTTTGCATTTTCACTTGGCAACACTTTAAATTTTGGAATGCTGATTCAGTCAGGGCTATTAGGCATTTTGATCGGTGTATCTGTTGTCATCTTATCCGGCGGTTCCTTGTTTTTGCTTGATCGTTTCATTGCCCGGGGAGACGGTGTCGCGGGAGTGGCAGCTTCATCAACAGCGGGAGCGGCTGTCGCTGTGCCATACGCATTAGCGGAAGCGAATTCCACATTTGCCCCTGTAGCTGAATCTGCAACTGCAATCATTGCGACAAGCGTCATTGTCACCTCTTTGTTAACACCTCTGGCTACAGTTTGGGTGGATAAAAAAATCAATGCGAAAAAACGAAAAACACCGCCGCCCAAAAATCAAATGACAATAAATTGAGTGATGAAGGCTGCCGTCAACTAGACCGGCAGCCTTTTATACAAACAATTTGACTTTCAAACACCCTTCCAGTAGCCTGTAATGGAACGGCTAGAATAGGGAGGGAATGGATATGGAGATACATACATACGAAAAGGAATTTTTTGATCTTTTAAAGAGAATCTCACATTATAGTGAAGCGGTTGCCTTAATGCATTGGGACTCCAGAACAGGCGCCCCGAAAAATGGCTCAGAGGACCGTGCTGAAAGCATCGGTCAGCTTTCAACAGATATATTCAATATTCAGACATCAGATCGAATGAAGGAGCTTATTGATGTGCTTTATGAACGGTTTGATGATTTGTCTGAAGATACGAAAAAGGCTGTAGAGCTGGCGAAAAAAGAGTATGAAGAAAACAAAAAAATCCCTGAAGCAGAATATAGGGAATATGTTATTCTTTGTTCTAAGGCTGAGACGGCGTGGGAGGAAGCGAAAGGAAAATCTGATTTCAGTTTGTTTGCCCCTTATTTGGAGGAACTGATCGAATACAATAAACGATTTATTGAATATTGGGGTTATGAAGAGCATCCTTATAATGCATTGCTTGATTTGTTTGAACCGGGTGTGACGGTCAAGGTGCTTGATCAGCTGTTTTCTGAACTGAAAGAAGCGATCATACCTCTTATTAAACAAGTGTCAGCCTCAGGGAATAAGCCGGATACAAGCTTTATCAATGAAGTGTTCCCTAAGGAAAAACAAAAAGAACTCAGCCTTTATTTCCTGCAAGAGCTCGGCTACGATTTTGACGGCGGAAGGCTTGATGAAACCGTTCATCCATTTGCGACGACAATGAACCGCGGGGATGTTCGGGTGACGACGAGATACGATGAAAAAGATTTCCGGACGGCTATTTTTGGAACAATTCATGAATGCGGTCACGCGATCTACGAGCAAAATATTGACGAAGCGCTGAGCGGGACGAATTTATCAGATGGTGCTTCAATGGGAATCCATGAATCTCAGTCACTATTTTACGAGAATTTTATTGGACGCAACAAGCATTTCTGGACACCATACTATCAGAAAATACAAGAAGCGTCTCCTGAACAGTTCCGCAACATATCGCTTGATGATTTTGTTAGGGCTGTCAACGAATCAAAACCTTCATTTATCAGAGTTGAAGCGGATGAATTGACGTATCCTTTGCATATTATTATTCGTTATGAAATAGAAAAAGCGATTTTCAGCAATGAAGTATCTGTGGAAGAACTGCCTACCCTTTGGAATCAAAAATATCAGGATTATTTAGGTATTACTCCTTCTGAGGATGCAGAGGGAATCCTGCAGGATGTTCACTGGGCGGGTGGAGATTTTGGCTACTTCCCATCGTATGCACTTGGTTATATGTATGCAGCGCAGCTGAAACATAAAATGCTCGATGATCTGCCTGAATTTGATACTCTCTTGGAAAGAGGGGAGTTTCATCCGATTAAACAATGGCTGACGGAAAAAGTGCACATTCACGGAAAACGGAAAAAGCCATTAGACATTATTAAAGAAGCAACAGGTGAAGAGCTGAATGTACGTTACCTGATTGATTATTTGCAAAATAAATACTCAAATCTGTATTTATCTTAATGAAAAAGCCTGGCGTTTCAAACGTCAGGCTAATTTATTATCGAAATATTCATGAAAAACGAATGATCTTTTCGAAAAAAGAATTAAAGTTCGGGAATTTTTATTTTTCATCTATGCAAGAGGTTGGAATCTTGATATAATTTGTAACAATATGATAGGAACACTCATATAATCGCGTGGATATGGCACGCAAGTTTCTACCGGGCACCGTAAATGTCCGACTATGAGTGAGCAATGAGACCGGACGTATACGGTTTTTTGTTATTTCAGCATTGCTTGCTCTTTGTTTTGAGCGGGTAATGCTTTTTTTTATTATCTGAACGGAGGTATGACAGGATGGAAGCACTGAAACGAAAAATAGAAGAAGAGGGCGTCGTTTTATCAGATCAGGTATTGAAAGTGGATGCTTTTTTAAATCATCAAATTGATCCGCTGCTCATGAAGAAAATCGGTGACGAGTTTGCCGCCAGATTTGAGAAAGACGGAGTAACAAAAATTGTTACAATTGAGTCATCCGGAATTGCTCCAGCCGTAATGGCTGGTTTACAAATGGGTGTGCCAGTCGTATTCGCGAGAAAACATAAGTCTTTAACGCTCACTGACAATTTGCTGACATCGTCTGTATATTCCTTTACGAAGCAAACAGAAAGCCAAATCGCAGTATCGGGAAATCATCTGTCAGATCAGGATCACGTGTTGATTATCGATGACTTTTTGGCAAATGGACAAGCAGCACTTGGACTGGCATCGATCGTAAAGCAAGCTGGAGCTTCTGTCGCGGGACTTGGCATTGTCATTGAAAAATCCTTTCAGCCGGGAAGAGAAGAGCTTGTGAAGCTTGGCTATCGGGTGGAATCTTTGGCGAGAATTGAATCTTTAGCAGAAGGAAAAGTATCTTTTGTACAGGAGGTTCGTTCATGAAAAACGGATTCGGCAAAACGCTGTCACTAGGGATCCAGCATGTGCTCGCCATGTACGCAGGCGCCATTGTCGTTCCCCTGATTGTGGGGAAGGCGATGGGGCTGACGGCGGAGCAGCTGACCTACTTGGTGTCGATTGATATTTTTATGTGCGGTGTAGCTACACTTCTACAAGTTTGGAGCAATCGGTTTTTCGGCATCGGGCTTCCAGTTGTGCTTGGCTGCACATTTACCGCTGTGTCACCAATGATTGCGATAGGCTCCGAATACGGGGTTTCCGCTGTTTATGGAAGTATTATCGCCTCAGGTATTCTTGTGATTCTCATTTCGTTTTTCTTTGGAAAGCTCGTCTCGTTTTTCCCGCCTGTTGTTACAGGTTCTGTCGTTACCATCATTGGTATTACACTTATGCCGGTGGCCATGAATAATATAGCCGGCGGGGAAGGCAGTCCGGACTTCGGTGATCTTTCTAATCTTGCTCTCGCTTTGATCGTTTTAAGCATCATCGTGCTTCTATACCGTTTTACTACAGGATTTATCAAGTCCATCTCCATTTTGATCGGGATTTTGATTGGGACATTTATCGCGTATTTTATGGGGAAAGTTCAATTTGATAATGTCTCAGACGCAGCCTTTGTTCAATTGATTCAGCCGTTTTATTTCGGCGCACCGTCTTTTCATGCGGCCCCTATCATTACAATGTCCATCGTCGCCATCGTCAGCCTTGTAGAGTCAACAGGCGTTTACTTTGCTTTAGGCGATCTGACCAACCGCCGTCTGTCAGAAAAGGACTTATCCAGAGGGTATCGTGCAGAAGGACTGGCTGTTTTGCTGGGCGGCATATTTAACGCATTTCCTTACACTGCATTTTCTCAAAATGTCGGACTTGTCCAGTTGACAGGAATCAAGAAAAATGCAGTGATTGTGGTGACAGGCGTGCTTCTAATGGCTTTTGGCCTGTTTCCCAAAATCGCTGCTTTTACGACAATCATTCCATCTGCCGTGTTAGGCGGAGCGATGGTGGCCATGTTTGGAATGGTCATTGCTTATGGCATCAAAATGCTCAGCCGAATTGATTTTGCAAAGCAGGAAAACCTGCTGATCGTTGCCTGCTCAGTTGGGCTAGGTCTCGGTGTGACAGTTGTGCCGGACATTTTTAAACAGCTTCCAAGTGCCTTAACGCTTCTTACAACAAACGGCATTGTTGCCGGCAGCTTTACGGCTGTTGTCTTGAATATGATATATAATATGTTTTCGAAAGCTGAAAAAACAGAACAGAAAGCTGATGTCAATCAGCAAAAAACAGCAGTGTAAACTCCGCTACGGCGGAGTTTTTTGCATATAAAAAAGAAAGTTGCGGCACAATGTATGCTAAGAGGTGATCATATGGCATTTGTTTTGTCGATCGGAACAAGTCTTCCTGAGAATGATGTGGATCAAGAAAAGGCGGCGGAGTTTGCCAGATATATGTTTCAGCATTCCTTTAAAGATATAGAACGGCTGTTAACCTCCTTTAAAAACGGGCAAATTGAATCGAGACAATTTGTGAGACCCATTGAATGGTATAAAGAAGGGCACAACTTTGAAGAAAAAAATCAAATTTATATAGAGGAAACACTCAAGCATAGCGTCAGGGCTGTTCAAACGTGTCTCGCAAATGCAGCCTATCTTCAAGAACCCATTCCTTATGAAAAAGTGGATGCTGTTTTTTTCGTCTCCAGCACGGGCCTCTCCACACCAAGCATCGAGGCGCGGCTGATGAATGAACTCCCGTTTTCTCCTTATACGAAGCGAATTCCGCTTTGGGGACTCGGCTGTGCAGGAGGGGCGAGCGGACTTGCGCGCGCTGCTGAGTACTGTAAAGCATATCCGGAGGCTTTTGTTCTTGTCATTGCCGCTGAGCTGTGCAGTCTGACATTTCAGCCAGAAGATAAAACGAAAAGCAATTTGATCGGCACATCACTTTTTGGCGACGGAATTGCAGCGGCATTATTATGCGGGGAGAAGGCAGACCGCCGGCTGACAAAGCTGCAGCTTTTGCCGAATATATCGGATTCGCAATCTGTATTGATGAAACAATCTGGAGATGTTATGGGCTGGGACTTTACCGACCATGGTTTCAAAGTCATTTTTTCAAGAGATATTCCGACTTTGGTTGAAAAATGGCTGAAAACAAATGTCCAGGATTTTTTGAATGGACATCAGCTTTCATTCAGCGATATTACGGTCTTTCTGGCTCATCCTGGCGGAAAAAAAGTCATTGATGCATACATTAACTGTCTTGAACTGTCACCTGAGCAGCTTGCGTCTTCGCAAACCATCTTGAAAAAACACGGAAATATGTCATCTGCCACCATTCTGTATGTGATCGACCACCATCTGCAGAACGGAAGTAAAAACGAAGCAGAACGGGGGCTGATCGGTGCATTGGGGCCGGGATTTTCGTCAGAATTGCTGCTGTTCAGCTGGGAAAAGGGGGCATAACTCATGTTTTGGATGTTGATTACTGTGCTCACTGCTCAAAGGGCAGCGGAAATGGCTGTGGCGAGACGAAACGAACAAAAGGTGAAAAAACAAGGAGCGATAGAATGCGGAGAGGGGCATTATCCGTATATCATCACCATGCACATTCTTTTTTTTCTGTCTTTAATTACGGAAGTATTGCTGCTGCACAAACAGCCTTCAAGCTGGTGGTCAGGCATAGCAGCGGCTATATTGGCAGTACAAGCGATTCGATATTGGGCGCTTTGTTCATTGGGAGCATACTGGAACACAAAAATTCTTGTCGTTCCGGGTGCTGAACTTGTCAAAAAAGGGCCTTACAAATGGCTGAAGCACCCAAACTATACGGTTGTCGTATTAGAAATCATCCTGATTCCGCTCTTGTATCAAGCGTACTTTACCATGTGTCTGTTTTCACTTTTAAATGCCGTTATGCTGTCTGTCAGAATACGTGCAGAGGAGCAAGCATTACGCGAATATACAGCAAAATAGAGATTGAATATCATTCTCATCCATGTTAGAATGAAGATGAAAAAGATTCTCAATCAGGATGGTGAAGCAAATGACAATGCTGTTTTTGCTTGGGGCGGTTTGTACATATAGTGTATTAATTGGTTTTGTATTGAAAGGAATCTCTAATAAATCTGTTTGAACAATCTGGAACTTGTAAAAAGTTGCAGATTTTCTTTTATAGAAGCTGCCGTCTTCGGCAGCTTTTTTCTGTTCTCTTAAAGAAATTTGGGTCATTCTTGTGTAAAATGGAAGTGAGATGTATTCAGATCTTTCAAAAAAGATTCATAATAGAAACGGCACAAAGGGGTTCAGACTTATGACAGAACGCAGCAGGCAAGAACTTTTGTACAAAACTGGGGTACTCTATGAACAAATGGTTGAGAACCAGGATGAAAAAAGAGCGGCAAAACTGGCTTCAGTTGTTGAGAAGGCCGCAGATGATGAAATTTATATCGCGTTTACAGGGCATTATTCAGCAGGGAAATCATCACTGTTAAATTTCTTGTTAATGGAAAATATTCTGCCGACAAGTCCTATTCCGACCAGCGCTAATCTTGTTGTGATCAGAAATGGAGAAAAGCGAGTTCGTCTTCATACAACAGACGGAGCGTGTGCGGAGCTGGAGGGTGCCTATCATAAAGACAAGGTGCAGCAATATTGCAAGGATGGGGAGCAGATTGAAACTGTAGAAATTTTTGACCGGTATACTGAAGTCGAACCAGGAGTTGCATATATTGATACCCCCGGGATTGACTCAACAGATGAGGCTCATTTTTTATCGGCGGCATCTATTCTTCACCAGGCAGATGCGCTGTTCTACGTGGTTCACTATAACCATGTCCATTCAGAGGAAAATGTACTGTTTCTGAGGTCAATCAAAGACAGCATTCCGAATATATATTTTATCGTTAATCAAATTGACAGACATGATGAGACCGAGACACGCTTTGAAGATTACAAGGCGCAAGTGGAGGCGATGCTTTGTCAAGAAGGAATTCCAGAGGATGCACTCTTTTTCACGTCGGTGACGGAACCGAATCACCCATTCAATCAAATCGGTATCCTGCGAAAAAAGTTAAAAAGAATAGAACAGCAGTCAAAAAGAAATTTGCATTCCATTACCGAACAAAAAGTTCAGAATTTATTGAGAGAGCACACAGAGATGCTCTTGAAAGAGGATACGGAAAATCCAAGTTCTGGAGAACAGCTTGAAAAGCAAGCACGACTGGTCGATTCCCTTCAGTTTCAATCAGCCGAAGCAGCAAATAAACCGATTGAGGCAGAAAGCACGATGCAGAAGGAAGTCAATCGAATTTTAAAAAACGCTAATTTGACGCCTTTTGAAATGCGTGAATTGGCAGCAGCTTACTTAGAATCACGTGAACACTCTTTTAAGACTGGGTTTTTCTTTTCAAAAGCAAAGACTGCACAGGAAAGAGAAAAAAGGAGAAATGAGTTTTTCTCTGATATAAAAAAAAGAACGGAAGCGGAAGCGGATTGGCATATCATAGATATCTTACATAAGCTCGCCAAGGGATTTGGTATTCAATCAGCTGAATGTGAAAAGCTGATTCAGGCTTATCGCACGCCGCTTCATGTTGATATCATTGAACGCGCAGTCAAACCAGGCGCAGCCTATTCTTCTGAATATGTCTTGCAATATACAAAAGATTTGGCAGAGCTGATCCGTAAAGAGGCGAAAGTTGAAGCATCAGACATCATCAAGACACTTACCGATACGGTAAAACAGAGCGCATCCATAGAACAGGAAACGATCAATAGCCGTCTCACACAGGAATCGGAAAAGCTGGCTTGTCTTCAAAAACAGGCCAGTCACGAACAATATGCCCGTGAGAAAGCCGGCCGCATGTGGGCGATCTGGGAAGAGGCGTCTGCAAGCCCAATAAACATAGATCTGGACTGGTTTAGAAAGAAGAAAAAAAAGGTTAAAGCTCCAGAACAGAAACAAAGCCAAGCACAGTATATGCAGCAGCAGACCCAAAAAATAGAAATAAAAAGCGGGAAAGAGCTGCCGCTTCAAGATCAGATAAAACGCTTTTACACACTGTCGGATCTATTGGGCGAATATCGTATGCTGTCAAAACAAATCTCAGCTTTTCGTGAAAGGATTAAAAGGCTGGAAGGCCGAAAATTCACACTTGCTCTATTTGGAGGATTCAGTTCCGGAAAATCCTCATTTGCCAATGCGCTGGTTGGTGAAAGGGTGCTGCCGTCATCACCGACACCGACAACAGCAACGATTAACAAAATAACGAAACCGGTAAACGGCAAATCCCACAAAACAGCGGATGTCATTTTTAAGACGGAGGATGACATTACGGCTGAAATCATGCAGCTCACAGGAATGCAAGAGGAACCACAAGGACGGTCATTTGCGGAAAAATGGAAAAAGGCAATCAAAAAAGAGCGTCTGCAAGAAGAACAAATCAATATGATCAGTCATTTCCTGCTTGCCTATGAAAAATATCAGCAATACATTCAAGCCCAAAAGATATTAACGATTCCGCTCTCCGAGTTAAAACCGTATGTAGCCGAGGAGACAACGGCTTGTGCTGTTAAGGAAGTGACCGTTTATTTTAAATGCCCGCTGACTGAAAAAGGAATTACGATCGTTGATACACCTGGGGCTAGCAGTCTGAATAAACGGCATACAGAACTTGCATTTCAATATATCAAGGATGCCGATGCGTTTTTTTACATGACCTATTACCAGCATTCGTTCTCGAAAGGAGACCGCTCATTTTTACGTAAGCTGGGACTCGTGAAAGAATCGCTCAGCATGGATAAAATGTTTTTTGTCATTAATGCTGCTGATCTAGCGAAAGATAAAGCAGAACTCGAAACAGTCACGGATTATGTCAGATCAGAGCTTTTAAAAGAAGGAATTCATGATCCGCAGCTCTTTTATGTGTCAAGTAAAGAAGAGCTCTTAGGAAAATCGAAAACGAATCATAATCAGTTCTCAAAAGTAAGAGAACAGTTAGACCAGTTTATTGAGGTCGATGTAAAGAAAGCAGCTGCGGCACAGCTTAGCTCAGAAGCAGACAAACTATGTGAAACGGTCGTACAGCTTCATCAATCTCAGCATCAGTCCAAAGAAGAAAAGGAAGCGCAAAAAAAGCGTCTTCTATTATCGTTTGAGCGGGCAGCTGCTGCTATCAAGGAACGCCGCAATTCAGAAATCATTATTGAGAAAGTAAAAAAGGATACAAGGGAGCAGCTATATCACATTACACAGCGTTTGTCCTTTTTTGCGAATGATTTGTTAAAATCATCATTTCATCCAGGTCTTCAAAATGGAGACTGGAAAAAGAATATCGGTGCGGCGATGAAAACCGTATTACATGAATATCAATTTGAGTATATTCAGGAGATCAAAACGCTCGATATTCGAATGAGCGGTTTTATCGAACGGCATATCACTGAAGAGTGGCTGGAAAGCTGTCAAAACACATTGAAGGAAGACGGTTATTTCTCCATTTATGCGGATGATCAGCTTTCTAACAGCATACAGCTGAAAGAAGTTGAACCTGAAATCGATGAACGTGCATTTGAACAGGAACAAAAACAAATCAAATCTCCGAAGCAGTTTTTTGAACAGAAAGGAAAAGCAGGCTTCATTGAAGCGGTGCGGACGAAGCTTATGAAAATAACGGAGCTCTGGATCAAAAATGAAGAAGAAAGCCTTATATCTCATTATGCTGAATATGTCAGACGCCTGCAGTATGGAATGGCGGAAAAAGCATTGGCGCAAATAGAGGGCCAAAGAGATACGTATGTAGAAGGATACGCAGAAGGGGAACGTATGAAAGAGATAGAAGAAGCATATCAAGCATGTATAACTTGGCAGAGATCAGGTGATACAATAAAAATGTAAAAATTCAGTTGGCTTGCATTTCAAGTCATGATAGACTAAATAGAAAAAGCGAGATGAACGATTGATGTCTGAGGTACATAAAGCAATTTCTGCACATTCTGCAAAACAGCACGAGCATATTAAAACATTTATGCAGCTTGAACACCTTCGTGAAATGGCGATTGAAGAAGCTGTTGCGAAATGCAAAAACGATGAGCCATTTTCAACAGATGCTATTAATGAAGTGACAGAAAAGATGAATCAGCTGGCCAAGAAAGGCATCGTACCGACTAGACGTCTGGTATCAAAAGAAATGGTCAAAGAATACGTCAGCCGCACATAAGCTGGATGATCCTGCCTCGAGTGCAGATCCCCCGTTACGCGCATACTATATGTATCCGACGTAAGGGGGGATTTATGTTGGGCAGAACAAAGCTGGGTAACAGAAATGCACAGGCCAATAACAATGCCAAAAAGAAAAACGGGTTTCAAACCCATTTCGACTCTTACGCAGGACGTGAAGCTGAAAAGCTGATTGCCAGCAATAAAAGACACAACGATTGATTGAACCATCCAAAACAGTATCTCTATACAAGAGATGCTGTTTTTTTATTTTCGCGTCACTTATGGTAAAATAGATCGACTGATAGAAAAAGGAGTTATCATATGAAAAATAAATTATTGCTTGTTGACGGCATGGCTCTTTTATTCAGGGCATTTTTCGCCACAGCCGTGCATCGCAACTTTATGATAAATGACAGCGGGGTTCCGACAAACGGCGTCAACGGATTTTTGAAGCATTTAATCACAGCCGTGGAAACATTTCAGCCTACACATGTTGTATGCTGCTGGGATATGGGCAGCAAAACGTACCGGAATGATCTGTTCCAGAATTATAAGGCAAACCGAAGCCAGCCGCCGGTTGAACTGATTCCCCAATTTGATCTGGCAAAGGAAGCGGCCGCTGAACTTGGCATCATGAATGTTGGCCTTGCCGGATATGAAGCGGATGATTGCATTGGAACACTTGCAGCTATGTTTTCTGAAGAAGCCGATATTACGATCGTAACAGGCGACAGGGATTTACTTCAGCTGTTAACGGACAAAGTAAGCGTTGCGCTGCTACAAAAAGGAATCGGCAATTATAAAGTGTATACAAAAGATGTATTTTACGAAGAAACAGGTGTCCTGCCCAAGGCTTTAATTGACATCAAAGGGCTGATGGGCGATTCCAGTGATAATTATCCCGGAGTAAAAGGCATTGGAGAAAAAACCGCGTATAAACTGATTCGTGAATACGAAACAATCGACCGCTTGCTGGAGAATCTGTCGCTTCTTCCAAAGGGACAGCAGGGGAAAATTCAGCAAGGTATAAGCGACCTGGAAATATCGAGAAAGCTTGCTGAAATTAACTGCTCGGTTCCGTTAGTCTGTACGCTGACAGAAGCTGTTTTTACATTGCAAATGGAGCAGGCGGCTGTCATGCTTCGCCGCCATCAAATTAAAGGAATTGAGCGTATGCTTGAAAAACTGAACGCTAGAGAGATCGTGTAAGATCACCTCTAGCGTTTTGTATTGCTTTTTTTAGCTCTTTCCTCAAGCTCTGTTTTGGGGTCATTATGTGTATTTCCTTCTAAATCGCCTTGCGGGGAAACACCGCCGGTAAGCCGGCCCTTATCTTTCTTTTTCATATTTGTTCACCTCATCAATAGGATGAACCATACTGCTTAATTTAATTCCTGTCATTCATCCGAATCGCTTCTTTTGCCAGCTGATCGGCTTTTTGGTTTTGCTTTCCGGGAATCCATTTGATGAAAAAAAGAGGGAAGGCTGATTTTAATCGGATGATTTCTTCCAAAAACGGCTGAAACGCTTTGTTTTTCACGATTTCTATATCGGCTGCGCGTTCCACGATATCTGAATCAGTTCGAAAGGAGACCGATTGATACCCGCGCGTTGCACACAGTTTCATGCCTTCAATTAACGCCAGAAATTCTGCTTCCTGATTGGTATGCATTCCGATTGGAATCGAGAAAGATTCTGCTTTTCCTTCATGTTTGATAAAAATGCCGATGCCAGAAGGCCCTGGATTACCGGCGCTCGCTCCGTCAACATATATTTCTGTAGGCATCATGTACTCCTTTCGTCACTCGGAATCATTTTTTTCGCCGCATAAGCATATGGCAGCGAAATCAGAGAAACCGCAAACTTAATCAAATATGTAGAAATAAAAATATGAAGCCAAACATCCGCCGGATATGTGCCAAAAAAAGCGACTCCGGTAAAAATGAATGTATCAAACAGCTGGCTGACTGCTGTACTGCCGCCGTTTCTCAGCCATAGAAGCCGATCGGAAGGAAATATCCTTCTAATTGCCGAATATACATAAACATCCAGTGTTTGGCTGAAGATAAAGGCAAGCAGACTTCCCAAAGCAACTCTCGGGAGAAAACCGAAAATCGTTTCCAGCGCTGTTTGTGAAATATCGCTCGAAGCGGGTTCGAAAAGCAAAACGCCCTGCATAACAAATGTCAGTGTCAGGAGAGTCGAAAACCCGAGCCATACAGCTTTTCTCGCTTCAGCTGGCCCGTATTTTTCATTCAGCACATCTGTAGCAAAAAAGATTGTGCCGTACATCACATTCCCAAGCGTTGCTGTTAAGCCAAACAGTTCAACCGTTTTGACGACTTGAAGGTTGGCACAGACTGTTGCAAAGCCGATCCACACAAATAAACCCATTTTGCCAAATCCTTTATAAAATAAAAGAACAATGATAAAATGAATGATCGCAAAAAAGATCCAAAAAGAGTTATTAAACAAAATGAAGAAGCTTCCTTTCCGGGTTAAGAATGGTTTGATTATAGCACAAGCCCGGCAACTAATGAATGGTAAGGTGATTATATTGAATCTCAGACCGCACATGAAAATAGAAGCAAAAGGGACAGGGCCTGTCTCGTTTTTGGGCGAAAACTGGCTGACTGTTCAGGAAGCGCGTATGCTTGCGAGGGAACTCGGCCGTTTTCCTTATATGAAGGAACTTGAATTCGAAGATGAGAAGGGCGGCACCTGGACGCTGAAGGAATTAGAAAAGCTGACTGAGGAGCTTGCGCATGAACCCGATGACATTACCGTTTATTTTGACGGCAGTTTCGATAAGGAAAGCCAGCTGGCCGGGCTCGGAATCGTCATTTATTATACATTGGGAGGGACGCGCCACCGTTTAAGAAAAAATAAAAGCTTCCGTCTGAAAACCAATAACGAAGCTGAATATGCCGCTCTTTATGAAGCAATAAGAGAAGTAAGAGAGCTCGGAGCTAGCAGAAATTCAATCACGATCAGAGGGGACTCTCTTGTTGTGCTGAACCAGCTTGACGGCAGCTGGCCTTGCTATGATCCCTCCCATAATGAATGGCTTGATAAAATAGAAGCGCTTCTTGAGTCACTAAAGCTGAGTCCGACATACGAAACGATACAGCGAAAAGAAAATCAGGAAGCTGATGGCCTCGCAAAAAAAATCCTATCTCATCAATACGTAGAAAGCCACATGAAATTAGACTGTAACGGAGATGACAATATTGGATAAGAAAGCTATATATAAGGAACTGACAGAACTGCAAGATGAATATTGCAAGGACTGTTTTATTAAGAAGCAGTTTCGCAAGGAATTTGGCAAAACATATGCACATTCATTTTGTATCAATAAATGTACAGTGGGTGAAAAGCTTAAGTCATATGGAGATGTCTTAACTAAGCACTAAAAAATAAAACCGCAGAAGCTGCGGTTTTATTTTTGGAATTCATCCAGCTGATGTTGACAGGCATCTAACAGCTGCTGTTGCTGCTGTACAAATTCAGGATCATCAAGAGCTGCCAGTTCTTGAGACAGTGATAGCTCTCTGGCGTCCTCGATGGCTTGGTATGCTGAATTGAGTACTGTTGAGCTTCGGCCTCTTGTAGCGGCGCCGGTCGTTTTCTGCGCTGTTTCCACCGCTAGCTCCAGCTGCCGTTTATCGGTAAATCCAGTCTGATCCTCATCATGAAATTCTGAGTTCACAAAAAAACACCTCCGCAACTATTTTGCAGAGTTTTTTTATAATTTATGTGCCAAAATAGAAAATAAAATAAAAAATAAGCCGATATAACTATTGAACCTGAATGAGTAGGTCTGTTTTACTATTTGAGGTATCTTGGTAGAGAAGGGGAACACAGCTATGGATGATAAAGACTTAAAATCAATCCTTCACAAAACATTTATAGAAATATACAATGATTTAGAAGAACTTGCGGATATTGCGAAAAAAGGAAAGCCATCAATGGAAAAGCATATTGAAGAGATTGAGCAGAGGTGCAAACAAAATATTTTAGCGATCGAAATTCAAATGAAAATCAAATAGGAGAGGCATTTGCCTCTCCTCTATTTGTCAACTTGTATTGAGTTTAGAGTTTTACAACATTAGAAGCTTGAGGTCCACGATTACCTTCGACAATTTCAAATGAAACTTCTTGTCCTTCTTCTAATGATTTGTATCCTTCTCCTTCGATTGCTGTGAAGTGAACAAATACATCGTCTCCGCCTTCTACTTCAATGAAGCCGAATCCTTTTTCGTTGTTGAACCATTTTACTTTACCGTTTTGCATATTGCTTAATTCCTCCTAGTACTGTAGCACCCATGTGCTAAAAAAAATTTTGTCATCATTTAACTTCGTTGCGTTGTTAAATGATGGTTCAACTATACACCATCTGGCAGCACGCGTCAAGTTGCGAAACTGCTTATTTTTCAAAAAAAGGGCACATTTCTCAAAAAAATGTAACCGCTTTTACGAAAATGTGGATGTGAATAAAAAGAGCACACGAAAAATCGTGTGCTCCTGAAAGAACATCAGTTAAGAAAGCGCCTTGGCTTTTTGTTTGGTCGTCATCATTTCTGATTCCTTCAAAATATCCTCCAAAATCACTTCAGAGGAGTGTGCCAAATGAAGACTCTTAATGTTCTTCTTCATTCGCTGTAAGGTATCCTCATCTGAAAGAAGGGAGGTGACAGCCTCTAGAATTTCTTCATGCCGATTCACGACAATGGCAGCCCCGCGGTCCTCAAAGAAAATTGCATTTTCTTTTTCTTGTCCAGGAACTGGTTTGTACAGAATAACAGGAACACCGATAGCAGTTGCTTCTGTCAACGTAATGCCGCCTGGTTTTGTAATCATGCAATCTGTGACCCGAAAGAGCTCGTCAATTCGCTCAACATAGCCGAGAACCTTTAATTTATCGCCGTTTTCTGCTTCAAGTACGCTCAGAGATTCTTTTAAATCCGTATTTTTTCCGCATACGACAACCACTTGCACCTGATCATCCATGACAAGGTTTTCGCATAGCTCTTTTACGTTCTTTAATACACCGTGTGCGCCAGCCATGATGAGCAGCACTTTTTTGTCAGGCGAAAGATCGTATTTTTTATAAATCGGCTCAACCGGCAGAGATTCTTCAAATTGAGGCCTGATCGGGATACCCGTAATCTTTACGTTGCTGGGATGTGTGCCGATCTCAATCAGTTTTTCCTTCACATAATCTGTCGCTACATAATATTTATCCACATTTTCGTGAACCCAAATTTTATGAAGGCAAAAATCAGTCATGACGTTGAAGGTAGGTATAACCCTACCTGTTCTCCGTCTGTATTCGGGTACGACGATCATCGGAAATGTATTAATAATGATATCGGGCTGATGTTCTTCCACAAGTTCGCCCAATCGTTTATTTCCCATTTTAAAGTAAATATTGAATTTGCGTTTATTATAGATTTTGTCAACTCCGTAATAAAACAAACGATAAAACTGTTTTCCGATTGAGAAGCTTTTTAAATAAAGGTACTGAGTTACCTCTGAAACAATCGGATTTGACTCTTGGTACAAATTAGAAACTGTTACATGCTGAAAGCCGAGACGTACACATTGTTCATAAAGCGTTTTGGCTACCTGTACATGTCCATTTCCGTAATTTGCAGTCAAAATTAATACTCTTTTATTGGTATTCAAGTAAATTCACCTCAATGTAATCAACAACAAGCAAGCTTCATGCATCGTAAGGAGTTATTGTCTATACATAAACATAACACAAATACATAATTGAATTATTAATGCAGTGAAAAAATTAAGCTAATTTTAAAAGATTCGGATTCCAGTATTTTAAATTTTTGTTATACGCATACTGAATCAGATGTATTTTATCATATTTTTTGCTCAGCGTATCACTTAAAAAAGAAAAATTAGTCCCATTCATAAGGAGTTTCTTGGTAAACATAATAATTAAGCCAGTTCATAAACAATAATGTCGCATGTGCTTTCCAGCGATTGACAGGCTCTTTGCTGTCTTCTGCGAAATAATGTTTCGGCGCCTCGACAGTCGAAAGATTTCGTTCCAGATCTCTTTCATACTCTTGAAGAAGCGTATTTGTATCATATTCAGGGTGTCCTGTTAAAAAGACTTGTTTTTCGTCTTTTGACACAATTAAGCAAACCCCTGCTTCCTTTGATGCAGTAAGAATGTTTAACTCGGGCACTGCTTGCAGTTGTTCCATATTTATATCTGTATGCCGGGAATGCGGCACGTAGTATAGCTCGTCAAAACCTCTTACCAATCTTTCGTGCTTGGAAAGAACAGTATGTTCAAACACACCAAAGATTTTTTTCGGCATTTCAATTTTTTCCACGCCGTAATGATAGTACAAACCTGCCTGAGCACCCCAGCAAATATGCAAGGTTGACGTGACATTCGTTTTGCTCCATTCCATAATCTCCTTGAGCTCTTCCCAATAAGAAACATCTTCAAACGCCAAATGCTCAATCGGCGCACCGGTGATGATCATGCCGTCAAATTTCTTATGACGGATATTGGAGAATGTCGTGTAAAACTCATCAAGGTGTTCCCTTGCTGTATTTTTCGGTGTATGTGTGCTTGGAATTAAAAATGTAAAATGGACCTGTAAAGGCGAATTCCCAAGTAGTCTGAGCAGCTGAGTTTCCGTTTGAATTTTTTTCGGCATTAAATTTAAAATAATGATTTTCTGCGGCCGGATATCCTGATGGAATGCTCTGCTTTCATCCATTACAAAGATATGTTCACTCTCAAGCACCTGTTTTGCCGGCAGGTGTGTAGGTATATTAATAGGCAACGTGCCACCTCCATCATTTCCCCGTTAATTTTCTTCATTATAGGAATTTTCTCGCCAATTTTCAATCTATCTAAAAGGGTTTGGAGGGGAACAGCAGAAAACACTATATAATAAACGCAAACATATGACTTTTGGTTTCACTGTAATGAGTTTTTTCAGGTGTCATGTGATACATACAATAATAGTTTCCTCTTATTGGAAGATGTTTCTATTCATAAACAAATGATCCTAAGAGGGAAGGACATCCGTTGAGCACGATGTCTATACAAATGAACAGCTGGCCAATTCATAAAACTATATGTATATAAGCTTCCGTTTTGTTTTGAAACAGGAAAAAAGGTAAAATAATCACAGCACTCAGGTTCAGTAGGAGGGAATTTCAATGTCTATATATAATATGAGGGTACGGACCATTACAGGTAAAGACATGACACTTCAGCCATTTGCCGGAAAGGTGTTGATCATTGTAAATACAGCCAGTAAATGCGGCTTTACACCTCAATTTAAGCAGCTTCAGGAGCTGTATGATACATACCAGCCGGAGGGCCTGGAGATTTTAGGGTTCCCCTGCAATCAATTTATGAATCAGGAGCCTGACGATGAGGAAGGCATACAGGAATTTTGCAAAACAAATTACGGTGTTACGTTTCCCATGTTTTCAAAAGTGGAGGTGAACGGAAAAAACGCCCACCCGCTTTTTGTGTATTTGACAGAACATGCGAAAGGCATGCTCGGAACAAAGGCAATCAAATGGAATTTCACTAAATTTGTAGTGGACAGAAACGGAGAAATAGCCGGCCGCTATTCGCCAAACACAAATCCGAAAGAGCTGGAAGACGTTATTGCGAAGTTATTAGGACATTAAAGAGGGTGTTTTGGTGCAGGATCGAAAACGGATGCAGACAGAGCAAATCAGGACATGGGTCAAATCTGTTCTGAACGGGGAAAGCTCGGGTCATGACTGGCTTCATGTATCAAGAGTTGCAAAGCTTGCTTTATATATTGGGAAAAAGGAAAATGCGGATTTGTTCATCGTTGAAGCGGCAGCCTTGGTTCATGATTTGATTGATGTGAAGCTGCCTGACGCAGCCAGGCTTTCAGTCAGCGAGGTGTATGAACGGCTTGTTTCTTTAGGAGCCGGAAAAGAAGAGGCTGAAAGAATTATTCACATTATTACAAGAATGTCCTTTCGGGACAGGGAAAAGTTCGGAAAAGAACCGCTTTCACTTGAGGGGGAAATTGTACAGGATGCTGACAGGCTGGATGCGGTCGGGGCAGTAGGGATAGCAAGAGCGTTTATGTTTGCTGGAGCAAAGGGACATAGCCTTTATGGAAATGATAAGAGTGCCTATGCCCACTTTTTCGGTAAGCTGCTGCTCCTCAAAGATATGATGAATACAGATACCGCAAGAGTAATCGCTGACGAGAGGCATAAATTTATGCTTCATTTCGTCAGTCAATTAGAAAAAGAAATTCCCGGAATTGATATTGAAACATCGTAATAGAAGGCGCGGGGCGACTATGTTAGAATAAGTCACAGATAGGCTATAGGAGGACAATCATGAAGATAAAATCAATTGAACCGACGCCAAGCCCGAACACAATGAAGGTCATCTTAACGGAAGAGCTTCCGGCGGGCAAAAGCAATAATTATAAACCGGATCAGGCAGAAGGCGCCCCGCCTGTTGTCGTGGAAATCCTAAATATTGAAGGAGTTAAAGGGGTATATCATGTTGCCGACTTTCTTGCGGTTGAACGGAACGCCAGATATGACTGGAAAGACATTTTACCGCAAGTCCGGACGGCATTTGGAATGGAAAGCGCTGAGAGTGCAGAAAACCGCTCGGAACAAGAGTCATTTGGAGAGGTGAAAGTTTTTGTACAGATGTTCAGCGGAATTCCTATGCAAGTCAAATTAACAGATGGCGAGCGTGAAGAACGCTTCGGGCTTCCTGACCGTTTTCAGCAGGCGATCTTAAAACTCAGAGCTGAAGCGTCAAATGTTGTATTTGAACGAGCCTGGAAAGAACAAGGCGTCAGATTCGGCGATTTTACTGAAATCGGCCATGACGTGACAGAAGAGCTTCAGGCCGCATACAGTGATGAAAGGCTGAAACGGCTGACGGATGCAGCGGCTCAAGGGAAAGGCGAAACGAAACAAACGGTACAACGCAAAGCCTATAAAGTCACGCTCGACATGCTGGATGATGAGGATTGGAAACAGCGTTACGCACACTTGGAGCAGATGGATCCAAAAGAAGAGGACATCCCCGTTTTGCAAAAAGCATTGGATGATCCAAAGGTATCCATTAGAAGGCAGGCTGTTGTGTATTTAGGAATGATTGAATCACCTGATGTTCTTCCTCTATTGTATAAGGCGCTTGAGGATAAGTCTGTATCGGTGAGAAGGACGGCTGGAGACTGCCTGTCTGATATCGGCGACCCCCAAGCCATCCCTGCGATGATAAAATCGTTAAGCGACTCAAGCAAGCTAGTCCGGTGGCGCGCCGCTATGTTCCTTTACGAAGTCGGTGATGAAAGCGCAATTGAAGCTTTGCGGGCTGCTGAAGATGATCCAGAATTTGAAGTGAGCCTTCAAGTGAAAATGGCGCTGGAACGAATTGAACATGGTGAAGAGGCAAAAGGTTCAGTCTGGAAGCAAATGACAGAAAGCAGAAGAAAAGGCGAATAAAAAAGAAGGAAAGGTGCAGATCATGCACCTTTTTAATTTGAATTCACTTTTTATAAAAATTATTTCGAATATTGTTGAAAAATAGTTGAAAACTATATATAGTAAGTAACAATATTAAATAGTTGGAGGGTTCACATCGACAGAAAGCTATATAAATATAAAAACATGAATCAACAACCGAGGATAGGGCGGCCTGACATCATGCAATTTAGCAAAAACAGCCCACAAATAAACTGAAAATTGTTAAAATAATATTCAATTTAACAATTGAGACTATTTAGGAGGATCACCATGGCAGAATTACGCAGTAACATGATCACACAAGGAATCGATAGAGCACCGCACCGCAGTTTGCTTCGTGCAGCAGGTGTAAAAGAAGAGGATTTTGGCAAACCGTTTATTGCGGTTTGTAACTCATATATTGATATCGTTCCCGGTCATGTTCACTTGCAGGAGTTTGGGAAAATCGTAAAAGAAGCAATCAGAGAAGCCGGAGGCGTACCGTTTGAATTTAATACAATTGGTGTAGATGACGGAATTGCGATGGGGCATATCGGAATGCGATATTCGCTCCCAAGCCGAGAGATCATCGCTGACTCAGTGGAAACTGTCGTATCAGCGCACTGGTTTGACGGAATGGTCTGTATTCCGAACTGTGATAAAATCACGCCGGGAATGCTTATGGCGGCTGTGCGCATCAACATTCCGACCATTTTTGTCAGCGGGGGACCAATGGCTGCAGGAAGAACAAGCGACGGGCGCAAAATTTCTCTATCTTCAGTATTTGAGGGAGTCGGTGCTTATCAAGCCGGAAAAATCGGGGAAAGCGAACTTCAAGAATTAGAACAGTTCGGCTGCCCGACATGTGGATCTTGCTCCGGAATGTTTACAGCAAACTCAATGAACTGTCTGTCAGAAGCACTTGGATTGGCTTTGCCTGGTAATGGAACCATTCTCGCGACATCCCCGGATCGAAAAGAGTTTGTCAGAAAATCAGCTAAGCAATTAATGGAAACCATTCGCAAAGACATCAAACCGAGAGATATCGTCACGGTAAAAGCGATTGACAATGCGTTTGCGCTTGACATGGCGCTCGGCGGTTCAACAAATACTGTACTTCATACGCTTGCCCTGGCAAATGAAGCTGGCGTTGAATACTCTTTGGAACGCATCAATGAAGTTGCAGAGCGCGTGCCGCATTTGTCCAAGCTGGCACCTGCATCTGATGTATTTATTGAAGATCTTCATGAAGCGGGCGGTGTGTCTGCAGCATTGAATGAGCTTTCCAAAAAAGAAGGAGCACTTCATTTAGACGCGCTGACAGTTACAGGTCAAACACTCGGAGAAACCGTTGCCGGTCATGAAGTGAAGGATTATAACGTCATTCATCCATTAGATCAGCCATTCACTGAAAAGGGAGGCCTTGCCGTATTATTCGGAAATTTGGCTCCGGACGGCGCTATCATCAAAACTGGCGGCGTACAGAACGGTATTACGAGACATGAAGGGCCAGCTGTCGTATTCGACTCTCAGGATGAGGCGCTAGACGGCATTATCAACCGGAAAGTAAAAGAAGGCGATGTCGTCATCATTCGTTACGAAGGGCCAAAGGGCGGGCCGGGTATGCCTGAAATGCTTGCACCTACATCACAGATTGTCGGAATGGGGCTTGGTCCGAAAGTAGCGTTGATTACAGACGGACGTTTTTCCGGGGCATCCCGAGGCCTTTCAATCGGACACGTATCACCAGAGGCAGCAGAAGGCGGACCGCTTGCCTTTGTTGAGAACGGCGATCATATCATCGTTGATATCGAAAAACGCATTCTGGACGTTCAAGTACCGGAAGAAGAATGGGAAAAACGGAAAGCGAATTGGAAAGGCTTTGAGCCAAAAGTGAAAACCGGCTATTTGGCCCGTTATTCTAAACTTGTGACAAGTGCCAATACGGGCGGTATCATGAAAATCTAGACATCGGGATCACATTCTCTTGTTTTAAGATGTGAACATTTGAAATCCGGCTCTCTCTATAGTATCCTTTACTTCAGATGAAGGATATTTAGAGGGGGCTTTTTTATGTCAATGGCTTATGAAGAATATATGCGCCAGCTTGTCGTTCCGATGCGCCGCGAGCTGACTGGGGCCGGTTTTGAAGAATTAACAACAGCAGAAGAAGTAGAAAATTTCATGGGGAAAGCAGAGGGCACAACTCTCGTAGTCATTAACTCTGTTTGCGGCTGTGCGGCAGGTCTTGCGCGTCCTGCGGCAACGCAGGCAGTCCTGCAGAACGACAAAACACCTGACAATACGGTGACAGTATTTGCGGGCCAGGATAAAGAAGCCACTGCAAAAATGCGTGAGTATTTAACAGGCCAGGAGCCTTCTTCACCGTCAATGGCTCTTTTGAAAGGCAAAGAAGTCGTGCATTTTATTCCGCGTCATGAGATTGAAGGGCACGAAATGGAAGAAATCATGAAAAACTTGACTGATGCCTTTGATGCACACTGCTAAATGCCCGTTTACCGGGCATTTTCTTTTGGAGTATAAATCATGATTACAACAAGCTATAGACCGTCAGACCACACGATAAAGATCGCAAAAATGCTTTCGGAAGAGCTGGATATACAATATTGCAGCCGAAATAAACAAACGGTTGAAAATATGCTGAAGGCAACTGAGCGTGATTTGCTCGTGGTTGGAAAAGAGCGGTTCGAACTTTATACAAAACAAGGCGGTAAATTCTTTTTCCATCCGAATACAGCGATGTTCAGAGCTAAACGGTTGATTCGCGGCGAGCAAGAGCCAATGCTTCGGGCAGCTGGCTTAACGGCCGGAGATTCTTTTTTGGATTGCACGCTCGGGTTGGCTTCCGACGCCATTATCGCAAGTATGGCGGTTGGCGAAACCGGTTCGGTGATCGGGCTGGAAAAAAACAAGCTTGTGTCCGTTCTGGTGAATGCGGGGCTCCGTTCGTGGGAAACCGGTATAGAACAGCTTCAATCTGCCATGAAAAGAATACAAGTGATTCATGCGGATTGCTTTGACTATCTAAAGCAGCTGCCTGACAAATCAGTAGATGTCATTTATTTTGATCCGATGTTTCATGAGCCTGTAGAGTCATCTGATGGCATCGCGCCATTACGAGAGTTGGCTGAGGATTCTGCATTGGCGGATGGCTGTATCAAAGAAGCGGTGCGGGCAGCCAGAAAAAGCGTGGTGCTCAAAGACCATTGGAAAAGCCCGCGCTTTGACCAATTTGGTTTTAACGTATTGAAAAGAAAAACAGCGCTTTTTCACTACGGTGTTATTCAAATCGCAAGCGAAACAAGCCCGTGAAGAACCTCACGGGCTTGTTTCTAATCGGTGACTTCCATGACGACAAAATATAATAGTGTTAAAAGTGAAACCGTTGCAAACAAAGCGTCAATCATGCGGAAGGCCTCCTTTCACATTATATTGTAAGCGTTTTTATACACGCAGCAAAGCAACAAATCTCCTAAATTGAGTTAGAGCTTCATATAGTGCATGACTTGGATGTTCGACCTATGATAAAATAAGAGAAACATGACAATAAAAGAGAGAGGAATAAGCAGTCATGAACTTGTGGATGAGAAAGACCCTTGTGGTTTTATTTACCATCGTAACGTTTGGGCTCGTATCTCCTCCGGCTGCTCTCATGGCAGACAAGCCTTCAGGACAGCCGAGCAGTCTTGAGCAGAATGATTACACCGCTTTTTATGATGAGCATGATTTGTACGATGATTATGAAACGGAAGACAGGGGAGACCCCGAATTACTTTTTCAATCGTACAAGGAACAACTCCTTGACAGCGCTGAAAATCAGTCTTTTTTGAAATTTGGCAGCAAAATTGCTCCGGTCATTGAAGATGACTATCGCAAAGAGATTCTGCCGAAAATCGAAAATGTCATATGTGATTTCTTAGCGACATTGCAAGACGATGAAGCGTATCAAGATGTTGTGATTTCAAGCAAGCCTTCAGCGGGGAAAACGGAGAAAATCTTTCACGTTTACAATCGGTCAACCGGAGAAGACCTTCTCAGGTTCCATGTGCGCAGAGACCACCCTCCGCATGACGGCTACTGGTTTAATTTTCATTATCATACAGCAGAAGATGGATTTCAATCACACCATGAGCTTGGGAGCATTTATTGGGACCGCAACACACCTCCCAACTGGATGAGTGCCTAAAGGAGATGCCATTAGATATGAAAAAGTACACAATGAATGAAATGGTCGATATAACAAAGGATATGCTGAACAAACGGGGCGTTATGATAGAAGACATTGCGCGTATCGTTCAAAAACTTCAGGAAAAATACAATCCAAATCTCCCGCTTAGTGTATGTATGGAGAATGTAGAAAAAGTACTGAACAAGCGTGAAATTATCCATGCTGTATTAACAGGGCTGGCGCTTGATCAGCTTGCAGAGCAGAAGCTTCTTCCTGAACCGCTGCAGCATCTTGTTGAAACAGATGAACCGCTCTACGGTATAGATGAAATTATCCCTCTTTCAATCGTTAATGTGTACGGCTCGATCGGCTTGACCAACTTTGGTTATTTGGATAAAGAGAAGATCGGAATTATTAAGGAGCTCGATGAAAGCCCTGACGGCATCCATACGTTTTTGGATGATATTGTCGCAGCACTTGCAGCCGCAGCAGCGAGCAGAATTGCCCACACACATCAGGATCTGCAAGATGAAGAAAAAGAACAGGACGAAAAGCCTGTTGTCAGCTAATCTATAAAAAAAATCATTTCTGGGTTCAGAAATGATTTTTTATTGTGTTACACTACTATAAGACTACTTTTAAAGGATGAATGAAATGAAACAGTATAAAGAATTATGCCGGCATGTTTTAGATCATGGTGAAAAAAAGGGAGACCGTACAGGAACCGGAACAATCAGCACCTTCGGCTATCAAATGAGATTTAATTTGCAGGAAGGCTTCCCGATGCTGACCACAAAAAAACTTCACTTTAAATCAATTGCGCATGAGCTGCTTTGGTTTTTAAAGGGGGATACCAATGTACGCTATCTGCAGGAAAACGGAGTGCGTATTTGGAATGAGTGGGCCGATGAAAACGGCGAACTCGGACCTGTATATGGTTCACAATGGCGCTCATGGCGGGGAGCTGACGGAGAAACCATTGATCAAATTTCACGTCTTGTTGAAGATATTAAAACAAATCCGAACTCCAGACGTTTAATCGTCAGTGCCTGGAATGTTGGTGAAATCGATAAAATGGCCTTGCCACCATGCCACTGCCTGTTCCAATTTTATGTGTCTGACGGCAAGCTGTCCTGCCAGCTTTATCAGCGCTCAGCCGATGTTTTCCTCGGAGTGCCGTTTAATATAGCTTCTTATGCGCTGCTTACAATGATGATCGCTCATGTAACAGGGCTTGAGCCGGGCGAGTTTATTCATACATTCGGAGATGTTCATATTTATCAAAATCACATTGAACAGGTTAACTTGCAGCTGACCAGAGATGTCCGCCCGCTGCCGAAGCTTCGTTTTGCCAGAGAGGTTGATTCAATTTTCGGCTTTACGTTTGATGACTTTATCATTGAAGATTACAATCCGCATCCGCATATTAAAGGAGCGGTCAGCGTATGATTTCATTCATCTTCGCGATGGATGCCAATCGGCTTATAGGGAAGGACAATGATTTGCCGTGGCATTTGCCGAATGACCTTGCATACTTTAAAAAAGTAACCTCAGGACATTCAATCATCATGGGGCGAAAAACATATGAATCAATTGGACGACCGCTTCCAAATCGGAAAAATATTGTTGTGACATCTGCACACGATGCAGAATTTCCAGGGTGTACCGTTGTCAGTTCAATAGAGGACGTACTTCAGATTGCTTCAGATACTGAGGAATGCTTCGTGATCGGAGGCGCACAGCTTTATACGGCGCTGTTTCCTTATGCGGACAGGCTGTATATGACAAAAATTCATCACCAGTTTGATGGAGACCGCTACTTTCCTGAATTTGATGAGAGCAAATGGAAGCTTGTTTCTTCTGAGCAAGGGACGAAGGACGAAAAAAATCCGTATGACTATGAATTTTTAGTGTATGAAAAAAAGAATGCATCATCTGAAGCGGGAGGATTTTAATTGATTCGCTACAGCTGCCTAGTGATTTACATTGTGTATATGCTGTTAAAAAATATAAAACAATTGTTTAATCAAAGAATGCTGGATCCGCGTCTGTCATACAAAAAACAGATGAAACTCGTTTACGAGCAGCCAAAGGCGTTTTTGGAAGGCTGTATCGGTATTTCAGGATCTGTCATCACCATCCATCAGCCAGAGCCGATACCGAGCGGTCCTGTTTTGTATGTGCATTCTCGTTTGCGATTAGCTGAACTTGCTTTAATTGCTGGGTATATTGAGAAGCCTGCCGGTTTTATCGCAAACCCCAAAGTGTTTCGCTTACCGATTATCGGACAATGGCTTGAACGGATGAATGTCATACAAGAGAGCAGTTCAGAAAAGGTATATGAAGATACTTTGACCCAATTAGAAAAAGGCCAAAGCATGATTCTTTCTTTAGATGGGTGCATCGATCCATTGGAACTTGCCGCCCGCTGCAGCCTTCCGGTTGTAATAGTGGAAACGACAGGAACAGATGAAGTGCTGAAGGGGTCGCTTTTTAAACGCTTAAAACCAGCAGATATAGAATTGTCATTTTCTAAAGCTTATATTCCGGCAAGTGAGAAGCAATTACGGGCCTAAAAAAGCGCAGTCACTGAGACTGCGCTTTTTCATTAGGATAAAAACGGCACTTTCACACAATAGAACAGCACGCAGAAAAACATCGCTGCGCTTCCGCCTAAAACAAAGCTGTGCCAAATGGCGTGATGGAAGGGAACCTTTCTCCAGATATAAAAGATCGTTCCGGCAGAATACAGCAGACCGCCAAGTAAAAGAAGGCTGAATCCAGCTCCTGTCAGTGAGGCATATAAAGGTTTAACCGCGATGATCATCAGCCATCCCATTAATAAATACATCAAGGTAGATAAAATGATAAACCGTTTTACAAAGAAAATTTTAAACACGATTCCGCAAAGGGCAAGCGACCAAACGATGATCAGCAGGGTGAAGCCGAGTGTGCCCTTTAACGGTCCAAGCAGAAAAGGGGTGTAGGTTCCGGCAATCAACACGTAAATAGCGCTATGGTCAATAATCTCCAAAATATCTTTCGTCTTTTTGTGCTGAATGCTGTGAAGCAGGGTGGAGCTCAAATAAAGCAGCAGCATGGATACACCAAATATGGTAAAGCTGACGATATCCCATGCGGATCCGTAATTAGCCGCAAATATGATCAGGAACACTAAGGCTGGTATGGATAAGAACACACCGATGCCGTGGGTGATGGCGTTGGCAATCTCTTCTTTTATTGTATACACGTACATTCTCCTCACTTTCGCTGCTACATCATTTGTTTTTGCAGCGTTTCTAAAAAATTCAGCCCTTCTAACGTAATTTTTGTGCCCGCACGTCCGCGGCTTTTTGTCACATACTCTTTTTTCTCCAAATAATCCAGACGGCTTCTGACCTGCTGCGGCGTTAGTGAGGTTTGGCTGTTTTTGCTGCGTTCAGAAATGATCCGTCTGCTTGCCGGTTCGCCTTTTTCATTTAACACTTTTATGGTTTCCAAAATAAACAGAAATTCTGCTTTTTCCATTAAAGTCAGAAGCTTCGCTTTTTTCTTCGTCGTTTTTTCATTTAGTCCGTCCCTTATATAGGGCGGAACGTCATACGGATGAATGATTCCTCCGCTGGATACTGCCGCCATATAATCTGTTGCGTTTTTTAATTCTCTTACATTCCCTTCAAATGGATGCTGTTTAAGCAGCGGAAAGACTGAAGGCTCAATTAATAAAGGCTGCCCGGATTCTGAAAGGAAATACTGGGTCAAAAGGGGGATATCGCTTTTTCGCTCGGTCAGCACCGGCAATGTGAGCGTTAAAATATTCAGCCTGTAAAATAAGTCTTGCCTGAATGTATTTTTGGCAACCTCTGTTATCGGGATGACAGAAGCACAGATGATTCTCGGTTTTTCCCCATCAGAGTCAAGTGCTTCTAAAAGCTTAGCTTGTACAGAAACCGGCATATTCCATATGTCATTAAGAAGAAGTGTGCCTCGGGCGGCTTTTTGAAACGCACCGGAGATTCCGTCAGAGCCAAAAAGCTCGTATGCAAGGCTTTCTTCTGAATGGGTGCTGCAATTGATACTGATCAATGGTTCGCCATTTCTTGAAGAGCCTTGGTGTATGGCTTGTGCAAAATGATCCTTGCCTGTTCCGACTTTTCCTGTGATCAGGACAGGAAGCTCTGATAAGGCAAACTGCATAGCGACTCGTTTTGTTTCGAGAAAGAGTTGATGCTCTCCAATTAGATTATGAAAAGTGCAAGGTTGAGGTGCGGTAATCATTTATTGGCTCCTTTTGGTTCTAATTGGTTCTATTATAACATGCCTTTCATCTAAAAACATCTTTTATCCTTTAGAACTTTGTTCTTATGCCTGCTGGATGCGGCGAACTTAGAATGCGATTGATTTTTTTATTTACTAAATAAAAATAATTGTCTTATTATTTGAATATTCGTGTTATAATGGCATATTAAATAGGGATTTAAAACAAGAAAGGAATCTGTACATGAAACCGTTGCTTAAAGAAAACTCTCTCATCCAAGTGAAAGACATTTTAAAGGCTCATCAAAACGTGAAGGACGTTGTGGCTCACACACCGCTGCAAAGGAATGACAGACTTTCTGAGAGATACGAATGCAATATTTATTTGAAGCGAGAAGACTTGCAGGTAGTCAGATCTTTTAAACTCAGAGGGGCTTATAACAAAATGAAGCAGCTCTCTGACGAGCAGACTAAAAACGGGGTCGTGTGCGCAAGTGCCGGAAACCACGCACAAGGTGTAGCGTTTTCGTGTAAACACCTGGGCATTCATGGGAAAATTTTCATGCCTTCCACAACACCAAGACAAAAAGTGTCACAAGTGGAACTGTTCGGAAAAGGATTTATCGATATTATTTTGACAGGTGATACTTTTGATGATGCGTATAAAAATGCAGTTGAATGCTGTGAGCAGGAACACCGAACCTTTATTCATCCGTTTGATGATCCGGATGTAATGGCCGGCCAGGGAACTCTGGCAGTCGAAATTTTAAATGACATTGATACAGAACCGCATTTTCTATTTGCAAGTGTCGGGGGAGGCGGGCTTCTTGCAGGGGTCGGCACGTATATGAAAAACGTGTCTCCTGAGACAAAAGTGATCGCGGTTGAACCGGCGGGCGCTGCGTCTTATTTTGAATCTAACAAAGCTGGACATGTCGTTACGTTAGATAAAATTGATAAATTTGTGGACGGAGCGGCAGTAAAAAAAATCGGCGATGAAACCTTTCAAGCGCTAGAAACCGTAGTTGATGACATCCTTCTCGTGCCTGAAGGGAAGGTATGCACAGCCATTCTTGAATTATATAATCAATGTGCGATTGTCGCTGAACCGGCGGGTGCTCTTTCTGTTGCGGCACTGGATTTATATAAGGAAGAAATTAAAGGGAAAAACGTAGTATGTGTTGTCAGCGGCGGCAATAACGATATTGGAAGAATGCAGGAAATGAAGGAGCGGTCTATGATTTTTGAAGGACTTCAGCATTATTTTATCGTCAATTTTCCGCAAAGAGCTGGTGCACTCCGTGAATTTCTTGACGAAGTTCTTGGGCCGAATGATGACATTACACGATTTGAGTATACGAAGAAAAACAATAAGAGCAACGGACCGGCTCTTGTCGGCATTGAGCTTCAAAACAAAGCTGATTATGGACCGCTGATTGAACGGATGAATAAAAAAGCGTTTCATTATTTAGAGGTAAATAAGGATCAAGATTTATTCCATCTGCTGATTTGATTTTTTCGGCACAACCGCGCAAAATGACAGACAGCCCGGCCGGCATTGTATATAATAGAAGAAAACAATCAAAAAATGAGGATTGATAGCTTGTTACTCAAAAGCCTAGAGTTCAAACGAAGCGACGGGATTCAGGTGAAAGTGACAGAAATACCTGTGTTAAAGGAAGATGAACATTATTTTTTTATGTTGAATCAGCATTTGCAGATTTACTTAAAAGAGGTGTTTTCATCAAATAGCAGGGCAAAAGTATATTCTTTCCGACAATATATGAAGCGCCGGATGAAATGGACTGATTATCAGGCTGTTTTTCATCAAGAGGTGTTAAAACACAACGCGTGATACGCCGTTTATTCCTGTGTGTCCCCTTTGCTATGCCGCGCGCAGGCGTACGAAGGGGCATGCAGGAATTTTTTTGCGGGTATAGAATGAAACAAGGGTAGGAAGGTGAGCACGCCATTTAGTAAGCGCTTTAAGCTGGAAAGGGTGAACGGCATGAAGATGATCAAAGGGTTTGCGGCAGGACTGATTTTTTTGCTTTTGTGTGCCTGCGGAGGACATCAGATTAAGGATCCGCTTAATTACCAGGTGGAGCCTTTTACTTTTAAAAACCAAGATGGCAAAAATGTTTCTTTAGACAGTTTAAAAGGAGAGGTTTGGCTCGCAGACTTTATTTTTACCAATTGTGAGACCGTATGTCCCCCGATGACAGCTCATATGACAGATCTTCAAAAGAAATTAAAGGCTGAGAATATAGATGTGCGCATTGTATCCTTCAGTGTTGATCCTGAGAAAGATAACCCGGAGCAGCTGAAAAAATTTGCGGCAAATTATCCTTTATCTTTTGATAACTGGGATTTTCTAACGGGATACAGTCAAAGTGACATCGAGACGTTTGCGTTTGAGAGCTTTAAAGCGATCGTGAAGAAACCTGAAGGCCAGGACCAGGTCATTCATCAATCTTCTTTTTATTTAGTAGGCCCTGACGGTAAAGTGCTGAAAGATTACAATGGAGTAGAAAATACACCATACGATGACATCATCGCTGATGTGAAAACAGCCAGCAAACTCAAGTAATCTCGAAGACAAGGCATTTTCAAATCTCCTAAAACATGATACACTTTCCACTAGTAGAATGGGGAGGAGCAACAAGATTGAAACTGCGCATTTTTGCACTCATGGCCAGTTTGATTTTGCTTCTTACTGCGTGTACTAGCTTACGTACAGCATCTGAGGGAAAACAAAAAGCCCATGAACTGAAAACGAAAGAGCACATTGTCATTGCCGCTGTCGGAGATTCGCTTACAGAAGGTGTCGGAGATCCCGAGGGCAAGGGATATGTTGGCAAGGTGGCGGATTCTATCCGGTCAAATGAGCAAGTCAAAAAGGTAGACGTCAAAAATTATGCCGTCAAAGGGAATCGTACAGAAGATTTGTTAGAGAAACTAAAAGATAAAAACGTTCAAAAAGGCATAAAAGATGCAGATTATGTCTTTTTAACAATTGGCGGTAATGATCTGATGAAGGTCCTTCGCCAAAACTTCCTGCAATTAACCGTCGAACCGTTCCAGGAAGAGGAAAAGCCGTACGAAAAGCGTTTTAAAAAAATCATTTCAGAGATCCGGGCGCTGAATAATCACGCAGAACTGATTTATGTCAGCATGTATAATCCGTTTACATTTACTCTATCTGAATTACAGGAAATTAACGGGGTAGTCACAGATTGGAACAACATTGCTAAAAAAGAGCTGAAAAAAGATAAACATGCAAAAATCATTAATATAGAAGACTTGTTCAATCAAAAAAGTGACAGTAAACGAATTTCTGAGGAAGATGATTTTCATCCTAATGGAACGGGTTATTCCTTAATAGCAAAACGGGTCTATCAAGCAATTGAAAAAGAAGGATTACCGAAAGAGTAGGGTGAAATCATGAATAACTGGAAACGACTGTTTTTTATATTGCTTGCAATCAATATTGTATTAGCAGTAGGGTTTGTGACGCTGCTCATGCTGCCGGGCAAGCAAGCTCAGGTAGAGGATACCTCTAAAAGCGAGTACGGATTTCAAGTGACCAGCACAAAAGAATCTTTAGCTGCTTTTGTCAACTCATATTTAAACGAGAAAGCGTCAAACAAGCTTGATTACAAAGTGGATATTGGTGACGATGTCCATGTAGCGGGGAAAATCAAAGCATTTTCCACGTCAATTGACGCGTTTATCGCATTTGAGCCGACCGTGAAAAAGAATGGCGATGTCGAGCTGAATGTAACGAAATTTTCCTTAGGGAAATTGAGTATTCCTATTAGCTTTGTGTTAAATTATATGGACAGCTTCTATGAACTTCCATCCTTTGTGCATGTTCATCCCGGCGATAAAAGCATTGAGGTCCGTCTGTCTGAAATGCCATTAACGAACGGTATGTATGTTAAAGCAAATAAAATTAATTTAGAACAAGATGAAATTGAATTTTCCTATTACCATCCTAAACAATAGAGGTGACTGAAATGAAGCGGATTTACCAGTATTTCAGTTTGTTATCATTTACGTTTTCCCTTTACTTCGGCTGGCTTGCTTATCATCATCTGGCCGCTGAAGATATGGATCAAATGTACTTGAACATTTCGTACTGCGCATTGTTTCTGAGTGTGATGGTGTTTACATTTGGCATGAAAGACCGAAAAAAAGCCGATAAATCGTGAAAAAAAGAGACATGCTGCATCGTCTCTTTTTTCATGCGGCTGGACGAAAATATAAGAGAACAAGGAGAAGAAATGAAAGCATACGATTTTACGAAGGGAAACGTACTGAGGCAGCTCATCCTATTTTCGATGCCTATTATGCTGGGAAATGCTCTGCAGGTTTCTTTTCAATTCATAGACAGTTTATGGGTCGGCAATTTGCTGGGGGCAAAAGCGCTTGGCGCGGCCGCGGTATCAAGCACGATTGTATTAACCGTGCTGTCTTTTATTTTGGGACTTAATAATGCGACCTTAACCATTTTGTCTCAGCAAAAAGGAAAAGATGATGAGAAAGGAATGGCGTCGTACATCAATGCCTTTGTCGTTTTATTGACAGGCTTAAGCATCGGGTTCGGCGCAGCCGGTTTTTTCTTGTCAGAACCATTGCTGCGTCTTCTGCAAACGCCAGAATCCATGATTCCGCTTGCCGAGATCTATTTGCAGATTCAATTTATCGGCATACTGTTTTTGTTTGGTTATAACTTTATCAGTACGGTTCTTCGGGCGCTTGGTGACAGCAAAACACCGTTAAGGTTCATCGCTTTTGCCGTTGTGCTGAATGCTGTGCTGGCACCGCTCTTTATTTCTGTTTTCCGCATGGGGATTGCGGGAGCAGCTTATTCAACTGTTTTGTCACAGGGGATTGCGTTTCTATATGGTTTGTTTTATGTCATCAAACATCAGCTAGTTCCGTTTTCTATGCCAAGAGCTCCTAAGTGGGAAGAGACTGCATTGATTCTGAAACTCGGTATTCCCGCCGGTCTGCAGATGATGGTAATTACAGGCGGAATGATGGCGATCATGAGTGTCGTCAACTCATATGGAGAACATGTGGTCTCTGGATTTGGCGCGGTGCAGCGGCTGGACAGCATCATCACACTTCCGGCTATGGCGGCCGGTACGGCGGTCAACAGCATGGCTGGGCAGAATATCGGACTCGGAAACTATAAAAGAGTGGAATCGATTGCGAAGCTTGGGGTGATATCTGTTATTTCATTCATGCTCGTCATTGCTATTATCATTTGGATATTTGGAAAATACTTAATGAGGTTATTTATTAGTGAGCCTGACGCGGTAGCGTTTGGTGAACAATATTTGCGGTGGATTGCGTTTTTCTATCCGTTTATCGGTATTAATTTTGTGCTGAACGGAATTGTCAGAGCCGCTGGGGCCATGTTGCAGGTCTTGATTTTAAATTTAATTTCTTTCTGGGTTTTGAGATATCCTTTCACGGCTCTGTTTTCAGCTTGGCTTGGACAGAAAGGGATCGGTCTCGGAATCGGTATGAGTTTCTTATTCAGCAGCTGTGTGGCGTTTTTGTACTACAGATACGGCCGCTGGAAAACGATGAAATTGTTTACTGATAGATAAGAAAGGCGCTTCGAAAAGCACATACCCTGATAGAGGGTATGTGCTTTTTTTACCGTTTTTTATCAAGTTTGCTGAAAAGCTCGATTAATGTGGCAAGTTCAGTATCAGTATAACAATCAAAGCGTTTAAAGAAATATTCAGTTTTTTTCTCATTGAAATGCTGAACGATTTTTTCACCTGCTTCAGTGATGTGGATGCGGATGATCCGCCGATCTTCCTTCGATCTGATTCTCGTGATCCATTCCTTTTCTACAAGCGCGTCAGTCACTGCTGTAATGTGGCTTGCTGATACTTCCAAAATGGGCGCAAATTCAGTCACTTTTTTAGGTCCCTGTTCACTTAAAATGCGCAAAATGGTAAATTCATTCCGCGACAGCTCTTTATCTAGAATGTCATTGATTTCATTGCGTATTTGTTTAAAAACTTTACGGAGTAAAGTTTCCATATCATACATCATTTGTGTTCTTACTTTCAAATTTGTGAACCCCCATTACATAATTGCTAATACTCAAAACCTATAGAATTTTATTGAAAAGCAGAATCATTTTCATTCTATTTTTACATGCTATAATATAATAATACCACGTATTAACAAAGGAGGCACCAGTATGTCTGAAAAAAAAGAACTCGCCACATTTGCAGGCGGCTGTTTTTGGTGTATGGTCAAACCTTTTGACGAACAGCCTGGAATCGAAAAAGTGGTGTCCGGGTATACAGGCGGCCATACTGAAAACCCTACCTATGAAGAAGTATGCAGCGAAACAACAGGGCATCGTGAAGCCGTACAAATCACGTTTGAACCTGATGTATTCCCTTATGAAAAGCTATTAGAGCTGTTCTGGCAGCAAATTGATCCGACAGATGCAGGCGGCCAGTTCGCTGATCGCGGCAGCTCTTACCGTGCAGCGATTTTTTATCATACTGAAAAACAAAAGGAGCTTGCTGAAGCATCAAAACAGCGGCTGTCGGAAAGCGGCATTTTTAAAGGTCCTATCGTGACAGACATTTTAAAGGCTGAACCATTCTATGAAGCGGAAGATTACCATCAGCATTTTTATAAAAAGAATCCAGGGCATTATCAGCGTTACCGGACAGGCTCCGGAAGAGCTGGATTTATCAGTGAGCATTGGGGGGCGAAATAAATGACGCTAAATAAAGAAGAAAGAATAAAATCATTAAACCGTATGCAATACGAGGTCACACAAAATAACGGAACGGAGCCGCCGTTTCAAAATGAGTATTGGGATCATAAGGAAGAAGGGCTTTATGTTGACATAGTGTCAGGAAAGCCTTTGTTTACGTCCAAGGATAAATTTGATTCCCATTGCGGCTGGCCAAGCTTTACTAAGCCGATTGAGGAAGAAGAAGTGGAAGAAAAACAGGATACGAGCCACGGAATGATTCGAACAGAAGTCAGAAGCCGAACAGCCGATTCCCATCTGGGACATGTATTTAATGACGGACCTGGGCCAAGCGGACTTCGTTACTGCATCAATTCTGCGGCGCTGCGGTTTATTCCTAAGGATAAGCTCAAAGAAGAGGGATATGAAAACTATCAGCACCTATTTGACAAATAAAATGCAAGCAAAAACAAGCCTGTCTAATCGATAGACAGGTTTGTTTTATGCTTTTTTTCTATATGCAGATCTTTAATAATTTGGGCAGCTCTGTCTTTTGTAATAACATCTCCCAGTACAATTGAAAGCCGCCGATCCTCCGCATACTTTTGGCTCCTTACCATACTGTTTACAGTCGTCTTTGCTGAATACAAGGTATAAGCAGCAAAAGATGCTTGACAATCTGACTTCCGATTGATCCCGCTCCGCCAGTGACTAAAACTTCTGGTTTATATTCTTATCTCTACCATGCATCATAGGTTCAACTTTTTATTCGAGTTAATGAAAAGCAATCAATAAGACAAAATGCAGGGAATTTTTAAGAGAAATTGTAGAGATGGGCTTAATATAAACTAAACAAACAGTGTACTAAATATTCTTATTCTCTATTTTCGCGCCTTATAAGCAGGTCCCATTTCATCTTCTCACGCCGATATAAAAAAGCGTTCTTTTGAGTCAGAAACTTTACGTAAAAAAGGTTCAATTGTCTCACTATTCACCAACTTCATATATTTTACAATAAGAAAGAAGGTTTAAATAAGGGGGCTGAAAAATGAAGTATCCAAAAACCATTCTGTTTAGTGCTGCTGCATGTTTATTGCTTAGCCTATCTGCAAATTCGGTATCGGCTCATCATGCTGGTGAAGTGAATCATTTCAAAGTGACGGCAAAGGGAGAGACTGAGCCGGTTGCTTCCGGAGATGACGCTGCAGATGATCCGTCCATTTGGGTTGATGCAAAGCATCCGGAAAAAAGCAAATTGATAACGACAAACAAGAAGTCCGGGTTAGTCGTGTATGATTTGGATGGCAAACAGATCAATTCTTACGAGTTTGGCAAGCTGAATAATGTCGATCTGCGCTATGATTTTCCCCTCAACGGCAAACAGATTGACATTGTCGCTGCTTCAAACCGGACAGAAGGAAAAAATTCGATTGAAGTTTACGCCATTGATGGGGAAAAAGGTGAATTGAAAAGCATCACAGATCCGAAACATCCCATTTCCACTGATATGTCTGAGGTTTACGGTTTCAGCCTGTATCACAGCCAAAAAACAGGGGCATTTTATGCGTTGGTGTCGGGAAAACAAGGAGAGTTCGAGCAATATGAAATGGCCGACAATGGAAAGGGATATGTAACAGGGAAAAAAGTGCGGCAATTCAAATTAAATTCTCAAACTGAAGGTCTCGTCGCAGATGATGAGTACGGAAATCTCTATATAGCGGAGGAAGACACAGCAATTTGGAAATTTAATGCTGAACCATCTGGAGGATCACAGGGCAAAGTCATTGATCGTGCTGATGGAAAGCATTTAACAGCTGATATTGAGGGACTGGCCATCTATTATGCGCCGGACGGAAAAGGTTATCTCATCGCCTCAAGTCAAGGCAATAACAGCTATGCGATGTATGAAAGGCAAAGAGGCAATCGGTATATTGCCAATTTTGAAATTACGGATGGCGAGAAAATAGACGGGACGAGTGATACTGACGGTATTGATGTTCTTGGTTTCGGGCTGGGGCCAAAATATCCTTATGGCATTTTTGTAGCGCAGGACGGAGAAAATATAGAAAATGGACAAGCTGTCAATCAAAATTTCAAAATTGTATCATGGGAACAGATTTCTCAGCATCTTGGCGGAAAACCTAACCTGAATAAACAGGTGAATCCAAGACAGCTGAAGGACAGATCTGATGATTAAAAAAGCAGCCTATTTTCGGCTGCTTTTTTATGTTCACGAAAAAATCGTTCATATGAAATGAACGATTTTTCAAGTAAGCGCCAGATGAATGGCTTTCAGTTTTTCGGGAAGCTCATCAAATGTATGAGCAGGAACCGTCTCTTTATAATTTAGCGCCGCAGCTTTGTCTCGTTCCTCAGAATGATTGATATAGAAAGCGGCTTTTTCCTTAAAGTCGTCGACGCTGTGATAAGAAATAAAGGATGAAAAAGGATGTGCCGCGGGGAGATCCACTAGTTGAAATGCTTCGCATGCAGCGATATCAAAGGTGCGGTTATTAAAGCTTGCATTTTTAATGCGGCTTTTATTTTTGTTGAACGTAAAATGATACGGCCGATGTGGATTGATCACGATGTCTGCCCCGTTATAATAATGAACCGCCTGTTCAGGCGGAACCCATGTGCTGACTACATCTATATGCGGCTGTTTGAGTACTTTTTTAGGCAGGTATTTTCTCCATTCCTTTCCGATGACCCGAACGGTGTACGGGAGATATGCCGCTTCTTTCACAAGCTGAACCCGATTAGGGTAAGGATAGCCGATGATAAGCAATTGTGAATGAAAGGAATGTTCGGTGTCCATTTTTTTAAACAGCCGATGATTAACAGGAATCGGAACATAATAGATATGCTGATAACCAAGCTCCTGATAACAGAGAGCAGCATTTTGATCAATTGTTAGCACCGCGTCAGCGTATTTTATCACCTGAAGACTGATATCAATATAAAATGGGTCTTCTGTCAGCCAAACATATACGGGGATACCCTTACCCTTTAACCAGGTCAGCCAGTCGTGAGGAACGTGATCTCCAACCATCATGAGTGCGAAGTCCGGCTGAAACGTTTCAATGCTTGACAGCGCTTCTGTGTCTGTTGTATTTGCAGACATGAATTCTGTCTGAGCGCGCCGAAAGCAATCTTCAGCCCAGCGGTCAAAATAACTGTATATTCCTCCATATCCCGACTGGATATATAAAACTTTCATCAGAGGTTATGAGAAGAATGTAACGCTTTCTACTTTATCTACATCAATCAATGTTGTCGCTTGACCTGGCGGAGTTACAGAGCTTTCCTGTGTGACAAATACGATGCCGTGAACTTGATCAAAAGCAACAAAGACAACCGGACCGATCATGTCACCGGAATCTGTCACAATGCTGATGGTAGTGCCAGGTGTAATTCTGGCAAAAATCCATCTTGCAGGCAGGGAAGGATCTAAAACAGATTCGGCAGTAACCGTTTCGCTTTCGTCCACTTTATTATCTATAGCGGCTTCAAGTAATTCTTTAAGGTTATTATCCACGTTTTCTCCTCCTTCTGTTGCATTTGTAAATAAAGGGCTTAAAAGGCTTTTAATAATATCCTTTTTTAACTGCGCATTTTCACTGCTCAACACACACACCTCCTATAAATTATTGAACTCACGTTTAATCATATTCTTTTGATTGGCAATTGGTATGAGTCGAATGCCGTAGCTGAGCTATTTTTCATATATTTAAGGAAAATGCTGATTTTTTTCTATGGATGGACAATGCCTATACCGCAATTGACAGCATGTTCATATTGTGAAACAGAGCATAAGGATAAATGAGAGGGATTGTTTGGAGTTAGAAAACAAAGCGAACCGAGAAGAAAATGACGACGAATCGCATTTGATTCTGCTTATACGTCAAACAGCTTCAGACGGAAATCCATCTGATCTCAGACGCCATCTCGTATTTGCTAAAGAGCTTGGTGTGCCGGTTTCAAGAGTTAATCTGATCAATGGAGATACGCTTCAAAATGTTATCGTTAAAGAAGTCAAGGGTGATTTGGTGATTTTTCAGAACCATCAAACGAGATCAAATGTTGCCCTCTCAAGTACTGTAAGCTGGGGTTCTTTTTAAATGATGACAGAGGCTCTGCTTGCTGCGGAGCCGTTTTCATGTGTGACAATAGGAGGCTTGGAGAGATGGGGGACAAAGTTTCCATTATTTTAACGAGTTATAACAAACCTGATTATCTGCAAAAGGCGATTGAAAGTGTCATCAATCAAACTCATAGCAATTGGGAGCTTTTTGTCATGGATGACCATTCAAATGAGGAAACGACTGCGGTGATTCACAAGTACCTTTATGACCACCGCATTCACTATAAAAACAGCTTCGTCCATCCTCAACATCGATTAAAAACAACCCGTTATGCCACACTAATTAATGACGCACTACCGTATGCAACCGGCGACTATATTTCTTATCTCACCGATGATACCGTTTATCATCCAAATCGATTGAGCCGTATGGTGCAGACATTTTTGTGTCATCCTGAAGCACAGGCAGTCTATTCCAAACAAAAAGTTGTTCATGTAAACGAAAGAGGAGAGGAAATGTCCCATTTTTACAGAAATGCCAATACGGTGCTTGATCAGGCCGCTTTTCAAGTCGACCATTGCTCTGTTATGCATCGCCGATTGCTGCTTGATCGAATCAAAGATAAATATGGCAGCTATTGGGACGATGATATGAAGCATTGGAATCACGGCGACTCAATTTTTTGGCTAAGAGTAAACACATTTGCCCCGTTCCTGCCGATAAATGAAGTATTAGATACAACGTATAAGACCCCGAATTCCTTTCAAAACGCTTTTCAGTTTCTGCCCGCCGATTTGATTGACGGCACGTTTGTAAAAGGATCTGATCAACATGTGTATTTTCTTGATCAAGGTGTACGGCATCCTGTGGGAGAGAGATGGCGTTCAGTGTATCTAGATCGGACTGTTATTATCCCAGATCCGTATTTATTTCAATATCATATGGGAAAATGTTTAAACATTCCGAATTATGTTTTGGTAAAAGAAGCTGACCGGCCTGCAGTATTTTACATTGACGCCGGAAAAAAAAGACGGATAGAAAGTCAGCATGCTTTTCAATTTTATCAATTTAAAAGAAAAGATATTTTGACGATTGACAAAGAAGTGCTCGAGAGTCTGCCGGAAGGGCCGCCTATCACGCGGGAGAGATCTGGGGTGATCGCCAATCCGCCTGGACGAAGGCTGTTTTTTATAGAACGAGAGCGGTTTCTATTTCTACATGGTGTTTTTCATCCAATCAGCGAGCAAGTGGTGAGGAAATTCTTTTTACAGCAGAAACCAATACCCGCTTCTTTCCGGAACATTCAACAATTTCCAATTGGAAAGCCGTTTTATCCGGTGTACGATGAGATTATAAAGAATTTAAATATTGCAATCGAGTAAATGTATAGGTCATAAAAAGGAGATATTCATGACAGGATATTTTTCAAAAACGGAGCATCAATATCTATCGTTAACGTCTGAATCGAAGTTGTTTGATCATTACAGTGTATATAAAGATCCCAATCTGCCGCAAATTTTTTCTCATAATTTTGTACAGCTTCATGATACGTTTCCCATGGAGCATATACCGGACTTTTTGCCGTTCATACCGAAGCTGCTTGATGCGAATTATATCCATTTAAAAGCGTCTCCTCAGCATGTTTTTCCGCTCGTTTTGAAGCAGTCGCTTGTGAAAAGCGGTTTTGTGGTTGAAGATGAGCTGTTATACAGCATGAAGCTTGGAGACTGGAAGGGACAGACGGGACACCCTTTCACGGCATGGGGGACGGCAAAGAGTCTTAGTGACGGTTCTTCTATCATGAAAATTTATGACTCGCTTTATATAGGAGAGGCAATTGCAGAACAAAAATTAGTGAGAAAATATCCTTTTTACAAAGAGGGTACGATATTGCTTGTTGTTTGTTACAGCGATTCATCACAGAACATTCCGATTGGCTGCGGGGAACTTTTTATTGATTCGCAAGAGAAAACGGCTAAAATTGAAGAGGTGGCGATTTTGGATCAGTTTCAAAGAAGGGGCTACGGCAGTATTCTTGTGGGTGAGATGCTGTCCATTGCCAAATCTTTAGGAATGGACGATGCTTATTTAGTGGCCTCAAATTCTGACGGCGTCACTCATTTTTATGAAAAGCTCAAGTTTCAAAAATATGAGCGGGTGCACACTGTTTTTCATTATTTCCTTACATAGATGGGCATTTGCACAGACCGTTTGGGACTTGGCCCGCATACAATGCCGTATATCGTGATAAGAAAGGATGAAAAACAATATGCATGGATATCAGGGGTACGGTTACGGAGGATTTGGCTGCGGGACAAATACATTTGTATTGATTGTTGTCTTGTTCATTTTATTAATTATTGTCGGAGCCGCTTTTATTTGCTAGAAGATGACATATCATAAGGGCCTTTCGGAATTCGGAAGGGCTCTTTTTTTGTGCGAAAAAGTTTTATAGGGAACGTCATGCCGCTATTTAAACACTCATACAATATAGAAAAGGTGTTTTGAGGTGGAAGCATGAGCAGTTATTTAATTAAGCCAGAGCTTAGTGCGGAATATCCGGTTGTCAGTCATGCAAAGGGCACATATGTGTATGATCAGAACGGAAAAAAATATCTTGACGGCTCATCTGGTGCGGTGACATGCAATATCGGTCACGGGGTAGATGAAGTAACTGAGCAGCTGAAAGAACAGCTTGATAAGGTATCTTTTGCTTATCGCTCGCAGTTTACGAGTGAGCCGGCCGAGCAATTAGCTGCTTTACTGTCCGAGCAGCTGCCGGGAGAATTGAATTGGTCTTTTTTTGTCAATAGCGGATCAGAAGCCATAGAAACGGCAATGAAAATCGCCATTCAATATTGGCAGGAAAAAAAGCAGACACAGAAATCCATCTTTCTCTCAAGATGGAGCAGTTACCACGGAATAACTTTGGGAGCGCTTTCATTATCGGGATTTTATGAACGAAGGTACCGGTTCACACATTTGCTTGAGCGTTATCCCGCTCTCTCAGCCCCGCATATATATCGGCTGAATCAAGAGGCAAAAAAAGATTTTGTTCAAACGGCCGCGGAGGAGCTGGAAACCGCTATAAAAAGAATCGGAAGTCAGTTTATTGCGGGCTTTGTGGCAGAACCTATTATTGGAGCCGCGGGAGCAGCGATTACTCCTCCTTCTGGATATTATGAGAGATTGAAAGAGGTGTGCCGCTCACACGGTGTGCTGTTTATTGCGGATGAAGTGATGACAGGACTCGGGAGAACTGGAAGGATGCTTGCGACAGAACATTGGCATACCGTTCCTGATATCGCTGTGCTTGGAAAGGGACTCGGTGCCGGGTATGCGCCTATTGCAGCTGCAGTTGTGTCTGATACGATCCTCCGAACGATAAAACAAGGATCGGGTGTTATTATGAGCGGTCACACCTACAGTGCTCATCCCTATTCAGCCAAAGCCGCTCTTGAGGTTTTGCGTTATGTTATCAGACACGGCTTGATCAAACAGTCTGAAGAAAAGGGATTCAAGCTGAAAAAGAAACTTGAAGCGATGATGCATCGGAGCGGCATCATTGGAGATGTCCGCGGCAAAGGACTGCTTTTAGGCGTTGAATTTGTGGCTGATAAAAAGACAAAGCGAGTGTTTCCGCAAGAACGGTCGATGACCCAGCGTATCATCAGCGAAGCAAAAAAACGCGGGCTCATTGTCTATCCTGCCAAGGCTGGAATCGACAGCGGGGAAGGAGATGCCGTAATCATCGCTCCTCCATTCACAATATCAGACGAAGAGATGGAAGAGCTTATATCAACTTTTTCGGAAACAGTTGCAGAAGTTGAAAAAAACTGAAAAGGGATTGAAATCAATATGTCACCATTTCAAAAAACAATCAGCATTGAATCGGCAATTGCAGATGTGTGTGATGGGTCGGTCCTTATGTTTGGCGGCTTCGGTGGGGTCGGCTCTCCGCCTTCTTTGATTGAAGCGATATTGGACAGCGGTGTAAAAGAATTAACTGTCATTTGCAATGATGCCGGATTCCCGGGAATTGGGATTGGACCGCTTATTGTCAATAAGAGAGTCAAGACGCTGATTGCATCGCATATCGGTTCAAATCCTGTAGCCGGAAAACAGATGACAGACGGCACATTAGAGGTTCGATTTTCGCCTCAGGGCACGCTCGCAGAACGGATTCGCGCCGGTGGATCCGGTCTTGGCGGCATTTTGACCGATATCGGCATTGATAATCAAATGGTTTGTGAGAAAAAAGAGATTGTGTCTGTAGCGGGGAAGCAATACTTGGTTGAAGAAGCGCTGACGGCTGATTTTGCCTTCATCAATGCCTGCATTGCAGATGAATTCGGCAACTTAACGTATGACAAAACAGCGCGCAACATGAATCCGCTTATGGCAATGGCCGCCAAAAGAACCTTTGCCGAGGCTGAGACGATTGTGCCGATGGGAAATATGGCAGAAGAAATGATTGTAACGCCCGGGGTTTTTGTTGAGGGGGTTGTGAGAAGTGAAGGGGTGAGGTGGAAATGGGCTTGGGAGTAACAGAAAGAGAGCAGATCGCCAGACGGGCTGCTTCTGAAATCAAGCCGGGCATGATCGTGAATCTTGGTATCGGCATCCCTTCCTTGGTGCCGAACTTTTTGCCGACTGATATGCAGGTTATGCTGCAGGCGGAAAACGGTGTACTCGGAATTGGAGAAAGTCCCGAAAAAGGGAATGAGGATGAAAATTTATGCAACGCTGCGGGATTCCCTGTCCGTGCTGTAAAGGGAGCATCTTACTTTGATACAACAATGTCCTTTGCCATGATCAGAAGAGGCATGATTGACATTACGATTTTAGGCGCCCTGCAGGTAAGCCAGTCGGGAGACCTTGCGAATTGGCTTGTACCCGGAAAAAAGGTGCCGGGCATGGGCGGTGCGATGGAGCTCGCCCAGAAAGCGAAAAAAGTGGTTGTCGTCATGAGCCATACTGACCAAAAAGGGAGGCCCAAATTAACAGAAGCCTGCACCCTTCCGTTAACAGCAGCAGGCTGTGTAGATATGATCATTACTGAAAAAGCAGTTCTTACAGTTGGCCGGGATCATTTTGTTTTAAAAGAACTGATGAATGGCTCAACAATTGACGAGGTGATCGGGTTGACCGACGCTGAAATAATAGTGGATATGCCTTTTTCTTAATAAGGGGGAGTGATGATGCAGGACATTGAAAGAAAAGTAATTGAATGGCTAGATCAGAATTCAGCCAAAGCCATTCGTCTTTTGAAAAGGCTGGTTGGAGAAAAAAGCACACTCGGCAAGGAATTTAACGCACAGGCAGTGGTCCTTGAAAAGCTCCGGCAATTTCATATGGACATTGATGTGTGGGAGCCGAGCCTAAAGCAATTAAAACAGCATCCCTATTTTATATCAGACCGGACAGACTTTCATGAGAGCCCGAACATTGTTGCTAAAAAAGCGGGAGAGGGCGGGGGACGATCTCTGATATTAAACGGGCATATCGATGTTGTGCCAGAAGGAAATTTGAAGGAGTGGAAGTATGAACCGTTTCAAGCTGCTGAAGTAAATGGTAAAATTTACGGCCGCGGCTCCACTGATATGAAGGGAGGCAATACAGCCCTTCTATTTGCATTAGAAGCTCTGCACGCCTGCGATGTCAAACTGAAAGGCGATGTGTTGTTTCAGAGTGTTATAGATGAAGAGTGCGGCGGCGCCGGAACACTTTCTGCCATTATGAGAGGCTATCGTGCGGATGGGGCGTTAATTCCGGAACCGACCAATATGAAGCTTTTTATTAAACAGCAGGGCTCGATGTGGTTTCGGATTACGGTTAAAGGATTAGCGGCACACGGAGGCACACGCTATGAAGGTGTCAGCGCCATTGAAAAAAGCATGCATGTCATTACAGCCATTCAAGAGCTTGAAAAAGTCCGAAACGCAAAAATCTCTGACCCGCTGTATGATCATATTCCAATCCCGGTTCCAATCAATATTGGCACCATCTCAGGCGGAACATGGCCGTCCTCGGTAGCAGACCGCGTCGTCATAGAAGGAAGATGCGGAATTGCTCCTCATGAAAAACCTGAAGCCGTAAAAATTGAATTGGAAAACTGGCTGAAAGATTTACAATACCATGATGAATGGTTTAAACGCCATCCAATTCAAGTGGAATGGTTCGGGGCTCAATGGCTGCCGAATGATTTGCCTGATGACCATCCTTTACTATCAGTCTTGCAATCAGCCTATCAAAAAATGAAACAAACAGAGCCGATCATCGAAGCGTCGCCTTGGGGAACAGACGGCGGCCTTTTGTATCATGCGGGAGATACTCCTGTTATCGTTTTTGGACCGGGAGAGACGAAAACGGCACATCAGGCAAACGAGTATATCGAGGTTGAAGCCATGTTAGAATCAGCTAAAATTATAGCTCTTTTTGTGATGGATTGGTGCGGGCTTCATACAGACGGGGAGGATGCTGATGATCAAAACGGTAAAGAATAGCGGTGTCACGGCTGTCATAGACAATGACCGCTTTAATAAACGAATTAGAGTCATTCGTTATGAAGGCTTTATTCAAGAAGCCTTGACTGATATTATGACAGCGGCCGAAGAGGAGGGTGCCGAAAAAATCATCGTGTACACCAAGCAGCATGACGAGGCGGAGCTGGCTAAACAATTGTTTACGCCAGAGGGCTTTCTCGAAGGCTACTATCTCGGCCATCGCGCTTCCGTCATGGTCCGTTATCTCACAGAAAAACGAAGACAAACAGATACCTATTTAGCCGAACAGGAAATGATAGAGCTATTATATAAAACAAAGCCTCAGCCACAAATCGAAATCAAGTCTCCTTTTACAATGAGAAAAGCAGAAACAAACGATATGTATCAGTTATCTATGCTGTATAAAAAAGTATTCCGCACGTATCCGGCTCCTGTGTTTGATCCCGCCTATATTGAAAAGACAATGAATGAGCATACGCTTTATTATGTCATGCTTGAAGATGACCGTCTGATCGGCGCGGCAAGCGCAGATATCAATCCTGAGCTGGGTCATGCCGAAATGACAGACTGCGCCGTGCTTCCGGATTATCGGGGCCGTTCGCTGACTAGTATCTTAATAGATGTATTAGAAAAAGAAATGATAAAGCAAGATATCTTTCAAGTATTTTCACTCGCCCGCGCTGCGTCTTTCGGAATGAATGCTGTCCTGTATCATTCCGGGTATCAGTATAGCGGAAGGCTGATCAATAATTGTTATATAGGAGAAGGGCTAGAAAATATGAATATCTGGTGCAAACGCCTGTAAGTCAAAAAGAAATGTACGAGGAGGAATTTCATTTGACAAACAAATGGTATAAACCGAAACGGCATTGGAAGGAGATAGAGCTATGGAAAGATGTTCCGGAAGAAAAATGGAATGATTGGCTGTGGCAGCTGACCCATACTGTAAGAACCTTAGATGACTTGAAAAAAGTGATTAACCTGACCGAAGAAGAAGAAGAAGGCGTCAGAATTTCTACCAAAACGATCCCTTTGAATATCACACCCTACTATGCTTCCTTAATGGATCCCGACAACCCGAGATGCCCGATACGAATGCAGTCTGTGCCGCTCTCTGAAGAGATGCACAAAACAAAATACGACCAGGAAGACCCGCTTCATGAGGATGAAGACTCTCCTGTACCCGGTCTGACACACCGTTATCCCGACCGAGTCCTGTTCCTTGTCACGAACCAATGCTCTATGTATTGCCGCTACTGCACAAGGAGGCGTTTTTCCGGTCAAATCGGAATGGGTGTCCCTAAAAAGCAGCTTGATGCCGCGATCGCCTACATTCGGGAGACACCTGAGATCCGGGACTGCCTGATTTCAGGCGGGGACGGGTTGCTGATCAATGATCAAATTTTAGAATACATTTTAAAAGAGCTGCGCAGTATTCCGCATCTGGAAATTATCAGAATCGGTACAAGAGCGCCTGTCGTTTTTCCTCAGCGAATCACCGATCAACTGTGCGATATCTTAAAGAAATATCATCCGGTCTGGCTGAACACCCATTTCAACACAAGCATCGAAATGACGGAGGAATCCGTTGAGGCTTGCGAAAAGCTGGTGAACGCAGGGGTGCCGGTCGGAAATCAGGCCGTCGTGTTAGCAGGCATTAATGATTCGGTAACCATTATGAAAAAGCTTATGCATGACTTGGTGAAAATCAGAGTCCGTCCCTATTATATATATCAATGTGATCTGTCAGAAGGCATCGGACATTTCAGAGCTCCAGTTTCAAAAGGGCTGGAAATTATTGAAGGGCTGCGAGGTCATACTTCAGGCTACGCGGTTCCTACCTTTGTCGTTGACGCACCAGGCGGCGGGGGGAAGATCGCCCTGCAGCCAAACTATGTTTTGTCGCAAAGCCCTGACAAAATCATTTTGAGAAATTTTGAAGGAGTCATTACCTCTTATCCGGAACCTGAAAATTATATCCCTAACCAGGCTGACGCCTATTTTGAGTCTGTTTTTCCTGAAACCGCTGACAAAAAAGAACCAATTGGACTGAGTGCCATTTTTGCTGACAAACAGATTTCTTTTACACCGGATAACGTGGTCAGAATCAAAAGGAGAGAAGCATATACAGCGAATCCGGGGCATGAAACATTAAAGGACCGGCGGGAGAAAAGAGACCAGTTAAAGAAAAAGAAATTTTTAGCCCAGCAGAAAAAAGAAAAAGAGGTAGAAAGCGGAGGAGATTCTTCATGAAGTCATGCGAATGGTGCGGCGAGCCTGAGGCGCTGTCTGGCACGAATACAGTTTACTGGGAGCTTCCTGACGGCACGAGAGCCATAGAGCTGACAAACACCCCCGCGATGATTTGTTCTTCCTGCGGAATGGCCTACCAAGAGGATTCGACGATAAAGGATATTGAGGATCAGCTGTTTTTAATCAACACAAAAAAACTCCCTGAAAGTCTGACGTATCAACAGCTCATGGAAACCGAAAGGATATTAAAACGCAACTATTTTGATTTCTCCTGAATGATGTTTCGTTATTCTTTTGTTGTAATTTCACACTTGCACTGTATAATAGAACAACAAAAGACAGACACCAGGAGGGGAAACCCATGAAATCCTTTTATCACTATTTATTGAAATACAGACATCCCAAGCCGCAGGACAGCATCAGCGAGTTTGCCAATCAGGCGTATGAGGATCACAGCTTCCCAAAAACATCAACCGATTATCACGAAATCAGTTCCTATTTGGAGCTGAATGTTGATTATCTGGACACGATGGCGACGTTTGATGAAGCTTGGGAAAAATACGAGGCCGAGGTGCACGTTTGAATCCGCAGAGCCACTGCGGATTTTTTTCTGCACATACATATACCATAATTGGATATTTCCTATGGTTTTCATGCCCATGCGAATTGGTGAAACCCAGCATACGATAGCGTATCAGAAATGTTGCGGCGAGGGGGAGACACCATGAAGCAAAATAAACCGAAATTCCAAGTAGGGGATATCGTAGTCGTCATTATGTATGGGACAGTCGGCACAATCACAAAAGTACACCAAATCGATAAGCACTACCTTTATGAAGTAAACCACAATGAAGTCTTATATTTTGAATCATCCATTCAATTATATAAAGATTATGAAGGCGTCATTGTCGATATGGAAAAACTTGATATTGAATATGAATTCCTCATTGGAGATGTCGTTTATGTAAAAGATTATGGAAAAGAACTCTTTCGCATTATCGGCCACAGAACCGAAATTTGGAGGTATTTGGAAGATGGCTGGGAAGATATTATTTATGAGCTAACTCGTTTAAAGGATGGAGAGTGGCTTGAAACGGAGGAAGAGGATCTCACGCTGGTTCTCAGAAAGTATGAAATGGACCAGTTTGTGCATCAGCTTTTGTTTGTCCACTATGTCGGAGAAACTGCCCATGAGATCGGTGAAGATATTGTACCGTCTGCTCTTCTTCAGTTTGAAGGCGAAGATGAAGATCAAGATACCCTGCGCATCCTGGCTGTATCAATTGTTGATGAGCTTTTGGATATTTACAACGACTACAAAATTCTGTACGAAATGTTTAAAGATGAAGAGTATAAAGATATGATGATGTTTGTGCTGGAAAGTTTAAAAGAACATTTCAGTTAGTTTGTGAACAAGCGGATGATGACATATAAAAAATAAGGCAGACAGCCCCACATCATGACATGTGTCATACCTCTGAGCGTTTTTTCCATCACCTTATCGAATCTTTCTCCGTCCAGTGCTTCCATCATTTTAGCGATCATAAGTCAGCCTCCTATGGCTTGTTTTTTTATTCAATGTATATGAATAAAAGAATTGTTTAGAACACCGGGTATAATTCATCCCGTTTTTTCATAAAACATAAAAAAGGAGGCGGTACGGTTATGAAAGAAATAGATCTTGTGATTGACACGGAAGAAATCGCTGAATTTTTTTACAGAGAGCTTGCAAGACGGGGCTACATACCGAGTGAAGATGAGCTGTTTGAAATCGCCGATATTACCTTTGATTATCTGATAGAAAAATGTATGATAGATGAAGAGCTGGATGAAGATTGTTAAGGCTTGAAACCGGAGCGGCCAGCTCCGGTTTTTTATTCGGCTGATAGGAATGTTTAGAACTAAAGGAGGGAAAATCTTGTACAAGCCAGTCAGTCTGTTTCTTCTCTTTCTTTTTTTAGCCGCGGTTATTCATACAAATGCTGTTCAATCAGCAGATGAAATGATCAGTAAGTCAGCCGCAGCTATCCGTCAGCCTTGGCTGAATGATGTGATGATTTGGATGACTCATCTTGGGGCTACTTCCTTTTTACTGCCTCTTATCGTAGTCATTGGGGCAGGGCTGTTTTTTTACACAAGAACCTGGGCCGGTCTTTTGATGCTCTTCATATTCGGTGCCGATCGTCTATTAAACAAAATATTAAAAGAGTGGATCGAACGGGCAAGGCCCGACTTTGAACCGCTCGTTCATGAGTCGTCCTTCAGCTTTCCGAGCGGCCACTCCATGAACGCTGCTTGTGTTTATCCTGTAATCGCCTACTTTTTAGTGAAACACCTCCCGTTTTTGTCAAAGCATAAAAAAGCGGTATACATAATCGCCGGTACTGTGGTTATTTTGGTTGGTGCCAGCAGAGTCTACCTCGGCGTGCATTTTTTAACTGACGTTTTAGGAGGCTTCAGTCTCGGCCTGCTGCTGTTTTTCCTCATGAAAGGTTTTGACGAAAAGTTTCATTCGTTTCGACAAAAGTAGAGAGAGGAAAAAGAGGGCGAAACGCCAATATGTTATAGAAATAAAAGGGAGGGATCTTGATGATGTTATCCGTGTTTAAAAAGAAGTCTTGTTCTTACGATGTGACAATATTTCAAACACCCCGGTTTGGTGAAAAAAAAGGCTACAGAGCCGTCTATCGAACTGAACTGAACGGGAGCAATCATCAAGACGTGCTAAAAAGAGCATTCTCTCTGTTTAATGTATTCGATACGGTTCCAAGTGATTATGATGCGAGATTTATGGCCACAGGGGATGTGATTTTGATTGATGAAGGCAGAAAAGGGAAAACATATTATAAACTGCTTCCCGCCGGATGGAGGAAAATCAATCGTCTGATTGTGCAAACAACATAACGAAAGAAAACTGCGGACATCCGCAGTTTTCTGTTTTTTAAGGTTTTCGTTTGGCCGCGGAATACTCTTTTTCGTGCGCCTCTTCAGCCGCGATAACGTCTTTAGCAGGTATGTGGTTGTTCTTTTTTTGTCCGGTAATTCGGTTGCGCTGTTTTTTACCCATGTTTCATCCCTCCTTTTGCCGTTAGGTTCTCATATCAGCAGCGCAATTATCCCGATTTTCTCTAAGGCGCTTAAAAATACCCCGGATCATTTTCTTTTTTCGGAACATTCCTTTATAATCAATGCTGAAGTTTGTCTCATCATGACATCCGTTGTAAAATGAACGGACTGCTTGTTAATTTTGGTTTATAGGAGGATATGAGATGAGTGTACATATCGGTGCGGAAAAAGGACAAATTGCAGATACGGTGCTTTTGCCGGGAGACCCTCTCAGAGCAAAATTTATCGCTGAAACGTATCTTGAAAATGTGGAATGCTATAATGAAGTCAGAGGCATGTATGGATTTACAGGTACATATAAAGGCAAAAAAATCTCTGTGCAGGGCACGGGCATGGGTGTTCCGTCCATTTCAATTTACGTCAATGAATTAATCCAAAGCTATGATGTGCAAAATTTAATAAGAGTAGGCTCTTGCGGCGCCATCCGTAAAGATGTCAAAGTGCGCGACGTCATTTTGGCCATGACTTCTTCTACTGATTCACAAATGAACAGAGTCGCTTTTGGAAGTATCGATTTCGCGCCTAATGCAGATTTCGAGCTTTTGAAAAATGCCTATGACGCAGCTAAGGATAAAGGCGTACCGGTGACGGTAGGCAGTGTATTTACTGCTGACCAGTTCTACAATGACGATTCTCAAATTGAAAAGCTTGCCAACTACGGTGTGCTCGGTGTAGAGATGGAAACAACCGCTCTATATACATTGGCAGCGAAGCATGGAAGAAAAGCGCTGTCGATCCTGACCGTGAGCGATCACGTATTAACAGGAGAAGAAACAACGGCGGAAGAGCGTCAAACCACTTTTCATGATATGATAGAAGTAGCTTTACATTCTGTATCACAATAAAATAAATCAAGAGGCGTGCTGGGTGCCGGCAGCCTCTTCTTTATGGATACGGAAACGATTGATAAAAGGAAGGTAATGTGATGATGAAAAAGCCCGGTAAATGGTTTTCACTGGCTGCCGCTTTGAGTGTGACGGCAATTGTCGGAGCCGGCTGCAGCATGTCAAACGGAGATGCTGAAAAGGATACGAAAACCACCGCAGAATCAAAACAGACAGAAGAAAAAACAGCTGACAGCAAAAAAACAAATATGCAGGACAGTGAGTTCTTATTGGAAAGCAAGTTTTTCAATAACATTAAAAAAGTGGACGGTTTGGAAACCATTCAAAATCCAAAAAATATCCTCGCCCTTGTCAATAAGCAATACGCACTGCCAGGAGACTATGAACCTAGCGATCTAGTTATCCCTGATGTCGAGTTTTCTTTTGAAGAAAAAATTCAAAAGCGATACATCAGAAAAGAAGCAGCAGACGCATTAAAAACGATGTTTGACGCCGCGAAAAAGGATGGCTATGAGCTGGCAGCCGTGTCAGGATACCGCTCGTATGACAGACAGCAGGCTATCTTTAAAAATGAAGTTAGCCTAAAAGGGGAAAAGAAAGCAAGAGAAGCAGTCGCATATCCTGGTGAAAGCGAGCATCAAACAGGGCTTGCAATGGATATTTCCAGCCGAAGCAATGGTTTTGAGCTAAATGAAGCGTTCGGCAGCACCGAAGACGGAAAATGGGTGCAGAACAATGCATATAAATACGGTTTTATCATTCGCTACCCTAAAAACAAAGAAGACATCACAAAGTACGAATACGAACCATGGCACTTGCGTTATGTAGGCAAAAAGGCTGCAAAGGTCATCCATGATCATGACTTAACATTAGAAGAATACTTTGAAAAAGTGAAGAAGATATAAAATAAAAAACCCGCTTATCATTGGATAAGCGGGTTTTTCCATTAAAAAAAGAATAAACCGGCGAGCGCCACACCTGCAATCAGCCCAAGGCCAATGCCGTACGCGGCTCCATATCCATATCCGTAGCCGCCCCAATATCCATAGCCAAATCCGCCTCTGGGGCCACCTGAAGTAACTGGAGCAATAAAGACTTTACTGTTGGTGACCCGTGTAATTCTGCCCACGTGGACTCTGCCGTTTCTTTCTGTAATTCTAGCAACTTTTCCTTGGTGCTGGCGGCAAATATGATAGTATTTTTCCAATACAATTCCCTCCTAATCCGTCTTTCTATCAGCTTATGAAAGATAGACAAAAAAGGTTGGACGAAAAGAGGGGGGGAAGCGCCGTTTTACTTGTATGCGATAAAGATACAATGACCCATATACTCGCTGTATGCCTGCATGAGGTCATAGTGGGACTGAAGCGTATCGTAGTAGATAGGATCAATTGCATGCGATACATCCATTTCTGTAGTCGGTTCAAATTCCATATCTTCCGGCAAAAGGGTGATCGTTTCTGTTTTCTGAAATCCATGGGCACGAATCGATTCCATCCACTCCAATTCGTCATAAAGCTTTGTAAAACCGTAAAAGTCCATCATTTGCTTCTTTTCGCGCGGAGGCATCGGTTTTTTGAGCGCCGCTTCAATACCGATCAGCATTCCGCCCGGCTTCAATACTCTATTAATTTCTTGAAGGGAGGATGTCACATGGGAAAAACTGAGGACAGATTCGGACAGGACGCAGGAAAAGGATGCTGAAGAAAACGGAAGACGTTCCAGCTCTCCAAGATATGCAGGGATGGCCAGCCCTTCATTTGCAAATCTTTTTTTGGCCTTCTCAAGCATGACAGGGTCTCTATCAACGACTGTGACAGGATAAAGCAAATGTCCTAAATAAGCCGCAGTTTGCCCCGTTCCGCATCCGGCATCAAGAATCGGCTGGTCAGGCGGAGGCGCGGCTTTTTGCAATAGGGCTTTTGAAAAAGCAAGCCCGCCTGGATGTGCACCAGAGACACCGAATAAGGACAGCATTTCTAAATATCGGCTCAAAATGGTATCCTCCTTTTTCGTTATTATATGTCGTGAAAAGGCATAGGTTTATGAAACGCTAAAGAAGGGCACTATCTCTATATTTTCTGCTCCGAGTTGACGAATAGGAAATCGTCCATGATAATAATGTAAGAAGAAAAAGGTGGTGTTTAATTGAAACGGCAATTGAAACTGTTTTTTGTTGTGCTGATCACTGCGGTTGTCGCTTCGGCGCTGACTTTATTTATTACGGGCAATTCAAGCATTCTGGGCCAGAAATCAACAAGCACAGGAGACAGTAAGTTCGATAAATTAAATAAAGCGTATGAGCAAATCAAAAGTGATTATTACAAGAAAACAAATGATGACAAATTAGTAGATGGAGCAATTAAAGGAATGATTGAGTCTCTGGACGATCCTTACTCTACATATATGGATCAAGAGGAAGGAAAATCATTCGAAGAAAGCATTTCTGCATCCTTTGAAGGAATAGGAGCGCAAGTAGAGGAAAAAGACGGTGAAATCCTTATTGTTGCGCCAATCAAAGGATCACCTGCTGAAAAAGCCGGAGTCAAACCGAAGGATCAAATCCTGAAAGTAAACGGTAAAAGCGTAAAAGGCATGAATGTAAATGAAGCTGTCGCTTTAATCCGCGGCAAAAAGGGCACAAAAGTGAAACTTGACCTGAACAGAGCGGGAGTGGGAGAGATTGATCTTTCCATTCAGCGCGATACGATTCCTGTTGAGACCGTCTATTCTGAGATGAAAGACAACAGCATCGGTGAGATCCAAATCACTTCTTTCTCTGAAACAACTGCTAAAGAGCTGACAAATGCCATTGACAGTTTAGAGAAAAAAGGTGCCAAAGGCTATATTTTAGACTTGAGGGGCAACCCGGGCGGATTAATGGACCAGGCGATTACAATGAGCAATCTGTTTATTGATAAAGGGAAAAATATTATGCAGGTTGAGTACAAAAACGGCTCAAAAGAAGTCATGAAAGCAGAAAAAGAACGAAAAGTCACCAAGCCGACTGTCGTTTTAGTAAATGACGGAACAGCGAGCGCTGCAGAAATCATGGCCGCTGCTCTTCATGAATCATCAGGCATTCCGTTAATTGGAGAAACCACATTCGGAAAAGGCACAGTGCAAACCGCAAAAGAGTATGAGGATGGTTCAACCGTCAAACTGACAATGGCCAAATGGCTGACTGCTGACGGTGAATGGATCCATAAAAAAGGCATCAAACCGCAAGTGAAAGCAGAGCTTCCTGATTACGCGAAGCTCCCATATTTGGACGCTGATAAAACGTACAAATCGGGCAATACAGGCACGGAAGTCAAAGTCGCTCAGCAAATGCTGAAAGCACTTGGCTATCAGGTAAAGGTAAACAGTGCGTATGATCAAGATTTTGTATCAGTCATCAAACAGTTCCAGAAAAAAGAGAATCTGAAAGAAACAGGCGTGCTGACTGGCGATACTACAACAAAACTAATGACAGAACTTCAACAAAAGCTGTCAAATAATGATACGCAAATGAAAAAAGCAATTGAAACGCTGAAAAAAGAAATGTAAAAAACCATACGCGGTTACCGCGTATGGTTTTTTTTAAGCACCCTTCTGGTTCGAATTCGGTTCAGTTTTTTTAGCAAATAAACCTTCCTTGACTGGATTTGAACCTGCTCTTTTTACAAACAGCGGATTGAGAATGACTACAGCGATGATATTGGCGGACAATCCCCAGAAACCTTCATAAATACCGTGTGCAGATTGCGTGATATACACAATAAACGTAACCGCAAGGCCGGCTAATAATCCGATTATTGTCGCCTCTCTCGTTTGGTTCTTCCAGAATAAGCTGACGGCAATCGCCGGGAAGATCTGCACCATGCCGGAAACGCCTAAAAGCTGAAGTGTCACTAAGGCAGTTGGGAACAGCATTCCAAATAGAAGAGCAAGACCGATCACAACAAACACCATGGAACGTGTAATAAGGGTCAGCTTGCTTTGTGACACATTTGGATGGATCAAGTCACGGTATAAGTTATTGGCAAATAAATTCGACGCTCCGATAGCCATGATCGAACAAGGGATCAATGAGGCAAGGGCGATAGTGGCATAGGCAAAACCTTGTGCCACGCCGCCGTAAGACGCCTGAATTAGATGCAGCAGCGCCAGTCTTGGATTTGTATCTTCCGGCAGCACAAGAAAAGCGATAAAACCAAGGAAAATAACTAAGATTAAAACGATGTTATAAAGCGGCAAAAACATGCTGTTTTTTCTAACTGCATCGGCACTTTTCGCCGTAAATACACCTGTAGCGGCATGCGCCCACATAAAAAGTGCCAAGGCGGATACAATAGATGCTGTAATAAACCAAGGGATGCCTTTTGGGCCTTCTGTCGGTATCGTCAGCATTTGCGGCGCTTCCTTCACCAATGTATCAATCATCGGCGTCCAGCCGTTGAAATGAATAAGCGGGAGTGAAACGACCATAAACAGCATAATCACCCATACTAAAATATCTTTAATAATGGCTGTAAAAGTTGGCCCTTTAATCCCGCTGAAAAACGTGTAAAGAGCAACAAGGATGAATGAGATAATGACAACGAACTTTACGTTGATATAGCCGGTGCCCGCAACCTGAAGCGTATCTTGAATTCCGCTAAGCTGAAGACAGATATACGGGATAAGCATCAGGACCCCGACAATTGCAACGAGACTTGCCAACAGCTTACTGTCAAAACGTTCCCGCGCATAATCTGCGAGAGTTGTTAATTTGTGAATTTTCGCAACATTCCAAAGCTTCGGCAGGAAGAAATAGGCGATAAAATAAGCCAATACAGAGTAAGGAATGGCAAAAAACGCAACACTACCGCCTGTGTAAGCCGTACTGGTCAGGCCTAAGAAAGTATATGCCGTGTAAAGGTCTGCGCCTACTAAAAACCAAACGAGAAGGCCGCCAAAACGTCTGCCGCCGACAGACCATTCTTCCACCGAGGTTCGCGATGATTTGTCTCTCCCGGCGAGAAATCCGATACAGACAACAGTTAATACGATAATAGCCGTAATCATAAGTGCAGTGAGATTTCCTTGCATTATTCAATTCCTCCATCTTTTCTTTGCACCAGGTAAATGCCAAATGAACATACCGGCGTAATAATAATCCACAGCAGCAGCCAAAAGTGGAAAAAAGGAAGGCCGAAAATAATCGGGTCAATTCGATTCACAAGCGGCAAAAGCGCAAGCTGAACGAATGGTAAAATGATGAGTATAACAATAAGTGCTTTTTTAACCATTTACTTTCCTCCTGAAACATGATAATGCTCACTATAATAGCAGTTGTAAGATAAGATCACAAGATAATTATTAGAAAAAAATGATTTTTTCAATTATTTAATTAAATCACATGGTTTGCATCCTGCACAATATAGGTTTAAAATAATAAATATCTCGAAATCAAGATAATTAAGGAGTGAAGAGATGAAAACAGAAGGATTGCACCATGTCACAGCATTTGCAAGAGATCCGCAAGAAAATTTGCGATTTTATACAGAAGTGCTCGGGCTTCGGCTTGTCAAAAAAACAGTGAATTTCGATGACCCGGGAACATATCATTTTTACTTTGGGAATCAAAATGGAGATCCAGGGACCATTATTACCTTTTTCCCGTTTCAAGGAAGCGGGCAGGGGACGGTAGGGAAAGGCCAAGCCGGCCGGATTTACTTTTCAGTCCCTAAAGACTCTCTGGCTTTCTGGAAGGAACGCCTTCAAAATAATGGGCTGAATGCAGAGGAGAAAATGCTATGCGGGGAACAGGCGCTTATCTTTGATGATACGGAAGACCTTCCGTTAGCGATCATGGAAGACGGCGATAGCGAAAAAAGCGAGTGGACACCTGACGGCATTTCAGAACATGAAGCCATCACCGGGATGAAAGGCGTGCTGCTGTACTCCTATGATCCGCAAGCGACGATTCAATTGTTAGTGGAAAGCTTCGGATACAGCAAAGTGGCGGAAGAAGATCAGATCGTTAGACTCAAATCCGCAGCGGCTGTCGGAAACGTGATCGACGTTCATTTGCAGCCGGAAAAAAGAGGCGTCGGCGGTTATGGAACAGTTCATCATATAGCGTTTCGGACAACGAGTGAGGAGCAGGCCAATTGGCAGCCGGTGATTGCTGAAAAACATCTCCCTTCATCAGAAATTCTTGACAGGGAGTATTTCACATCAATTTATTTCAGGGAAAAAGGAGGCATCTTATTTGAGATCGCCACAGATGAACCAGGCTTTATGACAGATGAAACGTTTGATGAGCTGGGGACATCATTAAAGCTGCCCGAATGGCTGGAGCAACACCGCAAACAAATTACAGATCTTTTGCCTGAATTGTAGGAGGGGAACATGATGAAGCATATTTTTGAAAAAGGAACATCTGACAACGTCTTACTGCTGTTACATGGAACCGGAGGAAATGAGCATGATCTCCTTTCATTGGGACGTTTTATAGATCCGGATGCTCATTTGCTCGGTGTCAGGGGATCAGCGCTCGAAAATGGAATGCCGCGCTTTTTCAAACGCCTCAGCGAAGGTGTATTTGATGAAAAGGATCTCGTTGAGCGGACAAAAGAATTAAAAGATTTTATCGACGAGGCGGCACAAACGCATCAATTTGACCGGAGCCGAGTGATTGCAGTCGGCTACTCAAACGGTGCAAATATCGCGGCAAGCCTGCTTTTTCACTATGCGGATGTTTTAAAGGGGGCTATTCTGCATCATCCTATGGTGCCGATCCGGGGGCTTGAGCTTCCCGATATGACAGGGCTTCCTGTTTTCATTGGGGCCGGGAAATATGATCCGCTCTGCACAAAGGAAGAATCGGAAGAGCTTCACCGCTGTTTGCTTGACAGCGGGGCATCTGCTTCAGTTTTTTGGCAGGATGGGGGCCATCAGCTCACACAGCATGAAGCTGAACAGGCTCGCCAATGGTACAAAGATACGTTTCAATAAAAAAACCTTAGTCCGTGTTTATCCGGACTAAGGTTTTTCTTAGATTTACAGCCAAGTTGACACTTTTGTTAGAGGCAAGCGGTTGCTTTGATGTGCAGGTTTCACTGCTTTACCGATAGAAATAAGCATAACCGGAACATAGCGCTCGCTGATATCAAATTCCTTTTGGAACTGCTCCTTATTAAATCCTCCGATTGCGCAGGTGTCATAGCCTTTCGCTTTTGCGGCAATCATAAGCTGCATAGCAGCCAATGAAGCATTTAAGAAAGCAGAATCGCGTGCGAACTGTTCACTTTGGTAAGCACCGTTAATTTGGCCCAGCAGCGTTTGTTTGATTTCGTCCGTGATGAAACCTTGGTTTGCCAATTCAGCGTAAACGTCTTCACCGTTTTCATTCGCTTTTAGATCGCCTAAAATGGCAACAACAGCAGATGATTCAACAATTTGCTTTTGGTTATATGCTACAGGCAGAAGAGCCGCTTTTGATTCATCGCTGTGGAATACTGTAAAATGCCAGTGCTGCAGGTTCCATGCAGAAGGCGCTTTAGTCGCGAGCTCCAAAAGTTCAGTCAGTTCCTCTTTAGAGATCGGGGCATTCGTATCATATTCCTTAACAGATGCCCGTGCTTGCAAAATGTCCAGAGTATCAGTCATAATGTTTCCTCCTTCGGGTAAACGTGGTATGATAATAGAAAAGTTAGAAGCTTACTAAATGTAACTTGAAAGATCATTTTAATGGATCAGTGAATACTTGTCAAACAATAGATGAAGGGATGAAGACTAGTGGGAAATACAATGTGCCCTAAAATGGAGTCAGCTTTCTCATTGCTGGGAAAACGATGGAACGGTCTGATCATCCATGTACTAATGGATGGGCCGAAACGATTTAAAGAGATAACGGAAACCATACCGATGATCAGCCAAAAAATGCTGGCAGAGCGCCTTAAAGAGCTAGAGCAAAACGAAATTGTAGAACGCCGGGTTCTTCCCGAGACACCGGTAAAAGTGATCTACACGCTGACTGAAAAAGGAACAGCGCTGGAAGCTGTATTTCAAGAAATGCAAGCGTGGGCCGATCAATTTTGTGAGCCTGGTGTCACAGTATGCGAAGAAGAGAAATAATGGAAGGGAACAGAAAAGGGTTTGTTTCAGTGAGAAAGTCATGTAAGTGGGTCATGCCGTTTACATGACTTTTTATTTTAGGCCATGATGTGTATCAGCTTTTATTTTACATGGATAAAAAGAGATGTTAGGATGAATTCAACATACATAAATAGGAAGGGGTCCTTCCTTGAAAAAGTTACTAACAGCTATCCTGTTGTTAATGGGAATCATCATTTATCTTGTTGTTCAAATCAGCAAACCGGAACTCTATCTGCCTGAATTTTATATTTACGATCAAAACCCTGTCAGCTTTCATTGGAATTACATAGGCATTGAAACTGGATATAAAAAGGGAGACCCTAATTCTATCCACCAAATCTGGATCACTCCGTTATATTTTGTTTTGCTGGCTGTTTTCATTCTGGTTATTTCAGCTTTTCTGAAAAAGAAATAATAAAAGAGAGGTCTTGAATAAGGATCTCTCTTTTTTATTTCATTGACTGGCCATTTTCTAAGTGTAAAGCAGATGAATACGTTTCACCATTTTATAACTTGCCATTCAAAAACTGTGCTTCGCCGAGCCCGAAACTCCAATCAGCATCACCGTTTTCTGTAATGGAAACCATGAGGTCTTCCGGGGAAATACCGCATTCTGCTTCTAGTTTTTCAGCCAGCAAGGCATATAATTTTTCTTTTTGGCTCTTTGTTCTTGTTTTACTTGTAATGCTGATGACGATCAAATCCTTGCTTCTATGAAACCCTAGTCCGGTATCGTGAATCACGAGCTCATTCTCGGGATGCTGGTGGACAATTTGATATCGGTCACTCTCCGGCACGCCAAATGCTTCTACCATTGCTTGATGAGCAGTGTCTAATAGTGCTTGTAATGCTTTTTGATCACGGCCTTCTATTAGATCGAAACGTAATAATGGCATTTGAATACCTCCTTTTGAGACACAGATTTTATCAGCCTTGTTAACACATTGTTTTGTTATCGGAGCCAATTGATAGCTAAAAATTTGCTGGCTTGATAAAAAACATAACATATAACCAATAATTGATCAATATATAACCATAATATTATCTGACAGCCTATAAAATCATAAATATTATTGACAATAGTTGATTAGAAGATTAGTGTGAAAATACTAGTTGATCAAAAGATGACAATCATATCGCCAAGGATTTTATTTCGGCAAAAAACGAAAACGCTTTCTGATAAGCATCCTGTGCTATATCAGAAAACAAAAATGCAATGGAGGTTAGTCATGCCGATTTTTATCGTTGCAACCGGGGTTCTTATTATGTTATTTCTGATCATTAAAATGAAATTACATACGTTTGTATCTCTTATTGTCGTTTCATTTCTAGTGGCGATCGGCCTGGGAATGGATCTAAGCAAAATCGTACCTTCTATAAAAGCGGGAATCGGCGGTCAGTTGGGACATTTAGCTTTAGTATTTGGGTTTGTTGCAATGCTTGGGAGACTTGTCTCAGACGCGGGAGGCGGTTATCGGATAGCCATTACACTGATTGACAAATTCGGAAGGAAAAGAATACAGACAGCTGTGGTTATTGCCTCATTTATTATTGGCATTGCTCTGTTTTTTGAAGTCGGCCTTGTTCTATTGATTCCTATTGTTTATGCCATAGCGATAGAATTAAAGGTGCCTTTACTCTATTTGGGAATCCCGATGGCTGCTCCGCTTATGGCGGACAGCAGTGTGAATCCGGGATTGATGGTGCTTGCGACCGGTGCGGGAAGCGTGATCGCATGTCACGTAAATGACGCAGTGTTTTGGATGATAAAGGAATTTTTCGGCTTGAGCACGAAGGAAACGTTTCAAACATGAACACTGCTTTCAACGGTCCTCTCGGTAACAGGGCGGGGCTGTGTTTTATTGGCTGGATTATTTTTGTAACAATGCTATCAATAAAAATTAATGTAACAATAGCCTCTAGCCCAATCGTTTTTCTTCCTGGATGAATACCTTACATATAGGCAGACATAAAGGAGGAAAAAGTCATGTACCCTCAACACTCGTATCTTCGCGGGAACCCAGGTCCGGCCGGATACCCGGAACGAAACCCTTTTTTGTTTGGCGCTCCTTTAGTCGGCGGTTTATTAGGCGGTTTTCTTGGGAGTGCTCTTTTTAATTATCCGCGTCCCTATGCGTATCCGCCTGTTCCCTACGGTTACGGAGGTGCACCATACGGTCCAGTGCCGTATGGCGGAGGTTATCCCGGTTTCTATTAGCAAAAACGGCCTGCACAGAAGCAGGCCGTTTTTTATCGCATTATTTCTACCTCGGACATATTGTAGTCCTGCTGTTTATGAAACATGACTTCCAACTGGCCGTCTTTATAAACGGCTTTCGTCCCTTTCCGCTTGACAAGACACGGAAGATTTACTTTTTTAGGATGGATCGAACCTGGGAAATGTTCTATCAGTAATCTGTGAGATGTATGTTTAATTTTAAGCTGTTCCAGCTGGCTTTCGGTTACTGCAACCTTTACAAACACATGGTCTGCTGTTTCGAATATATCTATATCAGGTTCGGTGCGCTGTGTTTTTTCTTTAGTCGGGAGGGGATCGCGAAATGGAAATTGAGCCGCGGAATCACTTCCGAACACACTTTCCATTACACTGTTTACATAATGCTCAACCTCTTTTGGATCAGCCTTTTTTAATGCTTCCTTGGAAAATTGATTGTGGAAAGGAAAGTATTTGTTCCACTCAAACATCTTCGTCACACCCTTTCTTCACGGACAAAATAGTATATGTCTGCTCGATCTTTCACGTGATATAATATAAGATGCTCTAAAGAAAGGCAGGGACAAAATATGCATCATTCAGAAACAAAAAAAGGCGTTCTTTACACAGCCGTTTCCTTTACCATGTGGGGGCTGTTTCCGCTCTATTGGAAGCTTCTTGAACAGCTGCCTGCACTTGATATTTTAGCTCACCGTATCATTTGGTCTTTTGTTTTTATGTGTATCGTGCTATTTTTCTTTCGTCAATGGAAAATGGGATGGCATGAGCTGCGGTCTTTAAAAAAGAACGGAGGCATACTATCCTTATTTCTCGCTTCAATCCTTATTTCGATTAACTGGTTTGTATACATATGGGCTGTCAATCATGGATTTCTGCTTGAAGCAAGCCTTGGCTACTACATAAATCCGCTTGTGTCAGTTCTTCTCGGCATTTTGTTTTTAAAGGAAAAGCTGAATCGCCTTCAATTGGTTGCTGTTTCGATTGCGGCAGCCGGTGTAATTATTTCTGCGTTTCAATACGGATCCATTCCGTATATCGCGCTGCTGCTTGCATTCAGCTTCGGCTTATACGGGTTTACCAAAAAAAGAACAAGTCTTTCAAGCGCTATCGGTTTAACGCTGGAGACATTCATGATTATGCCGATTGCATTGGGGTATTTGCTGCTTAGCGGCCATATTCAGCCTGCGGGTGCAGAAAGCGGCGGGGCATGGGTGCTTCTCTTTTTTGCCGGTGTGTTTACCGCGCTGCCGCTTTTATTGTTTGCTGAAGGGGCGAAGCGGCTGCCGCTGTATCAAGTCGGTATATTACAATATATTGCACCGACCATCACCTTGCTGATCGGGCTGTTCGTTTATCATGAGCCATTTTCAAGCTCGAAGGCATTTACTTTTGCCTGTATATGGGCTGCTTTAGTCTTGTTTACGTTTTCACAAGTAAAATGGAAACGGGCATCAAAAAGCCATTGAGCCTTTGGCTTTTCAGTTTGCCTATATATTATGTATAATCATTTCATGTATGTAAGACATAAAGGAGCAGGACGATGGACAATGATATAGAAATAGGAAAAGCATACGCCTCGCTATGGAACAGCCGCTCTTTCTCAAATGAAGATGAAGAAGCGATTACAGAGGCAATTGATCTTGAGCTTTTGGATAAGAGAACACATCCGAGACTCCGTAAATCTATGCTGGAAAAATATTATGCCGCTATACAGCGCATTGTGAATTCACAGCTGGAACCGGCTGTCAAATATCAACTGGTCAAATTACATACAGAACGCGTACAGTATTTAAAAGAAGAAAGAGGGGAGCAATTATGAAAGCAATCATAAAAGAAGATGTGCAAGCATCTTTAGAACGATATGCGGACCGCCCTGTATATATCCATTTAGAAACCACAACCGGTTCTTACTCGGCACATTTAAATGAAAAAAACATGACGGTTGTTGCTTATATACGCAATGCAAAAGTAACCTATCATCAAGCTAAAATCAAAGGGAGCGGGCCTTACAGGGTCGGCTTAAAAACAGAAGAAGGCTGGATTTATGCTGAAGGCCTGACTGAGTATACAGTTGATGAAGAAAACCGCTTATTAATGGCAGGACACTTGCCGGGCGGGAAACTTGCTATTTCACTTCAAATCAGTGAAAAACCGTTCACAGTTTAAAGAAAAGGGTGAAAAAATGATGAAAGAACACGTGCTTGTAATCCTGCCTCACCCTGATGACGAATCATACGGTGTGGCGGGTCTGATAGCTTTAAACAGAAAAAAAGAGGTGCCCGTTACATATGCTTGCGCTACGTTAGGCGAAATGGGCAGAAATATGGGAGATCCATTTTTTGCTAACCGGGAAACCTTGCCATTATTAAGAAAACAAGAGCTTATCAACGCCTGCAAAGCAATGGATATCAATGACCTGCGGATGCTTGGGCTTCGTGACAAAACGCTTGAGTTTGAAGATGATGAATATTTAGCTGATATCATGGAAGAAATCATAGATGATGTAAAACCAAGCTTAATTGTCACATTTTATCCGGGACATGGCGTGCACCCTGACCATGATGCATGCGGGGAAGCGGTCATCCGGGCATTGTACCGCAAAAAGAAAGAAGACCGTCCGCGCACACTATGCATGGCTATTACACGCAATAGAGAAGAGGTGCTTGGTGAAGCAGACGTCGTACTTGATATCAAAGAAGTAGCAGATATTAAAATGAACGCGTTAAGAGCTCATCGCACCCAGACGGAAGGTATGCTTCGCGAGCTTGAGGAAAAACTGAAAAACAATGAACCTGTTATGGCAACATGGTTTGAAGAAGAAGTGTATTGGACATATCAATGGGATGATTAAAAAAAGGTATAAGGTCTATAGGGACCTTATACCTTTTTTAATTTCAAGTCGGATGCAATTGCTGACGCAAGGGTAGATCTCAGTGAGATGTCCTCAAAAGACAAACCGAGCTGAACCGCTGTTTGCGCAATTTCCGGTCGGATCCCCGACAATGTGGATGAAACGCCAATTAAACGCAACGCCTCAATCAGACTGAAAAGCTGGTGGGCAACCATGGTATCAATGACCGCTACCCCGGACAAGTCAATGTAAAGCTGCGTCACCTTTTTTTTCGCACATTGATTCAAGGTATTTTCCATGATCAATTTAGCACGGACGGTATCAATATCTCCGATTAACGGAAGCAGTCCCACACTGTGGAACAGCACGATCACCGGTGCGCTCAATTCAGTGATCATATCCTTTTGGGCCTGAAGCTGAAGGCTTGTGTTTTTGTACATTTCTTCTATAAAAATATGAATTACAAGATCAAACGCCTTAATAAGAGTGTGATACAAATCCTCGGCTTCTTCGCTTTTCACGGTATCCTGATTGATATGAACAAATTCCTTCACATAGGAAACAAACAAGTCTCTTACTCTGACAAACTCACGAATAATATAGTGGATAGGCGTTTTTAAATGCTCTTGATCCTGAGTGACTTCAAAAGCCCAGGCTTTTAGAATGGGTAAGTATACCTCTTCTTCATCTATAAAGATACGGCTGATCTTATAATTGAAAGCAAGGTTCTGGCTCTTTAAATTTCTAATGACGGCTGGGTCTGTTGATGCATAGATTGAATTTGGGTCAGTTTCCTCGATTGTTTCATACCATGCTGAACTTATTTCTTCCGCATGCTGAGACAGATACTCATATAATTTCTGATTTTGTGCCATGCATATCACCTCTTTTAAAATTCCTGTTTCAATAAATAACGTTTTTGCAGTTTAACCAGCCTGAAAAACAGACCGACTGCTCCTGCCGCTAGCCCTGCAATTAACCCGATCCAATAACCGTACGCGCCAAGTCCTGTAAACGTGCCGACCGCATATCCGACAGGAAGGCCGATAACCCAATAAGAAATAAAAGCCGCTGCAAGTGTATAATTGACATCTTTATATCCTCTGAGGGCGCCCTGAATAGGTGCTGCCACTGCGTCGGAAAGCTGAAAAAACAGCGCGTAAATTAAAAAGTGCTGCGTGAGCCGGAGGACATCCGGATCAGAAGTGTACATGCCTGCGATTTGCTCTCTGAATAAAAGGATACAGGCAGCTGTTAACAAAGAAAAGCCTACCGCCATCATGATGCCGATAAAGCTGTAAGAGCGAGCGTCTTTAAAACGAGCTGCTCCGGCCTCAAACCCGACAACTATCGTTAAAGCCATGGACACGCTGAGCGGCAGCATATATAAAAGTGACGCAAAGTTCATGGCGGCCTGATGGGACGCGATGGTCACTGTATTAAAATGGCTCATCAGCAAAGTGACAGCCGCGAAGATGCTCGTTTCAAAAAACACGGCAAACCCGATAGGCAATCCGATTTTTAGCATATTTTTGCACGCTTCCCAAGAGAACTTATACATGGTAAGGAAAATGCCATATCCAGAAAACGGCGCTGCTTTACGAATGATGATAAAACTGATGATACAGATGCACCAATACGTAAGCGCTGATGCAAGCCCGGCGCCGACTCCGCCAAGGGCAGGCATGCCGAATTTCCCGAAAATAAATACGTAGTTTAACACAAAATTTATCGGCAGTGAACATAGTGTAATCATCATGGTGACTCGTGTTTTTCCTAATGAATCAATGAACGATCTCAAAACGGTGTAAACAAATAAAGGAAAAATCCCCAAAGATAAAAAACCTAAAAAGTGCTTCGCAATGTCATGTACGTGAGCCTCAAGGTTCAATCGGGATAGAACAGGATCAACTATTCCATATCCAGCCGCTAAAACGGCGATGCTTAGAAGCGCGGCCACATATACTGCCTGTAAGACAGTAAAGGGTATTTGTTTGGTATTCTCAGCGCCTAATAGCTGCGCGACGATTGGGGTGACTGCCATTAATATCCCCGCCAGTCCAGTATAGACAGGCGTCCAAAGACTTGATCCAATGGCCACACCGGCTAAATCGGCGGCGCTGACTTTCCCTGACATCACCGTATCTAAAAAGGTTATGAGAGAAAGGCCCGCCTGAGTGATTAAAATCGGAATTAAAATGTGCAAAAGCTGTTTTACCTTTTGTCCGGCGTTTTTTGTTTCTTTCATACATTGATCCCCGTTTCTTTATCATAACGAGAGAAATTATAACATTTTATGTATAAAAAGCAATGAACGCCTGGCCTATTCTTTTTTTGTCGGTTTCGTTTTTCTAAACATTTGGGCATAAATAAAAGAAAGCGAAATAACGCCTAAAAAGGTGCAGATATACTGAATGATTCTTTCCATTTCCATTCTTTACATACCTCCTTTACCAATAGAATGTGCATCAATAAGATAAGCATGCGTGCAAAGTTGAAAATATGAAAAGGAGATGAAGGCCCATGCATTACGAACAGATGACAGAAAGTGTATTCACGGCAAAGATACAATCGCATTTAGAACAGATATTAGGGGATGCTTCTCTTATTTTGAAAACGCTTCATGAAAAAGATCAATGCCTCCTTTGTGAATTGGATGATTTGGGACGTATTTTTCAGAATATGCATGGCATCGCCTCATCCTTTTATTTGCAATCATACATTGAACAATTTACACCGTCATTTGTGGAACTGGCCAAGGCGATTAAAAATTTATCGGAAAATAAGCATGGCGCGTTAATTGTCATTGAAAGGACAGACTCGGTTGACAAGTTTATTCAAAAAGGAACATCGCTTCATGCAGAAATCAGTGCTTCATTAATTGAAAGCATCTTTTTTCCGGGAAATCCTCTTCATGACGGCGCTTTATTAGTGAGGGAAAATACACTCGTCTCAGCAGGAAACGTTCTCCCGCTGACGACCCAAGAAGTGGATACTCATCTGGGAACCAGACACCGGGCAGCTTTGGGGATGTCTGGATATACAGATGCGCTTGTACTGGTTGTTTCTGAGGAAACAGGCAAGATGTCGTTTGCGAAGGATGGCGTGTTATACCCGCTCATCTCGCCGAGAACATAAAAATAAACAAAAGGACCCGAACTGCTTTTGTCTCATGAGACAAAAAGACTGAAATAGAACCCTTTTTCAAAAGCATTCATGCCATACTGAATGCTTTTTTTCTTGAAAATAGAAAGTCGGGAAATGTAATCTGGTATAAAAGTTATATAAGATTAATATTAATTAAGTTAAATACTTTACCTGATTTTGTATTTATAGTACTGTATAAAATATTACATAAATTTTAATGAAAGGGCGTGGCCGCATGGCTAATGTATTAATGATCGGTTTTCCGGGAGAGGGCCATATTAATCCGTCTATCGGTGTAATGAAGGAACTGAAATCAAGAGGAGAAAACATTACTTACTATGCAGTAAAGGAATACGAAGAAAAAATCACCGCGCTTGATATTGAATTTCGTGAATATAACGATTTTAGAGAAGATTATTTCGGAAAAAACGCAACTGGTAATGAGGAAAGAGATTTTGCCGAAATGATATGTGCCTTTTTAAAAGCGTGTAAGGACATCGCCACCCATATTTATAATGAAGTCAAAAACGAATCATATGATTATGTCATATATGATCACCATTTCTTGGCCGGTAAAATCATTGCCAATCTGCTGAAGCTGCCGAGATTTTCATTATGTACGACTTTTGCGATGAATGAGGATTTTTTAAAGGAAATGATGGATACATTCAATAGCAGCCCATTTGAAGACTCACCTTATTTCGAATCCTATCAGCAGCTCGCAGAAACCTTAAATTCCGAGTTTCAAGCGGAAATTACCAAGCCGTTTGACGTTTTTTCGTCCGATGGAGATTTGACGATCGTCTTTACGTCAAGAGAATTTCAGCCAATGGCAGAGCAATTCGGAGAAAACTATGTTTTTGTTGGTCCTTCAATTGCAAAAAGAGCCAAAAGCAATGACTTTCCATTCGATCAAATGAACAATGAAAACGTGCTGTTTATTTCTATGGGAACTATTTTTAATAATCAAAAAGAGTTTTTCAATCAATGTCTTGAGGTATGCAAAGACTTTGACGGAAAAGTTGTGCTGTCCATTGGGAAGCATGTTAAACAAAGTGAGTTAAACGATATTCCGCATAATTTTATTGTGCGCCCGTATGTGCCTCAGCTTGAAATCCTGAAAAGAGCCAGTTTGTTTGTCACCCACGGCGGAATGAACAGCACAAGCGAAGGCTTGTATTTTGAAACACCGCTCATTGTCATTCCGATGGGAGCCGATCAATTCGCTGTCGGAAAACAGGTGGAGCAAGTAGGTGCTGGGAAAGTGCTGAAAAAAGAACAGTTGTCTGAAAGCCTTCTGAAAGAAACCATTCAAGAAGTGATCAGCAATCCTATCTATGCCAAGAAAGCAAAAGCAATTGGCCAGTCACTGAAAGCGGCAGGCGGTGCTGAAAAAGCTGCCGTCAGCATTCTTGCATATGTTAAACACAATACTCAATCAGCTAATGCATAATGGATTCAGCTTGTTCATTTGAAATGGACAGGCTTTTAACTGTTTAGAAAAGCTGGGCAGTGTTGCAATCAGAAGAAGGGATTTGACACTTTGATAGAGAATTGAAAGAAAAACAGACAGAAAAGGAGGAAAATCTGCTTCTTTCATCAACATAAACCAATCATTTTACCCCCGCTTAAATAGTTCCTTAGACTTTCGATAAACCTATCCAAATTATGTAAAATATTAGGTGTTTATCTAGAGGTTTAAGGTCGAACCAAGCTACATTTGCTGCCGGATCTATAAAAATTTGTTTATAACGCTAAAAAAGTGACGATATAACGTATGTGTGCCATTTTTGGAAACGGAATACTAATTCTTTCTGTTTGTGTCATAAAAAGTTTAGGAGGTTGCATGAATGAAAAAGAAGATCGTAGCCAGTTTGGCTGTTTCCGCAGTTGTTGGGTCATCGATGGCAGCAGCACCCGCGGATGCAAAAACGATAAAGGTGAAAAGCGGTGACTCTCTTTGGAAACTTTCGCGCCAGTATCATACGAGTATTTCTGCATTGAAATCCGAAAACAAATTGAAATCGTCAATGCTTTATGTCGGACAAAGTCTTAAAGTTCCAGAAAGCAGCAAAAAAAGCAAAACATCCTCATCAAACTCAAACAAAACGTCAACATACACCGTGGCATATGGTGATTCTTTATGGATGATTGCCAAAAATCATAAAATGAGTGTTTCAGAGCTTAAAAGCTTAAACAGCCTGAACAGTGATTTGATTCGTCCCGGCCAAAAACTGAGAATTAAAGGGACAAGCAGTTCAAACGGTTCGAATGGACCGAAAAAAAGCAACGGTTCAAATTCTACAGGTCCATCAAAAAGTACATATACTGTAAAGCTTGGTGATTCTCTGTGGAAAATCGCAAACAGTTTAAATATGACGGTTGCCGAATTGAAAACCTTAAATGGCTTAACATCAGATACACTTTACCCTAAGCAAGTATTAAAAATAAAAAAAGGCAGCTCATCCAATAGCGGTAGCAGCGGTTCAAAAAAGCCGTCAAACTCAAATTCTTCAACAACAACTACATACAAAGTGAAATCAGGTGATTCGTTATGGAAGATTGCGAATCAGCTGGGCGTCACTGTGCAAAGTATTCGTGATAGAAACAATTTGTCTAGCGATGTTCTGCGAATCGGGCAGATTCTCACAATTTCAGGAACGACTAAATCAAATAATTCCAATAAGAATGTCCCGAAAGACAAATCAGGATCAAACGTTCAAATAGGAACAAAGATTGACAGAATGATAACGGAGGCAAAAAAATATGTCGGTGTTCCGTATCGCTGGGGAGGAAATACGCCTTCCGGTTTCGATTGCAGCGGCTATATTTATTACCTCATTAATAAAGTATCATCTATTTCAAGGCTGAGCACGGCAGGGTACTGGAATGTGATGCAAAAAGTCAGCCAGCCGTCAGTCGGTGACTTTGTTTTCTTTACTACGTATAAATCCGGACCGTCTCACATGGGGATTTACTTGGGCGGCGGCAATTTTATTCATGCAAGCTCCGACGGTGTGGGCATTTCCAATCTCAGCAATTCGTATTGGAAACAGCGCTACTTAGGAGCACGAAGCTATTTTTAAACTTTGAGCATGGACATTAGACAGACGGGGCGTTTGGGCAGGACGTCCTGCTGCCCTAATGTAAAAGCCTTTTAAAAGGCTTTTTTTTAGTTTATATCGGAATATGATTGACCACACTGTTAGAAAAAACAAGGGGGAGACAGCATGAATCGTTTCTTGCTCCTTATCGTGGTGGCGGCATTGGGTCTTGCAGGATGCAGTCAGGAAACACCGCCTGACCATCCGCGGCGGGTACCGGATAAAAAGGTGATAGAAACGTCAGCGTTTAGTCATCAGATCCAGCTGGTCAATAGAGAAGGCAAAAAAGTCGGGTTTATTGAAATAAAAGAATCAGAAGACGAAGGGCTCGATTTTCACATCTCAGCACACAGCCTGACACCCGGAGCTTCACTCGGTTTTCATATTTATGAAAAAGGATCATGTGTCAGGCCGGATTTTGAATCTGCGGGCGGACCCTTTAATCCGCTGAACAAAGAACACGGCTTCAATAATCCGATGGGACATCATGCCGGAGATCTTCCGAATCTTGAAGTCGGTGCTGACGGGAAAGTAGATGTTATTATGAATGCGCCTGAAACCTCTTTACAAAAAGGAAGCAAATTGAATATTCTCGACCACGATGGCAGCGCGTTTGTTATTCACGAACAGGCTGACGACTATCTGACGAATCCGAGCGGAAATTCAGGAGCGCGAATTGTGTGCGGAGCGCTTTCTGGCAATAACGAGAAACAGTAATATAGCGGGAGCCCTTTGTATTGAGCATACAGGGGCTTTTTTAGTATACTCGTTAATGGAATACGAATAGGAAAGGAAACCTGTCTATGACATCTCAATTGCAGCACTTAACATTGCCGGAAGATATACAAAATAAGCTTTTATCATATAAAAGCCAGCCGATTTCTCCAGAATTTCAATCACTTATCGGGGCATCAGGCTATGAGGCGGAGGATGAAGCCATTTTATTCGATGCCATTATCGCATTGGCGATGGGAAAAAATATCCTGTTAAAAGGGCCTACAGGCTCAGGTAAAACTAAGCTGGCGGAAACATTGTCCAGTTATTTTCATAAACCAATGCACAGTGTCAACTGCTCAGTTGATTTGGATGCTGAAGCACTGGTTGGCTATAAAACCATTGAAAATCAATCTGGCCAGGCAACGATCGAGTTTGTCTCGGGGCCTGTGACAACAGCCATGAATGAAGGCCACTTTCTTTATATAGACGAAATCAATATGGCAAAGCCGGAAACCCTGCCCATCTTAAATGGTGTATTGGACTATAGAAAAATGATGACAAATCCGTTTACAGGAGAAGTCGTTCGGGCAAAAGAAGGGTTTGGAGTCATTGCTGCTATCAATGAAGGCTACGTTGGAACCGTACCGCTGAATGAAGCGCTTAAAAACCGTTTTGTCATTATTGATGTGCCATATATTAAAGGCGAACTGCTGAAACAAGTACTCATGTCTCAGTCTGCTCTTCATGATGAGAAATTAATTGACCGGTTTATCACGCTGTCTTCTGATTTGATCGTTCAGGCCAATAACGGGCAGGTGTCTGAAGAAGCGGCATCTATCAGAGCTTTAATTGATACGTGTGATTTAGCCGCTTATATTCCGCCGCTACGGGCCATCGAACGGGGAATTGTAGAAAAGCTTGACGATGACCGTGAAAAGGCGGCGGTCCGAAATATCGCAGAAACTCTGTTTGAATGAGGGATGTGCGATGAAATTTATCAAATTTAATGACAGCACAATTGACTCGTTTTTATTTATGATGCTGACCGATTTGGCCAAAACGCTCACCAAAAGTGAGGCGGTGGAAGTGGAGTATGGCGTTCAGTCCTACTACAACCCATTTGAAAAAAAAATCTACATGAGCCACTTTTGGAAGGACAGAGCAGCTGAAGATATGGAAGCAGGTCTCAAAAGCGATGTCTACCTTCGATCGGTCGGAACTAAATACAGCTCGCTGCAAGAGTTTACGAACTTTTTGGATAATATCCATCGGCATCTTACATTCAAAAGCTTTGCCAAACAGCTGTTTATGCTGCTTGAGGACATCAGAATTGAAGAATGTATCAAACACGAGCGTCCCGGCACAAAACATGTATTTGCAAAACGAAAAGACATGTACAGAAAACATTTCTCCACACAGCTCACTTTAAATTTAGAACGAAGCATTTTTACGGATGCGCTCTTTTGCGCCATGTATACCAAGCTGACGGCGGAATCGCCTCTGGAAACCATCCCGTCTATGCGTGATGATATTGATCTGATGCGACCGTTTATTGAACAGCAGCTCTTGCGTGTGTATGAAGCTGACTCTACACGCCACGTTCTGAAAATTGTCGAAGACATCATGGACGGACTTGAAGAGGTACTTGATAAAGACATGCTGAATACCTACTTCTTTTTGCCTGAGTTAGATTACGCTAAAGCCGCAGAGCAGCCGTTATTTGAAGAAGAGAAAAAAGCGCCGAAGCTGAGTGATGACGTAACGCTTCCGAAAAAATCAGACGGCGATGAAGATATTCACGATGAAGAAATGCCGACTTGGCACCGTGAAACAGAAGCGCCGTCTAAAAGCTTCCTTCAATTTGATATTGAACACGGCGCAAAATCCGATTTAGGAAAAGATGCTTCTCGTGAAGGGGACGATGGAGACCAAGCTCTCGGCTCTGTTCAAGGTTCAGCTAGACAGACAAAACGAAAAGACTATTCCAAACTGGAAGCGCTAGAGTCCAAAAAAGACCAGCCGAACGGCGCGGGTCTTGCCGACGGAAAGGAAAATAAATTCGCGTTTGCGATTTATAAAGAACCGGAGCCTGCAACAAAAGATGAAGAGCTTTCTTATAAACAGCAGGCAAAATCGATCGAATCGTATCAGAAGCGTTTGAAACAGATGATTCAAAAAACGCTTGAACACAAAAAAACGCTGCCAAGGACTGACCTCCACGCGGGCCGTCTGAACAACAAGCTTCTCCGTTATTTTACGGAGCGGAATCCGCGTCTTTTTTACAAAAAACAAGAGCCTTCTTCAGAAATTGACGCTGTTTTTACATTACTGGTCGACTGTTCAGCCAGTATGTTCGACAAAATGGATGAAACGAAGCGGGGTATCGTATTGTTTCATGAAGCCTTGAAATCAGTAGCAGTTCCGCATCAAATTGTCGGCTTCTGGGAGGATACAAACGATGCGACCGAAACGAGTCAGCCGAACTATTTTAATACGGTAATTCCATTTCAGTCGTCCTTAAGACAGGCAGCGGGACCGGCGATTATGCAGCTTGAACCTGAGGAAGACAACCGTGACGGCTATGCGATCAGGCAAATGACGAAAAAAATGCTGCAGCGGAGCGAGGCGCAAAAATTCTTAATTGTGTTCTCTGACGGAGAGCCGGCCGCATTTGGTTATGAGCAAAATGGGATTGTCGATACAAGTGAAGCGGTTATAGAAGCTCGAAAAAGGGGAATAGAAGTCATAAATGTTTTTCTCTCCAACTCAGAAATTGAAGAATCACAAATGAAAACGATACAGGATATGTACGGGAAGTTCAGTATATTTGTCCCGGATGTCGATCAGCTTCCGGATGTTCTGTATCCGCTTCTTAAAAAACTTCTCCATAAAAGCATAGGATAACCCTTTATTCTATGCTTTTTGGCGTTTCTTTTTGTAAATGATTAAATTTTTTGTTTTTTATAAAGGTTTTTTACTATTTTGTGAACAATCAAGGTAGAATCAAATTGCAAACAGTGGTAAAATATCGTTGGAAGCGTTTTTATTACATAATTTTGGACACAGCGTTCGAAAGTTATTTTAAGATAGTGAATGAATCACTTGATTATCTAGGTTGGGGGTAATATTCAAATGTTTCAAAATAATATGAAACAACGAATGAATTGGGAAGATTTTTACGGTCCGAACCTCGGCTATGCGCTGGAGCTTTACGATCAGTACACCCAGGATCCGAACAGCATTGATCCGGATCTGAAGGACATGTTCGATGAACTAGGAGCTCCTCCAAGCGATATAAAAGAGGCATCGGGAACAAAAGAAAAGGGACGTGTTACAGCCGATCTGATACAAAAGATCGCATCAGCAATCAGACTTGCAGAAGATATACGAACCTATGGCCATTTGAACGCTTCCGTCAATCCGCTCAGAAAGGATGGGAAAAAGAGCGAGCTCTTTCCACTATCCGATTACGGGCTAACAGAAGAGGAAATAAAAGAAATACCTGCGTCGGTCATTTGTAAAGACGCTCCTAAAAACATTACGAACGGTTTAGAAGCCATTCAGTATTTACGAAATACGTATAAAAGAACCATCTCATTTGAATTTGATCATGTACACGACTTTAAAGAGCGAGAGTGGCTGACTCAAAAGATTGAATCCGGTGAATTGTTCCAAAAGAACTCAGCCGAAAAGCTGTCAGCTGTGCTGGAAAGACTGACGGAAGTAGAGGGATTCGAGCAATTTTTACACCGGACCTTCGTCGGGCAGAAGCGTTTTTCAATTGAGGGTCTGGACGCTCTTGTTCCAGTGCTTGATGACATTATCGCACAATCTGTCAAATCAGGTACAACGAGCGTTAACATCGGTATGGCGCACAGGGGCCGCCTGAATGTGCTGGCACATGTGCTGGGCAAACCGTATGAAATCATATTCTCAGAGTTCCAGCACGCGCCGAACAAAGATTTAGTCCCGTCTGAAGGATCTATCGGCATCAGCTACGGATGGACGGGGGATGTCAAGTATCACCTGGGAGCGAACCGCGAGCTTCAAGACGCTGAAACGAAGTCGGCGCGTATTACGCTGGCGAATAACCCGAGCCACTTGGAATTTATCAACCCGATCGTTGAAGGCAGCACAAGAGCGGCGCAGGAAACAAGAACACAAAGCGGATACCCGGTTCAGGATGAAACAAAATCACTTGCGATTTTAATTCATGGAGACGCTGCATTCCCTGGGGAAGGAATTGTCGCTGAAACATTGAATTTAAGCTCTTTAAAAGGGTATCAAGTAGGCGGTGCGATTCATATTATCGCCAATAACATGATCGGATTCACAACAGAAAGCGCTGAATCAAGATCAACAAACTATGCCAGTGACCTGGCGAAGGGCTATGAAATACCGATTGTTCACGTAAATGCGGACGATCCTGAAGCCTGTCTTTCAGCTGTTAAGTTTGCGGTAGAATACCGAAAAACATTCAACAAGGACTTTCTGATTGACTTAATCGGGTACAGACGTTACGGACACAACGAAATGGATGAGCCGTCAACTACTCAGCCGATGCTGTATGATGCTGTAAGAAAGCATCCGACTGTCAAACATATTTTCGCGGAAAAGCTCATTAAAGATGGGGTGCTGACCGAGGAAGTTGTTCAAAACATTGAAAAGTCGGTAACGAAACGCATAGAAGACGCTTATCAAAAAGTGCCGGCTAAAAAGGAACCTGTCGCTTGTGAAATAGAACTTCCGGAACCTGTTTCAAACGGTTTTCCGGATGTAGACACATCTATTGATTTTGATGTGCTCCGCAAGCTGAATGGCGAATTGGTCAATTGGCCGGAGTCGTTTAATGTATTCGGTAAGCTAAAACGCATTTTAGAAAGACGGGCCAAGGCGTTTGATGATGACAGAAAAGTGGAATGGTCATTGGCTGAATCTCTCGCGTTTGCTTCCATTCTGAAAGACGGAACACCGATTCGATTAACAGGACAGGATTCTGAGCGCGGAACGTTTGCCCAAAGAAACCTTGTACTTCACGACAGTGAGACAGGCAAAGAATTTGTGCCGTTGCACCATTTGTCAGATTGTGATACATCATTTGCCGTTCATAACAGCCCGCTGTCTGAAGGATCGGTTCTCGGCTTTGAATACGGGTATAACGTGCATTCACCGGAAACACTTGTCCTGTGGGAAGCGCAGTATGGAGATTTCGCCAATGCTGCTCAAGTGTACTTTGACCAATTTATTTCTGCCGGACGCGCAAAATGGGGCCAAAAATCCGGATTAGTGATGCTGCTCCCGCACGGTTACGAGGGACAGGGTCCTGAGCATTCAAGCGGTAGAATCGAGCGGTTCCTGCAACTAGCTGCTGAGAACAACTGGACGGTTGCCAACCTGACAAGCGCCGCTCAATATTTTCATATATTAAGAAGACAGGCTAAAATGCTGCTGCGTGAGGAAATTCGTCCGCTCGTCATCATGACGCCGAAGAGCCTTCTGCGCAATCCGAATACCGTTTCTGAAGTGCAGGAGCTCAGCGAAAGCCGCTTCCAGCCTGTTTACGAACAGTCAGGACTTTCTCATGAATATGAAAAAGTGACGCGGCTCGTATTATCCAGCGGTAAAGTATCTATAGACATCAGCGATCATTTCAACAAGTTAGAAGACGGGAAAGAGTGGCTTCACATTGCGAGAATTGAACAGCTGTATCCATTCCCTGCAAAAGGAGTCAAAGAATTATTTGCAAAGCTTCCGAATCTTAAAGAAATCGTTTGGGTTCAGGAAGAGCCGCAGAACATGGGGGCATGGAGCTATATCAGCCCTTATTTGACAGAACTTGCACCAGAAGGAGTAAGCGTTCAATATATTGGACGAAGAAGACGATCCAGTCCTGCAGAGGGAGATCCGACAGTTCATAAAAAAGAACAGGAACGTATTGTATCTGATAGCTTGACTCGCAAAAACTAAGGGGGAAATGAAAAAATGGCGGAAATTAAGGTACCTGAATTAGCAGAATCAATCTCAGAAGGAACTATAGCCCAATGGTTAAAGCAGCCCGGTGATTATGTAGAACAGGGTGAATATCTGCTTGAACTTGAAACGGATAAAGTTAATGTTGAATTGACAGCAGAAGAATCGGGTGTTCTTCAAGAGGTATTGAAAGATTCGGGTGATACCGTCCAAGTTGGAGAAATTATCGGTACCATTACAGAAGGCGCGGGTGAAAGTTCTGCCCCTGCTCCTTCAGAGAAGGCTGAAAGCAAAGAAAGTGAAAAAGAAGAAAAGCAAGCTGAACCAGCGGCGCAAGAAGTGAGCCAGGAAGCGCAAACGGAAGCAAAATCAAGAACAATTGCATCTCCTTCTGCCCGTAAGCTGGCGAGAGAGAAAGGGATTGACCTGTCTCAGGTTCCAACTGGCGACCCGCTTGGAAGAGTGCGCAAACAGGATGTTGAGGCGTATGAAAAACCAGCGGCGAAACCAGCTCCTCAGCAGCAAAAACAACAGCCGCAGGCTCAAAAAACACAGCAAAGCTTTGACAAACCTGTTGAAGTGCAAAAAATGTCACGCCGCAGACAGACGATTGCTAAACGTCTAGTCGAAGTTCAGCAAACATCTGCGATGCTGACTACATTTAATGAAGTTGACATGACGGCTGTTATGAATCTCAGAAAACGTCGCAAAGACCAATTCTTTGAGCAAAATGAAGTGAAGCTGGGCTTTATGTCTTTCTTTACTAAAGCTGTTGTAGCGGCATTGAAAAAATATCCGCTCTTGAATGCAGAAATTCAAGGCGATGAGCTGATTGTTAAAAAATTCTATGATATCGGAATCGCTGTTGCAGCTGAAGAAGGACTTGTCGTTCCAGTTGTAAGGGATGCAGACCGTCTGACATTTGCAGGCATTGAAAAAGAAATCGGCGAGCTTGCGAAAAAAGCGAGAAACAATAAATTAACCCTTGGTGAGCTGCAAGGAGGCTCATTTACAATTACAAACGGAGGGACTTTCGGTTCACTCATGTCGACACCGATTTTAAACAGCCCTCAAGTTGGTATTCTGGGTATGCATAAGATTCAGCTGCGCCCTGTCGCAATTGATGAAGAACGTTTTGAAAACCGTCCAATGATGTATATTGCTTTATCTTATGATCATCGGATCGTAGATGGTAAAGAAGCAGTTGGATTCCTTGTCACTATTAAGAACTTACTAGAAGATCCTGAACAGCTTTTGTTAGAGGGATAAAACAAAAAAGGTACATCACGGCTAAACGTGATGTACCTTTTTATATAGAATAGAATGTTAAAGAGTCAGTTCTGTGCTGTTTGAATCTTCTTTTTGATTCTTACCTTTTTTAGACCAATATGTAGCGAGCAGAGAGCCTGAAAGGTTGTGCCAAACACTGAAAATCGCGCTAGGAACAGCGGATAGCGGTGAAAAATGTGCCGTAGCAAGTGCTGCGCCAAGCCCTGAGTTTTGCATGCCGACTTCAATTGCAACCGCTTTTTGAGATGCATAATCCATTTTTAACAGCTTTGCACAAAGAAACCCCAGTAAATATCCAATGCCATTATGCAGGATAACTACTGAAAAAATAAGCCATCCTGATTGAAGCAGGTTTTCCCGATTGCCGCTTACAACAGCTGATACAATCGCAACGATACCGATGACTGAAACAAGCGGCAGGACATGAACGGCTTTTGCGACCTGTTTTTTGAAAAACATTTTGACGATTAGGCCTGCAATGATTGGAAACAATACAGCCTGCAAAATCGAAATAAATAATGAGCCAGGCGAGACAGGCAGCCATTCCTTGGCAAACAGCATAATCAATACCGGCGTCAAAACAGGTGCCAACAAGGTGGAAATTGTAGTGACAGCAACAGACAGGGCCGTGTTGCCTTTTGCTAAAAATGTCATGACATTAGAGGCAGTTCCACCCGGACAGCAGCCAACAAGAATGACGCCTACCGCGATCTCCGAGGGGAGATGCAAGCCATAGGCTAAGCCGAAAGCAACAAGCGGCATAATCGTATATTGGGCAATCACTCCGATAATGACGTACAAAGGTTTTCTGATCAGCTCTTTAAAATCATCGGTTTGCAGTGTTAGCCCCATTCCAAACATGATAATGCCGAGAAAAATCGTAATATAAGAACTGATCCAAGAAAATAATAACGGGAACGAAAATCCGAGTACGGCAAAAACAATAACCCAGATGCCGAAGGTTTGTCCCGCGAATTGACTAATCTTTCTGATGTTTTCCATACAAACACTCCTCATACACTGATCAAGAACTTCAGCAGAAATTCTTACAGATTTTTTGGTATTCCCCTATTATAATTAATTTTCTGAATAATTCAATATTAATAAATTGACTGTATTCTGATATATCTATGTAGATAGATGATAAATATATTATGTAAACTAATCAAAATATTCTTGACTATATAGGTAGATATTCTTACAATGAACCTTTAAACTGTTTTGAAAAATAGGAGTGATAGGGTGAAGGAAGCTAATCAATGGTCTTCGAAGCTGGGCTTTATTTTAGCAGCGGCTGGATCGGCTATCGGTCTCGGTGCGATATGGAAATTCCCATATGTCGCAGGCACCAGCGGAGGAGGCGCGTTTTTATTTATTTTCATTTTATTTACAATATTAATCGGACTGCCATTATTGCTCGGTGAATTCATCATAGGCAGAAAAACACAGCAAGATGCCGTCCAATCCTATAAATCTCTTGCTCCTGGGTCTAAATGGCATTGGATAGGCTATTTGGGCATGGCGACGTGCTTTATTCTGTTATCATTCTACAGCGTTGTCGGCGGATGGATTTTAAATTACATTTTTAAAGGCTTTACCGGCGGTTTATCGCATACATCAGGGTTTGATACGCTGTTTGCGAATACCATTTCAAATCCATATTTGGCTGTAGGAGGCCAGCTGCTGTTTATGCTGGTCACAATTTTGGTTGTCGCAAAGGGTGTAAGCAGCGGAATTGAAAAAGCAAGCCAAATTTTAATGCCGGCGCTATTTATATTATTTATTATTTTAATGGTGCGTTCAGTTACTCTTCATGGAGCGATGGAAGGCCTTACGTTTTTCCTGACACCTGATATCTCCGCTATTGACGCCAATACAATATTATATGCGATGGGCCAGTCCTTCTTCTTATTAAGTGTCGGTGTATCTGTAATGGTAACGTATAGTGCCTATCTAGAAAAACAAGAAAATCTGGTGCAGTCTGCTGTATCTGTTACGGTTTTGAATGTTCTTGTCGCCATTATGGCGGGAATCGCAATCTTTCCAGCTGTTTTTTCATTCGGCCTCAAACCGGATCAAGGACCTGTCCTGTTATTTAATGTGCTGCCGACTGTATTTAATCAAATGCCGTTTGGAATTGTCTTTTTATTAGCATTTTTAATTCTATTTTTATTTGCGGCACTGACATCCGCCTTTTCAATGCTTGAAATTTTGGTCGCTGTGCTTTCTAAAGGCGATGTGAGTAAAAGAAAACGATTTGCCTGGATCGGCGGGATGGCTATCTTTCTGGTCGGCGTACCGTCTGCGTTATCATACGGTATTTTAAGTGATATCACCATTTTTCACATGTCCATTTTTGACGCAGCTGATTTTCTGGTCAGCAATATTTTAATGCCGTTAGGAGCGTTATTGATTTCTATCTTTGTACCGTTAAAAATACCGAAAGAAGACTTGTTTAACGAGCTGAAAAGCGGCTCAAATCTCAAGCGAAAGTGGTTTGCGGTTTGGCTTCTGCTCATACGTTATCTTTCACCTGTTGCAATCATTATCGTATTTTTACACGTATTAGGTATTTTTTAAAAAATGAAGCCCCCTGGAAAGGGGGCTTTTTTAATAGAGTTTCCATACGACTTCTTTTGCCTGTTCAAAACGTTTTTCGGCTTCACGCCAATCGACTACATTCCACCAATGATCAACATAGCTTCCGCGGTCATTTTTATATTGCAAATAGTAAGCATGTTCCCATACATCAAGCGGTAAAAGAGGGATTACATCCCATTGGCTGAAGAGCTGGTGCTTCTCTGCGGCTAAAATCTCCAGCCGCCCGGAACGAGGGGACCAGACAAGAATGGCCCACCCGACACCCTCCACTTTTTTTGCAGCTTGGGTAAAATGCTCCTTAAAGGCCGAATAGCTTCCAAATGAAAGATCGATCATTTGAAACAATGCTCCAGTAGGACGTCTTTTTCCGTTTGGATGCATAGAAAACCAAAAAATACTGTGCAAATAATGGCCCGCTCCATGAAACGCAAGCTCTCTTTCCCAATGAGTGATCAAGTCATAGTTCTTTGAAGCTCTGGCTTTCTTAAGCTCCAATTCTGCTTTATTCAGTCCGTCAACATAGCTTTGGTGATGTTTTGTATGATGAAGTACCATAATATCACGTGAAATATAAGGCTCTAAAGCAGAGTACTTGTACGGAAGCTTTGGAAGAACATGTTTTCCTATAGGAACGAAGGCACGTCTTTCACCTGTTTCTTCTGATTGTGTAATATCACGATAGAGTGTGGCGGCCTGCTGATACCACTGTTCTTCTGTCGTCTGGTCATCCTCCAGCGCTTCAATCATCCTTTCGATTTGATCCTCAAATTGATCAAGCTGTCCTCGTTTTTGAATCTGATCTTTTAAGGCTTCACACCAATTGAACATCTCGGTTTGATAAGATTCACGTTTCATATGCTGTCTCCTTTTCAATAGAATTCAAATATTTGCCGACAGCCAGCAAAGGGAACACATAAGGATAACTGTGGTAACGAATATAAAACTGCTTTGGCAGCCCGATTCCCACTGGATAAGTCAAGCTTCTACCGTCATGAGAACTGCTGTCCATGAGGTAGTTCATTCCTTTCACAATTGCTGGATGACTGGGTTTTTCATATAGCAATAAAGCATCTAAAGCCCAGGCAGTTTGTATAATGGTTCCTTTTTTAAGCGGCACATAGGTTTTGACCTCCGCGCTTTTGCAGGATTCACCCCAGCTGCCGTCATCATTTTGTATGGTTTTGAGCCACCGGATTGCCTTTTGTATCGAAGGGTGGGTTCGAACAACTCCGCAGGCGTGCATGCCGGTTAAGGCAGCCCATGTGCCGTAAATGTAGCAAACACCCCAACGTCCGTACCAAGATCCATTATGTTCCTGATTTTCATAAAGCCAGTTCACAGCACGCTGAATGTGGTGATGTTTTACTGAAAAGCCGGCTTTTTCACCTAAAAAGTGCAGCACACGCCCGGTAAGGTCGGCGGTTGAGGGATCAACAGCCGCATCCTCGGCGGATTCAAGCGGGAGGTGGCGGATAAGAGGGTGGTTCACATTTTTTTCAAAGGCGGAAAACCCTCCATCATTGTTCTGCATCGATAAAAGCCAAGCCACGCCTCGCTCCCAAGAAAAAGGAGAGAAGCTGCGGGGAATTGCTTTTAAGACGGCTGCAGTGTCGTCACAATCAGGGTTATTCGTGTTAATATTTGAAAATCCCCAGCCGCCTGGAGATACGTTTGGATTGTTGACAGACCAATCTGCTATCTTGGTATGCTGCCGCTTTTGTAAAAAAGAAACGGCTTTTGTAATTGTACCGTCTGTTTCGGCAACGCCGTTTTGCTGAAGCGCATAAGTGATTAATGCAGTATCCCAAACAGTGGAAGTGGAATTTTCTAAATAAGGAATGCCGCCACATTCAGTCACCAATGCTTTGATGCCATTAATGGCCCTTCGGATGACCGGTGAATGGCGTGACACACCAAGTGACAGAAGGCTGTATACCATAAATATTGTGGCGCTTGCATAACTGTACAGTGTGCCGTCTTCTTCAATTCGGTCAAGCATATATGTTTTAGCAGTGTGTAAGCCAAGCTCCTGAAGAGCAAAGGGTGCACGAAAAAGCCGCTTCCAATGAGTCAGAACAGAAGAGAGGTCTCTCTCCTCGAAAGCATCAGAACGGAGCCATGTCAAAGGGTTTTTTGTCATGTGCGGGTCGAGGTGGCGGAGAGATTGAATATTGCGGTTTTTTAGTGTGTATCGCTGATTGAGTGTGACAGCCATCGGCGCAAAGTGAATACGGGCATAGGTGCTGAACTGATAGAAATGAACCGGGAATGTTGGGGGAATTGCTAAAAGCGACAATGGTACATATAATGCGGGCCAAGGGTAAAGGCTGTTTGCTGCAAGCATCCATTTTGTCATGAAATGAATATTCCTCAAGCCGCAATGTGATGTAATAAATTGTTCAGCTTTTTTCATGTGCGGATCAGTTCGATGGTAGCATCCTGAAGCCAGCATTCCGACATAACCTTGGACGGTAGCTGTTATATTGCCGCCTGTTTCGTCAGGGAAATTGTTAAACGTTCCGTCTGGCTGCTGATTTTCGCGAATGCCGGCTGCGAGCGCCGAAATGAGTTCTTTTTCATTTTCACCTTCATCAAGTGAGGTGAGGAGCAGAATAAAAAAAGAATTCGTCATGATTGGCCCTTCAAAGCAAAATGTCCAAGAACCGTCACCATTTTGCCTATCTTTCAGCTCTGAAATCGTGTTTTGCTGATAGCGCCTCACCTTCTCCTGAAGTGTGCTCATCACGCTCAACTCCTTCAGAAAGATATATATTCATCAGCTTTTGCTGCCATTACTGAAAGAAAAAAACTGCTGGCAGGCAGCAGTTTTTTTAAAAGCTTTTAGTCTTCAAGATTAATCCATACACTTTTGACTTCTGTGTAGTTATCTAGAGCATATGAGCCCATTTCTCTTCCTAGTCCGGATTGTTTATAACCGCCGAACGGCGAAGCTGCGTCAAACACATTATAGCAGTTTACCCAGACAGTCCCGGCTTGAAGGCGATCTGCAATATAATGGGCTTGTTTTACATTCTCAGTCCATAGGCCGGCAGCAAGTCCGTATTCAGAATGGTTGGCTCGTTCAATGACTTCATCCACTGTTTCATACGGAATCGCCGTCAGGACTGGTCCAAAGATTTCTTCTTTGGCGATTGTCATATCGTCTTCAACATTCGCAAACACAGTCGGCGCGACAAAGTAGCCTTCTTCATAAGGGCAGCTTCCGCCAGTGACAGCTTTTGCTCCTTCATCTTTCCCTTTTTGAATATAAGAAAGAACGCGTTCATGCTGCTCCTTGCTCACGAGCGGGCCGATTTGGGTATCTTTATGAAGTCCGGCTCCTTGGCGGAGTGATTCAGCATAAGACACCATCTCATTGACAACTTCATTATACTGGTCTTTATGAATAAAGACGCGTGAGCCCGCACAGCAGACTTGGCCTTGGTTAAACATGACACCGTTTAAAGCGCCTGGAATGGCTTTTTTCAAATTGGCATCCGGTAGCAGGATATTAGGTGATTTTCCGCCCAGTTCCAGGGTGACACGCTTAATGCTTTTTGCCGCCGTGGCCATGATTTTCTTTCCGATTTCTGTTGATCCGGTAAAGGCAATTTTGTCAACCGCTTCATGGTTGGTAAGTGCTTCTCCAGCATCCTCACCGAATCCCGGAATGATATTGATCACACCGTCAGGGAAACCGGCTTTATCAATTAACTCAGCCAAATAAAGAGCTGAAAGCGGGGTTTGCTCAGCAGGCTTAAGCACAATTGTACAGCCGGTTGCAAGAGCCGCACCCATTTTCCACATCGCCATAAGGAGCGGGAAATTCCATGGGATGATTTGGCCGACGACGCCGACAGGCTCATGGCGTGTATAATTAAAATAGGAGCCGGAAACAGGGATTGTCTGCCCTGTTATTTTTGTGCACCAGCCGGCGTAATAGCGCATATGCTCAATAGCCAGCGGGATATCTCCATTTGTTGTTTCGTTTATTGGCTTTCCGTTATCAAGGGTTTCAAGCTGAGCAAGCTCAGTTTTATGCTCTTCCATTAAATCTGCCAGCTTATACATCAGTCTGCTTCTCGATGCTGGAGACATTGTTCTCCACTCGCCTTGATCAAAGGCTTTGCGGGCAGCTTTAACGGCTTTGTCCACATCTTCTGCCCGGGCTTCATACAGCGACATTAAGGTTTCGCCTGTCGCCGGGTTGGGCGTGTCAAAGGTTGCCCCTGAGGCACTCGGAACAAACTTCCCATCAATATAAAGCTTTTTCGTTCCCTGTAAAAATGTCTCCAGCCTTTTACTCACTTGCATCGTTAAAGAACTCATTCGTAACAAACCTCCAGTCATTTTTATGGCCTGTTCTGAGATTCTTGGTGATAGAATGGATATTGCTTCATTGAAGAGCAGAAATTAGCTGTGATCGTTACTATGGAAGTAAGCGTATACAACCATTCTATACTAGAAAACATGACAAAATCAATGAATAACCGATATTGCAATCTACAAAAGAAAAAAGCTACAATAGGCTTATAGACAAGTAAAGGAGATTTCAACATGATACATAAAAATTGGCTTGAAAAAGAAACGGTTAAAAAAGTAAAGTGTGTTCAGACAAACGCAAAGAAATACATTGTAAATCGCGTATTAACACCAGGGAAAGAATATGAAGTGAAGAATGAGACAGAGGAATTTCTGTTTGTCGTCGATAATACAAATAAAATCGGCGGATACTATAAAGAATATTTTGAAGAGGTATAATCACCGATTGAATTTCTGATGGAAGAAGAAACAGAAGAGGTCACATCAATTTCAGACTCTAATAAGATGGCACAATTGAAGATACAGATCGTTATGCAAAGGACCGCAGCTAAGCTGCGGTTCTTCTTTGATTCAAAAAGGGAAAATAAAACAGATACAAAGAAGAAAACGTTAAAAAACTCATTTTTCAAAAAATATTTGTGAAAATGAAACTTTTTTCTCTATTGGTGCGTACTACATGATGACAGCAATACAAAAAAACAAGAAACAAATCAAAAAAGTGAAAAATGTAATCTGTTCGTAATGGTTTAAATGTCTTCTATGTCGTATTCTTATATAGGGATAAAGGACTTATTTTATTTAATGTAATCTCGTCATAAGAAAAATAGATAAATGCAGAAAGAGGGGTTCTTCATTGGGTATTTTTTCTGTTAGCAGACCAACTGACGCAAAGAAGCTTGAAGCTTTGCTCGTTGAAGGGGAAAGAATAGAATCGATTTATAAGCTCCGGGTTGACCAAATTTGCTTTACAAATAAACGTATTATTTTCTTTGATAATAAGGTGTTTTCTAAAAAGAAGGTTCGTGTATTTCTTCCATATAAAACGATTGAAAGCTTTGCCATTCAAGAAGCGGGAATGTTTGATCCCGACACCGGACTTTTATTAATGACAAGAAGCAAAACCTTTGAATTAGAATTTGCGAAAGATACCGATTTAAGCGAAGTGCAAGCGGTATTGACGAAGTATTTATGCAACTGAATAAACTAACTGAGGCCAGCCGTCTCTAAAGAATGGTTTGGCTTTTTTTGTGCCGTAAAAACGCCTTTTTTGGTTTGTCAGTATTCAAAACTGGGAACAGAGAAAAAAAGGAGAGGATACACATGGCACTGACTAAAGAACAAACTCAGCATCTCTACCATAAATTGCTTCATATGCAAAAAGAATTGTCTGGTGAAAAAAAGAAAACACAATCAATGACTGAAGAAGTAGGAGAGCTGTCTAATGGGGTTGATAACCATATGGCTGACCACGGAACGCTTGTAACAGACCGCATGACAGACCAAACGGTAAAAGAAATAGACCGGGAGCTTTTGGAGGAAGTTAATCACGCTTTACAAAAGATAAAAGACGGAACGTACGGAATTTGTGAAAAAACAGGTCAAGATATCCCATACGAAAGATTGGAAGCTGTTCCATACGCAAGAATGACAGTGGAAGCCCAAGCTGATGTAGAGGACGATTTGGAAACGGATGCTCCGTCATTTGAAAGGGAGTTTCACCAACAAGTTAAAGATCTTTCTAATAAAGAAACAATTGATCAAAAAAGTTCTCAAACGTATGAGATTTTAGACCGCGAGCAGGATTCAAATTGAAAATCGCAAGCAAGTACACCGATATAAGGTGTACTTGCTTTTTTTTATAAAAAAATCTCATATTCGAAATAAAGTGATTGACTTTGCATAAAAAAGAAAGTAACATACTATTTGTAAGTTGATATAAAAAGTTTACCGGGAGGAATACAAATGTCTACAGTTTTATTTGTAAAATCAAGTGACCGTACAGCTGAAGAAGGTGTTTCAGTTAAACTATACGAAGCATTTTTAGCTGCATATAAAGAAAACAACCCTAATGATGAAGTGATTGAATTAGATCTTCATAAAGAAAACCTTCCTTACCTTGGAAGAGATATGATTAACGGAACATTTAAAGCAGGCCAAGGTATGGAAATGACTGAGGAAGAAAAAAAACAAGCTGCAACAGCTGACAAATATCTGAACCAATTTGTAAAAGCTGATAAAGTGGTGTTCGCATTCCCGCTTTGGAACTTCACAGTGCCAGCAGTGCTTCATACTTATGTGGATTACCTGTCTCGCGCAGGCGTTACATTCAAATACACACAAGAAGGACCAGTTGGTTTAATGGGCGACAAAAAAGTTGCACTTCTTAACGCGCGCGGCGGCGTTTATTCAGAAGGACCAATGGCTTCACTAGAAATGTCCTTAAACTTCATGAAAACAGTTCTTGGTTTCTGGGGTGTTCAAGACTTGCACACAGTTGTCATCGAGGGACATAACGCAGCGCCTGATAAAGCACAAGAAATTGTTGAAAAAGGCTTGCAAGAAGCGAAAGAGCTTGCTGCTAAGTTTTAATGAATGAAGACTCCTATCCGTGAGATAGGAGTTTTTTTGCGTACATATTATATAGAAGAAAGTGATCACTTCTTGCCGCTAAAAAATGATGTTTTTTTATTGTAATATATCTTTTGTTTGTCGAATCATTAGATATATTAGCGAAAAAACAGTTTTATGAATGAAAAAAAGTTTTTCTGAACAATTGATTTACCCCCTTGATAAAATATGTCCAATGGTGTACTATATAAAAGAAGCTACTTTGTACGTATTGTTAATTAAGTTTTAACCTTTAAGCTGTAATAGGGAGTTTTATATCGAAGCCGGAATGTCATGCCTCCATTGCAGAGGACGACAGGAACGTTTCTGCAAACACCCACTTTGAGGAGTGGTGGTTTAAAACTTTCTTACTTGCATACGGCAAGATGTAGCGAAGGCCATTTCCTTTATGGAAATGGCTTTTTATTTTATCTGAAAAAGGATTTTTATATCGAAAATTCAATTTCCATTCGGGAAGAAATGCAGGTCTATTTTTTGTGATATGATGGGAGAAATTGAAGGAAAAGCGAGGGTTAGACGTTATGTTACATAAAGCCCAATCTCTGTTGGCGCATTATTTCGGTTATGAAAAGCTGCGCAGAGGGCAGGAGGAAGCCATCCGTTCGGTGACAGAAGCGAGACAAAACACGGTCTGCATTATGCCGACGGGCGGGGGAAAATCAATATGCTATCAAATTCCGGCACTGATGTTTGAAGGAACAACGATTGTCATTTCGCCGTTAATATCATTAATGAAGGATCAGGTTGATGCTCTTGAAGAAGCGGGAATCAAAGCCGCTTACATCAACAGTTCGCAAACCAATCAAGAAATATATGAAAGGCTGAACGGCCTGAAAGAAGGGGCCTATAAGCTTTTTTACATTACACCAGAGCGGTTAACCTCAACAGAATTTATACGTATTTTGCAAAGCATCGACGTTCCTTTAGTAGCAATAGATGAAGCGCACTGTATTTCTCAATGGGGCCACGATTTCAGGCCAAGCTACAGAAACATTGAAATTCTGTTTCACGAGTTAAATGACAAACCTGTCATCATGGCATTAACGGCAACAGCAACACCTGAGGTGCATGATGATATATGCCGTCAGCTGCATATTCAAAAAGAAAACACGGTGTATACCGGTTTCTCCCGTGACAACCTGACTTTGAAAGTCGCAAAAGGGGAAAACAAAGATCGTTTTATTGATGAGTATGTAAAAAGAAACAAACATGAAGCAGGAATCGTCTATACCGCGACAAGAAAAGAAGCAGATCGGATTTATGAGCGGTTAAAACGAAATCAAATTAGCGCAGGGCGGTATCACGGGGGCTTACAGGACGAAGTCAGAAAAGAACAGCAGGAAAGGTTTCTGAACGATGAGCTGCAGGTCATGGTTGCCACATCTGCTTTCGGGATGGGCATCGATAAATCAAATATCAGGTTTGTTCTTCATGCACAGATACCGAAAGATATGGAAAGCTACTATCAGGAGGCGGGACGAGCTGGACGGGATGGCCTCGACAGTGAATGTGTGCTTTTATTTTCTCCGCAAGATATTATGGTGCAGCGCTTTTTAATCGAGCAATCGGAAAATGAAGAAAAGCAAAAGCAGGACTTGAAAAAACTGCGACAAATGGTTGACTACTGCCATACGGAAGATTGTCTGCAGCGATTTATTCTGATGTATTTCGGAGAAAAGGAACCTGACGCCTGCGGACAGTGCGGAAACTGTACAGATACAAGAACAGCCCATGACGTGACGAGAGAAGCGCAAATGGTCTTATCGTGTATCATTCGTATGAATGAACGTTTTGGGAAGACGATGGTTGCCCAGGTGCTCGCTGGATCAAAAAATAAAAAAGTGCTCGAAAACGGCTTTAGCAGCCTTTCAACATACGGAATATTAAAGCACCGATCAGTTAGTGAAATCAGCGACTTTATTGAATTTCTGATTGCTGACGACTTTATTAGGATGTCAGATGGAACATTTCCGACTCTATTTGTTAGCGGCAAAGGGAGAAATGTGCTGAGAAGCGAATTGGCAGTAGCGAGAAAAGAAGCATTAAAAGCAGAAGCCATTACGGAAAATGACGAGCTGTTTGAACGCCTGCGCACCTTACGCAAGCAAATTGCAGCAGAGCAGGGTGTGCCGCCTTTTGTCGTTTTTTCTGATCAGACACTGAAAGATATGTCAGGAAAACAGCCTGTAAATGATGAAGAACTTTTGTCTATAAAAGGAGTCGGAGAACAAAAAAGAGCAAAATATGGCCGGCTTTTTTTAGAAGAAATACAAGCTTATGTACAGGTGACAGCCCCAAAAAAAGCATAAATCAACCTTTTTTTCTTTGAAAAACACATTTTCTTTTCTTTTTTTTGACTCAAACTTAAAAGACTTGAAAAGCCTATTATATCAAGGGTTCAGTAAGACTTTCCAACAGAGAGAAATCCTTCATGTAAAGGAACTGTAATCTAAATCATATCTTTTTGTTATTGATTTGACATTTACATGTGTTACGATATCACCTGTTAGCCGCCAATAAAAAGCTAACAAGGGAGGATTTACTTATGAAGAAGACGATTATGTCCTTTGTAGCAGTTGCAGCACTTTCAACAACTGCATTCGGAGCTCACGCTTCTGCAAAAGAAATCACGGTGCAAAAGGGTGATACGCTCTGGGGGATCTCTCAGAAAAACGGAGTGAACCTGAAGGACCTAAAAGAATGGAACAAGTTAACTTCTGATACAATCATTACGGGAGAAAAACTGACCATTTCTTCAGAAGAAACAACCACATCTGGGCAATATACAATTAAAGCGGGAGATACGCTTTCTAAGATTGCTCAAAAATTCGGTACGACAGTTAACAACCTGAAAGGTTGGAATAACTTAAGCTCTGACATGATCTATGCTGGATCTACACTTTCAGTAAAAGGTCAGGCAACAGCAGCAAACACAGTGACTGAGAATGCGCAAACAAGCGCACCTCAAACTGAAACAAAACAAGAGGCTGTGCAAAAAGAGCAACCTAAACAAGAAGCTGTTCAACAGCAACCTAAACAAGAAACAAAGGCTGCAGCAGACACTTCTGTTAAAACAGAAGAAAAGGCTGTTGAATCTAATACAAATCAACAAGAAGCGACAAAAGAACTAACAGTTACGGCTACTGCTTACTCTGCTAACGACGGCGGCATTTCCGGCGTTACAGCAACAGGCATCGACTTAAACAAGAACCCGAATGCTAAAGTTATTGCGGTTGATCCAAACGTGATTCCGCTAGGTTCTAAAGTCTATGTTGAAGGTTATGGAGAAGCAACAGCAGCAGACACTGGCGGCGCAATAAAAGGAAATAAAATTGACGTATTTGTACCAAACAAAAGTGATGCACATAATTGGGGCGTCAGAACAGTAAGTGTAAAAGTGTTAAATTAATAGAATAGATGAAGATAAAGGACATGTAGCTCTAAGCTCGTGTCCTTTTTTTGTTTTTAGAGACGTAAAACATAATATGCCGATAAAAAAATTGTGCTCCTTCTGCAATGATAAATAGAAGGTAAACGGCCCCTATCATCTTTATCTTTGCAGAAGGAGCTGCTGGCTTTTGCTTTGAAGATTGTATCGTTTCTTATCATGAATACCTGCATATTTTTATGGCGAAGGACAAGGGGCTCAGCTTGCATCCTCTAACCGTTATTCCTTAGGGGGAGAAGCCTTACTGCTTTATTATTGGAAGCTCGCTTTTATTAACGAATGTATCAACCGAAAAGATGGTGGGGTTAAAGACAAAGCGACGCGGCCTCTATGACAGAATGTCTTCGGAAGCTTGTGCGCCGCTGGCGTTAATTTCTCTGGCATTTGTCTTTTGGCCAGGTTACTTGAAATCAAGAATCATGACGATACCTGATTTTTTTGGAGCAGCGATTTGATTAAAGAACAACAGATCGTTTCTGAGCTTTTGATCATAGGTTACACTGTTTCATTTCTGCCGAAGTGCTGTATTCAGGGGATCTTGTTTTAAATCAAGCCTTCCGCATTACGGAGTCGTTTGGCATCAGCACGTTCATTTGCGATTTAAAATGAAAAACTGTTTTTAAATGAGAAGGCTGCTAAAGGAAAGATCCCTTAATCAGATAATCACATCTAAATACGTATAGCCAGGGACATGAGCCGTTTCCTAGACTTGGGATAACGCCTTATTTTGTGATTTGGTGGACGTGGAAATGGAAGAGGGCTTTGTCTGCGCTGTTCTCCCAAAACAATGAAATATCTTGCCTGTCTTCCTAACATACTAACTGTTCATATAGGAAATCGTGGTTGACGGTATTCGTGATCAGTTCAGCTTCCGTGTCATTAGGTTTAATGTCTGATGCTGGTTACGGAATAATGTTTGGTGATGTTGATGCGAGGAAACGCAAATGTTGTACTGGTTCGCTGTTGGAGTTTTACACCTATCGTGCCGAGAGATATAGTTTTATGTCTTCTGAAGACATGGAGACAGACGTACGGAGTCTAAAGTTGAAGGCATTAGCTGGCACCAATGAGGTGTGTTGTTATGGCTTACAAAATTTAAAATGAATCTTCCCTTATAAATACATTAGAACGTATTAGAAAGAGAAAATTATTGCGCACAAGGCGGGTGCCACATGGACCAACTTAAACAGATAGATTGACGGCTCTCATGAAAAGGCAGAATTTAATAAGAAAATAGATTCTGAAACCGGACCTGACTCTTGTGTAAGTGAAAATTCAGGATTAAGCACAGCAGACTGGCAGCAACTGTGAGGACAATACAAAAAATCACTATTCTCATGCTTCTTTAGAGAATAGTGATTTTGAAACTTCTACCTAGATTATTTGATTTGGATTGCTGAAGCCTTGTTGTCCCAATCTGAAGCCATATTGGCAGTTTTGCCTTACCAATCAGAATGTCTAAATTGTTGAAGTGTGCTCCCAGAGCGTCGTTGAATAGCTTGAAATAGGCGAAGCCGTACTTAAGGAGGAAAATCTGTCATTCCAGGTGGAAGGCAAGTTTTTTAACCCGTCTCTCCAATAAATATAAATATACTGACCGGCTTTATTTTTGTAAATCATAGAAATCGGTGCAGCGCGGGTCGCGGCAGATTAACAAAAAGAGGATCTTGGACATATGTCAAGATTCTCTTTTACTTAAACCAGCCTTTTTCCTTTGAACGCGTAATGGCTTCTATACGGTTTTTCACTTCAAGCTTTTCTAGAATCATGGAGATATAATTTCGCACCGTTCCGCTTTTAATGCTGAGTTCTTGGGCGATTTCTTTTGTGTTTTTTCCGTCAGCCACAAGTTCGAGCACTTCTTTTTCTCTATCTGTGAGAGGGTTGGCCTCGCTATACATATCCTCCATCAGCTCAGGTGCGTAGATACGCTTTCCATTCATGACGCTTCGGATGGCGCTCGCGAGCTCTTCGCTCGGACTGTCCTTTAACAAATAGCCTTTAACGCCGGCTTTAATGGCTCTCTGAAAGTAGCCGGGGCGGGCAAAAGTGGTTAAGATAATAATTTTGCAACCTGTATCCTTTAATTCCTCAGCTGCTTCAAGTCCTGTCTTACCGGGCATTTCAATGTCCATAATGCATACATCGGGCTGGTGTTTTTTTGCAAACTCGACAGCATCCTGTCCGGTTGTTCCTTTGCCGACGACTTTCATATCGTCTTCTAAGTTTAATAGTGATCCTAAAGCGCCCAACAGCATCTGCTGATCTTCTGCAATAAATATACTAATCATGTAAGCCATCCTTTTTGTTTATTTTGAGTTATTAGGAATTTTCATGGTAAGCTTGGTTCCGTTTTTGGTGTTGATGTGAAGGCTCCCGTTTGCAAATTCAAGACGCTCTCTCATACCGAGTAAGCCATGTCCTTTTGAAAAGCACGTTTCTCCTCCTTGAAATGTTCCATCGTCTGACACTGTAATAACAACTTCCTTCCAGAGCTCCTGGATATCAACTCGGCATGTTTTAGCCTGACTGTGTTTGACAACATTTGTGACAGCTTCCTTTAAGCACATGCTCAAAATGTTTTCATTAAGCAATGAGATATTTTCGGGCATTTTCTCATCTTCGTAGATAAATGTAATGTCAGCAGCTTCGAGAATTTGTTTGATGTTTATGATTTCATCCTTGAGCCGGATGCCTTTCATAGAGGATACGATTTTTCTGACTTCATTTAAAGAAGTTCTCGCTGTTTGCTGAACGCTTTTCAGCTCACGCGCTGCTTGTTCGGGATCTTTGTATATTAATTTTCTCGCCAAGTCGCTTTTTAAACCGATAAGAGAAAGCTTTTGACCAAGCGTATCGTGGAGATCGCGGGCAATCCGCTGCCTTTCTTCTAATTTTACCAAATCGGCAATCCGTTCATTTGCAAATTCGAGTTTTTCTTCCAGCTGTTCGCGCTCCTTGCGGCTTTTGATACTGAACGGCAATAAAATCGCACTGATGAGGGTGATGACGACAAAAGGAATTTGTGTCAGAAAGAATTCCTTTTTTAACACAAGGCTGAAATTCGCTGCGACAGCTGCGCTTATTAAATGTACGTAATATAAAATGTGGAAAGGAACGCGTTCTTTTATGTTTCCGATAAAATACGCGATAAAAAAAGCAAAATAAATATAGCTGAACAGCGTAATGGAGGCGGTTGAAATGCCGATTAACAGAAACGCCCATAAATAAATGGCCCAGCCTTTTGAGACAAAAGCAAATCGATAAACCGAAAAAAATAAAAGCGTCAAAATAATTCCGACGATAATAACAAATGTAGAAGATGATTTAAATATAAAGTAGAACGGCAGGATGAAAAATATCGTCCATATATAAGGCGTGATTCCGCTTAGTTTTTGAAATGTAAAATGCTTTTTGATCATGATATAACCTCATTTTCAGCTTTTCATCTTAAATGTAACTTTACCATTGTAAAAGCCAGATTGCACCACCGAACAATAAAAAGGAAGTCTTCTTGTTGTATAAGAAGACCTCCTAATAGTCAGGCGTTCTCCCGCAGCTTCTGTTTTTCTGTTGAATCAGGCGGAAGGCGGAAAGATATTTGTTTTATACCCCGAAATGATACAAATTGTTTTTTGTCTTCATCCCAAAGGCGGAAGGCGAGTGATTGCAGGCTTGTTTTTAAGGTAATTGTCGGTACGTTTTTTAATGGTTCGTGATGTTCATGAGCAACTTCAAGCTTGTAGTTGGGCACCTTTGGGCTCAAATGGTGAACGTGGTGGTAACCGATGTTGCCTGTCAGCCATTGAAGGAGTTTCGGGAGTTTATAAAATGAACTGCCCTCCACAGCGGCCTGAACGTAGCTCCAGTTTTCATCTGCTTCAAAATAAGAATCTTCAAATGTATGCTGTACATAAAACAGCCACACGCCGATTGAACCTGAGATCAGAAAGATAGGGCCTTGCACGAGCAAAAACGATTGCCAGCCAAAGATGAGACAGCAAACAGTAGCCAATGACACAATTGCCAGGTTTGTAAGGTACGTGTTCACGCGCTCCTTACGTCTTGCGCCTTTTTTGTTAAAACGGTTGGTGATCAGAAAAACATAAATTGGTCCGAGAATAAACATGATAAACGGATTTCTATAAAGTCTGTATGCAAGTTTTGTGCGTCTAGATGCGGCTATATATTCGTTTACCGTTAACAGCCAGATGTCACCTGTTCCGCGTTTATCCAGATTGCTGCTGGTCGCGTGATGAATCGAATGGCTGTGCTGCCATTGAAGGTAAGGGAACAAAGTCAGAACACCTGTCAGAAAGCCGAGAATATGGTTATAGCGCTTTTGTTTGAAAAATGATTGATGGCAGCAGTCATGAAAGATAATGAAAATTCTTGTCAAAAACCCTGAGGCAACCACTGTTAATGCTAAAGTAAGAAGATAGGAGACATTGAGGCTGAAATAAGCAAGAAACCAAAGTCCGAAGAAAGGGATAAACGTGTTTAAAAGCTGAATCAGACTGTTTTTTGTTTCGGGCTGAGCAAAAGCAGCGACTTGCTTTGTCAGCAGTTTTTGTTTGTGTTTAAGGGTTGGTTCAGTCATAGTAAAGGATCCTCTCATTGTGTGTCTCGCTTAAGTATACGAAAGAGAAGGATGTCTTTGTAGTAGCACACATCATACATCATATATGACATTTGTCATGTGGATAGAGATGGCGTGCAGATGTGAAAACAGCTTGTAAAAGATTTTACAAGCTGTTTAATGTTTGTCAATCCATATTCGTGATGTACCCGAAACAGCTTCAAGCCTGCATGTTCCCCCAATAGGGAACGTGGCAATTGGAGAGGTGTGCCCGGCATTTATGTTTGCGACGACGGGGAGGCCGGATAATTCTTTTTTTGTACCAATTATCGCTTTTACGTGATCTATTGATACGTTTGATGCTTTTTGGAACCTGCCGATCAATATCCCCTTTACATTTGAAAAAGAAGGGAGGTGGATGAGCGATTGTAAATCGCGGTCAAACATGTTTGCGTCTGACATATAATCATCTTCAATCAGTAAAATTGTGTTGTCTGTCTCAGGAAAATACTCCGTTCCCTGCAGCAAATTAAGTGTACACAGGTTGCCGCCAATCAATGTGCCTTCAGCATAGCCATCCTGGATCACAATAGGACCGGAATGAGGGTGAAAGTGCCTGTTCTCTTGATCTAAAAACCATTGATCATCGCTCCACTCTTGTGATGGCAGAATTTCAAAGGCTTCATCCGAAGCGCAGCAAGCCAGAAAATAATCTTTTATATATTCCAATCCTTTTTTCATTGCAAATGTAGAAAAGTGGGGGCCAGAATATGTAACGAGGCCCGTTTTTTGATAAATGGCATTGGCGAGAGCCGTAATATCGGAATAGCCGCAAAGAATTTTTGGATTCTGTTTGATTTTCTCGTAATCAAGATAACGCAGCAGCTGATTGCTGTTGAATCCGCCAAGTGTCGTTAAAATAGCTTTGACGTCGGGATCGAAAAAGGCGCTGTGCAGATCACTTACTCTTGATTCAATAGAGGATGACTGGAATTCGTTTAATTCCTCTGCGTGTTCAGCAATGGTCACCCGAAAACCCAATTGTTCTAATGTCGTTTTTGCGTGCAACTTTGCTTCATTTGTTAATATGGACATGCTGGTGGCGGGAGACACGATTCGAATTTCGTCTCCCGGTTTCAGTTTGGGTGCAAACACTTCAGGTCCTCCTAAGCGGTTTTACACCATTACAGCATATTTCGGCATATTCTTCCAGATTTTTTTTAGAAATCTGTCCATTTAATGCTTCCTGATTGTGTATCGTAGTCAATACATACTTCAAATTGATGTTTTTCATAAAAATGAATGAGCCTGTCCACATGATTCCAATCCCGTTTGGCTATGTCGCCGGTAACTTTCGGGATATTGCAGTCTCTGGCAATATCCTTTAAATATTTCATACAAATAGAACCGAAACCGTAATTCGGAGGTCCTTTAATATCTCCAATATGAATGGCATCGTCCTGATAGGATGCTACAAGTGAAAAGCAGCTTTCCCCTCTATAAGCTGTTTCACAATCCGTGAGCATAATTTTGCATGTTTGGCCATCATCAATCGAGGAAACAATCATCCAATCTTCATCTTTCGATTGATCAATACCAAGCACTCTGGCATCTTTCGATAGATCCTTTATATTTTCCTGCATGCGATAAAGTTGAAATTCTAAATGATTCAGCTCTTCTTCAAGCTCTTGGCGGTTTTTTTCCTTAATGGTAATCAAAATCAAACCCCTTTCAAAAATAGTTAGAAACACAGTAACCAATTGTAGTAGATAGAAGAGGCGTTTGTAAATGATAAATCCATAATTGCTAGAATTTAGCGCAAGTAAGGTTTAGTTGGTTTTAAGAGAGGAAAAAGAAAAGTAACCCGTTGCAAAAGGAGGAAGATGAATGCCGATTGATTCATTGATTAAGAAATTGCGTTATGTCCAATTGGAACCCCCTGACAAAATTCTTTCGTTATATCTCAACACAGATATGAGGGATCCAGAGCAACAGGGGGGAGAATGGAAAATTACCCTTAAGTCAGGGTTCGGGAGATTAAAAGAATATCTGGCAGCAAGTGACCCGGAGGAAGAAAAGTGTCTGAATGCAATCAGTGACAAAATCTATCAGCACCTTAACGGAATAGGAAAAAATATGCCGCGCAGCCTTGTATTTTTTGTTTCAAATAGCGGGATATGGGAAGCGATCACGCTTCAGATTCCTGTTGAAACAACATTTTTCTGGGAGGAGACAGCTGTACTTGACCAGCTGGAAAATTTGCGCAAAACGTATCCAAGTACAGCTTTTATTTTAACGCAGCAAAATGAAGTGAAAATTATAGAAACCGTTTTAGGCAAAATTGAAGCGGTCGAACATTATGAATATGACGCAATCAATGAGTCTTGGGAGAGCAGCCAGTCTTCTAAAACCAAATCGGCATCATTAGAAGAGGAACACCTGAAGAATCATGTAACGGAGAATCAAACGAGACTGTACAAGCGGCTGGCGGCCAATCTCGACCAGAAAGCCGCGGCAAAAAAATGGGAGCGAATGATCATTGCCGGTGATAAAAAAACAGCTGACATCCTAGATCAGCATATGAACAAACCCATTCATTCGAAAATCCAAAAGAATTTGCTGAATGAAAATGAACATAAGGTCGTTGATCATTTAATGCAAGAGGCATAAACCAAAAGGCTGGTGCTTTTTAAGCATCGGCCTTCTGAAGTGTGTCTAATTTCTGACGAAGCCATAGAAAACGTTGACATCTCCGTTGAATTTGCATACGATTTGGATAGCCAGTACAAATTAGGAGAGGTCACCAAATGAATCAAACAGAAAATAAACCGAAAAATTATACTGGAATTGTCCTTACACTGACAGTTCTGATTAACGGTTTGATCGCAGTGCTGTTTTTTATGCCTAAATTAGATCAGTTCAGCCATGCGAATATTCACATTTTGCCAATGCTGAATGCGATATTCAACAGCTTTACGTTTATCTTCTTGTTGGCGGCATTGATTATGATTAAACAAAAAAACATTAAGGCGCATAAACGCTTTATTTTAGCTGCTTTTACGACAACATTATTGTTTTTGATTTGCTATGTCACATACCATTCGATTGCGGAGAATACGCTGTATGGCGGAGAAGGTATTATGCGTCCGATTTATTTCTTTATATTAATTACGCATATCTGCCTTTCTGCAATCATCGTGCCGCTTGCGCTGTTTACGCTGATCAGAGGCTTCAGCATGCAGGTGGAGCGTCATAAAAAAATCGCCAGATGGACAATGCCGCTGTGGCTGTATGTCAGCCTTACAGGTGTTATTGTTTATTTGATGATATCACCGTATTATTAAAAGCCATACTCAGTATGGCTTTTTTGAGGTTTGTAAACATGACAAAAGCCCAAATATCGTTTTGGGCTTTGTCAGTAAATTAACAGGCTCCTTTAATGAGCCGTTGATTCCATGGTTTCAAGTGTTGCGACTTGTAAAGATTTTTCAACCGTTTTCGTTTTTTCTTTTACTTTTTCCGCGTACGTGTAATCACCGTAGCAATACGGATAACGGAAATTGTTTTCATTTCCTCCGCAAGTATAGAGCCCGGGATTTTTTTCGACTTGCTGCTCGGAGTATTGTTTTGCCAATTCCTCAGTATGCGTTCCTCCATGTTCAGCTACAAAATCAATATAACCTGCCCCCATGTTGTAGCTTTGAATAATCGTGTCCAAATCCACACCTTTTTCTTTACCGGTTTTGTACATGAGGGTAAATTGCTTGATGCCTTGTTTAATACTGAGTTGAGGGTCTGTTATCTCATTACGCTTTAAACCCAGAGATTCAGAGGACTGCATCGGATCATTGCCTTTTCCTTTTGACTCCTGATACATCATGCCGAGTATCAGCGATGTGTAATTGGAGAGTCCCCGGTTTTCAAGCTCGTCCTCAACCAGCGGTTTATAATCAGTTAAACGTTCGAGGACAATGGTTTTCGTGTCAATCGGAAGTTTTTTGATTAAATCGCGGTTGAACAAAAGCAGGACCAATAAAAAAGAGGCCATGACAAAGACAGAAATCATCATAAAACCCGCAGCAGCGAAACAGCCTTTTCTCTTTTTCTTCACTGTGTTTCACCCTCAATGTTTGCAGCAGTATGACTTTTTTATTATGACATAGAACGTATACCAGACCAAGTAAAAACCTGATTTGAAACATAAATTTAAACTGTGAGGTTGAATTGAAACAAGAAGAGACAGGTTTGCATGAAAGGTCATTTGTTATAAGATAAAACTATGAAATAAGAAAGGTGAGACACATGACTGAATTTCGAGAAGCGGACCGTGCAAATGAAACGGTGACTGATTTGGATGAAGAAACTTTATTTCTAGTCGCACAAACCTTCAAAGCGCTTTCTGATCCTACCAGAATCAGGATTCTCCATTTGCTTTCTCAGGGTGAACATGCTGTGAACGGGATCGCTGAGAAACTGAATTTACTGCAATCAACAGTATCCCATCAGCTCAGGTTTTTAAAAAATCTCCGGCTCGTGAAATCGCGCAGAGAAGGAACATCAATCTACTATTCTCCCGAGGATGAGCATGTTTTAGATGTGCTTCAGCAAATGATCCACCATACAAGACACGATTAAAAAAGACATCCTTGCTGCCGCATGTCGCGATTAAGCAAGGATGTCTTTTTCTTTACTGTGCCCATTTTGCTCCAGCCCGTTTCTGCTGATTTTGATGACAATAGAGGAAAAACCGATATAATAGACGGCGATCAGAAAACAGACGCCAATCGTGAAAGGATCAGTTCCGATAGACTGGCTGTAAGATCCCAGGCTGTGTAAATCAGGCGCGGCAAGGTAAAGCTCTGTTACACGATAAAGAAATCTCGATAGAAATAGGGTTAGCAGAATAAGCTCCACCCAAATATGAGTCCGAAAATAAATTTTTCCTCTGCGTTTTTCAAAGGAGAGATTTTTCCTGGCGAAAAAAACCAGCAGACATCCGCCGAGAATACCGATAATGAAATATCCGTACAAAAATGGATGAATGAGGCTGAAAATGGTGAGACCGAATGCAAACATTGAAAAAAGAACCAAACGAGTAAAAAGCCAGCGAGGCTTCAGCGGCTGATATCCGATGGAGCGCTTGATTTTTTTATACAGAAAAAAGACGATAATCATGACAGGATAAACGCTTTGAAGTGTAAGATGCATGATGTGAATCCCCTCCGTTGAGAAGTGTATGCTTATCCGTTTTGAAATAGTAGTCTAAATAAACAATGACCATAAAAAAAGAAGGGGAGGCCCCTGTTTTCATAATATATGCACGATGCCTTTAGGCTGCATAATAGATATGCCCAAGCCTCATAAAATGGTATGATAATATTGGAAAATAAAAGCAGGAGACAAGGTGCGAAAAATGAAACTGGAACGTATGTTAGCGATGGTGATGTTATTAATCAGCAAAAAACAAGTGCAGGCTGCTGATCTAGCTGATTTATTTGAAGTATCAGTCAGAACGATTTACCGAGATATTGATACGATCAGCAGAGCGGGCATTCCGATTGTAACCTCACAAGGCGCCGGGGGCGGGATCAGTGTGATGGAAACGTATCGGCTAGAAAGAGAGTGGCTGAAAGAAGAGGAGCTATTTGCTATTGCTTCCGCTTTGCAGAGCATCTCATCCATGTATGAACCCGCTTCTCACAGCGCGGCTTATCAAAAAATAAAACATCTCATACCAGACCAGGCCGCAGAGGCATTTAAGCGTGAAACGGAAAAATGGTTTATTGACATGACGGCATGGGGACAAACAGAGGACCAAAAGGCGCTTCGAGAAAACATCAGTGATGCAATCGATCGGTCGTCAACCATATCGTTTACATATACAAATGCAAACGGGGAAACACTTCTCCGTGAAACAGAGCCTTACACGCTGGTATGCAAGGCAGGCCGCTGGTATTTATACGCCTACTGTCTGGTTAGAAACGATTTCCGCTTTTTTAAATTAAGCCGCATAAAAGATATGACTATTTTACATCAATCATTTATGAGAAAAGACATACAGCTGGAGACTCTGCCCTGGGATGTGAATTGGTATCGAAAGGATCGTTTAACTGAGCTGGTCATTCTTGTTCAGCCCGGGGCGCGTCAGCGTATAAGTGAATGGTTTGGACATGATAGCCTTCAATTTGATGAAAATGAAGCCTGCCGAGCGGTGATATCCCTGCCCGAGGATCAATGGTTGATCGGTTTCTTGCTGCAATTTGGCAAGGATATTGAGGTCCTGGAACCTCTTCATATCCGGGAAAAGGTAAAAGAAACGATTTTTCATATGCAAAAAATATATGAAACCTGACACAATGCTGTCAGGTTTCTTCTTTTATAATCTAGGTAAAAAGGAGGTATCATATGAACTATTCACATGTGACACATTTAGAACAAAAGCGTTTTTCAGGACTGTCTCAAAGAACAAGCAATGCACTGGAAATGACAGAAAAAAGACAAATTCCGCTCTTATGGAATCGATTTTGGCAGCAGGATACGAGCGTGTTACTCCCGCCTCATAAAAAGGATCAGAGCATTATCGCTTTATACTCTCATTACGAACAGCAGGAGAATGGGTTTTACACATTTTCTGTCGGCGCTTTTACCGAGCATAGCGACATGCTTCCGGAACCGTATGAAGATATATATTTACCGGCTTCCGCTTATGCTGTTTTTACTTCAAAAATCGGTCCTATTGAAGACGTTGTACTCGAGACGTGGAAGGAAATTTGGACTTGGGACAAGCGGCATTTGCGTACGTTTTCGGGAGACTTCGAACAGTATGATCAAAGTGCGCTTTCACCGCAGAGGGCGCAGGTGAAAATATTTGTCGCCATAAAATCAGCATAACACTCTTGAAAAACTAATGGTATTAGTTAATAATAAAACTAACACCATTAGTTTTTTATTCAGGAGGAGTTATCATATGAGAATGATTCAGAATCAAACTATGCGGCAGCTGACGTTTTATCCGGCATTATTTCCGGTCAATTGTTATCTTGTAGAGGAAGAAAATGAAGTAACCTTAATAGATACTGGTCTTCCGAACAGCTATAAAGGGATTATCCAAGCAGTGAATCAGCTGGGAAAACCACTGCAACATATTTTACTGACTCATGCGCACGGTGATCATGTCGGTTCGTTGGATGTACTGTCCCAAGCTTTTCCTGATGCAAAGGTTGTCATTTCCGAGCGTGATTCATTTTTGTTAAAAGGTGATGTTTCTTTGCGGAAAGATGAACCGCAGACGCCTATAAAAGGAGGAATTCCAAAAAATATCAAAACAAAGCCTGACGTTTTGCTGGCGGGTGGCGAAACAATCGGTTCTCTCCTTGCGATTTCAACTCCCGGTCATACCCCGGGAAGCATGTCGTTTCTGGACACAAGAAACGGAATTGTAATAGCTGGGGATGCATTTCAATTACGCGGGGGGATAGCCGTTTCCGGCCAAATGAGATGGACATTTCCTTTTCCTGCCTTCGCCACTTGGAATAAGGAGGCTGCTGTAAGAAGTGCGGAACGGCTCGTTGACAAGGCGCCGAGCTGTCTTGCGGTCGGACATGGTCATTTTCTTGCTTCACCTGAACAGTCGATGAAATTAGCCATTCAAAAAGCAAAGAAAGGGGTTTGAACATGTCACCGAGAGCAGGTCTACATCAAAAGATGATTATAGAGGCGGCGGCAGAGATTGCTGATCAGGAAGGAATAAACGGCGTGACGCTGGCCGCACTCTCTAAAAAAATGAATGTACGGCCCCCGTCTCTGTATAATCACATAAGCGGGCTGCGGGGAATCAGAACAGAGCTTGCTGTCAGCGGTTTGACAAAACTTTTTGATCAGATGGCTGATTCCGTCAAAGAACAGAAGGGGGAGTCCGCCTTGCTATCTTTAAGCGATGCATATGTTGGGTTTGCAGTTGAAAATCCGGGTTATTATGAAGCGACTTTGCTTAAAATTCAAGATGAAAGAGCTGAAAGCCTGTCAAACCAAATTGTCCGGCTTGTCGCGAAACTGCTTATTGACAGCGGTTATGCAAACGAACAGACTGTGATTCATGCAACAAGAGGGCTGCGAAGCTTGCTGCACGGATTCGCGACTTTAATCGGAAAAGAAGCGTTTGAACTAAAGGAAGACATTTCAGACAGCTTAGCATTTTCAATTCAATTATTTTTATCGGGTCTGTCGATAAACAATAAAAATATTATGTAAACCAAATAATATATGTCTTATATTTCTGAATATTGTATAATATATCTTGCAGTATAGATAAGAGAGAGGCAAGAGGCTATGCATGCTATTTACAAAATTGAGCAATTAGCGGCAGCATCATGGCCGTCTTATATTCAAAAGAGAATAGGGAAATGGCTTCTTAGAGCGAATTTTGGCGTAACCAAACGTGCGAACAGCGTATGGACATCGGCGGATATGCCAGAAGGAGATTACCAAAAAGAGATCGAGCATTTTTATAAAAGTTCAGGCCTGCCTGTTTGTATTCAAATCAGTGACGCATCTCCGGAAGGACTGGATGATGCATTGGCAGACAGCGGATATGAAAAGATAGATGAATGTTTTCAAATGACAGCATCATGCTGTGATATGTTAGAACGTACTTTTGACAACAGCCGATTTACATATAAATGGGAGCAGGAGCCATCGTCTTTATGGATTGATGATTTTATCCGATTGGAAGAATTTTCACAAGAACGGCATTGCGGCTATTCAAGCATTTTCAAACGAATGCAGCCGTGTAAAACCTTTCTCACTATGTATGACCAAGGCAGCCTGACAGCAGTGGGCACGTCCTCCGTTATCGATGGCTATGGGGGACTCAGCAACGTTGTTGTAGCAAAGGAACATAGAGGAAAAGGGGCAGGGACTCAAGTCATCAGGGCTCTGACTGAATGGTCAATGAACAATGGAGCTAAGTATATGTACTTGCAAGTGATGAAAGAAAACTCAGCCGCCGTTTCTTTGTATGAAAAAATCGGGTTCTCGCCTATATCGGAACACCATTACCGGATCAAAAAGGAGGATGGCTGATGAATTCGCTTCAAGAGATTATCTGTGAAAAACGGACATATACACGCCTTTATTCCTCACATAAGCACGCGTACAGCCAATTTCTTTTTCCCCTTGAAGGGAATATCGATCTTGAAACAGAGGAGCGTCAGGTCAAATTAAAGCCGGATCATTTTTTATACATTCCGCCAGAGTGCGAGCATCGGTTCCGCTCTATTGGCAGAAATGAATGTCTTGTGCTGGATGTGCCGCTTCATGCGATGAAAATTGAGGAGTATCATGCAGCCGCAGGGGTTGAAGCTGCAATCGATCCTTTTTGGTCATCGATCAGGCACTTATTAATAGAGGAAGCAAATACACGCTCAGCACATACGCTCCATCTGCTTGTTCAATACATAAAAGAAAAACTGCAAACCCATACTCATGCTTCAATCGCATACATCCATAGCCATTTGTCTGAGCCGCTGACAATACAAAAGCTGGCGAAAATTGAACATTATCACCCAGCTTACTATTCAAGCTGGTTCAAGAAACAGACCGGAAAATCCCCTCAAGCCTATATAGCTGACCTCCGTCTCGAGGAAGCGAAACGGATGCTGATTGAGAAAAATGAAACACTGACTGTTGTGAGCCAATCGCTCGGCTTTCAAAACCTTTCTTCTTTTACAAGATGGTTTGCAAAAAGTACAGGTGTATCGCCCCGAATATACCGGAACACCTTTCATTCGGATAAAAAAATATGAGCTTTTGGTTAAACAATTAACAAGTGTCTCTTTTAAAATAGTAAGAAAAAGGAGATATAATGATGGCTGTAATTGAGGATTTTGAAAAATTGGATATCAGAACTGGGACCATTATCAAAGCAGAAGAATTTCCTGAAGCAAGAGTCCCGGCGATTAAACTGTTCATTGATTTTGGAGAAGAGATCGGCGTCAAACAATCAAGCGCGCAAATCACAAAGCGCTACCGCCCAGAAGAACTGACCAACTCACAAATTATCGCTGTCGTGAACTTTCCGCCGCGCCGAATCGCAGGTTTTAAGTCCGAAGTGTTAGTCCTCGGCGGCATTCCCGGCCAAGGTGACGTCGTCCTGCTTCAACCGGGACAACCGTTACCAAACGGAACAAAAATCGGATAACACAAAAAAGACGTTTGCCTAAGAGGCAAACGTCTTTGCGTATTGAGGCGATGCACCACACGCCACATTCGTGTGTGCCGCAAAGGGCATGTACATCGGCTTACACAATTCAGCTCATCGCTATATGAATATAGCATGGTGGGGAAGGAATTGCAAGGGTTACTTTGCGTTATTGTGATTAAATTTGTTGTAAAAACGTGTCTTCTTTTGACGAAATTTGTCGAAAATAATCAAAAATCGACTATGATTACTGTATTATTGTTAATTTGTATGACAATAATTGGTTCTATCCTTGTCATCAACAATCGCAATGTGACTTAACTGTGACCTGAGTGTGATCTGAAACACCGTTTTGTGAAAGTGAATAAATGCTGTTAAATCAACGAAAACGTACTAAATGATAAGGTGAATACAGGGGAGTAGTGTGACCTGGATTTTTAATTCAGGTCTTTTTTTATGCACAAAAGGATCATAGGCATTAAATATTATTATCAATATCTTCATTTACTTTTTGGCTAAGTTTCTGAACCTTCTCTTTAACATTTGAAACAGCTCTTTTTTGAATTTCATCAAAGTTCTCCTGAATATAGTCCATGACACTTCTTATTAGAACTTCACTTTCAAAATTGAATATCTCATTTATTTCTGACTGTTCTTCATCTGTTAGGTGATGGTATTGAAAGTTGTTTAGCATTTACTTCAGCAGCTACATCAATCCTAACTTAGTTGTTCTGGTTGTACAATTTCATATTCACCTTCTGCATACTCTTGCTCCGCATAATGGCTTCCCCATTGACAGAGCTCCTGCAAGATAGGTTTAAGAGATTCTCCAAGTTCAGTGGATGAATATTCAACCTTCGGTGGTACTTGATTATACATCTTTCTGCTCACAAGTCCACTGGCTTCAAGCTCTCTAAGTGTTTGAATCAGCATTTTCTGAGTTATATTTGGGATAATGCGCTTTAATTCACTCGTTCTCTTTGGTCCATTCATTAAAAAGTATAATACAAGGCCTTTCCATTTTCCACCAATAACTTCCTTTGTCACTTCAAACCCACAGCTAAATTTTTTCATGTCTAAAGCTCTCCATTCCACATTTATTACTTTTTAGTTACTATATCACAAAAAAGTGGGTACTTCCGATAATGTGCTTACTGAAGGATACTATATCTTGTAAGTTGTTCTTCAAGTACTTAAAGGTACTAGACATAAAATAAAATTAATTCTAAAGGAGTGTTAAGTATGGGTAAATTTAAAGGTAAAATAGCGCTCGTAACGGGTGGAACAAGTGGGATTGGTCTTGCTACAGCACAAAAATTTGTAAACGAAGGTGCATATGTTTATATCACGGGACGTAGACAAAACGAACTTGATAAAGCTGTTAACCAAATTGGCAAGAACGTAACCGGTGTTCAAGGTGATATTTCTAAGCTTGAAGACTTAGACAAACTATATGACATGATAAAGCAAGAAAAAGGTAAGTTGGACATTCTTTTTGCTAATGCAGGCACCGGCAACTTCCTTCCATTAGGTGAAATTACTGAAGAGCAGGTTGATAGAACGTTCGACATTAACGTTAAAGGAACCATCTTTACTGTTCAAAAAGCGTTATCACTATTCCCGGACAAAGTAGGTTCTATTATTGTAACGGGCTCTACTGCTGGATCAATTGGCAACCCAGCGTTTAGTGTATATGGAGCATCTAAAGCAGCATTAAGAGCACTAGTTCGCAACTGGATTCTTGACCTAAAAGGTACTGAAATCCGTGTAAATGTGGTTAGTCCAGGAGTTATTCTTACACCTGCATACGATGAGCTTTTTGGTGATGCACTTGAAGGAGCAATTGAAAATACCAGAAATACTGTTCCAGCTGGAAAAGTTGGGACACCTGAAGAAGTAGCAAACGCTGTATCTTTCCTTGCTTCAGACGAAAGCAGTTACTTGACGGGTGTTGAATTGTTCGTAGATGGCGGACTAGCACAGGTATAATTTCACTGCGCAGAGATTACAAATAGTCCCCAAAAAAGGTTAATGGGGATTTACTTGAAGAAGTCGTATAAAAAAGTCGTTTTCCTTAAAGGACAGGGAATTCGACTTTTTTATGTTTGAATTTGATTAACGTTGTAAATTCGCATTTTCCTGGGGCTACCACTAAATGACCTGTAAAAAAGATTACTTTGTGAATAAATGTACTTAAAGTAACGGGGGCGTTAGTTGAAGAACAAACAACACCGTTGTTGTAGTAAATGAGGTCATTTGTTGTACGAAAAAAGGATAGTTGAATACAGGCATTTTCACCCTGTTCATCTATCCTCTCTTTTTGTTTATAAAATGTGTGACATTTCATTTGGTTGCTTAAATATTAATAATATTAAACATTTTCTTGACTTTTAATAAAAAATAATATCCCTGTCCTTGTATTTTAATACTTTTGAATATATTTAAAGGAATCCTTCAATTGAACGATTTCCTAATGATCACAGCAAAATGGTTTATGACGTAAAATCGATTTGCGGGAAGAGGTTAGGAGAATTCAAGGATCTAGATCCAAGCGATGTTGATAAAGCTGTATTGTTTCACGCACCTTATGTGAAAGATGGGGCAGCATTTTATGACTCAGAAGAACAGTATCAAACTGAGGCTTCTCTTCATTATTTGATTAGAGATTTAGAGGATATTAGTGAGTTTATTGTTAAAATGGCTGAGGATTTAAAAGATAAGGATAATGAATTAGCAAGCTGGTTAAGGTTGTAAGGGGGATTTAAATTGCCATATGGAGTTAATATGGATGCAGATGAGTTTTACAGACGGCTGCAACAAAATGAAGAATTAAAAAAACTGGTGGGTACAAGTTTAAAAACCATTGTCAAAACCTAAAGGAAGACGCAAAAAACGCATCAGACTTTTCCTCAGCTCAACAGGTTATAGCTGAAGTGTATGTTGCTTTACTCTCTTCATTTGAAGGTAAAGCTAAAGAAGCATTAGTACAAAGACTCAATGAAAATGCAACAATGCTGACAAACGCCACAGAGAACAGAAGTGCTTTTCTGAGAAGTATTAAAACTAAATAGTTAAAATAACCCCTTCACAAATTTTGAGGGGGTGTTTTTATTTTTTGGCATTCTAAATTAATTTGGGCTGCCGCTTAACATTTTCATCTTTATGGAACCTAGAATTCTAACAGCAGGAGATACGAAGCATAAGCCCGAATTTGAATACATCTCGAATAGAAAGTGCCCTGTATATGTATCATCGTTGGTGCCACTTCTTTCCCCTTTGTTTTTTTTGTTTCGCTTTTGAAATGACAGGAGGACAACGCTGTGTGGAAAGCTTTAAGACAGTTACTCAAGAAACAGAAAGATCACAGTCAAATAGACGAACGTTATTTACAGATTCCAGAAAAGGATTTAAATCTTGATTTGAAACAAAAGGTAATTGAATTGGAGAGATTAGGGGAAGCAGTATCCGAAAAACTGCAAAATAAGTATACAGATGCTTTTGAAATTCAGGGTAAATCAAACCTTAGCATCCAAATTTGTAGGGACATAGATGGTGACATATTGAGTGATTTAACAGCTGAGAGGTGTTTTGAAAAAGAATACCGTTCACAAATAACATTTAACTATGGAGCTACGAAAGCCTACAATGAAGATTTGGACTGTTATACAATTGAATTATGGTATTTCTACGGTGGATATAAAGGAACCGGTTGTGGAACATTATTCGATTTAAATAAAAATGATTTAGAAATAGAAATTGAAGAGACACTATTATTTTTACTCAATGATAAACAATCCGAGAAATAAAAAAAGAGAGCCGCAAAGGTCTTTCATTCATCGTTCAAATGCATAGTTGTCAAGATCCCTGTCCATTTTAGATTGGTAATCAGGGTGAGAGCTCCTGCTTCAACTTCATTTTCCTTTCTTTATATTGGTAGACCATCAATAATTATAATCCTGTATCCAATTATTGAGAATTTAATTTTCCCATAATATTATCAAGCCCAGTTTATACGCAGGGTATGTTAAAATTTTACTGATTCATAATCAAAAGGGGAATGAGATTATGCTAGGGATTAAAGTTGAGAAATCAAACGAAAACTTAATTATTCATTGGCAACTATCAAAAGTTGAAATTCCAATAAGAGAAATCAACGATGTATTCCTTGATCCATATTACGGGGGAGAGGAGAAACGTGCAGTAAGGATAGGGTTTCCTTATGGCTCTACGGATAGGGTAGTGATTAAAACAGCTAATAGCACTTATATTTTGTTCACCACTCATGCAGCTAAGATTATGAATAAAATTGTTAATGCTTAAAATATTTTAAGTTCATTCACCATGTATTGGCAATGATAAATAGGTATTTACATTTGGGGTGAGTTATATGACTAACTTTGTTCATAAGACTGTAAACGGTTTGAAAAGTCTCTTAGATGAAAAAGGAGCCATTACATTGCTTTGTTCTGAAGGAGATACCATGGAATGCCTTGTTACTTTTTCACCGGACAAAGCAACCTCTAACGAGATTCAAAGCTTTGAGGCTAAACACCAGCTTACCCTTCCAGAGGATTATCAAAAGTTTATTACACTGCATAACGGTGCGAAAATTTTTGAGATTCTTGCTGATGGGGAGAATATAGGGGGAGGACTTCAGCTATTTAGCCTTGAAGAGATTGAAGAGGGACTAAACTATGAGGATTTGTTTGAAGGTATCAATGGTATCCCAATTGGCTACTTATTGGAAGAATGCCATTTAATGATCGATAAAGATAAAATTAATCAAGGTGATCCTAACTATCTCTATATATTTGAAAGTGGTTTAGAATACAATCCATTAAATTTAAACTTTGAAATATTTTTAGACCGGTATATATTGGCTAATGGGGAACCTTTTTGGGATTGGCGCTACTATACCGCAGAAAATTATTATAGAACAAGATAGTGTGATGTATAAGACAGTCATTTTGGCTGTCTTTTTCTGTTATTCAAATAGATGATTGTGGTAAAAGTTACATAGAGTAGGGCTAGGAAGGAGAATGATATGAAGGTATTTGAGGCTGATTCATTACTCTCTGAAGCAGATAAAAGAGCCAAAGAGTATAAGGAACTAAGGTCGCAAATGGTTAAGCTAAGAAAAGCGTTTAAGGACGTAGCTGACCTAGATGACAGCGAGTTTTCAGGTAAGGGAGCAGACAACATTAAAGCATTTTATCATGATCATGTCGGTGTTACCGATCAATGGATTGACCTTATTGATATGAAAATTGCTTTCTTAAGCAGCATTTCTGCAAAACTTGAAGATGCCAAGATGTCTGATGCTTACATAGAAGAATCTTTTTTAGAACATGAACTTGTCAATGCATACACAAAATCAAAATCCATTATGTCTGAACAAAAGAAAGCAATGAAAGATATTTTAAACGACATCAATGATATTCTCCCCCTTGAGATATTCTCAACAGAAGACTTCAAAGACAAACTTTCTTCTGCAGATAACAAACGTGAAAAAACAATCGATAAGCTAAACAAACTTGATGAGGATTTAAAAACTGAGTACGCTGAGACTGAGCCAAACGAACAATTTATTCAGCAAGATTTTAAAAAGTTGCAGGAGTCAACAGGTAAAGGGAAGAACGCCACACCGATTCACTATAACGCCAAAGCATATAGGGAAAGTGACATACATAAGAAAAAAGCCGATATTGAGAAGCATTCTGAAGCTTATTTAAGCGTGAAGAAAGAGGAAGCAAAAGAACGAGAAATTAAGGAATTGAAAAAGAAACTTAATGATGGTGTTTCTGACCCTGATGAGTATTTAGAGATTGCTAAGAAAGTAGGCTACGAGAATCTCGAGCCGGCTCAAGTTCAGCTTGCAGTGCAAATTGAACAAGCGAAGCAACTAAAAGGAGCAGGAGAAATCACCTGGGATATCGTAAAAGGTGTAGGAGTTGGTTTATACGATGTTGGAAAAGACACTGTAACCGGCATATGGGATTTCATCACCGATCCAGGAGAAACATTGTCAGCACTGGGCAATACAGTTCTTCATCCGGTCAAAACATATGATGCTGTTTCAGCAGCAATAGAAGAGTCGTATCAAAAAGATATGGTGAATGGAGATGCCTATTCTAGATCAAGATGGGTTACCTATGCTGTTGGTTCAGTGGCTGTAGCTGTTTTTGGAACCAAAGGTGCAGGAGCCATTAATAAAGCAGATGCAGCGGGTAAGGTCATAAACAAAGCAAGTCAGGCAGGGAAGAAAATTAATGACGTCAAGATTCCAGATTTTCTGCCTTATAATCCTAAGTACGACCTTGCCATGGCAGGGGGCGTGCCATACAATGTAGTAAACGGAGAAAGTTTAAAAAATAGGCTACTCCAATTAATTCAATCTGCAAATCCAAGAACCAGATTGCCGAGAACTAAAGGGCGCTGGGAAGGTACTCCAGGTAACAGTAAATGGTACTCTGATAAACCAGAAGTAAATGCAGTAACTAAAGGAGAGCCTATAGTATTTAAAGACAATAGGCCAATTTTTACACCTTGGTCTAAGGGAACAATTAAGTTTAAAAAGGGCGAACTAACTGGAGAAAACTCTGACTTCGCTAAAGTTTATAAACGTATCAAAAAAATGAAAGGTTTTAAAACACAGGCCGAAGCTGAAGATTGGTTGAAATATACTGCAAAGCTTACTCCACACCACCTAGACAACAAAACTATTCAGTTGATCCCAACTGCACTACATAAGAATGTACCGCATATAGGGTCTGCATCGGACTTAAGGAGAGGTTATTAATATGAGCTTTCAAGATATCAATAATAAAATGAAGCAATTTGAGCTTAAGTACTATGGAGAAGGTTCTCATAAAAAAAGTAGCGAAGCAATTGAGAAATTTGAAAAAGACTTAGGGGTCGCAATAGATGATCTATTTAAGCAATTTGTACTGTACTACGGGGGTAGTAATATACTGGCAGACAATGTTGTTTTCCCAGTACTTGAGAAAAACCCATGGGCAGATGATAACAAACCTAGATTAGGTATATTCTATGGGTTTGGCTTGGACGAGGACGACTTTAATATTGCAGCTCTTACTGATACATACGATGATCAAATGCCTGATTGGATAATACCAATAGCTGATGCTGATGGTGGAAACCAAATATGCCTTGGTATAAAAGGGGAAGGAACAGGAAAGGTTTATTTCTGGGATCATGAGTTGACGAATGGAGTAAAAGACACCTTTCTGATTGCTGATACATTTGAAGACTTTATTCAAAGCTTATCAGTTGAAGAGGATTCAGATGAAGAAGATGACGGTATTCTTTTCATGGAATTAGATGATGATTTACTAAACAGTTAAGCAAAAGTATTGCAAAGATAATGTTTAAGCTCTCGATAGGAGAGCTTTTTTATTAAAGTACAAGAGTGGATTAGAATTTAGCCGAGATAAAAGGGGGCAGTTTTATGTCGGTAAATAATTTATTAGGAGAAATTCGAAAAAGAAAAGCAAAGTATGGAGATGAACCGAACTCTCCCGCCACAGAAAAAGAAATCAATAAATTTGAAGCGGAGGTTGTAGGCAAGTTTCCAATAAAGGAGATTCCAACAGGTTATAAGGAATTCCTTCAAAGTGTAAACGGATTAGACTACAATGGTATAGTGATTAACGGGATCGACAATGATTTATTGGAAGAAGAAAAAGATGAAGAGGTTTACGGCTATCTTGAAACAAATGAACTTTGGCACGAAAATGATGAGCAGAAAAAATATCTGTTTTTTGGTGACTCAGATACAGCCTGGTATTGCTTAGATGTAATTGAAAATGAGTACCTAGAGCTTGATAAACCCTCTGGAACGCCTATGAACAAATTTGATGATTTTAACGCCATGCTAGCTGATGCATTGAAAGTTAGTTTAGACGACTAAGCAAAAGTATTGCAATTGTATGAGATCTTGCAGAAATAAGCATCCAATTCAATAAAATAATGGTTTTATCCATAAAGCAATTGTATTGCAAATAACATTGCCATCTGGTTATAATTAGGGAAAGATAATATAATTATTTTTTGCATGTGCTTAATGGAAGTGCATAAAATAAAAAAAACCAGGGTGTTGGCGCACCCCGGTTTTGTACAAAAAGCTGCCCATCAAAGGGCTTGCTCGATGTGGTTTCTTGGTAGACTTATCCCTTCAGGTTCTGAGGCTCAAGGGAGGTCTATTTTTTATTTATATACGTCAACAGGGCGATTATAAACGACCCGAATGCAAGCATCATTAATGCCTGTAATGTTGACATAGCATCACCCCCTTTCGTTAGGGGATGAGTAAGACTCCCTTCAGTGAGCAAACTTAGTGTACAGGAAATATTATATTATACATAAATCCCCTTGTTGTTAAAAATTAACAATATACTGTCAACGAGCATGTGAAAGAATTTCTATCAACATCATTTATATTTGAAATGACAGACACATATGGTAGTTTGCGACTCGCAAAATTCAATGTGCAGCCCTAATTCAACTATTGAGTAGGATTGTTAAAAAGTGTTGATTTGTTGTTTTCAGCAATCGGTCTATATTCCTGAATAGAAATTTAATAACTGTAGGATTATTAAAAACGAAAAGTGAGGATTGTATATGAAGACTGTTAGTCAAGAAATCCAAGATTTATCCATTACATCCTTGGAGTCAACTTTTAGTAAACTTTCAAATGCTTATAAAAGCGCGACAGAAAAAGGTTCAAACACAACTCTTGTCAAAAAGAGACTAAACGCCGTAAAAATTGGTTTGGAAAGTCTAAAAGGTACTTGGAATGGCGACGATTTTTGTTATGAACAAGAAATCATATTGACCTCTAAAGAAGTTCTACAAGATATCATTCCTTCTATAAAAAAACAAATAGCAAAAGCAAAAGAAGGCAGTTCTCAAAAAACATTAAACGAGCGTCGCTTAACTGCACTAAAACTGGCAATCGAATCTTTAGAGAACCGTCTTATATAAGACAGTTAATTGTTCCAGAATCGGGTGCGTTACATAAACAAGATTGGAGGAAACCTTGTTTTTTAATGTCGTGTTAATGGTAGCGGGAGATTAAAAAAGAACCTGGTGAAATTGCCCAGGTTCTTTTTATATTGCACAAAAATAGACACGGTGATATAATCATGCTACGTGTGCTTTATTAATAAAAGTTATAGTTATCCATCTTATATTTTCATTATATCATGCTGTAAAGCTCTTGTCAATTTTTATTTTTGAAGGGGAGATGTAGAATGAGTTCTTTGGTTCTTGGTTTTCACGAAATTGAAAAAACACAGCATTTGCTTGTTGGAGGAAAAGGGTTAAATGTAGGTGAATTATCAAAAATTCAAGGTATACAAGTACCAGAAGGATTTTGTGTCACAACAATAGGATATCAAAAAGCTATCGAACAAAACTTAACGTTACAAGTGTTGTTGGATCAATTGGCCGTGTTAAAAGTTGAGGATCGAGATCAAATTGGTAAAATCAGCAGGAAAATTCGACAAATCATTATGGAAGTAGAAATTCCTTCCGATGTTGTGAAAGCAGTTGCTCACTATCTCTCCCAGTTTGGCGAGGAACATGCCTATGCCGTGCGTTCGAGTGCGACTGCTGAAGATCTACCACATGCTTCTTTTGCAGGTCAACATGATACCTATCTAAATATTATCGGCAAAGAAGCGATCTTGCAGCATATCAGCAAATGCTGGGCTTCCCTATTTACAGAACGAGCGGTAATCTACCGCATGCAAAATGGATTCGACCACAAACAAGTTTATTTATCCGTTATCGTTCAAAGGATGGTTTTCCCTCAGGCTTCGGGGGTTTTATTTACCGCTGATCCGATTACCTCTAACCGAAAGGTGTTATCCATCGATGCCGGTTTTGGACTTGGTGAAGCACTGGTTTCTGGCTTCGTATCTGCAGATTGTTATAAAGTGCGGGAAGAGGAAATCGTTGAGAAGAGGATCGCAACCAAAAAATTAGCTATCTATGGAAGGGAAGAAGGCGGAACAGAGACTAAGCAGATTGAACCTGATCGGCAGATGTCTCAAACACTCACTGACGGGCAAATTCTACAGCTGGAACACATTGGAAGGGAGATCGAAGCTCATTTCGGCCAGCCGCAAGATATCGAATGGTGTTTGGCTGATGATACGTTTTATATTGTTCAGAGTCGGCCGATCACTACTTTATACCCGATCCCTGAAGCGAATGATCAAGATAATCACGTCTATGTATCTGTTGGTCATCAACAAATGATGACAGATCCCATAAAACCTCTTGGATTGTCTTTTTACCTGTTAATTACTCCTGCGCCTATGCATAAAGCCGGTGGAAGGTTGTTTGTAGATGTTGCACCTAGGCTGGCTACACCTGTCGGCCGAAAAAATTTATTAAATACCATGGAATCCGATCCGCTTATAAAAGGCGCACTTATGACCATAATAGAGCGAGATTTTATTAAATTGTTACCAAATGATCAAACGGCACCGATTTTGGGCAGAAGTCATACAGATATGCTGGCACAATTCGAGAACGATCCGACAATCGTTTCTGATTTGATTAAGCGTAGTCAAGCATCAATAAAAGAGTTAAAACAAAACATTCTAACGAAATCGGGATCGGATTTGTTTGATTTTATTCTGGAAGATATCCAGGAATTAAAGAAGATTTTATTTGACCCGCAAAGTTCGGCTGTTTTTATGGCTGCGATGAATGCCTCAGCATGGATCAATGAAAACATGAACACGTGGTTAGGCGAAACAAACGCAGCTGATACGCTTTCTCAATCTGTACCGGGTAATATTACGTCGGAAATGGGTCTGGCGCTGATGGATGTCGCGGATGTGATTCGCCCATATCCAGAAGTGATTGATTATTTGCAGCATGCAAAAGAAGATAACTTTCTGGATGAATTGGTTAAGTTTGATGGAGGAAGGGAAACCAAAGACGCTATCTGTGATTATCTAAGCAAATACGGGATGCGATGTGCCGGAGAAATCGATATTACGAAAGCTCGTTGGAGTGAAAAACCAATTACACTTGTCCCGATGATTCTTGGTAACATCAAGAACTTTGAGCCTAATGCAGGCAATCGAAAATTTGAGCAAGGCCGCCAAGAAGCTTTAGAAAAAGAACAAGAGTTAATAGGTCGATTGAAGCAATTGCCAGATGGTGAACAAAAGGCTAAAGAAACCAAACGAATGATTGACCTCATTCGGAATTTCATTGGGTATAGAGAGTATCCCAAATACGGTTATGTTAGCCGTTTCTTCGTTTATAAGCAGGCTTTACTGAAAGAAGCTGAGCGACTCGTTCAAGCTGGCGTTATCCATGACAAAGAAGATGTGTACTATCTCACTTTTGAAGAACTTCACGAAGTCGTACGCGCAAACAAACTTGGTGATCAGATCATCAACAAACGAAAAGAGGATTACAAATTTTTCGAAAAACTAACCCCTCCGCGTGTTTTTACGTCTGATGGTGAAATATTCTCCGGTGAGTACAAGCGAGAAAATTTGCCGGCTAATGCGATTGTAGGTCTACCTGTTTCTTCCGGAGTGATAGAAGGAAGAGCGCGTGTCATTTTAAACATGGAAAATGCCGATCTGGAAGACGGAGATATATTAGTCACCTCCTTTACCGACCCTGGCTGGACACCATTATTTGTATCCATAGAAGGTCTAGTCACCGAAGTTGGGGGACTGATGACCCATGGATCGGTTATCGCGCGTGAATATGGCTTGCCGGCAGTTGTCGGAGTGGAAAACGCAACCAGACTAATCAAAGACGGGCAACGAATTCGCGTGAATGGAACAGAAGGATACATTGAAATATTGTAATGCTTAAATCAAATTAAAAATCACTGTCAAAGTGGACGGTTATTCTTTTATCTTCTTGAGCAGCGATAACGATACTTAGTGAATGATGAATATTGATGGTTTGCTACACACATTGAGGTCCTAGCTATTTTCGACAAGATCAGAGAATCAATGAAATATACACGAAATGTAAAAACATTACTTTAATATAAGCAAAGCCGGAACCCATGGAGTGGGAATCCGGTTTTTTTATGTGAAAAATACTTGGCATGCGAAATCCGCATTTTGTTGGCGGAACACCTTTAATTGATGAATCTTATTTAGATGCAGGAAAAGAAGATCCTGAAGAAATGGCCAAAGCAATCCAAAGCAGCATGTGGAGAGAATTTGGTTTGATGTGCACAGTAGGCATTGGAGATAATATGTTGCTAAGTAAGCTTGAACTTGACCTGGAGAGTAAGAAAACGAAGAGTGGCATTGCACGTTGGAGATATGAAGATGTGCCAAATAAACTCTGGAAGGTTCACCCGTTGTCTAAAATGTGGGGAATAGGAGGGAGGATGGAAAGAAACCTGAACCGAATGGGGATATCAACTGTAGGTCAGTTAGCTAATTTTCCCTTAGAGTTGCTTGAGAAGAGATTTGGAATAATGGGGAACCAGTTGTATTATCATGCTCATGGAATCGATTTATCTGAAATAGGAGCTCCACTGATGCAAGGGCAGATTAGTTTTGGCAAGAGTCAGATTTTGCTTAGGGATTATACAAAGAGAGAAGAGATTAAAGCCGTTCTTTTGGAGATATGTGAGGAAGTCGCAAGAAGGCACGTACGCATGATGAAGTTGGTCGAACAATCAGCGTGGGAATTGGATACAGTAAAGAAGAGCTTGGTGGTGGATTCCATCGATCCAAAACAATTGATCTTTCCACAATATCACGATGGACATTTATAGATGCTGCCTGATGCTCTTTAATAAGTTTTACTTGGGTAAGACAGTGAGAAGTATTTCTGTCACGTTATCAAATATTGAGGGTGATGTTAATCAGCAGTTGAATTTATTTGAAGTGGATAATGAAAAGAGAAGGAAACTCGGGTTTGTGATGGATGGGATCAGAAGTAAATACGGCTCTAAAGCAATTCTAAGAGCAGTTTCTTATACACCCGCAGGGACAACGCTTCATAGAGCTGGGCTTACTGGGGACATAAATCATAAAATAAAAGCCCACTCAAAGTATGAGTAGGGCTAGATTAATGAATCAACCTTTTTTAACCTCCGACAGGCCTTTCAGCTACCTGGATGTTAGATGGTGAATCTGTACTTAATTGCGTTAAAGCTACCCCACTTAAAATTACAGCTAAAATAGATACGCAAAGCACAAGTTTTTTCATAAGATTCCCTCCACCTGGTTCATTTTCTGTTCAGCCCAAATTTTCGCATTGAAAAAGCTTGTTGCTTCTTCAAAAGCACCTATTGATTCAAACCTTTTTGCAGCGATGTAGGACAATTCATCTACACTTTCAAGTTCATTTTGTTGTTTTAAAAACTCAATATTACTATTACAATTATTAAAATTATTTTTTAATTCCCCACAATAAAGGTTATATAAGATGCTAATTTTGGCTTCGTATACTTTATTCTCCATTAATATGAGTCTTTCCTGTGCTTTATTGTAAAAATTAATGGATTTCATTTTTTCGTCAATTTTAAAGAGTTCTTTAATCATCATGAATAAAGAATTTATATAATAAATTGAATGTAACCAAGATTCATATCCTATTGCTTTTTCAAGAGATTCAATGCATTTATCAGGTTTGTTCCAATCAGAATAAACGATACTAAGATTGTGGTATAATTGAGCTTTCAAAAATTCATCTTTTGTTTCTTTTGCAATATCAATTGCTTCTAAATAATATTTTTCTGCTTCCTCAAAGCGTTTCATATCAGCATAGTTTGCAGCTGCAATCATTGTTGATGTAGCTAGTTTGCATTTATAATCAGGGTGTCGCTTATATATTGAAATTGCATTTTTTATATAGTGTTGTGCCACAATGCTTTGTTTAACAAGAGTGTATAAGTAAGAGACTTTAGAGTAAAATTCAGCTGCTTCAATTTCATCCGGAATTTCTGCAAGCTTTTTCTCAGCTAATCCATATAAGTTAATTGCTCGATCATAGTTTTTATTGTATGCCTCATACATTGCTTCAAATAAATAAAAGTTGTATTCTAATTTATCATTTGTTTTTTTAATGAAGTTTTGATTGTCTTCAGTAAAATAGGTGTGCTTTTGCAAAGGTTCTCCTCGTGAGGAATGCAGCAACATTTTATGTCTTTCTTCTAATAGACTATAATACGCGAGAACTTCTTGATCTTCTTCCATATCATCAAAAAGTTTTTTTATCTCTGAATAATATTTAATTGATTCATCTACCTTTTGTTTTTTTATAGCAATGTACCAGTCATTCAGTGTAGTAGCGACAACTTCTGCAGCAATCTTACTCATTCAAACCCCTCTTTCTGAATATTTCAAAAATCTCTAGAAAACAATCATAACATAATCATTGAAAAAAATGTAAAAGGGTGTAAAGTTTTTGGCGATTTTTCATTTAAATACCCTCCTCAATTAAGAGAAGGGTAGGGGTTTTATCTCGGTGAATCGTATTCTATTGCTTGTTCCCTATCAGAATTTCCTGAGTTGTTTGTGAATAAGGGTAGTGTTTAAGAGGTTATTGATGTCTTTTTATCGAAATAAAGACTAAGTTTAAGTATTTTGAAGGGAGTTCCTTTATGCATATAACAACAAAAAGGTTATTAATACGTGAATTTAAATTTAAAGATTGGAAATATGTATATGATTATACATCAGATATTAATGTTATGAAGTATATACCAGAAGGGACTTTTACTGAAGAAGATGCAAAAGAATTTGTAAATAAAAACAAGGGTGATAACGCTGAAAAATTTCCTGTAATACTAATAGATGAAGATTTCCTTATAGGGCATATTGTTTTTTATAAGTATTTTGGTGAACATACATATGAAATTGGGTGGGTATTTAATCCGAATTATCAAAATAGAGGATATGCTTCTGAAGCAGCACAAGCGATCTTGGAATATGGATTTAAAGAAATGAATTTACATAGGATTATAGCTACTTGTCAACCTGAGAATATTCCCTCATACCGAGTTATGGAGAAAATCGGTATGAGAAGAGAAGGCTTTTTCAAGAGATGTATTCCACGAGGCAATGAATGGTGGGATGAATATTACTACGCTATTTTAGAGGAAGAGTGGAAATGAACTATTAAGGATTTTTAAGTATTGCTGATGGAGCAGTATCTAAGAGAGCTGTTGGATAAAGTCTGTACTTACTTAAACATTGAGATGCATGAGTTATTGATTTTCAAAAAGCAAGATCATAACAATATCGATCACTCAGAAAAAAATGGTATACTAAAGTTACAAGGTTGGGAAAGAATTACAAGTTTTCTAACAGTGTGCTTTCAAAAATTCAATATTATATAGTGAATATTTGGTGTAGTGTTAATCCCAATGTTTATAGCAGCTTATACTCCTGAGATAAGCAACTTTATTAGAAATATATTTAAATAAAACTACGATTTAAAAGAGAACGGAGACATGCCTTCAATATGAATGTTAAAAAAACTGCAGCTGTTTTTTCAATCACTATTCCAACTATCTCAGCTATCTTAATTATTAATTTTTTTACTGGAGTTATTTCAATACCATGGCAAGGTATGCCGGTGTTTTTTCCATTAATACTTTCCCCTATGGGGATCATCTTGGCGTTGGTCTCAATAAAGGCAAATAAACGGTGTGCTGTATATGGAATAGTCTTAAATGCAATTATGTTTCCATTTCCTTTTTTCTGGTTTATAGGCGGGACTTTGTTATTTGGAGTTTGACGAAAATGGACGAAGATTTGATCAATTGCATAACTGAATTACAATTCTTTTTAGAGTGAGTTATTTTTTTGGAGGTTAAGAGTTTTGAATATTAATAAAAAAAATTTGGCTATATACGGTCTTACACTAGCGCTCTCATGCATTACATACGGAATTATCATTGGGTTTTATGGTTTTGTTTACTCCAATTTCGAACCTTGGATGCTGATAACCATTTTTATCATACCATTATATGCATTTATTCCATATACAATATTTGCTGTTCCGTTACAAATTTTACTTCGAAAAAAAGTAAAGAAATTCAGTGTGCAGTACTTATTAATTTATATCGTAGTAGCGCTAATCGCATTATTCTTGTTTTCCTTAGCGAGTGATCCATCTTATGTGCTTAGTGAGGTTAAACATGTGAGCTTTTATTATTTGAGTTTTGTAGCAGCAGCGGTTTACTGGTTCTGGGATTCAGTATTTATCAAGAATCAAATTAAATAATGGATTTAACAACGTTTATACAACAAGTAAGAAGGCTGCTGATCCAAACAGTAAATATCCAGACAGTTTTTGGTTGCTTAATATCGGTTCAACTCCGACTACTGATTAAAGGCCTGCAACAAATAATTGAACAACCAGCAACAACAATTCATCTTGATTAAACAGTGAGTATACGCACAAGAATAATGCAATGCAAGAAACCGAAAATTTTGCAACTTTTAGCAAGGTATCACTCCTTATGCAGTCATGAATTAACCTTAACACGATGACGTGTCTTAATCCGAGACGCAGGCATCTCTGAAAAAAGATAGGCTCTTGTTGGTGTTAAAGCAACTGTGATTGAATGGAGATTATCAATATTTTTGATGGTGAAGCAGTGGTTCCTGCTATTAAAATTCCGAAATAGGCACAGAATTTAACTGAAAAGAGCATTAAATTAAATGCTCTTTTTTCATACCACAATGCCGGCATCTCGCAAGAATACACCACTTTTTACTGAGCTTTTGAACAGAGTGTAATCGCAATGTCGCATATCTAGTTTGGAGTTGACCGGCATTAAGTTCATTTTTGTTGACCAGGACTACGATGAAGAGTTTAAAGAGATCATGAACCAAGAAACGTCAGCTGGAATGGAAAGAAATTTGGCCAATCTTTTTTTGAAAAAATAGGCTTAAAGTGATTGCCTTTTTCATGTTAATCGGTTTGTTACTCATTAAAAATGAGGATTACAAAATTATTTATAAGAGTTTGATTTATGCCTTTGGTTGATTTTTATGTACTGCAGTTTGAAAACAAGGAATATTTCAAATCATTTAAGTTAGATGAGGACGGTTATTTGACATCTAGCGACCTTCACGGCGCTTCTAAATTGCAAACAATGTTATGAAGTCATTAAGATAGCAAGTGAGCTCAAAACAAAGTGTAATGTGCAATGTGAGGTAAGAGAAATTCAAGTCGTAAAGCGTTAGGAGTGTTCAGGTGTATTGGATGTGGATTGAGGACGGAGAAAAGAATAGTGGCGGAAGGATGGATTGAATGGGCTGCTATATTGGAAGATATGTATCAAAAGCAGTTTGAATATGTAGAATGGAAGCGGCTTTGAAAAGGAGTGAAATGACATTAAAAATTTAATTTTATTATCCAGTTTTTTCGGGATTATGCTATCAATTATAGGGCAATTATTTGGAGTCCTAACAGATTTCTTTATTTCAGGTATTGCACGACTTATGGGGGTTTTAGCTGGCCTCCTAGTATTACTTTGCTTGAAGTCAAGAAACACAGAAATGCAGACATTTATAGTGAGTTCAAGTATTGCATTAGGAATAATAGGTGCAGGAGTTTTATATCTTCCAGCAGCTATTGTCAATATCTTAATTGGGTTCAAACTAAACAAAAAGTTAAAAGAAGAAAAACAATAAAAAGCAGATCTGAATAGACTGCTTTTTGTTTAGTGTGACAATGGAAAATTGTAGTATAATAGTAATAAAATAATCATTTTAATTATAGTGAGGTTTAGAATGTGCTTAAAGAAAGAGGTCAAATAGATCAAGAATTTGGCGCTAAAGAAATTGCCGAATATTTAAAGTCAAAGGGCAATAAACCAAAGCTTAATGTTAATCACTATCGAGATCACTTTGGTGGCTCTATAACCTTTTGGCCTAGACTTAGGAGATACTACATAGCTCTTATACAATCTGATAAGCAAGGGGATGGAGAACCGCTAAGCAGCAAAGGTGGCTTTACCCAATTAGGCATGGATTCAAAAGGAAAAGCAGAGAAAATAAATGATTCATTTGGTTGACCACTTTAAAGGATGGTATAGAACCAACAAAGAACCAAATACTTGAGAAGAGTATTTGGTTAATTTGTAATTGGCTATGATGATCAAATCTAAACACTATAAGGGGGATTAATAATGAGTGAAGACTTTTATTGCGATGAAGTATTAAGTGGAAAAACAAAAGTAAATAAAGTTTTAGAAACCGAGAATGTATTGGCGTATCATCATACAAGACCTTTTTGGCCCGTCCATATAGTTGCAATACCTAAAAAGCATATTTCTTCTTTAATAACTTTGGAAGAAGAGGATAACGAGCTACTAGTTGAGTTGCTTGGTGTAATAAAAAAGGTTGCAGCTATGGTAACAAAAGAAAGCGGTTCTTGTAGAGTACTTACAAACTTGGGAAAGTATCAGGATTCGAAGCATCTACATTGGCATATAGCTTCGGGAGAGCCATTAAGATAAAAGAATCCTTTTAATCAAAAGGTGTGAAACTAAATGGATTTGTACACATTTATAATAGTTATTAATTGTTTAGCAGCTATAACTACCATTCTACTTACCTAAAATTCTACTGCTCTCAACTAGCATGGCGTTCTTGGAAAAAACAAGGACACGACATTGACAATATAAGTCCAATGGAATTAGTCAAATCAGACAATACGGTAATATTCCGCCACAGAAAATGATGATTTAAACAAATCAGAAAAAGCCAAAACAATCGGATTAAAACCGATTGTTTTGTTGCTTCATAAGGAGGAAAAAATGAAAAGGCTAAAGACCCTTTTTATTCTGGCGAGTATTCTTATAGTCACGTGTTCTTGTGATTTACAACCGACAGGAAATAAAACAGAAAGGAGCAGCAATCATAAAACTGAATTAAAAAATATAAGCAAAGGAGACTTCATTGTTGGCTTTTCACACACATTAAACAGAGGTGCTGAGTTTGCTATATACAAAGAGAATGGATCAATACAGGATAGCATCATAATAAAGGATGCTGTTAATCTTAGCACATCATCATACAATAAAGATGATACGTTTTTTTCTTCAAACAGAAGCAATCACCATTTTATGGTCAATAATAAACCTGGGCGTATTAAGAAATTTAATGATAAAAGCTTGTCTAAAGCAACCGAAGATGAAGGAGCTTTTTTCATTAACACTTCAGAGAATTATGTGATACATGATATAAACGTTGGGTACACTGACTCAGGATTACAAGGTGAATTGGTTTATTGGAAAGATGACAAACAAAAGAAAAACCAAATTAAACTTGATGGAGAGATTGTTTCAGCACAAGTCCTAGATAATAAAATTTACGCTATTGCTAGTGATGAAGAGAATATGTCCATCATCTCAATTAATCCCAAAACGAACAAGCAGGAAAAGAAGGCCTCCATTCCAAATAAAACTGTTTATTTCACAGATGATAAAGATGCATTCCAAATTTTTGATGAAAGAACATTTATGTTAGCTATTAATGATAATGTAAATGAAAAAGAAGCTTCAAAAATACTGTTGATTGATAAGGAGACATTAAAAACAAAAAAAGAAGTTGTAATGGAGAATGGATTCATACCAACAAAATTAAAAAGAATAAATGATGAGATTGTTGCTGTCTCATACAATGGAAAAGTTAGCTTTTTTGATGAAAATCTAAATAAGAAAAAATCTTTCGAATTTTATGCAGGCAATAGTGAAATGTTATTGAATGATATTAAATTTGATGATAGTAACATGTACGTCCTTATCAAAGGGTTTGACATGCAAAAAGAGAAAGTCTTAGGGGAAATAACCTCCTATGACTTAAAATCAGGGAAAAAGGTTAATACAACACCATTAAAAGCGAAAAAAGAATGGGAAATTGCACGTTTTGAATTATTGCATAATGAATAAGATTAATACTGCTTGATGCTCTTTCATACGTTTTACTCGGGTAAGACTGTGTGAAGTATCTCAGTCACACTATCAAATATTGAGGATGATGTTAATCAGCAGTTGAGTTTATTTGAAGTGAATAATGAAAAGAGAAGGAGACTCAGGTTTGTAATGGATGGGATTAGAAGCAAGTATGGATCGAAAGCCATTCTGAGAGCAGTCTCTTATACACCCGCAGGAACTGCACTTCACAGAGCTGGACTTACTGGGGGACATAAATCATAAAAATAACCCCCCTCAATTTGGAGGGGGTATAAGAAAAACATATTAAGAAGTATGTCCTCTGCTTGCAATTTCATACGAATGACCATCAGTAAAACCAATACTGGCTGTATGTCCTCTGCGTGCTTCTTGGACATCTTTTTGAGTGTTAGTTAAATAAATGCTAACAAATCCAATTAAAACAATGGCTAAAATAAAGACAGATGCATGCTTAAGTTTCATAAAGACAATCCCCTCTCTGAATTTGTTTACGGGCATAAAGCACTTTCTCATAATAAGCAACAGCCACTTTATGGTCTCCTTTTTCATTGTAATACTTCGCTGCATCTCCCTCCTATATGAAATATCTAAATATGTAATATTTTATCATATTTAAATGAATAAGGAAGATTAATATTATCTTAAAAAACGGAAAAACAAGAGATGGATAGGGGGTTTTTTTTTGGTGAATCATATTCCAATGCCTGTTCACTATCAGACATTCCTTGAGTAGTTGGGCCAACAATATGATCCATTGGTTAAAACAGTTAGAAGGGCATTAAATTTCTCTGTCAAATCGTCACCATATACAGTCAAATCATATTTCCTCTACGATTAACAGGCTTATCATAAAAATTTAAAAAGAGCTGAAAAAGTAGTAAACATAAGGATTTTTGATGCTTTATAAAACATAAACATGATGTTCACTTGAACAGAGGAAGTTAAGGAAATTTAAATACTTGTGCAAAGGGAGAAACAATAATTTAGGAAGAGCATTTTTCTGAAGGGATAAAAAAATGAAGTATTAATCATATACATATGAATAATCAATCCAGAAATCAGGAAAATTAACGAAAAAATTGTGAGGAACTTTCAATGAAACAATTTATTTTAGTTTTATCCTTATTAAGTATGATTGTTGCCTATCCCCTTCAAACAAACGCGAGTCCAATGCCTTGCAGTGTAATACTGGAGCCGGTAAATAAAAATCTTAAAAATGCTAAAGGTGTAGCATTAATCTATAAGGTGCAATTGAACCCGCCGAGTGCTGCCAGAACCAATATAAGCATTCTTGCTGTCCATCTTCCTGCTCCTTCTTCTTTTGGAAATTACGACAGTTACGAAGGATTTGCTACTATACCAGGTGAGATTAGTTGGCGGTTTAAACTTTATCCTACTCCTGAGGAAGAGATCCCTAGTTGGGCGGGAAGGTTTGACTTAATTACAGCCGAAATGAAGAATGTTAAAGTTCAAGTTCGTCTTACTAATTCTAGAACTCAACAGTTGGGACCAAGTGTGTTAACGAATAATATTCAATCTTGTGATTAGAAGTTACTTGAAGGTACAAACGTGGTCAAACTTGGATTGGAGTTTATGATTAAATCGATTATTTTGCTAAAGAGAATACAAAAATAACTGTCGGAAAACCGATAAGCGGAGTCAAATAAAAAGGTAGTCGCAATTTATGACTATAGGGATGAACCAGAGAAAGCTTTTTGGGTGCACTTATCAAATGGGGAAGATCTGTTTTTAGCCAATGATGAGGGGTCGTTGTTGTATACGAATAAACTTAAGGTTCTAGGCACAAATATTTCAATCATACTCGAGAAGAAGTTCTTGAGGTTAAAAAAGGGAGCTAGAAGCCCCCAATTGCAATCTTTATATTCGTACACCTTCGTAATGGCGAATCCAATGTCCTTCTGAGACTTTTGTAATCCTTTTTACCAGCGGATTCCGTCTTTTTCAAATGTGTTGGCAAAAATACCTGTAGTGCTAGGTAGATCCCATTTGATAGCTTGGGCTTTAAAATCATCATTTGTAACATTTGCAATTCCCTGATCCGGGCTTGTACTTGCAGCGAACGCTGGAAATGCTGAAACAAGTTTTTTATTGTTGCGCAGCGATTACAGAGGAAATAGAACTGAGAAATTTGATATTACATGTGATTTCATACATAAGAGACCACAAGGCAAAGAGCTAAAACTCTTTACCATGAGGTGTTTTCCTTAACCGATTCGCAATAAGCTTCATTAAATTCACTGCAATAGATACCAATACAATGATCAAAGCGATCTCAAGTAAGATGATAAGTCCAATATTTACGTTGTGGCTATCAAAGTAATCACCGGTCAAGGAAAGGAGCTGATAAATACCTAGCATTAGAGTTATAAAAATTGCTCCTAATGCTATTAGAGATTTTTTAGAGAAATCTTTAGCATGTTCGAAATTATAAATCATTAAGAATACAAATAGAGAAACCATAGCAATTTCATGAGTCAACGAATCACTTGCTGAAAACCCTTGAACAATTAAGGAAACAATTAATCCAATTATTCCGATTCTTTTATTCAAGATATCACCTGCTTTTATGACCTATGTGTCAGCTTACCAATTAAAGGGGAGTTTCTCAAGATGATACTCTTTAAACTTAACTTAAAATCGTGATGTTATTTAGATTTCAAGGAGCTGAAAAATGAACTCTCTTTTATATGGCATTCATATGGCTGCTTTCATTAATAAAGACTCCATCAGATTTAGAAACAAGAATTGCGATTCTACGAAAAAAGGATTAGGTTATGGTGAAACAAGATTACTTATAATGTAATTTTTGGGTCCTTGTAATTAAATTGCAAATATTTGTAATATTCACTCATAAATTCATGGTATTATATTGAAGGGAACGATCAGAAGCTTTGGGGGTAGTAATTAAGGATGTTTTAAATAGATACGAGTGCTACCTCATGTCAAAGTCAGAAAAAATATTATAGGAGGTAACATATGTTTAAGTTTACAAAGAAATTCTTAGTTGGGTTAACGGCAGCATTGATGAGTATGAGCTTGTTTTCGGCAAACGCCTCTGCAGCTAATACAGACTACTGGCAAAATTGGACTGATGGGGGCGGAACAGTAAACGCTGTCAATGGGTCTGGCGGGAATTACAGCGTGAATTGGTCTAATACCGGAAATTTCGTTGTTGGTAAAGGTTGGACTACAGGTTCGCCATTTAGGACGATAAACTATAATGCCGGAGTTTGGGCGCCGAATGGCAATGCATATTTGACTTTATATGGTTGGACGCGATCACCCCTCATAGAATATTATGTAGTGGATTCATGGGGGACTTATAGACCTACTGGAACGTATAAAGGTACGGTTTACAGTGATGGGGGTACATATGACGTGTACACAACTACACGTTATGATGCACCTTCCATTGATGGCGATAAAACTACTTTTACGCAGTACTGGAGTGTTCGCCAGTCGAAGAGACCAACTGGAAGCAACGCTACAATCACTTTCAGCAATCACGTTAACGCATGGAAGAGATATGGGATGAATCTGGGTAGTAATTGGTCTTACCAAGTCTTAGCGACAGAGGGATATCGAAGTAGTGGAAGTTCTAACGTAACAGTGTGGTAACAGCTCATCTTTAATCAGGGGTAGCTAACGGGCTGCTGATCGTTCCTTGAGAAGTTTTATAATCATTGTGGTTGTGAGTTATTAAGAGGCGACAGTCTTTTAGTTGGAATTCTAATATATGCCTCGGGCATGGTAAATGATTATTAAAATCGTTAGTAATGGTTAAAGGTCGTTTTCTACTAGGCAAACGGCCTTGGCATTGCTGGTAGGGTATTCTACATCAGGTTTTAATTTTCCCTATAAGTTTAATGGAATAGTATTAAATGAGAATGCTTTCAATTTTTTGCTCTTGCTCTCAACAGACACCTTCATATAATCCTTCTTCATCAAATATAAGCCTTAAGCAAATTAAAAATATCTCGGTAGTTGAACCAGATCCTCAAAACGTTATCCTCGTTAAAGATGGGACTGTTAAGAACAAAAAGTCTAACTTTTATAAAAAGTTATCGAGCTTTTATATCGGCAAAAATGAGTTAACTTAAAAAGAGTGGACAGAAGCAACCCCTCACAATTCAAAAACGATAAATTGCAGGTAGAAATGGTAAGTGGATATGCCCTTGAATACTGTAATAAATTCAGTATTCAAGGAGGCTTAAAACCCTATTACAATATAATTAAGAATAAGAAAGACTCTCCTAATAAGGGTGAGTACAATAATTTATATGAAGTATCTTGTCAGACACTAGGGTTTGCATTGGTCATCGTATTTTGCTGGATCTGATAGCTTTATCATTACAGATAGAGGTAACCCAAAGGTAGCTGAATAGAGTTAAATAAAAATCCTCTCTTTCTGGGAGGATTAAAACGATATATTTACTAATGTGTAAACCAACGCAACGATGAACAAGAAATATGAAATATAAGATATTGCTTTTGACGAACTTGCTTTATGTTTTTGGAAAGTATATATAAGTGCAAAGCCCAAAAAGAAGACAGTCACAAGCCAAGAAGTGTATGGAGGAAAGATTGCGACCAACAACACCATTATCGTTGAAAAAATAAATGAAGAGTAATGAGTACCTTTTTGATCATTATTCAAAGAAATCACCTTAATAAATTTTTACCCATTTTAATGTGTATCAACACAATTTAAAAAGAAATTAAAAAAATGCCAGACATTATTTCTGATGTGAACAAAAGAAAAAGAGCATGTTTTGAAAAAAATTGATCAACACATGCTTTTATATATTGTAATGGGTTAACTTCTTTATAAAAAAGTTTGCTTACATTTGCGGGGGTTCCAAACCAAATGTTGTCCATTCCTCTTTTGCTGGACCATAAATACCAGGAACAGTTAATCCTGCTTGTCTCATAAGAACAGTCATTTGTCCTCGGTGGTGATTTTGATGTTGAATCAAAAACATCAAAAGTGAACCATTTGGCAATTGTTGACCAATAAAGTTGATACGTTCTTGAAGTGTATGATCCGTCCATTGGGTTTTTAATGCCTGTACAAATGCATTACTGGCTTGATGATAGCTGTCTGCTATAAACTGAGCCGAAGTAGGAACAGGGTAATCATCAGCAGGGGCATGAAATGTTAAGTCTGTATTTGAGGTAATGATGCGAATGGCTGCAACAGTATGCCAAGCAATACGGCCTAAAGTCCAATTTTGTGAAGTGATTTCTTGTTTAAGTGATTCATCAGTTAGACTATTTAGCAGTTTCTGTGTAGCATCGGCTTCGAACTCCCAAGATTTCAAAAAATGGTCTAAGGTTTGAAACACAAAAATCCTCCTTAAGATTTTTTTTGTTTTCTTTTTACAGTTTCATTATACCTGCCCGTTTAGGTAAAAAGAACAAAACTTTAGACAAGAATGATTCAAGTAATAAATTGGTGAATCACTTTAAGAATATACAGAACACATATATCGAGCCGCATGGGTAAATGATGCTGCATATGATATGTGTTTTGGAGTTGCCAAAGTAGAGATTGAAGAGTGCTTGCCATCAAAAATAAAGAAGGAGATTACCTGACATATAATGAATTATTATATCAGGAAAGAGAAAAACGTTACAGCAAAGGGAGGAATGAGTTGGTAATGAAGGGTTTTATCAAAGGCGCTGTTCTAACTGCTGTTCTAGGTGTTGGTGTTACTTTATTTGCAGGTGAGGTATCGGCGCACGGGTATATAAAAGAACCTGCCAGTAGAGCGTACATGGGGTCATTAGAAAAACAAATAATTGGTTGGACGGCAGCTACACAAAAATATGGTTCTGTAGTTGATAGTCCTCAATCGGTAGAAGGCCCAAAAGGTTTTCCATCCGCGGGTCCGCCAGATGGGAAAATTGCATCTGCAAATGGAGGCTCTGGTCAAATTGACTTTGGGCTAGACAGGCAGACTGCAGATCATTGGGTAAAACAAAACATGCATGGAGGTCTAAACACCTTTACTTGGCACTATACTGCTCCTCACGCTACATCAAAGTGGCACTATTATATAACCAAGAAAGATTGGAATCCAAACAAACCATTAACAAGAGATGAGTTTGAATTAATTGGAACAGTAGATCACGATGGTTCTAAGGCAGATACTAATCTTTCTCATAAGATTTATGTACCAACTGATCGCAGTGGTTATCATGTCATTCTAGGGGTGTGGGACGTTGCGGATACCTCTAATGCCTTTTATAATGTAATTGATGTAAACCTAATGCAATGATGTTAACCTCCAACGACAAAACTTAATCCCAATGGACAAGAATATGAGGCTTCATCAGAAAATTGCCACCGCATCTGGCACAGTGTTTACCGCTGAGGTTTTAATAGCTGCCAATAGTTATGACTATACCGGTAAAAGCGATGAGTATATCCGATAAGCCATCACCAGCTTTACTGTAACAACGAATGAAACTGTAACGAATCGGGAGGACACAGAGTGTTTGAGTGTGGAAGTTTCAGAATCATATACTGTGAAGCTACTTAGAGGAAGCTATACTATTGCCGATCGGTTAGATGTTCATGCATCTGCCGATCTTTTTTAAACTTTAATAGTTGTTTGCTCAATACATAGATTACTAAGAACTTTGTTATCCGGAGTCTAATTTTTAAAATGACGTGAAAATCAATGAAGATGTTGAACAATTCAATAACGGTTAAAAAGGATACATGGTAGGGGGTGCTGAATTGAGCCTCAATCAAAAGACGTTAAACAGTTATGTTTATACGCTGGTATTCTCAAGTTTGTCATATGGTCTAGTCTTTGGCTTGTATATGTTTGTTTATTCAGATTTTATGGCGATCGCATTAATCACAATAGGCATCATTGCATTCTACTCTTTTATCACTTACTTAATATTTGCTTTTCCTTTACAATTATTACTAAGAAGAAATCCCAGAAAGTTCAGTTTGATCTATTTTTTAATTTATACTGCAGTAGCTTTTTTAGCTGTGTTCGTGTTCTTGTTTATTGATTATCCGCCTAGTGCTTTTACAGTGTTCAGGAGCTTACATTATTACATAATGAGCATTGCTGCTGCGTTAATTTATTGGTTCTGGGATTCCATATGCCTGCAGAAGTAGTTTATCTACAATTTAAATCATGTATTTCACAACGTTCACAACAAGTATAAAAGCCGCTGATCCGAACAACAAATACGCAGACCTTGTTTGTTTCTTTGAAAGTGTCTCCACTCCCATTAAAACAAAGAGAAGTGCAACCAATACTTGGAGAGAAAACAAGAGGAATGCACTTTGATGATATAAGGAATACACGCATAGGATTAAAGCTACACATGAGATCAAAATTTTTGAAGCTTTAAGCAAAGAACCACTCCTAGGAAGTTTTGTTAAACCATAACACGATATGAGCTTTTAGTGGGAGAGGCAAAGGGGTCATGATAAAAGAAGTGTTTTATTTAAAATTGGGGGGTTTAACTTGAACATTTTTATTTGGATTGCCATGTTTATAGCTATTTTTGGCGGCTCTTATGCAGGTTACAAAAGGAATAAAAAGAAAGAACTTAAACAGGAAAAGTAAATGATATAAGTTTATGGAAATGGACTGTGAGATTCTTAAAGAGTATTAAGTTAAATGCTCTTTTCCATTCCACATCTCCGGCATTCAAGTAAGAATACACCGCTCTTTACAGAGGCTTTTGAATAAAACTAATCGCCTTTGTTGAGGGTAAGGAGTATTTATTTGTATAGGAATAGAGTGGAAAGAGGATGGTGAGTCAAAAAGCATGGCAGCTGAGAGGGTTTGTAGAGTGGGCTGCTATACTTGTAAACCTGTATCAAAAGCGGTTTAATAATGGAACGGATTTAAAAAGGGGTGAAAAGCCATCAAAACATTAGTTGTGTTATCCAGTTTTATGGGAATTGTGTTATCAATGATTGGACAAATATTTGGAATCCTAACCGATTTCTTTATTCCAGGCATTGCTCGGTTTATAGGGGTATTAGCGGGTATTCTAGTGTTACTTAGTTTGAAGTCAAGAAATACAGAAATACAGGCTTTTATAGTAGGTTCAAGTACTGCGTTAGGAATAATGGGATCAGGAATTTTATATGTTCCAGCTGCGATTATCAATGTCTTCATTAGTTTCAAGCTAAACAAAAAGTTAAAAGAAGAGAACGTAAAGGAGCAGATCTGAATAGACTGCTTTTTTTAGGGCTACCATGGAAAATTGCAGGAATAAAATAATATTTTTATTCAAAGTGAGGTTTAGATTCAAAATTTTACAGGCTTCTTAGATATTAAACAAAATGGTATGAGGTACGATCATTACTTTGTCAGGTTTTTTTGAAGAGAATCATCAGGATATTTGAGAAACTGAGTGTATAAAAAAAGAAGGCGATCATCACCATTTGCTGCAGGGTGATTTAAATTTTCTGAAAAAGCATTGAAAAAGTGAATAGGATTATATAATATGAAGTCAAGTTAGTTTGTTCAGTCAACAAACTAACGAAGGGTGCTTATTAGTTCCATAAGAAAACTTAATATAAAGGGGGAATAAGAGGCTCGATCCAATTGGAGCTATATATAACACAAAAGAATGAATCTTTAAATTCTTTCCCGAGTATACGAGATATTACGAAAAAATGAATTTATTGCTTGCTGATACAGACCATTTTGTACGATGAAAAATGCTCTTTGAAATTAAACCACTTTGTGTTTTTTTTTTGAAAGCGCTTTAATAAAACGCTTCCGGCCGATGTGATTGAGAAATTTTTAAACCATTTCATACTGTTCCTTATTTAAGGATCGAAAAGGGAGGAAAAGTCATGATCAGTGAAAATTTAAGGAAGATTAGCATGACTGAAAAGGTTGGTTATGCTTCTGGAGATTTTGCATGTAATTTAATTTATGCAACGGTGTCTACTTATCTTTTGTTCTTCTACACCGATGTATTTGGTTTATCGGCTGCAGCAGCCGGCACCATGTTCTTAGTGGTTAGAATCATTGACGCTCTCGCTGATCCTTTTATTGGAACAATAGTAGACAGAACAAATAGCAAATTTGGACGCTTTCGACCGTATCTTTTATTTGGAGCTTTCCCATTTGTAGTACTTGCAATACTCTGTTTTACAACTCCAGATTTCTCAGATATGGGGAAATTAATATATGCCTATGTTACCTATGTTGGCTTGTCGCTTACATACACAACCATAAACGTTCCATATGGCGCGTTAACTTCTGCAATGACCAGAAATAATCAAGAAGTTGTTAGTATAACATCTGTTCGTATGTTATTTGCAAATCTTGGGGGACTTGTCGTTGCATTTTTTGTTCCCTTATTGGCTGCTTATTTAAGCGATACTTCCGGCAACGAATCTCTTGGCTGGCAGCTAACCATGGGTATTTTGGGAATGATAGGTGGGTGCCTTTTAATCTTTTGTTTTAAAAGCACAAAAGAGCGTGTCACTCTTCAAAAGTCTGAGGAGAAAATTAAATTATCGGATATATTTGAGCAATTTCATGTGAATCGTCCACTTGTTGTATTAAGCATTTTCTTTATTATTATTTTTGGAGTAAATTCAATAAGTAATTCAGTTGGCATCTATTACGTGACATATAACTTAGGAAGAGAGGATTTAGTGAAGTGGTACGGTTTGATTGGAAGTTTGCCTGCTTTGGTCATTTTACCGTTTATTCCAAGGCTTCACCAATTATTGGGGAAGAAAAAACTACTAAACTATGCATTATTACTGAATATTATCGGCCTCTTAGCTTTACTATTTGTTCCGTCAAGTAATGTATATCTTATCCTCTTCTTTCGATTAATTGCTGCTGCTGGAAGTATCACCGCCGGGGGATATATGTGGGCGCTCATTCCTGAAACAATAGAATATGGAGAGTATAGGACTGGGAAAAGAATGGGTGGGCTCATTTATGCTATTATCGGATTTTTCTTTAAATTCGGTATGGCACTGGGAGGGATTGTTCCTGGATTGGTTCTAGATAAGTTTGGATACGTGGCAAATCAAACACAAACCCCGGAGGCATTAACGGGAATTTTAATTACAGCAACTATCATTCCAGTATTCTTGCTGGTTCTAGCCATGATTGATATTAATTTCTATAATTTAGATGAAGAGAAATACAAAAAAATGGTACGAGAATTAGAGAATAGAGATAAAGTTTATTTGGATAATATCGAGGAATTCAAGGCTTAAATAAAAGAAAATGGCTGAGGAGGAGTTCAAATGAAGATTATTAATCCAGTACTTAAAGGATTCAATCCCGATCCAAGTATTTGTAAGGTAGGAGAGGATTATTATATCGCTGTCTCTACATTTGAGTGGTTTCCAGGTGTCCAGATACACCATTCAAAAGATTTAGTGAATTGGCGTTTAGTCGCACATCCGTTACAGAGAGTTTCACAATTAGACATGAAAGGAAACCCTAATTCAGGCGGGGTTTGGGCGCCATGTTTAAGTTATAGTGACGGAAAGTTTTGGCTAATCTATACGGATGTTAAGGTAGTAGATGGCGCTTGGAAAGATTGTCATAATTATTTAGTTACTTGTGAAACGGTTAATGGTGATTGGGGGGACCCAATCAAATTAAATAGCTCAGGATTTGATGCTTCTTTGTTCCATGATACGGATGGAAAAAAATATTTATTAAATATGTTATGGGATCAGCGTATTGACCGGCATTCATTTGGAGGAATTGTTATACAGGAATATTCTGATGAGGAGAAAAAATTAATTGGTAAACCGAAAGTTATTTTTAAAGGAACAGATAGAAAACTAACAGAAGCTCCGCACCTTTATCATATCGGGAAGTATTATTATTTATTAACTGCAGAAGGAGGAACACGGTTTGAACACGCTGCAACAATGGCCCGCTCTACAAATATAGAGGGTCCATATGAAGTTCATCCCGATAATCCAATCTTAACGTCATGGCATGACCCTGGAAATCCATTGCAAAAATGTGGTCATGCATCCATTGTTCAAACACATACAGGTGAGTGGTATTTGGCTCATTTAACGGGACGTCCTATTCATCCTGACCATGATTCAATTTATCAGCAGAGAGGATATTGTCCTTTAGGCAGAGAAACTGCTATTCAAAAACTCTATTGGAAAGATGAATGGCCTTATGTAGTAGGTGGAAAAGAAGGAAGCTTGGAGGTAGAAGCACCTTCTATACCCGAAACAATGTTCGAAGCAACGTACCCGGAAGTTGATGAATTTGAGGATTCAACATTAAATATAAATTTTCAAACTTTAAGGATTCCTTTTACGAATGAATTAGGTTCATTGACTCAGGTGCCAAATCATTTACGATTATACGGTCATGAATCATTAACCTCGACATTTACTCAGGCATTTGTAGCCAGACGTTGGCAAAGTCTTCATTTTGAAGCGGAAACTGCTGTAGAGTTTTACCCGGAGAATTTTCAACAAGCCGCTGGATTGGTGAACTATTACAATACTGAGAACTGGACGGCTCTTCAAGTCACGCATGATGAAGAACTTGGCCGTATTCTTGAATTAACAATATGTGATAACTTTTCTTTTTCTCAACCATTAAAAAATAAAATTGCTATTCCTCGTGAAGTAAAGTATGTATATTTAAGAGTAAATATTGAAAAGGAAAAGTATTATTATTTCTATTCTTTTAACAACGAAGATTGGCACAAAATTGACATTGCATTGGAATCGAAAAAATTATCTGATGACTACATCCGTGGGGAGGGTTCTTCACAGGAGCCTTTGTAGGGATGCAATGTCAAGATACCAGTGGTAATCATATTCCGGCCGACTTTAGATATTTTCGCTATAAAGAAAAATAATTGTTGCATGAAAAAAGGAGACTTCTATTTTAGAACTCCTTTTTTCATATTAGAAGGTGTCATATGCAAATATGTCTTCAGAAATACTCCTATTCAGCTTTAAAATAACAAAACAAAAGAGCTCATCTAAAGATGAGCTAGAACATAGGGATTTGACATTTTAATCTTAAATTACATTGTAATCATATCTAGAAAATGATCAATAACAATGGAGGACATTCCTAATGCTGGTGCATTTTTTCCTAAGAAAGAAGGCAATAATTCATAGCTATTGCCTAATTGGGAATAAACCCTGGACGACACTTCGCTTCTAATTGAATTTAGTACCATAGGATGCGATTCAATTATGCTGTTTCTTAAAATGATGGCTTGTGGATTGAATGTATTTAGAATATTGGTAAGGCCTACTCCTAAATAAAATCCAAAAGTCTGTAATGCATTTAAAGTGCCGATATCATTCAGATGGGCGAGGTCTATGATCTCTTGATAGGACACTTTTTTCTCTTTAGTCTGAAGAGATTTTAATAAAGCCTTCTCTGAAGCATACAATTCCCAGCAACCCCGGTTTCCGCAACTGCATTTAGGACCATTAAAGTCTATTGTCATATGTCCCATTTCTCCGGAGAATCCGCTTATCCCTCTATATAAATCATTATTGATAATAACACCAATCCCTATCCCTGTACTGATACTTGCATATATAATGTTATCGTGATTTTTTGCAGCACCAAATACTTTTTCTCCATATGCGCCGGCATTTGCCTCATTTTCAATAAAAACGGGCACATTGAACTTCTCTTGTATGAAAGATTTTAAGTCAATATCTTTCCAGTTGGAGTTCGGAGTGAAAACAATTTTTTGATTTTTATCAACTAGTCCAGGCACGCATATGCCTATACCAATAAGCCTGTACGGAGATTGTGGCATATGCGTAATAAAGTGATGAATCATATCAATTAAAATATCTTTGGTTATTTCTGGAGAATTCGATTCCAAATGGTGGTGTTGATCAAGAACGATCGTTCCTTCAAGGTCTGTTAAAATGCCATTAATATAATCCACACCAACATCTATTCCTATGGAGTATCCCGCCTTTTTATTAAAAACAAGCATGACAGGTCTTCTTCCGCCACTTGATTGTCCTTGACCGATTTCAAATACAAGATTTTCTTTCATCAGCGTGTTTACCTGTGATGAAACAGTTGATTTATTTAATCCGGTCTTTTCAGATAATTTTGCTCTTGAAATAGGTGAATTCTTAAGAATTTCTTTTAATAATAGCTTTTGATTTACTTTTTTGACAAAGGTTTGATCAGCGATATCCACTTCATCCACTCCAATTGTATAAACTTTATATTAAGTTACATGTTTTCGGTTTCAGTATGAGACATAGTACATAGCTAATTTACTTTTATTATATCTAATGTGTTCATGAAAAACTTAAAAAAATATTGAAAATACTGATGAGGTTATATAAAATTAAAATAAGTTAGTTTGTTCGAACAACAAACTAATGTGCAACTTACTTACATTATGAAATAAAAATGCTGTATTTGTATGATCATGTTTTGAATTTATTTTTAAGGGGGAAATAAGATGGCTCAAACTCATTCTAGTTCAGTCAACTATTTTGGAAGCGTAAACAAAGTGGTTTATGAAGGGAAAGATTCCACTAATCCTTTAGCATTTAAATATTATAATTCTGAAGAAGTAATCGGCGGAAAAACGATGAAAGAGCATTTGCGATTTTCTATTGCCTATTGGCACACATTTACCGCTGACGGCACAGACGTTTTTGGGGCAGCTACGATGCAAAGACCATGGGATCACTATAAAGGAATGGATCTGGCGAAGGCGAGAGTAGAAGCAGCTTTTGAGATGTTTGAAAAACTGGATGCACCATTTTTTGCTTTTCATGACCGAGATGTTGCGCCAGAAGGAAATACGTTAAAAGAAACAAATCAAAATTTAGATATCATCGTGGGCATGATTAAAGATTACATGAGCAATAGCAACGTTAAGCTATTATGGAATACTGCAAACATGTTTACGAATCCCCGTTTCGTCCATGGTGCCGCAACTTCCTGCAATGCAGATGTGTTTGCGTATGCTGCAGCACAAGTAAAAAAAGGGTTAGAAACAGCAAAAGAGCTTGGCGCCGAGAACTATGTATTTTGGGGCGGCCGTGAAGGATATGACACATTGTTAAATACCGATTTAAAATTGGAGCTTGATAATTTGGCGAGATTTATGCATATGGCAGTGGATTATGCGAAGGAAATCGGATATACAGGACAGTTTTTGATTGAACCAAAACCAAAAGAGCCGACCACTCATCAATATGATACAGATGCAGCAACAACCATTGCCTTTTTAAAGCAATATGGCTTAGACAATCATTTTAAATTAAATCTCGAAGCCAATCATGCCACATTAGCCGGGCATACATTTGAACATGAATTACGGATGGCAAGAGTACACGGTCTTCTTGGCTCTGTTGACGCGAACCAGGGTGATCCTCTTTTAGGCTGGGATACAGATGAATTTCCAACAGATTTATATTCTACGACATTAGCAATGTACGAAATCCTGCAAAATGGCGGCCTTGGAAGCGGCGGATTAAACTTCGACGCGAAGGTTAGAAGATCTTCTTTTGAGCCTGATGATCTAATATATTCCCATGTTGCGGGGATGGATGCATTTGCAAGAGGATTGAGAGTAGCCCATAAATTGATCGAAGATCGTGTGTTTGATGATGTGATTCAACATCGTTATCGCAGCTTTACTGAAGGAATTGGTCTTGAAATTACAGAAGGAAGAGCTAATTTCCATACTCTTGAGCAATATGCGCTTAATAATAAATCAATTCAAAACGAATCAGGAAGACAAGAGCGATTAAAAGCTTTATTGAACCAATACATTTTAGAAGTATAACAGATAAAGAGAATCACGATAAAAGGTATGATACCCAAGTTACCTGAGGCTGCCCGTCATGATTTCTTACCTTTTGCTTATTGTTATGACGGGTACTTTCTATAATTGGGTTTTATTTTGAGTGAATGGTTTTTTTATAAGGGTAAGGGGTGAAAAAATGAAGTATGTCATTGGAGTAGATCTTGGAACGAGTGCTGTTAAAACGATTTTAGTCAATCAAAACGGCAAGGTGTGTGCAGAAACGTCGAAGAGTTATCCGCTCATTCAAGAGAAGGCAGGGTATAGTGAGCAAAATCCCGAAGACTGGGTGCAGCAAACAATTGATGCATTGGCTGAATTGGTTTCCATATCCAACGTTCAAGCCAAGGATATTGACGGGATAAGCTATTCAGGACAAATGCATGGGTTAGTCCTGCTTGACCAAGACTTAAAGGTGTTGCGTCATGCAATTCTTTGGAATGACACCAGAACGACGCCTCAATGTATTTGGATGACTGAAAATTTCGGCGATTATCTGCTTGATATCACAAAAAACCGAGTTTTAGAAGGGTTTACATTACCTAAAATTTTATGGGTGAAGGAACATGAGCCTGAACTTTTTAAAAGAACAGCTGTTTTTTTGCTTCCGAAAGACTATGTGAGATTTCGTATGACTGGTGCCATTCACACCGAATACTCCGATGCAGCAGGAACGTTGCTTTTACATATTACTCGCAAGGAGTGGAGCGATGATATTTGCAATCGATTTGGTATTTCTGCAGATATTTGTCCTCCGCTTGTTGAATCTCATGATTGTGTAGGATCGCTGCTTCCGCACGTTGCGGCGGAGACAGGGCTATTGGAAAAAACAAAAGTATACGCCGGGGGAGCTGATAATGCTTGCGGTGCTATTGGAGCGGGTATTCTTTCTTCCGAAAAAACACTATGCAGTATTGGGACGTCAGGGGTCATACTTTCCCACGAAGAAGACAAAGAAAGAGACTTTAAAGGAAAAGTGCACTTTTTTAATCATGGAAAAAAGGATTCTTTTTATACAATGGGAGTCACACTCGCTGCAGGGTACAGCTTGGACTGGTTTAAAAGAACATTTGCACCAAACGAATCGTTTGAGCAATTATTGCAGGGAGTGGAATCTATTCCGATAGGAGCAAATGGCCTGCTATACACTCCTTATTTGGTTGGTGAAAGAACGCCACATGCTGATTCTTCTATTCGGGGAAGCTTGATCGGAATGGATGGAGCCCACAAAAGAGAGCATTTTTTGAGGGCAATAATGGAAGGCATCACATTCTCTTTACATGAATCAATTGAGCTATTCCGCGAAGCCGGAAAATCAGTAAATACTGTTATTTCTATTGGTGGGGGAGCTAAAAATGAAACGTGGCTGCAAATGCAAGCTGATATTTTCAATGCGAGCGTGATTAAGTTAGAAAATGAACAAGGCCCAGCCATGGGGGCTGCTATGCTAGCTGCCTTTGGAAGTGGGTGGTTTGAATCCCTTGAAGAATGTGCAAAGCAGTTTATTCACAAGGCTTCTACATTTTATCCCAAGGAACAAAATGTTCAACAATATAAAACGCTATTCGATTTATATAAGAAAATTTACACTCACACTAAGGATCTCAATACAGCTTTGAAGAGCTTTCGAACAAACTAATGATTAGTGAGGGCCGGTAAGCGTTTATTTTTTCCAGGAGATCAATGAAAGAACAATTAACGGCTCATCATGATCATAAGCCCCTTTAATCATATAACTACAGCTGCATCATAGAAGTTGGGTTTATATATCTGTTAACAAAATTGAAAGCGGTATCAAAAAATCATTTAATGCCATTCTATTGATAATCAAAAAACACAAAGCTATTACATTACCAAGCTAAATTTTTAGGGGGATAGCATAGCAGAAGAATATTATAGCTACTAGGCTGCTTTCTTTTGAAAGGTGGTGAGGGACAAACATTACGGTAAGACTCAAATACAATCTAATCAAACAGGAGGTATACCAAATGAAACAAAAAAGAATGAAGTTTTTTTTAGCGGTTTTATTTAGTCTAGTGCTGACATTACCTGCATGGTCCGCACAGGCGGCAACTACAATCACCTCAAATCAAACTGGCTCCCAAGATGGCTATGACTATGAATTGTGGAAGGATTATGGGAACACAAGTATGACGCTCAATAGCGGCGGCGCGTTTAGTGCCCAGTGGAGTAACATTGGGAATGCTTTATTTAGAAAAGGCAAGAAATTCGATACAACCAAGACTCACTCACAACTTGGAAACATATCAATTCGTTACAACGCAACCTTCAATCCGGGAGGAAATTCTTATCTATGTGTTTATGGATGGACGAAAGATCCACTCGTAGAATATTATATCGTCGATAATTGGGGCACCTATAGACCGACCGGAATACCAAAGGGTACTTTTACTGTTGATGGAGGGACATATGACATTTATGAGACCACTCGAATCAACCAACCCTCCATTATAGGCATCGCGACTTTTAAACAATATTGGAGTGTCCGACAGACAAAACGCACGAGCGGAACCGTATCTGTCAGCGAACACTTCAAGAAGTGGGAAAGCTTAGGAATGCCAATGGGTAAAATGTATGAAACCGCGCTTACGGTAGAGGGATATCAAAGTAATGGCAGTGCTAATGTAACTACGAATGTATTGACTATTGGCGGTAAGCAATAAATCATCCTGATTTGGTAACCGTTCAAACTCTTGATTTACGATCAAATCGGAAGTATTGTCTACGCACAAAAAACCCCTCACAGTCATGTGAAGGGTTTTTTTAAATTAGTTATACTATCCTAATTGCTGTTTCTCTAGTATTCAACAACATCAATGTCCGTCATCAAAAAGGAATATAAAAAACGGAGGATTTAAGTGATACGATTCACTTCATACGCCGTTCGTATTCCGGATTCAATCGCTCCTTGCATCCATCCATGAGTAAGTGAGGCATGTTCTCCAGCGAAATGTATTTTCCCTTCAGGGGTAGGGATATATGGATACAGCTGTAATTCCTGTCCTGGTTCGAAAGCTGTGAACCCTCCGGCTGAATAAGGGTTGAGGGTCCAGCTAAAAGAAGCGCCGGTCACAAATTCTGACCACACTATATCACCATATATTTCTGATAAATTCATTAAAGTATAGCGGAGGCGCTCTCCCTCTGAAAGACTGTCCCATATCAGCGCCTCATCCGCCCATGTGTAACTCGCTACAATAACAGCATGACCATTCGAGCCAATGTCAATGCTGGGATAATATGAAAATCTTATCGGAAGATCAGTGATCGATTTGCCGCCGCGCTGCCCAGCTTTTTCCCAAAAACGGCTCTTAAACTCTATTCCGATTTTTGTTGCGGCAATATAGTTGAGTTCACGAATGGCCAGCCGTTTATAATAAGAAAATGAATCATATGGTTCAAATTGGACAAAACGCAATGTTGAAAATGGGATGGTTATGATAGCGAGATCGCCTGTCACTTCCAAATGGTTTGCTGTCTGTTGATGAATGCAGTTGATCGTAACATTGTTTTGATTTTGAGATATTTTCACCATTTTATGATGGAAGACAATATGTTCTTTTAATTGGGGAAGAAATGCTTGAGGAAGCCGGTCCATGCCGCCTGTTATTTCATAGAAGCGAGTTGGCGACGTATAGAAGATGGATTCCCGTAACACTTCAACAAGGGACATCCCCATATATGCTTCCATATCCAACAGTACGCCGATCATATCGATTGCACCGTTTGAAAAATAAGTATTCAAGTAAGAGGCTAACGAATGGTTCCTGTACTGTGTTTCAACAATCCGCCAATTTCTCGCGGGATCTACAGAAATAAAATTAAGAATAGGCTGCAATACAGAAAGCATCAGCTCTTCGGCCGTTTTTCCTTGTTCATTTTCTGCAACTGGGTATCTTAAGATACCCGGATTGCTTTCAAAATGATGAAGACGTGTTTGAATGCCATTGGCGTAAATGATGTCCATTGGAGTTCTGTTCAAAAATACATTGGTTGGCAGGCTGAATTTTTTTATATATTCCCAGGTTAGAGTATGGATCTCCGGAATACGCATTGGTCCAACATTGAAATACAGCCCGGCACTGAAGGGAGATCGCAACGTGCAAACTCGGCCCCCGACTCTATCACTCGCTTCCAGAATCGTCACTTTATGTCCTGCGTTCTTCAGTAAAGATGCAGAAACAAGCCCAGCCAACCCGGCGCCAACGATAATAATATGCTTTGGGGATTGTGATGAGTTAAGACCATTTCTAATAATCGCAATCATGTCTTCGTTCTTTAGTAGAGCATTCATTTATGTAAGGCACCCTCTTTTTTGATTTATTGCATTATATTCATTCAAAAGGGTGTCTATCACGAACTATATCCTTTTTTCACTTGTGTTTTTCAGTGGAGTGCTGCTTAACACAGCCTTTAAATCCTCTGGTATTCACATAACCGTTTTTACTCCAAATAGAACGTTTTTGCGTTTGTGCTTCCTGTTCATCTTTTCTAAACTGGTCTATGTATTTCGTATTTGGCTCATAAACATATGCTACTCTGGCTAATCCTTCTTTTAACAGTGTTTCTTGAACAGACTTGCCATCGACATAAACGTAAGCTAACAGCCTTCCGAATTTATCTCTGCGCTCTCCTTTATCAAATTCTAATTGCAGCTTGCCGCCGCTAACCAATTCTTTGTTTCGTTTAGATGCATCCTCGCCATATGGCTGAACACATGAATTTGGCTTTTTAGTCTCTGGAGTATCAATGAGCAAGTAGCGAACTGTGTCAATATTGCCGTTATAGCTAACTTTGATCGTATCTCCGTCAACAGGCCTTTCTAACACAGCATCCACCAATCCTTTTTTTGCTTCAGGTTGAGAATTCTTGGCAACTGGCTGTTTAAGATCTGAATTGCTTTTTTCAGCAGTATCATTTAATCCGCAGGCTGCCAACGAAAAACTCAAAGCTAATAGACTAAAGCCTACCATTGCTTTCTTCAATTCGATTTCCCCTTCTTCTGTTTCTATCTCAATCAACCATCATTCATTATAATGATATCGCTATTTATTGTGAAAGTATTTTTCTTAACACGTTTATATTTGAGTACAAACTCTTAATCAATATTCAAATATCACAACAAGATTTCAAAAACGTAACCATGAATAGGCGTTTTATCTGGGAAATTCTACGATTGCTAAAAACTCAGAAGTTTTATAATTGACTGAAAGCGCTTTTGAAATTATGATAATATCAAACCTAACTAGGATGTAACAAACATATAACAAGGAAATAACAATAAAGTGGATATGTTTCTCACGAAATGAATGAAAGCGATTTCAATAGAGTTTGTTCTTACGAAAGCCTCGTTCACCGCATTAAGTTTTTTCAATATTCAGATTAATAGGGTCTCGGGAAATAAAAAACCTGGCTGAAATGAGTATTGCTCTTTTAAAAGAGAAAGGGTGAAACCAGCACATTCGGTTGACGAGAAAGAAAAACATATAAAGCATTCTTAATAAAGGTGGGGAAAGGGTATGAAAGAACAACGAAATCCCAGGTCGTTTTTGCAGTTGATAATGATCTCAGCAACATTTGGCGGGCTTCTCTTTGGATATGACACTGGAGTTATAAATGGAGCCTTACCTTTTATGGCAAGATCTGATCAACTTAACTTAACACCGGTCACAGAAGGGCTGGTTACAAGTATGCTTCTATTAGGAGCAGCGTTTGGTGCATTGCTGTGCGGCAAATTGGCTGACCGCTACGGCCGACGTAAAATGATCCTTAATCTATCCTTTTTATTCTTTCTGGCATCGCTTGGAACAGCATTTGCGCCGAATGTTTTAACAATGGTTATCTTTCGGTTTTTTCTGGGACTGGCTGTCGGTGGGGCATCTTCAATGGTACCAGCCTTTTTAGCAGAAATGGCGCCGTATGAGAAAAGAGGGCGTATGGTAACGCAAAATGAACTGATGATCGTCGGCGGGCAATTTTTAGCCTACGTTTTTAACGCGATTCTTGGTGTTGCAATGGCTGATACAGGGCATGTTTGGAGATACATGCTTATCCTTTGTGCCATACCGGCTCTCATTTTATTTGCAAGTATGCTCATGGTTCCGGAGAGCCCGAGGTGGCTAACTTCTAAAGGTAAAAAAAGCGATGCGCTGCGCGTCCTTAAACTCATACGTGACGAGAAAAGGGCAGAAGCAGAATTTAAGGAAATACAAGCAGCGGCAGTTAAAGATTCAAATGTAGAGAAGGCATCGATCAAAGAGTTTACTACACCGTGGCTGCGCCGTCTTTTATTGATTGGTATCGGTGTTGCCATCGTTAATCAAATCACAGGTGTCAATTCAATTATGTATTACGGCACTCAAATCCTGCAAGAGTCCGGTTTTGGTACAAAGGCAGCTTTAATCGCTAATATTGGGAATGGATTGATATCAGTCATTGCCGTTATCATCGGCATTTGGCTGGTTGGCAGGGTGAACCGGCGCCCGATATTGATGATTGGTTTATCAGGAACGACCACAGCGCTTTTATTCATTGCCATATTCTCAATCGTGCTTGATGGATCAGCAGCACTCCCGTATATCGTGCTATCTTTGACCGTTTTATTTCTAGCCTTTATGCAGGGCTGTGTCGGACCAGTAACATGGCTGGTCATTGCAGAAATATTCCCGCAGCGATTAAGGGGGCTTGGTACTGGCATCAGTGTATTTTTCCTTTGGATTTTAAACTTTATCATCGGTTTTGCTTTTCCAATCATGCTTAGCTCAGCAGGCTTATCCTTTACTTTCTTTATATTTGTCGCTTTGGGTATATTGGCAATCGGTTTTGTATACAAATTCATGCCGGAAACTAAGGGACGAACACTTGAGGAACTAGAAGAGCATTTCCGTTCAATAGATGAACATTATGACTCTGAAAAATCAATTCATGAAGCGTGATATCTGTACTAAAATGTTATTGTAAACTCGATTAGGTTAATTAAGAAAGCAATTCTGCATCAGAAGTCTCCTAATGAAGTACGAGAAATATTGGATATGGATTGTGGGAGAAAGCAAACTTTTTTCATTCAACGATTACGTGAAGGCCACCATTCGTATTGGCTAAGGAAATGATGGGATAACATTGGATGTGCATATGGCATGCCCTAATCTGCTCAAACAAAAAGATTTTAATGATGATTTGTTGAAGTTCTTTTCGGTTGGGAAATAAATAACGGAACCTTTTGATATCACATTTTAATCTGACTGAAGCTAGAATGTAGGTCACTAATACCTTTGGGGAGGCTATTTGATTTGAGTCAGTCAAGCATGCGCATTACTTTAGTGGCAGGGCCACATTGTGAGTTAGAATCATTTGCATTACGTTCCGCACTTGAATATTATGGTGCAAAAGTACACATGCATTGGGTTGGACGACCTAATGATTTAGTTAGCGTGCTTTCGGGCGAGAACCGGGGAGAAACCGACTATATGATTTTAAGTTTTCATGGAGAAGATGGAAAATTTATATTACCGGAATTGGGACAAGACGTTTATGAAAAAAATGAGCCGCGTTCATGTTATTTCGGTCCTGAAGAAGTTCGGGCGTATGCAGATTTACGAGGGGTGCATGTGTTAGCAACTGGATGCACATTAGGTGACAAAAGGCTTGCAGAAGCGTTTAGACAATGCAAAAGCTCTTCTTACATAGCCCCTGGCGACTATATAGATGGAAACGCTTCGCTTATTTTCGTCCTCACATTCATATATGAACAAATGACAAATGCGAAATCTCTAAAGGCGCTTTTCAAAAGGCTGCTTCGATCGACAAAGAAACAAGCTTGTTTCAATTGTATTGAATCTAAACCATATACATAGCTATTATATTGCTATGTTGCAGAAAGTCCTGCTTAGATTCACACAGATTAATGAAATAGCATTTCAATTGTAATTGAAGCCCTCTCAATCAATGAGGGCTTTTTATTATACGTCATACCGGACACCTATTTTGGGGAAGCTAATGAAAAAGAAAGAAGGAGATACGAAGTGAAGAAGCACTTACTTTCCTTATGTGTTTTAATATTTGCATTGATTTTTGTTCAAACAAAGACTCAAGCTCTGACATTCACAGAGTTGCCAATTAAACAAAAAACAGAGCAATGGTCAGTCGAGATAACCGAAGCAAAAAATGCAAAGGAATTAGCGAGTCCAAAAAAGGGGGAATATCACGTCTATTCAATGGACATCCAAAACATAGGGGAAGCCGCAGCTACAGTAGATGTACAATTGTATAGAAATGATCCTGATTCAACCACAAGGTTTTCACTTTTTGGCTGTCCCAACGAAAATTGTGTGAGACAGAAGGAGGATTTAATAAGCTTAGCCGAAAGTTTAAACGATGGTACCCCGCTGAAGTTTACACATTTTATGGTGGCTGAAAAGGCATCTGAATTAGAGGTTGTTATTATTTGGACACAAAAAGGAAAAGAAGGACGCCAATTAAAACAAACCTTAACATTCAGTTAGAAAAGGTTACAAGCTTTTCACAAAAGGCACAATGCGATGTTAGTAAATGAGTCTATTGGTCAACTAAATAGTTAATTCATCATATTGTACCATGTACTAAATATTCAATTGTTTTTTGTGTGCAGGCACTAGGGAATGATGTGTAACGGAAATGTAAAGCTGAATTGAAGGGAGTTTACCGTGTACATCTGTTCTGCAAATCTATAAATTTGTCCTGTCGTGACGGGTGCAACACTTTTGTGTCACGTTATTATAAAGATATACACCAAAAAGGGAGAGATAAATGCATAAAATCGCGATACTGGTCTTAGCGTTCTTTGCTTTTATTTCAGGCTGCAATGATAAGGAAGAAAATAAAATAAAAACGCCAAAGATGCAGAACCTTGTTGGTTTTATCCTTATTAAGGATGAAAAGTCAGCCATATTTCTTGAGGGCAAACATACTCCTGATAAAGAAGACTTTCAATTGTCTCAAGATAGACTAATAAAAAAATATAAAAGTCATGTTGTGATATTGGGATTAAGTCAAATTGAAAACAAAGAAGACCTTGTGACAGGTAAAAAAATGAAGGTGTGGTTCAACACTCTTAAAGAATCTGAACCTCCAAAAGCAACAATTAAAAAATTTAAAAGGTTATAACAGTTGGCATCCCCCACGTATGATCATTTTCATAAAAAGCTCTCCAAACCATATATAACAATTTGAAGAGGAATAAATATAGCATAAAAAACAGCACTCACACGAAGACGTAGTGCTGTTTTAACGTTTGCAGAACATTGCATAAAAGGGTTATTTCCAGGCTGACAAATATTTCTTTCGATATTTGCTATCTTTCTCGAGCTCAATCAATTCCATTGCTATTTCCCTAATGTACTCATCTTTGTCTTCATCGTATAATTTTTTTAATCCTACAATCATATCGTAGCGAATCAATGTATGATGTTTCTCGTTTATGCCATTTTTAAAGCGATCAATAATATGAGTAAGCACCATTTCTTTTTGTTTTGGCCCGGCTAAGCCAACCTTCCAAATTGATTGTAAACTATGCCGAGCAGTTACAAATTTTGAATCCTTGGTCACTTCCCATAATGCTGGAAAGTCGCGCAGCATCCGTTTATCCGGATCACTGATTGCTAAACCAGCAAGAAACTGTGCTGCTCTCGCTCGCCTGTGGTTATCCGGATCGGTCAGCCATCCTATTAATTGGTCCCACACTTCATAAGCCCAGTCTACTTTCTCTTTTGTGGCGTTAATAATATGCTGAAAGGCTTCTAATTGCAGGCTTTTGTCCTTTGCTTCTAAATGTTCAAAATGAGATTTCATTATACTGTCCATTTTCGTATCACCTTAAAATGATTAGTTATGTTAATTATATCCTTTCACTTGCGATCTTCCAATAAACATCATTTCTCGTGCTAGTGATGGTTTTTGATTGAACAATTAATTGACACCTTTTCGATCATATTGTGTGCTTGAGGGAGTTACATGTCTTCATCAGAAAGTGATTCAATGTTTATGAAAGAATTGGAATTTTTTATATAACGACGGAAGAATACAAAACAGCCCGTATCCTAGTGCAGCACCTGACGTATTAAGGATTAAATCATCAACGTCAAAACTTCTATAAGAGTTTCCTAAATACATTGAAATCGAAAGTTGCGTTAGTTCTATAAACAATGAGATAAAAAAACCAGTTAATAAAATTCGTTTTAGGTTCCTTAACTTGTCAAATAAAAGAGGGAACAATAAGCCAACTGGCAGCAGTAAAATTAGATTTCCACCAAGAGATCTTATCACATAAAACTGCAAACCCAGATGATAAATATCTACAACGAAGCAAAACGGGATAAAGTTATTTCCATACAAAAATGGATGATAGGAATCGTTCCTCAAGTTCGCAATTAAATCGCGATCTATAGGTAAAGGAAATATAGTAACACTTATCAGTTCAAAGAAGTAAACAATTAAACAAAAAATAACAAGGTGCTTATAAATGGCCATTCGTTCTTTCTTATATATAAATCGCTTCATAATTCTATAAAGAATAAAACAAATATAAAGTACAAATATGAATATCAAGAGAAAAGTTGAGTCAAGCATAAAAACACCACGATTTCTTTTTTGATCTATTCTAACATAATTAGGAAAGAGATTGAGATTACAATATTAGAAGACTTTTATCTAGAATGGAATGTGTTTAATTGCTTTCAAAAAGGGGCGTTCTTTTAAAGAAAGCCTAATTTCATATGGACAAACGCATTTGGCTGTGAGGCAAAATACAATACAGTAAAACCAGAGGAACGAATGGAGGGTTCGATGTGTTTAGACAATATCCAGTTTGGTATTCGCCTTACGATCTGAACTATCATGTGCCTCAACACCTAACAATCTCTTATGATCCACAACGATGTTATCAACGTTGCATGTATCAAACTGGCGGTAACTATGAGTTATGTGACAGATTATGTTATGGAGAAATACAAGTGTAAAAGAGGGGGCTTTCTCCTCTTTTACACCACATAATAAAAACCAACATTAAGAATCTGATAATAAAAAAAGGAATTGAATAGGGATAACTCTATTTGAATGATGAAAAAGTGAACCAGGTCGATGAGCTCCTCTTCATCATTTAAAAAAACGACTTCATCACGCATTCTTTGGAATCAAGACCAAAATGGCATTACACCATACGAAATTCAATGGTATGTATGTTAAGCAAGAGAAACTACATTGAGAAGTTTGACCATAACGATGACATAATAGCTCTTGGGAACCGCTTTAATGTATTCCTAATACAATGTAGTACAGCGCATGATGACTAAAGAAAACGGATAAGAGCTCGGTGTACATATCGTTACCAATGGTGTTGTCATGTTTACACACGTCATATAGATAAATCTGTATTATGGATCAATCCTGTAGTGATTTCAACTTGAATTAACTATATAATACAAGCTTTCTTTTGAAACAGCAGTTTAGCGATGTGGAGAAACACTGATTTGTTAAAATAAATATATCGTCACTATACCTCATTTCGAAAGGGGAATATTTATGACCAAGGTAGCAATAGTTACTGGTTCCGCAGGCGGTTTAGGGAGAGGGATAGCAGAGAGGTTGTGCAAGGATGGTTTTAGTGTCGTTCTGCATGACATTAACGAGGAACTGCTGCATGCAACTGTTTCAGACTTCAAAGAAAATGGCTTTCATGTTATCGGAATAAAAGGGGATGTATCCAAGCGTGATGACCAATTCAATTTAGTTAAAGCAGCGGCAGATACATTTGGTCGTTTGGATGTGTTTGTAAACAATGCTGGCATTGAGGCAGTTTCTCCATTTTTAGAAATAACAGAAGACCAACTGAATCAATTGTTCAAGGTTAATGTCAATGGCGTTGTGTTTGGCACTCAAGCAGCTGCCGACCAATTCATTAAACAAGAAACAAAAGGCAAAATCATTAACGCATGCAGTATAGCAGGGCACGAATCATTTGAAATGCTAGGAACATATTCCGCGACGAAGCATGCTGTGAAATCTTTTACTCATTCAGCTGCTAAAGAGTTAGCCACATATAAAATAACAGTAAACGCATATTGTCCTGGTGTTGCAAAAACAAAAATGTGGGATCGCATTGATGAAGAAATGGTTAAACATAGCGATGATTTCAAACCAGGAGAAGCATTTGAAAAATTCTCTTCAGACATTGCTCTCAAAAGATATCAAACACCTGAAGATGTGGCCAATTTAGTCTCATTTCTAGCTTCAGATGATACAGATTACATTACCGGTCAAGCTATTTTAACTGATGGCGGCCTGGTTTATAGATGATAGAATTATAAAAGAATCCATTTTGGAGATGGATTCTTTTTGTTCGAGATGAATCAATAATGACTCCTGTTGTATAATGAGAAAAGCAATTGAGAGGTCCATGTATTCATGTAAGAAAATTGAATGGACATTTTGGTGAAAAAATATTTGGTCCGTGAGAGCATGTTTAACTTGTTCAGGAAACAAACAACATTATGGCGCATGTGTGAGTTTTAGACACAAGCAAGCCACACAATACATAGCCTTAAAAGAGAGACTTGGCGTTTTACGCAAGCCCCTCTTTATGTCAATAGCCAAAAACCAGTGTTGTACTTTGTGTTCCGGCATATTTTGTGACAAATTCTTTTGTGTACTGCGGAGTTTGAACCCGGTAACTGTAATTGGAGCCTGGATTCCATGTTGTCAACGGAGAGGATTGCCTGTTCAAGGACGGATAGCTTCCTGTATCCTTAAAGTATCCGGTGCCCTTGTCATCAAGGATTCCTCCTTTTTCGCTGCCTTTTCCAAAATAATTGTATTCAGAGTATATTTTTGCCTTTGTCGCGATGGTAATCGCTTGGTTAAAATTGTTGCTGTAATTGTTTTTGACATGAAAGTAGCCATACCTCATCAGCCCAGGGCCTCTTACATACAAATTCTCAAAATAGTTGTTGGCGATGGTCATGTGCGGATAGCCGTCATATTGGTGCTGGGAATCATCAGGATATCCTAAAATTAAACCGTACTTATGATTTGCGAATTTTGAGTTGCTGATGGTGATATAATCAGCTGATTTACCGATATACAACAGCTTGTCCAGGTCACTTCCGCCAGCACTATAGCTGTGTCCTGAAAATGTCACATGGTCGATCCAGTAGTTGAAGCCTGAATCTAGATAAAGCTGAATATCGTTATTTCCGTTAATCTGCGGGCTGTGTTCAAAGGTCAGATTTTGAAAGATGACGTTTCCAGATGAAGATGATGTTGTTAAATAAATATTTTTCAGCGTTTTCTTAGCGTAAGAACCGACCAGTGTTTTATTTGAACCAATGGTTACCGTTGTTTTTGAGGAAGCGGTTAGATCATTTTGAAGCACTAAAATTTTAGGTGTTGACCCGCTCAGATGGGTTTTTAAATCACTTAGACTTTGGATATAGACGATCTGACCGTTTTTTCCGCCGGTTGTGCTCGCTTTAGAGACTCCTTTTTCATTTTTTGCATTTCCGGCAAAGCCTAAGATGCCATTCGTCGAAGTATTTGGAAAATCGACGGCGCCTAAAGCTTTTTCAGGCAAGAGAAGCAATAATAAACTTAACATGGCAAATAATAAAGAAAATCGTTTCAAAGCCACTCAGCTTCCTTTCAAATTTAAATAAATTGCATATGGATTATTATTACAGTTGGATAAAAGGAAGAATAGAGTCTATATTCCTGAACAAAACCGGGATTTTATATGTTTTCTTGATGTAAATAAAAGAATTACAATTGGAACAACACGAAAGGATTGATACATCATTGACTGCTGCAGCATATCGAAACACTTTGCTTTCTCTTCTTTGTTTAACAGCTGGAATCGTGGATGTGATCGGCTATTTAAGCCTAGGACACGTCTTTACTGCTAATATGACGGGAAATATCGTTTTATTGGGATTAGCGATCGGAAAATCTCTTCAAGTCACTGTTTTTCATTCTTTAACTGCGCTAATCGGTTTTATCGTGGGAGTAATTGTTTCCACGATCATTGTTGGAAAGGCAGAGAAAACATTTTGGCCATCCCCTGTAACAAAAGCGCTGGCAATTGAGGCATTCATTTTATTTGTTTTTGCTTGTCTTTCAATATCTTCTGCTTTCGTTCCCGTGTACATCCTTATTATCCTTTTGAGTATTGCCATGGGAATACAAACAATAGCAGCTAAACGACTGGGGATTGCAGGCATTTCTTCAACTGTTTTAACCGGAACATTGGCTTCTCTTTTAGAGGATCTTTCCGGCCGGTTGTTTTTCTCCAAACAGAATAAAACATTCTTAAGAGATGCTGTGTTAAGGGCGCTGGCTATCATATTATATTGTGTCGGGGCTATGATTGTAGCTTTTGCAGAGCCGCATTTTCATTACATCATTATTTGGGCTCCGATTGTGCTCATTTTAGGTATTATACTTACTGCTCTGACCAAGTTGCAAAAAGTAAAGTAAAAATTTCCCGCTTGTGATTTGAAGCGGGGATGGGAATTTTTTGCGCTTATACATTATGAATGAAATAAAAATTTTGGTTCATATGTGCATCAGAACATAAGGATTGCATTGTCATATAAAGTGCACCCTTTGATATATATACAATAGTGAATTAGACATAAATCAATCTATGAATCTATGTCCTCTTTTAATCCACATTGATGAGCATTACAATGATAATGATTCTCATTTAAAGCTTGGATTAGGAGGATGTCTATGAAAAAGAAGATGAGTGCTGTAATAAGCGTAGTTATGCTGATGATCCTTTGCTTTTGCCCGCAAGCTTCAGCAGCCTATAACGACTTGCACGAAGGCTATGCAACCTATACCGGATCAGGCTATTCAGGAGGGACTTTCCTTCTTGACCCAATCCCATCTGACATGGAGATTACGGCAATTAACCCAAAGGACCTGAATTACGGCGGTGTGAAAGCTGCTCTTGCCGGCTCTTATCTTGAAGTGGAAGGGCCAAAGGGGAAGACGATCGTCTATGTTACCGATCTATACCCTGAGGGCGCCCCAGGAGCCCTTGATCTTTCACCAAATGCATTCAGCAAAATCGGTGCCATGAAAGATGGAAAAATTAAAATCAAATGGCGTGTGGTCAAAGCGCCAATCACTGGCAATTTCACATACCGGATTAAAGAAGGCAGCAGCCAGTGGTGGGCAGCAATTCAAGTCAGAAATCACAAGTATCCCGTTATGAAAATGGAATACTACAAAGACGGAAAGTGGATCAACATGGAGAAAACGGACTATAATCATTTCCTCAGCACCAATTTAGGAACGGGCTCTCTTAAAGTCAGAATCACTGACATTCGCGGAAAAGTTGTAAAAGACACGATTCCAAAGCTTCCTGAAAACGGAACATCTAAGTCATACACAGTTCCTGGGCATGTGCAGTTTCCTGAATAAAACAGGTTATAAGAAAAATCTGAAAATAAATAAATTCATGAAAAGCAGGTTACCGATCCTGCTTTTTATTTTTATGGAAACTGAACATCATAGTTCGTTTTATTGGACTAATCGCAGTTACCTGTACAATAATAAAGCCCTTTCTGTATTGAGTCATACGAAGAATCAATCAAGTTGTGCATGAATTTGAATTGTGGTTTGACCGGTTATCCTTTCCCGAGGAGCGAAGTTTTGGTGGTGGCCAATCTATACTGCTGAGAATTATTACCGGCTGGAAGACAGCTGAATGGGGAAGAGCGGTGCCTGAAAGAACCGCTCTCCTGTAAAAACTCGTATTAATCTTTCGCTTGGTGTTCCTCTCCTAATGTTAATAGCCATTCTCTTAAGATATGTTTTTGCACATATCTTTTTCCGTTTATTTCAATATGAGGGAGGTCTGTGAGATCCTTCGCTAAGTGTTTCGCCTCCGCTTGGGTTATGCCTAAAAAATGCCCGATGTAAAAGTGAATATCTCGTTCTTTAATCAGCATGATGTCATTTTTTCCGTTAGCTTTTGGGTTGTTAATATGCTTTAATCCTTCTCCGATAAAATATCCAGCCAATGCAATACCGATTCCTAAAAAAACGTCCATGTGTCTGCCTCCATTATGTAATCGTCATGTTATACGGTCAATCCATATCATTGGTTTCATTTTTTTGATTGTGTACACAAAAAACCGCCAGAGCAAGCTCTGGACGGTTTCTATGCTTTCTCAATCTGCACTCGGCCTGAGAAAAAAGTGGCGCCTCCGCCCATATCAGACAAGCGGTCTGGGGTCAGGGCGTTAACAAGCTGATTTTTGCCTGGTTCATCTGCCCATAATCCTTGGCTGACGACAACACCGGGCAGCACTTGTTCTCCGACTGCGGCGGTTAGTTCACACTCACCTCGGCTGTTCCAAATCCGTACAGCTTCACCATCAGTGATGCCGTGTTCTTCGGCATCTATCGTGTTGATAAAGAGTTTCGGTGTTTTTTCAAGTTTGACGTGCTTTGCATTGTTGGAAAACGTTGAATTTAAGAAATTATGATTCGGCCCCGGAACATACATAAACGGGAATTCTTGATCCGGCGCAAGCGGCGTATGTGTCGGTAACGGCGGGAAACCGGCTTGTTTCATTTTTTCTGAATATAATTCTATTTTTCCGCTCGGTGTCGGCAATTTACCCGGGAACAGCGGCTTTTCACGCTTCGCCTTCATAAACGAACGTTCAGTGAGTGATTCATAACGAATCTCTGCCAAATAAGGATTATCTGGATGGTGAAGCGCCTGGCGGATTAAGTCTTCATCTGAATCTTTCAGCTCCTGATCCGTAAATCCCATTGCCTCAGCCAATAACCGGAATACCTCGGTATTAGACTTACTTTCTCCGTATTTCTCAATCACCGGCTGCTGAAGCTGAATGTAATGGTGCCAGTATGAGGTGTAAAAATCAGTATTTTCAAAAGCAGATGTAGCAGGCAGTACAATGTCCGCATATTTGGCTGTTTCTGTCAAAAACAAATCATGAACCACGGTGAACAAGTCATCCCGCAGGAGGCCTTGTCTGACTTTGTTCGCTTCTGGCGCCACAACGGCTGGGTTCGTCCCATAAATAAAGAGGGAGCGAACAGGAGGGTCTGTTTCCAGAAGGACTCTGCCCAGCTGGTTCATATTAAACGATCTCGGTGTGCGGCCTTTCAGTAAATCAGGACGCTGAAGCGCGTTGGTGTTATATTCTAAAATTCCGCTGTTATGCTTGATGGCACCGCCTCCTGTATGCATCCATTGACCGGTAATCGCCGGAAGACAGGCAATCGTTCTAACAATCATCCCACCGTTGTCGTGATGCTGAAGGCCGTTTCCGATTCTGATAAAGGAAGGGGAGGTTTCACCATACATTTTTGCCAGCTGATAGATATCGTCGGTACTGACACCAGTGATCAGCGATACCTTTTCTGGATGATACTGTTTCACATGCTCGCGCAATTCTTCATAGCCGACTGTATATTCTGATAGAAACGCTTCATCGTAAAGGTTTTCTTTAAATAATATGTGCATGATTCCAAGGGCAAGCGCGCTGTCGGTACCGGGTTTTATAGGAATAAACCAATCTGCGAGACGCCCTGTCTGATTTTTATGCACATCAATTACAACAATTTTTGCGCCTTTTTTCCGTGCTTTTTGTGCGATTGTAATTTGATGCATGTTTGTGCTGACTGCGTTAATTCCCCAAAAGATAAACAGTTTTGTATGAATCGTTTCTTCAGGATCGATTCCAGCACTCACACCCATGGTATATTTATAGCCTTCTGAACCGGCTTTGCTGCAAATCGTCCGCTCAAGCTGGCTTGAGCCCAGACGGTAAAAGAAGCGGCGGTCCATTCCTTCAGCCGTTAATTTTCCCATATTGCCGTAAAAGCTGTAAGGCAGTATGCTTTCAGCCCCTTCTTCATCAATCAGCTGTTTCCAGCGAGATGTGATGGTGTCAATCGCTTCCTCCCAAGAAATTGGTTTAAACTCTGCCTCGCCCTTCATACCTATTCGTTTCAGCGGAGTCGTCAGCCGCTTCTCATCATAGATGCGCTCAGCCATATTTCGTACTTTGTTGCATATATTTCCGGCTGTCACGGGATGATCAGGATCACCCTGCACTTTCACAATCTTCCCGTCTTTTTTATGTACCAGTAATCCGCACTGGTCCGGGCAGTCCAGTGAGCAAACGGATTTAAAAATGCCGTTTTGTTGAGTGGCAAACGATTTCATAGCCCAGTTCCTCTCCCTAGTTAGATATATTGTAAGAATTATAACATTTCGAATGATAACGTCAATTCTGAAAAAAAGACATTGACATCAATCTGGGTCTTCTTTATGATTAACGTATTCTTAATTCTGAAAATTACATACAAAACATTTTCTATCAAGAGAGGTGGAGGGACTGGCCCTATGAAACCTCGGCAACATTATTGTGCCAATTCCAGCAAGCGTCAGCTTGAAAGATAGGAAAGTAAGGTTTATACCGGCTTCTGTCTGTGGCAGAGTGCGCCTATACATGAATCTCTTTCCATCTTTGGAGAGAGATTTTTTTGTGTGGAAAATAACAATGAAAAGGATGTTTTGCATCATGACGGTTTTGATTACAGCACCGTATAACGAAGAAGGACGAAAAGAGCTTGAAAAATTGTTCGGTTCCGTTGTTTATCAGTCTTGGAAAGAAAACGGCCGGGCATACAGAGAAGAAGAATTGATTCAGCTATTACAAGAGTCAAATGCGACGGGGTTGATTACTGAGCTTGATCAAGTGACAGAAAACGTGTTCGCATCAATGCCGGCACTTTCATTCGTGGGAGTATGCAGGGGGATGCCTTCCAATGTTGATGTGACAGCAGCGTCAAACAGAGACATTCCGGTTTTCTATACGCCTGGGCGAAACGCACAAGCTGTTGCTGAAATGTTTATCGGAAATGTAATTTCATTTCTCCGTCATACGAATACCTCAAATCAATGGCTACAAGATGGAAAATGGAACAGCGATTATTTGCAGGCGTATGCCAAATTCAAAGGTAATGAAATAACAGGAAAAACCGTGGGTATGGTGGGATTCGGAGCGGTTGGGCAAAGGATCGCAAAACTGTTGACTGCATTTGACTGCAAGGTTTTGTATTACGATCCATACGTACACCACGATCATCAGCTATATGAAAAAGTTTCTCTGGAGAAGGTTTTTTCTGACAGTGATATCGTTTCTGTTCATCTGCCGCGTACAGATGATACGCTTGGCCTCATTGATCGTTCGTATTTTGACTTGATGAAAGAGAGCGCCATTTTCGTGAATACATCACGAGCTGTCGTAGTGAACCGAGAGGATCTTTTATCTGTACTGAAAGAAAGTAAAATCAGGGGAGCGATATTAGACGTTTTTTATCACGAGCCTCCAGAGGAATCGGATTATGAATTTATCTCATTGCCTAATGTTCTGGCAACACCTCATTTAGCAGGGGCAACATTTGAAGTGGAGGATCATCACGTTACCATTCTGAACGAAGCGCTTAAAAAGTGGAAGGGTGAAAAAACTCTCAATATTCCGACTTTATATAACAGAAACGATCTTACAGCAGAGGTGTAAGAAAAGGAGGGCATCAGGATGACGAAACAAAAAGGTTATCTCGTATTTGACATTGGCACTGGCAATGCAAGAGTTGCAGTCGTAAGTGTGTCGGGCAGCGTTCAAACGGTTGAACGGGAGGACATTGTATATACGGCCGAGCCGCTTTATCCGGACAGCCGCTATTTTTCTCCACAGGCGCTGTGGAATCAAATCATGAATCTGGCTAAACGTGCGATGTCTCGTTCTCATCATATTGAAATTATTGGTCTCACTTCAACAAGTCAAAGACAGGGGATCGTGCTGCTCGATCAAAATGGTGAGTCTTTCCTCGGTCTGCCGAACATTGACAATCGGGGCAGGGAGTGGGAGGGAAATATACCGAATCGTGAAGAAGTATACAGCCGAACAGGCCGTCTGCCGACTGCGCTTTTTTCAGCGCTCAAGCTTTATGGTTTAAAGCACCGGCAGCCCTCCTTATGGAAAAAGACTGCAAGCTTCACAAGCATCAGTGATTGGGTGACGTATCAGCTGAGCGGAGTATTGACATATGAACCGTCACAGGCGACGGAAACGCTGCTGTTTGATGTAAAACAAAATACATGGTCAGAAGAGATGTGCAATATATTCGGTTTCTCGCCATCTATTCTTCCGCCTCTAGTAAGAGCGGGAACAGTCATTGGATCGATAACTGATGAGTATGCGGCAGAATTGGGACTGTCACATCATGTGAAGGTTATAGCGGGTGGGGGAGATACACAGCTTGCTGTCAAAAGCACTGGCGCTGCTCTGGGAGATGCAGTCATTGTATCAGGTACGACAACACCGATTACCAAAATGATTGATGAAACTCATGAGGACAGACATCATAAAGCCTGGCTGAACTGCCACACAGATCAAGGACAGTGGCTTGCAGAGACGAATCCCGGGATAACAGGTCTGAATTTTCAAAAATTAAAGGATATTTTCTATCCGAATGAACCGTACGATGTGATGGAACAAGAAATTACTGCAATAGCTAAGGAAGATCATTCCTGTGTGTCGTCCCTCGGTTCATATTTATCGGCAGAAAAAAACAATCTAGCGAAGGGCGGCTTTCTCTTTGATGTACCGCTTTCAGCCCATTTAAGCAGAGCGCATTTTGTACGTGCGGCATTACAGGAGATTGCAAGTTCAATCAAATGGAACTTTGACATTTTAACAGAGATCACTCCGTTTAATCGTGACTATGTGTGGGGATGCGGAGGCGGATTCCAAAGCAGAGCATTTACACAATATATCGCCAATCTTCTTCAGAAAAAAATCTATGTCAAAGAAGGATACAGTCAGGCATCAGTCGTTGGTGCTGCGGTGGTTTGCAATGAGGCCTTTCGTTTGACCGAAGAAATGTCTGGAAGTGTTCGGGTGATAGAGCCACAGGATTGCCGGATAGAAATGGCTTTATACGAGGAGTGGAAGCAGGTCCAGCGCTTCTTTTCAGGATTAGAGCCGTCATCGGGAAACAAGGTATTAGCATAAGGCGGAATTTGCCGCCGTTTGAGGAATTATACATGTTCTTACTTTATTGAGGTAATACGGTAATTGAGATAAGCATCTAAGGAGGATACAGATATGTTAGATCAAATTGGTATACCAAAGCGGCTGGCCTGGGGGTTTTTAGGGGTTGTGCTGTTTATGATGGGAGACGGCCTTGAACAAGGATGGCTCAGTCCTTTTCTGATTGAAAATGGGCTCACCGTTCAGCAATCTGCTTCGATTTTCAGTATATACGGCATTTCACTGGCCATTGCTTCATGGTTTTCAGGTGTATGTCTGGAAGCATTTGGGGCAAAGCGAACGATGTTTATGGGGTTGTTGTTTTATGTGATCGGTACAGCTGCTTTTATCGTCTTCGGATTTGAACAGCTAAATCTGCCTGTCATGTATGTGACTTACTTTATTAAAGGTTTAGGATACCCGCTATTTGCTTATTCCTTCTTGACATGGGTCATCTACAGAACACCGCAGAACAGGCTCAGTACAGCTGTCGGCTGGTTCTGGATTGCATATTGTCTGGGCATGTTTGTTTTCGGTGCTTGGTATTCAAGTTATGCCATTAAAACGTTTGGTTATTTAAATACGCTGTGGAGTTCTATTTTCTGGGTATGCCTCGGCGCAGTCTTTGCGTTGTTTGTTAATAAAGACCGATTTGAAAAGAAGAAAAGAAAAAGATCAGAAACAGCGGAGGAGCTTTTAAAAGGCGTTACCATTCTCGTTACCAATCCGCGGGTGCTGACAGGAGGAGTGATTAGAATCATCAACAGCATCGGCACATATGGTTTTCCTGTGTTTTTACCGATGCACATGGCTCAGCATGGCATTTCAACTCATGTGTGGCTGCAGATTTGGGGAACGATTTTTCTGGGCAATATTGTATTTAACCTCATTTTTGGAATTGTCGGTGATAAATTCGGATGGAAAAACACCGTCATTTGGTTTGGAGGTGTCGGCTGCGGCATTTTCACCGTTTTATTATACTATGCGCCTGTTTTTTCAGGCGGGAATATAGCTGTTGTGAGCATCATCGGCTTTATCTGGGGCGGTTTGCTGGCAGGCTACGTGCCGATTGGTGCGATTGTGCCGACAGTTGCCGGAAAAGACAAAGGAGCCGCCATGTCCGTTTTGAACCTGGCAGCCGGCTTATCGGCATTTGTCGGACCTGCTTTAGCTTGGATGTTCATCGGACTCGTCGGTGCACAAGGCGTTGTCTGGATTTTTGCGGTGCTTTATCTTGCGAGTGCAGTCATGACGAAACGTATTAAGATACCTGAAGAAAAAGAAGGACAGAAAGAGACTTCCCCTCAATATGCATCCTGATGAAAAGCGCCCCTGGAATAGGGCGCTTTTTTCAGCAATGGTTTCAGTTACAGAGTGCTCCGGAATGTTTGGTCTGAAAAGGAGTTTCATCATCACTAGTCCACCTAATAAAAGAAGGGATCGCTTCTGCGTTTATATCGCTTCTTAACTCTCCTGATTGTATGTTTTTTTTCTTCAAATGTATTTTTGTAAGTCGCGCGTTCAACATTGTAATAATGTCGCGGCATTTAATGGTTTTCTGTATTTCTCTTCAATTAGATCTTCAAAAAAGGGAATTCCAATGCTTTTTCCTTATCAAATTTACGTTACCGAACCATGATATACCTTTTTCATATTGATCAATATGATATTGTCGTATGATTTGCAATAAAATAGACAATATGTTGACAAAATGACGAAAAGTGCTATGATGATAAAGACAATAAATTGTCTTTTTGAGGAGGGTTATAATGGATTTTTCTAAGGAACTAAAAGATTTATTTTTAATGCAGCAGTCTTACGCTACACTTTTTTCTGTTTTAAACAAAATTCAATCACGAGGTGATGAGTACTATGAAAGCTTAACGACTAGGCAATTTATGACAATGGTCTCCATACTGCATTTACCGGAAGAAGAAACCACTTTCAACAACATTGCCAAAAAATTAGGTACGTCGAAACAGAACATAAACAGGCTGGTCAGCAGTATTGAAAAAAGAGGATATGCCGTTACTGTGCCAAGTAAACGTGACAAGCGTGCGGTTAATGTGAAAATTACCGATTCTGGAAAACGCGTTTTAGAGGAATGCGGTGAAAAAGCTGTGTACTTTATGGCAGATATTTTTCAAGGATTTTCGACGGAAGAATTAGAGACACTGTGGAATTTATTGAAAAAGCTATACAGTTTTGACGGAGAAGAGCAGGATGGTTTCGAAGAAGACGCTCGTGACTTTGAAATTGAACAAGAACGTGATGATCTGAAAATAAAAGTTCTTCAGGAATTCGCAAAACGGAGAATGTAAAAGGAGATACGTATGAACAGCGTGGCATCAATTGAAAATTTGAAAAAGCAGTACACGAACAAAGCTGCGGTAGACGGCATTTCATTTGAATTAAAGGAGGGTGAAGTTCTTGGGCTTCTTGGCCCAAACGGAGCAGGAAAAAGCACAACGATTCATATTATATCCGGAGTACTGTCGGCCACTTCCGGAAATGTTACGATATTGGGCCATAATGTAAAAAACGGCGCAAAAAAAATGAAGATGGGTATTGGAATTGTCCCTCAGGATATCGCCATCTATGAGGATATATCCGCTGAGAAAAATGTTCGCTTTTTTGCCAGTCTATACTCTCTTAAAGGAGAAGGTCTGAAAGCCCGGGTTAAGGAGGCTTTGGAGCTCGTACAGCTATATGATCGTAAAGATGATAAGCCTAAGACTTTTTCAGGTGGGATGAAAAGAAGATTAAACATTGCCTGTGCTATTGCCCATCAGCCGAAACTGATTATTATGGATGAACCGACTGTTGGAATAGATCCTCAATCCAGAAACCACATTCTGGAGTCTATTAAAGTGCTGAAAGAAAAAGGAGCAAGCATCATTTACTCAACACATTATATGGAAGAGGCCGAGGCTATTGCTGATCGGATTATGATTATGAATGAAGGAAAAATCATTGCTAACGGGACGAAAGAGGAATTATACAAAAAAGTAAATAAAGAAATGACCTATTCTTTTCAGTTGGCGAATGCAGATAAATTAAACAAAAACATTCTAAAGGATATCGAAGGGATTATAAAAGTGCTCTTTATAGAGAATGAATTGAAAGTTACAGTCCGAAAGAACCAAGATCCCCTAGGTGAAATCATAGCAGAATTAAGTGTTCAAGGATGTAGCATTCTGCATATGAGCAGTCAAGAGGCATCCTTAGAAACGGTATTTTTAGAGCTGACGGGAAGAAATTTAAGAGATTAGGAGAGGCATCATGAATTTAGTGAAAGTAATGTCATTTGATTTTAGGAATATTTTAAGGAATCCGGTTCTCATTTTAGCCAATACGATTTTTCCTTTCATTCTTATTCTGATCATGGGCTTTGTCACAAAAAATAGCTTTGGGGCAGGCCGTATCAGTTCCTACGATTATTACGGGGTGAATATGATGATTTTCTCAGCGGCTCTGATCGCGATGACCGCGTCCAACACATTTATGGAAGAAAAGGTGAAGAGAGGAAACATCCGCCTTGTATACGCCCCCGTTTCAAAGACAAGTATTTATCTTTCAAAATTACTATCAACTTACATATTCAGTGTGATTTTGTACACCATGAATGTATGGATGGCTCAAACGATTTTTAAATTGAACTTTGGCGGTGAAGATCTTCCGTATATCTTGCTTTTACTGCATGTCTTTTTGTTCTTTGGCTGCTGTTTCGGCACCATGTTTTGCTGCATTTTCAAAAATGAAGAACGGGCGAATAGCATCATGCAAATTCCAGTTGCTTTTTTTGTTTTTTTAGGAGGCGTTTTTTTCGGGATTCATAGATTTGGAGATACCGTAAATGAAATTTCCGTATTTTCTCCGGTTAAATGGGTAGAGGAATGCTCATTTCGCCTCATTTATGATCATGATTTCAGTATTTTGCTGCCTGTGGTATCCATTCTTCTCTTGGCTTCAGTCGTTTGTATTGCCGTTTCCCATGTTGTTTTTAAGCCTGAGGGATATGTATGCTGAATCTATTCCGAAATAGGTGGGAACGAATACTGGCCAAGAAAGCCATTATTATCATTGCAGTGATCATCATTCCGCTGATGGTTGGAGCAGCCATTCTTTTTTCCGGTAAACCGGTCTTAAAAGAAACCATTGCATTTGTTACGGAGCAGGATGAGATGAAAAATCTCCCCAAAGATCCTGCCTTTCGAGTGGTTATGGTCCATCAAAACCCGAGGTTCTCTGATCTTGTGTTAGGAAAATATGCAGCAGTTGTAGAAAAAAATCATCAAGACTATAAGGTAACCACTTTGAAAAGTAAAGCTGATGAAAAAATGATTCGGGAGCTTTTTGAGACTGGGAAAATGCCGATCAGCTATAAAGGAGAGGATAAAATAAGGATTGAAAGGGGGACAGGCACAAATATTTTAGGATTTATCGTGATGCTTGTTTTTATGCAAGGTGTCGCGCTCACTGCCTTGTATCCTGAAGATCGGATGCTTAAAACCTTCAGGCGGATTTTAGTGTCACCTGTAAACGAGAACATATATCTGATTGTTCAGTTTACCTTTACATTTTTATGTCTATATATACCAACCTATCTGGCCATTGTGATGACAACATTATTATTTTATGTGGATATTGGCTTTCGCTTGGACATTTTTGCTGAACTGCTGGCTGTTCTCGCAGTGCTTGCAGCGTCATTCGCTATTTTTATGTCTTCAGTTATGGATCGAAACTTAAGCTTGGTGACGAGCGGAATCAGTGTGGTTACGTCTGTATTGTCAGGCTGCTTTATTTCTTTTACGCCTAATCTCCCCGTCTTAGATGTACTCTGTACCATTTTGCCGCAAAAAGCATTCATGACCTTTATCCATGGAATAGAAATGGGGCAGACAGTGCGGGAATTCAAATTTCAGCTTTTTTATATCTTTCTTTGGTCGGCATTATTTTATGTCTTTGGAGGCTTTATTTCAAGAAGCAGGACAAAAAAAGGGATTTATTAATGGATGTTCCTAGATGTATAGAGCGCTATGAATCTTTTTTATATGACAAGGCTTCGTCTTCGTCAATGCCGTGATGATATGTAGTCTTTTTGATTGCCTCTGCTGTAAGTATTTTCAGCTATCATATTTTGGGAGGCAACCTTGAAGAGGGAAAGGCAGACGAGAGAATAGGGAAGAGCAGCAAGAGAATGTCTTATCATTCTCTTGCTTTTCATGATTTTATAATAGAATAAACATTTGTATCATAAGGCACACCGCTTTGGTACATATAGTGTCTTAATACGCCTTCTTTTTCAAATCCCATTTTTAGCAGCAAACGATTTGACGCTTCATTTTCCCTAAAAACAACTGCACCGATTCGCGTTAGTCCAAGGATGCCAAAGCCGTAAGACACAATTTCTAAAATGGCTTCTGACGCATAGCCGTTTCGCCAATTCGCCGGGCTGATTTCATAACCGATTTCTGCACGTTTATGCTTAGGAGCCAAAGCATGAAATCCAATCGTACCGATGAGTTCTTTGGTGTCTTTTCTTTCAATTCCCCACCGTATTCCTCGTTTTTCTTGATAATTGTCGGCAAACTGGTGAATCATTGTTTTTGCCTGATCCATACTTTCAAGGGGATCAAGTCCGTAGTAGCGTGTGACGTCATGGTTTGAAAAACAAGAAAAAATGGCTTCCGCATCTTTCTCTGTCATCTCTCTTAGAATAAGCCTGTCGGTTTCTAATACAGGAAACACCAAATCCCTCCCTAATGATGTATGTAGGTTTATCATATCCCTTTTATTTCCTCTTTTCTATATGGAAAGCGAATTTGATGAAGCAAAGGATCGAATTTGTTTTTCTAAATCCTCTTTGTTTTTCTTAAATTGTTTCATTCGATGACCGTTCGCGCCCGATGGGTGAGGGAAGCCATGAAGGCAGGTCAGCTGCCAGTTGCTGTTTTGCCTGATCAGTGTTTCACAGACTGTTTCGGCTGCTTTGCCTAGCGGGATAAGAAGAACAGGGCCCGATAGCTTTTCAAGTTCAGCGGGGAAATACTTATATGCATAAGTGCTTAGCATAGATGAGCGGGGGATAACAGGACTATGTCCTGTATAGTTTTTCTGCTGAATGAAAACAGGGTATTTGATAACAGAAGTGGTGTGTAGCATATGGCGCAAGTCGCCGAAAAGCTGTGCGGCGCTTTGAATGCCTAAAACCTGCGGCAGTCCGCATTGATCCAGCATCGTTATCAGGTTATGTCTCATAGTTCCTGAAAGTCCTGCAGCTTTTTTGGTGTCTAAAGCCATCTGTTCTAGAGAACGGCCTTTGTGCAAGCTTTCGATGGCTGTTTCATAAGCTGTTTTCATTTGTGAAAAACCCGGCGTTATGCCTGAAATCACAATCGAAGCAGCTTGATTGATATATTCATTATGAGGTGAATAATACATTTCTAGCGCGTTTTCTTGGTTTATGCGAAATGGGGAAGTAAACAAATCTGTTTTCGAAAGCGGTCTTGATACCGGAAGAGTATGTAGTTTCTCTGCAAATGCTGCCAAACCGCTGCGGTTTTCAATCATGGCTTAACCTCCCTAAAAATGATATCCCATTGTCCATTTTAAACGTAACAACGGGATATCATTCATATTTAACCTCTATTCAAATGTCCAGCATGCCACACCTCTTTAACTGCTTGAGGCGCTTTTTTCACTTCAGCAGCAGTCTGCTGCAACGCGGTTTTTTTCATTTCAACATCGTATTGAATCATTTTTTGCTTTTGAGACAGCTGCTGTGCTTCCGTTTTTACCACTTCAACTTGTTTTTGCATCGATTGCGTAACTGCAGTGAGTTCCTTCATGGTGGGATCTATTTTTTTCTTGTTTTGAATCACATTTATCCCTAAGTAAATGATTGAAATGGCTATTACTGCAATACTGATATAAACGATAACCATATATATGTTCACCCCTTTTCTAATGTCATACCCTATTTCGCCTACTATAATCAGGTGAAATGTTATCTGCGCAGTTCATATGATTTGCGTATTGGTTTTCATGTGCTTATAATGTGTTATCGTACATATGTAAACAAAGAAAGGGTGCTTCAATTGCAAAGTTTACAAAATAAAACTGCTCTTATCACAGGCGGAGGCAGAGGGATTGGACGCGCTACAGCTCTTGCGCTTGCGAAAGAAGGCGTAAATATCGGTTTAATCGGACGCACTGCCGCTAATGTTGAGAAAGTCGCAGAAGAAGTAAAAGCACTTGGTGTAAAAGCTGCGTTTGCTGCTGCGGATGTAAAGGATGCAGCACAGGTTGATCAAGCTGTGGCTTCTATTAAAGAGGAGCTTGGCGAGATTGATATTCTTATTAACAATGCCGGAATCAGCAAATTTGGCGGATTCTTAGATCTATCCGCTGATGAGTGGGAAAATATTATTCAAGTGAACCTAATGGGTGTATACCATGTTACTCGTGCGGTGCTTCCTGAAATGATTGAACGCAAAGCTGGTGACATTATTAATATTTCTTCTACAGCCGGCCAAAGAGGAGCAGCTGTCACAAGCGCTTACAGCGCATCTAAATTTGCCGTTCTTGGGTTAACGGAATCTCTCATGCAAGAAGTGAGAAAGCATAATATCAGAGTCAGCGCGTTAACGCCGAGCACTGTCGCAAGTGATATGTCGATTGAACTGAACCTGACAGACGGTAATCCTGAAAAGGTTATGCAGCCTGAGGATCTTGCTGAATATATGGTGGCTCAATTGAAATTAGATCCGCGTATTTTCATTAAATCTGCAGGATTGTGGTCTACAAATCCGTAAAACGAAAGCCTGTCTAGTGACAGGCTTTTTTTATTTGAATTCAATCCGCACAGGTAAATGTTTAACGCCAAACACGAAAGGACTTGGTATCGCTTCAAGTCTCTGTTCATCATCAGCTTTTTCAATATAAGCTGACATAGACAAGAGGAAGGAAAGAGCGATGTTTGCTTCGAGTCTGGCCAACGGTGCCCCGAGGCAAAAGTGAATTCCGAACCCAAAGCTGAGATGGGGATAGGAGGAGCGGTTAATGATAAAACGATCAGGTTCAGAAAATTTAGCTTCATCCCGATTGGCTGACGCGACCCAGCTGATAACGGAAGATCCTTTCTTTATCAATGCTCCGCCAAGCGCTATATCTTCTGCTGCAACTCGTCCGATGGCTTGAACAGGCGGATAATAGCGGAGCGTTTCTTCTATTACATTAGGGATATAGTCTGTATTTTGTCTTATCTGTTGTTGCATGGCTGTGTCTTCCGTGATGTAGCGAACAGCATTCGCGATCAAGTTAGTAGTCGTTTCGTTCCCCGCGACAAGAAGAAGAATGCAAAAACCGAGCAGCTGCTCTTCTGTTAGATATTCTCCATCCACCTCTGACTGCAAAAGCATTGTAATCAAATCTTCTTTTGGGTGAGCTCGTCGTTTTAATAGAATGTCTCTAAAATAGTTGCTTAAGAATGCGTGGCCGTCCCGGCGTTTTTGAACCATGTCATCAACAGCTTTGTCTGAACTGTCCTTCGCTCCGGATACGAGTACGTCGGAGTATGTTTTGATGATATGCCGGTCTTCAATCGGTGCTCCAAGCATTTCAGCAATGATAATAACAGGAAGGGGGCCTGCTATATCATCTATCATATCGATTGTGTCTTTTTGCCGCGCCTCCTGTAAGAGGAATGCTGTAACGTCTTTTATGCGGGTTTCAATTTGTTTCACTGCCTTAGGAGTAAATGATTTGTTGACGAGTGCACGTAATTTGGTATGTTTCGGAGGGTCCATTATTAAAATGCTTTCTGCCTGTATGCCGCGTTTAGATGAAAAAAGTTTGGGATTTTTCAGGATGAATTGAACGTCATCATATTTAAAAACATCCCAGCAATCACGCTGTTTGTCATAGCGGACAGGAGACAATTTCCGAAGCTTCTCATAAATCGGGAAGGGGAAAAGACGGTCTTTTTCGAATTGTAATTCTTTCATGGGGATTAAGTTGGCGTAACGTTCATCTTTGGCAGGACGAGCTGCTTGCTTTGTCATTTTATCATCTCCTTTATCCATACGTTATCAAAGGCTGTTTTTCAATTCAACGGACATATATTGAAGAAAATGTGAATCGGACAATAGTTTTAAATTGAAGATAATAGTGAAAATAAGTTATAATGAACAAAACAAACTATGTACCAAATGTTCACATTATCTTTTACTCTCTAGCCATATAAACATCAATCACAAAATAACTTGATTAACCAGATCATTAATAGAAAGCAGGAGAACAATAGGAAAAATTGAATATTTAGTACATAGTATTCTCAGTTTACAGAGAAGGGGTGCAGACGATGAAAGAAGAAAAAAGAAGTTCCACTGGATTTTTGGTCAAACAGCGTGCGTTTTTGAAACTTTATATGATTACCATGACTGAGCAGAAAAGACTCTACGGATTAAAGCTTCTGGAAGTGCTTCGATCAGAATTTAAAGAGATTGGTTTTAAACCAAACCATACAGAGGTTTACCGGTCTTTGCATGAGCTCCTTGATGATGGGATATTAAAACAAATCAAAGTAAAGAAAGAAGGGGCTAAGCTTCAAGAAGTTGTCCTCTATCAATTTAAAGATTACGAGGCAGCCAAGCTGTATAAAAAACAGCTGAAAGTGGAGCTGGATCGCTGCAAAAAACTGATTGAAAAAGCACTGTCAGATAATTTTTAACATAGAAAAACCCGGTATAGCCACGAGTATCGGGTGTTTTCTGTTTTTCATTATACATATTTGTCGAAATGAAACAATACAAATCAGTAGTGACCTTCAAACTTGACATCATTTCCTCACGTGGTAACATTTTAAACGTGTGAAAATACGAACAAAAAAGCGAACAAAGGAGATGTTACCGATCTTTGATCAAAAAAAGGTAGCTTTTATTGGAGCCGGATCTATGGCGGAAGGAATGATATCAGGTATCGTTCGTGCCAAAAAAATCCCAAAACAAAACATCTGCGTTACAAACCGCAGCAATACGGAGCGATTAGCTGAGCTTGAACTTCAATATGGAATCAAAGGCGTGGCGCCGGATCACTTATGTATTGAAGACATGGATGTGCTCATTTTGGCGATGAAGCCAAAAGATGCCGAACACGCTCTGTCATCATTAAAAACACGTATCCAACCCCATCAATTAATTTTGTCGGTGCTAGCCGGCATAACCACCTCTTATATTGAACAATCATTGCATAATCAACAGCCGGTTGTCAGAGTAATGCCTAACACATCAAGTATGATCGGCGCTTCTGCAACTGCCATCGCGCTTGGCAGGCATGTGACAGATGATTTAGAAAAACTGACGGCGGCTTTGCTCGGCTGTATGGGTGAAGTGTATACAATCCAGGAAAATCAAATGGACATTTTCACGGGAATTGCCGGCAGCGGCCCTGCTTATTTTTATTATTTAATGGAATTCATTGAAAAGACGGGCGAGGAAGCGGGACTCGATAAACAATTATCACGAAGCATCGGTGCACAGACACTCTTAGGTGCTGCAAAAATGCTGATGGAAACAGGAGAACAGCCTGAGGTGCTGAGAGACAATATCACCTCGCCAAATGGAACGACTGCTGCCGGATTGCAGGCTTTGAAGAAGAGCGGCGGCGGAGAAGCGATTTCTCAAGCCATTAAACATGCAGCTAAGCGTTCAAAGGAAATTAGCGATGATCTTGAAAAAACAGCGGCACCGCTATAAAACAGGAGTGATAAAGTGACGTCTGAAACAGAAATGAAAAGAGTTGTCGTGAAGATCGGCAGCAGTTCATTAACAAGTCTTCATGGGGAAATCAGCATTCGGAAACTGGAAGCTTTAGTAGACCAGGTTGCCAAACTAAAAGACGCCGGATATGAAGTGATCCTGGTTTCTTCCGGCGCAGTAGCTGCAGGATATCGCAAGCTCGGATTTCTTCAACGACCAGAAAATCTGCCTGAAAAACAAGCGTCTGCTTCAATCGGTCAAGGATTGCTGATGGAGGCTTATTCAAAGCTGTTTTTGGCGCACGGTTACGTGGCTTCCCAGATTTTAATTACGAGAAGTGACTTTTCTGATGAATACCGATATCACAATGTTCGGAACACAATGAATGTACTGCTTGAACGCGGTATTATCCCGATAATTAATGAAAATGACACAGTGACCGTCAATCGGCTTAAGTTTGGCGATAATGATACACTCGCAGCGAAAGTCGCCGGATTAATCGATGCGGACCTGCTTGTGATTTTATCGGATATCGACGGTTTATATGACGGCAATCCGCGAAAGAATCCAAAAGCGAAAAGGGTGCAGCGGGTCAGTGAGATTACACCGGAAATTGAAGCGTGTGCAGGCGATACAGACAGCGAAGTCGGCACCGGAGGCATGAGATCCAAATTGGATGCGTTTAAAATTGTGATGGCATCTGGCATTAAAGGATTTCTTGGCCAGGCAGACACCGCCGATATATTATATCAAGCTGTTCATGGAGAGGCGGAAGGCACCTATTTTGAAGCTGAGGGAACGCTTCCGTTGAATCAAAAAGAGCAGTGGATCGCTTTTAATTCCGGACCTGAAGGTGAAATTGTGTTATCAGATGACTGTTCCGGCCAAATAGCTGACGGTCAATCGAGTATTTACCCAGATGGTGTAAGGGAGATTAAAGGAAAATTTAAAAGCGGCGCTGTTGTCCGCCTGACTGATTCTCATGGTGAAGACATCGGCCTCGGGATCGTCAATTATTCTTCCGCGCAGCTTGAGACACCCGAAAAAAATAAAGATATGAAAAACAAAGCTGTGATTGATCCGGAAGCGTTTGTATGCCATTTGGATTTATCTTTACCTGTATATTAAATAGAAGACATACACGAAAAAAACCCGAACTTCCGCACAGAAGCTCGGGTTCTTTTTTATTGATACTGTTCCAATTTCGAGAAAAACTGTATGACAAACTCATAAAAATCCTGCGCTGACGGTGCAAGCTCTCTGTTTTTCGGCTTAATAATTCCGACAGTCCGTTTAACTTGAGGAAACTCAATTGGAATTTTCACTGTAAATCGGGGTGTCGTTTCAGCAAAAGTGCTCTCCGGCAGGAGGGTGACACCCATACCTGCGGACACCAATCCTTTGATAGCGTCCAAATCCTCACCCTCCGTAGAGACAAGAGGGGCAAACCCGGCCTGTTTGCAAGAGTCAATCGCCATTTTTCTGAGCACAAACCCTTCCGGAAACAACACAAATTGATCGTTGCGCAAATCGATTAAATGCACCGTTTTTTGTTTGGCAAGCGGATGATTTAATGGTACAAGCGCGTAAATTTTTTCTGTGAATAGGATATTTCCTGCTATATCTGGAAAATTCGTCGGCACAGGGCCTAATAACGCTAAATCGATATCGCGGTTTCTGACAGCTTCAATCAGAAACTTATAAGAGCCTTGGCGCAGCAAAAACTCGACGTGCGGATATTCTTCTTTAAATGCCGAAACGACAGTCGGCAGAAGCTGACTGGCGAGGCTTGTAGGAAAACCAATTTTTACTGTTCCGCGATGCGGGTCAAGGTACTCATCAATTTGTTCTTTTGCATAATCGATGGCTTTCATCGCTGTTTTGACATGAATTAAAAATTCTTTTCCAATCGGAGTGAGTTTGATATTTCTCCCTTCACGCTCAAATAAAGTGACATTTAATTCTTCTTCAAGGTTTGCAATTTGTCTGCTGATGGCTGATTGGGCCACATGCAGATAATCAGCGGCTTCTGAAACGTGTTCTCGCTCAGCAACCTCCATAAAATAGCGCAGTTGGCGCAGCTCCATGTATGTTTCACATCCATCTATCTCATTTTGAGATTCTTTTGATCTAAATTATATATTGTTTATATCGTTTTGAAAACCTACAATAATATTAGAATTGTTAGATTTTATGACCGGTATTATCGGAAACTGATCGGGGGAGAGGAATTATGACTTACAATCAAATGCCAAAAGCTCAAGGTCTCTACCGTCCTGAATTTGAACATGATGCGTGCGGAATCGGCCTATATGCGCACTTAAAAGGCAAGGCGACACATGACATCGTCAAACAGGGACTGCAGATGCTTTGCCAGCTCGACCACAGAGGAGGCCAAGGCAGTGATCCGGATACGGGAGACGGCGCCGGCTTACTGGTTCAAATCCCTGATGCTTTCTTTAAGAAAGAGTGCAAAGATATCAATCTGCCGGAAAAAGGACGTTACGGGGTAGGAATGGTCTTTTTCTCGCAGAAGGAAGATGAAAGAAAAAAAATCGAAAAGCAAATCAATGCACTGATTGAACAGGAAGGCCAAGTAGTGCTTGGATGGAGAACTGTACCTGTAAATGTCGGAAAAATCGGAACAGTAGCACAAAAAAGCTGTCCTTTTGTCCGTCAAGTATTCATTGGCGCAAGTTCTGACCTGAAGGATGATTTGTCGTTTGAGCGAAAATTGTATGTCATTCGTAAACAGGCTGAAAACTGGGGAGTAACGGAAGGTCTAGATTTTTATTTTGCCAGTCTTTCAAGCCAAACTATTGTTTATAAAGGCCTTTTAACACCTGAACAGGTTGATGCGTTTTATTCCGATCTGCAAGATGAGGCATTCGTATCTGCTTTTGCACTAGTTCATTCACGCTTCAGCACAAATACCTTCCCTACATGGGAAAGGGCACACCCAAACCGCTATTTGGTTCACAATGGTGAGATTAACACCCTTCGAGGAAATATCAACTGGATGAGAGCACGTGAACAGCAATTTGTGTCTGAAAGCTTTGGTGAGGATCTCAATAAAATTCTTCCAATACTGAATGCTGACGGCAGTGACTCTTCCATTTTGGATAACGCATTTGAGTTTTTCGTTATGGCGGGACGCAAGCCGGCACATACGGCGATGATGCTGATTCCTGAGCCATGGACAGAAAATACGCACATGTCTAAAGAAAAAAGAGCGTTCTACGAGTATCACAGTTCATTAATGGAGCCTTGGGACGGTCCGACTGCCATTTCATTTACTGACGGAAAACAAATCGGTGCAATCCTTGACCGTAATGGTTTACGTCCGGCTCGTTATTATGTGACAAAGGATGATTATATTATTTTCTCATCTGAAGTCGGCGTTATTGAAGTTGAACAGGAAAACGTCTTATATAAAAACCGCCTTGAACCAGGAAAAATGCTTTTAATTGACCTAGAAGAAGGCCGCATCATTTCTGATGAAGAAATAAAGACACAAATCGCAACTGAATATCCATACCAAAAATGGCTTGAGGAAGAGCTCGTGCAAGTGAATCCTGATCCGGAAACAAGAGAGGAAGAGCAGTTCGCGGATCTTCTTACGCGTCAGAAAGCGTTTGGATACACATATGAGGATATTCAAAAATATTTAATTCCTGTTATTAAAGAAGGAAAAGATCCTCTCGGCTCAATGGGGAACGATTCGCCGCTTGCTGTTTTGTCTGATCGACCGCAATCGCTGTTTAACTACTTTAAGCAGTTGTTTGCACAGGTTACCAACCCGCCGATTGACGCGATTCGCGAGCAGCTCGTGACTTCAACAATGACCTGGCTCGGAGCAGAAGGCGATCTCCTTCATCCAAATGAACGTAACGTTCGCCGAATCAAGCTGTATACACCCGTGTTATCAAATGAGCAGTTTTATGCACTGAAAACAATCGTCCATCCTGATTTAAGAAGCCAAAAGATTAATGTGCTGTTTTCAGAAGATCTTGAACGCGGGTTAAAAGACATGTTCACCCAAGCTGAGAAAGCAATCAGCCAAGGCGTAAGTCTTTTGATTCTGTCCGATAGAGCAATGAATGAGCAATTAACGCCAATTCCGCCGTTGTTAGCAGTCAGCGCACTGCACCAGCATTTAATCCGAAAAGGATTGCGCACGAAAGTCAGCATTATCGTTGAATCGGGAGAAGCACGTGAAGTTCATCACTTTGCAGCTCTAATCGGCTATGGTGCTGATGCTGTCAATCCTTATCTGGCATATGCGACCTACAAGCAGGAAATTGACGAAGGCCGTTTGGATATCAGCTATGAAGAAGCGGTCAGCAAATATGGAAAAAGCATTACCGAAGGTGTCGTAAAAGTGATGTCAAAGATGGGAATTTCTACTGTACAGAGCTACAGGGGCGCCCAAATCTTTGAAGCGGTAGGAATCAGCCATGACGTAATTGACCGTTATTTTACGGGAACAGCATCACAGCTCGGCGGTATTGACTTAAATACCATTGCGGAAGAGGCGCAGCGCCGCCACCAGGAAGCGTATCAAGATGATTACAGCAAAACGCTTGAACCGGGAAGTGACTTCCAATGGAGAAACGGCGGAGAGCATCACGCGTTTAACCCGAAAACGATTCATACCTTGCAGTGGGCGTGCCGCAGAAATGATTACAATCTGTTTAAACAGTATACGAAAGCGGCAGATGAAGAACGAATCGGATTCCTGCGAAACCTGTTCTCATTTGATGAAGACCGCAAGCCTCTAAAAGTGGAGGAAGTAGAATCTGCTGAATCAATTGTCAAACGTTTTAAAACAGGTGCGATGTCATTTGGATCATTAAGTAAGGAAGCCCACGAAGCATTAGCGATTGCGATGAACCGCTTGGGCGGAAAAAGCAACAGCGGGGAAGGCGGAGAAGATCCAAAACGCTTTGTGCCGGATGAAAACGGCGATGACAGAAGAAGTGCGATCAAACAAATTGCATCCGGACGATTTGGTGTAAAAAGCCATTACTTAGTCAACGCCGATGAGCTGCAGATTAAAATGGCGCAAGGCGCAAAACCGGGAGAAGGCGGACAGCTGCCGGGCAATAAAGTGTATCCTTGGGTTGCCGATGTCCGCGGATCAACACCAGGGGTCGGATTGATTTCACCGCCTCCGCACCATGACATTTATTCAATCGAGGATTTAGCCCAGCTGATTCACGATTTGAAAAATTCGAACCGTGATGCAAGAATCAGCGTGAAGCTGGTCTCGAAAGCGGGTGTCGGAACGATCGCTGCGGGTGTTGCTAAAGCAACTGCAGATGTCATTGTGATCAGCGGTTATGACGGAGGTACAGGTGCTTCACCTAAAACAAGCATTAAACATACAGGGTTACCGTGGGAGCTGGGCCTTGCAGAAGCGCACCAAACCTTAATGCTGAACGGACTCCGTGATCGTGTTGTATTAGAAACAGACGGAAAGCTTATGACAGGCCGGGACGTTGTCATGGCCGCATTGCTCGGCGCCGAAGAATTCGGTTTTGCAACTGCTCCGTTAGTTGTTCTCGGATGTGTTATGATGCGCGCCTGCCATTTGGATACATGTCCTGTCGGGGTAGCGACTCAAAATCCTGAACTTCGCAAAAAGTTCATGGGAGATCCTGATCAAATTGTGAACTACATGCTGTTTATTGCTGAAGAAGTACGTGAATACATGGCTGCATTAGGTTTTAAAACGTTCGATGAAATGATCGGCCGCACTGACGCACTTAACGTGAGTGAGCGGGCAAAGGCGCATTGGAAAGCGAGCCAGCTTGATTTGTCCACACTTCTTTATCAGCCGGAAGGCGTACGGACATTCCAAACACCGCAAAACCATAAAATTGATCAATCGCTCGATATCACAACGATTCTTCCTGCTGTAAAAGATGCCATTGAATCTGGGAAAGAAGCTGATATTTCAGTCGAAATCAATAACACAAACCGTGTAGCAGGCACTGTAACAGGCAGTGAAATTTCGAAACGTTACGGTGAAGAAGGACTTCCGGAAGATACGATTAAGCTGCAATTCACAGGATCAGCCGGCCAAAGCTTTGGAGCGTTCGTTCCTAAAGGCATGACGCTTTATTTAGACGGAGATTCAAATGACTACGTCGGAAAAGGTCTGTCTGGCGGAAAAATCATTGTCAAATCACCGGAAGGATTCAACTCCGCATCACATGAAAATGTGATTATCGGCAACGTGGCATTCTATGGCGCGACGAGCGGAGAAGCATATATTAACGGCCGTGCAGGTGAACGCTTTGCCGTTCGGAACAGCGGTGTGAATGTTGTTGTTGAAGGCATCGGTGATCACGGCTGTGAATACATGACAGGCGGAAGTGTTGTCGTACTGGGTGATGTCGGCAAAAACTTCGCGGCTGGTATGTCCGGCGGAATCGCGTATGTATTGGCCGAAAATGTAAAAGCATTTAAACGCAAATGCAACCTTGAAATGATTTTGTTTGAGTCATTAGAGGATGAGAAAGAAATTCAACAAGTTAAAGCAATGCTTGAACAGCATGCTGCGTATACAAACAGCCAAAAAGCTGCAGACCTGCTTGAACAGTGGGAAGACAGTGTGAAAAAATTCATTAAAGTGATTCCGAAAAACTATAAACAAATGCTTGCGAGCATCGAAGAGCAAAAAGCTGCGGGCTTATCTGAGGAAGAAGCCGTTATGTATGCGTTTGAAGCCAATACGAAACCAAAGCAGAAAATAGCGCCGGCGGGACAAAAACAAGCGGTAGTGCAGTAAGGAAGGGGAGAGGAACATGGGGAAACCAACTGGATTTATGGAAATCAAACGAGAAAAACCAGCTGAGCGAGACCCTCTCACTCGCTTAAAGGACTGGAAGGAATATTCTGCTCCTTTTTCAGAAGAAGCGTCGAAACGGCAGGGGGCGCGGTGTATGGATTGCGGTACACCGTTTTGCCAGATCGGTGCTGACATTAACGGATTTACATCCGGCTGTCCGATTTACAACTTAATTCCTGAATGGAACGACCTTGTCTACAGAGGCAGATGGAAAGAAGCATTAGAAAGGCTTTTAAAAACAAACAACTTTCCTGAATTCACAGGGCGGGTTTGTCCCGCTCCTTGTGAAGGCTCATGTACACTAGCGATTTCCGATCCGGCCGTATCGATTAAAAATATTGAACGGACCATTATCGATAAAGGGTTTGAGAATGGCTGGATTCAGCCTAGAATTCCGAAAAAACGAACAGGCAAAAAAGTTGCCGTCGTTGGGTCGGGCCCAGCCGGACTGGCGAGTGCTGACCAGCTGAACCAGGCTGGACATTCTGTCACTGTATTTGAACGCGCAGACAGAGCGGGCGGACTTTTAACTTACGGCATTCCAAACATGAAACTTGAAAAAGGAATTGTCGACCGCCGCATTAAGTTGCTGACGCAAGAAGGAATCGATTTTGTTACAAATACGGAAATTGGCGTTGATATAACGGCTGATGAGCTGAAAGAGCAATTTGATGCCGTGATCCTTTGCACAGGAGCTCAAAAACAGCGCGATCTATTGATTGAGGGTCGCGAATCAAAAGGTGTTCACTACGCGATGGATTACTTGACGCTTGCTACAAAAAGCTACTTAGATTCTAACTTTAAAGACAAGCGATTCATTGATGCGAAGGGGAAGGATGTTATCGTGATCGGAGGCGGGGACACAGGAGCTGACTGTGTGGCTACCGCTTTGCGCCAAAAAGCCAAAAGCGTGCACCAATTCGGCAAACACCCGAAACTACCTCCAGCTCGCACGAATGATAATATGTGGCCTGAACAGCCGCACGTCTTTACGCTTGAATATGCGTATGAAGAAGCAGAAGCAAAATTCGGAAGAGATCCGAGAGAATATTCGATCCAAACAAAAAAATTGGTTGCCGATAAAAACGGCAAATTGAAAGAGCTCCATACGATTCAAATGGAGAAAGTGAAAAATGAGCATGGAAAATACGAGTTCCGTGAACTGCCTGGAACTGAAAAAGTATGGCCTGCTCAGCTCGTCTTTATCGCTATCGGCTTTGAAGGCACAGAACAGCCGCTTTTAAAACAATTCGGTGTTGATTCTAATAACAACAAAATCAGCGCAGCATATGGGGAGTATAAAACAAATATCGATGGTGTTTTCGCCGCAGGGGATGCAAGAAGAGGGCAAAGTTTAATCGTATGGGCGATTAATGAAGGCCGTGAAGTGGCGCGTGAAGTTGATCGGTATTTGATGGGGAGTTCCGTTCTGCCGTAAATAAAGGGGATTATATAAAAAAAGAAACCGGACTGTTTGTCAGCCGGTTTCTTTTTTAATCTATTGTGATCCCGATGTTCCCAAATTGGCTGCCTTCCTGCATTCTGGTATATGCTTCATATGCTTGTTCTATAGGATATGTCCGGTCAAGCACGGGCCGAAGTTTATATTTTTCCATAAAATGCAGCATTTCATGAAATTCATCACTGCTTCCCATTGACGTTCCCAATATATTGATTTGCGGAAAGAATAAAGAACGCAGTGGAAAACTGAGATTATCACCCGAACTTGCACCAAAGCTGACAATACGGCCGTTCGGTTTCACATGATCAAAGTATTCTGAAAAGAGGGCCGGCCCTATGCTGTCGAGAATGACATCAGCTTTTTGTCCTTGAAGATGTTCAGACCAATTGCTGTAACTGTCAAAAGCATGGTCAGCTCCTAATTGTATTGCTCTTTTTCTTTTCTCCTGGCTTCGAGAAGTCACGCTTACAGTTGCTCCAATTGCTTTAGCCATTAATAGCGCGTAGGTTGCAACGCCGCTTCCAATTCCGGGTATCAAAATATGCTCGCTTTTTTTTAATTGGGCCTTTGTAAAAAGTGCTCGATATGCGGTCAGAGCTGATAATGGCAAAACGCCTGCTTCCTCCCAGGATAGATAAGAAGGTTTTTTCACTGCGTTTTTTGAAGGAATGATCACATATTCAGCAAGTGTTCCGTTTGAAGGGCCTCCCAAAATATTCGGAACAGGAGGTACATCATCTGTTCCTTCCCAATTCAATGTCGGTAAAATCACCACTTCTGTATGAACAGCCAGATCATTTACACCCTCACCGACCGCTTCAATCATGCCAGCACCGTCAGAGCCCAGAATAAACTCAGGATCTTGTTCGGTTTTATTTTTCATGAGAAACAGGTCCCGATGATTTAATCCTGCCGTTTTCAACTTTACTTTCACTTCTCCGTATCCGGGATTTTGAGAAGGGATGTCCTGATACACTAACCCCCGAAGTCCGCTTTTTCCGTTATGAACAACCGCTTTCATGCCGTCTGCCTCCTAATTCCCTCGTAATCTATGACCTTCACATATTTTACACAGCGGTTTTCTTCAAGTAAAATGAACAAAAATGATTGTCGGTATCACTTTTAATCATTGCAAGAAGGTGACAGCGTGTGGAAAGTGGAGAATTAAAGATATTCCGGGCTGTTGCCCGTGAAGGAAGTATATCAAAAGCAGCCCGGCAGCTGAATTATGTTCAATCTAATGTAACAGCAAGAATCCATAAGCTTGAAACAGATCTGAATATCAAGTTATTTCACCGGACAAATCGTGGAATGAAGTTAACGGCTGCGGGGGAAAACCTATTACAATACGCAGATCAAGTGTTATCATTATTAGACGAAGCTGAGAAATCAGCACAATTAAATCAGCATCCGAAAGGGCCATTACGGCTTGGAGCATTGGAAACAACAGCGGTCACTCACCTGCCTGAACATGCAGCTTCATTCCTCAGACGTTTTCCTGAAGTTGATTTATCAGTGAACACAGGTGATACGCACAGTTTGGTTCGGCAAGTTCTAGATCATAAGGTGGATGGCGCTTTTGTGTACGGTCCTGTTGAATACACGGATATCAAACAAATTCCTGTTTCCCGTGAGGAATTGGTGTTAATATCACCGGAGGAAGGGGCGATAGAGGACATGCTTCGGCTGCCAATGCTCTTTTTTGGAACCGGCTGCTCTCATCGCGATAGAGTCAAAAGATTACTAGAGGAAGCAGGTATTCAACAGCAAAAAATCATAGAATTTGGCACATTGGAAGCCGTTATCAGAGGTGTTTCCGCTGGTTTGGGAACGGCGCTGCTGCCAAAGTCGGCCATTACCTGCTCAGCCTATCGCCAAAGGGTGTACGTTCACCAGCTTCCCGCATCATATCAGGATATGACGATCGTGTTTATTTACAGAAAAGACTTTTTTATGACCAGTGCGTTTCAGAAGTTTATTGCAGAATTGAATGAGACAGAATTTATTCCATCAGTCTAATCAAAAAGAGAAGATTCAGAGGGAAGCTTGGATAGATTTTTGTTTTCGTAAGCTGGAGACTATTTTCAGTAAAAGCTTTAAGGACTTTGAATTGATTTGTTGTCTGGCACATGTCTGGATGTTATATTGAACGGTATTCGTACCTTAAAGAGTTTGCGAGGACCGCGAGCATGATTAATCGTCCATAGAAAAAAACTGTACTCGGCAAAAATGAGTACAGTTTTTCTTTTTTATTTATGCTTTAAATTAATTCCAATCGCTGCACCGTTTCTGCTTGAATCGGCTACTCCTTTGAAGGTGCCGTTTTCACGGTCGATAAAAATGCTTTGCACGTTTCCAATGTCCACTGGACTTGTGCCGAATTTATGGCCCATGTCTTTTAATTTGCTGAGTGCATCCTCTGGAACTCCGCCTTCGTATCTGTAGGAGCTCATACTGTTTGTGTAAATTCTCGGCTCTTCAACCGCTGCTTTTAATTCCATTCCATATTCGATATTAAAGAGGATGGTTTGCAGCACGGAAGAAATAATCGTTGCCCCTCCAGGAGATCCGACGGTGAGAACTGGTTTGTCATCTTTAAACAAAATCGTCGGAGTCATGCTGCTTAAAGGCCGCTTGTTCGGCTGAACTTCGTTGGCTCCGCCTGGAACCGCATCAAAATCTGTTAGTTCATTGTTTAAAATGACCCCGTAATCAGGAACCATAATGCCTGTTCCAAACAGCTGTTCAATTGTTGTGGTATAGGAAACAACATTGCCCCAGCGGTCCGCGACGGTAAAGTGTGTCGTTTGGCCGTCTACTTTATCACTCGGCTGTTCGACTTGCTTATAGTTTGCGGTTCCTTCTTCGTATTTCCAAGGATCACCGGCTTTTGGTTTTTTGTTGACTTCATCTAAACTGATTAATTGCTGGCGCTCTTTTATATAGTCGGGGTGAAGCAAACCTTTGAGAGGAACATTTACAAATTCGGGATCGCCTGCATAAGCCGCACGGTCAGCGTAAGACAAATGCATGGTTTCAGCGAGCAGATGGTATTTTTCCCATGAGCGGATATCATATTGTGAAAGGTTAAAATCATCGAGAATGTTCAGCATTTGCAGTAAGAAAACGCCGCCAGAGCTTGGAGGAGGAGTCGTTGCAATTTGATAGCCTTGATATTCCCCCCAAATCGGTTCGTCAATTGTAATATCATAATTTTCTAAATCTTTTTTGGTCATTGATCCACCGAAATCCTGAACCGTATCAGAAAGCGCTTTGGCAAATTTGCCTTCATAAAAAGCGTCTATGCCTTTCGAACGAATGAGCTTAAAGGTTTTGGCCAAATCTTTTTGAATGAGAGTATCACCTTCTTTAAGCGGCTCGCCATTCGGCAGAAATACATCCTTTGCGGCAGTCCGTGATAATTTTTCCTGATAATCAGAAATCGCATTTGCTAACACTGAATCAATCGGAAAGCCTTTATCAGCGAGTTTAATAGAGGGGGAAATTAATTGTTTCATCGAACGGGTTCCCCATTTATCCAAAGCTTTTTCCAGCCCTTTCAGAGTACCCGGAACACCAACGGCAGTACCTTTTGTGACACGTTCAGAGAAAGGTATCGCTTTGCCGTTTTCATCGAGAAACATATCCGGAGTTGCGCCTGCGGGAGCGCGTTCGCGGCTATCGATGATCGTCGTATCTTTTGTTTTTCCGTCATACACCATCATAAAACCGCCGCCGCCAATGCCTGACATCATCGGTTCTGTGACATTAAGCGCAAACTGAATGGCAACCGCCGCGTCAATGGCATTTCCGCCTTTTTTCAAGACGTCAGCCCCGATCTCTGAAGCGAGAGGATGCGCAGTTGCAACCATTCCGTCTTTGCCTACATCTACTTGCTTGTACTCGTCATAGCCTTTGGGCGGCTTTTTAGCTTCCGCGTGAAATGGAGCACTTCCAGCGACTAACAGAACACTAAGCAGGGCTGCTAAACAGACGTTCCATGTTTTTTTCATGTTCTCCCTCCTATTAAGCTGTTATGTTACAATCTTAGCGTAAAAAAAATACAGCGGTTTCACAAGTGACAAATGGTATATTATCTATAGCATTCAGCCATATTTCTGTGTGAAATTGATTATATTGGGGTGAGTCATGTGCTATAGTAGAACCATCGATTGGATCATTGAAACAGAAAGGACCCCCACTATGTATCTAACCATTAAAGAAACAGCAGAATATACAAATCTTTCAGAGGATTATATTAAAAATTTGGTACTCGAAGGGAAAATTCGCGCCGTGCATGACGGTGATCAATTTTTAATTTATAAAGGACAATTCAAAACACATCTTGAACAGCTGGAAAATTATAAAGCGCTCGTGCAGGAAATATTAAATGAGCCGATTCCGGAAGATGTCGATGTGAAGGATGAAGACTAGGACGCAATTTCAAATTGTGTCTTTTTTTGTATATTTTTTTAAGAGCATCTCAAAAAGCGAAGCCTCAGATTCCGTTTTAAGCACTTCTCTGGGGTGGGCTAGAGTAATTTGTCTCAATGATCGGAAAAGCTTCATATAAGGCTGAAAACACCTTTTAAGAGGATAGGGTGTTTCAAGAGATCTTCTTCCCACTTATGTAACACTATGTATATTATGTTACATAAATGCCTCCGGACTTTGACATTCAACGTTTTTCCGATATAATAGTAACATAGACCTCAAAACGTTACATAACGGTTTTTAAGGAGTTTTTTGATGCATATTGTACAGCCGATCCGCAGTTTAGAGAAAATCCAAGATGTAAAACAGTATTTACGCAGCAAAAACAAGCGTGATTATTTTTTGTTTATTTTCGGCATTAACAGCGCGCTCCGAATTTCTGATATTTTGCCGCTTCAAGTGAAAGACGTCAGAAATAAAGATCATTTATGGGCGACTGAAAGCAAAACTAAAAAGAAAAGGAAGGTGCTCATTTTAGAATCTTTAAAAGCAGAAATACACGAGTATACGAAAGATATGAAAGAAAATGAATACCTATTTAAATCTGTCCGAACCAGAAAGCCAATTTCACGCATTCAGGCATACAGAATTTTAAGAGAGGCAGCCGAAGTGTGCGGACTTGAGGAAATAGGGACCCATACGCTCCGGAAAACATTTGGCTATCACTTCTACCAGCGGACAAAAGATATCGCTGAATTGCAGAGGATTCTTAATCATTCATCACCTTCAATTACAATGCGTTATATTGGAATCGATGAAGATACAACAAGAGCTGCTTATAAGGTATTTGGAGGGCTGTAAATCAAATGGCTTGAAAATCGTGACAATCGGAGCTACTATATAGATATTAAAAAAGCTCTAGTAGCACAGCGGATAGTGCAGCAGTTTCCTAAACTGAAGGTCGGGAGTTCGAATCTCTCCTAGAGCGTAATAAAAACAAAAGGGCAATGGTGGTTGATACGTCCATTGTCTTTTTTATTCTCAATATAAAAAACGCCCGGAAAACGGGCGTTTTTTCTTATATAACTGCGTCAAAGCGATTTACTTTCCACTTTTTGTTCTCTTTTACAAATGTCACTTTCCGTTTTGCTGAAGGTGATCCGTCCAAAGTAGGAACGGTAAATTCATATGTGACTGTGCCGCCTTTTTTAGAAATGAGTTTAGCGGTTGATTTTTTCCAATTTAAGAGGTTGTCTCCGTCACCGATCGGAACAGCCAGTTTTCCTTTTGAGACAGTGAAATGATAGTCTTTAAAGCCTTTTTCAATCGCTGATTTTGAGAAAATAGGTGTTAAGTAATTCACAGCTTTTTCTTTTGTGCCAAGGTCACTGCACATGTATACGTACTGAAGATTTTGATGCTCAAATGTGCCTGATGGGCAAACTGCTTTCTTCGCTTTTGGATTGTGTCCGCTCATTGTATTCCAAAAATGCTCTCTAGCTGTTAGGGCCAGCTGCAATGCTTGTTTTTGTGATAAATCCCCGGATGTGTTTTTTGCAAATGCATTTGTGTTTAATGACAGAATAAGTGCAATAGTGGTTAGAAACAGAAGATATTTTTTCAATGTGGCTCTCTCCTTTAAAATCTCTTTCTCTTATGTTACAAATGTTACAATAGTTACGTTTAGATTACAACACTTTTGCATAAATTATTTTTTTATTCTTTCATCTCACCAAAAGACTATGCTGTATCGTGCTAGCTTATTCTTGATGCTTCAAAATGTGTAAAAATAGGAGATTCGGGAAGGGTTTCATAAGTACTGTGGTGAATAGTTACATGTTGCGTGTCGTGTTCATTTCAAAAGAAACGGGAGCACGTTAGTGAAACGAGTTTAAATAAAGGAGTCATTACATATGGAAACATTACAAGAAAATCCCGTATCTAAGAAGAAGAGCAATCCATCTGTTTGGCGGTCCATGTCACTATTTTTAGTGCCGCTCCTTCTGAGCAATGTGCTGCAATCAGTCGGCCAGTTAGTCGGGATGGTCGCTGTGGGCAGATGGCTTGGTGTAGATGCGCTTGCAGCTGTCTCATCCTTTTTCCCGCTGTTTTTTCTTCTCATTTCATTTACGATCGGCATCGGTTCCGGCAGTTCCATTCTTATCGGGCAAGCCTATGGGGCAAAAAATGAGGAACGGTTAAAGGCCGTTGTCGGAACAACACTGACATTCACCTTTTTATTAGGAATTGTGTTAGCTGTGATCGGCAGTATATTCACCTTAGATATTCTGCGTCTCATGGGAACCCCGGAAAATGTAATTGATGTAAGTGTTAGGTATGCGCGTATCTTATTTTACGCAATGCCATTTATGTTTTTATATTTTGCCTATACCACATTCTTGCGGGGAACAGGCGATTCTAAGACACCGTTTTATACATTGATTGTAAGCACAGTCATCAATATAGCACTTTTACCGATCTTCATTCTCGGCATGTTTGGTTTGCCGAAGCTGGGCATTTACGGCTCTGCTTACGCAACCGTTATTTCTACAATTGTGACCTTTATCGTATTATTGGTGTATCTGCGGAAAACGAAACATCCGCTGCAATTTGATAAGACAGTGCGGCGTTATTTGAAGATGGATAAGGAACTGCTGGCGCTTCTGCTGCGTCTTGGAATTCCGTCAAGCATCAACATGATTCTCGTGTCACTATCGGAAATAGCGGTCATTTCATTCGTCAATCATTATGGCTCTGATGCGACAGCAGCATATGGCGTGGTCAACCAGGTAGCCAGCTATGTGCAAATGCCGGCTGTCAGTCTGGGTATCGCGGTGTCTATTTTCGCTGCTCAATCTATTGGAGCGAATGAGTTTGACCGGTTAAAGCAAGTAATCCGAGTCGGCATTTGGCTGAATTATATCATTGGCGGTGTGTTGATTGTCCTTATCTATCTTTTTGCACATCAGATTTTAGCGTTATTTTTGACCGAGAAAGATACACTTCATATTGCACACAAGCTTTTAATGATTACATTATGGAGCTATTTGCTGTTTGGAAATGCACAAATTATTTCTGCGACGATGCGTGCAAGCGGAACGGTTTTATGGCCGACTCTCATCAGTATTTTTGCCATCTGGGGAATCGAGGTGCCGGTTGCGTTTGTTCTGTCCCACTACACCAAGCTTGAAATACTCGGCGTCTGGGTTGGCTATCCGGCTGCGTTTGCCGTCAGCTTGCTTTTGATTTACGGGTATTATCAATTCATTTGGAAAAAGAAGCAGATTACACGTCTGATTCAATAAACTCCAAAAAAACACTGTTCATTTTGAGCAGTGTTTTTTTGTTTACGTAAAGACTAAAGGGAAAACATAAAATGGAGGAAATATTGCGCACAGAATTGAATGTATTATATAAGCATTGAACTAAGGAGAGGTTGAGTACATATGACAAATTATATTGAAAAGATGACGTATTTAGGAACACCAGCTGTCAAAGCGGGTAATGAGCACTTGGAAATGATAGTTGTGCCTGAGTGGGGAAGCAACGTCATTTCTCTCGTAGACAAAGAAACAAAGCTGCACCTTTTACGTGAACCGGAAACAACCGATAGCTTTCATGACACACCTACACTGTATGGAATCCCTATTTTGTTTCCGCCTAACCGCATAAGTGACGGAACGTTCAGCTTCCGGGGCAGAACCTATCATTTTGATATCAATGAAAAAGATAAACACCATCACCTTCACGGCTTTCTCTATGATAAAAAGTGGGATATCATTATGATGAAACAAACAGATGAAGAAGTGATTATAGAAACTGAAATTGATCTATCGGACATTCCCCATGTGTATAAACAATTTCCGCATCATGCCGTTGTACGGATGAGGTACATGTTAAATGATAACACTCTTCATAAGCATGCAACGATCATGAATAAAGGGGAGGACGCATTTCCTTGGGGGCTTGGTTACCATACGACATTCGTTTTCCCGGAAGAGAGCTCTTTATTTTCTCTCACAGCTGATCAGCAATGGGAATTGGATGAACGTTTATTGCCGACCGGACAGCTGGTAGATATACCGAATCAGGAAGCTTTACACGAAGGAATGCTCTTGCGGCAGCAGCTTGATGATGTCTATTTATCTTCTTATCAGAAGAGAGGGGGAGAAAATCAGGCTGTCATTTACCATCAGCATGTACATCTCAATATGATCTACAAGGCGGATGAACAATTTAAGCATTGGGTTGTGTATAATGCTGATGGAACACAAGGGTATTTGTGCCCAGAGCCTTATACATGGGTGACAAACGCAGTTAACCTTGATCTCCCTTCGTCACTCACTGGCCTACAAGTGTTAGAGCCCGGTGAAGAGACGACAGTCAAAAGCAGCATCACGATTGAACGTAATCATCAATAGCCAATCAGGAGAGGCGGGATAAGAAAATGGGTAAAAGCATAAAGCTTTATTTTGTGATATTGCTGCTTTTCACCTTTGCTTCCGTTCCATATATGCACCATGCTGCACAAGCGGCTGAAAAACAGGATACACTTGCCGGGCAGATTGAAAACATTTTAGCCAATGAACCTGCTTTAAAAGGCGCAACGGCCGGCATTACCATCCGTTCTGCCGAAACAGGCGACGTCATATACGAGCATTTAGGGGATGTCCGGATGAGACCCGCCTCTTCTCTAAAGCTTTTTACAGCCGCCGCGGCACTTTCTGTTCTCGGTGAGGATTATTCTTTCACGACAGAAGTGCGGACAGACGGCCGCCTCAAAGGTCAAAAACTGAATGGCAACCTTTATCTGAAAGGAAAAGGAGATCCAACACTTTTACCATCGGATTTTGATCAAATGGCCGAAAAGCTGAAAAAATCCGGTATTAAGGTCATTAAAGGCAATCTTATCGGCGATGACTCATGGTATGATCATATCCGCTATTCGCCAGATTTGCCATGGAGCGATGAATACACTTATTACGGCGCCCAAATTTCAGCACTGACAGCGTCTCCAAATGAGGACTATGATGCAGGCACTGTGATAGTAGAAGCAAGTCCGGGAAAGAAAGAAGGACAAAAGCCAGCAATATCAATTTCACCAAAAACGGATTATGTAGCAATTGAGAATGAGGCGAAAACAGTTGAGGCGGGAAAAAAGAAAGAGCTTTCTATCGAAAGAGAACACGGAACCAATACTATTTCGATTAAAGGGAGCATACCAGTTGATGCAAGCAAGACAAAAGAGTGGATTTCCGTCTGGGAGCCGACAGGATATGCTTTAGATTTATTTAAGCAAGCCCTCAAAAAACAAGGCATTACAGTAAAAGGGAAAATCATAATGGGCACAGCGCCCGACTCTTCTGCCGTACTGGCCACTCATTACTCAATGCCTTTGTCAAAGCTATTTCTTCCATTTATGAAATTAAGCAATAACGGACATGCCGAGGTACTTGTCAAAGAGATGGGGAAAGTGGAAAAAGGAGAGGGCAGCTGGGAAAAGGGTCTTGAAGTGCTAAACAGTACGCTTCCGAATTTCAGCGTTGATCCCAAAACACTTATTTTGAGAGACGGTTCCGGGGTTTCTCATATCGATGCCGTATCATCAAACCAAATCACAAAGCTGTTATATGACATCCAAGGTGAAAAGTGGTTTCAACCTTATCTACATGCTCTGCCGGAAGCGGGCAACAGTGACAGGATGATAGGCGGAACGCTGAGAAACCGCATGAAAGACACCCCAGCACAAGGAAAGATAAAGGCAAAGACCGGATCGTTAAGCACTGTCAGCTCTCTGACTGGCTACGCAGAAACAAAGAGCGGAAAAACGCTGGTTTTCTCTATTCTTCTAAACGGTTTGATTGATGAATCGGATGGAAAAGACATTGAAGATCAAATTGCTGTTATTTTGGCAAATCAATAAAAAACCTGTTTTCCACGAAAACAGGTTTTTTTATATGTTTTTACATTATTCCGTTTATGTATGTGACACTGAGGTGGAGAACGATTTAACATTAGCCATATAAAATCAAAAGAATAAAGAAAAATTCTAGTGATGAAATACTATTAAAAAAAGCTACTTTTATAACTTTACATTCGGAATCCTCTTAAAATTAATCAAGAAAAATAAATAATTAATACTATATTCAAAAAAATGTTATAAAAATTTTATATTTTTTATTGTACTTTAAAAAAATTCGGTTAATATAATGCATATATGGATGATATAGACATATAATTTCTTTTTATTGTAATTATTTCAGTTTCTTATCCTCTTATAATGAGAATTGGAGGGAATTCGTTGAAAGAATATACTTATGGTTTAACTCATGCCCAAAGGAGAGTTTGGTTTACTGAACTGTTAGAGCCTGGTACAAGCATCTGTAATCTGACCGCCTGTGTAAAATTCAGGGGTGATGTTGATCTTGATGCTCTTCAGTTGGCTCTGAACCTTTCAATTTCCCGTAATGATGCAATCAGGTTCCAGCTGACAGAAGGAATTGAATCGGAGTCAGAGCCTCGTCTGTATCTTGCAGAAAACAAAGAATTATCACTTGAAATAATAGATTTTACAAATGCTGAAATGACAGAAACAGAGCAATGGATTCATGATCAAGCCAGAATTCCGTTTACGCTGCTTGACTCGCCTCTGTATCAATTTTATCTCCTTAGAATCCACCGTCATGAGATTTGGCTATATGCGAAATTCCATCACATTATCATGGACGGCATCTCTTTAAATTTGATGGGAAATCAAATTATTGATCTGTATCAAAAAATTAAAAAAGGGGAGCCTATACCCGATCAAAAAGAGCCGTCTTACCTTAGCTACATAGAAAAAGAGAGGCAGTACTTACAATCTTCACGTTTTGAAAAAGACCATTTATTTTGGACGCAAACCTACCAACAGCCGCCGGTGTACCACTCACTAACCGGACAGAGCACTTTACAAAAGCAGAGTACCTCCGCATCGAGAGATACCATCACACTTTCACCTTACCTAGCACATTCCATCCAAGCTTTTTGCGAAGAACAGAAAATCAGTATGATTTCCTTATTTATGGCTTCATTTTACATATGTATCAGCCGCCTCACCTCTAAAACGGACCTTGCAATCGGAACCTACTATGGAAACAGGGGGTCAAAGGCGGAGAAAGAAATGCTTGGCATGTTTGTCAGCTCCCTTCCAATCAGAAAAACGGTTGATTCTGACGCCGATTTTCTTTCCTTTGTGCGCAGTGTCGGCAGAGAACAGCTTTCAGTCATGCGCCATCAAAGATTTCCTTATAATTTGCTGGTGAATGAATTAAGAAAAGAACACAAGGATTTACACAACCTGATCGGTATATCTATGCAGTACCATCCGCTTCAATGGAAAAAAGCGGATGATTTGAACTATGAGACGGCGCTTTATTTCAGCGGATACACCGCGAACGAGCTTTCTGTTCAAATACAGGAGCGGATAGACACTGGAGCCATTCAATTAAATTTCGACTATCAACATATATTATTTTCTCTTGAGGACATTAAACGGATTCAGCACCACCTGCTTACGTTGCTGGAAAACGCGCTTCAAAATCCTCATCGTACTATAAAAGAATTAGATATGGCAGAAAAACGTGAGAAAGAAAAAGTTTTGTATGAATTTAACAGAACGAAAGCTGTTTCGCCTGCAGCTCCGACGCTGCACGGGCTGTTTGAACGTCAGGCGGCTTTGACGCCGGAGCAGACGGCCTTACGCTTTTCTGGCGGCTCGCTGACTTACGCACAGCTTGATATGTACGCCAACAGACTGGCAGCGCGCCTTACGGCGCACGGTGTCACGAAGGAAAGCATTGTCGGTGTTCTAAGCGAACGTTCGCCGGACATGCTAACAGCCGTTCTCGCCGTATTAAAGGCAGGCGGAGCTTATTTGCCTCTTGATCCTGCATATCCAGAGGAGCGGCTGAGCTATATGCTGAAAGACAGCGGGGCAGCCCTTTTACTGACACAGCCGGGATTAAAGGCACCTGATTTTTCGGGGAAGACACTTGAAGTGGATCTGACGGCTCTTGCGAATGAAGAATCCGAATATCACTCTCTTCATCAAGCGGACAGTGATTCTCTCGCCTATGTGATCTATACATCAGGCTCAACTGGACGGCCGAAAGGGGTCGCCGTGGAGCACCGCCAGGCGGTTTCCTTTCTGACCGGCATGCAGATGCAGTTTCCTTTAGAGGAAGACGACATCATTATGATGAAAACGTCTTTTTCCTTTGATGCCTCTGTCTGGCAGCTGTTTTGGTGGACGCTTTCAGGTGCTTCGGCCTATCTGCTTCCGTCCGGCTGGGAGAAAGATCCGGCATTGATGGTAAAAGCCATTCGAGAGGAAAGCATTACAACGGCCCATTTTATTCCGGCCATGCTGAACAGCTTTTTGGACCAAGCGGAAATCGAAGCACCGAGAAGCCTGAAGCGTGTATTCGCCGGAGGTGAACCGCTGGCCCCTCATACGGCAGCCCGTTTCGCTTCTTTGCTGCCCGAGACATCGCTCGTTCACGGCTACGGGCCGACAGAAGCAACTGTTGATGCGGCATTTTACACGTGTGATCCGGAGCTTGACAGGGATCGCTTGCGCCTTCCGATCGGAAAACCTGTGCCTGGCGCGCGTCTGTATGTGTTAGATCCGCATGTAGCCGTACAGCCTGTCGGCGTAGCGGGAGGATTATATATCGCTGGAGCCGGCGTCGCCAGAGGCTACTTGAATCGTCCGGAATTAACAGAAGAACGTTTTCTTGATGATCCATTTTATCCGGGTGAACGCATGTACAAAACGGGTGATTTGGCGCGCTGGCTGTCAGACGGACAGGTGGAATTCCTCGGCCGTCTGGATGACCAGGTGAAAATCCGCGGCTACCGGGTTGAACCGGGAGAAATCGAAGCGATGCTCAGAAGCATAGAAGGCGTGCGGGAAGCGGCTGTAACTGTTCGTACAGAAAGCGGCGAGGCGGAATTATGTGCGTATGCAGAAGGGCTCGGAAGAAACGAAGTGCGCAAGCAGCTTGAGTTAGTGCTTCCAGGCTACATGATTCCTGCTCATATCATTGAGATGGAACAATGGCCGGTTACCCCGAGCGGGAAGCTCGACCGAAAAGCGCTGCCTGCTCCTGACGGAGCGGCAGATCGGGAAATCTACTCGGCGCCGAGAAACCTGACAGAGATGAAGCTCTCCCAGCTGTGGGAGGAAGTGCTGAAAAGCGGCCCTGTCGGCATTCACGACAACTTTTTTGACCGGGGAGGCCATTCCTTAAAAGCCACCGCGCTTGTCTCCCGGATCGCCAAGGAATTCGGCGTCCAGGTGCCGCTGAAGGAGGTATTTGCCCATCCGACGGTAGAAGGTTTGGCTTCTGTCATCAGCGAAGGAACGGAAAGTCCGTATGAAGCCATTAAGCCAGCAGAAAAACGCGAGACCTACCCGGTTTCCTCTGCCCAAAAGCGAATGTATGTGCTCCAGCAGCTGGAGAATGGAGGCACAGGCTACAATATGCCGGCGGCCTTGGAGCTTGAAGGAAAGCTGGATCTTACAAGAATGGATGTCGTATTTAAAAAGCTGATCAAACGCCACGAGTCACTGCGGACGTCCTTTACAACGGACACAGACGGCGAGCCGGTTCAGCGCATCCATGACGAAGTGCCGTTTACATTCCACACCTCTGTGCTTTGCGGACAACCTGAACAGGAGGCCGCGGCAGCGTTTATCCAGCCGTTTGATCTCAGCCAAGCTCCGCTGTTTCGGGCGGGGATCGTCAAGGTATCAGACGAGCGGCATCTATTACTGGTCGATATGCATCACATTATTTCAGATGGTGTTTCGGTCAATACGCTCATTCGGGAATTCGGGGAGCTGTACGCCAATCAGGAGCTTCCGCCGCTCCACATTCAATATAAAGACTATGCCGTATGGCAGGAGGCCTTTAAAAAAGGAGACACGTACAAGACGCAGGAGGCGTACTGGCTGAAGCAGCTCGAAGGTGAGCTGCCTGTACTGGACCTGCCGGCTGATTACGCCCGGCCGCCGGTGCGAAGCTTCGCGGGTGATCAAGTTTCATTTACGCTCGATCAAGAACTCACAGCCGGGCTTCACAAGCTCGCACGGGAGAATGGAAGCACCCTGTACATGGTGCTCCTGGCAGCTTACACAGCGTTATTGGCGCGCTTAAGCGGACAGGAAGACATCATCGTCGGGTCACCTATCGCCGGACGTCCTCACAATGACCTCGAGCCGATACTTGGAATGTTCGTCAACACCCTGGCGCTTCGGGCACGCCCGGAGGGCGGGAAGCCATTTGCGCAATTTTTGCAGGAAGTTCGCGAGACCGCATTGGCAGCTTATGAGCACCAGGATTATCCGTTCGAAGAGCTTGTCGACAAGCTCGGCGTAACGCGGGATATGAGCCGAAACCCAGTGTTTGATACGATGTTTATTCTTCAAAATATGGACAAGCAAGACATTCATCTTGGAGACATAAAAGCCCGGCCTGCAAATGTCATTCATCAAATTTCTGTATTTGACATGACGTTGATTGCAGCTGAATCAGATGGAGTCATCAAATGTGACATGGAATTTAGTACCGACGTATTTATGAGAACGACAATTGAACGCTGGGCGGCTCATTTTACCGAATTTTTACGTGCTGCCACGTCAAATCCTAATACCACTCTCTCACAAGTGAATATACTTAGCGAAAAAGAAAAACAAAAGATTTTGGTAGAACTCAACAAACCTCACGTTGAATGTTCTCAAACTGATACCGTTTTTCATCGCATGTTTGAAAAGAGGGCTGAAGAGACACCGGAGCATATAGCTGTTATTGACGGTGAAAAACAGATCAGCTATCGCCATCTCAACGAAAAAGCCAATCGTCTGGCGCGCACACTGCAAGAAAAAGGAAAAGAGAAGCAGCCGATCGTTGCTGTTTTAGCGGAGCGATCCATTGATGCTATTGTTGGTATTTTAGCCGTTATGAAAGCCGGCGGCGTGTATATTCCGATAGATTCTCATTACCCAAAAGCCCGGATTGAATATCTTCTCAAAGATAGCGGGGCTGAAATTCTTCTTTTACAGAATGAAGTAAAGCATTTGATTTCAGGCTCAGATATAGGTGATATTTCTCGTGTCTGTCTTGATGATGAAAGTTCCTATGAAGCAAAAAGTTGCAATCTTGCTTCGTCTCCTGTCCCGGAGGACTCGGCATATATCATTTATACGTCAGGAACAACCGGTGCGCCTAAAGGCGTTATCGTTACGCACCGAAACTTTGCTCATGCTGTTCTTGCTTGGCGCAGCATATATCAGCTCGATCAAATGCCTGTCAGGCTGCTTCAAATGGCAAGCTTCTCCTTTGATGTCTTTTCAGGAGATTTGGCGAGAACATTGGCCAACGGAGGGACTCTAGTCATTTGCCCTGATGACACAAGGCTTGAGCCTGCTGAATTATATGCATTGATGAACCGCCAGCGTATCACGATCATGGAGTCAACGCCGGCACTCATTGTCCCATTTATGGAATATGTCTACCGCAATCAGCTTAGTCTTTCTGACTTAGGCATCCTTATTTTTGGTTCGGATATGGTGAAAGCTCATGACTTCCAAACAATGGCGGAGCGTTTCGGAGGCAAAATGCGGTTAATCAATAGTTACGGGGTTACAGAGGCCACGATCGATTCAAGCTACTATGAAATGAATATGGGTGAAGAGTATTCGGGAGACAGCGTACCGATCGGCATCCCGCTTCCCAATGTAAAACTGTACGTACTCAGCCAGACTGATCAAATACAGCCGATCGGTATTGCCGGCGAGCTTTGCATCGGCGGAGCCGGCGTTGCCAAGGGCTATCACGGAAAATTTGAATTAACGGATAAGAAATTTACAGAGAATCCATTTGTGCCTGGAGAAAGACTGTATAGAACAGGGGATCTGGCCTGCTGGCTTCCAAACGGCACTCTCAGACTTCTTGGCCGGATAGATCACCAAGTAAAGATAAACGGGTACAGAATCGAAACAGAAGAAATTGAAAGTGTGCTCCTCCAAACAGGACTTGTGAATGAAGCGGTTGTTACGGTTCAAAGTGATACGAATGGACAGGCTCGTTTGGCAGCTTATATTCTGCCTTCAGATGCCGATACAACGGTTCTCCGCGGTGCTCTATCAAAAATGCTGCCGGCATATATGACTCCTGCGCATATCATTCCTTTGGAAAAGATGCCGCTGACATTAAACGGGAAGCTGGACAGAAGAGCTTTACCGGCACCAAATGAAGCTTTCTCGCGGCCGTATACTGCACCGGTCAACGAATTGCAGGGAATGACAGCGCAGATTTGGGAGGACGTGCTGAGCGTGTCTCGAGTTGGCATTCACGACTCCTTTTTTGAGCTTGGAGGAGACTCTATTAAAGCACTGCAAGTGTCTGCCCGGCTGGCAGCTGAAGGCTGGAGCATGACTATACAGGATTTATTCCGCTATCCAACAGTTCATGAGCTGAGCGGCCATATCACACTATTGACATCTCAGGCTGAACAGAGGCCTATCGAAGGTGAAGCGGAACTCACACCGATTCAGAACAGATTTTTCGATCAGCGTCATGCTTTTCGTGATCATTACAACCAATCGGTCATGCTTTTCAGCGAAAAGGGGTTTCATGCCGACGCGCTTCGTCAAGCGCTGCGCAAATTGACTGAGCATCATGACGCGCTGCGCATGGTGTTTACACAGAATCATGCCGGGCGTGTCGTTCAGTACAATCGCGGCATTCAGATCACTGAAAACGAACTGTTCGGATTACACGTGGCAGATTGGACAAAAGAACAGGCAAAAGGCACACTCTTGGAAGAAAAATTTGCTGCTGAGGAAATCGTGCTTCAAAGCAATATGAATGTAAAAGAAGGACCTTTGCTGCAAGCAGGCTTGTTTAAAACGATAGAGGGAGACCATTTGCTGATTACGATCCACCACCTCGCTGTAGATGGCGTTTCTTGGAGGATTCTGCTTGAAGATGTAGCTGCAGCCTACCAACAGTCTTTGGAGCAAACAGAGATCAAACTGCCGCCGAAAAGCGATTCTTATTTATCATATGCCAATGGTCTGGCACAGATAGCCGGAAGCCGGCAATTGTTATCAGAAATAACATATTGGCAAACGACTTTGGATGCTCATAACGTTTTTCTGCCTAAGGACAGGGCTGAATCGGACAGGCATCAAAGCAGTGCTGAAACAGCTGCGTTTGTATTAGCCAGTGACTGGACTAAAAAACTGCTGTTTGAAACGCAGCAAGCCTATGGGACTGATGCCAACGAACTTTTGCTGACTGCCTTAGGAATGGCGCTTTACGAATGGAGCGGACACGAACAAATTGTAATCAGCACTGAGGGCCATGGAAGAGAAGGACATGTTCCGAATATTGATATTTCACGAACAGTAGGCTGGTTCACTTCTATTTATCCTATCCTTCTGGACATGAGTGTACCGCATTCATCCGAAGATCAGCTCGGTTACAGAATCAAAGCGACAAAGGATAGGCTGAGAAGAGTGCCGCATAAGGGAACGGGCTACGGCTTATTAGTCCAAAAGGGAGCCATACAGCATAAAGAGCCTGAGATCAGCTTCAATTATCTTGGACAATTCAGCGAAGATGAGAGTTCGGATTTGTTTCAACTGTCTTCTTATCAGCCTCGTTACGAAATAGCTGGGGAGAGAGAAAGAGAGTACGAGCTCGATATGAATGCTTTGATAACAGATGGGCGTCTGCAAGTCAAAGCAGTTTACACCCGGGTGTTCTACGAAAACACAATTCAGAGTTTGATGGACAGCTTTCACAGTCATCTTATCGAGATCATTGAGCATTGTACAAAGAAAAAAGAACGAGAAAAAACGCTGAGCGATTTCAGCAACAAAGAATTAACGCCATCCGCATTATCTAGCATCGAAAATCTCGTTAAAGGTCTTTAACTTTTGGAAAAGGTGTGTGGAATTGATGACGCAAGCAACACAGATCCAAGATATTTATCCGTTATCGTACATGCAGGAAGGGATGCTGTTTCATTCACTGCTTGATTTCAGCTCTAAAGCTTATGTGGAGCAAACCTCGTTTACCATTACAGGCAGCCTGTGTATCGATTCGTTTCAAAAGAGCTTAAATCTTCTTGTTTCCCGATACGATATTTTCAGAACCATATTCATTAAGGAGGTGCCGGATCTCACTGGGCCGCAGCAAGTTGTGCTGACAAACCGTGAATTAACCGTACAAAGGGAAAATCTTTCTCACCTAAAACATGGTGAGCAGCTTGCTCTGATAGAAGACTTTATGCAGCAGGACCGGGAAAAAGGGTTTCACTTGCAAAAAGATCCGTTAATGCGGCTTACGCTTTTTGATAGAGGAGACAGCACATATACATGTGTCTGGACACATCACCATATCATCATGGATGGCTGGTGCTTGGGCATCATCCTCAAAGAATTCTTCAGCATGTATGACTCACTTAAAAATAACAGGCCTGTACAGCTCGGCAGCACGGTGCCGTACAGCCGTTATATTGAATGGCTCGGAGAACAAGATAAAGAAGAAACCGCTGCATACTGGAGAGATTATCTGCAGGAGTACGGCAAGACCGCTTCTATTCCCAAGCTAAAAAGCCGCTCAGCGAACGGGGAATATGAACCCGCACATATCCGTTTTTCTTTGGATCAAGCTATCGTTCAGAAATTGACAGCAGCTGCCCAAAATTGGGGTGTTACATTAAACACTTTATTTATGAGTCTATGGGGTGTTCTTCTCCATCGGTACAACGGAACCGATGACGCGGTCTTCGGCTCTGTTGTTTCCGGACGTCCGTCTGCAATTGACGGGATCGAGTCAATGGTCGGCTTGTTTATTAACACGGTTCCGGTGCGTATTCGATCTGCAGAGAAAATGGCGTTTTCTACGCTTGTCAAATCCGTGCAGGAGGATACTTTATATTCTGAGCAGCATGGTTATTATCCGCTTTATGAGATTCAAAACCGCAGTGCTTTGAAGCAAGGATTGATTGATCATATTCTTGTCTTTGAAAATTATCCCGTACAGCTTCAGCAGGCAGTCAATAGGCAAAGCGAAAATGACGAAAACGCATTGAAGCTTGATGACATTTCTATGTCAGAACAAACCAACTATGACTTTAACGTTGTCATCGTTCCAGGTGAATCATTTTATATTAAATTCAGCTACAATGCCGCCGTTTATGAACGGGAAGAGGTGCTTCGGATTCAGGGGCACCTCATGCAGGCAATGGATTGTATTTTGTCAAATCCCGATATTGCTGTCGGAAACATCAACATTGTGCCTCCTGAAGAACAAAAGCTCATTCAATCGTTTAACGAAACGGAGTGCCATTATCCAAACAATACGGTATCTCAATTGTTTGAGGAGCAGGCTCTCAAAACACCTGATGCGGCTGCTTTGAGAATGGGAGATGAGTGCCGGACATATCGGCAATTAGATGAAAGAGCCAATCAGGTTGCGCACGCCCTGATAGAAAAGGGAGCTGGACCTAACGGGATTGTCGCAGTGATGATGGAACGGTCAATGGACATGGCTGCTGCCCTGCTTGGAATTTGGAAAGCCGGCGGCGCTTATCTGCCTCTTGACCCAAGTTATCCGAAAGAACGGCTTTCTTTTCTGCTGCATGACAGTCAAGCAGCTCTCTTACTGACAGAAGAAGAACTTATTTCTTCCATCCCGTCAGGCTTTGAGGGCAGTATTGTGACATCAGAACACACAGCACATTACAAAACGGACTCTCCTGATGTATCGATTGGTGAGCTTGCCTACCTGATCTATACGTCAGGAACGACAGGACGGCCAAAAGGTGTGCTCGTTGACCATCAAGGAATTGCAAATACCTTGCAGTGGAGACGGGAAGAGTACGGCATGAGCGAAGGGGATACAGCACTTCATCTGTTTTCCTATGTTTTCGACGGCTGCGTGACGAGCTTGTTTACTCCGCTTCTATCCGGTGCATGCGTGCTGCTGACAACAGATAACGAAGCGAAGGACGTGCTCGCCCTTAGACGGAAAATAGCTCAATACAAGGTCAGTCATATGCTTATTGTTCCTTCCTTGTACCGGGTGTTATTAGAAGTGCTGACAGCTGAAGATGCACAAAGTCTTCGTATCGTGACATTTGCGGGCGAAGCAGTGACTCCCGACCTGCTAGAGTCTAGCAGAAAGATTTGCCCCTCCGCTGAACTTGCAAATGAATATGGACCGACAGAAAACAGTGTGGCAACAACAATACTTCGGCATCTGAACGAAAAAGAGAAAATCACGATCGGACGCCCGATTGCCAATACAAAAGTATATATTTTACAAGGAGATCAGCTGCAGCCGATAGGCGCGGCGGGTGAGCTGTGTATTTCAGGCGCGGGTCTCGCACGGGGGTACTATAAGCGGCCAGAGCTAACAGAGAAAGCATTCACAGACCATCCATTCCTCAAAGGAGAACGCTTATATCGAACCGGAGATGCAGGGCGCTTCCTGCCTGATGACACGATTGAATATATTGGACGTTTTGATGATCAGGTAAAAATCAGGGGATATCGCATTGAATTGAGTGAGATTGAAACTGTTCTTCGGCAAGCACCTGGAGTGAAGGAAGCTGCGGTGCTTGCCCGTGATGTGTCTGATGAGGAAAAGGAACTCGTTGCTTATATCGTTCCGGAAAAGGGAAACGGCCTTCCAAATCTGCACCAGCATCTAGCCGGTACATTGCCGTCCTATATGATTCCCGCAAGCATCATCAAAGTCACTCAAATGCCGTTAACATCCAGCGGGAAGCTCGACCGTTCCGCACTTCCGGAACCAGAAAACACAACTAGCTTAACGTACATGCCGCCACACACTTTAATGGAAACTAAACTGGCACGCATTTGGGAAGAGGTGCTGAACAGAAATCAAATCGGTATTCGCGATGATTTCTTTCAATTAGGCGGACAGTCCTTAAAAGCAGCCACACTCGTATCGAGAATACATAAACGGCTGAATATCGAGCTGCCGCTCAGTGACGTTTTTTCTTATCCGACCGTGGAAAGCATGGCAGCCAAACTGATGAGTTTCCATGAGCATGCTTTTACGCAGATTGAACCTGCGGATTATAGAGATGTTTATCCGCTGTCTTTCTCGCAAAAAAGATTATACGCTCTCTACCAGCTGGCAGATGACAGCACAGGCTACAACATGCCGGCAGTACTGGAACTGCGAGGACATTTGGATCGCGGGAGATTGAGAAAAGTTCTCACAGAGCTTGTGAATCGGCATGAATCATTGCGTACTGCATTTGAACTGAATAACGGTGAGCCAGTGCAAAGGATTCATCCGGCGCTGACAGCTGATCTGAAAGAGCTTGAAATTGAATCAGAACAAATGCTGCAGTCTGCGATCTCGTCCTTTATCAAACCGTTTGATCTAACGGTTGGACCGCTTTTTAGAGCAAGCTTGATATCTCTTGAAAAAGAAAGAGCCTATTTGCTGCTCGATATGCATCACATCATTGCTGACGGAATCTCTATGAGTACACTCGTCCAAGAATTCACTGATCTTTATTGCGGAAAAGAGCTTCCAGCTTTAAACCTGCATTATAAAGATTTTGCGGTTTGGCAGCAAGAGAAGTTCCCGGAAACGCATTACAGCAAACAGGAGGCCTACTGGCTGAAGCAGCTTGGCGGCAGCCTTCCAGTATTGGAATTGCCTCTTGATAAAACGAGGCCGCTTCTGCCTGATTTCAGCGGCGGGACATTTGAAGTAAACATTGATAAAAGAACGGCGGAAGAACTGCACCGCTTGATGTTTGAAACGGGAACGACGATGTATATGCTCCTTCTGTCTGTCTATTCCATCATGCTTTCCAAACTGAGCGGACAGGAGGATATGGTTGTCGGCTCGCCTGCTGCCGGGAGACCGCACGCTGATCTGGATCGGGTCATTGGGATGTTCGTCAATACATTGGCTATGCGATGCCAGCCTGAGGGCCACAAAACGTTCAGCTCTTATTTGCAGGAAATTCGCGAACTTGCTCTGACTGCATACGAGCATCAGGATTACCCTTTTGAAGAGCTCGTCAATAAGCTTGAAACGAAACGAGAGATCAATCGCAATCCGCTGTTTGACGCGATGCTCGTGCTTCAAAACAGCGAAGATTTCCAGTTTGGTGTGCCCGGTTTATCTATCTCGTCTGTAACCCCGTCACACAATGTATCTAAATTCGATTTGACATTACACGCCGAGGAGCATTCCGATGGCATTCGCTGCCGCTTCGAATACAGTACCGCGCTGTTTGAAGAAGAGACCATTGCTAGATGGGCCTCTCATTTTATTGAGCTGGTGAAAGGAATAACCTCTGACATTCATATGAAGCTTTCGGAAATGCAATTGCTGTCTGCTCCAGAGCGCGAATTGCTACTTGAAACGATGGGTCAGTATGCTGACTATCCAAGAGAAGAAAGCATCGTTCATTTATTTGAAAAACAAGCAGCTCAACATCCCGATCATACCGCAGTGGTATGCGATCATATACGGCTGTCTTATCGTGACTTGAATGAAAAAGCAGAACGGACAGCGGCTATGCTGATGAAACAAGGGATCCAATCCGGGGATATCATCGGTTTATTGTTGGATCGATCGCCTGATATGGTGATTGGCGTTTTATCTATCCTAAAAGCCGGAGGAGCATACTTGCCGATTGACCCTGAATATCCTCAAGAACGCATCAGCTTTATGCTGAATGACAGCGGGGCAAGAATTCTCCTGACAGAGCCCGGACACAACAAACCGGCGGATTACCATGGGCAAATTTTATATCTGAATGACGCCGAAAACGAATTGATTTCGCCTGATTTGAAAGTGCAAGAAATATTAGCAGACCAGCCAGCTTATGTGATTTATACATCTGGAACCACTGGGCAGCCAAAGGGCGTCGTTGTCGAGCACCGCAATGTGATGAGTCTATTGAAGCATCAGGATCTGCCTTTTGATTTTAACAGTGAGGACGTTTGGACTTTATTCCATTCATATTGCTTTGATTTCTCAGTATGGGAAATGTTCGGAGCGTTGCTGAATGGAAGTACGCTGGTTGTTGTCTCCAAAGAAACAGCCCGCGATCCGAATGCATTCCGCTTATTGTTAAAAAAAGAAGGCGTCACAGTACTTAATCAGACTCCAACTGCTTTTTACGGACTCATTCATGAAGAAGGAAATCATACAGACCGATTACATGTGCGATACGTTATTTTCGGCGGAGAAGCTTTACAGCCCGGCATGCTTGTAACCTGGAACGAGAAATACCCTGATACTGATCTGATCAATATGTACGGCATTACTGAAACAACTGTACATGTGACATATAAGGAATTGTCCTCAGCTGATATAGAAAAAAATAAAAGCAATATCGGAAAACCGCTGGCAACCCTTCAGGCTTATGTGATGGATGCTCATATGAATCTTCAGCCTACAGGAGTTCCAGGAGAGCTGTATATTGGCGGAGAAGGGGTAGCCCGGGGATATTTGAACAGAGATGATCTGACCGCGGCCCGATTTGTACCTAATCCTTATCTTCCGGGAGACAGATTATACCGAACCGGAGACCTTGCAAAGCGTCTGGCAAATGGAGAGCTGGAATATATGGGCCGCATTGATGATCAAGTAAAAGTGAGAGGACACCGCATCGAGCTCGGTGAAATCCAGGCGTCTCTGCTTCAGCTACCAATAATTAAAGAGGCGGCTGTCATTACAAGAGCTGATGAACAAGGACAATCCGCTGTCTATGCTTACATGGTTGCGGAAGATGGACAGGCTGTAAATGAAGCAGATATCCGTGCTGCCCTGAGAGCCGTTCTGCCTGATTTTATGGTGCCTGCCCGTTTGATCCAGATTGACAGCATCCCGCTGACGGTTAACGGCAAGCTCGACCAGAAGGCCCTGCCGGAACCAGATAAGCGGGCTCTAGCTGAGAATGATATCAGCCCTAGAAATGAGATTGAAAAGGCGATGGCTGACATTTGGGAAGAACTGCTCGAAGCGGAGGAGATAGGTGTCAGCGCGAATTTCTTTGAGCTTGGAGGGGATTCAATAAAAGCGTTGCAGGTGTGTGCGCGGCTGAAACAGCGAGGCTATGAAACGACAGTGCGTGAGATGTTTGAGCATCAGACGCTTGGTGAACTGTCGGCTCGCGTTCGCAAAGCTGTTCGCGTAATTGACCAAACGCCCGTTGAAGGTGAGCTGCCTTGGACACCTGTACAGCAATGGTTTTTCTCACAATCATTGGAAGCCCATCATTTTAATCAATCCGTTATGCTCTACCGGGCTGAACGGTTTGATGACATTGCACTCAGAAAGGTACTGAAAAGCTTGGTGACTCATCATGACGCACTGAGAATCATATGCCGTTACAAAGATGGCAAGCCTGTACAGGTTAACAGAGGACCAGATCTTCCAGATGAGGAGCTATATGCCTTTGAACTGTTTGATGTAAGAGATCATCACTCAAATACAGCAGGTGATTCACAGGGCTTATCAGCAGAAGCACGCAAACAGATTGAAGAAATGGCAAACCAAATTCAGCAAACCATTCGATTGGAGACTGGCCCTTTGCTTCATGCTGGTTTGTTTAAAGCCGAAGATGGAGACCATTTGTTTCTGACGATTCATCACTTAGTCATTGATGCCGTTTCATGGCGCATTTTATTTGAGGATTTTTCAATTGCTTACGAACAGGCAGTCTCAGGAAAACCCATCGAACTGCCGGAAAAAACAGATTCATATTTCACCTATGCACAAACTTTGGCTGACTATTCAAAAAGCCGGCGTCTGCAGCGTGAAATCGCGTATTGGAAAGAGCGGGAGGATCGGGATATTGAACCTATTCCCAAAGATCATTCGATCACCTCGAACTCATTCAAAGATACAGAAGTAATTGATTTCGAGCTGTCCCGTGAAGACACAGAATTGCTGCTAACTGCTGCTAACAACGCATACAACACGGAAACAAATGATATCCTTCTGACTGCTTTAGGCCTAGCTTTGCAGGAATGGACGGGAATTGACCATTTCAAAATCAGTATGGAGGGCCACGGCAGAGAAGATTATCTTGACAATATTGACATGAACAGAACTGTAGGCTGGTTCACTTCAATTTATCCTGTATGGCTTGATATGAGTGATTCTGACCATACGGATGAAGGTGAGCGGCTAGGACGACACATTAAACAGACAAAAGACATGCTGCACCGCATACCACATAAAGGCGCAGGCTATGGAGTGCTGAAATATATCAACAAGATATGGGATTCTAAGTACAGTGACCCGGAAATCAGCTTTAATTACTTAGGCCAGTTTGATCAGGATGTTCAATCAAAGGCTTTTGAGATTTCTGATATTAAGACAGGGAATGAAATCAGCCCGGATTGGGAGCGGCCTTATGTGCTTGATATCAGCGGAGCCGTTTCATCAGGGTGCCTGCACATGCACATCATTTATAACGGACTTCAATTTAAGAAACAAACCATACAGGCATTAGCCGATCATTTTAAACATGCGCTTGAAAACATAATCCAGCATTGCGCGGGCAAAGAAAACCGTGAATGGAGTGCCGCTGATTTTACTGATGAGGAATTAACGCTGGAGGATTTAAGTGAAATTATGGGAGCCGTCAACAAACTATAGGAGAGGAGATTCATTGATGCCGCAGCAACCCGAAATACAGGATATATATCCCTTGTCTTTTATGCAGGAGGGGATGCTTTTTCATTCGCTGTATGATGAACAGTCGAGAGCTTATTTTGAACAGGCTTCTTTTACAATCAAGGGGCAGCTTGACTTAGACCGTTTCCAGAAAAGTATGGACGCTGTTTTTGACAGGTATGAAATCTTTCGAACGACTTTTATCTACAAAAATGTAGCCAAACCTCGTCAGGTGGTGCTTAAAGACCGTTCTTGCCGTGTTCATTTTGAAGATATTTCTCATCTTAATGAGAGAGAAAAAGAACATTGTACAGAAGCATTCAAGGAACAAGATAAAAAAAGGGGCTTTGATCTTCAGTCGGATGTACTGATGAGAATATCCGTTTTAAAATGGGCGCCTGAGCGTTACGTGTGCATTTGGAGCCATCACCATATTTTAATGGACGGATGGTGCTTAGGCATTATCATTAAAGACTTTCTCCACATTTATCAAGCGCTGGGAGAAGGGCGGCTTCCATATTTGCAGCCAGTTCAGCCGTACGGAACGTATATTAAATGGCTGATGCAGCAGGATCGTGAAGAGGCAGCTGCGTATTGGAAAAAGCGGCTGCAGCACTTCGAGAAAGCTTCTTCTTTGCCAAAAAGAAACGAGCAAGTATCAGAAGGTGAATTACAACAGGTCACGTTTACTATCTCTGAAAAAGAAACGTCCGATTTGCAGAAAATCGCAGCAGCATCCGGTGCAACGCTTAACACCGTTTTCCAAGCTTTGTGGGGGATTTTGCTGCAAAAATTCAATCGCTGTGACGATGCCGTGTTCGGATCAGTCGTCTCAGGCAGGCCTTCTGAGCTGAAAGATGTAGAAAATATAGTCGGCCTTTTTATTAATACCATTCCCATCCGGGTCCAAAGCAAATCTCTTTCTTTCTCTGACCTGGTCAGTCGGATGCAAAAGGAAATGACTGAAGCAGAAGCATACAGCTATTTCCCTCTATATGACATTCAAGCGCAGAGTGCTCTTAAACAAGATCTCATTGATCATATTATCGTGTTTGAAAACGTGCCGACCCAGGAAGAAATTGAAGGATTAAACCAGACTGGATCGTTCGGTTTCTCAGTGGAAAACTTTGCGATGGCGGAGGAGACGAATTATGGATGCAGCGTCAAAGTGATTCCAGGCCGCACATTGTTCGTGCGCATCAATTTTCATACAGGTTTATATGAGCCTGGCATAATTGCCGAGATAAAAGATTATTTACTGCATATGATTTCAGCTGTCATCTCTGATCCTTCTCTTCCTGTTTCAAGGATGACGTTACTAGATCAAGACAAAACACAGAAAATGGTTGCTGAATATAATACGACGGGAGCTGTTTCAGCGTTAGCTCCGACGCTGCACGGGCTGTTTGAACGTCAGGCGGCTTTGATGCCGGAGCGGACGGCTTTGCGCTTTTCTGGCGGCTCGCTGACTTACGCGCAGCTTGACATGTACGCCAACAGGCTGGCAGCGCGCCTTACGGCGCACGGTGTCACGAAGGAAAGCATTGTTGGTGTTCTCAGCGAGCGTTCGCCGGACATGCTGACAGCCGTTCTCGCCGTATTAAAGGCAGGCGCAGCTTATTTGCCTCTTGATCCTGCATACCCAAAGGAACGGTTGAGCTATATGCTGAAAGACAGCGGGGCAGCCCTTTTACTGACACAGCCGGAATTAAAGGCACCTGATTTTTCCGGAAAGACACTTGAAGTGGATCTGACGGCTCTTGCGAATGAAGAATCCGAATATCACTCTCTTCATCAAGCGGACAGCGATTCTCTCGCCTATGTGGTCTATACATCAGGCTCCACTGGACGGCCGAAAGGAGTCGCCGTTGAGCACCGCCAGGCGGTTTCCTTTCTGACCGGCATGCAGATGCAGTTTCCTTTAGAGGAAGACGACATCATTATGATGAAAACGTCTTTTTCCTTTGATGCGTCTGTCTGGCAGCTGTTTTGGTGGACGCTTTCAGGTGCTTCGGCCTATCTGCTTCCGTCCGGCTGGGAGAAAGATCCAGCATTGATGGTAAAAGCTATTCGAGAGGAAAGCATTACAACGGCCCATTTTATTCCGGCCATGCTGAACAGCTTTTTGGACCAATCGGAAATCGAAGCGCCGAGAAGCCTGAAACGCGTATTCGCCGGAGGTGAACCGCTGGCCCCCCATACGGCAGCCCGTTTCGCTTCTTTGCTGCCAGAGACATCGCTGGTTCACGGCTACGGGCCGACAGAAGCAACTGTTGATGCGGCATTTTACACGTGTGATCCTGAGCTTGACAGGGATCGCTTGCGCCTTCCGATCGGAAAACCTGTGCCTGGCGCGCGTCTGTATGTGTTAGATCCGCATGTAGCCGTACAGCCTGTCGGCGTAGCGGGAGAATTGTATATCGCTGGAGCCGGCGTCGCCAGAGGCTACTTGAATCGTCCGGAATTAACAGAAGAACGTTTTCTTGATGATCCATTTTATCCGGGAGAGCGCATGTACAAAACAGGGGATTTGGCGCGCTGGCTGCCAGACGGACAAGTGGAATTCCTCGGCCGTCTGGATGACCAGGTGAAAATCCGCGGCTACCGGATTGAGCCGGGAGAAATCGAAGCCGCGCTCAGAAGCATAGAAGGCGTGCGGGAAGCGGCTGTGACTGTTCGTACAGAAAGCGGCGAGGCGGAATTATGTGCGTATGCAGAAGGGCTCGGAAGAAACGAAGTGCGCAAGCAGCTTGAGACATTGCTTCCAGGCTACATGATTCCTGCTCATATCATTGAGATGGAACAATGGCCGGTTACCCCGAGCGGAAAGCTCGACCGAAAAGCGCTGCCTGCTCCTGACGGAGCGGCAGATCGGGAAATCTACTCGGCGCCGAGAAACCTGACAGAGATGAAGCTTTCCCAGCTGTGGGAGGAAGTGCTGAAAAGCGGCCCTGTCGGCATTCACGACAACTTTTTTGACCGGGGAGGCCATTCCTTAAAAGCCACCGCGCTTGTCTCCCGGATCGCCAAGGAATTCGGCGTCCAGGTGCCGCTGAAGGAGGTATTTGCCCATCCGACGGTAGAAGGTTTGGCTTCTGTCATCAGCGAAGGAACGGAAAGTCCGTATGGAGCCATTAAGCCGGCAGAAAAACGCGAGTCCTATCCGGTTTCCTCCGCCCAAAAGCGGATGTATGTGCTCCAGCAGCTGGAGGATGGAGGCACAGGCTACAATATGCCGGCAGTCTTGGAGCTGGAAGGAAAGCTGGATCTTACAAGAATGGATGTCGTATTCAAAAAGCTGATCAAACGCCACGAGTCACTGCGGACGTCCTTTACAACGGACACAGATGGCGAGCCGGTTCAGCGCATCCATGAGGAAGTGCCGTTTACATTCCACACCTCTGTGCTCGGCGGGCAACCTGAACAGGAGGCCGCAGCAGCGTTTATCCAGCCGTTTGATCTCAGCCAAGCTCCGCTGTTTCGGGCGGGGACCGTCAAGGTATCAGACGGGCGGCATCTATTACTGGTCGATATGCATCACATTATTTCTGATGGTGTTTCAGTCAATACGCTCATTCGGGAATTCGGGGAGCTGTACGCCAATCAGGAGCTTCCGCCGCTTCACATTCAATATAAAGACTATGCCGTATGGCAGGAGGCCTTTAAAAAAGGAGACACGTACAAGACGCAGGAGGCGTACTGGCTGAAGCAGCTCGAAGGTGAGCTGCCTGTACTGGACCTGCCGGCTGATTACGCCCGGCCGCCGGTGCGAAGCTTCGCGGGTGATCAAGTTTCATTTACGCTCGATCAAGAACTCACAGCCGGGCTTCACAAGCTCGCACGCGAGAATGGAAGCACCCTGTACATGGTGCTCCTGGCAGCTTACACAGCGTTATTGGCGCGCTTAAGCGGACAGGAAGACATCATCGTCGGGTCACCAATTGCCGGACGTCCTCACAAGGACCTCGAGCCGATACTTGGAATGTTCGTCAACACCCTGGCGCTGCGAACACGCCCGGAGGGCGGGAAGCCGTTTGCGCAATTTTTGCAGGAAGTGCGCGAGACCGCATTGGAAGCTTACGAACATCAGGATTATCCGTTCGAAGAGCTTGTCGACAAGCTCGGCGTAACGCGGGATATGAGCCGAAATCCGCTGTTTGATGTGATGTTTGTGCTTCAGAATATGGACCAAGAATCCATGCAGCTGAAGGACCTGTGTCTCCGGCCCGCAACAAATATGGGACATCAAGTATCGAAGTTCGATTTAACCCTGTATGCGTACGAGGAATCTAATGGATCTATGATGTTTCAAATGGAATATAGCACGGATCTCTATCAGAAAAAAACGATCGAAATGTGGCTTCACTATTTAATGAATTTGCTACGCGCCATCATCCAAGACAGCAAAGCAGCACTTGGAACAATACATGTATTGGACGAGAATGAAACCCATTTCCTTATCCATGAACTCAACTGTACAAAAAGAGAGTATCCGAGACATGAAACCATCAGCAGGCTGTTTGAGTTACAGGCTGCACAAACGCCTGATGCCATAGCAGTGGCCGGCGATGAACAAACATTAACGTATGAGGAACTGAACAGCCGGGCAAACAGGATTTCTGCTGTTCTTCGGAGAAAAGGAGTCGGACCTGAAACTGTAGTTGCATTATTGACAACACGAACTCCAGAACTTGCAGCAGGAATGCTCGGCATTTTGAAAGCTGGAGGAGCCTATCTGCCTATTGCTAAGGATCTGCCCGCTGACCGAATATCATATATGCTGTCAGACAGCGGTGCAAAAATACTCCTTCGATCTGAAAAAACAAATAGTCAACAATTAGACTTAGAGCATAATTGTGAGCAAATCGTCATTGAAGAGATTCAAGGACAAGGAGAAGCGAAGAACTTTGAATCTCCAGCAGGACCACATTCTCTCGCTTATATCATCTATACATCAGGATCAACCGGCAAACCGAAGGGTGTCATGATTGAACAGCGAAGTGTGATCCGTCTCGTTAAAAACAGCAATTACATTGAATTTACACCTGAAGACCGGCTTCTGCTGACTTCTTCACTCGGTTTTGATGTCGTTACATTTGAAATACTCGGACCGTTGCTAAATGGCGCTGCTTTGCATCTCACAGATAAAGAAACATTTCTGGATTCCCATCAGCTTAAGAGATACATAGAACAAAACGGAATCACCACAATGTGGCTGACTGCATCTCTTTTCAACCATTTAACAGAACAGAATGAGAAAATATTTTCCCGGCTCATAAATCTGATTATTGGCGGAGAAGCTCTGTCAGCCAGTCATGTCAATCGAATCAAGCAAGCATGCCCAGAATTGTCCATCTGGAACGGATATGGGCCGACTGAGAATACAACATTTTCGACTTGCTTTCACATTGAAAAAACGTATGATCATTCCATCCCAATCGGCCGGCCGATTGGTAATTCAACCGCATTTATCTTAAATAAATGGGGAATGCTGCAGCCGATCGGAGCTGTCGGTGAACTGTGTGTCGGCGGAGATGGTGTGGCAAGAGGCTATCTTGGTCGCCCAGACCTGACGAAAGAGAAATTTGTGCCAAATCCATTTGCGTCCGGCGAACAAATGTACCGTACCGGTGATCTGGCACGCTGGCTGCCTGACGGCACAATTGAATACGTAGGCCGTGTCGATGATCAGGTAAAAATACGGGGGTACCGGGTTGAACTCGGTGAAATTGAATCAGCGCTTCGTCATATAGAGGGTGTCAAAGAAGCAGCTGTATTGGCGCGAACAGGACAATTAGGCAGCAAGGAGCTTTACGCCTATATAAGCGTAAAAGAGGGTACAAATGCTGAACAAGTGCGTACTCACCTTTCTCAAATGCTGCCTGGCTATATGATGCCGGCCTATATGATAGAAATGGATGCTCTCCCGCTCACGGCCAACGGAAAATTGAACCGAAAAGCACTGCCTGAACCAGATATCACATCTAAACAAACGTACGTCCCGCCTCGCAATGACCTTGAAGAACAGCTTGCGATCATATGGCAGGAGGTTCTCGGGACACAGAGGATCGGAATAGAAGATTCGTTTTTTGAACTAGGCGGAGATTCAATTAAGGCTCTTCAAGTATCCGCGCGCCTCGGGCGTTATGGATGGAGCTTGCATGCAAGCGATTTATTCCGCCATCCAAAAATAAAAGATTTATCAGCAGTCATCCGGAAGACAGAAAGAGTAATAGACCAAGGATCTGTTCAGGGAGCTGTTCCATGGACACCCATTCAGCATTGGTTCCTCTCTCAGGATATAGAAGATAGGCACCATTTTAACCAGTCTGTCATGCTGTTTACTCCTGATTGTTTGTCTGAAGATGCACTGCGAGCGTCATTGAAAAAACTGGCAGAGCATCATGATGCCCTGCGGATGATTTATCGGGATGATAGCGGACAACAGCTGCAAATCAACCAAGACATTCATGAATCCAAACTGTACAGCTTAAGGACTTCTGATGTTTCAGATCCGGGTATCGATTGGGAAACGAGCATTAAAGAAGAAGTTGCAAATCTTCAGCAAAGCATTAATCTCGAACAAGGACCATTACTGCATGCCGCTTGGTTTAAAACGCTGTCCGGAGATTATTTATTTCTCACGATTCATCATTTGGTCGTTGATGGGGTATCATGGAGAATTTTACTGGAGGACCTGTCAGCGGCATATCATCAAGCAGCTTCAGGACAGGCTATACAGCTTCCGCCTAAAACAGATTCCTATCTTGAATACGCACGGCGAATTCAAGATTATGCCCAAAGCAGCAAGCTGATTCGTGAGGAAACGTACTGGCGGACAGTTGAAGAGGAAAAAGCAGCGGAACTGCCATATGAAATGCCTTATATGGAGAATATGAACAGCAATGAAAGGGAAACATTGCGCTTTTCACTCACTGAAGCAGACACCGCGGTCTTGCTGCAAAAGGTAAACCACGCTTATGGCACTGATACACAAGATATTCTATTGACGGCGGCTTCCTTAGCGATTTGTGACTGGACAGGGGGCAGCAAGCTCCGTATGGCAATGGAGGGACACGGAAGAGAACATATTCTTCCAGATTTAGACATCAGCCGCACGGTTGGCTGGTTTACATCCATTTACCCCGTCCTTATTGACTTTGAAAATCAAGCGGATGAGCTTGGAACCGCAGTTAAAACCGTGAAAGATACATTGGGCCGGATACCGAACAAAGGGGTAGGCTACGGCATCTTGAAATATATCACACCTCCCGAATATAAAAGTATGGTGTTTTCAAAAACACCTGAAATCGGCTTTAACTATTTGGGGCAGTTCAACGACATAGGAAGACAAGACCGTTTCCGCCCGTCCGGTCTTGGGAGCGGTAAGGACATCACTCCTACTTGGAAGCGGGAACAGCTTATTGAAATGAGTGCGATGGCAGCAGAAAATCAGCTTCATTTTCAGCTCAGCTATGCGCCAGCACGGTTTCACAGGAGGACAATGGAGCGGCTTATCAACCTAATTGAATGCTATCTGCAGGATATTATGAAACACTGTGCTGAAAAACAGAACACAGAAAAGACGCTGAGCGATTTCAGCAGCCAATCGTTAACGGCAGAGGATTTGGACAGTATATCCAGCTTGGTGGAAGACTTGTAGAAAATCGTGACAGGGAGATATGAACATGACAAAAGCGAATTCAATTCAGGATATTTATCCGCTGTCTTATATGCAGGAAGGAATGCTTTTTCATTCCCTCCTGCAAAAAGATTCACGGGCATATGTTGAACAAGCCTCTTTTACAATAGAGGGCGATGTTAATTTACAGTTTTTCCAAGAGAGCATCAATGCTTTAGTAGCAAGACATGACATTTTCAGAACGATTTTCATCAGCCAAAATGTCTCTTCACCTCAGCAGGTTGTTCTGAGAGAACGGACTGTCAGTGTACTGGAGGAGGACATTGCTCATTTAGATGAAGCGGGCCAATCTGCGTTTGTCGAACAAATAAAAGAAAAGGACCGCGCCAAAGGGTTTCATCTGCAAAAGGATATGCTCATGCGCATCACACTTATTCGAACCGGAAAGCGGCAATATACTTGTATTTGGACCTTTCACCACATCATGATGGACGGCTGGTGCCTCGGCATTGTACTAAAAGAATTCCTTCAGATTTATGCATCAAAAATAAAAGGGGCTCCATTATCACTGGAGCCCGTTCAGCCATACGGAACTTATATCAATTGGCTGATGGAGCAAGACAAAGAGAAAGCTGTTTCCTATTGGGACAATTATCTTTCCGGCTATGAGCAGCAAACCCTGCTTCCGAAGCAGAAAAAAACAAAAAGTACAAGCGGGCAGGAGCAAATTACATTTTCATTTTCAAAAGAAGACAGCAGCAGGCTGTCAGAGCTTGCCGTAAGAGAAGAAGTCACACTCAGCACGATTTTCCATACCCTATGGGGGATTCTCCTTCAAAAATATAACAATAGTGATGACGCGGTATTCGGTTCTGTCATGTCAGGAAGGCCCTCAGACATTGAAGGAATTGAACAAATGGTTGGGCTTTTCATCAACACAATTCCCATACGGCTACACGGATCAAAAAGGCCATTTTTACAGCTCGTAAAAGACATGCAAAAGGATCGCCTTGCTGCAGAAGCGTACAGCTACCATCCCCTATACGAGATACAGTCCCGTTCAGCAGTCAAGCAAGGTTTGATAGATCACATTCTTGTATTCGAAAACTATCCGGTGCAGAAAGAAATAGAAATGCTGAACAGCCAGGAGCACGATTCAGATCTTTTTCAGATTCATAACTTCACAGTGGCGGATGAAACCAATTACAGCTTTTATCTCATGGTCGCGCCAGCGGAAAAAATCCATATAAAAATGAGCTATGATGCAGCACTGCATGACCGATCCTTTGTGCTTTCTGTTAAGGAGCATCTGTTGAACACTGTTTCTCAAATCTTAGATCATCCGCATCTCTCACCAGCGGACATCGATATCACAACAGACAATGAAAAGCTGCAGTTGGTTGGGGAAATCAAAGATCACACACCAGCTTATGAAACCATCCATGCCCTGTTTGAAAAACAGGCAGAAAAGACGCCTGACGCGCAGGCTATAATTGATCAAGCACAATCTCTGACCTATAAAGAATTGAACGAATCCGCCAACAGATTGGCACGGCATTTGCGGAAAAAAGGCGTTATGAGGCAGGAACCTGTCGCAATCATGATGGAACGCTCAGCTGAGTTCATTACCGGTGTTCTCGGTATATTGAAGGCTGGAGGCGCCATTGTTCCAATCGATCCCCATTATCCGTCTGACAGAATCCATTATATTCTGAATGACTGCGGCTGCTCTCATGTCGTTTCACAAGCGCGTTTTGCTCCTTTGCTTGAGACTGGCCTGAATGTTACCTATATGGAAGATACTCAAATCGAAGACGGCAGCTGCTTACATTCAGTGAATAGTGCTGACGATCTGCTCTATATGATTTACACATCAGGCACAACAGGAAAACCAAAAGGCGTTCAATTTGAACATCGAAATATGGCGAACTTGCTGCAGTTTGAATTCACTCGCTCTGGCATTGACTTTCAAAATAACGTTTTGCAATTTGCTACTCCTGCCTTTGACGTCTGCTATCAAGAAATATTTTCAACATTGCTGGAAGGCGGCACACTTCATATCGTACCTGAAGCTATTAAAAGAGACGTGCCTCAGCTGTTTGCATTTATAAAAGAGCATCAGACGGCTATTGTGTTTCTCCCAACAGCTTTTATCAAAATGATTTTCAGCGAACAGGAATTTGCGAACGCGTTTCCTCGTGATGTAAAACACCTAATTACAGCCGGTGAGCAATTAATCGTTTCCAGTCTCCTCCAAGATGTTTTGCGTCAGCGCAACATGTGCTTGCATAATCATTATGGACCTTCAGAAACTCATGTAGTGTCGGCATATACCATATATCCGGGTGACCAAATTCCTGAGTTTCCTCCGATTGGCAAACCGATTGATTGTACTGATATGTATATTTTAAATCGCCAAAAACAGCTGCAGCCTCGGGGAGTATCAGGAGAACTTTATATTTCCGGTTCAAGTGTCGCCAGAGGTTATATCAATAACGATAAACTGACGCGAGAGAAATTTTTACCCGATCCCTTCAGGTCCGGAGCTGTCATGTACCGAACGGGAGATGTAGCGAGAATTCGTGAAGATGGCAATTTTGAATATATCGGTCGAGCCGACGATCAAGTGAAAATCAGAGGTTATCGAATCGAGCCGCAAGAAATAGAAATCGCGTTAATGAATCATCCGGAGGTAAAAGAAGCTGCTATTCTTATCCGGCAAAATCAAAGCGGAGAACATGAGTTATGCGCCTATTATAGCAGTACGCACAGGCTGGATTCCTCGGCTTTGCGACAATATCTGGCAAGTGAGCTCCCAGAATATATGATTCCGGCCAAATGGGTCTCGGTTGACAGCATCCCTTTGACGCCGAACGGGAAAGTCGATCAATCAGCTCTTCCAGAACCGGAAGCTTCAATCAGCAGTCATACATACGCTGCTCCGCGGAACCTGTTAGAGGTAAAGCTTTCACAGCTGTTTGAAGATGTGCTGAAGGAAGGCTCAATCGGCATTCACGATAACTTTTTTGACCGCGGCGGACACTCGTTAAAAGCAACGGTGCTTGTGTCGCGAATCGCCAAGGAATTTCATGTGCAAGTCCCGCTGAAGGACGTATTTGCCCATCCGACAGTGGAAGGATTGGCTCTTATTATTCGAAATGCAGAGGAAAATCCTTATGCGGCGATTGCACAGGCAAAAGAACAACCGACGTACCCAGTATCATCAGCTCAAAAGCGGATGTACGTGCTCCAGCATCTAGATAATGGCGGTGTCGGCTACAACATGCCGGCAGTTTTAGAACTTGAAGGGAAGCTTGATCGCGAAAAATTGGCTGCTGTATTCAAGGAACTGATCAGCCGGCATGAGCCGCTTCGAACGTCCTTTGTGCCGGGAGAAAACGCCGAGCCCGTACAGCGTATTCACAGTGAAGTTCCGTTTACGTTAAGTGAGGAAGCCTCTGCTGCTGGATTTGTCCGTCCATTTGACCTCAGTCAAGCGCCGTTATTCAGAGCTGGCCTTGTGAAGCTTGCGAACGAGAAGCATTTGCTGCTGGTGGACATGCATCATATCATTTCTGATGGTGTATCCGTTCAGCTGTTAATCCGCGAATTCACTGAGCGCTATGCAAATCGGACGCTTAAGCCGTTACGAATCCAATATAAAGATTACGCCGTTTGGCAGCAGGAATTTCAAAAGGGAGACACATACAAAAAGCAGGAGACTTACTGGCTGAGACAGTTTAGCGGTGAGCTGCCGGTGCTTGAGCTCCCAACAGACAAGCGCCGACCGGCAGAACGGAATTTCTCAGGCGGAAAAATTTTATTTCAAATGAATGAAGAAATCACATCCCGCCTGAAGCAGCTAGCCCGCAAAAATGGGAGTACGCTGTACATGACGCTACTCGCATTGTATTCAGCTTTTTTGTCGCGGTTAAGCGGTCAGGAAGACATCGTGATTGGTTCGCCTATTGCCGGACGCCCGCATGCCGATCTTGAATCGGTCCTTGGCATGTTCGTCAATACATTAGCGCTTAGGACGCACCCAGCCGGCAATAAGACATTTACGGATTTTCTGAAGGAAGTCAAGCAGACTGCCCTGGAGGCCTATGAGCATCAGGATTATCCGTTTGAGGAGCTGGTTGATCAACTCGGTGTGCAGCGGGAAATGAGCCGGAATCCGCTGTTTGATACAACCCTTGTGCTGCAAAATATGGAAAAGCAAACACTGAAAATGAATGATTTGCTGCTTAGATGGAACGATTTGCAGCATCCGATATCTAAGTTCGATATTTCCCTGTATGTCACGGAGCATGAAGCTGAGCTGTACTGTCAGTTTGAATACAGTACCGCTTTGTTTGAAAAAGATACCGTTCAAAGATGGGCCGACCTTTTTATAACACTTGTGGAAAACACGGCTTCCAGTCCTGAGATGGAATTGGACGATATTCCGATCCTGACAATAGCAGAAGAAAGGTCCTTCATTGACTCATGCCATCCGCTTGAAGAGACAGGCTATCCGTTGAATCAGACCTTGCACCATACACTCGAACAGCAAGCGGCAAAAACACCTGACCAACCGGCTGTAATCTTTGAGGACGGAGCGATAACTTACAAGGAATTGAACGAACGGGCGAACCGTGTAGCCTGGGAGCTGATCGACCGCGGAGTAAAAGCCGAAACGACTGTTGCCATTATGGGAAGGCGTTCCCCTGAAATGCTGATCGGGATTTATGCGATTCTAAAAGCAGGCGGCGCTTATCTTCCTATTGACCCGGATTATCCAGAGGAACGGATCCGCTTTTTGCTGAAGGACAGCGATTCTGGGATTCTCCTTATTCAATCTGACAATCTAGACATTCCGGCTTTTAATGGAGAAATCGTTCATCTCAGTCAATTAAACAACGGGCTGACACATCGTGTATCCAATCCAAATGTTGAAGTCTATCCGGATTCTTTAGCCTATATGATTTATACATCCGGCTCTACTGGAAGACCTAAGGGGGTACAGGTTGAGCATCAATCTGCAGTGAATTTTATGAATTCCCTTCAGTTCCGCTATCCTTTGAATCAATCGGACGTCATTTTGCATAAAACGTCGTATTCCTTCGATGCTTCGATATGGGAGCTGTTTTGGTGGCCGTACGCTGGCGCCTCTGTTTATCTGCTTCCTCAAGGAGGCGAAAAAGAACCGGACATGATATTGAGGGTCATAGAAGAACAGCAGATTACCGCGATGCATTTTGTGCCTTCTATGCTTCATGCGTTTTTAGAATATCTAAAAAATGGCCCTGTACCGATCAAAACGAACAGGCTGAAGAGAGTGTTTTCTGGAGGCGAACAGCTAGGGGCTCATCTTGTCTCTCGGTTCTGTGAATTGCTGCCAGATGTTACATTAACCAATTCCTATGGTCCTACCGAAGCTACTGTAGAAGCGGCATTCTTCGATTGCCCGGTTGATGAAAAACTTGACCGCATTCCCATTGGCAAACCTATTCATCATGTCAGATTGTATATTCTGAACCAGAAGCAGAGGGTGCTGCCTGCTGGATGTATCGGGGAATTGTATATCGCCGGAGCCGGTGTCGCCAGAGGCTACTTGAATCGCCCGGAATTAACAGAAGAACGTTTTCTTGATGATCCATTTTATCCGGGTGAACGCATGTACAAAACGGGTGATTTGGCGCGCTGGCTGCCTGACGGACAGGTGGAATTCCTCGGCCGTCTGGATGACCAGGTGAAAATCCGCGGCTACCGGATTGAGCCGGGAGAAATCGAAGCGGCGCTCAGAAGCATAGAAGGCGTGCGGGAAGCGGCTGTGACTGTTCGTACAGAAAGCGGCGAGGCGGAATTATGTGCGTATGCAGAAGGGCTCGGAAGAAACGAAGTGCGCAAGCAGCTTGAGACACTGCTTCCGGGCTACATGATTCCTGCTCATATCATTGAGATGGAACAATGGCCGGTTACCCCGAGTGGAAAGCTCGACCGAAAAGCGCTGCCTGCTCCTGACGGAGCGGCAGATCGGGAAACCTACACAGCGCCGAGAAATCTGACAGAGATGAAGCTTTCCCAGCTGTGGGAGGAAGTGCTGAAAAGCGGACCTGTCGGCATTCACGACAACTTTTTTGACCGGGGCGGCCATTCCTTAAAAGCCACCGCGCTTGTCTCCCGGATCGCCAAGGAATTCGGCGTCCAGGTGCCGCTGAAGGAGGTATTTGCCCATCCGACGGTAGAAGGTTTGGCTTCTGTCATCAGCGAAGGAACGGAAAGTCCGTATGAAGCCATTAAGCCGGCAGAAAAACGCGAGTCCTATCCGGTTTCCTCCGCCCAAAAGCGGATGTATGTGCTCCAGCAGCTGGAGGATGGAGGCACAGGCTACAATATGCCGGCAGTCTTGGAGCTGGAAGGAAAGCTGGATCTTACAAGAATGGATGTCGTATTCAAAAAGCTGATCAAACGCCACGAGTCACTGCGGACGTCCTTTACAACGGACACAGACGGCGAGCCGGTTCAGCGCATCCATGAGGAAGTGCCGTTTACATTCCACACCTCTGTGCTCGGCGGACAAACTGAACAGGAGGCCGCGGCATCGTTTATCCAGCCGTTTGATCTCAGCCAAGCTCCGCTGTTCCGAGCGGGAATCGTCAAGATATCAGACGGGCGGCATCTATTACTGGTCGATATGCATCACATTATTTCAGATGGTGTTTCAGTCAATACGCTCATTCGGGAATTCGGAAAGCTGTACGCCAATCAGGAGCTTCCTCCGCTTCACATTCAATATAAAGACTATGCCGTATGGCAGGAGGCCTTTAAAAAAGGAGACACGTACAAGACGCAGGAGGCGTACTGGCTGAAGCAGCTCGAAGGCGAGCTGCCCGTACTGGACCTGCCGGCTGATTACGCCCGGCCGCCGGTGCGAAGCTTCGCGGGTGATCAAGTTTCATTTACGCTCGATCAAGAACTCACAGCCGGGCTTCACAAGCTCGCACGCGAGAACGGAAGCACCCTGTACATGGTGCTCCTGGCAGCTTACACAGCATTATTGTCACGCTTAAGCGGACAGGAAGACATCATCGTCGGGTCGCCTATTGCCGGACGTCCTCACAAGGACCTTGAGCCGATACTTGGAATGTTCGTCAACACCCTGGCGCTTCGGGCACGCCCGGAGGGAGGGAAGCCGTTTGCGCAATTATTGCAGGAAGTTCGCGAGATCGCATTGGAAGCTTATGAGCACCAGGATTATCCGTTCGAAGAGCTTGTCGACAAGCTCGGCATAACGCGGGATATGAGCCGAAATCCAGTGTTTGACGCCATGTTAGTCGTACAAAATACAGAGCAACAGACTTTGGAGCTGGATGACATACAACTCCAGCCGGCCAGCGCTTCTCATCATGTTTCTAAATTTGACATCACATTGCAGGCTTCTGAGGGTGACGAGCAAATTCATTTACAATTTGAATATTCGTCTGCTCTTTTTCAAAAAGCAACGGTAAAACAATGGACATATCATCTGACAAATTTGCTGAGCCATATCGTCGAAAACCCGAACACCCTTCTTAACGATATCGACATTCTGACTCATGAAGAACGAAACAAACTGCTGAATGAGTTTAACAGCGGCCAAGAAAATGAACATAAAGGGCAAACAATCGATCACCTGTTTGAAAAACAAGCAGCGCTGACTCCGAATGCTCCTGCACTCGTCAGCAGAGAAAACACGCTCACCTATCAGGAACTGGACGAATGGTCCAATGGCATTGCATGGGCACTGCGTGACCGCGGGGTTAAACCGGACACACCAGTCGGAATTATGATGCCTCGTTCGTTCAGCATGATTGCAGCCATTCTGGGCGTTTGGAAAGCCGGCGGCTGTTATGTCCCGATTGATCCGGAATACCCGGCGGAACGGAAACGCTATATACTCGGCGACAGCAGAACCAAACTGCTCATCACTTTACCTGCTGCGGACCAAGAAGCACTTGAAGATTTTGAAGGTGAGATATTCGCCCTAGAGAACGCGGAGACATACGACGGATCACCGCTTCCGCAAGTGTCACGCCCTCAGCATTTGGCTTATATCATTTACACTTCAGGAACGACAGGCCAGCCTAAAGGAGTGATGGTCGAGCATAAAGGAATAGCCAACACCCTGCAGTGGCGGCAAAACGCTTATGCTTTGAATGAGACAGACACAGTCCTTCAGCTCTTTTCTTTTTCGTTTGACGGCTTTTTAACAAGTATGTTCACACCGCTTTTGTCAGGTGCAAAGACAGTGCTGCCTGATGAAAACGAAGCGAAAGATATTTTGTCCATTAAGCATGATCTATCTCATCATCGAATTACACATATGATTATCGTCCCTGTTTTATATCGGGCGCTTTTGGACGTCCTACAGCCGGAAGATGCAAAGACGCTTAGAGTAGTCACGCTTGCAGGAGAAGCAGCTGACCGGGAATTGATAGACCGCAGCATGGCAATATGTCCGAATACAGAGCTAGCAAACGAATATGGGCCGACAGAAAACAGTGTGGCAACCACAGCCATGAGACATATGGAACGGCAGAAAAACGTATGCATCGGCCGGCCGATCGACAATACTGAAGTGCTGATTTTAAACCGGGATCAGCTTCAGCCAATCGGCGTTGCCGGCGAGCTTTGCATAGCAGGAACAGGGCTTGCTAGAGGGTACGTCAATCTTCCGGAACTGACAGCAAAAACGTTCGTTCAGCACCCATTCCAGCCCGAAAAACGCATGTATCGAACAGGTGACGCAGCCAGATGGATGGCAGACGGTACGATCGAGTACTTAGGACGATTGGACGATCAAGTCAAAATCAGAGGCCACCGTGTAGAAACGAAAGAAATTGAATCGGTTATCCGCCGTATAAACGGAGTAAAAGAGGCCGTTGTCCTTGCTCGCGAAACAGCGCCTGCTCAAACCGAATTATGTGCTTATATTGTGGCAGAGCAAGACTTCAATACAGAAATGCTGCGTGCCGAATTAAAAAAACAGCTGCCTTTATATATGATGCCGGCGTTTATTCAAACGCTGGACACGCTTCCTTTGTCACCAAATGGCAAGCTGGATCGCCGGGCACTTCCAGAACCGGCATTCAATCAAGTACGGACATTTCATGCACCGAACAGCGAGATGGAACAAAAACTGGCAGATATATGGGGTGAAGTGCTCGGTGCAGAAAAAATCGGAATTGACGCTTCGTTCTTTGAGCTCGGAGGAGATTCCATTAAAGCGTTACAGGTGTCAGCACGGCTTCATCGAATCGGGAAACAAATGTCGGTTAAAGATTTATTCAGTCATCCGACAATTAAAGAACTGGCAGCCTATATTCGTGATTCCGATACTATTGCCAGTCAAGCTCCGGTTGAGGGTGAAGTACAATGGTCACCTGTTCAGAAATGGTTCCTTTCTCAAGATATAAAAGAGAAACACCATTTTAATCAATCTGTTATGCTGCATCGGAATGCCTCCGTCCAAGAAGACGCGCTGCGCAAAACGTTAAAAGCCATCACCATTCACCACGATGCGCTGCGAATGGTGTTCACACAGTCTGAGCAAGGCAAATGGGTTCAATATAATCGGCCGGTCAGTCATTCAGACGACGCACTGTACAGCCTTCAGATCATCAATCTTAAAGGTTCAGAAGTCAATGCATATGAATCTCTTATGAAACACCATGTACGTGGCATTCAACAGAACATAGATTTGGAAAAAGGGCCGCTATTGCAGGCCGGACTTTTCCGTACAGATGACGGAGACTTTTTGTTCCTAACGGCTCATCACTTCATCGTTGACGGCATCTCATGGCGTGTCCTGTTGGAGGATTTGGCAACCGGATATCGTCAGGCTGTAAAGGGAGAAGGCATTGATTTGCCGCCTAAAACTAGCTCTTTCAAAGCATATACGGAAAAACTCGCCGACTATGCTGAAAGCCGTCAGCTTATGAAACAGCTCGCCTATTGGCGCGAAGCTGAAGAGTATCAGGCAGAAGCACTGCCGTTTGATCAAATAAACGATCAAACGTTAAATCAGAGAAAACGGGAAACAGTTTCATTCTCTCTCAATACAAAAGAGACGGAGGCGCTTTTAAAAAGCGTCAACCGCACATATAACACAGATACGCAAGATATGCTGCTGGCTTCCGTAATTCTAGCTTTGCGGGATTGGACGAAACAATCCGCCGTCAAATTGTCATTAGAAAGCCACGGACGCGAGGATGTGTTAGACGGCATAGATGTCAGCCGCACGGTTGGATGGTTTACTGCCATTTATCCGTTATTCGTCAAACTAGATTCAGACTTGACCGACAAGGATCAAGAAGAATACTTGGTTCATGTGTTAAAAACAACAAAAGATACACTGAGACGCGTACCGGACAAAGGATTCGGCTACGGTGTACTCAAGTATTTGACCCCGCCTGAGAAAACTGACGTCGATTTCAGCGGCACAACGGAAATCAGCTTCAACTATCTGGGTCAATTTGAAAACAGCCGTACAACTGAAGCGCCTGATGAAAAAACCTTCTCGTTTTCTCCACTCGGGACCGGAGAAGATATCAGCACCTCTTGGAACCGTGAGCAAACGCTTGATATCAGTGCGATGGCAGCAGAAGGAAAAATGACAGTCAACATGACGTATGAAACATACCGTTTCCAGCACAAAACAATTGCACAGCTTTGTGAGAATTGCCATCACTACTTACTGAAGCTGATTGATCACTGTCTGAACAAAACAGAAACAGAAAAAACCATCAGTGATTTTGATGATCATGAACTGACCGAGGACGCACTCCAAGAGATCGCTGATATGCTCAGTTTTCACTAATGAAACCGTATAGAAAGGTGCAGGCCATATGGGGAAAACCAAAAAAATCAAGAACATATATCCTCTGAGTTATATGCAGGAGGGCATGCTGTTTCATTCCTTCCTCCAAAAAGAGGAGGGAGCATATGTTGAGCAGTCGCTCTTTACGATAAAAGGAAACCTTAGCTATGAGATGTTTCAGCGCAGTATTCAAGCCATCATCGACCGCCATGATATCTTCAGAACCGTATTTCTGCCGCACGTCCCCAATTTATCGGGGCCTCGGCAGGTCGTGATGACAGAACGGAAATTCCATTTGCACAATGAGGACATTTCCAGCCTGCAAACGAATGAGCAGAATGATTATATTGAACAGTTTAAAGAGATAGATAAGGAAAAAGGGTTTGATTTGCAAAAAGACATGCTGATGCGGATTTCTCTGCTCAAAAAAGCGGATAATGAGCATGTCTGTGTCTGGAGTCATCATCACATCTTAATGGACGGCTGGTGTCTCGGGATCATTCTGCAGGAATTTATGCAAATCTATCAATCTATCCATACAGGAAATCACCTTTCTATGGAGCCTGTCCGTCCCTACAGCACCTATATTTCTTGGCTGACAAAACAAGACAAAGAAACGGCAGCGGACTACTGGCGTGCTTATCTGAAAAACTACAGCACCCCCTCACCGCTGCCTCGGGTGACGGACAGAGAAGCAAAAGAAGGGTATTACCGCGAAGAATTAATTTTCACTCTACATCAAAAGCTGACGGACAAGCTGAAAGAGACCGCCAAACAAACAGGCGTCACGCTTGCCACCTTTATTCAAACGGTCTGGGGTGTCATGCTCCAGCGCTACAACCGAACGGACGATGTCGTTTTTGGCGCAGTCGTTTCAGGCAGACCATCTGAAATCCCGGGTGTTGAGTCAATGATCGGATTGTTTATCAATACGGTTCCGGTTCGTGTTCAAACAGGCAAAGAAGAAACGTTAGCAGAACTGCTCACCCGCTGTCAAAAAGATATGCTGGACGCCGAGCCGTTTACCTGCCATCCTTTATTCGATATTCAGGCAAACACCGCCTTAAAACAGGAACTGATTGACCACATTATTGTCTTTGAAAACTATCCATTACAGCAAAAAATGGCTGACTCAGCTGATCGGATTGATTCACCTCTGCAAATAGACAATGTAAACGTGTCTGAACAGTCAGGGTACAATTTTAACCTTGTCGTTGCTCCCGGTGATGAACTCGTCATCAAGTTCAGCTATAATGCGCACGTGTATGATGCTGCCTGGATGACCTGCATCCAAAGACAGCTTACACAAGCGTTACAAGTTGCTGCAGATCACCCTGACATTCCCGTTGCAGACTTTTCCTTTCTTGATCCGAAAGGAAAAGAGCAGATGCTGACACAATGTAACGACACTTCGACGGAGTATCCGAAAAACAAAACAGTAATAGATCTATTCCGCGAACAGGCAGCAAAAACACCAGATCAAACGGCGCTAGTTTACGGAAATAGGTCCATCTCTTATCGTGAGCTCGATCAAAAATCGGATGCACTGGCCAGAACATTGTATGAAAACGGGCTGCGCCGAAACGGGACAGCGGGTATTTTGGCTGGTCATTCTCCTGAATTCATCATTAGTGTACTGGCTGTTTTAAAAGCAGGGGGGACATACCTTCCTCTTGACGCGGAGCTTCCGCCTGAACGGATCAGCTATATGCTCGACGAGACAAAAGCCGCTATGCTGATTGTTCAAAAAGGACTGGAGCCAAACACAGCGTTTGCAGGAACCTTCATTTCTGCAGATGCAGAGGCGCTGATTGAAGAACATACGAAACCTTTGGAAATCGTCACTGGCCCGGATGATCTCGCGTACATCATGTATACTTCCGGTTCGACAGGCCGGCCTAAAGGCGTCATGGTCACCAATCGCAATGTCGTGTCCCTTGTTTGCAACAGCAATTACACATCAGCTTCTGTAAATGACCGCTTTATCCTGACAGGATCCATCAGCTTTGACGCCGTCACCTTTGAAATGTTTGGGGCTCTTTTAAAAGGAGCAACTCTGCATATCATTGATAAATCAACAATGCTGACACCAGATCTTTTTGGCGCGTATTTACTTGAAAACAACATCTCAGTGCTGTTTTTGACAACTGCTCTTTTTAATCAGCTGGCACAAGCTCAAGCTGACATGTTCCGCAGGCTTCATACGCTATATGTCGGAGGCGAAGCGCTGTCGCCTGAGCTTATAAAAACTGTCAGACACGCGTGTCCGAAGCTTTCGCTTTATAATATCTATGGACCAACGGAAAACACGACGTTCTCAACCTTTTTTGAGATTAAAAGAGACTATACGACTCCAATCCCGATCGGGAAACCGATCAGCAATTGTACCGCTTTCATCTTAGATGCAAAAGGACGTCTCTTGCCAATAGGCGTTCCCGGAGAGCTATGTGTCGGCGGTGACGGGGTGGCAAAAGGCTATTTGAATAGAGATGATGTAACAGCTGCCGTTTTTTCTCCTGATCCTTTCATACCTGGAAAAAGAATATACCGTACCGGTGATTTGGCGCGATGGCTGCCAGATGGGAATCTAGAATATATCAGCCGGATTGACAGGCAGATTAAAATTCGCGGAAAACGGATTGAACCCGCTGAAATTGAAGCGCGTCTGTTAGAAATTGAAGGGGTCCGTGAAGCAGCAGTTACATCGGTGGAAACAGATGGAGAGGCGCAGCTATACACGCATTATGTTAGTGATGGCAGCAGAAACGAAAAGGAAATTCGCGCTGCATTGGCACGTGTGCTTCCTGACTACATGATTCCGCAGCGCTGGGTCCGGGTTGACCGTATGCCGCTTACTGGAAACGGAAAAATCAATCGCAGCGCACTTCCTATTCCTGAAAACGAGCCTGAAAATCGTCAGGATCTTACACCGCCCAGAAACTGGGTCGAACAGGAATTGATGCAAATTTGGAAAAGCGTACTCGGTGTCAAAACGATCGGAATACATGATGATTTCTTTGCTGTTGGCGGACATTCACTAAAAGCGCTTCAAGTGATACACATGCTTAAACATCATCAGCATATTGATATACCAATCGATGTCTTATTCGAAAATCCGACGATCGCCCAGCTTGCGGATAAGCTTTATTCTAATCAGCTGACAGCGGCTGGCGAACAGCATGTGATCCAACTGAACGAGCAAGGCGGAAAAAACCTTTTCTGCTTCCCGCCGATTTCAGGCTTCGGGATTTATTTCAAAGACTTGGCACTACAGCTAAATCACAAAGCAGCCGTGTATGGCTTTCATTTTATTGAGGAAGACAGCCGCATCGAACAATACGTCAGCCGCATCACCGACATACAGCCAGAAGGACCGTACGTTCTATTAGGCTACTCCGCGGGCGGAAACTTGGCTTTTGAGGTCGTACAGGCTATGGAGCAGAAAGGATTAGTAGTCAGTGACTTCATTATCGTAGACGCCTACAAAAAGGATCAGTCTATAACAGCAGATACCGAAAAAGACGACTCAGCCGCATACCTGCCGGAAGCAGTCAGAGAAACAGTGATGCAGAAAAAAAGGTGCTATCAGGATTATTGGGCTCAGCTAATAAATGAAGGCCGCATCAAGTCAAACATTCATTTCATTGAAGCTGGCATTCAGTCGGAAACAAGCGGCCCGATGGTATTACAGAAATGGCAAGACGCCTCTGAGGAAGGCTATACCGAATACACCGGGTACGGCGCGCACAAAGACATGCTGGAAGGTGAATGTGCTGAAAAGAATGCAAACATCATACTTGATATATTAGACAAGATTACGTCAGATCAAAAAATGCTACCAAACAAGCATTAAACAAATGCAGGCCGGACGGAAGCGATTCTCTGTCCGGTTTTCTTTTTGCAAGAGAGTCGCGCATAAGAATGGATGCAAAAATGCGGGGAATGATAACAACATCCCTTTTCTTGGAGGCTTGTCATGGAACATCTTTCTTGGCTTACTTTTTTTATGCTGATACTGGCGAGTTACAGGCTGACACACTTAATTGTATTCGACAAAATTACTGAATTCATCCGAAAACCTTTTATGAAAAAGAAAAGGACTGTTGATGCAAACGGGCACGTGAATGAAAAAAACGTGCCGGCCTCAAACTTTGGCTATATGCTTAATTGCTACTGGTGCGCCGGCGTTTGGTGTGCCATCCTGATTGGGCTGGGCTATCTTTTTTTACCTGATATCGCTGTTCCGGTGATTTTCATATTATCGATCGCAGGCGCACAGGCCATTCTTGAATCAGCTGTCGGCGTAGGCGTAAAACTCGTTGACGTGTTAAAAAGTGTCCAAATACTCATAAATGATAAAAAGTCCTAAAGCAGATAAAGATGCTTCGGGACTTTTTTACGTTCACCCGGTGATAATTCCGGTTTCTTCAATCGATTAAGCACCCTTTTACAGCCCGGGAATACCGTATTAACGAAATAGTGAAAGCGATGTAATGGGGGAGAAGAAACAGAATGAAGGGTTGTCAAAAGCCGATCGTACGTATTCTTGTCAGCTTGCTCATCGGAACGTTGATCATAACCGTTCCATATCTGGCCAAAGCACAAACGGACAGGGAACTGAGAGCCGTATGGATTGCATCCGTATTAAACCTTGATTGGCCATCAAAAAAAGGGTTATCGATTGAAGCGCAAAAACAGGAGTATCTCAGCCTGCTGGATGACGTTCAGTCAATGGGAATGAATGCCGTCATTGTTCAAATTAAGCCGACGGCCGATGCCTTTTATCCGTCCGCTTACGGGCCTTGGTCTGAATATTTGACTGGTGTTCAAGGAAAAGACCCAGGTTATGATCCGCTCGCTTTTATGATTGAAGAAGCCCATAAACGAAATCTTGAATTTCACGCTTGGGTTAATCCTTACCGCATTACGATGAACCATACAGATCTCAATAAATTGTCTGAGGATCACCCGGCAAGAAAGCATCCTGACTGGGTCGCTGCTTACGGAAAGCAGCTTTATTATAATCCCGGCATTCCTGAAGCGAGGGATTTTATCGTCGAGGGCATTGAAGAAGTCGTAAAGCATTATGATATTGATGCCGTTCATATGGATGATTATTTTTACCCTTATAAAATAGCCGGACAGGAATTCCCTGATTCAGAACAGTACGAACAATACGGGAAAGACATATTTCCCGATATTGATGACTGGCGAAGAGACAATGTAAACCAGCTTGTCAGCCAAATCAATCAAACAATCAAAGCTGAAAAACCATATGTTAAATTCGGCATCAGCCCATTCGGTGTATGGAGAAACATAGAAGACGACCCAACCGGATCAAATACCAAAGCAGGCGTCAGAAATTATGATGATCTTTATGCAGATACGAGACATTGGATCCAGCAAGGCGACATCGACTATATCGCCCCGCAAATTTACTGGAGCATCGGCTTCAACGCAGCGGCTTATGACGTGCTGGCTGATTGGTGGAGCAACGAAGTCAAAAACAGACCCGTTCATTTATACATCGGGCAGGCAGCTTATAAAATCAATAACAATTTTGACCCGCCATGGTCCGATCCTGAAGAATACGCCCGACAAATCAACCTCAACCGTCAGCTGGAGCTGGTGAAAGGAAGCATGCATTTCAGCCTCAAAGACCTCAATAATAATCCGCTCGGCATCAAAGACAGACTCATAACCGACCTGTACAGTAAGCCCGCACTGGTACCCGAAATGCCTTGGCTCGACAGCAAAGCGCCAAAAAAACCGAAACTGACCAAAGTAACCGCAGACGATAACGGAAATCTCCTGCACATACAAGACCACCCATCAAATCGAAAAACAAAGGAAACAGCCTATTATGCGATATACAGATCTGAAGGAAAACAGAAGCAAGCATTACTGGCCACCGCAAGAAAAACAAACGACAAGCAAACCTTCCTGGATGACACGGCAAAACCAAATAAAACCTATACGTATTATGTCACGTCAGCAGATCGGCTTCACAACGAAAGTAAGGCCTCGAAAAGAAAAATAAATCAATAGCCCTTAGAGACGGCTATTTACTAGCCGTCTCTTTATATTCCATTTTTCATGAATAGACAGGAAACGTATGGCCGGTGCTGAAGGACTAAGAGAAACAAATAAAAGAAATACAAATGGAGGAAAGAACGTGAATTTGGAAATGATTTTTACCGAGTTCCTGTATTGGAATCCGAGCATTTAGTATTAATAAAGATCGAAGAGACACACTTGCAAGCTGTATTTTCAATCTATAACAATGACAAAGTATTTGAATACTGCGGCATCATTCCGAAACATCACATAAAGACAATACATAAAATGATTAGCCATTTTGAGAGAGATTATCAGAAAAAAAGCAAAATTAAATGGGGGATTTTCGAGAAGTATCAAGGGACTGCATTGGTTGGGATCATTGAAGCAATGGATTTTAACCAAAAAGTAAACATGGTAACCATAGGATACTTTCTAGGACGAAATTATTGGCGTAAAGGCATTGCAACTGAAGCCGTCCAAATGCTGGTCACTTTTTTATTTAAAAAAGTCAACGTAAACCGAATTCAAGCAGAGGTTATTCCTGCAAATGAAGCGTCAAAAAAAGTCCTCTTGAAAAATAATTTTATGAGAGAAGGCTTAATTAGACAGGCTTCTTATTGGGCCGGCAAAGGAGTTGTCGACTTAGAAATATCTAGGAATACATCTGAATCTGCAGATTTTGATGTATGAAACGAGAAAAATGGGAGCAGCGGCTTGTTTATTGATACGTTTTTCCTTTGGAACCATGCCTTCATCCTCCCGGCACTTTCTGAAGGGCAAGGATTGCTTTTCAATATGGATGGTATGTGCTTACGCCATATATTTGTTCATTCCATTGCTGCTGTCATATAGAAAGTGGTTCCATTTTAATTTTCAGACTTCTTTTGTCAGGGAATGATTACTGAATTCACTTAATAGGATGTTACAAAGATGTGAAGGAGGAAACCAAGTGAATTTTGAGCTGACAAAAGAACAGCAAATGGTACGTGAAATGGTAAAGGATTTTGCAAAGAGAGAAATTGCTCCTCACGCAGAACATGTGGATCAAACGGGTGAATTCCCGATACAAACGTTTCAAAAAATGGGTGATCTCGGGCTGATGGGCATCCCCTTTCCTGAGGAATATGGAGGATCAGGCGGAGATACGATTTCCTATGCCTTAGCTGTTGAGGAAATTGGCAAAGCATGCGGCAGTACAGGATTAAGCTATGCAGCTGCAGTTTCACTCGGTGCAAGCCCTCTATACTACTTCGGGACAGAAGAACAAAAACGGGAGCATTTGATTCCTCTAGCTTCCGGCAAAGCACTCGGATCATTCGGTCTGACAGAACCAAATGCCGGCTCTGATGCAGGAGGCACGCAAACGAAAGCGGTTATAGATGGTGATGAATATGTGATGAACGGCGAAAAATGCTGGATCACAAATGCCAGCTACGCACGTACGGTGATTGTGACGGCAGTGACAGGCAAAAACGAGAGCGGACATAATATCATCTCCGCATTGATTGTTCCGACTGATACACCCGGCCTTACCATAACGAGCCCATACGATAAAATGGGTGTGCGCGGGTCAAATACAGCGGAAATTTTGCTAGAGGATGTCCGTGTACCCGCAAATTACCTGCTCGGCGACCCTTCAAAAGGATTTAAACAGTTTCTTCATACCCTGGATGGCGGACGCATTTCAATTGCCGCTCTTGCAGTCGGCATTGCTCAAGCGGCACTAGACACATCCCTAGCCTATGCAAAAGAACGAAAGCAGTTCGGACAGCCGATTTCTTCCTTTCAGGCCATTCAGTTTAAACTTGCCGACATGGCGATGGAAATCGATCTGGCACGGCAAATGGTATTAAAAGCGGCCTGGCTGAAAGATCATAAGCGCCCGTTTACGAAAGAAGCGGCTTATGCCAAGCTGTTTGCCTCTGAAATGGCAACAAGGGCATGCAACCAAGCGATTCAAATCCACGGCGGTTCCGGCTACATGAGGGAATACGCGGTTGAACGGATGCTGCGGGATGCAAAATTGATGGAAATTGGAGAGGGCACATCAGAAATTCAGCGTATCGTGATCGCCAGACAGCTTCTGAAATAAAATGTAAACGCTTTCTGATCTCGTGAAAGGAGGACCGAAACATGGCCGAACTCATCCATTGCACAATCGGCAGGCTGCTGGAACAAACGGCAGCAGCCTATCCTGATCAAGAAGCGGTTGTCTATCCCGACCGGAATCTCCGCTACACGTACGCGCAATTCAACAGGCTGTGCCGCCAAACCGCTAAAGGACTTATGGGGATGGGGATTGGAAAGGGAGACCACGTGGCCATATGGGCTTCGAATATACCGGAATGGCTTGCTGCTCAATTCGCCACCGCAAAAATCGGGGCCGTGCTCGTTACCGTGAATACGAATTACCAAGCCCAAGAGCTTGATTACTTGCTGAGACAATCAGATGCGGATGCGCTTATCGTCATGGATTCCTATCGCGGCACTTCTTATACAGGAATCCTCAACAGCTTAATTCCTGAGCTGAAGGATGCAGAGCCAGGGCAGCTGCAATCAGAACGCTATCCGTGTTTAAAAACACTGATTTATATCGGTGAAAAACGTTTACCAGGTATGTATCATTGGGACGATACAGAGATGCTGGCACAAACAGTGACAGATGTCGAGCTGGAAGCAAGAATGAACAGCCTTGAAAAAAATGACGTGATTAACATGCAATACACGTCAGGAACGACAGGATTTCCTAAAGGAGTGATGCTGACTCATTTTAATGTCATCAACAACGCCGTAAATATCGCTGAATGTATGAAATTAACCTCATCTGACCGCATGTGCATCCCGGTTCCGTTTTTCCATTGCTTCGGCTGCGTGCTTGGCGTTTTGGCATGTGTGTCCGTTGGTGCAGCTATGGTACCTGTTGTAGAATTTGAACCTGCCACAGTCCTTAAAACGGTTGAAAACGAGAAATGCACAGCGCTTCACGGCGTACCGACCATGTTTATCGCGGAGCTTCATCATCAGAATTTTGATTCTTATGATCTGTCATCATTGCGAACAGGCATCATGGCCGGATCATCCTGTCCAAGCGAAGTGATGAAAGCTGTCATTGAAAAAATGGGCATGACCGACATCACAATCGCTTACGGACAAACGGAAGCTTCGCCGGTGATCACACAAACAAGAGCTAATGATTCCTTCCAAAGAAGAGTGGAAACAACCGGCCGAGCCTTGCCTGAGGTCGAAGTGAAAATTGTGGAGCACGGCACGTTTCATGAGGTTCAAAGAGGTGGACAGGGAGAGCTTTGCACCCGCGGCTATCATGTCATGAAGGGCTATTATAAAGACGAAGATTCTACCCAAAAGGCAATTAACCCAGACGGATGGCTATTTACCGGTGATCTCGCTGTTATGGATGAGGACGGATACTGCCGCGTGACCGGGAGATTAAAAGACATGCTCATCAGAGGCGGTGAAAATATTTATCCGAGAGAAATAGAAGAATTTTTATACCGCCATCCAAATATTTTAGATGTACAGGTAGTTGGTGTGCCTGACGAAAAATACGGGGAGGAGGCTGCTGCCTGGATTAAGCTGAAAGAGGGGAAAACAGCTTCACCCGAAGAGCTGAAAGCCTACTGCAAAGGGAAAATCGCCCGCCACAAAATTCCGCGCTATTTCATCTTTACAGACGAGTATCCTATGACAGCCTCAGGCAAAATTCAAAAATATAAGTTGCGTGAAAAAACGATTCAGCTGTTTCACTTACCATCAAGTTAATGAGGGGTGAATTCATTTGTTTACAAAAGTGCTGATTGCCAATCGGGGAGAAATCGCAATGAGAATCATTCGTACGTGCAGCCGCCTTGGGATCAAAACGGCAGCCGTATATTCTGAAGCAGACAGAGATGCGCTCCATACAAAGGCAGCAACAGAGGCTTATTATATCGGAAAATCGAGAGTCAGTGAGAGCTATTTAAATATTGAGAGAATCATAGAGGCAGCGAAAAAAGCAAATGCCGATGCCATCCATCCGGGATATGGATTATTGTCAGAAAACAGCCGTTTTGCGCAACGCTGCAAAGAAGAAAACATTGTGTTTATCGGCCCTTCACCAGCTGTCATTGCCAAAATGGGAAGTAAAATTGAAGCACGAAAGGCAATGGAGGAGGCAGGTGTTCCTGTAGTGCCCGGCGTTTCCGAATCCCTTGGAGACATTCAGGCAGCCTGCCTCGCCGCGAGTGAAATCGGCTACCCCGTTATGCTGAAAGCCTCAGCAGGGGGAGGCGGCATCGGAATGCAGCTCGTTCCTAACGAAGAAGCATTGATAAAGGCGTATGAAGGAAACAAAAAGCGCGCAGCAGATTTTTTCGGAGACGGATCCATGTATATAGAAAAGGTGATTGAACACGCCCGCCACATTGAAATTCAAATTCTTGCAGATCACCACGGGCATGCCGTGCATCTGTTTGAACGTGATTGCTCTGTCCAGAGACGCCACCAAAAGGTCATTGAAGAAGCCCCATCTTCATTTGTTGATGATGAGCTGAGAATGAAGATAGGAGAAACGGCAGTGAAAGCAGCCAAAGCGATCGGCTATGCCAATGCGGGAACAATCGAATTTTTAGTCGATGAGAATAAAAACTTTTATTTTCTGGAAATGAACACGAGATTGCAGGTAGAGCATCCCGTGACTGAAGAAATTACAGGTTTAGACTTAGTTGAGCAGCAAATAAGGGTTGCGGAGGGACAGACTCTCAAATTCGCTCAGCAGGACATAAGCCGAAACGGGCATGCCATAGAGGTTAGAATCTATGCGGAAGATCCAAAAACCTTTTATCCGTCACCGGGAACAATCACCGCTTTTTCTCTCCCGGCACAAAAGGGAGTACGGCACGAATGTGCAGTAGCAGCAGGGAGCGCGGTCACGCCTTTTTATGATCCAATGATCGCCAAAATGATTGTCAAAGGCCAAAACAGAGAGGAAGCGATTGAGAGACTAAAGGAGGCGCTCCGTGATTATCGGATAGAAGGGATTAAAACGAATATTCCGCTTCTTTTACAGGCTGCTTCATCAGAAGCATTCAAAAAAGGAGACGTTACAACTGATTTTTTGAAAAACAACTTATAAAGGAGGCAGCTGTCATGACCATACACATTCAAATGGCAGGAAACCTGTGGAAGGTACATGTTAAAGCCGGAGACCACATCGAAAAAGGCCAGGAAGTCGCCATTTTAGAATCAATGAAAATGGAAATCCCGATTGTTGCAGAGAGAAGCGGAACAGTAAAAGAAGTCAAAAAAAATGAAGGTGATTTCGTGAATGAAGGTGATGTGCTGCTCGAACTGAACGATCCAACTCAATGATCAGGGAGGCCAGACCATGTCCTATCCTAAAAAAGTCATGTTAAGAGAAGTCGGCCCTCGGGACGGCCTGCAAAACGAACCGGTTTGGCTTGCAACAGAAGATAAAATCGCTTGGATCAACCAGCTTTCCCAAACAGGACTCTCCTATATCGAATTGACATCCTTCGTTCATCCAAAATGGATTCCCGCGCTTCGAGATGCTCTAGATGTGGCAAAAGGCATCAGCCGGGTAAAAGGCGTCACGTACGCAGCACTTGTCCCTAATCAAAAGGGACTGGAGAATGCGCTGGAAGGGGGTATTGACGAAGCTTCTGTCTTTATGTCCGCAAGCGAAACACACAACGTAAAAAACATCAACAAATCCACTGCTGACACTCTCCAAGTCCTCAAACAAGTAACCGACGACGCAAAAAAAGCAAATCTTTCAGTAAGAGCCTATCTCTCCACAGTTTTCGGCTGTCCGTATGAAAAACGTGTACCGATTGAACAAGTAATTCGCCTAGCAGATTCTTTATTTGAATTCGGAATTTCTGAACTATCGCTTGGAGATACGATCGGAGCGGCAAATCCTGTACAGGTTGAAATCGTACTTGAAGCACTTTTGAAACGGTTCCCGGCAAGCCAGCTCGCACTCCACTTTCATGATACAAGGGGAACAGCTCTCGCCAATATCCTCACCGCACTGCAAATGGGCATCACAATATTTGACGGCTCAACAGGCGGGCTTGGCGGCTGCCCATATGCTCCAGGTTCCTCAGGAAATGCTGCGACAGAAGATATCGTGTACATGTTTGAGCAAATGGGAATCGAAACAAACGTAAAGCTCGCCAAGTTGCTTCCAGCAGCCAAATGGATCGAGGAGAAAATCGGGAAACATCTTCCGAGCCGAAATTTACAGGTGTATAAATCATCTTTATAAAAGAAAGGAAAAACCAATGGGAGAATCTATCCTTTTTACGTCAAAAACAGAACACATTGCTGTCATCACCCTTAACAGGCCCCATGCGGCAAATGCCCTTTCGGCAGAAATGCTTAGAGGCCTGCAATCCATTGTTCAAGAAATCGAATTCAACCCGAAAATCCGCTGTGTCATCCTAACAGGCGCTGGCGAAAAAGCATTCTGCGCTGGAGCAGATTTAAAAGAAAGAATAAAAATGAAGCAAGATCAGGTTCTCAGAAGTGTATCCTTCATTCAGAGAACCGCTGCTTTACTCGAAGCCTTACCGCAGCCGGTGATAGCAGCCATAAACGGAAGTGCTTTAGGAGGCGGGCTTGAATTGGCAATGGCATGCGACATCCGGATAGCAGCCGAGAATGCTACATTAGGCCTTCCGGAAACGGCTTTAGCCATTATCCCAGGCGCAGGAGGGACACAAAGACTTCCCCGTCTGATCGGCAGAGGAAAGGCAAAAGAATTAATTTATACAGGCAGACGCATAACGGCCCATGAAGCCAAAGAGATAAACCTTGTAGAGCATGTTACAGCTTCTAGTGAGCTTATGGCCAAAGCAGAGGAACTGGCAGAAGCCATTTCAGCTAACGGACCAATTGCCGTTCGCCAGGCTAAATTCGCGATCAATAAAGGATTGGATACAAATCTGGCAACAGGATTATCAATTGAACAAAAAGCATATGAACACACGATCCCGACAAAGGACAGGACAGAGGGACTTCAAGCCTTTCAAGAAAAAAGACGTGCCGTATACACGGGAGAATAAAGAGCGGAGGGAATGCCTTATGGATTATGAAAAAGAACGAACAGAACGGGCGGAAAGGATACAAAAAGGCGGAGCGGAGAAGTATCATCGCAGCAACCAAGAAAAAGGCAAGCTCTTTGTAAGAGAGCGGCTTGCCCTCTTATTTGACGATGACATCGAGCTTGAAGACGCTTTTTTTGCAGAATGTATGTCAGACGGGCTTCCCGCCGACGGAGTCATAACCGCCATCGGTAAAATCGGCGGCCAAACCGTCTGCGCCATGGCGAATGATTCTACAGTGAAAGCAGGCTCCTGGGGAGCAAAAACAGTCGAAAAAATCATCAGAATTCAAGAAACAGCAGAAAAATTAAACTGTCCGCTCATTTATTTAGTCGATTCGGCAGGCGCCAGAATCACCGACCAGATCAATGTATTCCCGGGCAGAAGAGGCGCAGGGAGAATTTTTTACAATCAGGTCAAATTGTCAGGGCGCATTCCCCAAATCTGCCTTCTATTCGGCCCGTCCGCAGCTGGGGGCGCTTATATTCCTGCCTTCTGCGATATTGTCGTCATGGTAGACGGCAATGCGTCCATGTATTTAGGCTCGCCGCGCATGGCGGAAATGGTGATCGGCGAAAAGGTGTCACTTGAAGAGATGGGAGGCGCCCGCATGCATTGTTCAGTTTCAGGATGCGGAGATATTCTCGCAGAAACTGAACAAGAAGCCATTCACTTGGCACGCTCATATTTATCTTACTTCCCGGCAAATTATAAAGAAAAAGCGCCTGTACAAGAAAAACGGCCGCCAAAGCCCTTTGACATACCGCTTTCCGACGTTATTCCGCAAAACCAAAATGCACCTTTTAATATGTTTGAGCTGATCGATCGTGTAATAGATGAAGACTCTTTCTTTGAAATCAAAGCTTTATTCGCACCAGAAATCATTACAGGTCTAGCGAGGATTCACGGACAGCCTGTCGGAATTATCGCGAATCAGCCGAAAGTAAAGGGCGGCGTCTTGTTCCACGATTCCGCTGACAAAGCCGCTAAATTTATCACATTATGTGACGCTTTTCATATTCCATTGCTGTTCTTAGCGGACATTCCCGGCTTCATGATCGGAACAAAGGTAGAACAGGCCGGAATCATCCGTCATGGAGCCAAAATGATTTCAGCGATGTCAGAAGCAACCGTCCCTAAGCTTTCTGTGATTGTGAGAAAAGCCTATGGAGCGGGGTTATATGCAATGGCCGGACCGGCTTTCGAACCGGATTGCTGCATAGCGCTTCCAACCGCACAAATCGCCGTAATGGGGCCTGAAGCAGCCGTAAACGCTGTCTACGCCAAAAAAATCTCCGAGCTGCCGAAAGAGGAGAGAGCTGATTTTATCAGCAGAAAACGCGAGGAGTACAAAGAGGACATCAATATATACCGCTTGGCTTCAGAGATGATCATTGATGCGGTAATCCCAGCCAATTCATTGCGCGAAGAATTGCACAAACGGCTTAGGGCATACATGACAAAGGAAATGACATTCACCAATCGAAAACATCCGGTTTATCCAGTTTAAAAGGAAGTACCAGGAGCGTGAATAAGCGCTCCTTTTATTGTTTTCGATAATCTTATTATGTAAACTAATCAACTGTGCATAAAACCATCTGTTTTTTACAATAGTAAATAAAGGCTGCCGCACACCTATAGCGGCAATCTCCAGTATGATAAAAAGGGGCCTTTATTATGTACCATTTATATTCACATAACGACTTGGACGGAGTAGGGTGCGGGATCGTTGCAAAATTGGCTTTCGGGAAAGAAGTTGAGGTCCGTTATAACTCTGTCAACGGCTTAAATGCTCAAGTCCAATACTTCTTAGAAAAAGCAAAAGAGACCAGCAGACACGATGCCTTATTTATCACGGATCTTGCTGTCAATGAAGAAAATGAAAAAAGGCTGAACGAGTATGTTCATGCTGGCGGAAAAGTGAAACTGATTGACCATCATAAAACAGCCCTCCATTTGAATGAGCATGAGTGGGGATTTGTTCAGGTGGAATACGATGACGGACGTCTTGCATCGGCTACATCTCTTTTATACGACTACCTTGTCCAAAATGATCTGATGAAGCCGACAAACGCATTAGATCAATTTACAGAGCTCATCCGCCAATACGACACTTGGGAGTGGGAGCAGTACGATCAAAAACAGGCTAAGCGGCTTAATGACCTTTTCTTTTTGCTTTCAATTGATGAATTTGAACAAAAAATGATCCAGCGGCTTTCTGCCCATGACGAATTCTTCTTTGATGAATTTGAAGTAAAACTGCTTGACCTAGAAGAAGAAAAAATCGAGCGCTACCTTCGCAGGAAAAAAAGAGAAATGGTGCAAACCTTTGTTCACGAACACTGTGTAGGTATCGTTCACGCAGAATCGTACCATTCTGAACTCGGAAACAGACTCGGAAAAGACAATCCGCATCTTGATTACATTGCCATTTTAAGCATGGGATCAAAACGAGCCAGCTTGCGCACCATTCATGATTACATTGATGTTTCAGAAGTAGCAGGCCGGTACGGAGGCGGGGGGCATGCGAAGGCTTCCGGCTGTTCCATAACGGACGAAGTATACGATTTGTTTGTAGCTGAAGCATTCCGAATGGAACCGGTCCGCCCAGATGCATTCCGTAATTTCTATAACTTGAAAGGATCTGCAAACGGCTCATTATACGAAAATCGAGAACAAATGAGATTCTTCCTGTTTCCTTTGGACAACGCATGGAATATTCAAATTAACGGGGAGACACAGGACGAAACCTTTGCGGCTTTTGAGGAAGCAGAATGGTTTATTAAAAGGAATTATGCCGCATCTCTTGTACGGGATGAAGTGTTTGTCGCATTTTTAGCGGAACATATGAAGCTTTCTAATCATCATCGAAGATAACAAAAAAGATGCATAGGGGAAGAGTCATCCCTATGCATTTCCATAAGCTATCGTTTAAAAATGGCTGTGCGTTTTTTTATGACAAAATAAAGTGCAATGACCACAATCGCCAATATCATAATCGGCGTTGTATAGGTGCCCGCTATGTTCTCAACGTCATCCCACTGGCTTCCGAGCTGAATGCCTAAATAAACAAAGAGGATAGACCATGGAATGATAGCAAGCACAGTCAGTATCACAAATTTGAGAAACGGCATTTTGGCAATGCCTGCAGGAATGGATATCGCATGTCTGACAACCGGTATAAAACGTGCCGAGAAGACAACCCCCGTGCCGTACTTTTGAAACCAGCTTTCTGACATGTCAATGTGATGCTTTTTAATCAATAAGTACTTCCCGTATTTGTCCAAAAAAGGTCTGCCGCCATAGCGTCCAATCCAATAAATAAAGATCTGGGCAATGGTGCCCCCGATAACACCCGCAATGATTGCGCCGATAAATCCAATCGTGCCTTCTGAAACCATATAGCCGCCATAGGCCAATACAATTTCACTCGGTATAATTTCGATCATCAAACCAATCGCAATGCCCGCATATCCCATATTCGTCAGCCATGTTAAAATTTCGCTTATCAAACTGCCCACATTCTTCACAACCTGTCCTTATCTTTTTCACTATTATATGACTGATTGACGAGCAAGATGGTTACAAATTTTTTAATTACAGCACTTCTTTTGTTTCCCGTTCACGTGTTTCCCGCTCGAGCAATTCTTCTAGATAAGCTAAAAGCTGAGATCGCATTTCAGGACGCATTAAGCCGATTTCAGTGCTTGCTTTAAAACAGCCCAATTTATCGCCAATGTCATATCGTTTTCCTTTTAAAAGCCGCGCATGAATAGGCTGGGTGCGGCAAACCTCACGAAGTGCATCTGTTAATTGAATTTCATTGCCTGCGCCTCTCCCAATCGACTTCAACACAGGAAAGATAGAAGAGGTCAGTACATATCGTCCCATCACGGCGATATCCGAAGGCGCTTCTTCAGGAGAAGGCTTTTCAACTAAATCCTTCACTTCATACACATGCCCTTGAGAGCCTGATGTATTTATAATACCATATTTACTGACATCCTCAGGGAGAACTGACTGTACACCGACAACCTCTGTGCCGTAAACATCGTATACATCCATTAATTGCCGAAGAGCCGGTTTTTCAGACACCATAATATCATCGCCTAAAAGAACGGCGAAAGGCTCATCTCCGATAAAATGCTCCGCACACAGCACCGCATGACCTAATCCGAGCGGCTCTTTCTGGCGGATGTAATGAATGTTGGCCAAATTGGCAATCTGCTGCATTTCCTTAAGCGTCTCCGTCTTGCCTTTTTCTCGCAGATTGAATTCCAATTCCGCCGACCGGTCAAAATGATCTTCAATCGAGCGTTTGTTTCTCCCTGTAATAATCAGTATATCTTCAATTCCTGACTCTACAGCCTCTTCTACAATGTATTGGATTGCTGGTTTGTCTACGATCGGGAGCATTTCTTTCGGCTGCGCCTTTGTCGCCGGCAGAAATCTCGTTCCTAAACCCGCTGCGGGAATGACCGCTTTTCTCACTTTTGTTCTCATTCATTTTCACTCCTGATCCTGTATGTTTTTCAGCGAATCTCCAAATACCCAGATTCGGTTTCCGGTAAAATTCATCATCATTCCGCCGATAGTGGCGGCGAGCTTACTCACCAAAAGCGAACAGCCGCCTCTTTGAAACAAATAAAGCAGCAAAAAGGTGATCCCCGACGCGGCAATATTAATCATGAGAAAGCGCACGATCTCTTTACCGTCAGCCTTACGTTTTACCTGAAACGTCCAATTCCGGTTCCACACATAGCTGTTGATGATACCTGCCGAATAGGAGCAGATCTGTGCCGGCAGATAAGGGATATGACAAGCGGTGAGGAAAAAGAAGACACCAAAATCTATCAGCGTATTGCCGACGCCCACGGTGCAAAAACGCCCTAATGTTTTTATTTTTTCTTTCAACATAACGGCATCCGGTTTTGACCTCCCTTCATAAAAGATGCATATGGCTGTCATATTGGGTGATATGGATTACTTTAGCGGAGAGTGTTGAATAAACAATTACTAAAATATGAACAAAACATGAAAAAGTAATGAGGCCTTGCAGATCCTTTAAGTTAATAGTTTGATCGTTTAGGTTGACGAATTTTACGAGCAACACTAATATTCCGCACAATTATTAACCTTTAATGATTTTTAGTTAACATTCATTTTCTAGGTAAGAAAGGATTCTAGGTAAGAAAGGAGGGGAATATGATGCAGGAAGAAGCATATTACAGCGTCAGAATGAGAGCTTCCCAGGGCGCCCCCATGAACAGGCAGAGAACGGGTCATCACTTACAGCAGATTACAGGAAGGGGTGAATGGCTTATTACATAAAGGCTTCTCGCGCTCAAGAGGGACAGCGACAAAGTAAAAGGCATCACAGGTCAGGCCGTAGTCATGGACGGCGGATATACCGCTCAATAGTTCTTATCCTCTTGAAAAAAACAGCCGCTCTGAACGGCTGTTTTTTTGTGCCTGTAGACCTTGAAGGCGCAGTCTAAGGAAGAAGAGTTGGTAACAGCCTTCCATCACGGCTCTGATCATCTCTCTTTAAGACTGATTTTTCGGTGTCAGCCCCACTTATATATTTAATGAATAAATGTATCCAGTTTCTTTGTAAAACCGAACAATAATTCCTCCGAAAGTATTCTATACACATTTATTATAATCATGCTAGGATGTTAGATAAAGGATACTTTGTATAATATTGTATCCCTGTTCATTGTGATCGGAGGGAGCTGATGTAACTTGCATGAATTCAGACCAGCAGCAGTGTTGTCCGGACATCGGCAAGCTGTGAAACGTGTCATCAGGATGACGAAGGAAAAGGGAGCTAAATATACTTATTTGAATGTCAGTGCGCCTTTTCACAGTTCGATGATATGATCAGCATCCGAACAATTCCAGACTGTATTACACCAGTATTCCTTCCGGGATGCCGCATGGCCGATCATTTCCGCTTTTCAAATACTGGAGGCTGATAGGGAATCAAGGCTAGGAAATCAACGGTTTACTCTAGAAATTATCTATTTTTTGCGTTCTGGACCTGTGTCATCAATTTTTAAAAGAACCCCTTCATTTTAACGAAAAAGGAGGATGTTTAGTTATGGGTAAAAAGTGTAGCGTATGTTTATGGGTTCTTGCTTTATTATTGAGTTGCTTATTTGGGGAGTCTGCGTATGCTGCCAGTACTACAATTGCAAAACATATAGGAAATTCAAACCCGCTTATCGACCATCATTTGGGAGCAGATCCGGTTGCGCTGACCTATAACGGAAGAATCTACATCTATATGTCAAGTGATGACTATGAATATAATAGCGACGGAACGATTAAGGATAATTCATTTGCCAATTTGAATAGAGTATTCGTCATCTCTTCAGCGGATATGGTGAACTGGACAGACCACGGAGCCATTCCGGTAGCAGGTGCCAACGGGGCTAATGGTGGCCGGGGGATTGCGAAATGGGCAGGTGCGTCCTGGGCCCCGTCAATTGCAGTAAAAAAAATAAACGGCAAGGATAAATTCTTCCTTTATTTCGCTAACAGCGGCGGAGGTATCGGGGTTCTCACCGCAGACAGCCCGATTGGTCCATGGACCGACCCAATTGGAAAAGCGCTCGTAACGCCAAGTACGCCAGGAATGTCTGGTGTTGTATGGCTTTTTGATCCGGCAGTATTTGTAGATGATGACGGCACCGGTTACCTGTATGCCGGGGGAGGCGTTCCTGGCGGTTCAAACCCAACGCAGGGACAATGGGCCAATCCTAAAACAGCAAGAGTCATGAAATTGGGCCCTGATATGACCAGTGTTGTTGGAAGTGCAGCTACAATTGATGCGCCTTTTATGTTTGAAGATTCGGGAATGCATAAGCATAACGGAAAATATTACTATTCCTATTGCATCAATTTCGGGGGCATGCACCCGGCCGATAAACCCCCAGGTGAGATTGGCTACATGACCAGTTCAAGTCCCATGGGTCCCTTTACATATAGAGGGCACTTCCTGAAAAATCCGGGAGCATTTTTCGGAGGTGGCGGAAACAACCACCATGCTGTTTTCAATTTTAAAAACGAGTGGTATGTGGTGTACCATACTCAAACTGTCAGTTCCGCTCTGTTCGGGACCGGCAAAGGATACCGTTCTCCCCATATTAATAAGCTGGTGCACAATGCAGATGGATCCATTCAAGAGGTTGCGGCAAATTATGCAGGCGTAACACAGCTTTCCAATTTAAATCCATATAACCGGGTAGAAGCTGAAACGTTTGCCTGGAATGGACGCATTTTGACAGAGAAATCCTCAGCACCAGGCGGGCCGGTAAATAATCAACATGTAACAAGCATTCATAACGGAGACTGGATTGCTGTTGGAAATGCCGACTTCGGGGCGGGCGGTGCCAGGACGTTTAAAGCAAATGTAGCATCCACTGTAGGCGGGAAAATAGAAGTGCGCCTCGACAGTGCAAACGGTAAGCTTGCAGGAACCCTGAATGTACCTTCCACAGGTGGAGCGCAAACCTGGAGAGAAATAGAAACTGCGGTAAGCGGTGTAACCGGTGTGCACAAAGTATTCTTTGTATTTACCGGAACAGGTACAGGAAACTTGTTTAATTTTGATTACTGGCAGTTTACGCAACGATAGCACCTGTAATGGCACCGCTTAAGAAACGAGAAGGGTGCAGAACTGACCAACGCCGGAGCAGCCCCCATTGATCGGATAAGTCAACTCTGTTTGCAATATAAAAGGAGACAGAAAAAGACATATGAAGGAGAGGAAAAAATGATGTCATGCGTAAAAAAACCAATTTGTTTATTGTTGGTATGTTTCACTATGCTGTCAGTCATGTTAGCCGGACCAGGTGCTACTGAAGTTTTGGCAGCAAGTGATGTGACAGTTAATTTATCTGCAGAAAAACAAGTGATTCGCGGTTTTGGAGGAATGAACCACCCGGCTTGGATTGGAGATTTGACAGCTGCTCAAAGAGAAACCGCTTTTGGCAATGGACAGAATCAGTTAGGCTTTTCAATTTTAAGAATTCATATAGATGAAAATAGAAATAATTGGTACAGAGAAGTGGAGACTGCAAAGAGTGCAATCAAACATGGAGCAATCGTTTTTGCTTCTCCCTGGAATCCTCCAAGCGATATGGTTGAAACCTTCAATCATAATGGTGACGCATCAGCTAAACGGCTAAGATACGATAAATACGCCGCATACGCGCAGCATCTTAACGATTTTGTTACCTACATGAAGAATAATGGCGTGAATCTTTATGCGATTTCTGTTCAAAACGAGCCTGATTATGCACACGAATGGACGTGGTGGACGCCACAAGAAATACTTCGTTTCATGAGAGAAAATGCCGGTTCCATTAATGCACGTGTCATTGCACCAGAATCATTTCAATACCTGAAAAATATATCGGACCCCATTTTGAACGATCCACAGGCGCTTAGGAACATGGATATTCTCGGAACTCACCTGTACGGTACTCAGGTCAGTCAGTTTCCTTATCCGCTTTTCAAACAAAAAGGAGCAGGGAAAGAGCTATGGATGACGGAAGTATACTATCCAAACAGTGACAACAATTCAGCGGATCGCTGGCCCGAGGCATTAGGCGTTTCAGAGCATATTCACCATTCAATGGTGGAGGGAGATTTTCAAACTTATGTTTGGTGGTACATCCGCAGATCTTACGGTCCTATGAAAGAGGACGGTACGATCAGCAAACGCGGTTACAATATGGCTCATTTCTCGAAGTTTGTGCGTCCCGGCTATATAAGGGTTGATGCAACGAAAAATCCTAATGCGAACGTTTACGTGTCAGCCTATAAAGGTGATAACAAGGTCGTTATTGTTGCCATTAACAAAAATAACACAGGGGTCAACCAAAACTTTGTGTTGCAGAATGGATCTGCTTCTCAGGTATCTAGATGGATCACGAGCGGAAGCAGCAATCTTCAACCTGGAACGAATCTCAATGTAACGGACAATCATTTTTGGGCCCATCTTCCAGCTCAAAGCGTCACAACATTTGTTGTAAAGCGTTAAAGACATCTGATTGTTCAAATAGATCATAGCAATAAGCCAATTTTCTCACACGAAAAAGAAAATTGGCTTATTTTCTGTGGTAGAAGAGAAGTGTTGATTTTTTAACAATGCACGGACATTCGGTATAACAGCTACACAACAAAGTATTAATAATAGATGACGAAAAAGAAATTTTGGAACTGATCAAAACAGTATTAAGAAGAGAAGGTATTGAGCGTGTGATCACAGCTTCTACTGCCCGTGATGGATTGGCTCAATTTCATCAAGAAAATCCAGATTTGGTTTTACTGGATATCATGCTGCCAGACGGTGAAGGCTATGATATCTGCAAGCAAATAAGAGCATTCGCCACTTTTATTAATGAAGGGGGAACAAGAAAGTGAAAACTGATGACGCATTTCCAGAACCAATTGGCGGCTATGCTGTTGGTCGAACCCAGATGGATGTTGAGTACACGGCATCAGATCACTCAAAAAGAGAACTGACGGCGTTTGTGTATTATCCATCTGACAGCAGCGAAGGGAAGACTACATCAACGTACATGTTTTCTGAAGTCTATGAGATGCTTAATGATCAGCCACTTGTCACTGAGTATCTTAAAAAGAAGGATTTTTTCTCTATCGATATCAAGACCCAGTGTTACGACGACCTTGCTCTCTCCGGGAAGGAAAAGCGCTATCCGGTGTTATTCTATGTTTGCGGCGGGGGCGGTTCTCCAGAATGGGGTACAGTGATCTGTACAGACTTGGCAAGCATGGGATATATTGTGGTAAGCATCGGTCATCAGAATAGCACAATGTATAAGCGTAAAGATGGGCGCTTGTTTAATGTATCAAAGGATTTTTCGGATGTCATTATGGCGTTTTCTGAAGATCCGGAGATGCTGGCGTTGGCTGGTAAGATGGAGATGCGGCCTAACGATGAAACTGCCATTGAGATGTGCCATAACGTGCTTACACTGCCGATACTTGCCAAGTTAACAGAGTATAGTGAATTACAGACAGAAGATGTAAGGTATGTAGCCGATTATCTTTACAAACTGGACTCTGGAGAGTTGAATTCCAGCTTTAAGGGCAGATTGTTGCTTGACATCGGCATGGGCATAGTCGGACATTCTTATGGAGGGCCTACGTCGGCGATTGTTTGCCGGGAAGACGACCGGTTCACCTGCGGGATTGGCTTGGATAGCGGTGCGTTCGGCCTTCTCGACAGCGACCTTAAGAAACCTTTCTTGCTACTGTTTTGTGAACCTAACTATAACATGAATGCGATAATTGGCGCTAACAATAGCATGGAAACCTATTATTTCTCTGTTGAGCGTGTTGCACATTTAGATTACTGTGACATCGTGTTTACCAGTGTGAATGAGGAACTTAGAGGCGAACGGGATGCTATGGAGATGCGAAATCTTGTTACAGACTATACGAAGAACTTTTTTGATCATTACTTACTGCAGAAAGCTGCAAGTGTGGAAAGTCTGGCATACGATGGAGTGGACTTGATCAAGAAGACCAGCAACAAGTGACATAACCGAGAGGTTGCTGATAAACGTATATCAAAGAGCTAGCCATACAGATACAAAGCCGATAACTCTATTACGCGGTTATCGGCTCTCTCATTCATATTTCAGGCAAAGAAATCCAAATATGAATTTCATTTTGTTAGTTTACATAATATATATTCTAGGAAGTAATTAATTTTAAAGAAATTCTGTCTCAATAACAAAGTATACTTAAGTTAGTGAGACAGAATAAAAAAATGTTCTGAGCTTCAGCAAGTCTTATTAAGAAACTTTAAAATGGCGAGGTCAACCCATAATAAACGGCTTCCAGCTCTTCTAATGTCATATCACCGTATGCGCATTTGATCACCGAATCAGCAAACTCATCATAATCATAATCACTGGTAAAACCTTGCTGCAGAAGTTTTTCATAGGCTTCAATCTGTTCTTTTTGGTTTTGGATATCTTTTTCCTTATTTGGATAGTCCGGTCCGTTAACCAGGTCGTTGTTTTGTTTGAATAGCAACATATACTGTTTCAATGTTTCGTCCACAGCTTACACCTCCTTGTTCTGCTGCTTATTAGATAATGAAAACGGACACCAATTGTGATGTCCGTCAATACAGTAACTATTTGGGTTCAGTTCCCCAAATTAGTTTTCCGTTATTATATAATGTGATTTTTTTTGTATCTTTAAACGTATTTGACTGAGAAAAAGAATAATCCTCGATTTGTGAATAATTGCCCCAATCCTCATTGTGAAGACGAATTTGGATGTCTCCAGTGCTTGCTCCCGGTGACAGTGTCCCGTTTTTAAACCCAAGTTCAAGATAGGCATCTGCACCTTTTACAGGTTTTTGTAATGTCACAAACTTGTGCGTCACATTGCTGCATCCGATCTTCGCGTAGTCACAGTCGAAGTTTTGGCCTTTGTTTTTCGTGTTATACCAGTAGCGGACAGTTACATTTTTTAAATTAACGGTGGTCTTGCTGTTGTTTTTCACATGGATCTGAGGACGGATTTGGTTGCTGTTCACACTTCCATCCCCTGTTCTGTATTGCAGAGAGAGGCTGTTTTCCTGTACGGGTTTATCTTGCTTTGGTGTCTCAGATCTGTCTTCAGTCGAATGTTGGGAGCCACGGATCTTTTCCCTTACAAATGTCCCTGAAGCGGATAAATCTGATGACGGCCAGCCGCCTGTTTTAGATGCCCCCGGCTTTAAAGCTGAGGAAGATTCCTGCTTATCAGAAAGGTTCCAGTTTACCCAGCTGATTTTCTTGTTGTCGAGATAATTCAGCCATTCCCTCGACTGGTCAAGGAAGACCCCGCCATTTCCGGAAGCGTCACTCGTCCCCCATTCCGTTACAAAAATCGGCGCTCCTTTGCTGAGCGCATAATCGGCTTTATCCCTTAAATACTGGCCGTGTGTACCGGCATAAAAATGAAGCGCGTACATGACGTTTGCATCCTTAAGCTGATCATCAGCAGCATCATTGACATCCTGACTCCAAGTGCCAGTTCCGGTAATAATGATGTTATCCGGGTCATTTTTACGGATAACGGAAATCACTTCCTCCGCATACGGTTTGATATCGCGCTTCCAATTTACATCACCGTTCGGTTCATTAGCAATTTCATAAATAACGTTTGGTGTGCTTCCGTAAAGGCTCGACATTTCCTTAAAGAATTCCTTCGCCTTCTCTTTATTTTGATTTGGATTGCCGTCATTTAAAATATGCCAGTCAATGATGACATATATCCCGAGCTCTTTTGCCGCTTCAACAGCTTCTTTGACTTTATTTTTCACAGACGGATTCTCTATATAACCGCCTTCAGCCGTGTACATTGCCGCTCGGAAGACGGTAATTCCCCAATCGTCTCTTAGCCATTTTAAAGAGTCTTTATTGACATAATCGCTTAACCACTGCAAACCGTGTGAGCTGATCCCCTTCAGCTGCACCGATTTTCCGTTTTGATTGACTAGCTGAGTACCTTTAATGCTAAGCTGGCCATTAAGGGCTACAGGCGTTTTCGCCCCTGCTGCAGATGCTTCTGGTGCCGCGACACCGCTAATTGTTAATACTGTCATTACTAAACATGCGATAAAGATAGAGACTGAACGTTTCATATAGCATTCTCTCCTCCTCCAAATAATCATGTAAAACGTATGCCTATTAGCTGCCGCTCTCCCTCCCTTTCTTTTTTTAAACACGCACTCATTGTAAAAATCTTTCTCATGATTGTCTATCAACCTAATTTCTTGTTTTTAGGCGGCTTAAAAGCCTGTCTATTGACTCTTTTTGAGTTGTTTTGTATACAGCTGATACATGTGTATCAGGGATAAAAGTGTTTGATCAGGACTTTGCTCGTTATTATTTAATGAAATCAAAAGATTCCGCTTTTTTCGGCAAATAAAAAGCTGCATTCAAATCATTGAATGCAGCCGTTCTTTATCATTTATGCTTCTTGTTTCTCTTCTTCCCAAGTTTCAGCGTGTTTCAGTCCTGGGATATTTTTAGCTTTAAACACAGGATCAAGTCCTTGTTTGCGCTGTTTTGCGTAATCTTTATAGACTTTGTATGCTACGTTTGATAGCAGCGTAATTACAACTAAGTTAATCAGCGCCATAATCCCCATAAAGAGATCTGCCATGTCCCAAACAATTTGGAAACCTGCTACACATCCAAAGACAACCATAGCAATAACCGCAATACGGTAAATGTTCAGCCATGTTTTACTTGTTTTAATAAATTCAATGTTTGTCTCGCCATAATAGTAGTTTCCGACAACTGAGCTGAAAGCGAATAAGAACATTGCGACTGCTATAAAACTAGGTGCCCATCCTCCAATATGGTGGTTCAGAGCAGCCTGTGTGACTTGGATGCCGTCACCTTTTGGTGTTAGACTGTACAGCAAAATAATAAACGCTGTGGACGTACATACGATAAATGTATCGAAAAACACGCCTAATGTCTGGATAAAGCCTTGCTTTGCCGGATGCGAAACATGAGCTGTCGCAGCAGCGTTTGGCGCGCTACCCATTCCTGCTTCGTTAGAGAAAAGTCCGCGCTGTGCACCGATGACGATGATCGCTCCTATTCCTCCGCCGACAACTTGTTCAAATCCCAAAGCATTTTTGACAATGGTCGCAATAACGCTTGGAAATGCAGAAATATTAGTGAATACAACATATAGAGCTATGAGAATATAAAGACCAGCCATGACCGGAACAATCAATTGTGTCACTGCAACTACACGTTTTAAACCGCCGAAAATAATAAAAGCCGTTAAAGCAGCAAGAACAATAGCTACAACTATCTTGTTCACATGAAATGCGCCATCTAACGCTCCTGCAATTGTATTGGATTGAACAGCGTTAAAGATTAAACCGAATGACACGGTAATTAAGACAGCGAATACGATGCCGAGCCATCTGACTCCAAGACCTTTTTGAATATAGTAGGCCGGTCCACCGCGGAAATCGTTTCCGTCCTTCACTTTATAAAGCTGTGCCAACGTACTCTCAACAAAGCTTGAAGCCATACCTACTGCAGCTACAACCCACATCCAAAATACAGCGCCCGGTCCGCCTGTCGCAATTGCTAAGGCAACACCAGTCAAATTTCCTGTACCGACTCGGGATGCGGCAGAAATAAAGAATGCCTGCATAGAAGAAACACCTTTATTTCCATCAGGTTTCTCTCCTACTATTCTGAACATTTCAATAAAATAACGAAATTGGATAAAACCAAAACGAAGTGTAAAAAATAATCCAAGCCCTATTAAAATATAAAATAAATATTTCCAGATAAAATCACTTGGAATATTAATCAAACTGTTGAAAAAAGACTCCATATTTACCTCCCGTTTTCATCAATTCATAAAAAATTTAAATTTGATGTTAGATTTTTTAACATATCGAGTCTTATTATATCACATTATGTCGAATTAGGAAGTTTTTTCGGGAAGAATATTGTTCTAGATTGAAGTTACTCCTTCGGTCTCCCTCTCTATTATTTTTCTATGAATAAAAAATTTCTTATTAAGCTTATAAATAAGAGTCCTCTCTTGCCTGACATTTTCTGTTTCTTTTGATTCCAAAAGTAATAAATTCTAAACAACAAACATATCTTTTAAAATGTGTTTTTATTCACACCTTAGACCGGGTATACATACACTAATAAAAGAAATTTCTCTTTCAAAAATAAGCAAAAAGATATATACTTAACAAAGTGAAATTTATTTTTAAATTTAATAAATCAGGTTTACTTTCAGGGTGGATTAGGGTATTATTATAAAAATATTCAGTAATATTAAAAGGGGGGAGATCATTTGAAAAAAGTAACGATACTGAAAGCGTCCATCTTATTTTTGGCGCTTGCCAGTTTTCATTTGTTCTCAATTCCCCACGCCTTTGATATCGGCCATCATTATAAAGCCGTAGCCGACCAGCAGGAAATGCATGAGATGAAAGCCGGCCAAAATGCTGATGATGAGAAGAAATCCATCACAGGGGCATTTGCGCTGACTGCTTTATGGGCAATGGCTGTTCTGCTTCTGACCGCTGAAAGCAAAAGTACGGGATACTCCCGCAGGCGCCAGCGGAAAAAAAGCTTTATACTGGCCAAATTTTATCAATCGTCTTATTTCGACAAACTTCATGTTCAACATCACCCGAATATATAACGAAAATATGAGGAGGCTGTTAACATGTTGTTTATCTTAAGAATGGTGATTTTAGGCTTATTCTCTTTCACAGCGCTGAACTTATTTGTATGGCAAGGGATTGAAGTCATTCATGCCGTGACAGACTTATTCACCAGCCATGAAAGCTGATGAAAAACAAATATACCCGCTCACGATATGTGAGCGGGTTTTTTAATGATGATTATTCAGTTTTAAGACGCCAGACAGCTGTGATCTTGCCTGATTCTTCTTCATCAATAAAGAATGAGCCATTGCTGTATCTGTCGTTTGTTCGCAATTCTTTAGCCTGCAGTTCTTTTCTGTCCCCTTTTTCCGTTTCTGCCATAAACCGCTCATTAAGTCCGCATGCAAACAGCGAAACGACACGATGTGGATTTTTCTTCAGCTCCCGCAGCATAACGACTCCCCGTTTTGCACGGGAGGTCTTTTCAAATTCAGAAAGACTCATACGTTTGACCGCTCCCCTTTGTGTGAACAATACAAGTGAATCGGATTCATGCAGAATTTCTCCTGACACGACAAAGTCTCCATCTTTCAAGTTAATTCCTTTAACGCCTGCTGCACGTGCACCCACAACATTCACTTCATCTTCTCCAAACCATAGGCCATACCCCAGATGTGTCGCCATCAAGATCTGACTGTCACCATTTGTCACGTGTACATCAATCAGCTCGTCTTCACCCTTTAGATTTAACGCTACAAGCGCTTTAGAATAACGCTGTGCTTTGTAATGCGTGAGTTCTGTCTTTTTCACCATGCCGTTTTTCGTGAAGAATAAAAGATAAGCAGACGGATCAAATTCTTTTATCGGGATGGCCTTAACAATCGATTCGTCCCGTTCAATCGTGATTATGTTTGAAAAATGCTGGCCCATGTCCTTCCATCTGATATCAGGCAGCTGGTGAACCGGACAATAGATGTAGCTTCCCTTATTTGTGAAAAGCAGTAGCACATCTGTCGTATTCATTTCAAACTGATGCAGCAGCCTGTCTGTATCCTTCATTCCGAAGTCCTGCCCGTTTGAAGCGGCAAAGGAACGCTGGCTTGTGCGCTTTAAGTAGCCATCTTTTGTAACGGTCACGTATACATCCTCAGAGGCGACCATAACTTCAAGATTAATTTTGATTTCCTCAATTTTTTCTTCAATGACAGAGCGTCTCGTGTCCGCATATTTCTTTTTCAGCGCTTTTAAGCTGTTTGTAATGACCTTTAACAGCTTTTTATCATTGCTCAGAATTGATTCAAGTTCTTCAATATTTTTGCTGAGCTCTTCAGCCTCTTCCTTGAGTGCTGTGATATCTGTATTTGTTAAACGATATAGCTGCAAGGACACGATAGCTTCAGCCTGAGGCTCAGTAAATTCATATTTCGCCATTAAATTGTTTTTGGCGTCACGTTTATCGCTTGAGGAGCGAATCGTTGCGATGACTTCATCCAAGATCGATAAAGCCTTCATAAGACCTTCTACAATGTGATGTCTGTCTTTTGCTTTTTGAAGCTCATAAACAGATCGGTTTGTGACCACTTCTTTTTGGTGGCCGATATATGCATCTAAAATAGCAGGCAGACTCATCAGCATTGGACGGCGGTTATGGATCGCCACCATATTAAAGTTATACGTAATCTGTAAATCAGTATTTTTATATAAGTAATTCAAAATGCCCTTGGCATCTGCTTCTTTCTTTAGTTCTACGACCACTCTAAGGCCGGTTCGGTCTGTCTCGTCTCGGACCTCGGAGATGCCTTCAACCTTTTTATCAATACGGTATTCGTCCATTTTTTTCACAAGGTTGGCTTTGTTGACTTCAAATGGGATTTCGGTAATCACAATTTGCTCTCGTCCGCCTCTGATCGCTTCGATCTCAGCTTTTCCGCGGATAATAATTTTCCCTTTTCCGGTTTCGTAGGCTTTTCTAATGCCATCAACGCCCTGGATAACTCCGCCTGTCGGAAAGTCAGGCCCTTTGATCACTTCCATGAGATCGTCTACAGAGCATGACGGCATTTGAATGCGTTTAATCACAGCATCAATGACTTCTCCTAAATGATGAGGCGGTATATCAGTCGCGTATCCTGCAGATATACCGGTAGATCCGTTGACCAGCAAGTTAGGGAACATAGCCGGAAGTACAACGGGCTCCTTGCTTGTATCATCAAAGTTCGGGACAAATTCAACTGTATTTTTGTCAATATCCCGCAGAAGCTCTGATGCAATCGAAGATAACTTCGCTTCTGTGTAACGCATGGCCGCCGGAGGATCTCCATCAATACTTCCGTTGTTCCCGTGCATTTCAATTAAAACATTACGCACTTTCCAGTCTTGGCTCATCCGCACCATTGCTTCATACACCGAACTGTCCCCGTGCGGATGGTAGTTACCGATGACGTTACCGACCGTTTTGGCCGCTTTTCTGAAATTTTTATCAAATGTGTTTCCGTCTGTATGCATCGCATACAGTATTCTGCGCTGTACGGGTTTTAAACCGTCGCGCGCATCAGGCAGCGCCCTGTCTTGAATAATATATTTACTATAGCGTCCAAAACGGTCGCCGATCACCTCTTCTAATGGTAAATCATGAAATAATTCTGGCTGTGACAATCATTAAACCTCCTCAGCGACCGATAAGTTTTCATTTTCTAAAATATTGCTTTCTTCGTCTAAGCCGAAAGCTACGTTTTTCTCAATCCACTTTCTGCGCGGCTCTACTTTATCGCCCATCAATGTCGTCACGCGCCTCTCAACACGTGCCGCGTCGTCAATTTTGACCCTTACAAGCGTACGGGACTCCGGATTCATCGTCGTTTCCCACAGCTGATCCGCGTTCATCTCACCAAGACCCTTGTATCGCTGGATTGTATAGCCCTTGCCGACTTTTTTCAGTACTCCATCCATCTCTTCATCAGACCATGCATATTCAATGATTTCTTTTTTACCGCTTCCTTTGCTGACCTTATATAAAGGAGGCAGTGCAATGAATACCTTTCCATTCTCAATGAGCGGCTTCATATAGCGATAGAAAAAGGTTAAAAGCAGCACTTGAATATGAGCGCCATCAGTATCGGCATCCGTCATAATGATGATTTTATCGTAGTTAATGTCGTCGATTGAAAAATCAGCTCCGACACCGCCGCCGATTGCATGAATGATCGTATTAATCTCTTCGTTTTTAAAGATATCAGCAAGCTTTGCTTTTTCCGTGTTAATGACTTTACCTCGCAATGGCAGAACCGCTTGGAATCTGCGGTCTCTTCCCTGCTTTGCTGAACCGCCCGCAGAGTCACCCTCAACGAGATACAACTCATTTTTTGCCGGATTTCTTGAACCCGCAGGTGTCAGCTTACCGCTTAATGTCGCTTCTGATTTTTTTCGTTTTTTGCCGCTTCTGGCTTCTTCCCGTGCCTTACGAGCCGCTTCACGCGCCTGGCTCGCCTTTATAGCTTTTTTCACAAGAAGTGTAGCCGTGTCCCGGTTTTCCTCTAAAAAATACGCAAGCTGCTCTGACACGATTGCGTCTACGGCAGATCTGGCTTCGCTTGTGCCGAGTTTTCCTTTTGTTTGTCCTTCAAATTGAAGAAGTTCTTCAGGAATACGGACAGAAATAATCGCTGAAAGACCTTCCCTTATATCAGTGCCTTCCAGGTTTTTATCCTTTTCTTTCAGCAAAGACACTTTTCTCGCATATTCATTAAAGGCTCGCGTCATCGCTGTCTTTGCACCTGACTCATGAGTCCCGCCGTCTTTTGTTCTGACATTGTTAACAAACGACAGGATATTTTCAGAATAGCCGTCGTTAAACTGGAACGCAAAATCCACTTCGATGGAATGATGTTCTCCTTCAAACGAGACCACTTCAGACAGGGCATCTTTTTCCTCATTTAAGTAAGCAACAAACGCTTCTATACCGTTCTCATAATAAAAGACTTCACGCTGGCCGTTCCGCTCGTCAATCAGTTCAATTTTTAATCCTTTTAATAAAAACGCTGATTCTCGTAATCGCTCAGAAAGCGTTTCAAAATTATAAGTTGTTGTGCTGAACATTGTCGGATCAGGCTTAAAGTGAGTAAGTGTGCCTGTCTTTTTTGTTTTGCCGATCTTTTCGAGAGATGTGACCGGTTTACCTCCGTTTTCAAAACGCTGCTGATAGACGAAGCCGTCCCGCTCAATCGTAACCGTCAGCCATTCAGATAAAGCATTCACGACAGATGCACCGACGCCGTGAAGCCCTCCGCTTGTCTTATAACCGCCTTGACCGAATTTTCCGCCGGCGTGAAGCACCGTTAAAATGACTTCAGGGGTTGGTTTGCCGAGTTTATGCATTCCAGTCGGCATGCCGCGGCCTCTATCCTGTACAGAAATACTGTTGTCTTTATGTATTTTAACGATAATGTGATCACCATGGCCGGCAAGTACCTCATCGACGGAGTTATCTACTATTTCATAAACCAAGTGGTGCAAGCCTCTCGCGTCGGTTGAGCCAATGTACATACCCGGCCTTTTCCTAACGGCTTCAAGGCCTTCCAGCACCTGTATGGCATCTTCGTTGTAATCAAATTGCTGTTTTCTAGCCAAACGTACAAACCCCTTTCAAAAAACTAACATTCTCTTTTTCATTGTTTACCTGTCAATTGTATAAAAGTATTTTTCAAAATCCTTGCCCCGGTGCGCTTCTGCCTTGGACTCTTCATTATAACCAATGTAATCCCATTCTCAACATACAGCTAACGAATCATTCCGTATAACATCCAAAAGTGCTGTTTTTTCGATATAAGAACGTATGTTTGTTTATTATATATAAAGCAGCGGACCTTCGCAAATCGTACGGCCGGAACCCAGCTTAGCAAGGCATTCAAAAAAGCTGTTCAAGCTTTATTGTATCTGTTTCACAGTAATTCGCAAACAATATCTTTACATAAAAAAGCAAAAATCCTTGAATTCACAAGGATTTTTGCAGCTCTGCATCTACTTTGTTACAGCGTGTGCCACTTTTATGCACAGATCCATGATGACCGTTCTGCCTTCTTCCTTCAGCATCTGATAAGCCTCTTCGTTTACCAGGCCTTGCTGCGCCCAAAATACCGGGGCATCTGTCTCCAGAAACTCTTTAGCGACATCAGGAAGCTGTTCTGAACGTCTGAATACATTTACGATGTCAATCGGACCGTCAATTTCTTGTAACGATGATACGGCTTTTACACCGAGCGCCTCTTCGACCGTCGGATTTACCGGTATGATTTCGTATCCCGCATCCTGCATCGCTTTTGATACCATATACGATGTTCTTTCGGGACGGTCTGAAAGCCCGACAACTGCTATTCTCTTACTTCCATCAAGAATTTCTTTGATTTCCGCTTTGGATGGGTTTTGCATGATAGACCACTCCTTTTTGTTTATTCTACAAGACCGATAAGGAAGAACGCAAAACATGATGTATGAATGATTAGATTTGTAAGCAAACTTTACAAAAAAACTTATCATCAGATCATGACATCTCATGTTAAAATAGAAATTAGGGACATTGAAAAAGGAGAAATGTAGATGTTAATTGCTTTATTGATTATTTTGGCCTACTTGATAGGCAGTATTCCATCTGGCTTAATCGTAGGTAAGCTTGCCAAGGGGATTGATATTCGGGAGCATGGCAGCGGAAACTTGGGCGCTACCAACGCGTTCCGTACACTGGGCGTAAAAGCTGGTTCGATTGTCATAGCCGGAGATATTTTGAAAGGGACACTGGCAGCTGCATTGCCTTACCTCATGCATGTTGATATTCATCCGCTCCTTGCGGGAGTCATAGCGGTTCTTGGCCATGTGTTTCCTGTCTTCGCCAAATTTAAAGGCGGCAAAGCCGTGGCAACTTCGGGAGGCGTTTTGCTGTTTTATGCTCCTCTGTTATTCATTACAATGGTTGCGGTCTTTTTCATCTTTTTATACTTAACTAAATTTGTTTCTCTGTCATCAATGTTAACAGGGATATATACTGTCATATATAGCCTCTTTGTACATGATAAGTATTTATTGATTGTCGTCACGCTGCTCACTGTTTTTGTAATATACCGGCACCGGGCGAACATCAAACGAATTATCAATAAAACAGAACCTAAAGTCAAATGGTTATAAATGTTTGAAAAACTTCTATTTTGACACGAGGTAGCCTAATACGTTTATAATAGAGAAAATCAAATGATAACAAAGGGAAAAGGGGTTCTGTTATGAATATGACAGTTAACGAAGACGCGCTGAACTGGTATAAAGAAGAGCTTGATTTACAGAACGGTGACCAAGTTCGTTTTTTTGTCCGCTATGGCGGCTGCAGCAACGTTCAAAAAGGTTTTTCTCTAGGAGTGACAAAAGATGCTCCTCAAGAGGCAGGAGTCACGGCAGAAGTCGGAGGCATCACCTTCTTTATTGAAGCAAGTGATCTTTGGTTCTTTGACAACCATGATCTTCTCGTCAGCTATTCAGAGTCTGCTGATGAGCCTGTATTTGAATATCAATAAGAAAAAGAACGCATATGATATGCGTTCTTTTTTTATAAATGAAAACGTGTAAGATGATCGGTCAGGTTTTCTTGTTCTAGGATATATTTTTGCGTCTCGCCCAAAAGATCAAAGTGGGGAAATTCGCTTTTATTATGTATCCATTCTTCCTTCAAACCGTACGCCGCACCCCATTGAACCAGCTTATCAATATCTGCACAGCCTGCTTTTGTCACGGTTTTAGATTCCGGGAAACGGTCATCCAGCCAATAATGTGTTAAAAATGCGATTTCCCCTCTTTTGACTGCCTTCTTCCAGCGGTTAACTTCCTCCCGTTTCACGCCAAATGCCATCTGTCATTCACTTCCCAGTTTTTTGGCCTTTTCATATGCTGCGTGCCAATCGGGGAAAGCCTTACGAAACTGAATCGGTTTAAAACTTTCTTTATCCACACAAATATGAGATGATTTCGCTTCAATAGAAAGCTCACCGGCCGGATTATATATGTGGTAGCCATATATGGTTTTAAAGCCGTTGTATTCCTCAATCCATGTGTGCACTACCGCAGTTTCCCCATAATGAAGGGGTTTTTTGTAGGAAATATTGATATCAACGACTGGGGAAAGAACGCCTTTCTTTTCCATATCACTGTACAAAAAGCCTAAGTCTTTAATGAGTGCCGTCCTTCCGACCTCCATCCAAACAAGATAATTCGCATGATACACGATCCCCATTTGATCTGTTTCAGCGTAACGCACTTCTATTTCTGTTTTTGATACATGCAAGATACTCTGCTCCCTTAATCAGTTTAGCCCCATTTTACCACATCCAAATCAGAAAGAAAAAAACCAGGTTTCCCTGGTTTTTAGGAACGGTATCCGTTTTCTCTCGCTTCGGATTCGTCTTGAATTTCATTGCGAAACGCTTCGATGCTCTCTTCCCGTCTCGCGTTCTTTTCTTTGATGCGCTGCTTATCTTCTCCTGAAGCAAACTCCATTGATTCTTCTGCTTCTTCTATATTTTCAATTGTATTTTGGACCATATCCTGCAGTTTCTCTACGTTGTCAGAACGGTCGTCAGGATTAGGCTGCTGATATTGATTTTGGTTTTTTGTCATTGGGATGAACCTCCTTGAATAAAATCAATCCGGCTACTCGCCTTTCGTCTGCATGATAACTGGCTGCTGACCAGAGGTATCGTGCATTTTTTCCCCTTTATTGCGTTTATATTTAACAGGCTTTGTACCCAAGTGGCTCGGAGCATATTGAGGCTGACCGTTTTTCTTGTTGTTTCCCATGTTTATCCCTCCTCAACAGATAGGATTCTCAAAAGGAGGGGTAAACATGAATACAAATTAAAGGTTATTTTTGCTTGAATCTCTGTTCAAGTTTTTCCTCAAGCTGATTTAAATATTCCGTATTCGTCATCAGCTCTTTTTTGTTTTCCATGACGAGCTCATGAAAAGAACGTTTTCTCATCTTCTTCACTCTTCTCACCTCCGCGTATTCTTTTATTTTTTCCAATTCTGAAAATTTGTAAGCATGTTCACACAAAAAAAACTGAATCTAATGAATATCCAGTTTTTCTTTCATCTCTTTTTTTGTCATGGTCCCGATATGTATGTCTTGTATCACGCCTTTTCCATCTAAAATATAGGTAGTTGGGTATGAAAACACATTATAGTCTGCATTAATACCTTTTTTATCAATTAAAATGGGGAAGGTTAAATGATACGTATCTGCAAAGGCTTGCACCTGTTTTTCGCTTTTCTCAGCTGAAGTGAAATTAACTGCAATAACCGCTAAATCTGAGTGCTCCTTTTGCAGTTCCTCCATCGCCGGCATTTCCTGTCGGCACGGTTTACACCAAGTTGCCCAGAAGTTAAGCAGAACTTTTTTGCCTCTGACATCTGATAAGGAGCTACTCTCACCTGATAGCGTTTTCAAAGTAAAGTCAGGCGCTTGCTGTCCCTCTTCAATGCCTATTTCTTTTTTGCTAAATTGCTGGTAGATGTTCCAGCACATGTATCCGGCAAGCCCAATCAACAGGATTCCTGCGACCCATTTTTTCAGCATATGTCATCCACCCCCGGAGCTATCTTATCTCATAAAAAGAAGAGAAAGCAGGGCGCCTTCTCTTCTTCATACGTCATGATTGCTTCATTTTCTCGCGAAGAACCATTTGCAGAATTCCACCATGGCGGTAATAATCAATTTCAACTTCACTATCGAAGCGCACAAGTGCTTCAAATGTTTTTACATTTCCGTCTTCATCAATTGCTCTTACTGTAACGATATCACGAGGGCGTACGCTTTCATCAACATCCACCTCGATCGCTTCTTTACCGCTTAAGCCGAGTGTATCCGCATTTTCACCTTGTTTAAATTGTAGCGGGAGCACACCCATGAATACCAGGTTACTTCTGTGGATTCTTTCAAAGCTCTCAGCAATTACAGTTCTAATGCCGAGCAGGTTTGTTCCTTTTGCAGCCCAGTCACGGGAAGATCCCATACCATAATCTTTTCCAGCTAAGATAGCAAGGCCTGTTTTATCTTCTTTATATCTCATGCAGGCATCATAGATTGAAGTCACTTCACCAGTCGGCCAATACGTTGTATATCCGCCTTCTGTGCCCGGCGCGATCTGGTTTTTGATGCGGATGTTTGCAAATGTTCCTCTCATCATAACCTCATGGTTTCCGCGGCGTGAGCCGTAAGAGTTAAAGTCACGAGGTGACACACCTTTTGATTGCAAGTATTTTCCGGCAGGTGTATCTTTTCCAATTGCCCCTGCAGGAGAGATATGGTCGGTTGTGACTGAATCGCCGAATTTACCGACTACACGAAGGCCTTTTAAAGGTTCAACCTTGCCTGGTTCAACTGACATTTCCTCGAAGAAAGGCGGGTTTTGGATATAGGTTGACTCATTATCCCATTTGTAAAGCGCTTCATCTGTTGTCTCAATCTCATTCCAGCGCTTGTTGTCATCGAATACTGTTTCGTACTCCTTGCGGAAGAGCTCCGGTGTAACGGTTTGTTTAACAAGTGAATTAATTTCGTCCATTGAAGGCCAAATATCGTTAAAGTACACTTTTTGTCCGTCTTTGCCGACACCGATCGGATCCGTCTTCAGGTTAATGTTTACTGTTCCAGCCAGCGCATAAGCTACTACAAGCGGCGGAGAAGCAAGATAGTTACCTTTCACAAGCGGATGAATACGTCCTTCAAAGTTACGGTTTCCAGAAAGAACAGACGTAATCAACAGGTCATTTTTCGCAACTGCTTCTTCAATTTCCGGTGAAAGCGGACCTGAGTTTCCGATACATGTTGTACATCCATATCCTACGAGGTTAAAACCAAGCTCCTTCATGTATGGAAGAAGGCCTGAATTCACAAGATAACCTGTAACAACCTTAGAGCCCGGTGCAAGTGATGTTTTCACGTAATTAGGCACTTTGAGACCTAATTCAACCGCTTTTTTCGCCACAAGGCCGGCACCGATTAAGACGTATGGGTTAGATGTATTCGTACAGCTTGTAATCGCAGCAATAGCGATTGCACCTGTTTTCATGACTGTTTCTTCGCCGTTAAGCAATTTAAATTTAATTTCTTTGTCTTCCTCTTCGGCGTTTAATCCAAATCCTTGGTTACCCGCAGGGCTGACTAAGTGCTTTTTAAACGTTTCCTGCATATTAGAAAGCGGTATCAAATCCTGAGGGCGTTTTGGACCCGAAAGGTTGGCTTCAATTTTAGACAAATCAATTTCAACGACATCAGTAAATTGCGGGTCTTCTACGTCAGGAGTGTAGAACAAGCCGTTGCTTCTGCAGTATGCTTCTACTACATCAATATGTTCAGCATCGCGGCCTGTCAGACGCAGATAATTAAGAGCTTCTTCATCTACAGGGAAAAATCCGCATGTAGCACCGTATTCCGGAGCCATGTTGGCGATTGTCGCACGGTCTGCTAGCGGCAGTTCAGCAACTCCCGGTCCGAAGAACTCAACAAATTTGCCGACTACGCCTTTTTCACGCAGTACTTGTGTCACTTTTAACGCCAAGTCAGTGGCTGTTGTTCCGTTCGGAAGCTTTCCGACAAGTTTCGCGCCGATTACCTCAGGAACAGGGAAATAAGAAGGCTGCCCGAGCATTCCGGCTTCCGCTTCAATTCCGCCGACACCCCAGCCGAGAACACCGATTCCGTTAATCATTGTTGTATGCGAGTCGGTTCCTACCAGCGTATCAGGATACGTAATCAGTTCTCCGTCTTCTTCGACTGCGTGGACAACGCTTGCCAAGAACTCAAGGTTTACCTGGTGAACGATACCTGTTGCTGGCGGTACTGCCTGGTAGTTATTAAACGCTTTCTTTGCCCAGCTTAAAAATTTGTAACGCTCTGCATTTCTTTCAAATTCCAAGTCCATATTAATAGCCAAAGCATCTTCTGTGCCCGCTTTATCAACTTGTACAGAGTGGTCGATGACAAGATCAACAGGAATCTCAGGGTTGATTTTGTCAGGATCTCCGCCGACAGCTGCCATTGCTTTACGTAATGAAGCAAGGTCAACTACTGCCGGTACCCCAGTGAAATCTTGTAAAATAACGCGAGATGGTTTAAACGGAACATCGATTTCCTTTAACTCGGCAGTTCCCCATTTTGCCAAATTCTCCACGTGTTCTTTTTTAATGACGAATCCGTCAACTTGACGCAGTACAGATTCTAAAAGAACTTTGATGGAGTAAGGAAGCTTCGATACCTTTCCGATCCCCAGATCTTCCAATGCTTTCAAAGAGTAGTAATGATAGGTTTTCCCATTTGTAGTAAACGTTTTTCTCGCTTGGAAAACGTCTTGTGCTACAGTTTTTTGCTCGTTTGCCATTCTCCAAAATCCCCCTTCAGATCAGTTCATTCTCAGATGAACGTTACATTCCATCACAATTTTCTCACAATTTCATATTAAAACAAAATCATACATAAGTAAATATCAATGTTTTTATTAAATACAATAAGATCGGCTTATCAGGCGAAAAAGCGGGAAATTTTACTGTTTGCGCTCTCTCATATTCCTCATTGAAAGAAGCCATATTATGATTGAGGTGATAATGATGGTCAAAAGAAAAGCAAATCACGTAATAAATGGGATGAATGACGCGAAAAGCCAAGGCAAAGGCGCCGGCTATATAGAAAACGATCAGCTTGTACTGACTGAAGCAGAACGCCAAAATAACAAAAAAAGAAAAACCAATCAATAACGTTGAACTCTTTTAAGGAGGTTCTCATTTTATGACCAATAAAAATACAAGTAAAGATATGCATAAAAACGCCCCTAAAGGACACAATCCGGGTCAGCCGGAACCTCTTAGCGGAAGCAAGAAAGTAAAAAACAGAAATCACACAAGACAAAAGCACAATTCAAGCCATGATATGTAGTAAAAGCAGACCTTAGTGTCTGTTTTTTTATGCGTTCACCCATTTCTGACCAACTGCATAAGCTAAAGCAAGGTTGATATATGGAGGAATGCTTCCATGACCCATTCAAAACGAAACGATGCTAATGATTTCGATGGTATGGAGGAATGGCTTCGGCAATTTTTTGAAGATCCGTTCGCCTGGTACGACGAAACATTACCTATTGATCTATATGAAACAAGTCAGCAATATATTATTGAAGCAGACCTATCGTCTTTACAGCCAACACAAATAACAATTACCTTGTCCGGATGTGAGTTCATCCTAACGGTTAAATCCTCGGAACAGACTCTTGAAAAACAAATGATGCTTCCTTTTTATTTGAATGACAAGTCGATTGAGACTGAATGCGAAAATCAAATTCTCACAGTTGCCGTCAATAAAGAGATGAATGAAGGCTCTTCTTTTTCTCTTCAATTTCCTCTCAGCTAAAATCAAAAGTCACTTTCATCCCCTATTATGAAAGTGACTTTTCTCCGTCCATTTATCGTCAAATACCCTCTAGTGACTCTCCCATGGCCAAATAGCAGATTCACTATACAATAGAATATGATCTATCATCTCTTTTGACTAGACGTCTATCATTTTTTTCTATTTTTTTTAACGTTGTTCTTCTATTCTTTCTTCATATACAATATGGTTAGTATAAGGGGGAATGATTGATGCTGGAAGGCTGGTTTTTGTGGTTTATTCTGTTTTGGGTGATCACGATGATTGTCTTGTTATCAATCGGCGGTTTTTTTATGTTCCGAAAGTTTTTAAAGCGTTTACCAAAAGAGGACGGCAGATCTGAGCTGGATTGGCAGGATTACTATATTGAAAACAGCAGACATCTATGGAGCAATGAAAACAAACAATTTCTCGATGAATTGGTTACACCTGTTCCAGAGCTGTTCAGAGATATAGCGAGAGCAAAAATTGCCGGAAAAATCGGAGAGCTGGCATTAAAAGAAAACGTAGCAGCGATTGATCAGCGGCTTATTATCAAAGGTTATATCCTGGCTACTCCGAAAAGAGATCATACCTTTTTAAAGAAGCATCTAAGAGACAAGAATATCGATATTGAACCTTATCAGGCCCTTCTTAAATAAAAAACCTTTCCCGCGAAGAGGAAAGGTTTTTTAATTCATTTGAATGTCTGCTGACTGCAGCTCGCTTTGAAGTTTTCGATATGACAGATACATGGCAATTCTCCACGGCACAATCATACCGAAAGCCAGAATCCAAAACATACCGCTCAGTGCGCCGTAATCAACCGATGTGCTTAAAATTGATTTCATTACAATTCTGATCACCAAAAGGCCGATTAATATAAAGACAAATGCCTTAGACCGTTTCATGTAAATTTCATTATTTTTAATTTCAAACTTTGAAGTTTTTATAAGAAAAATAGAGAAAATCACGCCTAAAGTGATCGCTTCTAAAAACTCTTCACCTGTTACCCAAAAAACCGGAAATAAAAACATTAACGCCCCCGTACTCATAAAAATCGGCGGAAGAATGATTTTTTTCGCTGAAACAGGTTTATCGGAAGACTTAATTCTGACCACCATCACAGCTGCAGCCATTAAAACAGCAACAATTGATGAAACTATTATCATCATACTTATCATTCCTTTGTTTCTCGGAGTGTTGACACTATATACTATACTCCAAAACAATAAAAAAAACCATTTTGAAAAGAAATGACTTTCAATTTCCCATAACGCGATTCACAGCTTCTAATACTTTGGACTCCTCAAACGGTTTGACAATAAAATCTTTTGCCCCAAGTTCAATGGCTTCCGTAACAATTCTTTGCTGGCGCATTGCGGTACACATGATTATCTTTGCTTTAGGGTCAAAGGATATGATCTCACGAAGCGCCTTAATCCCGTTTTTCACCGGCATCGTAATATCCATCGTCACTAAATCCGGCCGAAGTTTTTTATACAGGTCAGCCGCTTGTTCGCCGTCCGCCGCCTCGCCTGCTATTATGTAATTTGCCTCTTCCAAGATCTCTCTGATTTTTACTCTCATGAACTTGGCGTCGTCTACAACTAAAACTCTTGTCATATTCCCCTCCAAAAATCGAATTCCTCAGGTAATAGTCTTATTGTACCAAAAACAAAAGGATTAGTAGTAGTGCAAAAGTAATTTAACAGTCAGAAACCTGTAAAACCACCAAAAAGATCCGACAGCAAAATAATGATCAAGCTCATCCAGTTAAAAAATAGCAGGATCCCAATTACAATCATAAGTACGCCGCCCGCTTTCATGATCAAAAGCTGATTCTTCCTAATCCATTTCAGCTTCGTAATGAAGAACGACAATAATACAAATGGAACGGCAAATCCGAGAACATATAGCATCATATACGGTACCGCTGAGCCAGGATTCGTACCTGCTAATGTGATAACAGCCCCCAAAATAGGACCGGTGCAAGGCGTCCAGCCAGCCGCAAAAGCCATACCGATTAAAATTGAACCGAAAAACCCCCCCGGCTTATGCTTAAAATGGACTCTGCGCTCTTTCATGATAACCTCAGGACGAAACACGCCAAGCGTGATAAAACCGAACAGAATAATGAGCAAAGCGCCCACTTGCCGAATAGCATCATGATAATCCCTAAACAAGGTTCCAATAAAAGATGTACCATATCCTAAAGCAATAAAAATCACTGAAAACCCCAGCAAAAAAAACAGCGTATGAGCCAAGCTTCTTTTTTGCAGCAGCAGTTTCTCTGTTTTCACATCATCCATGCTCACTCCTGTAATATATGACAGGAAAGCCGGATACAGCGGCAGGCAGCAAGGCGAAATAAATGATAAAAATCCCGCCCCGAATGTCAGAAGATAATTCACATCTCCCATGTCATCATCCCTTCATAATTTGACATTCCTTCAAGTTATGACAAAATCATTTCATTTTTTTAACACTTTCACTCGAAGGATTTCTATTTTCAAAAAAAACTTATATAATTTAATTTGACATTGAGACATTGTACTCCTTCTCATTTGAAAATTAGTATAAATATGGATATAATATAAACATTCACTTTTGAAGATCTAATGTATGAAAGGATACATCCCTGTGATTAGAGAGCATCTATTAAATGAAATTGAAAAGAAAAGAGCAGAGCTGCTGCAAATTGTCATGGCGAACGGAATGACATCTCATATTACGATAGAACTCAGTCAGGAGCTTGACCATCTTCTCATACAATATCAAAAGCAGCGCCTTCGAGCAGTAGCGGGTGATGAATGATTGCAAAATAAAAAACCCGATAAAGGGTTTTTTATTTTATAACCATGTTTCTCTATATCATAATCTTTACGTATTATTTCGTTTGATTATTCATGGCTTTCATCATTTGATTGATTTTCTTTTGAGAAGGTTTCATTCCCATTTGCATCATCATCATGCGTAACATTTGTTCATTAATAGGCGGATTCTTTTTAAGGTAGCTCATCATATATTTACGAGCAATAAAAAACCCGAGTGCAACACCTATGAGCAGTGCAACAACGCCCACTAGGATGCCAACCCATAAAGTCATTTTATTTCCTCCTTCATGTTGTCTAGTTTAAAGTGTACTAAACCAAAAGCTATTATACAACATTTACATCTCTTTTTCTTCGGTTTTAGACAAAATTTCTTTCTTTCACCGGATTTAACCACCCATACCGCTTCGTATTGAAATCCATTGCGAGAAAGCAAGGGCTTACTTTGCGAAGAACTTCAAAAAATATCGTTTCTGCCTCGTAATCTCCGTTAGCTACAATTTCAATCATGTGTTCCCTCATCATAAAAGACGCTTGTCCCTTTGCTTTTGGCAGAGATAATCTATAAATATAATCCAGCTGTGTATAGTTTGTATTATTCAAATTCATTTTTAACCGCTGATGCATATGTAAAATCGGAATAGGTTTCGTAATATATTGAATTTGTTTCTCTGTCATTTCATATTGCTGCCTCGTCAGGCTTGTCCAATGATAGTCTTGAAACAGCTCAAACATAACCGATTCCCGCCCGAAATAGTGATTGGCAAATTCCTCTTTGATCAGGTACGTATAGTAGTGACGTTCCATCTTCTCATCCCCTTTTCCAGCAGCATTTCATTTGCATTCTATTATACAAAAGAAGAGAAGAAAGAATTGTCTATTACTGTTAATCAGCCAATACTATTTTTGTCGGATAAACAAGAAAAAGAGGATGATTTGACTCATCCCCTTTGAAAACCTTATTTATTGATTAATGCTTTAACTCGATCCACAACGTTTGCAACTGAGAAGCCGTATTCATTGATGATCGTTTCGCCAGGAGCGGAGGCACCGAATTTGTCAATGCCGAGCACGTCTCCTTCAAGCCCTGTGTATTTACCCCAGCCAAATGATGCGCCCATTTCAATCGCAAGACGTTTTCTCACATCTGACGGAAGCACGGAGTTTTTGTATTCATCAGATTGTTTCTCAAAACGATCTACTGAAGGCATGCTGACGACAGAAACATCAATATTTTCTTTCGCCAATTCAGCCTGTGCTTCAATTGCCAGACCAACCTCTGAGCCCGTCGCGATAAGAAGAGCGTCCGGTGTTTCGTTTTTAGACTTAGAAACAACATAAGCACCCTTTTCTACACCAGCCAATGCCTCTTCAGCTGTTTGGTCGATTGTAGGAAGGTTTTGACGTGTCAATACGAGTGCTGTTGGATGATCTGTGCTCTGTACCGCAAGCTTCCATGCCGCTGCTGTCTCATTACCGTCTGCAGGGCGAATTAAAGAAAGGTTAGGCATTGCGCGTAAAGAAGCAAGCTGCTCAACCGGCTCGTGAGTCGGCCCATCTTCACCGACCGCGATACTGTCGTGAGTAAAGACATATGTCACAGGAAGACCCATTAAGGCTGCAAGGCGAATCGCCGGACGCAAGTAATCAGAGAAGACAAAGAATGTTCCGCCGAATACACGGAGTCCGCCATGAAGCGCCATACCGTTTAAGGCTGCACCCATAGCAAATTCACGAACACCAAACCAGAAATTTTTGCCTGAGTAATCAAGCGCTGTATAATCACCGGAATTTTTAATCGTCGTTTTGTTTGATCCTGCTAAGTCTGCAGAACCGCCAACAAAGAACGGAATTTTATTCGCAAGACCGTTTAGAACCTCACCTGAAGAGGCACGGGATGCCAGACTGCTTCCTTTTTCATAAACAGGCACCTCTTGATCCCAGTCTTTCGGAAGTTCTCCTTTGATAGCCAGTTCAAGCTGTTCAGCGAGTTCCGGATAAATTTCTTTATATTTACCGAATTGGTCATTCCATTCCTGTTCCTTTTTCTCGCCGGATTCTTTTACTGTTTTTGCGAAATGCTCATATACTTCTGACGGAACGTAGAAATCTTCTTCATACGTCCATGCATAAGCTTCTTTTGTTAATTTACTTTCTTCTTTGCCAAGCGGAGCACCGTGAACACCGGAAGTGCCGGCACGGTTAGGGGAACCGAAACCAATTGTCGTTTTCACTTCAATTAATGTAGGTTTCTTGTCGTTTTGGCGTGCTTTTTCAATTGCGGCAGATAATTCTTCAATATTGTTTCCATCCTCAACGTAAAGAACTTCCCAGTTCATCGCCTCAAAACGCTGTTTTACGTTTTCAGAGAATGAACGATCCAGATCTCCATCCAATGAGATGTCATTTGAATCGTATAATACGATGAGACGGCCAAGCTGAAGATGGCCTGCTAGTGAAGCGGCTTCAGAAGAAATACCTTCCATTAAATCACCGTCACCGCAAATGCTGTATGTATAGTGATCGACTACATTGAATGAATCACGGTTGTAAGTTTCGGCTAAATGGCGTTCTGCAATAGCCATTCCGACCGCCATTGCGATTCCTTGTCCAAGCGGCCCTGTTGTTGCATCAACACCGGCTGTATGTCCGAATTCCGGATGTCCCGGTGTTTTGCTGCCCCACTGACGGAATCCCTTAAGATCTTCAATACTGAGATCATACCCGCTTAAATGAAGCATGCTGTATAAAAGTGCTGATCCGTGTCCCGCAGATAAAACAAAACGGTCGCGGTTAAACCACCCAGGGTTTGCCGGATTTACATTCATAAATTTTGTCCATAGCGTATATGCCATTGGCGCTGCCCCCATAGGCATTCCAGGGTGACCAGAGTTTGCTTTTTCAATAGCGTCTATTGATAGTGTGCGAATGGTAGCAACTGATTTCTTTTCAATTGTATCCATAAAAATCCCCTTCCTTATATGTTGTACCCTTTCATCATAAATGTCTGACGACTTTTTCTCAACTGTTTCAGCTTAAATTTGAGAGAAACTTGATGAATTTTGTCACCTGAAGAAAGCCCTGCTGTTTGTAGTATATACAAAAGAGGAATACGATATTGCCGTATTCCTCTTATATTAATGGAGTCTGTTATTTTTTTTTTCTCTTTTTAACTTTTCAGGTGTTACGTCATTGCCTTCAGGATCAATGATTTTTACACTTTTTAATGTGTTTTTCATAGAAGAACGAAATCCTTTTAGGTATTCTTGACGGAGCTTTTGCTGCTCGGCTTTTTCTTCTTCTGTGATAACGCCAGCTTTAGCTTTTGCGGCAAGTTCATTGATTCTGGCAATTTTTTCGTTTGAAATCATGATAAACTCCTTTATTGCATTTTGTGTATATACTACTAAAACACGAGGAGTTTTACAACTGATTCACTCGCCTGTCTGCTCATTCTCTATGTATTCTTGAAAACGCCGATGGACTGTCGCCTTTGACACATCATAGCCAAAACCTCTCAACGTAGCCGCGATTTCAGCAAACGTCAGTTTATTTGCTCTCAACCGGACAATCTCCGAGATCGGAACTTCTATTCTATCTTTTCCGCTGTTTTCATGCTGGTTTTTCAGGTTCTTTTGAGGCTTAAAACCATTTTTTACTGCGCGTTTCATTCCGCGTTTAATTTTCATGTTGTGAATTTTTCTCTGGTATTCCTCCACAATACTGACGATTTCCAGCACCATAGAGTCAGCCTCCGATAACTCAAGTTCACCTCTGTGAGCGGTCGTAAATACTTTCACTCCTTCCCTGTAAATACAATGAAGAAGTGCAATTTTCGCGTTTCCCCGGCCGAGTCTTGTTTCATCCTGAACTAAAATCACATCAATATTTGAGTTCTTGATATGATCAAGCAAATCAAATACACCATCCCGGTCCATTTCATATCCGCTGGCTTTTTCAGAAATCACTTTGACGACTTCTATGCCGTTCTCAGCCGCAATGGCCGTAAGCTCCTCCTCCTGCCGCTTTAATGAGGTTTCTTGCTGTTCTTTATTTGTGCTTACGCGGGCATAAATGAGTGCTTTCACCTTTCTACCTTTCCTCTCTATTTAACAGTAGCCAGTTCGTATGCAGCCGGATGTTCCTTTTTTAATGGAATCACCAATTCATCTCCCGGCTGAAGTTCAGACGGCTGAAGATTATTTTTTTCAGCTACCCATTCAATAAAATCACTTTTATTTATCTTTTTTGAGTCAGCCACCTGGTCGGCAAGCGACCACAGCGTATCCCCCTGCTGAACTTTTATTTTAACATACTGGTTAAGCTCCTGGTCGCTGCTTGTATATGACAACAGAAGGATAACCACGCTTAGAATCACAGTGAACAGGCCGACAAAAATAATAGATTCTTTACTCATGATAACAACCTCCAACAAGAATGTTTGTTCGCATTTTTATAATTTCAGTATATACGAACAAACGTTTCTGTCAATTGTTTTTTCGAACCTATGTTTGTACTGTCAGGAAAATCATGCTATAATCTACTTAAAATCGACGTTTAGAGGTGCAAAAAATGACGAAGCTTTCAAAAAGGCAACTTGATATCCTCCGTTTTATTAAAGCAGAGGTTAAATCAAAAGGATATCCGCCTTCCGTTAGAGAGATCGGAGAGGCTGTCGGCCTTGCGTCCAGTTCAACTGTCCACGGCCATTTGGCCCGTTTGGAAACAAAAGGACTGATTAGACGCGATCCGACAAAACCAAGAGCGATAGAAATTCTGGATGAAGAAGTAGAGATTCCAAAGAGCCAAGTCGTTAATGTACCGGTAATCGGAAAAGTAACGGCCGGATCACCTATTACAGCGGTTGAAAACATTGAAGAATACTTCCCGCTTCCTGACCGTATGGTTCCTCCGGATGAGCATGTGTTTATGCTGGAGATTATGGGAGACAGTATGATTGACGCAGGTATACTTGATAAGGACTATGTTATTGTAAAACAGCAAAACACGGCGAATAACGGTGAAATCGTAGTGGCGATGACAGAAGATGATGAAGCTACTGTAAAACGTTTCTATAAAGAGGATACACACATTCGCCTACAGCCTGAAAATCCAACCATGGCTCCGATTATACTGCAGAATGTCAGCATATTAGGAAAAGTAATTGGTGTGTTCAGAACTGTCCATTAAACTATCAAACTATCAGTTACAAAGAATAAACCCCCTCTCCCTTTACGGAGTGGGGGTTTTGTTTTAAAAAAAAGCAGGTTCGCCCTGGCTTAGGTGCGAACCTGAATAGGAGGAAAAAGAACATCATGTTTACACCATAATTATCCATCATTTAATTGTTGAAGTCAAGAAATTTTCTTTCCTTAACGAAACTTTTTCTTTAAAAAATATTGTTTAAAAATGTAGTCGTTCCTATCTTATAAATGTTTCGATCTTGGACGTGAAAAGATTAGTTATACTCTGCTCTTTTATCATGAGCGAGATCAAAAAGAAATATATTGAATATTTAGTACATAGTTTATTTAGTTAATTTATTCCACAAAAAAAGCTCACTGCTTTTCAATAAATGTGAGCATCAATCAAAAGTAAAATATTCTACACCATAGCGCCCTTTTACATGAACACTTCCACAGTTTGGGGAATGTTCTTCAGCTACTATTCGATACCGATGATACGGTTCAATGGAAACCTTATCTTGAGCGCTAAAATCAAACCAATTACCGATGAATTGTTTGGCGCTTAACGTAGTGTAATTACCTGTAAGTCCCATTCGCTGAAGCTTAATGTCAACTGAACAAGTATTCACTCCTCGTATCGTAAACTGGTACCCTAAAAAATAGTCAATTGCCGGTATATCACCAATGTTTTCTACATAAAGCGCTTTTGTTTCATCATTAAGAATGAAATCGGTTTTATATTCATATTGTAAAGTTGCTGCATGAATCGTCCCGGTTCCAAAAACACATAGCAAAACAGCTGTCATCAGCAAGATTTTATTTCTCAAATGCAATCCCCCTCCTTTACCATATATTACCCCCAAAAGATAAATATGTATATCCTCTGTTGCTCAGTTTCCCGCACTTTTTCAATCATAAAAATCCATATGGGTTTTAGCTTGCTTATAATATTGAAGTCTGCCTTGAAGAGTTCCTGTATGGAATTCAAATTTATGGCCGTCAGGATCGGTGAAATAAATTGATTTTCGATCACGTTCATCTCGTTCTCTCCCAGGCAAAATAGTAACTTGAAGATTTTTTAATTTTGCGGACATTTCTTCAAACTTACTTTCTTCAATTGTAAAAGCGATATGGGTATAAGAAGCCTTAATGTCATTTCTGGGAATGTCACGCTCTTCGTTGAGAGCCAGCCATATGCCGTTTAAATCAAAATATGCAGTGCTCCTTCCTTTGACCAACAATTTAGCATCAAAGACATTTTGATAAAACTCGATGGATGTCAGTAAATCAGAAACAGAAAATAACAAGTGATTGATCCCTTTGATCTCCACTGTGTCTCCTCCTCAGTATTTATAGATAGCCGATTAAAAAACTTAAATATGGGACTTTCAATAATGCAATACAGACATTGTGATAAAGACGTTTTTTTAGTAAAAGCGTATAATTCTTCAAATTTTTACTCAGCCTGTTTCAAAAGATTGAATGCTGGATTTTTATTTTAAGACGCTCATCCCCACCCTTATGTACGGGTGCTCCAGTCAGAAAGTTTCAATTCAACAGCAAAAAATACCAGTGTAAACAAAAGCAATTTGCTCAAAATAAACCATATTACTTAAGAAGGGAATGACCGTGATGAATGACTACGGCCTTCATGAAACGTTAGAATTGCACGAATTGCTTACGTTTAAAAATCTTTGTTTGACAAAATCTTCAACCATGACGGGACTTGTACAAGATGAAGAATTAAAGAGTATTCTTGAACAGGATGCTCAAAAAACAAAACAGCAGGTTGCACGTTTGCAGGAATTGCTGTCAGTGAGAGGTGAATAAGCGTGAATGAGTTCTTTCAAAAATTAGCCGGAATGGGCAGCATGACCGAACAAGCGATCGCAACGGATTTTTTAATATCGGCAAAGACAGGCGTAAGGAATATTGCAGCTGCCATCACAGAATCTTCTTCCCCAGAAGTCAGAGAAACGCTGCAGCAATATTTACATGACGCGATTAATACCCATGAACAAATTTATCTTTATATGGCTGCAAAGGGTTTTTATCATTCTAAAGATTTAACTCAGCAAATAAGTGTCGATCTTGAGGCTGCAGATACCGCTAAAGATTTGCCTCAAATATAGGTGATCAAATGAAACATATTATCGCTCTTGCTTCTAAAACAGCTTTAACTCTTGCCCTCTTGTATGTGATTTTGGATAGAGTTTACCATGCTTCCTTCTTAAGTGTGCTGTTTATAACATTTTTCTTAAGCTTTGTAACATACCTTTCCGGAGACATCCTGATCTTGCCGAGAACCAGCAATGTGACAGCTTCACTGGCTGACTTCGGGCTTTCACTCGTTATTCTTTGGGTCTTTCTTGAAACGCAAACGAGAAACGGTTTCTCACCGTTTGCAGCTGCTCTTATTGCTTCTGTCTGCCTGACTGTTTTTGAATATTTTTTTCACCGGTATTTGCTGAAAAATGTGTTGGATGAAACATTCAGAAACGAACTGACTGCTAAAGATAACACTTTGCAATATCAAACCGAGGCATCAGATGAATTGTTCCCTGAAGCCCCTGATCAGAAGGATGAAAAATAAGGAGGCGCAAAGCCTCCTTATTTTAATAACTGTTTTGCATAAAATGGGTCAACACTTCCGTAAAATCATAAAACCCCTCATTTTGAGTCGTGGATCTGCTTTTTAAAGAAAAGATGCCAAACAAAGATTCTCTAAAACCTGTACTCATCTCTAACTGGATGCTCAAACCGGTTTTTGATTTATTCGCTATATTGTTTGGACTTACGCCTGCATGCGGATGATCCGTACCAAGCAATTCAGCTGGAAAACCGGCTTTCTGCAGTTCTGAAACCAATTCTGCCGCTCTTGATCGGTCTGTTCCGCCGATTTGTATCTGTTGGTCCTCTCCTGCATACCCATGCAATGAAATGACATACTCATGACTTGCTACAAGTTTCAGTGCCTGAGGTTCATCAAAATGTGTGCTTGTTATATGCAGCACTGAATTTCCAGACGTCTTCAAACCTTCAAACAAATACATGGAATACGCTTTGCTGAGTTCTCTCGCTAATTCACTTGTGCCGCCTTCAATACCTCCCCCGTGAATAGCTAAAACAAGCACAGGGCTGCCGATTTCTTTTGTGACAATGCTGTAATCAGAAGGATCTTCGTTATTCTTTAATTCCTCGAAATTCTGATAGATATCCTCTGCACATACTGAAGAAACCGGAACAAACAATAAAAAAATTAACAACATTTTTACATTTTTTAAAGTTGATGGAAAACGTTTGACTATGTTACAATCAACATGCTTCAAGGAATGGAGCAAACGGCGGAGCAGGGATACTTTGGCCGGTTTCATCTACTCCGCCTCAAAACCAAAAACACAGGATGCTGGATTCTTTGAGGCTTTAGCACGAATTATCTCGTCCTCCTTGTTAAATTTTTGTTAAATTCACAATATTATATACCATTAGCCCGGGTGCTGTTCTTCACATTTATGAATTTATACTCCTTAGCAAAAAAGTAAGATCGCACCGGCTTTCCATTAAATAAAAAAATGCACCCGCCTGCTGGCTTGTGCACCTTTTACTTTCTGTTATTCCCGCGTTTCCTTACTTTGTTCAGCTTATTAATGTCTTTTTCAATTTTTCTTATACTCCGCTTTTGCGGAATGGCTTTTATTTCACTGTAAACAGCAATAAACCCGCTTAAAGTAACTGCTGCAATATAAACGAAACGGTGTTTAATAAAACGGACAACAAGATCATTGTCACCTGCTTCTTTTTCAAGCCTTTCGATCACATCTTTATCAAACAGCTGATCGACATAAACTTGCTTCATCCCCACTGCAAATCCCGCAGCCAGCCATACAATCAGAAATAAACTGATATACAACATAAAAACCCTTCCTTCCCCGTCTGTATGAGGTGCAGAATTAAAATGCGCCGGTCCATTGTTTGCCGGACGAGCAACTGTCAGATGAACGCTTGTCTTTGTTTTATATTCTTCATTTGGACGGGCAATATGTAATTTCATAATTAACAGTTAGAAATTGAATCCCAAACAGCCACATTTCGTGAACAGCTGTTAACCTGCTTGCACACGGAGCTTTTATAAGAAAGGTTTCAGATAATGGAAGCGGGCATGTCCCGATTCTTGTTCTAAGATAAATTCCTTCATCCCCAGCACCGCTTTTTCTCCGCCTGCTGGTCAGAATCAGGTTCTCTTTGTGATGATAAGGCTTTAAAACGCCTGTCATATTACTGAAAGGAAGCGGCAGAGAAATATTCATGTACCCCTCTCCTTTTGAGCGATATACAGAATACAGCGCGGTGAAAATGGTTTCGTTTTTTTCATTTGTTCTGATCCAGGCACGCACCTTATTTCTTCCGTCTTTTTTTGAATGGACACCTTTTATTGTACTGTGCATCCTATACCAGTCAGGGTTCGTTGACAGGTGTATTTGTCCGGTTCTTTTGCTGATGTATTCATACATTTTCGCAAAGGGCTGAAACCAAGTGCTCCACGTCACTTTTGCTTTTACCTCATAATCTTTCGTCTGTTCATAAAATGAAACAATCAACGGTTTCAAATGCTCCGGTGAAAAATCGTTTGAACGAAGGCTTCTCATATCATCCACAAGTCCGCTATATTGAATGTTATTCTCAGCGTGAATGTTGTGCAAAAAGTTCTTTCCGATCGTTCTCTTTCCGTATATACGGCTGAAAACTTTGACACTCGCATCCGAGGGCTGAGGATTTTCTTTTCTCCATCCTGCTAGAGCCGGCAAAATGACACCGAATGCGTTCACGACACCGTGTATCCAAATCATTTGGCTGATGGTCAGTGTGACTTCTTGCCGAAATACACCGAACGAGTAAACCAAAGAGAAACAGATCGTTATCATTAAAACGAGAGAAGACATTCGGATAAGCACTTTGCCTGTCTTACTGCGAAAAGCTGTCTTAAATATTAAGTATGAGTTGAGATAAAGTGCCGCCATATAGATACCAACCGCCAAGATATCAAGTGTTTTTGAGTATGTTATTCCGAGTGCGATGAGGAGCGGCGACAGTAAAATAATCCATGTCCCCCAACCGTACATAACCCGTTTTTCTCTATGGACTCTGCCAAGTAAACCATTAAAGATCGGGATAAGAAAAGCAGAATAGTGAAAATGAACAGCTGTGAGCAAAATAATGAGAGGACCGAAGTGCAGGATTTGTAAATGTGCAGCATAGGCAAAAAACCAAAATCCCCCTCCTCCCAAATAAACGAGTCCACATAAGATAGATGTTTCTTCTATTCTATGTATTTTTGTTTTCGAAAGCCGTAACATACCATACAGAGCCAACAAAGCAGTGTATATCCACCAGATCAGTGCAAAATACCCGACATCTGTCACAAGGGCTAATACCGCGAAAACAGCTGCTGCAGGATAGATGTGCATCAATAATTTTTCCAAAGATCGAATAGACCTGTGAACCGATTGATGAAAAACAAAAGGAAAAATTTCTGGCACAAAAAAGAGAATGGAAAACAAGACAAGCGCCTCCGCAACTGATATGTCAGGAGCTTCAGATGCAAGAAACCAGATGAAACAAAGCGCACGAATGATGCCGTGTCGTTTTAACATACTTCTCCCTCTGTTTCCTGAAATGTCCCTTTATAATAAAAAAGAGTGCCAAGAATTGCATTTTCCACATGAACTTGAATAGTGAAGCAGTTGTTGCTTTCATCAAACGTTTCGCATACAGTGGAATTACCGCTCAGCCATTTTGGCAAAGGAATCCTTTTCCCGCATATTAATAGCCATTGCTTTCCTGATGTAATGTGGAGAGACCCGTCAGAGAGTGCTTCAAAAGTTAAAACGGACAGCAAAATATGAGGTTGGCCGAAAAAATCAAGTATTCGTTTTTCACTTTCGTCGTATACCATAACTGCATCAAAGAAACGCTTCTTATCTTTAAAGACAAAAGTCCGATTCCATTCAACCCCCGTATGTTCCTGCTCTGTAAGACATGTTCTATTTTTAATTGTAAAAGGGATGTCCTTTCCTCTCTCTGAAAAGAAACATCTAAAAAACACCCCGCACTTCAGCAGCATTCTGACCAAAAAAGAACCTCCGCTTATTTCTGACATCGTTCCTCTTCCGCTGAATGTATGTGACCGGTCTAATTGATAACGTTTCTGCAGCTTGGGATGTAATAGATGATAATTTATAATTGTTTTTTTATAAATTGAACTCACCATTTCACTTCTTTCTTTTTTCGTTCCGTATGCCGAGCGCTTGGAAGCCGGAGACTGATCAAGCCGCTTGCCGCAGTAACCACACTTAATAATAAAGAACATATTCCGGCATCCAGAAAAGCGTAGACAGCAAAGATACAGGCCTGCACAGCATGAAGTATCCATTTTCTCTTTAATGGACTCAGCCATAAAATGCCCAAAACTATTATCGCTGCTCTTGCCATGTTGTTCGTTTCACGATCTGCAAATCCGTGGTAAAACCAAAACAGACTAAAAAACAAGCACGTCAGCATATAGACAAACGCATAACGGATCAATTGTTTCGGATGTTTATTTTGTTCAATCCAAAGTCTCAATGAATCAAAACTCCATGCTGTTGCCCAGCCCATCAGCGGCCGAAATAATAACCGGTCAATCCATCTTCCCAGAAAGCCATATGCCGTTTCATATTGATACTGTGTCATAAAGGTAAGCTTCCCGTTATCATGCTGTATGTATTTCCAATACCCGCTGCCTTTTTTAATCAGGGATAACGGATGGTTGGAGGAAAAGGCCAGGGAGGATACTCTTTGAGAGGAATGCAACTTCGTTCCCGCGGTTTCCCCAGCACCTGACACCTTTAATCCAAAGCCAATTCTTGTCTCGTAAAGAAACCTCTGCGGTTCATTTACGCCTCTATGCAAATACGTAATGTCAGAAAACCGCAGATCCCATTCCTTATGTAGCGCTGGGTTTTGCGTATATTCCCAAAGCTTGTCCAGGTCAGATGTCATCTCGATTTCTACATAAATCGGCTTCTGTTTCACAGCCCCTCTCACCTTCTTTTCAAGAAGTTCCTATATTCATATAGATAGGATAAAAATATGTTATCACTAAAATCTGAGTTCAAAGCCTTCTACATCATCTGAAACCTCCACAGGTATCCCCATAATGGTTTTAGGTTTGGAAACGCAAACAAAACGCATCTCTTCTTTTAGCTGCTGAAATGCGCTTTCATTAACTGCAATTTTGGCCGGTTTTCCCGGACTATTATCAATGGCCGCTTTAATTTTACCGAGCATGCAGAACCCTCCTATTTACAATCTCATCAAGTTAGAAAAAGCAGAGATATCAGCAAAATTACATTAACAACAGCCAAAATGCCTGAAATATATGCTATGCTCTTCCTTTTTCTCCAGAAAAACAGCACATTGGCAAATAACACAACGCTGATCAGTGCATCAAATACCCGCCATGCTAATTGATTTAAAAGAAATCTTTGTTCAAAAAAGCCTATTGCAGCCACACAAATAATGAAGAATGAAAAGATGATAATATATACTTTCCACTCTCTTGCTGTATTTTCGTATTTTCGCATGAGACTTCCACTGCCTTTCATCAATCAATATAACAATAAAAGGATACTCAATTCAATTTTAATCGTGGAATTTATCTATTGAAACACTTGCCGACAACAGGTTCAGCATCATTTATACACACTATGGATATGATTTCGTTAGATGATATAAAATTTGCGTGAAAGTCTAAATTGAATAATGAGGAGAAATATATGGATATCAAGAGAATACATTATGGGATATTACGAAACATATAACATTAGAGGGGCCTATTCAAAACATTTAGGAGACAGTCTCAACTTCATTCGGCATAGCCAAGTGGATTATGCCGAATGATTTTCAGCTGCAGGAAGGATATAAATTTCGCTTACACACCATTTGGACCATCTCCTTGCAAAGTTTGGACGGTTCATGCCCCCGGCGAGCTTTCTTTTGAATGGGATACCGCTGGATGAATTGCTACATTTCAATTAACAGACATAGGGAAAAAACAGAATTTACTCTCATCCTCAGTGGATGGAAAAAGCCGAACGAAATGATTGGTAAAGCTCGGGATAAGATGGATGACTGCTGGACAGGCATGGTGAATCCTTCGCATGGCGGTTCAAGAGTGAGATATTTCATTCCTCATACAGTATAAAAAGAGAGAGCTCCCTCTCTCTTTTACTCTGACAAACTTATATTCCCTGTACTGTATCTCTCAAATCAATCGTAAAACGTCACTGTTTTTGATTTACCAGAGTAATCAGTAACAAAGAATTCTGCCTTGTTATTGCTTCCATCTACAAATTTCCCTATACTGCTAAAGGTATGACATTCTCCGGGTGAAAAATAATTAGAGCCCACATATTCATCAGGGTTGTCACCAGGATCATCCTCATATAGGTGCAGCGATACAGAGAAAGGTGTACTTCCTGAAAGACAAACTCTAAAATCGCCTCCGCTCGAGTATACCGTCGGACTTGAATAAGTATAGGTGTAAGTTCCAAGCTTATCCCACTCTCCGGCTCCAGTAGTTCCCGCTTTTTCTGCATGTGCCGATAATGGAAAAACCGCAGCGAACATGAAAACAGACAGGTATCCTATTAGCTTGTTGAATCTCTTCATTACGATCTCTCCCTTATGATAATAATAGCAAGTTACAGTTATATTTGTATCACCCCCTTTAAATAAAATCGCAGGTAAGTGTAAGGCATTGGAAGCTTCATACGTTTTTATCATCAGCATTTTTTCCTGAAGAAACCACATCATTCTCCATTCGCCTTTGTTTACAAAACATTCAAAACAGACGTATTCTCATTTGAACCGCCATCTTTTATAATTTGTTAATAAGGTTGTACTTCAAACAGGAGGAGGAAAAATATCATGGAATTAAGCGTCACAAAAATGTTAGTTATTTTATTTGTAGGCTTTTTAGTGTTTGGTCCTGATAAGCTGCCTGCGCTTGGCCGGGCCGCTGGAAAAGCCTTATCAGAATTTAAAAAAGCGACCAGCGGATTGACTCAAGACATAAGAAGTAGTGGTTCAGAAAACAAAGAAGACAAGCAAATGTAAGATAAAATGATTTGGCGGCCGATGAACATCGGCTTTTTATATTGATTTGTTTCTGCGCGATCCCTCAGTTTTCCTCTGATTACCCTCAATTTTTTTTGGACAGCCCTTTTTTGAGTTTGTGATTTAAACTGTCCAATCCGTAAAATCTAACTTCCATATAATAAAGCGTATGATCATAAAAGGAGGGGTATTTATGGGTTATTTCAAAAAATATAAAGAAGAGTATTATACGGTTAAAAAAACGTATTACAAGAAGTATTACGACTATGACAAAAAATATTCTGATCACCATGACAAAAAAGATTATTACTGTGATTATGACAAAAAACATTATGATCACGACAAAAAAGACTATGACTACGTTGTAGAGTATAAAAAACGTAAGAAACACTGCTAATACTCCATTTAATCTCCTCAATTTTGCTTCCCCGGTCAATGGCCGGGGGTTTTTTTGCAGAAAAAACTAAGCTTCAATGTCTATATGAATCATAGGTCTAATGTTATTTGCTCCTTAATGCCGATTTTTTAATAAAAATTGAATATTTAGTACATAGTTTAATTAGTTTTATTATAGATCTATGGTGTCAATTTATAAACATAACCCATTCATAAACATGAGATTTTAACGATTTTGTCGATTTATCTTAATAAAAGAAGTTCCAAAATAAGGTATAATAATTGCGAAACCACTTTTAAAAGGGGGAATTTTGTTGAAAAAAGTATTGATTGCAGGTGCAGTAGGAACAGCTATTCTTTTCGGAACCATTTCTTCAGGTGTTCCAGGTCTTCCAGGAGCAGACACTCAAGTAGCCAAAGCGGCTTCCCAGCTACCTAAGGGAATCGGCGGACGTGCCTACCTGAACAGCACAGGCGCTGTTTTCACGGCTAAAATTAAGCTTCCCGACACAGTGAACATCCAAGACTCTGTCTCTACCCCTTATATTTATTCAGGCTTTAGCGCAAAAAACGGAACTGAGGCAGATATTGGTCTTCAGTACAGCAAACAATACAACGTATGGAAACCGCTCATGAAAGTCGGTTCTAAAAATGATGAAACGTATATCGAAGGAAAAGAGAAATTCACTTACAATAAAGGGTTTCGTCCCGGAAGCACAGTGCAAATGACGATCTACAAAAACTTGAACGGGAATACTCGCATGACCCTCTGGGGAACGAACAATGATGGCTATACCGGACGTATTATCATGGAAATCCAAGGAACCAACATTGGCACTCTATCGAAATGGAAAACACTCGCCACCGCTGCGGTTTCATCTGAAAGCCAGCGCTCTGCCATTAAAGCAACTTTTTCAACAACTTTTAACAATATTACAATCGACAATAAAGCAGTGACACCTGTCGTAGATACACAGGATTTTGCAAAAGTCCTCCCTTCTGGAAATAACGTTACGATTTCTGTTAATAAATAAAGAAGCATCAAAAGGCCGCTGGCAATGACGGCGGCCTTTTTTTCGTTGTAAAACCTGAACACTTCATTTGTCCTCAGAAGCCTGATAAATAGAAATCCTTATACACTCACACCGATTAAAATAATTAATCTCATTCCATACCATGTCGCTATTTTCCACATTTCCTCCTGTATTACTTAAAGATCTACCTTTTTTTGTTTAGCTGAAAGGTTTTCGAAATAGTTACATTCTTTACATGCCATCCACTGTAGATCTGTTCTTATTTTGCATTTCAGATATTTGCTATTCCGCTCTCCTCCAAATAGCTTTTTCTTTCCACTTCCACCTAAACCACACACCAAATCTTTAACATTTTGCTGCTTCACAATCCCCTTTTTGATTTTCATATACCAATCCAGTACAATATTCAAAAACCAAAAGGATGATGAACATGTGTGGCAGATTCACCTTATTCTCAGCATTTGAAGACATCATTGAGCAATTCAACATAGATCACTTCTTGCCTGAAGACGAATATCAACCAAGCTATAATATCGCGCCATCACAAAACATTCTTACTATTATTAATGATGGATCAAGCAACCGCCTTGGAAAATTAAGATGGGGTCTCATTCCTCCTTGGGCTAAAGATGAAAAGATCGGTTATAAAATGATCAATGCTCGTGCTGAAACATTGGCCGAGAAACCCAGCTTTCGAAAGCCACTTGTAAGTAAACGTTGTATCATCCCAGCTGACAGTTTTTATGAATGGAAACGCCTTGATCCAAAAACTAAGATTCCTATGAGAATCAAGCTGAAATCATCCAATCTTTTCGCTTTTGCCGGCTTATACGAAAAATGGAATACACCTGAAGGTCATCCGCTCTACACTTGCACAATCATTACGACAAAACCTAATGAGCTTATGGAGGACATCCATGATCGAATGCCGGTTATTTTGAGTTGCGAACATGAGAAAGAATGGCTGAACCCTAAAAATACAGATCCCGATTATCTCAAAAGCTTACTGCTGCCATATGATGATGATGACATGGAAGCATACCAGGTTTCATCATTCGTTAACTCACCTAAAAACAATTCACCTGAGCTTATTGAACCCCATTGAGCACCGCTGCTAGATTGCTTTATATATCACCTTCGGCCTAAGCTTTATAAAACGAACGTGTACATGATTTAAAAACAATCCCTTATGTGCCATGCGTTATATTTTTACCCCAATGGTTCAGTTATCCGTAAAATTTCTAAATTGAATCGATTAAAGATATTGAGCATTTCTCTGTAATGAGAAATGCTTTTTTCTTGCCCACAGTGAAAAAGATAGCTCTAAAACAACAAGAAAATCATCTATTTCAATATTTTTTTATTGTAAAACGATAAATAATGTGCTACATTCAAATCGACAATATTAGGTGAGGTGCTTTTTATGAAACGAGGATCAACACTCTTTTTAAGGATAGCTGTTATTCTGATTGGGATTCCAGTTCTTGCTTTGTGCATATTTTTGGTGCCAGAGATAGCGAACTTTGCAGCGGAATTGTATCCAGATATTTCTTATCTAAAATATCTCGTTTATATCGATTTGTATGCAGCGGCAATACCTTTTTATTTCGCTCTGTATCAAGCCTTTACACTTTTAAGCTATATTGACCGGAATAAAGCTTTCTCGGAATTATCAGTAAGAGCTTTAAAGAAAATAAAATACAGTGCAATCACAATCAGTCTTTTACTTGTGGCAGGCATGCCACTCTTCTATCTCATCGCGGAGATGGACGACGCTCCAGGTATTATACTAATCGGATTGGTCCTTATTTTTGCCTCAATGGTTATCGCAGTCTTTGCTGCTGTTCTCCAAAGGCTTTTGCAAGAAGCTATAGATATAAAATCAGAAAATGATTTAACAGTCTGAGGTGAAAACAATGGCAATTATAATCAATATTGATGTGATGCTGGCTAAAAGGAAAATGAGCGTAACGGAACTGTCCGAGAAGGTTGGAATCACGATGGCTAATCTTTCTATATTGAAAAATGGAAAGGCAAAGGCCATTCGATTATCAACTTTAGAGGCGATTTGTAAGGCTTTAGAATGTCAACCAGGAGATATATTGGAATACCAGGGTGATGAAGACACCCATGATTAATAAAGCAGGAATCATTATGAATGGAAAAGATAATGACTCGGCGGTGATTCTATGCACATAACCCTATGTCTATTTAGCTAACTTTGGAGGCAAAAATTCATGAAAGCATTTAAACAGCTCATTTTTTTTGGCTGGGAGCAGGCCCTATCATGTCTGTTTCCTGTCGTTATTTTTGCCTCTTTGGCAATTACACAAATCATACCGCTTCCCTTCCTGCCACGGTATGACTGGCTGCTCATCATCTGCCTCTTCATGCAATTGTGGATGGTATATTCTGGACTTGAAACTCAGGATGAATTAAAGGTAATCACAATGTTCCACCTGATTGGACTTGCTCTTGAACTTTTCAAGGTACATATGGGCTCCTGGTCTTATCCAGAGCAGGGATATTCCAAAATTTTTGGAGTGCCTTTGTATAGCGGCTTCATGTACGCAAGTGTAGCCAGTTATCTTTGCCAGGCATGGAGAAGGCTTAAGGTTGAACTGGTTAAGTGGCCGCCGTTTTGGGCCGTGGTACCTCTTGCCGCTGCGATTTATTTGAATTTTTTCATCCACCATTATTGGATTGACGTCCGCTTTTGGTTATCCGGACTAGTCATGATCGTCTTTTGGCAATCATGGGTCACATACGAGGTGAATGGAACTCGTTATCGTATGCCACTCGCCCTTTCATTTATGCTCATCGGATTTTTTATATGGATAGCTGAAAATATCGCAACGTTTTTTGGGGCTTGGGAATACCCAAACCAAACCGATGCATGGAGTCTTGTTCATCTAGGAAAAGTGAGTTCATGGCTCTTGTTAGTGATTGTCAGCTTTCTTATAGTCGCAACGTTAAAACAAGTGAAGGGGAAAAATTCCACCAGGGTAGATACTAGTCCATTTTTATAATTGTTAAGAATCTTCTTTTATAAAAGTCGGATCCTACATAGTAAGGAATTGGCATACGAAATTCTGAATAAGATAAACTGTAAAAAGCAACGTTTAATTTGTTGCTTTTTTCTTTATAAATAGCTGCCGGAAAAATAGAGGGCTATTTCAGTAAGATTTCGACCACAGTAATGATTTAATCAACATCAGCTTTCGTTTAGAGAGCTCAGTCGTTTGGACTTAATCTTATGTCTTTCTAACTCAACCTCCATAAAGGAAGTCGTCAGGTTGAATAAGGTGAATGAATAGCTTATGTCATTTAACGCTCGGCATTTATTTCTTTTGGAAGCTGTGATGGCGCTTTGGGAACTTTTCGCAGTTTGTTATTGATGACATCAGAGGAATAAAGTGTAACAATCATACTTCCCTCATTTCGTTTGGCCCGAATTAAGACCGGTTGGTTATATTGATTATGAAAGCGAAAGTCAGGGCCTCCCCAGCTTACTGTGGCATCACGTCCGGACGGCACATATGGTACGCTTCTTGTATGAGAATAGCGCTGAACGATTTGCAGCCCCGCACGATCGACAGCATTAAATAAAGTTGATGACACCTGACAAATTCCCCCACCTACACCTTCAGACAACTCACCCTTCACAATAATAGGCGCTCGCATGTAACCTTTGTCCTGCGTTCTCATCCCAACAACTTGATTAAAAGAAAACGTCTCATTAGGAAAAACAACATGATTGTCAATTGCTTTTGCAGAAAGGGAAATATTGTGTGATCGGCTTTTATTGCTTGAATTAAAATAAGTTACATACTGGCCTAGCTGCTGCGTACTGATGTGAGCAAGCAACTCGCTGTCAACTTTCGGATAAATGTTTAATTCCGGCACTTCTATATTGGATGGGCCATGACCAAAGAAATAGGCGTAAAATTTCTCCTTAAACGCCTGTTGATAAAGTCTGTAACCCATTTTCCCAGGGATGATGATTCCTTGATCGTTAAGCTTGGCGTTTATGGGCTCCCGGTAAATTTGTTGATCAAGCCGTTTGATGAACTTACAGTATTTTTTATGATCAATCATTGGGGTCCCGGGAAGAGGCATCGTAAAATCTTCGCGGTGAACAGTAGCAATCGTCCGTCCTTGTTGTGTGATTGTTAAACTGTCAGATGGCTCGCTTGGCTGAGCTAATAATAAAAGGCCGGTGATCCAAATTTGTATCATAAGTCGGCACCTCCCGACAATTAGTATGAGCAGGAGCTTATCCTTTGATGTATTTCAACTTATCATAGCGTTCTCAAGCGCCTGGTCTTTGTTTGAACACAAAAGTCAAAGCAAACAATCAGTGCCCTCGCTAAGAAAGCTTGAACAATTGTAATTGCAATTCTTTTGCTTAAGAGATTTTAGTCAATGTCTGCTTCAGCATCCACCATATCTCTTCACTACCCATTGGCTGACATCAAAACAAATGTCATTAGCAGTACTATCTGATCCTCGGTCACCGTATCGATCCTCATCTCTTTACAAGCCTTGTGTATCAGTTGCTCGAAGTAAAGAAATCAAAAGTGAACAATCCGCAAAAAAAGAATTAAAAACGAGAGTACTGACAGCTTCGGCCGTCGATTAGCATCTACTCGTTAGATGAAGTGTTTGCTGTTGAATGATTTCAGTTAAGGTTGAATAAAATCAAATTGAAAGCATCCAACCATTGATATTAAGAATTTATTGAACGGCTAAATGCGCTATATACTACTCTATAAGAAGGAAGGAAGCGTCGATGACAAAGCTTTGCCGAGAAGTTTGGATCGAAGTAAATCTTGATGCCATAAAAAAAAATGTGCGAGCAATACGCCATCATATACCAAAAAAGAGCAAAATTATGGCTGTCGTGAAAGCGAACGGTTATGGTCATGGGTCAGTAGAAGTGGCGCGACATGCACTGGAACACGGGGCGAGTGAGCTCGCTGTGGCCAGCGTAGAGGAAGGAATCGTTTTACGAAAAGCGGGAATTACAGCACCGATCCTTGTGCTTGGTTTTACATCCCTTAGTTGTGTGAAAAAGTCAGCAGCTTGGAATATAGAATTATCAGCATTTCAGGTTGATTGGATTAAAAAAGCTAACAGAATATTGGAAAACGAAGAGAGTACTAGTCGTTTGGGTATTCATATAAATGTGGATACTGGAATGGGTCGATTAGGTGTACGCACAAAAGAAAAGCTTTTAGTAGTAGTGGAAGCATTAACAGAAAGTAAATTCCTAAGATGGTCAGGTATCTTTACACATTTTTCTACAGCTGATGAAGCTGACACCACACTAACTAAGCTACAGCATGAAAAATTCATCAATTTTCTCAGCTTTCTAAAGAACCGCGGCATTGAACTGCCCACCGTGCACATGAGCAACACGGCTGCAGCTATCGCTTTTCCTGAATATAGTGCTGATATGATTCGTTTAGGTATCGGTTTATATGGTTTATATCCTTCAGACTATATCAAACAACTAAACCTCGTTAAGCTCGAACCTGCATTAAGTTTAAAGGCGCGCATCGCTTATGTGAAAACCATGCGGACAGAACCCCGAACCATTAGTTATGGTGCTACATACATCGCAGAACCCGAAGAAGTCATTGCTACACTCCCGGTCGGCTATGCTGACGGTTATTCTCGCGCACTTTCCAATCGCGGGTTTGTTCTTCATCGCGGAAAACGAGTGCCGGTGGTAGGAAGAGTGACAATGGATATGATCATGGTTAGTTTAGGAGAGAGTGAAGGCAAACAAGGAGAGGAAGTTGTGATTTACGGTCATCAAAAGGGAGCTGAGATTCCCGTTGATGAAGTTGCTGAAATGCTTAATACGATCAACTATGAAGTGGTGTCTACATTAAGCCGCCGTGTCCCCCGTTTTTATATAAGAGATGGCGAAATTTTCAAGGTATCAACTCCAGTAATGTACGTGTAGATTTTTTGCTTAATAAGAGGGATTCATTTCTACACACTTATCCCCTATCTCTTGCAATTTAAAAAAGAGTATCACAATATCAATGGGGAATTTTAGATTTATTTTTCGATTGATATTGTGATACTTACGTTACTTAGCTGCTGTCTTTGCCTTGTTTTGCAGAAAAATTGAGTACCAGATCCAAAAGATTACAGCAAATGAGATGCTCAATAAGTAAATTTCGTATTCCATTAGAAAGTCTAAGGTATTTTTTGAGTCAGTTATCACAGCAAAGAATAACCATACTAAGAAGGAAAAGAATATGTATATGAGTAAATAATTGAGGTTAAACCTTTTTGGCTTGCGATTTAAGAAATATTGAACAGGTGCCGCAAACATTAAATATAAGATATAGAGAATAACACTTATTAAGAAGTATGGAATGTAGCCATCATGATTAATGCCAAAAACATAAACAACAGCGGCTGATAACGCTGACAAGACATGAACAAATATGATCCTTAAAACTTGCATGTTATTACCCCATTCATAACGTAACGTAAGCTTCCTCAACATTGTCTAGATCTCTCCAACTTTAAAATACATGTTTTATTCAGTTAATTAGATTTGGTCTTCATCACATTTTCGATGTCTTTTACATATTCATAAATAGATTATAGTCTTGAAGTGTCTCATGTTTTTCATTTAAAGTTTTTTCCGTATATATAGAAGCATGTTTTCATTTAACGTTGTCATAAAGTTACTTCCCTCTCTAAAACTGTTTTACCCTTAAACAATTTGAAATACAACATATATAGCAACTTCAGCTAAAAGCAAATAAATCATATATCTAGCATAATTAAACACATCATCATCAACATTTTTTTGTCTTTTAAAAGTCCACGCAAATAACCCTAATACAGTTAACGCTACGATAATCTCTATTGTTAAAATTAACATACCTACCTCCTGAATAGTTACCTAAATTTAGACAGACTAGAGCTCCTTTAAAAATATATTTACTTTGTTTCTTCAAAGTGATAAAAACAATAAATTGAATTGCGACCTTTATCTATAAAGTATGTATCCTGAATTAAGAAATTTATATAGCAATCTATCTTGAGTAAGGTTAAGATTTTCATGGTAATCCCTCCGCACTTTTCCTTTATTATACAAAGAGATTATGTTTAATTAAACTGCTGTTTATTCAGATGCCAAACACTTGGATGTCTTTCTTTTTCTTAAGCTATTGAATAATATTTTGTTGAATTATTACAGCAGATATTAATATTAGAGTACCGACAATAACCAACAAAAAAAGACCGCGAACAGCGCTCCTGTACCCGGCACAATCTCTTCATAGGAAATAAACGTTCCTCAGTACACTGTCCCTCGAAAAGTTAATTCCTCTGGAAAAGCTTCATAAAAGAAAGTGATAAACATATTTACCGCAACTAAATGGATAAAGAAATGAAATGGTGTAATTTGCTACAGTCTATTAAATGAGCGATTGTGAATCCTGATCCGGAAAGAATGTAGCAAAAAACAAATACGACCGTTTCCCTACCGAGCAAGATAGTTTCTAATTTACATTAACGACTGTCGCCTACTGCACCAATTCCTTTAAAATCAAGATTTCAGCCTTTTATGACCCATAATTCATTTCCAAAACATCTTCCATTTAACATACAACACATGTATATAAAAGTAAATGGAGTGGGTATAATTGAATCTTAAAAAAATTTTATTGAGTTCTGGTTTATCATTTGGCATGCTAATTTCCGCGGTTCCTGCATTAGCAGCTATACTTTTCCCCTAATGATTACTCAATCGGGTTTTACATGGCTATATATACAAAAGTTATTAAAACTTAAGGAGCTTTTCAGCTCCTTTTTCACTTGTTTTAAACAAGATATTTCTTCCTATGCGGTCTTTTATGTATGAAATCAAATGCCACTGTTTGTTGCAACAATTACTTAACCATTTTTTTAATCCTCAATGTTCCCGACTGAATGACCCTTATTGTAGAATAAGTACTGATCTATCATTATATTGAAAAACGATGGACGCTCTATACTCAGAGATAAAGAAACTGTTTGATGAAATGGAAAGGATCAAGAAGTTCTTGCAAATTACAGTTTATTAGAAGAACGACACAAGATGTTGCTGCATTCCTCACGAGGAGAACCGTCATAAACTTACAGGATTCTAGTAAATAGATTCGTTATTATCATTATTTTGACCGATGTTCCCCTTTAAAAGAATCATGTATGATCGACATAGAAAACGCTTTCAAAAGAAAGGGGATACCAACATGTCTAATCGTATGAAACGAGTGTTGTTGCTTCTTGTTACTGGGTTGTTTATGAGTTTGTCTGCATTCACTTCTACTGCCTCGGCTCAAACAGGTGGATCGTTTTTTGACCCTTTTAATGGCTACAACTCTGGATTTTGGCAAAAAGCAAATGGTTATTCGAATGGAAATATGTTCAACTGTACTTGGCGTGCAAATAACGTATCAATGACGCCATTAGGGGAAATGCGTTTGGCGCTAACAAGTCCATCTTATAACAAGTTTGACTGCGGGGAAAACCGCTCTGTTCAAACATATGGCTATGGACTTTATGAAGTCAGGATGAAACCAGCTAAAAACGTAGGAATTGTTTCATCGTTCTTCACTTACACAGGTCCAACGGATGGAACTCCTTGGGATGAGATTGATATCGAATTTTTAGGAAAAGACACAACAAAGGTTCAATTTAACTATTATACAAATGGTGTAGGAAACCATGAGAAGCTCGTGAATCTCGGATTTGATGCTGCCAACGCCTATCATACGTATGCGTTCGATTGGCAGCCAAACTCTATTAAATGGTATGTCGATGGGCAATTAAAACATACTGCGACAAGCCAAATTCCGACAACACCAGGTAAGATCATGATGAACTTGTGGAATGGTACGGGTGTAGATGAATGGCTCGGTTCCTACAATGGTGTGACACCGCTATACGCTCATTACGACTGGGTGCGCTATACAAAAAAATAATGTCAAATGTGATAAGAGCCTGCTGCCGCAATCTAGCCAGGCTCTTATGATTGTAATGAGAAGTGGATGCCGATTACACACTTCTGTAAGCTTCCGGATTGCCTTCGAACACGTATACATTTGTAAAAACAGAAAAATTTTTATAAAATGTTTTGCACATCTTGATAATTTGTTCTAACTTTTGAAAATTCATTTCCAAAATGAAGAAAACTAGTTTCTATTTTCTTTGTCAGTTAAGCTTCTTAAGAATGGACATTTAGATAGTTCTGTATCATTATCTCTCAGGAAATACTGTTTCCATTCGTGATTATCTACATTTCCGTAACTGTTTAAAGCAGGATGAATGGAAATGGTATCATATTTAGTAATTCTTTTTCTTACCTGTTCTTTAATTTTTTTAGCGTATTTTTCGTTCTTATTAAATTCTTGAAGAACCCAACGTGGAGTAATGGCCATCATCATATAAGGAAAATGCCTACTCTTTCTCTCTTCATGCTTAGGGGTGGCACAATACATAAAATACTGTTCCCCATGAAAACAGTATTCCCATTCATGTTCTGATGGATTTTGAGGAATATGAATGGGCCAATCCTTCTCATCTAGGTCATGTAACTTGTTAAGTTGCTCCCAGAACAATGATTCAAAATCCTCTACGCTGCTGTTATTAATAAGTTCTTGAGGTGTGTCAAAGAATATAATCAACGTTGTATACTTCCCGTAATCCCTACAGTTTATCGTGAACTCTTTTAGTAAATTGGCTAGTTCTAGGGATGTTTGATCTTTTTGAGGTTGGCCTACAAATCCATACCTGAGATGCCCAAGTGAGAAAGATTGAGTAGCTGGAATACATGGAAAAAGATGTTCTTTGTCTTTCATTTTGTTACGAAAAGCATTCAGTGCATCCCTTTGCCAAGGTAAAAGACATTCTTGGCAAACGTCTTCACTACTTCTAATTAAGTTTGTCATACAATAGCCTCCTACCTTCAATAGACTATTGCAAAAGTGTTGCATAGGTGATTGTCCCATTAATAATTGGGCCACTGTTCTTATAACACTCCTATGGTTGTACGGCCTCCCACTTTTAAATTAAAGAAGAACCAGAGTTTGGCTCGGTTCATCTCAATAATCCAGTATTTATATTTATGATTTATGTCCACCAGTAAGCCCAGCTCTGTGAAGCGCAGTTCCTGCAGGTGTGTAAGAAACTGCTCTTAGTATCGCTTTCGATCCGTATTTGCTTCTAATTCCATCCATAACGAACCCAAGCTTCCTTCTCTTCTCGTTATCCACTTCAAATAAACTCAACTGCTGATGTACATCATCCTCAATATTTGAAAGTGTGACTGAGATACTTCGCACAGTCTTACCCGAGTAAAACGTATGAAAAAGCATCAAGCAGCATCTATAAATATCCATCGTGATATTTGTGGGAAGATCAATTGTTTTGGATCGATGGAATCCACCACCAAGCTCATCCTTGCTGTATCCAATTCCAAGGCTGATTGTTCGGCCAACTTTATTATGTGTACGCGCCCTTCTTGCGACTTCCTCACAAATCTCTAACAGAACAGCCTTAATCTCTTCTCTCCTTGTATAATCCCTCAGTAAAATCTGACTCTTACCGAAACTAATCTGACCCTGCATCAGTGGAGCTCCTATTTCAGATAAATCGATTCCATGAGCATGATAATACAACTGGTTCCCCATTATTCCAAATTTCTTCTCAAGTAGCTCTAATGGAAATTTGGCTAACTGACCTACAGTCGATATTCCCATCCGATTTAGATTTCTTTCCATCCTCCCTCCTATCCCCCACATTTTAGACAAAGGTCGAACCTTCCAGAGTTTATTTGGCACATCTTCATATCTCCAACGTGCAATACCACTCTTTGTTTTCTTACTCTCCAGGTCAAGAGCAAGCTTACTTAACAACATATTGTCACCAATCCCAACTGTACACATAAGCCCAAATTCTCTCCACATGCTGCTTTGTATTGCTTTGGCCATTTCTTTAGGATCTTCTTTTCCTGCATCTAAAAAAGATTCATCAATTGAATACGTATGGACACATTTTTCAGGAACAAATCTGTAAAACAGCTTTGTAATCTCAGTCGAAACTCTGATGAAAAGCTTCATTTGCGGATTTACAATGTGTATTCTTGGATCTTCAGGTATCTCAAATAGTCTCGATCCTGTTTTGATTCCAAAATCTTTTTTAAGTGCAGGAGATGCAGCTAATACTACACTTCCCTGTCTCTCCGTATTCCCTACAACAGCAAGATAGCATGTTAAGGGGTTCAAACCCATTGTGACAGCCGATACAGAAGCATAAAAGGATTTCATATCGACACAAAGTATATTTTTACGTGGAAATTGTGAGTAATCAATCATTGTATGTGACTCCTATGATGTTATTCATGTAGATATAAACTGTATTGTCGTTCTGATCTTTAACGTGTAGCTTCTGTTGTTCAAAATTAATGTAATGGACTCTGCCGGTAACATTTTCGACGAACCCGTTGTTAAAAAGCTTCAATACCAGCTCTTTATTAAATTCTAGCGCTTCAGAGACGATAATATCCATCTCTTCAATTTGTTGAGCGTCTAAGGACGGCTTTTCAATTTTTGATGCATCAAGTAAGTCTTGTTTAAGCTGTGTTAAGTGTTCTGGGAGCATCATTGATGTCCATTTGATTGTCCCTCGATCTCTAAGCAATTAGGCTCACTCCTTTATTGATCTAATATTAACAGAACGAATGTTCTCTATTCAATATAAACAGGAACAAAAGTTCGATGTAAATGTTGGTAATACTATTTCCTATCTAAAGACACAAAAAAATAACAAGGGCGACAACACCCTTGTTATTTTTTGTGTGGCCGAAGGGGCTGGTTATTCACCCACTAGGCCCTCAACATAATAAATTATGAAAGCTTGTTTTATTACAATCTCTATCTTCCTTTTTAACATTTCTATATGTTTTGACGAATTATAGATTAAAAAAGAAAAAGGTACCGTTTGGTACCTTTTTTATCTTTATTTCGGATTTCTTGTGAATTTTGGTAGTCCGAATATAATGGCTAGGATGCCGCAGATCCCGATTAAAACAGGATAGAAAGAGTAATGCAAAATGCTGACAGGTGAAATATTTCCAAACTTCCCGGCCGATAACATCTGCGCGCCATAAGGAATTAGGCCTTGTATCACGCAGGAAAAGATATCTAAGATACTTGCCGACTTTCTATTGTCGATTTTAAATTCATCAGAGATATTTTTGGCAATCGGCCCAGCTGCAATAATAGCAATCGTATTATTGGCAGTAGCTAGGTTCGTAACGCTGACCAATCCGGCAATACCGGCTTCAGCACCTTTTTTCGAACGGATTCTTTTAGAAATAACCCCCAGTAAAAAGTCGATCCCTCCGTTTTGTTTCATAATGCCGACCATTCCGCCAATTAACATGGAAAGGATAATAAGATCAGACATTCCGGCAATTCCATCCGTAATTGATTTAAAATAAGACTCAAGCGTCAAGCTGCCGCTTGCAAACCCTATAATTCCTGTTAAGATCAATCCGCCAAAAATGACAGCCACCACATTAAAACCAATTAACGCAAAAACTAACACGGCAACATAAGGAAGTACTTTAAACCAGCTGTAAGATTCAGCTCCGATATGTCCTACATGTCCTGTCGGTATAAAAAATAATAAAATGACAGTTATGATAGCAGCAGGCAAAACGATCAAAAAATTCGTTTTAAATTTATCCATCATTTGTGTTTTTTGTGACCGTACTGCCGCGATGGTTGTGTCCGAAATAAAAGAAAGATTATCTCCAAACATAGCTCCCCCGACAACAGCTGCAATAGCGATTGCAGTGGGCAAGCCAAGCTCTCCGCTCAAACCGGCGCTAATTGGAGTAACTGCTGCAATCGTCCCCATTGATGTTCCCATCGAAACAGAAATAAAACAAGCAATGATAAAAAGCCCTGGCAGTATAAACTGCTGCGGAATAATGCTCAAAGCAAGGTTGACGGTTGAGTGTACCGCTCCCATCGCCTCAGCTGCAGAAGCAAAAGCACCTGCTAATATAAAGATGATAACCATAATAATGATATCAGGATGTCCCGCACCGGAAGCAAACCATTCTATTTTCTGATTGAGCGATTGCTTCTGGTTAAATAAAAGCGCAAAAGCAGATGCTATAATAGCCGCAATCAATATTGGCAATTTATAGAAATCTCCAGTCAATACACCGGAGCCGACAAAAAGCCCTACAAATAATACTAGTGGCAATAGCGCCCAAGGATTTCCATTTTGTTTCATCTAAGTAGCCACCTCTAATTTCAATATCAAAGCCGTTAAACACAGTCTAAGCAACATTCCATACTTTAAAAGGCTACAGTAAAAAAGTCAAGCGGGAAAATAGTATAATAATTATTAAATTAATAACAGAATTGAAAGAAGGATTTTTCAAGGAGAGGAAAAAACACACCTCATCCACAGATTATTTGGAAGATCCTATACAAATAAGGTTAGGTCTACTAAGATTAAACAACGAGCAAGCCCTTGGATGGGCAGTTTTTTCGGAATGACCATCCTCGCTTTCATGAAAGAAAAGCCACTGATTGTTTATTTCGGTCTGTTTAAGGAAGCTATGAAACTATTTGCAAATTGGACAAGAATCAGAAAAGAAATTGATCTGACTGAAATACGTCTATAATGTATACTGGGAGGAAAGAGAACGACAGAAACAGTAGAATCAACAGTTATGAGATGAAATCGATATAGATTAAAACAGCTACACCTAATTGGTGTAGCTGTTTATTTATGTATCACTTGCTGTCATTTCTTTTTGAATTTTTTTCTCATTATCAGCTAAACTGTATTTTTTAAAAATGAATATTCTGAAAAAGTGAGATGGTCAGAAGTAGTGTTGATAGGGTACCGGCAGACATTAAAGTTATTATTTTTCGTCCGTTTTTCCCTTTACCCTTCTCTTTTGAAGATTTTACTAGCTCTCGGGATACCGCACTCCATATAACTATAGATACTATAGCTACTATGGAAATCATTTCTGTAGACATATTTAAGCCTCCTTCATTTATGATTTGATTTTCTCTAATTTTAACATATATCATTCCATTAAATAGTCTTTTTGATTTAGAACAGGTGTCAGCCTTCTGGTATTACCACTGTAACCAGAGCCGAGGTGCGCCAACATCTGCTATTGCTTTATGGATAATACGATTATTTTATTGGGAACACAGGACTTTATCGATGACCAAGTGATATTATCCATGATTCAGTTCAAATTCTTCTCTTGTCATCCCAAAGCAAATACCATCATAATAAGCTCCTTTAGTGAAAATGATATTTCTTAGTTGTCCCTCTTTCATGAAACCTAATTTTTCATGCAAACGCATGGATGGATTATTAAAAAAATATACAGTTATATTTACTTTTTGATAGGCTAGCTCTAAAAAGAAAAAGCGAAGAACCATCAAGATCATTTCTTTGGCGTATCCTTTACCTCTATATGGCTCAAATACAGCCAGATAATAATCGAAGGTACCATTTTTCCTGTCACAATCAAAGGTTTCAATCATACCAACGATATTATTATCTCTATCAACTGCAATAAAACGGAAATCATCTTTTTCCAATTGTTCTTCTATCCATTCTCTCATTTTATTAGCTGAACGAGGAAAATGGAGCGAGTCCATATTACGTAGAATTTCATCATCTAAGGATTCAAATATAACGATATCTTCAGGTTGAACCGCTCGTAGTGTAAGATTTTCCCCTGTCCAATAAGTAACTGCCATTTTAACTTTTCCTCCGTTCATCTTCATATTTTGCTTCAGTTTTCCGAATTTCCTCTAATAAATTTACCAACATAAAATTGCTCCTTATTTTTATTACTTCGTCAAAACCCATGATTGAATAAGCTCCCTTAGCGAGAGCTTAACCATCAATTGTAATTTTTCTCACTCTTCCTAATCTTCATCCTCATCCCAGTTTTCTTTTGCTTCTTCAAGCTCCTCCATGAAAAATTGCAGAAAGTTACCTGCAACCGTTTCTTTATTTACTCAAGGGAGAGTTATTTCCTTACCTGTAAATGGCTTTCTGATCTCATCTAATTTCTTTGTATTAGTTAAAAGTTCATTTTTAATGATCAATCTATGTCTAATAATATTTGCCGAGTTATCTTTGAGTAACCAGAAAGTTTGTCATTCTTTATTAACCTTACCCAAAAAGTCTCTGCTATTTCTCACGTATGGATTCACTCGAAAAAATCACTAGTACCATGTAAGGGAAAGGATCATGATTACAGAAAACCCTTTGTGGCTATCTTTTTTACATGGCGAGTTTATAATTTATAAAAAGTCTTTAAGTTGATCTAATATAATTTCAGTATCTTCATTTCTGGACTTTCCTAACTCCTGAGCAGCTTCTTGAACCATAGTTTTTAAATTATTCGACTTTATTTGGTGTGAGTATGAAGAAACAACTGACATCAATACGTCAGCCAATTCAAAAGCCATGTCATCTTCTGTCCCTATGGCATTATGTTTAATATTGTTCAGCAACCACTTTAGGTATTCGACACTTTGGATTGGAAAAAGAGAAATCCTATGAATCTCCATAGGGTTCTTATTAGCAAGAATTTTTTCGACTTCTTCCTTCTGAATAGCATCCGGATCATCTGAATTAATACTATAAATTTGATCAAAATCTGCATTTTCGTCATCCTGAACCTCTGCGTACTCATGTATATAGAGTTTAGATAAAAATTCACCAAATGAATCTGAAATCTTAAAGTCATTATTTAATTCAAAGTCAAAGTAATGAACAGGTGGATTTTGATTAGTTTGGCGATAATCCAATGCAACCCAATTATGTCCATCCCCCTGTATTAACAATAATCTTTGTGGTAGCCCCCACTCTTTTATTAGATATTCACTTTCTAAGATCCCCAGATCCTTTCCTAGTCCTCTAATATGATCAACTTCGATATGATCGTCTGCCCAAGATGTTTCCTGATCTGTTGGGAATGCATTAAAATGAATCAATCCACCATTTTGTTGAATGATCAATTTTTTATATACTTCGGGCAAATTCAATTTCAACTTTTTTTCGATCTTTTTTATTTCTTCTTCTCTAATGTCTTTTAACCTAAAAGGATCATAATCACTGTTCTTCCAAATCTCACTCATTGTTATTTACCTCCTATGGGCTATGTTTTGATTCTCTAGACTTATACCTAATTAAATTTGGAAAGTTCCATTAAAGTTGTGATAAAAATAAAACAAGCGGTGGTGATTTTTCACTTTTGAGATGTGGCTTCCTTGGCTTTCCAACGATTATATCCTTTTACAGCAGATGCAGATGCAGAGACTTCCGATCCGTTGATCTTTTCTGATTCAGATTTTTGTTGCGTTGACAGTTCCTTATTTTCTTCAATTTCTTGCTTGTAATTCTTTATATTTAACGAATCGTCACCTTCATTCTCATAATGAAGCGTAGAAGTTTTTTTGTCTTAGATACCACTTTGCTTTCTGATGAAAGTCTTTGTTTCTTGGAAACATTATTATCCTGTATCTACTTTTTCTTCACCAAAAACAGAGTTTCTAACAATATAGCCGCATAGGAGGAAAAATGAAAAAAAGGATCAAAACATTGCTATCTATTTTAGCAACAGTATTAATCATATTAATTTTAATGCCTCCCCTTTCACCAGTTTTGTTCAATATTTCTTCAGAAAAAGGAGCCATTAGACACGAAATCTATAAAATGGGATACCCCTATCAAAGCTATTTCACAATTCTTCAAAAAAGGGAAAGTGACAAATCATCAGGAAGTCTTTATTCTTTGATGTTATTTAATGCTTGGAAAAGTGAAACTGGTCAAACTCCTTATCTCTGTTATTCAAAGAAAGTAACAGAGGACAAATACAAAGTCGATTGCGGAACAGCACCTTAATTAGTTAAAAGCCCCTCTCATAGAGAGGGGCTTTTTCCACCATTTTTATGTTACATTAAAATATTCAGAAGCAATCAATCTATACTAGGATTTAACAAATAAGATATTCCTGATTTCTACTCCCCACCTGAGGGGTTACATTATACTCTGTCCTGAGTTTCATTTTTAAATCTTTTGTTAACTCCAGCATATAATTTATACTTTTTACCTAAATACAACCTTCCAGACGCATTATTACTTTCAATCAACGGTTGGTCATGCCCTCCGTAGCACTCATGCTGTTTGTTCAATGAATATTTACGAGGATTATATCTCCACAATTATGGAGGAATTTTTATTGTTTTTTTGTGGGTGTTTTGTGGGCACTCTATGATTTATATTAAGTTATTAAAATTGTTAACTAATCAAAAAAATCCCCTGACACCAATAGTGCCAAGGGATTGAGAGATTAATACTGAGACATATACTGTTCGCGCTCCCAAGGATGTACTTGCGTGCGGAACATATCCCACTCGATTTCTTTTGCTTCGATGAAGTGCTCGAATAGGTGCTCGCCCAGGGCTTTGACCATCACTTCGTTTGATTTGAATTCGTCTAACGCTTCAGCTAGTGTTGCAGGCAGGTCGACGATTCCGTTTTCCATGCGCTCTTCTTTGCTCATCACGTAGATGTTGCGGTCGATTGGAGCTGGTGCTTCTAGTTTGTTTTTGATTCCGTCTAAACCTGCAGCAAGCAATACGCTAAGAGCAAGGTACGGATTCGCAGCTGGATCTACGCTGCGCACTTCAACACGTGTGCTGATGCCGCGGGAAGCCGGGATACGGATAAGCGGGCTTCTGTTTTGCGCGCTCCATGCAACGTAGCAAGGTGCTTCATAGCCAGGAACAAGACGTTTGTAAGAGTTCACTGTCGGGTTTGTTACTGCTGTAAAGCTTGTTGCATGCTTCACGATACCTGCAATGAAGTGTTTCGCTGTTTCACTTAACTGAAGATCTGCGTTTGCATCATAGAATGAGTTAACGCCATCTTTGAAGAGTGATAGATTGCAGTGCATACCTGAACCGTTCACACCGAACAACGGTTTTGGCATAAATGTCGCATGCAGACCGTGTTTGCGGGCAATTGTTTTAACAACTAGTTTAAACGTTTGGATGTCGTCACAAGAACGGACTGCACCAGCATATTTAAAGTCGATTTCGTGCTGGCCAGGCGCTACTTCGTGGTGAGATGCTTCGATTTCAAAGCCCATCTCTTCAAGCTCAAGAACGATATCGCGGCGGCAGTTTTCTCCCAAGTCAGTTGGCGCTAAGTCGAAATATCCGCCTTTGTCGTTTAATTCAAGAGTCGGTTCGCCTTTTTCGTCTAATTTGAATAAGAAGAATTCAGGCTCAGGTCCTAGATTGAAATCACTGAAGCCCAGGTCTTCCATTTCTTTCAGAATCCGTTTTAAGTTGTTTCGCGGGTCACCTTCGAAAGGTGTGCCATCCGGATTGTAAATATCACAGATGAAACGTGCTACTTTACCTTTTTCAGCTGTCCATGGGAAGATAACAAATGTATTTAGATCAGGATACAGGTACATATCTGATTCTTCGATGCGAACGAAACCTTCAATAGAAGATCCGTCAAACATGACCTTATTATCAAGTGCTTTTGGAAGCTGGCTTACAGGAATCTCAACGTTCTTGATTGTTCCAAGAATGTCGGTAAATTGCAGGCGGATGTACTTGACGTTTTCCTCATTTACTAATTTTACGATATCTTCTCTTGTGTACTTTGCCATTTCGTAAAACTCCTCCTCTAAAAGGTAAATGTATATAGCAAAACAGTTGCTAACGGATTAATGAAAGAATCGAGACATGTCGCCTTGACGGAATGTATTTCCTCTTTGGAATCGGCCGGCTTGCATAAGCTCGTTTTTCAGGAGCTGTCTCAGTTCGTCATCAGACAGATCATGTTTCATTGGTTTCTTTGTCTTTTCATTTTGTTTCTGTTCCGGCTCGGCCGATGCTTTCGCCAGAATTTGTTTAATTCCTGCCATGTTTACACCTTGTTCAATCAGGTGTTTAATTTCTAACAGTTTATCTACATCGTGAAATGAGAATAATCGTCTATTTCCTTCGCTTCTAGCTGGAAATATCAGTCCATTTTCCTCATAATACCGAATTTGTCTTGCTGATAATTCGGTCAACTGCATGACAATTCCTATTGGAAATAAAGGCATTGAGCGGCGAATGTTATCACTCATCTCAATTTCCTCCTTTTCTTAACTTAGTTTCATTATAGGTGATGTTATATTTTGTGTCAACAACATGTAAGGATTCTTAACATGAAATTCAGTGAAAATTTGAAACTATTCAAATTAATTTCTTATCCATTAAAGAATCCACTGCACTGCATATGGCGTTTTTCACGTGCGCATAGGTTAATCCTCCCTGAACATACGCTACATACGGCGGGCGGATAGGGCCATCAGCTGATAATTCAATGCTTGCTCCTTGTATAAATGTGCCCGCTGCCATAATCACATCGTCCTCGTATCCTGGCATGTAGCTCGGATAAGGAGTTACGTGAGCATTGATAGGCGACGCATATTGAATCGCCTGACAAAAGGCAATCATCTTTTCCCTGTCAGAAAACTCTACAGATTGTATTAAGTCTGTTCTTTTCGCGTTCCAGCTCGGGTTAGATGTGAACCCCAGTTTTTCAAGAAATCTGGCTGTAAACACCGCTCCCTTTAAGCTTTGAGATACAACATGAGGTGCCAAAAAGAAACCTTGGTACATTTCCTGGAGCGAGTAAAGCGACGCTCCGGCTTCCCGGCCGATGCCCGGTGAAGTCATTCGATATGAACAAGCCTCGATCCATTCAGATTTCCCAACGAGGTACCCGCCTGTTTTGGCTAGACCGCCTCCCGGATTTTTGATAAGAGATCCCGCCATGAGATCAGCGCCTACATGACAAGGTTCAAGCTCTTCTACAAATTCTCCATAACAGTTGTCCACAAAAACAATAAGGTTTTCATTGATTTCCTTTACAAAACGGATCATTTCTTTAATTTCACTAATTAGGAAAGAAGGACGATTGGCATATCCTTTTGAGCGCTGAATGCCGATCACCTTTGTCTTCGGATTGATAGCTGCAGCGACAGCATCGTAATCTACTTTTCCGTCTTCAGTCAGGTCAACCGCATTGTAGCCGATTTGGAAATCCTTTAGCGATCCAGAATTTTCTCCGCCTCTGACGCCGACAATTTCTTCTAACGTATCATACGGCTTGCCTGTGATATAAAGCAGCTCGTCCCCCGGTCTGAGGACACCGAATAAAGCAATGGAAATCGCATGTGTGCCTGATATAATTTGAGGCCTGACAAGCCCGGCTTCGCCCCCAAACACATCTGCATAAATGCTTTCAAGTGTATCTCTTCCGATGTCATCATAGCCGTATCCTGTAGACGGCGTAAAATGAGTGTCGCTCACCTTGTGTTTCCTATAGCTTTGAAGCACTCTCCATTCATTGCGTTCACTGATTTCTTCTATTTGTTTATGAACGGCGGCAATTTCCGACTCCACTTCCATTGCTGTCTTTTTTAATAAATCTCCGTGTGTTAAAGTTTCGAACATGTCCTTGTATTCCCTTCTTACATATACTTCTTCAATTCACCGATGATGCTCTGCTCTTCTTGTACATATCCTGATATGTCGTACTGTTCGTTTTCTTCATTAAAATAAAAACGGTCAACCATCGTTTCGGATTTGATTCTGGAGAGAAGCTTGCCTTCACCTGCCGGTACCTGCGCTTCAAAAGGCGTTAGCAGCTCTTGGCGCAAATAACGCTGGATGGCTTCTTTAAACTTTTCAGCATCCTCCTCAAATCTCGCACTGACCATGATATGATTCTTCCCAACGGACGGGATAAAGTCAGGCAGCTTTTGATCGCGTTTATTGTAAGCCGTCAGCACCGGGATATCATCTGCTTCAAGCTCTTCCAGCAAGCGAAGCACTGTTTTTTCGTGCCCTGCGTAATCCTCATTTGAGGAATCAATCAGATGCAGAATCACATCCGCTTCTTTTACTTCTTCAAGCGTTGAGCGGAATGCAGCGATCAGTGTCGTCGGAAGATCTTGAATAAAACCGACCGTATCTGAAAGGAGCACGCTGTAGCCGCTTGGCAGTACCATTTTTCTGGTCATAGGGTCCAGTGTGGCGAACAGAAGGTCTTCTTCATAGCTGTCAGCGCTTGTCAGGCGGTTAAACCAAGTTGATTTCCCCGCGTTCGTATACCCGACAAGAGCGATTTGCAGCACACCGTTTTTCTTTCTTCTTTCACGGTAGCGGCTTCTATGGCGAGTGACGGCGGATAACTGCGTGTTAATTTCGTGAATGCGATTTCTAATATGGCGGCGGTCGGTTTCCAGTTTTGTTTCCCCCGGTCCTCTCGCGCCGATCCCTCCGCCTTGACGGGAAAGGTTGATCCCCTGTCCCGTCAGACGCGGGAGCGCATACTGGAGCTGAGCCAGCTCGATTTGTAGCTTTCCTTCTCTTGTTCTTGCTCTTTTCGCGAAAATATCTAATATCAATTGCGTGCGGTCGATGATTTTCACTTCAATCGCAGTTGCCAAGGACTTTAGCTGACTTGGTGACAGTTCATCATTAAAAATAAGGAGATCGGCTTCAAGCTCTTCAACGAGCGCCTTCAGCTCTTCAACCTTCCCTTTTCCGATATATGTAGCTGCGTCGGCCCGGTTTCTTTTTTGCGTGACGCTGGTCAATACCGTTCCCTCTGCTGTTTTTGTCAGTGATGCAAGCTCTTCCATCGAATTTTCAAAATGCTCATCTGTGATATGCGGCAGCTGACATCCGACTAAAATGGCCTTTTCCTGTCTTGTTTCTTGTTCGTTCAAATGGATGTTCCTTTCTATTGCATATTGTGGGCAGTAGTATTATCATACCAAACCCTGCATGTGTATACCACAAAACGATTCCTGCGCAAAGCAAGAAATACATTAGAAAAAAAGACCTCTCACAGCAAGAGGTCTATACCGAGCCAGCGGCGTCTTCTTTAATTGAGAGATCTTGGCTTTTAATGGTCATCAAATCGCTTTTTAAGTATTGGTCGCCCATTAGAAGTCTCATGGCTTGCGCTCTAATCGATTTTTCAATGACATTTCTGACAAAACGGCCATTGCTGAATTTAATGGGACTTGTTGTGCTTTTGACTGTCATTAAGTAATCCTTTAACTTCCATTCAGCTTCCTGACTGAGCTGGTATTCCCGTTCTGCGATCATTCGTTTTGCAATTTCCATAAGCTGGTTGACGGAATAATCCGGAAAATCGATGGAGATGGGAAATCTGGATTGGAGACCGGGATTCAATGATAAAAAATGCTCCATTTCCCGTGAATATCCGGCAAGAATTAAAATGAATTCATGCTGTTTGTCTTCCATGTGCTTCACGAGCGTGTCAATCGCTTCTTTCCCAAAGTCCTTTTCGCCGCCTCTTGCAAGGGAATAGGCTTCGTCTATAAATAATATGCCGCCTAATGACTTTTTGATTAAATCCCTCGTCTTTTGGGCGGTGTGCCCAATGTATTCCCCGACCAAGTCAGCACGTTCCGCTTCGATCAGGTGACCTTTAGACAGTACGTTCATTTCAAAGAACAGCCGGCCGATAAGCCGCGCAACTGTCGTTTTCCCAGTCCCTGGATTCCCTTTAAACATCATATGCAGCGCTTGCTTTCCCACCTTTAAGCCTTGTTCCGCACGTTTTTGATTGACAAAAATCCATGCGTATATTTCCTTAATGTTTCGCTTCATTTCCTCCATTCCAACCAGTGTGTTCATCTCTTTTTCTATTTCCTTCAAAATGCCGTGCTTAGCTTCGTTTTTTTGCAAAGCGGCTTGATACTCCGCTTCTGCCTCAGCATTTGTCAGCACCTGCTTTTGTCCGTTAAGAATAATGTTGATCTGTCCGTTGTTTTTATAAGTCACAGCGCGCTCCAACATTTTCACCTCTCAATTCTCTCTATATGATATTCAAACGTATGCCTTATGTGACAAACGCCTATCATGTGTCGAAACAAATGCTTTTTTTCGGGAACCATGGGGAATCCTGCGCTTTCCCGAGAAATACTTTATTTCTTATTGTATTCACGGAGACAGGGTGGACAAACCAAGAGATTTTATTTTTAGCAAATTTGTTAGAACACACAGCCATGAAGGTGATATTTCTTCGATGTATAAACCTCCGTCAGTATATTCTCGATGCCTCTATTTGTAAAACAGTATATTGCGCAGATATGCTTGGGATGAGCTGATGAATTTGTGAATCATCAGATATATGAAAGTATAACGTGTCCCCTTTCGCTTCAGTAGGTTGGCATGAAAGGGAATTCCAGTCTGCATAACGGCGTTTACTTCAACAGCCAAGCTTCCCTTACTGTTCGTCAATTGTGACAGCTTTTCTTTTGGTCCGTCGAATTTGATTTCTCCCTCATCAATCAGGATGATCCGTTTACATAAACGTTCAATGTCATCAATTGATGAGAGGTGAGAAAATCGTCTTTTTATCCTCAGTATTTACGCGATGAAGAAATTGCTGTGTCTACTTTTCGCAACAATATCCTAAAACGATTGTCGGCTCATCGAGAAAGAGGCTTTTGGCGTGATGTATAAAAGCAGCTACAGCTTCCCCTTTCATTCGCAGTCCTAAGGAGGGCTGTCTGACCGGTGTGTCTAAGAAACCTTCATGTCTAACATCGAAATAAAATTACTCATTCTTTCCTTATAATCTTTGTCCGGCACTTGGTATATCGCCTTTAACAGTAAACGAATCCCGAAATGGAGGAACGCACCATAGCTGTGTAAAAAAAGCAGACTTTCAGCAACCTTCCTGTCATATCCTGTTGATTTGTGCGCTTTCCCGAGAAATAATTTTACGGGTAACAGGGGTTATTTCCTCATTTTTCAGCCGAATGATAATCGTACAAGCAGAAGCCGTCTTTTTTCATATCCTGTAATGAGGTGATGGAGAATGGTTAAAATTTTTATTGATCCAGGTCATGGCGGGTCCGACCCAGGCGCAACAGGCAATGGTCTCCAAGAAAAAACGTTAACCCTGCAAATTGCGTTAGCTTTACGCACTATATTGACGAATGAGTATGAGGGTGTCACTGTGCTGCTGAGCCGGACAAGCGACCAATATGTCAGCTTAAGCGACCGGACAAATGCTGCAAATAACTGGGGAGCAGATTTCTTTTTATCCATTCACATTAATGCCGGGGGCGGAACAGGTTTCGAAAGCTACATTTATCCGGGAGTCGGAGCACCGACAACGACTTATCAATCGGAGATTCACTCTGAAGTCATACAAGCTGTCGACTTTTCCGACCGCGGCAAAAAAACAGCAAACTTCCACGTATTAAGGGAATCCTCAATGCCTGCCCTGCTTACGGAAAACGGTTTTATTGATACGGTTACAGATGCGAACAAGCTTAAAACGAGCAGCTTTATTCAAAGCTTGGCAAGAGGACATGCAAACGGGTTGGAGCAAGCCTTCAGCCTTCAAAAGACATCCGACTCAAGATTATATAAGGTTCAAATTGGCGCTTTTAAGGTCAAAGCAAATGCGGACAATCTTGCAAGCAGCGCAGAGTCTAAGGGCTTTGACGCCATTGTGCTCTTGAAGGGCGGATTATATAAGGTGCAGATCGGCGCATTTTCCTCCAAAGATAATGCTGACGCCCTTGCCGCCAGAGCAGATAATGCCGGGTTTGACGCTGTGGTCATCCAAGAGTCATAATATTATTGCAGACGAGCATGCCTGATAAAAAAACCCGGTTCCTCTTCATGAGAAACCGGGTTTTTTTATTCAAGAATGTCAACCACAAATTGCGACCATGTTTCCAGTCGGTTATAAATGTCTGTTTGTTTTAGTTCCGAAATTTTCATCCATTTACCCGCGATTTGCTCTTTCTCTTTGACTTCCACATATGAGCCGGGCTTTAATTGAAGCGCAGATAGAATACCGATATGCACTTTACCGACACTGTTGTCATCATCATTGATCAAACCTAATGTGATAATGGCCTGCTTATCCTCTTCTTCGATTTGCAGTTCTTCATCAAGCTCCCGGTCTGTGTTCAGCTTTAAGACCTCGGCAAAGGAAGCGGCTCCTTCAATATGATTCATATGGCCGCCAAAGCCAAGAGAAAGCTTATTGTGAAGACGTGATTCCCCGCCGCCAGCCAGCCGCTCATAGAGGAAAACTTCATCCTCGCGTTTAATGACGACATAAGGAATCGGCTGCTTATAATGAGGATCTTCTTCGGCGTCTCCCCTTCTCATTTCACGATAGGTCGCCTCAATTTGAGCCATAATTTCTGCTACTCGGGCATCTTCACTGTTTACGCCTTGAAAAGTCAATTTTTCTTTTTTAAACACTTCATCGCGCGGAGCGACCAAAATGATTTCGTCCATTTTTCCCATGATTACTGCGTCCTCCTATTTCAACCTTCAAGCCGAAAAGAGCAGATATTATATCTGCTCTTTTTCATCATCAAAGAAAAAGTCGTCGTCTTTGATCGGCTCAACGGTCGCCTTTTTGTACCCGTTCCCCTTCATGGAGAAGAAGTCATGTGACTTTGTTTTTGTATTTAATCCGTTTAAAACGATCGGATTAATATCTTCCTCTTCAAAGTACGCATCAAATCCAAGGTTCATCAGCGCTTTATTCGCATTATAGCGAATGAACTTCTTGACATCGTGTGAGAGTCCGACTTGATCATATAAGTCCTCGGTATACTCAAGCTCATTCTCATAAAGCTCATTCAAAAGGTCAATGGCAAATTCGCGAAGTTCTGCTTTTGTCTCTTCTGTCTGCTTATTGTAGATTTCTTGAGCGAGAAGTCCGACATAAACACCGTGAATCGCTTCATCACGAAGGATCAGGTTGATGATTTCACCGCTTTGCATCAGTTTTCCTTGTCCGTAGAAATATAACGGATAATAGAAACCGCTGTAGAATAGGAAGCTTTCTAAATACACAGATGCAACCATGGCTTTGAATAGTGAAATCTCGTCATCTTTTTTAATCGCTTTGTAGAGTCCGACGATGATTTGCGCTTTTTTCTGCAAAAATTTGTTTTGTTTGACCCATTCAAATACTTCATTAATCGTTTCAGTCGGTGCCAGTGTCATAAAAATATTAGAGTACGATTTTGCGTGAACGGCGTTCTCCATCATCGCCATAAAATTCAGCACGGCTTTCCGCTGGTGGCCGTCTACGTGTTCAGCCACGATCGGCATTCCTGTATTCCCCTGCTCTGTATCAAGAAGAGTCAATCCGGCCAGTACCTTCATATACGTGTCTTGCTCGTTTTTCCCGAGGTACTTCCATGTGAGGAGATCGCCGTTTAAAGCAATCTCTTCCGGAAGCCAGAACTGTTTCACATTTTGGTTATAGAACATTTGGGTAAAGTCGTCTTCATGCTTTGACCAGTTTGCTGCGTCATAAATTTTCGTCACTATAAACTCTCCTTTAATCAAACAACACAAGAAAGGCAGCTGTCTTGCCCAGTATCTTTCGTTCTTGCATAGTAAATGGTTTTAATTCCTCTGTGATGTGCATACAAATCAATCCGGTTTAAATCACGAGTCGTCATTGTATCTTTTAGGAACAATGTAAAGCTGATTCCCTGATCAACGTGCTGCTGGATTGTCGCGATCATATCTACGACTTTGAACATATCCATATCATAGGCTTCTTTATAGAAGAACCAGTTATTAGATGCAAGCCCAGGCATTGGGTAGTACGTTTTTGAGTTGCCGTATGTTCTTTCTTCAATCCGTTCCATAATGGGCATGACAGATGCTGTGCTTGACTGAACGTATGAAATCGAGCCTGTCGGCGCAATGCATAATCTGTAGCTGTGATACATGCCGTGTTCAGCGACAAATGCTTTTAATTGCTTCCAGTCCTCTGCCGTCGGGATATGCATACCTTCAAACAGATTTGCGATTTTTTCGTATTTCGGTGAGAAATCAGTTGAAACGTACTTATCGAAATATTCACCGGTTGCATAGGTTGATCCTTCATATTGATCAAACGTCTCGCCCTTCTCTTTTGCGATCTCCGCAGAACGCTGGATAGAGTAGAAGTTCACCATCATAAAGAATGTGTTCGCAAAGTCGCGCGCTTCTGGACTTTCATATGCGATGCCGTTTTGCGCAAGGTATCCGTGAAGGTTCATCGCGCCGAGACCGATTGATTTCATCGCTTTGTTTGCCCGTCTTACAGCAGGCGCATTACGGATATCAGTCGTTTCAGAAACGTGAGTTAAAGAATCAGTCGCAAGCTTAACAGTCTTTTCAATTGATTTGTGCTCCATCACGTTGAGAATGTTAAGCGATCCAAGGTTGCAGGAAATATCCAAACCGATTTCATCTTCTACATCGTAGTCTGTGTAAGAAGAAACCTGAGATGCCTGCAGCACTTCGGAGCAAAGGTTAGAAAATTTCACCTTTGAAATATGGTTATTCGCATGTACTTTGTTGACATTATCCTGGAACATGATGTATGGATAGCCTGATTCAGAACGAAGCACCGCCAGTTTTTCAAGCAATTTCCGCGGGTTGATTTTCTCTTTTTTCACCCGAGGGTTGTCGACGAACTTGTCGTACATTTCATTCATGTCCATTTCGTCCATGTGCTGTCCGTACTCTTTATAGATGGTATGCGGATAGAATACATAAGCCGCTTTGTCCTCACGCGCAAGCTCAACGAACTTGTCCGGAATGACCACACCGATAGAAAGTGTTTTGACGCGCACATCCTCGTCGGCAGAAATCTTTTTCGTATCGAGAAAATCATTGATATCGCGATGGAAAATGTTTAAATACGCCGCGCCTGATCCTTGTCTTTGTCCCATTTGGTCAGCATATCGGAAGGCGTTATCAAGAAGCTTCATGACGCCTACAACGCCTTTTGTGGCATTCTCAACATCTTTGATGGCTTCACCTTTTGCGCGAAGTTTGGACAGGTTAAGAGAAACCCCGCCGCCCAGTTTAGAAAGCTGCATGGAAATATCGATCGCTCTTGAAATGTCGTTTAAAGAATCATTGACTTCGAGCAAGAAGCAGCTCACAAGTTCTCCGCGGCGTTTTCTGCCCGCGTTCAAAAATGTCGGTGTGCTCGGCTGATATTCCTGATTAATCATCAGGTTCACATATTCTTTTGCTTTCTCAGTGTCGCCGTTTGCGAAGAACAGCGCAACAATTGAGATCCGGTCCTCATAACGCTCGAGGATTTTTTTCTTGTCATTCGTTTTCAAAGCATAGTCATTATAGAATTTAAACGCACTCATGAAGGAAGGAAAACGAAACTTCTTAGCGTAAGCTGTCTTAAACACTTCTTTAATGTCTTCAAAAGAATAAAGGCTTAAAAACTCTTCTTCATAGTATTGATTTTCAATCAAATAATCCAGCTTCTCTTTTAAATCGTGAAAGAATACTGTGTTTTGATTGATATAATCTACAAAATAGCTATGTACAGCCTCTTTATCCTTATCAAACTGAAATTTTCCATCTTTTTGGATCATGATTTCGTTATTTAACTGGATCCATTTTGGCACTTGATTTTGTGACAACTCTTTCTACCTCCTGAGTAAACAATTCAACGTCTTTAGATGTGCCGCTGAGTTCAAATTTGTGCAAAATCGGCACCTGATATTGTCTTGAAATAGTATCGGCGCTTTTCGCAAAGTTATCGCCCCATACTTTATTGCCGCTCGCAGCGACGCCTAATAAGAGATGGGCGTATTTTTCGAGAAATGATTGTGTTGATGCCGGTACTTGGCCGAAGTTTGTCGTGTAGGTGACCAAAACAAACGGAGTGTCCAGATGGTCAATTTCGTCCACCTTGCGGATCTGCTGAAGGCCTATCTTATTTACAAAGCGCTGAACATTCCCTGTTTTTGAATCAAATATGATTTGTACCACGTTTTATCACGACCTATCAAAAAATATGAATCTCTCAACCACTAACACTATATATAGTATACTACCCTCTGGCAAAAACACAATATATAGATTCGTTTTAATAAAAAATTCATATTTTCTCTCTGGCACCCTCATCAGGGCCCAAAAAAGAGAGCAGAACGAGAATCATCTCTCATCCTACTCGAAGTGTCGTTTTTAAGCCGATGTATATCATAACACGAAAAAAAACTGCTTAGTAGTCTAGATTTTTTTTTCTTATACTGTCACAGCATTTTTCGCTTTCGACAGTTTCTTCTATTTCTGCGTCAGCGCCGATTTCTTCTAAAACTGCCTTCAATGCGCTTATAATTGAGGCTTCTCTAATTAATTCTTTTCCATTAACAATAATACTCGTTCCATATTCATAGCAGGAATCGTCTTCACAGATTTCTTCCCAGTGATTGACAACAATCTTATGCTTCATCATTTCACCCTCTGTATGTTCTGTGTCAGTATTCAGTTTAGCGGCCTGCGTCTGCTTTGTAAAATTCCATGCTTGTGAATTTTATTCAAGCTCATCAGATGGATACTCTTTTTTAAGCTTTACCTTGTTATCAGCCTCATTATACTCATAAATTTCTATATTGCCGTCATTTACGATTCCAAAATGGTTATTTTCAAGCGGAAATGAGCTTGGCTGGGGCGTTTCATAAGAATCTCCGCTATCTGTTTCAATCACTGTTTCATCTCTCCCGCACGCACCAAACAATAAAAACACGGCAATCCAGACAAGTGCAATTCTGATTCGTCTTAACTCCGCTTCGAATTCAGAAAACATTCATTAACTCCCCTAACGTTCAAATTTTTTACATTATATACATTTCACCCCTTTTTATGTTCTCGTTATCAAGTAGACCACGCAAGATAAAATAAACAAGAGAGGCTGCTGTGCTAGTTTCTCAGCCCCTCTATTTCTTACTTCTGTACATAAATAGATACTGAACCCCCATTTACATGAAACTCTCCCCATCCATCAGAACCAATCGTAACAGGAGCGGAGCGGTTCCCAGTGATGTCATACCATGTCTCGCCGGCATTTTGCTTCCCGACGTACATCCTCTTTGACCCGCCGGAACCGTCTGTGATTAAAGCGGCCAATCCTGATTGGGCGGCCGATTGATCACCTTCCCTCGTCCAGCCAATCACATCCTCATGATCTAAATAATCATGCTGGGTCCCGTATGCATAATGTTTACGTGCTTTTAAGATAGGTTCTATTTTATTTTTGAGCACCGGAATTTCCCTTGATGATGATCCCTTTGTTCCATACATATCTCCATAGAAAACCTGCGGGTAACCAGCCTCTCTCGTTAATATGAAGGCATACGCGAGCGGCTTAAACCATGTTTGTACAGTCGACTCCAAAGATTGCCCCGGCTGTGTATCATGATTTTCCACAAAGGTTACCGCTTGCATAGGATGCTTCGCTACGACAGTGCCATCCAGCAAATGTCTCATATCATAGCCGCCCCCTTGTGAGGATGCAGCCTGCAAATGATAATGAAGCGGGACATCAAAAACGGATTGCTTAAAATCAGTTTTATTCAAATAGTTTTCGAGTTCGTTCAGGTTATTTTGCCAATACTCTGCAACTGTAAACATTTCCTTTCCTGTTGATTGCCTGACTGCCTTTACCCAATCACTCAGAAACGAAAATTTAATGTGTTTAACAGCGTCAAGCCGAAAACCGTCGAGTTGAAGCTCGTTCGCATACCAGGTACCCCATCTTTTTGTTTCTGCGACAACATCCGGATGATCATAGTCGACGTCTGCATACATCAAATAATCGTAGTTGCCGTTTTCCCTGGATACTTCCCAATCCCATGCCTTTCCATCCCCTTGAAATTTATAGATGCGGTTCAGCTTTCGGGATTCGTCCCAATCTGCTCCGTCGAAATGATACCAATGCCACTTAAAATCGCTGTACGTGCTTCCGCGGCCTGGGTAATGAAAGTCTGTCCATGCTTTTATTTGATACTCTCCTGATATTTCCTGATTCCTATCGTTCGGATTCACTTCGACCGCCCTTACATCTTCTGTTGCATCCGCGCCCGCCTTATGATTCAAAACGACATCACCATATACCTGGATGTTTTGCGAATGCAGGGAGCTGATCGCTGACTGAAGCTCATGCTTTGTGCCGTATTTTGTCCTCACCGTCCCTTTTTGCTGAAATTCTCCTAAATCGTACAAATCATATGGGCCATATCCATTGTCAGATTGACTTGTTCCTTTGTATGCAGGAGGAATCCATACAGCAGTGATTCCGATTTCAGATAAATGCCCCGCATCTCCTTGCAAACGTTTCCAATGTTGTCCGTCATTAGGCAGGTACCATTCAAAGTACTGCATCAGCGTGCCGTTTATGCTTGCTGCCCAAGTTTTAGATACCGGCAGCGTGACAAACAGCAGTGTTAACAAAACCACCAGGCCGCATGATACGGCACTTTTTCGTTTGTGAACCATTTTCCTCTCCCCTTTCCAGCATAATCACAAATCATTGTACCTTAATATGAAATTTACACAAATAACCAAATTCCTATATTTTTTGTAATCTCTATAGAAGCTTCTGCGACACAAAAAACCTCGGGCTGAAAGCCCGAGGTTCTTCTATTTCTTTATATCTTTGCATGGTCTATTCTAATTCAAGCTGGACGTTTTTTTGCGGTGCAAAAGTCGAGATCGCATGTTTATATATAAGCTGCTGCTTACCTTCCGATTCTAGCAATACGGTAAAGTTATCAAAGCCTTTCACCTGGCCGCGCAATTGAAAGCCGTTCAGTAAAAAAACAGTGACATACGTATTTTCTTTGCGGATTTGATTCAAAAACTGATCCTGAATATTAATCGGTTTCATGTTTCGTCCTCCTTGATTCTCTATATCATACAGTTTCGATTAAAGTTGCAGTTTTCCTGCTATATGTGTGAAAATTTCCTTTTTTTTCAGCTCCATATCAACAGGCGGTGTCATATCGAACCACTCAATCGGCATTTTGTTGCGAAACCACGTCAGCTGGCGTTTCGCATACCGTCTGGAGTTTTGCTTTAATTGCTCAACAGCCTCAAAAAGTGTCACAAATCCGTCAAAATATGCGTACAGCTCCTTGTAGCCGATCGCCTGTATCGATTGACAGTCTCTCAATTTTCGGTCGTAGAGCTGTTTCACTTCCGGAAGAAGTCCGGCTTCCATCATCAGGTCGACCCGCTGATTAATTCTTTCATAAAGCGTGTCTCTGTCCATTGTAAGCCCGATTAATACAGCATTGTACAGCAGCTCCCGCTTTTGCTCTTTTAAATGCTGCGACATCGTTTTACCAGATGTATGTAAAATCTCCAGTGCGCGAATCACTCTTCTTGTATTATTCGGATGAATCGCTTTTGCTGCCTCCGGATCAGCCGCAGCCAGCTTAGCGTGAAGGAATTCCGCCCCCTTCTGCCCCGCAGCCTTCTGCATTTCTTCCCGAAACGCCGGATCGTTCGCCTCTTCCGTAAATGTATAATCGTAAAGGACGGATTGAATATAAAGCCCCGTACCGCCGACAATCATCGGAAGCTTTCCTCTGTTTGAAATTTCGCTGATTTTATTTCTGACCAAGCCTTGATAATCCGCGGTGGAAAACGAATCTGCCGGATCTAGAATGTCAATCAGATGATGAGGCACACCTTCTGTCTCCTGTTCAGAGATTTTAGCTGTCCCGATGTCCATTCCTTTATAAACCTGCATGGAGTCTCCGCTGATAATTTCCGCGTTCAAAGCCTTAGCAAGCTGAATGCTTAAACTGGTTTTCCCCACTGCCGTTGGTCCGACTAATATGACAACGGGCTGTTTCTTATTTTTCACTATGTATCACTCTCTTTTACAAATCTCCCCCCATTATAGCATTCATCATATATAATCACCTATCCATTTTGCCCTTTTTTTGCAGTAGTAAACATCTCTTTTACCAGCCAAGAGGCTCATTTCCGACGATTTCCCGTGTCTTGCCTTTCAAATGATGGCGGTGCGTCTTCCTGGTTTGATTTCGGGGATCGTACACAACGCCTCCGTAACGGATCTGAATCGGCTCGTTATAAGCGAGATAAGTGTTTTCTTCTATTTCGTGATAATGCGTGCCGTCAGCCCGGGGAATGGCAGGGCCTGAGATCCCGTAATAGCGGTGGAAATGGCCATTTTCAAACGAAGTAATCCCAGTGAAATAGTGTGTATGGCGATCCGTATTCGTTCCGTTTGCCGGCTGAGTAAAACCTTCAATGATATGATAATGCCCCTCTTCGCTGGTCGTTTTCGCTCGATAAGCATGTACGTGAGGCGGCGCCTTGGCCCAGTCAGATTGATACAGGCCCAATCAGTTCACTCTCCTTCTTTTTGAGCTGAACGCCCAATCAAATTTAGATAGGCTGAATACACTGCATCATCTATACTTTATTATTGGAGGAAAGAAAAAATGAACGAAGTGGAGCATTTCATTGCTGGAAATGATGCAAGAATCTTTGGCAGACCAGGGTTTGGCTACGGATTTGGAAGACCTTGGGTTAGACCTGGGTTTGGCTATGGCTTTGGACGGCCATTTGGATTTTACGGAGGACCTTTTTTTGGCGGTTTGGTAGGCGGACTTGTAGGCAGCGCTTTATTTAACCCTTATTTTTATGGCGGATATCCATATCCTCCGTACCCATATTACTATTAAACCCGGCAGCCCCTTATAAAAGGGGTCTTTTTTATCCCCCGAACCTGAGGTAAAATGAATCTCTTGACTCGTACATAGGTTTACACTAATATTTTTCTAGCTGATGATCTTTTCATTAACTTACATTTATCATATTTTGAGTGAGGGGGATTACGATGATGATCGGATACTTATTCCTCACAATTGCCATATGCTCAGAATCAATCGGAGCAGCCATGCTGAAAGTGTCTGACGGCTTCAAAAAGTGGAAGCCGAGTGCATTGGTCGTGATAGGTTATTCCCTTGCCTTTTATATGCTGTCGCTGACCTTAAACCGCATCCCTCTAAGCCTTTCATATGCGACATGGAGCGGCGTGGGTACGGTGCTGACGGCCGTGATCGGAGCGAAATTTTTCAAAGAAAAACTGAATATAAAAGGACTTATTGGAATTGGTCTATTAATTTCAGGTGTTGTGCTGCTTAATTGGCAGTAAGGGAGTGTTGTATATGAGAGGATTTCTTTATTTGGCTCTTGCCATATTATCTGAGGTATTTGGGAGCACAATGCTCAAATTCTCCGAAGGCTTTACACAATTCTGGCCTATTATCGGAGTGGCTGCCGGATTTCTGTCCGCCTTCACGTTTTTAAGCTTTTCTTTAAGAACCATAGACTTATCAAGCGCATACGCCACTTGGTCCGGTATCGGGACGGCGCTTACAGCGGTAGTCGGTTTTTTGCTTTTTGGCGAAACTGTCAGCTTGAAGGGTATATGTGGGCTAACACTCATCATTGCAGGCGTTGTGCTGTTAAATCAGTCAAAAGCCCCTAATAAAGAAAAAAAGCAGACGGCCTGTCATTGACCGTCTGCTTCTTTATGATTGCCCCGATATTTTCACAGAAGCTTCTAGCTGCAATTCGACGTTTCCTTGAATGGCTCGTGAGATCATGCAAGAAGACTCCGCTTTTTCACAAAGCTTGTGGGCTAACGCTACGTCTTCTTTTGAGGCATCGTGTCTGAGGACTACTGCGGGGCGGTGAATGATTTTTTTGTATGTAAAGATCCCTCTTGTCACATCAACTATGCCTTCTGATTCCATCTGCAGTTCTTCTTTTTCCAGTCCGCTTCTTTCCATCATAGCAGCAAGTGTAATAATATAACAGGTTGCCGCTGCCCCGAGAAGCATTTCATCCGGATTGGTCCCTTCCCCCGGTCCGTCCATTTCTTTAGGAATGGAAATAGACGTGATGAGATTGCCGCTTTCGATTGTGCCGACATCATTACGTTTTCCCGGCCAATTCGCTTTTAAATAAAAATGATGATCTGCCATATGATTGCCTCCTTCAATGGATTCCATTTCAGTCTACTGATCTTCCTTGATTTTGTCCTCTGATTTGCTTATTAGGAATATTCTTTTTCAAGTACATGTTTTATCGCGCGAACATAAGAGTAGAATTCACTGGTTTTCGTGTATTTCCTATCTTTATAGTAAAAATCATCAAAAAAGGCTTCTCTCTGTTCACGGCTGATTTCCAGCTGGATACTCAGCCCGGTTTCCCCCTGGTTATTAATGTTATCTGCACTTAATCCTGCAAGGCCGCTTTGAGAGGACGCTAATTCGGCGGAAAACCCTCTTTTTTCAAGAGCTCTGACAATCATTTTCGCCCGCTTACGGTCTGTGCCTCCGACAAGTGTATTTTTGTTTTCTCCTTTATATCCGTGAAAAGCGACAACGTACTGGTGCTCCTTAATCTTCTCTTTAGCCAATGGCTCATCAAAGTTGGTGCTTGTAATGTGCAGCGTTTGATTATCCTGTGACTTTAAGCCCTCAAACAGGTAAGTCGAGTAGTCATTGTTGAAATAACGCACAAGCTCACTTACTCCACCTTCAATTCTTCCGCCGTGCGGAGACATGATTAAAACTTTGCTCCCTTTTTTCTCTTGATAAGAAATATCATAATCGGCAGGGTCCTCATTCTCTGCCAGGCTGCTGAAATTTGAATATGTATCCGGCTGGTTAGATGGTTCAGGTTCTAATGAGTAATGAACATATCTTATGAATAAGACTATGGCTAAGACGAATATGACATTTAGTAAAAATCTTCTCATGTTAAACTCCTTTCACAAGAATGGCAAGGTTCATTATATGAGGTGTAGTCAATAGGTTTTATCTTACCATTGTATACACTATATCATCAGTGAAAAAGTTCCCGGTTTCAAAAAATCAATTGAATGTCACATTTATCAGCGGTTATATACAAATATCAGTGAAAAAAGATTGAGAGGAAAAACAAAAAAGGTAGGAACAACCTCACTTGGTAATTAAATGTATAGAGGTATAAGGAAGGTTTTACTAAAAACCAGGCTGTCAGGGATGCTGAAGCCGACAGCCTGTTATAGTCCTGCGAACCGGGGTTCTTGCTTCCTTGTTCGCGCAAAGTCACAGGAGAGGATAGAGTCTAATAAAAACGTTCTGATCTGATGGTTCGTAAAACAAAAAGCTTTAATTTGTGTATTGCTTTTCTGCCTGACGATAATCGTTCTTTTTGTTATGGTGCCGTCTTTCTTCATATATATAATGCAGATCGGTATTTGATCTTCCAAAGACCGGCGTAAGAAAATATCCATACGATCTATCACTCCCTCCTGTTTGATATATATAAATGATAATACGAACAAATGTTCCTTTTCAATACCCAATGATTAACAGTACACATGATTCTTTCGTATCAGATTCAAAAGATTCGTAAAAACAAACTCTTGTCCGCCTCCTCTAAAGGACAAACAAACTTACCAAACATACGATCCACTCATAGAGTATACAGAGAACTTCTTAATAGGAGGAAAATCGATGTTTGGCTACTCTATGGTACAAATGGTGAGAGCAAACGCTCATAAGCTTGATTGGCCGTTGCGGGAAAGCGTCTTGCAGCTCTACAAGCCCTTCAAGTGGACTCCTTGCTTTTTGCATCAGTTTTTTGAAACAAAGTTAAATAACAGAAAAAAAATGTCGGTCATCATAGAATTCGAGGAAGGCTGCCATGAGGCAGGCTTTCAAATGACGGGACAGGTTTTGCAAAAAGAAAAACGCAGCAAGCTAAAAAAACGTTTTAACAAAATCAATTGCTGCAGCGCAGAGGTTACCCCTTCAGCATTGCATTCTCTTCTTTCTGAATGCAGCGATATCCGTAAAGTATATTTAAACCGCGAAGTCAAAGCGCTTCTTGACGCAGCAGCCGAAGCAAGCCATGCAAAGGAAGTCGTCAGAAACGGGCAAACCTTAACAGGTAAAGGCGTTACAGTCGCAGTAGTCGATACAGGAATCTACCCGCACCCTGACTTAGAGGGAAGAATTATTGGCTTTGCCGATATGGTAAACCAAAAAACAGAGCCGTATGATGATAATGGACATGGCACACACTGCGCAGGTGATGTCGCAAGCAGCGGCGCGTCGTCTTCCGGCCGTTACCGCGGCCCTGCACCGGAAGCCAATTTAATTGGAGTAAAAGTGCTGAACAAACAAGGTTCAGGCACGTTAGCGGACATTATTGAAGGCGTCGAATGGTGCATTCAATATAATGAAGACAATCCTGATGAACCAATTGATATTATCAGCATGTCCCTTGGCGGCGATGCGCTGCGTTATGACAATGAACTAGAAGATCCTTTAGTCAAAGCAGTTGAAGAAGCTTGGAACGCCGGGATTGTCGTCTGTGTGGCTGCCGGAAATTCTGGCCCTGATCAGCAGACTATTTCAAGCCCTGGTGTAAGCGAAAAAGTCATTACTGTCGGTGCGTTTGACGATAACAATACAGGAAGCAGCGAAGATGATACAGTCGCTTCTTTCTCAAGCCGCGGACCGACTGTATACGGGAAAGAAAAGCCCGATATTGTAGCGCCGGGCGTAAACATCATTTCCCTTCGCTCACCGAATTCATATATCGATAAGCTGCAAAAATCAAGCCGTGTAGGGTCCCAGTATTTCACAATGTCAGGGACATCAATGGCAACGCCAATCTGTGCGGGAATCGCCGCCTTAATACTCCAGCAAAATCCAGACCTAACACCGGATGAAGTGAAAGAGCTGCTTAAAAATGGGGCCGATAAATGGACAGGCGAAGACCCGAATATTTACGGTGCCGGAGCAATCAATGCCGAGAAAGCTATTCCTGGTGAATAAGATTTCATGATCTTCGTGGACACTGCTGGTTCTTTATAAAAAGGATAAGCAGTGTCTTTTTAGCGTACATAAGCCGCTATATCCAGCAGAGTGTAAAACATAAAACAATTGGGAATAGTACAGTATAGATCAAAAGGAGGAATGACTGATGACACTCAACAACACTGAGCTTTCCGAATGGTTGAGAGAGCGGATCGGCCAGACGCTGGATATTAGAAAAGGCGAGCTGACCAATAACCAAGACGAGATTTCAGATTTGGATCAGATTGTTCTTCACCTTCAAAAAGTGGGCATACGCAGCACAAACCACCCTGACGACTACGTTGCAAATGACGAACTCGTCCTGGAAGGCGAAGGAACAACCTTTACTGAAGCTGGAGACGTACCGCTTCCGCAGAACGCTTATGAAATTCCTTTATTAGGAGATATCCACATTCACCAAGAAAATGGCGGATTGAAGGTACTGACTGATCGTGCGGTATATACTATTGATGTACAAAACAAATGAAGAAACTTTCACTTGTCGAAAGAATACAGCGCCTTTGAAATTGCCCAAAAGGCGCTTGTTTGCATGGAATCATTTGTACCGCATAAGTAACCATTTTCACCATACCTATCAATATGAAGTTCTTTCATTCTCTCTTCCATTCCCACTTTACCAAACGGTATGCGGCCGTTCCATTCTTCAATTCATTCTTGCAGTTACGCTTGATTCTCATAAAAAAGTTATTCTTTTTGGAGACTTGTCCATTCAGAATAACTTTTTGCAGTGACCTATTCACTCTTGGCTGATTCATCAACGCATATAGATTGTAAATGCTGCATAATAACACGTTTGATCCGTTCTTTATTCACACGGCGAGGGTCAAACATCGCATGTAAAGCCAAGCCATCAATTAAGGCGTACAGCCTCTCTCCTTCTATTTCTTTATCAGCATGTCTTTGCAGTAAATGAATCTGGTCCAAGTAGTCAATCAGATTTCGAATTGCTTTGTAAATCTCGTCATGTCCCGCGTCAAACATATTATCTTTATGTCTCGCATAAACAGTAAAAGCAAACCATACCTCCATCTCTCTAATCGTTTCAGCATTTGTCGGGACAATTTCAAGCAGTATGTGTAACACTTTTTCTTTAGGCGGCAAATCATGGGCAGCAATTTCATTAATGCGAGCTGTCACCTTTTCTTTCACAAGTTTCATTGCAAAAACAAGCAATTCATCCTGAGTCGAAAAATAATGGCGAAGCGCACCTAACGACAGTCCTGCTTCCTTGGCAATGTTTCTGACTGAGGCCCCCTCCATCCCTCGTTCTAAAATCACCCGCCATGTCGCTTCTGCAATGTGTTTTCTTCTTTTTTCATGGTCAATTTGTTTTGGCATGTCTTTATTTTACCAAGAAAAAAATCGGAGAGCAATTTTTATAATACAGTTGTTTTATAAAAACGCAGATGGTAAAATCATATTAAATAATACAACTGTATTGGAAAGAGGGGAACAGATTGAACAGTGTCGCTTGGATGATTGTCTTCTGCGAAATAGCATTTTGGGTTGTAATTGTGTTAGGCCTTGTCGTACGCTATCTATTCAAACAAGATAAATTAGGGCTGCTTCTTTTTGCCTTAACCCCTGTCATTGACCTGATTTTGTTAATAATGACGTCCGCGGACTTATACCGCGGAGCCGTTGCGACTACTGCACACGCGATTGCGGCAGTGTACATTGGCGTATCGATCGCTTTCGGCAAGCAAATGATCCAATGGGCGGATGAAAAATTCCGTTATTATGTAACAAAGCAAGGCTCAAAACCGCTTGTGCGCTATGGAATGGATCATGCGAAACATTATGCGAAAAGCTTGATCAGACATGTGCTCGCTTATCTTATTGGTGCCGGGCTGCTCGCCGGAATGATTTATTTTATTGATGATGCTGCTCGAACCGAAGCGCTGAGCAGTATTTTAAAGGTATGGACAGTGATTCTCGGCATTGATTGCCTGATCACCGCCAGTTATTTTATCTGGCCGAAAAAAGCGAAAGCTTCGAAAAATCTCAGAAGTTAAAATTAGTCTCGCTAAATAATCCTTTTTCAATAGAAAAAGGATTATTTCACTTTTGTAAATATATGTTACACTTTATGCAAGTCATCTAGATAAGGAGCTTATATGAAAAAACCTCCGCTTTCTCAGTATACCTGTCGGATTTTCGCTTTTTCATTAGGCACTTGCCTAGGAGTACATATTCTGTTTTTATTAATATCGGTATATTCGGGTGAGTTCCGCTGTATTGTGAATCATTAACATAAAGGAGTGTAATACGTGAGCCAGAAAGAACATGACACGCCATTTAAAGACTTAAAACCAAGCTCAAAAATAACAGTGATTGTATCCATTGGCCTCCTTATCACAATTGCAGCCGCTGTGATTTTCGGCGGTTATTTCTTCGGCATAAAAGGGCTATTTACCATCCTCGGCATCACATACGATTCCAATCAAACCTTATTGTTTTTTATATTGGGATGCTTTGCTGCCGGACTGGTCATAGATCCTCTAACAAAAGTCGTTTCTCTGATCATGATCCATTCGCTTTCTATGAGAAAAACAGCACTTTTCGCATTTGTCCTTTATTTCATCGCTAATTTTATAACGATTTGTTTAGTAGATTACTTTATGGATTCTATTTATATTCCGGACGCATTACTCTTTGTCATATCAGCATTTATAGCGTTGATTGAACTAGCATTTGATCATCAGCCTAAATCATAACCTGATAAAAAACCGCTTATTGATTGTTTCAAGCGGTTTTATGCTTGCTGTGTCTAGTGTGCATCACAGCCCCGGCTACGGGTGAGGCAGGATCGGGCAACCAGACCAGAGGCGGTTCATATTCTCATAGGCTAAGGGGCATAGCCCTCACTCTTGGTCCTTTCATTTGCGAGTAAAAATACATATAAAATCTTTTTGATGAATTGTTTAATCATCTTTAATTATACTTCGAATATTTTGTATCCTATTCATAATCTCTCCTTTGATAATAAGAAACACCCAATCGGCTACTAGAACACCTGTAATCACCGGTGTGTCTTCACCTTCTTGCCCAGATCCGTAAGCTGAAATCTTATCACACTTAGTTAATGTTAAGTAACTCATGTTCATCACTAGATACAAACACTTTCCACCATCTTCTTCCTGAGAAATTATAAACGAATCCAAAACACCTTCATCCGTTACACTCTCGACTGTGCCAGTTATCTTAACAACTTTATCAACTGGTGGATCGTTTACATTTAATTCTTCATATGACGCTTGAGTAGCAATTTCCTTTACTGTTTCGTTAACTTCTGTCCGTGCTGTGTCTGTAGACTCGTCTTCTTGAGTAACCCCAGCATCAACTATAGACAATCCATCTGAGTTTGATTCCGATAAAGTTTTGAACCAAGATTAAAGTTCCTATAGGCATAGCATTACTCGAGATTATCTTTTGTTTTTGGTCCATAAATACACTCATGAAAAAGCCCTTTCTCAGCTAGAACCGTCTGGCGTCATCGCAGTCTCCCAAACAAGAAATTCAGATAGGTAAAATGACACAGATCAAATTGATCATTTCACACATTTGTATCACTTTCAGTCTGTTTCTTCATATTCCCATGGTAAAATCTTGTTGATCTATTTAAATGAAAGGATATGAACATGAAAGTATTTGAAGCCAAATCACTGCTATCAGAAGCAGATAAACGTGCAAAAGAATACAAAGAATTAAGAAGTCAGATGGTCAATCTAAAGAAAGCCTTCAAAGCTGTAGCTGATTTAGATGAAAGTGAGTTTTCCGGCAAAGGTGCCGATAACATCAAAGCATTTTATCAAGATCATGCGGGTGTGGCTGACAATTGGATTGATCTAATTGATATGAAAATTGCTTTCTTGACAAGCATTTCAGGCGCTTTAGAGGACGCCAGCTTATCTGATGCATATATAGAAGAATCCTTCTTAGAACATGAGCTGGCTAACGCCTATACAAAATCAAAATCCATTATGTCTGAACAGAAGAAAGCGATGAAAGATATCTTAAATGATATCGACGATATTCTTCCGCTTGATTTGTTCTCGACAGAGGTCTTCAAAGACGAACTTGCTGATGCAGAGGATAAACGCAAAAAAACAGTCGATAAATTAGGCAGCGTGGACGAAGCACTTGTTACTGAATATGCCCAGTCAGAGCCAAACGAGCAATTCATCAAGAAGGACTTCCAAAAGCTTGAGGAATCCACAGGCAAAGGCAAGAATGCTACACCCATCCATTACAATGCCAAGGCGTACCGTGAAAGTGACATACATAAGAAAAAAGGTGATATCGAGAAACAGACTGAAGCCTATCTGAAGATCAAGAAAGATGAAGCGAAAGAACGAGAAATCAAAGAATTGAAAAAGAAGCTAGCTGACAGAGTCATGGATCCGGATGAATACTTAGAAATCGCTAAGAAGGTCGGATATGAGAATCTCACCCCTGAACAGCTCCAGTATGTGGTTCAGCTTGAACAAGCACAACAGCTGGAGACCGTCGGTGAAAGTGTAATCAATGTCGGTAAGACAGCATTTGATATCATCGATGGTGTTAATGATGGGATTAACGATACGATTGACGATACGATATATGGCATCAAAGACTTGGTTGTAGGAGCCTGGGAATATTCACAGCTTCCTATGGAACTAAAACTCACAAAAACAATTACAACAGTCTTAAGCGTCCCCTCTTATCCCAAAATAATCTGGACAAACATCTCCGATTCATGGAATGATAAAATGATAAATGGTGATGCATACACAAGAGCACATTATATCAGTTATGCAATCGGCAATATTGTTGGACCAAAAGGTGCGGGTGCCGCAGTACAAACCACTACCAAACTTTCTAAAGTAGGTAAAGTGGTTGAAGGTGGAACAGCCGCTGCTCATGTGAATAATGGGATTAAAAAGGGAACAGCCTATATTCATTCTATTGTTAGAAATAAGAATGATCTTGCACTTGTCGGGATTGCCCAAGACATCGATAATACGTATAACGCAAAAAATACTCCTCTATTAAAAAGGATTGTTGAAGATCAAAAAGAGAGTGTTCTCAGGAAATCTGAAACTTCTAACAACATGGGTATAGGGAATGTCAAACAAGGTGATAGTACCCCTCTCGCACCTGGCGGAGGATTAGCTGCTCATGAAGCAAAAGGCGGGCACCTTATTGAAAGACACGTTGGGAAGACGGACGAAGAACTAATTCAAAGACTTGATAAGAGCAAAATGAGTAACAAGAAGATATCCGGTTCATCATCATTTAAAGATAGAGCAACTGCAGAAAGAGTTGCTAATAGTGCTCTCACTAATAATAAAGTGAAAATAGAAAAATGGTTAAATAGTGATGTGAAAAAGCCTTTAGTACTCTCTTATAAAGGGAATGAAGTTTTAGGAAGAGGAATGCCAAAGGGAGAAGATACAATTACTGATTTAACTAATGCTAAAATTATATTGAAAAAGAACAAAGATGGTAGCTTTATATTAACTGGCTACCCAACGAGGTGATACCATGATAGATACAAACATTTCTGAACCTGTATTTCAATTTCTAGGAGGTATTTTTCATCAAGATATAGAAACTCCAGAATCAGCACTGGACGAATACTTAGAAGAGATTCCAAAAGAAGAGCAAGAAACTGATATAGCAGCATTAAAAGATTTTATTAACAGCGATTATTCGGATGAAGAAAAGAATGATTTTATCGATGAAGCTGCTGACGGAGTGGACATTCTTAGTTACGGAATATCTCCATTAGAATGGCTCGAACAAGTTATTCAAAAAATAGAAAAGAATATTGGAACTTTATAATCCTTAAAGGTCCCTTGAAAATTCAAGGGATCTTTTATTACTTCAAAAGTGCTTTTATTTTTGCTTTAGTCTTAGGCCATAAATGCCGTCAGGAGTAAGGCCATTTACTGACTGAAACCGTTTCACCGCGTTTGCTGTTTTCGGACCATACACTCCGTCAATGCCGTTATTCTTCGCCCCTTTATCCGGGTAGAAATAAAGATCAGCAAGCGCTTTTTGAATCTTTGTAACGTCAGCTCCTTTTCTCATCGGGCTTGTTACTTTAAAGATTCCAGAAGGCAGCGCATATGACGTTTTTTTACTGCTTGGTTTAGTGCTGAAAGCGCTCGAACCTTCATGCTTTAACTTTTGTCCAACTTTGATTTTATTCGGATCTTAAATGTTGTTCCATAGTGAAGTGTCAGCTGGTTGCTGTTCCCGGAGCATTTGCGCCTTTCTCAGTATTCGAAGTATTATGAACCGTGATATACAAAGGTCATAGGGTACTCCTTTCGGAATGAAGTCTTGAATAATGTTTACCATGTTTCATCGTCTCCTTTTATGTTTATAGAAAAAGCGGCCGGGTTATCCAGCAGCCTGTTCATCTTTTTCGTTTTTTTTTCGCTTCGTTTTCAATTACGTGCAAACGGTCCGTGATAAATCCTGAAATCTTAACGCCAATCTGAGCTAGGTTCTCCGTAATAGAAAGCCCCTCATTCATAACAAAATAATCATCATTCTCCGTGTCAATGTCTGGATCAAGGATTTTACTTGTATATTGATATCCCTGAAACACGGCCTTTCCATATGAAAGTCGGCTGTCGTAATAACAGCCATTAACGGGCTGCGGCGGGCGACCATACCACTATCAAGAACATCATAAATTTCTCTTGTTTCATGAGCATAATATTCGTCCACTATCCCAATAGATGGTTTTTTCCCGTCCCCTAACTTCCGGGCTTCCCGAGATAAAGGCTGAATGATGGAGTTTGTCTTGTATTTTTTGACTCGTCCATTGGCTGAGGAGTATTTCCCTTTCAGTATGGGCGCATGGTGCAGCTGTTCGAGTATAGCTTGATAAACCTCATCAGATTGTTCTCTGGACCAGCCTGCAATAAATACCCGGTGTTTTTCTTGCGTCGGAAAAATCTCGTATGACGCCACTAAAGCAAGAAACTGTGATTTCGCATTTTTCCGGGCCAGCTGGATATAAACTTTTCGAAATCGCCGAGCGCCGTTTTCTTTTTTATAAAAACCGTAGATATTAGCCGATATAAAAAGCTGAAAGTCTGTAAGCTCAATCGGCTGTCCGGCAAGAATCCCCTCGACGTGTCTGAATTGCCGCGCCCATTCATAAAAATCGACAACAGCCTCAGCGTCAAAATAATAAGGACAGTCATCATCTGCGAGGCGTTCAACATCTCGAAAAAAGCGTTCAACTGCCCATCTGTGCTTTTTGCTTGCCTTGATTTCACCGGAACGGATTTTCTCAGCGTATGACCATACCCGTTCTATGAGAATTTCGGCAGTAATCTCTTGCATTACATGCGGCCCCCGAACCGTTCTTCCTCTTTTGACTTCGGTTTCCCATCATCTTTTTTCGGGATGACGAGTTTACAGCGAGAGGAAATGGTCAGTCCTAAATCGCTTGAAGCTTGCCGGCATTGTTTAAACAACTTGTCTTGGTTTATCAATAGTTCAGAATAGTCATCATTCGGAACAACCTTTTCTTCTTCTCCTATTACATTCCCATCATCGTCAAATTTTCTAACAATCACTGTTTTCATCGGACCCCGTTCAAGTAATTGCTCTGTTACTTGCAAATATAATTTCCGGGCAAACAAAAAACGGGCAAGCGCATCAACATCTAAATTGGTCATAATCCCGATGTTTTTCAACTCGTCCGCTATCTTTTTAAACTCTCTTTTTAAGTCTTTTGGCAAATATGATGGAGCTTTTACTTTGTCGTTTGGTGCCTTTATTTCCTGTGCTCGACGCTCCTCAATCTCTTGCTGTGTCAGGTGTTTCTTCCCTTTCACCAGTAGCAAGTCGACAGGTTGCCTCGGTCTAGCCATTCCCTCACCTCCTTCTGAATTTTCATTTAGGGAATTTTTCAAAATGGGGAGGGGAGCGCGGTCTCCGGCGTTAGTCCCTCAGAGATTTTAGGGTGGGGGGTGCTCATTTCCTCTTTTAGCTGCAGCATTACGGCTTCTAGTTTCTTTTGTTCATCTCTTAATCTCTTTGTATACAGATCAAATGCCGTTTCCTTCCTCATAGTGGAACGAAGAGCAAATAGTTTCTTCACCTTCTGTTGCATACGTCTTATGTCGGCATCCGTGTAATAGGATGTATACTCAGTCCGACACCGAGGACACTTGATATAATACTCACGGATTCCGTCGTCATGCTTCCTGACCTTTGAGCATCCTTTGACCAAGAGCAATGTTCCACATTCATCACACATGCATGTTTGATGTTCTGTTCCCAAATCCTCCATCCTCCTTCGCTGTCTTCCTGCTGTGGCATGGCGTACATAGTGGCTGCCAGTTGCCTGAGTACCAAAAGAGTTTCTTGTCTCCTTTATGCGGTTTGATATGATCGACTACTGTTGCCGGGACCCGTCTACCTTCCATCATGCACGATACACAGAATGGATGCTTTGACAGGTAGCCAAGACGCGCCTGCCTCCACTTGCTGTTGTACCCTCGTTTGGTAGCGGACTCCCGGTATTGATCATAGGTGGGCTTGGTTCGCTTGTGCTGTTCGCAATATCCCTCTCGTGTTAGGTTAGGACAGCCGGGTTCATTGCATGGTTTCAATGGTCTTTGCATATTATGCCTCCAAATAAAAAAGCACCCCTAAGGATGCTTATTATTAGACTTTATCTTCTTACATCACCGGGCCATCTTAAGATTAATGAACTGTTTCCAGTTAATTTAATAATACACCCAAATATATCTGAATATTTGCCTTACATCATAATATTGATTAATATCTATATGGAATTTTTGATTGTTTAATTCCTAGTAGATCTAAATTGAAGTTATGCAAACTAAGAAAACTTTTTAACCCTTCCTCTGAAATGTCCATTTTATTTTTTGGACCTACAGTTAATCCCGCTATACACTCATCTGAGAATTCAACTTTGATATAGGGGATGAATACGCCATTAGATATTCTACACTTGTAATTATTAATCTTATGGGGTACAAGAAAAACAACTCTATACTCTTCTTCCTGCTGGAAACATTGATCTTTGAAAAAGGCAGAAAACAATTGTAATGTTAAAAATATTTGATTGATGGTTTCTCCAGGTATAAATGAGTGAAAAAATCTAGGTCCTTTAACCTTTTCAAATTCAGCAAATGCTTCTAGACCAATTGGAATCAAATCATCAACTATTTTAGAAATTGCTTTAATATGAATTTCCCTATCATAAATAACCTTTGAAGCAAATACACCTACAACATTTTCGTCAGTTTCATTAGCTGGTTTGAGATCCTCTAATATATTATTGAAATCGAAAGCTATATTATATCCTTCATTATGAGAATAATTAGACCAAAGCAAATTTGAATCTCCATTAGTTGATAGTGACAAGATATATGTCGGGTATTGTTCAAATAAACCTTTAAAATATTCTATAAAATAACCCTGAATAATAGACGAACTCACATTAATTTCTTTCATTTTTTTAGATAAGATCTTACTAAATAAATGTAAGGTATATTTCAATTCAGTTTTATCATTTAAAAAGTCTGAATGTGAAACCCAAAACTCCCTCTTACTGATTATCCCTTCGAGTCCATGTATACTGGTATAATGATATAATTCCCCCCCTTCTCCAAATTGTTGCAAGTATTTATCGATCATTTTTTTTAGATATTCAATTTTCATAACCCTTCCTCCTCTTCCTTTTATTATTAAACAAAATCAGAGAAAAGACTACTATAGTTACAAATATTAAAGCGCCCTCCCGATTGGGAAAGCGCCTGTCGATTTATTCCTATTACCATAATAACTCACCTAATAAAAAATGGTGTGCCGTTATGTTGCCATGTTTGTGCCGTTTGTCTGCCAAAATTACATTTTGAAATCATAGAAAGCCTTTTTAAACAAGTGATCAACTACTACATCATTTATTCTGGGTCTATTAGTGAATGATACTTTCTCCGTATAAAGAAGAGCCCCGTTATCGAATTTTATCTCACCAAAAGCTTCTCCGTTGATTCTAATAGATATAAAGTCTATGTGTGTTATTAAATCTAAAGTGCTTTTCGCAACTCTAAAAGTTACGTCATCTGAATTAGTAATAATTTCAACATGTTTTTTATCGGATAGATCATCTGTTAATTCGTTGAACTGTTTTATGAAAAAACTCTTAACTTTTTCTTTGGAATCAAGAGTCTTCCAAGTCGAATAACGCTCATATCTTTCTGCAAATTCCTCTCTCCAATTGCTGTCCATAATTTCACCCCCATATATTTCTATATTTATTAACTTTTATTATACTCTGAATTATCCACAAAATCCACGAATTACCCATATGTTTTATACTGTGCAACTCGTCGAACTGAGCCAACCCCTTGTCCTCTCTGTTTTTAACCAATATCTCTAAAATGAATTACACACCTGTTATTTTTGAGGAATTGACGGAAAATGCAAAGAAAAAGGCCTATCCTTGTTGTTTTGGATGAGCCGGGTTATATTTTAAATTTCTTCATGGCGTTGTTCATTGCGTCTTGATTAATTCCGATATACCGTAGGGTTGTCCGTTGATCCGAGTGATTAAATATCTCCTGCAGCATAGCAACGTCCTTTGTTTGTTTGTAAAAGTGATAGCCAAATGTTTTCCTCAATGTATGAGTGCCGATGTCATCTAAACCAACATACTCGGCAGCCGCCCTGAGAATCTTGTATGCCATCGACCGGGATATTGGCTTGTTAATCCCTTCACGGCTTTTAAAGAGAAACTCATGGTCCTCTTTCCCTTCGACATAGGCCTTAAATTCTCTTTGAAGAGATGGCGTCATGTCGATTCTCTTTTTCTTTTTCGTTTTCTTCTCTATGAGATTAAAGTATGGCCGTTTAGCGTCTCTTACTCTCAGCTGCAGAATATCTGATATACGGAGCCCTGAATTGATACCGGTCACAAATAGCATGTAATTCCTCATGTTTTGCTCTTTTAAAAACCTCTTGATGTAGAAGATACATTCCGGGTCACGTATAGGCTGAACAAAATTCATTAAGAAGCTGCCCCTTTCTTGTAGACTTCTTCTCTCAGAGCAAATGCCAGCCGGTAGAGAGCTTTTACTTTCACACGATAATAGCTTCGCTGGCTCAGACCCATTTCTGCATACACTTCATAATCGTACATTTCTTCCTGCTTCATATAGAGCATGACAATGATCTGCCGTTCTCTTTGAGAAAACCGGTTAACAGCCCTTTGAATCCTTTTTAAGAATTTGTCACGCTGAATCTCCAAATCAAGACGCTTTAATGCTGCCTCTTCTGTTGAGGAATGAAACTCATTTGTGATGCTTGGCGGAACAATGCTGTAAGTAGGTGTAACTTTTGGCAAAAAATCATCTGGTACCTATAAGAGATATAACCGGTATTGATCCAGCAGCTTCTCTGCTTTTAATTTAGTCGCTTCTTCGTCAATCTGAGGAATGTTTAATGTTAATTGATTCATATTTTTACCCTCCCGTTTATTTGCGTCTTAAAGCCCCGCCATAATGTTTGCCTATCTTGGACCCATCATTTGCCGCCAAAACCATTCTGAGCGCTCCAGCTCGTTTTTATTGGAATTTTTCTTGCTCTTCTTCATGCCGTCCCTCCGTTCAAATAATAAACGGACACAAACCAAAGCACAGATTTCTCTGTACAGTGATCAGTGTCCGCAGGCGTCTAAGGCATACTCATGCAATCCTGCTGTTAGAAAGTGGTGAAGACCTTAAATACGACTTTGACCATACTACAGTTAATATGGCTGCTGATGTTGCTTACATAACACAATAAAAAAAAGCATTGATCAATTCGAAGAATATCTCAATGCTTGAAAAATGCATAGAAAAAATATGGGCAAAGGGTATATTCCCCTTCGCCAACCCCCGCTACATCACACGCTTAAACATCTTTTCCATCTCATACGTGGAATGATGAATCATAATCGGACGGCCGTGCGGGCATGTAAATGGGTCTGATGTGCTTCGGAGATCGTCCAGAAGCGCTTTGATCTCGTCGTTTCTGAGGTGGCGGTTTGCTTTGATGGAGCCTTTGCAGCTCATCATAATCGCCGCTTCTTCGCGCAGTTTTTTGATATCAATGTTTTTCGAATCGAGCACCTGCTGAATGATTTCTTCTATCAGCTCGGCTTCTTCTCCTTTTGGAAACCAAGCTGGGTGGCAGCGGACGATGTAACTGTTCGAGCCGAAAGACTCTAAAAAGACACCTACGCTTTCGAGTTCTTGTTGATGCTGTTCGATAATGAGTGCCTCGTTCGTCGAATAATGGAACGTGAGCGGCACGATCATGTCCTGCACCTCAGGTTCAATCTCCCCGACCTTTTCACGGAAGTATTCGTATTTAATACGCTCTTGGGCTGCATGCTGGTCGATAATATATAAGCCGTTTTCGTTCTGCGCCAATATATAGGTCCCATGCATCTGGCCGATCGGGTACATGATCGGAACACGTTCAGATGATGTCTGCTGCTGTTCCTGAGCGGGCTCCTGTTCGAATGCTTCAGGCCATTCTTCTGAAACAGCAGGCTCTTCCATCCTTTGTTTCGTTTCAGCCACAGAATGAGTTTCAAGCTGCTCTGAAGGCAATTCGTCTTCTATCTCAACTGGTTCTTTGACAACTGAGCTGAGTTTCATTGGTGAATACGAAGGCACAGGCGCTTTTTCCGGTATTTTTCTTTCAGCAGGCTTTTCATCAAAGGTTATGAACTGCTGCTCATTTTTCATCACAGGTGCTGACTTTTTCGGAAGCTGTGCGCTCGGTATCAGCTGCTGCTGTTTAAATACATCTTTTATGCCGTCACGAATTAAGTCGTGCAGCTCTGTTTCCTTGCTGATCCGCACCTCAAGCTTCGAAGGGTGCACGTTGACATCGACTAAAATCGGGTCCATGGTGATTTCTATAAAAGTGATCGGATGGCGCCCGATTGGCAGAAGTGTGTGATATCCTTCGTGCACAGCCTTGACAAGCGGGAAATTTTTAATATAACGGCCATTAATGACAGACGACATGTAATTTCTCGATGCCCGCGTAATCTCTGGCAGCGCGATATATCCCTTTACTTCAAAATCCAGTGAGCTGAAATGAAGCGGCAGCATTTTTTTAGCGACAGCCGTACCGTAAATCGCGGCAAGGACATGGCGCACATCTCCATTTCCGTTCGTTTGGAGAAGGTTTTTTCCATGATGGCGAAGGCGGATCGATACCTCTGGATGTGCCAGCGCAATCCGATTGACCACATCCGTAATATTCCCAAGCTCTGTATGAACGGTTTTCATATATTTCAAGCGGGCTGGTGTATTAAAAAACAGATTGGACACGACAATTTCCGTTCCCTTCCTGCTTGAGGAACGCGATTCAGAAATGATGTTTCCGCCTTGAAGCATGAGCTTCGTCCCCGCTCCTTCTCCCGTGCTTGTCGTAATCTCAAGATGGGAGACTGACGCAATACTCGGCAGTGCCTCTCCCCTGAATCCAAGCGTTCTCACTCTGAATAAATCATTTTCATCTTTTATTTTACTTGTTGCGTGGCGGCGGAAGGCACGCTTGCAATCATCATTTTCCATTCCTTCTCCATTATCCAGAACACGAATGGATGCAAGACCGGCTTCCTCAATGTCGATTTCAATGACTGTGCTGTCAGCATCGATGGCATTTTCCACCAATTCCTTCACGACTGAGGCGGGCCGTTCCACAACCTCGCCCGCCGCAATTTTATTTGAAAGTTCATCTGACAGCTGGATGACTTTTGCCACATTCATCACCCCGTTTTAATGTAATTTCTTTTGCAGCTTGTACATTTCATTCATCGCTTCCAGCGGTGTCATATCAAGTATATTCAGAGATTTAAAGACATCAAGTACTTGCTTTTCTTTTTTAGAAAGCTTTGGTGATGCAGCCGGTTTATCCGATTCGCCAAAGAAGGACAGCTGTGCCGGCTCTTCTTTCACCTCATGTTTCTGCACTGGCACTTCTGGTTTGTTCCCTGAATGCTCAAGTTCTTTTAGAATGTCTTGAGCGCGTGAAATCAGATCTGCCGGCAGCTCAGCCAGCTGGGCGACATGGATACCGTAGCTTTTGTCAGCTGCCCCTTCTTTAATTTGATGAAGAAAGACAACCGTTCCATTATATTCCTCAGCACGAACATGGACGTTTTTCAGCTGCGGAAGCTTTTCTTCAAGAACCGTCAGCTCATGATAGTGCGTACTAAACAGCGTCTTGGCGCCAATATGGTCATGAACATATTCAATAATCGCTTGCGCAAGGGCCATGCCGTCATATGTGGACGTTCCCCGCCCGATTTCATCAAACAAAATGAGGCTGTTTTTTGTTGCATTTACAATCGCATTTTTGGCTTCAAGCATTTCCACCATAAAAGTACTTTGTCCGGAGATCAAATCATCCGCCGCGCCGATTCGGGTGAAAATTTGATCAAAAATCGGAAGCATAGCTTTTTTCGCGGGCACAAAGCAGCCGATTTGCGCCATAATGGAGATGAGCGCGATTTGTCTCATGTATGTGCTTTTCCCCGACATGTTCGGACCGGTAATGAGCAGCATCTGTCTATTGTCGCCCATCACACAGTTGTTAGGCACGTATTCCTGGCTATCCATTACTTTTTCAACAACCGGGTGTCTGCCCTCTATGACCTCAACTTCATCTTTAGAAAACTCTGGTTTCGTGTAATGACGATTTTCACTGATTGTCGCAAAGCATTGCAGCGCATCAAGCTCACTCATCTGTTTGGCGAGCTGCTGCAAACGCGGAATATACAATTTCACTCTCTCACGCAGCTCAGTGAACAGCTCGTATTCCAGCTCGCAGATGTTATTTTCCGCTTCCAAAATGAGCGCTTCTTTTTCTTTTAATTCAGGTGTAATGTAGCGTTCTGCATTCGTTAGCGTCTGCTTCCGCTCATAACGCCCTTCTTCAAGAAGGTGCAAATTCGCCTTTGTCACTTCAATATAATAACCAAATACTTTATTGAAACCGACCTTTAATGACCGAATGCCTGTATATTCACGTTCCTGCTGTTCAAGGCGGGCAATCCAGTCTTTCCCGTTTCTGCTTGCATCGCGGTATTCATCGAGCTTTTGATTGTACCCGTCTTTGATCAGGTTCCCTTCTTTTACTGATAATGGAGGGTTTTCGTACAGGGCTTCTTCCAGTAATGCTAGAACATCACCGCACGGGTCAATCCGCTCCGCACGTTCCTTCGCTTTCTTATGAGCCAGTGAAGCAACAAGCTGTTTAATGCCGGGCACTTGCTTTAATGATTCCTTCAGCTGAATGAGATCCCGCGCATTGACATTTCCGAATGCCACACGGCCTGCGAGGCGTTCTAAATCATAGACTTCCTTTAAACGCTCACGCAGATCCTCCCGTTCAAAGAAATGAGACATCAATGTTTCTACCATTTCCTGGCGCTCTTCAATTTGATTCACTCTGATAAGCGGACGGTCAATCCACTGTTTCAGCAGCCGCCCCCCCATCGCTGTTTTTGTTTCATCAAGCAGCCATAGCAGGGAGCCTTTTTTATTTTTTGAACGGATCGTTTCGGTCAGCTCCAAATTTCGCTTGGAGTATAAGTCGATTTTCATGGCTTCTTCAAGCTCATACACTTGTACAGGCTGAAGGTGATCTAAGCTCCGTTTCTGAGTCCTTTTCAGATACGTATATAAACGGAGAAATGTATTCGTTATGTCCTGGTTCTGTAAATGCTCAATAATCTGAACGTGCTCATCCGTTTGCCCATCTTCAATTGAAATGGTAGCGCCGCACCGCTCCTTCAGCTGAGCAACCGTCTTTTCATCAAGGCTTCCCGCTACGACAATTTCCCGCGCACCGACTGAATAAATTTCTGATATGACGTCTTCCAGCCGTTCAATTAAAACAGCCAAATTTTCACCCGTTGTTAAATCGGACAGCGCCAGCCCGTATCCGTTTGAGCAGGCCGAAACTGATGCAATAAAGTTGTTTTCTGATTCATGGATGCCTTTTCCGTCCATTACAGTTCCGGGCGTAATCAGCTGAACGACTTCACGTTTGACGACGCCCTTTGCAGCCTTTGGATCTTCGGTTTGTTCGCATATGGCTACCTTGTATCCTTTTTTAATAAGCTGCTCAATGTATGCCGAAGCAGAATGATACGGCACACCGCACATCGGTATTTTTTCAGCGGCGCCTCCATCTCTGCTTGTTAACGTTATTTCCAGCTCTTGTGACGCTTTTTTAGCGTCCTCAAAAAACATTTCGTAAAAATCACCGAGACGAAAAAATAAAAAGGCATCCTGGTGCTCTGCCTTTATTTTTAAATATTGCTGTATCATAGGCGTATAAGTAGCCATTGTTTAATCCCTCACTATGTATCAACGTTTCTATTTGCCAGCCTTCATTATAACATAAACAGAAAGTGTTAAAAGAATGATATGTCTATATAAAAAAAGAGACTTGGGGTACCGACTCCCCTAGTCTCTTTTTTATTCTTCAGGATCTCCAACTAAAAATTCAGGATTGATGTCCTCCAGCTCTTCATCAAGTTCGTCTTCCCAATCCTCTTCGTCATCCTCTTCCCAATCAGGATTTACTTCTACAACAACCTTTGTTTCCCCTACCACTTCCGCCAAAAACTCTCTCTCCGCTTGCACAACAATTTTATTGCCATTCGGTGAAATGGTCACTTCAAGACAGTTTGGCTGCTGAAGCACTTTTGCAATCACTTCATGCTCATCATCTAAGTAATTGTTATCTCTGTATCTGAGTTTAATCACATCCACGTACTTCACTCGTTCTGTGACAACCTCTGTTTTTGTATTGTCCGCGTAAGAGTACCATACGTTTATATCATAATACCCTTCAATTTCTACGGTTTTTCCGATTTTTTCTGCGTCATATTTGTGATTGATAATCCAACCGCCCAAAATGCTGCTCGGTTTTTTCTCAGGGGAGATGGTATTGGTGCACTGTGTGAATTTTCTGCCTTTCGCTACTACCGCCTTCGTGATAATTTCCCTGTATTCAGACATTCCGGCATGCCTCCTTGTTCTTCTTCGTGTTATCTTATGCTGGGCATTCGTCTAGTGTGCATTTTTATAAATAAAATATAAAAATACAAAGTTTCTGTTCCATTGTATGCAGGGGTGCCTAGAAACTTTACTTATAAGTGCGATAAAGTTTATTTGGCTAAAGGCAGCAAAACATATTGAATATTTAGTACATAGTTTATTTAGTTCTTTTATAGTTCAACATAAAAAAACACGAGCCTGAAAAGGCACCGTGTTTTAAAGAGAACAGCTGTTATTTGAATGTTTCATCTTCGAACCGGTTTCTCCTTTTAGAAGATCGCCTCCGGTTGACGCAATAATTTCATTTGTGACCTGGTTGGAAATGGTGGTTGCCACGAGCTGAAGAAGGTCATTCACCTCAACCTGGGAGTCTCTGAATTCCTGGATGACAGGAATGTCTTCAAGCTCCTCTTGCAGCGCATCAATTTTCTCTTCTACTTGTTTGAGCGCTTCGAGTTTTTGGTAATGCTTCAGATTAACGGCTTGTTTTTGCAGGGCTTTAATCTGATTAATGATTACAGACACTTTTGCGTTCTCATTAATTTGCGCTTCAGCACGTTTGAAAAAATCAACCTCTTCCGTTTCAGAGATCATTTTTGCAAGGTTTCGTGCTTGCTGCACAATGTCTTTTTTAGAGTAGAGCGTCATCTTATTTCACCTCGATTGCTTCTCCTACCATCTCTCCGTCAAGCGACCACGTTTTCGCTTGCTGGATTTTCACGCGAACGATTTTGCCGATCGCTTCCTTTGGACCTTTGAAATTCACAAGCTTGCTTTTTTCAGTGTAGCCGGCAAGAACCTCAGGGTTGTTTTTGCTTTCACCTTCAACTAATACTTCGACAACCTTGCCTTCATATTCCTTCATTTTTTTAGCGGAAATTTCATTAACCAATGCGTTCAGACGCTGCAGGCGTTCTTTTTTCACTCTCATCGGAACGTTATCTTTCATTTTTGCCGCAGGTGTGCCTTCACGCGGAGAGTAAATGAACGTATAGGCGCTGTCAAATTCCACTTCACGGTATAATGACAGCGTTTCTTCAAACTGTTCATCCGTTTCGTTAGGGAAGCCGACGATAATGTCAGTTGTTAAAGAAGCGTTTGGCATAGCCGCTTTGATTTTTTTGACGAGCTCCATGTAACGCTCTCTGTCATATTTGCGTGCCATCAGTTTCAAAACCTCTGAGCTTCCTGATTGGACCGGCAGATGAATGTGATCGAGCAGATTTCCGCCTTTTGCAAGCACTTCAATGAGATGATCGTCAAAGTCACGCGGATGACTCGTTGTGAAACGGATTCTCGGGATATCGATTTTGCGCAGCTCATCCATTAAATCACCAAGGCCGTAGTCCATATCTTCAAAGTCTTTTCCGTACGCGTTTACGTTTTGGCCTAAAAGTGTAATTTCCTTATAGCCTTCGCTTGCAAGTCTTCTTACTTCCTGAATGATCTCTTCCGGACGGCGGCTTCTTTCTTTTCCGCGTGTATACGGTACGATGCAATACGTACAGAACTTGTCACAGCCGTACATAATGTTGACCCAGCCCTTAATTTTTCCGTTGCGGACTTTCGGAAGGTTTTCTATGACGTCGCCTTCCTTGGACCAAACTTCTATGACCATTTCTTTTGAAAGGTATGCTTCAGACAAAAGCTCCGGCAGACGATGGATATTATGCGTCCCGAAAATCATATCGACAAACGGATGTTTTTTCAAAATCCTGTTAACGACTGATTCCTCTTGTGACATACAGCCGCAAACGCCTAAGATAAGATCCGGGTTATTTTTTTTGAGTGCTTTTAAGTGTCCAAGCTCACCGAACACCTTGTTTTCCGCATTCTCACGGATTGCACATGTATTTAACAGAATGACATTGGCATCGTCAACAGAGTTTGTCGCTTCATAGCCAAGAGCCATAAAGATCCCTGCCATTACTTCTGTATCATGTTCGTTCATTTGGCAGCCGTACGTCCGGATATAGAATTTTCTTCCTTCACCCATGCCTTTGAATTCTTCAGAAATTTTAAAGTCATTATGATAAGTAACGGCTTCTTTGCCGCGTTTTTTCGCATCCTTTAAAGAAGGCGGAATGTAGACAGCTTCAAAGTACTTGCTGTAATCCTTCTCGGATTTTTTGTCCGATGGATTAACTTGTCCGCTCTCTAATTTTTGCTTTTCATTCATATGATATTTCTCCTTTCAAACCAAACTTCCACCCTCCAGTATAAAGGTTATTGAAGCTCCGCACAACTGGCAACCTATCATTGTACACTCATTGAGAATAATAATCAATAAGGAATGAAAGGGAGAAGAGTGTTCCCTTCTCCCTACAATAGTTGAAGCTCCTTTGCTGTCTTTTCGATGGCATCAAGCGCCTGATCCAGTTCTTCTTTGGTGTGCTCGGCTGTCATAATCGTGCGTATTCTGGCTTTTCCTTTTGCAACAGTCGGGAAAACAATGCTTTGTGCAAAAACACCTTGAGACAGGAGCTGATCAGAAAATTGCTTTGCTACCCCCTCATTACCTATTAAAATAGGCAAAATCGGCGTTTGGCTCTGCGTGAGAGTAAAGCCCATTTGGATAAGCCTTGATTTAAAATAATGAGTATTCTCCCATAGACGCTCCATATGCTCCGGCTCTTCCAGCAAGACATCAATTGCTTCCATACAAGCTGCAGTTACAGCCGGAGGATGCGACGTGCTAAATAAAAACGGACGCCCTTTATGACGCAAGTAGTCGATTAACACCTTTGAACCGGCAACGTATCCCCCTAAGACTCCGATTGCCTTGCTTAACGTTCCAACTTGAATATGAACCCTTCCATCAAGGCCGAAATGATTTACCGTCCCTCTGCCGCTTTCGCCAAGCACTCCGGATGCGTGGGCGTCATCAACCATCACAAAAGCGTCATATTTCTCAGCGAGCTCCACAATGTCAGGCAGAGGAGCAATATTGCCATCCATTGAAAATACGCCGTCAGTGACAATCAAACGCATGCGGTAATTCATTGATTTTCTCAGCACCTTCTCTAAATCACTCATATCCACATGCTGATAAACCTTTTTATCCGCCTTTGTCAATCTGATTCCATCGATGATAGAGGCATGGTTTAATTCATCGGAAATGACAATATCGTCTTTTGAAAGAATGCTGGAAAGCACACCTTGGTTTGTTGTAAAGCCTGATTGAAAGACAAGTGCCGCCTCTGTTTTTTTAAAGGCTGCCAGCTTTTTCTCCAATTCTTGATGCATGGTAAACGTTCCGGCGATTGTTCGGACTGAACCGGTACCGGCACCAAATTGCTGAGCAGCCTCTTGTGCAGCTTTGATGAGTCTTGGGTGTGAAGTAAATCCGAGGTAATTATTAGAAGAAAGCTGAATGACTTTTTTATGATTCACTGTAACAGAAGGGCCCTGCATTGATTCAACCTGTTTAACGTCTTGCCATGTATGGTTTTCTTTCATTCTTTCAAGCTCTGCTTTTAGAAACTCAAATTCTTTTGTCATGTTGATCCCCCTCTTATGGAATTAAAATAACCTTCCCGCACTGTCCGCTTCTCATCAGTTCAAACCCTTTCTCAAATTCTTCTAATGGAAACTGATGGGTAATAATAGGCGATAGATCCAGTACATTTGATCCAAGCAATTGTGAAACCTGCCGCCATGTTGTAAACATCTTTCTCCCTGTGATCCCTTGGATGGTAAGGCCTTTAAACACGACGTTATTCGTCAAATCGATGGTAACGGGATGTTCCGGCAGACTGAGAATATGAAATCTCCCGCCATTTGCAGCCATTGCAAGGCCTTGTGCAATAGCTGAAGGGTGACCCGACATCTCACAAACGAGATCAGCGCCTTCCCCCTCTGTTAAAGCGCTTACAATTTTGAGCGGATCTTCTTTTTCGATACAGACCGCCGTTGTGGCACCCATTTGTTTGGCGAGAGCTAATCTGTACTCATTTTTGTCAATGGCGACCACCTGCGCTGCACCTGCTGCTTTTGCGACCGCTACCGCCATAAGTCCGATCGGCCCGCATCCGATAATGGCAGTCGTTCCTCCGGCGTTCTGACTCTCAAGGACTGTATGAACGGCATTTCCTAAAGGCTCTTGAATGGAAGCAATCGCCGGGTCCATATCCGCGGGGTTCTTCCAAACGTTTTCGGCCGGCACTTTGACATACTCCGCAAAACAGCCTGCCGTGTCCACTCCGATAATGGCCGTATTTTTACACACATGAGGCTTTCCTGTTAAACAAGGGACGCATGTGCCGCATACAATGTGCGTTTCCGCAGAAACATACTCCCCGATTTTCACACTGCTGACATTCTCGCCTACAGCCTCGACAATCCCGCTGAACTCATGGCCGAAGACACAAGGAGTTTTTATTCTCTGCCGTGCCCATTGGTCCCAATTATAAATATGGACATCCGTGCCGCAAATGGAAGCTGCCTTAACTTTTATAAGAACTTCATGCTTATCAATTTCAGGAATGGGAACTTCAGCCAGCACAGCGCCGAAAGCACCGTGTTTTTTCATTACAGCTTTCATCTTTCCACTCTGCATGTACAATCCTCCTTTAAAAGTCTTGTTATAACCGGATTGTACCATGATCTGGAATCATCGTAAACAGCTGTGTCCTCTCAGGAAAGACAAAAGTATCCGTCTTGAAAAATGGACTGAATTTTTTTCAAAAAAAAACCGGAATGCTTTTTACACGTGACATATGGTTCAATTATATTATCAAAATACTATTGAGAGAAAATATCACAATAAACGAAAAACAACCTGCTTGCAGGATGCAAACAGGTTGTGAATACTTTATTTTTCTTAGCGAGGCTCCACAATTAATTTAATCGCTGTTCTTTCTTCACCATCGATTTGAATATCAGTAAAAGCTGGAATACAAATCAAATCAACCCCGCTCGGCGCCACAAATCCTCTGGCAATTGCCACAGCTTTAACAGCTTGATTTAAAGCACCCGCTCCAATTGCTTGAATCTCGGCGGCCCCGCGCTCTCTTAACACACCTGCAAGCGCACCTGCCACTGAATTTGGACTCGATTTTGCTGAAACTTTTAAGATTTCCATTTCTGCTCCCCCTTAGTTTTACAATGGATAAGTGAGTGTTCATTAGAACAATCATTATTAGATGTTGCTATCCAAAAAGCCATCCCCACAATGCTTTTCAAAAATAGCGGGCTACCTTCCATTTTTACTATATTCACTAAGGAGTTGCTATATTCCTGCTTTTCTTTTTAATATTTTTATAAAATAACCATGTGATCAATTATTCAAAGAACATGTGATCATCATTGATTAAAATACGTTCGATTTTAACGGCCTTTTTCGTTTGATCATCTATATCGATGACGACTCCGCTTAGGGTTGTTTTTCCTTCAGCGACAGTAAAGCGCACAGGAAGGTTTGTTTTAAAACGCTTGATAATCGTTTCTCTGTCCATCCCCAGTATACCGTCATATGGACCGGTCATTCCTACATCCGTAATATATGCCGTGCCCTTTGGCAAAATGCGGTTGTCCGCTGTTTGCACATGAGTGTGAGTTCCTACTACAGCAGATGCCCGTCCATCCGTATACCAGCCGAGTGCGAGCTTTTCACTTGTCGCTTCCGCATGGAAGTCGATAAAAATGTACGGTGTTCTTTTAGCAGCTTCGGCAATTAATTCATCCGCTTTTAAAAACGGATCATCGAGCGGCGGTAAAAATGTACGGCCTTGTAAGTTCATAACGGCAAGTTCTTTACCGTTTGCTTTCACATATGTGATCCCTTTCCCCGGTGTGCCCTCCGGAAAGTTTGCGGGACGGACTAAGTTCGGGACATCGTCGATAAAATCGAAAATTTCTTTTTTGTCCCATGTATGGTTTCCCATCGTGATCGCATCTGCGCCAGACTGTATCAAACTGTGATAGATTTTTTCTGTTAAGCCTTTTCCATGTGCGGCATTTTCGCCATTTATAATGGTAAAATGCGGCTTGTATTTTGATTTCAGCTTGGGCACATACTCTTTTACCATGTCGCGGCCCGGTGACCCGACAACATCTCCGATAAATAAAATTCTCATTTTGTAAATCCTTTCTATTCCTCAGCCGTCAAAAAAATAAAGTGATGCTTAGCGCATCACTTTATTTTGCATACTCTACGGCTCGAGTTTCTCTAATGACTGTCACTTTAATATGACCTGGATAATCGAGCTCGTCCTCAATTCGTTTGCGGATATCTCGCGCCAGGCGATGGGCTTCAAGATCATTTATTGAATCCGGCTTCACCATAATACGCACTTCACGTCCAGCCTGAATCGCAAATGATTTTTCAACACCTTCGTAGGACTCAGAAATTTCTTCGAGCTTTTCAAGTCTTCGAATGTAGTTCTCGAGCGTCTCACTTCTCGCGCCGGGTCTTGCTGCGGAAAGCGCATCTGCTGCAGCTACCAGCACAGCGATAATGGAAGTCGGCTCCTCGTCCCCATGGTGTGATGCAATACTGTTAATTACGACTGGGTGCTCTTTATATTTAGTCGCAAGCTCGACTCCGATTTCAACGTGGCTTCCTTCTACTTCATGGTCAATTGCTTTTCCGATGTCATGAAGGAGTCCCGCCCGTTTCGCAAGCTTTGCATCTTCTCCAAGCTCCGATGCCATCAGCCCGGCCAAGAATGCGACTTCCATGGAATGCTTAAGCACATTTTGACCGTAGCTTGTACGGAACTTTAAGCGGCCGAGAATCTTGATCAGATCTGGGTGGAGGCCGTGAACGCCAACCTCAAATGTCGTTTGCTCACCCATCTCACGAATGTAGTCATCGACCTCGCGGCGAGATTTTTCAACCATTTCTTCAATCCGTGCCGGATGAATACGGCCATCCTGAACGAGTTTATCAAGAGCAATCCTTGCTGTTTCACGTCTGATCGGATCAAATCCGGACAGAATGACAGCTTCAGGGGTATCATCGATAATCAGGTCAATACCTGTCAGCGTTTCAAGCGTACGAATGTTACGCCCTTCCCGGCCGATGATACGTCCTTTCATCTCATCATTTGGAAGATTGACAACTGATACCGTTGTTTCGGCAACGTGGTCCGCTGCGCAGCGCTGTAAGGCGAGTGAAAGAATGTTTTTCGCTTTTTTATCAGCCTCTTCTTTCGCACGGTTCTCAGTTTCTTTTGTCATGATGGCGATGTCATGTGAAAGCTCGTTTTCAACCCGGTCAAGAATGATTTGTTTCGCTTCGTCACGAGTCAGACTCGAAATTCGTTCCAACTCTGACTGCTGCATACGAATCATCTCATCCACTTTGCTTTCCATCTCTTCAATATGTTGTTGTCGTTCATTCAGAGAATGATCTTTCTTCTCCAACATCGCTTCCCGTTTATCAATTCCCTCATGTTTGCGATCAAGGTTTTCCTCCTTTTGGAGTAAACGGTTTTCTTGTTTTTGAAGCTCATTTCGTCTTTCACGAACTTCTTGTTCAGCATCTATTCGAAGTTTGTGGATTTCATCCTTTGCTTCAAGCAGAGCTTCTTTTTTCAGTGCTTCAGCATCACGCTTTGCATCTTCAAGAATTTGCTCGGCTGCACCGCGTGCGCCTGCAATTTTCGCTTCGGCAATGGTTTTACGAACATAGTAGCCAACAACTAAACCGAGTAGAATCAGCAAAATGGAGATGAGAACCATCATAATTGGGGTCATACTTTCACCTCCTCTTGCTATGAACTTGGTTGTTGCTCAAAATAAGTGTCGGCATGTACATTGTCTAGTTTTCTCAACATACAGAACCTTCACAGGGAATGAAAGTTTCATCGCCCTTGTCAAGTTTAAATGGTTTAACAATCATGTTAAAAAAACAAATGTTACAACTTCATTGTAATTGTGTCGGAAATACTTGTCAAGCTTGCCAGCTTAACGTTTGCCGAGCCGCCCCCATTTACCGTGCCGAACATGAATCCGCCTATCTTTTGAAAAAACAGATCGTAAATTACTCCTGATTTAGAAGCTGGTATATTTTATTGTTCACTTGTCCAAGTTTAGCGTTATTTTGAATATTTGACAACAAAACAACAACGGTTTGTCCGGATTTGCTAAAGCTGTTCAATACGTTAAAGCCAGGCATGACTCCGTGGTTTGAGTAGCTCCCGGGAGCAACATAAAACCCCATTCCGTATGTGGAACTGCTTCCTGGCGTAAACATTTTTTCATAGCTTTCTTGCGAATAAAGCTTGCCATCTACCAGTGCTTTGTCAAATTTGTACATATCAGCAGCACTCATATATATATCGCCTGCTCCATAAAGCTGAGATAAATCGGGCATATAAGGTGTAATAGTCCTGCTGCCTTTCAGCTTGTAGCCGACAGCTGGATAAGGCTGCTTATCGTATGACTTGTAAAAACCCGAATGTGTCATCCCCGCAGGCTTAAAAATATGATTGGTTATGTATTGTTCATAAGACTCGCCGCTCACTTCAGCAACAAGATAAGCGAGAACTGAATAGTTAGAATCCTTATAATCCCACATTCCAGGCTGACGTTTGATTCCTTGCTGCTCTATGTTTTTTATTAAGTCATCAGGAGTGATCGCGCCATTCCCTTCAACATGTCCGTTTATTCCCGATGTATGAGTAAGCAGATTCTTTAATGTAATATTCTTTCCGTTGGGAAAATGGGGTAAATACGTGCTGACCGGATCACTTGTCTGGAGTTTTCCTTTTTCCTCAAGCTGCAGAATAGCGGTTGCTATTAGCGCTTTTTGTGATGATCCGATATAAAAAGTTGTCGCAGGATTGTTTTTTATGTGATGCTTGCGGTCCGCATAGCCAAAACCTTTATTTAATTCGACTTCTCCGTTTCTGACGATCATGGCTGTCCCGCTGAAGCCAATCTCTTTTAAATAACTGCTGATTTTTGGATTGCGGTCCACTGTTTTGATTTGTTCCTCTGTTTTTTTGGCTTTGTTTTTCTTCTGATCAGCTTGCTTCTGACCGGTATCAGAAACCGCTGCAGCTTCTTGAGATGGTTCGGCTTCTTCATCCTCTCGATGAACGGCATTCCAAATCGTGAAACAAATGATTACGGCCAACATACCAAACAAAAATTTGCCTCTTTTATTTAGTTTTCTGCGTCTGCGCGTCGCAGTTCTTCTGCGAGTGGGGCTTGTCATCCATTTTATCCTCCCAATCTAATTTCAAATGCACACGTTTTGTTAGACGTATGAACTACTATAAAAGTTGTCAAATGAACCAATTTATTTATCATTATTTTGCAGAAAATACAAAAGAAAAAAAGGCAGAGTTTGCACTCTGCCTTTTTTATTATTTCAAATTCATTTTATTTTTATTCTTCAAATTCGAGTTCTTCCTGTGTCTCTTCCGCCTGCTGCTGTACTACTCCGTTATTATCTAAGCCGTAATGTTCACGAATTTGCTCCTGAATCATCAGCATGATATCTTTGTTTTCTTTTAAGAATTGTTTGGCATTTTCCCGGCCTTGGCCAAGACGCTCTTCTTCATAAGAGTACCATGAACCGCTTTTTTGCACGATATCAAGTTCAGTTCCGAGATCAATGATTTCGCCTTCTTTTGAGATACCTTCTCCATACATAATATCAACCTCAGCTGTACGGAACGGAGGAGCTACTTTGTTTTTCACGACTTTGATTCTCGTTTTATTCCCCATAACGTCGTTGCCTTGTTTCAGCTGTTCAGCACGGCGTACTTCAAGACGAACGGAAGAGTAGAATTTCAGCGCACGGCCGCCGGGAGTCGTTTCCGGGTTTCCGAACATAACGCCGACTTTTTCACGAATTTGGTTAATGAAAATCGCGATTGTCTTCGATTTGTTGATGGCCCCTGAAAGCTTACGGAGCGCTTGAGACATTAAACGCGCCTGCAAACCGACATGTGAATCTCCCATGTCGCCTTCAATTTCCGCTTTCGGAACGAGCGCCGCTACAGAGTCGACAACGACGATGTCAACTGCACCGCTTCGAACCAATGCTTCTGCAATTTCAAGCGCCTGCTCGCCTGTATCAGGCTGAGACAGTAAAAGCTCTTCGATATTGACACCGAGTTTTTGTGCGTATACCGGGTCTAGCGCATGCTCCGCATCGATAAACGCAGCTTGTCCTCCCTGCTGCTGAACCTCAGCAATGGCATGGAGCGCCACAGTTGTTTTACCTGAGCTTTCAGGACCGTATACTTCAATAATCCGTCCGCGGGGATACCCGCCTATTCCCAGTGCCGTATCAAGAGCGAGGGAGCCGCTTGGAACAGTAGAAATTCTTGTATCTGTCTTTTCTCCCAGTTTCATAATGGAACCTTTGCCGAACTGCTTTTCTATTTGTTTAAGAGCCATATCTAAGGCTGCCTGACGATCACTCATTCTATTTTTTCCTCCTTTATGTTACCACTACATATACTATACCCTGTTTGAAGGGATTTGCCAAGAAAAAAGCGAACGCATATTCGGATTTTTTCTTGGCCTGATTTCTACCAAAATATCATAATGAGCCGGAGAAATCATGTTTTTTGAGGAGGATAGTGTGCTGAAAACATTATTTTTGCTCTAACAGTTTTAAAATTAAATGGCAGCCATATTTAGCAGCACGTTTTCTAATTCCTGTTCTGGAGCCCGCAAAGTGAAACTCGTGAACCTCTTCTTTTCCATTTGCAGAAATACCGATAAACACATGTCCAGGTGCATGGCCTTCTTGAGTATCAGGGCCGGCAACACCGGTAAAGCTAATGCCAATATCGCTTCCAGTGAGCTGCTGAACACCCTTTGCGAGCTCAGATGCGCATTGCTCGCTGACTGCGCCGAAACGGTCCAGTGTTTCCTTTTTGACGCCGAGCACATTTTGCTTCACTTCGTTTGAATAGCAAACGACGCCGCCGGAAAACAACGCTGAAGCGCCGCTAAGATCTGTCAGCCATTCAGAAAACAGCCCGCCGGTAAAGCTTTCTGCGGCAGAAAGCGTGATGCCTTTTTCCTTACATGCTTTAGATAGCTCTTTCACAAGCGATGTATCGTCATAGCCATAGAAGAATTCACCGACACGTTCTAAAATAACGGCTTCTGTTTCTTTTAACAAACGCTCTGTTTCTTTTTCATCAGCATGTTTCGCTGTCAGGCGCAGCGTCACCTCTCCATCCGCTGCCAATGGAGCAATCGTCGGGTTCGTCTGTGCATCAATGATATCTTCTAAATCAGCTTCTAGCTGAGATTCGCCGATACCGAAGAAGCGAAGAACCGTTGACACAATTTTTTCATTTGAGCCCATCTTTTTAAGAAGAAGCGGTTTAGCCTCATTTTCAAACATCGGACGCAATTCACTCGGCGGTCCGGGAAGAAGCATATAAAAGCGTGAATCATGCTCTGTAAGCATTCCCGGCGCCATTCCAAAGTGATTTGCCAGTACGTCAGATCCTTCGATGACAAGCGCTTGTTTTCGGTTATTAGGTGACATCGTGCGTTTTGTTCGTTTGAAATAATCCTCAATGGATTGAAACGCCTCATCATTTAAAACGAGCGGGCGTCCCAGTACATTAGCTATCGTTTCTTTTGTTAAATCATCTTTTGTCGGTCCGAGCCCTCCTGAAAAAATAATAAAATCAGAGCGCTCTTCAGCAATGCGGATGACCTGCTTCAGCCGCTCCGGATTATCACCGACTGCTGTATGGTAGAATACGTTTACTCCGATTTCTGCCAACTGCTTGCTGATAAATTGAGCATTTGTATTGGCAATCTGACCAAGCAAGAGTTCTGAACCTACTGCAATAATTTCTGCTTTTTTTGGAAATTCCATCACGTATGTCCTTCTTTCTTAGTTAGATGTTTTTAGCGCTTCCCAGTTTTTAGCGAAATAGTCCCACCCTGATACAACGGTAAAGAATACGGCTACCCATAACGCCAGGTCAGCGAACGGAAATGACACAAGCTCAAACGGAAGATTGTGAAGAAGCAATGCAGATACTGCAATAATTTGTGCCCATGTTTTAATTTTACCAAGCATATTCGCAGCTACTACTTCTCCCGTTCCGGCTAATACAAGCCTTAAACCTGTTACGGCAAACTCCCGGCTGATAATCACAATGACCATCCAAGCGGGAGCAAGATCAAATTGCACAAGGATAATTAACGCTGCCGATACGAGAAGTTTGTCCGCAAGCGGATCGAGAAATTTCCCAAAGTTTGTAACAAGGTTCAGTTTGCGGGCATAATAACCATCTATCCAATCTGTCGTCGATGCAATAATAAACAAAATAGCGCCCGCTAAGTGTGTGACCGGAATGGATTCGTCTCCAAAATCGAGCCTGCCCCAGTCAAACGGCGCCAGCATGATAATCATGAAGATCGGGATTAATGCAATTCTTGCTAGTGTGATTTTATTCGGTAAGTTAAACATAAAGCCCCTCCAGTTTCATACTCGGACGTGAAGAAAAGTCATCTGGTGATTAAGATGACTTTTCTTCCTTTTTATTTACAATCTTTATTGTTTGTGCCATCACTTCTTTAGGATCAAGTTTATACGACAGAACCTCACCGTTGATTTTTATTTTCAGGTTAGGTGCATATCCTGTGCGGATTTCAACTTGTTTCTGATCAGTTATGTCTTTTTTATACGTTTCTTCTTTTTTCAGTGTACCCTCTTTGAGAGAGCTGCTGTTTTCGTCGCGCACTCGAATCCAAGAGCTGTCTGAAGCCTTCAGCTCAAGCTCGATTTTATCGGCGCCGGACACTTCATACGTTGTTACAGATCCTTCAGTGCCAGTTGCTTTCATCTCTAGTTTGTTACTTTCACTGTCTTCTTTTTTATCTTCTTTGTCTTTCGTTTCTTTTTTTGTGTCTGTCTCTTTTGCAGAGCTGTTGGTTTGATTCTCTTTCAGCGTCGAATCCTTAGGGATCTCATACTTGCTTTCACTTTTCGTGATTGATTTTTCTGATGCCGCGTTGCTATTATCATCGTTTTTATGATTCGCAAACTGAATTATAGCGTAAACAATGGCAATCACGACAATCACGCCGAGAATCACAAGTATTGTAGGCAGCAATTCCAGCGCCTTAGAAGCAGGCTTTGGCATTTCCTTCTGCATATTCATGCCGGAGATTTTTTCAGACACATCGTCATGATACGTATTCGGGATATCTTTTTTATACTCTTCAAACAATTGGTCAGCATCAAGCCCGACGGCTTCCGCATATTGTTTGATGAAAGCCCGGACATAAAACTTACCCGGAATAATGTCATAATTTCCTTCCTCCAAGGCGGTTAAATACCTTTTTTGAATCTTAGTTGCCGCTTGGAGATCATCCAATGACATTGCTTTTTCCTCTCTGGCTTCTTTCAGCCGGATTCCTAGTTCAGTCACAACAAACACCTTCCAATTTTAAAAATCAAAGCTTGAAAACCCGGATTGATCAAACAGTTGGGGTTCTTCAGCATGTTCATATGTAATAACCTCATCAGGATCATTTCTCAGTTCAATAATATAATCAAAGTCATCTAGTGTATACTCTGTATTTTGAACGAATATGTCCGGATGCTCCACCACTTTTGTAGCAGGCAGCCTCATGATTTCCCTCACCAGCTGCAGATGGCGTTCAGACCCTCTTCTTGTCGACACAATCCCGTCAACGATAAAGACATTTTCAGTGCTGTATTCATCGGCAATCAGCTGGCTTCTAATTGTTTGTTTCAGCAAGGTAGATGATACAAACAGCCACCTTTTGCTGGCGCATACGCTGGAAGCTACAATTGACTCCGTTTTCCCGACGCGCGGCATTCCCCGGATTCCGATTAATTTGTGGCCTTCTTTTTTGAACAGTTCGGCCATAAAATCGACTAATAGGCCCAGCTCGTCCCGTTCAAAGCGGAATGTTTTCTTATCATCGGCATCCCTCTGGATGTACCGGCCGTGTCGCACGGCGAGACGGTCGCGAAGCCTTGGTTCCCTCAGCTTCGTTACTTTAATTGTTTCCATCGTTTTTAAGATTGATTCTAATCGTTTAATTTGATCTATATGGCGGCACCTGAGCAGCATTCCCCTTCTGGAAAGATCGACGCCGTTTATCGTTACGATGTTAATAGAAAGCATCCCGAGAAGAGATGAAATATCCCCGAGCAGTCCGGGGCGGTTCACTTGAATTTCATATTCAAAATACCATTCGAGCTTTGCCAAATGATATACCCCCTTCATTGTGGCAAATTTTTACCTTCCTTTATCATAAAGCATTTTTCTCTAATTAGAAAGAAGAATGTTGCTGTGATGAGGAAAACATAAAAAAGAGAGGAAGAATCTCCTCTCTTCTTAATGAGTGCTGTTATTTTCAACAAGCTTAACCATCATATTGGCAATGGCATGCTGTTCTTCTTTAGATGCTACGCTCCAAAGATCTGCCAGCACTTTTTCCTGCTCGTTCTTAGAATCCACTTCATTAGCCAGGTAACCGCCGATTTCTGTAGCAAGGTCAGTGATGGTGTCCTGACTCATGCCTTTATCTTGCGCATAGTTCAAACGATCACCAAGGAAATTCTTCCAACTATCCCAGTTTTCTAATACTGACATGTGAGTTTCCTCCATTTCATGTGAAGTTACAAAATTATTTTGTCCTTCTTAAAAGAAACTATACACATTTTATTTTGCATCAGCAGTGCCAGCCCCCGTTAACAGACAGAATCTGTCCAGTAATATAGGAAGCTTTTTCAGACAGGAGAAATGCTACCGCCTCGGCAATTTCTTTCGGCTGTGCAAGCCTGCCGATCGGGATCTCATCAGCGATCTCTTCCAATTCATCCGGACTGAATTGATTCATCATGTTGGTATCTACAGCACCCGGCGCTACTGCGTTGACCCTGATACCGCTTGGAGCCAGCTCCTTAGCCAGTCCTTTTACAAACGAGTGCTGTGCTCCCTTTGCCATGCTGTACAGCACCTCACACGATGCCCCAGTCTCTCCCCAAATAGAGCTGACTGCCACAATCGCTCCCGTTTTGTTCCGAATCATGCCTGGAAGAAGGTTTCTCGTCAGCATGTAAGGACTTGCCACATGCAGCTGAACCATTTCCTGTACCGTAGCATTATCTACATCAGTAATCAGCCCGAAATGGCTTCTGCCACTGTTTAAAACGATTGCATCAACCGGCTGAACAATTGCTTTTGTTAGTTCATCAGCGCCAGTCGGAGTGGAGAGATCTCCTTGCAAAATATCAGCATCTATGCCAAACGCCCGTTTCAGTTTTTCAGCAAGCTCTGCTGCCGCGTCTTCATTCTGATTGTAGTGCAAAAGCAGATCATACCCCTCTGCTGCAAGCGATTCACTTATGCTTTTGCCAATACCGCCGCTCGCCCCGGTGACTAATGCTGTTTTTTTCATCCTCTTTCCTTCTTTCCGCAGAAAAACACCCCTCACATTGGAGGGATGCATGTTAAGATTTAGGAACCACTTTGCAGACAGTCAGTCTGTCCTCAGCAATTTCCTCTTGTATGATTTGCTGCACATCCTCAAGGGTGATCTGCTCGAGAACAGTTACGATATCAAACAGGCTCATCTCCAAAAATGCATAGCGAGTGAATTGGTTAGCGATGTATTCAGGTGAGTTTAATGCCTTTAAAAATGACCCGATTTTTTTCTTTCTGGCAAGTTCAATCTTCTCAGCGGTGATGATTTCACCGGCACGAAGCAGATTGCTTGAAATGTCTTCAGCCAATTTATCCGGTTCAGGCGTGTCCCCACCGATGGCCGCAAAACCGAACCCATATTCAGCCGTAAAATCAAAGCTGAACGTTTCATCAATATACCCTTTTTCATAAAGGGATTCATACTGAGCAGAGCTTTTGCCGAACAAAGATTCTAGCAATAGGTTCATTGCAAGTTCATGCTTGAGCAGCTCTTTCCCTAATCTATACGGATGCTTTGATTTCAGTCCGACGAGACATTTCGGTCCCTGAACATTCATTTTAATTTCTTTTTCTTTCCGGAAAACAGCTTCTTGCTCTTTTACTTCTTCCCGTTTAATTTCCGGCTGATCTGTATACGGTTTTCTTCCCTGATTTTCTCTTACCTGAGAAATGATCGCTTCAGGATCAACAGGGCCGACTATAAAGAGGAGCATGTTGCTCGGATGGTAAAACGTCTCATAACATTCATAAAGAAGGTCCTTATTGATATGGGATATACTTTCTACCGTTCCGGCTATATCAATTTTGACAGGATGATCTTTGTACATGTTTTCAATCACCCCGAAGTACAGCCTCCAGTCAGGATTATCATCATACATGTTAATTTCCTGGCCGATAATCCCTTTTTCCTTTTCTACTGTTTTTTCTGTAAAATAAGGGTCCTGCACAAAATCAATCAGTGTTTCCAAATTGCGTTCCACGTTTGACGTGCTCGAGAAAAGATAAGCCGTTCTTGTAAATGACGTAAACGCATTGGCAGAGGCGCCCTGTTTACTGAAATCTTGAAAAACATCTCCATCAGCTTTTTCAAACAGCTTATGTTCAAGAAAATGGGCAATCCCGTCGGGGACATGAACCATCTCGTCTTTTCCAAGAGGGACAAACTGATTATCGATAGACCCGTACTTTGTTGTGAACACCGCATACGTCTTGTTGAAGCCTTTTTTCGGCAAAACGTATACATCTAGGCCGTTTGACATTTTTTCATGATACAGCGTCTCCTGAAGCTGTTCAAATTCGATTGGTTTTATCAAGATGCACCCTCCGTCCCTTTTAAGAAGTAAGTCGTATCAAGCTGAATTTTTTCGCCGACTTTAATGATATCCTCTTTTGTCACCCGCTCAATATTGGCAAGGAAATCTTCGATCGGAATATCGACTTGGGCAGCGGCCTGCTGATATAAAAATTCAGATAAACCATACGCAGTATCAATGGTTTCCAGCACCTGATTCCGAATCATGGCTTTCGTCTGAGAGATGTCTTGCTCACTGAACTCCCCGTTTTTCATAGCCTGAAATTGCTCGGCAATAATAGAAACGGCTTGTTTGTAGTTTTTCACTTCTATTCCTGACATCACCATTAATAAGCCTTTAAAGCTATCGATACGGGAGGCTGCGTAATAAGCGAGACTGGCTTTTTCCCGAACATTAATGAAAAGCTTGGAATGAGAAAAGCCGCCGAACATTCCGTTAAAAACTTGTAAAGCCGAATAATCCTGATCCGTAAAAGTAATATTGGTCCGATAGCCAATATTCAGCTTGCCTTGTTTGACGTCTTCTTCATCAATGACTTCTTTAGGTTCAGGTTGTTCAGAATGGTTGTTCACAAATGTTTCCAGAGCGCGTTCCTCTGTGTGAAAATATTGATCAATAGCAGCTTGCACTTGTTTCCTGTCAACATCGCCGACGACATATAGATCAAGCTGGTCTTTTTGGATCGCGTTTCGGTATGTTTCATATAATTGATCGGCCGTAATGGCATCAACATCGTCGATCTCTCCATTAACGTGCAGCGAGTAAGGTTCATTTTTACACATTTCCTGTATAAGCCTTAGATTAGAGTAACGCATTTTATCATCATAAACCGCTTGTATTCTCTGCTTCAGCGTTCGTTTTTCTTGATCCACATATTGCGATTGAAAAACGCCTGCTTCTAAAGCAGGTGAAAAGACGATTTCTGCGAGAAGCTGGAGCCCTTTTTCAAGGAGAGGCGTCTGATCTTTTAAATATTTTTCATTCGGAATTTCAAGCCTAAATGTAATCACATGCTGTTCACCTTTTTTCGAGAGATCAGCCGAAACAGACGTGCCGTACAGTTCATCCAGATAAGAACGTAAATCTGCAGTTTTCGGACGACTTTCTGTTCCGCGAAGCAGCACATGCGGGAACAGCGCTCTTTTCGTAACTTGCTCCTTTGTTAAGGGCGCCAGCATTTTAAAGATAAGCGAGACGGTTTTAAATTTTTCTGTTTCTACAATATGTGCGGTTAAACCGCCGTGCTTTGTTTTGACTTCATTGACATATGACATGTGAAACCTCCTTCGTTCATTTCTTATTAGTATGTATTATGACCAAATTTCAGCATTCGCAGAAACACTCTTTCATGTAATTATAGCAACTGTAGGATTTATAAGGAAACAATAACCTTTTGCGTATTAATTGTTCTTCTGCTGTTTGTGATGTCATAATCCTTGTTGCCTCTTCATGCTTTTACGAAATGCGAATCAATTACTTGTCTGTCTTACACAAGTTTTCTGCCGATTTTTCTCAGCAAAAAAAGACGGTTTGTCAAACCGTCCCTAAGTTTTTTTCTTCTTCACTTTTTTTAGCATCTACATTAAATAGCACCAGAAATAAAGAAATAATCCCGCAAAACGCAGAGAGAATGAAGATAAGCCAGCTTGCATTAGACATCAATGCCGCAAACACAGGCGGCCCGAGAGCTACTCCAATAAAGCGCATACTATTGTAAAATGAAGAAATTGTTCCGCATTCCTCACTTTCAATCCCTTCCGTTATCAGCGCATCTAAAGCAGGAAGCGCCATTCCGATTCCAATTCCCCCAAAACTTAAAAAGATAAATAAAAAATAAAAACTGTGGTTCCACCACAAGCCGATAAAAGACAGGCTTAACATAATCATCCCTGTAACGACGCAAAATTTCATTCTTGCTTTATCTTTGCCGATCTTTTTACCCGCTATAAAAGAACTGCTGGACAGGAATAAAAGAGGTATCGCCAGCAGCCCGCCTTTGGCCACTCCGTCAATTGTATATTTATTCTCTAGCGTGTCTGATAAGTAAAATAATACGCCAAATAATAAAAACATAATGACGCATCCAATAATAAAAACCGTGTAGAGCCAGCGTCCATCCTGTTTAAAGATTTTCCGCACATTCTTGAGGAACTCTGAAATTGTAGGTGCATCCTCATCTTCTTCAGGCTTCTCCACCAAAAACAATACAAGCAAAAAGCTGATCAAACAGAAAAACGGAATAAACCAAAACGGGACGAACCAGTACCAGGATGCAAGTAAAGCGCCCAGTATGGGACTCAGCACTTTTCCCGAGGTGTTAGCGGTTTCAATATCGCCAAGACCGGCACTGACCTTTTCATCATCTCCCTTAAACAGATCGCCGATAAACGGCATGACGATGGGAGCTGCGCCTGCTGATCCGATGCCTTGAAGAACCCGTCCAGCCAAAATCATAGCATAAGGATTGTCTATATATGTCGAAGCAAAAGCAGCCACAGCTCCCCCTATTCCCGCAATAAGAAGGCATGGGAGCAGTACTTTTTTTCTGCCAAATCTATCCGACAGGTACCCCGCGATCGGAATGCAAATGATCGCTACCACCGAATATACAGTGATAATTAATGATACTTGAAATGAATTGACCGACAGCTTTTTCTCCATCATCGGAAGCACGGGAATCAGCATGGAGTTCCCTAATGTCATAACAAGCGGTACGGAAGCCAGAGCAATAATATTTTTCATTCCTATTTTTTCTTTCAACATTTTCACCCATTCACTTTGTCATCCTTTATATCTTGCGTTAACCACATTGAAAGTATGTACAAAGAAACATAAACCAGGCAATAAAAAAACAGACACATCACAGGCGTCTGTTTTAGAATCGTTTACGCAAAACATGGAATCTGAATTTGTCGGCTCTGAAATAATTTAATGAATAAAGCACCGGTTTATCATGCTGATCATAATGCGTTTGTTTTAACAGTAAAAGAGCTGTTTCCGGATCACATTCCAGCACTGGAGAAATCGTATCATGATAGCCGATCGGCTCGATATCGGTTACGGCATAGCTGATGACAGAGCCTGAATTTTTCTCAAGCAGGTCAAACATAGACTCTTGCTGGTGAGAAAAAGAATCCGGCAATATATCCATCGGAATTTTGTCAATACAATACACAATCGGCTGTCCGTTTGCCGTTCTGACACGTTCAAGATAAAAAACTTCCTGGCCTGATGTCAGATGAAATCTCTTGATATCATCATCAGTCGGCATAAGCACTTGAGATGAAAGAAAGATTGTTCCTGGGATCATATTAGCCTGTTCAATCATTTTGGTTACACTGTTCAGCTGTTCAATGCCCGAAAGAAATAACGGCTTAGAATGGACAAAAGTTCCTACACCATGCCTTCTGATAATCACATGCTCCTCTTCCAATATCCGTAGTGCTTCACGCAAAGTCGCCCGACTGACGCCAAGCTTTTTGGAAAGCTCAAATTCAGAAGGGAGCTTTTCTTTCTCAGTGTAGATTCCATTTTTAATATCCTCTTTAATTCGTTCAATTACTTTTAAATACAAGTGCCGATTATCAGCTTTTGTAGACATGTTTCCCCTCCGTAAACCACCTTCGATAAAAATTATTGAACAATTGGGACAACTATATCATGTTTTGTCGAAAAAATAAACAGCAAGGTGTACAGTTTACATAATGTTATTATTGTTACCGAGCTCTCTTTCTTTAAGAAGAGAGCTCATCATGTTTTTCTTTTGATATTAAGACTTCCCTTGGTTTGCTGCCTTCATACGGGCCAACTACACCGCGTTCTTCCATTGCATCTATCAGACGTGCCGCTCTTGTATACCCGATTCTGAACCGTCTTTGCAGCATCGATACGGATGCAGTCTGCATGCCGACAATTAATTCGACAGCTTCATCATAAAGGTCATCGGTAACCTCAGTATGTGTTTCCGTTATTTCCTCAGGAATCATTTCTTCCTGATATTGAGCTTTTTGCTGCGTAATGACATGATCCACGACCTGCTCCACTTCTTCGTCTGACAAAAATGCTCCTTGTACGCGGACAGGTTTATTAGCCCCTACAGGTAAAAACAGCATATCTCCGCGTCCCAGAAGCTTCTCAGCGCCCCCCATATCCAGAATGGTCCTTGAATCCGTCTGTGAAGAGACACTAAATGCGATTCGTGACGGAATATTTGCCTTGATGACCCCTGTAATGACGTCAACTGACGGGCGCTGTGTCGCAATAATAAGATGGATGCCGGCAGCCCGCGCCATTTGGGACAATCTCGTAATCGAGTCTTCAACATCAGATGAAGCTACCATCATAAGATCAGCTAGCTCGTCCACAATAACCACGATATACGGCAGCTCTGGCTGTTTTGCCTCTCCCTCATTATTGGAGCGTTTAATATAATCATTGTACCCTTCAATATTTCTAGTTCCTGTATGAGAAAACAGTTCGTACCGCCGTTCCATTTCATTGACAACTTTTTTCAAAGCTTGTGAAGCTTTTTTCGGATCAGTTACCACCGGAGCAAGCAAATGCGGAATTCCATTGTACACATTCAGCTCAACCATTTTTGGGTCAATCATCATCATTTTCACTTCATGCGGTTTAGCGCGCATCAAAATACTTGTAATAATGCCGTTGACACAGACACTTTTTCCGCTCCCGGTCGCGCCTGCAACAAGCAAATGAGGCATTTTGTTTAATTCAGCAAGCACGGCTTCGCCCGAAATATTACGGCCAAGTCCGATTAACAGTTTTGCATCAGGTCGGTCATTAAGTTTTGACTCAAGCACTTCCTTCAGCGATACCATAGCCACTTCCGCGTTTGGAACTTCTATCCCAATGGCAGATTTCCCTGGGATAGGCGCCTCAATCCTGATGTCTTTTGCAGCTAACGCAAGCGCTAAATCATCACTTAGGTTGACTATTTTACTGACCTTTACCCCAACATCCGGATACACTTCATATTTCGTGACAGCTGGCCCGAGATGAACCTGTGTCACTTTTGCCTTTACGCCGAAGCTTTGGAAGGTGCGTTCGAGCTTTCTCGCATTCTCATAAATATTTTTTTTATCAGCCTGCTGGCCGGTATGCATCGGATCGGCTAATAAATCTAATGACGGCATCTGATAATCTTTATTTTCAAGTTCTGTAAAGGTCATTGGCGGAGAAACTGCCGTTTCATTATGGTCAGCCTCGGACTGATTTTCCTGAAGCGGTTCTGTGACCGGTTCAATTTGTTTTTCTGCAGCTGCCGGGGGCTCTTCCGATTCATTCCGGTCTGAAAAGCTTGAGATAATCGGCTCTGAATGAATGAGAGGCGATACCATCTCCTGCTCCTCTTCTTCAACAGTGGGCTCTGGCTCCATTTGCTGTTTTCTGCGAGCCGGCTTTTGTTTTTTGCTGGTATTGGCTTTCGCCTTTTTCGATGATTTCATATTTGTTTTGACTGATTTCATGTCATCAATAAAAGCAAACCATTGTTCTTTGATGAAACGGCCGATCGGGCTCATCCACTTTTTCAGCGTTTCTTGAAGAGAGCGCCCTGTGACCAGAATCAATCCGATCAAAATCATTACAATCGCCATAATTTGAGAACCAGTAGATGCAAACAAAAAGTGTGAAGCCGCAAACAGAAGCGCCCCGATCATCCCCCCGCCTAAATCAGGTGAAGCTGAGCTCCCATTCATGTCCATTAAAAATAATTCCCATGTATTGCGGATCACGCTGGCAGACTCAATAGACCCTCTGTTCGTCAAATTTTTAAACAGCTGCACATGAGAAAGCAGCAATATGCTTGCAATGATGCAGTACAGCCCCGCCTTTCGTCTCGTTAAAAGACTCGGCGTTTTTTTCTTCCAAAATAGTGAAACCCCTAAAACAAATAAGCCTAACAAGCATAAAATAAACCACTCACCAGCGAAAAAACGGAACAAGTAGATAAAGGTTTGTCCCACTACACCAAGCTGCAAAATGGCGATAATTGAGATAGCAATGCACAGCAATCCGTTTAATTCGTATTTTATGTTGAGCTGTTTTGCCTGTTTTTTTCTCGATTTTCTTTTTTTCTTTGCCACACTCATCACCTTACTGCGTTAAAAAATGTAAGTTCATACATAATGAAGAAAGCAGCCGTTAACTGGCTGCATTTTTTCTGTAGGATTCCCCTATTATAGCATATTTTGCCCTTAAAAAAGGGGAGGAATCTTATACGTTTAATTTTAGCTTTTGTCCCGGAGAAATATCCGGATGCAGAAAGTGCATGGGGTTTGTACTCATGACTTGTATAACCTCTGCTTCATTGCCTTTCATCTCGACAAGAAGCGGAACACCCCTATACTCGATTTGCTCGTGAGCACTTGGCTGTTGGTTCTGTTCCGCGAAAACAATTTCCTGCGGCATCACGGTATATAAAATCATTGAATCATCCGTCCTTCTTCTTCTCTCGCTTCCTCGATCAGCTCATTTAATTTATTGATCGCTTGGCCGACTCCGCCGACGTGATCAATCAGGCCATACTCGACGGCATCCTTGCCGACGACATTTGTTCCAATATCGCGTGTTAAGTTTCCTTTTGAAAACATTAGCTCTTTAAACTTATCTTCATTTACATTTGAATGGCTTGTTACAAATTTAACGACTCTTTCTTGCATCTTATCCAAGTACTCAAAGGTTTGAGGCACACCGATCACCAGTCCCGTCAGCCGAACGGGATGAATCGTCATGGTAGCTGTTTCAGCGATATAGCTGTAATCACAAGATACCGCAATTGGCACACCGATGGAATGCCCTCCGCCAAGTACGATGGAGACGGTCGGTTTTGACAAGGATGCGAGCATTTCAGCAATCGCAAGACCTGCTTCCACATCTCCGCCGACTGTATTTAATATAATAAGCAAGCCTTCAATTTTTGGATTCTGCTCAATGGCAACGATTTGCGGGATTACATGTTCATATTTTGTTGTTTTGTTTTGCGGAGGCAGCTGAACATGGCCTTCTATTTGTCCGATAATGGTCAGACAATGGATATTTGTATCTTGCGGGAGCTGCGGAAGTGTCGTTTCCCCTAGCTGCTGTATTTTATTCATAATGCTGTCTTTCGCATCATTTTTTTCAGGACGTTCTTCTTCTGTATTTTCCATACGATGATCCATTTCGCTTTCACCCTTTCCGAGTTTCTCTTTGTATTATGAACAAAGATCTTCGATTCAATCCCGGCATAACAGGCAAAAAAATAAAGACCGGAGCAGCTCCGGTCTTACGTTTCCATTAGACTTCCATAATAATTGGGATGATCATCGGTTTACGTTTTGTTTTTTCATATAGGAATTGGTTCAAAGCATCTCGCATTGCCTGCTTAAGCGTTGACCATTCAACATTTGATGTTTCTGTTGCTTCAGTCACGATTGAGCGTACAAGCTCAGTAGCCTGTACGATAAGGCCTTCAGACTCTCTTACATAAACAAAACCGCGTGTGATAATCTCAGGACCTGATACAAGATGTTTCTTTTGTTTATCAAGTGTAATGACAACAATCAGTATGCCGTCTTGTGAAAGTAAGCGGCGGTCTCTCAGCACAATATTTCCGATGTCGCCTACACCTAAACCGTCGATTAAAATATTGCCGTATGGCACTTTATCACCGATCTTTACGTTTTGGCCGCGGAACTCGACAACGTCTCCTTTTTCAATTAAGAAGATATCACTGCGCTTCATGCCGATTTCTTCAGCGATTTTTGAATGAGCCTTTTGCATTCTGTATTCGCCGTTTACAGGAATTAAATATTTTGGTTTAAGCAGATTGATCATCAGCTTTAACTCTTCCTGTGAGCCGTGTCCAGATACATGCACACGCTTTTGGGCAAAAATGACTTGTGCGCCAGCTCTGGCAAGCAAATCTACTGTTTTAGAATAAATGAGTTCCTGTCCAGGGATCGGTGTGGATGCAATGACAACTGTATCCCCTTCTTCGATATTCAGCTGCTTGTGGGCTTTGTTTCCCATTCTTGTCAGAGCTGCCAACGGTTCACCATGGCTGCCGGCAGTTACAATCGCTACTTCACGCTTCGGATATTTTTTGACGTCCTGAACCGAAATAAACAGTTCATCATCTGCTTCAATATATCCAAGCTTTCTTGCCAGCTGAAGGATCGATTGAAGGTTTTTTCCGGCAACTGCAATCTTTCTGCCATTTTGAGCTGCTGCATGAATGACTTGCTGAATCCGGTTAATATTGGATGCGAAAACAGCAATGATTACCCGGTTCTCTGAATTGTAAAGCGCGTCCGAAATCTCTCCGCTGACAGCAGCTTCCGAAGGGGTGTAACCCGGACGTTCTGCATTTGCACTGTCAGAAAGCAGAGCAAGTACGCCGCTGTTGCCGATTTTGGCAATCTCGCCAATGTCGCACGATTGATTAAGTGCGGGTGTTTGGTCAAATTTGAAGTCTCCCGTGCATACAATAGATCCAAGTGATGTTTTTAAACTAACGCCTACTGAATCAGGGATACTGTGGATCGTATTAAAGAACGATACCTTTGTTGATTCAAATGTAATGACAGATTTTGAGTGAATTTCTCTTAAATCAGCTTTTCGGTTATGTCCGTATTGCTTTAATTTTTCTCTTAACAGTGCAAGCGTCAGCTTAGTTCCGTATACAGGAACAGACAGCTTGTTTAACAAGTAAAAAACGCCGCCGATATTCTCATCATGCCCATGTGTTAAAAAGATAGCCTTGACGCGGTCAGATCGTTCAATCAAATATGATATGTCAGGAATCACCACATCAATACCAAGCATTTCATTTTCTGGGTGCATAAGGCCGGCATCAACGACAAATATGTCTGAATCAATTTCGATGACATAAAGGTTCTTCCCAATTTCTCCGACACCGCCAAGGGCGATAATTCTAACGTTTTCTGTATTTTTCTTTTTCAAAATCTATATCCTCCTAGTCTCATACCCGTCCATCATCACTTGTTCCTATTATAACTGAAAGTAATTTTAGAAAACAAGATAAAGCAGAAGGTTTAGGGAAAACCAATATGTATAAGAAACGGTCAAACTCAGGTGGAATGAGAATGACCGCGTTTGTTTCACTGTATGAAATTTTTCTTACAGTTCGCTGATCGCGCTGCTTAAGCTCAGACGTTCATCTTCGTTTAACGGGATAAGAGGAAGACGCACTGAACCGACATCAAGGCCTTTCAGCTGAAGAGCTGTTTTCACAGGAGCCGGGTTAGGCGCTTTAAACAGTTCCTTCATAATCGGCAGGAGTTTCTGGTGAATCAGTGCCGCGTTAGCTGTTTGCCCATTTGTATAATTTTTAATCATTTGCTGCATATCAGAGCCTACGATATGGCTTGCGACTGAAACGACACCTCTTCCTCCTACTGACAGAACAGGAAGCGTCAAGGCGTCATCTCCAGAATAAACGGAGAAATCTTCAGGCGTTTCCGCAACAATTTTTGTAATCGCTTCGAGGTCTCCGCTCGCTTCTTTAATCGCAACAACATTCGGAACATCTGCTGCCAAACGGATAGTCGTCTCAGGAGCAAGAGAAGCAACGGTGCGGCCCGGCACATTGTACAGCATAACTGGAAGAGACGTTTCAGAAGCAACAGCTTTAAAATGCTGGTACATGCCTTCTTGTGAAGGTTTATTATAATACGGTGTAACGAGCATGACCGCGTCTACGCCCGCTTCCTCAGCTTTTTTTGTGAGCTTAATGGAATCTTTCGTGTTGTTGCTTCCAGTACCCGCAATAACGGGCACCCGGCCGTTCACTTCTTTGACCGTATATTCAAATAGCGCTATTTTTTCTTCTGTTGAAAGGGTTGGAGATTCTCCTGTCGTTCCCGCTACTACTAAAGAATCTGTTCCGTTTTTCAACAAGTAGTCAATCAGTGTAGACAATTTTTGAAAGTCTACATTCCCTTTATTGTCAAAAGGTGTAATCATAGCTGTAGACACATTTCCGAAATTCATTTTTTTCACCTCATCATGATTCAATCACATTTACTTAGAAAGTTCAAACACTTCATGCAAAGCGTTTACAGCAGGAACCATGTCCTTTTCATGGACAAGCACCCAGATGGTCGTGTGGCTGTCCGCCGACTGCAGAATAGGAATCTCTTTCTCTGATAGGGCTGTCACAATTTTAGACGTTACACCCGGGACGCCCATGATACCGGCACCGACTGCCGAAACTTTTGCACAGTCTCTCGTCACCATCGGGTCATAGCCCATATCCATTAAGATGCGCTGAGCTGTTTCCGTCTTGTTCCCAGCCACCGTATAAACAATTTCACTAGGTGTAATGTTAAAGAAATCAACGCTGATTCCTGCATTCGCCATCGCTTTAAAAACTTCAGTCTGAACGTTATACTGACCGAGTTTTGAAGGCACTTTGAACTGTGTGACATCTTTGACATGGGCAATTCCCGTAATCAGCCGTTCAAAAACATCACTGCCGACATTGGAAGAATGATGTGAAGTCACCAATGTGCCTTTATCTTTAGAATATGTTGAGCGGACGCGGATCGGAACCTTAGCCTGCATCGCAATTTCCACAGCTCGCGGATGAATCACTTTCGCTCCCTGGTACGCCAAATTGCAGATTTCCGTATATGTTACCACAGGAAGCGGTTTCGCGTTTTCCACTACTCTCGGATCTGCAGTCATCACACCTTCAACATCTGTGAAAATATCGATGTATTCAGCGTCAATTGCCGCCCCAAGTGCGGCTGCAGACGTATCGCTGCCCCCTCTTCCGATCGTTGTTGTATCGCCCTTTTCAGTAGCGCCTTGGAATCCTGCGACGACTACCGCGTCATGATTCGCAAGCACACTGAACAAACGCTCAGGCTTCATTTCAAGGATTTTTGCATTTGTATGCTGGTCATTTGTTAAGAAGCCGGCCTGAGCCCCAGTCAGCGCAGATGCTTTTACACCGTTATCCAGCAGCATGCTCGTAAAGACGACAGAAGAAATCGTCTCTCCACATGATAAAAGCAAATCCTGCTCTCTTGGGGAAATCGCAGACTGATCGCCGTAAAGCAGTCCCAACAGAGAGTCAGTTGCGTACGGATCACCCTTCCTGCCCATCGCAGAAACGACAACGACAACCTTATATCCTTCACTGATTGCTTCTTTAATGTGCTCTAAAGCCAGTTTACGGCCTTTGTCATCCTTTACAGATGTCCCGCCAAACTTTTGAACAATTATCTTCACTGTTTTCACTCCAAATTATTCGGACGTAACAGAAGAGAGCAGGCGATTTGCGCCTTACTCTCTTCTATTCGCACTTGGGAAATTCTCTCTTTTATACGAGGTTTAGTTTTTTCAGGCTTTCTGCAATTTGAACAGAGTTCCATGCGGCGCCTTTTAATAGGTTATCAGAAACTACCCATAAATGAAAACCGTTTGCTCTGTCCAAGTCTTTGCGGATGCGGCCTACAAACACATCGTTTTTGCCGACTGCATCGGCAGGCATTGGATAAAGCTGCTGGCTCGGGTCGTCCTGAAGTGTAATGCCAGGAGCTTCTTTTAATAGATTTTTAATATCTTCCACAGTAGCGTCATCTCGGTCTACCTCGATGTAAACGGACTCTGAATGGCCGGTTTCAATCGGAAGTCTAACACATGTAGCCGCTACTTGAAGCTCAGGCATGTGCATGATTTTTTTCGTTTCATTTATCATTTTCATTTCCTCAAACGTATAGCCGTTATCTTGGAATTTATCAATTTGCGGAATCGCATTGAAAGCGATTTGATAGTGTTTTTCATCACCTTTTACAGGCATAATCTCTGGTTTGATTTCTTCGTTGTTTAAAATCGCCTCTGTTTGGCTGTGCAGCTCTTTTACAGCTTCATTTCCCGCTCCTGATACCGCTTGGTAAGTTGATACGATAACTTTGTTTAAGCCGTAAGCTTTGCGGATCGGTTCCAGCGCAGCCACCATTTGAATTGTTGAGCAGTTAGGGTTGGCAATAATGCCGTTGTGTTCATGCAAGTCTGCCTCGTTGACTTCAGGCACAACAAGCGGCGTATTTTCGTCCATACGGAACGCACTTGTATTATCTATAACAATAGCTCCGCGTTTTACAGCTTCGGGTGCCAATGCCTGCGATACGCTTCCGCCGGCGCTGAACAAAGCAATATCTACTCCTTCAAAGCTCTCGGGAGAAGCTTCCTGTACAGTCAGCTCTTGGCCTTTAAATGTGACTTGGGTACCCGCAGAGCGTTTTGAAGATAGCAATGTAAGTGTATCCATTTCAAAATTTCTGTCTTCAAGTGTTTTAAGCATTTGTTGTCCTACAGCTCCTGTCGCTCCGACAACAGCTACGTGTAAACCTCTTCCCATCTGTAAAACTCCTTCCGCCAATCAGCTTCATTGAATTGATTTGACTATAATTTTACGTTTTATTTTACCATAGAATATGCGGGTGATGACCGAAATTTTTTGTTTAGGAAAGATTTTCTGTATATTTAGTCATTTCCCTGATAATGATCAACGAGAATCGGCTGAAGCTGCTGATGCATCAGGGCCTTTTCAACAGTTTGAGGAAGCAGATCCATTTTGGCAACCATTGAATTCGGTTTTTTGTATGGATCATCTTGCCCAAAAGGAATGAAGAAGATATTTTTGGTAGACATGAGCCTCATTAGGTTGGTGCCATTTAAACCGAGAGCGTCATTTGTTGAGATACCGAGAACGACCGGCCGATTGTTTCTGATTGTTGCTTTTGCAGCCATCAGTACTGGGCTGTCTGTCATGGCGTTGGCCAGCTTGCTCATCGAGTTTCCGGTTAAAGGAGCTATTACCATGCAGTCCAATGGCAGCTTTGGCCCGAGGGGTTCAGCCTTTACAATTGAATCAATTACCTCATATCCGGTAAGATCTTCAATTTTTTTAACCCATTCCGCTCCTTCTCCAAAGCGTGTATCTGTGGATTTTACGGTAAATGTGACAACCGGCCGGACTTCCGCTCCTTCATTGACTAGCGCCTCAATTTGCGGAAACACCGCTTCATATGTGCAATGCGAGCCGGTCAGTCCAAATCCGATTCTTTTCCCTTTTAGTGACGACATTCTTATTTCCCCTCCTCAGCATGTAATTCAGCCAAAAGCTTGCTCAAGACATTGGCGAGGATCTGCCCGGCTGTTTTAGGAGCGACAATCCCCGGCAAACCAGGGGCAAGGAGTGCCTTAATCCCTTGTTTTTCAGCATATTTAAAATCGGTTCCACCGGGACGTGAAGCCAGATCCAATATTAAGGTTTTCGGTGTCATGCAAGAAAGCACAGTTTGATTCAAAATCATGCTCGGTATGGTATTAATACAAATATCTATATCTTTGACATGCTCTTTGAGTTCATCAGTGTGAAACGGGACGAGCCCCATTTCGGTGATGCGCGCCAGATGCGCTGAACTTCTTGCGCCTACCTTTACATTCGCCCCAAGCGCGGCAAATGTACGGGCGATCGTCATTCCGGTACGCCCTAGCCCGAGAACGGCCACCTGAGATCCGTGTATCGTATAATCTGTGTGCTGAATGGCCAGCATAATCGTTCCTTCTACTGTCGGAATAGAATTATATATCGCAATGTCATCCCGCTCAAACAGCTTAACAAGTTTTCTGTTTGCTTGAGCTGCAATGTTTTCTAAATAGGCGTTAGAAATCCCTGAGAAAATGACACAGTGTGCAGGCGTTTGGTCGAGGTGCTCCTGTTTTAAAACAACTTCTTCATTTGAAAATACGGTTGATACGACACCTTCTCCTGTTGTTGCAGACACAGGAAGAATGATACTGTCTATTTGCTGATAAGGAATTTCATCAATGTTGCATTTTACAGCTCCGGTAAAACCGTGATCCAATTGGTCAAAACCGACGAGATAGATGTCAGTCTGCTGTTCAGTGAGCTTTCTAATAATTTCGAGCTGCCTTGCGTCACCGCCGATAACTGCAATTTTCAATCCGGTTAACATGTTAAACGTTCACCTTCTTTGTATATACTGGATCCCTAGTTGTTAAGCTCCCCTTCATCTTATGATCAAAAGGAAATAGCGGTGAATTAAAACATACGCTTTTTTCACACAAAAAAACATCGGCTGACTCAGCCGATGTTTGGATGTTTTCATGAGAGCCCATAACCTGCAGAGTTGGGCCTTTTCTATAGTTACTCTTGGTGAGGAGAAATCTCCTCAGGGACATCTAAAATGATCATATCTGATCCGATCTTTTGAATATGATTCCAGGGGACACGAATGTCTTGACCGTGTTTTCTCAAACCAAACCATTTGACTGTCGGAATGAGAAGCGCTGTGATCTGACCATCCTGTTCATTGATTTCTAAATCGGTCTGACCCAGTACTCCCAGCCGTTCAGCTCTTTTGATGTCGACAATTTCCTTCCCGGATAATTCACTGAGCCGCATCTCTGTCACCCCCTTGTACTATGTATGATCAAAAGGATAAAAAAATGCCTGCTCCGTTTTGGGGCAGGCATTTCGGTTTATGATGGCATGTTGCCGGAAGGGCTGATAAGAGCCAGAGAATAGTCATTCGTAAACATTTGTCTGGCAAGACCGTTGACGCGTTCTAAGTTTACAGCGTTTAATTCATTAATAATTTCGTCTAATGTTTTGTGTTTTCCGAGCAGCAGTTCATTTTTACCGTTTCGGCTCATTTTGCTGTTCGTGCTTTCTAAGCTCAGCATCAAGCTTCCCTTCATTTGCTCCTTGCTGTTTTCCAGCTCTTTCACCGTTATGCCGTCGCGTTTTAATGTCGCAAGGGTTTCTTGAATGGTTTCTGACAGCTGCTGAAGCTGATTTGCACCTGTTCCGCCATAAATGGTGAGCATGCCGCTGTCCTCATATGAGCTGTGATAGCTGTAAACAGAATAAGCGAGCCCTTTATCTTCACGAACATCTTGGAACAGGCGGCTGCTCATACTGCCTCCGAGCACATTATTAAGGACGATCAAATCATAAATCTTTTCATGACCGACTTCCAGCCCTTTAAAGCCTAGACATAAATGGGCTTGTTCTGTTTCTTTTTTTCTTGTGAGTTTTTCTGTATGGAATCCAGGCTTCTGAAGACCTGTCGCTTTGCCTTTTGCCTCGTATGATCCGAACCATTTTTCTACATCTTTTATAAAGCTTTCTGAAATATTACCCGCTACAGAAATAACGACACGGTCCGGCGTATAATAATCATGCATGTATTGTCTGAGAGAGTCGCCGTTAAAGGAATCAAGCGTTTCTTCTGTGCCTAGAATCGGATAGCCTAAAGAATGATTCCCGTACGTGGCTTTGCTCAGTAAATCATGGACAATATCATCGGGCGCGTCTTCGTACATTTTTATTTCTTCGTAAACCACATTTTTTTCTTTTTTCAGCTCGTTTTCATCAAAAGTTGAATGAAAAAACATATCTGCTAATACGTCAAGTGCGTAATTCGCATGCTCATCAAGCACCTTTGCATAATAGCAGGTATATTCCTTTGAGGTAAACGCATTGACCTGACCGCCAATACGATCAAAAGATTCTGCTATCTCACGTGCAGATCTTGTGCTCGTCCCTTTGAAGAACATATGCTCCAAAAAGTGGGAAATCCCATTTATCTCCGGCGTTTCGTGCCGCGAGCCTGTACCAATCCAAACGCCGATCGCAACAGAACGGACTGTCGGGTTATTTTCAAGCACAACTCTTACACCATTTTGACATGTATATCGTTTAATCAAATTTGTTCCTCCTATTCAAAGACTAGCTGCCTGCCCTGTTACTTCAACAGTCTTGTTTCATCCATTAGTTCAGTGACTGTTCCAAGCGCATATCCTTTCTCTTTTATCTTTGTAATCAGCGCTTCAAGACTTTCCGCCGTGGGATCTGTCGGATGCATTAAAATCATGGCACCATTATGTATCTTGCTTAACACCCGTGTTTGAAGTGCAGACGGAGCCGGTTTTTTCCAGTCGATTGTATCAACTGTCCACATCACTGTTCCCATATGTTTGTCAGCTGCAATGTCAACAACCGCTTTCCTGAAACTCCCGCTTGGCGGAGCGAACCATTTCGGCTTGACACCGAGCGTTTTTTCTATCTGCTCATTCGTTTTGTCGAGCTGTTCGGAAATTCTTCCTGTTGTCAGTTTGCTCATATCCGGATGATTGTATGAATGATTTCCGATTTCATGTCCTTCTTCCGCAATCTTTTTAGCCAACTGTTCATTGTGTTTCACCCAATTGCCTTCCAAAAAAAACGTTGCCTTTACTTTATGCTTTTGAAGTACAGGGAGCATTCTTTCCAAATAGTCGTTTCCCCATGCCACATTAATTAAAAAAGCCACCATCGGTTTTTCAGGATTCCCTTTGTAAATAGGCTCTGGCTGAAGAGACTCAAGATGAACGCTTGGTTTTACTTGACTGTACACTAAATCGTTTTCCCGAAACTCACCGTGCTTTTTCATTTTTTTATAGGATTTTTCAATATTGACCTTTAAACCATTGTAACCGGGAATGCTTTTCCACACCTTATCTATTCTTGCATTCTGAGGCTTTACTTCATAATCTGGCGCCTTTTGAAGCAATTCTTCATATAACGGGTCTTTGGACGCCGAGACGGTCACCGTATCTTGTTTCATTGCCCCTATATAATCAAGTGTGTGCGGATTTTTCATCATCTCAAATGAAACAAAAAAAAGAAATAGAAAAACGGCAAACGGTACAAATTTTTTGTACATGTTTTGTCCCCCCTCACCTCACATTATGAAGGAGAAGGACAAGGTAGAACCCGCTTGCTTTTTAAAGCGTCAAAATAAAGAAGCCGGGGTCTCCCAGGCTCCTTTTATGTTTTCATTTAAGATTTTTGTTCTTCTTTTTCTTTCTCTTCACGGAGCACAGCTTTACGAGACAAGTTGACCCGTCCTTGCTTATCGATTTCAGTAACTTTCACAAGAATCTCATCTCCGATTTTGACAACATCTTCAACTTTTCCTACGCGGTCAAGCGCAAGCTCTGAAATGTGCACCAAACCGTCTTTTCCGCTGAAAATTTCAACGAACGCACCGAATTTTTCAATTCGTTTTACTTTACCTAAGTAAAGCTGACCGACTTCAACCTCTCTGACGAGGTCTTCGATGATTTTCTTCGCTTTTTGGTTGCTGCTTTCAACTGTCGAAGAAATAAAGATTGTACCATCCTGCTCGATATCAATTTTAACACCGGTCTCTTCGATGATTTTATTGATTTGTTTTCCGCTAGGCCCGATGACATCGCGGATTTTATCAGGATTGATCGCCATTGTTAGAATCTTAGGCGCATATTGGGAAAGCTCTTTTCTTGATTCGCTTAATGTAGCAAGCATACTGTTGAGGATTTCCATTCTTCCTTTTTTCGCCTGCTGAAGCGCTTCTTCGAGAATCTCTCTGGAAAGGCCATCAATTTTAATGTCCATTTGCAGCGCCGTTACGCCCTTTGCAGTTCCGGCAACTTTAAAGTCCATGTCTCCAAGCGCATCTTCCATGCCTTGAATATCAGTTAAAACAGTATAGTGTTCGCCTGATTTGACAAGTCCCATTGCAATACCTGCGACTGGTGCTTTGATTGGTACACCGGCATCCATCATTGCAAGTGTGCTTGCGCAAATACTTGCTTGAGACGTAGAACCGTTTGATTCAAGCACTTCTGACACAAGACGGACAGTGTAAGGGAAGTCTTTTTCCGACGGAATAACTGGCTCAAGCGCACGCTCACCCAGTGCTCCGTGTCCGATTTCACGGCGTCCCGGCCCACGCATTGGTCCTGTTTCCCCAACGCTGAATTGCGGGAAGTTGTAATGGTGCATAAACCGTTTCGATTCTTCGACACCTAAACCATCAAGGATCTGCACATCCCCGAGAGCACCTAACGTACAAACGCTGAGAGCCTGAGTCTGTCCTCTTGTGAACAATCCGGAACCGTGTGTTCTCGGCAAGAGGCCGACCTCAGAAGAAAGCGGGCGAATTTGATCGACTCCGCGGCCGTCAGGTCTTACCTTTTCTTCAGTAATCAGGCGGCGCACTTCATTTTTGACAAGCTTGGACAAAATTTGTTTGACTTGCTTGATTGTTTCTTCATCATGCTCATCTTCCTCGAATTTTGCTACCACTGTGTTTTTCACTTCAGTAATGGCATCTTCGCGCGCATGCTTTTCATGAACTTGGATTGCTTTCAGCAGATCTTCTTCTGCTAAAGCCTTTACCTTTTCATTCAGCTCTTCATCAATTTCATAGAGCTTAATTTCTGACTTTTCTTTGCCGACAGCTGCAACAATTTCTTCTTGGAATGCAATCAGGCGTTTAATCTCATCATGGCCGAACATAATCGCTTCTAGCATCGTTTCCTCAGGAACTTCGTCTGCTCCCGCTTCCACCATGTTAATTGCATCTTTAGTTCCGGCAACGACAAGATTGATATCACTTTTCTCAAGCTGATCAACCGTCGGGTTAATGACAAATTGATTATCAATGCGTCCGACAGTTACCCCTGCAATCGGTCCTTCAAACGGGATGTCTGATACAGAAAGTGCAAGCGATGAACCGAACATAGCAGCCATTTCTGAAGAGCAGTCTTGGTCAACACTCATGACGATGCTGATGACTTGAACTTCATTACGGAATCCATCGGCGAACAAAGGCCGGATCGGACGGTCGATTAAACGGCTCGCCAATACTGCTTTTTCACTTGGACGTCCTTCTCTTTTAATAAACCCGCCAGGTATTTTACCTACCGCATATAATCTTTCCTCGTAGTTTACAGTAAGCGGGAAGAAATCAAGCGGTTTCGGTTCTTTTGAAGCGGTTGCTGTACTGAGTACTGCTGTGTCGCCGTAGCGGACCATAACAGCACCGTTTGCCTGTTTGGCAAGCTGGCCGGTTTCAACAGTAAGCGTTCTTCCGGCCCAATCTATGGTAAAGACATGTTTTTCTTGTCCCATACGATTACGAACTCCTCTCTTCGTTGTGTGAAATAATCAATTACTCCTATTATGAACGAAATGGATTGAACATATCAATGTCAAAGTAGTATGTAAAAGGATTTCAATGATTGTTATAAAATTTTTCGCTTTAATACGATAAAAAAGCGGGAATCCTCCCGCTTTTTACGATTATCGACGTAAGCCTAGTTTGTTAATTAACTCACGGTAACGAGTTACGTCTTTATTACGCAGATACGTAAGAAGATTACGACGCTTACCTACCATTTTAAGAAGACCGCGACGTGAATGGTGGTCTTTCTTGTGTGTACGTAAATGCTCGTTCAAGTTGTTAATTGAATCAGTTAGGATAGCGATCTGAACTTCTGGAGATCCAGTATCAGATTCGTGTGTTTTAAACTCACTGATGAGTTGGTTTTTACGCTCTTGAGTAATTGCCATCCTGTTTCACCTCCAAATCATATTTAGCCCCAGTTACCTAGCAACCGTCGGTGACTTCGGATTGCCAAGCAAAGGTTTTAAGACTACGAAGACTATCATACTAAAAATCGAGCCTATATGCAAATATTTTAGATTAAAATTTGTGTGCGCTGCATGTTATTTCCGCAAATTGCTGAAATAACGGATCGCTTCCTGCTTATCTTTCTCAATTTGCTCTGTTAATTCTTGAATGCCGTTGAACTTGCGCTCGCTCCGAATTCGTTTATACCATTCAATTTTTATAGCGGCTCCGTATACATCTTGATCAAAATCAAATAAATTGACCTCAATCGAAGGCTGTTCCGGACGTTTTTCATAAAACGTCGGCTTATAGCCGATATTGCAAACGCCGTTGTAAAGCTCGCCGTTTATTTCCGCCTTGACGGCATATACACCGGTCGGCGGGACAATATAGCTGTTATTTAAGCCGACATTGGCAGTCGGAAACCCGATTGTCCGCCCTCTTTTATCTCCGTGAATGACAATTCCTTTAATAAAGTAGGGCTGTCCAAGCAAAACATTGGCCAGTTCAACGTCTCCGTTTTGAAGTGCAGTCCGAATATAGCTGGAGCTGATTTTTTTATCCTGCTCCGTCAATTTTTCTACCATCGTACAATCAGCTTTTCCATCTAAATCAAGCGGCATCGTTTCCATTGTTCCTTTGCCGTATTTGCCGTACGTAAAGTCAAAGCCTGCCACTGCATGCTGTACATTAAGGCCTAAAATGTACTGATCAACAAACTGCTTTGGAGTCAGAGAAGCAAACTCTTCATTAAATTTAACGACATACAGAATCTCCGTGCCTAATTGTTCAATTTGACTGATTTTATCTTCAAGAGGAGTAATCAGATCCTTTGGTTCCTGATCCCTGCCCAGCACATGAGAGGGATGGGGGTGAAATGTCATCACGGCTAATGTCAGATTTCTTTCTTCAGCTATCTGTTTAGCTGTGCCGATTACCTTTTGATGCCCTAGATGAACGCCGTCAAAATAACCTAACGCCATCACAGATTCTGGCTGCTCCTCTTTTATTAAATGATGCGGATGTGTAATATGTATCGTCTTCACAGAACGGTCACCTTTTTTCTATTGTTCGCTTTTTTGCATCAATACTTTTGCCGGCTTTAACAGCCCGTGTTTTGTAGGATGGGGGAAATAAATCGCCAGACAGCTTCCGGATTCCGTATAGACTGCGATACGGTCGTCGCTTGTCAGATCCGAGAATTGTTCAGGTGTTTCAAGCAAAGCCCCATTTTCTACTTTCTTAGCTAATGTATCACTTATGATCCATTTCGGCAAATGATTGAGCGCACGTTCAATAGAGACTGTATGCTCTGTTATAGTTCCGGATTCGGCTTGAGCTTCCAGCTCTTCGAACGTAAAGCATTCATCAAGGGAAAAGTCACCGGACGCCGTACGGATCAAATGAGACATATGAGCCGGATATCCGAGCTTTTCGCCAATCATAACCGCCAGTGTCCGCACATATGTTCCTTTTGAACATGTTACCGTAAACCGGAAACTCGCTGTCTCTCCATTATGTTTAACCCCTGTTGTGAGCGCAATGTCTTCAATGGTAATAAGACGTTTTGGCCGTTCTACTTCAAGTCCCGCTCTTGCATACTCATATAATTTTTTGCCGTTTACCTTTACTGCTGAATACATCGGGGGAATTTGTTCTTGTTTTCCCTTTAAGCTGTTTAACACCTTTTCTACTTCTGCTTCATCAATAGTTTGAACTACTGGCTTTGTATCAACGGGTTCTCCGGTTTGATCCTCTGTCGTCGTTGAAATGCCAAGCGTAATTTCAGCATCATATGTTTTAGACTTCTCAGTTAAATATTCAACAATTTTTGTTGCCCGGCCTACACAAATCGGAAGCACACCTGATACCTCAGGATCAAGCGTTCCCGTGTGTCCGACTTTTTTTGTTTTAAGCAGCTTCCGGATCTTCATGACACAATCATGCGATGTCATGCCTACCGGTTTATGTAAAAGGAGAACTCCGTTAACCATATGCCTTTCACTCCTTCTGTTGTGTAAATTTTCTTTAAAACGCAGAAAAGAGGACAGACGACGAACGCCTATCCTCTTCATTTGTTATTCAGACGGGTTCTCTGAATTCAATTGGTGAATCAATGTTTCGATTCGGTTTCCGTAATCAATTGATTCATCGAACTCAAATTCAATCTCAGGCGTTTTACGAAGTCTGATGCGACTGCCGATTTCAGAGCGTATAAACCCTTTCGCCTTAGCCAGTCCTTTCAGCGCTTCTTCCCGTTTTTTCTCGTCTCCGAGAACGGAAATATACACCTTTGCAATTTGCAAATCACCTGATACACGTACATCTGTTACTGTCAGAAAACCAATTCTCGGATCCTTCAGCTTTCGGCTGATAATATCACCGAGTTCTTTTTTCATTTGCTCGCCAACACGGTTTGCTCTCATACTCAATTCAATCACCTCTAAGTTAAAACCACTCTGTTCTAGTGATCGTCCGTTCAATTTCAGGAAAAGAATCGATAAACGCAAGAACACGCTGCAATTCTTTTTCTGTTTGAACGCGAGAGGAAGAAACAGCGGCGATTCCAAAGCTGGTTCTTTGCCATGTGTCCTGATAGCCAATCTCCGAAATCGAAACATTGAACTTATTTTGAACCCTGGTTAAGATCCGCTTTAGAACGGCACGCTTTTCTTTTAACGATCCTGCATCATAAATGATGCATTCACATTCCGCAAATCCGATCACGTTCTTTCAATTTCTTGCATGACAAACGCTTCAAGGATGTCACCTTCACGAATGTCATTGTATTTCTTAATCGTTATACCACATTCGTAGCCTTGTGAAACTTCTTTCACATCGTCTTTAAAGCGTTTCAGAACGTCCACTTCGCCTTCGAAGATTACGACGCCGTCACGAATTAAACGGAGACCGCTATTGCGCGTGATTGTTCCTTCAGTAACATATCCGCCGGCAATCGTACCGATTTTAGATACTTTGAATGTTTGGCGCACTTCTACTTGACCAATTACTTTTTCTTCATATTCAGGATCAAGCATACCTTTCATAGCTGCTTCAATCTCGTCAATTACTTTGTAAATAATACGGTGAAGACGAATATCTACGTTTTCAGCTTCAGCCGTACTCTTAGCATTACCGTCCGGTCTCACATTAAACCCGATAACAATTGCATTGGAAGCAGATGCTAAAATAATGTCAGATTCAGTGATTGCACCAACGCCTGTGTGGATGATTTTCACTTTAACACCTTCAACTTCAATTTTTTGAAGTGCGGCTGTTAAAGCTTCGGCAGATCCTTGAACGTCAGCTTTTACGATAAGGTTGATGTCTTTTACATCACCTTGTTTAATTTGCTCGAATAAGTCGTCAAGACTCAGCTTTGCTTTATCGCTGCGCTGCTCTTCAAGCTGTTTGGAAGCACGGGCTTCACCAACAGAACGAGCTGTTTTTTCGTCTTTAAAGACAAGGAATTGATCTCCTGCTTGAGGCACGTCATTTAGACCAGTAATTTCAACCGGTGTAGACGGGCCCGCTGTTTTTACACGGCGTCCGAGATCATTGACCATTGCACGGACGCGGCCAAATGTATTGCCGACTACGATCGGATCACCGACATGCAGTGTTCCAGTCTGTACGAGCAATGTCGCAACTGACCCTCTGCCTTTATCCAGTTCTGCTTCAATAACAGTTCCTTTTGCCTGGCGGTTCGGGTTCGCTTTCAGTTCCTCTACCTCACTGACAAGCAAAATCATTTCAATAAGTTCATCAATGCCTTTTCCAGTTAAAGCGGAAAGCGGCACAAAAATCGTTTCTCCGCCCCAAGCTTCAGGCACTAGTCCGTATTCCGTCAGTTCTTGCATGACACGGTCAGGGTTCGCAGCTTCTTTATCAATTTTATTTACAGCAACGATGATCGGTACTTCAGCTGCTTTCGCGTGATTGATCGCCTCTACTGTTTGCGGCATTACACCGTCATCCGCAGCAACAACTAGGATCGTAATATCGGTTACTTCCGCACCGCGTGCACGCATGGTTGTAAATGCGGCGTGACCCGGCGTATCCAAGAAAGTGATCTTCTTGCCGTTTTCTTCGATTTGGTAGGCTCCGATATGCTGAGTGATTCCGCCAGCTTCTCCTTCAACAACCTTTGTTTTACGGATGCTGTCAAGAAGCGTTGTTTTCCCATGGTCAACGTGACCCATGATTGTAACGACAGGAGGACGAATTTCAAGATCCTCTTCTTTATCAGGCTCTTCGTATTTCTCTAATTCAGTTTCTTCAAGGACAATAACTTCTTCAGTTTCAACACCGTATTCTGATGCAATCAGTTCGATTGTGTCTTTATCGAGCTCTTGGTTAATGGTCGCCATAACACCAAGAAGCATCAGTTTTTTGATGAGTTCAGAAGGCTCTTTGCCTAGCTCTTCTGCCAGTGCGCCTACTGTTAAAGTGCCTGAGAACGTAATTTTTTCAGGAAGCTCTTTTTTCGGCTTCACAGGCTTTTGCTGATGTTGGTTTCTGTTGTTGTTATTGTTGCGTTTATTTTTTTTGTTGTTGTTATTCTTCTTGTTTTTGTTAAATTGATTATTCTGCACGTCATTCTTCTTTCCGTCTCGAATTTTATTTGGTTGATTTCCAGCAGACTGCTGATTTACCCCTTGCGGCTGTTTGTTTTTGTTCGTTTCCGCAGGCTTTTGAGATTTAACGGCTGCGCCGCCTTTTTTAAATTTGGCATCAAGCTGTTTAATGGCCTTTTCTTCAAGCATGGCCATATGATTATTCACTTCTAAATCCATGTTCTTCAGTGCGGTCAAAATTTCCTTACTTGAAACATTTAACGCTTTTGCATATTCGTATACTCTCATTTTAGCCATTCGTTCACCCCCAAAAATATTAATCGAGCAAGCTGATTAGCTTATTCGCAAAACCTTGGTCAGTGACGGCGACAACGACACGGGATTCTTTACCGATAGAGCGGCCAAGAACCGCGCGATTCGCGACTTTTTTATAAGGAACTTTATAATAATTGCACTTGTCGGTTACTTTCTTTGCTGTGTTAGATGATGCATCCTCTGTAAGCAGGACAAGCTTCGCACGCGCATTCCTGACTTCTTTAATAACCAAGTCTTCGCCTGACACGACCTTACGAGCTCGATTGGCCAGACCCAGCAAGGGAAACCATTCCATTCCAGACATTTTATTTTTTCACCTTTTCCGCCAGTTCCAGCAATTCTTCGAAAATCTGGTCATCGATTTGTGATTGAAATTGATTTTGCAAAGTGTTTTTCTTTTTTGCTGCTAAGATGCACTCTTTATCCAGCGTTAAATAAGCACCCCGCCCGTTCTTTTTCCCGGTCGGATCTACTGAGATTTCGCCTTCTTTTGAACGAACAACTCGGATTAGTTCCTTTTTAGGCTTCATTTCACCAGTCACCACACACTTGCGTAACGGGATTTTTTTGTGTTTATTCACCTAAGGTCACCTCTTATTCATCCGATTCAGCAGTTTCAGGCTCCGTAAAGAGCGGCTCTTCGTCGTCTTCTTCAAGTTCTCTCGGATAGATTCCAAGCTCTCTTGCGTCTGTTTCGCTCTTAATATCAATCTTCCAGCCTGTCAATTTAGCAGCTAAGCGTGCGTTTTGTCCTCTTTTGCCAATCGCCAGAGACAGCTGGTAATCAGGAACAATAACAGTTGTCGCTTTTTCTTCTTCATTCACGATGACATCCAGCACTTTCGAAGGGCTGAGCGCATTCGCGACAAATTCTACAGGGTCATTCGACCAGTTGACAATGTCAATTTTTTCACCTTTTAATTCATTGACAATCGCCTGAACACGCTGGCCTTTAGGACCGACGCAAGAGCCTACTGGATCCACATCAGGATCATCTGTGCGGACAGAAATTTTCGAACGGTCTCCTGCTTCTCTGGCAACAGATTTCAGCTCCACAGTTCCATCATAAATTTCTGGCACTTCGATTTCAAATAAACGCTTTAAGAGGCCTGGGTGTGTTCTTGACACATAAATCTGCGGGCCTTTCGTCGTTTTTTCTACTTTTGTGATATACACCTTAATGCGGTCATGAGGCTTATAGCTTTCATTCGGCATTTGCTCATTAACCGGCAGCAAGGCTTCAATTTTTCCTAAAGACACATAGATAAACTTGTTGTCCAGGCGCTGGACGATACCTGTCATGATGTCTTCTTCACGGTCAATAAACTCAGAATAGATCACACCGCGTTCAGCTTCGCGCACACGCTGTGTCACGACCTGCTTCGCTGTTTGGGCTGCAATGCGTCCGAAATCCTTAGGCGTTACTTCAATCTCTACAACATCGCCCACCATATATTCCGGATGGATGCTTTGCGCCTCTTCGATTGAGATCTCCAGTCTTTGATCATATACCTCATCAACGACATCTTTTCTTGCGAATACACGGATTGAACCTGTTTCACGGTTCAAATCCACCCGTACATTTTGCGCCTGATTAAAATTGCGCTTATAAGCAGAAATTAAAGCAGCTTCGATTGCTTCAATGATAATTTCTTTGCTGATGCCTTTTTCTTTTTCAAGAATGGTGAGAGCATCTAATAATTCACTGCTCATGTTAACGGTCTCCCCCCTTAAAACTTATATTCATTAGAATGTTACAGCTAATCTTGCGTTAGCTATTTTTTCATACGGAATATCGATCCGTTTCTTTCTTGTTTTGATTGTCATCTCAACTGTCACTGTTTGTCCATCAAATTCAGCCAGCTCTCCTTCAAACACTTTTACGCCGTCAATCGGCTCATAGGTCTTAATGTATACATTTTTCCCTAGTGATTTTTCAAAATCGGCTTTTTTCTTTAATGGACGCTCAGCTCCCGGGGATGAAACCTCAAGAAAGTAATTTTGGCTGATTGGGTCTGCCTCATCAAGCTTCTCGCTTAGAGCTTCGCTTACTTTGGCACATTCCTCAATATCCACACCGTCATCGGAATCAATAAACACGCGAAGGAACCAGCTTTGACCCTCTTTGACGAATTCAATGTCAACGAGTTCAAGCTGAAGGCTGTCTACGATTGGCTGAGCCATTTCTTGAACGGTGTCAGTCACTTTTTTGCTCATGTTCTTCCTCCTTGTGCTGTCGATATCATATTCGTCTCGTCACTCTGCATAAAAACCCTGCTTCAAAAGAGCAGGGGCTTTAAAGTAAACGATGAACATGTCGAGACAAAATTGTCTTGTTCAATACAAAAGAGCGGGTTTCCCCACTCTTTGCCTCGGTAATCGTTAGCATTTCCAATAAAACTATACCATAACCATATTTTTATTGCAAATGGATATACGTTTACCTTTACGCTGTTAAGCTGATCACAGGGGCTCTCATCATACGATTGCACTTTTGCCGCACATGTATGCATAAAAGCAGAATTTCTTAAGAAATTCTGCTTTTATATGCTAAAACAGCGATAATTGGTTTTGATCCGGCAATGACTCCAAACAGCCGTGACGATCTAAATACTCTAAAATCGTTTTTGATACTTTCCCTCTCTTTTGCAAATCTTCTTTTGAGAGAAATTCTCCTTCTTCACGGGCCTTTACAATATTTAGAGCGGCGTTCGTACCTAAACCAGGAATAGAATTAAACGGCGGGATCAGGCTGTTGCCGTCAATAATAAATTCCGTTGCACTGGAGCGATATAAATCGACTTTTTGGAACGAATAGCCTCTTTCACACATTTCCAGCGCTAACTCTAATACTGTGAGAAGGTTTTTTTCCTTCGGTGACGCATCAAGCCCTTTGGAGTTGATATCCTCCATTACAGCTTTGATTGCTGTGGAGCCTTTGATCATCGTATCGATATCAAAGTCGTCTGCACGAACGGTAAAATAAGCCGCATAATACAGTAGTGCGTGATGCACTTTAAAGTAAGCAATGCGGACTGCCATTAATACATAAGCCGCGGCGTGGGCTTTCGGGAACATGTATTTAATCTTTTTGCAGGAATCGATATACCAGTCTGGGACATTGTTATTTTTCATTTCTTCTTCCCATTCAGGCGTTAAACCTTTTCCTTTACGCACAAATTCCATGATTTTAAACGCTAGTGACGGCTCGAGGCCTTGATAGATTAAATAAACCATAATGTCATCACGGCAGCCGATCACCTCACTCAGCTCACAAATATTATTGTGAATGAGTTCTTGCGCATTGCCGAGCCATACATCTGTTCCATGAGACAGCCCTGAAATCTGAACGAGCTCAGAAAAGGTTGTCGGCTTTGTGTCTTCAAGCATTTGCCGGACAAAGCGGGTTCCGAATTCAGGGATTCCCAAGGTGCCCGTTTTACATCCTATCTGTTCCTGAGTGACACCGAGTGATTCGGTTCCTTGGAAGATTTTCATTACTTCAGGGTCATCCGTCGGAATCGTTTTCGGATCAATGCCGCTTAAATCTTGGAGCATACGGATTACCGTCGGATCATCGTGCCCCAGAATATCAAGCTTCAGCAGGTTGTCATGAATGGAATGGAAGTCAAAATGCGTCGTTTTCCATTCAGAACCTGTCGCATCTGCCGGAAACTGAATCGGAGAGAAATCATAAATATCCATATAATCAGGAACTACGATAATACCGCCAGGGTGCTGTCCGGTCGTCCGTTTTACACCTGTACAGCCCTGCACAAGCCGGTCGATTTCGGCGCCGCGCATATGGAGATTATTGTCGCCGGCATAGCCTTTTACATAACCGTAGGCTGTTTTTTCTGCAACCGTACCGATCGTTCCGGCACGATATACGTTGTCTTCTCCGAACAATACTTTTGTATAATTGTGGGCCTGCGGCTGATATTCCCCAGAGAAGTTCAAATCGATATCAGGTACTTTATCTCCTTTAAATCCCAGGAACGTTTCAAACGGAATATCGTGCCCATCTTTTTTCAAAGGCGTTTTGCAATGAGGACACATTTTGTCAGGCAGATCAAAACCTGAGCCGACAGATCCGTCATTAAAGAACTCAGAATGCTGGCATTCAGAACATATATAGTGCGGCGGCAGCGGGTTCACCTCTGTGATCTCAGTAAGTGTCGCAACTAAAGAAGAACCTACCGATCCCCGTGATCCTACCAGATACCCGTCATCTAGAGATCTCTTCACGAGTTTATGAGAGATCAAATAAATAACAGCAAAGCCGTGGCCGATGATACTTTTTAATTCTTTTTCAATACGCGCTTCAACAATTTCAGGGAGCTGCTCTCCGTAAATGCTTCGTGCACGCTGATAGCTCATTTCCCTGATCTCTTCATCAGCGCCTTCGATTTTCGGCGTATATAGATCATCTTTAATCGGCTTGATGTCTTCGATTAAAGATGCAATCTTTTGTGTGTTGGTTACAACGATTTCCTTCGCTTTTTCTTCCCCTAAGAAGGAAAAAGCTTCAAGCATTTCATCTGTCGTTCTGAAATGCACTTTCGGAAGTTCATGTCTGTTCAGCGGATTCGCGCCGCCCTGTGAGGATACTAAAATCTTTCTGTAAATTTTGTCCTCATCATTCAAATAATGAACATTTCCTGTTGCAACAACAGGTTTATTAAGCTTTTCACCGAGTTTGGTGATATTCGTAATGATTTCTTTCAGCGATTTTTCATCGCGAACCAGTTCTAGCTCAAGCAAGTGGCGGTATACCTCAGGCGGTTGAACCTCGAGATAATCGTAGAATGACGCAACATCTTCCACCTCTTCCGGCGACTTTTGCATCATGCCTTCAAAAACCTCTCCTCTGTCGCAGGCGGAACCGATCAGAAGGCCTTCCCTGTATTTCTCAAGCTGAGATCTCGGAATACGCGGCACTCTGTAAAAATAATGAATATGAGAAAGTGAAACGAGCTTAAATAAGTTTTTCAAGCCTGTGCTGTTCACCGCCAGCACCGTTGCATGATAGGGTCTTGACCTTTGATAAGCGTTGGATTGACCCATATTTTCATTCAGCTGATCATGATACTGAATACCCTTTTCAGCAGCATCCTCCAGCATTTTCATAAGCAAATAAGCGGTCGCCTCGGTATCATAGATCGCACGGTGGTGCTGTGTAAGTTCAATGTTAAACTTTTTACATAGCGTGTTCAGACGGTGATTCTTAAATTCCGGATAAAGGAAACGGCCGAGCTCCAGCGTATCAATGACAGGATTTTTTGCTTTCTCGACTTGGAGAAGCTTTTTGAAAGCAACGTTTAAAAATCCCATATCGAAGCTTGCATTATGGGCAACGAGAATGTCATCGCCAATCCATTCTCTGAAATCTCTTATCACGTCTATTACATCCGGCGCGTCGACCAGCATATCATCAGTGATGCCTGTCAGTTCAATGATAGTCGCTGAAAGCGGACGATGCGGGTTGGCAAATGACTCAAATTTATCAATGATCTCCCCGCCTTTCACTTTTACAGCCGCCAGTTCAATAATCGTATCGTACACAGCGGATAGTCCGGTTGTCTCGACGTCAAAAACAACATAGGTTTCTTCATCAAGCAAACGGTGTGCGGGATTATAGGCAATCGGCACCCCGTCATCCACGATATTTGCTTCCATTCCATAAATCATTTTAATTCCATGTTTTTGGGCAGCAGAATACGCATCTGGGAAGGATTGAACGACAGCATGGTCAGTCAAAGCGATCGCCTCATGCCCCCATTTTTTCGCCTGTTCGACAAGCTTTCCGATGCCTGTTACAGCATCCATTTGGCTCATTGGGGAATGCAGATGCAACTCTACCCTTTTTTCTCCTTCAGGCGCCGTATCCTCACGGGTTTTTGCTTTTATTTCATTTACATCGTTTGCAATCATGACCAAATCTCGGACAAATGTGTCGTTTTGAATGCTTCCGCGCGCTTTTACCCACATACCTTTTTTCAGAGACTTCATGAGGGCCGCATCTTCTTTTTCTCTTGCAAACATTTTAATTAAGATACTATTTGTGTAGTCAGTAATTTTAAAGATGCACAGCGTGCGCCCGCTTTTCAGTTCTCTGGTTTCCACATCAAACACATAACCCTGAACCGTAATTCTCCGTTCCTCGTCCATTATGCTGTCAAGTGTTCTGATTTCCTCGTTATCTTTAATTTGATAGCCGATGACAAGGGGTCCTGAAGGAACTTGATCTTCATCACTTTCTTTATCTTTCTTTTCCATTTCAATTAACGCCTGCATCGCCCGCTCTTGGTCTTCAGCTAGCTTTTGCTCCCGAAACTTTTGTACTTCTTGATCAGATACAAATATTTCAGCATCAAGCTGAAAATCTGGAAACCCAAATTGACGGTATCCCGCTTGAATCATCGCACTGTATTTGTTCTTAAGAGCAGATGCTTCTGTATCCGTTTTTGTTTTGACAATCAGTTTGTTGCCCTTCAGCTTCGGTTTTTGCTGGCTTAAGAGACTGATAATCGGCGGTGAAATGCCTTGCAGCTCTTCAATGCAGCGTGTCCAATAATCCTGCACGAGACCTTCGTCAACCTCGGCATCATGCACTGCGATTGAGGACGTCACTTTTGCAATATGGGCAAACGATTGAGTCAGCCTCATGGTTAACATGTCATATATTTGATAAGGCAGCAAAGATTTAAATTTAAAATGAAAATGCCAAGACTTAGACGCTTTGTGTATCGTCAGCTTTTCAATCTCGCCATCTTCAAAGTATGTCATGAAGGTATCATCTGTCATATTAATCTGCTGCAGAAGAATTTGAAACTGCCTTCTGTTTACTGATAACTGTTCCATTAAGACAGTATTCCCCCCTTAAAAACATCATAAGTGAAGGTACCTCAGGCAATGAGGTACCTTCTATTATTTCTATTTTAACATGTTTTTTGATAAATCGTTATGGTGTTTACTGCTTGCTGATAAAAGCAGATAACTCATCAACAGAAACTTCTGTTGACTCACCCGTTTTGCGGATTTTAACCTCTACAATTCCTTCATCAGCCCGTTTGCCGACAGTAATACGGATTGGAAGACCGATTAGATCCGAGTCAGCAAATTTTACGCCGGCGCGTTCCGCCCGATCGTCATACAGCACTTCATAGCCTTTCGCTTTTAAATCAGCGTACAGCTTTTCAGCCAATTCTCTTTGCGCATCGTTTTTGATATTCAATGCAAGAATATGAAGATCATACGGCGCCACGCTTTTTGGCCATATTAAACCTTTTTCGTCGTGATGCTGTTCAGCAATGGCAGAAAGGGTTCTGGAAACACCGATTCCGTAACAGCCCATCAGCATTGGCTGCGCTCGTCCGTTTTCATCTAAATATGTCGCATTCATCGCTTCAGAATAACGAGTTCCAAGCTTAAAGACTTGTCCGACTTCGATTCCTTCTGCAAAACGGATCGTGCCTTTACCGTCTGGTGACGGATCGCCTTCCTTAATAAAACGAAGATCTGCAAATTCTTTAATTTGCGCATCCCGGTTTACGTTGACATTTTTATAATGATAATCTCCTTCATTCGCACCGGCAACAGCATTAACCATTGCTTTAACAGCGACATCTGCATAGACGTCAATCTCTTGATTCACACCGATAGGTCCGGCAAAGCCTGGCTCTGTTCCAAGCTGCTGAACGACCTCTTCATGAGAAGCAAGTTCCACAACCTCTGCATGCAGGAGATTCTTCACTTTAATATCATTTACTTCGTGATCCCCTCTAACAAGCACCAGAACAAAACGGTCATCCGCTTTAAACAATACCGATTTAATGCAGGCTTCAGCCGAAACCTGTAAAAATGCAGTCAGCTCATCAATCGTTTTCACATTAGGAGTGTGCACTTTTTCTAAAGCGATAGGCTCTTCATTTGAAGGGACTTCCTGATAAAGAACTTCAGCCATTTCGATATTGGCCGCATATTGGGATTCATCAGAGTACGCAATGGTATCCTCTCCGATTTCAGAAAGCGCCATAAACTCATGTGTATCTTTTCCACCCATGGCACCTGAGTCAGCGATAACAGGTCTTACATTAATGCCGCAGCGGGCGAAAACATTAGAATACGCGTTGTACATTTTTTGATATGTTTCATCCAAGCTCTCTTCGGAAGCATGGAAAGAATAAGCATCCTTCATAATGAATTCGCGGCCTCTTAATAAACCGAAGCGCGGGCGTTTTTCATCCCTGAACTTAGACTGGATTTGGTACAGAGTCAGAGGGAGACGCTTATAGGATTTAACCTCATCGCGAACGAGTGAAGTGATCACTTCTTCATGCGTTGCCCCTAAAGCAAATTCACGGCCGTGACGATCTTTAAGTCTCATAAGTTCAGGACCGTACGTATACCATCTGCCTGATTCCTGCCATGTCTCAGCCTGCTGCAGCGCGGGCATAAGCATTTCTACAGCGTCGATTTTTTCCATTTCCTCACGGACAATCTGCTGAATGTTTTGAATAACCTTATACGCAAGAGGCATATAGCTGTATACCCCGCTCGTATTCTGTCTGATAAATCCTGCTCTTAGAAGAAGCTGATGACTTTTCGCTTCGGCATCAGCTGGTACTTCACGGAGCGTAGGAATAAGCGTCAAGCTTTGTCTCATTTCTTCGCACCTCTGATTGATTTACTTTTCATTTACAAAAACAGCCGCTGGATATCGTTCCATGTAACGACCAGCATAAGAAGCATTAGGAAAGCGACTCCGATAAACACCACAAAGGCTTCTTTTTCTCTGTTGATCGGTTTGCCCCGAATCGCTTCTATAAATAGAAACAACAGTCTTCCACCGTCAAGAGCCGGAATCGGAAGCAGGTTGATGATACCAAGGTTAATACTTAAAAACGCAGCAAACTGGAATAAATTAATGATTCCCGTCTTTGCCACTTGGTCTGTCATATCGTATATGCCGACAGGACCCGAGAGCATATCAATTTTAAATTGTCCTGTCACTAATTTACTGAGATTCGTTAATATCGCTTTTGTAACATCAACAGTTGATGTTGCACCGTAAGCAACTGCTGAGAGAACGCCTTTCTCAGTCGGCGCGTATGAACCAAAGCGGCCGATTGTTTTTTTGTTCTCGTCTTTAACGGCTTCCGGAGTAACTGAAATATGGAGCGTTTTGTTATCTCTTTTTACCTCAACGTCAATTTCTTTATCCGGGTTTTCTTTTACAGCAGAGACAATATCGGTCCAGGACCTCATCTTCTCTCCGTTAATGCTTTGAATGTAATCTCCTTCTTTTAGCCCTGCTTCGGCCGCCCGTCCGTTGTCTGTCAGCTGTCCAAGCATAGGCTCATTTGACGGAACACCCTGAATCAGCCCAAGCATCACCAAAATAACATAAGCCAAAATGAAATTCATAATCGGGCCTGCGGCAATCGCCTTAATTCGCTGCCACACAGGTTTGGAACCAAATTGGCGGTTATACGGCGCGATCTGCACTTCTTCTCCGTCCACAATGAAAAAGGAGGTTTCACTCACAGTAAAGCTGGAAAGCTCATCCTCTTTCCCCTGTTCATAGCCGGTGATCTTCATGTCATGCTCTAGGTCCGCCGTTTCCACCTCGATGATTAAAGCATCCGGGTATTTTTCCTTTTGATTGATGATGACTTTTTCAACCTGATCCTCTTTGTTAAAAAGAAGCCCGATCGTGTAGCCAGGTTTCACCTCAATCATTTCCGGATCTTCTCCGGCCATGCGGACAAATCCGCCGACCGGAAGAAGTCTGATCGTATACACCGTTTCATTTTTTTTGAACGAAAAGATTTTTGGACCAAAGCCGATCGCAAATTCACGGCACAGAATTCCCGCTCTTTGGGCTAACAGCAAATGGCCCAGTTCATGGAAGAAAACGAGCGTTCCGAAAATAATGATAAACGCTATAACTGTATTCACGAACATACCACCTTATGTGAGTATTGAATTGACGTATCCCCGGGTATCTTTGTCCACTTCCTGAATGTCTGCCAAGCTAGGCTTTTGAATAAGCTGATGGCGGTTTAATGCCTTTTCGATACAGTCTTCAATCGCCAAAAACGATATCTTGCCGGCTAAAAAGGCGGCGACAGCCACTTCATTTGCCGCGTTTAGCACAGTCGGCATTGTTCCTCCTATTTTACCTGATTCAAAGGCAAATTGTAAGCAGCGGAACCTGGCAAAGTCAGCTTTCTCAAAATGAAGACTGCCGATTTCCCACAGCTCGAGTCTTTTGGCGTCTGGCAATGGCAATCGGTCGGGATAGGTGAGCGCATATTGAATCGGAACCCTCATATCCGGAGTGCCAAGCTGTGCAATCACACTTTTGTCATGAAACTCTACCATGGAATGGATGATACTCTCCTTATGTAAGACCACATCGATTTGTTCATACGGAATATCGAAAAGCCAATGCGCCTCAATCACCTCTAATCCCTTATTCATCATTGTAGCCGAATCAATCGTGATTTTTGCACCCATTGACCAATTCGGGTGCTGTAATGCATCTTCAATTGTAACTGATTCAAGCTGCTCCCGCGTCTTGTCCCGAAAACTTCCGCCGGATGCCGTAATGATGAGGCGATCAATGTTTTTAGCCTGTTCGCCTTGTAGCGCTTGAAAAATGGCTGAATGCTCACTGTCAACGGGCAGCAGCGGAACATTGTATTTCTTAGCATGTTCTTTAACTATATGCCCGGCAGTGACAAGAGTTTCCTTATTTGCAAGCGCAATTGTTTTTTTCTGTTCGATCGCCTTTAATGTAGGGATGAGACCGACACTTCCAAGCAAGGCATTGACAACAATATCGACTTCCTCCATAACGGCCGCTTCAATCAGGCCTTCTTCTCCAAGCCCGATTTGGCAATCAAATGCAAAAGAAACTTGTTTTAATTTGTGATATGTATCCAGATCACCGACAGATACAAACTTCGGCTGAAAGGCCTCTATCATCGGCACGGCCTTATCAATATTTTTGCCGAACGACATAGATATCAGCTGAAATTGGTCTTGGTGCGTACGCAATACGTCAAGAGTCTGTTCGCCGATTGATCCTGTTGCTCCTAAAAGACAAATATTTTTCAAAGTGCCACTACTCCTATTCTTTTTGCTGCATAATCAGTCTCATATTCATATTAGACTTTTTTATGAAAAAAGGGCAAGCAGAAAGTACAAGAAAGGCATGACAAACAAAAAACTGTCAAAACGGTCTAGCACCCCGCCATGCCCGGGAAGAATCTTCCCAGAATCCTTTACCTCGTAATGTCTTTTCAGAGCGGATTCTACTAAATCCCCAATCTGTCCGAAAACAGACAAAAACAGTGTGATCAAAAGCAGATAGAAATATGGGATCGGCAGGTTTGCGACAAGCTGAAAAATTGTCGAGAGTACAAGTGCAATGACAATTCCGCCAACAAATCCCTCAACTGTTTTATTAGGGCTGATTTCAGGCCACAGTTTTCGTTTACCAAGCGACTTCCCGACAAAATATGCGCCGGAATCAGTCGACCAAATCACGACACAGGCATAAAAGATATATGTCAGCCCGTGCTGATCAAGGTTTCTGATTTCAATAAAATAATGAAAACACATTCCGATGTAAATCGTTGCAAGGGTAATAAAGCCGACTTCATCAAAGGTAAAAGTGTTCTTCACCAATACTGTGTACGTCAATAAAATAAGTACTGCGAACAAAGCCGCTTCAATTTTCGAGATACCAATCGCTTCAAAAAAAGAATACTGGCTTGGCATTAAGAACATCCACAATAATAAAAGACTGATTAATCCCGGCAGTGAAACAAGCTTAAGTTTTTTCATCCGCAAAAGCTCAAAAAGCGCTACACTGCCCATTGCATAAACTAATATGGTGAACGGCAATTCCCCGACAATAACTAAAAATAAAAATACAATTGCTGCCAGAACACCTGTCAAAATTCTTTGTTTCATGTCCACCATCCTCTAAATTCCGCCAAACCTCCGGCCCCGTTGCTGATATTCTCCTAACGCCTGCAAGAAATGATTTTCTTTAAAGTCAGGCCACAGGACGTCAGTAAAGACAAATTCACTGTAGGCAACCTGCCAAAGCATAAAGTTGCTTAGTCTAATCTCGCCGCTCGTTCGGATTAAAAGTTCAGGATCCTGCAAAGATTCAGTCATTAAATGTTTAGAAAAAAGCGATTCATCAATGTCTTCTATATTCAAAGAACCCTCCTTGACTTTTTCCGCGAGTGTTTTTGCGGCAGTGACAATTTCAGTACGTCCCCCATAGTTGAGAGCAAAATTAAGAATCAACCCGTCATTTTGCGCCGTATCCTTTACAGCCTTTTCAATCGCACGCATTGTGTGCGGCGGCAAGGCTGATTCATCTCCTATAATCCGGACCTGCACATTCTCCTCAACAAGCTCCGGGAGATACGTATTTAAAAATTCTTCAGGAAGCTTCATCAAAAAATCAACTTCCATTTTCGGCCGCTTCCAGTTTTCTGTTGAAAATGCGTACAAAGTCAGTACTTTGACACCCAATTCGTTAGCAAGCTTTGTCGTCCTTTTAACCACCTTCATTCCTTCATGGTGGCCTGCAATTCGGGGAAGAGAGCGTTTTTTAGCCCAACGGCCATTTCCATCCATTATAATGGCGATGTGTTCGGGAATTTCTCCCTTAAGTATGTCTTCTTTTGTATAGCGTTCTAAGTTGGAAGCCGCAGTTTGCTGGTTCTTCCAATTTTTGAGTATGTTGAGCATGAGATTCCTCCGTCACCCAAAAAGGTTGCATTCCCTGCTGATAACGATGTAATCAACAGTATTAACAAAAAAACCCCCTGTAAACATGAGAGGGTCTTTTCACTATTATCTATTGTACATAGTTTTTCATTAAACTTCCATGATTTCTTTTTCTTTGTCTTTTGTGACACTGTCAATTTTTGACACATATTCATCTGTCAGTTTTTGAACATCTTCAGTGGAAGCACGCAGTTCGTCTTCAGTGATGTCTCCGCTTTTCTCAAGTTTTTTGAGATCATCGTTCGCATCACGGCGTACATTTCGCACAGCCACTTTCGCGTCTTCAGCATATTTTTTTACAACTTTGACTAATTCTTTACGTCTTTCTTCTGTTAACGCAGGAATCGCAATGCGAATCATATTGCCGTCACTCGTTGGCGTTAAGCCTAAATCCGCTTTTAAAATTGCTTTTTCGATATCTCCGATTGCTGACTTGTCGTATGGTGTTATAACCAGCATACGGGCTTCAGGCACGTTAATAGAAGACAGCTGATTTAAAGGTGTCTGTGCTCCGTAATATTCAACTGTTACTTTATCTAATAAAGATGGGTTCGCACGGCCTGCTCGTACAGTAGCCAGTTCACGCTGATAAGCAGCAATTGCTTTTTCCATTTTTTCTTTCGTTTGTGTTAATACTTCTTTTGACACGTTATTTCCCCCTCACGATCGTTCCGATTGATTCGCCTGTCACAGCGCGTTTAATATTTCCTTCTTCCATAATAGAAAAGACGATTAGCGGAATGTCATTATCCATGCATAAAGATGATGCTGTTGAATCCATAACTTCCAAACCGTCTTTTAAAACGTCAAGGTAAGAAAGCGATTCATATTTAACAGCTGATTCATCTTTTCTAGGGTCAGCATTATACACACCGTCAACATTGTTTTTAGCCATTAAAATAACGTCTGCTTCAATTTCAGCAGCCCGCAGTGCAGCTGTCGTATCAGTTGAGAAGTATGGGTTCCCTGTGCCCGCAGCAAAAATCACGACACGTTTTTTCTCTAAGTGGCGTATCGCTTTTCTTCTGATGTATGGTTCAGCAACTTGTCTCATTTCAATGGATGTTTGCACTCTGGACTGGATTCCGAGTGTTTCTAAGCTGTCTTGAAGAGCAAGCGAGTTCATCACTGTGGCCAGCATCCCCATATAGTCAGCAGTTGCACGGTCCATGCCCAGGTCACTTCCTGTTTTTCCGCGCCATAAGTTGCCGCCGCCTACTACAACAGCCACTTCGACTTCAAGCTCAGCGATTTCTTTCACTTGCTTTGCAATGGATTGAATGACAGTAGGGTTAATTCCGTTACCCTGTTCCCCTGCCAATGCTTCACCGCTAAGCTTTAATACGATACGTTTGTATTTTGGTTTTTCCATAATAACCTCCAAGTGTAAACATTGCCGTTTTCTATTATGCAAGAGAAAAAAAGGTTTGTAAATATAGTTTTAAAAATAGGGAACACAAAGTGTGTCCCCTATACTGCCTGAAAAGACGCGACTTGATCGCGAAATCTTTTCACCATTATTTTTTCACTTGGTTCATTACTTCTTCAGCAAAGTTTTCTTGACGTTTTTCGATACCTTCTCCAACTTCATAGCGAACGAAAGTTTCAACAGTTGCGTTTTTCGCTGCAACAACTTGTTTCACTTTTTCATCTGGGTTTTTAACGAATGCTTGGTCTAAAAGACAAATTTCTTCGAAGAATTTGTTCAGACGGCCTTCAACCATTTTCGCTACGATGTTTTCAGGTTTTCCTTCTTGAAGAGCTTGCTGAGTTAAGATTTGACGCTCATGGTCTGTTTCTTCTGCTGATACTTGGTCACGAGAAATGTAACGAGGGTTAACCGCAGCAACATGCATTGCGATATCTTTTGCAGTTTCTTCGTCAGTTGTACCGTTAAGAACAGTTAATACGCCGATGCGTCCGCCCATGTGAAGGTAAGCACCGAATGCAGAGCTGTCGTCTTTTGTAAGAACAGCAAAGCGGCGAAGAGTGATTTTCTCACCGATTTTAGCTACTGCACTTGTAATGTACTCTTCTACAGTAGATCCGTTGTCCATTTTTTGTCCCATTGCTTCTTCAACATCTGCAGGAGTGTTTGCAAGAAGGTGGTCAGCTAATGTGTTAAGAAGCTCTATGAAGCCTTCGTTTTTCGCAACGAAATCAGTTTCAGAGTTTACTTCTAAAATAACACCTTTGTTGCCGTCAGTTTTAATTAGAGTTGAACCTTCTGCTGCGATACGGTCAGCTTTCTTCGCTGCTTTTGCAATTCCTTTTTCTCTAAGAAGGTCAATTGCTTTGTCCATATCTCCATCAGTTTCAGTTAACGCTTTTTTACAATCCATCATACCCGCGCCAGTTTTTTGACGCAGTTCTTTTACTTGCTGTGCAGTAATAGCCATTTGTATTCCTCCTTATATGTTTAAACAAGATATGTATCATTACATTTTTCTTGAAAAAAGGTGATAAAAGGCAGTCCCTCTTATCACCTTTTGAATAGGTTACGCAGTTGTTGTTTCTGTTTCTGGTGCAGTATCTTCAGCAACTTCCGCTTCTTCTTCGCCTTGCTTCGCTTCTAAGATTGCATCTGCCATTTTAGAAGTTAGAAGTTTAACAGCGCGGATAGCGTCATCGTTCGCAGGAATTACAACATCGATTTCATCAGGATCACAGTTAGTATCTACAATTCCGATGATAGGGATGTTTAATTTGCGAGCTTCAGCAACAGCGATGCGCTCTTTACGAGGATCGATGATGAATAATGCATCAGGAAGATCCTTCATTTCTTTAATTCCGCCTAGGAATTTTTCAAGACGCTCTAATTCTTTTTTCAATTGAACGACTTCTTTTTTAGGAAGTACTTCAAACGTACCGTTTTCTTGCATTTTTTCAATGTCTTTAAGACGTTTAATACGTTTTTGGATTGTTTCAAAGTTTGTTAATGTACCGCCCAACCAGCGTTGGTTGACATAGTACATGCCAGAGCGTTGAGCTTCTTCTTTAACAGAATCTTGAGCTTGTTTTTTTGTTCCAACGAAAAGGATTCTTCCGCCTTCAGCAGCAAGATTTTTAGTGAAGTTGTAAGCTTCCTCTACTTTTTTGACTGTTTTTTGAAGGTCAATGATGTAGATTCCGTTACGCTCCGTGAAAATATAACGCTTCATTTTTGGGTTCCAACGGCGTGTTTGGTGACCGAAGTGAACACCAGCTTCAAGCAATTGCTTCATAGAAATGACTGACATGTTATTTCCTCCTAATATAATGGTTTTTTTCCTCCGCTTAGGTCATTTTTGTGCAGAACTGCCGCCTGCAGCACCCTCTGCATAAATCGTTAAGCGTGTGTATTTAACACCAAGACATAATATAACACAGCTTTATGCGACAATCAAGAATCCTTTACAGCTTTGGAGCGAAATTTTAAAAATAGCTCGATTTCTGTCTTTCCGCTCTTCAATTTCTGAGCAATTTCACCAGCTGAATATCCCTGCTCATGTAATGCCATAACTTGATCTTCAAATGATCGGGCATCGCTGTTTACGTTCTCTTCCGTCCTCTCAACCTCATTGATGAGACCTTCGATATGCTCGGGAAGAGTGTTATCTTCTTCCTGAACAGCATTCCGCTCTGAATGTTGTTCAGCGTGCAGATGCTCCGTCTTCTGTTTTTCTTCAGTTTGACTAGAAGCTGCATCCAAGTTGTCTATCAACTTCTCATTTTCTTCTTTTAATTCAAGAAGAAATGCCGCAAGTGTGTTCTCCGTCTCTTCCAGCATCTTCTTTTGCTGTTTTTCTGTTTCTTTCACAGCTGCGAGCCTCATATACAGGATGATGACAGCGTACAGAAGAACGCCGTGAAGCGTGAAGCTTAAAAGCCATAATAGTGTTGACATGTTTTTCACTCGCTAATCATGAGAATTCTTTATTGAATTACTTTTTCCAGCAAATTCTTTAATTTAAATAGTGCCTTTGAATGTATTTGTGATATACGGGACGTAGAAAGATTCAATACCTGTCCGATTTCTGTCAATGTCAATTCCTCTTTATAGAACAAACTGACCACAAGCTGTTCTTTCTCAGAGAGTTCGTGAATCTTGTCCGCAAGCTGCGCAATCAGTTCATCTTTCATGATCTTTTCTTCCGGCGGGACATTTTTGTCATCTCTGATCATGACCTGGATGTTTTCCCCGTCATCCTGATCATGAAGCTTTTCGTCAATTGACAGCAGGTTTGCAAAAAAACCTTCATTCATTGTTGACACTACATCCTGTTCCGTCATTCCGAGTTCCTCTGCAATTTCTGCGGGCGATACATTCCGAAGGTAGCGCTGTTCAAGCTTTTCAATCGCCGCTTCTACCTTCTTTGTTTTTTCACGCGAGGTTCTGGGCAGCCAATCCTCTTTACGAAGCCCGTCAATAATTGCACCGCGAATTCTAAACGAGGCGTAGGTATCAAATTTTAAGTCCCGGCTAGGGTCAAATTTTTCAAGGGCATCATATAAACCAAGCATACCAAGGCTCATAAGATCGTCTTTATGCACCGATTTTGGCAGTCCGACAGAAATTCTGCCTACATGATATGTGACAAGCGGCATATAACGGCGCATTAAATCATCACCGGCCTTAGGATCTTTCCACTCTTTCCAGCGCGACCAAAGCACCTGATCTTCATAATTCAAGGATTGCATTGTTATCCCCCTAATACCTTAATTAAATCGTTTTTTCACCTTGTTTAACAGTTCGAATATGCAGCATGCAGGACTTCGGTTCAAATTCTATCGTCCGGCCGCTTGAGCCGCCCGTATCTTCACTGATAATCGGAATATTATATAATGACAGCTGTTCCTTTATCGCTAAGACATTTCTCGGTCCGATCTTCATCAAATCATTCGTCATTTTAAATTTAAACATCTCTGATCCACCGGCAAGCTTTGCTTTTAACGCAAACTTTCGGCAGCCCGCTTCTACCAGCATATCAATCGTAGCTTTTACAGCGGTATCGGCATATTTTGCCCGATTGAGTTCAGCTGTTTTGGATAACGTCGAATCCGGCAACATGACATGAACAAGCCCCGCCGTTTGCTTTTCTTTATCGTAAAGCACCAGCCCCACACACGACCCTAAACCAGACGTCCGGATCGAATCCGGGAAGCGGGCAATCTTCACGTCCGCAATTCCAACCTTTACAACAGCAGCCTCAGTCGTACTCATAATGAAGCACCCAAGGCAACAAAGAGCTTTTCAAATGAATCATAGTCCGGCAGCATAAACATATGCGCTTTTAGCTCCTGCTGATGGCTTTGATCAAAAATTGACGTGTCAACAACAATTGCATGTTCCCCAACCTGACTGAGCTCCATCAGACCTTCACTGATGACAGCACCGAACATGTCCAGTGAAACTTCTGGAACACTCGGGTAAAGCTGGAGTTTCGTCAAATCAGCCAATGCCGTTAAATATGATCCTGCTAAAATATTGCCCAGTTCATGCAAAGCGGAAGAACTCATATGATCTTCACCCAAATTTTCAATATCAAAATCCGGGTTGCCTATCAGCTCTCTGATAAACTGTTCCGCCTGATAAAAAGGCATTATAAAGAACATCGAGCCCGTCAAATCGCCTTCCATTCTTAAAAAAATGCTGGCGACCGGCATTTCTGCTCCGCCGAAAAAGTCTACAAGTTCATCAAACGATAATAACTTTGCAAACGGGACTTCCATATCAATCTTTCTATTTAACAGCTGGGCCATTGCAGAAGCAGAGTGGCCGGCTCCGATATTGCCGACTTCCCGCAAAATGTCCATCTGCTCTTCTTTGATTCCATTAAAAATACTCATGTCATAACCCCTTTAAGATTAAGCTTGATCGGGCACAGCGGACTGAGATGATTCTTTATCCAAAACCGCATTTGCATCAATAATATTTAAGAGCCTGTTCTCTTGTTTTACAATCTGTTTGATCGACACATACGTGTCTTTTTGAACACTTTCTGGAGCGGACTCTATTTCACTTTCCTGTACTGTTATGACATCATTTGCTTCATCCACTATCCAGCCGACTTCAATATCACGATAAGCAATAATGATAATTCGTGTTTCATCGGTAATTTCATACTCAGGCAAGCTGAGACGCTTTCTTAAATCAATAACTGGAGTCACCACGCCGCGCAAATTGATCACTCCGCAAATATAAGGCTCAACCCCTGGCACTCTCGTCGGCTTTTGCCATTTCTCAATTGATTTCACCTGAGTGACAGAAATGGCATATTCTTTGCCGTTTACCATAAAGACAATCATTTTTTCGCCTGTTTTAATTTCTGCAGTCATGTGAGACACCTCCTCGTATGGTTAAATAATCAGTGCGTTACAATCGATAATGAGCGCTACTTCTCCGTCTCCTAAAATAGTAGCTCCGGAAATTGCAAAGACGTTTGTTAAATAATCTCCGAGTGATTTCAGCACAACTTCCTGCTGGCCAATAAAGGAGTCCACCACAAATGCAGTAGGTTTGTCGCCTTTTTTCACGACAATGATATGGAGCTGTTCCGCATCTTGTCTAGTATCTTCTATTTTAAACTCTTCTTTTAAATAAACGACAGGGACAATATGGCCTCTAAAATCGATGACTTCACGGTCATGCGTTTGCAGAATGTCTTTTCTATCGATAACGGCCGTTTCAATTATAGAAGAAATCGGAATCGCAAATGTCTCTTCTTCTAATTTGATCAGCAGAACTGAAATAATGGACAATGTAAGCGGAAGCTGGATGCTGAATAGTGATCCTTGTCCTTCTGCAGATTTCACACTGACTGAACCGCCGAGTGATTCGAGTTTGTTTTTTACAACATCAAGTCCGACGCCCCGTCCGGAAATATCCGAAATTTGATCAGCTGTAGAGAACCCCGGAGCAAATATCAATTCATAAATTTCATTGTCTTCTAATGTTTCAGCTTCTCTTTCTGTAATGACACCGCGCTCAAGCGCTTTTTCAAGGATTTTTTTTCGATTAAGGCCTGCTCCGTCATCCTCCACTTCAATAAAGACGTGATTTCCGCTGTGATAAGCTTTCAGCACAACTTTGCCAGACTCAGGTTTCCCTTTTTGCAAACGCGTTTCCGGAGACTCAATCCCATGGTCAATACTGTTTCTGATTAAGTGAACGAGCGGATCTCCAATTTCATCAATTACTGTTCGATCAAGTTCTGTTTCCGCGCCGATGATGGAGAGTTCGATTTTTTTATTCAGCTCTTTTTGAAGCTGGCGAATCATTCTCGGGAAACGGTTAAAAACGGTTTCAACCGGAACCATTCTCATGTTGAGTATAATAGACTGCAAATCGCCGGAAATTCTCGTCATTCGCTCTACTGTTTCAGTCAATTCATTGTGCTCAAGCTCTTTTGCAATCTGCTCAAGACGCCCGCGGTCAATGACAAGCTCTTCAAACAGGTTCATTAAAGAATCAAGTCTGTCAATATTGACACGAATTGTTTTAGATCCGCCGGCTGTATGCTTCGACTGTTCATCGTTTTTAGCAGGCTGCTTTTGTTTGTCCTGCTTAACAGGTGTCTGTGCAGCAGCTGGTATATCCGCCTGAGGCTCTTCCGGTTTTTCAGCTGGTTGTAGAGGCGAGCCCTGAATAATTTCAACCTGCTCAACCTCTGAAACTCCGTTGATGATCTGTTCAACGTCTTCTGCCGTTTGATTCGTTAAGAAGCAAACCTGGAAGTCAGTGCCGAAATCTTCCGTCTCAAGCACTTCCGCACTCGGTATTGTTTTGGCTACCTCTCCGATTTCATTTAGCTTTTCAAAAACCATATATACACGGACTGCTTTTAACATACAGTCTTCTTTCAGAGAAATTGTAATTTCATACCGTTTGAAACCCTGCTCCTCTGCTTCTTCTATTACTGTTCGTTCAAACTCATCATATTCCCAGTCAGATGCTGAACCCTTCGCTTCAGCAGGTTCCGCTGAAGCAGCAGTCTCAGCATGCACACCGTTCACGTCAAGCTTTGCGCTCACTTCAGAGATGTCTCTTTTACCATCCCCGCCGTCAATAATAGACTGAACCATTGCTTCCAGATGATCCAGAGCTTCAAACAAGATATCCATCCAGTCTGATGTAACTGCCATATCTCCGTTTCGAAAAGCATCCAATACATTTTCAAGCAAATGGGTTAAATGGGCTAAATCCGTATAACCCATTGTTGCACTCATTCCTTTTAGTGTATGGGCAGCCCTGAATATATCGTGGATGAGCTGAAGATCTGTCGGGTCTTTCTCTAAAAGGAGCAGCTTTTCATTACATGTTTGTAAATGTTCTTTACTTTCATCAATAAAGACATCTAAATATTGATTCATATCCATTTGAATCACACCCTCTCTTTTTTCACACAGCTTGTGATGGATGCTGCGATATCTTCCACATGTTTAATTTCATGAACGAGGCCCGCCTTAACGGCTGCTTTCGGCATCCCAAATACAACACAAGATTCTTCAGACTCTGCAATGGTTTTCACATTGCCGGACGCAAGCATGTCCTTAAGACCGGCAGTACCGTCGCTGCCCATTCCAGTCATAATGACCGCTACTTTTTCATAGTCTGCAAGTTTGCCGACAGAACGGAACAAGTAGTCTGCTGATGGTTTGTGACGGCTTGGTGTATCGTGATTATCAAGCACGATTTTAAGGCTGCCGCTGTTTTTGATAACGGATATGTTTTTTCCCCCCGGAGCTATGTACACACAGCCGTTAATAGCTGCTTCTCCATCTTTTGCTTCCTTTACATGAATGTCAGACAGATGGTTCAGCCGATCAGCCAGAGAAGCAGTAAAACCTTCAGGCATGTGCTGTACAACGACTACAGGCGCGTTTAAATCTTTAGGAAGCTTTGGTATTACCTTTTGAAGCGCCCTTGGGCCGCCCGTTGACGTGCCGATACAAACAATATGTCTGTTTGGACCAGATTTTGGCTGACTCCATACTGGCTTAGCGATGGGTTTAGGTTTAGGCTCAGGCCGAATGACCGTCGGAGCCGCAGCTTTTTGGTGAGTAGAACGTCCAGCCGCGATGACCCGCTCAACTAATTGTTCTTTAATTTTGTATAAATCTAGAGATATAGAACCAGATGGCTTTGTAATAAAATCAAAGGCTCCTATCTCTAAACAGTTAATCGTGCACTCTTTTCCTTGCTGGGTCTGACTTGAAACCATAATAACCGGCAGCTGATAAATCTCAATAATTTTCCGTAGTGTGTCTGTTCCATTCATCACCGGCATTTCAATATCAAGTGTAATAACATCCGGTTTCAGCAACTCTATCTTTTTAAGTGCCTCTTCTCCGTTTCTCGCAGTTCCGATTACTTCTATCTGCTTTTCCTCGGTTAGAAAATCACTTATCATTTTTCTCATAAATGCCGAATCATCAACTACAAGCACACGAATCAAATTAAGCCCTCCTCATTAAAAAAGAAGATAATTTCTCAATAAATGTCTGTTTTTCTTCTTTGTGTCTAGTTTCTTCTCTTTCAAACAAGGCGTCCGCTAAGAGACGGACTGACCGGCTGGCTTTTGCCTGAGGACTTTTTAATAAAAAAGGAACCTGTTCGACAACTGCTTCGCTCACGATCACGTCGTCAGGGACTGAACCGGCAAACTGAACCGCTTCGCCTAAAAACATCTGAATGGTCCGGGAAAGGCGGGTAAAAGCGTCAAGCCCTTCCTTTTGACCACGGCACCGATTGACTGCTACTTTCATTGAAAGCTGATTTCCTGTCAGAGCGAGATGTTTGACAGCGCTGTATGCATCCATAATGGCTGTAGGCTCCGGGGTTGTTATGATCAAAATGTCTTCTGCTGATAAAATAAAAGGCAGCTGGTCTTTTGATAAGCCCGCCCCCATGTCAAACAGTACATAATCGAACTGACTTAACGCATGAGAAAGCTCATTAGCAAAAAAGGGCCATTTTTCCTGGTCCAGCTGAAACATCACATCCAGCCCAGTTCCGCCAGATATATACCGTAGACCCTTTGGCCCTGTAGATATGGATTGCATAAAAGGCTTGCGCTCAGTTAGAACATCAATAATCGTGGCGGAGGATGAGTTTCCCATTAATATATCAATGTTCCCCATTCCGATATCAAGATCAATAAGCAGTACCTTCTTACCTTTATCCTGCAGCGCAAGAGCCATATTTAAAGTGATATTGGATTTTCCGACACCGCCCTTGCCGCTGATGACTGCAAGTGTTTTAGCTTTCTGTTCAAAAACAATCGGCAGATCGCGCTGACGCTTCTTCATTTTCGCCCGTAAAGTTGCTGCTTGGTCAAATCTGTTCATCTGCACAGCATCCCTACAAACTCCCGCGGAGAGACTGTCTGTATATCCTCCGGCACATTCTGGCCGTTTGTGATAAACCCGGCGCCTATCTTCGATTCTGCCAGTATACTGAATACAGAGCCTAATGAAGCAGTCTCATCTATTTTAGTAAAGATAAACTGATTGACAGGAACAGATGAAAAACGTCTGACAACTTGTTTCATATCTTCATACTTTGCAGTCGCTGACAAAACGAGAAATGACTGAATGCTGCTTTCAAAAGGAATCGTCTCTTTCAGTTCATCAATATATTGCTGTTCTCTGAAGTTTCTGCCTGCTGTATCGATAAATACATGATCATATTCAGCAAATAATTCTTTCGCCCGCTGAAATTCCTCTTTTGTATAACAAACTTCCAGAGGAGCCTGCAGCAGCTCGGCATATGTTTTCAACTGTTCAACAGCTGCAATCCGGTAAGTATCTGTTGTAATAAAAGCAATTTTTTTCTGTTTTTCAAGCAGAGAAGACGCTGCTAGTTTTGCAAGCGTTGTTGTTTTTCCCGCACCCGTCGAACCAAACAGCACGATATATTTCGAATGAATGGGCTCCTGCCACTTGTTTGCTGGAGGAAGTGCCTCGCACAGAATATCCTGAAGTTTACCGACCACATTTTCTTCCGTCAGTCCGCCCGATTCAACAGAGAATTGCAGTATTTTTTTCATAGTACTGGTCTTAATTGATTCATTAACACCGGTTTCATCCAAAAGCAGTTCAGCTTTTCTGAGCGATTCAGGAAGTACGGATTGATAAGCTGAAAAATCGCCTGGCTCAGATTGAGCAGGCATTTGAGGGGTTATCCCCTCCTCTATTTTCGGACTGCTGACAGGTGATTTTGACGTTTGTTTCGGCTCTGCTGCCTTTTCAGCTGTCTTTTTCTCGAGAAAATCTTGATCCAATACAGCAATTACTTCAACAGCCGGTTTTTTTAAAAGCCCGAACCATTTTCGCTTATTGATTTTTTTAGAATTTAGTATAACCGCTTCATTCCCTAGTTCTTTTCTGATAAGAAGTGCCGCTTCTTGCATTGAAGCAGCAGTAAATTTTTTGATTTTCATTAAATATCCACCACTCCAATGCTTTGAACTTCGACATTAGCCTCAAGCTCGTTATAAGAAAGAACAGGGAGATCTGGAAAATATCGTTCCAGAAGCTGTTTCACATACATCCTTACAGGCGGCGAGCAAAGAAGGATCGCAGTTTCTTGCCGTATTGAGAGCTGTTCGGCTTCTTTTGCAACAGAGCGCACAATACTTTCCGACACATCAGGTTCAAGCGACAAATAGTTCCCATGTTCTGTTTGCTGTACGCCGTCAGCAATAGCCTTTTCTACACGGCCCGAGCAAGTGATAACTTTTAACACTTCATTTTCTTTGGCAAACTGGGCAGTAATTTGCTTAGCAAGCGCCTGCCTTGTGTACTCTGTCAAAAGATCAGAGTCTGTTGTCAGTTTTCCATAATCGGCAAGCGTTTCAAAAATGGTTACCAAATTGCGGATTGAAACTTTTTCTTTTAACAGCTTAGCAAGCACTTTCTGAATATCTCCGACAGATAATGGATTTGGCGTAACCTCTTCCACCAGGACCGGATACGTTTCTTTCAAATGATCAATCAGCTGTTTCGTCTCCTGTCTGCCGATTAATTCATGAGCATGCTGCTTAATTTTCTCTGTAATATGTGTTGAAACAACTGAAGCCGGATCTACAACTGTATAGCCCAACATGTCAGCTTCATCCTTCACTGATTCACCAATCCATTTGGCTGGAAGTCCAAACGACGGTTCTACTGTCTCGATCCCTTCAATCAAGTCGTCTTCAGGCGTAGGCGACATTGCTAGATAATGATCTAGTAATAACTCGCCTTTCGCTACTTCATTTCCTTTAATTTTTAATCGATATTCATTGGGCTGCAAAGCAATATTGTCTCTGATACGCACGACAGGAATGACAAGCCCAAGTTCCAGCGCCAGCTGACGGCGAATCATCACAATCCGGTCTAATAAATCCCCGCCCTGATTAGCATCCGCCAACGGAATCAGGCCATAGCCAAACTCGAATTCTATCGGATCTATATGCAAGAGCTGTACAACACTTTCGGGGCTTTTGAGCTCGTCAACTTCAGCCTCTTCCTCAAGAATCTCATCCACTTCTTCTTTTTCCTTGCCTGTTTTAGATAGCGTATAACCGCCAAAAGCAAGCAGACCTGCAAGCGGCCCTGTTAGGAAAATACCAATCGGAGTAAACAAGCCAAGAAGCAGAATGGTTGCTGCTGTAACATATAAGAGCTTTGGATAAGCGAACAGCTGGCCTGTGATGTCATGACCTAAGTTTCCTTCGGAGGCTGCTCTTGTCACGACAATACCTGTAGCTGTAGAAATTAAAAGTGCCGGAATTTGCGATACAATTCCATCCCCTACAGTCAGCATCGTAAAATGAGAGGCGGCCTCTTGTATCGCCATGCCTTGCTGCAGCATACCGATAATGATTCCGAAAATGCTATTGATCATGACAATAATAATTCCGGCAATTGCATCACCTTTCACAAATTTGCTGGCACCGTCCATCGCACCGTAAAAGTCTGCTTCCCGAGCTACTTTTTCACGGCGGTGTTTCGCTTCCTGTTCATTGATCATGCCTGCATTTAAATCTGCATCAATACTCATCTGCTTCCCCGGCATTGCATCAAGCGTAAATCTTGCCGCAACCTCGGAAACACGTTCCGCGCCCTTTGTGATGACGATAAACTGAATAATAATTAAGATAATAAATACAACAAGTCCGACTAAAACATTTCCGCCGACAACGAAGTTACCGAAGGTCTCAACAACCTTCCCTCCTTCACCGTGCGAAAGGATCGAACGCGTCGTGGACACATTCAAGCCCAGACGAAATAAGGTCAAAAGCAGCAGCAGAGACGGAAAAATCGAAAACTGCAGCGGTTCTTGCATATTCATTGTGGTGAGAAGCACGATCAACGCAAGAGAAATATTAATAATGATCAAAATACTTAACAGCCATGGAGGAAATGGTATCACCAGCATTGCCACAATGAGGACAACACTTATTAAAACGGATAAATCTCTTGTTGACATGCTGTTTTTTCTCTCCTTTTGAATCATAAAATTCAATTTACTTTTTGTTTCGTTTTAAATACGTAAGCCAGGATTTCTGCCAAGACTTTAAAAAACTCTTCCGGCACTGCCTGATCAATTTCAACCTGATCATATAACGCACGGGCAAGCGGCCTGTTTTCTACCATCATGACATCATGCTCTTTAGCAATCTTTCTTATTTTTAATGCAAGGTGGTCAACACCTTTTGCAACAATGTAAGGTGCGTCCATTTTTTCTTCGTCATATTTAAGTGCGATCGCATAGTGAGTCGGGTTTGTGATGATGACATCAGCTTTCGGCACTTCCTGCATCATCCGCCTCATTGCCATTTCCCGTTGTCTTTGCTTAATTTTAGACTTAATAATCGGGTCTCCCTCAGATTTTTTGTACTCATCTTTTATATCCTGCTTTGACATTTTGATATTTTTCTCATAGTCAAATCTCTGATATAAATAATCGAGTCCGGCAAGAATCAACAAAGCCCCTGCTCCGCTCAGCCCCATCCACAGGGTGAGTTTTGAAACAAAGGAAAGCGCTTCTTCAGGTGTCAAAAGCGGGAGACGGAGAATTTCTCCATAGTGCACCCAAAGCACAACAAACGCCGCAAACCCGACTACAGCAATTTTCAAAACCGATTTAAGCAGTTCTACAATCGCCCTCATGCTGTATATCCGTTTAAAGCCTTTTATCGGATCCAATTTTTCAAGCTTAGGCTGGATCACTTCCGTAGAAAATAAAAATCCAACCTGCATATAGTTGCTTACAACTCCTGCAACAAGAGCGACGAGCAGAATCGGAGCAAGTACGATGCCAGTATCCTTTAATAAGCTGATAAACAGGGTATGTACATTTGATTCTGAGAGCTTCATTGTGAGTGACTCCGTGTAAAATGTCTCTATAAATGACAGCAGCCTGTCTCTCATATACGGACCGATCGCAATAAACGAAAGGAAGATGACTAATAATGAAACGGCGGTATTCACATCAGAGCTTTTTGCAACCTGCCCTTTTTTTCTAGTATCCTTCCGTTTTTTCGGAGTGGCTTTCTCGGTCTTCTCTCCCGCAAAAAATTGGAGGTCAATTCTTAGCTTCATTAAGAAACACCGACCAATGCTAAAAGATTCCGCATCGTTTCAATCGTTAAGCCGAAAACATTCCGAACAACGACGAAGATAACGGACATACACACGATGAGCATGATAAAACTGACAGCGATCTTTAAAGGCAGACCGACAACAAATACATTTAATTGCGGAACCGCCCGGGCTACGATGCCTAATGCAAGATCCACAAGAAACAAACTGGCCACAACCGGTGCCGACATTTGAAATGCGATAATAAACATTGCATTAAAGCTTTTGGCGATAAGATAAGCAAACTTTTCATCGCCAAAATTCGGAAATGCCTGATCAACTGAAATATACTGAAAGCTGTAGTAAATACCGTCCAGCAGCAAATGATGCGCATTGACACTCAGCATAAACAAAAGAGCCATCGTATAGATAAACTGGCCAATCAATGGACTCTGTGCACCCGTTTGCGGATCGATAACGTTCGCAATTGAAAAACCCATCTGAAAATCAATAAACGAACCGGCTATCTGAACAGCAGCAATCATCATATAAGCAATCAAACCAAGACACAGCCCCACCAAAGCTTCTTTAAACGCCAGCAGCATATATTGCTCGTCAACCTCCATAGACGGGGGTTTATCAATCGTGCTGAAACATATGACTGCAAGAAAAAAAGCAAATCCGACACGATGTACAGCCGGTACGTTTCGGTGGCCGTATAACGGGACCGTTACAAAAAAAGCAGAGATTCTAATAAAAACCAATAAAAAAGCAGGAAATAAATCAATAATTGAATTCATCACTGTATTACCCTGCAAATCGATTTAAATTAGAAAACAGCTCTGTTGTGAACGAAAGGATCGTCGACAGCATCCATGGCCCGAAAAAAATCAGTGCCAACAGGACTGCCACGATTTTGGGAATAAACGCCAAAGTCTGTTCCTGGATTTGAGTTGTGGCCTGAAAGATACTGACGATTAATCCGACCAATAAAGCAATCGCAAGCAGAGGCGCGCTGATCATCAGCGTTACATATACAGCTTTTTCCGCCATAGAAATTACAAATTCTGAATTCACGTTTAGCACCTACCCTAAAAGCTCTGAAGCAAAGATTTCACAATTAAATACCAGCCGTCTACTAAAACAAAAAGTAAAATTTTAAAGGGCAGAGAAATCATAACTGGAGGGAGCATCATCATCCCCATTGACATCAGAACGCTCGCCACTACCATATCAATAATTAAAAAGGGGATAAAAATCATAAAGCCAATTTGAAACGCTGTTTTGAGCTCCGAAATGGCAAAAGCGGGAACCATCGTTGTAAGAGGAATATCTTTTAACGATTCGGGTTTATCCATTTTCGCGTAATTCATAAACAGTGCCAAATCCTTCTGCCTTGTATGCTTACTCATAAATTCTTTAATCGGTTCCTCAGCTTTTGTATACGCTTCTTCCAAACTGATTTTATTGTCCATCAATGGTGTCAGCGCTTCTTTATTAATCTCTGAAAAAGTGGGAGCCATAATAAAAAACGTTAAAAATAGCGCAAGGCCGATAAGGACCTGATTTGGCGGCATTGATTGCGTCGCCAGTGAAGTTCTGACAAAAGACAGAACGATGACGATGCGGGTAAAACAGGTCATAAGAATCAATATTCCAGGCGCCACTGAAAATACAGTTAACAATAATAGTAGTTTAACCGTTGAACTGACGTTATCCGGATCGCTTGAACTGAAAATATTTATAAACTCATTCATGATGACGTGGGCCTTTCTTTTTTCCTTCTGAACGGTTTTGTTTTAGCTCTTCAAGCTGCTCTTTTAATGCTTTTGAAAATGAAGTCAGCTTTTGCTGCGGCTGATTCTCAGAACCCTTTAGGGGTTTCGCAAGCTTTTGCCATTCTATTTTGCTTGACATCGCCTCTTCATGCTGACTGAGAATGTCTTCGATTTCCTTTTCATCCTCAATTTCTTTAAGAAGCTGGATTGTCTCTCCTACCCCAACGACGAGAACACTGTTGCCGACTTTAATCAATTGGATAGATCGGTTTTGGCCAACCGATGTTCCGCCGATATTTTCGACATATTGAAAAGGCTTTAGCAGCCGGTTTCTTTTGTTCATAAGCTTAACAAGCCCGTAAATCAGCGCGATGACAAACAATAAAGCGAAAATCATCTTCACAAAATCAAAGGCTGAAACAGAAGGAGCAGCAGCTCCCTCCGTCTCATCAGCAGTTTGTGTCGTTTTTTCTTTCTTTTGCTCTGACTTATCTGCGGTCTTTTCATCTTTCTTTTGAAACCATTCGTTTACAGTTGAATCTTCAGATGCCGCGGCATCAGCAGCAAGCGGATGTACACTGAATAAAATGAAAAAACATATAAAAGCAATGAAATATTGACTCTTTTTCAACAGTCGTACACCCTTTAGCTTAATGTTTTGTTGATTGCTTCAAGCACACGGTCTGCCTGGAAAGGTTTTACGATAAAATCCTTAGCGCCTGCTTGAATAGCATCGATAACCATTGATTGCTGTCCCATGGCAGAGCACATAATGATTTTAGCTTGCGCATCAATTTGTTTAATTTCTTTTAATGCAGTGATACCGTCCATTTCTGGCATTGTGATATCCATTGTAACTAAGTCAGGAGAATGCTCTTTAAATTTTTCTACAGCCTGAGCGCCATTTTCGGCTTCTGCAACTACGTCAAAACCGTTTTTCACCAAAATATCTTTGATCATCATTCTCATAAATGCTGCGTCATCTACAATTAAAATTCTATGTGCCATAATTTTTTCTCTCTCCTCGTGTTTCTTTATTTTAAATTATTAATGCGTTCTGCCTGGCTTAAAATGTCAGTGACCCTTACTCCGAAGTTTTCCTCAATGACCACGACTTCGCCTTTGGCAACGATACGCTGATTCACTAAAATATCTACCGGCTCACCGGCTAATTTATCAAGCTCAATAATACTTCCGGCTGAAAGCTCTAAAATTTCCTTTACGCTTCTTTTCGTTCTGCCGAGTTCAACAGTGATCGAAAGCGGGATATCCAAAAGCATATCCAGATTGTTGATAGGAGCTTGTGTGCTCTCATTCGGATCAAATGATGAAAATTCCACTGGTGAAACTTGAACAGGCGCGGCTTTCTTCGGTTTCCCCTGCCTTTTAGCCGGCGCTTGCTGCTGCGGTTCGTTCCGTGGCTCGGGCATCACAGGCTCTTTCGGCTGTTCATATGTAACCTCAGGCTCCGGTGTTGTTTCTTCAACTGGACTTTCCTCCGTGTTCATAAGGCTCGAGATCAAATCTTTAGCAAATGTCAGCGGATATAGCTGCATGATGTTAGAGTCTATTAACTCGCCCACCTTCAAGCGGAAAGAAACTTTAACCAGCATTTCATCAGCAGGAATACGGTCTGTTCCTTTTTCTTCATTTACATCAAGCAGTTCTACACGCGGGGGTGAAATATCAATTTTTTTACTGAATACAGTAGACATTGACGTTGCTGCCGACCCCATCATTTGGTTCATCGCTTCTTGAACCGCGCTCAAATGGATCTCTCCAAGTGAAGGATCTGCACCTTTCCCGTCTCCCCCGATCATTAGGTCCGCAATAATCGCCGCGTCACTTTGTTCGACGACTAGCAGGTTGCTGCCGCTGAAACCTTCCGTATAATTCACTTCAATTGCAACATACGGTTCAGGAAACGCATCACTGATTTTGCTTCTTGGGATGACAGTTACGTTTGGAGTCGTAATATCAACTTTTTGATTTAAAAGCGTGGATAAAGCTGTCGCTGAACTGCCGAATGAAATATTTCCGATTTCACCGATCGCATCACGCTCCATGTCCGATAAGTCATGCACTTCCGGAGCCTCAGGCTCATCAGGTGTGCTGCTCGTGCCGTTAAGAAGCGCGTCAATCTCATCTTGAGATAATCTGTTATTCTCCATCTTGTTCACCTCTTATGTCGTGGTCTAAAATTTGCACTGCCTGTTTTCGATTCACCCGGCCGGCTTGTCCTAAAAATTTCGGCTTATCTCCGACCAATACAGTAAGAGGATCTGTTACTGATTTGTCCAAAGTTATGCAGTCTCCGACTTCTAAACTTAAAAACTCTTCTATTGTCAGTTCAGATGTGCCGAGTTCGGCCACGACAGGTATTTGTGCTGTCATGATACGTTTTTCAAGCGACTTTGTTTCCTCAGGTTTCGGTTCATTTCTTTCTGATTGCATCCAATAATGGACCGAAAGCTTTGGTATGAGCGGCTCGAGGACGATATGCGGGATACAAAGATTAATGACACCGCTGATTTCCCCGATTTGGGTATTGAGTGAAATAACAACAACCGTTTCATTAGGAGATACCATCTGAACAAATTGCGGATTCACTTCAAACTCAGTCATTTCGGGTTCAATATCAGCTATGGACTGCCAAGCTTCTTTATAATTTCCCAGTGCATTTTCAAATAAATTAGAAATAATTTTCGTTTCAATTTCTGTTAAACTATCAACCTTATTATGACTGATCCCGATGCCACCCATCACACGATCCATCATCGTATAGGCAATCGTCGGGTTGACCTCCATCATAATTCTGCCTTCCATCGGATGGACATCGAATAAATTCAGAATCGTCATATTCGGTATGGATCGGATAAATTCCTCGTATGGAACCTGATCAACAGAGCTGACCGATATATGGATATACGTTCTGAGCTGAGCAGAAAAGTGAGTTGTAAGAAGTCTTGCAAAATTGTCATGAATTCTTGTTAAACTGCGGATTTGGTCTTTAGAAAACCGCAGCGCGCGTTTGAAATCATAAACCTTTACTTTTTTCTCTTTTTCTTCTTTTTTCAGCTCTTCAGCATCCATTTCACCCGTTGATATTGCAGAAAGCAGTGCATCTATTTCATTTTGGGAGAGAACTTCTCCTGACATTTTCCTCACCTCCGTATTCTGTCAAATTATGCTTTATTGCAGATTAAAAGAGGTAATATACACTTTTTCTACTTTTCCTTCTTGGAGGTAGCTATTTACTTTATCTTTTAGTTCCTTCTTAAAGGTTTCTTTTCCCTTGTCTCCCTCAATCTCATCAGCATTCGTATCAGCCAGCAGTGATATAACAGCATCTTTCACTTGAAAATCACGTTTTTCAAGCTCTTCTTTTGATTTATCAGAGTCAGTTTCAAGTTTAATCGCTAAGCGAATAATGTTATCGGACTTTAAATTCGTTGTGATTTCTGCTACATCAACAGAAGATGCAACGATTTCATCAATACTTCGTTTTGCCTCACTTTTTTCGGACTTTCCGCCTAAAACAAAATAAGCCGCCGCCCCGAGAGCACCAATTACGATTAGAATAATGAGTAAAATGATCAATAATTTTTTCTTCATTCCGGTTCCTCTATTCCATGGTCCATTGAAAATATTTGTATTTTTTGATAGAAAGACACAATCTTCTCCAGAACAGCTTCTTCATCTTCTTTTACTACAAACTTCTTACCGTTCGACAGTGTGATTGTAGTATCCGGAAAGCATTCAATCTGTTCAATAAATAACGCATTCAGCGTAAAGGGCTGCCCATTTAAACGGGTTACTTTAATCATAAAACAGCGGAGAAGCGATTACTCGCCTCCCCTCCCTCCTTAACGTTTAAGGTTAACCAGCTCTTGAAGGATTTCATCCGATGTTGTAATAATCTTGGAGTTTGATTGGAACCCGCGCTGAGCAACAATCATTTCAGTAAACTCGTCAGTTAAATCAACGTTAGACATTTCTATAAATCCTGACTTCAAGGCACCTGTACCGCCATCACCAGGCTGATTAGCTGCACTAGCAGTTCCAGAGTTCAAAGATTCACGATATAAGTTGCTTCCGATTTTATCTAAACCGTCACTGTTTGCAAAAGTAACAACTCCAATCTGGCCGCCATCTTGCGGTTTACCGCCAGCATCAACAATTGATACTTTTCCATCAGATCCGATGCTAAAGCTTTGAGCATCAAGAGGAATTTTTATTGTTCCTCCGGTCATATTTAATACATGGTAGCCGTCACCAGTCACCAATGTTCCGGTATTATCTAAATAGAAGTTTCCGGCTCTTGTGTAAGCCGTTCCATCACCTGTATCAATTTGAAAATAACCGTCGCCGTCAATCGCTAAATCAAGCGTTCTTCCTGTGCTTTGTGTTGCGCTTGTTGAATGAATGGTATCAATTGTGCCAGATGATGAACCTAAACCGATCTGCTTAGAGTTAGTTCCGCCGATTGTTGCACCAGCAGCAGAACCGCCGGCAATCGTTTGACTCACCATATCTTTAAATGTAACCCGACTCTTTTTGAATCCCACTGTATTTACGTTGGCAATATTGTTGCCGATAACATCAAGTTTAGTTTGAAAGTTTTTCATACCGCTGATTCCAGAATAAAGTGAACGTAACATAATATATTCCCCCAGATGTTTTTATTTAGAAGACTGTCCCACAGACATGACATTCGCCGGACTGATCTCGGTCCCATCATCAAGAACGAGATAATATTTTCCTTGAGAATGTTTAACAGAGCTTACTGTGCCTGTTTTATCTGTTGCACTTTTACCATCAGTCCAAGATACTTCTTTTCCCATCCAATCAACATACGTTGTAAACGGATCTTGGTTTTCAACGAATTTCGTCATCGTCGTATTCAGATTCATCATCTGTTCCAGACTTGAAAAAGTTGCCATCTGGCTGATAAATTCTTTGTCATCAACCGGATTAAGCGGATCTTGGTTTTGGACTTGAGTCATTAATATTTTTAAGAACTCGTCTTTTCCCAAGCTGCTGTTGCTTCCAGGCGCAGTGCTGCTTTTTTTTTCAGGCAATTTATATTCTGAGCTTATTGATGTCATTCTTCTTCCTCCAATTCAACCATTGACACTTCATCAAGCAAGTCTCCAAACTCGTTTGATTGCTTTTTCTGTCTTTGCTGCTTCTGACCCTCTTGCTGCTGTTTCTGTTCATCAGCAAGCTGGCCATATATCGGCTGGTCACCGCTTTGAATCGGCAAAGTAAAACGGTCAACTTGGACAGCCATATTGGGCAGTGATTGCTTCAGCTGAGGCAGATGTTGTTCGAGCAGCTCTTTTGCAGATTGGCTGGATGCAATGATTTTACTCTGGAACATTCCATTTTCATTTGTCAGCTTAATTGTGACAAATCCTAAATGTTCAGGGTTCAGCCGAATTGTAAAGCTGCCGGTTGATCTCCCAAAGGGTGTATATTTCATCTGCTTCCATGCACTGATCACTTGATCAGCAACCGTTTTTGTTTCTGCTGTATGTAAATCAGATGAGAGCTGCAAATCGAGTGTCTGAACTCCTCCGGTGCTCCGGTAGCCTGAAAACATCATTTGAATTCCTGACTTACTATCTATTGGCTGAATACTCACAGAGGAGTCTGTCGTACTTTTATTACCTGGCGTTGGAGTGTCCGGTGTAAAGGCACGTTTTGCGACATCTTGTGATGATTCGGATGATTTCGATAACAAGAAAGCTTTCAGCTGACTTTCAGTCATATTCCATTCCTTCGTCCCTTTTTGAGGAAGCAATGACATCTGTTCCATTAAGCTTTGAAAACTTTTCAGCTCTGACTTTGACATCGTATAAAGCTTTGAACTTGACTCATCTTTAGTAAATATCTGCTGTTTAAGATCCTGAATAAGCTGTTCAGATATGCCCTTTTTTTCTAATGCAGAAAGAAATTCATCTCCATTTTTGTAGACAGTATGAGCTTGATTATCACCGTCAGTCATTTTATTTCCTTCTAAAAGCTGACTGATAAGCATTTGGATATAGATAAGCGCTTTATCAACTTCTGCTGATGCCTCATTTTCCTGAACTCCTTGCTCTCTATCAGACTTGAGTTCATCAGTAGCGGCATCACCAGCTGAATTCTTTGCAGTCAGAGCCGTTTTATCTTCAGAAATGATTTTTTCAGCAAGTATTTGCCCCATATGCAGTTGATCAGTTTCGTCAGCCAATTTTAATTCAACTGCTTGCAGTAGGCTCTGTAATATTTGCTGAGCGGATTCATCCAGTTGCTTTCCTGTTAGTTCACTTAACGTTTGCAGAAGATCGGCTTTTTGCTTGTCTTGATTTTCAGGAGTTGCTTTTAGCCAACCACTGATCTTTTTACATGCATCTTTCAAAAGCTGATCGTCAGTCAGAGTCCCTTTTCCTTGTGATGAAGGTTCTTTCGAGCCGGCTTCAGACATAAGCCAATTTTGAAAAACTCCCTGGCTATTTTTGATTGTTTTAGCAGCTGTCCCTGCTGTAGTTTGCAGCCGAGGTCCGGCTAATTCAAGCAGCTTCACCTTTATTCCCCCTATTCTTGGCTGGCAGCAATTTTTTCTGTATATGTTGCCGCTTGCTCAGGAGTCATTTTTGCCAAAATTTCAGCAAGCTGCTTTTTGCTCAGTCCATTCAATATTTTCAGCGCTTCTTTCTCCTTTAATTGGGCAATGATTTTCGCAGCCTTTCCGCTGTCCATGCTTTTATAAACACTGATGACTTTATCATTAGAAGCTGTATCAGAACTTGATGATTCTTCTGAGTTATCCTTTGATGTCTTTTTTTGGTCTTCCGCTGTTTTTTCAAGAGAACGGATCTTTTGATTCAGCCTGTCAATTTCAGATTTGCTTGTTTCTAAATCTTTATTCAAAATACTGATCTCACTTTTTTGATCCTTAATGGTTTTTTCCAGAGCCGCCGTATTACTGTTATTCTTAGCTGTTGATGATGTATCTTTTCTATCTTCGGTCTCAGGAACCAATTCTTTAAGCACTGGCGTTTTGGCTGCAGCTTCCTGTATCGGCTTTAAGACATTGACACCAGCCGCCCAGAGAACAATCCCCCCTGCTATAAGCAGAAAAATCAGCGGAAGGATAATGATCAGCAACACCGATCGGAATTTACCTGATTCTTTCTTTTTGCCGGACATTACATTCGCTCCTAATGGCCTTGAATCATAAACTGCTTGATCGAGATATCGTCCATTTCTTTCATCTCTGCAGCTTTGTCTTCAAGAGCAAACATTTTAAACTGTTTTTCACGCATCTTTTCAAACTTCTTCACTTCAATATTTTTTTCTGTTAATACTTCTTGCTTTTGGTTCATTTGATTCCTTTTCATAATGACAAGCTTTTGGTAGTGATAAATTGTGTTTTCAAGATTTGAGACAAATTGCTGATAATGCCTCATCTCTTGAACGCTCATCCCGCTTTTCAGTTTGTTTTCTTTATTCTGTTCAAGCAATTCCTTTTTGCTCATGTTCTCATATAGTTTCTCCGCTGCAGTTTCGAATTCAGAAACTGATTGCTGATACTCAGATAAAGACTGGTCTTTCTCATTCTCTTTTAGTTCCAGCAGCTTTTGGAATCTAAATTGATAGGCCACGTTCTATTCCTCATTTCCTGTCAAACTAGTTAATGCTGCAATGCTTTCTTCCAATGATGCTGATTCTTCTGTTCCCTGCTTCAGAAATTGAATAAGCTGCGGATAAAATTGTATCGCCTCATCAATTTCTCTTGAGGACCCTCTTTTGTAAGCTCCAATATTAATCAGGTCTTCAGAATTTTGATACGTTGATAAAAGTTCACGGAATTTATTCGCTGCGTCTAAGTGCTGTTTTGTCGAGATGTTTGACATCACCCTGCTGATGCTTTTTAGCACATTGACGGCAGGAAACTGGCCTTTATTAGCAAGAGCCCTGTCTAACACAATGTGTCCGTCTAAAATTCCGCGTACCGTATCAGCAATAGGTTCATTCATGTCATCTCCGTCTACTAACACTGTATAAAACGCTGTGATTGTTCCGTGTTCATTTGCACCTGTTCTCTCTAACAACCGAGGTAAAATAGCGAACACAGAGGGTGTATATCCTTTTGTCGTCGGGGGCTCTCCAGCGGCAAGTCCGATCTCCCTCTGAGCCATCGCCACCCTTGTGACAGAATCCATCATAAACATGACATTTTGGCCTTTATCACGAAAGTACTCAGCAATGGCTGTCGCCGTATATGCGGCTTTCAACCTCATTAATGCAGGCTGATCTGAGGTAGCAACGACTACAATTGACCGCTTCAGTCCCTCTGCTCCCAGATCTTTTTCAATAAACTCCCGAACCTCTCGACCGCGTTCTCCGACGAGTGCAATTACGTTCAAGTCAGCTTCGGTCTGTTTAGCGATCATTCCCATTAATGTGCTTTTTCCGACGCCGCTTCCTGCAAAAATACCAATCCGCTGGCCTTTTCCGACAGTCAGCAGACTGTCAATAGACCTGACTCCAACACCCATCTTTTCACGGATAGGCGGACGTTTCATCGGGTTAGGCGGTGATTGCTCCGTTGATACAGGCGAAAGTCCTTTTGGCAAAATTTTCCCGTCGAGCGGTTCGCCAAACGCATCAATGACTTGTCCGATCAGACCGGCTCCTACCTTTATACGAAGAGATTCACCGGTGGCTTCAACAATGCTCCCGGGCGCAATGCTTGCGGCCTCTAAATAGGGCATTAACAGAATATTTTCTTCCTGAAAGCCAACAACTTCAGCTTTGATGACTTTACCTGATTGACCCTTTGCGTAAATCAGGCATAGATCACCAATTGAGCTTGCCGGCCCCTTTGATTCAATCATCAGGCCGATTACCCGTTTCACTTTTCCATAACGCTTATACGAGTCTGTCATTTCTATGCAATCTATCAGACTCTGTGTCTTCATAGATCCGCACCTGCTTCCAGTGCTGTAAGGAGCTTATGCTTCAGTTGCACCAGCTGGGTATCAATGCTTGCATCTACTCTGCCAAAGGGAGTTTCTATATAACATGATCCTTTTTCAGCTTTTTCGTCGGCGTATAAACCAAGCCGGCATTCTTTGTATAGAAGCTGCTGAATTTCGTCTTTATGCTGAAAAACTGTTTCATAGTAATAAGGATCTACATATATTGATATATCGTCATATTCCTTTACTTCGTTTACCACCTGTTTCACAAGCAGGATAAAGGCCTCTTTATCATCAGATTTTTGCTGCCATACTTTTTTAGCTAACGCAACGGCAAGCTCAACGATTTCTCCGGAGGCATCTTCAAGTTTATCCTCTACAGCTTTTCTGGACATTTCCATTATGCTGGTTGCTTGACTGATCAGCTCAGCATACTGTTGTAAGGCTTCAGTTTTCCCTAATGCCACACCTTTTTCGAATCCTTCTGCTTTCGCTTCTTCAATAAGCTGCTGTTTTTCAGCCGCCCAATCATTTTTTTCCTGCTCAATTTGACGGCGGATATCTTCCATCTGGCTGTTCGCTTGCTCGGAAATCCGATTAGCTTCTTCTTTGACCCGGGCCATTAAAGCTTCCGGATTTTCTTCATTCTGTAAAAGATGTGAATGATCGATCCGAACCTCTTGTAAAGAAAGCTTCCTTCTTTCCTGCTGTGGGGAAAAAGATGATTCTTGTTTAATGATATTAGACAATAATATCGTCTCCTCCGCCTCTTGCTATCACAATTTCACCGGCTTCTTCAAGCTTTCTGACGATGCTTACAATTCTTGATTGAGCCTCTTCTACATCCTTCAAACGTACAGGGCCCATAAATTCCATTTCTTCTTTGAATGTTTCAACCATACGCTGTGACATATTGTTGAATACAATTTCTTTGACTTCCTCGCTTGCCACCTTTAATGAAAGGAGCAGATCGTCGTTTTCAACATCGCGAATAACCCTCTGAATTGCGCGGTTATCAAGTGTAACAATGTCCTCAAAGACAAACATCCGCTTCTTGATCTCTTCAGCAAGATCAGGATCCTGAATTTCCAAGGAATCCAATATCGTCTTTTCTGTTCCTCTGTCTACACCGTTTAAGACTTCAACAACAGCTTCGATTCCGCCGGTTTGTGTATAGTCCTGAGTGAATGCGGAGGATAATTTCTGTTCCAGAATCCGTTCTACCTCATTAATAATTTCAGGTGACGTTCTGTCCATTACCGCAATCCTTCTTGCGACTTCTGCCTGAACCTCAGGATTCAGCTCGGATAAAATTTGTCCGGCCTGCACAGGGTCAAGGTAAGACAAGATTAAAGCCATCGTTTGCGGATGCTCTTGTTGAATGAAATTTAAAATTTGTTCTGGCTCTGCTTTTCTGGCAAAGTCAAATGGTTTAACTTGCAGAGAAGAAGTCAGCCTGTTTAGTATGTTTTCAGCCTTATCTTCTCCCAGCGCCTTCTCAAGAACTTGTCGGGCATAGCTTAAACCGCCCTGAGAAATATAATCTTGGGCAATCGCTATATTATGAAATTCCTCTATAATTTCATCCTTTTTTTGATGATCGACACTTCTAACTCCTGATATTTCAAGAGTAAGCCTTTCAATTTCTTCATCGGTTAAATGCTTATATACAGAAGCTGACACATCTAAACCTAAGGAAATCATGAGAATGGCTGCTTTTTGTTTTCCTGTAAGCTTATCTTGATCACGTCTCGCCATTTCTAATCCCTCCTAATCCTCGGCCAGCCAGCTTCTCAGCAGTTTTGCAAAGTCTTCAGGCTTATCTTTCGCCATCTTTTCAAGCTGTTTTCGTCTGACTGTTTCCTCTGTTTCATTTTCCTCTTCATTTATATCAGGCAAATTGATAGGCTCCTGAGGCACTTCGTACGTGTATTCCTCAAATTCATCCTCTTGAGCGCGTTTCTTTCTGATAAACATAATGATCAGAATGATGATGACTGCGATCAAAACGCCCCCAACGATATATACCCACATTGGGATACCGGAGGATTTTTCCGTATCAGTATCAAGACTTACTTTTCCATCAAAAGGCTGAACGGAGACAACAATTTTATTACTGATATCTTCATCAGAAAGGTTCTGGTTCTGTGTTTCATCCTTATTCAATGATGTTCTGACAACAGTTGAAAGAATTTTTTGTATATCATCCTGTCTTTCGGTTGATAGCGACGCCGTGTTTTTGGCATCAGGCGGCTCTACCATTACTTGAATCCCTAAATCCCTTACCTTATAAGGGCTTTCAGCTATTTCTTTATGGATTCGGTTAACCTCATAATTGATTTTATTACTGCTTTTTTCGTAGTTCCCACTTTCGGTATTTTCGCCGTCAGCTTGATAGTTTGTTACATCTTCATCCCCGGTTCCGGCAGTTCCGCCATTAGCTGCGCCGTCTCCCTGATATGTTTCCGATACTTTTTCAGCACTAACCGCAATGCCTTCCATGTTTTCTTTGTCAACAGGCTCGACGATGTCTTCTGTCCGTTTTTCTTTTGTAAAGTCAATATCGGCCGTGACAGAAACTACAACTTTGTCCTGCCCCATCATCGTTCCAAGCAATGACTGAACATGTTTTTGAATGTCTTTTTCAACTTGGGATTTAATTCCCTGCTGTGAAGAATAACTATCCGCGTAGGACCCTGCACCGCTGTCTGTTTTGTCGTAGTATGTAGAGTTCTGGTCCATGATGACGATATTATCTTCTTTTAAGTTCGGCACACTTTTTGATACCAGATGATACAATCCGTTGATCTGGCTTTGATCTAGTGTGTATCCAGGCTGAATCTGCAGAACGATTGAAGCAGATGCTGCTGATTGCTCTTCACCGACAAAGACAGCGTCTTTCGGAAGGTTAATCATTACTTTTGAATTTTTGATACCGTCCATTTCATTAATCAGATTGGACAGTTCCGTTTGTGTGGCTTTGACTTTCACCATATCAAATTCATTATCTGTTAAACCAAAGCCGGCGTTCTGTCCAAAAAATGAGTAATCAATTGATCCGGTTTTAGGAAGCCCTTCTGCAGCCAGCTGAACTTTCAGTGAATCAACCTGATCTTCCGGAACCTTAATAACCGTACCGCCATTTGAAAGTTCGCTAGGCACTTTTTTCGCATCCAGTTCTTCTTTGATCTGTCCGGCTTCTTCAGCTGACAAATCTTTGTACAGCGGCGCCATTTTCTGATTAGAAGAAAAAATACTGATAATAATGGCAAGAATGATAATTGCCGCTAAAGCACCAATCATTAAAATCTTTTGTAATTTAGATCTATTTTTCCAAAACTCACTCGTTTTGTTTTTCATTTGCATTAGAGTACGATTCATGTTAACCCCCGGTCATTCCACTCTTTCTCTTTCTCGTCAGACCCCCTACATTTGCATTCTCATAATCTCCTGGTATGCTTCCACAGCTTTGTTGCGGAACTCAGTTGCAGCAGTCAGAGAGATGCTTGCTTTTTGAGCGGCGATCATGACCTCATCAAGATTCACATCTTTCCCTGCAGCCAAGGCATTAGTCATATTGTCAGAAGCTACTTGGGACTCATTTAACGAACTTATAGAGTTTTTTAAAAGCTCCGAAAAGCTTGTTTGATTTGAAGAATCTGTTTTTTGGCTATTGTTTACTTGATTTGTTGCATTTTGAGTGTTTTGAGTATTTTGAACCTGAAAAGGAGAAATTTTATTGATCACATTCATCACCTTACTTTCCGATTTCTAGAGCCTTCATCAGCATTCCCTTTGAGGCATTCATCGCTGTGACATTGGCCTCGTATGATCTCGTACTGCTGACAAGGTCAACCATTTCTTTTAATGGATCAACATTTGGCTTTTGCACATATCCTTCAGCGTTTGCATCAGGATTGGTCGGATCATAGACCAGATTAAAATCAGAGTTATCCTCAGTGATTTTTGTAACCTTTACCCCATTTCCGACATTGCCGCTGCCGCTCATTTTAGAATTCAAAATCGATGAGAACGATTCACCTTTTGACTGAAGCGAAACCATTTTCCTTCTGTAAGGCAACCACTCACCGTTTACCTGCTTGGCTCTTGTCGTATCCATATTCGCCAAGTTAGACGATACAACATCCATTCTGAGGCGCTGAGCAGTTAAAGCTGATGCTGAAACATTTAAGCTTTGAAAAGCTGTCATTACTTTCCTCCTGTTAGTACGGTCTTCAGAGAATTGAATTTTCCGTTCATTCTTTCAACTAAAGCTTGATAGTTAATCTGATTTTCTGCTAGTTCTGTCATCTCTTTGTCAACGTCAACGTTATTTCCGTTTTGCTGATAAGATGTATCTCCGCTCGTTACAATTGAATAATTTGAATCAGCATCAGAAAAATCAACATGCCGATAGTCTGTTTTTATAGATTCGAGACGAGAGGATTCTTGATCTAATAAATTTTGGAAAGAGACTTTTTTCGCCTTATAGTTCGGTGTATCTATATTAGCAATATTATTGGTTATGACTTTTTGCTTAATATTCGCTCTGCCCAAGGCATTTTCAAGATTTTGTATCGTTCCAGAAAATAGGCTCAAATCCACTTACCTCCATTTCAGTTTTTTTCACCCTCAATATCCTTGTCGAGATTTGTAAAACCATATGCTTATTGTAAGAAATAACAGGCATAAAGTCTATGAAGTTCGTGTAAAAAAATGTCCTCATATATATCTATTTTACAAATAGGTACATAGTCCTAGATTATTTGAACTATGTTTTTTACATTAATATAAGGCTGAAAATAGCTTAATTTCTGTATTTCCCCATTCATTTATCGTCTTTTTTCTGTTTTTATGAAGAAAATCATCAATTTTATTAACATATTACAGAGAAAGACTTTTCGCCCAGGAAATAAAGCTTATTGATTTCCTTTATTTGAATGCAAAAAAGAACCCCTCTTTTAAGGGGTTCTTCTGTTCATTAATGAGATTTCAGATTTTCTAATTCAATCAGGAATTTGTTGTTCAGCACTTTGATATAAGTACCCTTCATTCCTAATGATCTTGACTCAATTACTCCAGCACTTTCAAGCTTTCTGAGTGCGTTAACAATAACTGAGCGAGTAATGCCGACACGGTCTGCAATCTTACTTGCAACAAGAAGGCCTTCGTTTCCGTCAAGCTCTTCAAAGATGTGTTCAATTGCTTCAAGCTCACTATAAGAAAGAGAGCTGATTGCCATTTGTACGACTGCTTTGCTTCTTGCTTCTTCTTCAATTTCTTCTGCTTTTTCTCTCAGAATTTCCATTCCGACAACTGTAGCGCCGTATTCAGCAAGAATTAAATCATCATCATTAAACTGATCCTGTAAACGTGAAAGAATGAGTGTACCTAATCTTTCTCCGCCTCCGATGATCGGCACAATTGTTGTTAAACCAGCTTGGAACAAGTCTCTGTTTTCAACAGGAAAAGCAGTATACTCACTATTGATATCCAGGTTAGAAGATGTTTCAGGGACGTTGAACAGATTCTTCGTATATTCCTCTGGGAATTGGCGATCCTCAAGCATTTTTTTCATGCGGTCATTTTCAATTTGCTGGTTGATAGAGTACCCGAGAAGTTTTCCTCTGCGGCTCACAACGAAAATATTGGAATCAATTACATCCCGAAGCGTTTCCGCCATTTCTTTAAAGTTAACCGGTTTCCCTGCCGCAGCTTGCAGCATGGAGTTAATAATTCTTGTTTTTTGTAATAAAGCCATGATAAATGATCCTCCTAAACATTCCTCTTATTAAATTTTCACAATATAAATTGACTTAAATCTTTGTTTTTAGCTATCGTTCCGAGCTTTTCTTCCACATACTGCGGTGTAATCGTTATTTTCTCCATTGTTACATCCGGGGCTTCAAAAGAAAGATCTTCTAACAGACGTTCGAGTATTGTATGAAGGCGTCTCGCACCGATATTATCTGTTTCCTGATTCACATGATAGGCGACTTCAGCAATCTTATGAATAGCTTCGTCAGAAAATTCAAGAGATATACCTTCTGTCTGTAATAATGCCTGATATTGTTTTAAGAGCGCGTTATCGGGTTCAACTAAGATTCTCACGAAATCGTCAACCGTCAGTTTGCTCAGTTCTACACGAATTGGAAAACGCCCTTGCAGTTCAGGAATCAGATCAGACGGTTTGGCCATATGGAATGCTCCCGCTGCGATAAACAATACATGGTCTGTTTTAACTGAACCGTATTTAGTGACAACGGTAGAACCCTCAACGATTGGGAGAATATCCCGCTGAACACCTTCTCTTGATACATCAGCTGAAGATGACGCGCCACCGTTTTTTGCAATTTTATCAATCTCGTCGATAAAGATAATTCCGCTCTCTTCTGCCCTATGGACAGCTTCCTGGCTGACTTCATCCATATCAATGAGTTTGCTTGCTTCTTCATTCGTCAGGACTTTTCTGGCTTCTCTGACTGTCATTTTACGGCGTTTCTTTTTCTTTGGCATCAATCCGCTCAGTGCATCCTGCATATTCATGCCCATCTGCTCCATACCCGAGCCCTGCAGCATGTCAAACATAGAAGGCTGCTGCTCTTCAACTTCTACAGTAACATAGTGGTCCTCCAGCTCTCCTAATGCCAGCTGATGAGCCATGCGTTTTCTTTTTTCTTCAATGTTTGCTTCTTCCTGGCTTTCCGTTTCATCTTCGCCGTTTGGCTGGCTGCCGCCAAAAAACATTTCAAACGGGTTTTTAACGCCTGATTGTTTTTTCTTCCCTGGGACTAACAGGCGCACAATGCGTTTGTTTGCATTTTCTTCAGCCTGCTCCTTCACTTCGTTGATTTTTTCTTCTTTTATAAGACGTACAGAAGTTTCCACAAGGTCTCTGACCATTGATTCAACGTCTCTGCCTACATAGCCGACTTCTGTAAATTTTGTTGCTTCAATTTTGATAAATGGCGCACCTGAAAGCTTAGCGATTCGTCTGGCAATTTCAGTTTTCCCTACCCCGGTAGGCCCCATCATTAAAATGTTTTTCGGAACGACCTCGTCTTTCAGCTTTTCATCCAGAAGACTTCTTCTATAGCGGTTTCTTAATGCCACGGCGACAGCTTTTTTCGCGTCTTGCTGACCGACGATGTATTGGTCTAACCGATCTACAATCTGTCTTGGTGTTAACGGTGTTTTTTCCATGCGCCTCAAGTCCTTTCTATTCAAGCTCTTCCAGTATGATTTGATCGTTCGTGTATACACAAATTTCGCCCGCTGTTTCCAGCGCAGCTCTAGCAATCTCACTTGCAGTCATGCTGTCACCGGCATGCTTTTTCAGCGCTCTTCCGGCTGCCAAAGCGTAGTTGCCGCCTGATCCAATTGCCAGAATGCCGTCATCCGGTTCGATAACCTCACCAGTTCCCGATACGAGAAGCAAGGTATCTTGATTCATAACGATCAGCATGGCTTCAAGCTTTCTAAGTACTTTGTCGCTTCGCCATTCCTTTGCAAGCTCAACAGCAGCCCGTTTTAAGTTGCCATTATATTCTTCAAGTTTCGCTTCGAACTTTTCGAATAGAGTGAAAGCGTCTGCAACAGATCCCGCAAATCCTGCGAGAACCTTGCCGTTAAACAGTTTTCTTACTTTTCTCGCAGTATGTTTCATTACAACAGCCTGACCAAATGTAACTTGACCGTCTCCGGACATTGCGCTTCGTCCCTGATGCTGTACTGCAAAGATTGTAGTCGCATGAAAAGATGACATAAAGGGCCTCCTTTAATTTTTCTTAAAAGCTCTTGGATGGTGAGACATATATGTGTTTCTCAGCATTTCCTTCGAAACGTGCGTGTATATCTGTGTCGAAGACAGATTGGAATGCCCGAGCAGTTCTTGAACGCTCCTCAAATCTGCTCCTTCGTTTAACAGATGAGTGGCGAACGTATGTCGAAGCATATGCGGATGGATATGTAAAGTGCCGGACGCTTTTTTGACAAGCCCGCTTAAAATGTGCCTAATGCCTCGGGCTGTAAGCGGTCCGCCTCTTTGATTCACGAATAATAGATCATGAGGTTCCTTTGCTTTTTTCAGCAAGCACTGTCTTCCGCTATTCATATATAACTTCAACGCTTCGCGGGCGTAAGACCCAAAAGGGATATAACGCTGCTTCTTGCCTTTCCCGTGAACAAGCACAGTGTCCATAAATAAATCAAGATCATGAACCGTTATGGAAGAGCATTCACTGACCCTCATTCCGGTGGCATAGAGAAGCTCTAATAGCGCTTGATCCCTCATGCCGGTCGGCTGGCTTATATCTGAAACTTCAAACAGTTCCTCAAGCTCTTTTTGATATAGAAACTTCGGTATCCGTTTCTCTTGTTTCGGCAGATGAACAAGCTGGAACGGATTATCATCAACAAGCTTTTCCCGCATCAGAAATTTGTAAAAACTTCTCAATGCAGAAATTTTTTTACTGATTGTTCTTCTTGATAAACCCTTTTCATAGGCTTCCGTCAAAAAAATTCTAGTATCTTGATATGCAGCTTCTTCAAATCCATTTATACCTTGAACACGCAGGAAAGTCTCAAATTCTTCAATTGAATCCACATAATTCACAATAGTATATTGTGAATAATTTTTTTCAATTTGTAAATATTCAACGAATAAGTTTACGAAATTCTTAACATTCTCCATGCCAAATACCTCCCCAGGAAGGGCTTTTAAATGGTATCACAAATCGCGTTCAAGTTGCAATCAATACCTAAATTGTTTTCGAAATTGTTTGAATTGTCTCGATCGCCCGATTTGCGTACTGTTCATTACGCTCTTTTTTATTTTTAATTTTAACAGGCAATTCTTTTAAAAGCCCAAAGTTTGCGTTCATCGGCTGGAAGTTCTTCTGGTTTGTTGTTGTAATATAGTGAGCCATACTGCCTATTGCTGTTTCCTGAGGAAAAGTGACAAGCTCTTCTCCTAAAACAAGTTTAGCCGCATTAATACCTGCTACAAGTCCAGAAGCAGCAGATTCCACATATCCTTCTACTCCCGTCATTTGTCCTGCGAAGAACAAATCGTTCCGTTTTTTAAATTGGTAAGTCGGCTTTAACAAGCTTGGAGAATTAATGAATGTATTTCTGTGCATAACGCCGTATCTGACGATTTCCACATTTTCAAGTCCGGGAATCAATTTGAGGACTTCCTTTTGGTCTCCCCATTTTAAATGAGTTTGGAATCCTACAATATTATAGAGAGTTCCCGCCGCATCATCCTGTCTAAGCTGAACGACTGCATATGGACGTTTTCCGGTAACAGGATGCTCTAATCCCACTGGCTTCATCGGTCCGAAAAGCATTGTTTTCTTTCCTCGTTTTGCCATTACTTCAATCGGCATGCAGCCTTCAAAGAAAATCTCTTTTTCAAATTCTTTTAACGGCACAGTTTCCGCCGAAGTCAAAGCTTCATGAAATCGGTCAAACTCTTCTTCTGTCATCGGGCAGTTTAGATAAGCCGCTTCTCCTTTGTCATAACGGGACTTCAAATACACTTTATCCATATCAAGGCTGTCTTTCTCTACGATAGGCGCCGCTGCATCATAGAAGTATAAATAGTCTTCTCCAGTAAGCTCTTTTAACTGTGCAGACAATGATTCTGAAGTTAACGGACCAGTTGCGATAATTGTTGGTCCTTCCGGTATTTCTGTTACTTCTTCATTAATAACAGTAACGTTGGGATGGTTTTTCACCCGGTTTGTCACACTTGCCGCAAATTCGTGCCGGTCTACCGCGAGTGCGCCGCCGGCAGGCACTGAGCATTCGTCAGCCGCAGCGATAATTGCTGAATCAAGCGCACGCATTTCTTCTTTTAATACACCTACAGCGTTAGCAAGTGTATTGGAGCGTAAAGAGTTGCTGCATACCAGTTCTGCAAATTTATCAGTATGATGGGCAGGCGTCTGTTTGACTGGGCGCATTTCATATAATCTGACTTGAATCCCCCGTTTGGCAAGCTGCCATGCCGCTTCACTGCCTGCAAGTCCGGCTCCGATTACATTCACTGTTTGTTGGTTCATCTTTCACATCTCCTAGTTTATTATTCATTGTCTTCTTTTAACACACAAAGAAGGTGAGCAAGACCCTGCTCACCGCTACTTCTGTGGTTCTTCCTTATAATCGCATTCCACGCATTGGACTTGTATGCCTTTTTTGAGCTTTTTCTCAACAAGCATTTTTCCGCATTTCGGACATTTTCGTTCAATTGGTTTGTCCCAGGAAACGAATTCACAGTCCGGATAACGGTCACAGCCGTAAAAAATCCGTTTCTTTTTCGATTTTCGCTCAACAATATTTCCTTCTCCGCAGCTCGGGCACTTCACACCGATTTGTTTGACAATCGGCTTTGTATTCCGGCAATCGGGGAAATTGGAGCAAGCTAGGAATTTACCGTATCGGCCCATTTTATACACCATAGGAGAACTGCAGAATTCACAATCTTCTCCGGCATATTCAGGCTCAATTTCAACTTCCTTCATTTCTGATTCGGCTTTTTTCACGCGCTTTTCAAAATCGGTATAGAAGTTATCAATAATCTGTACCCATTCTATATTGCCTTCCTCAACATTATCAAGGTCTTTTTCCATTTTTGCCGTAAACTCAACGTTAATGATTTCAGGGAAAAATTCCATGATCAACTCAAGCACGATCTGCCCTAATTCTGTGGGAACAAACCGTTTATTATCCAGACCAACGTACCCGCGCCGCTGAATCGTATCAAGCGTCGGAGCATAAGTGGAAGGACGGCCGATACCTAGTTCTTCAAGCGTTTTAACCAATCGGGCCTCAGTATAGCGCGGAGGCGGCTGGGTAAAATGCTGTTCCGGTTCTATATCCTTAGATAAAACAGTGTCTCCCTCTTGCAGGTCAGGCAGCATCCGGTCTTTTTCTTCCAATTGATCGTCTTTGCCTTCAACATACACTTTCATAAACCCGGAAAACTTGACTTTACTTCCGTTTGCACGAAAAGTCAAACCGTTGTTCGTCAAATCAACACTCATTGTATCTAAAACAGCAGATGCCATTTGGCTGGCAACAAAACGCTCCCAAATTAATTTATACAGTCTCAGCTGATCTCTGCCAAGGACTGCTTTTAATTCACTTGGTTTTCTGAGAACCGACGTCGGACGGATCGCTTCGTGGGCATCCTGAGCATTTTCATTCTTTTTAGCGGGCTTTCTTTTGCCGCCTAAGTACTCTTTTCCGTACGTTTGATCAATAAACGCTGCCGCTTCATCAACTGCTGTATTGGAAATACGGGTTGAATCCGTTCTCATATACGTGATCAGACCGACAGTTCCTTCTTTTCCTAGATCAATTCCTTCATATAATTGCTGCGCAATCATCATCGTTTTCTTCGCTCTGAAATTGAGCTTGCGCGCTGCTTCCTGCTGAAGGGTTGAAGTTGTAAAAGGCAAGGCCGGATTGCGTTTCCGTTCCTTTTTAGTTACTTTTTCAACTGTATACTTATTGCCTTTGAGCTGAGAAAGTATGTCTTTTACATCCGCTTCGCTCTTTAAAGGAAGTTTTTTTCCGTTTTTACCGAAAAAGCTCGCTTCAAACGTCTCCTGTCCTTTTAAGAACGTGCCGTCTATTGTCCAATATTCCTCTGGCTTAAAGTCGTTAATTTCCTTTTCACGATCAATAATTAAACGGAGGGCAACAGATTGAACACGGCCAGCGCTGAGCCCTTTTTTAACTTTTTTCCAAAGAATTGGGCTGATTTTATATCCTACGAGCCTGTCTAATATACGTCTCGCCTGCTGTGCATCCACCAAATCCATATTGATCATGCGGGGATGCTTAAATGATTCTTTAATTGCGTCTTTCGTAATTTCGTTAAACACAACACGGCAGTCTGAATTAAGATCCAGGTCAAGGCTGTGAGCCAAGTGCCATGCAATTGCTTCCCCTTCTCTGTCGGGGTCGGCTGCGAGATAAACTTTTTTCGCTTTTTTGGCAGCCGTTTTCAGCTCTTTTAATACCGGACCTTTACCTCGAATGGTTATATATTTTGGTTCGAAATTTTGTTCTATGTCAACTCCCATTTGACTTTTTGGAAGATCCCGGACATGTCCCATTGATGCTTTCACTTTATATTTTTTACCTAAGTAACGTTCAATCGTTTTCGCCTTAGCGGGCGATTCCACGATGACTAGATAATCAGACATTTTCATCCCCCTCAAGAGGTGTTCTCTCTCTTCAAGTATTTCAAATTTTATTTTATATTTGCAGCTGTCTTTATTTGGCTTTCAACATTTCATTCTTTATGATGAACGTCATTATTTAAATAGAAAACAATATGCAACTTTAAATCCTCACTATTATTAAATATTACAATGCTGTTTGTCAAACGATAATTCAAAAGGGTTCCGTATATTGAACGTTTCTCTCAGGAAGCTCTGCATAAATATCCTCTGCTGACCATATGGCTTTAGCCCCCTCTTGGATCAATTTTATAGGACCTCCGGCGTAAGGATCAAATACAGAACCGGGTACGGCAAATACTTCTCTCCCTTGTTCCAGCGCTTGGTATGCGGTAATCAAAGAACCGCTTTTCTCTTTGCCCTGCACAACAATAATGCCCTCACTTAACCCGCTTATAATACGGTTTCTCATAGGGAAATGCCATTTTTGGGGTTTGGTTTCAGGTGGATGCTCTGACAGAAGAAGATGGTGTTTAGCCATGTATTCTGCTAATTGAAGATTTTCTCGAGGATAAATGTTCTGAAATCCGCCTGCGATGACTCCGATTGTCCGCCCCTTCGCCTTAATACTTGCCGCATGGGACAATCCGTCAATCCCAGACGCCAGCCCGCTGACAATCACCCACTTTTTATGGCAAAGCTCTATTGTAAGATGATTGACAACCTGGATTCCATAGGCTGTCGGATGCCGCGTACCTACAATTCCTATTTTACGCCCTTGAGAAAGAAGGGATATATCACCTTTTGCAAACAGCACAGGAGGCGGATCATAAATGGTTTTCAGCCAGAATGGATATTGATCTGAGGATATTGGGATGACTTCAATGCCTTGCTGATGGTATACAGAGAGTAAATGCTGAAGTTTGGGATATTGTTCTTCTATTTTATTTTTTAATGCCGCAGTCTTTACTTTGCCTTGTGAAGCGGTTTCTAATGCGCATGAAGGGTTTGACAGTGACATTAATGGATCAGCTTTCCACCATTTTAATAGAAGAGAAGGGGATAATAATTGATTGATTCTGCAAGTGATTAAACAGGCAGCGGCCTGATCCAATATGAGGACCTCCTTTTGACAGCAAAAGCAGGAACAGCCAAGATGGCTGTTCCTTCTCTATTAATGTGTTTTGCACGTTTCAAATAAATTCTTCTCTTTCAACACTTTAATTAATGTTTCTCCCATGACAGAAGGTGTCTCTGCAACTTCGATTCCGCATTCGTTAAGTGTTTTGATTTTTTCATCAGCAGTGCCTTTTCCGCCGGAAATGATGGCACCTGCATGTCCCATGCGCTTCCCTGGAGGTGCTGTTTTGCCGCCAATGAATCCGACTACCGGTTTTGTCATGTTGGCTTTTACCCACTCAGCAGCTTCCTCTTCAGCTGTACCGCCGATTTCGCCGATCATGATGACAGCGTGTGTATCAGGATCTTCGTTAAACGCTTTTAAAACGTCAATGAAGTTGGTTCCATTTACAGGATCGCCGCCAATCCCAACGGCTGTAGACTGTCCTACACCCGCTTCTGACAGCTGATGCACTGCTTCGTATGTTAATGTTCCTGAACGCGATACAACGCCTACATGACCCTTTTTATGGATATATCCGGGCATAATGCCGATTTTACATTCTTCAGGCGTGATGACGCCAGGGCAGTTCGGTCCTATTAATCTCGTTTTCTTGCCTTCCATGAAGCGTTTCACTTTTACCATGTCTAGAACCGGGATATGCTCTGTGATGCAAATGACCAGATCAAGCTCCGCATCTACCGCTTCCATAATAGCATCAGCCGCAAAAGGTGCCGGAACGTAGATAACAGACGCATTTGCGCCAGTCGTATGAACTGCATCAGCCACTGTATTAAATACAGGTACCCCTTCCACTTCTGTTCCGCCTTTTCCAGGTGTCACACCGCCCACGATATTTGTGCCGTATTCAAGCATCTGCTTCGTATGGAATAAAGCGGTAGAACCTGTAATCCCTTGTACAATAACTCTTGTATCTTTATTGATAAAAACACTCATTATTTGGTCCCCTGCCTTTCATTCTTTCCTATACTAAAGATACGATTTTCTGCGCGCCGTCAGCCATGGATTCCGCAGATGTAATATTTAATCCTGATTCACTAAGGATTTTCTTCCCTAGATCCACGTTTGTTCCTTCAAGACGGACGACAAGCGGCAATGTTAAACCGACTTGTCTTGTCGCTTCAACAACCCCTTCTGCGATGACATCACATTTCATAATGCCGCCGAAAATGTTGACGAAAATCCCTTTAACATTTTGGTCAGAAAGAATGATTTTAAATGCTTCCGTGACTTTTTCTGCGGTTGCGCCGCCCCCGACATCAAGGAAGTTGGCCGGCTCTCCTCCATAATGTTTAATGATATCCATCGTGGACATCGCAAGCCCTGCGCCGTTTACCATGCATCCGATATTTCCTTCAAGGGAAATGTAGCTCAGATCGTATTTAGACGCTTCAATTTCTTTTGGATCTTCTTCGTCCAAATCTCTATATTCCATAATATCTTTTTGTCTGTATAATGCGTTGCTGTCAAAATTTAATTTCGCATCAAGCGCCATCACATTCCCGTCTCCTGTTACAACGAGAGGGTTGATTTCGGCAATTGAGCAGTCTTTCTCCACAAACGCTTTGTATAATCCAAGCATAAATTTAGCAGCTTTCCCAACAAGCTCTTTTGGAATATTAATAGCGAATGCAATTTCTCTGGCTTGATAGCCTTGGAGGCCAACAGCCGGATCAATGACAGCCTTTTTGATTTTTTCCGGTGTTTTCTCTGCTACTTCTTCAATTTCTGTTCCGCCTTCTTCAGAGGCCATCAGAACAATTCTTGAAGTGGCACGGTCAAGCACTAATCCCACATAGTATTCCTTTTTAATATCGCAGCCTTCTTCAATAAGTAAGCGTTTTATTACTTGTCCGTCCGGACCCGTCTGATGCGTAACGAGGGTCTTACCTAAAAGTTCTTCGGCATACGCTCTTACTTCTTCTAATGATTTTGCTATTTTTACCCCACCAGCTTTGCCTCGACCGCCAGCATGAATTTGAGCCTTTACGACATAAACCGAGCTGGATAAGCTCTTTGCTTTTTCAACTGCTTCTTCTGCTGTAAAAGCCACTTTACCTTCAGGAACAGATACCCCATATTTTCTGAGGACTTCTTTTCCCTGGTACTCATGGATATTCATTTCCCATCCTCCTAACTTATGTAACAAAACTAAAAATAGACTGCGCTTTCATTCTATATAATACTGGAAGAATTGTCTAGAGTTCGATGCAAAATCTTAAAATCCTTCTAAACATTCAAACTTTTATTTTATTAAAAACATAAATTTCAAGCGGAGAATGGGGAATATTTCGGCTATTTTTTATTTTTTACACTTTCGTCCAATCTGTAAATGAAAGAAAAAATCTCGGCTACCGTTTCATAAAGAGCTTCCGGGATCTGGTCATCCACAGTCAAATGGCGCATTAATTCGACAAGGGTCCGATCTTCTTGGATCGGGACCCCCGCCTTTTTAGCTTCTTTGATAATGTTGTCAGCAACATAGCCCTTTCCGGTTGCAATTACTTTTGGCGCCTTGTCTTTTTTTTCATCATAATGGAGAGCTATGGCTTTCCTTAAAGGCGTTTGCTCGTTCATATTTTCACATCCACTTCCTGATCACTGATGCTTGTTATGTATTGATCAATTGTAGCCATTTCATCAGATCGAAGGCGCTTTTTAGCGTTAACTCCTGAAAGACTGTAGCCCATTTCTTTGAGCGATTGCTTGAGGGTGGGCACCATTGGATCGATTGCCGGCTGAAGTTCAAAATCCGTCTCAATTGTAATCGTCATGACTTGCTGCTGTATCAGGCAGTCAACAACCGTTTCTTTTAACGTATCCAATTGCAGTAAAAACAGGAGCCGGCAATGGGAAGGATCGAGCTTTCCATCCGCTTCTTTTTTTCCTTTAAACAGAACAGTCATGTCCTGAACCCCCGATTTTGAAAACATCGGAAATGACATCACAATTTGGCTGTATGAAGGATGATCCTGCTGCATGAGAAGCTGACCGTTTAATTTATGGAAGAGCTGATCCGCTTCCTGTTTGACAGGTTCCGGTAACTCATGTGACGCTCTGGCGGCATGCAGAGCCATCTTGACTGATTGAATATCATCAGGCAGCACTGCGGTGCCTTGTTCAAACGCTTTAATAAATGCAAGCTCATCTCGCGCGCCTATTGCCATTTTTACTTTGGATAAAAAGGAAAGAACATCTGCCTTATCCGTTAAATTCGGAGCTGTCTGCTGAACAGCCTTTAAAAATACATCGGCTTCTTGATCCGTGACTCGTGCGGCCTGCAAAACAGAAGCTGCTGCCTCGGGCTTATTTTGACTAGAGGAAACAACAGCCTTTATCCAATTCGCTGCTTCTTTTACGATTGAATTGCCGTTTTTATCCGCAGCTTCCGTCAGTTTGGCCAGCAGCCTTCCTGCTTCTTTCATTGGAATGTCTGAGACAGTTTTAGCAGCACCGTCTCGTATGTTTCGCTGCTGCTCCTGCGGGTTTACATGTGCCCGGTGTGCCTTTCCTGCGGAGCCGTCTGCTGCGCTAAGCTCCCGGTTTCCGGCAGTACTGACTGAAGAGGCAGATCTGGTATGATCCGTTAACGAGAAAAGCTTCTCGATAAGACGTTCTGCATGGACATCTGTTTCGCTATTAAATAGTGCTGTAACGGCTTCTCTTAGCTTTGTCAGCGCCTGGCTCGGCTGAGGATTTTCATGAATAGCCTGAATCAGCTGAGATAAGTGCTGATGGAGCGGTACAGGCGATTTGACAGCATGAACTCCGCTCAAAACATCGGGATGAACGGGGAGATCCCGCTTTAAGGCAAATAAAACTGTTTCAATGGCTTTTTTTGTGTCTGACGCAGGCAGCGTGTCCATCCAGCGGACAGCTGTTTTGATATCATTTTCTGTGATGGGTGTTTTGCTTTTCAGCATTGCGCCTGCCATCATAAGGGAGGCGTTTGACGGCTTCACTGAAATAGCGTTCAGAAGCTTGCCCGCTGCATCCTGAATTGTTTTGGGATTTTGGTCAAAGCTTTGAACAACCTGGAGACGGCCTGTCTGTTCCGCTGGTTTTTTTTCGTAGGAAAACCAGTAATACGCCTGAGGACGAAGCTGAGTTTCAAGTTTGCCTTGAATCGTTTGATTCCCTACTTGGATCAGTGCATGCTGGTCCCCTAATAAACGAAGTACTTTTCCTAAAAGGAGACGCTTTACGGCATTTGATTCGTCGGTTGTATGTGATGTTTCCTGCGGAGCTGCAGTGTTACCAAAAAGGTTTTTGAGCGCCTGCTGTACATCATTTCGTATGTTCATTTCAAAAAGGTGCCTCCTTGTTCATTAGATTATCTGTAAGATTGAACAGGAGCGAAAGTTTTCCGGTGCAAATCGGTCGGTCCGTAGGCTGCGAGCGCTTCAAGATGCTCTTTTGTTCCATAGCCTTTATTTTTTTCAAAGCCGTACTGCGGATACTTTTCTGCATATGCGCTCATCATCCGGTCCCTCGTCACTTTCGCAATACAAGCACCTGCAGCGATAGATACGCTTTTGGCATCGCCTTTTATAATTGAAGACTGAGACGTATCGAGCGGCAGTGTCATCGCGTCAACGAGCAAATAATCGGGTGTATCGGACAAATCGCGGATTGCTTCGACCATTGCCAATTTTGAGGCTTCATAAATATTGATCTCATCAATAACAGCTGCTTCTACAATTCCTATACCGACTGCCACAGCTTCTTTCATAATGAGATCGTAATATTCCTCACGCTTCTTTTCTGTAAGCTTTTTTGAGTCTGTGAGTCCAAGTATTTCGCATTCCTCAGGAAGGATGACTGCGCTGGCGACAACCGGTCCTGCCAATGGGCCCCGGCCTACTTCGTCTACTCCTGCAATAAAACGAAACCCCTTGTTTCTCGCAAGCCTTTCATAGGAGGTCATATTTATCCACTGTTCTTTTAGCGCTTTTTCCTTCGCGTGCTTTTTCAGCCATTGCTCTACAAGCGCTTGTACGCTTTTTCTCGGATCATTTTCACACTGGACAAGAAATGGGTCCTGGTCATCTTTTACCCCTTGCAGACGGTCTCTAATGTCTTTTACGGTTAATGTATTCACTTTCTCTTCTCCCTTACTGTATGTATCGGTCGGGTCAGGAAAAAATAAAGACCCGCATTTCTGCGGGTCTTTACATCGTCGGCTGTTCGAATGACAGCCTCCCGAACTTTTCTGTGCGGATATCACGAATAATCACTTCAGTCGTTTTATCGTAGTTAATAAGCCCCCCGCTCATGAGGCAGCCGCGTTTTTCACCTATCGCATCAAACAGCTCCGCGATGTCTTCGGGTATCTCATCGAGCCCGTAGCGCTCTTTAAGCCGTTCAGGATAATGTTCTTCGAGAAAACGGAGGCCAAACACGGCTACATCCTGTAGATTGATAATCGAGTCTTTAATAGCCCCCGTGACTGCCAGCCTCAACCCGACAAGCTCGTCCTCAAATTTAGGCCATAGAATCCCCGGAGTGTCTAAAAGCTCTAATTCTTTTCCGACTTTGACCCATTGCTGAGATGTTGTGATACCCGGTCTGTCTCCGGTTTTCGCAATATTTTTCTTTGCCAGCCGGTTGATAAGCGTTGATTTTCCGACGTTCGGAATGCCGATGATCAGCGCCCGGATCGCCCTTGGCTTCACACCTTTTGCCCTCATCCGGTCAAATTTCTCCTGCAGGATATCTTTTGAAGCCGGAACGATTTGATTTAATCCTTGGCCGTTTACAGAATTAATGGACAGAGAGCGGATTCCTTGGTTCTCAAAGTGCTCTTTCCACTGCTGTGTAACTGCCGCATCTGCTTTGTCAGCTTTATTTAACAGCATAATCCTCGGCTTATTTTTTAAGATGTCTTCAATCATTGGGTTTCTTGAGGACATCGGAATTCTGGCATCTACCAATTCATATACGATATCGATTAATTTTAATTTTTCGGTTACTTCCCGTCTTGCCTTTGCCATATGGCCAGGGAACCACTGGATTGTCATGTGACACGAACACCGCCTTTATCTTCTGAGTGTGCAAGATTCTTAGTTGTTCTTTATGTATTTTACGATGCCTGACCGGCATTTTCAAATTCTATATAAAAAAAGAGCTTGTTACTGGTAACAAGCTCTTTTCGTTCGTTATCATTATCGTCTGATTTCTTTAATACGAGCCGCTTTTCCGCGAAGTTCACGTAGGTAGTAAAGCTTAGCACGGCGAACTTTACCGTAACGTACAACTTCGATTTTCGCGATTTTTGGTGTGTGTACAGGGAAAGTACGTTCAACGCCAACACCGTAAGAAATCTTACGAACTGTGAACGTTTCGCTGATTCCACCACCACGACGCTTAATCACAACACCTTCAAAAATCTGGATACGCTCACGGTTACCCTCAACAACTTTTACGTGTACACGTAAAGTGTCACCAGGACGGAACGTAGGAAGATCAGTACGAAGCTGTTCTTTTGTGATATCTTCAATTAGTTTTTGCATCGTTTTCAACTCCTTCCAACAGATGCTCTTGGCCACAAAACCCGGCACAGCGGAACATCGTTTTCAAGCTTTCAACGGATAAGCCCGCTCAAGCCACAAGTAGTATCTTATCACAATTTCATAGCCTATGCAATAAAATCTATTCTTTTTCCCATTCAGAAATCCATTTTCTTTCTTGCTCTGTAAGCGGATAGTCTTTCAGGAGATCCGGGCGTCTTAAATAGGTTCTTCTGATCGATTCTTTATTCCGCCATTCTTTGATTTTAGCATGGTTTCCTGATAGAAGTGTTTCAGGCACTTTTAAACCTTTATAATCTGCCGGTCTTGTATAATGCGGATGCTCCAAGAGCCCCGTACTGAACGAATCCTCTATGTGGGAAGCCTCTTTGCCAAGCACTCCCGGAAGCAGCCTGACAACACTGTCAGCAATCATCATCGCAGGCAGCTCACCGCCTGTCAGAACGAAGTCGCCAATTGATATTTCATCGGTCACCAAATGCTCACGGATTCGCTCATCATAGCCTTCATAATGGCCGCAGATAAACAGCAAATGCTCTTCCTTTGCCAATTCCTCGGCTTTTTTTTGAGTGAAACGCTCACCTTGCGGGCAGACGAGGATAACGCGCGGCGGACTGTCTGCTTTTGAGGTCAGGTCCTCAACCGCGTCAAAAACAGGCTGAGGCTTCAGCACCATACCTGCTCCGCCTCCGTAAGGATAATCATCCACTGTATTATGCTTGTTATCAGAATACTCCCGGAAATTGACGATCTGGAACTGCACTGCTTCTTTTTCTTGGGCTTTTTGAAGAATGGATGAACCGAGCACTCCTTCAAACATGTCAGGAAACAGTGTCAAAAAATCGATTTTCATTCGTCTATTAATCCTTCCATGAGTTGAATCTCAATTTTCTTTTCGCTGACATCAATCTGTTTGACGACTGATTCAATGTAAGGGATCAGCGCGTCTTTTTTACCTTTACGCTCGATTACCCATACATCATTGGCTCCCGGTGTTAAAATTTCTTTCACCTTTCCGATCAGTTCGCCTTCTTCAGTAAAAACTTCACAGCCGATAATTTCGTGGAAATAAAATTCTCCCTCATTCAACTCACCCAAATCCTCTTCCGGAACTTTGATGATGGCGTTTTTCAGTTCCTCTACTTCATTCAGGCTTTGTCTTTCTTTAAACTGCAGCAGATGAAATTGCTTATGCAGCCTGTACGTGTTTACCGTTACCTCTATCGGTTCTTGGCGTCCGTCCATAAACAAATACAGCGTGTTGCCCGGCTTGTACCGTTCTTCGGCAAAATCCGTTTTTGAAATGACTCGCACCTCGCCTTTAATTCCGTGGGTATTTACAATTTTACCGACATTAAACCATCGCTTTGTCATATGATCACCTCTGGCGAATTTCAATTACTGTTCCGTCTTTTATGACGATGGTGTTTGCTGCTGTTTTCTCATGCCAGTCATCCCCGACTCTAATGGTCAGCAGCGCATCGATTTCCTTTTCTTTCATTTCACTGCCAAGCGGTAATGTATGTACTTGGGTAATTTGAAAATCGATCATTTTCATATTATCTTTTCGTTTTTCTATTGCCTTTTTAAATTGTTCAATCACATCTGGGTTCTGCTGTTCTTTTTCATGTTTTCTAAGCTGAAAATAGAGCTGGCTGCATTCTCGTTCAAGCATTTGTTTCTTTTCTGTGAAAGTAGATAACAGCTTTTCTTTGCTGTGCTCGGTTAAGACTTGCATAACGGCTACACGGTGAATAATTTGCATCGCACCAAGCTCCCTGCTTTTAAAACTTTTTCAAGACCAGACGTTTCTATCTTGTCTTATCTTCTATCAGTTTACCCGTTTTTTGCGTGTAAAAAAAGGGGAGGTGCCGGCCCTCTCCCTTTTAGTCAAATATTTCAAATTGAACTTTCTTAGAAGACTGTGCGCCAGCTGCAAATACAGCTGTTCGAATCGCTTTTGCAGTCCGGCCTTGCTTCCCGATAACTTTACCGGTATCTGACTTATGAACAGATAAGCGCAGCGCAATCTTTTGATCGGTTTCTTCTCTTATGACCCGAATGTCATCTGGATGATCAACAAGCGGTGTCACAATAGTGACAATCAAATCTTCCAAGTGTTGATCAGTCATTACTTGCCTTGTTTAGCGTTGTGGAATTTTTCCATGATTCCTTGGCTAGAGAACAAGTTGCGAACTGTATCAGATGGTTTCGCTCCAGTTTGAAGCCATTTAAGAGCAAGCTCTTCATCAATTTTTACTTCCGCTGGTTTTGCAACCGGGTTGTAAGTGCCGACTGTTTCGATGAAACGGCCGTCACGCGGTGAACGAGAATCTGCTACAACAATACGATAGAAAGGAGATTTTTTTGCTCCCATACGTTTTAAACGAATTTTTACTGCCATTTTACTAGCACCTCCGAAAATATTTCAACAAGATAGTATATTAACAATGATAAAAGTGTTTGTAAAGTGTTTTTTCTTAACAACGGTTTTATCATGTATAACCGATTACATAAAAGGTAACTTAAATCCTTTTTTCTTTCCTTTTGACATGTTTGTCATTTGCTTCATCATTTTTTTCATTTCGTCAAACTGCTTAAGCAGACGGTTGACTTCCTGTACGGACGTCCCGCTTCCTTTTGCAATCCGCTTGCGCCGGCTGGCATTAATGATATCCGGCTGTTCTTTTTCAAGAACAGTCATCGATTTAATGATCGCTTCCACATGATTCAGCTGCTTTTCATCAACTTGAATATTTTTCAAGCCTTTCATCTTACCTGCACCCGGCATCATTTGCAGAAGCTCATCCAGAGGCCCCATGTTTCTGACCTGCCCGAGCTGCTCGAGAAAATCGTCCAATGTGAAGCTCATTGTTCTCATTTTTTGTTCCAGCTCTTTGGCCTTGTCTTCATCGACGGTTGCCTGAGCTTTTTCAATCAATGTTAACACGTCACCCATGCCGAGAATCCTTGATGCCATGCGTTCAGGATGGAAAGCCTCTAATGCATCAAGCTTTTCGCCTAAACCGGCGAATTTAATCGGCGTGTTTGTCACCGCACGAATGGAAAGTGCGGCACCCCCGCGCGTGTCTCCATCAAGCTTCGTTAACACAACACCGGTTAAACCGAGCTGTTCGTTAAAGCTTTTGGCTACATTCACGGCATCCTGCCCGGTCATTGAATCGACAACCAGAAAGATTTCTTCCGGATTCGCGATTTCTTTCACTTGGGTCAGTTCATCCATAAGCTCATGGTCGATATGCAAACGGCCTGCTGTGTCCAAAATGACATAATCATAGTGTTCTTCCTTGGCTTTTTCAATGGCCTGCTTGGCTATTTCTACAGGGCTGACCTGATCACCAAGGGAAAAAACAGGCATGTCGAGCTGCTTGCCGAGCGTTTCCAGCTGCTTAATTGCAGCAGGACGGTAAATATCGGCAGCAACCAGCATCGGTTTGCGATTGTGCTTTTTGCGCAGCAGATTTGCAAGTTTACCGCTTGTTGTCGTTTTACCGGCACCCTGGAGACCAACCATCATAATAACAGTTGGCGGCCGCTTCGCGACGGCAATTTTGCTTTCTTCGCCGCCCATCAGCTCTGTCAGTTCCTCTTTAACGACTTTAATGACCTGTTGGCCGGGCGTCAGGCTTTTCATGACGTCTTGGCCTACAGCCCGTTCACTTACTTTTTTCACAAAATCCTTTACTACTTTAAAGTTAACGTCAGCCTCAAGCAGCGCAAGACGAACCTCACGCATCATTTCTTTTACATCTTGTTCGCTGACTTTCCCTTTTCCGCGGATTTTAGAAATCGTCTGCTGCAGTCGGTCGGCTAATCCTTCAAATGCCATAGTTTGCCGCCTCCTAATCTAATTTCTCAAGCGCTTCAATCAGAGCTGTAATTTCTTCCTCTTCTTTAGAACCGGAAGCAAGCTCCTTCAGCTTATTAAACATCTCTTTACGCTCCTGAAACTTTTTCAAAAGGAGCAGCTTTTCTTCATATTGTTCAAGCATCGCTTCTGTTCGTTTGATGTTATCATAAACAGCTTGTCTTGAAACCTCATATTCTTCGGCTATTTCGCCAAGGGAGAAATCGTCCAAATAATAAAGAGACATATAGCTCTTCTGTTTAGACGTCAACAACGACTGATAAAAATCAAACAGATAATTCATTCTCGTTGTCTTTTCGAGCGACATATGAGCTCTCCCCTTTGTTAAGTCAAATCCCTTTACGATAACTTAGTTTACATGGTTTTAATGTGAGTGTCAAGTTTTTATCTTGTCAAAGGAATGATCACTTTTTCCAATATTAACTAAACAACATCCAAATTATTCCGATATTTTATATGAACCATATTTAAAAGGAGGATTTCACATGAAAAAAATCGGTTTATTGTTTATGTTATGCTTGGCTGCCGTGTTACCATTTATTTTTCCCGCCCAGCAAGCAGCTGCGGCCGGAGTCCCTTATAAGGCCTCCATCTCAAATATTAGCACGGACGGAGGCGTGTACGGCAAAATCAATTACGGACAGGGTCAATTTTGGCGAGTTAAGTACAATATTACGATAAGCGGTACATTGCTCGACGAAAATGGAGTGCCAGTGCCAAACACACCAGTCAGCTTCGAAGCAGATACGAAAGTCGGGAATACAACAAAGACAGCTGCAGGAACAACCGATGAAAACGGAAAGTTTGACGTTCCAATGTATTTAGGACCTGCCGCTGGCTACTACACGTATTACACATCTGTTTCCGTTCATTACTACGACATCATCCCATTCAGGGTTTATTCCGGTGATGCGAGATTGCTATCCACTGATAACAGCCTTTATCATTTCGCCTATCAAGTGAGACGATAACAAAAACAGCCCCCTAGGGTTTTGGGGGCTGTCTGTCTATAATCGGTGAACCCAAAAATATTAATCCTCCGCTTTTTCCACTAAATCTGAAAAGAGGCCGTATACGTAAGATTCAGCGTCAAACTCCTGAAGATCATCAACTTTTTCTCCTAATCCGACTAATTTAACCGGGATATGAAGCTCGTTGCGAATCGCAAGGACAATACCGCCTTTTGCAGTGCCGTCAAGTTTTGTTAAAGCAATTCCTGTTACGTTTGTTGCTTTCGAGAACTCCTTCGCCTGCGCCATTGCGTTTTGGCCAGTCGTGGCATCAAGGGCGAGCAGCACCTCATGAGGCGCTTCCGGCACTTCTCTTTCGATAACACGCTTCACCTTTTCGAGCTCCTTCATCAGGTTTACCTTGTTTTGAAGACGCCCTGCCGTATCACAAATTAACACATCAGCTTCTCTCGCTTTGGCAGCGTGAACAGCATCATAGATGACAGCCGCAGGATCGCTGCCGGCCGCCTGTTTAATGACAGGCACACCAGTACGTTCTCCCCATACTTCAAGCTGTTCAATCGCTCCTGCTCTGAAAGTGTCTCCGGCAGCAAGTACAACAGACTTTCCTTCTTGCTTTAGTTTATGAGCAAGCTTTCCGATCGTTGTCGTTTTGCCGACTCCATTTACGCCGACTAGAAGAATGACATTTAAACGCCCTTCCTGAATGTTCAGCTCAGATATTTGTTCGTCTCCGCTGTTATAAATCTCCACCAGCTTTTCAGAAATAACAGACTGCACTTCCTGCGGATCTTGAATATTTCTGCGCTTCACTTCTTTTTTGAGCTCGTCTATCAGCTCCATAACCGTTGTAAAACCGACATCAGCACTGATCAGAACCTCTTCAAGCTCTTCGAAGAAGTCCTCATCAATTTTACGGTAACGGGACACGAGATCATTCACTTTATTTTGAAAGGAGTTTCTCGTTTTTTCAAGGCCGTCCTTAAATTTTTCAGATACGGAATCTGTCTGCTTTGTGATTTTCTCTTTTAATTTTTTAAAAAAACTCATCTTATAACCTCTTTCCTCGTTACTGAACGAATTCTTTTGTCTCTTCCAGCTTCACTGAGATGACCTTAGAAACACCTGACTCCGGCATTGTCACGCCGTAAAGCACATCGGCTTCCTCCATAGTGCCTTTTCTGTGGGTAATCACAATAAACTGGGTATCGGCGCTGTATTTTTTCAAATACTGCGCAAACCGGAACACATTTGCTTCGTCAAGTGCTGCTTCTACCTCGTCAAGAACACAAAAAGGCACAGGGCGCACCTTTAAAATTGAGAATAAGAGCGCAATAGCAGTAAGCGCACGCTCTCCGCCAGACAAAAGGTTTAAGTTTTGCAGTTTTTTTCCCGGCGGCTGCGCGATAATTTCTACTCCGGAATGCAGCAGATCATTCGGATCGGTAAGCCTTAATTCCGCTCGCCCTCCTCCGAATAAGGAGCGGAAGACTTGATCAAAGTGTGAGCGGATTTGGACGAATGTGTCGTTAAAGCGTTTCGTCATCTCTTCGTCCATTTCCTCAATCACTTGAAACAGGGTATTTTTTGCTTCTGTTAAATCTTCTTTTTGCTCTGACAAGAATTGATAGCGTTCGTTAACCCTCTCAAACTCATCTATGCTTCCGAGGTTTACCGTCCCAAGCTCTTCTATTGCGAGTTTAATCAGCTTCACGCGCTTTCTTGCTTCCTCAGGATCTGTTTCAAGCTGGTATTTCTCTTTGGCCCCCTCAAAGGACAAGCTGTATTCTTCCCGCAAGTATTGCAGCAAATTATCAAGCTCGACTTCCATTCGGCCTAGTTTTACTTCCTCGTCTTTTAAGAGCGTTGTTTTTTGTTTATACAGGCGTTTCATTTCTTTCAGCTCGCGCTCATACGTATCAAGCCCCTGCTGAAGTTTGATCCTCTGGTCGCGCCTTAACGCAATCAATTCAATTGTTTTTGTTTTGTCATTTAATTTATGTTTTGCGGCCTCTTCCAGTTTTTCTTCGCCGCTTGTGCTTGATGACATTTCTGACGTTAAGAAGCTTAGGTCCTCTTTCGCCTCTTTTAAAGCAAGCTCTGTTTCTTGGAGCTCTTTCTTTAATCTAGCGAGGTTGTCCTCTTCGCTCTGACATGCTTGCTCTTTTTTCGCTGCTGCGATCTTCAGCTCAGTCAGCTCATTGGAGAGAGACTCTTTTGTAGAGGACTGTGTCTGTTTTTGTTTTGTCAGTCTTTCAATATCCTCTTCAAGCTGTTTCATCTTTTCAGATACGGAAGAAAGCTTTTCTTCCAGCTCGCGTTTGCGCGCTTTCTTCTCTCGATCGCTATCTGACAGAGCTGATTTTTCTTGATCATAGAGCTCTAAGTGAGTATTGATATTCTTCTCAGCAACTTGAAGCTCATACAGCTGGCCTTTCACATCCTGCTGCTTCACTCTTAAGCCTTCCCCGGCCTCTCTTAAATCAGCCAGTTTTTTCTCCATCTCCTGAATGGATTGCTTAAGGGTTTTGACCTCTTGTTCAAGCTGCGCTGTTTTTTCTTCCATCTCAGCCAGCCGCTGGGTGACATCCTCAAGTTCCCGGCTTCTTCCTAACAGGGAGTTGTTTTTCTTTTTAACAGCGCCCCCCGTCATTGAACCTCCAGGATTCACGACATCGCCCTCGAGAGTTACGATGCGGTACCGGTGCCCAAGCAGCTTCGCAAGCTCGTTTGCGCCTTTTAAATGCTCTGTAATCAAAACGGTGCCGAGCAGGTTTTGAATGATACGGCGATACGCGGGATCAAATGTGACAAGATCACTGGCAACCCCGAGAAATGAAGGATGCTGCTTCGCAGTTGCCACGTCCCTGCTTTGAAGCTGACGGTCTTTGATGACAGAAAGCGGCAGAAATGTCGCCCGGCCGAACGAATTCTGTTTCAAATATTGAATTGCTTTACGGGCGGACTGTTCATCATCGGTCACAACATGCTGTGCTGAAGCTCCGAGTGCTATTTCAATAGCCGTTTCATACTTTTGTTCTGTTGACATCAGCTCAAGGACAGCCCCGCGAATTCCGCCAAGCCGCTCTTTCGCTTTCAGCACCTCTTTAACACCCTGATAAAAGCCGGAGAAATCTCCCTGCATTGTCTCAAGCATGTCTTTTTTCGACCTCGCCTGCTGGACGTATTGGTATGCTTGGTAAAGAGCAGATTCATTTTTCTCATACTGACGCTTTTTCTGTTCGTATTTAACCTGCATTTCTCGATACGCGCCGACTTGGCTGTGAATCTCCTGCTCTATGCGGGCAAACTCGGTTTCACATGCAGCTTTTTGGGCGGTAATATCGCGCCGTTCCTGCAGATGCTTTTCATTATTATCAGCCAGCCTCTGTTGGATAACTGCTGATTGGGACATCTGGTCATCGAGCAGCTGGAGCTCATTACGAATCGATGCCTGGCTGTTTAACAGCTCAAAGTAATCGCTTTTCAGCTGCTCAATTTTCTCTTCGACATTTTCATTGTGAAGACTGAGAGCCTGCTGCTTTTCCTTCACCTGTGCTTTTAAATCTTTGACTTCTGTCTGAAGCGCTTCAAAGACAGCTTCCTGCTTCGCAAGATCTTCTTTCAGCACAGCTTCTTTTTGCTGAAACTGTACGATGGCTTCTTCAAGCTGTTCGCGGTTTTGCACAGCGTTTTTTTTGCGTTCTTTCAGTACTTCTTTGCGCCCCTCCAGCTTTTCAAGCTCCTCACTTGTCACAAGCAAGACTTGCTGGAGCTCGTTCACTGATTCATCGAGCGCTTGAATTTTGTCGCGCGCATCTTCGATTTTCGCTTCTTTTGCTGAAATAGCAGACGATTCAGCAAGCTCTTCTTCCTTTGCGGCTTGCACTTTCTCCTGAAGGCTTGACCATTTGGCGTGCAGTTCTTCAATATCATAAGCGGTCAGCGCAATTTCAACGTGCTCAAGCTCTTTCTTTTTCTCCAGGTAGTCTTTCGCGATTGAGGCCTGTATTTTAAGAGGTTCAACCTGACCTTCCAGCTCATGTAAAATATCTTCTACCCGATTTAAATTATCCTGGGTTTCAAACAGCTTGTTTTCTGCTTTTTTCTTTCTCGTTTTGTATTTGAGCACCCCGGCTGCTTCTTCAAAGATACTGCGGCGGTCCTCCGCTTTGCTGCTCAGGATTTCTTCCACTTTCCCTTGGCTGATAATCGAAAATGCTTCTTTTCCAAGTCCTGAGTCCATAAATAAATCAATAATATCTTTTAAGCGGCACGGCTGATTGTTAATTAAGAATTCACTCTCGCCAGATCTGTACACACGCCTTGTGACACTGACCTCGTGGAAGTCAATCGGCAAAAAATGATCGTCATTATCAAGCGTAAGCGTAACTTCGGCAAGATTTAACCGTTTTCTCGAATCACTGCCGGCAAAAATAATATCTTCCATTTTTCCGCCGCGAAGGGAACGAGCTGATTGTTCTCCAAGAACCCAGCGAATAGCGTCTGTGATATTGCTTTTTCCGCTTCCGTTCGGGCCGACAACCGCAGTGACGCCTTTTACAAAATCAACGGAAATCCGTTCTGCAAATGATTTAAATCCTATAACGTCTAAACGTTTGAGGAACATAGCGATCCTCCTTATGTAATAAGTATTTCAATTTTATCATAAACATGGATGAAATAAGACGGCAAACATACTGAAATCCCCCTTATAGCTTAGGGGGATTTTATTGTTTCGTATGGTGTTTTTGCAATTTAGCTAGAGCTTCCTGAGCAGCGTGCTGTTCGGCTTCTTTCTTTGAACGGCCGTTTCCGACTCCGAGTGGTTCACCTTTTAGAGATACGATGGCTTCGAATTCACGGTTATGGGCAGGTCCTTTTTCGTTGGATATTTTATACTCCAGCGAGCCTTTGCCGTCACGCTGCACGTATTCCTGCAGCTGGCTTTTAAAATCCATCACATGAGAAAAAGCACCATCGTTTATTTTAGGGAACACATAGACTTTTAAGAAACTTTCGACCGGCTCTAATCCCTGGTCAAGATACAAGGCTCCGATAAATGCTTCGAAGACATCCGCCAAAAGCGCAGGACGTTTTCTGCCGCCTGTCATTTCCTCGCCTTTCCCCAATAGGACAAGATCGCCGAATGACAGTTCGTGAGCCAATGAAACGAGAGACGGTTCGCATACAATCGCGGCTCTCAATTTCGTCAAATCTCCTTCACTCATAGCCGGATACTTGGCAAATAAGAATCTGGAGATCGTCAGTTCCAAAACAGCGTCACCTAAAAATTCAAGCCTTTCATTATCTTCATACGGCTTTTTCCGATGCTCATTCACATAAGATGAATGTGTAAATGCTTGATACAAAAGCTTTTCATTTTGAAAGTGAACCGAGATCCGTTCTTGAAACTCTTTAAATTGTTCTATTTTTTTATAGAACTTTTTCTTATCTTTGTAATGTGAGTGTTTTGACATAGTAACCTCCATAGGCACATCAGGTTCACCGCGCTTCTCTGACTAAACCGGATACAGCGCGCGTAAAAGCGGCATGCTGTAATAACTGCACGAATAAAGGGCTAAAGCCCCGCGTTTCGGCGGGACTTTTAGCATCAGCTTATTGCTGGTTTTGTATGTAGTTCACAGCGTCGCCGACTGTTGCAATCTTTTCAGCATCTTCGTCAGAAATTTCCATATCAAACTCGTCTTCAAGTTCCATAACAAGCTCAACTACATCTAGGGAATCAGCACCTAAGTCTTCCTTGAAAGAAGCTTCAAGTTTGACGTCTGCTTCATCAACGCCAAGGCGATCTACGATGATTTTCGTTACACGCTCTAATGTATCTGCCATAGCAATTCACCTCCCCTCAAGTATTATAGTGGATTCGTTTTTAAAAAACTAGAGTAACTATGATGAAATTTTCAAGAAAAAAACTTACATTACCATTCCACCGTCAATATGAAGGGTCTGGCCTGTCATATAACGCGCTCCCTCTGAAGCTAGAAACGTCACGACGCTGCTGACATCGCTGGGATCGCCAAAGCGAGCGAGCGGAATTTGTTTCAGCATTTCATCTTGAACATCTTTCGCAAGCTTATCTGTCATATCAGTTGAGATAAATCCAGGTGCAATTGCATTAACGGTGATATTTCGGCTTGCAAGCTCTTTAGCTGAAGATTTCGTTAAGCCGATCACACCTGCTTTTGCAGCCACGTAGTTGGCTTGTCCAGGATTTCCGCTGACGCCGACAATAGATGATACGTTAATAATCCGGCCTGAACGCTGCTTCATCATTTGTCTTGTGACAGCTTTCGTACAGTTGAAAACACCCTTCAGGTTAATGTTAATGACATCATCCCACTCATCTTCTTTCATTCTCATGATGAGATTGTCTTTTGTGATTCCGGCGTTGTTCACTAGAATGTCGACCGTAGAGAAAACAGAAATCGCTTCTTTTATCATGTTTTGTACATCTTCAGGATTTGATACATCGGCTTTGACAGCAATTGCTTTTCTGCCCATTGATTTGATTTCATCTACAACTTCATTTGCTTTCGCTTCGCTGCCTGAGTAGTTAACGACAACATTTGCACCGTTTTTGGCCAGGTCAAGGGCGATTGAACGGCCGATTCCGCGGGATGCGCCAGTGACAACAGCTGTTTTTTCATTAAGCATTCTCATTCTCCTCCTTAAGCGTTTGAATTGCCAGTTCAATCGTTTCCGGGTCTGATACGGCAATGGTTTTTAAGCGTCTGTTTACTTTTTTCACAAGGCCTGAAAGCACTTTGCCGGGACCGATTTCAATAAACGTCGTAACACCCTCTGCAATCAGTTTGTTAACAGTTTCCTCAAAACGAACCGGGGAGTACAGCTGCTCAATGAGTTTTTCTTTAATCTCTTCCTTATCTGTCATCACATCTGCAGAAACATTTGAGATCACCGGCACATCTGCGTTTTTCAGTTCACAGGAGTCCAAAACTTCTTTCAGCTTTTCAGCGGCAGGCTTCATCAGTTCAGAATGGAACGGACCGCTTACGTCAAGCGGAATCGCTCGTTTAGCGCCGTTCTCTTTAGCCTGTTCAGATGCAAGCTCTACTCCTTTTGCCGTTCCGGAAATAACAATCTGTCCGGGACAGTTGAGGTTGGCAAGCTGCACAAGGTGGCCGTCCTCAGTGACTTTATCGGTTACTTGTTTCAACGCGTCGGCATCCATGCCGAGAATAGCAGCCATCGCTCCTTCTCCGGCCGGCACCGCTTCGTTCATGAACTCACCGCGTTTTCTGACAGTATAAACAGCGTCTTTAAAGCTCATTGCGCCAGCCGCCACCAGTGCAGAATATTCTCCAAGGCTGTGTCCGGCTGTGAAATCAGGTGTAATGCCTGATTCTTTAAATTTCTCAAGCACAGCAATGCTAGTCGTCAGCAAAGCAGGCTGCGCATTGTATGTAAGCGTTAATTCTTTGGCATCACCTTCAAAAATCAATGAGCTGAGCTTTGTTTCCAATGTTTCGTCCGCTTCATCAAACAGACGTTTTGCAGCAGGCACCTGCTCATAAAGCTCTTTTCCCATGCCGATAAATTGTGATCCCTGACCAGGGAATAAAAATGCAATCTTACTCATGATGTTAAAACCTCCAGACTATTCATCTGTTTTTTCTTCTTCTTTTACTTCTTCTTGGATGAGCGCAGCCACATTTTGGCTGACCATCTCTCTGGCTTGGCGGATCGCATGGTAAACCGCACGGGCATCAGACGAGCCGTGTGCCTTGATTACCGGCGCTTTCAAACCGAAAAGGCTTGCTCCACCGTATTCGGAATAATCCATTTTCATTTTCATTTCTTTCATCTTCGGCTTCAGCACAGCTGCCGCAAGCTTAGATGTAAAGTTTGACGTGAGCGCTTCTCTCATCATTTTAAAAATGGACATCGCAGAGCCTTCAAGCGTTTTGAGTGTAACATTCCCGGTAAATCCGTCCGTTACTACGACATCTGCTACATCGTCTAAAAGGTCACGCGCTTCCACGTTTCCGATAAAGTTGATGTTTGCCTTTTTTAATAATTGGAACGCCTGCTTCGTCAGTTCGTTTCCTTTTTTATCTTCTGTTCCGACATTCAAAAGTCCGACTCTCGGTGAAGTCACACCCCGGACTTGCTGGGAATAAACAGAACCCATAATGGCATATTGAACGAGATGCTCAGGTTTGGCATCTACATTGGCGCCGACATCAAGGAGCAGAAATCCTCCGCCTGAAACAGTCGGCAGTGTCGGTGCAAGCGCAGGGCGGTCAATTCCTTTAATTCTTCCCACAATAAACAGGCCGGCTGTCATTAGCGCGCCGGTATTTCCTGCTGAAATGCAGGCGTCAGCTCTGCCTTCCGCAACTTCCTGCGCCATCAGGACCATAGAAGAGTTCTTTTTTCTCCGCACGGCGCGGACCGGTTCGTCCGTAGGCTCAATCACTTCATCTGCGTGCAGCACCGTGATGCGATCTGATGATGTTGTTAAATATGATTCTATTGTAGTCTTGTCACCGACAAGTGTAATATGAAGATCATCAAATGACTCTATCCCCTTCATAACTCCGTCAATAACAGCTTTGGGAGCGTGGTCTCCTCCCATTGCATCTACAGCTATTCTCATGCATGCTCCACCTTTATGAATGTTTTGAACGGTACATGTCAAAATGTCCAGAAAAAACAATTTCCTCTGCAACATAGCTGTTCACTTCGACAACCGTTCTTCCTTTTTCTTTATCAACCGCCGTTACTTTCGCTTTCGCAACGACACGTTCACCCTGCTTTACCTGCCTGGTAAAGCGGATTTCTGCGCTTGCAGTAAGCGCCAATTCGTCATCTATAATGGCAACGGCCAAGGAATTCGCCTGAGCAAATAAATGGTGTCCTCTCGCTATTTGATTCCGGCTGAATACATGCTCCTGTTTTATCTCTAAAATAGAAATCGCCTGATCATCCAGCTCAAGGTCAATAATTTCTCCGATGACTTCGTCTAATGACAGGGACTTCACTTCATCTTCAAGCGTTTTCTCTGCCACGTTCTTAATTCTTTCTCTCAGCTCCGGTATGGAAAGCTCCAAGCGGTCCAAACGAATCGTCTGAATGCTTACTCCGAATTTACCCGCTAATTCTTCATCTGTAATAAATGGGGTTGCTTTGATCGTCTGCTGAAGTAATTCCTGGCGTTCTTTCTTATTTCTTCTCATATCTAAACACCGTCCGGACAATTAAGACTAGGTACTAATAGTAGTATATAATTTCATAGATTGGAATGCAATGATTGTTTCTGGCTGAACACCAAAAACTTCTTACCTCAGCTCAATTTTTCCCCATCCATGACTCCGCTTTTCAGCAAATGCTCTCTTAGCGCCCCATATTCAGGGTCCTTCCAGAACACTTCCGAAGCCACAAGATTTGCAGCGTCCTGCCTTGCCGTTTCAAGCGCTCTGTAATCATGAACCATGTCCGCCACCTTAAACTCAGGCATTCCGCTTTGTTTTTTTCCAAAGAAATCCCCTGGGCCTCTCAGTTCCAAATCCTTTTCAGACAGTTCAAAGCCGTCATTGGTTTCCGACATGATTCTCATACGTTCTTTTCCTGTTTCTGATTTCGGATCAGCCATAAGAATGCAGTAGGATTGATGCTCGCCGCGGCCGACACGGCCGCGCAGCTGGTGAAGCTGGGATAAGCCAAAGCGATCGGCGTCGTAAATGACCATAATCGTTGCATTCGGGACATTCACCCCGACTTCAACAACAGTGGTTGATACGAGAATTTGACACGTATTCGCGCTGAATTCCCTCATCACCTGATCTTTTTCATCGGGATGCAGTTTTCCGTGCATAAGGCCGACGTTCCATGTTCCTCGAAACACCTCAGAGAGCATATTGTATACGTCTATGGCGTTTTGCACATCAAGCTTGTCTGATTCTTCGATCAGCGGACAGATAATATACGCCTGTCTGCCCTGCTTTAATTCTTTTTCGACGAATGCCAGAATGCGGTCCAGCATGTCATGCTTCACCCAATAGGTTTCGATTTTTTTGCGCCCCGCCGGCATTTCATCAATGACGGAGACATCCATTTCACCAAAAACAGTGATCGCGAGGGTTCTCGGAATCGGAGTGGCTGTCATAAAGAGAACATCGGGATCCTGCCCTTTGTTCCGAAGCTTCTTCCGCTGTTCAACTCCAAATCGATGCTGCTCATCCGTGATGACAAGACTTAGCGCTTTAAACTCGACCTCATCCTGAATTAAAGCGTGGGTTCCTACAAGGATATCAATCTCTCCCTCAGCAAGCCGCTCAAGCAATTCTCTTCGGCGCTTTCCTTTTACAGAGCTTGTCAGAAGGGCGACATTGATATCCCACTTTTCAAACAGTGAAACAAGCGAATCAGCATGCTGTTCAGCCAGAATTTCTGTCGGAACCATAAGCGCTCCCTGATAGCCGGATAAGATTGCGGCATAAAGCGCGATGGCAGCGATTGCCGTTTTTCCTGATCCGACGTCCCCTTGAAGAAGGCGGTTCATTCTGTATGGAGAAGACATGTCTGCTGTTATTTCGCGAAGCACGCGGGACTGGGCGTTGGTGAGGGGAAACGGGAGGCTTTTGACAAATTTCATGAGTTCTTCGTTTGAAAAACGCTGCCGTATCCCTTGTGACTGCTCTCTTTCCGCCTTTCGGAACGCTTGCATTTTCAACTGAAATAATAAAAATTCTTCGTAAACGAACCGGCGCCTGGCCAGCTTTAATGCCTCTCTTGTTTCTGGCTGGTGCATCGCTTTTAACGCCTGATGATAGTCCGGTAGCTTATAGCGGATTTTAAGATTTTCTGGAAGAGGGTCAGGTATTGAGTCCGCATATTGGGTCAGCCCGTGCTGAATAAAACGTCTCATCATTTTGACGGTGACATTTTCTTTCACGGAATAGACTGGTTCAATGCTCTTATCCTCTTGATGCGGCCCATTTTTCAATTCCTGAACAGAAATGGTCTGACGGTGCTTGTCCCATTTACCGGAAATCGTCACGACAGATCCCAGCGAAATCTTTTTCTTTAAATAAGGACGATTAAAACAAACGGCGGTGATTAAATAATGGCCGACAAGAAGGCGAAATGTCAGCCTGTTTCGTTTTTTTCCGTAATAGGTAAGAGAAGGCTCTGAATGAACCTTCCCTTCAACTGTGACTCTTTCATCATGCTTTACTTCTTCTAAATCCCTCAGCTCGTAGTCATCATAGCGATAAGGGAAATAATTCAGAAGATCAGAAATGTCATAAATACCGAGTTCATTTAATGTTTTTTCTGTTTCCGGCCCAATGCCCTTAATGTTGGCTATACTAGTTTGCTGATGTTGTTTCACTTGAACCCAGCGCTCCTCCGAATATTTTTTTCTCTAATTCTCTTCCCGTCGGGGTTGCCGCTAAACCGCCCTGGCCTGTTTCTCTAAGTGCAGTGGGCATCGTTTGGCCGATTTTATACATTGCATCGATGACCTCGTCACATGGAATCCGGCTTGTAATGCCTGCCAATGCCATATCAGCAGCAATCATCGCGTTGGAAGCGCCCATTGCATTCCGCTTCACACAAGGCACTTCAACAAGACCCGCAACAGGATCGCACACAAGGCCGAGCATATTTTTTAATGTAATAGCCATGGCCTCCGCACTTTGCTCAGGTGTTCCGCCTGCCATTTCAACAATTGCCGCAGCTGCCATGCCCGAGGCAGATCCTACCTCCGCCTGACACCCGCCGGCAGCACCGGAAATACTTGCATTATTTGCTACGACAAAACCGAAAGCTCCAGCCGTAAATAAAAAGCGGATCATTTGTTCTCTTGTCGGGTTCAGCTTCTCTTTCACGGCAAATAACGTACCCGGCACTACACCCGCAGATCCGGCAGTCGGTGTCGCACAGATTGTTCCCATGGCTGCATTTACTTCATTTGTTGCGACAGCTTTCGATACTGCATCTAAAATCAGCGGTCCCGATAAGCTTTTTCCAGATCGAATATAGGCTTGCATTTTAACTGCATCGCCGCCGGTCAGGCCTGTTTGACTCGTAACCCCTTCAAGCCCTTTTTGAACCGCCGCTTCCATAACAGTCAGATTGTGATCCATCTGCTGAAAAATCTCTTCTTTTGTTTTTTCTGTTACTTCCATCTCTTGAGCGATCATTACATCAGAGATCAATATCTGCTTTTCTTTGGTAATTTCAATTAATTCCTTTACATTACGAAACATAACTGGCTCCTCCTGACCCTTCGCTAGTCAGCAATCTTTGTCACTTGAATAATGTTCGGCAGCTTCGACAGCTCGTCGAGAACGTGGTCGTCAATATTCTGATCGACCTCTATTGTCATCAGCGCAAGCTGCCCAATATCCTTGCGGGCAACTTCCATATGGCCAACGTTGATTGAGAATTTCGCAAGGACATTGGCAACACCTGCAATGGTGCCAAACTTGTCATTATGAACAACTAGAATGGCAGGGTGGTTTCCAGACAGACGGAGCTCAAAGCCGTTTAATTCTGTGATTTCAATTTTTCCTCCGCCTATTGAAATTCCTGTCAGTTCAAGTTCTCCCTTACCATCAGAAATACTGATTCGAGCTGTGTTCGGATGAACCGGAACAGCGTCTTCGACTCGAAACTCTATATCAATTCCTTTATCTTCTGCAATTTGTATAGCGGTTTTAATCCGTTCGTCAAATGTATCAAAATCAAGCAGACCGCCGATGATCGCCACATCTGTGCCGTGACCCTTATATGTTTCAGCAAAAGAGCCGTAAAAGGACACAACGATGCGCTCAGGCTCCCTGCCAAATAAACTTCTGGCCACTCTCCCGATTCTCGCCGCTCCTGCTGTATGCGAACTGGACGGACCGATCATAACCGGGCCGATAATATCAAAAACGCTTCTGTATTTCATGCTATTCCTCCTTATGAAACAGAGCTTATAAGCGGCTTTGCTTCTAGACTAATTGATCGGATATAAAATGGCAAGCGGGCGCGTTACAGCGCTGCCGCACTTAAAAGCAGACATAAGAATAGAAGGGCAATTTGCCCTTCTATTCTGCAGAAACGATATACGAATACAGCGGCTGTTTTCCGTTGTGGATTTCAACCTCAATCTCCTCGTACTTTTCACTGAGATACGCTTCAAGCTCCTCAGCTTCTTCCTGGGATGCATCCTCACCATATAGGATAGTGACAATTTCGTCCTCTTCTCCGATCATTTCTGACAGCAGCATTTTCGCGGCTGACAGCTGATCTTCAGCAGTGCCGATAATCGTTCCATTCAGAATTCCCATAAAGTCGCCTTTTTTAATGTCTTTGCCGTCAATATGAGTATCTCTGACTGAGTATGTCACCTGTCCGCTTTTTACTTGCTGAATCGCACTTAGCATATTGGCTTCATTTGCTTCAGGTTCTTGATCCGGATTAAATGCCAGCAGTGCTGACATCCCTTGCGGAACCGTTTTGGCAGGAATGACAAAAACCCTATCACCCATCACACTTGCAGCTTGATTGGCAGCCATGATAATGTTGGAGTTATTCGGTAAGATAAACACAGCTTCAGCATTTACAGACCTTACAGCTTCGACAATATCCTCAGTGCTCGGATTCATCGTCTGGCCGCCTTCAATCACAACGGAAGCGCCAATGCTTTTGAATAGATCAGAAATGCCTTCTCCCATTGCAACAGTCACAATGCCGTACGGCTGCTTTGCCGCTTTCTCACTGTGAGCAGGCTCGCTGTCCTGGCTGATGATGGAAGTGTGCTGCTCTCTCATGTTTTCAATTTTGATTTTTATTAATTCACCGTAGTTTTGGGCATAGTTTAACACGTTTCCCGGCTCTTCTGCATGAATATGAACCTTCGCCAGAGACTCGTCTGCAATAACCAAAAGAGAATCCCCAAATTGGCTGAGGTCATTTCTGAATGTGCCTTCATCGAATTCTCTTTTATTCTGATCGAGCCTTACCATCACTTCTGTACAGAAACCGAATTCAATATCTTCCGTGTTCATCATACTCTGCGCGCTCTTATGATGCTCCGCGCTAACCATGTCATCAAGTGACGGGAGAACGGTTTTCTCAGGAACGGTCTCTCCTTTTAATGAAGCGAGAAAGCCTTCATACACACAAAGCAGGCCTTTGCCCCCGCTGTCAACGACACCAACTTCCTTCAAGACAGGCAGCAATTCTGGTGTCCGGTTTAAGGATGCCTCAGCTTCCTTTGTCACAGAAGTCATCAGCGCAATGATATCGGTTTCTTTTTCCGCCAAGGCCACCGCTTGTTTCGCAGCATCTTTTGCAACAGTTAAAATGGTACCCTCCACAGGTTTCATGACAGCTTTGTAAGCCATATCCACACCGGCTTGCAGCGCGGCGGCAAACTCTTTTGCATTAATTTCTTTTTTTGTTTCGATGCTTTTACTGAATCCTCGGAACAATTGGGACAGGATGACTCCTGAATTCCCTCTTGCCCCCATGAGCAATCCTTTAGATAACGCGGAGCCCACTTTACCGATATCACTTGTCTCCAAATGCTCCACTTCTCTTGCCCCGGAAGTCATCGACAGGTTCATGTTTGTTCCCGTATCACCGTCCGGCACCGGAAACACGTTGAGCGCGTCAACCGCACTCGCGTTTTGAGACAGATTCTGTGCTCCTGCAAGAATCATCTCGGCAAAGGTTTTGCCGTCTAATGTTCTGATAGACAATCCTACTCCTCCTAACTACGGGTTCGTCACTCGTACCCCTTGGACATAAATATTGACAGAATCCACTGCAAGTCCGACTGTTTGATTTACTGTGTACTTTACTTTTGTTTGGACGTTATGTGCCACTTCAGAAATTTTTGTGCCGTAGCTGACAATGATATACATGTCAATATGTATCTGTTCTGCTTCTTGGCGAACTTGAACACCTCTGCTGAAATTCTCTTTCCGAAGGATTTCAGTCAGTCCGTCTTTAATTTGGTTTTTAGAGGCCATTCCAACAATGCCGTAACAGTCAATCGCAGCTCCTCCGGCAACCATTGCAATGACATCATTCGATATATCAATCTGCCCGTATTTCGTTCTTAATTCAATGGACACACTAGTTCCTCCTTCGAATGCATAGAGTTACAGCTATTCTACTATATGAACTCCATTATGAAAAGAAAAGACGCGGCAATCGCTGCACGTCTCTTTACATATACTATAGCGCCGCTGTTTGTGCAAGATGTCAAGTGAATTTTCTTGAAAGATGATGAAACAATAGTTGCAAACGTTTTTTAGCTGTGGTAAATTATTTAAAGTATCCATATCGAAAGCATCTAAGAACATATGAAAGTGAAAAAGTAGATGTTTTGTGCAAGTGAGGAGGGAAACAAATGGCACGTAAATGCGTTATCACAGGTAAAAAAACAACAGCTGGGAATAACCGTTCTCACGCAATGAACGCTTCTAAGCGCACTTGGGGCGCGAATCTTCAAAAGGTTCGTATCCTTGTGAACGGAAAACCTAAAAAAGTATATGTATCTGCTCGAGCTTTGAAATCCGGTAAAGTTGAGCGTGTATAACAAAATGAACGCCTGCCCTGATATGTGGCAGGCGTTTTTATGTGGTGAAAGAGGGCTGTGAACCCCTGGGCTTTAATCTTTTCTAAATGAGCCCAGCATCGCCCGGACAATTCCTCCTAAAAACTTCGGCAATTTAATGGTGTAAAATTTCATTTTTGTCCCCTCCTATAAGTCCCGTAACCGCCTGTTCATCACTTTAAGGTTCATTAATTTCAACAAATGAGTGAAAGCACAAGCTAATCCGTGCTTCTTACCATTATTAATATGCCTTTCGTAAACGAAAAAGTACCTCGTGAATGAATGAGTTCGTTACTAATACATAGTGTTGAACCAAGCGTAATATGACACTTATTTAGCGGATATTTAAAACCGATGAGAGTCAGCTCATCCACTTCTTCTGTAAATGGAATGAAGGAGATATATCGTTTGTTTTGATCGATAAGAAGAGAATATTCGCCTGGAGAGAACATCTGAATATCATTCTGTTTGTCTATAAGCTTCATTTTCGAAGTTGTTTTTACTCCTCTGTACAGCAGCTGAATATTTCCTAAAAAGTGATCTGCTCTGCCGCCTGTAATACCGAAGATCTGAATCATATCCGGCTGCTTGTCCAGGGCCCAATCAAGAGCAAGGTCTAAGTCAGTTTGATCTTTTTCTGCCTGATACACATGGAGAGCGGGCGAGGCTTTTTCGATTTGCCGGCGTTCATGCTCTGTAATGCTGTCAAAATCTCCGAAGGCTTCATCAGGAATGATACCGGCATTTAAAAGCGTGACCGTTCCTTTGTCAACCCCGACCCAGATCGTGTCATCAGCCATATAATCAGTCAGGTCAGGGATTAAATCTTTTGGGCCTCCTGCAACGATATTGATTTTTCTCATCTCTTTTTCCTTTCTGCTTCTGGATACAGGAAAAAGAGCTCAGGCTAGATGCGCCCGGCTCTTTTTCGTGCTGCTTATTTGCTTCCCCTTATCTCAGAAATAGCTTTTTCGTAGTCAGTTTGGCCATAAACAGCAGAACCGGCAACAAGTAAGTTTGCGCCCGCTTCGATGACTAGCGGGGCTGTTTCTTTGTTGACGCCGCCGTCCACTTCAATCAGCAGATCATGTTTCCCTTTTTCCTCTGCCATACGTTTCACTTCTTTTATTTTCGGAAGAACAGAATGAATAAATTTCTGTCCGCCAAAACCAGGGTTCACCGTCATTAAGAGAACAAGATCAAGTTCTTCAAAAATATGCTCAATTATCTGAACAGGTGTATGCGGATTCAGGACAACTCCGGCTTTTACACCCTGCTCTTTTATAAGCTGGATTGTCCGGTGAAGGTGCGGACAGGCTTCAGCATGTACAGACAGGATATCGGCACCAGCTTTTGCGAAAGCCGGGATATAACGATCCGGCTCTTCAATCATTAAATGTACATCCAGCGGCAGTTTCGTCACCGGACGAATGGCTTCTACAATCAGCGGTCCAATCGTGATATTCGGGACAAAATGGCCGTCCATGACATCAACATGAATGTAATCGGCTCCGCCTTTTTCTACATCTAGAATTTCTTTGCCTAAAGCGGCAAAATCAGCGGAAAGAATAGAAGGTGCAACCTTTACCATGATCTAATACCTCGGCTTTCTATCTTTGATCTCTGTGATAAATTCAACATAATGGTCGTAGCGGTACTGCTTTAATTCCCCTTCTTCAACGGCTTGTTTGACTGCACATTTCGGCTCTTTCAAATGCAGACATCCTCTGAATTTGCACGATGCGCTTTTTTCTCTGATGTCAGGGAATGTGAAGCCCAGCTCTCCTTCTTCAATGTCTGTAAACTCAAGAGAGCTGAAACCCGGCGTATCCGCAACCAGACCTCCGGACGTGTGTATAAGTTCCACATGGCGGGTTGTGTGCTTCCCGCGGCCTAAATGCTCGGAAATTTCGTTTGTTCTCAAACCCAGCTCCGGGCTGATCGCGTTGAGAAGCGAGGATTTCCCAACCCCCGACTGGCCGGCAAAGACTGTTGTTTTGTCGCGGAAATGCGGGACGATCTCCGTTAAGCTGTCTTGGTCCATAGAAGAGGTAAGATATACGTCATAGCCAATGTTCCGGTAGTCTTCAGCATACGCTTGAATGCGTTTTTGTGTATGTTGATCTTCAATTAAATCCATTTTTGTAATACAAATAATCGGCTGGATGTCATTCGCTTCTACGAGAACCAAGAAACGGTCGAGCAATGCTGTGCTGAAAGATGGCTGCACCGCCGAGAAAACAAGCACCGCTTGATCAACGTTGCAGATCGGCGGCCTGATAAGTTCATTGGTTCTTTCTTTAATCTCTAGAAGGTATCCTTCTTTATTATTTTCAGCTTGATAAACAACATAATCACCGACCAAAGGGGTGATTTTATTTTTTCTGAAAATACCTCTTCCTCTGCATTGTATAACTTTTTCATTATTTGAACCGTCTGATTCATCCAGTACGTAATAAAAGCCGCTTAGCGCTTTAATAATTTTGCCCTCAGGCATATTTTCCCTCCTTGTTATTCATCTTTCGGATACTCAATTGTTTTGTAGCTGACGACTTTATTATTTACCATCACTTGATAGTACCCTTTTTGGCCAGGTTCAATCTTCAATTCGATCGTCCGTTCTACGGGCTCTTTAATCTTAAAATGTTCGTAAGTGTCAGAAATGCTGTGATCGGCGTCGTCAATCGCGATTTGCACCTCAAGCTCGTCCCTTTCGTTTTCCGGCTCATATGGAATCTTGACTTTTTCTTTCACTGTTTTCGCCGGCTTCTTCTCAGGTCCGAGAGAGAATGTCACTTCGACCTCATTTCCCGGCTTTAGCGCCGTTCCTGCTGCCGGTTTTTGTTTGACAACCTGTCCTTCCGGAACGTCATCTGAGTACGCTTCTTTTTCCACCAGTTTGAGCCCGTTATCTTCCAGATATCCCGAGGCCGCTTCTTTACTGTATGTTTTTAAGTCTCTGAGCGTAATATCTTCCGGCCCGATGCTGACTGTGAGCTTAATTTGATCTTCGTCCGGCACAAGCTCGGTCCCTGCTGACGGATTCTGATCTATGACAGTGCCGGCGTCTTTCTCATCATTTACTTCATCCACCGTTACATTTTTAAAGCCCTGTTCCTTTAACACTTTTTTTGCCTTGTCGACTGATTGGCCCGTCACATCACCGATCTGCTTTTTTGCTTTACCTGAGCTCTTATAAAGCGTAACCGTTGCTCCTTCTTTAACAGTGGACTCGGCTTTAGGATCGGTTTTGACCATCAGGCCTTCTTCGATCTTCTCATCTGAGATTTCCAATACGTCTGAATCTACCTGCAAACCTTCTTTTTCTAGAAGATCTGCCGCTTTTTCATATTCCATCCCTGCTACATCAGGTATTTTGACATCCTTAGGCATAAAAAGAGAAGGAAAAACAGTGACGGCTAGAACTCCTGCCGTGATAAAAACCAGGCATATGGTGAGCAGTATCCACGGCCATTTTTTTCTCTTTGCTTTTTTCTTTGTTTGGGTTTCTTGAGGAAATGTCATGTCAGCTTCTTTATCATGAGAAGCTTTTGCAAGCTCTTCATCCTTAATAATCGGAATCGCTTTCGTCATTTCTTCATCATCTTGAATCGTAAATTTCTTCTCGTTGAGCCTGTCAGCGTCAAAAGCTGTTCGAATATCTTCTTCCATATCTTCAGCAGTTTCATAGCGGTGAAAAGGATCTTTGGCGGTTGCCTTTAATATGATGTTTTCAACGCTTTGGGGTACTGAGGGATTCCACCTTTTCGCTGAAGGGGTTTCAGCCTGAAGATGCTTTAAGGCGATACTGACAGCCGATTCACCATCAAATGGGATTCGGCCGGTTAACAGCTCAAATAAGACAATCCCAAGCGCATAAATATCTGATTTTTTTGTGGCCAGGCCGCCCCGCGCCTGTTCGGGGGATAAATAATGGACTGAGCCCAGCACAGAATTGGTGTGGGTGATTGTTGTCGAAGTCAGTGCAGTCGCAATTCCAAAATCCGTTACTTTGATATTGCCCATATGATCGATCAAAATGTTATGCGGTTTAATATCCCTGTGGACAATATGATTTTGGTGGGCATGGGCAATGGCTGAAACAATTTGCTCCATGATGCTGAGCGCTTCTTTGGGGTGAAGCGGCCCGTTTGCTGTTATGTATTCTTTTAGCGTCATGCCCTCTACGTATTCCATGACAATATAGTAAATATCATCTTCCTCGCCCAAATCATAAATGCTGACAATATTCGGGTGATCAAGGCTTGAGGCCGAATGGGCTTCTCTACGAAAACGCCTAATAAACTCATTGTCATTCACATAGTCAAACCGCAGGATTTTGATTGCGACTTCACGATCAAGAATAATGTCCTCAGCTAAATAAACGTTGGCCATTCCCCCGCCGCCTATGACACGGAGAATCTGGTAACGCCCGCTGATTCGCTTGCCGATTAGCACTGATCTTCACCCTCTTCAACATGTAAAGCAAGCTCAAGCAACACTGCTGTAATATTGTCTTCCCCGCCATTCTCATTGGCTTTGTCCACAAGCAGGTTTACTTTTTCCTGAGGAGCTGAATCGCTTTGCAGGATGTCTTTTAATTCAGTGACTTCCACTTTATTCGTCAGTCCATCAGAACATAAAAGGAGTTTGTCTCCGGGTTCAATTTCAAAAGAACGTGCGTCAATACTGACAGATTGATCTGTTCCGAGCGCCTTCGTCAGCACATTTTTGCGTGGATGATGCTCAGCATCTTCTCTTGAGATTTCGCCGGTGCGAACCAGTTCATTCACCAGAGAATGATCCTCTGTCACCTGAACGAAGAGATCGTCCTGGAGCAAATAGCATCTGCTGTCGCCTATATGGGCAACGGAAACCGTTTTACCTGTAAAAAGAGCGCATACAATGGTTGTTCCCATGCCTTGGCATTCTTCGTGCGCTTGGGCATGATCGTAAATCTTGCTGTTTACCGCGAGAATCTGTTCAATGAGCCACTTTTCACATTCTGACGGCGCCGCAGGAATCGTATCTGACTCATTCCATTTCTCTCCCATGGCTTTCACAGCCATCTTGCTTGCAACATCTCCAGCAAGATGGCCGCCCATGCCATCAGCGACAACCGCTAATACAAAATCGTCTTTCCCCTTAAAAATACCCGCATCATCTTCATTATGCTGGCGGATTTTCCCTGTATCTGTTTTTAAGGCTGTTAACAACCCTCATCACCTCGTCTCGTCTTGACGCTCCTTCGCGCGAAGCTGACCGCAGGCTGCGTCAATGTCATGGCCTTGCTCTCTTCGGATCGTGACATTTACTCCGCGGGATTTCAGCGTTTTCTCAAAAGCAAAAATCTGCTCACGCGGTGTGCGGACATAATCCCGTTCAGGCACATAGTTTACCGGGATCAAGTTCACGTGGCATTTTACGCCTTCCAGCAAGTCTGCAAGCTCTTCAGCGTGCTCAACCTGGTCATTTACGCCACCGAACAGACCGTATTCAAAGCTGATCCGGCGTCCCGTTTTATTAATGTAATATTTAACGGCTTCCATTAAATCAGGGAGCTTGTACGCTCTGTTAATCGGCATCAAACGGCTTCTGATTTCTGTATTTGGCGCGTGCAGAGAAATCGCAAAGTTAATCTGCATTTGCTGATCAGCGAATTCGTAAATTTTCGGGATGATTCCGCTTGTAGAAACAGTAATATGGCGAGCGCCGATATTCAGTCCCTTATCATGGTTAATGATTTTTAAAAAGGCAAGCATTTCGTTAAAGTTATCAAATGGTTCGCCGATTCCCATGATAACGACAGAGCTGACGCGTTCATCCGTTTCATCTAGCGCTTTTTGAACTTTCACCACTTGAGCGACAATTTCACCTGCTTCAAGATTTCGTTTTAAACCGCCGAGCGTTGACGCACAGAATGTGCATCCAATGCGGCAGCCGACTTGTGTCGTTACACATACAGAATTACCATACTCGTGTCTCATTAAAACAGTTTCGATTGTATAACCATCGTGAAGCTCGAATAAAAACTTCATCGTACCGTCTTGAGAAGTTTGTTTAACAGCCGTTTTCAGCGTCGTTAATACAAAATGAGTGTTTAATTTCTCACGCAGTTCCTTTGATAGGTTTGTCATTTCATCAAAAGAAGTTACTCGTTTTTCGTATAGCCATTCAAAAATCTGTGCCGCGCGGAACGGTTTCTCCCCGTTGTCTGTCAGCCATTGTTTGATTTCGTCTAATTCAAAAGAATAAATCGAAGGACGTTCTGTCCGCAATTCTTTTCTGATCTTTGTTTTTTTTAATTCTGTCATTGCTTATCCCTTCTTTCTCATGCTGCAAATAAAGAAACCATCTGTTCCGAAATAATGCGGAAGGATTTGAAGCCTTCCATCCCGAACAAAGGGTCTCGCCTTTTCGGGCAGCCGCTTTTCAAGAGACAAATCGGGTTCAAAATCAGGATGTTCTTGTATAAACGCATGGATAACTTCTTCATTTTCTGTCCGATCCATTGTACACGTACTGTAGACAAGAGTGCCACCTTTTTTTACTAATGGCGCAATTTCCCTTAAGATAGACAGCTGGATTTCAGCAAGTCGGGAGCTGTCATTCGGGGTTTTGGTGTATTTCATATCCGGCTTTCTTCTGATCACGCCAAAGCCTGAGCATGGAGCGTCAACCAAAATACGGTCAAACTGTTCACTTTCAAATGTTTCTCCCGCTTTTCTCGCGTCCATTGTTTTCGCATCAATAATGGAAAGTCCAAGCCGTTCTGACGCTTCTTTGATCAGCTTCACCTTATGTTTGTGAAGATCAAGCGATGTCACACTTCCCTTGTTCTCCATTAATTCAGCGATATGGGCTGACTTTCCGCCCGGCGCTGCGCACGCATCAAGCACCGTTTCACCTGGCTTAGGGTCAAGGGCCCGGGCAACCAGCATGGAGCTTTCATCCTGGATGGACACTTCGCCTGTCTGGAAGAAGTGAGTTCCGGCAATAGTTCCCTTTACAAGCTTCACAGCGTCCTCGGCGAGATCACCTTTTTCCGCTTCGATTCCTTCAGCTGCCATTTGATCAAGTATCTCCGCTCTGTCCGTTTTCATTTGGTTGACACGCAGCGTTTGCTTAGGCGGAATGAGATGGATGCGGCAAATCTTTTCAGCCGCATCAAATCCGTATGCGGCTACCCACTCTTTCACGAGCCATTCGGGATGGCTTGTTTCTGTCGCAAGCCTGAGAACAGGATCTTCGATGGCGTCAAAGGAAGGGACTCCTTCGCGCTGAATAGAGCGAAGCACGCCGTTGACAAATGAGGCAATGCCTTTATGTCCGCGGTTTTTAGCAATCTCTACCGCTTCATGGATGACTGCCCGGTCGGGAATTTTCTCTAAATATTCCATTTGATATAAGGACAGGCGGAGAAGCTGGATAACCCACGGCTTCACCTTTTGCGGCTTGTTGATAAACGGCTTGAGCATATAATCCAGCGCGATTTTGTTTTGCAATGTACCGTACACCAGTTCAGTCAAAAGCCCGCGGTCTTGATCGCTCAGTTTATTAGATTTAATAACCGATTTCAGGAGCAGGTTACTGTATGACTGATTTTGTTCTAATTTGACCAGCGCCTCCAGCGCAATATCGCGAACGCTATTTGTTTTCATTGTGCACTCCTAACATATCACCTGTCTCAACATGAGCGCCACGGACAAAGTCTTCGCCTCGCATGCGTTTTTTGCCGGCAGGCTGCAGCTCCGTTAATAACAGTGCCGTATCGTTTCCTGTGGCGACGATGATTCCTTCTTTTTCAATAGCAATGACTGTGCCGGGTTCAGCTTTTGCCGGCGCAGCTGTTTTCTTCGCTGCCCACACTTTCAGATTTTGACCATTTAAAGTCGTATAGGCAACAGGCCATGGGTTTAAACCTCGAACTTGGTTATAGAGCTCTTCTCCCGCTCTGGACCAGTCAATCAGCTCTTGTTCTCTTTTAATGTTTGGCGCATACGTCGCTTTCTCGTCATCCTGCTTTTCAGGTGATATGTCGCCGGCTATGACTTGAGGAACTGTTTCAGACAAAAGCTTTGCGCCAGCAACGCTTAATTTATCGTGCAGGGTTCCGACATTGTCGGTTTCTTCAATGTCTACTTCCACTTTTGAAATCATATCGCCTGCATCTAATTTTTCCACCATGTACATAATGGTAACTCCGGTTTTTTTCTTACCTTGGAGAATGGAATAATGGATAGGGGCCCCGCCTCTCAGTTCAGGCAAAAGAGACGCATGAACATTAATGCATCCGTACTTAGGGCTGTCGAGTAGCTCTTTAGGCAGAATTTGCCCAAACGCTGCCGTCACAATAAGATCCGGTTGTAACGCCAGCACCTTTTCTATTTCTTCTGTCAGTCTGACTTTTTCAGGCTGAAGAACCGGGATGCCGTGACGTAAAGCTTCTTCCTTTACAGGCGGAGGCGTGAGCACTTTTTTTCTGCCCTTCGGACGGTCAGGCTGCGTGACGACCCCCACTACTTCATATCCGTCATCTATCAGGGTTCTTAAAACAGGAACTGAAAAATCGGGTGTTCCCATAAACACGATTCTCGTCATCAAATCATCCTTCCATATCCGCTAGTTCATCTTCTGTATAATATTTGCTTATTTTTGATGTGAACAGCACACCGTCCAAGTGGTCCATTTCATGCTGCACGGCTCTCGCGAAAAAGCCTCTCGCTTCAAGAATGAACGGTTTTCCTTGACGGTTATACGCCCGCACTTTCACATAATCGGCACGCGTGACCTCTCCATAGATGCGAGGAAAACTCAAGCATCCTTCAACTCCGGTTTGCTCGCCGCTTTGTTCAAGAATTTCCGGATTCACAAGGTCAATTCTGCCGCTTTCCTCTCCGATATCAACAACAGCCGCTCTTTTTAAAATACCGATTTGCGGCGCTGCCAGTCCGACTCCATCCATTTCAAGCATGGTATCGTACATATCATCAAGCAGTTTTTTTAGCTTTTTATCAAAAACAGTCACGGTTTCCGCAGGCGTTTCCAAAACCTCCGCGGGATGTGTGACGACCTTTTTCACTGCCAATTCATTACCCTCCAAGACGTGAGATCTTACATCATCATATAAGGATTCATATCAATTGAAATCATTACATGCTTTTGTTCAATTTCGCGTTTATAATGTTCCAGTATCTTCTTCAATAAAGCTGATATCTGGGTTTCCTGTTTGTATTTTATCACGCATTGATAGCGATATCTATCTTTGATCCTGGCGATCGGCGATGCGCTTGGACCGAGTATTTTCGTATCTGCCCCGCAGTTTGCTTTCAGAAAGTGTGCGATTTTCTCAGCCGTTACAGCCGCTTTCGCCACTTCCTCGTGAGAAACCGTCACAAGAGCCAAATAGTAATACGGCGGGTAAGATTGCTCCCTCCTGTGTGCCATTTCTTGCTGATAAAACGTTTCATAATCATGCGTTTTCGTCAGCTGGATGCTGTAATGGGACGGTGTGTACGTTTGAATAATGACATTGCCGGGTTTTTCATGTCTTCCCGCGCGGCCGCTGACTTGCGTTAGCAGCTGAAACGTTTTTTCGGCAGATCTGAAATCAGGAATGTGCAGTGTTGTGTCAGCGCTTAAGACTCCGACAAGTGTCACATTCGGAAAATCAAGCCCTTTCGCAATCATTTGCGTTCCAAGAAGTATATCTGCTTTGCCTTCTCCGAAAGCAGACAATAATTTTTCATGGGCACCTTTCCGAGAGGTCGTATCAACATCCATCCGTATGACTCTTGCATGTGGCAGCACCTTTGTTAATTCTTCTTCTACTCTTTGTGTTCCCGTTCCGAAAAAACGGATATGATCGCTTCCGCATTCGGGACAAGTATGCGGAACAGGTTCTTCATGTCCGCAATAATGGCATTTCATCCTCTGGCCGGAACGGTGATATGTCATGGAAATGTCGCAGTGAGGGCATTGCGGAACATAACCGCAGTCCCTGCACATCACAAAGGAGGAATAGCCCCTTTTATTTAAAAACAGCACAGCCTGTTCACCCTTGGCAATGGTTTCTTCAAGCTTTTCCATCAATTCTATTGAAAACATAGAGCGATTGCCGTTTCTGAGCTCCTCTCTCATATCCACAAGCGAAACCTCAGGCATCACTTGGTGATTGACGCGGTGTTTCAGCGAAAGCAGCTCGTACACTCCTTTTTGCGCCCGTGCATATGACTCTAACGTCGGTGTAGCACTACCTAACACCACCGGACAGCGGTGGTGCTCCGCCCGCTTGATCGCTACTTCTTTTGCATGGTATCGCGGCATTTCCTCTTGTTTATAGGACGATTCATGCTCCTCATCGATGATAATCATCCCGAGATTTTCAAACGGGGTAAAAATAGCGGACCTCGCCCCCACGACAAGCCGCACTTCCTTGCGGTGGATTTTGCGCCACTCGTCATACTTTTCACCAGTGGATAACCCGCTGTGCATCACGGCTACCTGAGAGCCAAAACGCCCTTTAAAGCGATGAACCATTTGCGGCGTTAACGATATTTCCGGTACAAGTACGATGGCTTCTTTTCCTTTAGCAAGCACTTTTTCAATCGATTGGAGATAAATTTCCGTTTTGCCGCTTCCCGTCACTCCGTGCAGGAGAAACACCTGATGTTCATTGTTGTCTAAGGTCCGTCGTATCGGCTGAAAGGCCGCGCTCTGCTCGTCTGTCAGCGGCAGCGGTTCTGTTTTTTTGAACATTTTGTCCTGATAGGGGTCTCTGTAAACCTCTTCATAGGTTTCTTTCAGAAGCCCCTTTTGAATCAGAGTCTTGATGGTGGCCGAGCTTGCGTCTGTTTTTTTGCACAGCTCCGCAGCAGGTATTTTCGTGCCTTCCGGTTCCGTCATGAAAAAGTGCAGGATCGCCTGCTGTTTGGCCGCTTGTCGGGATAAACCCTCAGCCTGCTTGGAGAGCTCTTCTTTACCGGCATTGGCCTGAATATACCTGACCATTTTTTTGTTCGCTTTTTGCGCCACTTTATAAGTTACATCGATATGGCCTTTTTGAATCTGCTTCTGGATGATTTTCAGCGTATCGTGATCAGGTATATCGGAATACAGCAAGCTCTTTGTTTCAGAAAACAGCCGTTCTACCTGCGGCGGGATATCCGCACCTTCCGCAATCTTCAGCTCTTTTTCATATTTTGCCTTTAATGCGGCAGGCAGCATCGCTTGAAGCGCCGTAATCTTAAAAGACAGCGTTTTGTCTGACAGCCATGACGACAAATTCATCAGCTCTTCTGTCAAAACAGGCGTAAGATCTAATAAATCCTCCACTTCTTTGACAGATTTACCTGAGAGATCAGACGTATCTTTGACAGCTGTCACAAACCCTTGAATTTTACGGGGGCCAAACGGAACAATGACCCTCATTCCCGTTTTGATCATACCTTTAAGATGGTCTGGGATTTTGTAATCAAACGGCCTGTCTATATTTTTGGTGCTGACATCTACGATGACTTCGGCAAAATTCATGAGGGCTCTCCGGTTTGTTTTAAGAGCGCTGCGATTTCTTCAAAAATGTCAAAAGAAACATCGAGCTTAGACATCTTCGGAAGCTCGCGTTTGCGCCCGTCTTTGAAAAAGAGCGTCACAATATTCGTATCAGCACCAAAACCGGCCCCTGCCGCTTTCACATCATTCGCCACAATCATGTCAAGATTTTTGGCAGAAAGCTTTTGGCGGGCGTAATGTTCCACATCTTGTGTCTCAGCAGCAAAACCGACTAACAGCTGATGCTGTTTTTTCTCGCCCAATTCTTTTAAGATATCGACTGTTCTTTTTAATTCAAGGGTCATTCCGCCGTCTTGCTTTTTCATTTTTTGGTCAAATACTGTTTTTGGCGTAAAATCGGCAACAGCAGCTGTTTTAATGACGACGTCGCTTCCTTCATACACAGAGAGCACTGCATCGCGCATGTCCGCAGCCGATTGGACCGGGATAAACTGTGAAAGCCCTTTAGGGACATCAAGCGAAACCGGCCCTGAGATCAAGGTCACGTTTGCACCGAGTCGCACCGCAGCCTCAGCTAATGCGTATCCCATTTTACCCGTCGATTTATTCGTAAAAAAACGTACAGGATCAACTGCCTCCCGTGTCGGGCCTGCTGTGATCACAACATGTTTCCCTTCTAAAGGCGCGGTTTTTTCCTCTGCAAAATGCTTTTCCGCAAGCTTCACGATGTTTTCGGGTTCTTCCAATCTTCCTTTTCCGACGTAACCGCATGCTAAATAGCCCTCGCTCGGCTCAATAAAACGAAAACCATCCTGATATAGGACAGAAATATTGCGTTTGACTGCCGGATGATCATACATATGCACATTCATGGCGGGCGCAATCCATACCGGAGCTGTTGCCGCTAACAAGGTTGTTGTCAGCATATCATCTGCAATGCCGTTGGCCAATTTACCAATCACATTGGCCGTAGCCGGCGCTACGATAATCAGGTCGGCCCAGTCAGCTGCGTCTATATGAGAGATGACGCTTGGATTTTGTTCTTTAAATGTATCTGTATATACTTCATGGCGGCTCAATGCCTGAAATGTCAGCGGTGATACGAACTGGCACGCAGATTCAGTCATAATGACTTTAACATTTGCCCCCGCCTGCACCAGTTTGCTTGTCAGCGCACAGGCTTTATAAACAGCGATGCCTCCGCTCACGCAAAGTAACACATTTCGATTGTTCAGCAATGACTTCTCCCCCTCTGCAATATAAAAACAGCACGGAAAAAAATAACAACCTACATGATATAGGTTGCTACTTGTGCTACTATTCGCGGTCTTCCTTTTCAAACGAAAGCAGGCCTGCATCAATTTCTTCTAAAGCTTTGCCTACATATTTGTGTGAAATCGTATGTTCAATCATCTGGTCTTTTTTGATTTGCATTTCACGCGCGCGTCTAGCAGAAACGGTTACGAGCGTGTATTTTGAATCCAATTTATTCATTAATGAGTCAATTGACGGATCTAACATCAGTTATTCAACCTCCAGCATTTTCTTATATCTTGGTGCAACGCGCTCACGCTTCAAATGTTCCGCGAGAACGATTGCTTTGATTTTGTCGCAAGCCGTTTCGATATTATCATTTTCCACAACGTAATCATATGCGTCCATCATTTCGATCTCAGCTTTGGCGGCTTTCATGCGATTTTCAATCAGAGCATCTGTTTCCGTTCCTCTTGTCACAATTCTGTTCTTCAGTTCAGAAAGACTTGGAGGCGCAAGGAAAATAAACAAGCCTTCCGGGAAAGCATTTCTCACTTGAAGAGCGCCTTGAACTTCGATTTCTAAAAAGACGTCTTTTCCTTCTTGGAGCGTCTGTTCAACATAATCGACCGGAGTGCCGTAATAATTGCCGACATATTCTGCCCATTCAAGCAGCTTATTGTCTGCAATCATTTGCTCGAATTCTTCTCTCGTTTTGAAAAAATAATCGACTCCGTTCACTTCGCCCTCACGCGGGTTTCTCGTTGTTACTGAAATCGAATACTCGAATTTTGTGTCTTCCTGCGAAAAAATCGCTTGCCGAACCGTTCCTTTACCAACTCCTGAGGGACCTGAGAGAACGATTAATAACCCTCTTTCTTTCATGCGGCAATTACCCCTGCCCTTCATCCATAATTTCTTCTTTAACAGAAAGTCTGTGTGCAACTGTCTCAGGCTGGACGGCAGATAAGATAATGTGATCACTATCCATGACGACAACTGCACGGGTTCTTCGTCCGTATGTAGCGTCAATTAGCATTCCGCGGTCTCTTGCATCCTGGATCATCCGTTTGATTGGCGCAGACTCCGGGCTGACAATCGAAATCATCCGATTGGCGGAGATAATATTGCCAAATCCGATATTAATCAGTTTAATCGTCATCTTCTACGTTCCCCCTGTAAAATAGACGTCTCTAGTTTAACCTAGCAAGTCCGTCTGTAAACAATACGCACAGTTACTATTCTATATTTTGCACTTGTTCTTTTATTTTTTCAATAGAACTTTTCATTTCGACGACAAGCTTTGTGATCTGGTGATCATTTGCTTTTGAGCCGATTGTATTTGCTTCCCGATTCAGCTCTTGGACAAGAAAGTCGAGTTTGCGCCCGACAGCTCCGCCTTCAGCTAATATATCACGAAACTGAGCGAAGTGGCTCTTCAGCCTTGTAATCTCTTCTGTAATATCAGAGCGATCTGCAAAAATAGCGCATTCTGTAACCAGCCGGCTCTCATCCAACACGTCTTCGGTCCATTCCTTTATTCTGGCGTAAAGCCGTTCCCTGTAACGAGATACCGCATCGGCTGCCAAAGATTCGGTCTTTTCGGCCAGCTCTTCAAGCTGGTCAATATGCATCAGACAGTCTTTGGCTAGAAGCAGCCCCTCTTTTTCGCGCATCTCACAGAGTCCTTTTACAGCTTCCTCTGCAGCAGCTGTTATTAACTCCTCAAGCTTTTCGCTTTGTGTCTGCTCCTCATGAATCTGGACGACATGTTCAAGCTTGAAGAAGTCCATGACATCAGGCTCTGCGGACAATTGATATCGCTTTTTCATATCCTCTGCAGCTGCGACAAACTCATCGAGCAGCGGCCAATCAATGTCAAGCCTTCTCTCTACGAGCATATCACTGTCAACGGAGACGAAAAGCTCAATTCTTCCGCGCTGTATGTACTGCAGAATCGTCTGTTTCAGCTTATCTTCTAAATATAGCAAAGGCCTTGGCAAACGAGCGTTCACTTCTTTAAACCTGTAATTCACAGATTTAAGTTCAACGCTTACAGAGAGATCATCTTGTGTTTTGCTTGCACTGCCGAAGCCTGTCATACTCCGTATCATAAATAAAACACCTAATTTCTTCCCTGTTCTCAAAATAAAAGGGCAATAGACATGCTATTACCCCTAAGATTATATCATATGAATTTATTTTTTTCTTGTCAAAAGTGACCCCGCCAGCAAAAAAGTAGGGATGGCCGACATGCCGATGACAAGCATCCAGTCTCCCGGCGTGATGGCAACCGTATGGAAAATCGGCTGGAGCGGCGGGTAATAAATAACCACCAGCATCAGTAAAATCGATGACAATACAGCGCCGATCAGATACAAGTTTTCAAACGGATTTCTGGAAAAAACAGAAGTTTCACTCCGGCAGTCAAATACGTGAATAAGCTGAGCCAGCACCAACGTCGCAAACGCAATTGTCTGAGCATAAGACAAATTCTCAGGATTGCGGTGATACACGATGATAAAAGCCAAAATTGTAGCAGCACCAATTAAAAATCCTCTGGAGACCACCTTCCATCCAAGCTTGCGGGCAAACACCCCTTCTTTCGGGTGACGCGGCTTCCGCTTCATAACGTCACCTTCCGGCTGATCCATGCCGAGCGCCATCGCCGGCAATCCATCTGTCACCAAGTTGACCCACAAAATCTGAATCGGCACGAGCGGCAACGGAAGGGCAAGCAGCATGGCGAAAAGCATGACCAGAATTTCTCCTACGTTAGAAGCCAGCAGGTATCGGATAAATTTTCTAATATTTTCATAAATATTTCTGCCTTCTTTAATCGCCGATTTGATGGTTGCAAAATTATCATCTACGAGAATGAGGGATGATGCTTCCTTCGCCACATCCGTTCCTGTAATCCCCATGGCAACGCCAATGTCAGCCTGTTTGATAGCGGGAGCGTCATTGACGCCGTCTCCTGTCATCGCAACGATATGTCCGTTTTCCTGATACGCTTTAACAATTTTCAATTTGTGCTCAGGAGAAACGCGGGCAAACACATACACATCCTCCACTACGTCAGAAAGTTCTTCTTGTGAAAGCTCATTCAGCATCTGGCCGTCCATGATTTTTCCGTTTTTCGGGAGGAGACGCAAATCTTTCGCTATAGCTTTTGCTGTCTCAACATGATCCCCTGTAATCATGACGGTCTTAATTCCCGCTTCACGGCATTCTTTAATCGCCTGTCTGACTTCAGGCCGCGGCGGATCAATGATGCCTGAAAGGCCAAGCATTGTCAGATCTTTTTCCGCCTGCTCCATTGACGGTGTTTCCCCTGCTTTTACCGGTCTATAGGCAACAGCAATCGTCCGGAGCGCCTGGGAAGCCAGCTGCCGTAATACTGCCTCTGTTTCTGCTTTTCTCTCATTTGAGAAAGGGGCGGCAGAGCCGTCATAATAAATACGGTTGGACCGCTGCATCAGGACATCCGGCGCGCCTTTCGTAATGATATAGCGCTTTTTGTCCTGATCCTCTACAATGACGGTCATCATTTTTCGTGCTGAATCAAACGGAAACTCCTCAACCACCCGGTAATGAGATTCCACAAACTCCTTTGAAAAGCCGCCTTTTCTTGCCGCAGTGAGCAGCGCCCCCTCTGTCGGATCTCCGTCAAGCACATAGTCACCGTTTCTTTTCTCAATATTCGAGTTGTTACAAAGCGCGCCGAATAACAGCATTTGCTCAAGCGGCTTATGCTTATTCACACTGACCTCTTTATCGTTCAGTGTGAAGCCTCCTTTCGGATCGTAACCCGTGCCCGACACTCTCCATGTTTTTCCTCCGGACCATACATGTGTGACCGTCATTTTGTTTTGCGTCATCGTTCCTGTTTTATCTGAACAAATAATAGAGGCACACCCAAGCGTCTCAACCGCTGGAAGCTTTCTCACGATTGATTTTTGCTTGATCATACGCTGTACACCCAATGACAGCGCTACTGTTACAATGGCTGGAAGCCCTTCTGGAATGGCGGCTACCGCTAGTGAGACACCGGCTAAAAACATACTGTACAGATCGTGTCCCTGGATCACGCCGACAGCGACAACGAGTACGGTGAGCAGCAAAGCGACAACAATTAAAATTTTTCCGAGCTGCTCGAGCCTTCTTTGCAGCGGGGTCGACAGAGTTCCCGCCGATTCAAGCATGTCAGCGATTTTCCCCATAGCCGTGTTCATTCCTGTACCGACGACAACACCCACACCGCTGCCGCGGGTGACGATGGTTCCCATAAAGGCCATATTCGTAATATCCCCCAGCGACACATCGGGTTTTTTCAATTTATCCGCATGTTTCACAACCGGGATTGACTCTCCGGTTAACGCTGATTCTTCAATTTCCAGGCTTTTCGCTTCGACAATCCGGACATCTGCTCCAATCCGGTCGCCGCTTGTAAACTTCACAATGTCGCCCGGCACCAGTTCTTTAGAAGGAATCTTTGTCCAGCTTCCTTCCCTGAGCGCCATCACATGAGGAGTTGACAGCTCTTTTAATGCCTGAAGAGATTGCTCTGCACGCCGTTCTTGAAAAAACCCAAGTATGCCATTCACAAACACAATCGCAATAATCGCAACCGCATCCACATATTCACCAAGAAACCCTGAAATGAGTGTTGCCGCAAGCAGCACAAGCACCATAAAATCTTTAAACTGGGCTAAAAACAAAATAAGCGCTGATGTTTTTTTCCCTTCTTGAAGCTCGTTTGGCCCATGCTTGTCGAGGCGTTTTTTCACCTCTTTTTCAGTTAATCCTTGTTTCATGGACGTATTTGTTGCCTCTAATAAATCTGTTTGTCCCATTTCATGAAACTTCATTCCGCTCGTCCACTCCCCTGCTCTCTTATAGAGATATCACTCTATAAGCATGCTTATTCTGACTCGTCCCATTTCATGCTATAATTATCGAATGCAGGAAGAATGAGAGGGTGTATTATATATGTCGTTTGATGGCATGTTTACATACGGAATGACACACGAACTGAACGAGCGAATAACGGGCGGACGGATCACGAAAGTCCATCAGCCTTATAAGCACGATGTGATTTTTCACATCCGTGCCAATGGAAAGAACCAAAAACTTTTATTATCGGCACACCCAAGCTATTCACGGGTGCATATCACGGCCCAAACGTATGAAAACCCGAGTGAACCACCGATGTTTTGCATGCTGCTGAGAAAGCATATTGAAGGCGGATTTATTGAAAAAATTGAACAGGCAGGGCTTGACCGCATTATGATTTTTCATATTAAAAGCCGCAATGAAATCGGTGATGAAACGCATCGAAAGCTTTATGTCGAAATTATGGGTCGCCACAGCAATATCATTCTGACGGACGGAGAGGAAAATGCGATCATCGACGGGCTGAAACATTTATCCCCGTCAATGAACAGCTACCGTACCGTACTGCCGGGCTACGATTATAAGCTTCCGCCGGCCCAGGATAAGATCCCGCCGCTTGAAGCAACTGAAGACGACATTTTGCGTCATCTCAGTTTTCAAGAAGGGCGGCTAGATAAACAAATTGTTGACCATTTTTCCGGTGTTTCTCCGCTGTTCGCAAAAGAAGCTGTCCACAGAGCGGGCCTTGCCAACAAAGTAACACTTCCAACAGCGCTGCTGGAGCTCTTTAGAGAGGTAAGGGAGCACCGCTTTATCCCTAACATTACGACTGTTAACGGGAAGGATTATTTTTATCTGCTGGAGCTGACTCACCTTAAAGGAGAAGCACGCCGCTTCGATTCATTAAGTGAGCTGCTGGACCGCTTTTATTTCGGAAAAGCTGAGCGGGACCGGGTTAAACAGCAGGCCCAGGATCTTGAGCGGTTTGTTGTGAATGAACGGAAAAAGAACGCCAACAAAATCAAAAAACTGGAAAAAACACTGGAGTATTCGGAAAACGCTAAGGAATTTCAGCTTTACGGGGAGCTGCTGACTGCAAATTTATATATGATGAAAAAAGGCGACAAACAGGCTGAAGTCATCAACTACTATGATGAGGAAAATCCGACAATTACCATCCCGCTGAATCCGAACAAAACGCCTTCAGAGAATGCGCAGGCCTATTTCACTAAGTATCAGAAGGCGAAAAACTCAGTTGCCGTTGTCGAAGAACAGATCAGGCTGGCACAGCAAGAAATTGAATACTTCGACCAGCTGATTCAGCAGCTGTCGTCCGCTTCTCCGCGTGATATCAGTGAAATCAGAGAAGAGCTTGTGGAGGGGAAATATTTACGTCCTAAGCAGCAAAAAGGACAGAAAAAACAAAAACAGAACAACCCTGTTTTAGAAACATACGAATCCTCTTCCGGTATCACTATTTTAGTCGGCAAAAACAACCGCCAAAACGAGTATTTAACGACCAAAGCAGCAGCCAGAGACGACATATGGCTTCACACGAAGGATATTCCGGGCTCCCATGTCGTCATCAGAAGCAGCGAGCCTGATGAACAAACAATTATAGAAGCCGCCACAATCGCAGCTTATTTTTCAAAAGCAAAAGATTCAAGTTCTGTGCCTGTTGATTATACAAAAATCAGGCATGTCAAAAAGCCGAACGGCTCAAAGCCAGGCTTCGTGACTTATGACAGCCAGCATACCGTCTTTGTCACACCTGATGCGGATACTGTCATCAAGCTGAAAAAAAGCTGAGCAGCACAAAGAAAAGCCAGAGCATTGTATGCTCTGGCTTATTTCTTTCTTCTTACCTGATAAAGCCTGTCAACTTCAGCGACAAAATCGCCTTCAATCAGTTTATCCACTTTTTCAGCAAGCTCTTTTGTGTGCTTTGGACTGGCTCCGCTTGTAGAGACAGACACCGTTACATGCCCTCTTTTTACGATTTTCGGCATATACACATTACCCAACTCAGCATTACTGGCACAGTTGACAAGCTGGGAAGACGATGCGCTTTGAGCAATCTCTTTATTCACAGCGGCATCATCCGTTGCGGCAATAATCAAAAAAGCATCGAGATAATCCTCTTTCTCAATCTTTCGGCTCAGCCACTTGATCTGGCGATTGTCTGCCATCTGCCTGATTTCGGGTTCCGCAACCGGACTGACAATCGTAATATCCGCTCCCTCTGATAGCACCGATTTCAGTCTTCTGAGCGCAATGTTGCCGCCCCCTGCAATCACAACCTTTTTCTTCTGCAAACTAATGTGAAGCGGGAGCATATAAACCTCCGTCAAAATCAAATTGCCCCTCATGGTTGTCGGCCGTTTCTTTCACACGATGTAAAAACGCCTTTTTCACATGCGGATGGAAACCGATATAGGAAGAGAGATAGACATTTGGATTTTCTGCCTTCAATTTCTGGACCTCACGTTCAATCTCATTCATCAGCATCCCGGTAAACAGCAAATACGGAACAATAAAGGTCGTCACGCCGTCATCTTTTTTCAGTTCAGAAAAAATCTCTTTGTAATTGGGACCGCATGCTGTCATAAAACATGGAATCACTTCGCTGACGGGCATGATGTTTTGAAGCAATCCGGCAATTCCGGTTACGTCTCTTTTTACATCTGGGTCTGAGCTTCCCCTGCCGATGAGCACAACCCTAGCGTTTTCGTAAGGAACACCTATGTCTTTAACACGATGATAGACCGCTTTGACCACTTCTTCGTCAATCCCGATTGGACTTCCGTATGAGATACGGACTGAAGGATAACGGGACGCGGCACGCGCAACTTCTTCCGGAATATCATGTTTGGCATGCGCAGCCGTTAAAAGAAGCAGAGGCACCACTGCGATATGAGTGGCGCCTTGCTTCACACATGCTTCAAACCCTGTCTCAATTGCCGGCTCCTGCAGCTCTAAAAAACTGATTTCCTGAACAGGCGCAGAGATGTGCGCTTTGCATCCTTCCAAAAATGCAGCGGCCTCTTGCTGAGCCTTTTTTACCCGGCTGCCGTGGCCGACATATAAAATCGCTTGTTTCATTTACAACGCCTCGCTTAAATCTTGTTTTTTCAGCTCAGATTCAAACCATTCCAGCTTATAGTGATAATTTACAACATTTCCTACGACAATTAAACTCGGATTTTTAATGTCTTCTTTTTTCACCGTTTCTGAAAGGGTGTCAACTGTACAAAAAACAGATTTTTGCTTGTCCGTTGTTCCCCAATGAATAAACGCTGCCGGAGTAGCACCGTCCCGGCCGTTTTCCAGGAGTTTTTTTTCGATCTGCTGCACATTTTTAATGCCCATATAGATGACAAGTGTATCAATCCCTGTGGCCAGCGCTTTCCACTTTTCCTCAAAATCCTCTTCTTTTTTATAATGCCCCGTTACAAAAGCCACGTTAGAGCCCGCGTCCCGATGAGTGACAGGAATCCCGGCATAAGCAGCTGCCGCGATTCCCGATGTAATACCGGGGACAATTTCAAACGGAATGCCATTTTCAGAAAGGCATTCCGCTTCTTCTCCCCCTCTGCCGAACACAAATGGGTCTCCGCCTTTCAATCTGACAACGGTTTTCCCTTTTTGCGCATACTTCACAAGAAACCGATTGATGGTTTCCTGCTTCATTGTATGAAAATCTGGAAGCTTCCCGCAGTAGATCAGGTCCGCCTGCTCCTTGGCATATTGCAAAATCTCTTTATTTACTAATCTGTCATATAGGATTACGTCAGCTTTTTCAATGGCTTTCAGCGCTTTAATTGTCAGCAGATCAGGATCTCCGGGACCTGCACCTACAATATATACTTTCCCCATCGTCTTTCCCCCGATCTATTCGAGTTCTTCCAGAACGTTCGCTGCGATGTTGTTCTAGTTTGCATTTTTTCGGCATCTGAGAAGAACACAGCTGAGCGGCGTTTAGCTCAATTGCTGCTTTACAAACTCGATCAGCTGATTTTTGCACTCTTCACGATCATATTGTCCTGAGTCAAGGACGAGCTCAGGAGCTTCTGGCTCTTCATAAGGAGAATCAATGCCCGTGAAGAACGGAATTTCCCCGTTTCTTGCTTTTTTGTAGAGCCCTTTTGGATCTCTTTGTTCACAAATATCGAGGTCGCATTTAATGTAAACTTCGTTAAATTCGCCTGCTTCCACAAGCTGGCGAACCTGGTCTCTATCCTCACGGAAAGGAGAGATAAAAGCAGTAATGACAATGGTGCCCTGCTGCACAAAAAGTTTTGCCACCTCTCCGATTCGGCGGATGTTTTCCTTTCGGTCTTCGTCAGAAAAACCGAGATCTTTATTTAAACCGTGGCGAATGTTGTCACCATCCAGCACAATGACTTGATAGCCTTGTTCAAAAAGTTCTCTCGCAGCAGCATTGGCAATAGTTGATTTGCCTGAACCGCTTAAACCCGTCAGCCAGAGAATGGAGCTTTTATGCTTGTTTTTTTGCTGATACTCTTCTTTTGTAATAGAGGCTTCATGCCATACAATATCGCGATTTGTCACTGCCAGTCCTCCTTAAGAAACGCCTGCTTCTTCTTTTTTCTTCATGCCTTTAATTAACACTTCAACAACTTCTGCGCGGCTGAATTCTGCAGGCGGCAGCACACCGTCTCTCAGCATCCCTCTCACCTTGGTGCCTGATAAAATTACGTGATACTCTCTGCCATGCGGGCACGTTTTTGCAGTTCCCATATTTCCGCATTTTTCGCAGAAGAAGCTGTGCTCGAATTTCAGCGGTGTAATGCCGAGTTCTTCTGGTTTAAATGTGTCAAACAGCTCCTGGGCTTCGTACGTGCCGTAATAGTCACCGACACCGGCGTGATCGCGGCCGACAATGAAATGTGTGCAGCCGTAGTTTTTTCTGACAAGCGCATGGAAAATCGCTTCTCTCGGACCGGCATAACGCATTGCAGCCAAGAAAACACCAAGGAAGACACGGTCTTTCGGGTAATAGTTGTCAAGAAGCACTTGATAGCTTTCCATCCGGACATCAGCCGGTATGTCATCAGATTTTGTTTCGCCGACAAGCGGATTTAAAAACAAACCGTCCACTGTCTCAAGAGCTGTTTTTTGAATATATTCATGCGCTCTGTGAACAGGATTTCTTGTTTGGAAACCGACAATTGTTTCCCAGCCTTTTTCTGCAAACTGGCGTCTTGTTTCCGCCGGTTCAAATGTAAACTCAGGGAATTGTTTAGAAGCTTTTTTAATCAATGTGATCGGACCGCCGATATATGTATCGCCGCGGCTGAACAGCTTTTTCACACCCGGATGAGCCTGATCATCTGTTTTATACACGTTAACAGCTTCTTTTTGTTTGTCAGGCACGTATAAGTCTTCGATTTGGATAACGCCGTATGTTTCTCCGTCATACGTTAATTTTACTGTTTCGCCGACTGACAGTTCGGCTGCTTTTTGTGCATCTACCGGCAGCGTGATCGGAAGAGACCATATAACACCGGAAGCAAGACGCATGTTTTCAACAACAGATACGTAATCCTTCTCATTAAAGAAGCCTTCGATCGGGCTGTATCCGCCGATTCCGATCAATTCCAGGTCAGCAAAAGAAATCAAATCAAGTTCAATTTCTTTCTGAATGCCGCTTACATCATATGACTCATTTACTCGGTTTACCAGTTTTCCTCCATGTGGTGCTAAACTCATAATATTCATTTCCTCCTAGTTAACAGATAAAATAACTCAGATTAATAGTTAAATTCCCCCGCCTTGATCGTGGACAGAGCGTCTCTCTTTACGAATGGCTTTTGTCAGGCTGACAGCACCGCCTGCAGCTAAAAGCACACTTACCATGATAAAGATTGAATAATAATCCGCCTTTAAAAACATAGAGACAAGCAAATAAGAGATGGATAAAGATAAAAACGGCGACACGATCCATACTTTCAGCATCGTTTGAACGACCTGTTTATGAAATACGTTTGGGCCGTTTTTCGCCATGCCTATTCCGATAATAGACGATGACGTTACTTGCGCCAAGGGTACTGGCATTCCAAATATAGAACTGATAATCACCAGTCCTGCTCCTGTTCCGGATAGGAGAATGCCTTCTCCTTTTGAAAACCTTGTAATTTTCTTCCCGTTTGTTTCTAATACCCTGCGGCCTAATATCAGTGCGCCCAGAGCTACAAAAGCTCCCCCATACAGGGTTCCTTTCTCTACATCCAGTACGCCGGCAGCCACTAACGGGCCAACGGCATTCGCCACATTGTTCATGCCCGCAGAGAACGCTTCAAAAAAACCAGCGCATAGCAAAAGGATGCCAAGGACGTTTTGTTTTCGGGAAGACGTAATTTCAATCTTAAAATAACGAAACAGCTTTGCTACAAAAAATGTGAAACCGAAAGCGAACAGCGGAACGAAAATCCAAAATGAAACAATAATCAGAAGATTGTTTACAAACAACACTTTGTACGCCACGCCCACGCCGACAACTGCCCCGACCGTCACTTCACTTGTCGATAAAGGAATGCCGAGCAGATTAGCTGTAAATAGCGACAGCGCAGCAGCCCCGATAATGATGCAAACAATCGTCAGTGTAATCGTCTGTTCGGGGATAATCCCAGAGCTGATGGTTTTCAAAACTCCGCCCCCGCCAATGACAGCCCCGGCCAGCACACCAACGGCGCATATGATCAAAGCGTAGGTTTTCTTTTTGATGGCCCCAGATCCGTAAGCAACTCCCATTGAAGCTGCAGCGCCGCTTGCGCCAATATTCACTGCAAAAAACAAGCTAAATAAAATAGCGGCTAATTCCATTTTGCAGCTCCTTATTCATGCAGTCCGCATTCTGTTTTCGCCTTACCGTTCCATCTTCCTGAGCGCAAGTCCTCTGCAGTAAATGCAGGTGACGTACAAGGCGCGCAGCCAATACTTGGATACCCTTGGTCGTGGAGCGGATTGTAGTCCAGCTCATTTCGAGAAGTGTATCTCCAGATGTCTTTCCAAGTCCAATGGATAAGCGGGCAAACTTTTACTGATTTGAATTTCTCATCTTTGTTTAAGAAATTCGTATTGGCACGGCTTGGCCCTTGATCGCGGCGCAGGCCGGAGAGCCATGCCGGGTGGCCGGAAAGCGCCTCTCTTAAAGGAACGATCTTTCTGAGATAGCAGCATTGATTCGGCTCTCTTTCCCACAGTTTATCACCGTGTTCTTCCGCCTGTTCCACAAGAGTAAGGTTCGGTTTCTTCAGGATGATATGAAGGCCGGGGTAGCGCTCCTTGACGCGTTCTATCGTTTCATAGGTTTCTTTAAAATGAAGCCCTGTATCGAGAAATACAATCTCTGCGTCTTTTTTCACTTTATAGATTAAGTCAATCAGAACGATTCCTTCAATTCCGAAACTGCAGGCATAAACAAGCTGATTGCCGTAATGGCCGTAAGCCCATTTTAAAACTGACAGCGCCCCTTTATAAGGATCGTCCTCTGGAAATGTAATCGTTGGTTCTTCCCAATTATCGTACGTTAACATTTCTTCTTTCCTCCTTTCGGAGACAAACAAACAGTAGCTTTCTGCCGGTTGTCTTTTCCCATTGTAATGTGATGCGGCTGCTGTTTTCTCCGTAAACAGCCCCTCTTAAAATAAAAAACTTTCAATCCGGCGGAAAGAAAGACAGGAACTGCATGTAGCCCTTATCTTTCAAAATGGAATACATTTTGCTGGAAGTAGCACCTTACACATTGTGCAGGTTGCCGGGCTTCATAGGACCAGTCCCTCAGCCGCTCTTGATAAGTTTTTCAGATTTGTAGTAAATTTTAGCACAATTCTAACATAAGTCAACCCGAGTTTTTTTATAGGATTAATAAAAAAACAGACCCAAAGGCCTGTTTTCAATCGTGGCAAGGCATTAAAGCTCTTCAATTTATTTTTTAATTTTTAAACCAATCTTTTGACTCGGGATTCATTTTCCATGTTTGCAGCTTCTTCAGGTCGTCTGTATGAATATTTCCATTTTCAAGTGCAACCTCTGTCAGTGTGTCATAATCAGTTAACGAGTAGTATGGAAGATCAGCCTCAGCAAACGCTTCCTGCGCTTTAGGAAGTCCGTACGTAAAGATTGATACTACACCAAGCACTTCACAGCCAGCGGCTTTTAGAGCTGCTGCAGCTTCGAGTACGCTGCCCCCTGTGGAAATTAAATCTTCAATGACAACTGTTTTTTGGCCTTTTTGAACGGCACCCTCAATTTGATTGCCTTTTCCGTGTGCTTTTGGTTTGCTTCTCACATAACACATCGGCAGGTTCAAACGGTCAGCCGCCAATGCCGCATGAGGGATACCTGCTGTCGCTGTTCCTGCGATCATCTCAGCTTCCGGGAAATGCTCCTGGATAAGCTTGCTGATGCCTGCAACAACATCATTTCTTACCTCTGGGAAAGAAAGGGTAAGGCGATTGTCACAGTAAATTGGCGATAAAATGCCGCTCGCCCATGTAAACGGATCATTTGGGCGTAAAAATACAGCTTGAATGTCTAATAGATGTTTTGCGATGATTTGTTTCATTGTTTGAGTCCCTCCCATTCGAGTTTGACAGCTTCATAGGCTTTCAGCGGATTTGCAGCTTTTGTAATAGAGCGTCCTACAACAATGGCTGATGACCCTTTTTCTCTTGCTATAGAAGGCGTTGCGACACGCACTTGATCATTCGCAGTGTCTGCTGACATACGGATACCCGGGGTCACCGTCAGAAACGACGGCGACACTGCTTCGTAAATGGCTTTTGCTTCATGAACGGAGCACACCACTCCATCTAGTCCGCTATTCTCCGCCAGTTTGCTGTAGTGCACTACCGTGTCAATGAGAGGCTTTCTGATGAGCAGCTCCTCCTTCACCATTTGTTCAGAAGTGCTTGTCAGCTGGGTTACCGCAATAAGTGACGGACGTTTTTTTCCTGCCGGCGTGCCTTCCTCTAAGCCTTCCAGGGCTGCTTCCATCATTTTTTTGCCTCCGGCTGCGTGAATATTGACAAGATCGACTCCGAGGCAGGCAAGACGCTTCATTGCTTTATTTACTGTGGTCGGGATGTCATGGAGCTTCAAATCTAAAAAGATCTCACAGTTTCTTTCTTTTAATTGTGCAATGATGGCCGGGCCTTCTTGATAAAAAAGCTCCATCCCGACCTTCACAAATAATGGTTCTTTGTGAAAAGGCGCTAAAAACGACAATGTTTCTTCAGCTGATGCAAAATCAAGCGCGATGATGGGCAGGTTGTTTTTCATGATTCCAGCTCCTTCCGATGCATTCTTCAACAGATTCATAGCCGTATTGGCGTAAAACAGCAGGGAGCTGTTCAATGATGTCAGGGCATGCGAAAGGATTCACGAAATTTGCTGTTCCGACAGCGACCGCACTTGCTCCAGCCAGAAGAAATTCCAATGCGTCTTCGGCTGTCTGAATGCCTCCCATCCCAATAATCGGAATGCTGACAGCCTGGCTGACCTCATACACCATGCGGATGGCAACAGGCTTTACAGCAGGACCCGACAGCCCTCCTGTTTTATTGGCTAATATCGGCTTACCTGATTTTAAATCGAGCCTCATGCCGATTAATGTGTTGATCATCGTTAGACCATCCGCACCAGCCTCTTCGATCGCTACTGCAATTTCTGTGATGTTTGCCACATTCGGAGATAGCTTCACATATACAGGCACATCTGACACTTCTTTAACCGCTTTCGTTAAATCAGCAGCCATGGCAGGATTTGTGCCAAAAGCAATTCCGCCTGTTTTGACGTTCGGACAGGAAATATTCAGTTCAAGGGCGTGTACATTAGGCGCTTTACTGATATGATCTGCCACTTCAACATAATCCTCGACCTGTGAGCCGGCGACATTGGCAATAATAGGCGTATCAAATTGTTCAAGCCATGGCAGCTCATTTTCTAAGACGCTTTCCAGCCCTGGATTTTGCAAACCGATCGCATTGAGCATTCCAGCGCCAGTCTCAGCTACCCTAGGCGTCGGATTCCCGAAGCGGGGCTCCTTTGTCGTAGCTTTGATCATGATTGCTCCGAGACAAGACAAATCATAAAAACGCGCAAATTCTTTTCCAAAACCGAAGCAGCCTGATGCGGGAATGATCGGATTTTTCAAATTCAGTCCCGGCAATTTCACCTCTAGCATTACAGCGCCACCTCCTGAGCTTTAAATACAGGCCCGTCAAGACATACCTTTACATAAGCTGTCTCACTTTCGTTTGTATGGCACACACAAGCGAAGCATGCACCGATACCGCAGCCCATTCGTTCTTCCATGGAAATGTAAACCTCTTTGTGGGCGTATTCTTGTTTGAGCGCCTTTAGCATCGGTGTCGGCCCGCAGCTGAGGAGAATGTCAAATTCAAAACTTTTCTGTTTGATGACATCTGTGACAAACCCGGTTTCCCCGTAGCTTCCGTCAGCTGTTGCCACATACGTATCGCCATACTGTCGGCATTCTTTTTCGTAAAAAACATCCTTTGCCGATTGGAATCCTAAAACGTGTATGACCTTTACGCCTTTTTCCTTTAAACGTTTCGACAGTTCTTGGAGAGGCGGCACTCCTACACCGCCCCCTACCAGCAAAGCCGTCTTTCCGGGTTGGACTTCATCTACTGGAAAGCCATTGCCCAAAGGCCCAAGAACATCCACCAGATCTCCCTTCTGCTTCAGCGACAAGAGTCTTGTTCCTTCCCCATCTACTCGATAAATCATGGTGACTTCATTTTTTTCAAAGTTAACATCAGCAATGCTGATTGGTCTTCGCAAAAGAGGCGTAACCGCTTCGCTCACTTTCAAGTGAAGGAACTGTCCTGGAACAGTAAACCCTTGGACAAGCTCCCCTTTTAGGACCATTTGATACACCCGGTCTGCAATTTGCTGGTTAGCACACACCGTCAAATACGCTTTTTTCATATAGTGATTGCCGCCTCCTGATTTGAGTTGACTGCCGGCATTTGATCGGCACGGAACGTCATGCTTTCCAGCACCCGCAAAATCGCTTCTGCCGTATCTAAAGATGTTAAGCAGGCAACACCGTTTTCTACTGATTCACGTCTGATTCTAAATCCGTCTCTTGCCGGCTGCTTTCCTTTTGTCAGCGTATTGATGACAAACTGGGCTTCTCCATTTCTGATCACATCAAGCAAGTTCGGTCCGTCCTGGCCGATTTTTCCGACGACCTTCGCTGGAATTGATGCTTCCTTGAGATACCCCGCCGTTCCTTCGGTCGCTAAAATGTTATACCCGATCGCATGGAATCGTTTAGCGATGGCAAGCCCTTCTTCTTTGTCCTTATCCGCCACTGTTAAAAGCACGGAACCGTAGTTAGGGATTTGAATGCCTGAAGCTATCAGGGCCTTATAGAGCGCCTTTTCAAGGGTGGAATCTTTCCCCATGACCTCACCTGTTGATTTCATTTCAGGCCCTAACGTAATGTCCACTCTTCTCAGCTTCGCGAAGGAGAAGACCGGTGCTTTTACAAATACACCCTGCTGTTCAGGCTGCAGGCCTTCATTGTAGCCAAACTCAGCCAGCTTTTGCCCGAGAATGACTTTTGTCGCGAGGTTCGCCATCGGAATGCCCGTGATCTTGCTTAAGAACGGCACCGTTCTGCTTGATCTCGGATTGACTTCAAGCACGTATACTTCACCTTGGGACAGGACGAATTGGATGTTGAGCAAGCCGACAATATTCAGCCCTTTCGCGAGTGCGATCGTATATTGTTCAATTTTTTCTTTTATGTCTTCCGTCAGAGACTGCGGCGGATAGACCGCGATAGAGTCTCCAGAGTGCACGCCCGCACGCTCAATGTGCTCCATGATTCCCGGAATGACAACGGTTTGGCCGTCAGACACCGCATCCACTTCGATTTCTTTTCCAGTCAGATATCTGTCAATCAATACTGGATGCTGCGGATTGATTTTGACTGCGTTTTTCATGTAATGAAGCAGTTCTTCTTCATGATACACAATCTCCATCGCCCGGCCGCCAAGCACATATGAAGGGCGCACCAGTACCGGATAGCCGATGTTGCTCGCGATGTTTACAGCCTGATCAACTGATGTCGCAGTTTTGCCAAGCGGCTGCGGCACTTGAAGTTCTACCAGCGCCTGTTCAAACTTATCCCGGTCTTCCGCACGGTCTAAATCTTCTAATGACGTTCCAAGGATTTTGACTCCGCGTGCAGAAAGTTCGTCAGCAAGGTTGATTGCAGTTTGTCCGCCAAATTGCACGACAACGCCCATCGGCTGTTCGAGATCAATGATATGCATGACATCTTCGATCGTAAGCGGTTCAAAGTACAGCTTGTCTGAGATACTAAAATCAGTTGACACGGTTTCAGGGTTATTATTGACGATAATTGCCTCATAGCCTGCTTGTTTAATTGCCCACACGGAGTGAACCGTAGCGTAGTCAAATTCAACCCCTTGGCCGATTCGAATCGGGCCGGAGCCAAGTACGATCACGCTTTTCTTATCTGTAACAACAGATTCATTTTCTTCTTCATATGTGCTGTAGAAGTATGGCGTTTCTGATTCGAATTCCGCCGCGCACGTATCCACCATTTTAAATACCGGTGCGATTCCCGCTTGTATTCTCATGCTGTAAAGCTCAGATTCTTTCATTTTCCACTCGCGGCTGATGTACTTATCAGAAAATCCGAGTTCTTTTGCCTGTCTCAGCACATCCGTATCGCCCGCATTTGATTTCAGCTCTTTTTCAAACTGAACGATTCCGAACAGCTTATGCAGGAAAAAGAGGTCGATGGCAGAGAATTCATGAAGCTGCTCAACTGTGTAGCCCCTTCTGTACGCTTCAGCCAGGTAGAATAAACGCTCGTCTCCGGCTTTTTTAATCCGCTTCTCGAGAAGCTCATCAGGTATATCGGCGGCATCTTTTAATTCAAGATGATACACATCAGCTTCCAGTGAACGCACAGCTTTCAGCAGCGATTCTTCAAGCGTGCGGCCAATCGCCATCACCTCTCCCGTCGCTTTCATCTGGGTGCCGAGCCTTCTGTTTGCTGATTCAAACTTATCAAACGGCCAGCGAGGTATTTTAGATACAACATAGTCCAGCGCTGGTTCAAATGCAGCGTATGTCTTCCCTGTGACCGGATTCATCATTTCGTCTAGTGAAAGGCCGACGGCGATTTTAGCTGCGAGCTTTGCAATCGGATAGCCTGTCGCTTTTGATGCAAGGGCAGATGAACGGCTGACACGCGGGTTCACTTCAATGATGTAGTATTGAAAGCTGTCTGGATCTAAAGCGAGCTGTACGTTACATCCCCCTTCAATTCCAAGCGCACGGATCAGTTTTAAAGATACATTCCGGAGGAGCTGATATTCACGGTCGCTGAGCGTTTGGCTCGGTGCGACGACAATACTGTCTCCTGTATGGATACCTACCGGATCAATGTTCTCCATGTTACAAACGACAATCGCATGATCTCGGCTGTCTCTCATGACTTCGTATTCGATTTCTTTATAGCCGGCAATACTTTTTTCAAGCAAACATTGGTGCACCGGGCTTAATTTTAATCCGTTCTCAACAATTTCTTTCAGTTCGGTTTCATTCGAGCAGATGCCGCCGCCTGTTCCGCCTAATGTATATGCCGGGCGGACAATGACAGGGAATCCAATTTGGCTGACGAAGTTTTCTGCTTCTTCCAGGGAGTGGATGATCTCACTTTCAGGCACCGGTTCATTTAGTTCATTCATTAATGTTCTGAACAAGTCGCGGTCTTCAGCCTGCTGGATTGCAGACAGCTTTGTGCCGAGCACCTCAACGCCGCACTCCTCCAGCACACCTCGCTCAGAAAGCTCAACCGCAAGATTCAAGCCGGTTTGACCGCCGAGTGTAGGAAGAATGGCGTCAGGACGCTCTTTTCTGATAATCCGCGTCAGAAATTCAGGTGTCAGCGGTTCAATGTAAACTCGGTCAGCCATTTCTGTATCAGTCATGATCGTTGCAGGGTTTGAGTTGACAAGAATGACCTCATAGCCTTCTTCTTTTAATGCAAGGCAGGCTTGCGTTCCAGCATAATCAAATTCAGCTGCTTGGCCGATGATGATTGGTCCTGACCCGATTACTAAAATTTTGTTAATGTCTACGCGTTTTGGCATACCGCTTCCCCTTCTTTCTCCGTTGTTTCAATCATTTCGATAAATCTGTCAAACAGATGATTAGCGTCCTCAGGACCAGGTGATGCTTCTGGATGATATTGAACCGTAAATGCCGGCAGTGTTTTGTGTTGCAGCCCTTCAATCGTATCGTCGTTTATCGCGATGTGTGTGACTTCAAGCTCTGTTTCATTGATAGATGAAACTGTATAGCCATGGTTTTGTGATGTTAAGGCAACTTTTCCGGTTGCAAGCTCTTTTACCGGATGGTTGGAGCCCCTGTGACCGAATTTCATTTTTTCAGTATTGGCTCCGCACGCCAGCGCAAATAACTGGTGGCCGAGACAAATTCCGAATAATGGCACTTTTCCAAGAACACCTTTTATCATTTCAATTGCTTCAGGCACATCTTTCGGGTCTCCAGGTCCGTTAGAAAGCATGATGCCGTCTGGCTTCAGCTGAAGGACTTCTTCTGCTGTTACGTTGTAAGGCACAACGATGACATCGCATTTCCGTTTGTTCAGCTCTCTTAAAATGCCGTGCTTCATGCCAAAGTCCACCAGGACAATGCGTTTACCTCTTCCCGGACTAGGGTATGCTGTTTTAGCTGACACTTGGGATACTTGATTTCTCGGCAGTTCAGTTTCGTTCAGTCTTTTCAGTACCCATTTGGTATCTTCATCAGGTGAGGCAAACGTTCCTTTTAGCGCGCCGGCCGTGCGGATCATTCTCGTCAGCTTTCTTGTATCAATTCCTTGCAGTCCCGGAATTTTTTTCATTTTTAAATACTCATCCAATGTGTACGCTGAACGCCAGTTGGAAGGCAGTTCACATAATTCTTTTACAATCAATCCTTTAACAAAAGGCGTAATGGATTCAAAGTCATCACGGTTAATGCCGTAATTTCCGATAAGCGGATATGTTAACGTAACAATCTGCCCGCAATAAGAAGGGTCTGACAAAATTTCCTGATAACCAGTCATACCGGTATTGAAAACGACTTCCCCCATGCTGTGCTCCAAGCTCCCGAAGGCTTTGCCCTCAAATACCGCTCCGTTTTCCAGTACTAATCGTCTTTTCATTTCACAAGTCTCCCTTCTTCATAAGCAAGCGTTCCTGCTGCAATTGTAGCGACTGGCCAGCCGCTGCAGCTGAGGCCGTTAAATGGTGTGTTTTTACCTTTAGATAAGAATGTTTCTTTGTCTATCACTGCTTCTCTTTCCAAATCGATTAATGTGATGTCAGCTGCTTGTCCCGGTTTCAGTGTTCCATATGGGAGATTAAACGCTTGGCACGGCTTGATTGTCATATAATCAATCAGCTGTTTCAGCTTCCAGCTGCCGTTTTTGACAAAATGTGTGTAAAGAAGCGGGAAAGCTGTTTCCAAACCGACAATACCGAACGGCGCCAGCTTCATTTCTGTGTTTTTCTCTTCTTCTGTATGCGGCGCATGGTCGGTTGCTATAAAATCGATCGTTCCGTCCAAAAGCCCTTCAATCAGTGCTTCTCTATCTTCCGCACCGCGCAGCGGCGGGTTCATTTTATAGTTTGTGTCCAGCCCCGGAATGTCCTCATCACAAAGCAGCAAATGATGCGGTGATACTTCTGCTGTCACTCTGATTCCCGCTTTTTTCGCATCGCGTACGACCCTGACAGACTCTTTCGTGCTGATATGGCATACATGATAATGGCAGTTTGCCGCCTCAGCCAGCAGCACGTCGCGGGCAATATGAACCGATTCACACACAGAAGGAATGCCGTTGAGCCCGTTTGCTTTGGAGAATGTCCCCTCATGTACGCTTCCTCCATAAATTAAGGAGTTGTCCTCGCAATGTGCAACAATCGCTTTGTCTATCGCGGCTGCGCGTTTCATTGCTTCATACATCATTCCTGCTGTCTGTATACCGACGCCGTCATCTGTAAAAGCAAATGCCCCAGCTTCCTTTAATGCTTCAAAGTTTGTCATCTCATCACCAATTTGTCTGATCGTAATAGATGCATAAGGAAGGACTCTGACACATGATGTGTCTTTAATGCGCTTTTGCACCCATTCCATCTGCTCCTTCGTATCAGGAACCGGCCGTGTATTCGGCATGGCCGCTACGGTTGTATAACCGCCGCGCGCCGCTGCTTTTGCACCAGTTTCAATGGTTTCTTTCTTCTCTCCGCCAGGCTCTCTAAAGTGTACATGGAGGTCAACAAACCCCGGTGAAACGAGCAATCCTTTCGCGTCAATAACCGTTTCTCCATCTGCTGCATCAAGCTTGCCGATTTCGGAGATGACCTCTCCTGTCACTCGAATATCCTGTTCTGTTTTTTCACCATTTTCGTTAAGTATCCAGCCGTTTTTAATGAGATATGACATACGCTGCTTCTCCTCTTTTCGCATTGGTTTGTAAGGCTCGCTGTAACACTGCCATTCTGATGAATACGCCATTTTGCATTTGTTTGAAGATTCTTGATTTTTTGCTTTCTACTAAGCTGTGATCAATCTCCACTCCTCTATTCACAGGCGCGGGGTGCATAATAATCGCATCCTGCTTCATACGTTCAGCCCGTTCTACAGTCAAGCCGAATTCATTTAAATAGCCTTCCTGGCTGACAGCTGACTGATGTCTTTCATTTTGAATACGGAGCAGCATGACGACATCCGAAGTCTCTACTGCTTCTTCCATTGAGACATACGCGCCAAACGTATTTTCTTCATCCTGCCATTCCGGCGGACCGGAAAACAGAACGCGGGCACCGAGTCTTGTCAACACTTCAGCATTAGATCTTGCGACCCTGCTGTGCTTAATGTCGCCGTGAATGGAGACGGTAAGGCCTTTGAACGTGTTGAATTCTTCATTGATAGTCATTAAATCAAGCAATGATTGTGTCGGATGCTGGCCGCACCCGTCTCCTGCATTCAGAATCGGGATATTTACATGTCCGACAAGCTCTTTGTAGTACTCATCCTCACTGTGCCTGATAACACACGCGTCAACACCGATTGATTCGAGCGTTCGGATTGTGTCATATAAGGTTTCACCTTTTTGTACACTGGTGCTTGTTCCGTCAAGATTCAGGACATTCATGCCGAGTTTCTTTTCAGCTACCTCAAAGCTGAATCGTGTTCTGGTGCTTGGTTCAAAAAACAGATTCGCTGCAAATTTACCTGTCAGCTGATGGTCTGTTTTTCCGTTTTTAAGGTCTTGCGCAGTTTGAAGCAAATCTTTGATTTCCCCAGTGCTGAGTTCACTCATCGTCGTTAAATGCTTCATTTTCTTTCCCCTCTCATTTCAACTTTTAAAGGCTGAAAAAAACCCCGGTCTTGGATAGACTCGGGGTACGGTTAAATAGAGGAGCAGCGTGAAGCTTTCTTCTCTTTATAACCCTTCCAAGCCTCTCTGGACTTTCATTAAAAGGTTTAGATATGATGTTGTTCGGATGTATCTGTCTGCTCTTCCTTCGCTTGCGGAAGAATCAGGTTTAAGACGACACCTACAATTGCCGCAAGCGCCATGCCAGACACTTGGAATCCTCCTTCAGACACCTGGATAAATGCGCCGCCTACGCCGATCACAAGGATGACTGATGTGATGATGAGGTTTCTGTTATTTTCATAATCAATTTTGTTGTCAATCAGCATTCTCAAACCGCTGGAAGCGATGATGCCGAACAGCAGGAAGGAAACGCCTCCCATAACCGCTGACGGCACTGAACTGATAAGCGCAGATATCTTGCCGATGAAGCCGAAACAAAGGGCAATCACTGCCGCGCCTCCGATAACAAAGACGCTGAACACTCTAGTAATGGCCAGTACGCCAATGTTTTCTCCATAAGTGGTTGTAGGCGGGCCGCCAATCAAGGAAGCAAGGATTGTGGCTGCGCTGTCACCCATTATCGAGCGATGGAGACCCGGTTTTTTAATGAAGTCTTGTCCGACAACTTTGCTCAGCACCATCTGGTGGCCAATATGCTCTGACATGGTAACAAATGCGACAGGGACCATTGCTGCGGCAATGCCTAGTGTCACTGACGGCGTATAATCTTTGAACGGGATGATAAATTCAGGGATAGCAAACCATTTCGCGTCAAGCACCGGCTGAAAGTTGACAATTCCTTGAGTCAGGGCAAACAAGTATCCGCCGATGATTCCGATCAAGACCGGGATTAAGCTTAAGAATCCTCGCAAGAAAATCGCGCAAATGATCGTGATCGCTAAAGTGACACCTGCAACACTGAAATGTTTTAAGCTGTAAACCAGCTCACTTGCATTCGGATCAGCATACATGGCCATATTTACCGCTGTACCTGCCAGACCCAGTCCAATGACGATAATAACCGGACCTACGACGACAGGCGGGAGAAGCTTCATCAGCCAGCCTGTTCCAAGCTGTCTGATCAGCAAGGCAATCAGCCCGTACACAAGCCCTGCCAGAAACGCACCAACCATTGCCGCTCCCGGTCCGCCGGTCGCTTTTACCAAGATGATCGGAGAAATAAAGGCAAAGGATGAACCGAGGTACGCTGGTATTTGTCCTTTCGTGATCAGAAGGTAAGCAAGTGTTCCGATACCGCTCGTCACCAATGCAACAGCAGGACTCATTCCGACCAGCTTCGGAACCAAAATCGTTGAGCCAAACATCGCAAATAAATGCTGCAGGCTGAACGAAACCCAAGAGAAAGGTTTCGGGATTTCCCTGACTCCTAAATTAACTTTTTTCTTACTCATGATGATTTTCCCCCTGATTGATGACTTTTCATATTAGGATGACTTCATAACTGTATAAAAAAACCTCTTTGCTATTTTTACGCAAAGAGGCATACAAAGACCGGCCGCATACTTTCGGGGCTTCGCTGTGCACCTCTTTGCAACCTCTCTGGATTGCGTTTAAAAAGGTGATACATTATTCATTTTCATAAATGGCGACGAGATCGTTTTTGTCAACCTCATCAAGCTGCACCATAACCTTTTCAGCTTTTGAAGTCGGAATGTTTTTCCCGATGTAATCTGCTCGGATCGGCAGTTCTCTGTGTCCTCTGTCAACAAGCACAGCCAGTTGAATTGAGGAAGGCCTGCCTACATCGACAAGGGCGTCCATAGCGGCTCTGACCGTTCTCCCTGTGTAAAGAACATCATCTACGACAATTACTTTTTGATCTGTGATGTCTACCGGTATATCTGCACCTTTCACAAGCGGTTCTTCATTGCTCGTTTTTTTGGATAGATCATCTCTGTAAAGGGTAATATCAATTTCTCCAACCGTTACAGGATTTCCTTCAATCTGTTCTATCCGTTCGGCGAGGCGTTTTGCTAAATAAATGCCTCTTGTCTTGATGCCGACAAGGATGCAGTTGTTCATCCCTTTATTGCGTTCTATCATTTCGTGAGCAATTCTGGTCAGCGCACGTCTGATTGCCTGTTCGTCGAGAATGACAGCTTTTTGATTCATTATGTGACACCTCACAGTTCATTTAGAAGAAAAAACCCCTCTTGCCATTGGCAGAGAGGGGTTTAGGACAAGGTGCGTGCATATACACGTATCCCGTCAATCCGTTATCCTTCTCAGCCTCTCTGGACTGTTTTAAAGAATCTATTCAGCTTCGTTTATTATTTCAGAAAAGAGACGTCCTGTCAACGGGTTTTTCTCAGATTTTCGATTAAAGCAGACATATCCTCAGGAAGCGGTGCCTCAAATTCGATATATTCGTCAGTGCGAGGATGCTGAAAACCTAAAATTCCGGCATGAAGCGCCTGTCCGTTAAAATCGATCGTTTTTCTCGGCCCGTATTTCGGATCTCCCGCTAACGGGAAGCCGATATACTTCATATGAACACGGATTTGATGCGTTCTTCCTGTTTCAAGCTGGCATTCTACAAGCGTAAACTCCTGGAAGCGGTCAAGAACATGAAAATGAGTGACGGCGTTTTTGCCATCACGTGTTACGGTCATGCTTTGCCGGTCTTTCTTATCCCGCCCGATCGGCGCATCAATTGTACCGTCATCATGAGAAATAATTCCGTGGACAACCGCCGTATATTTCCGCGTGACCGTTTTGTTGACCAATTGGTTCACGAGAGACTCATGTGCCATATCATTTTTCGCCACCATTAATAATCCGGACGTATCCTTATCGATCCTGTGAACGATCCCCGGACGCATCACGCCATTTATTCCGGAAAGATCCGTGCAATGAGCCATAAGGCCGTTTACAAGTGTGCCCGTAAGATGCCCGGGTGCTGGGTGCACAACCATTCCGCGAGGTTTATTGACAACCAGCACATCTTGATCTTCATAGTATATATCCAGATCCATCGGTTCTGCCAGCACGTCGAGTGCTTCCGGCTCAGGTACAGTGACGGTCACCTGATCACCCGGCTGAATTTTATAATTCGCTTTCACCGGGCTTCCGTTTACGACAACTTGTCCGTCCTTCACCCATTGCTGAACCTGGGTTCTCGACCAACCATTTTCAGTCGATGCCAGAAATTTATCAATCCGCTCACTTTTTTGTTCTTCTGAAGCGGTTATGTCAAATTGATTCATTCTATTGCTCCTTCTTCTTTTTCCCGCTGTCCAACAGCATTTGTATAAATAAAAGCATTACGCCGACACATAATGAAGAGTCCGCGATATTAAAGATCGGGTAATTGTAATTGACGATAATGACATGGATAAAATCCACCACTTCCTGTCTGACAGCCCGGTCGATAAAATTGCCGATGGCGCCGCCAAGCATGAGTCCAAGGGAAACACCAAGAAGCTTTTGCCCTTTCGTATATCGCTGTATGTAATAAACAATACCAATAATGACTGCAGTTGTGATGAGGTAAAAAAACCACATCTGACCGGCTAATATCCCCCACGCCGCCCCCGTATTGCGATGGGAGGTAATATAGAATACCTGATCAATGATCGGTATGCTTTGTCCAAGTTCCATGTTCTTGACGACAAGCCATTTTGTCAGTTGATCAGCTGCGATAATAAGTAGTGCGATAACGTAATACAGCACAAACGTTCCTCCATTGTACGGTTACTTTAATCCATTATGCATTTTATCAATAAAAAGCACAGGAGTAAAGAAATATCAGCCTCTGTACAGACTTAATTGGGAAGGCGCTGTTATTCATACAGCGCCTGATCATACTCAATATCAGTTGATTTCCACAGAGGAAGCGTTTTTTTTTCAAATTGGACCGAATACAGAAAATCGTTTGCTGTTCGCGCTGTCGGCAGCACCGCCAGCTTTGATAGAGGAATGGGAGACCCAGTTTCTTCACAATATCCGAATGTGCCGTCCTCAATTTTTGACAATGCGAGAAGAACGTCCTGAAGCTCTTCTTTAATATGATAGATCAGAGTTGCTTTTTGTTTATGATTGATTGCTGCCTGCGGGCTTGTTGAAACCTGAAAGCAAGAATACTCAAATAATCTCGACTGTAATTCTTCTTTCATCAGAAGAAGTTCCGTATAAATTGCGGTCAGTTGATCATTCATTCATCACAACTCCTGCTCTTAACGTAATACCTATATTGTTACCTGTGAATGATGATCTAAAGCCCATAAGATTTTTCCTGACATTCTAAACGATGTCACTCTTGGCACAAAAAAAGCCCGGCTTGTGCGCCGGGCTCTTTCATTAATTCTGATAATACTTTTCAACGATTTCAGCGTTGCGCAGTGACAGTGTAGGATATTTCGGGTTTGCACCTACATCTTTAGAAATCACACGGGATCTCTCACACATTTCGCCTTCAGCTTTCTCGACAGCGATTTTCCCTGTCTCAAAGCTTTGCGCATCGTTTGGCGCTTCATTTTCTTCACTGATGGTTAATTCAGAAACAATAAACAGCTGAGAAAGATTTTCTTTAATAGAAGCTAATAGCTCTTTGTTTTCTTTATTCGGATACAACTTCAGGCTTGCTTCCAATGATTTACCGATGATTTTTTCATTTCGCGCTGTTTCTAACGCTTTTAGCACATCATCACGAAGAGACATAAAACGGTCAAACTTATCTTCTGTCGCTTCGCTGTTTGGAACCGCAATCGTTTCCGGCATATCTGTCAGCTGAACGCTTTGCTCGTCAACAAATGTTAAGTGAGACCACAATTCGTCAGCAGTATGAGGCAGAATCGGCGCTGTAAGCTTCACTAATGCAAGCAGCGTTTCATAGAATACAGTCTGCATGCTGCGTCTATCCGGATGATCCGCATGCTCAATGTATACAATATCCTTAGCGAAATCCAGATAGAATGAGCTTAATTCAATTGTACAGAAATTGTGGATGCTGTGATACACAACCGCAAATTCGTACTCGTCATACGCTTTTTTCACTTTATCAATCAGTTTGTTTAGCTTAATCAGCATATACTGATCGACTTCACGAAGATCTTCCACAGCCACCGCATTTGTTTTTGGATCAAAATCGAATAGGTTGCCGTGAAGGAAACGGAACGTGTTGCGGATTTTACGGTATACTTCAGCAACCTGCTTCAGAATCGCATCAGAGACGCGAACATCCGCCTGGTAGTCAACAGAAGACACCCATAATCTCAAAATGTCGGCGCCAAGCTGTTTCATAACTTTTGCTGGAACCACAACGTTACCGATGGATTTACTCATTTTGCGTCCTTCTCCATCCAGTGCAAATCCATGGCTGAGCACACCTTTATATGGCGCTTTTCCTGTTACGGCTACTGCTGTTGATAGAGATGAGTTAAACCAGCCCCGGTATTGGTCAGAGCCTTCAAGGTATAAATCAGCCGGCCGAACGAGATCCTCGCGCTCTTCAAGCACCGCTTGGTGGGAAGAACCAGAATCAAACCAAACATCCATGATGTCCTGTTCTTTTGTAAATGTGCCGTTCGGGCTACCAGGATGCGTAAAGCCTTCCGGAAGAAGATCCTTCGCTTCTTTTTCAAACCAAATGTTCGAGCCATGTTTTCTAAACAATTCTGAAACGTGCTCAATCGTTTCATCTGTGATGATTGGCTCACCGTTTTCAGCATAAAATACCGGAATCGGCACACCCCATGCACGCTGTCTGGAAATACACCAGTCGCCGCGGTCACGCACCATATTGTGCAAACGCTGCTCGCCCCATTCAGGAACCCATTTGGTTTCTTTAATGGCATCCAGCAGGTCTGATCTGAAATCTTTAATAGACGCAAACCATTGCGCAGTTGCTCTGAAAATGGTTGGTTTCTTTGTTCTCCAATCGTGCGGATAGGAGTGTGTAATGAATTCAAGCTTCACGAGCGCGCCTTTTTCTTCGAGCTGCTGTGTGATCACTTTGTTTGCATCATCATAGAACATACCTTCAAAGCCAGGAGCTTCGCTTGTCATCACACCTTTTTCATCAACCGGACAAAGGACGTCTAAGCCGTATTTTTGGCCAATGATAAAGTCATCTTCCCCATGTCCCGGTGCTGTATGAACACAGCCTGTTCCGGCGTCAGTTGTCACGTGATCGCCAAGCATAACGAGTGAATCTCTGCCGTATAGCGGGTGTTCAGCGATAATATTTTCGAGATCTTTCCCTTTGATCGTTCTTGTCACTTCATACTGCTCAAAGCCGCATGCAGAAGCTACAGCTTCAACCAGTGCACTTGCTACAACAAAGCGATCATCACCGACTGCAATCACGCTGTATTCTAGATCAGGATGCACCGAAATGCCGAGGTTTGCAGGGATCGTCCAAGGCGTTGTTGTCCAAATGATGATGCGCTCACCGTTTTCAAGCACTCCTTTTCCGTCTTTCACGCCAAACGCGACGTAAATAGATGCTGAGCGTTTGTCTTGATATTCGATTTCCGCTTCAGCTAAAGCAGACTCACTTGAAGGTGACCAGTTAACCGGTTTAAGGCCTTTATAAATGTAGCCTCGTTTTGCCATCTCACCGAAAACGCGGATTTGCTGTGCTTCATATTCCGGTTTCAGTGTCACATATGGATTTTCCCAGTCACCGCGGACTCCGAGACGCTTGAACTGCTCACGCTGACCCTCAATTTGCTTCCATGCATATTCTTCGCATAGCTTGCGGAATTCAGCTACTGACATTTCTTTGCGGTTCACTTTTTTGTTTTTTGTAAGAGCTGTTTCAATCGGCAATCCATGTGTATCCCAGCCCGGTACATATGGTGCGTTGTACCCGCTCATTGATTTGTAGCGGACGATGAAGTCCTTTAAAATTTTGTTAAGCGCGTGGCCCATGTGGATATCGCCGTTTGCGTACGGAGGTCCGTCATGTAAAACAAATTTCGGGCGGTCCTTCGTCCGTTCCTGTACTAGACTGTAGATATCCTGCTCCTCCCATTTCTTTTGCATGTCAGGCTCACGGTTTGGCAAATTGCCTCGCATCGGAAAATCTGTTTTCGGCATTAAGAGCGTGTCTTTGTAATCCATTTTCATTCCTCCACCAATTTTTTCAGAAAATAAAAAAAGCCCTCTCATCCCATAAGGGACGAGAAAGCTTATCTCGCGGTACCACCCTTTTAGAAAAAGCCAGGCTTACGCTTTTTCCTCTCGAGCATCGTAACGTGATGAACGTCCTAACCTACTGTGAGTTCAGAAAGGAAACTTAAGGGCTGATCTACATGATTCCGGCCATCCCGGACTTTCACCATCTCCGGGTCGCTATAAAGGCATGATGGAAACATGACTGTCCCTTTCAACCGTCTTTTCATCTGAATTTATGAACGTATTATATTCGACAAGCTAAGAAAATGTCAAGGTAATCAGAGAATTTATTCCTTTTCCTCAAACACAGCGTCGACTTCATATTCGAGCAGATGATCCCAATCATCATTTTTCAGAAGATCAAGCTGCGCTTCGATCAGCATTTGGAAACGTGTTCTGAACACTTTAGACTGTTTTTTCAGTTCTTCGATTTCCATTGCGATTTTTCTTGATTTCGATAAAGACTCATTGATGATGCGGTCAGCGTTTTTCTCCGCTTCCCGAACAATCAGCTTTGCTTCCTTTTGAGAATTGCGCTTTACGTCCTCAGCTGCTTCTTGGGCAACCAGAATCGATTTATTCAGCGTTTCTTCAATGTTGGCAAAGTGCCCGATTCTTTCATCTAGCTCATTCACTTTCGCTTCAAGCTCTGTTTTTTTACGGAGAACAATTTCGTAATCTTTTCTGACTTGGCTCAGAAATTCATTTACCTCGTCTTCATCATATCCGCGAAAACTTTTTGTAAACGTCTTATTGTGAATATCATTCGGCGTTAATGGCATGATGCCACCTCCATTTTTTACATTTCAGTACGGTTATCTAGTTCACATTATAAAGCAAATTCAACACAGATGGAGAAAAAAACTGAAAAACCGACTATTTTTGTCGTTCAAACGTGACTCTCCACTTGTCTTTTTTGGTTTTCCCTTCGATTTTTGTCAGACTGCAGCGGCCAAAGCCCCTGATAGAGAGCATGTCCCCTTCAGCAACCTGGTAAGAAGGATCTTCAACAACCTTCCAGTTCACTTTTACAAGACCGTTTTTCACCAGCGTTTGTGATTTCTGGCGTGATTGCCTGCTCATAGAGGCGCAGACTGCGTCAAGCCTTAAAGAAGAAACGGTATCATCTCTTATTTCGACATCTAGTGCGGGAATTTTAAGGTCTGACAAGTCAATTTTCTCAAGCTTGACCGCGGCTTTTCCGGCTTGGGTAAGCTGAGCTGCAACAAAATCGGCTGTTTCAGCTGAGACAATGATTTGCACTGCCGTCTCTGAAAACACTAAATCTCCAAACTTTTGCCGCTTCAGGCCGATTCCCATTAATGAACCAAGAAGAGACCGGTGATCGACCGTCACAAATTTTTCAGCATAGCGGACGTCAAACGCCTGAAGCTCAAAATCTGATTCTTCCGGCGTGATATACTCAGGATATAAAATTGCCCGTTTTCGCTCCGCTCTGCCATAGCCGCCGCAAAAAGCCAGTCCTACATCTGCCTGTCCCGTGACAGCAGCGAGAATGACCTGTTCCCGGGGATCTAAAAAGTCGGTCAGCTTCATCCGGTACTGCTCCTGGACAATTCTTTTCCATTCGAGTGCCTGATCGATAAAGGCACGCTCGTCTTTTCTGAAGTGCTGATAAATATCGCTCATCGTCTTTCCCTTCTATGTAAAGAGGCTTGGCAGCAGCCAAGCCCCTATCAAACTGTCACCTTAAAAGGCAATCATGCGATAAAGCCCCCACAGGCCGGTTGTCGCAAACCGCAGCACGAGAATGGCTACGATTGGTGAAATATCCAGCATTGCAATTGGGGGGATAATTTTTCTGAATGGCTCGAGATATGGTTCACAGATCGAAGCTAAAAAACGTCCGACTCCTGTTTCCCTCGTACTCGGCACCCATGACATAAAAATATATATGATCAGGGCAAATGAGTATATTGTAATTAATAAGCTTAAAACCGAAAAAACTTGATAAAGGATCATCTCGCTTTACCACCTCTGATCGTCTTCAGATATGAGCTCAGAAATTGTGCCTGATACATCTACGTTGTCAGGCGTGCATAGGAAAATATCTGAACCAATTCTTTGGATATCGCCGCCAATGGCGTAAACGGTTCCGCTTAAGAAGTCAACAATCCGTTTCGCCTGGTCATGCTGTATCCGCTGAAGATTGACGACAACTGCCCGCCTGTTCTTCAGATGGTCGGCTATTTCCTGCGCCTCCGCATAAACGCGCGGCTCACTCAACACCACTTTAGAGGATTTCTGAACACTTTGCAAGCTTACCACGTTCTGTTTGGCTGCTGGTTTACCGGCATTATAAGCAGGTTTTTCTTTTTGTTCCTGTTCCTCATGAGAATCCCGCTCAGTTTCAATATATTCGTATTCGTATTCTTCTTCATCCATCGAGAAAAAGTTTTTCAGTTTATTTTTCATACTCATTGCTGTACACCCCCTGTTTCATTTCCGACTAACGATGAGCCGATTCTAATATAAGTAGCCCCTTCTTCAATCGCGATTTCAAAATCATTTGACATGCCCATCGACAGTTCTGTACATGGAGCGTTCGGCTGTTTCAGCTCTTGAACCTGATCACGAAGTTCTCTCAGCGCTCGGAAACAGCTTCTGATCTGATCTTGGTCATCAGTCAGAGGAGCCATAGTCATCAGTCCGGCCACAACGATGTGATCAAAGCCGGAAAGCTCCTGTATGAAGGGTATCACTTCTTCTTTTTTCATGCCGTGTTTAGAGGGCTCAAGCGAGGTATTGACCTGCACAAAGCATTGGACAGCACCTTCAGCCCGTTTTTCAATTTCTTTCGCTAATGAAAGCCGGTCCAGAGAGTGAATATAGGAAACAGAATTGACGACAGCTTTTACTTTTCTTGATTGAAGGCTGCCGATAAAATGCCATTCCACATTTCCTTTTATGATTTCCTGTTTGCGAAGCAGCTCGGCGTCCCGGTTCTCTCCGAGGCACGTGATGCCCGCATCGACCGCCTCCTGTGCTCTTTCTGGCGAGACATATTTTGTGACTGCAATAACCGTAACTTCATCGGAGCTGCGGCCCGATCTGTTACATGCTTCGTTTATTCGTTCGTTTATATGTCGTAAATGATCAACAACACGCAAGATCTTTTATGCCTCCTTCATTCCGATAAAGGACATCATCCGTCCTGTTTTCCCCTGATCGCGCCGGTGGGAAAAGAAAAGTGATGGCTCACTTTCCGTACATAAACCGCTGACAGAAATCTGCTCATTTGCCAAACCGCTGTCAATCAGTATGAGTCGATTCAGCTCTTTCAGATCAAGCTGATACTGCCCCTGCCCCGTCTGATTTACGGCACGCTCTGCTGAAAACGGCAATGCGCGGACAGCATTCATCACACGATCATCCACGGTATAGCACGCACCGCAGATAGACGGTCCGACAACAGCGTATATATCAGAAAGCTTCGAGCCCTCCTGTTCGGTCCATTGTTTCACCATTTCTCTGCCAATCTGTTTGACCGTGCCTTTCCATCCGGCATGAGCGACCCCGACAAGCGATTTCACCGGATCGAAAAAGAAAAGAGGCACACAATCAGCAAAGCATAATGCCAGGAATACATTTTTATCATTTGTATAGAGCCCGTCTGTTGCTTTAAAAGCTGATTGATACTCACGGGCGCCTTTGCCCCTGTCCCTCTGCGTCACTTTTTGGACGCGATTGTCGTGTGTCTGGTCAGCAAATACCCAAGACTGCAAATCAATATTAAACATATCGGCTATATATTCACGATTTTTAACCACATCTGCATCTTTGTCATGAACGTGCAATCCTGTATTTAACGACTCAAAAGGTTTTTGACTGACACCGCCGTTTTTCGTAGTAAATCCGGCAATGATTTCTGCATGATTTTGATTCGTTTGTTTCCAGTCTTGTATCATGAGTGTCGAGGGGGTGGTGAGACTGAATGGGTGATATGTATTCATGATGATCCAACCTTTCGACAAACATTTATAAGGCGTAATTTCCCACTTATTTTACCACATCTTTCTGCATTCGTTTAGCGCCGATTTGCATATTTCATAAATGAAATGTGCCGGAAGAGTTCAGACTTCCGGCATTTGACAATCAGCGGCAAAAAAGCTAAGCATGGGATTCACTTAATCGGACTAAAATGACATCTTCACCGATTTTAACTATATTTCGCCAAGGAATGACCATTTCCTCTTCCTTTCCAAAAAAACCGAGAACTTTTCCATTTCCCCCTAGTATAATCGCCTGAATTTTTCCTGTAGTGACATTGATATCAATATCTCCGATGCTCCCCAATTTTTTTCCGTTAGAGACATTGACGACGTCTTTCACCTGAAATTCTGAAATGCTGATCATCCCATCACGTCCTTTTTTTGGTCCTTTTTTCTAGTATATGAACGGGCGGGCTGAACCTTGTCAGCAAGGAGAAATTTTCATGATCATTGTTCTTTTTTACGGCTGCACCATCTAAGGATGAATGTGAGCATGATTTTCGTATAATCTACGAGCTGCTCAATCGATACCTCCTCATTAACGGAATGAGCATTATATAAATTGCCAGGTCCGTAGATCACGCTTGGGATACCGGCATTATAAAGCCATCCGCCATCGGTTACGGTCTGAGAGACGTCAACGACCGGGCGTTCGCGTTTGATTTCCTCGTGTGACGCTGTAAGGGCTAAAACGCCAGGATGAGCCGGATCAACTTCCAAGGCCGGAAAAATTTCTCCTCTATCCTCAATCATTGAAGAGCCTCCCCATTTAAAGACAGGACGGTTTTCCCTCAGCCAAATATCACTATCACTCAGCCGGTTGATGTAATCTTCTATTTCCGCTGCCACTTGTTCATGCGTTTCATTCGGGTAAAAATGGACTGTGATCCACAGCCGGCACTCATCCGCTATAAAGGCCGCATGTCTGCCTCCTTCTATAACAGCGGGATTAATTGTGTTTGTACCGGGTGCAAAGCCGGGATAACGTTTCATAATGGCCCAATGGCGCTCAAGCTCACCGAGTCCAGAAATGATTTTTGCCATTTTTTCGATCGCGCTCGCCCCGAATGTTCCTCCGCCAGCGTGGATCATATTGCGTCTTGTTCCATCGTGAAACGTTTGACTGCTTTTGATTTCGATCCAGCCTGTAATCACTCCGCCTTGACCTTGAATATGCATATCGCTCGTATCCGCCACAACTGCAAAGTCTGCGTGATAGCCCTTTTTGCAGCATTCAAGCGTGCCGGCCTCTCCGACCTCCTCCCCGATGACCGATTGCAGAATCAAATCGCCCGGGAGCTCAATGCCTGCTTCACGAATCAGCTTTACAGCAAACAGCACACAGGCCATTCCGCCTTTCATATCTGAGGCGCCCCGGCCGATTAAGAAACCGTTTTTCTCAATAGGACAAAACGGCTCATGCACCCATTCCTCGTCCTCTCTTACCTCTGCCACATCGACATGCCCATTGATGATTAAACTTTGATAGGCTGCTGTATTTGTTCCCTTTAAAACACCCACAACATTGGGATCTCCAGGATAAACGTCCCATTTGTCGATGAAAAATCCCCGTTCACGCAAAAACTGCGCAATCCATGTTTGGATGCTGTCTGTATTTCTCGCAGGCGGCGCCGGTGTTTTAAAAGAAATCAGCGTTTTCGCAAGCCCAATGAGCTCGTCCTTTTGTTCTTCCGCTTTTTTTAGTAAAGATTCTACTTGATCAATCATGTTATCCGCTCCTATTTTTAATAGAAAAAAGCCGTTTCATATTCATGAAACGGCTTAATAAAGAAAGCAGAGTGCAAGCTGCTGCATTCTCCGCTTTTTCACCGCTTCCCTCCGCTGGTATGATCCAGATCAGGTCAATAAGGGTTGAGACAAGCGTCTCTCTCAGCTTCTAAAGCACCCCTAGGATGAATCGTATGTCGTTATGCATTTGTTACCGTCTCAGCTCTTGTTAAAAACGGACGATCCTGATTCCATAATACACGGATCGGCGTATCAAAAAAAGAAGAAAGTGATTCGTCTGTCAGCATGTCTTTCATTTGTCCTGATCTAAAGACTTCTCCCTTTTTTAACAAGAGGGCTTTATCAAAAATCGGCAAAATTTCTTCCGCATGATGCGTAACATAAAGAATAGACGGCGCATTTTCCCTGCTTGCAATATGTGTAATCGTATCTAACAGTTTTTCCCGGGCAATAAAATCAAGTCCTGTAACTGGTTCGTCCAGTATAAGCAGCTCCGGATCAGCCATTAGCGCTCTTGCAATTAAAGCTCTTTGTTTCTCTCCTTGAGAAAGAGTTTCATAGCGGCGGTCAGCATAATCGATGGCTCCTAAGTCCTCGAGCAGGGCAATCGCTTTTTCTCTGATATCCGCACTTGGAGTTTCATACAAGCCAATTGAAGCATATGCCCCGCTCAGAGCAATTTCAAAAGCTGAATCTGCCGGATACAATTTTTGCTGAAGACCCGCTGAGACAAGGCCGATTTTTCGCCTGAGTTTATCTCCCAGCTCCGTTTTTCCGAATACATGACCAAGCACCTGCATCTCGCCTGTTGTCGGAAAATAGTAAGAGCATAGCATATTTAACAGCGCGGTCTTCCCTGCTCCGTTTAATCCGTAAAGCACCCAGTTCTCCTTTTCTTCTACTTTCCAATGAATATCCTTTAGTATCCATTTTCCATTCCGTCTTAGTGAGACATTGTCAAGCTGCAAAATCATTGTGGTCCTCCTCTTTCCAAATCAAAGAATTGTTTTAATTTTCACAAAACTTTGTACGGACTAGGATACCTTACTTTTTCGAAAACGTAAACCGCTCGTTCTAAATAGAAAAGCCTTTAAAACAATTTCTGTTTTAAAGGCTTTCCGCGTCCATGCTATTGATGAATATTCTTATTCATTTGTTTGATTGCTGCCTTTTCCAGTCTGGACACCTGTGCTTGAGAAATCCCGATTTCTTCGGCTACTTCCATTTGCGTTTTTCCTTGGAAGAACCGTTTTCTTAAAATCATTTTTTCCCTCTCGTTCAGCCTTCTCATGCCCTCTTTCAAAGCCAGCTCTTCAATCCATTGTGTATCTTTGTTGCGTTCATCACTGATTTGATCCATGACATAAATCGGATCTCCGCCGTCATTGTAGATCGGTTCAAAAAGAGATACCGGATCTTGAATGGCGTCGAGTGCAAACACGATTTCTTCGTGCGGTACTTCAAGAACTTTGGCGATATCCTCTGCCGTCGGCTCCTTGCTTGTCTCACTGATTAACCGTTCTCTTACCTGGAGTGCCTTATATGCGATATCCCTGAGTGATCTCGAGACTCGTATCGGGTTATTATCGCGCAAATACCTGCGGATCTCTCCGATAATCATAGGTACAGCGTATGTTGAAAACTTAACATTGTGGCTTAGATCAAAATTATCAATGGATTTCATTAGTCCGATGCAGCCGACTTGAAATAAGTCATCAACATACTCCCCTCTGTTATTAAATCTTTGAATGACACTTAAGACAAGACGCAAGTTCCCGTTTACAAGCTTTTCTCTGGCTGAATCATCACCTTCGTCCTGCAATTGCCTAAACAGCTTTCTCATCTCTTCATTCTTGAGTACGGGTAATTTGGACGTATCCACCCCGCAGATTTCGACTTTATTTCTCGACACTTTTTTCCCTCCCTACAGGAGCTGCTGTACAACGTTAAGTATCTCCTCGGGTGGGAAAAATATGCACTGTACTCAGACCGAAAAATAGTCATAATTGGGAAATCCTTGTAGAATCAAGGGATTAACCCGCAAAAATTTTTTACACCATTTTGTTGAATTCTTTTCGCAATCTTTTAATGATTCGTTTTTCCAGACGGGAAATATAGGATTGAGAAATCCCCATCATATCCGCAACATCCTTTTGGGTTTTTTCCTCTTCGCCGACAAGCCCGAAACGAAGTTCCATGATTTGTTTCTCCCTCTCATTTAACTGTTCGAGCGCTTTTTTTAGAAGCTTTTTATCCACGTTTGCTTCAATGTCCTTTGTAATGATATCATCATCCGTGCCCAGCACATCAGAAAGCAGAAGCTCATTGCCGTCCCAATCAATATTAAGCGGTTCATCGAAAGATACTTCTGAACGGATTTTGTTGTTTCTCCTTAAATACATCAGGATTTCATTCTCGATACAGCGAGAGGCATATGTAGCCAGTTTGATTTTCTTTTCCGGATTGAAGGTATTCACAGCCTTGATTAATCCAATGGTGCCGATGCTGATTAAATCTTCAATATTAATTCCCGTGTTTTCAAATTTCCGGGCGATATAGACGACCAGCCGCAGGTTGCGTTCGATCAAAATAGCGCGGGCCGCCTGGTCACCGCTTGGGAGCTTCATTAATAGAACCTGCTCCTCGTCTTTTGATAATGGCGGCGGCAAAGCTTCACTTCCGCCTATGTAATACACTTCATCGCTTTTCAAGCCCAGTTTCATCAGCAGCTTATACCAGAGGTGCGTCAACCGCAATTTAAGTTTTTTCATCTTCCTCTCCCTTCTAAATGTCACGCCTTATGAGTATGATAAGTAACGGACATTTGCGAACATTAGGATACGTGCTTAATGGCTTTTCCTGACAGCATTTTCGGATGAATAATCGCGTCAAAATCTCCATCTGCCGACAGCTTTGACGTACTGATGCCAATTAAGCATTTATCCGCGGAAATCATTTCATCTTTTGTCATAATCGTTACATGATCCGGTTTGATACATAATAAGAATTGATGCTGCTGGCCTACTCCCCGGTATGGGATCAGCCTCATTTTATCTAAAAAACGAAACGAATCATCAAGCTGTTCAATCGCTTCCATCGGGTCTGCATTTCGAATAATCATCGTATCAGCCTCTCCGAAAATCGGTTCAAGCTTATCAATGTGAATTATCATGACCGGCGTTTTTGTGAGCGGGTCGTACAGCTGGTTGCCTGAATCCACCAGGCCTCTTGCGTGCAGTGTTTGGCCGCCCAGGTCCGCCTGTACCCTGACTCGTTCCTCATATTGAATGTTTTTTGTTTCAATATCTTCGATTCTTCTCTTGGAAAAAAACCATAACGCGGGAAAGCCAGCCACGATAAACATCCAGCTGATCGGGTCCCCAAATCCGGTTTGATTGGTGATCATGACACCGTTACTGACAATAGAGTTTGACTGCAGCAATGAGTGTGCTCCGATTATTCCTCCTCCCATTAGAAAAGTAGCAAAATAAAAGGAAAACAAATTTTGAAAGAAATAACGAAACCTCTTAAAACCGAATGTTACGAGTACAATGACAACCGAAAAAGCGAGCTTTCCGGCCGGGTTCTCAACGATCGGCGAGAAAGGAGTAAACATCAAAAGGACAATACTTGAACCGATAAACGCGCCGCCTATCAATCTTCTTTTTTTCACATGGCGTTTTAAAATAAATGCCGTCAGTAAAAGCAACAGTGCGTCAAAACAAAAGTTTAACAGCCAAATGACATCTAAATAGATTTTCACACCTGACCCCTTTCTTTCTTGCATCACGCTGTTCCCCTTCTTGTTTCATAAGTATAAAGCAAGCTCTGTGGGAAAGTCTGTCAATTAATGTTGAGAGGCCCATACAATTTTTCAGGGATAACTGCTTAATTTGTCGAGGGAATGAATGCGAGTATATAGAAAAAAAGCTGCCAAGGGCGGCAGCTTTTTTTACACTTACTTTTCAGTATTGATATATAGTTTTCCATTCGCTGTTTTTCTAGTTTCATTGCCGTAATTGTCTCGAACGATAACCTCTACTTTCGCTCCATTTGCTTTAATAGAAGATGTTGCTGTCCAATAGCCTTCATATCGTCCCGGAGATATTTCCCTTAACGGCAGCTCGGTAGCGTTTTGTACATTCGCTCTTGCATTTGTGAGCGGAAGACGAATGACAAACGTTGCATCTGCCCCTTTCGTGCTTGAAAAAGCGATTTTGACCGATTCACCGGCTTTTAAGATTTTGTCCTCGCCAGGAATTAGTCCGTTAATAACTGGCTTGTCAAAATTCACATCGACGACTGCTTTTTTCGTCGTCTTGTTGCCTGCTAAGTCAGAGGCTGTCACCTTTACTTCGTTGCTTCCGTTTTCCAATAGGATACGGGCGGAGTAGGAACCGTCTGTGACTGTTGCTTTTTTGCCATTAACCTTTACTTCTTTCAAGTTGTCATCTGAAACAGTGCCTTTAACAGTCAGCGCTTCTTTATTGATTTTCTCGCCATCCTTTGGATTGTCGAGCGTCAGTTCAGGCTTGTCTTGATCAAGTGTGACCGTAACAGGACTTGAAGCATCTGTCGTTCCGGAGTCTGTTGATGCAGCCGCTGTCAGCTTGTTTTCCCCTTTGCTGAGTGAAACCCCTGCCTCGAACGTGCCATCTGCGGCAGTTTTCGTTTCTCCTGCTTCTTTATCACCATTATAAAGGGTTATAGTCGTCCCGGGAGATGCCTTTCCTTTTACAGTGACGCTCTCCTTATTGGTATATGATTGGTCTGCAGGAGAAGTAATGTCAGGTACGGCAGCTTCATAATCGACTAATGCACGAATCATATAGTTGCCGTCTTCTTTATCCCCTTTTTGCCATGTTCCGTCAACATACTGCCAGTTGCGATCTGAGTACTGCCCGGTTTCATCCATTGCCAAGCCTGGTGAATATGGATCAGGTTTTGACTGGATATAGACAAGATAAAAGTCTTTACCGACCATAATCCCCTTCGAGCTGAGATCTACTTTCGTCCATTCGCCATTACGAAGAGCTTCAGCTTGATATGGTCCCGCAATTTTTTTGCCGGGTGCTCCATCTTTCCCTGTCGCATCGTAAACCTCGACCTTAAACTCTGTGCCGCCAGGATCAGGGAACTCCGTATCCCAGAATCTGAATAGCCCTCCTGTCAGCATGCCTTTTTCCTTGCCGTCAGCCAGTGACATTTTCACCGCCCATCCGTTTCCGGCTGCAAAATAGGAATTTGCATTCTCCGCTGTTCCGTCATCGTATCCGATCTCGCCTGGATAACCGACGAAAGGCTTTAGCACAGTTTCTTTTGTGATATCACCTTTTAATTCAACGGAAAATTCATCGCTGTAATAGCCCGGCGCAGCTACTTTAACGGTGTAAGAGCCCTCATAGGCCTCAAGTGTATATTCTCCTTTGTCGTTTGTAGTTGCCGGTTCAACCGCGGCATCCTCAATAACATAGACGGAAGCCCCTTTTACAGGCTTTCCTGTTGTTTTATTGATGACAGTGCCTTTTAATGTGCCTTTCTTTAGTTCTTCTAACGTAAAATTAGCTTGGGTTGTCTGATCTGCCTGCAAAGACACTTTTTGCGTTTTCGATTGATAGCCATAAGCTTCTGCCATAAGCGTATAGTCTCCTGCTTTATGCGTCAGCTTGTACTGTCCGGTTGATTGATCTGAATAGGTTGATTTTCCTGTTTCAATCACACTGACCTGTGCTCTTAGCGGCAATGCTTGCGGCTGCATATCAGCGCTATGTTCTGTTTTGACTGTATGTGTTGAAGGCTTAGCCTTTTTTGGATTAACCGCTTTTTTCTTTTGCTTTTCTGCCGTTTTTTGTACGCCCAGCTTATTCTTTTTAGCTGTTTTTCCGGCAGATTTGTCTGAAAGCTGAACATCATCAATGTACCAGCCCTCTTTCGCAATGCTTTCATCAGACTGAAGGTTGAACATCACTCGAATGTTTTGGCCTTTGTATGCGGATAAATTAATTTCTTCGTTGATCCAGTTTGAAGTCTTTCCATTATAGACCCCAGCCTGCTCCCAATTCGTTTCGCCTTCCGGTAAAACAAAAACGTAGCCGTAATCAAAATCACTTTCCAGGTTGTGCCAGCTCTTGAATTGAAGAAACAGGTTCCCTGAATCCGGCACATCAATTGGAGGCATAGTGAGATTCATATTCGCTCCATTGGCATAATTTCCAGTCAGGTTTGTCCCATATACTTTTTCTCCTGATGCAGCTGCATGAGGTCCTGATTCCGGAACTCCCCACTCCCAGTTATTGTTTGTTCCGCTCAAAAGCCAGCCGCCTGGTTCTGTTTCAAAATCCTGCTTGTATCCAGTAGTGATGCTAGGTTTTACGGTTACATCATATATGTCAGACTCAACAACATGGCCGCCAAAATCCTGAATGATCCACTTATAGCTTAATGCGGTCCCCTTTATACTTGGGATTTCCGCCTGGTACGTCCCCTTCAAATGATCTCCGCTGATTCGTTTCGCATTGACCTCTTTCCATTCGCCTTGATCCAGCTTATAGGCCAATTTAACGGAAGTCACACTCACATTGTCTTCAGCTGTCAAGGTAAGCGGAAGGCTGGCACCTTCATAAGCTTCATTTACTTTCTCATGCTGATAGACAGGCAGCTCCTCATCTTCCCCATCGACAGAAACTTGCCCTTCTGCTTTTCCTAAACCGTCTGTAACGGCTGATACAGCGTCAAAAGCATTAACCAAACCATGACCGTATCCGTTATTCGGAGAGTCAGGGAATGTAGAGTCCGTTAATGGCTCAGCCGTGCTTGTCAATATATCCTCCATCTCATCGACAGAAAGTGAGGCGTCTGCCTGCTTCAACAACGCGGCAACAGCAGAAACATGCGGTCCTGCCATCGATGTGCCATCCCATCCGTCTTCATATGTCTGGCCAGGAACTGAAGACCGGATGTTTACGCCTGGAGCAGAAATTTCCGGCTTTGTTTCATCGTATGGCGACGGTCCCTGGAGTGAAAAATCGCCAAGCTTTTTGTTAATATCAGTCGCTCCGGTCGCAAATGCTTCCGGATAATTGGCAGGATTAGCGATAGAACCAGGTCCTCCCGGGTTAAAGAGATCAGCATTTCCCGCAGAGAATTCCGGGAAAATGTCGGCCGCCCGCCAGGCATTGACCATATCCCTGTACCATTCATCAAGGCCGGAGCCCCCGCCCCAAGAATTATTGACGACATCCGGAGCCATTTCCGGGTGAGGATTGCCCTCTGCGTCTTTTGGAGCTAAAATCCATTCACCGGCCTCCAAAATGTCAGCGTCTGTCCCGCCATCTTCTGAAAACGCCTTAACGGCAATCCATTTTGCGCCAGGTGCGACACCAATTTGATTCGTGCCATCAGGCTCAGAACCAACCATTGTACCTGTTACGTGAGTGCCATGAGCAAGATCATCATAAGGACTTGACTCGCCCGCTACAGCATCAAACCAGTTCATGTTATTATCAGGCTCATTCGGGCTTTCCGGATTAAACCCGCGATATTTTTCTTTTAATGCAGGGTGTTCCCATTCAACCCCTGTATCAATTGAGGCGACAACCGTACCCGTTCCGTCATATCCAAGCTCCCAAGCCTTCGGTGCATCTATTTGGTTTATATTCCATTCTACGCCGTCAGTCGCTTTTATCGCTTTTTGCGCTTTTTTCATATTGAATGGGGAGGCGGATGACTTAAAAAGCTGCCGTTTTTCATTTGGAAGCACCTTTTCTACTTCAGGAAACTGGGCCACTTTCTCCATGACCTCTTTTGAAGCATGTACTGCAATTCCATTTACCACATAATAGGAATGAATATCATCGGCATTCCCTTTATTTTTCTGGCTGTTTAAATATTTCAAGACGTCCTTCTGAGCTTCATCAGCTGTCACTTTTAACGAAGACACAACGGCGGAACGCTTTTGATATTCCGTTTTAGCAGCGGTCATCTTTTTAGATTTCGCTCTTTTGACAGCTGATTTTGCCGCTTTTTGAGTGTCAGCTTGATCTTTAAATTTGATCAGAAAGGTAGTTTTTTCTTCTTTTTTAAAGCTTTTCTTTAATGAGCTGGATATCTTATTTTGAATCGTCTCTGAAGATTGAAGCTCCTGTTTTACAGAAGAAGCGGCTCCTTTGCTGCTTGCCACGGCTGCACCCGGAAACAGCAGTGAACTGACGACAACTGTACTCAAAACAGAACTGATCAGTCTGTTTTTCATCTTTTTCCTCATTTTTTATCCCCCTTTTTTAAACCACTTTGTAAAAAAATGTCGTCCCTCCTTTAAAGTTCAATTTGTTTGTCAAAACTTCGCTGTATGTTAACTGTAGACAATCTCAATTACAGATATTGTCGTTTCCTGTCATTCCATTTCCATATAAATGAAAATGATTAGATGGTCATGAAATATCGGTAGGTATAATAGGTTGATTTGTTGATCTGTGTAGGAAGACATAGTTCAAAAGACATGATAGATGGATGGAAATGATTGAGGAAAAAATAAAAAAGGACAAAATCGAAAACGATTTTGTCCTTTCAATTAGCCGCGTTTATTGCGGTTTCTTAAAAATGTCGGGATATCAAGCGTATCGTCAGCCGGCTGTGAGGTTTGGCGGCTGACTGTGTTTTGATGCTGCGGTTCCTCTCGTTTCGGCTCACGTTTTGGAACACTCTGATTATGTGATTTGATATTCTGGTTTAATGATGGACGCTGGGGTTTCGTAACATCTTTCTCCTGTTCGATAAAACCAGTGGCGATCACAGTAACCACAATCTCGTCTTTAAGATTTTCGTTAATAACAGAACCGAAAATCATGTTTACATCCTGGTCAGATGCAGAAGCGACAATATCTGCTGCTTCCTGAACTTCATATAGGCTCAGATTTGTTCCGCCAGTAATGTTCATTAAGACGCCTTGCGCGCCGTCAATTGCTGCTTCAAGAAGCGGACTGGAAATGGCTTTTTTCGCAGCTTCTGCAGCACGGTTTTCCCCAGTCGCAATACCAATACCCATCAAAGCAGATCCTTTGTTAGACATGATCGTTTTCACATCAGCAAAGTCTAAGTTAATGAGACCAGGAGTAGCGATCAGGTCAGAAATACCTTGAACCCCTTGACGGAGTACGTTATCAGCTTCACGGAATGCTTCAAGCATCGGCGTGTTTTTATCAACAATTTCCAAAATACGGTCGTTCGGAATCACAATCAGTGTGTCCACCGCTTCTTTCATTGCAGAAATTCCGCCCGCCGCCTGCAGCTGTCTCTTACGGCCTTCGAACGTAAACGGTCTTGTAACGACCCCGACTGTTAATGCTCCTAAATCTTTTGCGATTTGCGCAATAACCGGTGCGGCACCTGTTCCTGTTCCGCCTCCCATACCAGCTGTTACGAATACCATGTCAGCGCCTTTTAGCGCTTCTTCAATCTGCTCCTTGCTTTCCTCTGCGGCTTTTTTACCGACTTCCGGATTCGCACCTGCTCCCAATCCTCTAGTCAGCTTTGCGCCGATTTGCATTTTCACTTCCGCTTTTGACAGGTTAAGAGCTTGAGCGTCCGTATTTACCGCGATGTACTCTACTCCTTGCACTTCATTCTCAATCATTCGGTTGACCGCGTTGTTACCGCCGCCTCCTACTCCGATTACTTTAATTGATGCTAAGCCGTCTATGTTTGTTTCGAACTCCAACATGCTAAATCCTCCTAATCTGCCGAATGACTATCTATCTATTCCCAAAACATGCTTAATAGTTTTTTCATTTTGCTCTGTTTGTTATGTTCGGCTTGTGTTTTTTGTTTTCCTTTTGGCCGTTGCTGCATCTCATTTTGGTGATGATGCTCTTCTTCCTCTGCTGATGAGACTGCAATTTCCTGTATCGCTTCTTCAGGCATCTTGAAGCCAATTTTTCTGCCTTGAATTCTAGCATTCCGGCAGGCAAATTGAATCATGCCAACTCCCGTCATATACTGAGGATCTCTTACACCGATATAATTCGGGCTCGCCACTCTGACATTGTTTTGCAGCACATCCTGCGCCAGTGACATGACACCAGGCATCGCTGCTTGTCCCCCTGTCAGCACGAAGCCTCCCGGCAGATCGCTAATTCCCATATTGCGAAGTTCTTCTGAAGCAATCTCAAGGATTTCTTCGACTCTTGCTTCAATGATATTCGCTGCTTCCTGCTGTGTAAATGTTTGTTTTTGATTGGTGCCTATAACGGTTACCTCAAATACTTCATCTTCTGAAGCCTCGTTATAGTAGGCATGTCCAAATTGTTTTTTCACACGTTCCGCTTCTTCTGTGGACGTTCTCAATCCGATGGAGATATCTTTGGTGATATTTTCGCCTCCGAGAGGAATGACACGGGTAGAAGTCAGGTGTCCGTTCTGGAATACGGCAATGGTGGTTGACCCTCCGCCTATATCAATGAGAGCCACACCGAGATTTTTCTCATCCTTTGACAAAGCAGCAGAACCGGCTGCCAGCGGCTGTAGACAAATATCAGTTATTTCAACACCGGCTCTTTCAACGCAGCGAAGCAAGTTATGTAATATTGTTTTTGAACCGGTGATCAGTGTGCCCTCTACTTCTAAACGCACACCAAGCATTTTTTTCGGGTCGGTAATTTCATCTCTTCCATCAACGATAAATTGTTTAGGAATGACGTCGACTATCAGCTGTTCATGCGGTATTGAAACAACCTGGGCCGCTTCCATGACGCGGCGGACATCTTCTACTTGAATTTCTTTATTTTCACTAGAAACTGCTACAACACCGTTTGTATCTTGAATATTGATATAATTTCCATTAACGCCGACAATAGCTTTTCTAAGCGGAAAACCTACCATTCTTTCAGCTTGGTCAAACGCTTTTCTTATAGAATGAACGGTCTCATCTATATCAACGATTGAGCCTTTTTTCAACCCTTCAGACGGTACATTTCCCACACCGATAATATTAAGGGAATCATCTGTCATTTCTCCGACGATCACTTTTGTATTGGACGTACCGATGTCAAGACTGACGTAAAGTTCATTGTTGTTCATTCTATGGCACCTCCTCACATTTCGATCATTTCTATTCTATTATTTGCGGAACAACAATACAATGAATGTGGCTTTACAAGTGTGTAACAAAAAATAACAACGGAATATTCTTATGTGCTTTTCACATTTTATGTTTATTGAAAATATTCGTTATATCCTATGTATATCCTCTTTTATATCACATTTTTTTTATTTTTTTTAGAAAGAGTCCACTTTGTTAGTAGATTTCTTCTTATAACGGCTATATTCTGAAATAATCTGACTCCAAATGCGAATATACCTGCTAAATACAAGTCTACACCAAGATGAACTCCCAGAAAAGCTAAACTTATTGCCAATATAATATTAAAAAAGAAACCGGAAACAAATACCATTTCATCATATGTACCTTGTAAATGCGCCCTGATTCCGCCGATTAGAGTATCAAGTGCAGCAAGCACAGCAAGTGATAAATAATTTGAGTATTCACTCGGTATTGTTAAGTTTGTCATCAGTCCGATCGTTATTCCGAGCACGAGTCCAAGCACGGGCAGCCACATGACAATTCTCCTCCCTTTTAGTCTTTAAGCGGTTTTAGCTGTTGTACGTCCACTGCTCTGTCATAAGCTTTTAATGTGAGGCTGCTGTCAGATTTACCTGCTTTTAACGCTACATTTTCAGAAGCAAAGATATCCTCTAGATCGGACCCCTTTACCCTGCTGTACAGCTTGTCCGGATCTTCAGCAAGCACTTTTACTGTTAAAGGATAATCATCTAGGCTGTATCCGTCTATTTTTGTTGTGCCGTTTATGTCCCGTATCACTGAAGAATTCACAACTCTTCGCTCATTTATTGAGATATGCTCAGCACCATAAGAGTTGAGTTCATTAATCAGCTTCTTTAGTAAATCCGGCGGTGGATTTTTGATCGCCTCTCCAGTTACGCTTTCAGAAAAAAGCGGAGAAAGGGTGATGACAATTCCGCTACCTGTAATATCGGTCATGCCGGCTGTTTTTTTTAAGGTTTGTAATGTATTATTGAGCGCTGTTTCTTTTGTCAATTCTTTGTTTTGCGTATAGGTATTCAGCAATTTATCATACTTATTAATTTCAGCCAGCAGCTCTTCCTGCTTCTTCTGCTCTGATGTAAGCTCTTCTCTAATATCCCACATATCTCTTGTATCTCGGACTTGGGGATGCTTTAAAGAATTAAATTGAACAGATATCATAAGGCCGAATATGACCATAAGCACGCTAATGCTAATGAAGGAACGCTTTATTTTCAATCACTTCACCCGCTTTTCCAGTCATTCCTTCGTTTTCAGAATGGGCTCCATTTGTACATTTTTCTTTTTTTCTGCGGTAACAGAAATATGATCCATAGAAAGCTGATCGATCAGGCCTCCTGCTATATTTAACGAAGGAAGCAGGACATCGGGATCTCCAATGGCAGAAACGACAAATGGGGCGGGGTGCTGCACCCCGTCAACCGTTACGACCGGCCCGTTGCACTTGATGTAGGAATTATGGGTCAGCCGCTGGCCGTTGATGGAGACGGCTGCCGCACCAGATATATACAGTTCATTTATGACTTGAAAGAGATGGCTTTCGTGAACGATGTAGCTGTTCACGTTCTCTCCTTCCGGTATGTAAGAAGCATCTTCCAAAGTCACTTGAACGCCCTCTCCTTGTACACCGACTTCCCCAATATACATTCTGTACTTTTCTACATCTTCCAGAACGTTATAGTATTCTGTTTTTTCGTTTTTCAGCTTATTTTCAGTCTGACGGACTTTGTTCTGCTTTTGATACAGTTCTTTTTCAAGGTCCTTGTTTTCTTTCTCTTGCTTCAGCAGTTCATCCCGCAGGGCATATTCTTTTTTCCAATCTTCCGTCTCTGTCATGCTTTTGTGGTTTTCTCTTGTCGTCTGAAAGGAAAAAGAAATTAAAAAACCTGCGATTAGCATAATCAAAGAAAGAAGGACGGCTGATTTGCCCCTCAATTTTCATCTTCCTTTTTGGCAGACGAATCGCTTTTTCCAAACTCTTCAAAATAGGTAGCAACTTCTAAATGAATAATCCCTTTTTTACTGCCGTTGAGCTGTGAGATAATAGAAGGATACGTTTTCATTCGGTCTGCAAAGGTTTTGATGGAAGCAGTAACGACATACCCGTCGTTCATATATAATTTAATACGGTTTTGATCCATTTTGACAGGAGTATAATACACTTCTGAAATCGACTGTTTTAAAGAATTTGACAAAGCATCGAGCTGCTTGGCCATTTGAACACGTTTTTTAGCGTCTGTCCAATTCACCAAAATGGGTCCCGCATCATCCGGCGTTACTTCGTTTGGCAAAACTGAACCGTTTTCAAGGATTTCGTAATACACATTGTCTTTTTCTAAATAGGCAATCGCTTTATATTCTTCGATCGCAATGTTAATTTTATTAGGAAGGGATTTGCTGATTTCTGCTTTTTTCACTAATTTATTTTCCTGAATCTTTTTTGCTGTTTTTTTCTTATCCAGACTCCAAAATTCAGTATCTCCGCTTTTGATATCGGAAAGATCAATTATCTCCTTTTTGGAAACATTCTCATTACCGGTAACAGAGATTGATGAAATTTTACTAATCGGTGTCTGCAAATACACGATGATCAGCACCATCATAAAAAAGAGCATAATAAATGAAATAAGCCTTCGGTTTGCCTTCTGTTTTCTCTGCTCTTTAATTTTAGGGATCCGCTCTTCAATATTTACGATTTTTTCTCGGTCATGACCCGGATTCATTGCCTGTTCACCTCATTCAACTGAAACAGCCTTAAAAGTCTGCCTATTCCAAAACAAACGGCATACTATGATGCCGTTTGTCGTTTGCTTACAGTATATCATATGAACAGCTTCAGTTCAGAACTTGAATCAGCGATTTTCACCGATGATTTCAACCTCTGTGTGCATATCAATCTCGTATTTTTCACGGATTGTCTTTTTCACATGATCAATGAGATCAAGCACATCTTTTGCTGATGCTCCGCCCGCATTGACGATGAAGTTTCCGTGCATCTCCGATATCTTCGCACCGCCGATTTGATATCCTTTTAAGCCCGCTTTTTCCACTAGATTGCCGGCATGGTTCGGAAGCGGGTTTCTGAATATACTTCCTGCACAAGGGCTTGAATACGGCTGTGTATTCTTTCTGTAGTCTTTATTGCTTTGCATTTGCTGAACGATTGATTCTTTATCCTTCTGTTCAAGCTGGAGAACGGCTTCAAGACAAACACCAGGGCGTTTCTTTTGCAATACGGACGTTCTGTAGGTGAATTCCATCTCCTCATTTGTCAGCCACTCGATTGTGCCGTCTTCAAACAAAATATGCGCTTTGACAAGGATCTTACTCATATCAGACCCGTGAGCGCCTGCATTCATATAGACAGCCCCTCCGACGGATCCCGGAATTCCGGCAGCGAATTCTAATCCCGACAAGCCTTTTTTGCTCATCGATGTAGCAAGACGCACAACTGAATAACCGCCACCGACAGTGACTTGTTCCCCGTCAAGCTCCAGGTGGTCAAGACCCGCGCCCAGCTTGATCACCACACCTCTGATCCCTTCATCTAATACAAGAAGGTTTGATCCGCGGCCAATGACTGTCCACTTTACTTCATATTTTTTCACAACATCCATGATGTCCTTGACAGCATCTACACTGCTTGGAATGACCAATACATCCGCAGGACCGCCGATTTTCATTGTTGTATGATTTGCGAGCGGTTCATTTGCAAGCACCTTGCCGACTTCGCGTTCTTTTAATTCTTGTATCACTTTCTCCATCGTAAACCTCCGCATTCCATTTGCTTTTCTATTATTTTTTCAAATCTTCGAGTACGCTGTATAAACGGGCAGCCGCATCAGGAACACCTAGTGACTTTGTCCGTTCGCTCATATCCTTTAATGTTTGTTCATCGAGCACAATCCGGTCAAGCGCTTCAATCAGCTTTTCCCCGCTGAGTTCTGTTTCTTTCAAAACAATCGCCGCATCATGCTGACCGAGAGATCTCGCATTGACCTCCTGGTGATTCGCTGTTACGTACGGACTTGGAATCAGCACACTTGGGATTCCGAGTGCCGTAATTTCCGCAATGGTCGTCGCACCCGCTCTTGCTACAATCACATCAATCGCCTTTAAATACTCTGGCATCTGATGAAGAAACGGTTTTGTGACCATATTGTCAGCTGCACCCTTGTTTTTCAGCTCAGTCATTACTTTCTCATAGTGAACCTCGCCCGTAATATACAGTACTTGATACGCTCTTGATTTCAGCGCATCCTGCATATCAATGACCGCACGGTTAATCGGTGCGGCGCCTCTGCTTCCGCCGAAGATTAATACGGTTTTTTTCTCTTCAGAGAGCCCGAATTCTGCCATCGAGCGGCCCGTCTTTATTGAGACGACCTCAGAGGCTCTCGGGTTTCCCGTAAATACAACTTTCTCACTTGGAAAATGTGATTTTGCTTCCTCAAAACATATTGCTACTTTATCAACATATTTTGAAAGAAACTTATTGGTGATGCCCGGCAGGCTGTTTTGTTCATGAACGATAGTCGGAATCCCCATTTTTGCAGCCGCGTATACAACCGGCCCGCACACATAACCGCCCGTTCCAATCACGGCATCCGGCTTAAATTCCGCTAAATACGACTTGCTTTTTTTAACGCCTTTTAGGAAACGCATGACCGTTTTTACGTTTTCAAATGAAAGCTTTCTTTTAAAACCTGTAATTTCAATGGAACGAAACGGTATATTTTCCCGTTCTACAATTTTTTTCTCTAATCCGTTTTCTGTTCCGATATATAAAAATTCTACATCAGGATGGCGGCGCTGCACCTCTTTGATAAAGGCAAGTGCTGGATAGATGTGTCCCCCTGTGCCGCCTCCGCTTATTGCAATTCGCATATCTCTTCCCCCAGTCTCAGTCTCTATAACATAACGATAACCCTGTTTTTATGGACAGGGTTATCGCATCAATTGTTTCCCAGCTTCCTGTTTCATAGGATCGCTTCACGAATGAAATTTCATTAATACCTCGAGTACCGGCTCACGTTTAGCAGCACACCGACAGCCATCAGCATCAGCGTCAATGATGAACCTCCGTAGCTTAGAAACGGCAGCGTGATGCCAGTTACCGGAATAAGGCCCGTCACAACACCGATATTGATCATTACTTGGATCGCGATCATTGAAATAATCCCTACAGCGACAAAGCTGCCATATAGATCTGGTGCACCGAGCGCGATCCTGATTCCTCTCCACAGCAGCACGCTGAACAGAAGCAAAATAAGAGATCCGCCGATAAACCCAAGCTCCTCTGACAAGATGGCGAAAATAAAGTCCGTTTGCGGCTCAGGCAGATAAAAGAATTTCTGTCTGCTTTGGCCGAGCCCCATTCCGAACAATCCGCCAGGCCCTACCGCATACAGCGATTGAATAATTTGAAAGCCGCTGCCGAGCGGATCTTCCCACGGATTCAAGTAAGAGGTAATCCGTTTAATCCGATATGGAGCCGACAGTACGAGCCCAACAAATCCGCTCAGGCCGATCAGCCCGAGAAAGACGAAATGGGCAATTCGCGCACCGGCTACAAAAATCATGACAATACAAGTACCGACCATTACCGTTCCCGTACCGAGGTCAGGCTGGCACATAATAATCAAAAATGCGGAAAACACGATGCCGAGCGCCGGGACAAATCCCCGTCTGAACGATGTAATGTTTTTTTGCTTTTCAGAGAGAAATTTAGCAAGGAATGCTATCATCGCAAGCTTCATAAACTCTGAAGGCTGTATGCTGAATGCGCCGACACCGATCCAGCTTCTAGAGCCGTTCCGCACCATGCCTACGCCTGGTATTAAAACAAGCACCAGCAAGAAAAAACAGATAACCATCAGCAACTTGGACCATGTCCGCCATGTCCAATAATCAACATTCATAATAAAGAACATGGCAATAACGCCGATGCCCGCAAACAGTAGCTGCCGTTTCGCGAAAAAGAATGAGTCGTCAAATTTATAATCCGCCCATACCGCACTCGCACTGTACACCATAATTAATCCAATTGTTAATAATAATAACGTAATGATGACCAATAACAAATCAGGCGATGTTTTTTTAGTAGTCAAAGCAATCGACACCCCAAGCTTAAAGTCATTAGGGCTGCCGATTTCAAGACAAGCCCTTACTTAAGCATATGCACGGCGTCTATAAACATGTCACCGCGTTCTTCAAATGTTTTGAATTGATCCCAGCTCGCACACGCAGGTGAAAGCAGAATGACATCTCCTTCATTTGAGAGCGCAAACGCCGCAGATACTGCTTGTTCAACATTATCGACACGTTTGACATGTTGTATTCCCAGATCATTTCCGAGCTTTTCGAGTTTCGGCGCTGTCTGTCCGAATGTAAGCACCGCTTTGACATGCTTCATGTAAGGTTTTAAGTCGTCAAAGCCATTTCCGCGATCCAGTCCGCCTGCAAGCAGGATGACAGGTTTTTCAAAAGCCGAAAGCGCTTTGCTTGTCGCCAAAACGTTTGTTGCTTTGCTGTCATTATAAAACTTACGGTTCTTCACTGTTGTGACATACTGGAGACGGTGCTTTACGCCGGTAAAGCTTGTCAGCACTGTTTTGATTGCTTCGTTGGACGCTCCAGCCGTTTTCACTGCCGCAATCGCGGCTAAAATGTTCTCCAGATTATGCGCACCTGGCAGCACAACCTCTTCCAAAGGAAGAATAGCTTCGCCGTTGTACATAATCATGCCCTCTTTTACATAAGCGCCGTGTTCAAGCTGTTTGCTTACTGAAAAAGGAACAATTCCGGCTTTTCCGGCCTCAGCCAGGCGCACGACTGTTTCATCATCCTGGTTGACAATTGCTTTATCTGAAGCTTTCTGATGCAGATACACTTTTTGTTTCGCTTTTTCATAGTTTTCTCTCGTATGATGATAATCCAGATGGGCATCAAACACGTTTAAAATCAGGCTGATTTCAGGCCTGAAGTCGTGCGTTCCCATCAGCTGAAATGACGAAAGTTCCGTTACGATCCATTCATCTCCATCAGCGTGATAGGCAACCTCACTTGCGACTGTACCGATGTTTCCGGCGATCAGCGCCTTTTGAGAGTCTGCCTTCAGCATTTCATAAATCAGCGTTGTCGTTGTCGTTTTTCCATTCGACCCAGTGATCCCAATAAATTTGGCATTCGTCAGATGGTAGGCAAGCTCAATTTCCGTCCATATCGGGATGCCTCTTTTTTCTGCTTCCTGAACCATAATATTTTCATATGGAATACCCGGGTTTTTGATCAGTACAGTAATCTGATGCTGATCGAACAGAGAAACAGGGTGCTCTCCGCAGACAACTTCGACCCCTTTTTCAGAAAGTTTCTGGGCTGGTTCGTTCTCATCAAAAGGCTTTTGGTCGTTGACTGTAACATAGACACCTTTTTCATGAAGAATAGAAGCCGCCGCAAACCCGCTTTTGGCGAGTCCAAGGACTAAAAAATGCTGATTTTGCAAAAATAGATCGTTTTCCACTTATAACCACACCTCGATGTAAATTCCTAATACGGCAAGCAAAAGTCCCGCAGTCCAAAATGTTACAACAACTCTCCATTCAGACCACCCGACAAGCTCATAATGGTGGTGAAGCGGACTCATTTTAAAGATTCGTTTACCTGTCGTTTTAAAGCTGATGACCTGCAGAATAACGGATAATGTCTCAATGACGAATACACCGCCGATAATAACCAGCAGGATTTCTAATTTCGTTAAAATGGCAATGGTGACGATTGCTCCTCCCAATGCAAGTGATCCTGTATCTCCCATAAACACTTTGGCTGGATGCGCATTGAAGACTAGGAAGCCCAGCACCGCTCCGACAACCGCAACTGAGAAAATAGCAACATCATATTGGGATTGATTCCATGCCAGAATGGCAAAGGCGCCAAAAGCAATGGCTGCCGTACCTGATAATAGACCGTCAAGACCGTCAGTCAGGTTGACGGCGTTTGATCCACCGACAAGCATAAATAGTACAAGGATAAAGTAAGCCCAGCCAAGATCAAATGACAGATCAGTCCCCGGAATGCGGATATCCGTCGCAAAATTGTAGTAATGATACACCGCATAAAACACAATTGCAATGATAATTTGTCCGATCAGTTTTTGCTTTGACGTCAGACCGAGATTTCGTTTCATTACGACTTTGATGTAATCATCCAAAAAGCCGAGTAAACCGTAACCGATCGTGACAAACAGCAGCAGGAACATTTCCGGACTTATTTCTGAAAACTTCTGCGTCATCACTATTGTTGTCACAATGATAGACAGTATGATCATGACCCCGCCCATTGTCGGTGTCCCTGATTTTTTCTGGTGTGATTTCGGTCCTTCTTCTCTAATACTCTGGCCGAATTTTAATCTTCTTAAAAACGGAATAAGAATCGGAGAGAGCAGAACACTGATTAAAAAACCCATTAAAATTGTAAACAGAATGACTTGCTCAAGCATTGTCCTTTTCTCCTCCTGTTTCTTTCAAACGACATACGTAGTTATCATATTCATGTTTTTTTTCCATATGAAAAATCTTTTCAAGCTCCATCATGCAATAACATCTCTTTCCTATGAATTCGTCTTATTTTTATTCAGTTCGACAATGGCTCTTGCCGCCACTTCGGCATCGTCAAAGTCAAAGGTTTCGTTTCCAATCTGCTGATAGGTTTCATGTCCTTTCCCAGCAATGAGGACAACATCGCCTTTTTTGGCGTTGGCAATGGCAAAGAAGATCGCCTGCTCGCGATTGGCAATGCTGTGGTAGTATTCGTTCTCTACCCCTGCTTCCATATCTCTTAAAATGGCACGCGGATCTTCGCTTCTCGGATTATCTGAAGTAAAAATCGGTTCGTCAGCCAGCTCAACAGCGATTTTCGCCATTTTCGGGCGCTTTGTCTTATCTCTGTCTCCGCCGCAGCCGACAACAACAAACAGCTTTCCTTCCGCCATGTCTCTGCATGTCTTCAGTACGTTTTCAAGGCTGTCCGGCGTATGTGCGTAATCAACAATAACCGGAAACTCCTGCTGCTGATTAACCAGTTCAAAACGGCCTCTTACGCCATGCAATTCTTCCACGGCTTCTGTAATGGTTTCAAACGGAATGCCTGCCGCAATACAAGTCGCAACAGCAGCGAGCACGTTATACACGTTAAACTGTCCGACGAGCGACATCGTGATGTGCTTCGTGCCTTTGTTCGTCACCAGTTGAAAACTTGTGCCCTGTGCAGTAGTTTTGATATCTTTCGCCATTACATCAGCATTGTTTTTAATTCCATATGTAGAAATATGTGCCGCAGTGACCTTTTCAAAATAAGCGCTTGCCTCATCATCCGCGTTTAAAACAGCCCGTTTTGGATTTTCATGGTTGAATGCCCCGCCAAGCTGAGAAAACAGCAGGCTTTTTGCCTGTCGGTATTCATCCATCGTTTTGTGATAGTCAAGATGATCCTGTGTTAAGTTCGTAAATACGGCAATGTCATAATCACAGCCGTGAACCCGTCCCAGTGATAAAGCGTGAGAAGAAACCTCCATGATGGCCGTGTCGACATGCTTGTCATTCATTTTTTTAAACGTTTGCTGTAACGTGACGCTTTCCGGTGTCGTGTTTTTAACGGGAAGTGTTTCGTCATCGATTTTAATGTACATCGTGCCGATTAAGCCTGTTCGCTTCCCCGCTTTTTTGAGAATCTCATCAACCATATGGGTCGTTGATGTTTTTCCGTTTGTGCCCGTTATTCCGATCAGCTGCAGTTTCTTTGTCGGCTGTCCGTAAAACGCATCAGACAAAACGCTGAGCGCCCGCAGTGACTGCCGGACAATGATGACAGGCACATCCACATCGAGCTCCTTTTCAGCCACAATAGCCGCTGCGCCGTTTTCAACTGCTTTTTGCGCAAAATCATGGCCATCTACCGTATACCCTTTTACACATACAAAAAGACTCCCTTTCTTTACTTCCCTGGAGTCCATCTCAATTGAAGTTATTTCAGGGTCTTGTGAATCATTTACAGAAGGTTCGGTTGTTAAGTATGTAAGCAGCTTTGTAAGTTTCATCGTATCAAACCTCTCAACATTCTATTCGTTCTTTTTATCATTGAAGTCACATCAAATGATGTGATAATGACTTTTAAGCATACAGTTCATATTTTAGCGTAAAAAAAAGGATACATCCAGCTAATCTTGAAAGATATCAGCTTTTTTCTGCAATAAAATAATAGGCAGCCCGAATTAATCGGCTGCCTCCTTTTTTTCATCTTCTTCAGTCAAATAAACACGTATCTTAGAGCCCTCTTTTACTTTCGTTCCTGCAGCTGGTGATTGTTTGACGATTTTGCTTCCTTTTCCGGAAGCATCTATATTCAGATTCACCAAAAGTGACTCAAGATCTGAGACAGACATCCCTACAACATTCGGAACTTCTACTGTTTTTGTGTCGTTCCATTGATATTTTTTTTCGATTTGATTTTTCCTAGGCTTCACACCAAGCTCCGGCAGGCTGTCTCTCATAATACTTCCCACAATAGGCGCTGCAACGGTTCCGCCAAACTGAATCGTGCCTTTCGGGTTATCGACCGCGACATAGACGACAAGACTCGGATCGTCAGCCGGCGCGAAACCGATAAATGATACAATATGGTTATTTTCGAGGTATTTGCCATCTTTCACCTTTTGCGCTGTACCTGTTTTCCCGCCGACACGATAGCCTTCGACAAACGCATTGCGTCCGGTGCCTTCTGCAACGACGCTCTCTAAAGCATAGCGGATTTGTTTTGATGTTTCCTTAGAAATGACTTGTTTCTTGGCGATTGGCGATTGTTTTTTGACTGTTTTTTTGGTTACCGGATCAATCCACTCTTTTGCTATATAAGGTGTGTAGAGCGTGCCGCCGTTAACAGCGGCAGAAACGGCTGCAACCTGCTGAATCGGCGTGACGGATACCCCCTGCCCGAAGGCGGTTGTCGCTTGCTCAACCGGACCTACTCTGTCAAGCGGAAATAAAATCCCTGTTCCTTCACCTTGCAGGTCAATCCCGGTTTTTTGGCCAAATCCAAAGCCTTTTATATATTTGAATAGCTTTTCTTTGCCCAATCTCTCTCCCAATTCAACGAAGCCGGGGTTACAGGAGTTTTGCACAACTTCAAGGTACGTTTGCAGTCCGTGGCCGCCCCTTTTCCAGCAGCGCAGTCTTGCTCCGTCTACTTCTGCATGTCCTTTATCATAAAATTGGTCGCGTTTTAAGTTGACTTTTTGCTCCTCCAGAGCCGCCGCAAGTGTAATAATCTTAAAGGTCGAACCCGGCTCGTACGTGCTCCACACAGGGAGATTCCGATTGTAAACGGACGGGTCAACAGATTGGTAATCAGCCGGATCAAAGTCAGGTCTGCTTGCCATCCCAAGTATTTCTCCGTTTTTCGGGTTCATTGCAACTGCAATCATACCGTCTGGATGATATTTAGCTTCAGCGTTATCAAGCTCTCGTTCCATTATGGTTTGCACCTTCGAATCTACAGTCAGCTTCATATCGAGTCCATCCTTAGGAGGTGTGTAGTCATCTGCTTCATCGGGCATTTTCTTCCCTTTGGCATCTGTATAAAACTTAACAGAGCCTTTTTCTCCTTTTAAATCATCATCATAATAGGCTTCAAGCCCGAGGAGGCCTTGGTTATCAATGCCGGCAAACCCAAGCACATGGGATAAAAAGCTGCCGAACGGATAATGGCGGATACTATCCTCCGCTACATACACCCCTTTTAAATCGAGCGCTTTGATTTCTTTTGCCTTCTCATTTGAAATTTTTCTCCCTTCCGGCGTAATCTTTTCTATCGACGCTTTTTTTGTGACGTGCTTATATACTTTTTCTTCAGACATATTTAACACCGCAGCCAGCTGTTTGCTCGTTTTCAGTGGATCCTGGACTTGGCGCGGCACGACAAATACGGTCGGAGCACTCTTATTTGTAGCAAGCTTAACGCCGTTCCGATCAAGGATCTCTCCCCGTTCCGGCTCAAACGGCAGGTTCCGGCTCCAGGAATCCTTCGCCAGAGAAGTCAGTTTCTCCCCCATGACAAACTGAACATACCCCAGCCTTGTATCAATGATCAGAAATACGATCACTCCAAAAAGCAAAACAAATAATAAACGTTTTCTAACCGTTACATTCGAGACGCGCAAGGCACCGTTCACTCCTTATTTAGGCTTGTTTCATTTTATGCCTGCGTGTGGACAGGTAGAACGGCGCTCCTCTTTGGAGATAGAAAAAAAGAAAGCTCACCCAACAGGGTAAGCTTTCTTTCTATTTAATCAGGATTCCTAAACTTCACCTTGATCACGGTTCCGTCTTTTATTTCTTTGTCCTTCTTAACGCTTTGGCTCACAGCGTAACCTTGTCCGCTCACTTCTATATGAATTCCTGCCAAATCGCCGTATTGAAGAACCTCTCTTCTCGACCAGCCTGTCATATCAGGCATCTTGATTTTACCCCCCGTTTTCAGGAAGACCTTCTGATTGGTCAAAACTTCCTCACCCGCTTTTGGATATTGCTGTTTTACTGCAATATCACTGCCGATCACAATCGGTGTGAGGTTTTCGTCTTTCGCTTTCTTTTGAGCACCTGTTACAGTTTGATCTGTTAAATCAGGCATCGCCTGCGCTTTCGTTTCTTCCTCATCTGAATCTGACGTTTCAGTCGGTTCAATGTTCAGATAATGCAAACTGTTTTTCATTGTCGGATTGAAAATTTCAGATACTGGATTAGAGCCTGTTTCATCATTTTCTAATTGCGGCTGCTGCACTGCAACATAGATCAGCAGCTCAGGATCATCTTTAGGCGCCATTCCCATTACAGAGAATACGTAATTATCGCGTCCAGATAGATAACCGTTTTGTCCGGCAATTTGTGCTGTTCCGGTTTTAACAGCCACATCAAAACCTTCAATTTTATATGGCTGTCCAGTACCGATATCAGATGAAACGACATCACCTAAAATATTACGAACCTTTTTAGCGGTATCCGCAGAAATTGGGGTACCGGCGGACTGAGGTTTATTTTGATAAATGGTTTTTTTCTTGTCAGGATCTACAATATGGTCTATGATATAGGGTTTCATCATTTTACCGTCATTTGCTATTGCAGTTGCAGCCTGCAGCTGTTGAATTGGTGTTACGGCAGAGGCTTGGCCATATGCAGTTGATGCTTTGTCAAATTCATATTTAAAGTTCATCTTACTTGATACTTCACCCGGCAAGTCAATGCCTGTTTTTTGATAGAAATTGAACTTATGAAGATACTCATTAAACCGGGAATAGCCCAATTTTTCATTAGCCAGTTTGGCAAAAGCAACATTTGAAGACCTTACAACACCGTCATGATATGTTGTTGGCCCCCAGCCTACACCATCATTATGGTCCCTTACAGGTTCTCCGCCAACTATATATGTTCCAGACTTGTACTTTTCATTGCCGTTATACACATTCTCCTGTATCGCAGCTGCAAGTGTAAAGATCTTCATTGTCGACCCGGGCTCATACGCATATGAAATCAAATCGTTATAATAATTCGTCACATCGCGCGTATTCGGGTCAAAGCTTGGACGCTGCCCCATTGCAAGCACTTTGCCCGTTTTCGGATCGACGACTGCGGCCATGACTTTTTTCGGTTTATACTTTTCCGCCACTTTTGTCATACTGTCTTCTAAAAAGGTTTGAATTTTCTGGTCAATGGTTAAATAAACATTGTCACCATTTTTTGGCGCTGTAATTTTATTTTTGCTGTTCGGGAGCTCCCAGCCGGATTTGTCACTTTCGTATGTTACGTATCCGTCCCGCTCCTTCAAATACTGATCCAGCACTTTTTCTAAGCCCATCGCGCCGGTAATTTCATTTGTTTTTTGGTCAACTTCGGCATAGCCGATTAAGTTGGACGCAAATATGCCGTTCGGGTAGTAGCGTTTTGTATCACGCAAAAATGAAATTCCCGGGAGATTCAGCTTTTCGATTTTTTGCTTTTGTGAATACGTAATATCCCGTCCCGCTGAACCGAACTCGACTTGTTTTGCCTTCTTCTTATTTAAGATATCAAGGATATCAGCCTTGTCCATGTTTATCATTTTAGACAATTCTTCAGCTGTTTTTTCCTTGTTCTGGACATGCTGCGGATGCTTTTTGTCAGTAGTCATTTTTTCATCAAGAACAGCGATCAGCTTATACGTAGCTGTATCCTCAGCAATTACTTTTCCATTTCGGTCTAAGATGGAGCCCCTGCTCGCTTCGATTGACCGTTTCTTTTCATGCTGCTCTGTCGCTTTTGTCGCAAGCACTTCACCGTTGGCTTTTCCGGTTATTTGAATATATGCCATTCTCCCGAGGATGACAAAGAAAAAGAGAGCGAAACAAATACTTAGAATCGCTGCTCCTCTGTTCATAAATTTATTCTTTTTTGGCATTTGAATCATTCCTGTATGTTTTTCACTTTTTTATCTTTTAAATTCAAGCCGTTCTTTTTCGCAATATCCATAATGCGCTGCGGCTTGCTTAAATCAGCAACGCTTTTTTCGAGGTCACCAATCTGCTTGTTTTCGGAAGAAATTTGCTCCTCAAGCTTTTGCACCTCTATATTTGTTTGGTAAGCCGCATAAGCCTTCGACACGATCAAAAGCGATACGCTCAGCACTGCAGCGGCGAAGAGGACGAGAAGCACCTTTTCTCCGAGAGTAATGGAAGCCCTTTTCTTGACAATCACTTTTTTCTCAGGACTGATCGCATGCCGTTGCTGTTTCTCTGGTTGATAAGCTAAATTGTTCATAGGCTGATGACCTCCTTTTTAGGTTTGCGTTCGCGTTTGTTATTTTCTTTTTTCAGCAATTCGAAGCTTCGCAGAACGGGCACGATTGTTTTCTGCCAATTCTTCTTCAGATGCCGTGATCGGTTTTCTTGTGATAAGCTTGAGCTCCGGTTCAAACTCTTCCGGTATAACAGGAAGACCCGGAGGAAGATCCGGAAGTGACGACTTCTCTTTAAACGTTGATTTGCAAATTCTGTCCTCAAGTGAGTGGAAGGTAATCACTGATACCCTGCCCCCCGGCTTTAACACATCAATTGCTTGCTCCAAAGCCTCTTCAAAAACCTTCAGTTCATCGTTCACAGCAATTCTGATTGCCTGAAACACGCGTTTTGCGGGATGTCCTCCGCTCCTTCTGGCCGGAGCGGGAATCGCGTCTTTTATTAGATCGACCAGTTGGCCCGTAGTTTGAATAGGAGATTTGCTTCTGGCCTCCTCAATTTTTCTGGCGATCTGTTTGCTGAACTTCTCTTCACCGTATTTAAAGAAAATACGGACAAGATCCTCATAGCGCCACTCATTTACGACCTCTTTCGCCGTAAGCGTGGCCGACTGGTCCATCCTCATGTCCAAAGGTGCGTCATGATGGTAACTGAATCCTCTTTCCGGTGTATCCAGCTGCGGGGAAGACACCCCTAGATCAAATAAAATACCGTCTACCTCAGTAATGCCGTGTTCATGTAAACATTCTTTTAAGTACCTAAAATTGCTTTTAATCAGAATAAGCTGTCCTTGATAATCAGACAACGCTTCTTCTGCATGCTGTAATGCCGTGTCATCTTGGTCAAAAGCGATTAAACGCCCTTTCTCGGATAACTGCTGTAATAAATATGTACTGTGCCCAGCTCCACCGAGTGTGCAGTCTACATATGTACCGTCCGGTTTAATATTTAGGCCGTCAACGGTTTCACGAAGAAGTACTGTCTTGTGTTGAAACATTTTGTGTTGGTCCCACCTTTTATCAGGATGAATTGAAATTGTTTTTAGAGTGTTATACACGAAGATTCATTATATATCAAATCCAATCATGTTTTCAGCAATTTCAGCGAATGAATCTTCTTGCTCTTCTGTGTATTGTTCCCAAATTACCTTACTCCACAATTCAATTCGATTCGAAACCCCGATAACAACACATTCTTTTTCCAGTTTAGCGTAATTCAATAGAGATGATGCGATATTTACCCTGCCCTGCTTGTCCAGTTCGCACTCTGTCGCACCTGAAAAGAAGAAACGTGTAAATGCGCGGGCATCTTTTTTTGTGAGAGGAAGAGCTTTTAGTTTTTCTTCAATCTGTTTCCACTCGTGCATAGGGTAGCCGAAGAGACACTGATCAAGTCCTCTTGTCAGCACAAACTGCTCACCGAGGCCTTCTCTGAATTTAGCGGGTACGATCATGCGGCCTTTCGCATCAATTGTATGCTGGTATTCACCCATAAACATGATCTTTTGCCCCACTTTCTCTCCTTAACTCACCACTATCCACCACTTCTCTCCACAACTTCATTTTACACTGTTTACACATAAAAAAAAACCCTGAACTATTCAGGGTTCTTTAAAACTTTATTTCAAAGTTTGACAACTTGATGTTGATTTTGAAAAGAAAATGGCAGATTCTTGAATGATATGAAGAATTTTGGGCCGTACCTGTTTAGATAATACATGATATTCCAAATTCGCTCTTGCGGTGCGAGCAGCGGCTTAATGCTATTTTGAATTCTCTCATAATCCCTTAAGACATAGCCTTCTTTTTCCTCAATTCGTTTTGTCACTGTACGCTCTAAAAACTGAAGCTGATCCTGAATAAACGCCGCGTTCTTCAGGAGCAAAGGCTCCATGCTCTGATCAACCTTAAGCGCCTCCTGCCGGACGGTTTTATGAATGGCTTCAATCTGGTTTTTCGCTTGCTCAATTACCGCGGTAAACTCTTCCGGAATCTGGTGTTCAAAGTATTTCTCTTTTTGGTTTTCCGTTCCGCCTTCTATTGCCTCTTGTAATGATATCTTTCGTTCAATCAGTTTTTTCTCAATATGGCGTTCAACTATCGTGATGTTCAGCCTCGGCATAACAGGAGGCATTTTAAAGCCCATCACTGCAAAAGCCTGTTTGAGCTCACCCCAATAATTGATTTCACCGGGTCCCGCGATAAATGCCAAGGTAGGAATCAAAAATTCCTGCATTAACGGTCTCGTTACGACATTATTGCTGAAGCGCTCAGGATGTTCTTCCATATGTGTATAAAGTTCATCCATCGACCATGCCAGATCAAGTTCCTTAATCACAAAACGGCCGTTGTCTTTCTCAATTAAAAAGCGTTCCTCTTCATATTCATAAAACAGATTTGCCTGCTCTTTTCCAGACTCGATAATCGGCTTGTAACCCGCTTCGCGCATGAAGTCCTGCTGTTTAGAAACAGCTTGTGCAAGATCATCATTGTCATGGAGGATCTTTTGGAACATGGCGGTTTCCAGCTTTTTAATTCCCGGGTCTCCGGAATTCAACAATACTAAGCCTTCCTCTTGAAACAGATCCGCAATCAGCTGTTCAAAGAAATCGGTAAACGTAACAGATTCTCTTAAACATCGTTTTACATGTTCCAGAAGTGTGTTCGTATGGTCTGTTTCTTCAAAAGCCGCAAACACATCGTCTATCCATGCGGCGCATTTTTCTTGGTCAAGCGGTGTATTGGCGGCAGATGACTTTTTCCAGTAAGACTGTGGAAGCTTTTTTTTCACCGGACCGCTTTCTTCTGACGTATGGACAAAATTAATTTCATCCAAATCATGGTCTTCTCCGGCAACCCAAAAAATCGGTACAACAGGCACCTTTAGCTGTTCTTCCTTTTCCTTTGCTAAAACAATAATTGAGATGATTTTATGTATGGTGTAGAGCGGTCCTGTTAAAAGCCCTGCCTGCTGTCCGCCGACAACAGCAACACTCGAAGGATCCTTCAGCTTCTCAATAGAATGCTGCATAGCGCTTGAGCCGAACTTGTTGTGATAAGAGGATAAATAGGCTGTCAATTCCTCTCTTGCGAAAACCCGCGAGGATAAATCTTTCAGTCTTTCTTGCCACATATCCTTATGATGAATGCTGTAATCAAAAAAAGAAGACATTTCTTCTTTACCATCTATATAGTGCTGTACAAACACATTCTGATTTTTGATGGAAAGTTCAGTTAGCTGCATCTTCTAGAACTTCCTTTCTCCAATAAATAGTTAGTTATCCGAAATGAGTATAGCATGTTACCAGAAAAGCTCAAAAGACTTTGTTTCGGTTTCGCTCCAAAGCTTTGATGCTGCCATGTAAAAACGCAAGGTGAACAGCATCGCGACCTTGAAGCTGTGCTTCTTTCAGCAAGTATCCAAGGATGGCGTCAGCCTCCGTCTGCCGTCCGGCGGTCACATCAACCAGCATGGAAGAGCGATTGTCTTTCGTTTGCTCACAAACTGCACGTACACGCTCCCAGGCTGCCTCTTCATCTTCCAGCCGCAAAATGCTGCATGCCTCTTGAAAAACGAGCTTCATATAAGAAAAATAAGCAGGCACTGTCAACAGCTCTCCATTTTTCACACGCAGCAGCGCGGTTAACGGATTAATGCAGGCGTTTACGATCAGCTTGCCCGTCAGCAGGCGATACCAATCCATCTCATAGCGAATTGGAAATTCGGAATGGTTATGCTGGAGCATCGCGTTCAGCCGATCTGCTTCAGCATGCTTGAATGTGCTCCATTTTATCGCACCAATGCCTGTATGTTCAACGGCTGTATCCGATTTCCTTACAGCTCCGTGCTCAACAACCCCAACATAAACGGAATGGTCAGCCCCCCAGTCTTTAAGGTCGTGTATATGACCCATACCGTTTTGCAAGAATAAAATATTTGTTTTTTTGATTCGTTCAAGCATTGAAAAAACAGTTCGAAGCTGATGCTGTTTCACTGTCACGACAAGAAGGTCAAAACCTGAATCAATAGCTGTACCCGCACTGCAATGAGCATTGAACGCTTTCCCGGCTTTATAAAGCCGAACCCCTTCAGATTGAATCGCAGCGGCCTGTTCATCCCGCCTCGTCAAAACAGTCACCTCATGATCCAAAGATAAATAATAGGCACATAAAAGACCGACGGAGCCCCCGCCGATAATTCCAATTTTCATGATGTCACACCCAATTTAACATTTACGTATTATCATAGCAGAAGTATGAAAAAAATACTTCGCAGAGATTTCAAAACACTTAAATTAAAGTTTAAATATTTGGATTTTTTAAATAAAGCGATTACAATATATGTAGAGAACAACAAAGGGGGAGATTGGTTTGATTAAGGTAGAACGTCTGCTTGTCAACTATAAAACGCTTGAAGAATTCAAGAAATTCAAAGAATATGGTATACAAGAGCTCTCGATGCTTGAAGATCTTCAAGCTAATATCATTGAAAATGACAGCACTTCGCCTTTTTATGGGATTTATTTTGGGGATAAACTGGTAGCGCGTATGAGTCTGTATCAAGTAAATGGCAAATCAAATCCTTACTTCGACCAACACCAGGATTACTTAGAGCTTTGGAAGCTTGAAGTCCTTCCAGGTTATCAAAACAGAGGCTACGGTACAGCCTTAGTTGAATTCGCCAAATCATTCAGAATGCCGATTCGAACAAACCCTCGGATCAAATCAGCAGAGTTTTTTAGTAAAATGAACTTTGAACCAGTCAAATATGACATGGCGCGGGACAAAGGGGAAAACCCGCTCATCTGGCATCCGGATATAGCTGGCGAAATGACACCGGGTGAATCAGCATAAAAATGAAACAACCGGCCTTTGATGACTCTAGGGCCGGTTCATTTTGAGGGTTCATTACGTTTCTTGAGCTGTTTTTTTCAGTCTCCCGTCTTCCTTTGAAACAACCATTTTTCTGGCTCGGTCCATAATATCGATCAGTGCCTTGTAGTCCTCTTCTGTCATCTCCAGCTGGTTTCTCAATGTTTGGTTTTCACTCCGCAAATCCTCGAGTTCTTTTTGCAGCGACTGAATTTGCTCCTTCATTTTTTCCTTTTCAACGTGGAATTCTTGCGCGGACGGTGCCTCTTTAAACTGTTCGAGAAACTCAATCACATCCTGAATGGACAAATCTCTTTTTCCCTCTGAAGCTGCCGGGACAGTCTGCCTGACGGAATTCGGCATATTGACGGAATGAACCCCAATTTGTTTTCTTAGTTCTTTCCGCTGTTTTTTTGCCAGTTCTATGCCTGATTGGTATTGCTTTCTCACATAAGAGTTCCACCTGAATCCGCAGGCAGCGGCTGTTCTGGTCAGCGCCCTTCCGACCTCCTCAAAGGCAGAAAGCTGTGTTCCGCCCTCGCGAATATGACGAAGCACTACTTCTGCCAGCAGCAAATCCTCATCCTGTGTCCAAGCATCTTGTCTTGTAATGGTCAAATCAATCTCCCTCCATGTCAGCTTATTTATCTCATACATATGCCGGTAATAGATTAGATAGACTATTTGCACTCACAAATTTTCTACAAGCTGACAGGAAGAAAAAAAGAAAAAGCGCAGGGTTTTCACCCTGCGCTTTTCTAATTAGTTACTTTTTACATTTATGTCTTTGCCGTTGTATGATCCGCATGCTTTGCATACACGGTGAGACAATTTCATCTCTCCGCATGACGGACATTCTGTCATACCAGGTACATTAAGTTTGAAATGTGTACGGCGCAATCTTTTTTTCATTTTAGAAGTTCTTCTAAAAGGTACAGCCATTATTCCCACCTCCTTAAAGAGTTAAGATTCATCATCTTGTTTTAAGAGCTTTTCAAGGGCAGCAAGTCTCGGATCGACTTGATTCTTCTTGTCTTCCTCTGAAATGACTTGCCAGTCCTTTCCTTCTTGAGGAGCAGCTCCTTTTTCTTGTTCAGATTCACAAAAGATTTGCATAGGGATTTCTAAAAGAATTTCTTCTTTCACGATCGGAGTTAAGTCGATAGTATCGTCCTCAACAATGTGAACGTCATCATCTTCTATATCATCCGTCTGATGAAATATAAACAGTTCTTTTGTTGAAATTGTAAATGGATACGGAACATCAACGAGTGTTCTTGAGCATGGCAAAATCATTTCGCCTGAGATCGTAAAATCAAACGAAACCTGCTTAGATTTGATATCCGCTCTGCCTTTCACCCTTACAGGAGAAATGCGGCGAATGTCAGAATTCAGCTTTGTCAGCTCATGTAACTCAACTGTCTCATCAAACTCAAAACTCGGGTTTTTCATTTGATGCAACTGATAAATCGTCCATTTCATTTGTATCACCTCAGGAAAGCAACAAACATGATTATAGCTTTTAAGAATGTTTTTGTCAATATTTTTTCTTTACAGCATAATGCTGCCAGCCAAGCATCGTTGACAGCTGAATATCCTATGCATACACTTAAATCAAAAAAGACGTAAGAGTTTTCAATTGCAAATGTACCATACGTTTTTAAACATAGCAAGAAAGGCGGAAAAAATATGAAAGCTGTGGGATTGGTGGTTGAGTATAATCCCTTTCATAACGGACATCTCTATCATGCCCAAACAGCCAAACGGCAAACCGGATGCGACACGGCTGTTGCGGTGATGAGCGGACATTTTCTGCAGCGCGGGGAGCCTGCTGTTGTATCCAAATGGGCCCGCACAAAAATGGCGCTTCAGAGCGGAGTCGACCTCGTAGTCGAACTGCCTTATCTTTACGCGGTGCAAAAAGCGGAGATTTTCGCACGCGGCAGCGTCTCCACTTTGAATAACCTGGGATGCGAGGCACTGTTTTTCGGGAGTGAGAACGGACAGATTGAGCCGTTTTTAGAATCCGCAAAGATAATGGATGAGCATAAAGATTCGTTTGATCAATGTATAAAAGAAGAGCTTAAAAAGGGTGCCAGTTATCCATCAGCAGCTGCTATCGCCTTCAATTCCATTTTACATACAGAAAACGGACTTGATATGTCGAAGCCGAACAACATTCTGGGGTACCATTATGTAAAATCGATTCTTTCCGGCGGATATGATATGAAGCCCTATACGACAGCGAGAATCTCCTCGGATTATCATGATGCTGACCTTCCTGATGAAGATAGGCATATTGCCAGCGCGACCAGCATCAGAAAAGCCCTGATTGAAAAGCCTTTTGATGACTGCGTTCCGTTTCTTCCCAAAGCAGCTGCACGAGAATTAGCCGATTACCGCAAGACTTTCGGACTGTGGCATACACCAGAAAGCTATTTTTCTTATTTGAAATACAGTCTTTCGACTCTCACAGCCTTAGAATTACAGCAAATATACGAGGTTGAGGAAGGACTGGAGAACAGAATCCTCCGTTCGATCAGAAAAGCCAGCTCCTATCAAGAATTTATGGAGTTTCTCAAAACAAAGCGATATACGTGGACGAGGCTTCAGCGGATGAACATACACATTTTAACGAGAACGAAAAAACAGGAGATTCACCGGCTGATCAATGACGAGGAGGTTCCTTATATCAGACTTCTCGGGATGACGAAAAAAGGACAGGCCTTTTTATCAAAAAAGAAAAAAGCGCTGTCCGTTCCGCTTGTCAGTAAGCTGTCTTCCTTTTCCCACCCTGCTCTCGATCTGGACATTAAAGCAAGCAGAATCTACAGCCTTGCGATAGAAGAGCCCCTTAGAACCGAATTTGATATACAAGAATACGGACATGCCCCGATACGATATGACGAGGATGAACACCGTTTTTTGAGCATATAAAAAGAGCACCTGAATTTCAGGTGCTCTTCGCTTTCAGCTTATTCAAATAATCAATCGCATCCTGCATCGTATCAACAGGCACAATCTTCATGTCTGAATCAATGTCTTTCGCTGTTTTTACTGCGTTTTGATAATCAGAATTGCTGGCGCCGTTTTGATTCGGAGCGAAGAAGATGTCTTTACCAGCTTTGTCTGCGGCGACGACTTTTTGATCAATGCCGCCGATCGGTCCTACTTTTCCGTCGACATCAATCGTACCGGTGCCTGCAATGTCATAGCCTTTGGTTTCATCTGTTTTTGTCAGCTGATTATAAATTTCAAGCGACATCATTAATCCCGCTGATGGGCCGCCGATATTTTCGATTTCGAAATCAATATCAGGCTTTACCTTGACGTTCCTGTCTGTATACAGCGAAACTCCTATTCCAGCACGGCCAGGGTCATCAGGAAATTGTTTTAAAGCAAGGGTGGCCGTCTTTTCTTTTCCTTCTCTTTCAATTTTTAACGTTACTTTATCCCCGGCTGTTTTGCTGCTGATATAGTCGATCAGCTTTTCAGCAGACTGATAGGTTTTCCCGTCTGCACTGATGATTTTATCGCCGACTTCTATTTTGCCTTTCGCCGGCATGTTTTCTACCACTGAGCTTGCGTAGATGCCGTTAAAGGAATAGCTTACTTTTTTTCCTGCCTTTTGATATGCGGCGATGACGGCATTTTCCTGTGAGCTTTTCATCATTTGAAGCTGCCGTTTCATATATTCCTTATCTGATTCGCCTTCTTCCTTGATGCTTTCATCAGGAACGATTTCATAATAGGGATGTATCTTAGCCCATGCATATGTAAATGGATTAGCCGGTCCCACTTTGACAGTCATTAAGGAGAGACTCCCTGTTTCCGAGTAGCCTCCCTCCACTTTTATTAGTGAACCAAGCTCTGTCGCATCTCCCGGTTTTGTAATATAGTATGGCAGTTTTATAAATGATAAAACGGCAATCAGAATGAGGATGACAAGCATCCAGCTAAAATGTTTTTTGCGTAGCAAGTTATTAGCCCTCCCAATTCTCTATTTCTTTTTTTATCTGGCTGATCATTCGGTTTGTTGCCTGCTCGCCTGCTGTTATCATCTCTTCTATATTGGCAAACGAGCTGGAGCTGTATGTTTCAAGAGAAGGGCGAATCATGATATCAGCGGCGATCGTCTGATGTCGCACCAATTCATTTTGGAGTATATCCATACTTTGCATGATTACATCAAAAATATGCGCCGCCTTTTCGGTTTTTCGAACCCTGGAGACATCTGAGGCGATGATAATGTCAGCCCCCATGTCTTTTACAACAGACACCGGGATACGGTCGACGACCGCGCCGTCTACAAGAAGCCGTCCGTCCAGCTTCTGCGGAATAAAAATGCCTGGTATGCTGATGCTTGCCCGCACCGCATCTGATACTGATCCTTTTCGGAAAACAATCTTTTCTCCTGTCTGCAGATCACACGCGACAATTCCAAGAGGGATTTTGAGTTCCTCAATCGGTTTGCCGAATGTATAAGCATGCACGAGCTGCCTGACACGGTCACCTCTCAAAAAACCGAGTTTCGGTACCGTATAATCAGCATAGAGCCGCCGTTTGAAAGCCTTGGCGACTTTTTTCATCGTTTCCACGTCATGCCCCGCGGCGTAGAAACTGCCGACCAAAGCGCCCATACTGCTCCCCGCAATCATATCCACTTCAATTTGGTGCTTATGTAAACTGGAAAGCACGCCAAGATGAGCAAGTCCTCTGGCGCCTCCCGATCCTAACGCTAACCCGATTTTAGGTTTGGCCAACGTGTTAACCTCCTGCCTGAATTCCCTGTATACCGAATTCTATGGTCTAAACTGAACCCCTATGCTCGTATATTAGTACAAAGGGTCAAGAGGACAGGTACTGCTTGGCCGTTTCGAGTCATACCATATTTTATCATGATATACATGTCATTGTGCATTTTTAGCGTCGGGGAGGTAAGAATGAACTTGTCGAAGATTCATACACTTTTGATTGCTGCGTTTTTTATTTTTTTAACAGCGACTGTCATCTCACATCCGCAGGCCTCATTCGAAGCCTCTAAAACCGGGCTGTCCATGTGGTGGGAGGTCGTATTTCCGTCTTTGCTGCCGTTTTTCATACTGTCTGAGCTATTAATTGGCTTTGGTATTGTAAGGTTTGTCGGTGTTCTGCTCGAGCCTTTTATGCGCCCTATTTTCCGCGTGCCGGGTGTCGGTGGCTTCGTTCTGGCCATGGGTATGGCATCAGGGAACCCCGCCGGCGCAAAACTGACGGCAAGGCTGCGGCAGGAAAAACAGATTTCAAGAGTAGAAGCAGAACGGCTTGCCTCCTTCACCAATTCATCCAACCCGCTCTTTATTTTTGGAGCTGTCGCCGTCGGCTTTTTTCAGAATGCGTCATTAGGTATTTTATTAGCATCTGCACACTATTTAGGAAATTTGGCTGTTGGTTTAACGATGCGCTCCTACGGGCGTAAAGAAGAGCGGCAGCTCATGAGAAACAAAACCATCTCTTTGCCTTCAATCAAAGATGCTTTACACGCTCTTCACACTGCAAGACTTGCGGAAAAAAGACCTTTAGGAAAAATTTTAGGCGACGCTGTAACGTCATCTGTGCAAACCCTTCTAATGGTGGGCGGCTTTATTATTTTGTTTTCTGTCTTTAATCGTTTGTTATCTGTCGTACAACTGACCGATATTCTCTCTATTCTCACAGAAGGAGCACTGACCTTGTTTCAGCTCCCCTCTCAGCTGGACATTCCTTTATTATCAGGGATGTTTGAAATTACAATGGGAAGCAAGCTTGTCAGCGAGACAGATGTCTCCCTTTTGCAAAAAGCCGTTGTCGTCAGCTTTATCCTCGGGTTCAGCGGCTTTTCCGTTCAGGCTCAAGTGGCAGGCATTTTATCAGAGACGGACATCAGATTTAAACCTTTCTTCATCGCGCGTGTGCTGCAAGGCATTTATGCCGCCGTTTTTGTCATTCTGTTATGGAAACCTCTTTACACCGCGTGGAATGACCATGATCAGTACGTTTTTAAATCTCTTGAAACAGGTGAGCTGCCGACAGCTCTTATCAGCGGATGGAATCTGCTTGTGCAGATTGGCCCTGCTGTCACGTTATGTGCACTGTTTACGTACATTTTCATTTTTTCATACAGACTGACAAACGGAACAAAAAAAGGATGAGCTCAAAACACTCATCCTTGTCTGAATTTTTCCTGAAGCGCCTTCTCGACTTCCGGCGGTACAAATTCTGATACCGCGCCTTTATACTTTGCCACTTCTTTTACTATGCTTGAACTTAAGAAAGAATATTGGTTATTTGTCATCATAAAAAAGGTTTCAATTGATTCATCAAGCACGCGGTTTACGGATGTTCCCTGCATCTCGTACTCAAAATCAGACACCGCTCTCAAGCCTCTTAAAATGGCTTTTGCATTTTTTCTTTTTGCATAATCAATTAACAGCCCTTGTGACGTCTCAACTGTTATGTTCGGAATGTCTTTTGTCACTTCTCTCAAAAGCTCACAGCGTTCTTCTACACTGAATAATGGCTTTTTTGAAGAATTGTTCAGCACACACACATACACTTGATCAAATATATTGGCCCCGCGTTTAATGATATCCAGATGCCCGTAGGTCACCGGATCAAAACTGCCGGGACAGACAGCTATACTCGTCACATCATAACCCCCTCTTTTTATAGATCGCCACCCCTGTCAATCCGTAGGTTTCTTTTCTTGTTATCACTAAATCACCTACTGCTTCGGGAAGCTCGACGTCTTTGTCATGCTCTGCGACGATAAAACCGTCATCTTCCAGCATTTGTTGTTCGTCTATCACACTTAAGAGCGCCTTCAGTTTTTGTTCCTTATACGGAGGATCAAGAAAAATCCCGTGAAAGCCCGCTTCTCTTTTCGCAGCTGCGTGCAAAGCACGTTCCGCATCATTACGGTACACATCTGCGTATGCTGTAAGCTCTAATGTTTTCAAGTTCGATTTCACTGTTTGAATCGCTTTAAAATCACGGTCAACAAATACACAATGGTCAAACCCTCGTGAAAGCGCTTCAATACCAAGACCTCCGCTTCCTGCGAATAAGTCAAGTCCCCTGCCCCCGTCAAAATAAGGGCCAATCATATTGAAAATGGATTCCTTCACTTTATCGGTTGTCGGTCTCGTTGATGTTCCTGGCACTGCCTTTAGTGAACGGCCTTTTTTTGATCCAGAAATTACTCTCATGTTCCACACCACTTTTTCTAAAAGCTATTTTGTTACCTTGTTCGGCCGGACGCCGTTATGTATAAGAAAAAAACCAATCCTATCTTATCATAAAGCATTCTTTCAAACAATGAGCGCTAAACTTCATTTACAAGTGTATAAGCGGAAGGATCATTGTCCATACTATAAGCAACAGCATCCAGAGGATGTTGTTGCCAACCGCGGAGAAGACTTACGTTTCCCCATAAGTTCTTCCTCCGGTTTCTCCTCTCCCTTTGCCTTCTCCTTAACAAGTTAAGGAATAGAAGGACCCCGCAGAAACCTGCGGGGATTTTTTTATACAGCTATATTCCGATTTTATAATCATATTCTTTCGCTTTATCGAGCTTTGACTCAAATTCCAATTTTAAAAACGGTTTATAAGAAGGCACAACTTTCTTAACAAAAGAATATGACGAGATCTTGTCCATTGTTTTTTCAATTAGATCCATATCACAATACAGCACGACATATTTTAAGCGTTTTGACACATAATGCACATTTCCAAACTTTCTCAGCATTTTGCTTTGCTTTAAAGAATGAAGATACACAATCATGCCCTGGCGTCTATTCTCCAATACGTTCACCTGCCTGATTTCTCTTATATGTAAAAGACGAGACGGCCAGTCTCGTCATGACACTTTGCATCCGCAGCCGCCGCCTGATCCGCAGCCGCCTCCGCATGAAGACAAACCGTCAAAATAAGGATTCCCAGTCGGAACTTTTATATGCTCTGATACAGCTGTCCCAATTTCAACGCTGATTTCATCAAGAATAGACTGCAGTTCGGTCTCTGCTTTTTTGAAGTCGGCCACCTTATCGTTCAGGTCGAGCTCCCGCTTGATCTCCCTCATTTTCCGGGATATTTCTCTATAGTCAGGATGATATTTGCCAAAACGCTGCACATCCTCATATTGCTCTTTTATTTTGATAAAAGAACGAATAATCCGCCCTGCCTCTTCATCTTCCTGGAGACGCTTGTAACAATTGCGGTAGTTCTCAGCCGTCTCCGACTGCAGAATCATCTCGGCAAGCTGCTGAGCTTCACTTTGAAGCCGCACGGATTCCATCGTCGCATACATAGCACGCACCTCCAGTTGTTAGTTTACCATGAAACCTGCCAATTGGAAAATGCTTAGCCGCCCTTAAAAATGGAGTTGTAAAAGCCCCCCTGGTTTACACAATGAAAAAGACCCATTTTTGGGTCTTTTAATCTTTTGTCCGCATCGCTTGGAACATTTGCATCATCATTTGTGCCATTTGAATCCCGTTCGTAAACTGATTCACCCGATGCGGAATGGTTTTTTCATAAAAATTCATCATTTCAAGCTGAAATGAAGCCAGGTCATCCGGCTTTCTCGCCAGCCTCCGGTACCAAATCGGCTGTTCTCTTAAGAATCGTTTTCGTTCTTCATCTGCTAAAATAAATTCCTGAACGTCTTTGCGCATATAAGCTCTCCTTTATTAATCCTTCCGAAAAGAAAAAGGATGCTGTCCGGGTCCTGGCTGAGATTGCTTATGTCCGCTTCCGGAAAATGTGTTGAGAAGGCTTTGCAACGATGAGATCGACTGGCTCATTTTATTGATCTGTTCATTCATTTGATTGACATCCATCTTTTTCACAGCTGTCACCATTTTAGAAACAAAATCATTTCTTTCTGATGTGTCGGTTACCGCTTCTGCGGCTGCCCCCGGTTCTCTGTACGGATCCCAAATCGGGTCTTTTTCTCCGAAGAGAACCCAATTTTCGTATACGTCCTGCCAGCTTCTTTGTTCTTTGCGCACTTCTTTGATTAGCTTGGGATGTTTTTTAACGAATTGTTTAAAGTCATTAATTGAATGATTGGCATGTTGATTCGCCACAATCCTCACCCCCTCCGAAAAATGTACCTACTACAATGTATCGGTTTATGAGCCATAGTGTTCGCCTAATATTTACAGAAAATTTTTTTAGGCATTTCCCCTTAAAACAAGCAGCGCAGAACAAACTCCGCGTAATTTCTCAATGCGCTTTCAGGTCGAACAACAGAAGCTTTATCCCTAGCCGAGACCTTCGTTTCGAAATCAAGATTCCAGCCCTTTGTAAATGTTTAGATGCGGCATGTACCGAAACCCGTCAGAACAAGATCCCTAATTGGCTCCGGCCGTCTGTCAGTCTCCTCATCAAAAAAGAGCTGGACAGCAACTCGTTGCAGCCTTTTTTGGTCCCGACGTCACTCACAGTATCCATCGAGAAAGGTTCATCTGAGTCTTTGCAGAAACAATAAACAGCCGCGGTACCTGTGGCCCGCGGCTGATCTATCAGCGTTTAATAAAGTTTTGAGTGTAATACTTCCGGTCTACGCCGACACCAAGATGCGTGTAATCTGAATTTAGAAGCGCTTTTCGATGGCCTTCACTATTCAGCCAGCCTTCTACAGCAGCCGGACCGTCCACATAATTGTACGCGATATTTTCTCCCGCTTGCTCAAAGTCGACATCACCTTTTTCTAAGCGGTCCTTCAGCGTGCCGTATTTCTTCGATACATGGGAGAAATAGTTGTTTTTCTTCATATCCTCACTGTGGCCAAAAGCCACTTCGGCCGTCGGCTGATCCCACTCAAGCTTAGCTAACCCATGTTTGACACGAATAACATTGGTCAAATCGAGTATTTGCTTTTCACTCGTTGATTGGATCTCATTCCACTTATCTTCCGTAACGGTTTTCGGTTCTACTAACTCACCGCGGTACACTACCTCATAAGGTCTTTGCTTAACAAAGGTTTGCGCGTCAAACGCCCTGATGCTGGATAGCTTCCCCTCAAATTTGTCCATATACAGCTGGACGTACATCTTCCCTACTTTTACAGTCGGTCTGGTGTTAATGTCCTCTTCAGAAAACTCAAACCGATAGGAATTTCCTTTATACTCTACATTTACAAACGGAGCCACCTGGGTTGTCTTAAATACTTCTCCCGTTGACTCACCGATTTTGAAGGGCTTTGCGTTAATATCATTTCCCGCCGCAAATAATGTGACCACTTTATTGTCCAGCATCCCGATTTGCACATATTGGTCTTTTCCTTGATTGTAAACCCACCATTCGTAATCATAAGCCGAGGGGTCAATACGTTCCGGTTCCCCAAGTTTTATCTTTACATCGTTGGCGGATTTGCCCATAAAGGACAATAATCCTGAAGTCGGCATATGTATTCGTTTGCCGCTTGCCGCTTCCTCGTTAGAGACTTGAGGCTCGCTGTCATTTGATTTTTTTTCAGGAACAGCCCCATATTGAATAAACAGAACATAAGTTCCGCAAATAATCAAGAGGATAACCATGGCTCTTAATATATTTTTCAATCTATCACCCCCGTGATGTGAATTGCATGTCTTGCCTTATTTCTCATTACAATACAGCCTATTTAACATGTCAAAGATTTATGTGTTAATGCAAAAAGCCTTGCTCTCTGTTTTCGTCCTCTGAAATATCTGATAAAGCACTGCCGGCACGTTCATTTGTTTGTTCAGATAAGGAAAGATCGCCAAGCGTGACAATACCAGTCAGCTTGTTGTTTTTGGTTACAGGTATCCGTCTGAGCTGATGGGATGCCATTAAATGAAGTACCTCATCAACTGGCGCGTCCTCTTCCACACTGACAGGTTTTTCAGTCATAGCGTCAGTGATTTTTTGGGAGTTGGGCCTTTTTGAGGCGATGCCTCTTAACACTAGATCACGATCAGTTACGATGCCGACCAGTGTTTCTCCATCCTCATCAACTACCGGAATGGCTCCTACATCCGCGTCTTTCATCTTTACCGCAGCTTCATATACATTATCTAATACCGTGCAATATTGCAAGTCAGCTGTCATCAGATCTTTTATTTTTGTCATCCGTAAAACCTCCTTTTATCTAGTGATATTTTCGTCAAATTTTCATTTTTGCATACTTTCAAAAGAAGAAGATTCATTGAAAGTTTAACGCTTTCATACTATGATTGTCAGGAAAGGTAATTTTTATAAGGAGGGGTCAGTGTTGAAGTTTACTGATAGCGGACTTGAAGGGGTAAAGGCTGAGCTCAGCCTCTTGGACGATTTGATGGAAAGCAAGGGACTCATTAGAGCCGGTCAATGGGATTATGAAAGAGTGACCTATGACAGAAAGTTTTCGACGATTGAGGGAACGTTTTACCTGCGGATTCAAGGCAATGCAACAGAGGGCGATGTCGGAAGCGGCCGCGCCGTTATTCAATTAATGCCCCCTCTATTAGGAAAACACTATTACCCGCACGGAGTGGAATACGGAGAAACAGAAGAGTTCCCAGTGCAGGTTGTGACCAAAAGCAAGGCACTCATCCAGGACATCTCCGACATACTGAAAACCGTTCAAATGTAATAAAAAAGGTACAGCCAATTGCCGCTGTACCTTTTATGGTATCGTCTGCTGAATATAAGGCGGCTCCTCGTGTCCATCCTTTTCCCTTTCCTTCTTCACCCATTGAAAAAAGACAATCGCCAAAAAAGCGCCGTATACAATTTCCTGAATGATTTTCATCATAACTGCCCCGAGCTGCTGATCCTCTAACAAAGGAAGTGTATTAAACATTTCCGGTCCTGTTAACGGAACCTGCCCCAGCACATCCGCAGGAACACAAAGCTTCATGGCTTCCGCCCAGGCAGACGGATCTGTATAGGTGGCATATAACGGCGTTCCGCTAAACATGATCAGGGCGCAAGCAGGCGTCAGCAGTATACCGTCCGCCATAATATAGCCCAGCTTCATCAAGCCGCTGAGCTGCGGAAGCCGAGCCACCTTATGGACGAGCGGCCACCACATAAAAAATGCTAACACGAAAATGAGCCAAGTCATTACCGTATGGTAAAGCGTATCCGTTTTGACAGTATCAAATATTAGCGGCACATGATAAAGAGAAAAAATGCCGTTAAATAAAAGCAATGCAATTAAGGGTGTTGAGAAAAAAGTAAAAAACGGCTTAATAGCAGGCCGAAAAATCATTTTTTCCCAGGCCCATGCAGGAATTCCTGCGATTAATAAAGGCGGAACCACTAAATACAAAACAGCCATCTGCACCATATGGGCGCTGAACATAATATGTCCGAGCAGATCAATCGGGCTTCCTTCGGCTGCATATAAAAACAGCATTGCCGACAGAAAACAGGCCATTTCTTTACCCGTAAGACGGTCAGGCTTTGAAGACATCCGTCTGTAAAAAAAGATGTAAAGCACCGTGATGCCTAAAAGGATACAAAAAAGATAAGGGCTCCACATAGCGCGAAACCCAAACACGTCTAACTGATTCATGTCTTCACCTCCGGCGGCTGCTCAAATTACCACCATATAATTGTAACAAACGCAAGCACCGTAATGAACGCGACAAACATACCTGAATACAGAAACAATGCCGGCGCTTCATGCCCTTTCTGATTCATATGCATGAAGTAATACAGCTGAAATATCACTTGAATAGCCGCAAGCAGTATTATGAAAGGAATCGTAAACCAGCTGCCGATGCCGTCTGTTGCCACAGTCAGAAATGCAACGAGCGTAAGGCCAATCATCAGGCCAAAAGACATGACTTGATATTTCATCTCCTGAGCATGCTTCTTTTTCTTATATTCAAGGTCGCCGCTGATATGTCCTCTGCTTTTTTTATCGACCATGTTTATCCCACCATCCCCATTAAATATACAACGGTAAAGATAAAGACCCACACGACATCAATAAAATGCCAGTAAAGACTGGCCACGTAAAACTTAGGCGCTGTATATAAGCTCAAGCCCCTCTTTGCATTGCGAATCATCAGCGCGCTGATCCACAAGAGGCCAAACGCCACGTGCGCACCATGTGTGCCGACAAGCGTATAAAACGATGAGCCAAGCGCCGAGCTTGTGATGGTAAAGCCAAACTCATGTGTGTAATGCTTAAATTCATAAATTTCCAAGCCTAAAAATCCCGCCCCCAATAACAAGGTAATCCCTAGCCAGAGCTGCATTTTCCCGAATGAAAAGTTTTTCATATGATACATCGCATATACACTCGTTAAACTGCTCGTTAATAAGAGCATTGTGGCGATAAAAACGAGTGTGACATCAAACATTTCTGTCGTAGGCGGGTCACCGGCGTTTGAATTCCGGAGTGCAAGAAAAGTGGCGAAGAGAGACGCGAACAAAACAGTCTCTCCCCCAAGAAAAAGCCAAAAACCTAAAAATTTATTTTTCCCTTCCAGTGTTGCTTTTTCGGGAGAAGCTGGAAAGGTCTCTGCGGTGAATTTTTCTTCAATTTGCATTACGCCTTCACCCCTTTATCATCGTTCGGCAGTTCCTCTTTGTGAATATGATAACCGTGATCATCAATCAATGAACGGAGCAGCATTGTAAAAAATGTGATGCCAAGTCCGATAAAGATCACCGGCAGACCCCAAGCGTGCTCGGTTCTATACAAGAGACCAAAGGCAGCGACAAAGAGGCCGAAGGAAATGATCAGCGGCAGAATTGAACCGTTTGGCATATGGATATCTTCAACCGGTTCAGCCGGTGTCATTGATTTGTGTCCCGCCTGCTTCTCGATCCACAGCGGGTCAAGCCCTCTGACAAATGGAAGCTGTTTAAAATTATATTCTGGCGGCGGTGACGAAACAGCCCATTCAAGCGTACGCCCGTCATGCCATGGATCATCTCCGACATATTCGCCCTTCACCGAGGTCCAGATGACATTGACAAGCAGGAGGATAACAGCTGCTGCCATAAAAAACGCCCCGATTGTACTGATCAAGTTGCCGGTTTCAAGCCCCTGGCCTGGCAAGAAGGTATACACTCGGCGCGGCATGCCCATTAAACCGACAAAGTGCTGGATGAAAAAAGTAAGATGGAAGCCGATAAAAAACAAGACAAATGATATTTTCCCCATTGTTTCATGCAGAATTTTACCGAACATTTTCGGCCACCAGAAATGAACACCGGCTAATAGCCCGAATACCACTCCGCCTATAATGACATAGTGAAAGTGCGCCACAACAAAATACGTATCATGGAACTGGTAATCAGCAGCTGCTGCCGCCAGCATGACACCTGTCACACCGCCAAGCACAAAGGACGGGATAAATGAGACGGCATACAGCATGGCTGTGGTATATTTCACATTTCCTCCCCAAATCGTCAGCAGCCAGTTAAAAATTTTAATCCCGGTCGGAATAGCGATTGCCATTGTAGCAACTGCAAAGATTGCGTTCGCAATCGGTCCGAGGCCTGTCGTAAACATGTGGTGCACCCAAACCATAAAGCCAAGAAAACCGATAAGCACGATCGCAAAAACCATTGAAGAATATCCAAACAAACGCTTTCTGGAAAACACCGGGATGACCTCTGAGAAAATGCCGAAAGCAGGCAAAATCAGAATATAAACCTCCGGATGTCCGAATATCCAAAATAAATGCTCCCAAATAATCGTGTTACCGCCAAGCTCAGGATTAAAGAAATTTGTGCCGAACAGCCGATCCAGCATCATAAGAGCCAAGCCAACCGTTAGCGGCGGAAACGCAAACAAAATCAATGCCGACGCCACAAATGTCGTCCATGTAAACAAAGGCAGCCTCATGTACGTCATGCCGGGAGCCCTCATGTTAATAATCGTGGCCAAAAAGTTAATCCCGGCTATCAGCGTCCCCAGTCCGGATATTTGGAGTCCAAGGACGAAAAAGTCTATGCCGTGCCCTTTGGAATGAAGCGAAAGCGAGGCATATGACGTCCAGCCCGCATCTGGCGCTCCTCCCAAAAACCAGCTTAAGTTTAAGAAAATGCCCCCGAAGAAGAAGAGCCAAAAACCAAGCGAGTTTAAAAATGGAAACGAAACATCCCGCGCTCCGATCTGCAATGGAACAACCGCATTCATCAAAGCAAATAAAAGCGGCATCGCAGCCAAAAAGATCATTGTCGTCCCGTGCATCGTCATCACTTCATTGTACGCTTGAGCACTGAGAAAAGCATTTTCCGGCTTTGCAAGCTGGATTCTGATAAACATCGCTTCAATTCCCCCGACAAGAAAGAAGAATCCTCCTGCGATTAAGTAAAGTATTGCAATTTTTTTGTGGTCCACCGTCGTCAAATAATCCCAAAGCATAGATCCGCGCGTCCGCTTTTCTGTAAGCGCATTCAACATATGTGACCTCCCCCAATATCTCCCTTTCTTCCCTACTTGCTTTCTGCTTTCAAGCCTTTTAAGTATTCATAAAGCGCGTCCATTTCACTGTCTGAAAGCTTCGGATATGTTCCTGTCATTTTGTTCCCCGGCTTTATGCTCTCAGGGTCTTTCAGCCAGGCTTTCACATTTTCTTCATTGGCATCCTTTACCCCTGCCACTTTTGTCCTTTCACCGAAAGTCGCCAGATTTGGTGCCGTTCTTGCTGCCTCCGCACGCTTATCATTCGGCTCCACTGCATGACAGCTCAGGCAGTTTTTCTCTTTGAACAGCTCTTCCCCCTGCTTAGCCAAATCATTTTCTGCTGTCGTCTTATAGTTTTTCATATCTTTTGTCCATGCCTGAAACTCTTTCGCAGAAAGGGCCTTTACTTTAAAATCCATGAGTGCGTGTGAAGGCCCGCAAAGCTCAGCACACTTTCCAAAGAACGTATCTCCCGCCTCTTTGCTGCGTTTTGAATCGAACGTTAAGAAGAACGTATTTTCGTTATCAGTATTGGTATCAATTTTTCCTCCAGCTGAAGGAATCCAGAAAGAATGTTTTACATCAGAAGCTTTTAAACTGAAATAAACCCGCTGGTCTGTCGGTACGATCAGCTCCTGGCTTGTGATAATGCCGTAATCAGGATATTCAAACTCCCACCAATATAAATTCGCTCTGACATTGACAACGAGAGCATCCTCGGCTTTGCGGTTTTTCTTATCCATAGGTGATGTATCTGCGAGTTCAAGCGTATATAATACGACAGGGATAACAAGAATGATGAGCAGCAAAATAGGGATTACTGTCCATGTGATTTCTAAAAATTTATTCCCTTCCACTTGTTTTGGTATCGTGTTTTCCCCAACCCGTGACCTTCTGAATCTTACAATCACGTAAAAGAAGATAACAGATACGACTGCTACGACAACAACCATAATCAATGTACTGAGCACTGTCAGGTCATACTGTTTATCAGCCACCTCGCCAGCAGGCTTGAGCGTGGATAAAAAAGGTTTTCCACATCCGCTTAACAGAAGCGGCACCAAGGCTAATAATAAGATAAGACGCCAATGCTTTACCATTTCACCCAACCCCTTTTCTGGTCAATACAGCGGCGGAAAATAGATTGATTCCATCGCAATCCGGCCGCCTCCCAATAAAGCACTTACATTTCCTCTTCTCTTAAATTATGAGTTTTTTTACTCAAAATGCCATCTATGTATAAAAGTAAAGCCGCCTGATTAAACAAAAGGTCAAGGCGGCATTCACTAGTTGTCATCGGTTATTTTGAAGCGATAAAACAAGCAATGTATCTATTTTTTAGAAAAGCGTAAAGACAACCATTGCAACGAAATAGATTGTCATGTAATTCAGTGAGTAAACGAACATCATAGTCGCCCACTTCATGATATTTTTTGAACGGAAACCCATCAACCCAAGAATCAGCCAGCCGATATTTAACAGCAATCCGAGAATCACAATCGGTAGACCTAGGCTTCCTAAAAAGAATGGAAGCGGCATCAGGCACGCAACCCATACAATAATTTGTCTTTTCGTCACTTCAAATCCATATACGACTGGAAGCATTGGAATATTCGCGGCTCTGTAGTCCTCAGTTTTCTTAATGGCAAGCGATAAGAAGTGAGGAATCTGCCAAATGAATAAAATCATAAATAATACCCATGCCACGACGCCGATATTTCCTTCTACTGCCGTCCATCCAATCAGAGGCGGCACTGCTCCGGAAACACTCCCTACTACTGTGTTAATCGTATAGCGGCGTTTCGTCCACATTGTGTACAGGACAACATAAGTAAATACTCCGATAAAACCAATAACAGCAGCCATCACAGTGGTCATCAGCAGCATGATCAATCCTAAAGCAACAAGCAAAATTCCAGACCATAAAGCCTGATTCGGCTGAATTTTACCCGTAACCGTCGGTCTTACTTTTGTACGCTCCATGATATGATCAATGTCCCGGTCATACCAGTTATTGATCGCACAGGAGCCCGCAATAATCAATGATGATCCAAATAAAGTAAGAAGAACGGTGTTTATATTGCCTAAAAAGCTTAAACCGGAAATATGAAAAGCAAGCCACATTCCAGTAAAAGTTGTGATGAGATTAGAATTTACGATCCCTATTTTAATGAGGGACAGAAAATCTTTCCATGCCGTTGTTTCTTCAATTTGTCCGTCTATAGCTGTATCATTTAAGATTCTGGAGTTAGCCATAACGTAAACCTCCCTTACAAACCTAACGCAGGTTCATAATAACCTGCAACTCTATCATACAAGATAACAACTTGTAAAAAAACATCCTATTAAATATTAAACGAGAAACAGGAATTTATTTGTGAACTTTTTATGAATTTTACCAGAGAAAAAGGCAATCGCCAATTCGCCAATGCGTTTACCTTATTTCTATCAGACCCGGCATGAATAATCAAGTATACATTTCCAGAAGTCGTAATTCTATTATATTTTTGTGAACAAAGGGCTCTAAGAATTGCCACAAAACACATATTCGCTTACACTTGGTACGTATAAAAAATTGCAGCAGTTTGTTAAGAAGGTGGATATTGTATGAATAAAGCATTAAAAGCTCTCGGTGTTTTGACTACATTTGTGATGCTTATTGTTTTAATCGGGGGAGCCCTCGTTACAAAAACAGGTTCCGGCCAAGGATGCGGCAGACAGTGGCCGCTGTGCCACGGGCGCTTCTTCCCTGAACTGAATCCCGCTTCTATTATTGAATGGAGCCACAGATTCGCAAGCGGCATCTCAATTATTCTTGTATTAAGCCTTGCCTTTTGGTCATGGAGAAAAATCACACCTGTTTTCCGTGAGACAACGTTTCTTGCCATCATGTCCATTATCTTTTTGTTTCTCCAGGCACTGCTTGGCGCGTTAGCTGTTGTATTCGGTTCAAACGCGCTTATTATGGCGCTTCATTTTGGGATTTCACTGATTTCCTTTGCGTCCGTTCTAATATTAACATTGCTTATATTTGAAGCTGATAAATCAGCCAGAAAACTTGTCAAACCGCTTCAAATCGGCAAGAAAATGCAATTTCACATGATAGGTATTTTGATATATTCCTATATCGTTGTGTATACTGGCGCATACGTAAGACATACAGAATCCAGTCTGGCGTGTCCTGATGTGCCGCTGTGCAGCAGGCTGAACAATGGACTTCCGACCCAATTTCACGAATGGGTGCAAATGGGGCACAGAGCTGCAGCCTTGCTCCTGTTTGTATGGATCATCGTTGCCGCTGTTCATGCGATTACTTCCTATAAAGGACAAAAGCAAATCTTTTGGGGCTGGATTTCGTGTCTTATTTTTATCACGTTACAGGCACTGTCCGGCATTATGATCGTATATTCTGAACTGGCGCTGGGCTTTGCGCTTGCGCACTCATTTTTTATTGCATGCCTGTTTGGGGTTTTATGCTACTTCTTATTATTGATTGCACGCTTTCGTTACGAATCAAAACGGGCATAAGACACAGGACCAAAGCTCTTATACGCTTTGGTCTTTTTTATCCTTCCAACTTGATGATTAATATAAGGTTTGGATCATCTCGACCGATGATGAATGCTAAACGCGTTGTTCAGTCGATGTTTGGGACAGGACTTAATTAAAATAACTTTGTCCATTCATTCTTACCAGAAAAGAAGCCATCATCATACGAAAGCCTATGAAGCATCCCTCCTTGTTCAGCTTGTCTCATTCCGGCACCTGTGAGCAGACAACCAATGCGTCCTTTACACACGTTTGAATCAGCCCCCGATTTGCTGCACTTTCATGTCTTCATATCTCGTTCTTCACTAAAAAAGAGTGTATATCAGCTGATATACACTCTTTTTGATTATGCTTTTTCAATTTCGAGAAGCAGATCTCCCGTTTGGATCGGCTCTCCATTTTTCACATGAATCTGTTTGATTGTCCCGGAGAATGGCGCCTGAACCGTTGTTTCCATTTTCATGGCTTCGTTGATCATCAAATGATCACCTTTATTGACTTTGGCACCCGCTTCTGTCAGTACCTTGATGACAGTTCCAGGCATAGAAGCCGCAATATGATTTGGATTTGTACGGTCTGCTTTTAATCTCTCCTGAACGGAAGACTTAATGCTTTCGTCCTTTATGACCACTTCACGCGGCTGGCCGTTCAGTTCGAAATAGATCACGCGAGTTGCATCCGGCCGAGGTTCACCGATTGAAATCAGTTTGACGATCAGCGTTTTCCCGCGTTCAATTTCCACTTCTATTTCTTCTCCTAATGTCATGCCATAGAAGAAGGTCGGAGTATCTAATACTGAAATATTTCCATAGCTTTCAGCAGTTTTCACATAATCAGAGAAGACTTTAGGATAAAGGGCGTACGCCACAGCATCCTGGTCTGAAATCTCTAGGTTATACTGCTCTTTAAACTCCTGTTTGATCGCTTCAAAGGATACCGGCTCAAGCAGTTCTCCCGGTCTGACTGTGATCGGCTCCTGCCCTTTTAAAATGAGCTTTTGAAGCTTTTCCGGGAATCCGCCATGAGGCTGTCCAATATTTCCTTTGAAAAGCTCAATAACAGAATCAGGGAAATCTAATGATTCGCCTTTTTCGTAAATGTCCTTTTCAGTCAGGTTATTTTGCACCATGTACAGCGCCATATCCCCGACTACTTTAGAGGAAGGCGTAACCTTCACAATATCACCAAACATATCATTTACGCGTCTGTACATCTCTTTGACTTCGTTCCAGCGATCGCCCAGGCCTACGCCTTTCGCCTGCTGCTGCAGGTTGCTGTATTGGCCACCAGGCATTTCATGCTCATAAATTTCAGTATGCGGAGACTTCATCCCGCTTTCAAATTCACTATAATATTTACGAACTGATTCCCAATACTGGGATAGTAATTCCACGCCTTGCACGTTCATTTCCGGACGGCGGGAGTTTCCCTCCATCGCATGGTAAAATCCGCTCGCACTAGGCTGTGATGTTAAGCCAGCCATTGAGCTGACCGCCACGTCTACTATATCAACGCCTGCTTCTACTGCTTTTGCATACATATAAATTCCGTTGCCGCTCGTATCATGCGTATGTAAGTGAACCGGAATATTGATCGTTTCTTTCAACGCAGACACCAGCTCATATGCGGCTTGCGGTTTTAACAGACCTGCCATATCTTTAATTCCGAGAATATGGGCCCCTGCAGCCTCAAGCTCCTTCGCCATAGATGTATAATAAGCAAGATCATATTTTGTACGGGTTTTATCGAGAATATCACCTGTGTAACAAATTGCCGCTTCAGCCACTTTACCTGAATCCCGAACGGCATCAATTGCTAACGTCATCCCTTTTACCCAGTTTAAGCTGTCGAAAATACGGAAAACATCAATGCCGGATTGAGCGGATTGCTTTACAAATTCTTTAATTACATTATCTGGATAATTCGTATAGCCGACAGCGTTTGAGGAACGAAGCAACATCTGGAACAGCGTGTTCGGCACTTCCTTGCGGAGGTCCTCCAAACGCTTCCATGGATCTTCCTTCAGGAAGCGGTAGGCTACATCGAAGGTCGCGCCTCCCCACATTTCCATGCTGAACAGCTCCGGCCATAACGCAGCCGTCGGATTAGCGATTTTTTTCAAATCATGCGATCTGAATCTAGTCGCCAGTAGAGACTGATGGGCATCCCGGAATGTTGTATCAGTTAATAGAACAGATTTCTGTTCCTTAACCCAATTTACAAGCCCTTCAGCGCCTTTTTCATCTAAAATCTGTTTTGTTCCTCTAGCAGGCTGCTGGTCGACGTCTACTTTGATAGCTAACGGTTTGTCAAACGCAGGTTTCTCTTTTTTGCCGATTCCAGGGAAACCATTCACTGTTACATTTCCAATGTAAGTAAGCATTTTTGTTCCGCGGTCTTTCTGTTTAGGAAAATTAAACAACTCAGGCGTTGTATCAATGAAAGACGTATCATATCGTCCTGTCAGAAACTTTTCATGCTTTGCGACATTTTCAAGGAACGGAATGTTTGTTTTAATTCCTCTGATTCTAAACTCCTGAAGGTTTCGAACCATTTTGGCCGCTGCCTGTTCAAACGTTAAAGCCCAAGTTGATAGCTTAACGAGCAGTGAATCGTAATATGGCGTAATAACGGCGCCTTGGAAGCTGTTTCCTGTATCAAGACGAACACCAAAGCCTCCACCCGAGCGGTAAGCCATGATTTTCCCTGTGTCAGGCATAAAATCATTTTGCGGATCCTCAGTCGTTACCCGTGACTGAATCGCATAGCCGATTGTAAAAATGTCCTTCTGCTCCGGAATGTTGACTTTTTTGCTGTGAAGGCTGTGGCCTTGGGCAACAAGGATCTGTGTCTGCACAATATCAACACCGGTAATCATTTCCGTAATTGTATGCTCAACTTGAACACGCGGATTTACTTCTATAAAATAAAACTCGTTGTTCGCGACAAGGAATTCAACCGTACCAGCATTTATATAGTTCACGTTTTTAGCAAGCGCAACCGCCGCTTCACAAATTTGATCTCTCAATTCAGTTGACAGCGAAACGCTCGGCGCTACTTCAATCACCTTTTGGTGGCGTCTTTGAACAGAACAGTCCCGTTCAAAAAGATGAATCACGTTGCCCTGATTGTCTCCAATCACCTGAACCTCAATATGCTTAGGGTTTTCAATCAGTTTCTCTACATATACTTCATCATTGCCAAAGGCTGCTTTTGCCTCTGATTTCGCACGTTCATATGCTTCTTTGACTTCACTTTCACTTCTGACAATTCTCATGCCGCGTCCGCCGCCGCCAAGCGAAGCTTTAATAATAATCGGATAACCGTGAATTTGTCCGAATTGTTCGACTGCTTCAAGCGTTTCTGCAGGGCCATCGCTTCCTGGAATAACAGGAATTCCGGCTTTTTCCGCCTGCTCACGCGCTTTTACCTTATCACCAAACATATCTAAATGTTCAGAAGTCGGACCGATGAACACGATGCCTTCTTCTTCACAGCGCCTTGCAAAATGTATATTTTCAGATAAGAAACCATATCCCGGATGGATCGCATCCACCTTGTTTCTTTTCGCAATATCAATAATACCTTCAATATCCAGGTAGGCATCAATTGGTTTTTTCCCTTCGCCCACCAGGTACGCTTCATCTGCTTTGTAACGATGATAGGAACCGGAATCTTCTTTTGAATAAACCGCAACTGTACGAATATTCAATTCTGTACAAGCACGGAATATACGGATTGCAATTTCTCCCCTGTTTGCTACTAACACTTTTTGTATCGATTGCTGTGACAAACTTTTTTCCCCCTTACCCGAATGGAATATAATCTATCATATCGGAATACCCTTTACGTGTACACACTTGTTTTTTACAGATAAACAGTTTTTTCAAGCTGTTTCTTTTTCATTCCCTTTGGCGCCAAGGACTCTCTCTTCTTCTTATTCTCTGAATATTTCACAAACATGCTGATATTGATTAATATCCCCATACTTCCCAATAAAAGCAGTAAAGAAGAGCCTCCGTAGCTGATGAATGGCAGCGTAACACCCGTAATCGGGATGAGCCCGCTGACACCGCCAAGGTTAATAAACGATTGTACGGCAATCATGCTTGAAATGCCGATTGCCAGAAGACTTCCAAACGGGTCATCGCATTTTCTCGCAATATAGAAACCTTTTAATACGATAAAGCCCAACAGGAAAACAACAAACAATACCCCAAAAATGCCGAGTTCTTCAGCAATCACGGCCATGATAAAGTCAGTATGTGACTCAGGAAGATACCCGTATTTCTGGATACTTTCTCCGAGCCCAAGACCGAAAATACCTCCCGACCCAATCGCATAATAAGAATTGATCACTTGCAAACCTGATGTATTCGCATATTTAAACGGATCTTCCAGACTCTCAAAACGAGCTAAACGCTTTTCTGTTAAAATGTTATCCATATTAAAATAAATAATTGGACTGACCAGAATTAAGACAATTCCACCCAGCAAAACAAGCCTTACCAGCGTCTTCCCGCTGAAACCCGAGCACAAGATCATACACGTAGCGATGATGGCGATAATCATCGCTGTACCAAAGTCAGGCTGCATGGCAATTAAACCGCAGATAATAACCGTCATCACCACAGGAGGCGCAACTCCTGTTAACAGGTGATCAATATAGCTTTGTTTTTTTGCATAGACAGCTGCTAGATATAAAATCACTACCAGCTTGACAAATTCACCCGGCTGAATACTCATTCCGCCGATTTTAAACCAGCTTTGCGCATTTCCGGCAACATGCCCGAATACAAACAGTGAGATAAGCGCAAACACTGAAACAAGCAGCATCACCTTTTGAAATTTTTGATGAGCCAGTGCTTTGTAAGGAAACACGGCCATAACAATAAAAAGGATGCCTCCTGCGATTAAAGCAAACAGCTGACGCATGAAGAAATAATTACTGCTTACCCCATACCGAGAAACAGCCGTAATCATACTTGAGCTGTATACCATCACTAAACCGAATCCGCATAGTAAAACAATTGCGAATATCAGTGAGTAGTCATAAGATTTTAGCATTTTTTTTAACATAACATCCTCTTCCCTGCTTCCAACTTCCATTACCTATGGTTTTTATGTATTTATATTTTTTATTTTACTACAATTTATCAAATGACACGAAGATTCTCTATACGATTCGGATGAAATGCACAAAAAGAGACCGTCATTATACGGTGAAAAAGCAAGCGGTTATAAAAAAACCCAAACTGTTAATTAGTTTGAGTTTTATCATTTATTTACCTGTAAACGCGTCGTGCAAAGCAGACAATTCGCGTTCTAATGTGTATAAAAGGTCTTTTCCATCTTTTTCGTCAACCAATCCCAGGCGGACAGCAAAATCGATTTCCCTCGAAAGTCCGAACATTTGAGTATCTAATACCTCTTCATATAGAGGACATTGAGGCATCGTTAAGTTATCCATTTGTACTCGGATCAGCTTCAAAATCTTCTCAGCGTCAACTTTCAGTAGCTCAAAAGCTTTTTGCCGATGGTCAACTATCATCTCTGAAGCCAAAAGTATCCCTCCGTTCCCCAGGCGAGTACCTAATTCTTCTATTTATCATAAAGGGTATCAGCAGAAAATGCAAGAGGATTTAAACAGATGACATAAATTAAAAAATACTCAGCCTATACGTTTCAGACATTATTTTCAAAAGCTTTACACCTGCAATGCTGTTCCCTTTTTCATCCAAAGCCGGGCCGAAAATGCCGATCCCAAAATCATAGGGTGAAATGCCCATAATCCCTCCTGATACGCCGCTTTTCGCAGGAATTCCGACCTTAATCGCGAATTCTCCGCTTGCATTATACATTCCGCAGGTGACCATAAACGTCTTGCAAATTCTTGCGACATCTTTTGAAATGACTTGTTCTCCTGTTTCTGGATGCCTGCCGTTAAGCGCAAACACTGCCCCAATTTTCGCTAAATCAAGACTGTTCATCTCAATCGCACATTGCTTCGTATATAAATCCATTACTGCTTCAACATCATCCTCAAAAATCCCATACTGCTTCATATAATAACACATTGCCCGATTAATCATTGATGTGCTGTATTCAGACTCAGCTACGTCCTGGCAGTAGGTGATGTCTTGGTTGTTTGTCAGTTTCCTGATAAAAGAAAGCAGATAATCGAGTCTCTCTTTAGACGTTTGTCCTTTAATCAAGCTGGTTACAACCAGTGCTCCGGCATTTATCATAGGATTTAGCGGCTTGCTCGGATTCATGGTTTCAAGCTTAATAATTGAATTAAACGGATCACCGGTCGGCTCCTGGCCGACATAACTGAAGACTCTGTCCTTGCCGTATTCCATTAACACAAGGGCAAGTGAGAGCACTTTCGATATACTTTGAAGGGTAAATGTTTTCTCTACGTCACCCGCTGACAGACAAGTATTATTGGAATAATAAATCGCTACTGAGAGATCGTGCTGATCAGCTTTTGCTAAAGCGGGAATGTAGCTGGCCACCTCTCCCTTGTCTGTCACCTTTTTTGCTTCTTTCACTAACGCTTCCAGTTCGTCATTATGCCGGCATACCATGCGACCACCCTCGCTCCCTGAGCATCTCAATACACATAATTTGTTACACAAAGTGACAATTCATGCGAAAACTTTTATAATTTTGAGAGAAGGGGGTTATACCATGAGCGTTATACAAGTAAAAGGCAATGTTACATATCCAATTACGATTGATCCGAGCGTATGGATTTTTGATGATCGTAAATTTTCATTTGACCGTAAAGGGGACGGCCAAGAAATCAATTTACATTCGGCTGAGAATGAATCTGGCCTGGATACTGAACGTGTTATTAGAGAAGGACAGATTGCGCCGCCTACATTAAAGACGGAAAAACAATTTGAGAAACAGAAATTAATGAACGGCAGCTTCGCAATGAAATTGGGAAGTGTGCTGAAAAATGCCGAGCCGCTCAGCTCTGCATCACAATGCGTATTTATTACAAGTTCCGGTAAAGCCGCCGTTCCTCTTGATACCGCGCTGAACAGTATTGTCCATTTCAGCCAGGCAGGCAAGCCGATTCAGGAAGGCGGCCCGGTTCATATTTATTTTGAAGATCCAGTTGATCACGTACAGCCAATCACCAATATAATAGAGATTGAAATCATTTAAATCATCACAGCAAGTCAGCGGCAAGCTGGGCAAGCCCGGATCTCTCACCTTTTAAAAGCTTCACGCTGCCTGAGATGGGTTGTCCTTTAAATCGCTCAACGACATATGCCAGACCATTATTCAGACTGTCTAAATATGGGTGATCAATTTGTTCAGGATCGCCCATTAAGACAATTTTACTGCCTTCGCCCACTCTTGTAAGAAGTGTTTTCACTTCATGCCTGGTCAAATTTTGCGCCTCATCAATAATAATAAATTGATCGGGAATGCTTCTCCCTCTGATATAAGTCAGCGCCTCTACTTGGATCGAACCGATCCCTGCCAAAATCGCCTCGAGCTCTCCCGGTTTCTTGGCATTAAACAGAAACTCCAAGTTATCAAAAATCGGCTGCATCCAAGGCTTTAGCTTCTCCTCTTTTTCACCCGGCAAGTATCCGATATCCTTGCCCACAGGTACAATCGGCCTTGCCACGACCAGCTTTTTATATATCCCTAAATCTTCTGTCTGTAATAGCCCCGCTGCCAAAGCAAGCAATGTTTTCCCGGTTCCGGCTTTTCCGATCAGCGTCACCAGCGGAATATCTTCTCGCAGCAAAAGCTCTAACGCCATGGTCTGCTGGACATTCCTCGGTCTGATTCCCCAAACGTGTTCATCATCAAACACAAGCCTTTTTAAGACCTTACCCGTTTTATCCGCAATACCGACAGCTGAGGACGATCCTCCTAATTCATCCTTCATTAACGCGAACTGGTTTGGGTAAAATGTATGCTGCTTTATATCCTGAACTGAAATTTGATTTTTTCCGTAAAAAGAGCTAAATAACTGCTGGTTAATATATAAATCCTTATAACCGCTGTACATCTCATCATTGTCCACAACCCGGTCATTTAAGAAATCTTCAGCAAGAAGGCCGATGGCATCCGCTTTGACTCTGACTAATACATCCTTGCTGACAAGGATCACAGGCCTGCCGTTTTCCTTCGTCTCTTCTTCGAGGCTTAAGTTTTTAGCAACGGCTAATATACGATTATCATTCGTTTTTTCGATAAAAATTTCTTGAAGCTGGTGAAAGGAACGGTGGTTTAATTCAATTCTGAGCGTCCCCCCCGTATCAAGCGGAACCTTCTCATGCAGTCTCCCCTTCAGTCTTAGCGCGTCTATCAGCTTAGATACGTGCCTCGCATTCCTCCCAACTTCGTCCATATATCGTTTCTTTGAATCAACCTCTTCTAAAACGACAGCAGGGATGACAACTTCATTTTCTTCAAAAGAAAAAATAGCGTTAGGATCCTGTAATAACACATTCGTATCTAACACATAAATTTTACTCAAGTCTCAGCCTCCTGATATAAGGGTCAAAGTTCTTCCTGCTTCTTTTACGATGAAAAAGGTGAACGCCTGCTAAAATATATGTTTTTGTGAATAAAGATAGAAGGTTAATTCAACAATAAAATTAATGAATGCATTTCAAGGAGGGAAACCGCAAGTGCGAATTCTTTTCATTATCATACAGCTCACACTCATTTTGTCCGCCTGTGCTGTTCAACAGGGAAGACAGGAGCAAAATATTGAAAAAGAATCAACGAGACAGCAGGAAACAAAACCGATTCACGTAAAGGACACATCTCAGGAAACAAAAGACAATGGAACTAGAACCGATATTGCCAAGCATCTTGTCGGCGTTGCTGAAAAAGTGCCAGATGTCAAGGATGCAACAGCTGTTGTGCTCGGGGGATATGCTGTAGTAGGAATTGACGTTGACGATAATCTGGATAGAAGTAAAGTCGAAACCATTAAATACTCTGTGGCACAGGCTTTAAAAAATGATCGGCACGGAGCCAATGCAGTCGTGGTTGCTGATCCTGATACCGTAAGCCGCCTCAATGAAATGGGAAGAGAGATCAGTGAAGGCCGTCCTGTTACGGGGATTTTAGATGAACTGGCCGCAATTGTCGGACGGGTGCTTCCGGAAGTGCCTAACGATGTGATTGACGATGAAGATGAACCGCAAACCAAGCAGCAAAACGATCAATTAAACGAAAAGCAAGAGAAGGAAATGGAAACGGAACAAAACGATCAATCTGATCATCATATGAAAAAGAACAATAATGATTAAGCTTTAGCCCTTGCGGCTTTAGCTTTTTCTTATTTTGGACAGCATCTGATCCATGATATAATACATAGTAGAGTGAAAGAGGTGATATGATGAGGGTCCAATGTTCTATTTGTGATAAAATTGAAACAATTGATGATGAAACCCTGATTGCGAAACGGCTGAGAAACCGTCCGATCCATACATATATGTGCCAGGAATGCCATGATCGAATTGCCCAAAAAACAGAAGAACGGCTGAAAACCGGAAAGTTCACGTTTCACCCGGGACAGCAGAAGAAAGAAACAGTTAAAAAATAAAGCGGCAGCTATTCATACAGAATAAAAAAAAGACTCAGCGAGATGCTGAGTCTTTTTCATGATTTTGCCGACTGTTCCTTTTTCGACTGATACAGCCGAATTTTGTAAATGATTAAAATCAATGCAGCGACGACCAATCCCTCTGCCACAGGCAAAAATACACCGAGAAAAGTCAAAACAGTGCAGCCTAAAGCCAGAAATAAGTACACCACTGCTGATTTTAATACCGGAAGCCGTTTGGCAAATCCAAGTTTAAACACAATAACAGCTAAAACAAAAATGGTGCCGTATAGCAGCCACATGCCTGCTGCGGGCTGCCGGTCCACTTGATATAGAGCGGCGAAGAACGACAGGCGTTCGCTTACGTCATTCAAAAAGATTCCCTCCCCTGTAGCGTACGGGTTCTATCTTTTCAAATTCTGCAAGGGATTAAGACAATCCTGCTGTTTTTTTCTTTTTAGCCGCTTTTTCACGTTCGTTTTTGTTGAGGATTTTCTTTCTTAAACGGATGGATTCAGGCGTTACTTCGCAGTATTCATCTTCGTTTAAGTACTCTAAAGATTCTTCTAGAGACATGATGCGCGCTTTTTTAATTGTTGTTGTTTGATCTTTTGTTGCAGAGCGGACGTTTGTCTGCTGTTTCATTTTGCTGACATTGACAACAAGGTCGTTGTCACGGTTATGCTCTCCAACAATCATTCCTTCATAAACTTCAGTACCAGGCTCAACAAAAATCACACCGCGGTCTTCAATCCCTTGAATTCCGTAAGATGTCGCTTTTCCGTTTTCCATTGACACGAGCACACCTTGACGGCGTCCGCCGACTTGGCCCGCCTGCATCGGCTGGTAGCTGTCAAACGTATGGTTCAGGATACCGAAGCCGCGTGTTAATGACAGGAACTCTGTTGAGTAACCGATCAATCCGCGGGAAGGCACTGTAAAGATTAAACGGACTTGGCCGTTACCGTTGTTAATCATATCGATCATTTCACCTTTACGCGCTCCCATTGATTCCATTACAGAGCCTGTATGCTCTTCCGGAACATCAATTTGCACGCGCTCTACAGGCTCACAGCGTACACCGTCAATTTCTTTGATGATGACTTCAGGTTTTGACACTTGAAGCTCATAGCCTTCACGGCGCATGTTTTCAATTAAAATAGACAGGTGAAGCTCACCGCGGCCGGAAACCACCCAAGCATCTGGAGAAGCTGTAGGCTCGACACGCAAGCTGACATCAGTCTGTAGCTGTGACTGAAGGCGCTCTTCAATTTTACGGGCTGTTACATATTTCCCTTCACGGCCGGCAAACGGGCTGTTATTCACGACAAATGTCATTTGAAGTGTCGGTTCATCAATGCGAAGCACCGGAAGCGGTTCTTGATGCTCTACAGGACAGACTGTTTCACCGACGTTGATATCTTCCATTCCGGAAACCGCAACGAGGTCTCCCGCTTTTGCTTCTTCAATTTCCACCCGTTTTAAGCCTTGGAAACCAAAGATTTTTGTCACACGGAATGATTTAGCTGTACCGTCAAGCTTCATAAGAGAAACCTGCTGACCGACTTTCATCGTACCGCGGAAAACACGTCCGATTCCGATACGGCCTACATAGTCGTTATAATCAAGAAGTGCAACTTGGAATTGAAGCGGCTCATCTGCATTCTCAACAGGTGCCGGAACATGCTTAATAATCGTTTCATATAAAGCTTCCATGTTTTCATCTTGCTGCTTAGGGTCAAGGCTCGCTGTTCCATTAATCGCGGAAGCATATACCACCGGGAATTCGAGCTGTTCTTCATTTGCGTCAAGCTCGATGAACAGGTCAAGAACCTCATCGATCACTTCTTCAGGACGTGCGAAATCACGGTCGATTTTGTTCACAACAACAACCGGGTTCAAGTTTTGCTCAAGAGCTTTCTTCAGAACGAAGCGAGTTTGAGGCATGCAGCCTTCATATGCGTCAACGACAAGCAGTACGCCGTCAACCATTTTCATAATCCGTTCTACCTCTCCCCCAAAGTCTGCGTGTCCAGGGGTATCCAAAATATTGATGCGTGTATCTTTATAGTTAATCGCAGTATTTTTCGCCAAAATTGTAATGCCGCGTTCGCGTTCAAGATCGTTTGAGTCCATTGCGCGTTCAGCAACTTGTTCGTTGGCACGGAATGTACCAGCCTGGTGTAAAAGCTGATCGACTAGAGTCGTTTTCCCATGGTCAACGTGGGCAATAATCGCGATGTTGCGAAGATCATTTCGAAGTTTCACTTTTTCATCTCCTAAAAAAATTAGATAACTTTCATATTATACCACACATCCTCTTTAAAAGCGTCACGTTTTTCTGTAAACTTATTATAAGACGTAAAAGGGGATGGAAATATGAAAAAAATGAATTGGCTTTTATTATTATTTGCATTTGCAGCGGTTTTCAGCATAATGCTGATCGGCGTCTTTATCGCCGAAAAAAGCACGTGGGGCATTATCGCCAGCATTGTGCTCGTTTGCGCCGTTATGGGAAGCGGATTTACGTTAAAAAAGAAAATGCGCGAGCAAGGATTACTCGATTAAAAGCTTATCCTTGATAAAGACATTGTAATCAAAAACACCGCAAATGAATGCGGTGTTTTTTCGTTGCGTAAGGCTTATCTCCCCTGTTTCCTAGGCGGGAAGAAGCAAAACAACATCCATTCATGGACAATCGTTCTAAATATGACACTTTTAACCAAACAAAAGTGGTTCGACATTGATATACACAAACTACCATAAAGCCTATTTTCCTCACACCAGCCTCTCCCTATAATGGGATTTGTACCACAATTCACAAAAGGGAGAGACGAAACATGAAGAAACCATTTGTAAAAAAAGCCATACTTACAACTGCCGCACTGACCTCAGCCACCCTGCTTACTTTCGGACCCGATGCCGCAAGCGCAAAAACAGTTAGTCACAGCACACCTGCTTTGCAGGAGACAATCACAAATGAAGACCTGAATACATTTTTCGATTTATTAAATCAATGTATATATGAAAAAGACGGGGTTTATTATTTTGACAGTGAAAAAGCTGTCGAGTTAGGAATGACACAAGAAGAGGCTCAAATCATTGCAAAATTGTGGGAATCGACATCTGAATTCTTCGATATTGTTTCACAATGTGTGTATGTTGAAGACGGCAGCTACAAATTTGATACAGAAAAAGCTGTTGAGCTCGGCTTCACAGAAAAAGAAGCACTCGCGCTTGACCAATTTTTCGCCGCTGTTTCCCTTAAAATTCATATTCTGCAGGCATCCATTGTTTCAGAAGATGGAGCGTACAGCTTTGATAAAAATGCAGCTTTAGAAGCTGGTGCGACAACGGAGCAGGCAATTTTTTACGAAAAGCTCTTTGGTGCTCTGTCTCAAGAACAGCTTGCAGCCATCTACCAAATGCTTCACCCGCAGGCTTAATGTAATAAAAGCGCTTGTCCGTCAATCCGGCAAGCGCTTTTCCTTTAGATCAGCAGTTTGATGATCAGCATCACAGCAAACACTGCTCCAAACCAGAAGGCTGCTTTAATAATCAGCAAACCATAGTACCTTTGTTTAAAACGGATTTCTTCTTCAGGCAGAAAAGCATCTTGAGATGCTTGTTCATCTTTAAACTCAAAAGGCTCAGACATCTGTTTATACATGTCTCTGCAGCTGCCGCAGGTGTTCATATGCTCTTCAATGAAGTTTTCCGTTTCTTTTTTGCAATCACCTTCAATATACAGAGGGAGAAGGTCTCTTACTAGAAAGCAGGTCATATCCGCTCCTCCTCTCTTCTTTTCGTCATGTTTTTCTTGAGCTCCAATCTTGCCCGGTGAAGTGTGGTTTTCACTTTTGAAAGGCTCCAGCCTAAGATTTCGGAAATTTCTTCATAAGAAAGCTCTTGAAATTCTCTTAAAATCAAAACGGATTGGTGCTGACCCTTTAGCTGCAGCAGCTCTTGCCGCAACGTTTCGCTTTTAACCGTCCGGGAAAGATACTGTTCAGGCTGTTCATAGGTCGTTTGCTTTAATCCTTCACTAAAGCTGATATCAGTAAATTGGTATTTAACTTCCCTGCGATACCAATTAATAAATGTATGGTGAGCAATCGTATATAACCACGTTCTGACGGAGGAGTGCCCTTTAAACGAAGCAAGCCCGTTAAAGGCTTTCACAAACGTGTCCTGAGCTAAATCCTTGGCTGTTTCGAGTTGATGAGTTCTCCGAAATAGATAATTCAAAATCTCCGGGTAATACTGTCGATACAAATTTTCAATCGAATCCTTCTGTTTCATTAAAAATAAAACCACACCGTCATCCAAATGGCCAATAAAATGAAACAGGTATACATGGAAGATATATATACCTTCATATGTCTGATTTGACTCTCATCTTCAATACTCTTTGAACAAGATTCACTCTTTAAGCCTTCCGCATTTTTTTGATATAACGGCTCATGCTGTTTCATCCATTCCATTGATTCATCTTCTAGCTCTCTTTCTTTATATAGGTCGTATAAATCTAAAAACACAGACTCTTTTTCTCTATGATTCATAAAGACTTTTCACCTCTTGAGTTTCTGTATCCACCACATAAGCATCATGCCGGTTTGAGCCGAACGGCTGAATAATGATCAGCCATGCATAATGGTGTTCATTCCCTCTTTGAACGATAATCGGACGCATGCGTTTTTTGTAAATGACATCCTTATATACAGAAGCTACTTTTTTATAAGCCAATTTTCCATCAAGATACGTATACGGGAATGAATTATCGGGTGTATCGTTGTAAACATAAACATTTAACAACCCTTGATCTTCAAAAAACTCATATGTTTTAGAGGAATCAGAATACACAACCTTATCACTCTGCCTGCTTTTTTTCTTTACTTCTGATACATCCGCTTCAAAGACCGATAAAATCTGCTGGTGCAGTTGGCTGTTTGTCAGTGAAATTTCTCTTTTAATTGGAAGTGAAAGACTTTGTAAACTGCCGGTTTCAGCCTCGAAATAAAAAACCATTCCTTCTTTTGTTTCAACCCGCACCAGGCTTCCAAGCAGGCTGTTACTTTCAATATCTGTAATTTGATAAGGCTGTCGAGGTATTTTCAAAGCTGTAAATATTTCCTTCACTATGTCGTGTATGTCTTGTTCTGTGATATGAACATGCCGAAGGGAATCAAGCTGATAAATTGAAGGGTCTTCACTAAAACCCATTAAGGTTTCCTTTTCCCAATAAAATACTGTGCCATCATCATCGTTATCTTTTTTATGAAATTGATTTTTCAGGAATATATGAACGGCTGTCTGTCCATCTTCTTTAGATACCTTTGTTTCAATGTGATCCTTACTTAACACTCTACCGTGTCTCTCAAGAAAAGCGATTGACTTCCGTACGTATTCCTGATCATCCAGGTTTTTCCCATGTGCCTTTTTCAAGTACTGATAATTACTTATCATCTGAGATACTTCATCAACCTCTGCCTCATAGCTCATGCTTTCAAATGAGTAAAAATAATGCACATCCATATTTGTATTATGTAAATATAATGTCTCATCCGTAGGAAAAAACGACTTTAAAATCTGTTCCGCTTTTTTAGATGAAATGTGCTCTCCTACAAAATTGAATGTATCGGTGACATTTGCTGGCTTTGATATAGCGAAAGCAACCGTTCCTAAGTTATATATCGGATTTAAGAGCAATATAAAAATCATAACGACAGCGACCGTCAGCCCCTTTTTTATATGCGCATTAGCCTTACTTGACTTTTGGAACAGATGATAACTCATCAAAAACCCCGCCATTGTCAAATAAATCGTATAGGGCATTACAGCGCCATAGTCAATCGAATTATGCTCGGGATATGGAACAAGCAACAGTACAAGCAGTCCGATAATCAGCGTATAAAATAAACCTAGTAAGATCTTATTTAGCCTCCAATACAGTTTGAAGAATAGCACATTCAATACAATAGGAAGAATGATCATTAAAAACAGTAAACCGTATACAATTGGCTCGATCTCATCAGGATATTGCTTCCAATACGAAAAGAAACTGAATATCATTTGCACGATCGGCAAGCTGACAACAGCCAGATCAAACGTAAAGAACATCCCTTTTCCTCTGTGATCACGAAGCATTAATATATAATGAAAAGCCGTCAGCAGCACATACCCGTATAAGAAAAAATGCAGCAGCGGCAGCAGTTCATTCCCCTCGTCCCTTAAATAGGCACTGGTAAAGTTCGTTACCTGCACCTGATGAACAAGTTCAACAGACACGCCCGCCAGCAAAACAACCCGTAATAAGACTCCAGCAAAAAACAATGTATGGTACCGATTGATTTTCGGGTGACATGCCAATATATACAGTGCTGCAAGGGCAACAATTGACCATTGAATCAGCAAAGTGCTTTGCCTGCTCAAAATAAAATAACGTTCAAAATGCAATACATAATGACTGAATAATTCCAACACGTACAACAATCCTTTACTTCTTATTAAGGCCTCATCCGGTTAGACAAGCCACTTGTTAAAAAGTTTCAATAAAAACCAAAAATTTCTCATCCCCCCTTTGATGAAAAGACGGCATAACTCTTGCAATCATCCAGCACATGACACTTGACTCATCTTGATATTATTCAACAAAAATAAACACAGGACAATTCTATCAATTTTGTCTAGTTATGTTAGTTTTTGTTGAGAATGCTAGATTGCTCGTTTAATATAACGATATAAAGATTTTTCAGTATTTTCAAAAAGGGGGATTTATTGTGGGTTTAGGTAAAAAATTGTCCGTTGTTGTCGCTGCTTCGTTTATGAGTTTATCGATCGGCCTTCCGGGTGTTCAGGCTGCTGAGAATTACCAGCTTAAGGAGAATCAAACAAACTTTCTTCCCAAAAGCGCCATTGCACAAACAGAGCTCTCTGCTCCAAATGACAAAGCTGTCAAACAGTTTTTGAAAAAGAACAGCAAAGTATTTAAAGGCGATCCCGCCAAAAGACTGAAACTTGTGGAAAGCACAACTGACGCTCTTGGGTACAAGCACTTTCGATACGTGCCTGTTATTAACGGAGTGCCTATTAAAGATTCCCAAGTGATCGTTCACGTCGATAAATCTGACAAAGTCTATGCGATCAATGGAGAATTGCACAATCAGTCTGCTTCAAAAACAAAAAACAGCAAAAAGGTATCCTCTGACAAAGCATTGACACTCGCTTTTAAAGCCATTGGCAAATCACCTGACGCCGTTTCTAACGGAAGCGCAAAAAACAGCGATAAAGCGGAGTTAAAAGCGGTAGAAACAGAGGACGGCAGCTATCGTCTGGCTTACGATGTCACGATTCGCTATATTGAACCTGAACCTGCGAACTGGGAAGTCTTAGTGGATGCCGAAACAGGCAGCATTTTAAAACAGCAAAATAAAGTAGAACATGCAGCCGCAACAGGATCAGGGACCACACTAAAAGGTGCAACAGTTCCTCTGAATATTTCTTATGAGAGCGGCAAATATGTTTTAAGAGATCTGTCAAAACCAACCGGCACTCAAATTATCACGTATGATTTACAAAACAGACAAAGCCGCCTTCCGGGAACGCTAGTCTCAAGCACAACAAATAAATTCACAACTTCATCACAGCGCGCAGCTGTAGACGCCCACTATAACCTGGGTAAAGTGTACGATTATTTTTACTCGACGTTTAAACGGAACAGCTATGACAACAAAGGCAGTAAAATCGTTTCTTCTGTTCACTACGGCAGCCAGTATAATAACGCCGCTTGGACAGGGGATCAAATGATTTACGGTGACGGAGACGGCTCCTTCTTCTCCCCGCTTTCCGGCTCCTTGGATGTGACAGCGCATGAAATGACACACGGTGTCACTCAAGAAACAGCCAACCTTGTCTATGAAAATCAGCCTGGGGCATTAAACGAGTCGTTCTCTGATGTGTTCGGTTACTTTACTGATACAGAAGACTGGGATATCGGTGAAGACATTACGGTCAGCCAGCCGGCTCTCCGCAGCTTGTCCAATCCGACAAAATATGACCAGCCTGACAATTACGCCAACTATCAAAACCTTCCGAATACAGATGAAGGCGATTACGGCGGTGTACACATAAACAGCGGAATTCCAAACAAAGCCGCTTACAATACTATTACAAAACTAGGCATTTCTAAATCACAGCAGATTTATTACCGTGCGTTAACAACGTATCTTACGCCTTATTCCACTTTCAAAGATGCGAAGGCCGCCCTCATTCAGTCTGCCCGTGACCTTTATGGCTCAACTGACGCCGCAAAAGTTGAAGCAGCCTGGAATGCCGTCGGTTTGTAATTTCTAAATGAAAAGCCTGAGATATCTCAGGCTTTTTCTTGATTTTCAAGTTTTTTTGAAAATCAGCAGCTGTTTCACGACAGCCGGACATATGTTAATGTTCAAATGTGCGGACTGCCTACCTTACCTCTGAATAAATCGCAGACTGCGCACATACAAACCCGGTCATTATCCGCCAAATCAGCCGATTGTTTTAAAAAACGGGTTTAATGATGTCAAAAGAGGTTCCGGCGGGGCTTACCATTAAAAGATGCAGAAGTCATTTCTACGACATTTATAAGGCGATTGGGTAGAAGGCGACCTTTTCCACACCATGAAAATCCTAATCCCGACTGCTGCGTCAGAGCAAATTTACATGAGATTTTAAAGCTAGGCTCAAGCCGCTTAAGTTCCATCGCGAGGAGCCACCGATGCTCATGATGCACGGCGATCATGATGACGTTGTTCCGTATGAGCAAAGCGGATTAATATAAGACTCTCACAAAAGCAGGTCATGTTGCAGTTATGTATTACAAGTAATAGCTAACAAATAAAAGAGAAAAATCTTACTCTTCCAACCCAAATATATTGACAAAATTTTTTATTTATGCTATAATTTACTATTAATATTTTTGTGTGTATAATAAGATTCTCCTGGCCGGGGGAATCTTATTTTTGTTTATCAGGAGGACATGATATGAAGGAAAATGAGTCCAGTTTAACAGCTTTACTATCTGCTTTTAGCCGAGCCTATCACAGTCAATATGACACACCTAAAATTTTTGACGATTATATTGCAAAAGACCTTATTTCTGAAAAAGAGTTTTCCGACATTAGTCAAAATATGATACAAGGCATACAGTTTTTCAATAAGGATATTGCCTTGAAGTTTCAAGATGACCCAGAGGAAATGCTGAAGTGGATTACACAAGTCCAGCTTTCCCCTACGCCCTTAGCTCGAGCAGCATATTGTGAGAAAGTATTGCGCAACGAAGTGGTGCTGGGGGCAAAACAGTATGTCATTCTTGGCGCCGGGTTAGATACTTTCTGTTTTCGGCATCCAGAGCTGGAAAACAGCTTAGATATATTTGAAATTGATTACCCCGCTACACAGCAATTGAAAAAGAAAAGATTGGATCATGCACAGCTGACTATCCCAACGAATCTTCATTTGGTTCCTATGGACTTTACCAAAACGTTTTCATATCAGCCTCTCTTAGATGAAGGCTTTGATAACAAAAAAACGTTCTTCAGCCTTTTAGGAGTTTCTTATTACTTGACGAAAGAAGAAAATAAAAGCCTGCTTAACCATTTATTTGCCCATGTTCCCTCGGGAAGCTCTATCGTTTTTGATTATGCAGACGAAACGCTCTTTGAAACAAAAGGAATGTCTAATAGAGTTGAACATATGGTGAAGTTGGCTTCAGCAGCCGGTGAACCGATGAAATCGTGTTTTACTTATCATGAAATCGAAAAAGCATTAGATTCAGCTGGTTTACTCATCTATGAACATGTCACACCAGCTGAAATCAATGACCTTTTCTTCAAGAAACGAACGGATGATTTGTCAGCGTTTGAAACCATTCATTATATACACGCCGTAAAAAAATAAACCCCTTGGTTCATCACCAAGCTCGCCTCTCAATCGATGGTTAAAGATTGGGAGGTTTTTTGTGCATGAAAATAAGCTGCCGTCATGTATACGGCAGCTTAAACTAAAGGCTTTACCATGATCATGTATGACTTGTCTGCCTCATCTTTCTCCGTCTTGAGCTGTTCAAAGCCGCACTGGCTCAAAAACCGGATCCATTCATTCCGGTCAATCGGAACCGCTGTAAATAGCGCTCTGTGTTTTTCCTTCAGCGATTGGCCGATCTGTTCAATGATCTCTCTGGCATGTCCCTTTCTTTCTTCAGCAGGATCAATCAGCACAGTTCCCAGCCATGGCTTTCCGTTGGAAGGAGCCCATTCGAGATGATAGCTGACGGCAACAGGCAGGCCGTCTTTTTCCCATACAAGCCATGATCCGTTATACATCGAGTAGGAGATCATATAGCTTTCTGCATCTTTTTCCCCAAACTCTTCCTTTTTCCAAACAGGATGAGCCTCCGCAATTTCCTCAAACCAACTGAGGTCATCCTGTTCAAATGGTCTATTTTTCAGCATGAAGATACTCTTCCAATATTGTTTTATGTATAGATGGGTTTCCGGCCAGCACACAGTGATTTTCTAAAAAGGTCAACGGTTCACCTTCAGTCGTTGTATAGATGCCCCCTACTTCGTTTAACAGCACACACCCGGCTGCGTAATCCCAAGGAGCAAGCCGCATCGTAATGTAAGCGTCAATTCTTCCCGCAGCGACGTTTGCCAGTTCTAAAGCGGCAGAGCCATAGGAGCGTGTTCCTCTCACCCTTTTCACAAGCGGCGCCAGCACACCCGGGTCAATTCTTCTGTTTTCCGTCACCCATGTTGCATTAATGGCAAGAATCGCTTCTTCAATAATGGTTTCCTTTAAAGGAGACAGCTCCGTTTCATTCATATAAGCACCTTTACCACTAAACGCGTGATACAGTTCATCATGCACCACATCGTAAATTAAACCGATTTTGCCTTTTCCATTTTCAAAAATACCAATTGAGATTGCAAAATTTCTTTGCTGGTGCACAAAATTCATCGTGCCGTCAATCGGATCGATAATCCAGACGACACCCTCCAATGAGTGAATTTTATCTCCTTGTCCTTCTTCTCCAAGTATGCGATGCCCCGGAAAGGTTTCTTGAATGCGGTCAATAAAAAACTTTTCCGTTTCCTTGTCAATATTGGTGACTAAATCATTCGGATTTGATTTTGTTTCAATTGTCAGGCTTTCGTGCATCGACTGTTTAATTCTTGCGCCTGCTTCTTTTATCCATTTCTTTGCAGTCTCATCAATTTCCGTCCAATTTGTCATTCATGCGTACCTCTTTTCTATGTAGACCTTTATTTTATAGGATACTGATAACGGCGGTGAAAAAGCAAGGAAAATGAAAAATATGCCTTCTCACGTAAAAACGAACCATTCACGCGGTTCGTTTTTACTATAGCTTTTTACCCGTTGAGGCGAATCCATTCTTTTCTGAGACGTTCAAGTTTGTTTTTGCTTAGCTCAATTTGTTCGTCATTTTCCTTTTGCATTGCCTCATAAAGGGTTGCCAATTCATAATCAACCTCTAGTCTCCAGACAGCTACACGGTTGTTTTTCTCTTCCCTAAATCCCTCTTTCACAACTTGCCTCATTGTCTTTCGCCCCTTCCAGAGATCATTTGTTTTAAAAAAGCATCCCATTTTGCCATTCAACAATGATACTTCTTATATCCTATGATTCTTCTATTTACCTGTAACATGATTCTGAAAATTGTGTGTTTACCTATTCGTTTATTACCACATTCCCCCTCTCTTCAAACGCGTGCTCATCTTTTTGCTGCGCGTTCTAACTGTGATAAAATATGTATACTTAGCATGAAGGAGGAAAATCATGACACAAATGCGTTTTACTGAAGAAGACTTTCACACATTTACAATAGACGGCTTAGACGCGCGCATGGAGGTGTTAAAAGAGCGGGTTCGTCCGAAGCTGACTGCTCTAGGCGAGCACTTTGCCCCGACATTATCTGCTTTAACCGGAGATGAAATGTTCCCCCATGTGGCCAAGCATGCAAGAAGATCAGTCAACCCTCCCGCAGACAGCTGGGTGGCTTTTGCCAATAGCAAAAGAGGCTATAAAAAACTGCCGCATTTTCAAATCGGCTTGTGGGAGAGCCATGTTTTTGTATGGTTCGCGATCATTTATGAGTCCCCTATAAAAGAAGAATACGGCAAATTACTTGAAGCGAATCAAGACAGCGTTACAAATCACATTCCAGACAGCTTCGTTTGGTCTGCGGATCACACAAAGCCGGGGGTCCATAAGCAGTCAGAAATGGACAAGGAACAACTCAAGACATTGTTTGAACGTTTGCAGACCATAAAGAAAGCCGAACTGTTATGCGGTATACAGCTTTCAAAAGATGAGGTGCTGAGTATGAATAACGAAGAATTTCTGCAGCGAATCGACGATGCCTTCCAGCAGCTTGCATTTCTGTATCGCTTAACCCAAAAAGTATCACAAGCATAAAAAAGAGCCGGGATCTTTCATCCGGCTCTTTTCCTTTTACATCTTAATCTTTGCCTGGTCAGATTCCTTCGCCTGCTTGACCGTACGATAAGGAGAGTATGTACTTTGTTCCTCAAACTCGCCGCATAGCTTTTTTTCTTCAGCTTTTCCCGGCACAATTTCTTTGAAACGCCGGTACGCCTTAAGCAGTTCTTCACGATCGGCTCCCTTTTCATAAGCCAGCTCAACCTGCTGGAAAAATGCAATCACATCCACTGCTTCTTCGGTTGTCCAATCTTCATTCATGGGATATTGGTATTCCATTTTCTTCACTCCTTATAAATTCGCTTTCCTTTTACAAAAAGCATCTTCATTTGATCATAAATTGTTCTTTACATTCTTTCAAGTTCATAATATAATTCATTTGTTTTACGTCTAAAAAACGGTTGAGAAACTGATTTTAATACACACTAATATGCATAGGTATTACTACAAAGGTGGGAAAACAATTGTCGCAACATGAAACACCCTTATACACAGGCCTGAAAAAGCACGCAAGCAGACAGCCTGTTCAATTCCACATTCCCGGCCATAAAAAAGGGGCAGGAATGGATCCAGAGTTTAGACAATTTATCGGTGAAAACGCGTTAAGTATAGATTTGATTAATATTGAACCATTAGATGACCTGCATGCGCCTAAAGGCATCATTAAAGAAGCGCAGGATTTGGCGGCCGAAGCCTTCGGCGCGGACCACACCTTTTTTTCTGTTCAGGGCACAAGCGGCGCAATCATGACAATGGTGATGGCTGTCTGCGGACCTGGAGATAAAATCATCATTCCAAGAAATGTGCACAAATCCATTATGTCAGCTATTGTATTTTCCGGAGCTGTCCCAATCTTTATTCATCCTGAAATTGACAATGAACTGGGCATCTCTCACGGCATTACACTTGAATCCGCTAAACGGGCGCTGAGTGAACATCCTGATGCCAAGGGGCTTCTAGTGATCAACCCGACATATTTCGGAGTAGCTGCTGATTTAAAAAGCATCGTAGAATTAGCCCATTCCTTTAATGTGCCGGTTCTGGTCGATGAAGCACACGGCGTTCATATTCATTTTCATGACCAATTTCCGCTTTCAGCGATGCAGGCAGGTGCAGACATGGCCGCGACAAGTGTGCATAAGCTAGGCGGATCACTGACACAAAGCTCTATCCTAAACATGAAAGAAGGCCTTGTATCTAAAGACAGAGTGCAATCGATACTCAGCATGCTGACAACCACGTCTACTTCTTATTTGCTTCTAGCCTCTTTGGACGTCGCCAGAAAACGTCTTGCGACAGAGGGCTATCAGCTTGCTGAAGAAACGTTGAAGCTTGCCAACCAGACGAGAGAACGTCTGAACCAAATTGAGGGCATTTACTGTGTCGGTTCTGAAATTCTCGGTTCTAAAGCAGCTTACAATTATGACCCGACAAAATTAATTATTTCAGTTAAAAATCTTGGGCTCACAGGGCATGATGTCGAGAAGTGGCTGCGGGAATCCTTTAATATTGAAGTAGAGCTTTCAGATCTTTATAACATCTTGTGTATCTTCACGCCTGGTGACAGCCAAAACGATGCGGATTGCCTTGTTGAAGCTTTAAAAGAGATTGCGCGCCAAATGTCAGCAAATGATGTTACGCATAAACAAACAAAGGTACTGCTTCCAGAAATCCCGTTACTGGCGATGACGCCGCGTGACGCTTTCTATGCGAATACAGAAGTTGTTCCATTAAAAGAAGCAGCAGGACGGATTATCGCTGAATTTGTAATGGTGTATCCGCCTGGAATTCCTATCTTTATCCCCGGCGAGATTATTACAGAAGAAAACATCAGCTACATCTTCAAAAACATTGATGCCGGACTTCCAGTTCAAGGACCGGAGGACTCTACTCTAAGCATGATTCGAGTTATAAAAGAGCAAAAAGCTATTCAATAAATCAAAAAGCATGCGGCTAAGCCGCATGCTTTTTCTTACTCTTCATCAAGAGGACACTGACATTGTCCGCAGCATGTTCCGTATAACGTTGTAACCTTCTCATCCTCGAAGTAATGAATGGCTTCGTTACAATCTTGGCAAACAATCGTACCCATCTCTCATTCCCCATTTCTTTTAATTTTGAAAACGCTTAATTTCTTTTATTGGTATTATATTAATATGTCACATTTAAAATGTCAACAACAAACTGTATAACACATTTATTTTAAAAACTTTTAATGTAACATGTTTTTTCTTTTCGTTTATATAAATCATCATCTTCATAACAAACGCTTTCATTCGATACTTATGCTGAAAGGACATGGTGATTTCATGTTTTCTTGAACTTTTTTTGAATTGTGTAACGAAATTGCAAATGATTCGCGCTGAATAAAATGTGCGTTCAGAGTATTGGGTTTAAAGGAATGTTATCTCTCTTTAAAAACGGTTTCAATTATATAACAATTAGGTAACAAGAAGCAGATGACGCGGTTACTCGTGATAAACTAAAACTAGTTTACTATGGTTTATACAGAGGAGAAGATAGATGCGATATCGCGCGGTATTTCCCATACTGATGATAATATTTGCTTTATCGGGCTGCACCCTTTCCACAATCAATCCAATACAAAAAAGCCGAATTGACAGCATTCATCATACTCAAATCCTATTTTTTTCTGATGAAAATCAAATTGATCAAGAGGCGTCATATTATGATGCTCTGCTTGATTTAGAAAAGGATTATCCTGATCAAATAGATAAAATGAAGGTATACGATAATAGGAAAGGCTGGGAAGATGAAATCGAAACCGTCCCTACTCTCATGGTAGTTGATCAGCGGCATGTCGTTGTGAAAATAGAGGGATGTGTGAAAAAGAAAGAAGACATTATTAAACCATTACAGCATGTACTGTCTAAATAAAGGAAAACAGCCCTCGCTTACAGCGGGGCTGTTTTTTTATGTTATCTCTATTATTTTACGATGTGAATCGGGCTTCCGATTGCCACTTCAGCAGCTTCCATTGTGATTTCACCCAATGTTGGATGCGCATGAATTGTCATAGCGATATCTTCAGCAGTCATGCCGCCTTCGATAGCTAAGCTTAATTCAGAAATCATGTCAGAAGCGCTTGCGCCGGCGATTTGCGCACCGATCACAAGGCCGTCCTCTTTACGAGTGATCAGCTTCATGAAGCCGTCTGTTTCGTTAAGAGAAAGCGCACGGCCGTTTGCTGCAAATGGGAATTTAGCTGCAACAATGTCAAGGCCTTCTTCTTTCGCCTGTGCTTCAGTGTAACCGACTGATGCAAGCTCAGGCTCAGAGAAGACAACGGCAGGAATACCAAGGTAATCGATTTCTGCAGGCTCTCCAGCGATCGCTTCTGCAGCAATCTTACCTTCGTAAGATGCTTTGTGAGCAAGCGGCGGTCCTTCAATGATATCACCGATTGCATAGATGTTAGGTACGTTTGTACGGCACTGTTTGTCAGTTTTGATAATACCGCGGTCAGTCATCTCAATACCGACTTGATCAAGACCAAGTTCATCAGTATTTGGACGGCGTCCGACAGTGATCAATACGTAATCAGCATCAACGGTTTTTTCTTCACCTTTTACTTCGAAAGTGACTGTTACGCCGTCAGCCTTTTCTTCAACGCCTTTAGCCATCGCGTTTGTATGGATTTCAACGTTGCCTTTTTTCTTCAGTCTGCGAGTAACAAGGGAACTCATTTGTTTTTCGAAGCCTGGGAGAATTTCATCTCCGCCTTCAAGAATGACAAGCTCAGTTCCGAAGTTTGCATACGCAGTTCCAAGCTCAGTTCCGATGTATCCGCCGCCGATGACAACGAGTTTTTTAGGAATTTCTTTAAGAGCCAAAGCGCCTGTTGAATTTAAAACACGCTCAGTATATTTGAAGTTTGGCAATTCGATAGGACGAGAACCAGTCGCAATGATTGCGTTTTTAAACGTGTATGTTTGAGCAGAATTCTCATCCATTACACGAACTGAATTGCTGTCTACGAAGTAAGCTTCGCCTTTTACTACATCTACTTTGTTGCCTTTAAGAAGACCTGCTACACCGCCAGTAAGCTTGTTAACAACAGAAGTTTTCCACTCTTGAACTTTTGTGAAATCAACTGTTACGTTCTCAGCAGTGATTCCCATGTCATCAGAATGCTTAGCATTCTCATAACGGTGGCCAGCATTGATCAGCGCTTTTGAAGGGATACATCCAACGTTCAGACAAACGCCTCCAAGAGTTCCTTTTTCAACGACTGTTACTTTTTGTCCAAGCTGTGCAGCGCGGATGGCAGCTACATAGCCGCCAGGTCCCGCACCAATTACAAGAGTATCTGTTTCAATAGGGAAATCTCCTACTACCATAACATTACGCCTCCATTAAAATTAATTGTGGATCGTTCAGTAAACGCTTGATGTGATTGAGTGCATTTTGCGCAGTCGCTCCATCGATCATACGGTGGTCGAAGCTGAGAGAAAGAGCTAAGACTGGAGCTGCTACGATTTCGCCATCACGAACAATCGCTTTTTCTGCAATGCGTCCGATACCAAGAATCGCAACTTCTGGATGGTTGATAACCGGAGTGAACCATTGTCCGCCGGCAGAACCGATGTTTGTAATTGTGCAAGATGCGCCTTTCATTTCAGCTGGAGCAAGCTTGCCTTCACGAGCTTTTGTTGCAAGGCTGTTGATCTCATCAGAAATTTCAAAGATCGCTTTACGATCTGCATTTTTTACAACCGGCACAAGCAAGCCTTTTTCAGTATCAGCAGCGATACCGATGTTGAAATAATGTTTTTGGATTACTTCATCTGTTTTATCGTCAATTGACGTGTTTAAAACAGGGAATTTTTTCAGTGCAGATGTAAGAGCTTTTACAACGTAAGGCAAGTATGTCAGCTTGATGCCTTGATCAGCAGCAACCTGTTTGAACTGTTTACGATGTGCAACAAGGTTTGTTACGTCCACTTCGTCCATTAGTGTTACGTGAGGAGCAGTGTGTTTAGAGTTAACCATCGCTTTTGCAATTGCTTTACGGATACCGCTCATTTTTTCGCGAGTTTCTGGGAATTCGCCTTCTGGAGCTGGTGCAGCAGCCGGTTTAGCAGCTGTTTCTTGAGGTGCAGCCGTTTCTTGCGGCGCAGCTTCTTGTGCTCCTCCGTTTACAAAGCTATCGATATCTTCTTTCACAACACGTCCGTTGTTGCCTGAACCAGTTACCTTGCGAATATCTACGCCTTTTTCCCGAGCGTATTTACGTACAGAAGGCATAGCGATCACGCGTTTGTTCGGGTCAACTTCAGCTTGATCCTGCTGTCCTGCGCCAGTTTCTTTAGCAGGCTCTTCAGCACGCTCTTCTTTCGCAACATCTTGTCCAGCTTCACCAGTAGACTGAACTTGCGCTTCAGTTTTTGCGTCGCCAGACTCATCGCTGCCTTTAAATTGAAGGTCTTCGTAACCAGGTGCATCAAACGTAATGATCGTTTGTCCAACAGTTGCAACTGTTCCCTCTTCAACTTTTAATTCTAATACTTTTCCTTTAACAGGTGAAGGAATTTCTACTACTGCTTTATCATTTTGGACTTCAGCCAGTACATCATCTTCGTCTACCTCATCGTTAGGCTTGACAAACCATTTTACGATTTCGCCTTCGTGGATACCTTCCCCGATATCTGGAAGTTTAAATTCAAATGCCACAGTTCTCGACCTCCTAGTTTGATTAAGCAATTTTAAAGTTTACATCGTAAGCATTGAAAACACATATATAATGGAGGGAAAGCGTTTCAGCTCCCTCCCGATTATGCAATTTGATTAAAATTCAAGTACTTTTCTAGCTGTTTCAAGAACGTCTTTATGGTTTGGAAGCCATACGCTCTCCGCTTGAGAGAAAGGAAATACTGTATCAGGCGCAGCAACGCGAAGTACAGGCGCTTCCAAGCTCAAAATCGCACGGTCATTGATTTCAGCTACTACGTTCGCAGCAACGCCGGCTTGTTTTTGAGCCTCTTGAACAACAATCGCGCGGCCTGTTTTTTCCACAGATGCAATGATTGTGTCGATATCAAGCGGGCTGACTGTGCGAAGGTCAACAACTTCAGCAGAAATGCCGTCTTTTTCAAGCTCTTCAGCTGCTTTTAATGATTCATGAACCATTGCGCCGTAAGTGATGATTGAAAGGTCAGTACCTTCACGTTTTACGTCAGCTTTGCCAAGCTCAATTGTGTATTCTTCTTCAGGCACTTCCTGACGGAAAGAACGGTAAAGCTTCATGTGCTCTAAGAAAACAACAGGATCGTTGTCTCTGATCGCAGAAATCAAAAGTCCTTTGGCATCGTAAGGAGTTGATGGAATAACAACTTTGATACCAGGCTGTTGTGCAACAAGACCTTCTAAGCTGTCAGCGTGAAGCTCAGGAGTATGAACACCGCCGCCGAACGGAGAACGAATGGTTACAGGTGAAGTCCAGCGTCCGCCAGAACGGTAACGCATACGAGCCATTTGGCCAGAAACTGAATCCATTACTTCGTAAACAAATCCAAAGAATTGGATTTCCATTACCGGACGGAAGCCGTTTAAGCCTAAACCAAGGGCAAGACCGCCGATACCAGATTCAGCAAGAGGCGTGTCAAACACACGGTCTTCACCGAATTCTTTTTGCAATCCTTCTGTCGCACGGAATACGCCGCCGTTAACACCAACGTCTTCTCCGAAAACTAAGACATTTTCGTCATTTTTCAGTTCTGTGCGTAACGCATCCGTGATTGCTTGAATCATTGTCATTTGCGCCATGGCTTACTTCGACTCCTTCTGTGTATAAATTTCAAATTGCTCCTCAAGGTTATGAGGCATTTTTTCGAACATGATTTTCATTAAATCAGTTACTTTTTGCTTAGGCTCAGCATCCGCTTTTTTGATCGCCTGCTTAATTTCTTCTTTTGCATCCTCGATTACTTTTGTTTCTTCTTCTTCAGACCATAGGCCTTTGTTTTCAAGGAACGCACGGAAGCGTACAAGCGGATCTTTTTGCTCCCACTCGTTTTCGATTTCTTTTGTGCGATATTTAGTCGGATCGTCACCAGCCATTGTGTGCGGGCCATAACGGAATGTCAGTGTTTCAATCAGTGTCGGGCCTTCGCCGTTAATCGCCCGTTCGCGTGCTTCAGCAGTTGCAGCGTATACAGCAAGCGGATCCATTCCGTCTACTTGTACACCCACAATACCGGCAGCTACTGCTTTTTGTGCAATTGTGCCTGCTGCAGATTGTTTTTCAACTGGAGTTGAAATCGCGTAACGGTTGTTTTGCACCACGAAGATCGCAGGTGCTTTATAAGCGCCGGCAAAGTTAATTCCTTCGTAGAAGTCCCCTTGTGAAGCTCCGCCGTCACCAGTGTAAGTGATTGCGACAGCTTTCTTACCGCGTTTTTTAAGACCTAGCGCAACACCGGCCGTTTGAATGTATTGAGCACCGATAATGATTTGTGGAGAAAGGGCATTCACATCATCAGGCATTTGGTTACCCCGGAAATGTCCGCGAGAGAACAGGAACGCTTGATATAATGGAAGGCCGTGCCAGATTAACTGAGGCACATCACGGTATCCCGGAAGAACGAAGTCTTCTTTTTCAAGCGCGAAATGTGTAGCAATCTGAGAAGCTTCTTGGCCCGCAGTAGGAGCGTAGAATCCGAGACGTCCTTGACGGTTTAATGAGATAGAGCGCTGATCAAGCACACGCGTAAATACCATGCGGCGCATAAGCTCTTTCAATTGATCATCAGTTAAATCAGGCATCGCCGCTTCATTCACGACTTCTCCCTTTTCATTTAAAATTTGGAACGTTTCGAACTGCTTTTTAATGGCATCAAATTGCTTCTTACTATCAACGATTACTTTTTTCGTTTTTGCAGCCATACTAAGTCACCTCTTCCTTTCTTTTAAACAGTCATTAGACGTGCATTCCTTTTATACATACAAACTTAGGGTACCCTAAAGTATCAGCAGTAAGTCGTATATATTTTAGCCGATCCCCAGTTTGCCGAAACCATTTATGTAGGATAGTTACACTCTGCTTTGAACTGTATTATTTCGAAGTTGTAAAAAACTAATACAACACCGCTTAACATGGATTAGTTTACACCATATAAAGAAGAACCGTCAATCGTTTTCATCGCTGATTTTCAATAAATGTATTCGCTTTACATTTTCTATAAAAAAACAGATGCAACCTGCACCTCAAACTGTACTAGTATAACCTATTACACTGTACTACAATAGAAATTTAAATTTTGAATAGAATTTAAAAAAAGAGCTGATCATAGTCAGCTCTTTTTTATGTGATAGCCTGCGGCGTCATATAAATCTTCGCGGGCTTTATTATATTTCTCCGTTTGCACATCAAATTCTCCGCTTTGTTTAAGGACTTTTTTATAAGAAGCATTTGCTTTTTCGATCTGCTGTTCAAGCTTATCCAGCGTCAAGTCTTTGTCTTTCAGAAGCTTATACAGTTTTTTATCAAGTTTAATGGCTTTTTCATATTCTTCAGACATAGAGCTGTATGCTGCATATCTTTTTTCCATATGATCTGCCGCAGTCTCAGCCTTTTTCTTTATGTGTCTATCCTTAATAGTTTCAGCGGATTTTTTTGCTTCCTCAAATTCTGATTCGGATTTCTCGATGCTCTCATTTTCAAGCTTCAGATGTTCTTCACGTTTATTAACATTCTCTAGCGCTTCATTTGATAAAGAAACGATTTTTTTATAATCATCCATATTAAGCTTGATGACATCATTGTAGAGAGCATGTTCTTTTTTCTCTAATTCCTCGAGCGTTTTCTGTTCTTCTTGAAACGGCTTTTCTAGATCAGCGACTTTTTCTAATGAGTCATGAAGTGAGTCCAGCGGATCCTGTCCCACACACCCGGTTAAAAGTAAACTCAAAGCGCAAAAGGCTCCGATTTTCACACCGTGTCGCCGTTTTATTCTGTCTTTCACGTTAAATCCCCCAATCTTGACATTTTCTACTATAGAATCCATAAAGATATTTGACAATAGCCAGATGGTTATCTCATGGTTTGCTGAACAAAAAATCAAATCTAAATCGTGAAAAATCAGGACAGATGACCATACAACTTTTTTGTTTTTACATAGGTTATTGTAGACGCTATGCCTACTACAAGGCTCTGGCGTAATTAAAAGAGGAGGTTATGTTCATGTACGGTTATGGATATGGTTACGGCGGAGGCTGCTGCAGTTATGGTTACGGATATGGCGGAGCAGGATATGGCCGCACATTTGCGTTAATTGTTGTTTTATTCATTCTGTTAATCATTGTCGGAGCTGCTTATTTAGGCGGAGGCTGTTAATCATTACACAGTAAAACACTGACCAGCCATTTACGGCTGGTCATTTGTTTCGTTGCACCTTTACGAAGAAATCCGATATAATTTACATATTAAGCTTTAGGAGTGAAGTTTCTTGATTACTATGGAAAACATCGTGCGCGACGGCCACCCTGCCCTAAGAGTGACAGCAGAGCCTGTCGGGCTGCCTGCCACAGAAGAAGAAAAACAGCAGCTGGCAGATATGATTGAATTCGTAAAAAACAGCCAAAATCCGGAATTAGCTGAAACATATAAGCTGCGTCCCGGCGTGGGACTCGCGGCTCCTCAAATTAATATTAATAAACGGATGATCGCAGTCCATGCAGAAGATGCTTCCGGGAAGTTATACAGCTATGCATTGTTTAATCCAAAGATCGTCAGCCATTCCGTTGAAAGAAGCTACTTAACTAGCGGTGAAGGCTGCCTGTCAGTTGATGAGGCAATTCCCGGCTTTGTTCCGCGCTATGCTCGTATCAGAGTGAAAGGAACAACACTGGAGGGTGAACAAATTGATATTCGTTTAAAAGGATTTCCGGCGATTGTATTTCAGCATGAAATCGACCATTTAAATGGCGTTATGTTTTATGATCATATCGATAAAGAAAATCCTTTTAAAGAACCTGAAAATGCGATTGCGATAGACCGCTAAAAGAAAATATGCGGCTGACACTCTAAGTGCCAGCCGCTTTTTTATTTTAGCAGACCTAATTCTTTGACAGCATGAGCAATTCCATCCTCGTCTACAGGCTTTGTTACAAAATCCGCAACTTCTTTTAATTCAGGAACGGCATTCCCCATGGCAACGCCTGTTCCGACAAACTGAATCATTTGCAGATCATTTAATCCGTCGCCGAAGGCATATGTATCGCTGATATCAAACGGAAGACGCTCGATTACTTTTTTAATCCCCTCCGCCTTTGATCCGCCGCGCGGCAGAACATCAGTTGAAAGCTCATGCCAGCGCACAAGATCGAATTCAGGAAAAGCCGCATAAACTTTTTCTTCTTCATCCTGGCAAAACAACAGAAGCTGAAAAATGTCTTTTCCTTCATAGAAGAGGTCATCGGTTTCAGGATAGTCGGTCTTCAGGCTGCCGATTCCCTCCAAGACATGAGGATGATCTGCAACAGTTGCTTTCATTGTATCTTCAGCCATAAACACAACCGGGTGGCTTCCTTCTCCCGCCTGCTTTAACAATCTTCTGATAGCATCTTCAGGCAGCGGATTCTTATAAATCACTTCTTTTTCAAAGACGACATACTGACCATTGTAGGAAATAAATGAGTGAATGCCTAACTCCTCTAAAATCGGTTTCACCAGAAACGGGGACCGCCCGCTGGCGATAAACAAATGGTGTCCCTGCCGCTGAAGCTCTGCTACGGTTTTTCTTGTGCTTTCCGGTATTTTTTTGTCATGATCATATATCGTGCCGTCAATATCGAAAAAGATTAATTTTGAGTCCATCGTTATTCCCCTTTATGTCTTAATCTGCAATTCCCACACTCATCATACAAAAAGATTCCGGTTCAGCAAACCATTTCCCTCAAAAACTAAATAAAATTCCATTAATATCCACGAAAAGTTCGTGCTAAACTCCGTATACTATTTGTATATAACAACCTTGGACAAGTAACAATTGAAGGAGGGACCTGCGTTATGCTTAGGAAATTAAAAAAGAAGCTCAGAAGACAATGGAACGGAATGCTCCGCAGGAAAGTCATTGCCTGATAAGGGATCTGTCACTTTTTCAAAGGTCCTTATTTTGCTCAAGACTTTCCTTATATTCCGTTTTCGAATATAATAGAGTAAGGCGAGTCTAACATACGGCATTTAAGGAGAGATTTGGATGATTTATAAGGTATTTTATCAAAAAAAAGCTGAGGAAGTACCTGTTCGGGAAAAAACAGATTCACTTTATATTGAAGGCGTATCAGAGCGTGACGTCAGAACAAAACTGAAAGACAAGAAATTTAATATTGAATTTATCACACCTGTTGACGGTGCTTTTTTAGAATATGAACAACAGAGTGAAAATTTTAAAGTATTGGAGTTATGAGCGGTATGAAATTTGTAAAAAATGATCAGACTGCTGTTTTCGCCCTCGGAGGACTGGGCGAAATCGGTAAAAATACGTATGCGGTGCAGTTTCAGGATGAAATTGTGCTGATTGATGCGGGGATTAAGTTTCCCGAGGACGAACTGCTCGGTATTGATTACGTCATTCCCGATTACACGTATTTAGTCAAAAACGAAGATAAAATTAAAGGGCTTTTTATTACGCACGGGCACGAAGACCACATCGGCGGCATCCCGTACCTGCTTAGACAAGTCAATATTCCCGTTTACGGCGGTAAACTCGCGATCGGCTTACTTCGGAATAAACTTGAAGAGCATGGATTATTAAGACAGACCAAGCTTAACATCATCGGTGAGGATGATATCGTAAAATTTCGCAAAACGGCTGTGTCATTCTTTAGAACAACACACAGTATTCCGGATTCCTACGGTATTGTTGTAAAAACGCCGCCCGGAAACATCGTACATACTGGAGATTTCAAATTCGACTTTACTCCAGTCGGCGAACCGGCAAACTTAACGAAAATGGCCGAAATCGGCAAAGAAGGCGTTCTGTGTCTCCTTTCAGACAGCACAAACAGTGAAAACCCTGAGTTCACTATGTCTGAACGCCGTGTCGGAGAAAGCATTCATGACATTTTCCGCAAGGTGGACGGCCGAGTTATCTTCGCTACATTTGCGTCGAATATTCACCGCTTGCAGCAGGTAATTGAGGCTGCTGTATTAAATGGAAGAAAAGTTGCCGTATTTGGACGCAGTATGGAATCGGCTATCGAAATCGGACAAACTCTCGGCTATATTAACTGTCCTAAAAATACGTTTATTGAACATAATGAAATCAATCGCATTCCTGCCAATAAAGTAACGATCCTGTGTACAGGAAGCCAAGGGGAACCGATGGCGGCTTTATCCAGAATTGCAAACGGCACACACCGGCAGATTTCTATCAATCCTGGGGATACAGTCGTATTTTCTTCATCCCCTATCCCAGGCAACACTATCAGCGTGAGCCGTACAATTAACCAGCTGTATCGTGCGGGGGCTGAGGTTATTCACGGACCTCTTAATGATATCCATACATCAGGCCACGGCGGACAGGAAGAACAAAAGCTGATGCTACGTTTAATCAAGCCTAAATTCTTCATGCCGATTCACGGTGAGTACAGAATGCAAAAGATGCATGTCAAGCTTGCAACAGATTGCGGCATCCCTGAAGAAAACTGCTTTATCATGGATAATGGTGAAGTATTGGCGCTTAAAGGCGATGAAGCTTCAGTTGCCGGTAAAATTCCATCCGGTTCAGTATACATCGACGGCAGCGGTATCGGTGATATTGGAAATATCGTGCTTCGCGACCGCAGAATTCTTTCTGAAGAAGGTCTTGTGATCGTCGTTGTCAGCATAGATATGGATGACTTTAAGATTTCAGCGGGCCCTGACTTGATTTCCAGAGGATTTGTTTACATGAGAGAATCGGGCGATTTGATCAATGACGCCCAAGAGCTCATTTCAAACCACTTACAAAAAGTCATGGAACGAAAAACCACTCAATGGTCAGAAATCAAAAATGAGATTACGGATACGCTTGCTCCGTTCTTATATGAAAAAACGAAACGCCGCCCAATGATCCTTCCGATCATTATGGAGGTTTAAAAAAAGATGCACTCACTTAGGAGTGCATCTTTTTTATTGCAGTGCTATATGCTGAAATGACTTTACATCAAACAACCCTGTTGTCGTCATTTTGATGTCAGGAATGACAGGCAAAGCCAAAAATGAAAGCGTCAAAAATGGGTTAAAGCGGTCTTTGAAACCAATAAATGAGAGCTTTTCATGAAGCGTCATTAAACTTTGATTCACCAATTCTGCCGATTGGTCGGATAATAATCCCCCAATCGGCAGAGGAACAGAGTGAAGTTCTTCCCCATCTTTTATAACTGTTAATCCGCCGCCAATTTCCTGCAGCTTATTAACTGCGGCTGCGATATCGGCGTCATTTGTCCCGACAGCAATGATATTGTGCGAATCGTGTGAAATGGTTGTTGCAATCGCTCCGCTTTTCAAACCAAATCCTTTCACAATACCGAGTCCCGTTTCTTTTAATCCCTTATGCCGTTCAACGACTGCAATCTTTAACAAGTCAAGTTCAATGTCAGGCTGAAAAATATGTGCTTCTGGAGCCGGAACACTCACAAGGCGTGTTTCAAGCTGATTTGGTATGATTTGAATGACATTCATCTGCTGCTGGGGATTAATTGGCATATGAAAATCCTGTTCGGAAAGAGGAGCAGCAAGGTTAACGGAGTCAAGCAGTGCCGGGTCTGGTGTTAGCGTATGAACTTGTGCCTGACCGACTGCTTTATTATCTTCAGCAACAGTTTGTCCTTTTACCATCGTCTTTGTGACAGTGACATTTTCCACATCTGAAATAAAGAGCAGGTCGGCGTCAAATCCCGGAGCAATTGCTCCCTTTGTATCTAGTCCGTAACATTCCGCTGCATTCAGGCTTCCCAATTGGTATGCCAAAAACGGGTCGAGGCCTGCTTGAATGGCCATTTTCACCTGATGATTCACACTTCCCTCTGACAATAAATCATCTACATGTTTATCATCAGTACAGAAGAAGAAACGGCGCGCATTCTTTTCATTAACAGCCGGCAGCACTTTCAATGTGTTTTTTGCCACTGACCCTTCTCGCATCATGACATACATCCCTCTTCTGATACGATCAAGCGCTTCTTCCTTCGTTGTTACCTCATGATCGGTCAAGACAAGAGCGGTCCTGTATATATTGATGAGATCAGTTGACAAGCCTGCTAAATGCCCATCAATCCGTTTCCCGGCACTCCGGGCATCTAACAGCTTATTAACCATGTCTGCTTCACCCTGCTCAACCGATACATAATCCATCACTTCAGCCAGACCCAATACCTCTTTTTCTTCGTAAAATGGCTTCAAATCGGCCGCCCGGAGTACTGCACCGGATCGCTCAAAGCTGGCGGCAGGCACACTGGAGGGAAGCATAAAATGGATATTCAGCGGTGTTTGGCGGGCCTGTTCAATCATAAATTTGATTCCTTCTTGACCGGACACATTCGCTATTTCATGCGGATCGGTAATAATGGTCGTCACGCCATTCGGCAATACGGCTTTGGCAAACTCGATCGGTGTCACCATTGATGACTCAATATGTACATGACCATCAATAAATCCCGGCACAATGATTTGCCCCTCTGCATCAATGGTTTCTTCACCTTCATACTGGCCGAGGCCTACAATGACTCCGTCTGTTATCGCAATATCTTCATAGATCCACTCATGATTATATACGTCCATGATTTTCCCGTTCTTAATGACGATGTCAGCTTTTTGTCTGCGGGCTGAAGCATTCAGCCTTTTGACCAGCGCTTCTTTATTCAAATGGCCCCCTCCTCTTTTTTATTTATATGGTACAATATGCTATCGGAACGCTTATCCGTAGTCAATAAAATTTTAATAAATTGGCACTCAGTTCATTAAATTTGTTATATTCTGATAATATGAAAAAACCGCCCCTAAGGACGGCTTATATTTCTTCTATTTCGTATGAAGAACTCTTTTCTCAAAACGTGAAATATCCGTAACCGATCCAATAACGATGAGAATATCTTCTTGGTGTATCACTTCAGTTGCTAGCGGCGACACGATGACTTCCTTACCCCTTTTAATCGCTACAATATTAATACCGTATTTCGCCCGTATATCTAAATCGAGAAGAGTGTTTCCGGCAAGACGGCTGTTGGCTACGATCTCGACAAGACTATGCTCTTCTGACAGCTCCAAATAATCAAGTACATTGTTGGAAACGATATTATGCGCAATTCTTTTTGCCATATCTCGTTCCGGGTGGACAATGTGATCCGCGCCGATTTTGGACAGCACTTTTTCATGATAATCGTTCTGAGCCTTAACTGTAATCGTATTGACACCCAGTTCTTTGAGGATCAGAGTTGTTAATATACTCGCCTGAATATTTTCACCGATCGCAACAATGACGTGGTCAAAATTCCTCAAACCTAAATTTTTCAGAACAGATTCGTCGGTCGAATCTCCGATGACGGCATGTGATGCAATTTTGGCATACTCGTTGACTTTATCTTCATCAATATCCATCGCCATGACCTCGACGCCCTCTTCGCTCAATGCTTTGCAAATACTTCCACCAAAACGGCCGAGTCCAATTACCGCAAATTCTTTTTTCATAGTGGTGCTCCTTTACCTAACATCATATTGATCAAATTTTATCATATTCTTTTGAAGCAGTGTTAATTTCATCAACCCTTTGGCAGCGAATTCATATGCTGCTTAAGCCGTTCAGTAAAGCCCGGGGTCAAATAAAGCTCGGCTCCCCGTTCAATCTCGGTTTGATAATGCTGAGGAGGTGCTGTTTCTGCTTCTTTTCGGAGGACGAGAAAGGTTAAACAATCGGTATAGAGCTTTCCCCCTGCTTCAACGTCTACAAATGCCGGCCGATAGGTAAGAGATTCAACCCCTTCTCTTTTATACAAATAGGCGACAGCTGAAAAAGGAAGACGATACAAAACCCCTTCTGTCGTGCCTCCGTCTTCAGTGATATCCGCTCTTGAGCCGTCTTGTCTTTTTAACGTAAAGCGGGTTGTATACCCTTTTAAAACAGCTCCTCCCACTGGATCTTGAAAATAATGATCAACCCCTGCTTTTTGAAAACGGGCATTGTCCATACAAGATCCGTAGGCAAAATAGTACACGGGACCTTTAGATTTGCTGATCATCTGATGTTCTTTCCAGTCACCGCTGCCTATTTTCACAAAGTCAGCACAATCATCTTTTTTCATATCATACACAAGTGCTTTCTTAATTCCAGCATCAGTTTCTACATGTACAGATTTCTTGTAATAGCCTTGATAAAAAAGATCCAGCTTATGTATACATGATTCATCTGCTTCATAAATCTCACCGCAAATATAGCCATCAGCCTCTAAGACGGCCGCAGGTTCCTCGGCTGCCGTATCAAAAAGACATCCCTTTGTCCGTGCCTGCTCACTGATACAAGCCGACTGTGATAACAGATGATGATTTTTTTCATGCTTCCTTAAGGTCCCATATACAAACAGAAGCGAGTTCATCTTGTTTTTCCCCTCTCAGCTATCAGATTTTAAAGGCAGAACAACTTGAAAGATGCTGCCTTTTCCAGCTTCACTTTCAATCTTCAATTCCCCGTTATGCTCCTTTAATATTCTCAAACAAATCGCGAGCCCCAGTCCTGTGCCTTTCTCCTTTGTTGAATAAAAAGGTTTTCCAATTTGTTCAAGCTTTTCCTGTGACATGCCGTTCCCTTCATCTTTTACGCTTATTACGACGTGTGAAGCTGTTTTAGCAGTGGAAATCGTAACGACACCGCCTTTTGGCATTGCTTCAATTCCATTTTTGATTATATTGATAAAAACCTGCTTCAGCTGGTTTTCGTCCCCTTTAATCATACAGGTTTCTGTCTCATCAAAATTCTTTTCTATAGCAATATTGGACAATATGGCATTTGTATCAAGCAATGTTGTGACTTGTTTCAAAATTTCATTAATTGGGTGCGTTTTAAATGTTATTTCCTGCGGCTTCGCCAGCAGCAAAAGCTCGCCGAGCACCAGATCAATTCTTTTAATCTCTGAAAAGATGATATCAAAATAATCTTTTCTATCCGGATATGATGTTTTCATAATTTGAAGGAATCCGCTGACGGACGTTAAGGGATTTCTGACCTCATGGGCAATGCCGGCAGCCAGTTCACTCGTGATCGACAGTTTCTGCGACTCTCTCGCAAGCCGTTCATTAATCTCCAGAAGCTCATCTTCAGCCTCTTTTCGCTCAGTGATGTCTGACATTGTACCTAAGCTTCCGGTAAATTGCTCATCTCGGTCATAGTAAAGTTTATAGTGGACCTCACCCCAAAAGATCGTCCCGGTCTTTGTCACATATTTTGCCGTAAACATTCCCGAGGACGCTTTGTTTTTGATTTGAGTATTAATGTGATCAGCTACATGCTTTTCTTTTATGAAGTAATCATTATACATTGTTCCCATACATTCACTGATCGAAAAACCTGTGATCGCTGCCCACGCTTGATTTAAGTATGTAATTTCGCCTTTTGCATTTGTTTGGAAAACAATCTCCTGTAAATTATCCATGATGCGGTTCTTCTCATCAGAAAGCTGTTTATACTTCCATTCATTATCTTTCATTTTCTTGACCAGCTGTTTCTTCTCATCGACATAATACGCCAGCATCCAGACACTGAAAATCGTGACTGCTGTATACACAATGTCAACAGGCCAATTAATCGGGTTTTTGCCTATAAAATAAAATAAATAATCCCAAAACATAATAAAAATCATTGCCAAAATAATGGAAATGATACGTGCTTGATATTTTCTCATATGACCACCTGCCGCTTGTGTTTCTCTGTTTATTGTACCATTCTTCGACAAATAATTGAGTAAAATATGTAAAGTATCCCAAATCATTCATTACCTTTTGTTCATGATGTCATATCTTAGGCGGCGGTAATCAGAAATTGGCACGCAAAAAAAGGCGGAGATTACACATTCCGCCTTTTAACATATATTATTCTTTTAAAGCGGCTTGGATTTCTTCGAGAAGCAGCTGTGCACCTTCAGGGCTTAACGTAATTTTACCATTGCCGTATTCTTTATTTTCTGAAGTGATTTCCCCAGTCATTAAACAAACGCCATGAGGTTTGTACTTTTTCAAAATAATTTTATCACCGTCGACAAAAAACTCAATGCTGTCTTTAATAGCAATGTCCAGTGCCCGTCTTAACTCGATCGGCATAACAATACGGCCTAATTCATCTACTTTTCTTACAACACCTATTGATTTCATAAAAACCCTTCTTCCTTAAACGTTTCTTTTTTCATGTAATATTAAAGGTTGTCCCTCAATATATCGTAGACGTACGAAACTTAGAAAAAGTTTCCCGCTTTCTTGAAGAATTGCTCGAAATTTTTTCCATAAAACCGATAAATGTATTACTTCTGTTACACCCTTCCGCATTTTTTTACAAAAACATTTCTTTCCCGACGCACACCCCCACAAATCACTTCTTTTCTTAGAAACTTTAAATGTAGAATCATATTAAATCAGGATAAAGATTGGGTGAAAACATGTTTCAATCAACTGAAATTGGAATTGACTTAGGAACAGCTAATATACTTGTTTACAGCAAAAATAAAGGAATCATCTTAAATGAACCTTCTGTTGTCGCAGTAGATACAACGACAAAAGCAGTGCTTGCGATCGGGACTGACGCGAAAAATATGATCGGTAAAACACCAGGAAAAATTGTCGCTGTCAGACCGATGAAAGACGGCGTTATCGCTGACTACGACATGACAACTGATTTGTTAAGGCACATCATGAAAAAAGCCGGAAAGAGCATCGGCATGTCGTTTAGAAAGCCGAATGTCGTTGTGTGCACACCATCAGGCTCAACTGCAGTGGAACGCCGCGCCATCAGTGACGCGGTGAAAAATTGCGGAGCGAAAAACGTCCATTTAATCGAAGAACCGGTGGCAGCTGCGATCGGAGCGGATTTGCCGGTTGACGAGCCGGTTGCTAACGTGGTGGTAGATATCGGCGGCGGCACGACGGAAGTCGCGATTATTTCCTTTGGAGGCATTGTCTCCTGCCATTCAATCAGAATCGGCGGAGACCAGCTTGATGAGGATATCGTTGCATTTGTGCGGAAAAAGTACAATTTGCTGATCGGTGAACGCACAGCTGAGCAGGTTAAAATGGAAATTGGCCATGCATTGATTGAGCATGTGCCGGATGCAATGGAAATTCGCGGACGTGACCTTGTAACAGGGCTACCAAAAACCATTCTGCTTCAATCAAATGAAATTCAAAATGCGATGCGTGAATCTCTCCTTCATATTCTTGAAGCGATTAGAGCCACACTTGAGGACTGTCCTCCTGAATTAAGCGGAGACATTGTCGATCGCGGTGTCATTTTAACTGGCGGCGGGGCGCTTCTTAAAGGAATAAAAGAATGGCTGTCAGAAGAAATCGTTGTACCCGTACACGTTGCGCAAAACCCGCTTGAATCCGTGGCAATCGGCACCGGACGTTCCTTAGAGGTGATTGATAAGCTCCAAAAAGCGGTTAAATAATCCTTTTCTCGCAAAATCTCAGAAAGTAATTGAAATTCCTGCTTCTTTTTTCCTCTCTCTCTTCATATTGTGAGAAATGGAGAAACGATAAGGAGGAAACAGATGCTTAGAGATTTAGGAAGACGGGTAGCGATTGCAGCCATTTTGAGCGGAATCATTCTTGGAGGCATGAGCATTTCACTGGCAAACATGCCTCATGCGCCTGAAGGCCCTGTAAAAATGAATCATCCATAAGTATTGAAAAGCCCAAGACAATTTTGTTTTGGGTTTTTCTCTTTGCACTCCTTTCTTTTCTTTATTGGAGATTATTTGATATGATGAGAAAAAAGCACGAGGAGGAAAGATTGATGGATACATTTTCAGAGAAATTAAATACATATGCCCAGCTGGCGGTTGAGGTCGGCGTTAATGTTCAAAAAGGCCAGTATGTGGTTGTAAATGCTTCAACGGAGGTACGTGACTTCGTCCGTCTGATTGTGAAACATGCATATGAAAAAGGCGCCAAAAATGTAACAGTGAATTGGCAGGATGACGAAGTAGCCAGATTAAAATATGAATTGGCGCCCTTTGAAGCCTTTGAAGAGTATCCTGAATGGGAAGCAAAAGGCAGAGAAGAGCTAGCCAAAAAAGGAGCTGCTTTTATTTCAGTCGTATCCTCAAACCCAGACTTACTGCAAGGTGTAGATTCCAAACGGATTGCCGCCTTCCAAAAAGCAGCAGGAAAAGCGTTACATACATACAGACAATACATTCAATCAGATAAAGTGAGCTGGACTGTCGTCGGTGCTGCATCAGCAGGTTGGGCTCAGAAAGTGTTCCCTGACAAATCAGAAGAGGAAGCGACACAGCTTCTGTGGGAAGAAATTTTTAAAGCAACACGCGTAAACGAAGAAAATCCGGTCCAAGCGTGGATCAATCATGATCAAAACCTTCATGAAAAAGTTGATCATTTGAACCAAAAACATTACGCCGCTTTACATTATCAAGCAGAAGGAACTGATTTAACAATCAAGCTTCCGAAAAAACACGTTTGGGCTGGAGCCGGAAGCGTAAATGAAAGCGGACATGAATTTATGGCTAATATGCCGACAGAAGAAGTATTCACGCTGCCGCAAAAAGACGGGGTTGACGGGTTTGTATCGAGCACAAAACCGCTCAGCTACGGCGGGAATATTATCGAAAACTTCACGCTCACATTCAAAAACGGCCGTATTGTTGATATCAAAGCTGAAAAAGGAGAAGACATATTAAAAGAATTGGTCGAAACAGATGAAGGCTCTCACTATCTTGGTGAGGTAGCTCTTGTTCCTTACGATTCAGCTATCTCACAATCAAATATTCTTTTTTATAACACTTTATTTGATGAAAATGCATCAAATCACCTGGCAATCGGCAGTGCCTATGCTTTTAACATTGAGGGTGGAAAACAGATGTCTCGTGAAGAGCTTGTCAAAGAAGGCTTAAACGAAAGCATTACCCACGTAGATTTTATGATTGGTTCTAAGGATATGAACATTGATGGAATTACTGAAGACGGAAAAAGAGAACCGATTTTCAGAAATGGAAATTGGGCTTTTTAAAATAAGAAGGAGGCTTTCGCCTCCTTCTTATTTTTCTGCTTCATACATTTGCAGATTGGCATAAACCGTTTCTAATACTGGTGTTGAAAGAGATAAACGCTTTGCTTTATCAAGCAAAAAGCCATGCAGATGATCACCTTCAGTCGTTTGGCCATTTTCCATATCACGGAGCATGGAGGATTTCATATGATAAGACATTTTTGTCATCGTGCGGAAGCTATCTTCTTCAAGCTCTGGATCAGCGGGCACCCCCTCCTTGCGCAAGATCATGCCGATTTCCCCAATGAGTGTTCGCGCAGTGTGCCGGCCGCTCTCTGTTTCAAGGATTGGTCCAAGCGGTCTTTGAAATAAGGTTGTCATTCCTGCTTGCGCTGCAATAAACAGATATTTTTTCCAGATGTCTTTCTCGATATGCTCGCTAATGATGACCTCCGCCTTCACTCCTGCGAATGCTTTCTCAAGTTCTTTTATCCGTTTCGTACGCTCACCGTTCCATTCACCAAACACAAAACGATGCGACGCACTTGTATGGTTGATTTCTCCCTGCTTGTTTAAAGCACTTTCTATGAAACACAGCCCGCCCAGCACCTGATCTTTCGAAAATGCCGTAAACAGCTGCTCATAGTGGCGATAACCGTTCAAGAAAGGAATAATGACTGATGCGCTGTGGACAAAAGGTTTGACATCGTCAATCACCTGACCGAGTGAATATGCTTTAGAAGCGATGATGATCACATCAAACTGTCCTCTTTCTCCTGCAGTGATTACTGCTGGGTCCAAGGACACGTCACCCTTTTCACTATGAATAACGAGTCCCGTTTGTTTTAGCTGTTCAGCTCTTTTTTGGCGGACAAGAAACGTCACCGCATTCCCTTTCTCTGCAAGCCGTCCGCCAATATAACCGCCTACTCCACCTGCTCCAACAATTAAAAATTTCAAGTGAATGTCCCCTTTCTTTTCTATGTACAAAAAAAAGCAGAGAATTCTCTGCTTTTTTATTACGCGTATAGTTCAGCCAGTTTTTTCTGCACATCAGCATTTTCAAGGAACTCGTCATAGCTCATTTGCTTGTCAACAATGCCATTAGGTGTAATCTCTATGATTCTGTTGGCAATCGTCTGTACAAACTGGTGGTCATGTGATGTAAACAGCATTGCGCCTTTAAAGCTGATTAAGCCGTTATTGAGCGCTGTAATGGATTCTAGGTCTAAATGGTTGGTCGGTTCATCCAAAATTAAAATATTGGCGCCAGAAAGCATTGCTTTCGAAAGCATGCAGCGAACCTTTTCTCCCCCAGATAATACATTTGCTTTTTTGTGTACTTCTTCACCGGAAAACAGCATGCGACCTAAGAAGCCACGTAAAAAGCTCTCACTTTGATCATGAGGAGAATATTGGCGAAGCCAATCTACAAGGTTTAAATCACTGCCTTCAAAATATTCGCTGTTGTCTTTAGGGAAGTACGCTTGAGATGTCGTCACGCCCCATTTAAACGTTCCGCTGTCAGCTTCCATTTCCCCGGAAATGATTTTGAACAGAGTAGTAACAGCCAATTCGTTACGTCCTGTAAATGCGATTTTATCTTCTCTATTCATAATAAAGCTGACATTGTCGAGAACTTTTACACCATCAATTGTTTTCGTTAATCCTTCTACCCGGAGAACGTCATTACCGATTTCTCGTTCCGGTGTGAAGTTGACGTAAGGATAACGGCGTGAAGACGGTTTAATGTCATCAAGAGAAATTTTATCAAGAAGTTTCTTTCTTGAAGTCGCCTGTTTTGATTTAGACGCATTCGCGCTGAATCTGGCCACAAACTCTTGCAGCTGTTTAATTTGCTCTTCTTTTTTCTTGTTCGCTTCTTGTGAAAGCTTCAATGCAAGCTGGCTTGATTCATACCAGAAATCATAGTTTCCAACGTAGATTTGGATTTTGTTAAAATCAAGGTCAGCAATATGTGTACACACTTTGTTTAAAAAGTGACGGTCATGGGATACAACAATCACAGTATTGTCAAAGTTAATCAGAAACTCTTCCAGCCACTGAATTGCCTGAAGGTCCAAGTGGTTCGTCGGCTCATCAAGAAGCAGGACATCGGGCTTGCCGAATAATGCCTGGGCCAGGAGAACCTTTACTTTTTCGGAACCTCCAATATCTTCCATCTTTTTCGTGTGAAGATCTTCTGAGATGCCGAGACCTTTTAAGAGGATCGCAGCTTCACTTTCTGCTTCCCATCCGTTCAGCTCTGCAAATTCACCTTCGAGCTCTGCCGCACGAATTCCGTCTTCATCCGAGAAATCAGGCTTCATGTAAATTGCGTCTTTCTCCTGCATGACCTCGTATAAACGCTTATGTCCCATAATCACAACTTTTAGCACTTCATACTCTTCGTACTCAAAGTGGTTCTGTTTCAGAATGGCAAGACGCTCGCCAGGACTCATATGAACATCGCCTGTCTGAGGCTCAATTTCTCCTGATAACACTTTCAGAAACGTTGATTTACCAGCACCATTGGCACCAATTAACCCGTAACAGTTGCCTGGGGTAAATTTAATATTTACATCTTCAAATAACTTGCGATCCGCAAACCGCAAGCTCACATTATTTACAGCAATCATTTAATATCCTCCATCATGTCTATCATCATTAAAAGTATACCATGAATGGAAGACAAGAGAAATGCTTCCCTGATAAAAGCAGGCAGAAACACTTCTACACTAAAAGGGAGAAGCTGTGGTACAATTGAAGGCAAAGAGGATGCATCCAGATGGAAAATCATACATTCTTACTCGGAGGAACACATTGAGGCTTTTAACACTGACTGAATATTGCTTATTGATCTTTTTTACAGGCTTTTATCTTGCCGTAACTGGCTTTACCGCCAAAGATATCGGCTTATATATCGGGATCGCCCTGATTTATATCTTCTCACATATCTTCTCTAAACGATTATTAGAAAAACGCGGCAAAGAGAACAAACAAGTGCACCTTTTCTTCAGTGTGCTGGCCATTATCGGTTCAGTATTTGTCACTGTATTATGCATTGCATTGGTAGCTTCTTTTTCCAATTAAAAAACGCCTGCTGTCCAAAGGCCAGCAAGGCGTTTTTATTTGGTTTGGCGCATTTCATTAAACGGGAAAAATACAAACTTCGACGTACCCACAATCCGATCTTCCGCAATCAGTCCGAGGCCATTTCTGCTGTCCATGGAGTTTAGCCGGTTATCCCCCATGACGAAATATTTGCCTTTCGGTACTTTCACCGGGCCAAAGTCGCCTGTAAGACTGACACCAAGCTTTTCTGCCTCTTTTTTGTTTTTAGACAAATAAGGCTCGTCAACTTTTTTTCCGTTTATATAAAGCGTGTCATCCTTCATTTCCACGGTTTCTCCAGGCTTACCGATCAATCGTTTGACGTAATGGATTTTTGAAGTCTCGCCATTGATAATGACGATATCTCCCCGCTTCAGCTCACCGATATAGTGTACCGTTTTATTGACAAACAGCCTTTCGCCGTCATGTAAAGTGGGATACATAGATGAACCTTCGACTAAATACGGTTCAAATAGGAAGTGGCGGATAATGAGTGCCAGCAGGACAGCAATGACAATCGCTTTTCCCCATTCCCAATACGTATTGGTTTTTTTCTTCCCCGCTTTTTCAGTTTTTATTTGATTTTCTTCGGTCAAAGTGTTTCCTCCTAGACGATTGCTATATCAGTTGTTTCCCTTCTTTTACTTTATCATAATTTATTATAAAATACATAACTTAACCGCGCTGCTGCAAGAAGATAGAGAAAAAGCGTCCTTTAGTAACAGGACGCTTTTTTCCTTATTTTTCAGTTACAGGTTTTTTCACGATACCTAGGATAATCGCCATAACCACAGCACCAATTACAATACTTAATAAGTAAAGGAGCGGATGGTTTGTAATAAAGGCTACGAATATGCCTCCGTGAGGTGCAGGAAGGGTTACACGGAAGAATTCAGTTAATCCGCCGGCAACCGCTGCACCGACCACAGCAGCTGGAATGACACGAAGCGGATCAGCCGCAGCAAACGGGATTGCGCCTTCTGTTACGAAAGCCGCACCCATGAAGTAGCACGTAATACCTGCTTCACGGTCACGCTGAGAGAACTTGTTTCTGAAAATTGTTGTTGCAAGTGCGATACCTAATGGAGGAACCATACCGCCGGCCATGATCGCTGCATGAGGCGCATAGTTGCCTGCATCAATCATCGCGATACCGAACGTGAAGGCTGCTTTATTAAGCGGACCGCCCATGTCGATCGCCATCATACCGCCTAAAATAATACCCATTAACACCAGGTTTCCTGTACCAAGGCTTTGAAGCCAGTCTGTTAAGAAATTCATAAATGCTGCCACAGGTGTATTGATTACAAATTGCATTAATACGCCAGTGATAAAAATACCAAACAGCGGATAAATCAATACAGGCTTCAATCCATCAAGTGACTGAGGGATAAACACAAATACTTTTTTCAATAAAATTACGACATAACCAGCAAGGAATCCGGCAATCAGGCCGCCTAAGAATCCCGCATTCGCTTGAGTGGCCATAAACCCGCCGACCATACCAGGAGCAAATCCCGGACGATCTGCAATACTCATCGCAATAAAACCGGCCAGAACTGCAACAATCAGTTTTAATGCGTTGTCGCCGCCGATAAAGTTCAATGCTGCAGCAAACGTATTGTAGCTAGGATCATTCGGATCTGAAGAATGGATCCCCCAGAAGAATGAAATTGCAACGAGTATACCGCCGCCCACTACGAATGGAAGCATGTTGCTGACACCGCTCATAAGGTGCTTATAAAACGCGTTTCCAATACCGCCGGAGCTGCCTTTTGCTTCATTCTCATCACTCTGAGCAGAAGAGCCGCCGCCGCTGCCTTGATAAATCGGTGCGTCTTGGTTCACCGCTTTTTCGATAAGCTCTTGCGGGCGTCTGATGCCTGCCGTTACCGGAACTTGAAGCACGCGTTTGCCTTTGAAGCGCTCCATTTCAACCTGCTTGTCCGCTGCGACAATGATTGCAGGTGCATCTTCAATTTCTTGGGCAGTTAGCTTGTGCTTAATACCGCTTGATCCATTTGTTTCAACCTTAATCTCAACACCAAGCTCTTTTGCTTTTTCTTTAAGGGCATCCGCTGCCATGAAAGTATGGGCGATACCTGTCGGACAAGCTGTGACCGCTAGAATTTTGCCTTTTCCGGCTGGTGCTGGTGCCGTTTCTTCTTCTTCTTCCTCTTCATCATCATCTTTATCATGCTGATTGATAATGTCAATAATTGCGTCTTCTGATTCAGCTTCAAGCATCTGTTTGCGAATTTCTTCACGCATTAACAGTGTAGACAGTCTTGACAGTGCTTCAAGGTGGGTGTTGTTTGCGCCTTCAGTCGCTGCAATCATGAAGACCAAGTGAGCCGGCTGGCCGTCTAGTGATTCATAATCGACACCGTCTTTTGAACGCCCAAAGGCAATCGCCGGGTTGATAACGCTTGCCGTTTTTGCATGCGGAATAGCGATTCCTTCACCGATACCCGTTGAACTTTGGCTTTCACGATTTAAAATGGCTTCTTTGTAGGCTTGTCTGTCATTTAATTTACCAGCCTTATCAAGAACTGTGACCATCTCGTCAATAACGTTTTCTTTTTCTTTGCTTTCAATATTAAGCTTTATCGTATGCTTCGTTAAAAGCTCAGTTATTTTCACTTTTGTTTCCTCCTCTATAGACGTGTGACCTTAACTTCAGGAAGAAGCTGCTGGACAAATTCTTCTGTACCAAGTTCCTCAGAAAACGCGGTAGCGCTGCCTGATGTAACTCCTAAGCGGAATGCCTCTTCAAGCGGCAGCTGCTTGGAAACACCGGCAAGAAAACCTGCAACGACAGAATCTCCTGCTCCGACAGAGTTTACCAATTTCCCCTTTGGTACGTTTGCAAAGTAGACGGCATCCTTTGTAAACAGAAGCGCTCCGTCACCGGCCATGGATACGATTACATGCTCAGCGCCTTGTTCTACAAGCTTTTTCCCATAAGGAACAGCTTCTTCAACAGATGAAATCGTCGTTCCGAACATTTCACCAAGCTCGTGATGGTTTGGCTTCATCAAAAACGGTTTCATTTCTGTTGCTTTCATAAGCGCTTCGCCAGAGATATCTAACACAACACGCGCGTTCTGCCGTTTGCAAGCCTCTGCGATTTTTTCATAGGTATCTTGAGGCAGTGAAGATGGAATGCTGCCAGCAAGAACGACAATATCCCCCTCTTGCAAAGATGTAAACTGTTCTAAAAAGGCATTGAAATCTTCGTCTGAAATCGTTGGTCCCTGACCGTTAATTTCCGTTTCATCACCAGTTTTCAGTTTTACATTGATGCGGGTATCTTCTTTTACTTCAGAAAAAGCTGTTTCCAGATTTTCCTCCCGCAAAAATGTTTTGATATATTCTCCTGTAAATCCGCCGACAAATCCGAGCGCTTTTGACTGAACATGATGTCTTTTCAGCAGTCTCGATACGTTGATGCCTTTTCCCCCTGGATACTTTGTATCATATGCGGAACGGTTCAGGCCTCCTACAGTAAAATCTTCAACGTGAACAATATAATCGACAGATGGATTAAGTGTTACAGTATAAATCATGGTTTCACTACCTTTACGACAGTTTTTTCTTGGTAATTATCGAATGTAAGCTCTTCAGCGTCAGTCGTAATGATTGTTGCGTCGCCTATGCCGGCAAATGCCGAAAATGAAATTTCTCCAAATTTCGAAGGGTCCGCTAAGACGTAAGCGTGTTTTGCCTGTTTGACAGCCTTCGTTTTCAAAAGGGCTTCATCAGGGTCAGGCGTTGTGAAGCCAGCCTCTGTATGCACACCGTTTGCCCCCAGAAAACTCTTATCGAATCTGTACTGATCCATGGCAATCAGTGAAGTGCCCCCGATAACCGCGCCTGTTCTGTGCTTTACATATCCTCCAAGCAGATAAAAAGATATTTCTTTCCTTATCAATGCGTCGATGTGCATAACCCCATTCGTGACCACAACGATATCTTTGCTTTTATCCATAAAATCAATCATGTGCAAAGTCGTCGTGCCCGCATCGAGATAAATGCAATCCCCATCCTCCAAAAGTGAAGCGGCTTTTTCAGCAATCTTCAATTTGTCTTGAAGGTTTTTGGATGATTTTTCAAGCATATCGGGTTCAAGTCTGATATCGGAAAGCTTGGCAGCTCCCCCGTGAACACGCTTTAAAAAACCGCGTTCTTCAAGCGTCGATAAATCTCTTCTGATTGTTGATTCAGAAGCATTTGTTAGATTTATGAGCTCTTGAATCTTTACCACATCATGCTTTTCTATTTGATCAATAATCAATTGATATCTTTCAGGAGTTAGCATGCTTCACCTCCTAATGAAAACGTATTCATTTTGAATACAATTTCATTGTAAACGCTTTTTTTACAATAGGCAACTGAAATCATTCAAATTCATTCAATAACTATCAAAATCTTTCACGTTTCTTCATATTAACGTATGTATATAGGGTTTGTAAACTGTAAATTCGACAAAAACAAGGACAATTGTATGACTTTTTCTCCTTATCTTAATGTAAAAAGTCTTTTATATTCATAGTAAAAAACACCAAGCATTAAAAAACCTCATGCATATGCATGAGGTTACTCGTAACGCAGCGCTTCAATCGGATCGAGCTTAGCAGCTTTATTTGCAGGAAGCATTCCAAACACTACGCCAATAAGCATACTGAACAGCACGCCTACGCATACGACCTGCCAGGATACTAATGACGGCCAGCCGGCGATGGCAGAAACCAGCGCGGCCCCTCCATATCCGATCCCGATCCCAATTAGTCCGCCGATGAGCGTTAATACCACAGATTCAATTAAAAACTGGGTCAAAATTTGTCCTCTAGTCGCTCCGAGAGACTTACGAATTCCGATTTCCCGCGTTCGTTCTGTCACTGACACAAGCATAATATTCATGACACCTATTCCGCCGACTACAAGCGATATGCCTGCAATTGAGCCGATAATTGTGGTCATGATTGTTGTGATCTTTCCAATTCCTGCTGCAATCTCTTCCATGTTCATTACTTGATATGAATCCTCAGTGCCGTGATTGTCATTCATCAGCTGTGCCGCTTCTTTTCCGATAGATTTTATATCATCAGCCGATTCGACCTGCAATGACACATTACTGAAGTCACTTGTACCAAAAGACGATTTCATCATATTAAACGGCACATACATTTCACTTAGTCCGAAAGACAGCAAACCTGTTTCCTTCTTCAGTACACCGATAATTTCAACAGGCTGTCCGTTTATCCAGACAACTTCACCGAGAGGAGAGGATTTATCAAACAGCTCTTCGGCCATTTTTTGTGATATAATGCCCGCCCTTTTTCCTGCAAGAAAGTCATTATCAGTAAAGGTTCTCCCGCTTTCTATTTCTAAGGAATTCACATTCATATATCCGTCGTTGATTCCGTTAATGGTTACATCGGTTTCTTCCTCATGATAACGCGCCTTCATGCTTTCAGAAGTGGATGCAACCACTTGTCTTATCCCATCAATCTCTTTTAATCCGCTAATATCGTTTTCTGTGAAAGTTGACTCCGTTACGGCGTTCGGATTGCTTGCAAGCTCTTCGTCACTCGGCATGTAGTATAGTTCAACCGTATTCCCCGGACCGCTGATGGACTGCTTAAGCATCTGCTCGCCGCCCTGCCCTACAGCAACGACAACAATAACAGAGCCAACACCAATGATGATTCCGAGCATCGTTAAAATGGAACGCATTTTATGTGCAAGAACAGAGCTCAAAGCCATTCTGATGTTTTCTAACAGACTCATTCTCCCACGCTCCTTTGTCCGGAGCCCGGAGGAACAATTTCTCCATCTCGCACCATGATGACCCGGTTCGTGCAATCTGCAACTTCAGGCTCGTGGGTAACAAGTACAATTGTTGTTCCCTCGTCGTTTAACGCTGTAAATTGGTCCATAATCGATGCACTTGTTTTTGTATCCAACGCGCCCGTCGGTTCATCCGCCAAAATTAATTTTGGTTCATTGACGATTGCCCTTGCAATGGCCACACGCTGCTTCTGGCCGCCGGATAACTCATTCGGCATATGAAGCATTCGATCGGCTAATCCGACCTTTTCTAAGGCTCTTTCAGCTCTCTCTTGGCGTTCTTTTTTTCCAATACCGGAATAAATCATTGGCAGCTCGACATTTTTTTTAGCGTTTAGCCGCGGGAGAAGCTGGAATTGCTGAAAGACAAAACCGATGGATTTGTTGCGGACCGCGGCCAGTTCTTTGTCTTTATAAGAAGAGATGTCTTCGCCGTCCAGCTTATATATACCGGAAGTCGGACGATCCAGACAGCCGATAATATTCATAATCGTTGATTTTCCCGATCCTGACGGCCCCATGATCGAAACGTATTCCCCTTGATTGATGTTCAAATCAATCGAATGAAGAACATCAAACGTTTCTCTGCCGATCTGGTAGCTTTTTCGCACTTTAGAAAGCTGAATCATTTATGCTTTCACATCCGTTCCGTCAGCCAAATCATCAGCAGGATTTAAAATGACTTGGTCATCCTTAGAAATTCCTTCTTTGATTTCCGTTACGTCGTCTGTTACTTCACCGATTTTGACATCGACTCGCTTGGCTTTCCCATCCTTTACTGTATACACGTAATATTGATCATCTTCTTTTTTAACTGCCTTAGAAGGAAGCGTATTGGTTTTCCGCTTATCCGTCTCAATATTCATAATGAATTTAAAACCCGGCTTTCCTTCTGGAAGATCGCCTTTTATTTTAACTTGAAGCGGGTATTGAACCGCCTGATCTGTGCCAGCTGCTGCCGCGGCGTTTTCCTGCTGATCCGGCACCAGCCCGACAGCGGAAACTGTCCCTCTCCATGTTTTATCCTGAATGACATCTGAAGTGAGTGTGACCTTTTGGCCTTTTTTGACTTTAAGTGTATCGTATTCAGATAATTTCCCTGAAACAACAAGGTTTTTAGGATTACCAATATGTATGACAGGTTCTTGAATATCTGATTTTTTTGATGCCGCTTCTTTGTTGACTGAAATTACAGTGCCATCGATCTCGCTTTTCACTTGAAGATCTGACATTTTATTAGCAAGCGACTGCCGCTGAAGCTCAGTTTGCTTTAATTCAATTTGAGCCGTTTTTTCCTGCATTTCAAGCTCTGTGCGCTCAGATTCAATTTGTTTTTCTGCTTCTTTCTTTCCGAGCTGTTTTGTCAGTTCTTTTTCTTTATTGTCCAACGCTTGTAACTTTTCTAGAATCTGATCGATTTGCAGCCGGTTCGATTCAGCGGTTAATTCATTTTGTTCTTTTTCAAGACTGAGCTGCTCATTCGAATAAGTGACTAACGGCGTACCCTTTTTGACTTTGTCGCCTTCCTTCACTTTAATGTCGTGCAGAGTACCTTTATCCGCTTCATAAAACACATATTGTTCATCTGAAAATTTAAGTGTGCCTGGAACCATAACCGTTGACGATATCTTTTTTTCTTCGAGGCTTCCCGTCTCCACCTTCTGGCCGGCGCTGCCGCTTGCAGGAGCGGCAGACCGGTAAATATTAATTCCAATAAAAAGAGCGACTAATGCTGCAATCCCAATTCCGATCCAGACTTTTTTCATCTAATTATGCACCTGCCACAGAGCTTATTGATCCTGAAATAAACGAAAATGCGACCAAAAGGACGAAAAGAATAATAACGGATATCCACCCTGCTTTTTTTGAGATGCCTCCCGTTTTATGAAGACCGATCGCTAATAATACATAGCTCCAAATGCTGAAAATTTCAAATGTATTTAATACGCTTGCTAAAGGCATGTCTGAATGAATAATTCCAGCAAGTGATGTCATGCTGTAAAGTGAACTTGCATCAGTTGTAAAAGCTACAATTCCATTAACCAATAATCCTAAGCTGCTGATTAAAGAGACAAACAGACCGAGAGAAAGCATTTTCTTATACGTCGTTACGCCTCCTGATATTTTCACGCAGAGCCAATAAATGAGAGGCGCAATAAATAAAGCTGCAATTCCGCCAAGAATAGAACCTATTATTCCAGTGTATTTGGTCATCGTTCCGAGAGTTTCAACCTGTTCAGCTGTTAATCCATTCGTATTTGTATTTTTCAGAAGCTCGCTATAATCCGTTCCGAGCCCCTGCAATACAGCACCAACTATGATGATTGCCGCAACAATCAAGAGGGGGCCCCATACAACTGGCCTTTCTCTTATTCTCTCAAATTGAATTCCAGGACTTGTGATCACGCCAAAAAGGGATGGCTTTTCAGTTGTTACTCCACCGTTTTTTTCTACATTTGCTTCCATATAAATCCTCCTTTAACATATCTAGCTGATAATACGTAAGGACCTAAAAAAAGTTTCATATTTTTTAAAAAATATCCAAATCATACAAAAGACCTTCCTGATGTTAAAACTGAAGGCTTTTATTCTGCAGCGATGCTGTACTGCGATTTCACCAGTCCTGCGTAAATACCTCCTTTCCCAAGCAGCTGTTCGTGATTCCCCTCTTCTATTTTCCTGCCGTGATCTAGAACGATGATATGGTCGGCGTCGCGGATCGTGGACAGTCTATGGGCAATCATGACGGCTGTACGATCTTTCAGCAATGTTTTTAAAGCCTGCTGGATTTTGACCTCTGTCTCTGTATCAATGCTTGCCGTGGCTTCGTCAAGAATGATAATAGCAGGATCTGCGAGCAGCGCTCTTGCGAAGGAAATGAGCTGGCGCTGACCGGCGGATAATACGCTTCCCCTTTCTTCCACCTCTGTTTCGTATCCTTCTGCTAAACCAGAAATAAACTCATCCGCTCCGACTGCTTGAGCAGCTTTTATTACTTCTTCGTCTGAGGCATCCGGCCTTCCGAAGCGAATATTTTCCATAATCGTTCCGGAGAAAATAAACGTGTCTTGAAGCACAATGCTGATTTGAGAGCGCAAACTGGCAAGGGATAGGTCTGTTATCGGAATGCCGTCTATTTTAATGGTTCCTCCTGTTGCATCATAAAAACGGCTGATTAAATTGGCAATCGTTGTTTTCCCGCTCCCTGTGTGTCCGACAAGTGCAAGTGTAGAGCCTGCAGGAATGGAAAAGGAGACAGAATGAAGAGCCTTTCGTTTTTCATCATAAGAAAATTCAACCTCTTCGAAGCTGATATGGCCTTTTATATTTTTCTTATGAATGGCTTCCGGTTTTTCCTTGACGTTCGGCTGTTCATCTAAAAATTCAAAAATCCGCTCTGACGAGGCCATCCCCATTAACAATTGGTTATAAACCTGGCCTAATCTTGAAATAGGCTCCCAAAACATGCCTAAATAGAAGGCAAAAGATACGAAGACACCTATCGTAATGGTTTCGTTCATGATGAGTGTGGCGCCATACCATATTAATACGGCTGTTCCTATCGCATTTGTCATTTCTACCAGCGGACGGAACACAGCATTTTTTCTTGTTGCTTCCCGCCATGATCGATAGTTTTCTTGATTGACTCCGTCAAAATACGTCATGTTTTCTTGTTCCTGCGTGAAAGCCTGCGTTACGCGGATACCTTGGATGCTTTCGTTTAAGTGGGAGTTCAGCTTTGATTGCTTCAGGCGAACCGTTTGCCATGAACGGCGGATTTTTTTTCTGAGACTTGTTGAAATAAAAAACATAATCGGCAGAGTCACCATGATGGCTATGGTCAGTTCAGGACTTAGCGTGAATAAAATGATGACGACTCCCGCCAAAAGCAATAAATCTGTTAATAAGTTAATTACGCCGCTTGTGAAAAGCTCCTGAAGGGAGTTAATGTCATTCATAATTCTGACGAGAATAGACCCTGCCGATCTCTGATCGAAAAATCGATGGGACAAGCGCTGCACATGGGTAAATAAATGCTGGCGCAAATCGTAAATGACATGCTGGCCAAGCTGGTTCATCCATCTGATCCTTAGCATATTGGCTGCATAATTAACTGCGTATAAAACACTGATCAAAATCATCAGCTGCATCAGCAATTCCGAATTTTTTGCTGTAATGGCTTGATCGAGAACATAAACACCGATCAGAATGGGAATGACAAGCTTCACAGCAGTCCCAATCAAAACGGTGAGAAAAGAAAGCGGCAGAATTGTTTTTCGATACGGTTTGACATAGCTTAACAGCCGCCACATTTGAGCCCAGTTAAACGGTTTTTCAATGATTTCATCTGAAGAATAATAGAAACGCTCCAAAATCCCCTGTTTTTTTGCTTGTTTCATATGTTCCTCCCTATCCGACCTGATGCGGCTCATTTATCATATTGGCATCCCGGTATTGCAAATCGTATATCTTTTTGTAATAGCCGTTTTTGGCAAGAAGCTCGTGATGAGTGCCTCTTTCACGAATGCTGCCTTTATCGAAGACGAGAATTTCATCTGCGTGTTTCAGTGATGAAATGCGGTGAGCGATGATAAACGTTGTGCGGTTTTTCATGACATCTTTTAACGCAAGCTGTATGCTGTGCTCCGTTTGCATATCTACTGCACTTGTAGCGTCATCTAATATTAAAATGCTTGGATTTAAGCAGATGGCTCTGGCAATAGCAATCCGCTGCTTCTGGCCGCCTGAAAGCCCCATCCCCCTTTCTCCAAGCATGGTGTCATATCCGTCAGGCAGTTCCATAATAAACTCGTGAGCCTGAGCCCTTTTTGCCGCAGCTATAACGTCCTCCATCGAAGCATCCGGCTTCCCGTATAAAATATTTGATCGAATAGTAGATGAAAATAGGAATGATTCTTGAGGTACGACTCCAATATTTGAGCGAAGGGTTTTTAATGAATAATCTGTGATAGGTTTATGATCAATCGTGATGATTCCGCCTGCCGGACTGTAAAATCTAGTGAGGAGCTGTGTGACTGAGCTTTTTCCAGATCCCGTAGGGCCCAAAAGTCCGATCATCTTTCCGCTGTTGGCTTCAAAGCTTACATTGGAAAGCGCGTTCGTTTGCTCATTTTTGTATGCGAGAGTCACATCTTTGAATGAGACATCTCCGGTTAACTTTGGCTGGTGTAAAGCATGATCATGGTCTTTAATGTCTTCCTCTTCATCAAGAATATCTAACAGACGCTCTCCTGAGGCTTTTGCCTGAGAAAACATATTAATCACAAAACCTAAGTTCATGATCGGCCACATCATATAACTGACAAGACTGAAGAAAGCGACAAGCTCACCCGGATTCAGCTGATTTTGCATGACCAAAAAGCCGCCGTATGAAAGAAGAGCCACAATACAAATATTGCCGATAAATTCCATCAGCGGAAAATACGCAGACCAGATGAATGACGTTTGTAAATATGTTGTTCTGTAGGCCGCATTTGCCTTATTAAAGGTGCTAATTTGAAAATCTTCTCTTGATAGTGACTTAACTGTGTTGATGCCGCTGATATTTTCCTGCACCTTTGTATTGAGCTTCGCAAACGATTTTCTGATACCTCGGAAGGCAGGGTGTACTCTTTTGTCAAATTGATATACTGCGATCGCCAGAAAAGGCAAAGCAGCGATTGTGACCAACGTCAGAGGAACCGAATAGTAAAACATGACTGATAAGCTGATCGCAACCAGCAAGCCGAATCGAATAAACTCAGCAAGCCCATAGGATAAAAAAAACCTAAGCCCCTCAACATCGGCTGTCAGCCTGGACATCAAATCACCTGTTTTGGCATTGTCATAGTAAGAAAAAGAAAGCCTCTGCAGTTTTCCATACAGGCCATTTCTCAGCCGATAAACAGATTTGATTCCAAACATATCACCTAAATACTGATGAAAAAAAGTGGCGGTTCCTTTTACAGCCATTACCGCAATAAATCCCAGACTGACCCATACTGCAAGCTGATACTGTCTCCCCAGTACGATCTCATCAATCGTAATTTGAAGAATGATCGGATAAACGACCGTTATCGCTGTCATCAAAAACATCGCCAGAAGCGACCACATAAACACCTTTCTGTACGGCCAATAAAATGATTTTAATCTTTTAAATGTCTCCATATCCAGCACCCTTCCAGTTTTTTCACCCTTACTATATCGATTCCCGAAATAAAATTCTATTAATTTTTCAAAATTCAATCTAATGATGGAGATGGTCTCTTACTTTATATGGTGGGACTATGTAAAATAAATGCTTACAGAAAATCATTGTATGCAGGATGAGGAGCAGGATATGCAAAAAACGAGAGATATGGCTTCTAACGCAAAAACCGGACGGCTTTATCGCCGTCCGGTTTTCATCCCCCGCTGACAGGAGGAATAACAGCCACCGTGTCACCGGAAGATACAGAAGTATTTTCTTTGACGTAGCTTTCATTTACGGCAATCATAGCCGTATCAATTGATTCAAGTCCGTATTGTTCCTTTAATACTGCTTTTACATCATCGGTTGTTGCTTGTTCCATATCAATTTCAAGCGTTGACGTGCCGGCCTTTTCAGCAAGTCCCGCAAACAAAAGAATTTTAATCATGCTGCTCTCCCTCACTTAGATCTGGTTTTCCATTCGGATAAGCTGTTGTCTCAAGCTGGTCACCAATCCATTGCTCTCCGTCTTCCCAAATTTCTTTTTTCCAAATAGGCACTATTTGTTTAATGCGTTCGATTGCATACTCATTGGCTTCATAAGCAGCTTTTCGATGGGGGGAAGACACAGCGATGACAACTGCCGCTTCGCCGATATCCAGTACACCGATCCGGTGTGTGATAGCAGCTGAGGCACCTTTCCATTTCTCTTCTATTTCAGCCCCGATTTGGGCCAGCATCTGCACAGCCATCGGTTCATAAGCCTCATATTCCAGCCTGATTGTTTTTTTTCCGTTTGTCCACTCCCGAACCGTCCCGATAAACGTGGTAATAGCTCCGGCTTTTCGTTTCTCAACCTTTTTTATGATATCTTCAGTAACGATGGGTGTTTTCGTGATCTCAAATCGACCCATTACACAGATTCCCCCTTCAGCTGTGAAAGCACATAATCAACTCCTGCTGGATCATCCGCGTGAAAAACGGGTAATCCTTGGTGTGAAGCCATTTGTTCTTTTTCTCTGTACATGATTGCGATTATATTTACTGCCTGCAGTTTGGCCAGATCATCCTTATCTCGTACTATAACGACTTTAGGATAAGGAGCTTTTTTAAAGCCTTCTATGAGCAGGCAATCCATATCGAGAAAGCGATATAACTCGATCAGCTGCGGGAGATCCCATTTACGGCGGGCCGTAAGCTGTAAAACACCTGCTCCTTCTACTGCTGTTATATCAGCTCCTGCGGCTTGGTAACGGTCAGTGTCTTTTCCTTCAGTGAATACTTCCGGTTCGCCGCCATGACCGTGATGCTTCAAGCAGCCTGCATGCAGCCCCTGTTGTGCGGCTTTTTTAAGTATACGCTCTATCAACGTTGTTTTTCCGCTGTTTTGGAACCCTACAATTTGGACGATTGGGAAAGGACGGACCAAGGCCACTCACTTCCATTCTCTTCTCTGATCAGCAGCACGTGAACCGCTCTGCCCGATTCGTAACCTCTCGTACCGCCCGGCAGGATGATAAACGCATTCGCCTCTGCAAGTGAAGTGACAGAGCTTGACTTATCCAATCCAACGGGAGCCGCTAACAGCTTTCCTTCCTGATGGTGTACATAAGCACGTACAAATCGGGTAAAAGGATTTGGCTTAGGAAAGTCCTTAGTCAAAACTGCTTCTGCGCAAATGGGATGCGGTTTATCATGAAGCAGCCATGTCCGTATCATCGGTTTTACAAACAGTTCAAAACCGACATAGCATGCCGATGGATTACCTGACAGCCCAAACAGCAGCATATCATTTGCATGAGCCACAGTCGTTACACTTCCTGGACGCATAGCAACTTTATTAAAGAGCACTTCCGCCCCGAGTCTTTCATAGATTGCAGGCAAAAAGTCAAAGTCACCAACTGACACGCCGCCTGTTGTGATTAGAAAATCAACCTTTTCCATTGCTTCTTTGACCGCAGCAAAGCTTTGATCAAGATCATCGGAAATTTTCCCTAAGTAAAGAGGTGAAGCGCCCGCTTCAATGACTTGTGCATATACCATACTTGCGTTGCTGTTACGTATTTTCCCCGGCTCCAGCGGGTCACTGACATTCAGCAATTCTGTGCCGGTTGCGATGATCCCAACAACAGGCTTTCTCACGACAGGCACAGAAGCGTATCCAAAGGTTGCCAGAAGAGCTGTTACTCCCGGGGTAATTCGAGTGCCCTTTCTGACTAAAACGCTCCCTTTTCGAGCATCTTCGCCTGTTTTTGAAATATTGTCCCCTGGGTGGAAGCGGCGTTTTAAAGACATAAACGGCTGACCATTCTCTTCAAAGGTTTGAGTCAGCTCAATCATGACCACGGCATCCGCGCCTTTTGGAATTTGCGCACCTGTCATGATTCGCACTGCCTGAAACGCAGCAAGTTCTTTCTCAGATACAGCCCCTGCTCCGATATGGTCAATGACCTCAAAGCGGACAGGGTGCTCGCGTGAAGCTTCAGCCGTATCGCATGCTCTGACAGCAAAACCGTCATATGGCGAACGGTCAAATGCAGGCACATGGTGATCTGCCGTTACATCTTCAGCTAAAAATCGGTGAAGGCTGTTTTCAAGTGTCACCCATTCTGTTTCCCCTCGTTTTTGAAATCGGCCGACACGCCGAACAGCTTCATCTACCGGTATCGGTGTTCTTTTCTCAAGCATTCTGAACCCTCCTGTTGTTACAATCCGATTACTCTTGCCAACACAGAATTGGCTTCTTTCACATCACTTGTTCCGTGAATCAGAGCCCGTCCGTCATTAAAAATGACGATTCTAAAATGTTCATAATAGATATGAAGCAAAAATGCATTGGCCTCTACCTTGCCGATTGTTTTCAGCCGACTGACGAGCTCCTGCTTCGGTATTCTTTTTAATGACTCTGATCTGACTTGAACTGTATCACGGCCGCACAGTACAGCGGCTTTTGGCGTGTTCCAGTCTTGAAGATAAGGATAAACTGCGTGTGCGCCGCATGACGGACAATCTTCGACTCGTACATCGCTAACGTTTATTTTCATATGTGAATTGTTCCAGACATCAAACGTGACAAAGCCGCGCTGTATCGTTTCTATGTTTCCCGTTAACAGTTTCAGTGCTTCTGCCTGCTGATAGGCTGAAACCATATGGACCGCAGGGGGAATAATTCCCGCTGTATCGCACGTCGCTCCGCCGACAGGAATTTGTTCAAACAAACAAGACAAACAAGGTGTCTCCCCCGGTATGATCGTCATGAACATCCCTTGACTGCTTACACATGCGCCATAAATCCACGGTGTCTTTGTTTTCTGAGCTAGATCGTTGATAAGCATACGTGTTTCAAAATTATCTGTCGCATCGATAACAATATCCGCTTTTTCAATCAGCGGTTCAAGTGTTTCAGCCGTCCCCTCTGTAACATATGCCTCAATATGTATGCCGCTGTTTATAGCGGATAAATGTTCTTTGGCAGCCATAGCTTTCGGCATGCGGAGTTCTGCATCGCTTTCTGTATAGAGCTGCTGCCTTTGCAGATTGCTCCATTCTACATAATCACGGTCAATGATGGTGATGGTTCCCACTCCCGCTCTCGAAAGCCCTTCAGCTCCGGCTGTTCCGAGCGCTCCTGCTCCTACGATCAGCACGCGGCTGTCTGCCAGTCTTTGCTGGCCCTCTTCTCCAATTTGCTTAAATCTGATTTGCCGTGAATAACGCTCCTCCATCAAACCTGATCTCCTTATCTTTTATGTCAATCATACCATGTTTTTCTCCCGTCAGTCCCAGCAGGAGAATGTCTTGAATTCTTCCAAACGCCTATAGTCATCGCGTGTATTAATATTCATAAACTCTTCCGGCACTGCCGCGATTTCCTCTGCCTGTACGTAACGAACTGAAATACGGTCTAACAAATCTGATATTCTTAATTTTTTCTCGGATAGCTGTTCATATAGAATAGGCATGATCCTTTTATGATACAGTGCTATCAATGGCTGCTCTCGTCCGCCTGATATCGGGATGACAGCGTCCGTATCGGCAGTCACCATGCGCCTGAGTTCCGCCATCGTCCTTCTACGTATTAACGGTGTGTCACAGGATAGAATCGTATAAAGGTCACCGTCTGTCTTTTCAAAAGCAGTATAGATACCAGCCAATGGGCCCATTCCCTGGAACGGCTCCGCGTCTTGATATACTTCGGTTTCGCCATTTTCTTGAAATCTATCGATAAACTCGGGACGGCTGATGATGACCGCTTGCTCACCAAGCGCCTTTTTAGCCCACTCGTAAAACATGTGGCCTTTCCATTTTACAAAAGCCTTTGGCTCCCCAAATCGGCGTGAGGCTCCTCCTGCTAAAAGTACATTTATATGCTTCATGCTCTCACCTCTAGTTACCAAAAGCATAGCAAAAGCAAGGCTCCAACGCCAATGCTTGTCTGTTTATTAAAGAGGAATAGCTGTTCAGTATTTGCATATTGTAATGTTAACATCATGAGGGAGATGGTTCGCTTGAAAAGATCAGGTCCTTTTTTCCATGACGTGTCACAGGAGAACCTTTATTTAAAATCAGAGCTGTCAAGGTGCCATAAACTTATTTCCGAGCTTGAGGCAAGCTACTTCCATCAGAAAAATAACAAACTGCTCAAAGAAAATACCAATATGAAAGAAAAACTTCAGCAGCTGTCTGCTGAGTTAAAGCAAATGTCAATGAAAGAAAAACACGCCTCCCATACGAGCCATACACTGCATCAAATGAGAGCCGAACTACTCGATAAAATCGTCACCTTGCAGGAGCTTCTTTCCGCGGAAACCTACAAACGCAAAACTGAAATTGAAGAAAAACATAAGCTTCATATCGAAAAAATCAAAATTGAGGAAGAAAATAAAAATTTGCATAAACAAATCATTCATCTTAATACCTCTATCCAGCGAGAACAGCACCAATTGTTTCAAGCAAAGCAGCAAGCCGAAACGATAAAAGCCGAAAACGGACACTTAAAAGAGCAAATGATAGAAAAAGAATACCAGCTAAAACATATCAAAATAGAAATAGATCATATGAAAGATCGAATCATAGAAACGAAAGAAAGGCTGCTTGAAATAGAAAAAACGAAAGAAAAACTATTTCAAGAAACTATTATTTCGTACAAACGGCAGCTTGATGAAAGTGATGCCTGGATTGCTTCTCATTTTGCCGATATTGATGGCGGCGCGAAACAGAAAGAAAAAACGGCAGAAGAAGCTCAAACCGTTTACGCACCGTCAAGTCATGTAGAGACCATCCTTGAAGATGTCACAAAACAAGTAAATGAGCTTCAAAAACAGCTGACCAGAGCCCAATCATCTGACCAGCTTATCAATCATAAAATTGAAGAGCTGAAGAGCCGCGCCGCCGAAGAAAAACCTTATCAAAAATGGGTGTATAAGCTTAATCTTGAAAAAGAAAACAAACCTTCCTCGAAAAAAACCCAATAATAAAAAAACTGCTTGAGCTCTTCAAGCAGTTTTTCTGTGTGCTTATTCTGTTGCTGATTCAGTTGATTCAACGGATTCGATTTCGCCCTCTAAAATGTACTGGCCACGATACGGTTTTTTCACTTCAGGATACATTTTAATTAAGCTTTGCATAAACGTTGTCATATTAGGAATTTCCAGACCGCTTTCCTTTTCAATCTCTTTTTGAAGTTCGGAACTTTTAATTGCCGCGTTGTGGCGTTTTAATGTTTTAATAGCCGCTTCACGCAGTTTAGCTGCTTTTGACCCCGGTCTTGCCGTTCCTCTTCTTCTTCTTGTCGCTCCATCTGGTATACCGGCAGGAAGAGAGGAAATAGTTTGAAGCTGAGGCTGGGCGGACTGCTGCTGTGATGGCGGCTGATAGCTTCTGATTTCCTGAGCTGCAAGCTCGGCGAGAACTGGCAGAGAGTCAGTTTTTCTTTCAGAACGGAACTCCTTTTTCGTTTCGGAAGGGCTTCCATTTCTGTCCAGCTCTCTTAATTTTGCGTATATTTTATCGCGTTCAATTTGATATTCACGAATGACTTTCACTTCAGCTTCATTTAATTGTTCTAATCGCAAGCGCAAAGCTTCTCTTTCATTAAACATTCCTCAATGTACCCCCTATCAGAATTAACATCTTTAATTAAGATATTAGATTACAAAAGTAATTTTATCAACTATTATTTTAGCATTTTACTATTATATTTACTCTATGAAAAATTCCTTATTTTCTGAAAACGTTTTATTTTTCAACAGACCTCTTTATCCACAAGGGTTTAAAGCTTATGTCAATTATTTGGAATAATGTTGAAAATCTATCTTTTAATTACTTCTTTAATGAAATTTAGTGTAATATCTACAATTTTCACGTTCTGAGATATGAAAAATATCTAAATTTGCAGAAAAACATAAGAAATTGGGTCTCTTTTTTAGAAGATAAGTCATTAACAAAGGGTTTTCTTATACCCAAATATGGAAAAATAAGCTTCTTACTCTTTTCCTTTTTTCCGTAAATAAAAAAAACCTGATAACCTCAGGTTTTTTTATTTGCGCAACATTATTCAGCTGCTTGTTCTGTTTCAGCCAGAACGCGGTTCACACGTTTTTCAAGCATTTTCATGCCGCTTCCGCCCGCTTGAAAATGACGAAGCTGGCCGGTTTTATCAAACACATAGTACGCAGGCACATACTCGTTTTCAAATGCGTCGGTTAAAGCGTGGTCGCTATCAACAAAAATAGGCTGAGTCATGTCATGTTCAGCAGCTACTTCCTTGATTTTGTCGAGATCCAGGTCGTCTTCGGAACGAGGCATATGAACAGCTACAACGTTCAGCTTGTCTTGATATTTGTCACGGAATTCATTCACCTGCGGCATTGCTTCTTTGCACAGATGACAGCTGATAGACCAGAAATGAATCAGTGTCGGTTTTTCTCCAATCAGTTGTTCTTTTGTTACTTCACCGTTGAACCAAGCTTTTTCTCCTGTCAATTCAGGCATTGGCTGACGTAATTTCATCGCTTTTTCCTCCTAGTGAGCAGTAAGAGTCAAAAAGGCCTAACGAATGTTAGACCTTTTTCTTTCGTTCTCAAAAAGAATTAAAGTGTTTTTTGACCTGGTTTCCAGTTAGCCGGGCATAGTCCGCCTGTTTGAAGTGCTTGCAGCACTCGAAGCGTTTCATCAACGTCACGGCCGATATTGTTATGGAAAACCGTTTGATATTGTAGCTCGCCTTCAGGATTGATAATAAACAATCCGCGAAGTGCAACGCCTTCTTCTTCAATTAAAACGCCATATTCACGGGATACTTCATGGTTAGTATCAGCAGCAAGCGGATATTTCAGCTGACCTAGACCATTTTCTTTGCGGTCTGTGTTGATCCACGCCAAGTGGGTATGGATTGTATCAGTTGAAACGCCGATCACTTCAGCATCAAGATCTTCGAATTCGTCATAACGGTCAGACATCGCTGTAATTTCTGTCGGACAGACAAAAGTAAAGTCCATTGGATAGAAGAAAAGAACCGTCCATTTGTCGTTTTTCATGTTTTCTTCAAGACTAACTTTGCCAAATTCCTTATTTGCAAGGACTGCTTCCATTTCAAAACGAGGAGCTTGTTTACCTACCATACGTTCTGCCATATGTATCCCTCCAATTGATAGTTTGGCTTTAAAAGCCAGACGGATAAGAAAATAAAGGAAAATATCCCTTATTTCGTTAATAACATCACAATGACCATTATATCGAAGCGCATTTTCACAGTCAATTTTTAACAAAGAATACATGTCTTTGCCTTCGACATTTTACGTTAAAAAGTTTAACATGTTCATGTATAGGGAAACAAATTTTAACATGCTGCAACACAATCAGAAAGGAAGCTCCAACATGGATTTTATTACACACTATGATTGGGCAGGTCTTGTCACCAATGCGGGTGTTTTACTCATTAAGCTCGTCATTATGATTTGCCTCTATTTTATCGTTCGATCTGTAGGCATGAGAATTATTAAACATCTATTTGCAAAATTTGAAGCGCAAAACAACCTGACTATTGGACGGGCTCACACGCTCCGAAGCCTGACACTTAATGTATTTGCTTACATATTGATTTTTATTTTTTTCGTTATGGTTCTGGATTTGTTTCATTACGATCCGAGCGCTCTTTTAGCAGGTGCGGGAATTGTAGGTCTGGCGGTCGGTTTTGGCGCCCAAGGCCTTGTCAGCGACATCGTGACAGGTTTTTTTATTCTGCTTGAAAAACAATTGGATGTCGGAGATTATATAACCGTTGCAACCTTTAATGGAATTGTGGAGCAGGTCGGTTTAAGAACGACCCAAATCCGCAGCTTTGACGGCACACTGCATTATATCCCGAATCGGAACATCACAAATGTAAGCAACCATTCCCGCGGAACGATGCAGGCGCTGGTTGATATTAAAGTCCCGGCTGAAAGAAACCTCGATGAAACCATTCACATCTTACAACATGTATGTGACGAAACGGCAGCTGCTCTTCCGCAAATTAAAGAGGGCCCTAATGTTATCGGCATTCAAGAGCTGGGAACCTCTGAAATTGTGATCAGAGTCATTGCCAAAACAGAAAATATGGAACAGTGGCGGGTCGAACGCGTGCTGAGAAAAGAAATAAAAACCGCACTCGACCGCGCTTTTCCTAAAGAAACAGAATAACAAAAGAACCGAAGCTTTTGCTTCGGTTTTTACTTACTGAATTCTGCTTTCAACTTCGCTGCAAATTTCTTCAGCAGTCATCCCGGAAGCTGTAATGACTGGTGCTTGTGTTACTGTATCGGCTATACCTTGCACATTGTTGTCTAGCCCTGTTACGACACAGCAGTCACAGCCTTTTGCATCTGCAGGACTTTTCATCATGACAACGTCATATCCTTTTTCTCTTAATGCAGCTTCTACATCTGATAACGACTGTTCAATTCCAATTTTTTTTGTCATAAAGAACACCTCCGTTAAATAGGGTGCTCATCATATGGCATTTTATTCTTTCCATCGTACTTAATTGGCATAAACAGAAAAATAACCTGTCATCACGTTAACCGCTGTTTCGATCGCATTTTCATCAGGATTCAGCTTCGCGTGATGGAGTCCGTGCGATGAATCAGCGCCGAGCCAGAACATGAAACCCGGATATTTTTTCAGCATGTAGCCAAAATCCTCTCCGGTCATCGCTTCTTTTGCTTCAATTACTTGTGCCAATTTGTGCTCAGCAACAAAAGACATAAATTCCTCTGTGAGCCCGCTTGTATTGTAAACTTGGTGATACACAGACGGATACGTCACTTTTCCTTTACAGCGAAAGCCGATTTCGATTCCTTTCACTAAATCTTCGATCCGTTCCTTTACCTGCTTCATGGATTCTTCAGAAAGCGTGCGGATTGTGCCTTCCAGGTGAGCTGTTTGCGCAATGATATTTTGCGCGGAGCCGCCCGTAATCGTACCGATAGTAATCACAGCGCTGTCCAGCGGGTCCGTATTTCTGGAGATGATTGTTTGCAGTTGAGTAACGAGTGTGCTTGCCGCTACAACCATATCCTCAGCTAAGTGCGGATAAGCTGCATGCCCCCCTTTGCCTTCCAGGTCAATGACAAGCTCTGATGTATTCGCAAAAAGCAAACCGCTTTTTGTCGCGATGGTTCCGACCGGCAGCTCTGGAGCAATATGAAGCGCAGTGATGAGATCAGGCTGCCACTTTTTCAAAACGTCGCTCTCTAGCATCGGTTCCGCTCCGCCTGGACCTTCCTCTGCCGGCTGAAATAAAAAGAGCAGATCATGCTTAACAGGGTGATGAACAAAGTGGTCGATGATGCCCAGCGCAATCGTCATATGCAAATCGTGTCCGCAGGCGTGCATTTTGCCGTGATGCTCTGATGCGAATGGCAGCCCTGTCTGCTCTTCGATTGATAGCGCATCAATGTCCGCTCGGTATCCGAGCATTTTTTCCGGCGCTGTTCCGTTCACTTTCACAAAAAGCCCTGTTCTCCATTTCTTAATTTCAATTCTGTCTTTCGGATATTGCTCCAAGACGTTTAATAAATATTGCTGTGTTTTGAATTCCTGAAATCCAAGTTCGGGAATACGGTGCAGATCTCTGCGGATTGCAATGAGCTCCTCTTTCTTCATTTTCATTTCCTCCTGCCTATACGAATAAGGCGTGGATATATCATCCACGCCTTTTTGATCAAATCATTCCTTACAGCTGGCGTAATTCCTGCTTGATTTCAGTTTTGCCTTTTGTTTTCTCATCGATATCTTTAATTTTCTTAGCAGGTGTTCCTGCAACAACTGTGTATGGCTCAACATCGTTCACTACGATCGCACCCGCAGCAACAACAGCTCCTTTACCAACTGTTACACCTTCGAGCACGACAGCATTTGCGCCGATCACAACGTCGTCTTCAATGACAACCGGTTTAGCGGATGGCGGCTCAATAACGCCCGCAAGCACAGAACCCGCACCAATGTGACAGTTTTTACCGACAGTAGCTCGTCCGCCAAGGACAACGTTCATATCGATCATTGTACCTTCTCCGATAACTGATCCGATATTGATAGAAGCCCCCATCATGATGACTGCGTTATCGCCGATTTCAACTTGGTCGCGGATGATCGCACCCGGCTCGATGCGCGCTTTTACATCTTTAAGATCAAGCATAGGAATCGCAGAGTTGCGGCGGTCATTTTCAACCACGTAATCCTCGATTTTGCTTTTGTTTTCTTCAATTGCTGTTTTGATTTCGTTCCATTCACCGAAAACAACACCAGTGTTTCCGTTTAGAAAAGCTTTCGCAGATTCACCGAAATTGATTCCTTCCAGCTCACCTTTTACATAAACCTTTACAGGTGTAGATTTTGTACTATTTTGAATAAATGAAATAATTTCATTTGCGTCCATCATTTTCATATGTATAGTCCTCCTCCTGATTTTCTACCTCATTACTGTATCAAAGGAAAGATACAAAGACAAGAAAAAAAGGAAACAGGCGCTCGGCATTTCTCTTTGCATCTATCAGACAGCACAGCCGCTTTTTCTAGCAAATTGTCTGCCGAATTCCTTTAATGCTTCCTCTTCTTCCCCTTCAGGATTCATTTCAACTTTTACGGAAGGAAGCACGATTTCGCCGCCTCGATCTTTTATTTTCTCTTCAAGTGTATCTACAGCACCGCAGAAAAATTCATATGCTGTATCACCGGAACCGAAAACGGCGCAGGTTTTCCCGGTAAAGTCAAGTGTATCCATTTCTTCGGCAAGTTCGAGAAATTCGTCAGGCAAATCTCCGTCTCCCCATGTATAGGTTCCTAAGATGATATGTTCATAATCATTAAAAAGCTCAGCATCATCAATGTCCATCGCTTCAAAGCGGTCTACTTCCGCTTCCGCCTCCTGAAGTCCCTTTTCAATCAAATCAGCCATGGCTTCTGTGTTGCCTGACATCGTTGCGTAAACCAGCAAAATCTTCCCCAATTCCGTATTCCTCCTCTAATGAATCATTGCTGAAACTTCGTACGGCTGGACAAATTTACATTCATACAAACCTGCACAAAAGAAATTTTCTCTTTGATTGGCCACTCTCCAGCCATGACCTTTAATGGTATCAAACCATCTTAGCTCTCGGGCCTCAAGATCAGCCTGATAAATCCTCGAATAGCCATTTTCATCTTGAGCCGTTGTGACATAAATAATGCCATCATCCTCTGAAATATCAAGAAACGATTCTTCCTTTTTCATCATGCTGGAATGTATCGTGACTTCTTCAGCCGTTAAAATATGCTGTGCAATGACGGCTCCGCGTTTCCCTTTTACAGAGCCCATTGCAGCAACCAGCCATTTTTCATTGAACACTAGCATGGATGCCGTCATACGGTTGTCTTCTTTTTTCACCATTCGGACAGCGTCTTGTGTGAAATCGTAAACCCAAATCCCTCCGAAGCATTCGTGTATTTGTGTACCAATATAAAGATTACCGCCGTGCAGACACAGTGAACGGATAACAGGCGGATGTTCAAATTCCGCAAAGGGTTTGGCAACCCGCCACGAAATACCGAAGTCTTCTGATACATAAACGCAATGCTTGCCATGGGCGCAAACAAATCCATCATTCCTGCCCGTAATCGCCCACACTGTCGCATTTGTCGGGAAGCTCGATATCGACCATGTTTTCCCCTCGTCAGATGAACGAATGATCGTTCCCTTTTCACCGACACCGAATAAATAAGGACCGATGTAACTGATGCAGTGTATTTTCGCTTTTAAACGAAAAAGCTTCTTCCAGCCTTGTTCCAAAGAATAATGAAAAATGCCCTCTCTTTTTACTGCCACAAAATAGCCAGAAAACGATGATGCCGCAACAGCTGTCGCACCTTTATGAAACATGGCTTTTTCCCTTGTTCACAAAATCTGCCCATGCAAGAAAACCTCTTGCAAATTCTCTGCAGCTTTCCACGTCATCATCCGTTTCAGGGGCAAGCTCAATTTTAAGTGTTTCTTGATAGACAGCAGCTCCCGCCTCTTGCAGCATGTCACTGAACAGATTGACAGCTTCGCAAAATTTTGGATAAGAATAATCCCCCGAGCCGAAGCAAGCTGTTTTCAATCCGTTCAGCTCGAGCTGCTGAACCTCTTCGAAAAAGTCCTCTGCTTCGTAAGGCAAATCGCCATCCCCCCATGTATAGGTGCCAATGAGCACATAATCATAAGAAGTCAGAGCCGATGTTTCTGCGTCATCCATATCGATGCAATCAATGTCTAAACCATATTCCTGCAGCGTATCTTTTATAATTCCAGCAATGTCTTCTGTATTTCCTGACATGCTGGCATATGTAATCAAGGCTTTTGCCATGTTATCACCTCATAATTGATAATGATTTTCAATATCATATTTACCACTTTAAATGATAATGATTTTCATTGTCAATATGTAAATAAAAAAAGACAGCCTTGTGCTGTCTTTTCTCTTAAAATGGGTGCTCTTGATCAAGCATCTCCTTTACAACTGAAACAAAAGCTTGAACTTGCTTTAGTTCAAAAGCAGGTTCATAGCCTAATAACCACGTATCCCGCCCGATAGGATTTCCTTTACCGTCTAACAGAGGCATTTTATTGACTTTGTCTTCGTTCTGAAGGGTAACAGACGGCAAAATCGCATATCCGATCCCGTGCAGCGCCATCTGTTTGCACGTTTCAATCTGATCAACCAATATAGTCTGTTTTGGCGACGTTTTAAATTTTTGATGCCACCAATGCTGAATCTCCTGAAAATAAGTGCTGTCGCTTTTAAATTGGATAAACGGCCGTTCTGTATGAGCAATATCTTCTATACAGGATATTTCAGTATCGACTAAATACAGATGGTCTGTCATTAAATAGTCTTTGCGGCCTTTCCACTCGGGGTTTCCTCTAATAATGCCAATATGAACCTGATCCTCATAAAGGCTTTTCAGCATTTCGCTGCTCCAGCCGGTAATAAGCGAAACCTTTGCATTCGGATACTTTTCCACATACGTTTTCAGAACTTTAGGAAGCCAATGCTGGCCGATGATAGAGGCGACGGCGAGCTTCAGTGTGCCGTGAATTTCTCCTTCGAGCTCATCGATATTTTCTCTAATTCTATCCTGCTCTGACGTAACGTCATTCGCAAACTGAATGATTTTCTCTCCGGCCGGCGTTACCGTCAATCCTTTTTGGGATCTTAAAAATATCTTTGTCCCCCACGCCTTTTCAATGGTTTGTAAACGCTGAGATAAAGCCGGCTGGGATACAAAAAGCCGTTCAGCCGCCTTTCTCATATTTAACTCCTCAGCTAAAACTACGAGCATATGAAGCTCTTGAAGCTGCATGTCGTCCTCCTTTTTTTATCAATAAGTTTTTCTTATCTCCCATTCTAATAAAAACTTAGTTTATGATTCAAGTCCTTTTCACCCCAATTTATGTATGCGCTTTCTTTATAGCTCTGCAAATATAATAAAAAATAGGCCGAGCAGCCTACTTGTTCAATGAGCGAATATGTTTATTCAATTCCTTCAAAACCACTCTTCTCGTGAAGATCCCCTCAAAGACCTGATCATCATTTTCAACGCAAACAAACCCGTTATCAATGACCATGCTGAATCCTTTGATAATCGGATCATTTATATGAAGACGCGGAATATCACTAAGCATGACTTCCTCTACGGTAATCTGGTCAAGCTTTTCGAATTCAATTCTTTCAAGACCAAAAATGCTGTTCATGATCATATTTGTCCCAATTAAGCCGTGTAAACGATAAGACGCATCCAGCACCGGGATGGCCGTGTATCCTGTTTTTGTCAGCACTAATAAAGCGTGCTCCAGGTTGTTCCCAACTTGAACGTGCGCTACTTTGTCCGCCTCAATCATAAATTGTCCGACTGTTGCCTCAAGAAGCTGATCTGATTGCAAGCTTATCATGTTTTCGACCCCTTTTCATTTTCATCAACACATACATTCCCTATACTACAATAATATAAACTTTATCAGTATTTGTCGAAAAGTTTCCTCAATAAAAAAGATACTCTTTGGAGGAGTATCAATTATAAAGTGTTCCATTAATTTTCAAATCGAAATCGGTCGTATAGCGTTACAAGTTTTTTGTAGGTGGTTCCGTCAACGTTTTTGGTTCCTGTCTCTATATCGTTGATCTCACTGCTTAAAAGCTCGATAGCATACTCATGATTGATCAGGATATTCAGCAGAAGTTTTTGTTCTTCTTCTGTAAATCGTTCACCGATAAGACTCATTCGTAATCAGGCCCCCTGTTTTATACTGAATACCTCTGAAAGCAAGAAAACTTACTTTCAGCTCTACCGCTAGAATAAGTAATCAGAAAACAATCGTCAACCGCATAATTCGACATTTCCCTCGGCTTGCGAGCCGGAATTATTTTGTGAAACGATTTGCATAGCTGAAGGCTGTGTATGAATCCGGTTTGATTTTAGCCTCAATCCCCATTGAAGTAATACGTCCTGTCATTTCTTGAATCAGTTCTTTTGTAAGCCCTTTTTTCCCAATATCCAAGTAACCTCAAATGTAAGATCCGCCCCTTCACCTGTAAAAGGCAGGAGCAGATCGGTAATATCCATCAAGTGTCCATCCAGAATATAGGCGGCTGTTTCTTGACTGTACGCCGTTTCTAACGAAATCTTTTCACGAAGGCTATGTATGGGTCTGTCGACTGCGTGGTTTTTCAAGCAGCCCCAAGCTCCCTTGCCTGTACGATGCAAATGTAATGCAGTAATAAACTTTGTGTAATCACGATAAACCTGAGAATCGGTTCCGATCGATAACACATATGAAGAACGGGGGTCCTTTCGGATAAAGGCTTTAAGCCGCTCCATCACATCTTGAAAGGTCATCTGTGCTTCTGAAAGATTATAAAACAGAAAAGAATCGGCCATGACGACACTCCTTTTCAAGGATTTACAACCATGAAACAAGTATGCTCCTTACCGTTTATTTCGATTACATGCTGCAAAGCGAAAGCTTGTTTCCCCTATATCAAGAGTCTTACTGCAGAAGTTCAAAGATTTCGATTGAAACCATGTCGATATTATCAAACGGATATGTGTTCGGCTTTTCACCTTTTTGGAAAACCGTCAGTTCGAACGTTTGATTTTTTTCGAAATATTTAACACTGCATATTTTTTCACCATTTACTTCGAAGTAGCGCTGCATTGGCTCGCTAGCCGCTTCCGCCGTTTCTTGCAGACTTTGCAGCCGTGTGATGATACCCATTAATTGTGACATTCTAAAAAAAGACTCCTTTCAAAAAACAACTTCAAATCAACAAGTATTTATTATAATACAAGTTCTATTGAGCATCATACCATAAAGTCGGACAGGATGGCATTTTCCCTGCTGAATTTAAGAAAAGAAAAAAAGTGAAAAAACTATTTTTACGTAGTTTGAGGCTTTTTTTGGAATGTCATACACACAATTATAGTTTTTTTGATATTCCGGCAGAATCCAACAGCCTTTTTGCAATTTTGTCAAAATCCTCTTTTGAATAACGGGATTCGAGATTGGATGCATTTTGCCGATACTTACGCCAGTCGCAACCTCAAGCGCTTTGGCATAAGCCACGATGTAAACGCCGCCGTACATGAGCAAATTCAGCACCAGGTTTCCGCTGTTAAACCCATTTTCACCAGTCCAGACTTCCCCATCGATCAAACGGATACGTTTGAGCCGTTTCAATAAGATACTGGAAATTGCGTTTATTTTTTGCATCTCTCATCGGTGTAAAACATCGGGATCACCTTTAAATGCCGAACCTGTCAGCATTAAAGACATAATCCTTCAGCCGTAATGCTTGATACGAGATCGTCGTAAAACGGTTTTACTTTTTTCTTGCAGCGAAAGTTACAGGATTGGAACATGTAATGATTGAGAGTGGACAACCAAATTTGCCGCCTAACAGCTCTTGAACTGCGGCTAGAGCATTTGGGTCAGGATGTTCTGGGGTTGGAAGGTCAATGCGCAGGCTGTTGCTCCTTTTGAACAATTTTTATCCTCCTAGAGGCGTTGTTTACCACTAATAAGGTTTATTGTTTTATGGTTTGTCTTATTCGTTGACAAATAAAAAACTTGGCGGGGGTAGCGCCAAGCTTTTCGGATCTTGATCTGATAGAGGGGTTGGGGAACAGAGAGTAGCTTCTCTCTATAATTAAATGATAATGATTCTCAGTATCAATGTCAATCGTTTTTTTGATTTTTTTTTCAATTCATAAAAAAAACGGCTCTTCAGCCGTTTAAATCAAACCATCCTGCTCATATAAATAAGAATACGGCAGGTCTATAAATAAATACATATGATCATCCATCGGATACGAAAACGTTCTAATCATTTCACCTGTTTCCAAATCGCTGTACAAATCACTGAAAAATCCTTTTCTGAGGTTTCTCATTCTCATAATATTCTCTAAAAAATAAGGACGCCAGCTCCAGTTCTTCTCGGTATACTCCGGCTGGTAAATCCATTCTCCGTCTTGTTTAAAAACATTTCCAGTCAGCTGATCGCCTTCTTCATCACAAATATAAATTCTAAAACTGCAATCCGTCAGCTCTTCCGCCAGCTTTTTAATAAAGTCGTCATCATCCGGAGACTGGTTGTATTTTCGCAATGATGTAACAGCCTGATGCACCCGTTTGTAAAACTGTTCAGAGTGCTCATAGACGGTTTCTAGTTTCTTTTTCTCATGTGTGATAAATTGGTGAAATTCAGTCTTAAGTCTTCGCTTCAATACATCTCTCTCTAAAAACGATTCTGACGGGGACACCAAATAAAAGCCCTGAAAATAGCGGCCTCCGTTTCTCCATGCATATTGAAGCTGAAAATTCGCCTCAATATCTTCGTAAAGCAGCGCCGCACCGATTTTTCTTGCTAATAATGAAATGCTGTACAGCACATGCTCATAAGACGGAGATGGCTGCGATATTTTCAGCGCCTGTAGATCAATTTTTAACAAATCTGGTGAAAGCAGCGCAATTCGGTCCAGATTGCTGCTTTCTTTTCCGATATTATCAACTGCAATTTTAATTCCGTATGTACGATAGTAGGCAAGCATATGGTAAAGCTGCTCAATATCCCCTTCAAAATTGTGCTCCGTAATTTCAAGCACGAAACGATGAAGTTCGATCCCTCTCGCTTCATACTCTTTCAGAAGCTCAAGAAAGCTTTCGCCGTGATCAAGCATTAAAAGATTGGCATCCTGATTCATAAAAATCAGCAGATCCGAATCCGCTTCTAAAAAGCGGTCAAGAGCCTGGCGGATAATTCTGTTATCAACCTCTAATTTATATTCTTCGGGTATCCCCGCATCTAAAAAAAAGGGTCCGAGACTTTGAATTTCTGAATCTGCCAATATACGTCCCAGCACCTCATACCCGACGATTTTCTGCTCCTCGGCACTGAAAATCGCCTGGTAATATGGGTGGACATCATCAATGTTCGTTAAAATATCAAGTGGATCCAACATGTTATCACCTGCTTCTCTATCTTTGTCTAATTATACCACATTGAATCCAAAGATTAATATGCTTTAAAACGGATAGGGATTCAGCCATTGCCCCCCATCCAGAGTGACACATTCTCCATTCATATAGGAAGCTTCATCAGAAAGCATAAACGCTGCCAAAGCGGCAATTTCCTCGGGTGTGCCAAGCCGGCCGAGCGGCACACTGTTTATCGTTCGGGACATCGCTTTTTCTGATTCAAAAAGCTTTTCTGCACCGCCTGTTCGTTCAATTGGACCGGGTGCAATCGCATTGGAACGGATTCCGTATTGACTGCCCCACTCTACGGCAAGAGTTCTAGTGAGCGATAATACGCCAGCTTTTGCCGCAGCGGAATGAGCAACCCCCGCACCCGCTCCCCACGCATAAGTGGCGGCCATATTTAAAATAACACCCTTCTGCTGATGCTCAATCCAGTGCCTGGCTGCGGCCTGACTGCAAAAAAATGTACCATTTAATACAATTTCAATTACCGCTTTCCATCCATTGGGCGTGAGCTTTTCCGCCGGACAAATAAAATTGCCGGCTGCATTATTAATAAGTGCATCAAGACGCCCAAACCGATTTAGCGCTTCTGCAACCATTTGTACTGCAGAAGAATCAGAACGGACATCCATTTGAAAGCAGGCAACTTGGCCCTCAAAGGTTTCAATTTCTTTTTTTGTTTCTTCAAGCGCTTCCTGGTTCCGCCCTGTTATCATGACGTTCCATCCCAAGTCGGCCTGTTTCTTTGCCATTGCTTTTCCCATGCCGCTTGACCCGCCGGTAATAATAACAACCTTTTTTTCCATTGTATGATCCCTCCTATTATGAATGATCATTCATTCAATATTATTCTACCATCATACACCATCTTCTGTCAGCACATGCTGAGATGAGATTTTTTAAAGGTACAGGTGATATAATAGAAAAACTCTATTAAAGGTTGGTTTGAAATGAAAAAGATGTCCAGAAGACAATTTTTAAAAGGAACGTTCGGCGTTTTTGCGGCCGGGGTTTTAACGGCTGGCGGCGGATATGGCTATGCCCGCTATCTGGAACCGCATATGATTGAGACTACTAAACACACGATTAAAAGCTCTCTCATTCCCCATGGATTTGATGGTTTTAAAATTGTGCAGTTCAGTGATACACATTTAAGCGATTATTTTACGCTTGATGACTTTAGAACTGTCATTCTGACAATCAATGAATCTAAGCCTGATTTAATTGTTTTTACCGGTGATATTATCGATAACCCTGATACGTATCACAATTATCAGGCAGTGATTCCTTTCTTGAGAAAGCTGCAGGCACCCTTCGGAAAGATTTGTGTTTACGGCAATCATGATCACGGCGGCTATGGAACCGATGCTTATAAAAGCTTGATGACTTCAGGAGGTTTTACGGTGTTCCGCAACGCCTATCAAAAATTGACGCTCACAGACGGCAGCGAAATTGAGATTGCTGCGCTCGATGATTTAATGCTCGGGAAACCCGATTATGAAGGCACCCTATCAAAACTAAGCGAGAAGCTTTTTTCCATCCTGCTCGTCCATGAGCCTGATGCCGCCTTGAATACAAAAACATATCCTGTCAATCTGCAGCTATCCGGACACACACACGGCGGGCAAATTCAGCTGCCCTTCTACGGACCGCTTATTACGCCTCCGTACGGAAAAGTCTATACCGAAGGAATGTATCAAACAGATGACACTCATATTTATGTGAACCGCGGCCTTGGGATGACGAGACTGCCTTTGCGATTTCTGGCTAAACCTGAGATCACAGTCTTTACATTAAAAAGCACAAATTAATGTAGCAGAATGGGTTCCTCATCAATACTTATAAATAAAAAAGGGAGGATGAGGAAACTGCTCACGTACCAGATTAAACAAGGCGATACACTCACCAGCATCGCGGCCGATTTCAGAATCAGCACCGCTGCTTTAACTCAGGCCAACCCTTCGCTGCAATCAGGAGTTATCGCCGGACAGCGCATTGTCATCCCCGGTCTCCCGGACCCGAATACGATCCCCTATCATATTGCAGTCTCAATTGGGGCTAAAACCCTTACTTTGCACCAAAATAATCGGGTAATAAAAACATATCCGATCGCCGTCGGTAAAATACTGACACAAACACCGACTGGCGAGTTCTATATTATTAACCGCCAACGCAATCCCGGCGGCCCATTTGGCGCTTATTGGCTGAGCCTTTCAAGGCAGCACTATGGAATACACGGCACGAATAATCCCGCTTCGATTGGCAAGGCTGTGTCTAAAGGCTGTATCCGCATGCATAACAAAGATGTTCTAGAACTCGCTTCCATTGTGCCAAACGGAACAAGAGTCATGATTAACCGGTAATGTTTTCTTATTTGTTTCAAAAACAGGCGGTTTATAATATGATAAAGTGGGACCTTTAGGGTAAGGAGCGTTTTTATGGATATATTTAAAAATCGTAATTTTGTTCGTCTATTTTTCGCAGCACTCGCTTCTCAAATGGGCACGACAGTAGGCAACATGGCATTTGCTTTTTTCTTGCTGGACCGTTTCAGCAGCCAGCCTTCGTACACAACCTTGGCTGAACTGATGTATTCCCTTCCTACAGTATTTGTGTTTTTACTTGTGGGAGTTGTGGCGGACCGGTTTGACAGAAAAAAAGTCGCGGAAAACTGTGATTGGATCAGAGCCGCCCTGACTGTCGTTCTTTTTTTCACTTTATTTACCGGCAATATTCCTCTTGTTTTCTGTATTTTGTTTATCAGAAGCGCTGTAACCAAGTTTTTCTTTCCTGCAGAAAACAGTTTAGTACAAGCCATCCTGCCGAAGGAGCATTATGCGAAAGCGGCCGGGCTTAATCAGATGCTTTTTAGTATCTTTATGGTATTTGGGGTTGGAATCGGTGCTTTTATGTATAACACAATCGGAATTCATGGAGCGATTATTCTTGATTTTATCAGCTTTATTATTTCCGGCCTGCTGATCCGTACCTGCCGGATTCCGAAAGAAGCCAGACAGCCGAACGGTACATTTAACTGGAGACAAGCTTCCTTAAAGGATTCGATAAACGATTTTAAGGAAGGCATTGTCTACATTTTAAAAAACAAGCTACTGGCCTCTCTTATTTTCGGTTTCTTTGTTTTTGGTTTTGTGAACGGAGGATTTGCTGTATTGCCGATGTTTACAATGAAGTATGGACTGGCCCCCGACCGTTATGAGTGGCATACATCCGTATTTACGATCGCGATCGGGTTTGGGCTTTTGGCAGGAAGTGTGATTGGCACGTTAATCTCTAGAAAAGTGAAGCCTCACTTTTTAATGTCGGTGCCGATTTTAATTGCAGGCTTGCTGATTTTTGTCCTTGGCTACACCAAAGTTTTATGGGTGTACTACGCGACTACTTTTGTACTGGGGATGTGCATCGGTCCGGTAAACATCGCCATCGGGGGATGGATGCCTAAGATTGTCCATCCGAAGCTGATGGGACGTGTAAGCGGCTGGCAAGATCCTTTTATGATGTTTGCGCAGTCTTTGACACTCGGCTTAGTGGCGCTGTTATTCCCTAAGTTCGTATCAAACATCGATTATCTGTATTACGGCATGGGCGTTTTCATCCTGGCTGTTTTCATTTTCTATTTTGTGGCACTGCCAAAATACAGTGCGCAGGCTGTGGAAGTGAATGTACAGGAAACATTTCAAGCTCAGCCGAAAAAGAAAGCAAAATCTGTATAATATAAGTTAAAAATGCGCTTTTTTCCTCAGAAAAAGCGCATTTTTGCATTCAATATTTGCATTTCAACCTTAAAAAAGTATAATCTAATCATAAAGAATTTGATTAGAGCAAAGGAGAGAAATAATGGACGACCATGCATACTCGAAAGATCTGCAGCCAACCGTAGATAATCTTTCAAAAGCAGTTTACACTGTGAACCGCCATGCAAAAACCGCCCCCAACCCTAAATACCTATATCTGCTGAAAAAACGGGCTTTGCAAAAGCTTGTCAAAGAAGGTAAAGGAAAGAAAATAGGGCTTCATTTTTCCAAAAATCCAAGGTTCAGCCAGCAGCAATCGGACGTGCTTATCTCAATCGGAGACTACTATTTTCACATGCCTCCAACTAAAGAAGACTTCGAACATCTTCCGCATTTAGGTACACTTAATCAGTCGTACCGAAATCCTAAAGCTCAAATGTCTTTAACAAAAGCAAAACACCTATTGCAACAATACGTCGGCATGAAAGAAAAGCCGCTTGTGGCGAATCGCCAGCAGCCTGCATATCATAAGCCTGTCTTTAAGAAACTCGGCGAGAGTTATTTTTAATAAAAAAAGCCGCTGCCACTGGGGGACTGACCCCCGTTTTTGAGACAGGGATCAAAACACATTTTATCCAGCCAATTGCCGATAGCTTATCGGTGATTGGCTGTTTAGTTTCGTTTGAATACGGCTTGTTCCCATACAAAAAACACCTCCAGTCTTATTTCGGACAACAACGATCCGTTTTCAAACTTGAAGGTGTTTTTTATTTGTCTCATCTTATGGGGTCAGTACCCACTTATGGCATCCGTCTTTTTATTAATCGATCACATACGTATCTACTTTTTTAATCAGATCGCCGATTTCCGGCTTGCTGATTTGCTCATCGGCACCGACCACTTCTCCCCGGTGACGCAAATCATCTGTAATTAATGATGAGAAAATCATAATCGGCACATCAGAACTCTTCGGATTGTCTTTAAGCAGCTTTGTCAGCCTGTGCCCGTCCATTTTCGGCATTTCAATGTCACTGATGATCATATCGATCTGTTCTGTTAAATCATTGCCGCTTTCAGCAAGGTTCATGATATAGTCATATGCGTCTTTTCCATTCTCAAACGCTGTAATATTGTTGTATCCGGCTTCTGTTAATTCATCCTTTAAGAGGCGCATCAGAAGCGGTGAATCCTCCACAATGATAAGTTTTTTATCAGCTCTTCTTTCATCGAAGCCCTCGGTATGCATATTATACGTATCAACACCTGAGTCTGATTCGATATCATAGATGATTTTTTCATAATCAGGCAAAAAGATCATCATGTCTTCCAGTTTAATAATCCCTGTGAGGTGGCGCTCCATTCCTTGATTTAAGGAAGTTGGCTTTTCAATCGCTTCCCAGGAAACCCTGTGAATTTGAGAAACAGATCCGACATGGAAAACAATTTTTCGCTGGTTAAATTCAGTTACGATATACTTCTCGTCTTTTGATCCCTCAGGCTCAACCCCAAAAAAGGAAAACAAGCTGATGACTGGGAGAATTTCTCCTCTTAGTTTAATCATTCCTTCTACATGCTGGTGGGAGTGAGGCACTGATGTGACCTCGACAGGCTGAATAATCTCTCTCACTTTCATGACGTTAATGCCGAAAGCATTGCCACCAACGCCAAACTTCACAATTTCTAATTCATTTGTACCAGAATCCAATAAAATTTCGTATTGTTGTAACGACAATTCAATCCCTCGCTATTCGCATTCAGTATTGTACTGTATATATCGGCGCAAATTATAAAAAATGAATGGTGAGGCTCTTCAAAATCCTATTCTGGCCATAGTTATGCTGACAATCTCAAAAAAAGAAACTTTTTTCCTAATGTCCATTGACATTCCGACTGACAGTGATAAAATAGTCAAGGATTTTTCCAAAGAAGGGTGTAAATAATGGGTACTTTAGTAATATTTAAAGAAGATGAAATGACTGTTTTAGAGGATATCAGTGAAGAGACTTATCTTCATATGAAGAAAGAATCTGCTGTTCTTCAACAAGAGCATCCCCCGTACATGATTTGGCACGAAGACCTTCATTTTGACTATGGTTATTGATGAAATTGGCACATATAAACAATAATAGAACATGATACAATAAAGACAATCAAATCGCTGGTTGTCTTCTTTTTTTCTGAGAAGGAAGGTATGTTTAGAAAATAGGCGCATACAATCGAAATATATCGGTTAAAAAGGTGACAAATGGCCAGCTAGTGGTAAAATAGGATAAACTCATTATATATATTAAGGTGATGAATTATGGAACATTTGCTGAATCCGAAAGCCAGAGAGATTGAAATTTCAGGAATACGCAAATTCGCAAATCTTGTATCTCAACACGAAAATGTCATTTCACTTACGATCGGCCAGCCTGATTTTTTCACGCCGCATCACGTAAAAGCTGCCGCAAAAAAAGCCATTGATGACAACGTTACATCATACACTCCGAATGCCGGTTACCTGGAATTGAGACAAGCTGTTCAACTTTATATGAAGAAAAAAGCGGATTTCAACTATGAAGCTGAAAGTGAAATAATGATCACAACAGGAGCAAGCCAAGCCATTGATGCAGCATTCCGCACCATTTTGTCTCCCGGCGATGAAGTCATTATGCCCGGTCCGATATACCCGGGTTATGAACCTATTATTAATTTGTGCGGTGCTAAACCTGTCATTGTTGACACGACGTCCCACGGTTTTAAGCTCACAGCCCGGCTGATTGAAGAAGCTCTGACTCCCAATACCAAATGTGTCGTGCTTCCTTATCCGTCAAACCCTACCGGTGTCACGTTATCTGAAGAAGAGCTGAAAAGCATCGCGGCTCTATTAAAAGGCAGAAATGTCTTCGTATTGTCAGACGAAATATACAGCGAATTAACATATGACAGACCGCACCATTCGATCGCAACACATTTGCGGGATCAAACGATTGTTATTAACGGCTTGTCAAAATCCCACAGCATGACGGGATGGAGAATCGGATTTTTATTCGCTCCTAAAGAAATAGCAAAACACATTTTAAAGGTTCATCAATACAATGTGTCATGTGCGTCCTCTATTTCTCAAAAGGCAGCGCTTGAAGCTGTCACTAACGGATTTGACGACGCCCTGATCATGAGAGAGCAGTACAAAAAACGGCTCGATTATGTGTATGACCGCCTCGTGTCTATGGGGCTTGATGTCGTAAAACCGTCTGGCGCATTTTATATTTTTCCTTCTATTAAATCCTTTGGAATGTCTTCGTTTGATTTTAGTATGGCTCTTTTGGAGGATGCTGGTGTGGCGCTTGTGCCCGGCAGCTCGTTCTCAGCGTTTGGTGAAGGATATGTACGGCTGTCTTTTGCATACTCGCTGGACACATTAAGAGAAGGATTAGATCGTTTAGAATTATTTGTACTAAAGAAAAGGGAATCGATGCAGACGATATAAACAACGGCGTTTAAGCCGTTGTTTTATTTTTTTGGAAATGAGATCTTAAACGCTGTGCCTTTATCCGGCTGACTGTCTACATGGATAACGCCTTGATGATTCTCAATGATATTGAATGTTACCATCAGCCCGAGTCCCGTTCCCTTTTCTTTTGTCGTTAAAAATGGTTCTCCAATACGGTTGAGCACCTTTTCAGGTATGCCCTCCCCTTCGTCCTTGACGGTAACATGAACAGAATGCTCATCTTCTGTTACGATAATGTCTACAGTGCCTCCGTCAGGCATGGATTCTACGGCATTTTTTATTAAATTAATGAATACTTGCTTTAGCTGATTTTGGTCCCCGTTTATATAAATGCTGTCTTTCTCATAACGGGTTCTGATGAAAATCCCGTTCAAATTCGCCTGAGTTTCCAGCAGCGCCGAGACTTCACCAATTAGTTTTTTCAAGTTCAAATGCTTTTTAACCGCATTCTGCTGGGGTTTCGCCAGCATCAGCAGTTCACTGAGTATTAATTCAATTCGGCTGAGCTCAGAGAATACAATGTCAAAATAATGTTCATTTCCTTCCATCGTCGGTTTCATCAGCTGTAAAAATCCTTTGATCGCTGTCAGCGGATTGCGGATCTCATGCGCGATACCCGCTGCGAGCTGTCCTGCGATAGATAACTTTTCTGATTTAAGCATGAGTTCCTCTGTTTGTTTTCTCTCAGAAATATCACGCAGAATGACTTGGACAGCTGCTTCACCGAAAAAGGTCGTCGGAATGCAGACCATCTCCGTGTAGATGACCCTGTTCTGAAAGGTAAACCATGATTGCTTAACAATTTCTGATTCTGTTTTTTGCTCGGCAATGTTTTGGATTCTCTCTTTCACATCCTCATGATCGCAAGGGTGAAGCTGATCGTATATATTTTTGCCGATTAAATCCTCATAGGTAGCCGCTTCAAACAGCGAAATTCCCGACTCATTCATAAACACCCATTTCCCATTATGAATCACAGCAATAGTATCGATTGAATTTTGAATCAGCAGCTGATATCTTTCACGGCTTTTTTGCAGGATGGTTTGGAATTTTTTCCTTGAAGAGATATCGATTAGCAGAAGCAGTTCAGCCTGCTGGTTTTTGTAGACGGTCGGGGACGCTTTCACTTCTAAATGAACAGGTGTGCCATCAAGCCTTTTCCACGTCTGTTCAATCATTCCGACTTCCATTCCTTTTTGCATTCGTATAATTCTGTTTTTGACGATATCATGATACTCTTCCTCAATAAATTCATAGGACCATTTACCAATAACAGCATCCTTGCTCTTTGCTCCCAGCATGGAAAGCATCGCGCTGTTCACATAGACGATTTTGCCGCTGACACTGATGCATAGCGGGCTTGGAAGATTTTCAACTAGCCGCTCATAATCATCCGTTATATATGTAGTTGATTCCGGGTTCGCAGGCTCAATTTCATGTTTTTCGCAGGTAAGAGGCTGATGCCCGGACTCTTCTTCGAGAATCTTCATTTTCAAAATGATTTCCCGTTCCGTCCGCTCAGCTCTCGTCGTCACAATTTCTACTGCAGCCTCCACCCATACAATCGTATGATCTTTTTTAATGAAACGAAAGGTGCACGGCATCAGATGATGTTCATTATAAAAATAGCTTTCAACTAAAAATTGGTCTTCCTCATGCAGAAATGTCTTGAGGAATGATCCGATCATTTCTCCCTGGAGATAACCCAGATACAGTTTGGAGTTGGCTGATATATAAATGATGCGTCCATTAGAAGCCAAGACTGCATGAATATCGGTTTTCGTTTGAAATGGCTTAACATACTGCGTATCCTGTTCCACAGAATCCCTCCTTTGCATGATCATCATGTTCGACATTTACAGATTGACTTTTACCTAGTATGATTCGCTAGAAAATGAGTATTCTCCTTCTATTCTTATAGTGATCTCTAATTTTTGAGTAAAAGAAAGGGCACACAATCTGTCAGATGTGCACCCTGTTTTTTATTTTTCGCTATTTTTCTTTTCGAGCTCTGCGTAGGCGTGTATGGCTCTTTTGGCGATTAACTTATTGATCGGATCGTGATCGTTTGCTACTGAAGGTACAACCACACTAAATGCAACTTTTGGATTTTTCGATGGGTAATAGCCGACAAATGTTAGATTGTATGTCCTTTTTCCCCACCAATTTTGATTTGTGCCGTAGTAAAATGTTTCAGCTGTTCCCGTTTTTCCAGACACGTCTTCTGTAAAAGTATTTTTAGCGGTCCCCGAAGTTGTAACTAATTTCATTCCAGTTTTTACTTGCTGAATATCACTTTCCGTATTATTGATTTTATTCAGGATGTTAGGCTTTCTTTGCTCAATTGTTTTTCCAAGCTCCTCTTTACTGCTGGGTTTATGGATACTTGTGACGATTCTAGGCTGTATGCGGTATCCGCCATTTGCGATTGCCGAAATGTACTGTGCCATCTGAAGCGGTGTATATGTATCATATTGACCGATGGCCAAGTCTAAAATTAGTCCCCCTACGGCATCAGGTGTCGTTTGCATTCCTGCAGATTCCTGCGGCAGGTCAACACCAGTCTTGACTCCAAGGCCAAACTGGCTGTAGTAATTTCTCATTTTGAGCAGATCCTTCTGATCAGCAGGAAGCGGTCCATGCGGCTTATACGTTACCCCAGCTATATGCATAGCAACATTAAACATATATACGTTTGAACTTTTTTGCAAAGCCGTTAATTCATTGATGGTTCCCATGTTCATATAGGATTTCTTAGGCCTATTATTTCCTGCAAAATACAGAGGTGTATCAACGAAATATTTATAATGCGGGATACCATCTTGATAGCCGGCGAGAACGGTTGCACCCTTTACTGCTGATCCCATTTCATATTGGGTTGTAAAAGCACCGATCGCATAATCTTGAATCTTATTTGTTTCTAAATCTATCTTTTTTCCTGCCATCGACAAAATATCGCCGTTATTCGGATCCATCATCACAACAAAGGCCCGGTCAAGCATATAGTTTCCGCGCGCGCGGCTATTTCTCACTTCTTCTTCAACAATCTTTTCTACCTTTGCCTGAAGCTCCATGTCAAAAGAAAGCCGAAGATCATAGCCCCTGCTGCCTTTGTCAATTGTTTTCTGGCTGACGACATTTCCTTTATTGTCTTCCACGTATTCCACTTTTTCTTTATGAGAATTTAAATAGTCCTCATATTGATACTCCAAATAACTTTTGCCGACTCTGTCATTACTCGCATAGCCTCTCGTAACATAAAAGTCTTTCCGGTCGCTGAGCAGCCCTTGATCAGGTGTTGTGACACCTCCAAAAACGGAATAAAGTGTTTTGTCATAAGGGTATTTTCGTGTCCAATCGTTTACGACATCTATCCCCGGCAGCTCTTCTAAATGCTCAGACACAATAGAAATTTCATCATATGTTAAATCATTTTTCGGTCTTTGCGAGAAGTTTTTCTTTTCATCAAGCAATGATCCATTCTTGCCGTTGCCATTGCTGTTATTTGGGTCCATCGCTTTTACAATCTGAGGTTCATACGCATTCCCGCTTGAAAATCTTGTGTATATGGCCGCGGTTTGCATTTCTCCGTCATCCCGCTGGATGGCCTTCAATTCTTTAGCCGGGACGCGTTCCACTTGAAGCTTGTAAGCCTGTGTCCCCTTCAGATTGCTTTCAGATTCCTTTAACAGGCGGGCGGCTTTTTTCGGATGAGAAGCGAGCCAGTAATCACGTAAATCTCTATCCTTTAAAAATTCGGTATCAATATCGATCAAAGCGGCAAGCCGTTTAGCTGTTTTGATTTTGTCCTTTGTTTTTGTGCTTGATGTTGAGACATACACAATTTCCGGCACGCTCTGGTTATCAACAGCCACTTTCTCGTTTCTGTCATACATCTTTCCCCGAGGCGCTGGATAATACGCTGTTTTCGCATTAGCTTTCTCAGCGTTTTCTTCATGCTGTTCGCCTTCGACAATTTGAACAACGCCAAGCTTAAAGATTAATGCAGTAAATAGAACAAAGACCGCTAAGAAATACAGATTCATTCTGATTGCTCTGCTTCCTTTTCGCTTTTTCTTTGGTTCACGTCCTATTTCAGTCACTTCTGGTTACCCCTCTCAAATCATTCAATATATTTACATATACTGTTTTTAATTGTAACACCTTTGTAATAGTTGTTACAGCGAAAAGGGATAAAAAAAGTTGTCAATAATGAAATACATTAAAATATAACTAACGATTCAAAAAATAGGAAGCTATGTAACTGTGAGATAAAGTCACTACATACACATGACTCGCTTGTCATCAGCGGTTCAGCGCGTTTTGATTACAAAAATGACAATCATCATTTGTCAAAGGAAAGTGATGGATTCTTTATGACAAAAAAGCTATGTTATGATTTTTTTGTAGAAAACAAACAACTCTAGGAGGTTACGAACTAATGAAAAAAGCATTTATTTTATCTGCTGCCGCTGCGGTTGGATTATTCACATTCGGAGGCGTACAGCAAGCATCAGCGAAAGAACTCTCCTGCCAGCCTGTGGTAACGGTCAAAACGGGGAACACAGTGCAAAACCTTACACTTAAGGATGTAGTGAAAAAGCTACATATTAAAACAAATATAAAAACACTAAACGCGGCGAATGAAAAAGAGCTTGAGCAGCTTCTTCAAAAGCATGCGAAACAATCCAACATGAAGATTCAGGATGTTCAAAAACCGGAAGCTGTAAAGCCAGCTCAAAAGGCTCCTGAAAAAGCCGCTGATCAAAGCACTGCTGCTAAAGCACCGGCTACTGCTGAAAAAACCAGCAATAATACAACAACAGCTGCACCTTCATCTGTAAGTGCATATGAGAAAAAAGTTGTTGAGCTGACAAATGCAGAAAGACAAAAACAAGGTTTAAAACCGCTTCAAATTGATGAAACATTAAGCAAATCTGCACGTGCAAAATCACAGGATATGAAAGACAAAAACTATTTTGATCACCAAAGCCCAACTTACGGCTCACCGTTTGATATGATGAAATCTTTCGGAATCAGCTACAAAACAGCTGGTGAAAACATTGCTAAAGGACAAAAAACACCTGAAGAAGTAGTAAAAGCTTGGATGAACAGTGAGGGCCACAGAAAAAACATTCTTAACCCTAACTTTACACACATCGGTGTGGGTTATGTTGAATCAGGCAGCTACTGGACACAGCAATTTATCGGAAAATAATAAAAAGAGATTGCCTGTTTTGACAGGCAATCTCTTTTTATTTCACCCAAAGTTTATATATACTTTGAGTTCCGCTGTTTTCTTCTCCTTGTACGGCAAGTTGGTCATATAATGATTTCGCTAGCGACAAGCCTGGCATTTCTTCCCCCATTAATTCCGCTTCCTCTAAAGCAATTCCCATATCTTTAATAAAATGCTTTACGTAAAAACCTGGTTCGAAATCACCTTTCAGCATACGCGGGGCGAGGTTTGACAATGACCAGCTTCCTGCCGCTCCAGTTGTAATGCTCTTCAGGACGTTTTCCGGCTGAAGACCTGATTTTTGGGCATAAGCCATCGCTTCGGCTACACCGATCATACCTGCTGCAATCGCGATTTGATTACACATTTTTGTGTGCTGTCCGCTTCCTGCCGGCCCTTGATATTGAATATTCTCTCCCATTAAAGAGAAGATGGGCAGGCAAGCTTCAAACGCTTCTTTTTCTCCTCCGACCATAATCGCCAGTGTTCCGTTTTGCGCGCCGATGTCACCTCCTGAAACAGGTGCGTCTAAGGCACATAATGATTTTTCTTTGGCTGCCTCCGCAATTTTTTTGGCTAACGACGGTTTAGAAGTCGTCATATCAATGAGATACGCGCCTTTTTTAGCATTTTCAATAATTCCGTTGCTGCCGAAATACACTTCTTCTACATCACTGGGATAGCCTACCATTGTAATAATGACATCAGCTTCTTTTGAAAGATCTTTTACGGTGCCTTTCCATACCGCACCTTTTTCCAGTATGCTGTCCGCTTTTGCTTTTGTGCGGGTGTACACCAATACAGGATGTCCATCATTAAGGATATGTGAAGCCATACTGTTTCCCATTACTCCAAGACCGATAAAACCGACTGTTTTTTTCAAGGCGATTCCTCCCAGACGTATTGTTTTCATTTAGTTAAAATTTATCATTGTCTAGACTACCATATCTAGTAAACATATAGTAGAGTCTAGAAAATGAAAAAACCCAAAACTTGAAAAAGTTCTGGGTATCCAATATTTATAATGTGAATTTCTCAATAGCGTTCATAAGCTCTTGGCTAGCATGTTTTAATGTATCAGTTGAGTGTTTGACTTTCTCAAGCGTGATCAGCTGTTCATCGGTTGAGGCGTTGACTTCCTCCGCTGCAGCAGCCGATTCCTGTGATATAGCTGAGATGCTTTGAATCGCTTCAGAAATGGCAAGCTGTTCTTCACTCATTCTTTGTATGTCTTCGTAAATTTGATCAATACCTTGTACAAGTGACTGCATTTCCGACGTGATTGTGTTTAATACTTCGCCAGTCTCATGGATTGCGCTGTTTTGTTCATCATTCATTTTACTTGCTTCAACCATTGCATGGGAAGCCTCTTTTGTTTCAAGCTGGATCAACTTCACTGTCTCACTGATATGCTTGGTGGAAAGTGCTGATTGCTCGGCAAGCTTCCGCACCTCTTCAGCCACGACTGCAAATCCGCGTCCGCTTTCACCGGCTCTGGCTGCCTCAATACTGGCGTTTAAGGCAAGTAAATTGGTTTGATCCGAGATATTTGAAATCGCAGTAACCACTTCTTCAATATTCTTGGTTTGATTTTCTAAATCCAGCAGCATCGTTTCGACTTTCTTTGTTTCCGTATTGGCTTCGTTTGATTTCATCAGCAGCTGGCCGAGAGCGTCAAGCCCTTTATAGCTTGCATCCTCTGAGGATTTTGAACGTGCTTTCATGCCGCCTGCCTGATCCGCAATTCGTCTGATTTTAGCAGATAGGTTTTCCGATTTTTCGTTAATGGTTTCAACCTCTGAAGCCTGTTCTGTTGCCCCTGCTGCCACTTCTTCGATCGCTTTCGCAATTTGTCCGCTCGTTTCATTGGTTTCAGCGGAGACAGCTGTTAGTTGTTCAGAGGTGTCAGACACTTTTCCTGAGGAATATCTGACTTGTTCCACCATTTCCTTCATGTTTTCAACCATCTGATTAAAGTCTCTTGTTAACATGCCGACTTCATCCTTAGTCTTTGACTCTGCGTGGACTGTCAAATCGCCTGCAGAGACAGCCTTTGTTTTCGCAATCAGCTGCTGGATCGGCCCGGTTATTGTTTTGGCGAGGAAGTAGCTGAGAATAATCGTCACCGCCAGCGCGATGAGTGAGATGAAAAGGTTCGCCCGATTCATTTTATCTGAAATCCACATTAATTGATTTGTGTCAAATTGTGTTCCGACTTTCCATCCCGTTTCTCCAACCGTTTGATACACAATCATTTTTCCCTTTGCATCTTGTATCCCGTTTTTGTCAGATGCAATGGTTTTTAATGTTTGGTCCTTGGAGATATTTTTTCCTTGGTTTGACGGATGTGCTAAAAGATTGCCGCTTGCATCAGCTAAAAAAGCAAAGCCATTGTATGGCACCTTTTGCTTATTTACCATAGCTTGAATGGAAGAAAGTTTCAGATCATAACTGGCAACCCCTATCACCTTCTGCCCGTCAAGAATTGCTTTTGAGGCTGTGACGACCATTTCTCCCGTCACGACATCTTTATAGGGTTCAGTCCAGACGACTTTATCCGGTGTTTCAGCCGCGCGCTTATACCATGTTCTAGAAGCCGGGTCATAATCTTCTGCGAATTCGGCTTTCGGATATGTAAACATTTCTTTTTTTGCGGTGCCAATATAGGCCATCGCTACATAATCATCGTTTTCTTTAATTTGTTTGATGTCATCATTAAACAGCCTGGCAGCATCTTTACTTGAGTTTGTCACAAACGCACGGGTTACCTCTCCATTTGCCAATCTTAACAGCGAAATGTCATAACTCTTTAATTGCAGTTCAATATTTTGTTCAAGCGAGTTTGTTACGTTTTGTGTCGTGTTTTTCCCATCCTCTGTAATCATCGGTTTTAACGTCAGGTAAGAAGAAAGCATTAAAAGAACAACTGTAACGATTAACATGATAGAAACAAAAACAGCAATTTTCATGTGAAGTTTTTTAAACAAACCAATCCCCTCCTAATTTCTATATCGGCCTTTTCACCCAAAAAATGAATAATCATAAAATAAATGATATTAAAAACACAGAATATTCATTAAAAATTGTGTTTCAGCAGTTTGATTACGATATAATAAACAGCATGAGAGGGAGTGATTGTCATTTTTAAACAGATGTATGTCCATAATGGCATTAAATTTGAGCGGCTGACGATCAGAAATTATTCAAAAACAGACATTAAGGGATTGCTTTCTCTTCAGCAAGAGTGTTTTCCCCCTCCATTTCCGCAGGAATTGCTGTGGTCAGAAGAACAGCTTGACAGCCATATCAACACTTTTCCGGAAGGGGCTTTATGCGCGCTGGTTAATGGTGAAATCGTCGGTTCGATGACTGCCCTTATCGTGCATTTTGATCCCGATGCTCCCGAGCATACATGGGCGGAGACAACAGATAACGGCTATATTACATGTCATGATCCGCAGGCAAATACATTATATGTAGTTGATATTTCGGTTTCACCGCATTACCGGAAGATTGGAATAGGAAAATGGCTGATGAATACGATGTATGAATTAGCCGTTGAAAAGCGAATGGAGCGGTTACTCGGCGGCGGACGTATTCCTTTTTATCATAAGTACGCCCACGAGATCAGCGCTTCACAATATGTAGAGGATGTAATAGAAGGAAAAAAGAAAGATCCTGTACTGTCATTTCTCCTGCATTGCGGCCGTTCACCGCTCTGTATCGTCAGTAATTATTTAGACGATGAAGAATCGCTGAATTACGGGGTTTTGATGGAGTGGAAAAATCCCTTTTATGAAAAAACGAGCTGTAAAACTGACAGCCCGTTTACGTGAAATATTCAATTTTCGCATTAGGAAAATACGTATCGATATAAGATTCGAGTGTTTCTCGAAGCACATGTTCTTCATCTTTCTGATAAATATATTTTCCGATTCCGTAACGTCCCCATTTATAGCGACGTTTTTCTTCATCTAATTCTAGCTTCGTCTTCGGATAATTCTTCTCTATCACTCGTTTGGCCGGTTTTGTAAAACGATGCTGAATTAATTCAAAGGTAACATCATGTCTGACGTCCTGCGGCAAAGCAGCATCCAGCTTTTCAAACAGATGTCTGTATCCTTCCTCCCAGCCTTCGTGAATGTATATCGGCGCAACAATAAAGCCTAGCGGGTAGCCTGCTTTCGCTACTTTTACAGCCGCTTCAATCCGTTTATCGAGAGGAGAGGTTCCCGGCTCAAAATTCTTAATCACATAGTCAGCATTTATGCTGAATCTGAATCTTGTTTTTCCGTTATGTTTAGCATCCAAAAGGTGGTCAACATGGTGAAACTTTGTGACAAACCTGAGCTTGCCAAGCTCACTCTGTCCGAAATGTTCAATGGCGTGCTTGAGCGTGTGTGTCAAATGGTCGATGCCCACAATATCAGAGGTACATGAAGCCTCAAACCTTGTAAACTCCGGTGCACGTTCTTTCATATACTGATCTGCCTGATCCAATATTTCTTCGACGTTTACATAGGTTCTAATATAGGGTTTTGTTCCCATTGTGGTTTGTAAATAGCAGTAATGGCAATGCCCCATACAGCCTGTCGCAAACGGAATCGCATATTCAGCTGACGGTTTTGAAGAATCAAACTTCAATGTTTTTCGGACACCAACTACTAACGTTGATTTTGCATTACGGTATTGCTGCAGATGGTTTTTACCAGGAATATTGCGCACTTGGTTATGGGACGTCGTTTCTCTGATTTCGATGCCCATTTTTTCAAATTTATCATGTAATTCCTGTGCCAATGGATATTCCATTGCTCTCGGTTCAATATAAACGAGCTGCGGAACAAATGGGTTCTGCATGGTGCCACATCCTTTTCCTTTTCCTTTTCTACCGTTACTTTTCTCATAAAACGGAAAGGATATGAGTTGTAATGTTTTCCTTGTTACTCGTACGGATCGATATCAAACAATTCTTTGTAAAGTGTTTTTGCTTCTTCATAGCTTGCAAAAACAGCATCATCCTCGGCAAACGGATGGTAGGTTTCAAATATAAACAGGGAAAGCTCACCCTCATGGTATGGATGATGCACAATTTCAGCTTCCTTTATATGAGCAACATTGGCGGCGTGCGGATTTCTGTAGATCACGTAGACTGTATCTCCTGCGTTAAATTCGTTTGACATTCTATCCCTCCTAGCCATGTTATTGTGCCCCGCTGCAACCCTGATTATGAAAAAAAACCAGACAGGCCGGAGGCCGTCTGGTTTTTGCGCATTACTTGAATGTTTCTTTTACGAACGCGACAACTTCTTCTGTCGTGCTCATAGATAAGATTTTCTCTTTGAATGACTCAGCTTCTTGTTTAGACAATTTGCTGATTTGAGTTCTTGCCGGAAGAATAGAAGTTGCGCTCATTGAGAACTCATCTAAGCCTAAGCCAAGAAGAATCGGAATCGCAATTTCGTCTCCTGCCATTTCTCCGCACATGCCGACCCATTTTCCTTCTTTATGTGCCGCTTCAATTACGAGTGTAATTAAGCGAAGGATTGCAGGGTTGTATGGCTGATACAGGTAAGCTACACGTTCATTCATACGGTCAGCTGCCATTGTGTATTGGATCAAATCATTTGTTCCGATACTGAAGAAGTCAACTTCTTTAGCAAACTGATCAGCGATGACTGCAGTCGACGGAATCTCAACCATCATACCGACTTCAATATCGTCAGATACAGGTTGTCCCGCTTTGACAAGCTTTTCTTTCTCTTCAAGAAGGATCGCTTTCGCTTCTTTGAATTCGTTAACTGTCGCAATCATAGGGAACATGATTTTCAAGTTTCCGTATGTACTTGCACGAAGCAGCGCGCGAAGCTGTGTTCTGAAGATCTCTTGCTCTTCAAGGCAAAGACGAATTGCTCTGTATCCCAAGAACGGGTTCATTTCTTTAGGAAGCTGCAGGTAAGGAAGCTCTTTGTCTCCGCCGATATCAAGTGTCCGCACGACAACTGATTTTCCTTCCATACGCTCAAGAACCGTTTTATAAGCATCAAACTGTTCATCTTCTGTAGGCAGCTGATCTCTTCCCATGTAAAGGAATTCTGTACGGTAAAGACCAACTGCTTCTCCGCCGTTTTCAAGAACACCCTTCACATCATCTGGAGTACCGATATTCGCTGCAAGCTCTACATGATGACCGTCTTTTGATACAGTCGGTTCATTGACCAGCTTCGCCCACTCTGCTTTTTGAGCTAAATAAGCGTTATGTTTTTCTTCATACTCTTTTACAGTTTCCGCAGAAGGATCGATAATGACATCCCCATTAATACCGTCAACGATAACAGTCACGCCGTTTTGGATCGTGCCTGTAGCCGCTTTCGTTCCAACAACTGCCGGAATCTCAAGAGAACGCGCCATGATGGCAGAGTGAGATGTGCGTCCGCCGATATCAGTTGTGAATCCTTTAACGAACTCACGGTTTAATTGAGCTGTATCAGACGGTGTTAAGTCTTCAGCTACAATAATAACCTCTTCTGAAATCATGCTTGGGTTTGGAATTTCAACGCCAAGCAGGTGGCCGGTTACGCGTTTTGTTACGTCGCGGATATCTGCCGCACGCTCTTTCATATATTCGTTGTCCATTGATTCAAACATGGTAACGAACATAGAAGACGTTTCTTTTAAAGCGAATTCAGCGTTCACAGAATCAGAGCTGATTTTTTCTTTCACAGGATTCAGAAGCTCAGGGTCACTGAGGACTAAAAGGTGAGCAGAAAAAATATCAGCTTTATCCTGACCCAGTTCTTTCAAAGCATGCTCTTTGATTTTTTCGAGCTCTTCTTTAGAACGTGCAATCGCTTCTTCAAAACGGCTTACTTCCGCTTCAGAATCAGAGATGTTTTTCTTTTCAACCGTTAAATCTGGCTCTTCAAGCCGGTACGCTTTTGCAATCGCGATGCCGGCTGAAGCACCAATCCCTTTTAATTCTTGCATTACTCGCCGAGTCCTTCGCTTTTCATTGTTTCTTCTAAAGCGTTAAGAGCATCGTTTTCGTCAGCGCCAGCTGCAGAAATTGTGATTTCAGCGCCTTTAGCGATTCCAAGAGACATAACACCCATGATTGATTTAAGGTTTACAGTTTTGCCGTTATATTCCAAATTAACGTCAGCGTCGTATTTGCTTGCAGTTTGTACAAGAACTGTCGCAGGACGAGCGTGAATTCCAGAATCTGCAGTTACTTTGAATGTTTTTTGTGCCATTTTTATCATTCTCCTTTTAACTTAAAGCTTTATTACTTCACAATATTATATCATACAGCCGTACTTGTCATCTGACAAGCACAGCGTACTATATACCCTTATTTTTCAATCTTCACAATGTCTTCTTGCTCTCTGTTAACTGATCCGCTTGCCTTAATGCTGACTGTTTCTCCTTCAGCAAGGTTCGTAAATACGATCGGTGTCATCAGAGACGGTACATTCGGTTTTACTGCGTCCAAATCAACTTCAAGAAGCTTTTGTCCAGGCTCAACGCGGTCCCCTTCTGATACGAAAGACGTAAACCCTTCGCCCTTGAGGCTGACTGTATCAATGCCGAAGTGGATCAAAATTTCTTTTCCTCCGTCGGATTGCAGGCCGATTGCATGTTTTGTCGGGAAAACATTTAGTATTTTTCCTCGTACCGGAGAAACGACGATGCCCTCAGAAGGAAGGATCGCAAAGCCGTCACCCATCATTTTTCCTGAGAAGACTTGGTCAGGAACATCAGTAATCGGGTGAATTTCACCAGCAATCGGAGAAACAAAGACTTCCTCGCCAATTTCATTTTGCAGCGGTTCTGCAATGACTTCCTCAACCTGCTGCCCTACTTCTTCCTCAGCGGATGTTTTCGGTTCAGGTCTTGGTTTGCGTCCCGCGATGATGTCCTGCATTTGTGTTTTTAAACCGTCAGAACGCGGTCCGAAAATCGCCTGAATGTTGTTGCCCACTTCCAGCACCCCGGAAGCGCCAAGCTGTTTCAGACGGTCTTTATCAACCTTTTTCTGATCGTTTACAGTTACGCGCAGACGAGTGATACAAGCATCAAGGTGTTTGATGTTTTCTTGGTCACCCATTGCCTGCAGAATCTCGTAAGGAAGGTCGCCTGCTTCTCCTGTTTTCCCAGATGCTGCTGTTTCAGCTGAAGCATCCTCACGGCCTGGTGTTTTCAGATTAAATTTGCGGATCGCAAATCGGAATCCGAAGTAGTAAATAACCGCAATCCCTAAACCAACAGGGATGACAAGCCACCATGCTGTCCGGTTCGGTAAAATACCGAAAAGGAAGTAGTCAATTAAACCGCCGGAGAATGTCATACCAATCTTCACATTCAACAGCTGCATGACCATGAATGAAAGCCCTGCAAACACACAGTGGATCGCAAACAGGACAGGGGCAACGAATAGGAATGAGAATTCCAATGGCTCTGTGATCCCTGTCAGGAAGGATGTCAGTGCTGCTGAACCCATAATACCTGCAACAAGTTTTTTGTTTTGCGGTTTTGCTTCATGATAAATCGCAAGTGCCGCAGCAGGAAGACCAAACATCATAAATGGATATTTACCTGTCATGAACGTACCTGCTGTTAACTGTACGCCGTCTTTAATCTGCGCCATAAAGATGCGCTGATCCCCGCGGATGATCTCTCCGGCTGCACTTTTGTAGCTGAAGAATTCATACCAGAACGGCGAGTAGAAAATGTGATGCAGACCAAATGGAATAAGTGAACGTTCAATGACCCCGAAGATAAATGCAGCAAGGGTTGGATTCGCTTCCACTAATCCAGTTGAAAAGGCATTCAATCCATGCTGGATCGGAGGCCAGATCACTAACATGATAAGACCCAGAATCAGTGCGGAAATTGACGTAATAATCGGTACGAAACGTTTACCCGCAAAGAAACCAAGATATTGCGGCAATTCAATTGTATAAAATTTGTTAAACAGCAATGCCGCCAGCACACCGACGATAATACCGCCGAATACCCCTGTCGCCAAGGTAGGTATGCCGAGCATGTTTACATATGCCGGGTGGTTTTCCGTGAAGAACTTGGCTCTTTCGATTGAATCGGAAGGAATGGTTCCGTTTGCAAGAAGAACCGCACTCATGGATACGTTCATCACCAGATAACCGATAATTGCTGCTATCCCGGCAACTCCATCTCCGTTGGCAAGCCCGATGGCTACACCTACTGCGAAAAGAAGCGGAAGGTTATCGAAAACAATCTGTCCAGCGCTTTCCATCACACCCGCTACGAGCTGAACATTGTCATTGCTCAGGAAATGCAGGACTTGGATCATGTCCTTGTTTTGCATTGCATTCCCGATCGCAAGCAAAATACCCGCAGCCGGAAGGATCGCAACTGGAAGCATAAGCGCACGCCCAATTTTTTGAAGAACGCCGAATAATGCTTTAAACATAAGAATTGACCTCCTCTTTTTACTAGTCTGACCTTACAGCTAAAAATCATGACAACGAATTCACAGGCGTAAGTCTTCCAGTTTAACCGTTTACATTTGCCCTTTTACACAACAAAAAAGGCATGAGCAAAATAGGGTGCGCAAAAGAACGAGAATGGACTTCCCGTTTTTTCCCCTCAATCACTCATGCCTGATCGGATCAGTAACACGTTTTTAAAGGATAAACTGAATTTATGAAATTTTATTGGTTAATCGGTACAGATGAAGCGTGAGATAAACCGCTTCCGCCTCATGAACTGGTTTCTTCAATGTTTGCTGCAAGATTTTAATCAATTTCCAAGCTGTATTGTAGCATAGCGGATATTCATTTTTCAATAACAACATTAATTTTTCTGGTTCTTTAGTCGGTTCCTCTTTTTTAATTCTTTCTATCGTAAATCTGATGTGCCTGATAAGCCGTAAATAGTTGACGCTTTCTTTATTTACTTTCATTTGAAACGAGTCTTCAATCACCTCTACAAGCTGCGCCATCAGCTGTGAGTGCTTGTTGACTTCTGACAGCGGGCGATTCGTCAGAGCTGAATGAATGTGCAGGGCGATAAAACCAATCTCCCCTTCCGGAAGGCAGATTCCCGCTTTTTCATTGATAATGTCAATGACTTCTTGGGCTATCTGATATTCATCCGGATAAAGTGACTGCGTCTCCATTAAGAAAGGATTTTTCATGTCAAAGCCCTGCTGCTGCCTCTTGATTGCAAATGCAATATGGTCAGTCAGTGCAATATGAATATGTTCATTTAGTGAGCGGTTTGTCCGATTGCTGATGTGATATATGACATCGTTTGAAATATCAACGAGCTTTTCATCAACATAGTCGAGGAGCTTTTTAAACTGCTTCTGTTCCTTTTCATCCTTTAAAATGAACATTTTATCGTACCCTTTATCTTCAATCACATCATCTTGTTTTTTTCCGAAACCAATTCCTTTTCCGATCAAAACTACTTCACTGTATTTATGATGAGAAGCAATTAATACGTTATTATTCAGTACCTTTTTCACTGTAAAGGACCCATTCACGATCCTCAGCTCCTTTGTCATTCAATACCTCATATCGTACATAACGAACGGAATGCGCGTCAAACCTTTTTTCATGCTTTCACTAAACAGTTGATCTTTCAATGAGACGGTAATCAAGAACCTTGCTTTCAATCGGCTGGCCCTGAATCCTTTTTTCCAGCATGGCAAACGCCTGCTTGCCCATTTCCTTCGCTTGAATATCAATGGTCGATATCCCAAGCAATTGGCTGATTTCATGGTTATCAAAGCTTAAGATCGCAAGTTCATCCGGAACAGACACTTGCTGAGCTCTCGCTTCCAATATAAGCCCTGCCGATACCTGGTCATTGGCGACAAAAATAGCCGTCGGCCTTTCCCTCCATCTGTTCCATTTATGAAAAAGCGCTTTTCCGTCGTTCATTGTAATCGCTTTCTCAATCACCCATTCTTCCTTGAATGTTTCTCCGATCTCTTCCAATGCATCTTTATATGCTTTGATGCGAATATGACTGTTCATGCCTTTTTTTCTCGCTAAGCAAATCGCTATTTTTTTGTGCCCTTTGGCGATTAAGTAGTCGAGTCCGTCCCGGAATGCGGCTTGATGGGGAATGCTGATTGTGGAAAATCCCTCCTTGTTTGAATTCTGACAAAGCAGTATCGGGCCTTCCCACTCCTTGAGCTTGTCATCAGACAGTGCCTTCGAACAAAAAATCAAACCGTCAACCTGGCGCTGTTTTAACTGGGACAGTGCAAAGATTTCTTTCTTCACGTCATAATTTGTCTGGAACAAAGAGAGGTGAATGCCCGACTCTGCGGCAGCGTCTGCGATTCCCGCCATCATCTCCGCAAAATAAGGAAGGCTGATCGTCGGCATCACGACACCGATCATGTTTGAAAACCCCTTCGACAGATGCACAGCGTGGACATTTCTTGTGTACTCCAAAACTTCCATTGCTTCAAGCACTCTTTTTCTTTTCTCTTCACTGACATAAGGATGATTGTTTATGACTCTGGAAACCGTCGTAACGGAGACACCGGCTTTATCTGCAATGTCTTTAATATTAGCCATAAATTCCCTTCTTTCTGATTTCCCTTGATCTGGAATGCGTTTCATACAATACGATAAGAACGTACCGACAGATTAGATGGTTTTTGCTGAAAGGAGAAGATTTACATGGGTTTCTTCATTTTAATTGGATTATGTCTGGCCGTTCTGGGCGGAAGCTGCCTGGCTGTAAGACCGCTCAATCAAAAACATGAAGTGAAACCATTTCGGACGTTTGATGATTTTTTTATTTAAAGCAGATAAAAAAGGACGATGTCGAGAACAAAGTCCTTTTTTATCTCTGCCTTGTTACGGCAATATCGTTAATTCCTTCGGATATTGAGTCAGCGTAACTGCCCCCTCTTTTGTTACGTGAACGTCATCTTCAATACGTACGCCGCCAACATCCGGCACATAAATGCCCGGTTCGATTGTGTAAACCATTCCTTCTTGCAGCAGCGTGTCATTGGCTTTGCTCATCGACGGGTACTCATGCACTGAAATGCCGAGACCATGGCCCAGCCGGTGAGGGAAATATTCTCCATATCCGGCTTTTTCAATGATTCCGCGGGCAGTTAAATCGAGATCTCCGATTCTCACGCCTGGGTTGCTAGCTTCTATCGCGGCTTTTTCCGCTTGAAGCACCGTCTCGTAAATTTCTTCCTGCTTCGGATTGATTGTTTTGTAGGCAAAGGTTCGCGTGATATCAGAGCAGTAGCCATCCATAATAACACCCAGGTCAAACAAGACAAAATCGCCTTTCTTTAATGTGGCTGTACCCGGATTTCCGTGAGGCTGACCTGATTTTTTGCCGAATAGCACCATTGTCGAGAAAGACATGCCCTGAATTCCTTTTTTCTTCAACTCATACTCAATCTGAGCAAGAACTTCCACCTCACTGATGCCTTCACGCAAAGCAGCTGTCCCGACTTCAACACCAAAATCGGCAAGCTTTGCCGCCTCTTTCAGCAATTTAATTTCATGCTCGTCTTTAATCAGACGAAACTGGTTAAGGGTTTCTTCTGCTGATACAAATTGTGCCCCTCCAGCTGAATGCTTCAGTTGTTCGGCACGCGAAAGCGAGATTGAATCCTTTTCCACGGCAAGCGTATGTATGCTGACATTTCGTTTTTTGAGAGCTTTTTCAATGAGCTCCCATGGATTTTCGTGATCGGCATAGCCAATAATTTCGTGATTCCATCCGGCATTTCGGGCCTGATCTGCCTCCATTCCCGGACAAACGAAAAATGGCTCCTCCTCTTGAAAGATAAACAAACCCATTACACGTTCATGCGGCTCTGTATAAAAACCGGTTAAGTAAAATACATTTTCTTTCGTATGAATAAATGCGGCAGTATGCCCCGCTTCCTTCAGCCATGAAGATATGCGTTGTATTCTGTTCATTTCTTGTTCCTCCCTGCCTTTTGCCATGCGTTGTTCTTTATATATTGTAACAGGTTTTACGGGTGTTTGCCTTGCACGGCGACTTTCCTTTATCCATCATTTTATTTCCTGCCGGTCATCTTGTATACTGAGAGGAGAGTGAAACGCAGGGAGTTGTTCCGTTTGCTGATGAAATTTTTCAGACGTAAGGCAGTTGTGCTGTTAACAGTTGTGGGAATTTCCGCTCCTTTTGTCGGTATGAAGCTGGTGAATTTTTATTATTACAGCTCTATCATAGGCTGTGCAGCCGGCTTCCTTTGCTGCATCCTTGCTCTCATCATCGTGATGAAAAGGCCAGATCAAGAAAAAAAGCAAAGGAAAGTAAAACTTGATCCATAAAAAAACAGCTGTCCATTTGGACCGCTGTTTTTTATTTTAAAAGCCTTAAGCCGTTTAAAATCACCAAGATTGTACTTCCTTCGTGGCCGATAACGCCAAACGGCAATTCCATCAACTGTAAAAAGTTTGCACAAATAAGGAGGCAAATGACTGCGAGAGAAAATACGATATTCTGCTTTACAATCCTGTTCATTTTCCGTGATAAACGGCACATTTTTACGAGTTTTTTCAAATCGTTTTGCATGAGCACCATATCAGCAGTTTCAAGCGCCACATCTGTTCCGCCGCCCATTGCAATACCGACATCCGCCGCTTTTAGTGCCGGCGCGTCGTTGATTCCGTCTCCGACCATTGCAATCGTCCCGAACTCTTCTTTTAATCGTTTCACTTCATTTACTTTTTGGTCAGGCAGACATTCTGCTGCAACAGTTGTCATTCCCGCTTCCTTCGCTATCGCTTGAGCCGTGTCTTCGTGATCTCCCGTCAGCATGGCCGTTTTAATCCCCAGACGGCTTAGTTCATCCATGACTTCTTTTGCTTCAGGTCTGATTTGGTCTTTCAGAGCGATACAGCCGGCAATGTGGTCGTCCTTTTTCACAAACACAATGGTGTGTTGGCCATTTTGAAGGATATCTGATGCAGATTGGTTCAAAAATTGAGCTGCCAATTCTTCCCCAATAAAGCCTGCTTTTCCGACTTTCCATTTGGCACCCGCCACTACAGCCATTACACCAAAGCCTGATGTTTCTTCGATTGATATGTAGCCTGACTTGTTGATGCCGCGGCTTTCAGCGTAGCCGGCAATGGCTTGCGCGAGCGGGTGGCTGGACTGCTTCTCAATCGCATAGACAGCTTCAAGTACTTCCGTTTCTTCGTATCCTTCCGCAATTTTGACCGTCTCAACCGCAGGCTGGCCTTTTGTTACAGTCCCGGTCTTGTCAAAAGCGATCATTTGCACAGATCCCAGCTGTTCAAGAAATACACTTCCTTTCACCAGCATGCCGTTGCGGGCGCCATTTGATATCAAGGACAGCGCTGCCGGCATGATGGACGCAACAAGTGCGCAAGGTGACGCAACCACCATAAATACCATCGCGCGATAAAAGGTTTCACTCCAGCTCCAGCCAAGTGCAAAATGTGGGACAAATAACAGCAGCCCCACCACGATCAGAACGCCTTTTACATATGCATTTTCAAACCGTTCGATAAAGGCTTGCGCAGGTGATACACTGTTTTGCGCAGATTCCACCAATTTGATAATCTTTCGGAATAAAGAATCTTCGTTTGCTTTTGTAACACGGACGGTCAGGGAGCCGTTGCGGTTAACAGTTCCCGTATATACAGCATCGCCGGCGTTTTTTTCTACAGGCATCGATTCGCCCGTTAACGCTGATTCGTCAAGGCTTGTAGAACCAGATTCAATAACCCCGTCAGCTGCCACCCGTTCCCCAGGTTTGATAACAATCTTATCACCGGCCTTTATATCTGCAACCGGTACCCTTTTGGTTTCGCCGTTTACAATCAGCGTTGCTTCTTCAGGTTCAAGCTTCATTAAAGAAGTTAAATCCCTGCTGCTTTTATTCATCGTGTATGTTTCTAAAGCTCCGCTTAAGGAAAAAATAAAGATTAAAACGGCACCCTCTGCCCAGTACCCAATCAATGCGGAACCCACGGCTGCAAAAATCATTAAAAGCTCGACATTCAGCGTTTTGGATTCAAGCGTTTCTTCGATTCCTTCTTTCGCTTTAGCAAATCCGCCGATGACAAAGGCCAGCAAATATAGCGTTACCGATAACAACTGATGTGCGGAAAGGAGCCAGCCTGCTAAAATAAGAGCACCTGACACCAGGGCTGCGATAAGTTCCGCATGCTGAGTCCAGCTTTTTTCTGGCTGTTCTTTCTTTAAAGGCTGATGCTGATCATGTTGGAGCATCACTTGTTCATCCATATCGAATTCTCCTCCCTAATTGAGAACGTAAATCATCTTCATTTCTCTTATAAAAACAAAAATCGCCGCCCAAAAGGCAGCTTCATCGTTGGGTCATTTCATGATGTCTTCTTAATTATAGCATGCAGAAAGAGAATTTCAATTATAATTATTTTAATTTCTTTTTGATAATAATTATCATTAATAACTGTTCACCTTTCATTATATGACAAAAAAGCTGAAAGGCTACGCTCTCAGCTTATTCTTTCGTCCATTCTTTCAATTGTTCTGCCGTCATCGGCCCCACTTTTGTTTCCTCAATTTCACCCTTTTCATTCAGCAAAAACGAGGTAGGAATCGTTATAATATGATATTCCTTCATCAAATCCCCTTTTGTGTCGAGAACAATCGGAAAGGTCAGGTGGTTTGCTTTGATAAAGTCTTCAACGACTTGCTGATTTTGTTCTGAATTGACTAAATTGACCGTTACCAGCTTCACACTGTCAGATCGATGAGCCTCATAAAATGATTGGAACTGAGGAAGTTCCTTTTTGCAGGGCGGACACCATGAAGTCCAAAAATGAAGGATCGTTTTCTGCCCTTTATTGGGGATGGAGATATCCTCCCCTTCTATCGTTTTCATGAGAAAAACCGCAGGAACAGCAGGCTGTTTATTGGCAGCCTGTGCCGAAAGAGGCAGCCATGAAATCATAGCAAATAAGATTAGGCAAGTAGTGAGGGTCAAGCGTTTCGTCAACATGGAATCTTCCTTTCATGCTTTTCAAATAGCTTGCCCCGCTAGAGATTTATCATCCTTCAATCCGCGGCGTTCGGTTTCCTCCCGTCAGAAAAACAGATACACGCAGCGCTTTGCAGATCGTTGTATAATGTAGGCTCGTCAGCAAAATCATACCTGTATTCATCCCAAGGATAATACCGAGCATTTGAAGGTTTTCCATTGAACCCAGCACATACATCATACTCAACGCAACGAGATGGCTCCACACGTTATGATAAAAAGCTTCTTTGACAAAGCCCATCCCAATTAAACATGCCTGAAGGGGCATCACAAATAAATGAAAGAGAAAGTACGGCCACAAAAGCTGCAAATAATATTGTGCTTCTGGAGAGTGAAAAAACAGATGGGTCAAGGGCTCCGCAAACTGGAACATGATCCAGACAGCTGGTATACCGTATCCAAACGTGATAAAGATCGACTGCTTCAGCCTTTTTAATACGATGTCATATTGAGAGAGAGAATAAGCTTCAGAAATACTCGGAATCATGACGACCATTAGCGAGTGGGCGATAAAAGCAGGAAACGCCCCTATCGTCACAGCCACTCCGGCAAGCATGCCGTATTGATCGATTGCAGTTGTCCCGGCAACGCCCGCGGCCAAAAGCGCTCCTTTTACTAAAAAGGGCTCAATGGCATTGACCACAGCGTGAAAAATGCGCAGCCCGGTTGTCGGAATCGATACGGCCAGCAGTCTTTTTCTAACATCTTTCCCGCGTAAATGGATATGCTGCTGGCCCGATACCGCACGTCTCGCCAGAATAAACTGCGAATACAAGTACACAAGCACGATCACATCGCTCACGACAAGGACAAACAGCGAAATCAGCACAGCCATGTCCAGCTCAAACGAGTACCATTGAAAAAAGATGAACAAGCACAACAGCTGAATGATTTTTTTGAGTACATTAGCGATTGCGATCTTCCCCATTTTTTGCACACCCATGAAGTAGCCTCTGGCAATTGACGTAAAGGCGACAATAGGAATCAAGCCGATGACGATTCCTTTGATAAACGGGTGATATGTATCAAACACCGGAATAAAAGGAAGCGCAATACTGGCGGCGGCAGTGGAAAAGGCTGTGAAAACAGCTGTCATTCGAAAGGCGTGCCTCAGCATGCTTTCATGGAGCTTTGGATTTGATTCAGCAATAAATTTAGAAATTGATATAGGCAGCTCCAGGCTTGCGATGACAATAATTAAAAAGATGGTAGGCAAAATACTCATGTAAAGCCCCATCCCGTGCTCGCCAAGCTCGCGCGCCAAAATCATATTCACGACAAATTCAAGGCATTCGGCGAAAAAGGCGGCAATGGATAAAAGAATAATCCCTTTTACAAATCGATTCATGATGTCTCTCCTTGTCTCTTGTACTATCAACATCATATGAGACAAGTTCAAAAATTATTTTATTTTTACTCTTTCTATAAAAAAAAGCACAGCTGAGACGAATGGTCTCTTCTATGCTTATATGGCAAAGACATGCCTGCCGATTTTTTCAATGATTTTCCTTGAGCGAATCCAGTCATCTGACGCCGTTTTCGGGTTATAAAAGAAAAGGGCTTCTGTTTCTCTGTCCTTAGATGACATCGCTTCTTCAACAGCCTCAATTGATTCTTTGTCAGGCTCTTGATTAATGCTTCCGTTTGCGACAGGTTCAAAGGCATTTTTCTGATAAATAACCCCTCTGATTGTATCGGGAAAGCCCTTCTTATCCGTCCTATTCAGCACGACGCTTGCAACAGCGACCTTGCCTTCATAGGATTCGCCCTTCGCTTCTGCGTGAACGAGTCGGGAAAGCAATTCTTTTTCAGACTGAGAATAAGTTTCTTTCTTCTCATTCGTTTTCTCTGATTGTTCTTCTTTCTTTTCAGTGTTCGCTGAAAGCTTGATCGGCTTTATTTTTTTCTTGTCCTCATCAGCAGACAGTGAAGAGAAAGATATGTCTGTGTCATGATTTATATGGGTAAGCAGCTTAGCTTCTTCATGGTTTGTCTTCTTTGTGTTCAGTAGTGAAGCTTGTGTATGTTCAATTTTCGAAGCAGGCATGAAACAAAGAAGAAAAACAGCTAGAGCAGTAAATTTTGTCGTCATACAGTTTCCTCCTTAAGTGCTCAAAAAACACTTCATAACCTTAACAAGAGATCAAACCAATTTCACGGAAAAAGATTTTCCAACTCTCCCAAACAGGTATCAGGATGGAATATACCGGGTGACGCACTGATTAATGGCAAAAAAACAGCCTCATTTTCTATAAATCTTGTCAATCCAAAGCATTTTTTTCCACTTTTTCCGTTTTACATTTAATTTACGTATGTTACAACGTTTGTAATAAATAACTACTGTTCTGTCATATATGATAAAAAGGCTTCTCACTAATGAGAAACCTTTTAGCTTCTTGGCTGTTCTAAATATTGAAACACCACATCTCCGCCTTGCTGGGCAATGCCTCGGAAATGCTTAAAATCGTCCTGTTTCGATAAAACGGCTCTAAAATCAAGAAAGTGTTCTTTTTGGACTCTCAGTTCTTTTATTTCACCGGTACGCAGCTGCTCAATCTGTTCTGTTATATCTTCGGGACGCAATCAAAACTCCCCCTTTTCAATCTTTGAACGAAAATCAATATATCATTTTTCCTGCGCCAGGACAATTCCTTAGGACGATAAAACTCCTTATCGCTTTACTTCTCAATGAAAATACTGTTTAATACTTTCAAAAGGAATTATTATGTTTAAAGGAGAGGAAGCTTGTGAAAATCGCTAAGGTCGGAAACGTCATTGAATTTAAAAACGGGTTAACCGGTGTTGTTGAAAAAGTTAATGAGAATTCTGTAATCGTAGATGTTACCATTATGGATAACTATCGGGATCTTGAGCTAGATTCACTGACCGTTGTAAATCATAAAAATTACAAGATCATCAAAGACTCCTATTAAATCCTCCTTCATCCACACGCATTTGCAAAAACTGCTAGACAAACAATTAAACACCTTACATATCAAATTAGCTTTCTCAAAAGCTGCCGGCCGGCAGCTTTTTTCATCAAAAAAACACCAATTATAAATCGGCGTTCGCATCTGTTTCCGTTATTTCGATATAAAATTCACTCACGGCTCCCGCTTCGTACAGGTTGGTCAATGACGTTGAATAATTTGTGATTTCACCGCGGAAGGCAAGATCTCTTTCCGGAACTTCGACGTTAAATGTCTTTTCATATAACAGCACAGCGATATCATGATAAGCCTCACAGGTAACGTGTAAGGTAAAGGCAATTTTCCGCTTGGGCTCGCTCTCTTCTTGAAATGCAGACATTTCTAACGTGACATCGTTTAAACGCAATGTTTTCACTTTGTATCACTCCTTATCAATTCATGCGTCTTAACATAACGCAGCTAACGTTTACAATGAATCTGTTCTGATTAACCATTTCTTTAAAAAAGACGCCTTTACAAACATACGTTCGATATTTTATAATAAAACAGACGAGCTGCCATCCAGCATCCCGTCTTTCATTAGAAGGTGACGAGTGGCATTCCCCCCGGATTCACTCGTCTTTTTTTGTATTATTCAATTCTAGAACACGGAGGATTAAGAAGGTTATTGAAGATATAATACAAAAATAAAGACGTCAGCGTGGCGTCTTATTAATAATCGCAGTCTTTATCTCTACATTCTTACAGCATCTATAGTGTGCCCGATAATCTTGTCCTTTGCCTTATCATAAATACCGTCAAATTTATTCGCTGTATCATCGTTGTAACAGCCAAATACCTCTATTCCACCCATTGGATCTATTTCGCTTTGATATCCATGCGTTCTTGAGCAATCTTTACCTCTTCTGCCTGTTCATTTTTATCATTAATATTCTTCATTATAACCTCCAACTGCTATAATAATTATTATTATTAGGATAAAAATGTATTTTTTTATAGAATCACCCTTTCGATAATTCATTTTACATTACACGTGAGAGTAAGACTATCCGAAGCATCCGGCGTAACACAAGATTCAATATCGTGATTCAATAAGAACAGTCGCCACGAAAACTGGTACGTATACTCGATTGCGAAGGCGCTGGAAGTAGAAATCGAGGAGCTATTCGAAATAGATGAAGCAGAAGAAGAGGACGCTGAATAAATCGGCGTCTTTTTTACGAAAATTTCATTGATATAACTAAATAAAAATTTCTTTTTATATCTAAAAAACGAACATAAAACAGTGAACGAAATTATTCACTAACAACACGACGAACTAACGCATGAAGATGCTACCGAGGCGCTATCGAATCAAATTGTTCGGTAAATATCGATTCTGACCTACACAATAATTAAAAATCACCTCATATAATTATGTTGAAAACTAAATCGAATCAAATAAAAAATCCCCGCCAAAAAGCGAGGATCGTGGTCACACATTTATATATTTTCGGTCACGGTATGGTCACAAGAGGGCCGCCAAATTGTGACTTGGTCACATTTCCGCCTAAAACTGACGCTAAATGTTCGTATTTTACTGTGACCTCACTTCGTTGAACACTGCGCATCACACAACGGAAAAATTAACGATTATCAATCGTCTCCGGATACAAGTCATGATTCATCATGCGGTACTCGGCCATTTTCTCATACTTCGTGCCAGGTTTTCCGTAGTTTGTGTACGGATCAATGGAAATTCCGCCTCTTGGCGTGAATTTGCCCCATACTTCAATGTAGCGCGGGTCCATTAATTCAATCAAGTCGTTCATGATGATGTTCATGCAATCTTCGTGGAAGTCTCCATGGTTTCTGAAGCTGAACAGGTACAGCTTTAGTGATTTGCTCTCCACCATTTTTTCATCAGGAATATAGCTGATGTAAATTGTTGCGAAGTCAGGCTGTCCTGTTTTCGGGCATAAAGATGTGAATTCAGGGCAGTTGAATTTTACAAAATAATCACGGTTTACATGTTTATTTGGAAAGGATTCCAGCACGTCCGGCGCATATTCAAACAAATAATTTGTTCCTTGGTTGCCAAGCAGTGTTACACCTTCTAATTCGGATTCTTTTCTTGTCGTCATATTTATCTTCCTTCCTATTAAACTCCTCTTTTGTTGCCCCATAACAGGGTATGCAGCTGCGGAAGCACTCTGACGAGATTCAGCTCCGCATCGGCAGCGACCTGATCAACAAGCGCTTCATATTTTCCAAGTAAATGTGCAATGAGTGATTTGTCATCTGCCGTATGCACATCATCGTTCCCGACTTGCAGATAAAACGGTATTCCCGGGTAGCGTTTGTGTACAGTTTTGGCAAACTCGAGATCTTCATCATTAAAAATGACAACCTTCAAGCTGACAGCATGCTGTCTGTTATTCTCTTTCAGTGATGTCAAAATGTGATCCAGCTTATTAAAGTTCGTCACCATTTTCGAACTTGGTGGTTTAGGTGAAATCGTCAGATCATCGATCAGTGTAAACCAATCCTGATAGACTGTCCCCTGTGTTTCGAGAGCTGCACGGATATTGTTTTCCTTCAGCAGCTCTATCAAAGCATCCAGCTGTTTTAACAGCGCCGGGTTTCCGCCGGAGATGGTTACGTGAGAAAACGCGTCTCCTCCAATCTCCTTAAGCTCTGAAAAAATCTCCTCGGCTGTCATCCAGCGAATATCTTTTTTAGCAGATCCGTCCCAAGTGAAGGCGGAGTCACACCAGCTGCAGGAATAATCACAGCCAGCTGTACGGACAAACATTGTCTTCTGTCCGATCACCATGCCCTCCCCTTGAATCGTCGGGCCGAAAATTTCTAATACAGGAATTCCTTTAGCCATTCAAACCACCCTTTTTCGGACGGTAAACACAATAACTGGTTGGTGTTTCACGGACAAACACCTGCACACAGCTTGGTTTATTCTCCAGTGTGTTTAAATAAGCCTGCACTTTGTCATAGATCGTTTTTGCCACGACTTCAGTTGTCGGCAGCGAATACCGGTCGTCCTTAGCAAATTCTTCATGATCATTTAAAAGCGTATGATCATAGGAGCCGTGAACCAGTTTTTTGAGCACACTGAAATTCACGAGAAAGCCGGAATCGTCAAGCTCATCACCGGCAACGGTAATATTTACGGTATACGTATGCCCGTGCACCCTGCTGCACGCTCCCGCACTTTCACGCGGAATAAAATGAGCGGCAGAGATTTGCATGTCCTTATTCAATTCAAATGAATATGGATGCTGGACCTGTGGATATATTTGAGATAACAATTTATGCCCTCTCTCCTTTCATCGCCATATATTCTTCATAGCCTCTGGAGCGAAGGTGACATGCCGGACATTCGCCGCATCCGTCTGCGATCACGCCGTTATAGCATGTGAGCGTGTTGTTCTTCACAAAATCAAGCGCGCCCAGTTCGTCAGCAAGTTTCCACGTTTCTGCCTTATTCAGCCACATGAGCGGTGTATGAATCACAAATGGCTTCTCCATGGCCAGGTTCACCGTCACATTGCAAGATTTAACGAATTCATCACGGCAGTCTGGATAGCCGCTGAAGTCCGTTTCACAAACGCCTGTGATAATATGACGGGCGCCAATTTGATACGCCAGGATAGACGCAAAAGATAAGAATACTAAGTTACGGCCTGGAACAAATGTTGATGGCAGCTCGCCGTCTTTTGCTTCAATTTCTATATCATTTCTCGTCAGGGCATTAGGCGCAAGCTGGTTCAAAAGTGACATATCAAGCAAATGATTTTTCACGCCAAGCTTATCCGCAATCCCCTTCGCCACTTCAACTTCCTGCGAATGACGCTGATTATAATGAAAAGTTACAGTTTCAACTTCTTCAAATTCCTTTAACGCCCACAGTAAACATGTAGTACTGTCTTGGCCGCCGCTAAATACGACAATTGCTTTTTCCTTTTTCATGATTCCTCTCCTTCTCCGCTATAAAAAACCTCGGCGAGAGACATCGCTACAACTGTTAAAATATAAAAAAACACCTTTCCGGAAAGGTGCTCTAGAAAAACATAAAAAAGGCCGTATCCAAGGATACAGCACGTCCTTAGTTTTTTATAGAGGGTGTAGCTAGAACCTCTCCCGCATATCCACGGATTTTCTTCATTTTTTTCACTTCTGCTATCTTACCATAATGTTGTTTTTCTTGACAATAAAAAGATAGCCAAAAGCCTGTCTCATTTCTTTGGCTTAATTCTTCTACACAGCAAAAACACATCAATTCCTGGCTAGCGCAGAGTTCAGCATAAACGTTTGCTTCATTATTATATACGTATAAACATTTTGACTACAAACTGTGCCGGGGAACCTTTTTACAGACCAAAGCGCCTATAAAGGCCAAGCTCACATAGCCAAACAATGGATAAATGGTTGAAATGAGCTTGCCGTAACCAATTTGACTCGTGATATAAGCCGTAATCATAATTGCCGCAAAGATATATTTACTTTTTATAGGAAGAAAGCTCTTCACTTGTTTTTCCAGCCCATAAAGATTTCCGATCACCGACGTGAACACTTCGCCGAATATAATCAACAAGTAAATCAAATGTACAGATCGCGCAAAGAGGTAAACCACTTGAGCCATTGGAATATCATACAAAAATACATCCGGCAGCATCGACAAAGACAAAAAACTCGCAGAAAGCACAATTGTCAACATTGTCCCTCCGATGAAAGCGCCTTTTCTTATCACTTGTTCTGAAGACATTTCATTCGCCAGCGGCACCAAAACAGCCTGGGCAAGCGATAAATTCAAAGCGCCGTACGACACCGCTGATAATAGCCAGTCCCATCGATGCGGCCACACCCACTGAGTTGTATTCCGCGTCTCACTGAAAATAAAAGAATCGGCCACCACAACCATAGAAAAGATAATCAAAAGCGGTACAACAAACACATTTACACCGAAAATGCCTTTTACTCCTCTTGTCATCACAATCAAACTTAATCCAATTGTGATCAGCATTCCAACTTGAGCTGACATGCCAAGCTGTTCCTCAAAAAGCGCCCCTGCGCCAGACAGCATGACAGATGTGACACCGAGGAGAACAAACAGCATAAAGACATTGATAATCCTTCCGGCAGCCTCCCCGAACAAGTATATATTCATTTCCTGATATGACTTGGCATTGATTCGCTTTGAAATGATCATCAGCTTTGCGCCTAAAAACGTAAACATCCCTCCGCTTATAATAATACCAAGCAATCCGAACCAGCCGAACTTCAGAAAAAACTCAACAATTTCCCTGCCAGTTGCAAATCCCGCTCCGACGACTGTGCCTACATACACAAAAGCGAGCTGATGTGCAGACCCTTTTGATTGTTCCATTTCTCCCCTCCGAACCAACAGCAGTATTGTCCTTTTAGCCTTTTTATAGCCTATGAGACAAGTTCCTTGAAAAGACGAACAAAACAAGTTTTACTGTGGAAACAACTCAAAAATATTTTTGAGCAAAAGGCTTGAAAGTCAAAAAAGGTCAGAGTATACTATTAATCAAAGAAGGTCAAACCAGCCGTCTTTTTTATTATTCTATTGGTCAAAGTTGGTCAAGAAAGACTGCTTTGAGCAAATGGTTTTGAAAGCCAGTGAATCTGGCGTATACTATTAGTCAAAGAAGGTCAATTAAATCGACCTTTTTTTCCAAGTTAATTGGTCAAAGATGATCAAATTTTATAAGGGGGTTTTGGCAAATGCGTTGTCAACACTGTCATCAAAACGAGGCGACGATTCGCCTTAACATGCAAATAAATTCTGTTCATAAACAAATGGTTTTATGTGAAACTTGCTATCACGAACTGACTCGTAAACCTTCAATGAGCATGGGTCCTCAATCTTTCGGTTTTCCCTTTGAACAAGCATTCCAGCCGAAAGAACAAAGCGCAGCTAAAGCAAGCGAGAAAAAAGGTTTGCTTGATGAGCTGGCGCAAAATATTACAAACGGCGCTAAAGCCGGTCTGATTGACCCTGTCATCGGCCGTGATGAAGAAGTTGCGCGTGTGATCGAGATTCTAAACCGCCGCAACAAAAACAATCCGGTGCTGATTGGAGAGCCAGGTGTAGGGAAAACAGCTATTGCAGAAGGACTCGCTTTAAAAATCGCTGAAGGCGATGTACCACATAAATTAAAAAACAAAGAGCTTTACTTGCTAGATGTCGCATCCCTTGTTGCAAACACTGGCATCAGAGGCCAATTTGAAGAAAGAATGAAACAGCTGATCACTGAGTTGAAAGAGCGCAAAAATGTCATTCTTTTCATTGATGAAATTCACCTTCTCGTTGGCGCAGGCTCTGCAGAAGGCTCAATGGATGCAGGAAACATTCTCAAACCCGCTCTTGCCAGAGGTGAGCTGCAAGTCATCGGAGCGACAACACTGAAAGAATACCGTCAAATTGAAAAAGATGCGGCGCTGGAAAGACGTTTTCAGCCTGTCATGGTACAGGAGCCTACAATTGAACAAGCGATCAGCATTCTGCAAGGAATTAAAGACAAATACGAAGCATACCATGGCGTGACATTCAGCGATGAAGCATTGAAAGCATGTGTCACTTTATCAGCACGCTACATTCAGGACAGACATCTGCCGGACAAAGCGATTGATTTATTAGACGAAGCTGGATCTAAAGCCAATCTGTTAATTGATGATTTAAATGATGAAGATGCAGCTGAACGGCTGACTGCAATTGAAGCAGAAAAAACAAAAGCGCTGGAAGAAGAAAATTACGAATTGGCAGCAAAACTCCGTGATGAAGAAATCGCACTGGAGAAAAAACTGAACAGCTCTTCCGCACATTCCGCCGTCACAGTGGAAGCTGAGCACATTCAGGATATCGTCGAACAAAAAACCGGCATTCCTGTGGGAAAACTGCAGGCAGACGAGCAAACAAAAATGAAAGAGCTTGAAGCAAAGCTACATGAACGCGTTATTGGACAAGAAGCGGCTGTTCAAAAAGTGGCAAAAGCGGTCAGACGCAGCCGCGCCGGCTTAAAATCAAAAAACAGACCAGTCGGCTCCTTCCTCTTTGTCGGACCAACCGGCGTAGGGAAAACAGAGCTTTCTAAAACACTGGCGGATGAATTATTCGGCACGAAAGATGCCATTATCCGTCTCGATATGAGTGAATACATGGAGAAACACGCCGTGTCTAAAATCATTGGTTCACCGCCTGGTTACGTCGGCCATGAGGAAGCTGGACAATTAACGGAAAAAGTGCGCCGCAATCCATACAGCATCGTGCTGCTTGACGAGATTGAAAAAGCGCACCCAGATGTTCAGCATATGTTCCTGCAAATTATGGAAGACGGCCGCTTAACGGACAGCCAAGGCAGAACCGTAAGCTTTAAAGACACCGTCATCATTATGACAAGCAATGCAGGTACCGGTGAAAAACAAACAAAAGTCGGTTTCCAATCAGAAGACAGCGTGATTGAAGAACAAACATTAATTGATTCGCTCAGCATGTTCTTTAAACCTGAGTTTCTCAACCGCTTTGACAGCATCATCGAATTCCGTTCCCTTGAAAAAGAGCATCTGGTCAAAATCGTCAGCCTTCTTCTTGGAGAATTGGAAGAAACCTTGGCAGAACGCGGCATCAGCTTGAGTGTTTCAGATGAAGCAAAAGAAAAAATAGCTGAACTGGGTTACCATCCTTCATTCGGTGCGCGCCCGCTCAGAAGAACGATCCAGGAATGGATTGAGGATGAAATGACTGATCTGCTGCTTGACAATAACGAGATTGCAAGTTTTCACGTCACAGTAGAAGATGATAACATCAAAGTTCATGCAAAATAAAAATCAGCGGCTTCCTTTTCGGGGATGCCGCTATTTATGTAAAATCCTTCTCTTGTACGAGAACATGTCATTCCTTCCCTTTCTTAAGGAAGGATGGAACATGTTTATCTATTTCTATTGACAAAAGCCGTTTAGAGAATCAGATACCAACCAATCAATCCCGGTACCGTTAAAACCCGCGGGCTTTTCCATGCTGAAAAGCCCGCGTTTGTTTATTTCTCCCTTCTATGTATCTTCCTTGAATATTTCATGAACAATTTCACAATGTCCCTAAAGTTCCAGACACTGATACCGATATTAACCATAGACAAGCTAGTAAAAAAGGATTTGGTGAAAATTATGGATAAAACTTCGATTATCGGTATTATTCTTGCTTTTGTTGCATTGAGTGTGGGAATGGTTCTGAAGGGCGTCAGTTTCGCTGCTCTTGCAAATCCCGCTGCCATTTTAATTATCATCGCCGGAACGATATCAGCGGTAGTCATTGCGTTCCCAACGAAAGAAATTAAAAAAGTGCCTGTGCTGTTCCGTGTGCTATTTAAAGAAAACAAACAGCTGACAATAGAAGAACTCATTCCTATGTTCTCTGAATGGGCTCAGCTTGCACGCCGTGAAGGTCTGCTGGCTTTGGAAGCAAGTATTGAAAATGTAGATGACGCGTTTCTGAAAAACGGCCTCAGCATGGCTGTTGACGGGCAAAGCGCAGAATTTATCAGAGATATCATGACTGAAGAAGTTGAAGCGATGGAGGACAGACACCAGGCCGGAGCCGCCATTTTTACACAGGCGGGAACTTACGCGCCGACACTTGGGGTGCTCGGTGCTGTTATCGGACTGATTGCCGCGCTTTCTCATATGGACAATACAGATGAACTTGGTCACGCCATCAGTGCAGCCTTTGTAGCCACCCTCCTCGGTATCTTTACGGGATATGTATTATGGCATCCTTTTGCAAACAAATTAAAACGCAAGTCAAAACAGGAAGTCAAGCTCCGTGAAATTATGATTGAAGGCGTACTGTCCGTTTTAGAAGGACAGGCACCGAAAGTGATCGAGCAAAAACTTTTAATGTACCTTCCTGCGAAGGACCGTTTGAAATTTGCAGAACGAGAAGGAGAGGCGCAAAATGGCGAGAAAAAAGAAGAAGAAGCATGAGGACGAGCACGTTGATGAATCATGGCTGGTTCCTTACGCCGATATCCTTACCCTTCTCCTAGCACTGTTTATTGTGCTGTACGCGAGCAGCTCGATTGACGCAGCTAAGTTTCAAATGCTTTCTAAATCATTTAATGAAGTCTTTACAGGCGGAACCGGCGTATTGGATTATTCCAGCGTCACCCCTCCTAAAAATGAGTCAGACGGAATCGATGAAGTAGAAAAGGAAAAAGAAGAGAAAAAGGAAAACAAGAAACTAAAGGAAAAAGCAGCTGATCAAGAAGAACTTAAAAATGTGCAGAGCCAGGTGGAAAAGTTCATTAAAGATAAAAAGATGGAGCATCAACTGGAAACAAAGATGACTAAGGAAGGTCTTCTGATCACGATTAAAGACAGTATCTTCTTTGATTCAGGAAAAGCGACCATCCGCAAGGAAGACATTCCGCTTGCAAAAGAGATTTCAAACCTTCTCGTGATTAATCCGCCGAGAAACATTATTATCAGCGGACATACAGACAATATGCCGATTAGAAATTCAGAATTTCAGTCGAACTGGCATTTAAGTGTAATGAGAGCCGTAAACTTCATGGGGCTTCTGATTGAGAACCCTAAGCTTGATGCCAAAGTTTTCAGTGCCAAAGGCTATGGGGAGTATAAACCAGTGGCCTCCAACAAAACTGCGGAAGGCCGAAGCAAAAACAGACGGGTTGAAGTTCTCATCTTGCCAAGAGGCGCAGCGGAAACAAATGAAAAATAGTAAAAAAGGAAGCCTTATCTATCACAAGGCTTCCTTTTTTTACTTATTATGAAACTGTTTTGCGTTTAATCCTACCCTTTTTAACATTTCAGTGCACAGTTCAACTTCTTCTTCGCTTAATACACTGATCATTTCATCAATCTCAGCTGCATGATCAGGGAAAATATCATCCAAAAGACTGATGCCTTTTTCGGTAATTTGTGCAAATGTTACTCGTCTGTCTGTAGGTGATGCTTTCCGAATAAGGAGCTCTTTTTGCTCAAGCTTATCTACGACGTAGGTGATGCTCCCGCTGGCCAAGAGAATTTTATCCCCTATCTGCTGCAGCGGCTGATCACCTTTATGATATAACAGCTCCAGCACAGCAAATTCAGTAGGATTCAGTCCATGCTTATGAATATGCTTATTCATATGATCATTAATAGACCGATACGCGCGCGACAGCACGATAAATAACTTCAGTGATTTTTCTGTCATGTCTCAATCATCCTTTTAGAAACCGTTACAGAGAAACATTAATAAACAAATACCGAAATGTCAATAAAAATCTTTCCAATATTTCTCTTCTTTTTTATTATTCATGTGAACAACTTGTTTTTCTTAATTATTTTGGTTATTTTTTCTTATTAAACAAGAAGAAACAATGATATAATACCTCTAATCAGGTGTATGTTGGAGCGATGCAAATTGAAAATACTAAAAGGCGCCTGCGGGAGAATTAAGCTTTATATTGCACTAGTAGTGATTCCGGCACTCGTCATAAGCTTTTTCGTCTATGAAAAGGAAAAAGAAACAATAGCTGCCGAACATAAGCAAGAAGCCAGTGTTATGCTGAATCTTCACCGCAACAAAATAAATTATTTAATCGGCGAAACAAAAGCGAGAATGACTTCCTTGTCTATTGCTATCGACAGACCGATAGATATTAAAAAAATGAAAACTGTTTTAGAAAAAACGTTTGATTCCGAACCAAGGTTTTCCGGTCTTTATTTGCTCAATGCCAAAGGAGATGTCACTGCCAGCGCAACAGAATTAAAAACTAAAGTCAATCTGGCTGACAGATCCTTTTTTACAAAAGCAAAACAAACAAAAAAGACTATCATTACAGACAGCTATTCAAGCAGAATTACAGGCCAGCCGATTTTTACAATTTGTGTTCCCGCGCTGGACGAAAAGAAAAATGTCACAGATTATCTTGTGGCAGCTATACAAATTGACTATCTGCAAAACCTGATTAACTTGCTGAGCCCTGATGTCTATATTGAAGTTGTGAACGAAAATGACAAAATGATTTTCTCAAGCGGACAGGCTTCTCACGCAAAGGATCAAAAACCTGTAAGCGGTTATCTCGATGATATCAGCTGGAATATGAAAGTATACCCGAATCCTGTCTCAATAGAGGAGCTGAGTAAAAGCCTTGTGCTTCCTCTTTCCTGTATTATCGTTTTGCTGAATATTCTTTTTATTCTTGTGCTTTATTATTTGCTGAAGCGGCGGACCCAACTGGAGCGCTCGGAAAATGAGCAGCAAAAATTAGAGCTGATCGGAACGCTTGCTGCCAGCACGGCTCACGAAATCCGCAATCCGCTCACCGGCATAAGCGGTTTTATTCAGCTGCTGCAAAAGAAATATAAAGGTGAAGAGGATCAGCTTTACTTTTCAATTATCGACCAAGAGATTAAACGTATCAACCAAATTGTGAGTGAGTTTTTAGTTCTCGGAAAACCGACAGCTGAGAAATGGGAGCTTAACTCGCTTCAGGATATTATCGAAGAAATTATGCCGATCATTTATTCTGAAGGAAATTTATATAATGTGGAGGTAGAGTTAACATTTTTAACTGATAAACCTCTAAAAGTAAAATGTACAAAAGACCATATTAAACAAGTCATTTTGAATGTTGCGAAAAATGGCCTTGAGTCTATGCCGGAAGGCGGCAAACTCACAATTTCCTTAGGAGCAATTGATAAAAAGGCCATTATAAAAGTGATGGATAACGGCGAAGGGATATCACAGGAAATGCTGGAACATATCTTTCTTCCATTTGTCACTTCTAAAGAAAAAGGAACCGGCCTCGGGCTTGTCGTATGTAAACGGATCGTTCTGATGTACGGAGGTTCCATTCATATAGAAAGTGAAGTACGAAGAGGAACCGAGGTTACCATTACCCTCCCCGTCTCCTCTTCCTAGCCCCCTGACAGTCTCAGGAGGGCTTATTTTATTTTCGGGAACGGGTATTTCCATTCCCCTTGCTTACAGCTCCTCCTGAAAAGAAGTATCGGATCAAACGCAGAAGCATTTTTAAAAGCAAAAAGATGACAAAGAACACCAAAAAGCCTTTTAACCCTTCTGTTGCATCTAAAAACTCCATATTTCCCCGTCCGGTCACTTTTTGCTGAATCTCAATTGCAAATACGATCACAATGATGATCGTTACGGTATAGATAAAGGACAAAGCCGTCAAGCTCCATTTAGAAAGCCATGTAAATACAGCGTGAGTGACAGCGAAAAAGAAGATGCCAAATATCCCAATTACCCAAAAATGCATTTCTTTGTCGGTTAATTGAATGCCAAGCAGCCCGCATATCGAAATAAAAGCATCATGAAATTGGTTTATCATTTCAGTAATGACTACCGCCAGTTCTTTCATCAGTTCCCTCTTTCGTATGAAATTTTCCCAGAAAAAAAGAGCGCTTCTGAAAAGCTCTCTCTTTATATATGCATCAGATAGCGCCGCTATTTATGTGCATCATATGCAGGCATGACGTCTCTTCGGGGCCACAAGCCTAATTTCTTCACAAGGCCTTGAATTCCTTGGGAATGTTCGCTTTCTTGCATGAGCTGGTGGTATTCGTTCATTAAAGAATCCAGCTCCTGACTGTGTCTGATTGTGTCATGCCCTGTAAATCCCTGCTTACTAGCGGCGTCTATCATTAACTTTCTTTTTTCATCAATAGACACCAGCAATCTTTCTTGTTCAGAAGAACAGCCCATTCAATTCACCCCTCGCCGCTAAGAAATAGGAAACAAGTTTGATTGGGTTATTGTGCATTATTACAGATTATACTTTATTTGTAAACATATTTTTATTAAATAACTTAATTTTTCATTTATAATAGATATATTGATAGGATTAGAAGAACAATACCCAGACGAAGACCATCTTAAACACACCGGCAGGCAGGAGGTATGCTAAATGAAGAAAAAAAAAGCGATAATGCTCGGTGCAGCAGGCGGAAAAGCTATTCTGAAAAGAAAAACCCGCAAAAAATTAATCAATCATATTACAATCTTTTGCCAAATGCTCCGTGATTGGCGAAACGGTGACTATCCCCGTTCACAGATGAAAACACTTTTGCTTCTGACAGCTGCTGTCTTTTACATCATCATGCCGATTGATATGATTCCGGACTTCGTGCTCGGTTTAGGAATTCTTGACGATGCTGCCGTTCTCGGTTTGATTTGGACGCTGATCAAAAAAGAAATGTCCCAATACGAGGAATGGCGTTTACGATAAATTAAAAAGCCCCGCTTTTATAAACGGGGCTTTTTCTTCTTATTGGTTTACGCTGTCTTTTTCATAAATCGGAACCCAGCCTTCAGATGTAACAAAAATCCGCACCGCCACAACTTTGCGATCTTCTTGAAGCGTGAAGTAATGGCGGATATTTTCAGGTACTGAGATTAAATCTCCAGGGTTTAAACGGACATCAAAAAATGTGCCGTCCTTGCCTTGAATGACGAAAATTCCGTGGCCGCTTACGATAAAACGGACTTCATCGTCTGTATGGTGATGTTCTCTTTTAAAGTTTTCAAGCAGTTCATCCAGTTTCGGATTAGCGTCAGACAAAGAGATGACATCTTGGGCTTTGTAGCCGCGGCGGGCTGAAATATCTTTAATTTCGGCGTCGAAGGTGTCAAGAATTTGTTGTTTTTCTTTTTCAGACAGGTCATATTTTTCTGAAAGCTGTTCAGGGAGCTTAGCGATATTCCATTGCTCATAGATTACCTCTTGACTGTCCAGAAAGCTTGCCACTTCTTCTTGATTTTCAATTGTTGTATTTGCCTCATCATGAATTCGAATTGTTGCCATTTGCGGTTCCCCCTTTTATTTAACCAGCTGATGCTGGAGTGTTTTCAGTTTCAAATGATAGCTGAATAAAAATTCATATGCTTCAAGCACTCTTTTCGCTTCAAATGCTGTTCTTCCCCAAGCCGTAATGCCATGGTTCCGGATCAGGACAGCTCCTGAATCTCCAGTAACCTGATCCGCGAAAAGCGTTGCGAGAGTCGGAATATGAGCCGGATTTTCTATAATTGGAATGGACACTTCTGCATTCTCTTCCCACAGGCCAAGCGCTTTTATAATTTCTTGTCCTTTAAAAGTGATTTGTTTTTGATCTCCATACAGCTCTGAGATGACATTATTGTTTACCGTATGAATATGAAGACAGCATCCGGCATTTGTTTTATTGTACAGATGCGTATGCAAAAGCGTTTCCGCTGACGGTTTTAGATGATGTCCGCTTTCGGCAGGCTCTCCGTTCTGATCCACCAACAGGAAGTCTTCATCCGTTTCTTTTCGTTTATCTTTTCCGCTCGCCGTTACGAGAAATTGCAATGGCTCATCGGAAACCTTGATGGACAGGTTGCCGCTGGTCGCCGGAAACCAATCTCTTTCTGCCAACTCCCGTTTTACTTCGGCAAGCTCTCCCCAGCGCTCTTGTTTTGCAGCCATTTCTTTACCTCCGTTACGTCTTCAATTGCTTTCTTTATTTCATGAAAATCATGGTATGGCATATGATTCAGATGATGCTCCTTGCATTCATTTAATAAATAATCCCTTGCAAAGCAAAGATCAGACAGCTTTGCCGCCTCCACGTCGGTAACGGAGTCACCGATCATGATGATGTATTGATCCGGCTCACAAAGCTCGTTAATAACAGTTGGCTTGCAGCACCCGCATTGATTTGTGCATGTGCCTTTGCAAGAATGAGGCCAATCAATATGAATGAATTCGTTCTCAAATGAAGCACGGTTGCAATAAATATGATCTTTCTCAACAATTCCTTCAAGCAGCGGATAGACAAAAAAGTCCATCCCCCCGCTTACGACATAAAACGGGAGTTCATGCTCATTAACAAATGCGACAAATTCCCGAAAGCCGCCCCTGATTTTTGCGTCTTCTATTACAAATCTCGTAATCTCCTCTTTTAAACTGCTCGGCAGAAGGCCGAACATCCGCCCGACGCCTTCTTGGATCGACATTGTTTTGGAGAGCACGCCGTCTTTTAACGCAGTCCACTCCGGCGGAGCGAATGTTTTCATAATGTTTATAATGTTGTCGTTCATCGTGATGGTTCCATCAAAATCACATATAATCAACGGTTTTTGAGACGTCATACGGCTTCAGCCTTTCCCCATTTATCAAGCGCAAGCTTCAAATCTTCGCATTGACCGGCTTTTTCTTCAATCGGCTGCGCCTCCAAAACCGCATCAATCATAGCTCTGAACGCTTTGCCCCCGCCTTGGGCGCCGTTTGGATGTCCGTGTATGCCTCCTCCGGCGTTAATAATATGATCAATGCCGAAATCACGCATTAAAAGCGGAACCATACCAGGGTGAATGCCAGCAGACGGAACGGCAAATGTCTGATTAAAGGCATCTTCTCTTACGCATTCTTCATGAATTGCCAGCGCGTCTTCTCTCGGAAGCGCAACTGAACCGTATGGAGAAGGGAACAGACTGAAGTCAGCGCCGCAATATCGGTTTAATTTTCCGAGCAAAAGGGCATGGGAAAACCCATAAAACGGTGAGGACGTAAATGCCCCGCTGACTGCAGGGTGCGCCATAATGGGGATTGATATGTCCGGATCTTCCGCAAGGCTTTGCATGACGTCCAAACCGTAAGCGAAGACATTAAATAAAAGCGTATCCGCTCCCAATTCAGCGGCGCGTCTTGCTTTATCTTTAAGCTCAGCCGTTCTTCCAGTCAAATTCACTGCATACAGCGTTTTATGGCCGGTCTGCTCGTATGTTTCTTTCAAAATTTGTTTTCCCTCTGTAATTCTTGTTTCAAAAGGTGCTAAACCCGTCTCAAAGAAAATTTCATCATCTTTGATTATGTCAACCCCGCCGAGCGCCTGCTGCCTGAGCTGTTCTTTAATATCACTCAGGTCCCTTCCGATGACCCCTTTAAAAATGCTCATTAACAGCGGTCTTTCAAACTCTCCAAGCATCTTCCGGATGCCGTATACGCCAAACTTCGGTCCTGGAAGTGTACGCTTAAACGCTTCTGAAAATTCGAGATCTATTAATTTGATTTTTCCGTCCAGCGACAGCTTGCCAAACACAGTTGTCAGCAATGCCGGAATATCCTGTGAAAAATTAACCTCGGGATAAGCAATTGTGATGACCGCTTGTTTTCCTGATGCAAGATGTCCCTCTCTCTCCTCAACCTTCACAACCCGTCCCTTATGCTTTTGCATCTGCTCCTGCTTCACCAGAGGCAGATCAGTCCAAGAGCCCACCGTCAACCCTGTTGCCATTTGTTCTGCTTTTTTCACCGTGTCGGCTCCCGGATCGGTCAGGAGATATGTTGCTAATAATTCACTCATGCCAGAGCTCCTTTCATTTTTTAACCCATATTAAAAACCTCTTCAAACAGCAATGCGTCTAAAGAGGTTTCGTTTCTCGTCCGAATCTTATCTCTCAGCCGCCAGCTGCAAGAATTAGCACCGTGCTTTACAAGTCGGTTGCCGGGCTTCATCGGGCTCGTCCCTCTGCCTGCTCTTGATAAGAAAATATAGATTTTATAAATTATTTTGAATTATCCCACCGTTAAAGAATCTTGTCAATGCTTTTTTGGGTAAACAGGTTCAGTTTGCCAATTCGGTAAGCTGCTTCTTTGAGCCTAGCTTCACTCGTTAAGAGCCCCACTCTGACATACCCTTCTCCATATTCACCAAAGCCGTTTCCAGCTGCCACCGCCACATTCGCTTTTTCAAGCAAGAGATCTGAGAATTGCTCAGAGCTATAGCCTTCAGGCACCGGCAGCCACGCAAAAAATGACCCCGACGGTGCTGTTACATCCCAGCCGATTTCCCGGCATGCTGCTATCCAAGTGTTGCGCCTGCTTTCATATCGGGCATTTTGCTCCGCTACGCAAGTCTGCTCTGATAGGAGTGCCGTCTCAGCAGCCTGCTGGGTTGCTCTGAAAAGACTGACAAACATATGGTCTTGATAAAGATTGATCGCTTCTATGACCGAGGCGTTTCCAACTGCAAAACCGACCCGCCAGCCCGCCATATTATATGTTTTGGACAGTGTGTAAATTTCAATTCCGATATCCTTAGCGCCTTCAGTCTGCAAAAAACTTAAAGGCTTGTGTCCGTCAAAGCCCACTGCCCCGTAAGCAAAATCATGGATCACACAGATTTCGTTTTCTTTCGCAAAACTCACCGTTTCTTCAAAAAAATCGGCGGTAGCGACGGCTCCAGTCGGATTATTCGGATAATTCAAGTACATCAATTTCGCTTGTTCTCTTATGTCAGCGGGAATGCTTGCGTATTCAGGAAGAAACGCTTTCTCCTTAGTGAGCGGCATCATTTCCATTTTCGCTTTCGCAAGCGTGACACCGGACCAATAATCCGGATAACCGGGATCAGGAACCAAAATCGTATCCCCAGGATTTAGCAGGCATTGCGGCAGCTCGACAAGACCGGCTTTCCCGCCGAATAATACGGCTACTTCAGTTTCCGGATCAAGCTGAACGCCGTATTCTCTGTTATAAAATGCCGCCGCTGCTGATTTTAGACTGTGCGAACCTCGGAATGACGAGTATTTATGATTTTCGGGCTGAGCAACGGCTCGCTTCATTTCCTCCACGATATGCTCGGGCGTCGGCTGATCGGGATTCCCCTGCCCCAAATTAATGACATCATGTCCTTCTTTCAGCTTTCGATTCACTTTCTGCACTAGAGAAGCAAAGAATTGTTTAGGCAGTTCCTGCAGCACTTGAGAATGTTCAAATTTCATCTGTTTTCACCTTCTAAAAAAATCTTGAAATGATAGTCCAGTATCATATATGGTTAAATGAAAAAAGTAAAGAAAAATATGGGGTGTTAAAAAATGAAATGGACCATATCTTGTCTTCAATTTGATATTTCATACGGAAAACCTTCTGAAAATATAAAAAAGGCTGAATATTTAATCGAAAAAGAGAGTAAACATGCTGATGTTCTTATTCTCCCTGAATTATGGACGACCGGTTACGACCTTGCCAATCTTGATCAGCTTGCTGATGAAGACGGGCACACTGCTCAAAGCTGGCTGCAAAGAACCGCAAAAAAACACGGGGTTCATATTATCGCAGGATCTGTTGCTGTCAGAAAGGGTTCTGATGTTTATAATACAATGTTCATCGCAGATAAGGAAGGACAAATCATTAAAGAGTACAGCAAAGCCCATCTTTTTCAGCTGATGGATGAGCATGTATATTTATCAGCCGGTTCCGAGGACGGATACTTCGAGCTTGATGGCGTCAAAAGCTCAGGATTGATCTGTTATGATATCCGTTTTCCGGAATGGATCAGAAAACATACGACAAAAGGCGCTAACGTGCTGTTCATTTCTGCGGAATGGCCTCTGCCCCGCCTTGATCATTGGAAAATCCTGCTTATTGCGCGGGCCATTGAAAATCAATGCTTTGTCGCTGCCTGCAATTGCACAGGAGCTAATCCCGATAATGAATTCGCCGGGCACAGCCTGATTATTGACCCTTGGGGACGTATATTGGCAGAGGGCGGCCGAGAAGAAGGCATTGTCAGAGCGGAAATTGACCTCCAAGAAAGCGTTGAGGTACGGGGGAAAATCCCTGTTTTCGATGATATCAGAAAAGATTTATATTAAAAAATATATTGACAATTAAAACACTCACCTGTTACTATGTTCATCAACTGATAAATTAGAATTGTTTAACAAGTGAATATATTCTCTTATCGAGAGTTGGGCGAGGGATTGGCCTTTTGACCCCAACAGCAACCGACCGTAATTCCATTGTGAAATGGGGCGCATCTTCATGGCGCCGAGACTGAGGTCTCGTAAGGCACGGTGCTAATTCCATCAGATCTGATCTGAGAGATAAGAGAGGCGGGACATGATTGTTAAGCCTCCTTCTCTCTGAGAAGGAGGCTTTTTTACGGCCATTCTGCGGCACACATATCAAGATGTTACATAATTGGAGGGAATGACGATGGCAGTCACAAAAACACCTTTATACGAAACGTTAAATGAAAGCTCAGCTGTCGCTCTGGCGGTAAAACTCGGCTTGTTTCAAAGCAAAAGCACGCTGACATGCCAGGAAATCGGCGATGGAAATTTAAACTACGTCTTTCATATTTATGACCAAGAAAATGACAGGGCTTTGATCATTAAACAGGCGGTTCCTTACGCAAAAGTTGTCGGGGAAAGCTGGCCTCTGACAATCGATCGGGCAAGAATTGAAAGCAGCGCACTGATTCGTCAGGGTGAGCACGTCCCTCACCTCGTACCGAGAGTTTACTATTCAGATACTGAATTGGCGGTCACAGTCATGGAGGATCTTTCACATCTGAAGATCGCTAGAAAGGGACTTCTTGAAGGTGAAAATTATCCAAACCTGTCACGCGACGTTGGAGAATTTTTAGGAAAAACGCTTTTTTACTCTTCTGATTACGCACTTGAGCCTAAGGTGAAAAAACAGCTTGTTAAACAGTTTACAAATCCTGAGCTCTGCGATATTACCGAAAGACTTGTATTTACAGATCCTTTCTTTGATCATGATACAAATGAATTTGAGGAAGAGCTTCGTCCATATGTTGAAAAGCTTTGGAAAAATGACAAGGTCAAAGTTGAAGCCGCTAAGCTGAAAAAGTCATTTTTAACATCTGCCGAAACCCTGATTCATGGTGATCTGCATACAGGAAGCATTTTTGCCAGCGAGCTTGAGACAAAGGTGATTGATCCTGAATTCGCTTTTTACGGACCAATCGGTTTTGATGTAGGCCAATTTATCGCCAACTTATTGTTAAATGCACTCAGCCGTGACGGTGCTGATCGAGATTCGTTATATGAACATGTAAAACAAGTTTGGAACACGTTTCAAACAACGTTCAGTGAAGCCTGGGAGAAACACAGCCTCGATGTGTATGCCAAAATCGAAGGTTATCTCGCTGATACACTCAGCCATATTTTTGAAGAGACAATTGGGTTTGCCGGCTGCGAACTGATACGCCGCACCATCGGCCTTGCCCATGTTGCAGATCTGGATACGATTGTACCGTTTGATAAACGAATCGAAAGAAAACGGCTGGCGTTGGAAACCGGTGCTGCCTTTATTGAAAAACGTTCACAATTAAAAACCATTACAGATGTTATTAAATGTTTTAAGTTACTTGTAAAGGAATGATTCAACCATGACCAATTCATTTGCTGTTCCGCGTTCTGTTGAATGGAAAGAAACAGCCATTAAGATTTTAAATCAGCAAAAGCTTCCTGATGTCACGGAATATTTGGAGCTGACAACGAAAGAAGAAGTATTTGACGCGATTGTCTCACTAAAAGTGAGAGGAGCCCCGGCGATCGGCATTACGGCAGCATTTGGGCTCGCGCTGGCGGCAAAAGACATTGAAACTGATAATGTGGCGGATTTCCGCCGCGAATTGGATATTATCAAAAATGATTTGAACAGTTCAAGGCCGACCGCGATCAATTTATCATGGGCGCTCGAAAGACTGAGCCATTCAATTCAAAACGCCATTTCTGTAAATGAAGCAAAAACCAACCTTGTCCATGAAGCGATTCAGATTCAAGTCGAGGATGAAGAAACGTGCCGGATGATCGGCCAAAACGCGCTTCAGCTTTTCAAAAGAGGCGACCGGATTATGACAATCTGCAATGCCGGTTCTATCGCGACAAGCCGCTATGGAACCGCACTTGCCCCGTTTTATTTGGCCAAACAAAAGGATTTGGGGCTTCATATTTATGCTTGTGAAACCAGACCGGTTCTTCAAGGTTCACGGCTTACTGCTTGGGAGCTGATGCAGGGCGGTATTGACGTCACTCTGATTACGGACAGTATGGCAGCCCATACGATGAAAGAAAAACAAATTTCTGCCGTCATCGTCGGCGCTGACCGAATTGCAAGGAACGGAGATACTGCGAATAAAATTGGCACTTACGGTCTTGCTATTTTAGCAAACGCCTTCGATATTCCGTTTTTTGTAGCAGCACCTTTATCTACTTTTGACACAAAAGTAAAAAGCGGGGCTGATATCCCGATAGAGGAACGGGATCCTGATGAAGTCAGGAACATTTCCGGCGTCCGGACCGCTCCGGCTGAAGTGCCTGTCTTTAATCCTGCTTTTGATATTACACCTCACCATCTTATTTCTGGGATCATTACTGAAAAAGGGATTATGACTGGTTCCTATGAAGAAGAAATTGAAAAGCTGTTCACAGGCGAAAAGGTTCATTAAAAAACCGCTGAAGACTTTGCTCATAAAGGGGCGAGTCAGCGGTTTTTTTGTTTACTCATATTCATATTGATCATTTCATCTTTTTGAGCGCTGGATAAGATATGCAGTTTCACAAGCAGTTCGGCAAAAACGGCAATTTTCTCAGAGCGGCTCGGCTTCAATTGCTTTGTCCTCCTCTTTCATCAGACCAACTTTTTTAACTTAGTAAAATCATATGTCGGCAGCGAAAAAAGGGAACGTGCCATATGTTTTATTTTTCTTTGTAGGAGATTTGCTCGATGCTAAGCAAATAAGCTTTGATGTCAGTTTTGCTTCCGGCATACCCTGTTAACGTGCTGTTTTTGCCAATCACTCTGTGGCATGGGACAAATATCGGCAGGTCATTTCGTTTATTTGCCTGTCCGACAGCACGTACCGCTTTCGGACTGCCTACCGCAACGGCGATATCAGCATAGCTTCGTGATTCTCCATATGGAATCATGGCAAGCGCCTCCCATACTTTTTGCTGAAAAGGCGTGCCCTTTTGGCTCAATGGCAGTGAGAATGTCCTTCTTTCCCCCGCAAAATATTCGTGAAGCTGCTTTTTCGCTTCTGCCAAAAAAGCAGTCTCAAACTGCTCCGCACCCTCAACAGATTCTTTCCACTCGATCAAATCTTCCTTACTGAGAAAGAGACGGGTGATGCGGCCTTCTTCCTCGACAATCGCGAGGTTCCCGAGCGGCGTTTCCGCTGTCGTATAGTAATTCATTCGTCTAGCCTTCTTTCTTCAAAATTCTGCCGGACAGGCAGTGTAAGATGGAAAACAGTTCCCTTTCCTTCTTCACTTTCCACCATTATTTTGCCTTGATGTTCTTCAATAATTTTATAGCTTACCATGAGCCCGAGTCCAGTTCCCCGTTCCTTTGTTGTATAAAACGGTTCTCCGAGACGCTTTAATTTATCCTCTGTGATTCCGACTCCTTCGTCTTTTAAAGATATTAAAATATGATGTTGATCAGCTTTTTTGATTGTCACATAAATATTGCCGCCGTCAGGCATGACTTCGATGGCATTCTTTAATATATTGATAAAAACCTGTTTCAGCTGATTCGGTTCACAGTATATCGGCGGAATGTCGCCGACTAAATCCAGATGCATTTGTACGTTGCTGAGATTGGCTTGCGCGTTAAGAAGGTCTAATGTGTCTTTCATAATTTGTGTCACATGTTTCTCCTCATACATGATAGCCTGGGGCTTGGCTAAAATTAAAAACTCTGTGATGATGGATTCGATGCGCTTTAATTCTGAGGTGATGACGTTGAAGTAAAGAGAATAGTCTCCCTCCACACTTCCTTTCAGGAGCTGAATGAAGCCTTTAAGGGCTGTCATTGGATTTCTGATTTCGTGAGCGATGCCGGCAGCGAGTTCTCCAACCACATGGAGGGTATCAGATTTGCGAAGGCGCTCTTCCAGTTCTTTTCGCTCTGTGACATCTTTAAAGATAGCCAGGTTCATATTTTGAATAATATTTCGTTTAAATGAAAATTCTAGTTTTCTATTATCATTGCTGCTAAGCAAGAATGGAATTTCATTATCCATTTCATCGAAATTAATTTGCCTTGCCGGCGATGCCAAATTTTCTATTTCATAGGAAGATATAATATCAAGCAGGCTGTGTCTTTTTAGCTCTTCATGCGGCAGGCCCAAAATATCGCTCGCTAACGGGTTGGCGTCGATGATTCGGTACTGATTGTCGAATAATACGTTGCCGTCCATTGAACCGTTGAACACTTTTCTGAATTTGAGCTCGCTTTCCCGAAGCTCCTTTTCCATCCGCTTTCGGTCACTGACATTTCTTAGAATTGTTAAGTGCTGGTTTTCAAGGATTGTCCGCTTTGATGTAAATTCAAGCTCTTTGAACTGCCCGTTTCCCATTTGAAACAGCATCTCTTCTCTGATCTCACCGTATTTTGCATATTTTCTCTTCGTCATGCTGTATTTCTTCGAGTCCACGAGAAAATCACACAGCTTTCTTTTTAACAGCAAATTCATCGGCAGCTCAAAAATTTTACAGGCTGACTGATTGGCCTTAACGATTCTTCCGTCATTCGACCAGATGATAATGGCATCCATGGCGTTTTCAAAAATTTCTCTGAAGCGCTCCTCACTTTTAAATAGCTGGAGCTCCATGGACCTCTTCTCTGTGATATCCCGCATAATCGACATATAAAAACCGCTGATGATGTTAGACGTAATCGTAAATTCAAACAGCTTCTGATCTCCTGAACGAAGCCTGACAGGCAGCTCGCCCTTTGCTTTTCCCTTTCGATAGAGCGTGTGCCAAATGTTATCGAAATCTTTTCGTGAGCCGCTGTCTATAAATTGATACAGCGACAAATGTGACAACTCATTCTGATCGATTTCAAAGCTTTTGCAAAAGGACAGATTGGCATCAATAAAGCCGCCGTCTTTATCAAATAGAACGATTCCGTCAACGGCTCTGTCAAACAAGTCCTTAAAAAGCTGTTCATTCATGGAAAATTCCCGCTCCAGAATTTTCTTTGAAGAAATATCTCTCATAACGACAAAAAAGAAATCTTCACCAATCCCTCTTTTGGCAAGAAACTCAATATATTTTGTCGCTCCGCTGTCCAGCCGGATTGGTACCTCCTTCCACAGAAAACCTTTCTTAAAAAACTTCTTTACGGAAAGGTCCAGCTCATCCTTTGGAATAGAAAACAAAAAATCAATAACGGAACGCTCTTTCAAACCTTCCGCATCCACTTGAAGCATCCTCGCTGTTGCTTCATTTGCCTGCACGATTTTCATTTCATTATCACATATAAAAATAGCATCGAGCGTATTGTTCACAATCACTTGATGCTGATGCAATTCCTTTTTCAGCCGATCATTTTCTTCTTTGAGGCGCTTCAGTTCCTCTTTCAGACCTGAATTTGTCTCAACATCGAGAGTTTCCATGCGTAAACACTCCTTCTTCAAAACCTATCCCTCAATATTTCTACAAATTGCATGAACTTCCTTCATTCGCCCTATACATTTCAGAAAATTTCAGCGTCATTACATAAAGAAGACATTTTCAACGATCCTTACCGTCACTTTACATCGTCCTAACAATCAGCCATTTTTTCAAATCCTTTTTGATCTTTTATTTTAAAATAAATACCAACAGGGAATAATCTTTTAGTGACTGATTTAAAGAGAAGGTGATGCTATGAATAAATCGCGAGACAGTTATTTTGACAATGCAAAATTTTTATTGATATTCCTTGTTGTATTCGGTCATATTCTTCGATCTTTTATTCATGATAACAATTTTATGCTCTACCTCTACAAGTTCATTTACACGTTCCACATGCCTGCCTTTATTCTTGTATCCGGTTATTTCGCCAAAGGTTTTAAACGTGCCGGATATGTGAAAAAGCTGGCGGTTAAGCTGATTATTCCATATTTGATTTTCCAAAGCATCTATTCCGTCTTTTATTACATTATTCAAGACGAAAGCATGACAAATATGAATCCGATTGATCCGCAATGGTCATTATGGTTTCTGGTAAGCTTATTTTTCTGGAATATCCTGCTCTATCCTTTTTCAAAGCTTTCTAAGCAGTGGGCGCTGTTTGTCAGCTGCGGAATCGCGGTGCTGATCGGCTATCTCGACTTTGTCAGCAGCACACTGAGCCTCTCCCGGACATTTGTATTCTTGCCGATGTTCCTTGTAGGGTTTTATTTGAATAAACATCATTTTGATTTACTGAGATCAAAACGAGGCAAACAGATTGCGCTCGGTGTGCTCGCTGCTGTATTTGTCATCTGTTGGGGGGTCGACTTTGACTATTCATGGCTGTTCGGCTCTAAGCCGTACTCATCATTTGGCGATGTCACCTTGGCAAGCGGCCTTTCCCGGATCAGCTGGTATGTACTTGCCTTTGCGGCAACCTTTAGCTTTTTAGCGCTTGTTCCGCAAAAACGCTATTTCTTTACAAAGTGGGGAACAAGGACATTTTACGTATACCTGCTCCACGGGTTTATCATTAAAACACTCCGGCAGGTCGGGCTTGAGGATGGACTCACGGACTATCAAAACTTAGTCATCCTGCTGCTCTTAACTGCTGCCCTTACCTCCATTCTCTCAAGCAATTTCGTCAAAACGGTTGCTCAGCCGTTCATTGAACTGAGAATGACAGGCTTGCTGCAGCTAGTCAGAGGAAACAACAAAAATGCCTATTTAAAATAGACAAACACCTCTTAAGCGGCATTCCGCCTAAGAGGTGTTTTTTATTTTTGTTTTTTCTCTTTTTTCTTTTTCGGCTTTGTTATTTCAAGAGTTTCAATTATTTTCCCAGCGTTGTAATCCCCGAGCTCACTTGAGAATTCTTCCTCAAGCACCTTCTTATTCATCGGCTTTTTATGATTTTGCATATCTTTGCTATGCTGGTTCTTTTTCATGATCACGCGCCTCCTTGCTGACCTTGTTTGGAATTGCGATTGGCCCCACGGAAATTCGGGTCGTCGTGATATTGAGTCTTATATGCATTTCTGTCCATACTCTCAGTCGGTGTATTGTTGTTTTTTATGGCTTCATTGACCTCAGCTTTACGTTTCACAGAAATCCTCCTCGCCAGTTTTTCAAATTTTTATTTCTGCTTGAAAATGCAAGACCAGCTAATCAACTGCAGCTGTTTATGTTAGGATCTCCAACTGGTGCCGGGTCACACATCTTTTTTTTGGCAATAAAAAACACCGCCAGATGCGGTGTTTAATTATCCAATAATGACTCTTTCCTTCGGATAATGATAATTTGCTTCAATTTCTTTTCTTCCGATCAGATAAAGGAAGGTCAATATTCCGATTCGTCCGATAAACATGACGATCATAATGACACATTTTCCTACGTTGCTCAAATCAGCTGTAATGCCGAGGGACAGACCGGTCGTTCCAAAGGCCGAACATACCTCAAACAAGAGCTCCAGCAGAGAATGCTTCTCTGTTATCGTAAGGATCAGTGTCGCTCCAAAAACGAGCAAAATCGCCATCATTGTGACAACAAGAGACTTCATCAAATCTGCTGGGTGCAGCTCCCGTTTGAATACTTTTACCGCTTTATTGCCGCGCGCAAAATGAAACAGCGCAAGCAGGTTCAAAGCAAACGTTGTTGTCCTTATGCCTCCTCCGACTGAGCTTGGTGACGCACCGATAAACATCAGCGCACACATAAAAAACAGCGTGGGATCCGACAGCTGGCTGATATCAATTGTTGCAAGCCCTCCGCTTCGGGTAGCTGTTGATTGAAACAAGGAGAGAAACAATATATCGTGCCAAGCCTTTCCCGCAAACGAGTGGCTTGCTTCCAGCGCATAGATGCCGATGGCGCCAAACACTACGAGTGAGCCAAACATAATCGTCGTGATTTTTGTAAAAAGCGTAAACGGATATCTCCGATGCTTTGAAAACAAGAAGTCCTTTACTTCGACAAGCACCGGAAAGCCAATCGCTCCGAATATGATCAAAAGCATCGTAATAAACTGCACAAAATAATCATGGCGGAACGGAACCATAGAATTTCCTGTTATATCAAACCCGCCATTTGTGGTTGCACTGACACTTGCAAAAAACCCGTGTAAATAAGCTTCTTGAAAGGAATCATAGTAGGTTAGAAAATAAGTGCCAAGTATGATTCCTCCAAAAAATTCAATCCACAATATAAGGAAAAGAACCTGTTTCATTAAATTGACAATTCCTGAAAACTGGGATTGATTTTGGTCTACCATAATCAATTTCCGTTCTTTAAGGCCGATTCTTTTTCCCATGATCAGCCAAATAAATGTGCCGAGCGTCATAATACCGATTCCGCCAAATTGCAGAACAAATGCCAAAATAAAAATGCCTGTAGTGCTGAATGTATCAGCTGTATCAACAACCGTCAGCCCCGTGACGCTGACTGAACTGACAGCCGTAAAAAGTGCGTCAATAAAGGTCCAATCCGCTCCCTGCTTATGGGCAGCAGGCAGACTCAGCAATATCAGGGCCACAGTTACTGCGAGAAAATAATATAATGCAATCAGCTGGGCCGGAGATAATGCCTGTATCAATTTTCCAAGCTTTAATCTCATGTGAAATCCTTCTGCCTCTCCATTTAAAGTACGGTAATTATTCTAAAGATATTAGTTCCATTTTTAAAGGCTTTTGCGAAACATTTTCTTAACTTGCATATTTTTTTATTATTTTAGTCAAAGTGAAACAGAAAAAAAACCTCTGAGGGTTCTCAGAGGAAGGATGTTTTGGTTTTATTTAGCTTCTAACCGTCTGATTCTTTCATCTAAATCAGGGTGAGTAGAGAAAAGCGATGAACGTTTCTTGCCATTAATCTTTAGCGTTTGGACAGCTGTCTGATCTTCTTCCATGATGCGGGAAGAATAGCTCTTAAGCGTTCGAAGAGCATGAATCATCTTATCCTTGCCGGCAAGATCAGCTCCTCCCCGGTCAGCATGGAATTCACGGTGGCGTGAATACGCAAAAACAACGAGGCTTCCGAGAATGGAAAAGACAATCTGAAACACAATCATTGCGATAAAATGAACAATCGGCGCAAGATCTTCCTTAACAAAGCGGCTCGCGATCCATGCAGCGATACGTGATAAAAAGACGACAAAGGTATTCACAATACCTTGTAAAAGCGTCATTGTCACCATATCACCATTTGCAATATGCGCGACCTCATGGGCAAGCACGCCTTCAACCGCAGCGTCATCCATTTGGTCAAGCAGACCTGACGACACAGCGACAAGAGAGCGGCGTTTTGAAGGACCAGTCGCAAACGCGTTCACTTCGGATGAGCGGTAAATTCCGACCTCCGGCATCTTCGTTAAGCCGGCAGAGCGGCTTAATTTATAAACACGGTCAACCAATTGCTGCTCTTCATAGCTAAGTGTATGTTTTTCCGGATTCAGCACTCTGACACCCATCATTGTTTTTGCCATCCATCTAGACATCGCAAGAGATGTAAAGGAACCGACAAAACCGACGACTAAACTGAATACAAGAAGAGCAATAGGATCTATACCGCCATCAGCTGTAAAGTACGTCCCAACTCCAGTGACAGAGCTTATGACAGATAAAACAATTCCGATTGTTGTAAGCACCAAAATATTCGTTAAAATAAACAGAAAAATTCTTTTCGCCATAATAACCTCCGTTATTTTTAAGATCAAAAGAACTTGTATATTTAAATTATAAAACATCTGTTTGAAAATGCAAGGATTTAGACGTATGATGTTAATGTATTGCTGACGCTTTAATAGTGCATTTATACATAAAGATTATATCCGCGTCAAATTGTCTTGAAGAGGTGAACAATGAATATTTTTAAACTCACTCGAATTGAGATGGTACGGCTGCTCTATTCCCTTAAAGGCCTGGGAGACATTAGCCCGCTCGACATCCTCGTCAAATCAGCGAATATGCCAGCGGAAGAAGCTGCAAGCCATCTTCAGATTCCGGAATTTCTTACAAGATATGAACGAAAAAAACAGAAAAAAGAATACGGTCTGTCTACCAACGAAATCGTTGAGCTTGGCAATTTATGCGAGCTGACGTCGTTAAAGTCAACCGCGATTCAAAATTGGGTGAAACGCGATATCAAAGATCTCATTGGCCATCCTGAGCTGGGTAAAAAGTATTCAGTTGAACAGGCAGTGATTCTTTTAATTGTACGTGACCTAAAATCCATTTATGACTTTGAACACATACGAGCTATCTTAAAAGTTGCTTTTAACACCATCTCAGACAGATCTGATGATGTCATCAGCCCGTTAGCATACTACGAAAGCTGCGCGCGTGTGCTGCATGCCATTCATCACCAAGACACTCCTTCCATGAAGGATTCAAATCTCCAGCAGATCGTCGAACAGGAAACGGACCTTATCCGTCACCATTTTGAAGAGCTGAGTGACGCTCAATGGGTCAAAATCAGGCAGATTATTGCCATTACAGTTCTCTCCATTTTGACGTTCCATATTCAGGCGACCGCGAACAAAATGACCGCAGATATCCTATAATCAGGATGTACCCCCGGCAGGTTGCCGGGGGGTTTTTTATTCCCCCACAACAATTGCCAGCATAAATAAACCCCGTACATTTCAAACTAAATACGCGTTAAGAATTTCTTACGAGAAAAAGGAGATGAAAAAAGATGGCGAGCAGAAATAAACTCGTTGTTCCAGGGGTGGAGCAGGCACTAGACCAATTTAAACTTGAAGTAGCTCAAGAATTCGGTGTGAACCTTGGTTCTGATACAGTTTCACGTGCAAACGGCTCTGTAGGCGGGGAAATGACAAAGCGTCTGGTTCAGCAAGCACAATCACAGCTAAATGGCACAAATAAATAAACTCAGGACTCTATTCGCCGGGGGCACTCGGCGAATCTTCAGTTTGAGCTGAACTATTATTGCTGCTGTAGCTATTTGGGTTACGGTGGTAAGAAGCATTATCCCGATTAGATGAGGAATGACCCTTTCCTTTTTCACCGTTATTCCAATTTTTTTGATTCTTGCTATTCTGTTCACCATTGTCTTCTTCTTCATTTCCGTTATCTTGAGGATCTTGTGTAGGGGTTTGCTCAGTATCCCCATCTTTTTCAGTTTTCGTGTTTTCATCTGATTCCTTTACGTCTTTATTCAGTTCACTATCGTCATTCTGCGTGTCTGTTGTATCTTCTTTCTCTGAGTCCGTATCATCCAGCTGTTCATTTTCTCCTTGTTTGCTGTCTTGATCATCTGTTAGATCCGTGTTTTCTTCCTCGCTGCCGGTATTTTTTTGATCCTCTTCCCCGGATTTTTGAGAATCTTCGTTTGGATCTTTCACATTATTCTTTTCATTTGATTTTATGTAGCTTCCTGTTGATACGCCTTCCTTTTTTGCTTTTTCTCTCGTTTTCATATCGGTTTCGAGAGATTCCATGCGGTATGTCGTTTTATATTTTTCCGTTACATCATTCAGCTGTTTTTTTACTCCTGATTTATATGTATTGTCATCCGTATTTTCATAAACAGTGGAAATCAATATTTCTTTCGATTCCTTTACATATCCATGCTCGCTGCAATCCGTAATAATATCGTCTATCACCTTTTTAAAATCAGTCTCCTCCCAATCATCGATGTCACTGATAACCTTCTTGCCGTCATCATTGAGGGGCGTCAGTTCAATCACTTCGTAATCGCTGTTTAACGCCATTTCGAAGCTTGGATTAATATCTATTGTCATATACGCATAGGCCTTGTCATTAGAGAAAACGGGGAGAATAATAAAAATAAAAAGCATAATAGCAGTCATCGTAAAAATCCCCATTTTGAAAGGGCGCAGTCTTAAAAAATCAAAAAAGCTGGCCCTTCTGCCCATGCGTGTCTCACTCGGAAGCATGATTTCTTCTCCGATTTCATATGTTTGGCGATCATTTTTGGCTTTTAAAAATTGTCCGTCAGGGGTCAGCAACGTGACGAATTTTTTATTTTTCTCGACTATGATCCCTCTTCTCATGAGTGCAGCACCCCTTTAAGATAATCTTTTAAATAAATATAATCACCGGTAATGATAATGCACATGGCAATGATATATTTTCTGTTTCGCTCAATCGTTTTTCTGCTTACTGAAACGAGCTGTTCGAGCTGTTTAACAGGAAGCTGTTTCTTCGTATAAAGAATCGCAGCTAATTCTTCATGCTCTACAAGGGTGAGCGCCACCTTTATGGCGTTTTGCCTTGCGTCCGCATGCTTTGGAGAATGTTCAAGCAGCTCTTGAAATGAAAGACCGTAGTCTTTGAGCTGCTTTTGAAAATACAGGATTTCCTCACGCCTCTGTTCCTGTTCTATTTGGCGGCGGTATTCATCAATAGAAAGCTCGGCTTCAATCAAGCTTTGTGAGGATTCCTGATCGTCACCCTCCTGTAAATCCATATTAATATTTTGAGCGGTTCTTGCTTCTTTTCTAATGTAATCAATAACTTTTCTTTTTATAATAAGCTCTGCGAATGCGAGCAGCGAATTTCCTTTTTCAGGTGAGTATTTTTCAATAGCTTCGTTAAATGCAATCAGTCCGATGCTAAACTCATCGTCTTTTTCATCTATATATCGTTTACAAACGGATGAAACCGTCTTTGCGATAAATGGCTTATACTGCTGTATCAACTCGTTTTGCAGATCTTTATTGCCTTTTTGTATACTTTCAACAGCTTTTTCAAGCGTTTGCTTCTTTTTTCCCAATTTAAACAAAAGGCTAAGCACTGGTTTCACCTCAGTTCCTCCCTATAACTACTCATTAATGATAGCTAATTTGATAGGGAATCGCAAAGGAGAAAAAGAAATATTGATTTCCAATGTCTCAATTGTGACAACACAATCTCACGTACTATACAGGATTTCGTGCCCTTAAAGAGAATTTTGGGGGTTTTATAAGAGGTTTTTGTAACAAAGCTGTTATAAAATTGTTATTTTATTTCGCCAGTGAAAACGCTTCAAACATGAAAAGACTCTGCTTTTCAGCAGAGTCTTTATGATTAAGCCCTTTCTTGGCTTCTGTTATTTTGTTCATTTTGTGCGTCTTCCGTCTGTTTTTTTGAGCCTGACATAAACCAGCCGCAAACTGCGATCGCCGCTAAGACAACCCAGAAAATCAGCTTCCATGTCCCTGAATGAATAAAGTGCGAGGAAACAATGGCTATGTCATCATGTGCGAGTGTATATAAAGCAAGCTTTACCCCGACCCATCCGACAATTACAAAAGCTGCTGTTTCTAGGCTTGGACGTTCCTTTAAAAGCTTAACAAACATCGAAGCCGCAAAACGCATAATCACCAGCCCGATAATGCCTCCGGCCAAAATAACGAGGAATTGTCCTCCATCAAGTCCGCCGATCTTCGGAAGTGAAGTTCCAGGCAGCGTAACCGCCAGAGCGACTGCTGCTAAGATGGAGTCTACAGCAAAAGCAATATCTGCCAGCTCAACCTTTATTACAGTAGGCCAAAATCCGCTTTGCTTCGTCACCTTATGATTGTCTTCTTTCTTAAATACATATCTTTTGAGCAAGTGGCTTGCTGCAATATACAGCAAGTAGAGCGCGCCAATGGCTTGAACCTGCCATACATTGACCAAAAAAGAAATAGCGAATAAAGAACCAAATCTCAAAACAAAGGCGCCTGCCAGCCCGTAAAACAATGCCTTCTTTCTTTGCTCCTCCGGCAGATGTTTTACCATAACCGCCATCACTAAAGCGTTATCGGCGGCTAAAATACCTTCCAGCCCGATCAAGACGAGAAGAACCCAACCATACTCCAATAATAATGCTGCATCCATAAATGATACCCTCCCAAAAAAGTTGTTTTCTTTCTCTTCATCCGATCTTATGCCGGCCGGACATGCAAAAAAGACCTTTGCCGACATAAGGCAAAGGTCTTGCTAGACATGAATTCAGGCATGCCAACAAAGCCGATGGATATCACTATCCATGAAATGACGACTTTGTTTCCGGAAACATTCCGGACGCTACTCCCCTTTGGGATTTCAAGAAATATCATATTATAAGTCAATGATATGCGGAGCGAGCTTATTTGTCAACGCTTATTTTTTAAAAAAACTGAAAAATGTTCAGACTGCATTCGTTTTTTTCTCTTCTTTATCACTAAATAGAGAACAAACAAGATCAAAATGGCGATTCCGATCGGAAGCATATATTGGTCTAGAATAGAGCCTACGTCTTTCCAATTTTCTCCGAGCTTCACACCGAGATATACATAAACAAATGTGATCGGCAGCATAGCGATAAATGTGTAAAGAGAAAACACCCAGACATTCATTTTTGCGATGCCGCACGGTATGGAAATCAGGGTGCGGACCCCCGGCAGGAAGCGGCCGCTGAAAGCGACAAAACCGCCATGTTTTTTAAAAAATTCATCCGATTTGTCAAGAGCCTCAGGCTTGATAAAGAGATACTTTCCGAAACGTTCAAGAAACGGCCTGCCTCCATAACGCCCGATCCAATACAGGGTGAGCGGACCGGCGACTCCTCCTAATGATCCTGCCAGAACAGCGCCGGCAAGCGTCATGTCACCTCTCGATACCCAATAACCCGCAAGCGGAAGGACAATTTCAGCCGGTATAAATTCAATACAGAGCGCCAGAAAAATTCCGAAATAAGATAAGCTTTTAAATGCTTCTATCCAGGACATAACCAATTCTTCGATCATCTTCACTTCCCTTTTCCCTGATCTATGTATACACATTTTTGTTTTTAACTCAAAACATCAAAATGATTTTAACATATTTTTGACGGTCAGCAGAACTAAAAACAGAGATTCTTCATTCCAAACGTTTTTCTGACAATTTCTCTAGGCATATAGACTGAAATTCTTTAGCTGGCAGCCGATATTAAGGAGAGTCAACCAGACTGGAACACACGGGGGAATCTCCATATGGAATTACACGTAACATATAATACAGCACTCATATGTTTATCTATTCTTATTGCTTGTGCAGCATCTTTCACCTCCCTTGAACTATCAAGAAAAGTCACCATTCATACAGGATTAAAAAGCAAGGTGTGGCTGATTGCAGGCTCTTTCATCATGGGCTTTGGGATTTGGTCTATGCATTTTATCGGAATGATGGCTGTTCATACGGAGGTACCGATGCATTATGAACTGGTGCCTTTAGTTGCCTCGATTGCAGCTGCTGTTTCTGGATCATTTGTTTCTTTATATATTGTCAGCCGGTATATGCTTACCTTTTACAGGCTGCTTACAGGATCGGTGATGCTGGGTGCATCGATTTCATCTATGCATTATATCGGAATGTCTTCCATTTCCCGGGTAATGATGATATATGAACCGCTGCTTTTTACATTATCCATTGTCATTGCCATTGCAGCATCATTCGTCTCACTAAAGATTTTCTTTGACTTGTCCATGAAAAAACCTGCAGACCATTTGCTGATTTATAAAATCATCAGTGCCTTAATAATGGGAATTGGCATTTCGGGAATGCATTATACAGGAATGATGGCCGCTACATTTTATAAAGATAGTGCACCTCCCGACCATCATATGGAAGTCCATACATTCGATTGGTCTATTTTGATTGCCTTAATCATCTTCTGTATTCAAACGTTATTATTATTCAGTTCCCATGCCGATCGAAAATTCATGAAACAAAATGAACGCATGAAGGATAACGAACAGCGGTTTCAATCTTTAATTATCCACAATATTGATGCGATCTTTATCCTGTCATTAAAAGGAGATATTATTTCTTCTAATCATGCTGGTGAGGATATGATGAATAACTTCGGCTTAAACCATCAAAATTGGAATCACTATATGCCGACAAAAATCAATGCGCTTTTTAAGCAGGTCAAAAGCGAAAAACAAGCCATTAACAGCGATGCCACTCTTATGACGGACAAAGGCCAGTTTCATTTGAATATTACGTTTATACCTGTTGAGGTTAATCAAGAACTGGACAGCATATATGTCATCTGTAAAGATGTGACAAAACAGTACAGAGCCGAAAAAAAAATCCATAGAATGGCTCATTACGACTCACTTACAGATTTACCCAACAGAAGACATGCGATCTCCCACCTAACAAAGGTCTTGAACCGCGAGCATGCCCTGGATTATAACACCGTGGTATTTTTCTTAGATTTGAATCGATTTAAAGTGATAAATGATGCATTAGGCCACAATGTCGGCGATCAACTGCTCCAGCTCGCGGCTAAACGGCTTTCATCTGTTATACCAGATAATGGGTTTATCGCACGGCTTGGGGGTGATGAATTCATTATTATTTTGACTGACGCCAATACCGGAACGGGTGAAGCAGACATTTTGGCTAAAAAAATCATTCAGCAATTCAAAAAGCCATTTAAAATTCAGGACCACACACTGATTACATCCGTCAGCATCGGTATTGCGATTTCTCCTAAAGACGGAACAGACGGCCCTGAATTGATGAAAAAGGCAGATATGGCAATGTATGCGGCCAAAGAGCGAAACAAAAGCAAATACAGATACTACTCTTTCTCAATCGGCAATAAAGAAACCGTCAAGCTTAATCAAGAAATGGAGCTGAGGGAAGCGATTGATAACAAAAGATTTGTCTTGCATTATCAGCCGCAATTCAGTTCAAAAGATCAGAAAATGACAGGTGCTGAAGCGCTCATACGCCTTGTCACTCCAGACGGCAATCTGCGTCCGCCTGGAGAATTCATCGGTGTTGCCGAAGAAACCGGCCTTATTATTGATATCGGAAAGTGGATTATTGATGAGGCGTGCCGGCAGGCAAAAGTGTGGCACGACAAAGGATTTGATCTTTCTGTCGCCATTAATATTTCCGCCAGACAGTTTCAATCAGAGGAACTGATTCCGCTCATCAAGAATACCCTTTTTAAATACAGGCTTCCCCCTCGCCTTCTTGAAGTTGAAGTAACAGAAAGCATGACCATGGATAATCTAGACCACTCCAAAAAGGTTCTATCTTCTTTAACCAAATTAGGCATCAGGATCAGCATTGACGATTTTGGCACGGGGCACAGTTCTCTAAGCTATTTAAAGGATTTTCCGATTCACAGACTGAAAATCGATAAATCATTCATCGATGATATTCAGACTCATCCGAAATCAGAACAAATTACCGGCGCCATTATTGCCATGGGCCATCAGCTGTCTTTACAAGTCATTGCCGAAGGCGTAGAAAACTCCGGCCAAAAACAGCTGCTTGACGAAAAAGGCTGTGACCATTTACAGGGCTTCTTTTTCAGCAGACCGATACCGCCGGAACAGCTTGAACACTTGATATTAAACCAGCCGCCGCGTTAACAGCGCCGGCTGTTTTTTATACCCATAAGTTACTACACATGAATCACCCCTCATATCTCCACAATAATGAAAAAAAGGTGGTTCATCGATATGCATACAATGTGGAAGGGATCCATCAGCTTCGGTTTGGTGAATATCCCCATCAAGCTTTATGCCGCCACAGAAGATAAAGACATTAAGCTGCGAAGTCTTCATAAAGAAGATCATGCGCCAATTAAATATGAAAAAATATGCACAAACTGTGAAAAAACGCTCAGCCCTGATGAAATTGTGAAGGGATATGAATACGTAAAAGGAAAATATGTCGTGCTGACTGATGAAGATTTAAAAAGCTTAAAGCAGGAGCATGAAGAGAAAGCGGTTGAAATTGTCGATTTTGTTCAACTGCAGGAAATAGACCCGATATATTTTAACCGTTCCTACTATGTCGGGCCCGGTGATAACGGCACGAAAGCCTATACTCTTCTTCGCGAGGCGCTTCGATCCACCGGAAAGATCGGGATCGCCAATATGACGATTAGGTCGAAACAGCAGCTTGCCATTCTCCGCGTATATGAAAATTGCATCGTAATGGAATCCATTCATTATCCCGATGAGGTAAGAAGCGCTGCCCACGTACCCGGAGTGCCTGATCAATCAAATGTAAATGATAAAGAGCTGCAGACCGCCATTACGTTGATAGATGAGCTGACAACTGAATTTCAGCCAGAACAATATGAGGACACGTATCGAAAAGCCTTGCTGCAAAGAGTCAATGATAAGCTGGAGAATAAAGAAACAGCCGTTACTCCTGACAAAGCGCCTCCTCGTGAGGATGTGATCGACCTGGTCAGCGCACTTCAAGCCAGCATCGATCGAACCAAAAGGCCGAATCGGGAAAAACCAGCGGCAGCACCAGCCGAAGGCGGAGAACCGAAAGGAGCCGGAGAAAAAAAGCAGAAAACCACTAGAAAAAAAGTCTCCGGCACATCATAGCCAATGGCGTTTACCATGCAGCCCGTCCTTACTTCTTCACCTCCAAAAGGAGCGGAATGGCGTTACGAAGTAAAATATGACGGGTTTCGCTGTATTCTCCGCATTAATCCGTCAGGTGTGACATTAACGAGCAGAAATGGTTTAGAGCTTAACAGTACCTTCCCTGAAATTTCTCTATTCGCCGAAACTGCTTTTCAGCATATAAAAAAGGAACTTCCGTTAACACTTGATGGAGAAATCGTTTTTTTGGCGAATCCATTCCGTTCAGATTTTGAACATATTCAAGTGCGGGGACGCTTGAAAAGGCCGGATAAGATACAGGAATCCGCAAGCTCTCGGCCTTGCTGCTTTCTCGCATTTGACCTTTTGGAACGAAGCGGACAAGATGTATCCACTCATTCCTATATTGACCGAAAAACATCGCTGCATGAGCTGATGTCTGCTGCAAAGCTCCCGGCTGAGCCAAATCCTTACGCAAAGGAAACCATTCAGTATATCCCCTCCCACCAGCACTTCGATCCAATTTGGGAGAAGATAATAAAGTATGACGGAGAGGGCATTGTAGCGAAAAAAATCAACAGCAAATGGATCGAAAAAAAACGGTCATCTGATTGGCTGAAATACAAAAACTTTAAACATGCCGATGTTTGTATCACAGGATTTAATCCTCACAATGGATTTCTGACGGTTTCTGTGTTAAAAAACGGTGTAATGACGCCTGTCGCCTCTGTATCACACGGAATGAGCGAGGAAGAAAAAAATGCCATACGCGCAATTATGGAAGAGCACGGACAAAAAACATCGTCAGGTGAATACACACTCGAACCATCGATCTGCGCTACTGTTCAGTATTTAACGATTTTACAAGGCACGCTAAGAGAGGTTTCGTTTGTCAAATTTCAATTTCATATGGACTGGACCGACTGCACCTTTGCACAGCTCGTGCGCCGCTCAAAGCCGGTTCATCCAAAACTGCAGTTTACAAGCCTAGATAAAATCATATTTGAAAAGCATAAAAAAACAAAAGAAGATTTCATCCAGTATATGATTGAAATCAGCGACTATCTGTTCCCGTTTCTCAAAGATCGTGCTGTCACGGTTATTCGCTATCCGCACGGATCAAGGGGCGAATCCTTTTTCCAAAAAAATAAGCCTGATTATACGCCGGACTTTGTCCAATCCTTTTTTGACGGGAGCCATGAACATGTGGTCTGTAAGGACCTGTCTACCTTATTGTGGCTTGCCAATCAGCTCGCTTTGGAGTTACATGTTCCTTTTCAAACGATTGCAAGCAGGAGGCCGGCAGAGATTGTCATTGATTTAGATCCCCCGTCCCGGGATGACTTTCTAATGGCTGTTCAGGCAGCAAATGAACTTAAACAGCTCTTCGAATCCTTCGGCATCACATCGTATCCTAAGCTTTCCGGCAACAAGGGGATTCAGCTTTACATTCCCTTGTCACCAGAAGCATTTACGTACGAGGACACACGCCAATTTACACAGCTGATTGCCGAATATTGTACCAATGCATTTCCGGAGCTATTTACAACCGAACGCTTGATCAAAAACAGGCATGGAAAATTGTATCTCGATTATTTGCAGCATGCTGAAGGAAAAACGATTATCTGTCCCTATTCCACCAGGGGAAACGAGCTTGGCACCGTAGCGGCGCCGCTCTATTGGCACGAGGTACAGCCATCTTTGACACCGGCGATGTATACAATCGATACCGTCGTTGACCGGGTCAAGAAACACGGATGCCCGTTTTATGAATTTTACCGCAATCCGCAGGATGAACCTCTTGCCGCTATTTTGAATCAGCTGAAGAAAAAGAGCTGACTTATTCGGTCAGCTCTTTGTGTTATTTCAGCTGTATTTTTTCTCCAAACGTTCACTTTCCTGCCGCTGCAGCGGGCTCAAGGGCTCATTATACAAATCGATATCAACCGCATATTTCGGCCGTCTTTTCACCTCAGAAAAAATCGTTCCGATATATTCGCCGATAATCCCGATTCCCATGAGCTGCAACCCGCCCAGAAACCAAATGGAGATGATGAGAGACGCCCAGCCTGCATTTGTGTGTCCGAGCATTTTTTGAATGACTGCGCCAATCCCCGCCATGGCGCTTACCAAAAATAATAGAAAACCCAAAAGCGTAAAAAAGCGAATCGGGGCCACGCTGAAGGATGTGATTCCGTTAAAAGCGAATGACAGCATCTTTTTCAGCGGATATTTCGTTTTACCGGCAAGACGTTCTTTGCGGTCATACAACACTTCGGCTGATCTGAAGCCGATCATAGGAACGATGCCCCTTAAAAACAAATTGGCTTCCGGATAGCGCGCAAGTTCTTCAAGCGCCCTTTTATTCATTAAACGAAAATCGGCATGATTGTAAATTAACTTAATCCCAAGCTTATTCATGAGCCGGTAAAACCCTGTAGCCGTCGTGCGCTTGAAAAAGGTATCGGTTTTCCGGCATCGGCGCACGCCGTACACGATTTCAAAACCATCGTGATATTTCAGCATAAATTCCCTGATAACAGAGATATCATCCTGCAGATCGGCATCAATCGAAATCACGCAGTCTGATTTTTGCTTTGCTTTATGCAAACCTGCTAAAAGCGCTTTTTGATGTCCGACATTGCAGGCTAATTTCAATCCGGTTACCTTCTTGTTTTTCACGCTTTCCATGGCAATCAAAGACCAGGTGCGGTCTTTGCTGCCGTCATCAACAAATAAAATTTTACTGTCTTCTGATATCATTTTTTCTTCCATTAAGCTGTTTACAACCTCCGTCAGCTGACGGCTTGTCTCTTTAAATACTTCCTCTTCATTGAAACACGGAACGACGATGGTTAACACTGGCTGTGGCTGTTTCAATCGATATCCTCCTTATTTTGTTTCGTATAAATAAATGCGCCAGGCGGAGTCTTTATGGTCAAATGTTTTCACGAGCGCCAGGTGGTTTTGATCAGCGTTCATGATGGGAACCGAAGAAAAAATATATCGTCCGCCCATTTGTTTAAACACATCTGTATTTAATTCAAGATGATTGATTGTTTTCTTTGAATTCTTTTTAAAGTCATATCGTTTGCCAAGCTCATCGACGAACAGATAGCAGCGGCTTCCCCATTCATCAAAGTACCGTTTCAATTGGGCGTTTTTTTCGAGCTCTTTTTCAATGATTTTTCTAAATTCATATTTATATGAGAGCGGGTACAGGTTGTTATATGTATCTAAGGTGTAAAAGCCGTTGTATTGGGCAATAGACGGATGCAGACCGATACTCGCCACCCTGTACGAATCTTGCGGGCGCCCGATATACTCCTTAATCTCTTTGAATTGGTCAGACGCGTAAAATTCGCGAAATGTCGGCGCGTTGTAGTGAACGCCATACGTATACTCCTCATTAAAAGGCACCAGCACCATCAGCTGCGCAGTAACTGCCGCATATACGAGCCATTGCCACTTCTTCCCCATTCGCAAAATGAGGTACAAAGCGAGCGCAAAACTCATATAGATCACCAGCGGGCGCAAAAAATGAAAACGGGCAAAATTGAATTCTGCTAAAAATGCAAATTTCTGTTTTGGAACAGCCCATATTTTGTTGAACCAAAACGCATACCATAGTGAAAGCGCATAATTCAGCACGCAGAGAAAAAGATAAACGTTTTCTTCCCTTGTCCGATTTCGTTTGAACAGCACAGCAAAAAATACGAGTAATAAGATTGGAAGAATCACAACGGTATGAACTGTCATGACATGGTTATGGCCGTAGACAAAGTTTTTGACGGATAAACGCAGAGAGTGCCATACATCATGCCTTGATGAAATAAATTCAATCCGGTGCATCGGCGCGTGTGAGATCACCATTGAATAGACAAGCCGATACTCGACAAAAAGATAAATACTTGTCATAAAAGCGATGCTGCCTAAAAAAATGAAATTCCATTTTCTTTTTGTGATGACATCATACAGCCAGAAGCATGCCATCCCAGCCAAGAAAAAGAAGAAGCCTAATACAAAGCTTGAATACAGCGGCAGCAAACCGAGCGTCAGCCATTCTCTCCATGAAATATCCCCTTTTCGGATATTCAAAAAAGCCCACAGCGCCAAAGGGTATCCAAGCGTGCTCAGCATTCCAGAAGGCCAAAAAGGCGTTAAGGCAAATGCGAGCGATACGCCAATTCGGATCAATGCCGCTTTCTGCTCCGGAATCACATGTTTCTTCAGCAGCACATACATTCCGAAAAAAGCGACAACTCTCGTAATGGTCTGGCTTACCGCATAGGCGGTCATAGAAGAAAACAACGCGTGCAGCCAAACAATTCCACTCCACTCGGTGCCGAACGCATCCCGGGGCAGTCCGTTAATGATTTGCGGAATGGCCGCATCCACTTTGCCGATGATTTCTCCGCTGTCGGCCAGCACCTTATACCACGCGATATTAGAATCCAAATTATCGTGTACGCGAATATGGGCATCTTCCTTTAAAATAAAAAGCGGGGACACATACAGCAAAAGGAGAAATAAAGCCATCAAAAGATAATAGGTTTCTTTTTTGTGTCGTCTTAATCGTAACATCCCTAACACATCCATCTGTTATTCTGACTTCTATCGGGCATGATCTGCCTCACGTGTCAAAATTTATTATCCCTTTTCCCTTCTAAAACATTCATCAAATGTCAATCCTTTCTGCATTTTTCAAACTGGTCTTCAACCCATTAATTCCCGCTTTCCATAAGGCTGGACCACTTACTATACTGGTAGAAGGGAGGGGATACATGTGTCCATCTTACTTTCATTGGTCATACTGGCTGTTATGCCATTTATATATAAAGCAAACCGCAACACAAAAGATGTGAAGGTCAACACGATTTCAATTGATCAGCAAGACGGCCTTCCAGCAAGAAAAAAACTGAATATCCTTCATTTATCGGATCTTCATTTAGAAAATATTTCTGTATCGCCTGATGAACTGTATCGTTTAACAAATAATCAACCTGTAGACATCATTGCTCTTACCGGAGATTTTCTGGACCGGAAACGAAATATTCCAAAGCTTACCGGCTACTTGCAGGCATTGCAAAAACTGAAGCCTGCCTATGGCATGTACGCGGTGTTTGGCAACCATGATTATGTATTAAAAGAAAAGGACTTTCTAAGATTAAAGCGAGTGCTCGAGGAAAATGGATGCATGACGCTTCAAAATGAACATGTTCACATCAATACTGATGCAGGACCTGTTAATATTATCGGCATTGACGATTACAGTACGAATCGCAGTAAAATCACAAACTCTTATAAAGGTCTGGAGAATGGCTATCACCTTGTACTGACACATGATCCGAACATTATATTAGAGATGGAAGATATTCATTTTGACTACCTGTTATCAGGCCATTTTCATGGAGGGCAAATCCACTGGCCAAAGCCGTATCATTTGGTGAAAATGGGCAAGCTTGTACGCATGAATATGATTAAAGGCCTTCATTATCACCACGATAAACCGTTTTATATCAGTGAAGGTTTAGGACAAACTGGCGTTAATATCCGTGTAGGAAGCCGCCCGGAAGTGACTTTCCATCAAATTTAAAAAGACTGTGCTGACCATGGCATCAGTCTTTTGTTTGATAGGTGTGCTGAAGCTTTTCTTTCGAGATAAACAAATAGGATGAATTCGGTAAATTCCGCAAGCTCACTGGCTTTGCCGTTAAATATAAGATTGGCATATGGGTAATTTTTTTAAAAGATCTGTAAAAAGGATTGACCGGGGTAACCACGTCAAAGCCGAGTCTTTCTACGCCTTTATCAAGCATTGTAATGCCAATGATTCCTTTGATTTTTTCGCTTTTTTTATGATTGTTGATATACTCCAGCAGCATCGGCATTGATTGATATACTTTTTGATAAATGATGATTCCTTTTCTGACCGCGCTTTCAATGCTTTGCAGCTCTCTGACCAGCTTGATGTTGTGCAGATGGATTTTAACGAGCACATCGTTTTTTCTTATATGGGTTCCGTCACTCAGCACGACATGATGTCCTTTGTATTTTGTCAGTCTGACTCGAAAGACGCATTTTTGCTCATCATCAATCAAGGTCAGCCTCGAAAAAAAGAAATAAATTGGGTCAATCACTCTCCAAATGGAAAGGAAACAGGTTTTCATCTCTTCACCTTCCTTATCAGCAAAAAAACACCCTTATATTTTGTGATGATTCTCCCCAAAATATAGTTGGCATATTTTTAAGGGGGACAGACATGACAAACATTCTCATTTTTCCTTTTTTAAGCATTTCCACCGGGCATCATCATGTCGCTGATACCCTGAAGACTGATCTGGAATCTAAAGGGCTGCATTCAGAAAAAATCGATATCTTCTCTCATACGTATAAACGCTTAGAAAAACTGTCCTCCTCAGCTTATTTAAAATGGATTCAATATGTTCCGAAAACGTACAGCGGAATATACAAGCTTCTCGCTTGCGGAGATTGTAAGAAGGTCAGACGCTATGCCATGTATGAATGGCTGTTTATGCAAAGCATGAGACAGATTCTCAAAGAAAAACAGCCTGATATCGCCTTCTGTACGCATGCCCTGCCTTCTTACCTGCTGAACCGGCTAAAACCGGAATATCCAAACATGGCCATCGTAAATGTATACACGGATTTTTTTGTGAATCAAGTATGGGGACGGGAGAACATTGACTACCACTTTGTCCCGATTATGGATATTAAGAAGCAGCTCATGTCCGAAGGAATTAACCAGGAAAAAATATTTATGACCGGCATTCCCGTTCACCGAGCTTTTGAAACAGGAACCGCAGACACCTGTCAGCATCGTCCGCCTTATACTGTCATGATCACAGGCGGCAGTATGGGAGTCGGAGGTATTTTTAAGCTGGTTCAGGAGCTGTCGCCAGGCGGAAATATCTTATACAAAATATTATGCGGCAGAAACGAAAAGCTCTACCGATATGTTAAAAGTTTACAGCATCCTTTTATTGAGGCGATCCCTTACCTTCACAGCAAAGCAGAAATGAACCGGCTGTACGCAGAGGCCTCAGGCATCATGACAAAGCCAGGAGGCGTAACCATTAGTGAATGCTTAAAGAAAAGGCTTCCGGTATTTATCTATCATGCGTTGCCGGGCCAGGAGGAAATGAATGTGAACCTGTTAAAAGAACAGCAGCTTGTTACAGATATAAGAAACTGGGATATGAAGCGGGCAGAAGAGCGCATTTCCGCATTTTTTCAATCGAATGAACGGGCAGCAGCAGAAAAGCGTATCAGCAGGTATCTTGGCCAAATGTGCGACCTGAAGATTGAGGAGGTTTTAAACAGGATATTAGATGAATCTAAATATAAAAAAACACTCTCCTGAAAGAGAGTGTGGAATGGCTAACGAAACAGTAAATGCTGGCTGTGGATGCCAGCTTTCTTCAGCAGGAGGATCAGCTGGTCCTGCTCATCAGACGAAAGGCCTGAAAACGCTCTCGCTATACGGAGCGCATGAATTGGATAGATCTTATCCAAATACTCATTCCCTTTATCGGTGAGATGCGCGTAAACAGAGCGTTTATCTTTCGGGTCCTGCTCCCTGACTAAAAACCCGTTTCTTTCTAGCTTGTCAATGACATATGTGACGTTTCCGCTTACAAGCAGAAGTCTCGACCCAATTTGCTGTAATTTTTGCGGGCCTCTCGTATACAAAAGTTCCAGTACGGCAAATTCTGTGGGATTGAAGCCGTGCTCTTTGCTGTCACGGATGCTGTGTTCAGAAACACTTTTGAAAGCCCTTGCAAAAACCCTGTACAAATTCATCGCACGCTCAACTTCTTCTTCGTTAAACGATAATCTCATCATATCTACCCCGTATATAGAATTTTTATAAAAAAATAATGAAAACCCTTACATATAATAAGAGTTTAATGCCCTTATTATTTTTATTCGCTATAATTCGAGAAATTCCTTTTCAGGAAACAAAAAAATCCTTATACGTTATTTTGTATAAGGATTTTTTTGGTGATATGGAATGCTGCGAAAGAAATATGCGTATTCCTTTCGCAATTCAGAAAGTGTCATTTTGTTCATTACTTCTTTATTATAAACTCCGATTTGAAAGAGTTTTTCTGAATAATGGCTTCGTTCTTTTTCTAATGCTGATTTCAATAAATTACTCATAGCGCCCTCCTTCATTTTGAGGTATCCTTTTCATAAGATACTCTTTTTAAATGAACGTGGTATGAATCTAGTGTAAAGAATTTATGTTTACGAAGATTTTCGGTAAAGTCCGTTTTGAACTGATCTTAAAAGCTGAAAAGCATGTTCTCCGGCAAGCTGCATAAACGTTTCAAGCATTTCATCCCGTTTCATATCCAACTCGATTATTTCCTTTGCCAATGAGACCGCTTTTTCTTCCTCCATTATTATCCTTCCTCCTCATTAATCTTTACATATAGGATAAAGCGCGCTTATCGGTTACGCATCATTCTTGTTAATTTTTCTGCCGTATTTTTTCAAAAATCTGTTATTTCATGTTAGAAAATATAACAAGCGTCAGGTTTTTTCTCTATGTTTTTTATATACTATTATCAAAAGACATCCAGGGGTGGAAAAATGACCACAGAAGATCATTCTTATAAAGACAAAAAAGTGATTTCAATTGGGATTGTCAGTGAATTGACAGGGTTGTCCGTAAGACAGATCAGGTATTATGAGGAGCGGAAGCTGATTTATCCGCAGCGTTCTTCAAGGGGAACGAGAAAATATTCTTTTGCAGATGTCGAGCGGCTGATGGATATCGCCAACAAACGCGAAGACGGCGTGCAGACGGCTGAAATTCTAAAAGATATGCGCAAAAAAGAACAAATGGTAAAAAACGATCCGCAAGTGCGGAAAAAAATGCTGGAGGGGCAGCTTAATGCTCACTTTAGGTACAAAAACCGATAAACGATAAAAGTCCGCCTCGCAATCTGAGACGGACTTTTATCGTTTATAATGAGTGAATGAATGCAGTTGCAATACCAAAATAAATTAATAAAGACAAGATATCATTTAGCGTCGTAATGAGCGGGCCTGACGCAATGGCCGGGTCTACATTCAGTCTGTGCAGAATAATAGGGATGATTGTTCCGGACATCGTGCCGATAATCAAGGTCAGCAGCAGTGAAGAGCCGACAACAAATCCTAAAAGTACATTCCCCTGCCATATGATGGCGATCACCGTAATTAAGACAGAGCAGACCGCACCGATATAAATACTCGTTCTGAGTTCCCGAAAAATCAGTTTCATAATCGTTTTTTTATTCATTTCTTCTTTAGATAAACCTCTGATGACAACCGCGAGAGACTGTGTTCCTGTATTCCCTGTCATCCCTGACACCATCGGCATAAAGAATGCCAGCGCCACGACCTGCTTCAGCGTATCTTCAAAATAGCTCATGATGCTGCCTGAAATCAGCCCAATGAACAAAAGCAGGATTAGCCATGGAAGGCGGCGGTATGCTGCAACATATGCTTTTGTATCGAAGGTAATGGCTTTACCTGAAGCGGCGAATTTTTCGTAATCCTCATCGGCTTCCCGAATAACGACATCGATGATATCATCGACCGTCACGATCCCGACAAGCACATTGTTTTCTTCCACGATCGGTATCGCTAAGAAATCGTAACGTTCAATCAGCCGCGCCACTTCTTCCTGATCTTGAAGCGCGTCTGCTGCGATGACACGGGTAAACATCAAGTCTTGCACCTTTTCTTCCGGTTCCCCGAGAATCAAATCGCGATATGACAGAACACCGACAAGCTGCTTACTGTCATTTATGACATATAAGTAGTTGATAGACTCTGCGATTTCCGCGAAACTTTTTAGTTTGACGACCGCGTCTTTTACCGTGTAATGCTGAGGAATCCACACATAGCGGTTGGTCATCATGCGCCCCGCTGAATCAGCCGGGTAATTCATAAGGAGCTGAACGGCTTTTGACTCTGAGGCCTCCATGCTGGATAAAAGCTGATCCTTCAGTTCTTCATCCATTTCTTCAAGCAATTGAGCGAGGTCATCGTTGTCCATTTTGTTCATCGCGAGTGTTGCTTTTGTTTTTCCGACTTTATTTAAGACGGCTAGCTGAAATTCCCGTTCCAGCTCGCCGATCATATCAGTAATATCATCAACAGTTAAATAAGATAAATAGCGGGCGCGGTGTTTTTCCGGCATTTCTTTAAAAATAAACGCCATATCATAGGGCTGAAGCTCATCAATAACACTTCTGAAATCCCTGATTTTTCCGTCTCGCAATAATATAATAATGCGTAAAATGAGTTCGTCATAGGTCATGTTTTGAACCATTGGGACTCGTACCTCCTCTACGGAGACGTGCCGGCCTCGCCAGAAGGTGCGGCAGATCGTCTCCTCATCGTGTGATCAATTGTCTCGCTGTCATAGTATATGGGTACTTCTTCAGATTGACTCGAATGGGGAGAATCCATACTCCGCACCTCCTTTTTGTTCAGCATTTCGTTTTCAAGGCATAAAAAAAGCCTTCTGGATTGAAGGGGAAAGAAGCACGGCAAAAAAAAGCGTGCGGGCGCCTTCAATCGTAGAGCTTTAGCACTGTATGGCATAGGAGCAATATCCAGCTGCATTAAAAATCACCTTATGTCGATGATTTCTGTTGACCCATTGGCGTCTTTGGACATTTTTGGGCAGCAGCGTATCTCCATACAGGAGCCTCACCTAACGAAGTTCGTAATTGAATTGACACACTGAGATTACAGAAAAAAACAAGCTATGTCAACTTAAAAAAGTTATTAATGCGTTTACACCTCATCAGATGAAATAAAATAAGGGCCTTAAGCCCTTATTCTGTTGTTTGCGTTTCATCATCTTCAGAAAGCAAATGATAGGTTTCATGAAGAAATAAGGCGTACTCCCCTTCCTTCGTCGGATGTGGAACATACTCAGCCTGATTGATGTATTGTTCTTCTTTCTTTTCCATGCGCTTCACGCCTCCTTTACTCATTAGATTCTCCAAAAAACCGTTCGTTATCATGAAAAAAACCCCGCGTGTGCGGGGTTAGTCGTCTAATTCCTGTTTAATTATACGTCCGTCCTTTGCAGAGATGTCAAATTCTGCTTCAGTCCCTTGTTTCGTTTGAACCTCAATTTCGTAGATGTACGCACCATCATCTTCATCCAGCTTGCTTTCTGTGACGGTTCCAGCTGTTTGCTTTAGAGCAATCTGCTCTGCTTCTTCTTTTGTCAAAACAACTTGCTCTTTTTTCTCTTTTAACGGGTCATTGAGAGCTTGTTTGGTCTTAATATCCACATAAACATCATAATCTTCGCCGTCTTTTTCAATTTCAACTTCATAGGCTTCTTTGCCGTTATAGATGTCTCTGTCGATGTCATCCACTGTTCCGTCAACAACTGTTTTGGCAATGGACTCCGCTTCTTGTTCAGTAAGTCCGCCAGTTCCAGAAACAGACTGTGTATGTTCATTATTTTCTTTCGCAAACGCGTTGTAGCTGAATCCTCCGGCCGCTAAACAACCTGCTAATATGCCTATCATCCATCTTTTCTTCAGCATATGTGATTCCTCCCTTGTTTTGTTATGAGTTCAGTTTACACACTCAACATGAAAGGAAAACGAGAGAAAGATGAGAATTTGATGAGAAAACCATTAGTCTTCATAGATAATATTAGAAACTTTGCCGGTATAGGCGTTTATTTTCACCTTAGCTTCCTTGTCATTCGGGAGATCAACATCTACTTCAAACAGGAGAGTGCCTTCGCTTTCTTCCAAATCGGCGTCATCCGCTTTTCCTCCAGCTTCACGCTCTGCAATGGCTTTTGCCTCTTTTTCCGAAATTGTTGTCTTTTGTTTGTCTTTGCTGCTGATTTTATCAGCGGACACCACCGCTTTTGTCTTCATATCTACCTTCACTTCGTATGTTTCCCCATTATTTTTTTGAATGGTATACGACGCAACTCCATGTTTTCGCGTGTGTTTTTTGACGGTGCCCGGCACCCGCACCAGAGCAAGCTGCTCAGCTTCTTTTTCTGTCATGTCAGCTGTGTTCGTCTCTTTCACTCTGTTCATTGACAATATGTCACCCGATTTAGCATCAGCTTTCAGAAAATAAATTCCTTTTGGATTTTCCAGAGTCATATCATAGGTTTTTTTATCATTGGATCGCGTCACTTTTGTGATGTCGCCTTCATAGGAGGCTTCTACTTTTTTTATGACTGCCTCCTTTGACAGCGCGTCCTCATGAGTCTGCTGAATGATAAGAACCGCGCAGATGACAATGGCTAAAACGGCTGCCGCCGCAGCAGCTCCTGTTTTCATACGTTTTGTCATAGCGCTCCCCCATTCTGTTCTCTAAATTGCATTGTGACATTTGTTCCCTGTCCCGGTTTGCTTTTTACAGACAGGTCAATGCCATGCTCATCGGCAATATGTTTCGCAATGGATAGACCTAAACCCGTTCCCCCTGTTTTGCGGTTACGCGCCTCATCCGCCCGGTAAAAACGTTCAAACAGGCGCGGGAGATGCTCCTCAGGTATGCCGATTCCTTCATCCCTTACAGACAAAAACGGCCGGCTGTTTTTGGTTCCTGCGGAAATCACAATGCCCTTGTCACTATACTTTATAGCATTATCAAGCAAAATCGTCAGCAGCTGCTTTATGCGTTCTTCATCTGCCGTTACGAACAAATGCTCTTTGCCCGCCTCGAGAAAAATGTCGCGTTTATAAACCGGCTGGAGTGTTTGTATGACGGCGCGCGACATTTCGATCAGGTCAACCGTTTTCAGATCAAGCTCCATTTCTTTATGGCTCTTGGCCAGGGTAAGCAGCTGATTGGTCAGTTTTTTCATATGGATCGCTTCCGAATGAATGGCTTCAATGGATTCCTCAAGCACTTCAGGCCTTCTTGCCCCCCAGCGTTTCATTAGATTGCTGTAGCTTTCAATAATGGTGAGCGGGGTTTTCAGCTCGTGTGAAGCGTCTTGGACGAATTGCTGCTGTTTGTCGTAGTGCTCTTTCAGCATGCTCGCCATCTCATTAAAAGTCAGCCCCATTTGATATAATTCGTCGTGCGACTGTCCTTCCAGAGAAATTGTTTTGAATGCTTTTTCTCTCTGGATGTCTTTCATCGTTGTCACCAATTGTCTGATTGGATTGATGATATGGCGGGCGAGTAAGCTGCCAGCAAAGAAGGAAGCGATACAGACCGCTGCGCTGGCCGCAATTAAAATAAATTTTAGCAGAAAAAGACTTTCGTCTGTATGCTCCAGCCTTTCCACGAGCTGAAGAGATACGACTTGTCCATCTGTCCAAATGACAGGGACAGCTGCTGCTGCAAACAGTTTGCCTGTATGCTTTGTCACGTCTGTCGTTTCTCCGCTGTGAAAAGTAAGAGGGAAGTCTTTATATGCTTTTTCCTTGGTGATGGTCATAACGGCTTTCTGATCCGCAGTCACTATCCGTACCATTCCGTTTGCCGGAAGATACGCCTGCAGCATATCCTGCAAAGCCACTCCTTGTGTTTCGGCGGTATGAAGAGCTTCGGCGATATTGTCTGTTTCATCAGCAAGACGGGCTGCATCCTTTGAGGTGAGTGCCGATGAAAAAATGAGATAGACCGCAGTATGGACCAACATTAATAAAATCAACAGCCAAATAGATGTATAAAGATGAATCTTAGTCTTCAGCTTCATCATTTACCCCTTAATGGTATAGCCGACTCCGCGCACGGTATGAATCAGCTGTTTTTCGTAAGGATAGTCCAATTTTTTTCTGATATACCTTATGTACACGTCGACGACATTTGTATCACCGATGTAATCAAACCCCCATACAGAGCTGAGAATTTGCTCCCTCGTCAGCACTTGTTGCGGATGCTTCAGCATATAGACAAGCAAATCAAATTCCCGGGGCGTTAATTCAACTTCTTTGTCTCCCCGTCTGACTTCACGTGTTTTTTCGTTTACTTGCAAATCGTCATATGTCAAAAATGTGCCGATATCCTCTGTTTTGCTTCCGGTTTGGCGAAGTGCCGCTCTGATTCTGGCAAGCAATTCTTCAATTTCAAACGGCTTGGTGACATAGTCATTCGCACCGATGTCCAGCCCTGTTACCTTATCTGGAATGCTGTCGCGGGCGGTTAATAAAATAACCGGTGTTCCTTGATCTGTTTTCCTCAGCCGGCGCAGCACTTCAAGCCCGCTCATCCCTGGCAGCATGACATCAAGCAGCAGCAGGGAATACGAACCTTCGGCGGCCGCGTCAAGCCCTTCAGTGCCATTATGTTTGATGGTCACGCTGTATCCTTCATATTCCAATTCAAGCTGAAGGACCCTGGCGATTTTTTCTTCATCTTCCACAATTAATATGTGCCCTTTTTCCAAATCCGATCATCCTCTCATGTTCCTATATGAAAAAAATGATTTCATTGTTTACAAAATGATTCTTATCATCTATTATGATGTCAAAATAAAAAATTGTATACGGAAAGCACTAGGGGTGCTGTTATGGCTGAGATAAAGCGCGAAAAAACACGCTTTGATCCCTTATGACCCGATCTGGATAATACCAGCGTGGGGAAGTGCAGGTTGACCGAAAGGTGTATTTTTTCGTGCGCTTACTCGATCTATGACTGCATATTCCCTAAGGATATGCAGTTTTTTATTTTACCAAAAAAACAGGAGGTCAGAGAAATGGACAACTTATGCGGTACAAGCAGAATCGCCGGTTTTCGGTTCTCTTTATACCCAATGACGGATGATTTTATCAGTGTGATTAAGTCTGCGCTGAAAAAAACCGATACGTCAAAGGTTTGGACAAAAACCGATCATATCAGCACAGTTTTGCGCGGATCGATCGAGCATGTATTCGACGCCGCCAAAGCCATCTACCTTTATGCAGCAAATAGCGAAAAACACATCGTTATGAACGGGACGTTTTCCATCGGCTGCCCCGGCGATACACAAGGAGATACATTTCTGACAGCAGATGAAAAGCGTGTCAACGAAGAATTTGTCCATACCCTGAAAGCAGAGGCTCCATGCCAATTTGCACTTTATCCGATGAATGAGCCGGATTATATGGACATCATCATGAAAGCTGTTGAAATCGCTAAGGCTGACGGCACCTTTGTTCAGGGTGTTCATTACGCAAGTGAGCTAGACGGAGATGCACACGACGTGTTCCGAACGCTGGAAGCCGCTTTCCGCATGGCAAATCAGCAAACAACACACGTCACAATGACCGTGAACTTCTCGGCAAACAGTCCATCAAGAAAACAGAAAGCAGGGATAAAATGAAAAGCTGGAAAGTAAAAGAAATTGTCATCATGTCCGTAATCAGTATTGTTTTTGCCATTGTTTATTTAGTATTCACTCATTTTGGAAACGTACTTGCAGGGATGTTCGGGCCCATCGCTTATGAACCTATTTACGGCATTTGGTTTATCGTGTCGGTGATTGCCGCGTACATCATTCGCAAACCGGGGGCTGCCCTTGTATCTGAAGTCATCGCAGCTCTCGTTGAATGTTTGCTGGGAAATCCTTCAGGCCCGATGGTTATCGTGATCGGCGTTGTTCAAGGTCTCGGAGCAGAAGCAGTATTTCTTGCGACACGCTGGAAAGCATATTCCCTTCCTGTGCTGCTTCTGGCGGGTATGGGGTCTTCGGTGGCCAGCTTTATTTATGATCTCTTTGTTTCCGGTTATGCGGCGTATTCACCGGGATACCTGCTCATTATGCTTGTGATCCGTCTCGTTTCAGGTGCGGTTCTAGCCGGACTTCTTGGAAAAGCTGTCAGCGATTCTCTCGCATATACGGGCGTCTTAAACGGAATGGCGCTGGGAAAGGAACTGAAAAAGAAACGGAAACGGGTATCTAATCATGCAAGCCTATAATACGTTACTTTCGGTTGACCGGCTTCGTTTTTCATATGAAGAAAACGAGAAACCGATTTTTCAAGAGATAACGTTTGAGCTCCTAAAAGGAGAATGCGCTTTATTGTTAGGGCCGAGCGGGTGCGGAAAAAGCTCGCTTGCCCTCTGTTTAAACGGACTTTACCCCGAAGCTTGTGACGGGGTGCTGTCCGGGCATGTATTCTTATTTCAAAAACCGATCACTGATGATGAAACCTCTGAAACGATCGCTCAGCATGTCGGAGTCGTCTTTCAGGACCCTGATCAGCAGTTTTGTATGCTGACAGTGGAGGACGAAATCGCCTTCGGATTGGAAAATTTGCAAGTTCCTCAAGAAGAAATGGCAAAGAAAATTGATGCGGTTCTGGATAAATTACACATCTCTCATTTAAAGAAAAGCACAATTTCTACTCTGTCAGGGGGACTGAAGCAAAAAGTCGCGCTCGCCTGTATTTTGGCGATGGAGCCTGAGCTCATTATTCTGGATGAACCGACTTCCCTTTTAGATCCTTATTCAGCGCGGGAATTCGTTCAAATGATCAAAGAGCTTCAGCAGGAAAAAGGCTTCGGCCTTCTCGTCATCGAACATCAGCTTGATGAGTGGGCGCCTTGGGTTGAAAGAACAATTGTACTGGATGGAGCAGGCAAGAAAGCCTTAGACGGGCCGACTACGGATATGTTTCAGCATCACTCAAACATGTTAAGAACAATGGGAATCACTGTGCCAAAAATTTGTGACTTACAAGAAAATGTGATTATACCGTTTACATTGTCAAAGGAAACGCTGTTCAAGGAACCCTTCCCTGCTGGGCATACTGAAGAAGCTGTGGTTCTTTCTGCTGAACATGCAGTGCAGGTCAAGAACTTATCGTTTTCAAGAGGACAGCAGACCATTTTCAAAGACATCAGTTTTTCATTGCGTGCAGGCTCTTTGACGGCACTTGTCGGGCCAAACGGCACAGGAAAATCTACCCTGTTATCTGTTCTCGCCCGTTTGCTCAAAGCGAATAGCGGCAAGATTCTTCTGCATGATAAGCCGCTGGAGTCTTACAAAGAAAAAGAGCTTCGTAAACAATTGGGGTTTGTTTTCCAAAATCCAGAACACCAGTTTGTGACTGATACAGTATATGATGAGCTGCTATTCGGCCATACGGCAAATGCCGAAACCGAGAAAAGAGCGCAGAATCTGCTGCAACGCTTCGGTCTTGCACATTTGGCGGACCACCATCCGTTTGCGATCAGCCAAGGGCAAAAACGGCGGCTGAGTGTCGCTACCATGCTGATGCATGATGTAAAGGTCTTGCTTTTAGACGAACCGACCTTTGGCCAAGACGCCAAAACAGCGGCTGAATGTATGGAGATGATTCAGCATATCCAGGCAGAAGGCACCGCTGTTCTTATGATCACACACGATATGGAGCTTGTATCTTCATATGCTGACAGCGTGCTTGTGCTTCACAACACACATTTGGCCTTTGACGGAACACCGGAACAATTATTTTCTAAGGAAGCGGGGCTCGTCCAAAAAGCAAAGCTCACCCTCCCCCTTCGATATGAATGGATGACATACCAGCAGGAGGTGCGTGATGAAGCAGCCGTTACATCTCATTAACCCGGCAGTAAAAGCAGCGGCGGTTTTTTGCTGTGTCGTCATGCTGTCGTTTATTTACAATCCTTACACACCGGCGTGCTTTTATATCATAATTGTTGCGGGTGTCCTGTTTGCGGCCAGAATACCACTGAAAAAATGGCTTTTGTTCACGATTCCGTTTTTGATTTTAGCATTCGGCTGCGTATGGACAGCCGCTGTTTTCGGCAAAATTCCGACGACTGCAGATAATATTCTGTTCCAAGCCGGCCCTTTTTCGATCAACAGTGAAAATGTGGCTGTCGGCATCTCACTCGGGTTTCGGATTTTGTGCTTTTCTGCCTTATCGATGATGTTTGTTTTTACAACCGATCCGATTCTATTTATGCTGAGTCTGGTGCAACAGTGTAAGCTGTCCCCGAAGCTCGCGTATGGCGTCATTGCCGGATTTCGTTTTCTCCCTCTGTTAAAAGAGGAGGTCCAGCTGATCCAGCAGGCACATAAAATCCGAGGCGGGGCGGCGGAAAATGGCTTAAAAGAAAAAATAAGCGCGTTAAAGCGCTATACAATCCCGCTATTAGCAAGTGCGATCAGAAAAGCGGAACGAACAGCTCTTGCGATGGAATCAAAAGGATTTACAGGCACCCGAAACCGGACGTATTACCGGTCGCTTACCGTCAGCCTGCGCGACTGGCTGTTCTTTTTCATCGTTCTCTTGTTATTCGCAGGATCTTTTCTTGTGTCTTTATGTTTTACCTCATAAAAAAGCCGCTATGTTGAATAGCGGCTTTCTCATTATTGATGATAGTTCAATGCTTGGGCAAGATTGGTTTTAATATTAATGTTCGTAAAATCAATACCAAGCTGTACAGCGGTTTGCGCGATTTCTGGCCTGATTCCAGACAATGTGGATCTGACACCGATTAAAGTAAGCGCCTCAATCAATTTAAAGATTTGATGTGCCACCATTGTATCAACAACCACGACACCTGAAAGATCGATTAACAGATGCTCAATGCGTCTTTTTGCACATGCACTAAGCGTGTTCTCGAGAATAAACTTTGCCCGTTCAGTATCAATATCACCGACAAGCGGCAGCAGAGCTGTCGTTTTGCTCAGAGTAATGACAGGCGAACTTAATTCCAGTATCATTTCTCTCTGGGCATTTAATTGCTGTTTTGCATTCGATTCAGCGTGATCGACGAATGTATAAATGGTAAAATCAAAAACTTTCACAATCAAATTAGCCCATTTTTGTTTTTCTCCCGGTCCAAATGCCGACTCGTTTTCTTTTGCGAATTTCTCAAAATACTTCGTATATAATCTTCGGTTTCTCATAAACTCACGGATGACGTATTGCACCGGGGTCTCGAGATGTTTTTGATCATTCGTCAGCTCAATAACCCATTGTTGAAATTCATCGAGAAATTGTTTTTCCGGTAAAACATACATGTAATTCAGATGCCGGTAGAACTCTCTGTCCTGCTCTTTCAGCTCCTCAGTTACAGTTGCATTATGTAAGGCATAAATTGAATTCGGATCGCTTTCCTCCATTGTGTCAATCCATTCCTCGGCCATTTGTTCTACATGCTCAGAAAAAAACGCAAATATTTTTTCATTCAGTTTCATCACACTGCTCCTTTCCCAGCTTCTATTATAACTTGACTGACAGCTGAATCCCAGTCATACACGCTAAACCCACCCATTATTTTGAAAATGACTAATCCATTGGATTGTATCCTATTTTTTCAAAATGCTTCAAACGACTCTGTCCGAGCGGCTGTTTTTTTCATATAATGTGAGATAACACCCTTGTATCCACTTGCAGGCATAAAAAAGGAGGGCTTTTTTATGAATGGTGAAATCCGCTTGATCCCGTATGTGACGAATGAGCAGATCATGGATGTGAACGAGCTTCCTGAGGGTATTAAAGTGATTAAGGCGCCAGAAGTGTGGGCAAAAGGGGTTAAAGGCAAAGATGTAACAATTGCTGTATTGGACACCGGCTGCGATACAAGCCATCCCGATCTGAAAAACCAAATCATCGGCGGCAAGAATTTCACAGATGATGACGGCGGCAAGGAAGATGCCATTTCCGACTACAACGGACACGGCACTCACGTTGCCGGAACGATTGCGGCTAACGATTCAAACGGCGGCATCGCCGGAGTCGCGCCTGAGGCAAGCCTTTTAATTGTAAAGGTGCTTGGCGGTGAAAACGGCAGCGGAAAGTACGAATGGATTATTAACGGCATTAACTATGCTGTTGAGCAAAAGGCTGATATCATCTCAATGTCCCTTGGCGGACCGCCGAGCGATGTGCCTGAACTGGAGGAAGCAGTCAAAAACGCCGTCAAAAACGGAGTGCTAGTCGTTTGTGCCGCGGGAAATGAAGGTGACGGCGACGAACGCACAGAGGAGCTTTCCTATCCTGCTGCGTATAATGATGTGATTGCGGTTGGATCTGTTTCCGTAGCGCGAGAATCGTCAGAATTTTCAAACGCCAATAAAGAAATTGATCTTGTTGCACCTGGTGAAAACATTTTATCCACTCTTCCCAACAAGAAATACGGGAAGCTGACGGGCACTTCAATGGCTGCCCCTCATGTCAGCGGAGCGCTTGCTTTAATTAAAAGCTTTGAAGAAGAATCTTTTCAAAGAGAGCTTTCTGAATCTGAGCTTTATGCGCAGCTGATCCGCAGGACACTTCCGCTCGATATCGCAAAAACATTGGCGGGGAATGGATTCCTGTATTTAACTGCTCCTGATGAGCTGTCGGAGAAAGCAGAGCAGTCACATTTACTGACCCTATAATATTATTTTTCTCATATAATATATCCCGTAATTTGTAAAATAAAATTTAAAATCTCTGTTGACAATGAATTTGACTTGCTGTTAAGATTACCAACAAATGATTCAACTTTTCAAAAAATTAATAACATTTTCTCTTATCGAGAGTTGGGCGAGGGATTGGCCTTTTGACCCCAACAGCAACCGACCGTAATTCCATTGTGAAATGGGGCGCACTGATTTTCGCGCCGAGATTTATATCTCTTAAGGCACGGTGCTAATTCCATCAGATTGTTTCTGAGAGATGAGAGAGGCTATATGTTTTGTAAAAAAGCCTCTTTCTCTCATGGGAAAGAGGCTTTTTAGTTGTGAGAAAACCTCTTAATAGCCTGTATCCGCGGGTCAACAAGAGTGTTTTACATATAAAGGAGGAGAAACAATGACAACAATCAAAACATCGAATTTAGGATTCCCAAGAATCGGACTGAACAGAGAATGGAAAAAATCGCTTGAAGCGTATTGGAAAGGAAACAGCGATAAAGATACGTTTTTGAAGCAAATCGATGAATTATTCTTATCCGCAGTGAAAACGCAAATTGACCAGCAGATTGATGTTGTGCCTGTTTCTGATTTCACACAGTATGATCACGTTCTTGACACGGCGGTCAGCTTCAACTGGATCCCGCAACGCTTCAGACACCTGACTGACCGTACAGATACATACTTCGCCATCGCCCGCGGAATAAAAGACGCCGTATCAAGTGAAATGACAAAATGGTTTAATACAAATTACCATTACATCGTGCCTGAATATGACGAGAGCTTAGAGTTCCGACTGACAAGAAACAAACAGCTTGAAGATTACCGCCGAATCAAACAGGAGTACGGCGTTGAAACAAAACCTGTTATCGTCGGCCCTTATACGTTCGTCACGCTTGCAAAAGGCTACGAGCCATCTGAAGCTAAAGCAATTCAAAAGCGCCTCGTTCCTTTATATGTTCAGCTTTTAAAAGAGCTTGAAGAAGAAGGCGTAAAATGGGTGCAAATTGATGAACCTGCGCTTGTCACCGCTTCAGCAGAGGATGTACGCGGCGTAAAAGAGTTATTCGAAAGCATCACAAATGAGCTTTCTTCCTTGAATGTGCTCTTGCAAACGTATTTCGATTCTGTTGATGCTTATGAGGAGCTCATTTCTTATCCTGTACAGGGCATCGGGCTTGATTTCGTTCATGATAAGGGCAGAAACCTGGAACAGCTTAAGACACACGGCTTTCCGAAAGATAAAGTGCTGGCAGCCGGCGTTATAGACGGCCGCAACATTTGGAAAGCGGATCTTGAAGAACGCCTCGATGCCGTGCTTCATATCCTCAGCCTCGCACAGGTTGATGAACTATGGATTCAGCCTTCCAGCAGCCTGCTTCATGTTCCGGTAGCTAAACACCCCGATGAGCATTTGGAACAGGATCTGCTGAACGGATTGTCCTACGCAAAAGAAAAACTGGCAGAGCTGACAGCTTTAAAAGAAGGCTTAGTATCAGGCAAAGCCGCAATCAGTGAGCAAATTCAGCAGGCGAAAGCCGACATCAAAGCGCTTAAACAGTTTGCAACAGGCGCGAATTCTGAACAAAAGAAAGAGCTGGAGCAGTTAAGCGATAAAGACTTCAAGCGCCCGATTCCGTTTGAAGAACGTTTATCCCTGCAAAATGAATCTCTTGGCCTCCCGCTTTTGCCGACGACTACGATCGGAAGTTTCCCGCAATCTGCTGAAGTGCGGAGCGCACGCCAAAAATGGCGGAAAAACGAGTGGTCTGATGAACAATACCAAAACTTTATCAATGCGGAGACGAAAAGATGGATTGATATTCAGGAAGAATTGGATCTTGATGTTCTTGTTCACGGTGAATTCGAACGGACAGACATGGTTGAATACTTTGGTGAAAAGCTGGCCGGCTTTGCCTTCACAAAATACGCTTGGGTTCAATCATACGGCTCACGCTGTGTCCGCCCGCCAGTGATTTATGGAGATGTAGAGTTTATTGAACCGATGACAGTAAAAGATACTGTATACGCTCAATCGTTAACATCCAAGCATGTAAAAGGAATGCTGACAGGGCCTGTTACGATTTTAAATTGGTCTTTCCCTCGGAACGATATCTCGAGAAAAGAAATCGCGTTCCAAATCGGGCTCGCCCTTCGCAAAGAAGTAAAAGCGCTTGAAGACGCAGGCATTCAAATCATTCAAGTCGATGAGCCAGCCCTGCGCGAAGGCCTTCCGTTAAAAACCCACGATTGGGATGAATATTTGACTTGGGCGGCAGAAGCATTCAGATTAACCACTTCTTCCGTGAAAAACGAGACGCAAATTCATACGCATATGTGCTACAGCAACTTTGAAGACATCGTCGATACGATTAATGATCTTGACGCGGATGTTATTACGATCGAGCACAGCAGAAGCCACGGAGGATTTTTGGATTACTTAAAAGAGCATCCGTATTTGAAAGGACTCGGTCTTGGTGTTTATGACATTCACAGTCCCCGTGTCCCGTCAACTGAAGAAATGTACAACATTATCGTTGATGCGCTTGCCGTATGTCCGACTGACCGTTTTTGGGTAAATCCTGACTGCGGTTTAAAAACAAGACAGCAGGAAGAAACAGTCGCAGCCTTAAAAAATATGGTTGAGGCGGCGAAACAGGCAAGAGCCAAGCAGACACAGCTTGTTTAAGATGAAAACCATCTGCAGATGCAGATGGTTTTTCTTTTAGAAAACGGAAATCGGTTTTCGATGCTCTCCATCCCCTTCTTTTAAAATATCGGCTGTTCCGTTTTTATCAAATGCCACAAGGCTCAAAGACGTATCATGTATGTAAGAGGAGTTCCATATGTCATGAATGCCTCTTCCCTTTATGATATTTAACAGCATCAATATAAAGACAGAATGGGTAACCAGAAGAACATTCCCGGAAGAATGGCTGTTTAAAATCGATTGGAGAGCCAGTCTTACCCGGCTTTCAAGGTCAAAAAAACTTTCACATCCCGGCTGGCGATATGCTTCAGGATTCTGAAAATAAGCATGAAAAAGATCCGGTTCGTCTCTTTCAATATCCTCTTGTTTTTTCCCTTCCCAAGGCCCCAGTGACATCTCTCTGAATATACGATCTTTCACCAGCGGCAGGCGACGCGATCCCAATATAGCTTTTGCCGTCTCTTCTGTCCGCTTGCTCGGGCTGATGTAAACCTGATTGAATTCAATATCCTTCAGCCGTTTTCCAAGAGCACGGGCGTTGTACAGTCCAAGTTCTGTTAGACTAGAATCCAGCCAGCCCTGCATCCTTTTTTCTACGTTCCAATGCGTCTGTCCATGCCTGGCAATATACAAATGCAGCATATGCTCCCCTCCCTTTTTTCATCTTAGCAAATCCCCCAAATATTTTGTTTATTTTTCATTTTTTTGAGAATGTTTTTTGCACTTCTTTTCGGCTATACTTATATCATTCGATCGACTGGGAGGGTTTGGGATGAATCATGAAGCGTTTTTAAAGCGGGCTGTCGAGCTTGCACGTGAAGGAGTGAAAGCTGGAATCGGCGGGCCTTTCGGAGCCGTTATCGTGAAGGATGGAATTATTATAGCCGAGGGACAGAACAACGTCACTACAAGCAATGATCCGACTGCCCACGCGGAAGTGACTGCTATTCGAAACGCCTGTAAAGCACTTGGGACATACCAGCTGGATGACTGCATGTTGTATACGAGCTGCGAGCCATGCCCCATGTGCTTAGGCGCCATCTACTGGGCCCGGCCGAAAGCCGTTTACTTTGCTGCTGAGCATACAGATGCTGCTGAAGCAGGATTTGATGATTCATTTATTTATGAAGAAATTGATAAACCTGCTGAAGAGAGAACGATCCCCTTTTATCACGTGACTCTTGCGGAGCATTTGTCTCCGTTCCAAGCATGGCGGGATGTTGACCATAAAAAAGAATATTAAAGGATCAGGCATGTACGGCCTGATCCTTTGTTAATTCGCTGAGCAGTTGCTGTGCCTGAGTACACCTCGGGTTTGCTTTCAGCGCTTTTTGCAAATATAAAACTGCTGTCATATGTTGATTCAATTCAGCGTGACAGACGCCCAGCCAGCAAAGGGATCGAAAATCAGCGGCTCCTTTAACCTGTACGTACTGATGGTTTTCACCTTGCGTTTGCAGACAGGATTCAAATGCTGTAATCGCTTCTCTGACTTTTTTATGCTGATACATCATTATCCCTTTGTAGTAGTAAAGGGTGCTGTAATCCGGATAATGCCGCAGCGCTTCATCAATATCCCGTTCAGCTTCTTCATACCGTTCAGTATCAATGAGGAGTTTAAACTTGATATAATATATAAACGCTGGAGGAATTTGCTTTTTGCTGTTACATTCATTTATGAAATTCATTGCCAGGCGGATGGCTTTGCTCGGTTCGCCGCCTCTGTCGTACTCAGCTGCTTTTTGATAAATGAGAAGCGGGTCGGCATATGACGACGATAATTCTGTATTCAATATGCTTACATTGTGTTTATGCTTACACTTTGCCTCCTGCTCCAGATAGCCGTAATGGTGAATAACACAAGGGAGAGAGAAAGCGCCGCTTGCCTCCTCACCCACGGGCTTTTCGCAAATTCTTCCCTTAAAAGTTATCTTCCGCTGATTCCGTATCAGCCTGATTTGCATTTGTTCAAATGCTTCGTTTTCATCCCATTGCTTTCCCGTATAGTTTATAACCTTCACGTAACCAAGGGACTGCCTGCAGTCATTCAGCAGTGAACGCAACAAGCTTCCCGTATCCAAGTCTAACTCTTCATCTGCATCCAAAATCAAAATCCACTCACCCTTGGCATGATGTAAACTGATGTTTCTTGCCTGCGAATAATCCTGTGTCCATTGATGATGATAGACCTGAGCATGAAAACTTCTGCAAATTTCTTCTGTTTGGTCGTTTGATCCGGTATCAACGACAATGATTTCATCAGCAATATGCTGCACGCTTTCTAAACAGCGGACAATATGACGTTCTTCATTTTTAACAATCATACAAACTGACAGCTTCGGTCTTTTCATTTGCTCACCTTTTCTCTAGTCTGAATCTACCTATACTACATGTATTCACACTTCGAAAAGATCATAACCAATCCGTTATTATCCGCAAAAAAACATCCTGAGAACTCTCAGGATGCCGCAAATTATTTTAATTCCAATTTCACATCAACATTTCCTCTTGTTGCTTTAGAATAAGGGCAGAATTCATGAGCAGCCTCGACAAGCTTTTGGGCCTGATCCCGATCCAATCCCTTTGTATTGACGACTAGTGTGACTCCGATTTTAAAGCCGCCGTCTTTCTCATCCTTCATGAGGCTGACCTGGCCTTCTATTTCTGAATCAATATCAATATTTTGTTCTTTGGCCACGTGTTCAAGCGCGCCGCCAAAGCATGCTGCATAGCCTGCGGCAAAGAGCTGTTCCGGGTTTGTACCGGTTTGTCCTTCTTTTTTTGCATTGGGCATGACAATGTCAAAATCGAGAACCCCGTCATCTGATTGAATATGTCCTGAACGTCCACCGCGAGCAGTGGCTTTTGCTGTAAATAATGCCATTTGTTTTCAGCCTCCTTATTTGTCTTTAGTTGTTATATTTCCCATACACATCTTTTTAAACATGTTTTGTTTGCCGAGAATAGGAAAAGTGGTGATTTTCAGCTACAATAGTATGTAATGTCAGAAAGAGTTGGTGAACACAGATGCAAAATGGATTTGATCATATGAAATTAGAGAATCAGCTTTGTTTTTTGCTTTATGCGAGTTCGCGGGAAATGACAAAGCAGTACAAGCCGCTGCTTGAAAAGCTGAATGTGACATACCCTCAATATTTGGCTTTGCTTTTATTGTGGGAACACGAAACACTTTCCGTCAAAAAAATGGGCGAGCTTCTGTATTTGGATTCCGGAACGCTGACACCGATGCTGAAACGGATGGAGCAGCAGGACTTGATTACCAGAAAAAGATCTGAAGAGGATGAGCGGTTGGTGATGATCAGCCTGACAGAGAACGGAACATTATTAAAAGAAAAAGCGGCTGATATTCCGGGAACGATTCTGGCACTCTCAGGCCAGTCCGGCGAGGAATTAAAACACTTAAAATCGGCTCTATATACATTGCTTGAAACCCTGCACCAAAAAAAATGAGGATGCCCTATGTGAGGCATCCTCATTTTTTATTCAGCGACTTCCAATGTGACATCGATATTGCCGGAGGTTGCTTTTGAATAAGGGCAGACACCGTGCGCTTTTTGGACAAGTGCCTGTAATTCTGATGCGCTGACACCTTTTCCTTTCACCTGCAGCGTCACACCCAGTTTGTAGCCTTGATCTGCTTCATCCTTTAGCAGGCTGACATGCGCTGTAACCTCTGTCTCCACTTTTACTCGTTCTGTTCTTGCTACAAGCTGAAGTGCACTGTCAAAGCAAGCTGCGTAACCTGCCGCAAACAGCTGCTCCGGATTTGTCGCTTTTTCTAATTTCTTTGCTCTCGGTGTTCCCGGCATTGCGACATCGAGCTCGAGAACGCGGTCTGATGAAATCACCTTTCCTTCTCTTCCTCCTACCGCTGAAACAGACGCTGTAAATAATGGCTGACTCATCTTTGTGTCCCCCTAAATATATTTTATACAATTTAATTGTACACAATCTAATTTATTGTGTCAATTTTTCAGCGCACAAAAAAGCTTATCCCGTTACGAGATAAGCTTTTTCATCGAACATTGCCCCGCTATTCGCGGATTTGTCCTGTTCCTTTAATGATATATTTTGTAGAAGTTAATGCAGGAAGACCCATCGGTCCTCTTGCATGAAGCTTTTGTGTACTGATGCCGATTTCTGCTCCGTAGCCAAATTCAAAGCCATCGGTAAAACGGGTCGACGCGTTATGATAAACCGCGGCGGCATCGACAGCCGTTTGAAAGTAAGCTGCATGCTTATCGTTTTCAGTTAAAATGGCTTCAGAATGATTAGTGCCGTATTTCTGGATATGCTGTACAGCTTCCTGTACACTTTCAACCGTCTTTACACTGATGACAGGCCCTAAGTATTCCGTTCCCCAATCTTCTTCTGACGCCTGTTTGCTTGAAGAATGAAGTCCACATACGAATTCATCACCGCGGATTTCGACTCCCGCTTTTTCCAGCTGCGTCAGCAATTCTTTTCCGTGCTGCTCTGCCCACGCTTTGTGGATCAGCAGTGATTCAATCGCGTTGCAAACGGAAGGGCGCTGCGTTTTGGCGTTTACAACGATCCTTTCTGCCATTTCCGGATTTGCCGTTTCATCTATGAAAATATGACAGTTGCCGGCTCCGGTTTCTAATACTGGGACTGTTGATTCTCTAACAACGAGATCGATCAGTTTTTTGCCACCGCGCGGAATCAATACATCCAAGCCGTCATTTAACGTAAAGAGTTCTTTTGCTGTCTCTCTGCTCGTATCCTCAATCAGCTGCACAGCGTTGATTGGAAGCACTGACTTCTCAAGCGCTCTGTGAATAACACCGACGAGTGCTTTGTTGCTGTGAATGGCTGAGGAGCTCCCCCGCAGGACGACCGCATTCCCTGTTTTCAGGCAAAGGGTAGCTGCATCAACTGTGACGTTTGGCCTCGCCTCATAAATCATTCCGGCAACTCCGAGCGGCACACGGATTTTTTCAATAAACAGGCCGTTCTCTTTTTCAATTGTTTCAAGAGATTCGCCGACTGGGTCAGCCAGATCAATCAATAGCTCTACCGCGTCCGCGATGTCGCGTATGCGTTTCTCATCCAGCGTGAGACGGTCAATGACATCGGGTGTTAACCCATTTGCTTTTCCGTTCTTTATGTCTTTTGCATTTTCCGATAAGAGAAAATCCAATTCTTTCCGGAGTCCGTTTGCAATGAGACTGAGCGCCTCATTCTTTTCAGCCGTTGTTTTCATCATCATTTCATCTGCTGCTTCTTTTGCCAGCTTCGCTTTTACAGAAACTTCACTCATTTTTCCGCCCCCTAGTCTTTTAAGTTGACCCAGTCATTCCTGTGAATGACCTCAAACGTTTTGTCAAAATCAAGCTCATTGCTTCGTTTGCCTTTTGCCTCCATAATTTCCTCAGATGAATAATGGGTCTGGCCTTTGCCGATCACACCGCCCGGTCCCCGGACTTCCACGACAGCCCCTTTTGGAAAGCTTCCGTTCACGCCCACTACGCCAGCCGGTAAAAGACTGCTTCCGTTATAAACCATCGCCTCTTGGGCACCCGCGTCAATGACAATTTCTCCTGATATCGGCGAGTGGAATTGAATCCATTGTCTCGTATTGTTGACTGAGGATAGCTCCTTGTCGCCGATATAAGTCCCATCTCCCCTGCCGTCTAGAATATCCGCCAGCTTTTGTTCACCGCTGCCTGTTCCGATGAATACTTTGACCCCAAGAGACAGTGCGGTTTGTGCGGCCAGCAGCTTTGATTTCATACCGCCAGTGCCGACCTTTGATCCAGCTGAACCCGCGTATCCCAGCAATTCAGGGGTGATCTCCGGCAGGTAATCAAATCGCTTCGCATCAGGATTTTTATTCGGATTGGCATCATACAGCCCGTTAATGTCAGTGAGAATCATGAGCTGGTCCGCATGAATCAAACCGCTGACCAACGCAGAAAGCATGTCATTATCCCCGAATGTCAATTCTTCAACAGATGTAGAGTCATTTTCATTGATAATCGGAATGACGCCGCGCTCCAGTAATTCCATTATCGTTGCATACGCGTTTCGATACCGCTCTCTTTTCGAAAAATCATTTCTCGTCAAAAGGATTTGTCCCGGGGTAAGTGAGTATTGTTTAAATTGATTCATGTATTGCTGCATTAACAGTGTTTGTCCGACCGCGGCTGCCGCCTGTTTTCCCTTGATGGTGACGGGACGGGACGGATAACCGAGACTGGAAAACCCCGCCGCTACTGCTCCCGAGGTAATCAAAATCAGTTCATGCCCCGCTTTTTTCAAAAGAGAAATTGCCTGAACGTGTTCTCTGATTTTTACCTCATCAATGCTTCCGTTGCTATTTGTAAGCGAACTGCTTCCTATCTTCACTACTATTCTTTGTTTTTTCATTTATTCTCCTCCGCGGCTTTTCGCCAGCCAACTTACAATAAAAAAACCCATTTCATCCTTATTGATAAGGACGAAATGGGTTTCCGTGGTACCACCTTGTTTGAACGCACTTCAGCACGTTCCGCTTCCCTGTAACGCCAGGTTATGCGCCTAGGTTTTCCCCCTAAGACTCCAAGGCAGGTTCGGCAGGTTTCATGCGGCAAAATGTTTCAGCCACTCATTTTGCTCTCTGTCACAGAAAGATCTGCTTACTAATCCTCTTCAACGCTCAATGATTTTTTTATATTATGCAAAGAAAAAAGCTTCTTGTCAAGTTTTTTTACACATCAAAAAAACCCGCATTACGCGGGCGCCTGGCAGTCTAGTTAAAGACAATTGTTTTATTTTCGTGAACGATGACACGGTCTTCTAAGTGCCATTTCACAGCGCGGGCAAGAACGCTGCGTTCAATCGTTCTGCCGATATTTTTCAGCGCGTCGGCATTGTCGCGGTGGTCAACACGCTCAATGTCCTGTTCAATGATCGGCCCTTCATCAAGGTCATTTGTGACATAGTGAGAAGTTGCGCCAATCAATTTGACCCCCCGCTCATAAGCCCGTTTATACGGATTGGCACCGATAAAAGCAGGCAGGAAGGAATGGTGGATATTAATGATTCGATTCGGGTGAGCTGACACAAAATCAGGCGTTAAGATCTGCATGTAGCGAGCAAGAACGATCACATCAATATCATATTGCTCCAGCAGTTCAAGCTGCTGTTTCTCCACTTCCGCTCTGATATCTTTGTTCGCTTTTAAATAGTGGAATGGAATATTCAGCGGTTCAACAAGGTCTCTCGCATCTTCATGGTTGCTGATGACAACCGCGATTTCCGCCATGAGATTGCCTGTTTGCCATTCCCAAATGAGCTCATGCAGACAGTGAAGCTCCTTTGATACAAAAATAGCGACACGCTTCAGCTCGCTGGCCATCGTTAAGCTCCACGTCATGTCGAATGTATCCGCAATAGACGAAAACGCGTCCTGGAGTTTTTCTTTTTTCTCCTGAATGCCCTTGCAATCGAAGTCAATTCTCAGGAAAAAACGCCCGCCTTCAGGATCTGTCGTGTATTGATTGGATTCAATAATATTGGCGCCATGTTCCAATAAAAACGCAGAAACCGCAGCAACAATTCCCGGCTGGTCGGGACAGCTGACCAAGAGGCGCCCTTTATCTTCATTTCCGTCACGGTATTCATTTAACCGCTGGGTCATATATGATTTCATGAATAATCCCTCTTATCTTTGTAAGTCTAGACTAATTATCCATTATACTGAAGATTTGATAAAAATCAATTTATGACAGAATTTTTAAACCGACGGCCGAGCACAAGATTAAAGCGATAAAGAAGATCCGTTTGGCGTCTTTCTGCTCATTGTAAAAGAGAATGCCGATAAGCGCCCCGCCCGCGGTGCCAATGCCTGTCCAAACGGCGTAAGCGGTGCCCATCGGAATGGTTTCCATAGCAAACGATAATAAGGAAAATGAGGCGGCAAAACCGATAATGATCAGCACCACCCATTTCGCGCTTTTTTCTTTCGCAAATTGATTCATAAGTGCGACGCCTGCCATTTCCAAAAAGCCCGCGCCTAATAAACTGATCCAATGAAGCATTATGCCTCGCCTCCTTTTTCATCAGCCTCATCCTGTGTCACAAGCTTCAATCCGATCACACCGATTAAGAGCACACCGATTAACACAAGCTTCGGCCATCCGACCGGTTCGTGAAACAGAAACATTTCACTCATCACCGTTCCTGCTGTGCCAAGACCTGTAAAGACGGCGTATACAGTACCGACCGGCAGGCTGCTTGTCGCCTTCATTAATAAATAAAAGCTAAATATGATACCGACGGCAGTGCCGCTCCATGTTAAGAGTGAGTCAGCATGCTTTAAGCCCACAACCCAAACAACCTCAAACACGGCGGCCAGCACAACCAATCCCCATTTCATATCACATCATTCCTTTCCTCCTATTATTGTCCGAAAACAAAAAAACCCCGGACAGTCGACTCTAATGAGCTTGACTCTCCCGGGCTTTTTTCCCTCCGTGTGCATATGCGCTGTTATGATGCGCATATGTGTTTTCTCTCGGACCAGTCCATATCAATTAACATGCGGAACCCTAGAAAACTTTATCTGGTCTTATGATACTACACCTCAATGCTGTCTTCAATTGTAAGATTTTCTTTCATACACAGCGATCGGTTTATTCCATTTTCTGATCGTCCGGCTGTAAAGCATGCCGATTTTCTCCGCCACCCGTATAGACGCTTTGTTATCCGGGTCAATCAAAGCCGCAATTTTGCCGTACTGCCGGTGATTGAAGCCATATTCCAGGCAGGCTTTGGCCGCTTCTTGCGCATAGCCGTTTCCCCAGTGCCGGCGTGCAAACATATAGCCGATTTCCATCGCCGTTTCATTTTCAGTTTGCTGAGGAACGATTCCGCATTGGCCTAAAAAATCCCCCGACTGTTTGTCCTCGGCGATCCAGAGACTGACCCGATACCCTTTTTCATTTCTTTTGTTCCAAGCGATCCACTCGCGGGTTTCCTGTTTATCTTTTAAACCGGAATAATACTTCATCACTTCAGGGTCGCTGAAAAGCTCAAGTAAAGCTTCTTGATCCCTGTCCTCCATACAGCGCAAACGAATCCGTTCGGTCTCAAGCTTCGTTTCAGCGCGCATTTTTGATTATATCCTGCTTCCATTCTTTTTTGAGGGCTTCAATATGGGCTTGATGATAGCGATTATGATCCGCCATATGCCAGATGCCCCATCTTACTGTTGCCTTGTCACCCTCGTAAGAAAGCGTTTGATGCAAATCGTTCTCGGTCAAGGTCTTACATACCGATTTCAGCTCGTTTACGACATGTTGGTGCCTTGTCAAAAGCTCTTCTAATCCCGGCTGATTCTTTGGTTCAGGCAATCGTCCGCTTTCATCTGTCATCGGGCCGTAAATGTCTTCAATATGGTCAGGGACCCGATTCTCCTTTATGCGCCACACCCATCTGATATCAACATTTGCGATATGCTGCAGCAGCTGTGCCGTGCTGTTTTTTGTTTGACAGCACCCCTTATCATATAGTTCTCTGTGAGTCATGCGGCTAACAATAGATGCCAAACGGAGTCTGTTTTCTTCCACTGCGGAATACAGCAGACTGACTGTCGGCGCCATGTCTTTTCTAATGAATAAGTCCCTCATGTTCCATTCCCTCCTTACCTAAGTGTACATTTGACGTAAGGGGGAACATTTCCTTTGCAGAAGGCACAATCTAATCTATCAAAAAAGCGCGAAAGAATGTCGGCAGCAAATTAATTGTTATTTCCAGGCTTGTACAAATACGGGTCATGGTGCGAATCGTTGGCTGTATTCAAATCGAGTGAGATGTCACCGCGGTCATTTAACGTGCCGAGCGTGATCAAAGACAGCTGTTTTGGGCTGTGCCCTTTTTCCTCAAGCTTTTCATACAGCCAGCTTCGGTTTTTTTGAAGGTACTTCAAATTGTGATCAAGGATCTCACCGTCCAATATGAGGGGGATTGGGATAAAGTTCCGCTCAGCCTCCATATTCAAATCCCGCATCTGCACTGCTCTCGCTTCTTCTGTCGGGATTACGCTTACTTCTCCCGTTTCTTCAATGATGGCAAGATCAATATCAGCCGGATCAGCATAGCCCTTTTCTCTCAGTTTTCCGAGCAGCTCATTGACGGTCAGCCTCTCTTTTTTGAGTCCGCGCTCATCGATATCCCCGTTTCGGATTAACACTGTCGGACTGACCACCAGCAGCCACCTCCACTTATTAGAAAGAGCAAGCTTGCTCATCAGAAGATAAAGCAATAAAAAGGAGCACGCGTAATAAATAGACATCGGCAGTTTGGATGTGAGAATCGGCTCACTGATAATGGTTCCGATTGCGAAGGTCAAAAGCAAATCAAAATTGTTCATTTGTGACACGGCTTTTTTACCGGCAAGCCGAAACAAAATATAAGCAATCGAAAACACGATAACAGGCTTGAGTAAAAATGCCCATACCATCCATAACACTGATCATTGCCCTCCATCCGCTAGCCATAATGAATATATTGTTCCCTGGGACCGTAACGCTATGCATATCTTTACCTCTTCATCCAGCATCTAAATAGGCGAACGTGCAGAATGCAGGCACATAACATAGTAGAAAGCCATGTTGATTGGAGGGACAGCATGAAACATCAGCATAAGAGTGCCAATTGGCACTATGAAAGCATACAGCAAAAATCCGTAGCCTATCAGCCATACCATACAGCTGACAGGCTGGCCGGTTTAGAGCTTAAAATGGAACAATTGATCAGAGCTATCGAGGTGAACAATGAATTGCTGAGAACGATTCAAGAGCAGCAAAATCGCGTATGCACCAGCGGAGGCGGATCAGTCATTGTACGGATGTAGAAGAAGGCGCTCGTCCGCCTTCTTCTATTATCCTAAAAAAGGCTCTTCCCAATATTTGAGAAGAGCCGCGTATATGTTAAGAAATAGACTTCGCCATACTTAATTGAGGACCGAACAGTTCGTAATGGATAGACTCTGGCGCTGATCCGAGTTCCGATACAAGCTTGTGCATGTGAGTGATAAATGACGGTGAACCGCAAATGTAATAATCCGCATCTGTATTGGCAATCAGAGCTTTGAGGTACTGCTGATCAATCTGCCCTTCATGAAATTGAATATTACCTGTTCGGTCTTTTTCTGTTGGCTCGCGATACACAAATGCCGTTTTAACAGAAGAATGTTCTGCTGCCTCTTCTGCTTCATCGCGTAGCGCGTGGTATTCACTATTTTTCGCGGCATGGATAAACACAATCTGCCGCTCAGGCTGTTTGGAAACAGACGTTTTCAGCATGCTGATCAGCGGCGTAATGCCAACTCCGGCACTAAGCAGAACGAGATCTTTACGGGATGAGAAATCTAAAACAAAATCCCCTGCCGGTGCGCTGATTTCTAATGTATCCCCCTCATGCAGCTTATTGTGTAGATAAGAAGACACCACACCGTCTTTCTTAACTGAAATTCGATAATAGTCTTTTCCCGGCATATCGGACAGGCTGTATTGACGGATATGCGTATATTCAGAATCAGGAATCCGGACTTTGATGCTGATATACTGCCCTGCTTGAAATTCACATAACGGCTTGCCGTCTTCCGGTTTCAAATAGAAGGATGTAATTTCTTTGCTTTCACGCACTTTTTTCGCTATGACAAAAGGCTTATACTCCTTCCATCCGCCGGTTTGGTGTTCTGCCTGCTCATACATTTCTTTTTCAATTCTGATAAACGCGTCAGCTATTACCCCATACGCTTTCTCCCACGCCTGCATTATGTCAGGAGCCGCTGCATCTCCCAAAACATCTTTAATGGCAATCAGCAAATATTTGCCGACAATCGGATAATGTTCAGGCTTAATGCCGATACTGCGGTGTTTATGGCCGATTTGTTTGATGACCGGAATGATATGGCCAAGCCGGTCAATATTGGCGGCAGCTGCAATAACAGCATTCGCCAAGGCAGTACGCTGTGTTTTTTTCTTTTGGTTTGTTTGATTAAAAATGTTTAAAAGCTCAGGATGATTTTGGAACATGAGGTCGTAAAAACGTCCTGTAATGGATTCACCGTGCTGCTGTAATACTGGCACAGTACTTTTTATGATTTCGATTGTTTTATTATCTAACATCGTTTAACAACCCTTCCGAAAAGATGTATTTTTAATATACCTTTAAAATACATGATCCCGCCCTTAAAAGATATATTTCAAATGAATCTTTAAAAAAGTTGCCACAAAATTATCAATTTAACGTGACAATTGTTGCTTTTGCATAGAATTCCCTAGCAAAAACGGACTAATCTTTGTGGTTTATCAGCATCGGCAGCGAAATAATCCGAAGGCACAAAAAAACCCAAAACAAATTTGTTTTGGGTTTCATGTTTACCAAGGCTTGTCTGTTCCAAGCGCATTTGCCAGCGCTTGACTGTGTTTTTTTCGGTTTTTCCGTTCACTTGCACGCTGAACCGCTGTGTTATGCAGCATGATTTCCTCTTCTGTCTCCGGTACAACTCTCGGCACAGGCACCGGCTTGCCGTTGGAGTCTAATGCGACAAAGGTCAAAAAGGATGTCGCGGCGAGTTCCCTTTCACCAGTCATCAGATGCTCTTTGATGACTTTCACAAACACCTCCATGGAAGATGTGCCCACCCACGTCACATAAGATTCCAAGCAGACAGACTCCCTTTGCCCGATCGGTTTCAGAAAATCGACAGAGTCCATCGAAGCCGTTACCGTATCACGTCTGCAATGGCGCGCTGCGGAAATAGACGCAATATCATCGATATAACTCATCAGTTTTCCGCCAAACAGCGTATTATGATTGTTTGTATCAAGAGGGAATACCCTGCTGGTTTTTACAACCTTTGACTCTTTACAAAATTTTGTTTCCTGTGCTTCCATACCTTTCTCCCCTTTGATGTCTGATCGATTAGTAAATGCACTCATATTCTCCTATTAAACAATATTCTCATCCATTTGTCTAAAATTTAAAATGGTTTGTCTGTGAGGTTTTCTTTCTGGAATGTTTAATGATCAGGATGATGAGGGAATAATATACGTATTTCACACGGTCAGGAGGAGAAACAAATGGATGTATCCGTTCCAAAACATCAGCACAAAACCGTATGCCAAACAGAATATGGCACCTTGAAGAAAGTTATTTTATGCAAACCCGAGCATATGACAATTAAGGACGTAATTAATGAAACCCAAAAACAGTTTGAAGATGACAATATTCAGGTCAAAACCGCCAAAGAGCAGCACAGCCGCTTAGTAGAAGAGCTCAGGTCACACAGTATTGAGGTCATCCTTTTGCCTGTTCAACACGGACTGCCTGAGCAGGTATTTACCCGGGATATCGGTTTTGTCATCGGGGAAAAAGCCTTTCTTTCCAGCATGACTGAGCCCATTCGCCAAGGGGAAGAAGCTGTGATAAAAGAATTTTTCCACAATCAAGGGATTCCTTATACCCGGATGCTCGATACTAGCATTGAAGGCGGTGACGTCGTCATAGATGGTGATACCGTTTATGTCGGAATCAGCCAGCGGACGGACATCTCAGCGGTCGGCCAGCTGCAAGAAGAGCTTCCTGAATACACCATTATCCCAGTTCCGCTCCATGAAAAATTTCTGCATTTGGACTGCGTATTTAATATTATTTCTGAAAGCGAAGCGTTAATCTACCCTAAAGCCCTTCCGCAGCAGGAAGTGGATATGCTGGCGGACCGTTACAATCTCATTGAGGTACCGGAAAACGAACAATTTACACTTGGCACCAATGTCCTGTCTATCGGCAGAAAGACTATCATCAGCCTGCCGGGCAATCGTCATGTCAATCGTGAATTATCCAAAAGAGGCTATCACATCATCGAAATTGACTTGTCAGAAATTATCAAATCAGGCGGTGCCTTCAGATGCTGTACGATGCCGCTCATTCGAGGCGAATGAAGAATATTCCCCTTTTTCATGTTTTAAACAGCGTATTTCAGTAAGATACGTTAATATAGAGATGACATCATTTTTAAGGGGGAAATCGCATGACAAAGTACATAGGATATGTCGGAACATATACAAAAGGCGGAAGTGAAGGCATTTATTCATTTGAGCTGGATGCTGACAAAAAAACACTCAGCGAGCCAAAGCTTGCTGCAAAGCTGGGAAACCCCACATATGTGACGCCGAATAAAGACAACACGATTCTTTATTCAATTGAAAAAGCAGACGGAATAGGCGGTGTTGCTGCCTATCAAATCGATAAAAATAGCGGCGAATTAACATTTCTGAATCATCAGTTAATCGATGGCCCATCGCCATGTCATGTAAGCGTCGATGATCATCAGCAATACGTATTGACAGCCAACTATCACAGCGGGAAGGTGCACGCTTTTCCGGTTCAAAAAGACGGAGGTTTGCAGTCCCCCGCTTCAGAAGCCGCCCATACAGGAAAGGGTCCGCATGAAAGACAGGAAAAGCCGCATACACACTATGCGGGCTTTACACCTGAACATAATTATGTTGTAGCGGTTGACTTAGGGACAGATAAGCTGTACACCTATCAACTAAAAGACGGTGAATTGAAGGAATCTGGTAGCCATTCCTTCGCTCCAGGTGCAGGCCCTCGTCATATCGCTTTTCACCCAAAAGAAAAGTACGCTTATGTCATGACAGAATTAAGCAATGAAGTAATTGCGCTTGAATACAATCCGACAGCCGGCGAATTCAGAGAACTTCAAGTCGTCTCTGCCATTCCTGATGATTTCACAGATAACAGCCAGGGAAGCGCCATTCATGTCACTCAGGACGGCCGTTTTGTTTACGTAGCAAACCGCGGCCATGACAGTATCGCTGTGTTTGAAGTGAATCAATATTCAGGCGAGCTGGCATTTGTGGAAAGAGTGTCGACTGAAGGAAACTGGCCTCGTGACTTTGTGCTGGATCCAACGGAGTCCTTCCTTGTCGCTTCAAACGAAGAAACAGGCAATCTCGTATTGTTTGAAAGAGACACAGAGACAGGCCGGCTGACACTGCTTCCTTCAACCGTTTCTGTCCCTTATCCGGTATGCGTGAAATTTTTACAGCAATCATAAAAGAAAGCTGGCTCCTAACAACGGAGCCAGCTTTTTATTTATCTCACCTTTTCTTTCGTTTCAGCATTTCGATATAAATGGCAGGCAACGAAACGGCCGGCTTCGATTTCTTGAAGCAAAGGGCGTGATTCCCCGCATTCAGGCATCGCCTCCGGGCAGCGCGTCCGAAACACACAGCCGCTCGGCGGATGAACCGGACTCGGCAGCTCCCCTTTTAAAATAATGCGCTCACGCTTGTCCTCTAACTCAGGGTCCGGAATCGGAATCGAAGACAGCAGCGCCTTCGTATACGGGTGCAGCGGTTCACGATACAATGTGCCGCTATCTGTAATTTCCATCATGTGGCCTAAGTACATAACGCCGATCCTGTCGCTGATATGCTTTACCATCGATAAATCATGGGCAATAAACAGAAACGTGAGCCCTTTTTCTTTTTGAAGCCGCTTCAGCAGGTTGACCACTTGCGCCTGAACCGACACATCAAGCGCAGAAATCGGCTCGTCCGCTACGATGAACTCCGGATTCAATGACAGCGCTCTGGCAATCCCGATCCTCTGCCTTTGGCCTCCGCTGAATTCATGTGGGTAACGGCTGCCGAAATCCGGGTGAAGCCCTACTGCCTCAAGCAGCTCGTCCACAACGAGGAGCCGCGCTTTATGGGTATTGTAAAGATTGTGAATTTCCATCGGCTCTAGAATGATTTCTCGAACTGTCATCCTCGGATTGAGTGATGCATAAGGGTCCTGAAAAATCATCTGCAGTTTGCGGTTATAGGCAAACTGCTCTTTCTCACTGAGGGCGTGAAGATTGGTTCCGCGGTATTTGACGCTTCCTTCTGTGGGATGGTATAGACGCATCAGCACTCTTCCCAAGGTTGATTTCCCACAGCCGGATTCCCCGACAAGCCCGAACGTCTCCCCCTCATGAACCTGGAAGGTTACCCCGTCGACCGCTTTGACTGTTCGCTTTTTCCCTGCGTCAAAATGCATTTTCAGCTGACTGACCTCTAGCAGTGGTGTCATGTGTCTCCCTCCTCATTCTGAAAAACAGCGGCGTGCCGCACAAAGCTCTTTTTCATATTCTGTATTTTTCAGCGTGATGATTTCGATCGATTTCCCTGTCTTAGGAGAATGAAGCATTTTTCCGTCTCCTATGGACAGACCCACGTGATGAATTGCTCCTTTTCCTTCTTCATATGCAAAAAATAGCAGATCACCGGCACCGATGTCGTGAAGCGGCACTTTCTTCCCTGTTTTCGCCTGGTCTCCCGCATCACGGGGAATACTGTACCCATTGGCTTTAAATAAGCTGTACATAAAACCAGAGCAGTCAAATCCAAATCCGCTTATACCTCCCCATAAATAAGGAAGTTCGAGAAAACATGCCCCTGTCTGAATGATGTCTTCGGCCGTTCCTTTCTTATGCTGAACAAGCTCCGCATCAGTTTGTCTCAGAAGCCTATCTCCAATAGGAGTCGCTACTTTGAAAAAGCCGTCCTCTTCACCAATCAGAGGCAGAGCAGTTAAGAAGCTCAGTTCAATTTCCTTTTCTCGGGTATCCCCATACAAAAAAGCTGTTGGTTTGCTGATCGACACGGTGTGATTCGATTGTGTGAGATTTGTGTTTATCAGCTGGTTCTTTTTCATCCAGCCCGGATATCCGCGTTTATCCTTGCGGGATGACTGGCCGGGCACAATGACAGACACCCATTCATCCTGTTCCGCCGTGACCAGCACCTCCTCGCCAAAGAGAACCTGCGTTTGGATCACATTATCTTTACATAACCCAAGCCGCTGATCATAGGTCATGATCTTGAGCCATTCTCTGATCGACACGGTTGGATCGAGCATTGTGTGATCAAATGGACGAGGTGAATCAGGCGCCGTCCATATGTTGGCAACTGCTGATATAACAGTATGGTTCATGTCTCCGTTTCTCCTTTCTGAAGCACAACTCCTGTAATGCCAAGACCCGGTTTGTCTGGCAACGTAATCGTGCTGCCGCTGTATACAATTCCGCCCTTGATCAAATCCGTTTTCAGCATGAGCGGGGCATCGAAGTCAAAGCGCGTAACGTTTTTTTTGCTTGCCGCGAAATGCGCCGCAGCTGTAATGCCGAGCTTTGTTTCGATCATGCTGCCGACCATGCACTCCACCCCGCAAATCTCTGCCATGGCATTGATTTTCTCTGCTCCGCTGATTCCTCCTGCCTTCATCAATTTAATATTGATCAGGTCGGCGCTGCGGGTTTGAAGGATTTCGAATGCCTGTCGCGGAGTAAATACACTTTCATCAGCCATGATTGGCGTGTCCGTTGCATCCGTCACTTTCTTGAGCCCGGCAAGATCATCCTTATGGACAGGCTGTTCGACAAGCTCAATGTCCAGGCCGGCATCCTCCATTTTCCGAATAGCGGTTACCGCTTCTTTCGGCGCCCATCCCTGATTGGCATCCAAACGAAGCCTCGCCCCAGGCCCGACCCGTTTTCTGATTTCTTGAATACGGGCGATATCTGTCTCAATGTCATCTCTGCCAACCTTTATTTTTAGCGTTTGAAAGCCTTGTTTAAGAAAACGCTCTGCATCCGCCGCCATCTCTTCAGGCGGGTTCACACTGACGGTGTAGTCCGTTTCAAGCGTGCTTCGATATCCGCCGAGCATTTGGTAAAGCGGCTGTCCGCCCATCTGCGCCCAGCCGTCGTATACAGCCATTTCCACAGCTGCTTTTGCGCTTTGATTTCCCGCCAGAAGATGCTGGATGTCATGCAGAATGGCCTCGCAGCCGGACACGCTTCTTCCAAGCAGTGCCGGCTTTAAGACGTTGTGTATCGCACTTTCGATACTGTCCATGCTGTCTCCGGTAATCACAATCGTCGGAGGCGCTTCTCCCCATCCGATTGCGCCATTGTCATAAATGATCGTTACGATCACAGATTCAGCTGTATACACTGTGCGAAGCGCCGTTTTAAACGGCTTTGTCAGCGGCACGGCGACCCGTTTTGTGTCTATTTTTATTATTTTCATACTCAATGCGCCCCTCCAGAAACGCCCGCCTCAATGACGACCGTTTTTTTAGCTGTATCCATGGCCGCGTGCGCACCGATCGGAACGGCAATACTCGGCGAACAGTGGCCAATCTTAAACCCTCTAAGAGCAGGCCTTCCGGAGGACACAATATAGTCTTCGAGCACCTGCTCAAGTGTCAAAGATTTCTCCCGTTTCACCGGGATACAATTATGAAAATCACAAACAAGAATGCCGGCTGCGTCCGACAGCTTCCCTGCCATTTTCAGCTGATTCAGCATCCGGTCAATTTGATAAGGCTCCTCGTCAATATCTTCAATAAACAAGAGCTTTCCCCTCGTATCAATCTCAAACGGCGTGCCGAGTGTAGATGACAGCAAGGATAGATTGCCGCCGACAAGCTCCCCTTCCGCTTTTCCCGGGACAAGCACCGTCAGCGGTGAAAGTTTTTCTGTATAGGTGAATGCCATCTCTTGAAACAGCTGCTGATACGACGCTTTTGTCAGGGGATGAACGTCTTCCAGGCCTATATCTGAGCTGAGCATCGGCCCGTGAAAAGTGACGAGGCCCGTGTTTTGATGGATGGCGGTATGTAAAAACGTAATATCACTGTATCCCCAAAAGATTTTAGGGTGTTTGCGGAGCAAGCTGTAATCAATGCTTGAGGCGATCCGTCCCGTGCCAAAGCCTCCGCATGCGCACAGCACCGCTTTCACCTCCTGGTCTTTGAACATCTCGTGCAGATCAGCCAGCCGCTCATCATCCTGTCCCGCTAAATAGCCGTGCTGGTTTTTCAGCGCCTTGCCCAGCTTTACCTGAAGGCCGAGCTCCTCTAAAAACAAAAGCGCCGTGTCAAGCTTTTTCGGATCAGGCGGGCTTGCAGGTGCGATGACACCGACTATATCGCCTTTTTTCAGTGCGTTCGGCTTGTGATTCAACTCCGATCAGCTCCCTTCATTTGCTCTGCACCCTACGTATACGTATAAATAAGAGAAAAAATACCGCTCCTTCACATAAAGAGAGCAGTATTTTCTCAATCGCAGTGTTAGTTTTTATCGGCCCATTTTAAATCGATATAGCCGACAGGGTGCCGGACGATGTCCTTTACATGTTCGTTTTGCAGATTGACCTGATTATAGAAATAAACCGGAATAATAGGTGCTTCATTGATGAGAAGCTTTTCCGCCTTATGCATGAGTGAAAAACGCGTTTTTTCATCCGCTTCATTTTTCGCCTGCTTCATCAGCTGATCATATTCTTTGTTGGTCCAGCCTGTGCGGTTCATCGAATTTCCTGTTTGGAAGGCTTCCAGGAAACTGATAGGGTCCGCATAATCAGGCAGAAATGAGCTTTGTGAGAATTGGAACTTAAGCGCTTTTTGCTCCTCTAAAAACACGTTCCACTCCATATTGGCCAGCTTCACATCGACGCCAAGAGTATTTTTCAATTTTTGCTGGATGGCTTCAGCAATCTTTTTATGCTCCGGTTTCGTACTGTAAGTAAGCGTGACCGCAGGCAGCTTGTCATACTTCTCTTCCTTCATTCCTTTTTCTAACAGCTGCTTCGCTTTGTTTTCATTTGGTGTGATCAGGTCTCCGCCCGCTTCCCGAAAGTCCTTGCCGTCAGGCTGTGTAAACCCGGGCGAAACAAAAGCGTGTGCCGGTTTTTCATTGTTTTTCGTGACGTATTTTACGATTTCCTTCTGATCAACAGCCATTGCGAAGGCTTTTCTGATGTTTTCATTTTGAAACGGCTCCATATTGACATTAAAGCGGTAAAAGTATAAACCCGCCTGATCAACGATGTGCACGTTGTCTTGATCCAGTAGCTGGTCACTTAGCTCAGCCGGTACGTATGCGGTGTCCAATTCTCCAGACTGAAACATTTGGTAATCTGTATTTCTGTCACTCACCATTGCCCATTTCACTTTGTCAAGCTTAACGGTTTCTTTATCCCAGTACGTATCGCTTTTTTTCATTGTGATGCTGTCATCATGCTTCCATTCCGCCAGTTTAAACGGGCCGTTGCCGACAAATGTATCAGCTTCAGCAAACCACTTTGGATTTTCTTTATCGACTTTTTCGTTAACCGGAAAATACGCCGGGTTTGACACCACGCTCAGGAAATATTTTTGCGGCGCGGCAAGTGTCACTTCAAGGGTATGATCATCCTTTGCCGTCACCTTCACATCGTCTCTTTTCCCTTTTCCGCTGTTATAGGCTTCGCCGCCTTCAATAAAGTAGCCGAGAAACGCGGAAGATGCTCCTGTTTTCGGATCAAGCATCCGTTTCCAAGCATATTCAAAATCTCCGGCTGTCACAGGGTCTCCGTTCGTCCATTTCGCATTTTCCCGAATCGTAAATGTGTACGTTTTTTTATCCTTCGACACAGACCACTTCTCTGCCATCGCCGGCTCCGGTTCATTGTCTTTACCGAGGCGCGTTAACCCTTCCATGATGTTATTTAACGGCTGCCAAGACACATTATTAAAACCGATCGGCGGGTCAAACGAAGTCGGTTCATTTTCATTATTTAAGTACAGTACCTTTTCTCCGCTTGTCTTTGCCTTATCTTCTCCGCTTTCTTTTCCAGCCTGCTCATTTGCCGTGCATCCCATCAGCGCAAATGAAAGTCCCAGTGCAAGACCCATTCCCCATAGCTTCTTCACTTTCTTCATCCTCTTCCCCCTTTTTCGTTATTCATCCTTCGCTCCCGGCAGCACCACGTGCTCAGCCCGTTTATCCTGAAGCCAGCAGTGAACAGCGTGCGTGCCGGATCTAACGGTTTGATCAGGGTATACCCTGTCGCACACGATCATTCTGCTCGGACAGCGGGCGGCAAATGGACAGCCCGGCGGCGGTGAAAATAAATCCGGCGGCGTGCCGTCAATCGGAATCAGCTCCGCGTCCTCAAGATCCAGCCGCGGGACGGAATTCAGCAGCCCTTTTGTATAAGGGTGCTGCGGCTTGTAAAATATATCTTTTCTCGTGCCAATTTCCGCTATTTTTCCGGCATACATCACTGCCACCCTGTCAGCAACCTGCGCAACCACCCCTAAATCGTGTGTGATCAAAATGACAGAAACCTTTGTTTTTCTCTGAATCTCTTTAAACAGTTCCAGAATTTGCGCCTGTATGGTGACGTCAAGGGCAGTTGTCGGTTCATCCGCTATTAAAATATCAGGCTCGCAGATCAGCGCCATCGCAATGACAATCCGCTGTCTCATGCCGCCGCTAAATTGATGGGGATACTGCTTCAGGCGTGCTTCAGGATCTGGAATGCCGACCAATGCCAGCATAGAAAGAACCTCTTTCTCAGCAGCCTTTTTCTTCATCCTCTTGTGACGAAGAAGCGCTTCTGCCAGCTGGTCTCCGACAGTCAGCGTCGGGTTTAACGCCGTCATCGGATCTTGAAAAATCATTGAAATGTCCGCTCCCCTTATGCTCCTCATTTCTCTGTCAGAGAGACGGCAAAGGTCTCTGTTTTTAAATAAAATGCTGCCGTCTGTCACCTTCGCTGAATAGGGCGGGAGCAGTCCCATAATGCTCTGCGAGGTGACGCTCTTGCCGCAGCCCGATTCACCGACAATGGCAAAGGTTTCGCCTTTGTACAAATCGAAGCTCACGCCTCTGACCGCCTGAACCGTCCCGCCGTAAGTCGTAAAAGAAACGTGCAGATCATTGACTGACAGAACTTTCTCCATACAGCTACCTCCTTAGCTTAGGGTCCAGTGCATCCTGCAATCCGTCCCCCAGCACATTAAACGCGTACATCGTTAATGAGATGAAAAAGGCAGGAAAGAACAGGCGCCACCAATGCCCAGATAAAATGGTCGGCAGGCCGTCATTCGCCATCACACCCCAGCTGGCAAACGGTGCTTGAATGCCGAGACCGAGAAAGCTCAAAAATGATTCTGCGAATATGGCGGTAGGTACAGTTAAAGTCATTTGTACGATGATCGCGCCCATTGTATTCGGCAGCAAATTTTTGCGAATGATGCGAAAGGTTTTCGCACCAAAGGTTTTCGAGGCGAGCACATACTCGTAATTTTTTATTTGCAGCACCTGGCCCCTTACAATTCTCGCCATGCCGACCCATCCCGTAACAGTCAGCGCTACGATAATGGTGCCAAGCCCCGGACCCATCAAGACCATCAGCAAAATGACAACAAGAAGATACGGCAGCCCGTACAGCACTTCAATAATCCGCATCATAACACTGTCTGTTCTGCCGCCTTTATAGCCGGCAATGCCTCCGTAAATGACACCGATCAAAAAATCAATCAGTGCAGCCATCACTCCGACAAATAATGAAATCCTCGCTCCGTACCATGTTCGTGTAAACACATCCCGGCCAAGCTCATCTGTACCGAACCAATGATCTGCAGAAGGGGGAAGGTTTTGTTCTGTCAGCGATTGGCGCGCGACACTATGAGGGGATAAAAAAGGACCGACTGCTGCCATCACAAATAGAAATAAAAGAATAAAAAGCCCGGCCATCGCTAGTTTATTTTTCTTCAGCCTCCTCCAGGCATCCTGCGCGTAGGACAAACTCGGCCGTTTGACTGAATCGGTCTCTTGGGTCTTTTCCTGATTCGGAACAAACCATTCGTCCGGCACCTGAACGTGCTGCTGCGGCTGGCGTTCATCTGTTTGTACAGGGAGATTCATACGCTTCACCCTTTCTTATGCAGTTTAATGCGCGGGTCCAGCAGACCGTAGGCCAAGTCGACCAAAAACAGCATCACGATCAAAATGACGCTGTAAAAAACGGTCGTTCCCATAATCACGGGATAGTCCCGCTGATTAATGCTTTCGACAAAATATTTTCCCATTCCGGGAATGGCAAAGATTTTTTCAATAACAAAGCTTCCTGTTAAAATGCTGGCAACGAGTGTTCCCAGTACGGTAATGACGGGCATGAGCGCGTTTCTGAGTGCGTGTTTTACGATAATTTTGAGCGGAGACAGCCCTTTCGCTTTCGCTGTGCGGATATAATCCTGTGTCAGGACTTCGACCATGCTTGATCTTGTCAGCCTGGCGATAATCGCCATCGGTCCAACTGCAAGCGCTGCGGTCGGAAGCACCATATGGATCGGGCTCGTCCACGTAGCGGCGGGAAATAGTTTAAAATTGACGGCAAACTGCTGAATAAGCAACGTCGCCATAATAAAATTCGGGATGGAAATGCCGAGTACCGCGAGGCTCATCGCGGCGTAATCCAAAAAGCCGTTGCGGCGCAGCGCGGCGGTTACGCCAAGTATCAGCCCTGAGATCACAGCAATGACAATCGCTGCCATCCCAAGTTCGAAGGAAACGGGAAATCCGCGTTCCAGCATATCATTTACACTGTCTGACGGTTTTTTAATTGAAGGGCCAAAATCAAATGTAATGATGGATTTTAGATAGATGGTGTATTGGATAATGAGAGGATCGTCTAAGTGATAGTAGGCTTCGAGATTTCTTTGAACCGCTTCATTTGTACCCCTCTCCTCATTAAAAGGAGACCCGGGAATGACCTTCATCAGAACAAAAGTCAGGGTGGTAATGACCAAAATCGTAGCTGCCATTGCCAAAAAACGCTTCATTATATATCTTGCCAAAGCCTTTACACCCCTTTAGGAGAATGATGTTCGCATCGCCAGTTCAGTCATGACAAGCATAGCCTGGTAGGCTTCAAGCATATCCTTCGCCTGAAATTGAACGGTTGTGGTTCCCGGTTTGATTTCTGTACCCGGCATTAGATGAGCCCACTCAGCTTGGCCGTAATTGGCAAATTCAATGCTCAATACAGGCCTGTCAGGCGGTGTAAGCGGTTTAACTTTATCCTTGTTCTGCAGGGCATATGCGGTTTTTTCTGTCAGCAGCCGGCCGGCTTTCGCAGGCGACAGACATTTAACTGCAGATCTTGAAATCGTTTGTTTAACAGCAGCTGTTGTGACATTCGGGATGAGCTCTTCAGCTTCTTTGGCCGCCCGGTCATCACCGGCTACCATTAATACCGGGACATCGTAATAACCGGCAACGTAAGCATTTAATCCAAGCTCACCAACAGGCTGATCATTTATGTAAAAATGACGAACACCGAAAATCATGCTATGGGACATGACACCGGGAGTTGAAGCTCTTGCGTGATAACCGAGAAACAACGCGCCCGTGAAAGTATCATCCAGCCCCTGTACCATCGAAAATGGTTTAACATCGCCGGAAATCAAATCTGCCTCCGGATGAAGCTTTTCAACCATCAGATTATTCATTTTCGAATGGCTGTCATTCACCAGCACCTCCGTACACCCGCTGTTAAACGCTTCGGTAATACAGTAGTTTGCTTCCTCGGTCATGAGCAGCCGTCCGCGTTCATAATTACGCTTGCCGGAATCAACAAAGGTATCATCCGGAAGACCTGAAATACCCTCCATATCTACTGACATGTACAGTTTCATAGCGCTCCTCCTTTTTTACTAAATTATGAATATTCTAACAGATTATATTAAAAAAAGAGGAAAAATGCAATATAGCTGGGAAAAATCACTAACGGTCAGAGATAAAAAAGAATCCTCTTTCAAGGATTCATGTTTCTTTTGCTGCCTGTTCTGTCAGCTGCTCATATTTTTCGAGTGTTTTTTCAAATACTTGATCAAATACATTCGGCACGGAGGCACGTATCACCGCCGCCCCCTCTCCTGTAATTCCGCCTTTCGTTGCAACACGGTTCAGCGTCTCCTCAAAGGACATCTTCTTTTCAATCAGCAGCTTGCCTGTCCCATACAGTGAGTGTATCAGGAAATCAAAGGCTTCTTCTTTTGTCAGGCCGCTGTTTCTCACAGCCGCCAGCGCTAATTCTTCAAACACTGCGGCAATGAAGCCAGGAGCAGAGCTCGTCAGATTACTGGCGGCATCCAAATTGGATTCTTTTATTTCTCGCACACTGCTGAAAGCCGATAACAGTTCATCCAAACGTTCTTTCTTCTGTGCCGCCAGAGCTTCACTGTGAACAACCAGCGAGATGCCGGCTTCTGCTTCAGATGTAATGGCCGGGATCACCCGTGATATTCCAGCTGCCGTTTCAGCCTCTAAAAGCCGCAGAGGCACACCAGCCGCAACGGATACAATATGAGTATTCCGGTTCACATACGGGTGCAGCCGGCGCACTGTTTCAATGACATGGAGCGGCGGGACACATATAAAGATCAACGCGCACTTTTCCGCCCATACCTCGAGCGGTTTTGCCGAAACGTTTGGATAGTCAGCGAGCAATGCCTGAAGCCGATCGCCCTTAGTTCTTGTCTCAACAAACAGCTCATTTTCCTCTATTTGTTTATGCTTCAGCAGCTGTCTGGCGAACATATCCGCCATGCTGCCATATCCGATCAATCCGATTGGTTCCATTGTTTCAGCCCTTTCATGTACAATATTCCTTATAAAGTGTACCGGTTTTCGTACTTTTTCACAATTTCCCATAAAGTTTTCATTTTTATCCCACAGTTTTTGTTTATGATAAAATCAAGTCATAAAACTGCCATAATCAAGATGTAATGAGTTGAAAATAGAGAGAAACGGAGTGAACATGATGGATAACTATCGTGACGAAAATAGAACAGAAGGACAAGAGAATGAGGTTTTTTTAACGAAAGAGAATGATCAAAACCCTTCTTACTCAGCCCGCAATGTGATTCATGATCAAGAGAAGAAAAAGCGCGGATTCGGATGGTTCAGGCCGCTGCTTGGCGGAGTCATCGGCGGAAGTCTCGCCCTTGGCATTTATACGTTCACACCGCTTGGCGACCACGATTCTCAGGACGCAGCGAAACAGACGTCCAGCCAGCAGCAAACTCAATCTGTTACAGCTAAAAGCACCTCCTCTGAATCAAGCAAAAGCTCGACGGGCTCAAGCAGCTCATCTGCATTTAAGAGCGAGGATTCTTCTAAAATCTCAGATATGGTGGAAGATCTTTCACCGGCGATTGTGGGTATCACAAACCTTCAGGCTCAGTCAAACAGCTCTTTGTTTGGTTCCGGCTCTGATTCTAGCGAAGATACAGAAAGCGGCTCAGGATCGGGTGTCATTTTCAAAAAAGAGAACGGCAAGGCTTATATCATTACGAATAACCACGTTGTAGAAGGCGCAACTTCACTTAAAGTGTCCTTATACGACGGCACTGATGTGACAGCAAAGCTTGTAGGCAGTGACTCTTTAACAGATTTAGCGGTTCTTCAAATCAGTGATGACCACGTAACAAAGGTAGCAAACTTCGGTGATTCATCGGATCTCAGAACAGGCGAAACCGTCATTGCAATTGGAGATCCGCTCGGTAAAGACCTGTCTCGCACAGTAACACAAGGAATTGTAAGCGGCGTGGATAGAACAGTTTCAATGTCAACATCAGCCGGTCAAACAAGCATTAACGTGATTCAAACTGATGCCGCAATTAACCCGGGTAACAGCGGCGGTCCGTTGTTAAATACAGACGGCAAAATTGTCGGCATTAACAGCATGAAAATCAGTGAAGATGATGTTGAGGGCATCGGATTTGCCATTCCAAGCAACGACGTCAAACCGATAGCTGAAGAATTGCTGTCTAAAGGGCAAATTGAACGTCCATATATCGGTGTCAGCATGCTCGATTTGGAACAGGTGCCGCAAAACTATCAAGAAGGCACACTTGGCTTATTCGGCAGCCAGCTGAATAAAGGCGTATACATCCGTGAAGTCGCTTCAGGCTCCCCTGCTGCAAAGGCCGGGCTGAAAGCCGAAGATATTATCATCAGCTTAAAAGGCAAAAAAATCAACACAGGCAGCGAATTGCGCAATATCCTATACAAAGACGCAAATATCGGCGACACCGTCGAAGTGAAAATTCTCAGAAACGGCAAAGAAATGACGAAAAAAATCAAACTCGATCAAAAAGAAGAAACACCTTCTTAAGAAAAGCGCCTCAGGCCGCAAAAGCGGTCTGAGGCTTTTTGTTAGACAAAAGAACGATCTACTCTATGAAACTTTCTACCGATACATCCGTATATGATACAGGCTGATTTCATTCTAATCAGATGCTTGAAACATTGTTTAAAAGGAGGTATGACATGAAAACCATGGGATTGAGCATGATTTGCGCAGGATTGGCTTTTCTGATGCTAAGCTATCTCCTTCCTGCAGCAACATTGGCATGGGGAGTTACACTGGGTGCCAGTATTCTATTAAACATAACAGGTACGGCTGTGATCATGCGTTTCTTAAAAACCCCTCAATCTAACAGCTAATTTCAGCTTGCCTGAACCGCAGTGCAAGCTCACAATCCCTTCTTCTCTCCTTCTCCCTTCCATATCAGCATCTTTTACTTTGATACATAAAAACCCCTGTCCGTAAAGGACAGGGGTTTCTGGTCAGGACATATGCTGGTCTCTATAGAGTCTTTTATTTTCAATCCCGTACGATTTCTGTACGATGTAAAGCGGCCGGTCTTTGGCTTCATCATAGATTCTGCCGATATATTCACCAATCATCCCCAATATCAGAAGCACGATGCCGCTGAACAGGAGCTGGATGACAATAAGCGATGACCAGCCGGTAATGGTGCTGTCAGTGAACAGCTTCAAATACAGCACGATAAACATATACAGAAAACCTGCGCCTGACATTAAGACCCCGGCATAGCTTGCCAGCTTCAGCGGTTTATGTGAAAATGTCGTAATGCCATCCATTGAAAGCTTCAGCATTTTCTTAAGCGGGTATTTCGTTTCTCCGGCAAGCCTTTCATCACGTACATACTCAACTGCCGTTTGTTTGAAGCCTACCCAGCTGACGAGGCCTCGGACAAAAGGATTTTTTTCCTTTAATTTTTTCATTTCATCACAGACTTTTCTGTCCATGAGACGGAAATCCCCGGTATCTATCGGGATATCAATATCTGTCATGCTGCTGAGAAGCCGGTAAAACATGGCCGCTGTCTGTTTTTTGAAAAAGGTTTCCCCTTTTCGTTTTGTCCGCACGGCGTATATGACCTCATAGCCCTCCTTCCACTTTTCAATCATGTCTAAAATTAACTCAGGAGGGTCCTGCAAATCGGCGTCAATAACGACGATTGCATTCCCCTGTGCATAATCCATTCCCGCTGTAATCGCGATCTGGTGCCCAAAATTCCTGGAAAAATCAATGATTTTCACTCTCGAATCAATCAGACTGTGTTCCCTTAAAATCTCAATACTGCGATCTTTGCTGCCGTCATTGACAAAAAGCAGCTCATAGTTTTCCTTCGTCTGATCCATGACCTCTTTTAAGCGCTGATAGGTTTCATGAATGACAAGCTCTTCATTATACACAGGTATCACAATTGAATATTGAATATGTCTGCTCATGTTTTTTCCTCCTACTCATCAGCATTTAGTTCGTATAATGTAGCTGACTGGTTCATTCCGCCAGTCCCGCCGCCCATTTTGCCGGTTTGGCCTGAAGCGTTGCTCTTGCTTGCCGTACCTGATGAATCAGTCTGATCAGAGCTTGACTGCCATTTATCAGAAGAAACTTTCTTGCCGTTTTCTTGTACCCATTCGACAATTTCATTGTTTCCGCCTTTCGCCATTCCTGAAGCCAAGAAGTATTTTACTTTCCCTTCTTTTACGAGCTTTTTAAATTGAGTCAGCGTGATGGCCGGGTCAGAACCGCTGAATCCGCCGATCGTCATGACGGCCTTTTTCGTTTTGATAATATACGGAGCCGCTGTGTTTGAATCAGTTGTGGCGAATAAATATTCCGCTCCGGAGCTGTTTTCTTCTAAATACTCAATCAATTTTTCATTTACACTCGACTCGTTCATTCCCATGCCTTTTCCGCTGCTTGAAGCGAGCTGCGGCCCTGTTTCAGGAAGAGAGCTGTTCCCTCCGTACAGGAAAGGTGTGCTTGCCCAATAAATCGGCATCACAAGCAATACGAGAAGACCTGCAAGTGATATATAATATGTGAGCGGTTTTTGGCGCTGTTTAAAAATCAGAAGAGCTATGGCAGATAACGCACCGATAACTCCTACGCCGATACTCCATCCAATACTGATTTGATCGTTGTAGTTTCTCAGAATAAATAATTCAAATCCCGTTGTGGCAGCCATCGCTGTCGGCAAAAGCCAAGACTTCCAGCCTGTATGGCTTCGGTATAACTGAACGAGCGCAACCCATCCAGCTCCGACAAGTGCTGCAATCGGCGGCGCCAGCATAATGAGATAATAATGATGGAAAAATTCTGCTACACTAAAGAATCCGGCAATCGGCGCAAGCCATGCAACCCAGAACACCGTCTCCTTCTGCTCAACAGATAATCTTCTTCTTTCTCTCGCGCCTGCAATCAGCAAGCCTGCCATTCCAAAAATCGCAAATGGCAGCAGCCAGCTGATTTGATCAGATAGTTCTTGTTGGAAGAGCCGAAGCGGGCCAGGTGTTCCCGTTCCGAACATTCCTGTACCTGATTGCATTTTCGATCCGCCTGAACCGCCCTTACCTCTGTCGCCGCCAGGTCCGCCTTGTCCGCCATCTCCTCCGCCGTTTGGAGGGCCTCCTTGACCGCCGCTTGGCATTTCCCCATTGGATGGCGGTGCCGTCATATTGCCATTTGCAGATTTGTCATCGTTTGATGAGCTGCTGCTTGTTGACTGATTAGGCGGTGCCTGAGCGTCAGATGAACTGTTCTCCGAAGAAGGCATTTCTTTTGCTGCGTCTTTGCTTGACCCGCCCTGACCGCCGCCGGAATTTTGCCCTGTCAGCCGCTGAATTCCGTTGTATCCGAAAGCCAATTCCAAAACAGAGTTGGTCTGGCTGCTTCCGACATAAGGACGTTTGCTGGCAGGGATATTGTCAACGATGAGCGGCCATGATAACGAAACTGCCGCTAATACGACTAATGCGCTTCCTAGTGAAATGATTTTTTTCTTGATTGTGGCATTTGCGGCAATCAGGTAGAACAATAAGAAAGCCGGTAAAATCATATAAGCTTGAAGCATTTTTGTGTTGAAACCTGCACCAACTACGAAAAATGCTGCTAACAGCCAGATCAGCTTTCCTTTTCTGATGGCTTTAAAGAGAAGCCATGTAGCCAGCAATAAGAAAAATACCAGTAACGCATCAACATTATTTGTCCGGGCGACAGCCACCGCAATCGGTGTGCATGCCATGATGAAAGAGGCGATCCTTGCTGCCGTCTTACCGAATGTCGGTTTTATTAACAGATACATTAAAAGGACAGAACCTACACCAGCAAGTGCCTGAGGCAGGATGACGCTCCAGCCGTGCATACCGAATATAAGTGCGCTGATGGTTTGTATCTGGAACGTAATAGGCGGTTTATCAACCGTTATAAACCCCGCCGCGTCGAATGAGGCATAGAAAAAATTATGAAAGCTTTGCATCATACTTGTGACGGCAGCGGTGTAATAAGGATTCACCGTATCGTCATTCCAGATGTTATAGATATTTAAGAATGCAGATGCGAGCAAAATGAGAATCAGGAAGATGTCCAGCTCTCGCTTTTTCGTTTCCACGTGTGTCTTCACTCCTTTTCGTCTACCTTTGAAATAGTGTAACAAGCAAATGTGAAAAAACTATTAATAAACAATGGCAATAGTTTTGCCGAAACCAATTCATACGATCTGTCCATAAAAACAAAGGTTTTTGAGTCTTTATCCTGATTCAAATCTGATATTTTCTACCTAATCAACATGCGGTATATGTCAAAATTTAAAATATTAATAAAAACACACCCGTTTTTGAACAAAAAAAGCCTTCCGGTGACGCCGGAAGGCAAAGAATCACAATATATCGTTATTGAATCGGCTTCAGTCTTGCTTCGATTTCCTCTCTTCTATGCTCAAGATAAGGCGGAAGAGCGATGGTTTGGCCAAGCTCATCAATTTCTTCATCAACCATAAAGCCCGGACCGTCTGTAGATAACTCAAACAGAATGCCGTTCGGTTCTCTGAAATACAGTGCCTTGAAATAGTAGCGCTCAACGATGCCTGAGTTGCTAAAGCCTTCTAGGCTGATGATGCGGTGCCATCCAGCAAGCTCTTCTTCATCTCTCACGCGAAATGCGACATGATGGACACTTCCTTTTCCTTGACGTTCGCGCGGAAGATCATTTCTTTCAATTAAATGGATTTCTGTGGCCGCACCGCCTTCTCCAGATTCTAAAATGACCGCTGTTCCCTGTCCTTCAACCGGCTCCCGGCTGATCTCTGTAAATCCAAGAATTTTGGTTAATACGTGTAAGGTTGGTTCAGCGTATGGCACTGTCAGTTCAACAGGCCCTAACCCGCGAAATGAAACTTCTTCCGGAATGCCGCTTTGTTTAACAGGCAGACCATAACCTTTGCCTTTCTCATCAGCAGTCAGCACAAGGCGCTGTCCTTCATGATCTTCAAACGCCAATATGTCACGTCCAGCTCTTTGGGCGATACCGCTATGCGCCACCTGATGCTCTTCAAAACGTTCTTTCCAGTAATGCAGCGCGTCTGTGCTTGGAACACGTAATCCAATCGAAGAAATACTGTTTGTTCCAGCATGAAACGGCGCAATGCGGGGAATCTCAAAAAACGTCAGTTCCGTTCCCGGATTTGCCACTTCATCTCCGTAGAATAGATGGTACATCGTCGGTTCATCTTGGTTTACGGATTTTTTGACAAGTTTTAATCCTAATACTTTACTATAGAAATCCAAGTTTTTTTGCGCGTCAGCTGTTAATGCGGACACGTGGTGAATGCCGTTGACTTTCATATGCTGTCCCTCCAGGTCAATTTATCTCGATTTCGAGATATTATATCAAAGCTGTCTATTTATTTTCCTAATTACAAGATATTTTATTCACATACGAAAGTCAACATATCAGCTTCATCTGGGTCCGGCATCCTGCTAAGTCCCGCCGCCAGCCATTTATTGTGTTCATTCTCCACTTGAACATCCTTCATAAAACACGAACAATACAAAAGATTATACTCACCTTTATTCGTTTAAAGAGATAAAAAATAGACGTTTTCACAGATTTCACGAATGTAAATATAGCAATTATCGAAAATCAGAAAATTTATTTTATTTCAGTTTTCTAAAATAGGGTTTACAATATGAAAAATAGATTCTTCATCACGAAGCTTCATCATAGGAGGTTAAGGACATGCATAATGAAGAAAACGGTTTGAAAAAAGAGATAGGCCTCTTGTTTGCCCTTACTCTTGTTATTGGAACCATTATTGGTTCCGGCGTTTTTATGAAGCCCGGCGCTGTGCTCGCTTATTCAGGAGACTCAAAGACTGCGCTATTTGCGTGGCTGTTAGGCGGTATATTAACGCTGGCAGGCGGACTGACGATTGCAGAAATCGGTACGCAGATTCCGAAAACAGGCGGACTTTACACGTACCTTGAAGAAGTTTACGGCGAGTTTTGGGGATTTTTATGCGGCTGGGTGCAGATTATTATTTACGGCCCGGCGATTATCGGTGCACTCGGTTTATATTTTGGATCTTTAATGGCAAATCTTTTTGGCTGGGGTTCAGGACTATCAAAGGTAATCGGTATTATAGCAGTTATTTTTTTATGTGTGATTAACATTATTGGTACAAAATACGGCGGTTTTGTTCAAACACTGACTACGGTCGGAAAGCTGATTCCGATTGCCTGTATCATTATTTTCGGTCTTTGGAAAGGCGATCAGCATATCTTTACGGCAGTAAACGAAAGCATTTCTGATATGAATTTCGGGGCAGCCATTTTGGCTACATTGTTTGCTTATGACGGATGGATCCTGCTTGCGGCTCTCGGCGGAGAAATGAAAAATCCCGAAAAGTTGCTGCCACGCGCAATGACGGGCGGATTATTAATTGTAACAGCAATTTATATTTTCATTAACTTTGCATTGCTTCACATCCTGTCTGCGAACGAGATTGTGACACTTGGAGAAAATGCAACAAGCACTGCTGCCAGCATGCTGTTCGGTTCAATCGGCGGAAAGCTGATCAGTATCGGAATTATTGTCAGCATCTTCGGCTGTTTAAACGGAAAGATTCTTTCTTTCCCGCGTGTGACCTTTGCAATGGCTGAACGAAAACAGCTGCCTTTTGCTGAGAGATTGTCCCGCGTGCACCCGACATTCCGCACACCATGGATTGCAATTTCTTTCCAAATTGCTGTAGCGATTATCCTGATGCTCATCAGCAACCCTGATAAGCTTTCTGAAATCTCTATTTTTATGATCTATATCTTTTACGTAATGGCCTTTTTTGCAGTATTTATTCTTCGGAAACAAACAAAGGGAAAAACGCGTGCTTACAGTGTCCCGCTTTACCCGTTCATGCCGATATTGGCGATCGCAGGTTCATTCTTTGTATTGGGAAGCACACTCATTACAGACACATTAAGCTGCGGATTATCAATTCTCATCGGCCTGGCCGGACTCCCTTTGTATTATTGGATGCAAAAACGAAAAGCCAGCTAAAAAAAACGGTTCCCTTGTTTAGGGAATCGTTTTTTGGTGAATCAGAAGATAAATGTTGACAAAAAAAACACAACTTTTGATATACTTTTTACGTTAACCAGAAAGATTTTGCAAACTTGGTTTGTTTTTTTGAGATGAAGTAGGCCAAAATAAGGAGACACGTTTTACTGAAAAAGTCAAGCCGCGTTTTTTTCGACTTTTCCTGTTTTTTTTCGACAAAAGGCTATATAATAATTTGATGTGTGCATTGTTCATTCAAACTATGGAGGGTTTTTAATGATAAGAAGAAAAAAAGATAAGTTCTCACTCCTTTTAACAGAAATTGCAAAGAACATAGACGAAACTGCAGAATATTTTTTGAATTTTAAGGTCACTAACCAAACGACGCTTAAAGAGTTTGCAGATACGTTAAAGGAATATGAAACAAAAGGTGACAATCATGTTCATGTCATGATCAAAGAGCTTAACAAAGCATTCATCACTCCTATTGAGCGCGAGGATATCCTTCAGCTGACAAACAGCCTGGATGATGTGCTTGACGGAATCGAACATTTCTCTGCCATGATGGAGATTTTCTCAATTACTTCATCAGACGAGCATATCGATAAATTCAGCGGCTACATCAGAGAATGCGCGAAAGAAATTTTGATAACCATTGAGCTTCTGGCAGAAAACCGCTTAAAGGATATTCAGCCTCACGCGATCAAAATTAAAGAGTATGAGCACAGCTGTGACAACCTGCACAGAAAATCATTAAAGAATCTTTTCGGAAATGAAACAGATCCAATTAAAGTCATTCAATATCGTGAAATTTACGAAACGCTTGAGGAAATTGCCGATTCTTGCCAAAGTGTTGCCAATAATCTTGAAACCATTATTATGAAAAACGCGTAACGAGGGATAAAAATGGATATTCTATTTATATTAACGATACTAATTGTCATTTTTGCTCTGGCGTTTGATTTCATCAACGGGTTTCATGATACGGCGAACGCAATTGCGACTTCAGTATCAACAAAAGCGTTAAAACCGCGCCATGCCATTATAATGGCGGCAGTGATGAACTTTGTCGGAGCAATGACGTTTACAGGTGTTGCCAAAACCATAACGAAAGATATTGTAGACCCTTATACTTTGGAAAATGGCTCTGTTGTTATTTTGGCTGCTTTAATCGCAGCAATAGCGTGGAACCTGCTCACTTGGTATTATGGCATCCCAAGCAGCTCATCCCATGCCATCATCGGGGCGATTGCCGGTGCAGCCGTAGCGGCAGCCGGATTTACTGCGTTAAATTATAAGGGCTTCATTAAAATCATTGAGGCACTCATTTTATCACCAATTATTGCCTTTGTCCTTGGTTATATTCTTTACACCATCGTCAAGCTGATCTTCAAAGACAGCAATTTGGCGAAAACGAACAAGCAATTCCGCAGAGTGCAGATTATAACTGCTGCCCTGCAATCGTATACACACGGAACAAACGATGCGCAAAAAGCAATGGGAATTATCACAATGGCTCTCATCACAGCAAATTTACATACTTCTGCTAATGATATTCCAACCTGGGTGCAATTCGCCTGCGCGACAGCCATGGGTCTCGGAACTTCAATCGGCGGATGGAAAATCATTAAAACCGTTGGCGGAAAAATCATGAAGATTCGTCCGGTAAACGGTGTATCCGCTGACTTAACCGGGGCAGCCATTATTTTCGGCGCCACATTTATTCATTTGCCGGTCAGTACAACCCACGTCATTTCTTCATCAATCCTTGGCGTCGGTGCATCACACCGGGTAAAAGGCGTAAACTGGGGCACAGCTAAGCGGATGCTCATTACATGGGTCATCACGCTTCCAATTTCAGCGACACTTGGTGCCATCGCCTACTTTATCTTAAATATGATTTTTTAATGTCTCACCGCTTCTGTCAAAGGAGCGGTTTTTTTGATGAAACAGGAAAACCAGCCGCATTTCTAGAATACAATAATCAGAACCTATTTACGATGCGAGGGATTGATGTATGCTTTTATTCTTTCAAATCATGGTCTGGTGCACTATGGCCGCTTTAGGCTTTTACGTATACGCCACGTGGCGGTTCGAAGCGAAGGTCAAAGAAAAAATGTCCGCCATCCGAAAAACATGGTATTTGCTGTTTGTTTTTGGTGCCATGATATACTGGACATATGATCCCTCTTCCCTGTTCACAAACTGGGAGCGGTATGTGATTGTCGCTGTCAGTTTTGCTTTAATTGACGCGTTTATCTTTTTGAGTGCTTATGTTAAAAAGCTGGCCGGCAGTGAACTGGAAACAGACACAAGAGAAATTCTCGAAGAAAACAACGAAATGCTCCACATGTATCTTGATCGGCTGAAAACATACCAATATCTATTGAAAAACGAACCGATTCATGTTTATTATGGAAGTATAGAAGCATATGCTCAAGGAATTGATAAACTGCTGAAAACCTATGCTGATAAAATGAATCTGACAGCCAGTCTTTGTCACTATTCGACACAGCCTGATAAAGACCGGTTAACAGAGCATATGGAGGATCCCGCTGACGTACAAACGAGGCTGGATCGAAAGGATGTCTATTACGACCAGTATGGGAAAGTAGTGCTCATTCCCTTTACAATCGAGACACAGAGCTATGTCATCAAACTGACGTCTGACAGCATTGTAACAGAGTTTGATTATTTGCTTTTCACATCATTAACGAGCATATATGATTTGGTGCTGCCAATTGAGGAGGAAGGTGAAGGATAATGGAAAACGCGTTTCAAAACGGATGCCATCCACAGGCAAAGAAACCGTTCAAAATCCTGAAAAAACGTTCAACCACCAGTGTCGCAAGCTATCAAGTCAGTCCGCACACAGCAAGAATCTTCAAAGAAAACGAACGGCTGATTGATGAGTATAAACGAAAAAAAGCATGATCACACTAAAAGGACAAGGGAAAACAGCTCTTGTCCTTATTCCTTTTCTTAAGGGACTACATATAATAAAACAAACAGAGGATAATGTCAGGTGATACAGTGAAAAAATTGGTGCGGCGTGTGAAGGTTATTGATTACGGGAGGTTTGGCTTGTCCGGGTATTCGCTTCGGGTGAGAGAGCGGAGTGCGGGAATTCTAAAAAAATTGAGGAAGAAAAAATAAATCCCGGAGCAACTCCGGGATTTTTATGTTCTTTCATCAGCTTAATTGAGCAGCGATCTTCGCTTTTGTCGCAGGTCCGTAGATACCGTCGGCGGTTAGACCGTTAACAGACTGAAAACGCGCAACCGCGTCAGCAGTTTTCGGCCCGTAAACGCCGTCAATTCCGTTGTTCACAGCTCCTTTATCAGGATAAAAGTAGAGAGCCGCCAGCGCTCGTTGCACCTGAAAGACGTGTTCGCCTGAGGTATATGGTGTTGTCAGTTGAATGATGCCGTCAGGGAGCGGATAGAGTTCTGGCTCTACAGCGGACGAGGGGGCACTTACAATTAACACTTGACCTACTTGAATGAAATTTGGATCTTCGATATTGTTCCACTCTTGCAGCTGAGCTACAGTGACACCGAACGCTCTCGCTATGGATGTAAGTGTGTCACCTTGTTTCACGATATAAGTTTGGCTGCCGCCACCGCCAATTCCCGCTTTAAACGAGTCCCACGTATCCAACAGTTTGCGAGGGCATTCCTTCCCTGACCAATATTTGTGAGGCACCACGTTAGCGAGGCTGATAGCGTGTTCAGCCATCAATGTTTTGATCAGCCACTGGGCATTAGCAGTTGCTTTTGCAAAGTCGCCATCCGCATTTTCACAAATTTCAATCCCGATAGAAGCCCGGTTGCCGCTTCCGTTCCCGTCTCCTGCATGCCAGCCGTTTTCATTTAACGGCAGATGCTGATAAATCTCTGTATCATCAACTGTAAAATGCCAGCTTGTTGCCGTATCAGGGTTTTTCAAATAGCGGGCATGCGCTTGGGCGTCGGCGCCTGCTGCCGTGTTCGCTGTATTGTGTACGGTAATATAAAGAGGTGTCATCGCGTAGCCTGGGCGGTTATTGGCACCGACCGGAATAAAGTCTTGAATAATGTTAACCATTTTCATCTCTCCTTATTTCGTCAGATTATTTTCCTTTAGCAAGTCGCGTTGCTTTTTCCCTTTTTCTGTTACATAGTTGTTTTTAAACCAAGCTGCTAGTGTTGTCCCAATTGTGAAGATCACTGATCCTGCTGAATACAGAGCATCTGCAAGCTGATTCACCTGCTCTTCCTGTATATCCAATGGTGATTTGCCAAGCATCAGCATGCTCTGGTTGATGAGCGCAAGCAAAAGAAGCACCGTCCTAGTGACCGTGCCTTTATCATACGTTTTCATGATAATCCCCCTTAATGCTGCAGCAGGTTGTACATAATGGCGATGGCTCCGCCGATGATCCCTGTGCACACTGCTGTGATGATGGCACCTGTGATGGAGCGTTTAATCCATGTTGTATTTTCTTCAATTTTGTTTAATTTTTCGTTGAGCGTCATGATTTGCTGGTCTTGCCGGTCAGACACTCGTTCTAATGCGGAAACCCTCTGCTCCAGCGCTTTTTGTTCACCTTTTATGTCTGCTAAATCCTGCTGAAAGACATTAACATCTATGTCTTGCTGCATCATTCACTCCTCCTTTACATATGAATCACCTCCTTTCCGAGGCCAATCGCAATGGTTAAGAGACCGCGGTTCCTTTAATTGATAGACTCCCGCCGGTCATGCTGGCAATCTCCATCACGATCTCCTTAAAGCCTTTAATATCAAAGGACCAAGCCTCATCCTTGCCTAAGGTGCTGCAAGCGGCAGAAGCATCATCCGATTTCACACCTTTAATTGGAAGTTTCTGTCCTGACAAAGATTTTCCCCAAAATTTCACCTCACTCGTTTCCGCTGTGCCGAATACTTCAACGAGTAAATGCGAGGCGCCTTCTACGGATAAGGCAGCACCTTCGCCAGCCGACTCGGCATTCTCATGAAAAACAAAATCAATTGTTTTGCCGGCCTCCACTTTCAGCCGTCCGTCATCTGTCTGATTTTCCTTAAAATCAATTTGCAAAGGAAGATTTTCATTTAAGCGTACGTCCAATTCACCTGCGCCGACTGATTGATATAACACAAACTCCGATTGCTGGAGATTTCCGTTCACATATCGGAAGCGGTAATAGCGTTTTGTGATATACACCCAGTCAGTCGCTGTCAGGACACCCGCAGCTACATTGACTGCTGCCGTCGTTGTCCAAATATTGTTATTGTCGCTTTCTTCTATAAAGAGCGTGCCTTCACGATCTGCATACGCACAGCCCTTTACTTTCGAAATCAGAACTGCGCCAAGCCGGTCTTGTCCGAGCTGACTGTATGCCTCAGTGGCCTTAAGCGCGGCATTTGTTAAAATCTCCGCTACACCTGACAGATTCGAAACAGGTGTGACAAAATCGGTTTTTTCTCCTCTATACGGCTTCACAGCTCCAGCTTTTCCAGTCTTATCGAGAGGAAACTCATATTGATACTTGACCATTTTTATCCTCCTTTTCATGTAAAAACGAGCAAAATAAAAAAGCCTACATGGCTTTACCGGTAATTTCTTCATACTGGTCAGAAGTAATCAGTTTTTTGCTCACGCCTTCTGCCAGATCCTCAAATGAACAGTCTTGATATGCGACGGCCTGTTTCACCATATCTGTCGTCGCCCAATCATAATGTAAGGCAAGCACCCAATAATTCATTCAGCACTCTCTCCTTTCAAAGATAATAATGAAAGCTTTATATCTGACAGCTCGCTCCCCAACGTTTTGTTTAGCTCTTCAAGCTGCTTGCGTGCCAGCTTTTCCTGCGACAATTCCTGAGCTAGTACCTCCACCTGATCAGGCGGCTCGTACGGCGGATTTTTTTGCAGCTCTTCCCACCAGGTTTCGAGTTCTTTTTGTGTTGGGATGGGCGAGCGCAGGTTCCACTCGGCTATATAAGACCCTTCCCCGTCATTTCGAACGATAAAATCTCTTGTTGGGTCTGCACTGGGGTATTTAAACATGATTGCTTCTGCGATCATCATTTTGCCTCCTATCTTATACTGTAGGATAGTTAAGTCCTCCAAGTTCTTGGACGTCTATATAGTTGTATAGCTCGTTAAAATCGGATACACCTCTTCTATCATCACCGCTATAATTGCAATAACAATAGATCTCTATATAGTCACCTTTGTTCATAGGAACGGTTACATTACCATTTAATCCAAGGTACATTTCATTTTGCTTATCAACAAAGTCCCCTCTCTTATGGTCAATTGGTTTATACAATGATCCATTTAGATAGAGTTTCAGATGAAAATTGATGTAAGCCGGTGTATTTATCATATACAGCCCAACTCCCACTAAAAACATTCCATCATTAGGGGCAACGAATCTACTATTATTTGTGTCAAAAGCATTATGACTATCTTTTATTTTGCGTTTAAACTGAATTTTTGTATGGTTAGCTTTATTTAAATATTGTATGCTGTTAGCCCGAATATTGGCATGTGCAAATCCAGAAATTTTCTGCCAAGCTGTCCAGCCTGAATCAGCCCACCAATGGCGGATCCAAGAACCGACATGATCATAAGTTCCATTAGTTGTGTCTGCATTACCATAGAAATACTGAGTAAAGCGATAATTACTATGCTTTTCATTTTTTACAAATCCATAAGTGAGCGGGTATCCTGTAGTGTTATTAGCTCCTATATCCATAAAAGTGATTCCGGATGGGTAATCATTTCCGCTTGTTCTCGCATCTTGGATTGCATTTGTTCCTGTTAAGACAGTTAATTTTTGATTTGTATAATTTGTGTCAACATAGTTTTTTGCATCAGCTAGCGCTTTATCTGCTTTGGTTTGAGCACTTGCCTCAGTCTCGACCTTATTCCAGCCTTTAAACACGCCGTCTGTATGAATCGTTGCCATCCAAAAGGTTCCGTCGTAACTTCTAGATGCAAAAATGGTTTTTCGGCCGCCACCCCCTGTTTCAATTACATCATAGTTATACCATGATCCATCTCCTGAAACAGGATTGTTTATTATGACATTCCCTAATGCATAATAAAAGCCAGATGGCAACGTTAATAAGTCAGTCCCATCTGGGATTTTAGTCCGGCAGCCTTGAGTATCGGTTAATTTATATAGTTGTGCATTATTCCATTTGTCTTTATCAGATTTTGTTACATGGATATCTGTTTTATTGGCATGGCCATCTATCTTTGCCTGCGCCCCCGAGGTAGACTCAATTTGATACCAATTGATCGCACTATCGTTAGCGTTATAGAAAAACCACCAAGCGTTACCTCTCACATCCACAGCATAGCCAATACCTATTCCTAGCTGACCGACCAATTGCATACCTCGAAGACTTGTGTCTGACGGGTTATCTGTGACCGCGTTTGTTCCATAGAAAGTAACAGTCCCAACATCTTTGAGCGAATCATAAAAAGATCCAGATGACAGGTTAATCTTTTGTGTCCCGTTATCGGCAGTTACTTTAAATAACTGTCCCGAATTCCATTTGTCTTTATCGCTTTTATTTACATGTATTTCAGTTTTTTCTTCATGGCTCCTCACCTTAAATTGAGCGCCTTCTGAAGTTTCTAATTGAACCCAATCAGTCCAGCCGGAATCATTCAGGGTTTTTCGCCATGTACCTCCTTCATAATCCATTGCCAAAGCTTCTCCATAAGATTTGTAGCCAATATACAATCCTCTAGTGGCAAACGGTGGGGTATTGATCCCAGTCTTATCAGTATAAAAGAAAAAGGTTTGATCCAATTCTTCCACAATTTTATGAAAATCCAGACCATTTTGGATGCTTGCTAGATATTTTCCTTTTTCATCAGTTAACTTAGTTAATTGTGCGTTGTTCCACTTTGTCCTCTCACTAGATGAAATGTGTATGGTTTCATCTGAAATATGCTTGTCAAAATCCTTCTTCGCCGCCTGCTGTACATTATCCACATTCCCCAGCCCGACTTGCTCTTTTGTTGTATTGTGGGGGTTGTTCATGTCGTTTTTGTGGGCTGCCAGGTCTGTGTGGGCGTCTTTTATGCCTTTTTCCCAGCGGTTGACGTCATCTTCGTTGATGGGATCGTCCGGGAGCCAGTCGGTTTTTTCTTCGTATGCCATGTTTACACCACCTCAAAGGTAAATCTGAAATCAAGTGTTCTGTTTTCGCTGACGTCCAGGTCTGTTTTTCTTTCTGTAATGACATTGCCCAGTTCGTCAAAAATTTGTACCGTTTCGATATGTTTAATATCTTCCTCACGTTTTGTCAGAACAGTCACTTTTGCACCGTCAATGGTGAGCTCCACTATTTCTGTTTCTTGGCCGTTAAGCAGCACGTGATGAATCCTGCTTTTCAGATCGGCAGCTGTGCGTTCTCTGTATATGGTTGAAATCAAGTTAAGACCACCTCATTGTTGTTAAGGGTGACAGAATAACCGACCTTCAGCTCACTGGCTGTTCGGTATCTTCGATGATTCAGGATGACTGTGTCCTTTATTTGGAGCGTCTCATTTAATCCGCCTCTGAGCGTATACGCCAGATGTGCCGGCTTCATATTTTCCAATGCTTCGATCAGCTCATTCATGTGCTGGAGATCATCAATATTGATGTCTACATTAAAGCGGTATTCACCGGGCAGCAGGCGGACTTGTGCCGACGGGTTTTTTAAGAAACGATTCACCGCTTGCTCAATGGCCCGGTATGTGATTGGCGGAATGTTCGACATTTTTGAAATGAGCCTCAATCGCCTGATTTCGTCGGTGTCTCCTGATTCCCGCGGCACGTTTAAAATCTTTTCCCAGCGGCTGAGCCCCCATGTTGCTGTTGGCACGAATAACTGGTCTGTCAGATCAAATATGCTGTTATTTTGTTGTTCAAACTCAGGCGCTTCCGCTTTCAGGAGCTCCGACATTTCTTTAAGGCTGGTGAGAAACGGAGGCAGATAGGCTGTCATGTCATCTTGTTTGCTCAATGATCTTCACCTGCCCAAGCTTAGGGATTTCTACGTCGCTCAGCACTAAATTTTCGGAAGTGCCGTTGATTTTAATATTGGAATAATCACTGACAGACGGCGAATTATAGACGATATTATTAATTTGAGAAAGGCGGATGACATTGTCTTCGAACGCCATTTTCTTAAAGAGATTTAAAACGCCCTTCTCAATTTCTGACTTCACTTCATCAATTGAGTGATTGATCTCAGGCAGCACCTCGGCAGAAATCTCAACTTCCTTCCAGACCGCGCTTTCCACTGTGACAACGGCTCCGATTGGCGCCTGCCCCTCGCCCTGACCGGGCTCAGGGTCAATGTAGTCTTTCACTTTTTGAATTAAGATTTCAGAAGCCGGCTCAAGGTTGGCATTCGTGACGACAATTTTAACCGTCCCGTCTCCGTTCCAAAGCGGAAAGATCTTTGCTTTTCCAACCCCGTCCACTTCTTCAGCCCATTCTTTGTAATGCATTTTGTTAGCGCTGACAGCCTCGCGACGAACCCTCGTAAAATACCGTTCTCTTAAACTATCGTCTCCTTCTTCTTCACGCCCGGGAATCAGGATCTCTTTGACAATCGCTTTTTCCAATCCCGGGATAGTATCCAGTGACAACAGATTGCGTCCGGTCAAATTGGCGTTTCCTGCTTCTCCCGGCGTTTCACAGACCAACGTCCCATCTCCTGTATATTGAAAATAAAGATTATCCACGTAGAAGCGGGAGCCTTCAGGAATTCTGACGCCAGCTGTGAACTCTCCTGCTCTCACTGCCTTTGTTGCAGCTGTCCGTTCAATCCCCGCTTCCGCAGCGCGCCGGTCCAAAAACTCTCCTTGCGCGGTATCAGAAAACACAAGCTCGAGCACGGTGTTCAGCCATATATACGACTTCGCAAGCTCGGCTGCCGCCGGGGCTAATGCGTTATAAATGACGCTGCCTTCTCTTGTGTCAATATCTGCGGAGATGCTGTTCAGCATACGCTCCATTATCTCTTCAAAGGTCTGATTTTCAAACATCTGCGCCAATCACCTCCTCAATCTCAAGCGATCCTTCATCTGTCTCGACTACAAAGGAAACATGAAACGCATCGCCTTTTTTTTCTATCTCAAAATCTGTTACAGCGGAAATCCGGTCATCATAAACAAGTGCCTCTTCTATGAGCCTTGGAATCTCCATTTTTTTGTAGGCATCAGTCGTCTCATGATCTGTAAGCACGTCCTGCAGCTCATTTCCGACATTATGGCTGTATACGGAGTACGCATATCGTTCTGTTTGTAAGGCGATATACACAAACTGTCTGATCGCTTCAAGCCCGGTAATCAGCTCATTTGTAATTCTTCCGTTTTCAAAATCTATTTTGTATGTTTTAGAGGTTTCAATGACTTCGCTGTCATCTTCGATATCCTCAAACTCCACTTCTGGTGTCAGGGCCATGATGCCCACTCCTTTTTACAAGCTAAATAAAAACCCCTTCATGCCGAAGCGGTTTGTCTATACTTTATCTAAAATAAAAAACGATTGCCCGCCAGTCAGAGCCGCGGCCATGACGCGATCCCCCGGCTCGAGTGCATCGTCTCCTCCGGACTGCATCCGTTTTGGGATGATGAGGGCGTCAGCCGGTATGATCAGTTTGCTGTTTTCTTTTAATTTGATTTCAACAGGAGAAACCGAAACCACCTCAGCGGGGAGCAGCTCCACCGGAGATTCAGCATCAACCGCACCGACGGCCAAATGTTTAATGGCTTCACTCAATCTCATCAGGAAACCCCTTCCGGCATCGTATTCTTTTCGACTACATCAATGGTCATCGTATGTTTCGTTCCTTTAAACTCGTGCCGATCTGTATCTACCCAGTAGGTTTTCTTAATCCCGGCCTCCGGAATGGAAATATAAACAGGCAAGCCGCTCTGCACTTCTGGAATGCCGACTGCCTGAATATTTTTCAGTTCTTTTTTTACGCCCTTTTTTTCGGCAAGGCGTACGTCAGCTCTCTGCTGAAGCTGCGCCTGGTTAATTTCGTCTGTTACAGTCTCCGTATATTGAAGCACGCCGTATTTGTTTAAGCCTGAACTGTCCTTCGCAGACGCTTTATACGTCTTATTATCCTTCTGGCGGCGCAGTACGACTCGTGTAGCGGTATCATTTATAGACGTGCTGTATTGGTAGCCCGTAATATTGACTCCGGTTTCCAGCACCCATACCTCTGCCGGATCTGGCCAAGCGCGCAGGCCGAGCTTTCCTTTTTCCGAATACAGCTGATAATTCCGTCCTGTCTGGCTTTTCGTCTGTTTCAACGCTTTTAAGATGATGTCATACAGGGTCGTATCATTTTTAATGACAAGGCTTTTGATCGTATGGCCTGTGTTCGCAATCGAGGCTGTCGGTATCTGAAAATCATTGGCAATCCTCCTGATCATCTGGTCAGCACGCTGGTTGGAAAACACGTACACATCCTGATTTTTGACCAGATATTGCAGCATATCGTAAGCACTGAAGGCAAGCGTATGTTCATCAGGCGTTCGGGCGAAGACGGTCCCGCGGAAAAGCTCTTTTCCCTTCCATTTAAACAAGACGGTATCTCCTTCTGTGACGCTGTAATACGTATGGTCGCCCTGTTTGATGACGATGGTCGCTTCTATGGAGCGCGGCGCCTGAAAGCGGTGCCCCTCCAGCGACACGCTTTCCGCTACCAGCTCAAGCCATTCTGTATCTTTAATGACAAACAATTCTATCATCATACATCACCTGTCTCATTGCGGTATCTTTAATTTTTGGCCGGGAAAAATCCAGTGGCCCGGCTGCCTGATATTTCGTTTGCTTCGTTTAATCATGGCTGTTTTATTGGCATTCCAAATTTTGCGCCATTGCGTGCTGTTCCCGTAAAATCTGCCGGCAATGTCCCAAAGCGTGTCCCCCTTTTTCACTGTATAGGTTTTCGGAGACGCCTTCGACGGGCGTTTTGCCTTTGTTTTTTTCTTCTGCTTGATTTTTCGGGGTGATGCGGTTTTGTATTCTTTCAGTACAATATCAAAATCCCTATCTCCTATCTCTTTGTCTCCTTCACTGTATTTAAGACTTTCAATGCTGCATGTCATATTGATTTTTGTTCCCGTAATTAAAAATTGGACAGGCTTTTTCGCCTTCATCCATTTTTCAATTTTAACAATGGCGTTCTCTGGAGAAGGGATATTCTGATATTCAGCTATCGGGCTATACCTTTTTGGAAAAAAAGAAGAAAAAGAGATTTCTTTAGCTCCGGGCTCTTCAATAAATGTGATTTCACCCAGCCCTGTTATTTTTACTGAGTCATTTTGTAAGCTATTAGATACGTCAATTGTCTCGGGAAGAACGGGAAATCGCAGCTTTTCCTTCCCCTGTGATATCCAAAATTCATAGACAGACTTAGTCAAAAGCCACGACCCCCTTTGTTCCGGTGTTAATGTCTTTTTGTAATTCATCAAGTAATGCTTGCCTGATTTTAGCTACTAGACTGTCAGCATCCTGTCCGTTATGAAAATGCTGGTCGCCATTGAATTCAATCTTTATTTCTTTCGTTCCGGCTGTTTGTACCGTTTGCCGGGATCCGGAAGTAACGGCTGCTGAAACTTGTCCTGATGAAAGCTCAGACTGCTGAGTTTGTGATGGATCTGTTACTTCCATTCCTAAAGCTTGGGCTGCTCTCTGAAGGAGGTAGCGGCCGCGAATGCCCCGCTCCTCCGGAATGATCCATTCCCGCTTGTTTCCTTCACCGACACGGGCGATTTGTTCTTTTGTGATCAGTCCGCCGTTGGCATATCCAACATACGGTCCGCCACGTCTCAAGCTTTTAATACCAGGCACATTGTCAATTGAGCCGTATCTGCTTTTAATGTAGCCGATCGCTGCAGCAGCGTTGTGAATCGGGTTTCTAATGTTACCCATGCCTGGCGCTTTATGTGCATTAAAAGTGGTCGGGACTGTCTGCATGAGCCCTTGGGATGGATTTCCCGCCTTCGCATTGCTATCCCACAGGTTAATAGAGTTCGGGTTGCCCCCTGATTCATACTGTGCAATCGTCATTAATCCCGAGAGCCAGCTCAATGGTGTTTTTGTGGCCATCATTGCAGCCATAAGCCACTGTTTCACATTTCCTCCCACTGCTCCCATTCCGGAATAAGCAGCAGCCAGTGAACCAGCTTGCTTTTCAGCGTATTTTTTCACATCGACAGAATCCAGGCCTTTTACAACACCGACTGAGGCAAAGCGGCCAAGACTCATCATAACTCGAGAAGGCGAATGGATATCTAATTCTTCACGGAAAGCCTTCTCAACTTTTTTCGCGAGTTCCTTGGCGGCTTCATGGACTTCACTTGCTTTTGAAGTCATACCTGATACAAAATTCCCGATCATACCGGTTCCCCAGCCATTTGATGATTCTTTAGATCGCAAAAACGGCTTATTCACATGTGTATTTACATATTGATCAGTACCGGTTTGGGAACTATTCTGTCCTGAAGCAAACCCTTTGATTGTACCGCTTCCCCATGATGAAGATTTATTTACAGTAGCTTGGAACGGTGTTTTGACTTTTGATTGTAAAAAGCCGTCTGTTCCGGTTGCTGTGCCGTTTTGCCCCTTAGCATAGCCGCTTACCATCTGTTTTCCGTAATTTGGTGAAGAAGAAATCATTTGTGTAAATGGCGTATTGATGTTTTTCTTTTTCCAATCTTCCATTTTGACCGGCTGATTGCTGATGCCTTTACCAAAGCCTTCTGAAAATTGCTGTCCGAGTGTGGACGCTTGCCCTGTCAGATTTGCAGTGTCCATTGATGGAGAGGCTGATCCTGATAACGGACTGGCAGCAGCTCCTCTTGATACAGATACCGGGCTTCCAGCAGAAGACGAAGCGGTTCCCATATTGTCTACGACTTGCATACCAAGTTTAGACGCCGCTTGTGAGAGAAGCATTTTACCTCTGCCTCGGTTATTATCAACTGGGATAACGAATTCCTTGCCGGCTTCACCGATCCATGAAATGGTTGGTTTGGTGATGTAGCCGCCTGTGGCATTTTTATCAGTTTTAGTTTTTTCTCCTTTATAGTCATCCGGGTCTCCTCCGCCAGTTACGAAGTTGACAATGCTTGAGACAACGCCGCCTGCTTTATCCCAAATTTTCTTTACCCAGCCGAACGCTTTAGAAAAAGCATCCGAAACTGTTTCTCCAACCTTAGTAAGAGGTTCTTGAATATTCTTTTTAAACCAGCCGCTCAGACCCTTCCAAATGTTCTTGACCGTATCTAAAGCTTTTTGGAAAGCATCAGATATTCCCTTGCCTACATCTAAGACTGTATTTTTAACTGGGTTCCAAACTGTATCCATGAACCATCCTGATACTGTACTGAAAACACTCTTAACCTTATCCCAAGCGCCCGTCATTTTATCCCAGATAGTGGTTGCCGCTCCGATAACAGCCGATTTGACTGGCTCCCATACATTGCTCATAAACCATGAAGCAACTGCACTGAACACATTTTTAATCGTAGTCCATGCGTTTACAATTTTAGACCATATCGCTGTAGCCACACCGACAACCGCGGATGATACCGGTGTCCAAACATTATCCATAAACCATGTTGCCACGGTACTAAAGATTGTTTGTATCGTGGTCCATGCGTTTACAATATTTGACCATATACTTGTAGCCACACCCACAACTGCGGATGATACTGGTGTCCAAACATTGTCCATAAACCATGTTGATACAGTTCCCCAAATACCCTGAATGGCTGACCAAGCATTTTGCGCTCCCTCTGTAATGCTGTTCCATGTATCATTCAGTGCGCCGGCATCAAATGCCTTCCCTAAACTTTCACCACCGAAAGTGCCGGCAATTCCTCCTACAACACCGCCAATAGCGGTTCCCACTCCAGGCACAACGCTTCCAATAGCCGCTCCGGCAGCTGCTCCGGCTAAACCTCCGCCGGCTGAACCTACTTTTTCACCGGCATTATCCTTATTGATTCCAGCTAAGTCAGTTAGAGACAAAATTTCGCCTAATCCCGGTATTCCTTTTGCGGCTCCTTTTAAACCCTTCAGTCCGCCCTTCAAACCTTTTGATTCTCCCAATGTTTTCAGAAGGCCTGAAAAACCTTTGCCTGATCCGCCTTTAGCTGCTTTTGCCGATTTAGGCGTATTCACAGGATTTGATTGATTGCCTTTCTTTGATGAACCGTTTCTATTTTTGACTTTTTTGCTTTTGCCTGTACTGATACCGGCACAACAGCATCCGCAAGCTCCGCCCCATTTGCCGCCTGATTTCTTCGATTTAGAACCTGACGCTTTTTGGTTCATCGAAGGTTTTTTAGTGCGGTTTGAGTTGTTTGAAGTTGAATGATTTGTATTGGCTTTTGAGGCTCTTTGTTTGCCTTTGCTTCCGCTGGATTTGCCGCCAAACAGTCCTCCAAAATCCAGATTCCCCAGTTTTTCAGCAATGCCTTTTATCATTTTTTCAAAAAATTCCGCCGCTTTTTCAATAATTTTATCAGGGCTGAATTTCTCAAATTTTTTCGCGATTTTTGAGACAATATTATCAAAAAACTTTTCTGCTTTATTCGCGATTTTATCTGGGTTGAGGAAATCGAATTTTTCAGAGATTTTGTCAACAATATTTGTTACAAAGTCTTCCGCTTTAGTGAAAATTGCGTCCGGACTGAATTTACTTACGATATCATCCACTTTTTTCATAAAGGAGTCTGTAAACTTGTCCAGTTCGTTAAAAATGGTTTCTGGACTGAATTTACTTACGATATCGTCCACTTTATTCATAAAGGAATCCGCAAACTTATCTAGTTCGTTAAAAATGGTTTCTGGGCTGAATTTACCTACGACATCGTCCACTTTTTTCATAAAGGAATCTGCAAACTTATCCAGTTCGTTAAAAATGGTTTCTGGGCTGAATTTACTTACGACATCGTCCACTTTTTTCATAAAGGAATCTGTAAATTTATCAAGCTGCTTAAAAATGGCTTCAGGGCTGAACTTACTTGCGATTTCGTCTACTTTTTTCATAAAGGAGCCTGTAAACTTGTCAAGCTGCTTAAAAATGGCTTCAGGACTAAATTTACTTGCGATTTTGTCCACTTTACCCATGAATGATGTTGTGAACTTATCCAGCTGTGCCAGAATCGTTTCTGGACTGAACTTTGTCGCAATTGCATCTACCTTACTCATAAACGATGTTGTGAACTTATCCAGCTCTGTCAAAATTGTCTCTGGACTGAACTTTGTCGCAATCGCATCCACCTTACTCATAAACGATGTTGTGAACTTATCCAGCTCTGTCAAAATCGTCTCTGGACTGAACTTCGTCGCGATTTCGTCCACTTTTCCCATGAACGATGTTGTAAACTTATCCAACTCTGTCAAAATCGTCTCTGGACTGAACTTCGTCGCGATCTCATCCACTTTTCCCATGAACGATGTTGTAAACTTATCCAGCTCTGCTAAAATCGTATCCGGACTGAACTTCTCAGCTAGTGCAGTCATTTTAGATGTAATGGATTCTGTGTATGATTCTAATTTTGAGGTGATCGATTCGGGTGTAAAGTGTTCAAATTCCTTCAAAAAGGTATTTTTTAATTCCTCAATCGCGTTGCTGATACCGACTGTACCTTCACTAATAAATGAATCTAAAAGGCCTCCGCCTCCTGATTCTGCGGCTCCTCCAGCTCCTGGGTTCAATCCGTTGCAGCAGCACGCATTTTCTGCCGGAGTTTTTTCTTCGGGACCGAACACTTTATCTAATAAAGCATAAAACTTATCATCCAGTATTTTTTCTGGATTAAACTTTTCAAACTTTTGAGTAACACGATCAATAACGGCTTCTTTATATTCAGTTACTTTTTCATCTAGTTTTTCTTTGATCTTCTTTTTACCTTCTTCAACGAGGTTTCCCCAGAAGGAACCGCCTTCTTTTTCCTCTCCCTTTTTGCTCTCTGCTTTCTTAGCTGATGGGGAAGCGGTTTTCTCAGCTGTCTTTAGTTTCCCAAAGCTATCAATTTTCTTCTGAAGTTCATCCAGCTTTTTTGATACCTGATCATTCAAAGTAAGCTGAATTTGATTATCTTTTTGTGTAAGTGCACCAATGCCTGCTGAAATGCGGCCGACTGTTTTCATGACGTGATCAATCACGCGTATCGTAACAGAGTAACCATTTTTAAGTGCGGTTTCCATATAACGCTGTATTTTTTGCACAGCTGGCGAAACTTGATCTTCCGCACTCAGCATAATCGTAAAGCCTTTGAAACCCGCAACGAACTCTCTTAATCGTTCAAACTTTTCTGTTGCTTGATCATTAGCGCCAATTTTAATAGATACCGATGCCGGCAATCCCTGCAATTGAGTTTGAACCTTCTGAATGACAGTGCTGGCGTTATCCTCAGCTGAAATGGATATCGTTTGGGCCCCAAGCTTTTTCTTTATTGATTTTTGTATCCGATCAATTGTACTTAACACAGTTTTGCTTTCTTTTCGTATATCAATAGCGCTATTTCGCTGTGCCATTTTTCTATACTTTTCAAGTGCTCTAAACCCATTTTGTATCTTTCTTAACTTTTTGCTTACACGGTCTTCCATTTCAAATCTTGCTGTCAGCTTTGCCAATTACGATGCCCCTCCTTTCTTAGCTTGTTTTTCAAGAAGATCCAGCTTATATCCAATCAGTCCATACAAAAGCGCCTTAAAGTTTCTGGGCGCTTCATACAGTTCTAATAAATCCGATGGAGAATAATGAAGCTCGTGCATCGCATAGTAGAGATACACGGCTTCTTTATGCCCATCCTTGATTAGTTTTTTACTTCTTCTTCCAGATCCTCTAATTCATCTTCGAAACCATTAATCTCAATCGCTTTGTTGAGCCAGTTTGCGTATTCGCCTCCAACTGAGAGGACGCGTTTCGCAACTTCTACCGGGTCGGCCGTTTTGTAAGCTTCTCGAAGCTCTTTTGAACGGAAGTCCGGATAAACGGTTGATTCAACTGCGATTCGGGCATAAAAGCGCTGGCTGTCTAAATCTTTTACACGGCCTCTGCCTTTGACATTTTTATAAGTTGTTGTTTCTTTCTCTAATTCATCAATGCGCTCCGTCGTGATCGCTTTAAATATAAATGGTACGATGTCCCCTTTTTTATCAACAAAACGCTTAGAGATCGGCACTTTGATTTCTTCGGCTTCGATTGTTTTTCCCGGCATAAAAAAGGAAAGATCATATACGTTTTCGTTCTTCTCGCTCATGTAAAAAACTCCCTTATCTTTAAATTGATTTCATCATTAAAAAACAGACCTTTCTGAGAAAGGTCTGCGTATGGCTTGTTCAGTTTTGATTAAAACGTGTCAGAAAGCTTTTCAGGCACGTCGAAGTCTTCAAATGTAAACGGAACTTCTTCCTCTAACGCTTCTGAATCAACATCGAGGCTGGCGATTTTGGCGGAGTCGAAGTTTACATCGTAAAGTGTGACTCGTTCTGTGCCTCTTCCGGAGGACTTATCATCCAGCAAAGCTTGCAGCGTAAAGTAAGGATCACTGCCTTTTTTGACGTAGTCCATCATCAGGATGACAAATTTTGATGTGACTTTGTAGAATGTCGCTGTGCCTGTTCCGTTTGCGCCTGTTGTTTTATGGCCTGTCATGCGGCGGCCCATAATGTTTACTTCAGACTTGTTTTTCTCCACATTTGCTTCAAATGTTTTGATATGCGCCATTTCTTCGCCATCGAGAAATAAGCGTCCTTCTTTACCTGAAATCGTGTTTTGTGCTTTTAATGCCATATTAGTTTACCTCCACATTAAAGTAGAATTTTTCTGCTGCGTCGACAGGCTGTACAGCCAGGTCAATCAAGAAGCCGTCACGATCTTCATTCATTGAAATTGTGATATCTTCATCAGAATCAAAACCGATAATGCCGCCCGCATCCTGAAGCGTTGTCATGTATTGCGTAATCATCGTTTTCACATACTGAAGTCCGTCTTCAGACGCCGGAATATCGCTTCCGCTGCCTTTTCTTGATTTAATTAAGGCTTTCAGCTCGCGTGTTAAATCGTTATTGACGGCGTCTAAGACACGGACGATTTTGTTTTTCGCAAACTTCTTGTTTTTCTCAGCCGTAAACGTGACAAGTGAGTTAATGTCTTTTTCAACGCTTACCGATTTATCACGGGCGTCAAATGTGAATAAAAATTCGCCTTTGCCTAAGCGTTCCACAATCGTGTCGTGGTCAAGGCGGTTTAAGACATCAACGGCTCCTTCATACTCCACAAATGTCAGCGATTGGTTAAAGGTTGCTCCCGCACTTGCGCCTGCTACCCAAGCTGTTGCTTTGTCCGGTGTCACTTCTGTTCCGTCTTCCAGCAGCACACCTTCTGTCACGTTGATGATGCCTTCATAGTCACCGCTGTAGTTAGCTGTAACCCCTTGAACTTTTTGCCCTTGGCCGTCACGCAGACGCTTAATGAATGCGGCAAAGGTCGCCTTCAGCTGATCTCCTTCTGCAACCGGCAAAGCGATGACATCAAAGCTCTCCGTTTCAGCCGCAGCCAAGAAATCGGTATAGTCTGAGTTGACCGGGGCTTTATCTGTTCCGCCGGATAAACGGATTCCCGCAGATGCGTTCAGCGTCTCGGCAGCCGTGTCTCCCTCTGATCCAGTCAGCGGAATTGAAGAGGAAAGATCTCCTGTTCCGGTAAATGTCACATAGCCGTTCGCTGTTAACTCTTCAGCTTTTTTGACAGTCTGTTTATCCACTTCTGATTCATCCATATACGTTGTGACATCAAATGCCGCTGCATCCAGTACGTTTTCATTGATGCGGATGATGATGTCATTCCCTTTTGATCCGCCGTATAAAGCAGTCGCTTTAACGCCTTCGGCAATATCGGCAGATGCTCTGACGCCTTCAGTGAGACGGTACATCAATACCGTTTTCGCGTTTTTCTTCGCTTCACGCAACAGTAATAAAGATGGATCGTCGATGCTGAGACCCACTTTTTTGTTTAAATCCTCCACGCTTGAAATAGAGACGAATGTTTTCGCTTCGCCCCAGCTTGATGCAACCGGAAGTGCGACCGTCCCCCGTTCACCAAGTGACACCCGTTCCTGTGCCGTCGTTTTAAAATTGAAATAAATGCCTGCACGTTCCTTTTCTGTTCCTGCTGTAAATGTTCCGCCATTCATTATTGCATGACCTCCTTAGTTAAAAATGTTTGTATCAATTGACTGGCCTCTGATTTCGCCAGACGTGTTTTGTCCACGCCAAATAAAGCCCCCTGAAGGATCTCCGGCTTAACGCCGAACAGCTCCTTTGCGTGCTTGATCAAATCCGCTGTATCAAAAAGAGCTTCCCGGCTCTCTGTATGTACAGCCTTCGCTTGTTTCTGCTTTGCCACCGCTACTTCACCCCGCTGTTCATGTCGATATCCTGTAAGACAGGCTGTTCTGTTTTGTGATAATAATATCGGCTGCTCCACCTGATCACCATGACCGCCTCGCCCCTGTCTCCTACCCTCGTCTCGATTCGGGTGATGCGAACCATATCCCCCGTCTTCTCACCGGATTCACTGAGCAGCGGAACCATATTTCTCGCTTCTCTGATGGCATCCGCGAGCCTGTCCGCTTCATCCAGCGCCTGCACGGAGTCAAGATGAAACAGCTTCACATTGAGACTGTAGGTTTTTTTAAATGTGGAGACCGTATCTGTTTCTTCAAAAACAGATGGCGCAGGGACATATAAAGACGGCACTTGAAACTGATCAGGCAGCTGGCTTTCATAAATGGGAACAGACCACTGGCTGTACAAAAAAGCCATGATCGATCCTGTTTCGCTGTTCATCCCGCTCCTCCTTACATCTTTTTCAGCCACTGGCGCAATTTATGTTCCATTGATGTTGCAAACAGCTTTTCATATAGAAGCAGTGCATGCTCCCAATAGCCCGTACCGGGTATCCATTTTTTCTTAAGTGCCATGCCTGTGGAAGAAGCCGGATCATAGATAAACCGCGAGCCTTGAAAATGCCCCGGCACCCATCTCACATCGTCTCCTTTTAACGTCCAGTGGCCGTCATTGAGAAAAGAGGCATATTCAAGCTGGGTCCCGACCTCAAGTGAGAGTCCGCCGCTTTGTGCCATCCAGAGGTTGTCCTCTGAGCCTTTCTGAAAGGAGCTGAGCAGTTTTTCTGTATCTATCGTTTGCGTGCTGATGAGTTCAGATTGTACGATCTCCAGAAAATCTTGCCCACACTCTTCAAGCCACCGGGACGCCTCGCGGGAAAAACCGCCGGATGCCGCTTCTTTTAACGATGCGTTCAGCTGTTTAAGCCCCGCTATCTTCATAGACTTTCATCCCTGACAGCAATGACTTCCCAATGATGGTGTCTGATCTTTTTTGGCAGCTTCAGAATATAGCTGTTGTGTTGCCAAATGATTTTGTCGTTCATACGGATATCCGAAGATCCTGGAAAATGGACAAGAAAGCTGTGGTACACGGTTTGATCAGGCTCCTCCTGAATCAGCTGCTGCGTTTTTTCTGTAAAATAGCAGGGGACATTTTCTTCATCGGGTATATCCGGATATGAAAATACCGGCTGAAGCTTGTCCGCCGGAATCCCGAATCGTCCCGCCAGCGGCGACTGCGCTGTTTCATGATAAATATCACAGCGATGGATCAGCATCTGCTGATAGCTCATAACGACCGCACCTTCAATCTGGCGGACTCCGGAACATAATCCGGTTGGATAAACTCTTCCAGCAAATGATACACATCGGGCTTTTGAATACCGGCTTCACCGGAAACCGTGTAGGAGTAATCCCCCATTTTCTCAGACTGATAGCTTGATGCCGCTGATTCGTCGCTGTTTACTAGCGCAAAGTATTGGGCGAGCTTCAGCAAAGCTAATTTTGCCTTTTCAGGAAGCGGATCGTAGACGCTGTCTGTAAAGCTGTGCCCTGTAATGAGGGCAGCTTCCGATTCCGCCTCGATGATATCCTGCGCCAGCAGTTCTTCCGGCCTGTTTTTCACCTGGTCATAGACCGAATAAGAAACGATGTCAGTCGGTTCGATGAGCATATAAGCTGGCCACCCCATTTCTATTATTCTTTTACGTTAATTAATTTAGCGCAGGCATCCTCTTCCTCGAATTTGCTGTCCAGCTTGGCTGTTAAGACAATGATGAACTTACGGGAGCGGATATCCTTGTCGACTTCGATTCGAATATTGCGCGAGAAGCCGAGAATGATATTTTTCGGATGTGTCAGAATGATATCAGACGCATCATATTGCGCGTCTCCCTCTCCGACTGCGTACGGCTGGATATTGGATACCCCTTTTACCGGTACGCCGAATGCTGTGGACAAGCCGCCTTGGACAGCCTGGTCCCCAAGATTTGTCTGACGGTCCGCCACGCGGTCCTTCCATTCAATTTCTAAGCCGTGAGAGGTATAGAATCTGAATTCCTGAGGGATACGCAAATATTTTGGCGGAACAGCCTTTAAGCCTTTTTTAAATGTCGCTCTGGACAGTTCTTCACCGTTCATATCGACGATGTGGGACACTGCTTGTTTACGGATCCCGTCAAGCTGCGCCAGGTATGGATCTTTTGATGCCGTATCTCCGTTTACGATCAGCTCTTCAATATCAACTGCCGCCCGCTCTGCTAAAATTTGCATGATCGTTTGCTGCAGTCCGCCTTTTTCGATATTGTTTTCGAGCGTGTCGTACGTAATGTTAATTTCCGCAATGACTTCCTTTGTGTTCAGCTGGACAGTGCTGGTCGTCGGAACCGTCAGCTCGTCTGTTGTCAGCGCCTTTCCTTCTTGAGCTGCACGTAAGATACGCTGGCCGAAGCCGATTTTCTCAAATTTTTGTGAATCGTTTTCCATTTGAATCACGCGGGATTCACTGAAAATGGTCGGCGTGTTTTGCACCATGCGGATAAAAGCTGATGCTTGTGCAGGGTTCATGAGCCCGCCGCTTTTTAAAGCAGAAAGCGACATTTCCGCTTTCCGAATGATCTCTTGATTTCTCAATTGATTTCCTCCTCTTTGACTGGTTTACAGCAGTCCGCTCCAGATTGTTTTTTTGACTTGCTCTGTATTGCCGGCCGCATCGTCCGCCGTCTGTTTAGAGGCTCCCCGAGCTTTTTCCAGGGCTTCAATGCGTTCGATCAGCGGGGCAATCATGTCCTCAACGAGCTTCTTCAGGCGCTCGTCATCTCCCGTCGTCTGCTCCGGTTTTTCCTCTGTTTCTGTGTTTTTTTCAATGGTCTCCAGCCGTTTGAGTAACGGATACAGCGCATGCTCGATTGATTCCCTCATGTCTTCTTTCCTCATGTCTTCAGTCTCCTTTCCTGTTTTGTCGGCCAGCAGCTGCTTGAACACGCTTAAGAATCCGGCTTTTTCAACCGGTTCTTCTTCATGTACATCCGCAGTGCCCGCCATGCTGTAGCCGGTGATGATGCCGGCTTTGATCTGTTCCCACACCTCATCTGACGCTCTTGTCACAAGCACCCACGAGCCCTTTGTAATCCGTTTTGTTCCGATAATAAAATCATCGGGCGCAACATAGGATTCAACGACCACGCCTGTGCCGCCTTCAAAGCTGTGATTGATATCAATCTCCCGCGCGTCTGCAAGAAAGCCATGCGCCGCTTTTTCAATTTCTTCTGCGGTCATATAGTCGCCGTGGGCATCTGGAACATCAGGCTCATACACAATTCCGTATACAAGCTTTTGTTCATCCTGCTGGCTTTTCGTAAACAGCCGAACCTTTTTTTCAAATGACGGAGGTTCGGCTGACTTCGCAAAGAAAAATTCTGTCTGGTTTGCCGCCTTGTCCACATAGCTGACAAAGCTGATTTTGGCATTTTTCAATTCCCGCGCCACCTGCTTGATTCACCTCCCTTCAGGACGTTTTGATATCTTCGATGCTGTCCTTCAGCTCCTGCATAAGTGCTGTCAGATTCGTCTTTTCAGCATCCTGTCCGGCAGGGCGTTTGTAAACGTCCTCCGGCCACTCCTCAAGCGTTTTGCCGAGCACCCGTCCGGCAAGGTCTCGTAAATCATTTGGCGAAACGGCTCCAGCCGTAATAAAAGGACCGAGCACTTTCGCAATCTCTAGCGGATCACGAAAGTCCGGTCCTTTTAATGTCAGCCTCACATCATGAAGATTCAGCTCCGGCAAAAGCAGTGTGTTCAATTTGTTGACAAGCGTTTTCCGCTCTGGCTGAAACACCTGTTCCTCCGTAATTTTTCTCGCTGTATCAGCCGTAGCCCGGTTGTATTCCTGAGCTTCTCCCGTATAAAGCGGGGGCAGACGGAAAGCAGAGCGCAGCTTATTTCTGCTTTTTTCATCATATTCAAGAAACAAGGCGTCGTTTTGCAGGATTTCCGCAAGAGATTTGATCTCCACAGAAACCGGCGTGATATCTTCACCGCCGTGTAGATCCTTCTCCTTCGCGATGCCTTCCGCCTCAATCAAAAGAAATTTATGGGCGTTTTCCACACCTTCAAGGTCATTCATGTACGCCTGCAGCTCCCGGTAAGACGCTTCAGACAGCATCCCGTTTTCCACTGTAATCGCAGCGGGTACGTGACGCCCCTGCTTAAAGTACATAAAATTGAGCTCTTCCGCTTTCCGGGCGCCGTATAAATTGACGATATTGCCTACCCAGCGGGGCACGCCGTATACGCCGCTTCCGATTTTAAGATGGATCACTTCATTTGCTTGGTGCTTTTCAGCCAGTGTGCTGACATATTCGCCCGTGCGCATGTCCATCTTTCGAGGATCGCCGTATTCTTTGAAAAATACTTTTTTTCCATTGATCATCTGCACAAATTTCCGAAACCGTTTCTGCCTTTTAATTCTCTTCACTTTTCCATTTTCTTCATACATAAAAGATACTTCGACAGGCTCGCCGGCCCCGCATACGCGCATATATTTCACATCCAAATATTCAATGCCGGCCGGTTTTCCCATTCCGTCGCGAAGCACTTCCATAAAGCCGTTTCCGGTTTTTTCCCTGTCTTCAATGGCATAGCCTAAAATCATTTCAGCAGATTCATCAAAGTGAAGGCATTTGTAAAAGGCTTCAAGTCTGGCCCAGTCTTTTTCCGCTTTCTTCTTTTTCTCCTGGTCGACCTCCGTGGCATTGACATCAAACGTGTACTCCACATCAAAACCAAAACCAGTAATATTCACTCTGTACGCATCAATGCATTGCTGAAGAATGGTTGAGTATTCAGCAATTGTTTTGAGCTCGGTGATATTGTAGGGCGGAGCGATGATATCCTCTCCGTACAAATCAGAAAAGTCGTCTTCATAAATTTGCTTTGTCTGAGGAGCAGATGCATTGGCTTTTAAAACGGTTGCTCTGACTGTTTGATTGTGCGGCATTTATGACCTTCTCCTTTCTCGGTTCGGACGGATTCGTTTTTGCGCTGTCTCCTTCACATCTGCGACCTCATAATCATCAAGCGCATACCAAATGGCAGAAAGCGTATGCGGATCGATCGTGAATTCATCCTCAATCAGCGCACCGTTTTTATCTTTGGCATACGTCAGTGTCTTGAGCTCATAGATGACATTTTCACAGCGGTCCGAACAGAAAATTTTTTTGAAGCGTTTGACCTTTTTGGTATATTGAAGCCTGGAGCCGGGAAACTTTCTGGCTCCGACCATCCGAAAACCCTGCTGGCGGAAATATTGAATGCTTTTCGGCTCAGCGGAGTCGGCTTTGATCATTTCCTGTGTTTCAAGCAATTCCCGCAGCTCCTCAGCCGTCCTGTCATCTGTCATTTTGTTTTTATAATACTCCCAATAAATGTAGAGATATTTCTTATCGGGATCGACGGCGAGACGGACAACAGCATTGTAGGATTCTTCAAAACCAAAATCCATGCCCGTGCGAAGGATTGGCTGGCTGATGGCCGCAATATGCTCTTCGATAAGGTCGTGCGGGAGCACCTCAAACTGCGGCAGCACCCTGATTCCATTAACGCCGAACCTGCCTTTTCGGGCAATTCGGTAAAGGTCTGGATCATACTCCCTCAGTCCGTCAAGCTGCCTGATATAGCTTTCCGGAAGAAAGAGGTTGTCGTTTGCCGTGGAATGATGATAATACGTATCTCCCCTGACAAGTGTCCGCTTTTCGTAAAGCTCGCTGTCATCCAGCACAAACCGCTGATTGCGTTCATCCCGAAAAAAATGCCGGTATGTCCAATTGGAGGTGCCGACGGGATTGGTGGTGCAAATCATGTGCAGCTTCAGCTCAGGGTGGCGCAGACGGCCGATTAATTCCTTAAAGCCTTCATACTTCACCTCAGAGCACTCTTCAATCCATATTAATGAAATGTTGTGAACAGATTTCAGCTTCGCCGGGTTGTCCATTCCTTTGAACATGATCCGGCTGCCGTTTTGAAACCGCAGCTGAAGCGGGGAAGAAAGTGCTGCGGCTGCCTTCGTGAGACCAAGCTCTTCAATCACCTCTTCAAATAAAGCGAAGGTCGAATCCCGGTGGGTATCGAACACCTCGCGGACGACGAGCGCCGTCCGCTTTTCCTTCAGCAGCTTTAATACGATTTTCAATGCGGTATGATAGCTTTTAGATGAGCCGTAGCCGCCGACGAGAAACTGGTACGTCTGCTCCCAATTGAACACGTAATCTTCAAAATGAGGATTGATTTCTTTTACGATCATGCCTTGTCCTCTTTTCGTTTGATCATGATTTCAATTGGCTCGCGGCCGTCATCAGTTTTATCCGCTTTTTGTTTCGCGAGCTTTAACTTCTCATTTTCTATTTTTTGCTTAAATTGATCCGGAAACAAATCAAAGTATAATGACAGCTTTTCAAGTGCTTTCATCTTATCGGCAAGCTTAATGGCGATGCCTTCCTTGCCGAGCTTTGCCTCCGTGACAATGGTGCCGTCAACAAGACCGGAGTCTTTGACATCGACAAAGCTGACTTCCTTCATGATCGGGTTATCATCTTCATCAAACAGCGGTCCTGCCTTCCCGACGGCCTGCACCTCTTTTTTGCCAAAGGTCACATAATCCGTGATATCGGCGAACGCGATTTTGACATATACCTGCAAAACGTCCATCGCTTCAATAAACACTTCATTCACCATTTCTTTTTTTATCCGCCTGATTTCAGCGGCAACCTTTTCATTCTTTAACAGTCGGCAGCCCGTCACATGGGCGCTGTCCGGAGAATAGCCCGCCTTGATCGCTGATTGTGTCGCATTGAAGCTTTTTACGTAGTACAGGCAGAACAGCCGCTGCCGTTCATTTAATTCATCGTTTTCTATGCGGCGCTGCTTATGTCCGTTTTCAGAAAACAAGGTTTCTTTCCACCTGTCCTGTTTTTTCCAAATGCTGATTGTTTTCGCCGAAACGCCGATTGTGTCTGCAATGGCCCGGTTTGTGATATTTCCCTGATGGTGCTGATAGATTGCTAATGCTTGTTCTCTTTGTTGTGTTTTCATGCTACGGCATCACCGCCACCTCCAGCATAGATTTCTATTCATAAAAGCGGCCGGTAATGCCGGCCGCTTATGTGTCATGCTCTTTTCACTTATAGGTGGCAAACGTATGACAAGCTTCAGGCAAGTGATCGGTTCATTTCCTCCTGCTGTCTTTGCATCTTTAATAGAGCCCGTTTGATTGTCGTCTGCACAGTTGATTTTTTGACGCCAAGAAGATCAGCAATGCGTTCATAAGAAAAGCATTCTACCTTATGCAGCAAAAACATTTCTTTCTCCCTGTCCGTTAAAAGGGATAAAGCTTCACGGATTCTGTCCCTGTCTTCCTCAGATACCTGTCCGTCCGGCTCAAACATCATATTGCCAGAAAATGATTCTATGATTCTTGGATCTTTGATCATCAGCCGCTGATACGCATCACGCCGGTCAATCGCCCGTCTGATGCCGGGCTGTCTTCCTTTTTCAAGCCATTCTGTTACATATTCGAGGTCTGTGATGATGTTTCTGATAATCTTTTTATCCTTCATGTCTTCAGCTGAGAGCACTGATTCATCTGCTTCAGCGAGCGGTTTATAAAGTGTTCTTGTTTGTTTTAATGTGCGTTTATATTCAAATAATAAGTCTTGCATTCTATGATTCCTCCTCATTTATGCAATAAAAAAAGCGGACACCAATCAACGCACAAATGCTGTGCATGTTGATCAGTGTCCGCAGGCTTTCCGTCTTGGACGTATTCTTTTTTCGCTTTAGTTTAATTTGTAGCCGATTTCAAATTCTACTCGGGCAAGGTCTCCCTTTCTCGTTTCAACAAGCGTTTTCCCGTGCTCTGGAGCTTCTGTGATCCAGGCTTCATTCTTTATGCCGTCGACTATAATAACGCGGATTTTTCCATCCTCAAGCTGGCTGTCGAGCGTGATGGAATCAATATTTACAAGTTTTTTAGGGTTGATCATATGTCTTTTCCTTCCTTTCGGGTTCAGCGCTTTTGTTAGCTTTTTCTAATACCTTTATGATGTGCTCCTTGGAATGGGCGGAGTTCCCGTTCAGAAAATCCAGCGCCGCTTTAGCCGCTTCCTTCAGCTCAGGTGCGGCTGCCATCAAGTTGGCATTGCTTATTTGCGAAAAAGAGCTGAGGTCAAATACAGCGGCGATCAGCCGGCCATTTGAATAAGGGAATCTCTCTTTTTCTTCTTCACTGTAAGCAGAATAGATATAAATTGGCTTCGTATCTCCGCATGCGACAGCACGCCACGGCGCAGGACTCATTTCAAATTGTTTTGTTTCTTGCATCTGCTTCACTTCCCGTCATCCTTGTACCATTGTTCGATGTTTTTTTCTGTTCGCTTCGCCCGAAACAGCAAAGCGAACAGAGCAGCCAGCTGTTTAATCACGGGCATTCAGCCCCGCTTTTCCGGCTGTCAGCATTTGTTCCAGCCTTTGAATAACCGGCGTTAAATCATTGCCGGACCGGCAGTTCGGACATGGATGAAAAACCGCTCCGATCCCGGTATGTTCAACAATTACTTTCTTTGCATGACAGAGCTTGCACATTATCTGATGCCCTCCAATCTATGATTCAGGTCATACGCTGTTCCTTTGATAATCACTAAATAATCACTGCACATTTCATAGATTCTCGTGCCGATCGCTTCATCAACCCGGACAAGCGTTTCAATCGTAAGCTCGCTTGAAAGCAGAATCGGTTTATGATTTAAGTAGCGGTAGTTCAAAACGGAATACATTTGTTCCAGCTGCCAATCAGTGGCGCGTGGTTTGCCGTTTACCGGTTTAAAGAGATCATCAATGAACAGCACGTCTGCCTGCTTTATTCGGTTCAGCTTAGCTTCCAAAAGGTCAAAATCATTTTTTAAATCAGTAAAGCCTTCGACGAACGGAAAATAAATGACCGGCACATGGCGCTTTCTCATCAAGTCATTAGCCGCAGCAGTAAGAAGGTGTGTTTTCCCAGAACCGGGCTGACCCAAAAGGGCGATGCTGTTTTTCCGGCTGTCCTTGATGTGTTCATAATCCGCCACAAACTCTTTGGCGCATTCAAACGCGTCCTTGACGGCCTGTGGCTTCCCTTGGGTGCGGAATTCATGAAAGCCAAGCTGTCTGAAGGCAGGGGTAATTTCACTGGCGCCCAGCAGCCGTTTCACTTTTCGTTCTGCCATACAGCTGCACATTGTCCATACTTCCAGACCGTCTTGCCGGCTGAGATATCCCCCCTGATCCTTGCATCTCTGGCAATCATACCGGCTTGCGTCTGATTCGGCCGGTTTGTCCGCCAGTAATGGACGTCTCCCTTTTCTCAGCTCGTCTAAAATCTGCTCGATTGTATGTTTTGTCATTACTTTCATTCCTCTCATGTTGTATTGCAACGGTCTTTTTGGCTTGCTGCGCGAAAAATCGGTCTTCGATGAATTTCGAACAGTAGCGAAAGGCCTTTATCGTTTCAGAAGCAGCTGTTCGCCGGTTTTCAAAAGCTTGAAAACATTCCTCAAGCCATTTGATTGTTTGCGTAACAGGAACGCCGATGGCGACAATACGGGCGATGGCTTGATAATCTCTGGAGGAAGGATACACGGTGCGTCCTTCTTGAGCCGACCGTAATTGTGTAAACCGCTTCGCTATGTGATCCACTGCATCATCAGCAGCAGTATATGTTTTTGTTTTATCTATATTAGAGCGGTCTTCTTTGTCCAGTGCCAGCGGCGAAAATGACCGCTCTTTATCGCTGCGTTGTTCCGTTTTGTCCGATCTGAAGCTGAATTTTTTGGAATGCTTTACAGAGATCATGAGTCCGTATGGCGCGCGGGCAGCCTTTATGTATCCATGGCTTTCAAGAAGCTCCAGCCATCTTCTGACTGTTTTTTCACTAACACCGAATAAGGCTGCCATCTCTTTCGCTTTTAACGGCTTATGGCCGAGCACAATTCCCCAGTTCACGCCGTCCTTTTCAATTTCTTTTGTCGTTGAGCTGATAAACCAGAGAAACAGCCACAGAGCCGATCCTATTTTGTCATAATGTTCTGAATTCAACAGCCCTGAATACATCGGAAAAGGATAGCTTTTATCGTTTTTCATTGCGTTTCACCTCTTCTTTTAACAGCAAGTACGCTTGAAATTGTTCTCGATTTTCAAAATGGAATACCGGAAGGCCGCATGCCGTAAAAGAAATGGAGCCGCCGGATTGTCCGAGATGACGCTGATCTATCGGATTTTCACTAAAAACGATTTGAATCGGATGCATGTGATCACTCTCCCGATTTGTTTTTGATACAATTCGTATCAACTGTTACCAAGTATAAACGATACATTATGTATCATCAAGTTATTTTTGATACTTTTTTTATCATAACTTTATTTTGATACAGATTGTATCTATAATCGTAAGTAACTTAGGGAGTTAAAAAAAGAGAGGTCATAGTATGATAGGCAGCAGATTGAAGAGTCTCAGAGGGAAAAGGACACAGGAAGAAATCGCATCTCACATCGGTGTATCGCGCGCACGCTATTCTCATTATGAAAATGGGCGAAGCGAACCTGATTACGACACACTGCAAAAGCTGGCTGATTACTTCCAAGTGACAACGGATTACTTATTAACAGGAAAAGAAAAAAAATCTGAGGATGATATGTTTTCTGATCCGGACTTGCAGCTCGCATACCGGGATATGCAGGATTTTTCCCCGGAAAGCAAGCAGCAGGCCATTGAATTTATCAACTATTTAAAAGAAAAAGAAAAGAACCGGAAACCGAAAAACAAATAAATATTTTTTCTGTTCTCTAAAACATATAAAAAATAGACCGATATAAAGAAAAAAGTGTTTATTTTTTAAAGAAAAGGGAAAGATTTCAACACACTTTTTTAGTCCTAAACGGGCTTTTCTTTCTCGCTACAAACAGAACATATGTTCGAAAGGGAGTATTCAATTGGGCGATTACTTATCACATCTGGAGGAATACGTAAAAAATTTATACAGTCGGCTGGGCATTACCTCTCCCCATCACATTGACATGCTGAAAATCGCAAACGACCTTGATATATGGGTTCATTTCGAGGAGATGGGAAGCATGATGGTAAAATACGACGGCATGTACAGTATCATATTGAACCAAAAAAAGTCCCAAGAAGAGCAATGGGAGGATTTTGGCCATGAACTGTGCCACGTATTAAAGCATGCAGGCAATCATTTTCAGATGAACAAGCTCTTCAGGGAGCTGCAGGAATTCCAGGCGAACCAATTTATGTACCACTTCTGTGTGCCAACCTTTATGCTGTTGCAGATGGAACTGCCGCAATGGAGAAGTCAGGCTCTTGCAACCATTGCGACGGTATTCCGGGTGACAAAGGACTTTGCTGAGAAAAGACTTGAAATGTTTGAACGGCGTAAAGCAGGTATTCAATTTCAGAAGAGGCTTGCTTATTTATTATCACATAAGCGGCCAAATGCGTACGAGGAAGGCGATCAGCAGCACTTGCAGGTCGCTGAAGAAAAAGCGTTGTATCAAATCGGCAAATACAGCTAATCAAAAACGGGCTGGGGACATTTGCCCTCAGCCCGGCATAGATATTAATATTTCGACATCGGAGGCATGGTATTCTGCAGCCACATTGGCGCCGGTTTAAGATGAGGCGCAGATGCGAACGCAATCGGAGCCGGGATATACCTGAATTCGCCCCGGCCATCAAAGGCTTCGCCATGAGCCCACCTTCCCTGTGAGCTTTCATCCCCTCTGGAAAAGTTAAACAGATCATAGGATACTTCCTGCTTTTCTAGCTCACGCGGAAATGTCGTGGGAACGACAATATCCCGTTCTCTTTCTTCCAGCTCTTTAATCGCTGCATACCACATATTTTGATGATAAGTATCCCTTGCAATCAAAAATGACAGCATATCTCTTACCCCGGGATCATCAGTCATGGCATAGAGCCGCGTCACCTGAAGGCGCCCCTGGGCTTCCGCATTTAAGTTTGCGCGGAAATCCGCCAGCAGATTTCCGCTTGAGATAATGTATTTTGCATTCCACGGATAACCCTCACTATCTGATGCCATCGCACCTAAGCCGGACACAATAGCGTGCTGAGGGTTCATCCCTGACATCACGGCTGCAATAGCGGGGTTGCTTTTATAAGCATTTTCCTGTACATCAGCGGGAGCACCATCCAGAAGCCTGGAAATCATTGTAGCCAACATTTCCACATGTCCGATCTCTTCCGTCCCCACATCACATAGCAAATCTTTATACTTGGCATCTGCCCTGCAGTTAAAACCCTGAAACAAATATTGCATCATGACGCTAATTTCACCAAATTGGCCGCCCAGCACCTCTTGAAGCTTTTTCGCATAAACAGGATCCGGACGGGAAGGCTTTGCCTGATATTGAAGCTCTTTAATATGATAAAACATGAGTTCATTCCTCCCTACGCATTCACACATTCACAGCGTATGAAGAAATAGGCAGTTATTGCAGGTCCTACTTGCTTTTTCCATAAAAACCAAGCTTAACAGCATTCACATATTGAGAAAAAAGCTTGGTTTCTATGTACCGTCCTTTACGGCAGCCAAAATTGTGAAATAACGCGCTCCGCTGCGCCGTACTCAGTTCCAGCTGCAGTCCCATCTCCCTTTTTGTCCTATTGACGATGTTTTGCGGATGGACACCTGCCAGCCGGTCTTTTTCATTGACCAGTTCCGCACTGAACCCCGCCTCATTCAGCAACTCGCAAATGGCTGCTGCTTTTCTTCGATCCGCGCCTCCGACCAATGTATGCGGCTTTTTCAGATCACGGTAGCCGTGAAAGGCCAGTGCGAATCGGTGGGCGTTTACTTTTTCTAAGGCAAGCGGTTCATCAAAACGAGTGCTTGTCAGGTGAAGCGAACGGTTATTGCGCTGCTTCAATCCTTCAAAAATATAAATGGAACATTGATCAGCAAATGCCCGCACCAGTTCGCTGACGCCCGGCTCAATTCTTCCGCCGTGAGGACCAAGAACAATATGCTCGCTCCCGCTGTTCTCTTCATATATAATCCGGTACTCCGATTCAGACGCAGAAAGGGATAAAAAACTGTCATACATATCTTTCATGCTAAGCGCTCTCCTTTATCAGTCAGCACCAGTTTACGCTACTCATCTATGAATGAAAACCTTTTTATCGTATTTACATTTCAGGAGATAGATAAAGGGTTTATTGGTAGATTGACTCTACAGCTGAGGCGAAAGAAAAGTTAGCTCTTCTTTTACTAGAGAGGAAAAAATGCGGCGTTTACATTGGAGTGTGATTCTGACACACGTCTTATACGGTCGATCAACAGGTGGATTACTCGGCAATAAACAATCGTACACAAGCATATCAAGGTACAAGGCGGAAAACATGTTTACTCAAACGAGGCTAAACTATTATTACGTTTATTCAGCAGGATTTCTATTTTATGTCTTCAGGCTTGCCAAATCTTTCAACAAGCTGGCACGCTATCTATTATTATCAGTTTGTTTTTTAAAACAGCCTTTTTTTGTCGACGAATACATATGACCATACCATCTCTTTTTGAATTCATATAATAAAACTGATCAAACATTAAAGGAGGAGTAAGCATGGGTTATTATAAAAAATATAAAGAAGAGTATTACACTTACAAAAAGAAATATTACAAGAAGTATTATGACCATGATAAAAAGTATTATGATGATCATGAGAAAGATTACGATTGCGACAAAAAGTGCTATGACCATGATAAAAAATATTATGACCATGGCAAAAAGTGTTATGATCATGACAAGCATGACTATGATTACAAAGTAGAATATAAAAAATATCACTAAACCTTTAACTTTCTATTTATTTTCCCCGGTAATCACCGGGTCTTTTTTTTTCTATGTTAATGCTCAAAGATTGTTGCTTCTCTAGATTTCCTTGGCAGCTTTAAGCCTAGGAAATTGTCTATAACACTTAAATCTTTTGTGGCGTGGCGCTCCCCTGCTGTGCCAAATCAGTCTAAAAGTATATCTAATATTCAAGAGGTTCTCACTGCGTTTATGTAATATGTAAAAGGAAGCTCCATTCAGGTGAAGCTTCCTTTTTTCATTATAGTTTTTGTTCCATTTTGGCTTTCGTTTTCGGCCCGTAAATGCCGTCTGCCGTTAATCCGCTGACAGATTGAAAGCGCTTGACAGCATTTGCTGTTTTTGGCCCATATACACCGTCCACCCCATGATTCTTCGCCCCTTTATCAGGATAAAAATATAGAGCTGCCAGTGCAGTTTGCACCTGCTTTACTTTTGTGCCTTTTGTCAGCGGGCTCGTTACTTTGATAACCCCGGATGGCAGCGGGTATGAGGATGGGGCATGGCTTTTAGAAGAAGCGGTCCCGGAAAGCTTGATCTCTTGTCCGACTTTAATGAGATTTGGATCAGTAATGTGATTGAAGCTTTGCAGTGTTTTCACACTCACACCATGTGATGCTGCAATGCCGGACAGCGTATCTCCTTTTTTTACATAATACACTTGCGCAGAAGATGAAGCTTTTTTCGCTGATACGCCACCGTTTAATTCCTTTTCAATTGCCGCCTTGACTTGCTCCCAGCGCCCCTCTGATAAAATGCGGTGCGGACAGTATTTACCGTTCCAGTCTTGGTGCTTTTTGACACGGTCAATTCCCCAGCCCCGCTCCTTCAAAAGCTGTGCCACAAAAGAGATCGCCAATGCCTCGGCTGCCTCGTACTTTGGGCCTCCCGATTTACTGTAGCAAATTTCTACGCCGATCGACTTGCGATTGCCTGTACCGTTTGTGCCGTCACCAGTATGCCAAGCGTTACGGTTAAGCGGCAGTCCTTGAATCACCTCTTTATCGTCAACCGCGAAATGAAAGCTTGTCGAGCTGGTGTTCCCGATCATGTAGCTGATTTCATTGGCAGCGGACGCGTCGTTGGCCGTGTTGTGAATGGTAATGTATTCAGCGGACATCGCATTCGGGCATTTCAGCGCGTACTTCGCCTCAGAAACCAAATTTTTCTTCACTTGAATGCTCACCTATCATCTCTCCTTTTTCTTTTTTCATTAATAGGTGGCATTCGTAGGACGTAAATATTGTGTCTTCCGTCACCTTCGCGCTTAATAATTTAGGCCCATTCAGCGACGCTACAGGCGGAGTTTTCGTCATCAAAGCGTGCTCACTGAAGAGGCGCCCGAAATATCGGACAAGCTGATCAATTGCTGTCCAGCGGGTCCTCTAAAGCTGGCCATTAAGGAATGGAAGCTAAAATAAAAAAGACCCTTCCGCAACCGGAGGGGTTTTTTTCGTTATCATCATGTTTGATTGCGTGCCGCAATATGAAATGTTTTTCCCTCTGTATCCGCTGTTTCTCCTGCATGGACCATCTCCTGAGTAAAGCTGAACACGACCGCAACGATTAACAAACCTGACATCCATTTAGATTTCATATAAACAATCTCCTCTCTGGATTTGTTTTTGTGCGTGCACCATTTTCTCATAAAAGGAAAGTGCTTTTTCAGGCTGTCCGTTTTCTATATAGAATTGGGCAGCATCATGCGCCAGCTCTTCAATGTAAGGATACAGCATATGTTCTTCGAGAAATTGAAAGGTGTGTGAGACTGATTCTGTGTCAATGTTTTTTCCGTATAACGCATGTAAAAATTGAAAAAGCTCCACGAATAATTCATCGCTATACTGACGGGCGATTTCCAATCCTTCACGATATTGCTTTTGCGCCTCGGCATCATTTTTTTGTTTATACAGAACTTGTGTTAATGAGTAGATAGAATGCGGAAGATTATCGAACTTTTCCGACTTGCAAATAGAAACAGATTTCTCAAAGTATACGGCTGCCTTTTGCAGTTCACCCATTTTCTCGTAACAGTTTCCGAGATTGTAAAGGGCCGAACTGATCAGGCGGGGATTGCCTTCTTTCTTTGCAAGATCTAAAGCCAGTTCTAAATGGGGCAATGCTCTTTCTGGATACTGCATATCATCATAATTACCTGCAATAACGAATTCACATTGGATTCTGCGGACAGTGTACGTTTCATACATCTGATACGTTTCTAACGCCTGAACGGCATAGCTCATAGAGACATACGTCTGCTTTAAATTGTAAAAGATCTCAGCCATTTTAAAAGCAAATTCAGCTTTTTCAATGTCGTCTGACACAAGGGCAAGGTTCTTTTCTGCCCTCTTATAGTACATCATGGCACTGACAAACATTTTCTGCTTAAATTCATACATCCCGCGAAAAAAGTTAAAGTAGTACTCGAGCAGTCCTGTCAGCTTGTACTGATTCCCTTCGATGTCTTCTAATAATTCTGAAAACTCTAGCTGTGAGGTGTCCTCTCCAAAAGGCTTAATGTAATCCAGCATAACACGGTGCCTAAATTCCATTAGAGAATAATACAGCAGTAAATCTTGATCTTCTTCCATATCCTCGATTTCTCTTTCTACTTCGAGCTTGACCCGTTCTGCTTCAGCTACGTGAAACTGCCGGATATGGGTATACCATTCATTAATTTTAAGCCCGACATAAGAGGACGGAATAGTCTGCTTCATCCTCAATTAATCCCCCCTTTTATATACCCGAGATATGTCATATTTTATCATATTTACAAGAAAAAGAAGAACGCAAAAAGACCGCAATTGTCGAATTTCGGCTAACCGCAAGAATATACAATCAATTCTTAGCATATTGCTTGTTAATTTATGCCCATTGATATAGGATTTCATTGCACCATTTATTTTGAATATGGAGGAGATTCTATTGACCCAATCCACTCAAATTGTGAGTCACTTTTTGTCACATCGCAATGTGACGATTGAGCTGACAGAAAAAATCAGCAAAGACCATTACAGCTACAAACCGACGGAAACATCAATGTCAGCAGAAGAGCTGGTCAAGCACATCCTGACGTCTTTCTATCTGTTCGCAAATGTCATTAAAGAAGGCAATGCCTCACCTTTTCAAAACCAGCAGGAAGAAACGGAAACGGATCTCAATGTTTTGGCTAAAACGTATACAGAAAAAACGGCTGCCATCCTTGAACAGCTGACTGAGGAACACCTTAACAGAGAAATTGATTTGACAGCTGCTTTCGGAAGAAAAGTCACTGGCAGCGCATTGCTTCAGCTTGCGCTGGAGCATGAAATTCACCATAAAGGCAACCTGTTTGTTTATGTAAGAGAAATGGGTCATACAGAGCTGCCGTTTTATCAGCAGCGTATGTAACCTAAAAAAAGATACCTGACCTAAAGGTATCTTTTTTTATTGCCTTCGTTTCCTACCGCATCCAATACACACCTCGATTCCTAGTGACAGCCGGTATTGGCACATAGCTGGCTGAATGGTTGACCTGATTCAACCAAATACCGACCCGAATGACCTGTTTTAACCGGTCAAACTTACTCCCATCTCGTCCTGACACTCATTATGGGGCAAATGAATAAAGATATTGAGCATACAAAAATCAAAGAAGTATCCGTACAAATATTCAAAAAATTTAATTGATTAAAGCGACCTAATCATATATAATCTGATAAAAATAGTCGGGTTTTCAGGAGGTCTTTATCATGAGTGTTAGCATCATTTTGATGGGTTTGTTAGTCGGTGTCTTAGTCGGATTGACAGGTGTAGGCGGAGCTGCGCTTTTAACTCCTCTTTTAATAGTGCTTGGAATCAATCCTTCCATAGCGGTCGGCACGGACCTTGTCTATAACTCAATCACCAAGCTGTTTGGCGTTGCGTCCCATTGGCGGCAGAAAACAATCAATTTTAAATTGGTAAAATACTTAGCCATCGGCAGTATTCCGAGTGCTTCTATAGCCATTGGCATACTTCATTTGTTTCCCGCCTTCCACCAGCATCAGGAAGAGATTATTAAACACGCTCTTGGTTATGTTCTGACCCTAGTTGCCATTTCGATCATCGTCCGCCTGTTTCTGGACAAAAAACTTCGCCCGAACCGCTGGCAGCTGATGCCGCTAGAAGATAAGCGAATGCTTACGATTCTAATCGGTGTCGTGTTTGGATTTATCGTCGGCTTAACATCGATCGGTTCCGGCTCGTTGTTTGCGATTGCTATGCTGTACTTATTTAAAATGAAAACATCCGACATTGTCGGAACCGATATTGCGCATGCTTTTCTGCTCGTTACTGCGGCAGGTATTTTAAACGCAAGCTTCGGGAGCGTTGATTATTTGTTAGCGGCCAATTTGCTTATCGGTTCCATTCCGGGGGTGCTGGTTGGCAGTCATCTCTCACCTAGATTTTCACCCCGTCCGCTGCAATTTATTATGGCATCCATTATCTTAATCAGCGGATTAAAGCTGATTTAATCAAGAAAGGCTATCCTTTACAGGATAGCCTTTCTTGTTATAGCGTCACACCCGATTTAAAAATAGCAAGCTCTCTGAAGTCATTTTTTTCGTGATTCACAAGCTCTCCGTTTGCAACCTTCGTGATATAATCGATAAACTCTCGAAGCACAAATTCGTCATGAACATCATCCTCTGCTAAGAGACCTGCGTTAAAATCAATCCAGTGCGGCTTCGTCTCGTACAGCTGTGTATTCGTCGCCACCTTTACTGTTGGAACAAAAGTGCCGAACGGCGTACCTCGCCCAGTTGTAAACAGGACAATGTGGCAGCCCGCCGCAGCCAATGCGGAGGAAGCGATTAAATCATTGCCAGGCGCGCTCAAAAGCGTCAGTCCGTTTGTCTTAAGCACTTCTCCGTATTTTAATACATCTGAGACAGGAGAAATCCCCGCTTTTTGCGTGCAGCCCAGCGATTTATCCTCAAGGGTGGAAATGCCGCCTGCTTTGTTGCCTGGCGAAGGGTTTTCGTACACCGGCTGATCATGCTGAATAAAATATTGTTTAAAATCATTGATTAAATCGACAATCTTATGGAATACCTCTTCATTGGCAGCCCGCTGCATCAGCAGCGTTTCCGCACCGAACATCTCCGGTACCTCCGTCAGAACCGTGCTGCCCCCTTGCGCGATGATATAATCAGAAAACCGTCCGAGCAATGGGTTCGCTGTGATGCCGGAAAAACCGTCAGATCCCCCGCATTTCAACCCTATTTTCAGTTCAGAAAGCGGGATGTCTTCCCGTTTATCCCCTTTGGCGGCTTCATGGATGTCCTTCAGCAATGCGACACCTGCCTCCATTTCGTCTGTCACCGACTGGGATTCGAGAAACTTCACCCGATCCTTGTTGACATCCTGAAGCGCTTTTTTCATTGATGCCAGCTCGTTATTTTCACAGCCGAGCCCCAGCACCAAGACACCGCCGGCATTTGGATGGCGAATGGCGTTCAGCAGGATTTGCCTAGTATTTTCATGATCATCGCCAAGCTGTGAGCATCCGTATTGATGTTTTAACACTAACACATTGTCAAACGGGGCAATATCTCCCGTTTCTCTGACAAACCGTTGAAGCATTTTTTCGGCAATTCCATTGACACAGCCGACGGTTGGCACGATCCACAATTCATTGCGGACACCGGCATTTCCGTTTTCTCTTCTATATCCTTTAAATGTCCGGTTCTCATGCGTGTATGGATTTTTTTCAAATCTCGGTGTATAACTGTACGTTTGAATATCAGATAAATTTGTTTTTGTATTATGAACATGAATATGCTCTCCAATAAAAATATCTTTTAACGCATGCCCGATCGGAAACCCGTATTTGATGATGCTGTCATTTTCCTTTATATGCTGCAATGCAATCTTATGGCCTCTTTTAATATCATCTTTTACTTCAATCATCACGCCGCCCGCATTCAGCCGCTCTCCCTTCTGAATATCACGCAGAGCAAGCAAAACATTATCCTGTCTATGAATCTTTATAAATGATTTCACAGCACTTTCCCCCTTTGCAGACAGCATTGTTCAAGAGCCCGCTCCATTCCCAGTTCATGAATATGATTCAAGTACTCAGCGACTCTCTCAGTCAGCTTCGGAATCTCATTCAGATTTGCTCCCCACAGCCATTGTTCTCCTAATAAGGCTGAAGCGATACGGAGCATATCTCCGGTCTCCTGATTCCAAACCTCTTGGAAAAATCGAAGAACAGCCGGGTCATCCTGCATTTCCCTATTTCGATAACTATACAGAAGCGCGCTGAATGAAAACACTAAACGTGCAGGAAGCTGTCCCTTCTGTTCAACATATTCCTGAAGGGTCGGCAGGTTTCTCGTTTTGAATTTCGACACTGAATTCAGTGCGATGCTTTCTACATAATGTTTGATGTACGGGTTTTTAAAGCGATTCAGCACATCCTCCGCATATTGAGTAAGCCCTTCCATTTTCAAAACAGGAAGTATTTCATCATGAATCAGTTCCTCAACAAAGCGCCCCACTGCCGGATGTTCAACTGAATCACGCACCGTTTTCAAACCGTATAAAGAAGCCACTGGCGTCATTGCCGTATGCGCGCCATTTAAAATTCTCACTTTTTTCGTCCGATATGGGGTCAGATCACTGACAATCTTTGTATGGAGACCGGCTGCCGCAAAGGGCAATTCTTCTTCAATCCAATTCGGCCCTTCAATCACCCATAAATAATACTGTTCTCCCACAACAACCAATTCATCTTGATAGCCTAATTCCCCAGTGATCTCATCAATGCTGTCTACAGGATAACCGGGAACAATGCGGTCTACTAAACTATGACAAAACGTGTTGGCGTTCTGAATCCATTGCGTAAACCCCTCTTCCAGCTCCCATAGATCAGCATAATGCAGAACCGCTTCCTTTAGCTTTTGTCCGTTATTTTCAATCAGCTCACATGGAATCAAGACACACCCTTTTGTCTCGTCTCCGGCAAAAGCCTGGTAGCGAAAGTACAGAAAAGCTGTTAATTTCCCTGGAAATGTTTTTTGCGGCCTATCCTCTAAGCGGTCTTCTTTCTCACAAACAATACCAGCTTCGGTCGTATTAGAAATGATAAAACGCAGCTCTTCGCTTGAAGCCAGCTTTTTGAACTCGTCATAGTCGGAAAACAGATCAATCCCGCGGCTGATTGAATTGATAATCGTCTTTTCGTTTACCGCTTCCCCATCCTTCATTCCCTGTAAAAAAAGAGTATATAAGCCATCCTGGTCATTTAATCTATTGATTTTCTCTGAGCCTCTCGGCTGTACAACTGCGACACTTCCATTGAAATCAGTATGCCGATTCAATTGTTCAATTTGCCAATCGACAAACGCCCGCAGAAAATTCCCTTCCCCAAATTGGAGAATTCTTTCTGGATACTGTGTATAGCCTTCGTACAATTTTTTATTCAGCTTTTGCACCGTCATTGCCTCCCTTTCAGATTTATGCACACGTTAACATTTTTCTGTATAAAGAATGCCCGCTGGAAAAACGGGGCATCATGTCGTGACATTTTTTACAGAGTCACGCACCATAAACTCTGTGTTTTCAAAGATTTTTTCTGCTTTTGTATCAGGTGTGCTGATCAGCGCCAATAATTTTTTTGCACCGAGCACGCTGATTTTCTCGACAGGACGTTTCACTGTAGAAAGCCTTGGCGTAATATATTGCGAAAAACCAATATCATCAAATCCGATGACAGATATATCATCAGGCACGCGCATCCCCTTGGCAAATATGGCATTCAATGCTCCGATCGCCATGTCATCATTCGAACAAAAGACAGCGGTTGGCGTGTTCGGAAGCGCCAGCAAACGTTCCATCGCCTGAAAGCCGCTCTCCATATCGTATTGCCCTTTTACACTGTATTCATGTTTAATTGGGATATGATGGCGAATCAGCGCCGCTAAGTAGCCTTCCTTTCGTTGCTGAGAGGATTTAAATCCTTCGATTCCCTCAATGATTGCGATGTCCTGATGTCCGTTTTTAATCAAGTATTCTACAGCTTCCTGAGAACCTTCCTTGTCATTGGACAATATGTTGGTAATGCTCCTGTCATCGATATCCCGGTTCAGCACGACGAGCGGGATCTTTTTTTCCTGAATATGATAAATAAAAGAATTATCAATATCACTTTGACTCATTAAAATAATGCCGTCATATCTCATTGGTGTTACAGAATCATAGCTTTTTAGATCATCAATGCCGCGCACATACAGGTTGTACTCCTCGCTGATCGCCTGGTTTACGCCTTTTATGGTATCAGCGAAAAAACTGTGTGAGGTTCCGTTTGTGATGCTTGTAAAGAAAAGCCCGATCGTATGGGATTTTTGCATTGCAAGGCTTTTCGCATTCACATTCGGTGTATAGTTGAGCTGGGATGCAAGCTCCAATATTTTTTTCTTCGTGTGTTCTTTAATATAAGGGCTGTTATTGAGTGCTCTGGAAACGGTTGTATGGGATACGTTTGCAAGTTTTGCGATATCTTTAATGGTTACCATCTATTTCCCTTCCTTATCATACCGGCTGCGATTAGTTATTACATATTGTATCATCAAACACACCGCCTCTCCCACCATATTTCCAGATTAATAAGAAACCGTATCATCAGCATGCGTTCCGGCAGTGCTGCTGATGATCGGCCGCACAAAACGGATGACAGCCAGCGAAGCGAATACGGCCAGCCCTCCGGCAAGTAAAAATGCGCCAGAAAAAGTACCTGTCCGGTCAACAATAAAGCCAGTCAAAGCGGGACCGATGATGCCTGCGGTGTTGGCGAGAAAATGCATAAATCCGCCAACAGAACCGACATTCTTTTGATCGACTACATCCTGAATAACAGCCCAGTAGATCGCACCCGTCAAATATAAAAAGAAGACGGACAGAGCCACGAGCGTAACAGCGCTTACAGTTGTGGTGACAAGCCCAGCCAAACCAATCAATACCGCGGAAGAAAACAAACATGTGACGAGCACGACTTTACGCGAAAACAGCACGCCTTTCTGGACTGTTTTTTTGTATACATAATCAGAAACAAATCCCCCGGCTGCCAGGCCGATAAATCCTAAAATCCACGGAATGACTGTAATGACACTCATTGACCCAACACTTAATCCCCGCTCCTCGACAAGATAGCTCGGAAACCACGTCAAAAAGAAGAAAAGGATGTAGTTGTAAGCGAAAAAAGCAAACGCCGTGAACAGAACTGTTTTTTGTTTCAGATAAAAGGTCAGCGGAATTTTTTCCTCGGAAGCGGCTTCTACTTTCATCGCAGGTGCATTGCCCATTGGCTCAGCCGGCTTTTCTTTTACGAATTTTAACCAGAGCAATGCCCAAATCAATCCGATGATCATGATCAGAACGAAGGAAACCTTCCAGCTGAATGCAACGGCGATCATGCCGACAATTGGGCCGGAAATGGCTCCGCCAAGGGGCGTTCCGCTATTTGTGACTCCGACAACAGACGCCCGCTGAGTCGGCGGGAACCAGTTATTGACCATTTTATTGATGGTCGCCGAAAGCGGCCCTTCCCCCATTCCAAACAAAATTCGTATGATCAGCAGGCTGACAAAGCCAAAAGCCAAAGCAACTGCTCCGCTGAATAGCGACCAAACGACCATGGCCACAAATAAGGTCAGTTTTGCTCCATAGCGGTCAGATGCCACACCGCCAAGAAAATTAAAAACGGCATATCCAATCGAAAAACTGCTGAAAATCAAGCCCATTTGTGTAGCGGACAGTGTGAGATCATCCTGGATGAATGGAGCTGCAATGGACAATGCCGAACGGTCTAGATAGTTAATTACACCAGCCAGGAACAAAAAAAGGATGACTGGAAGCTTATCTTTTGAAAACATCTCAACCTCACCCCTATGTTGGTTCAGTATCTGTAGCTGCTTTCGTCACACTCCTGAATAAGCCATAAACCCTCCATCGACAGGAACGGTAATGCCGGTGACAAAGCCTGAATAGGAATCATCCGCCAGCCAAAGAAGCGTGCCGAGCAGGTCCTCTGGTTTTCCAAAGCGCTTCATCGGTGTTCCCGCAATAATCTTTTTAGAGCGGTCTGTAAAGCTTCCATCCTTATTGATCAGCAGATCGTGATTTTGTTTTGTCAGAAAAAAGCCTGGTGCGATTGCGTTAACCCGCAGTCCGGTTTCCGCAAAATGAACAGCCAGCCACATTGTAAAGTTATTGATTGATGCCTTGGCCGCACTGTACGCCGGGACCTTCGTCATAGGTGAATAAGCACTCATTGATGAGATATTTACAATGGCCGGTGAGTCTGCCTTCAGCAGTTCCTTTCCAAACACTTGGGTAGCCAGAAATGCCCCAGTGAAGTTGGTTGAGAAAACAGTTGAAAATCCGTTTTCATCCATGTCAAAGAATGATTGCCCTTCTCCCTCGTCATCATATGTCTCCACATCAGTAATCGCAGCGGAATGATTTCCTCCTGCTCCGTTAATTAACAAATTGACAGCGCCAAATCGGCCAAGAATTTCAGTCTTCGCCTTCTCAAGCGACGTCCTGTTCAGCACATCAGCAGAAACGGAATATGCCGTACCGCCAGCTTCTGTAATGTCCCGCACAACCTCTTGGCCTGATTCAGATGACCGGTTCAGTATCGCCACCTTCATACCATGGCGGGCAAGCTCCCGGGCCATTGCCGAGCAGAGCACACCGCTACCGCCTGTGATAACAGCAACTTTACCTGCCAGCCGATGATGAAGAGGAATCATAATTCCACCTCTTTTTTCGCCATTGATTCGTACGCGTCCCACAGTCCGTTCAAATACATAATGCCTAAAGCGCGATCATATAAGCCGTAGCCTGGACGGCATTGCTCTCCCCAAATATGGCGACCGTGATCCGGCCTGACATATCCGTTGTAATCCTGCTTGTGCAGTTCTGCCATAACCCCTTGAATATTAATTGAACCGTCCTTTGTCAGATGAGATGTTTCAATAAAATCGCCATTTTCAAAGATCTTCACATTGCGGATGTGTGAAAATGGAGCGAGTCCGGCATATGTTTTAGCAATTTCCACCATGTCATTGGCGGGATTGGCTCCCATTGAACCGGTACATAAGGTGATGCAGTTAGAAGGTGAATCTGATATGGCCCGCAGCTTCTCATAGCTTGCCTCTCCTGTGATAATACGCGGCAATCCGAAAATCGGCCAAGGCGGGTCATCCGGATGAATGGCCATTTGAATGCCGTGCGCTTCAGCAACCGGCAGAATTTCCTTCAAAAAGAACGATAAATTGGTCCAGAGCTGTTCTTCATCGACCGCCCTGTAGGCCTCAAACAGTTCTTTGATCTGTGCCATTTTTTCTGGCTCCCACCCCGGGAGTGTCAGGTCAGACGCGTCTTCCACCGTCCGGATCAGCTCTTGAGGCTCCAAGCTCTCCACTTTGGCTTTCTCAAAAAACAGAGCGGTTGAGCCGTCTTCCAGCGGACGGAACATGTCGGTGCGCGTCCAGTCGAAAATCGGCATAAAATTGTAGCAAATCACTTTCACGCCAAAAGCAGACAGATTGCGGATGGTCTGCTTATAATGTTCAATGTACCGGCCGCGTTCTTCGCTGCCCAGTTTAATCGCTTCATGAACGTTTACGCTTTCGACAACCTCTGCATGAAAACCATGGGATTGTATATATTCCGTCTCGGCTTTGATTTCCTCTATTTCCCACACTTCTCCGACAGGTTTGTGATGGAGAGCCCAGACAATGCCTTTCACCCCGGGAATTTGTTTCACGTGTTCAAGTGTGACTGTATCGTTGCCTCGTCCATACCATCGAAATGTCATATTCATCCTGCACCTCCGGATTGAGCCTTTTAATCAAATGTGATCACTGCCTTCCGCACCTGATCAGGATGCTCCTTGATAAATTGAAACGCGTGATGGACATCATCAACTGAAAACGTATGGGTGACGAGCCCGTTATGCGCTAACCGGCCTTCATTCAGCAGCTTTACAACCTTCGGAAACTGATTTGTCTGGAGTCTTGAGCCGGTAATCGTGACTTCTTTTTTTGTAATGGGGAGCTGAGGAATATGTGACACTCTCTCATCAAATCCAAGCACCACCACACGCCCTGCCGGAGAAACGACATCAACAGAAAGCTCAAAAGTCGCAGGGAGACAGACTGCATCAATGACTACATTGGCTCCTTCACCTCCCGTCCATTCCCGAACCCGCTCAGCCGCATGTTCTGTTTGAACATTCACAACAGCGTCCGCACCGTTCTCAGTGGCAAATGCCAGCCGCTCATTATTTAAGTCGGTTATCATGACGGAAGCACCCGCAAGCTTTGCCATTTTTAACACACAGATGCCGATAGGCCCCGCTCCCTGAATCAGAACGCGATCGCCCTTTTCTACCTGTCCACGCCAAACGGCTTGGGCACCTATCGAATAAGGCTCGGCCATCACTGCCTCCTCCCAGGGCAGCTCTTTTGAAACGACGTGAAGCTGCTTTTCAGGAAGCACAACATATTCCCGCATCCCGCCATCTTCTTGAACGCCAAACACAGAAAGCTTCGCGCAAACATTCGGCCGGCCTTTACGGCAGGCATAACAGTTTCCGCAATAAGAAATCGGTTCAATCACAACATGGTCGCCGGCTTTCAGGCCTTTAACATTCGCACCAACCTCCTCCACCTCTCCCGTTACCTCGTGTCCGATTACTCTCGGAAGGGTCGCAAGCGGATTCGTGCCATGATAAATATGCATGTCAGAACCGCAAATTCCGACTCGTTTTACTTTGACGAGCACCTCATCAGCCTTTGAAAGAACAGGCTTTTTCATGTCTGCTGTCACCAAATCATACGCTTTTCGCACTTGAACCGCTTTCATTTTCTCACCTGCTTTTTAAAAATTCATACACGCTCCGAGCAATGGAAATCCCGTGCTTCCTGTTTCTTTCCTCATGCAGCTGCTCCAATTCGCCAGGCACATAGACGCGCTCGACTCCTCTAGCCGGAGGTGATTGCTGCAGTTCATCAAGCATGGCGTCCATCTGCTCTAAAAACATATCTTGTCCGGTAAAATAGGACGGATGGATCGCGCAAACATAATGTCCAAGCTTCCTATTTTGATCAAGATCGCCGTACATTTTAGCGATATGCGGCCCAAAAGCCGCCCCAGCCAGCAAGCCTGAAAATACATCCACCACAACAGATAGCCCGTAGCCTTTAGGACCGCCGAAGGTTGAAAGTGAGACGACCTTGTGAGGGTCTGTTACCATCTCTCCGTTTTCATCGACTCCCCACCCTTCTGGTATTTCTGTGCCCTCTTCACGCGCCTGCAGAATCTTTCCAAATGCCACTTTTGACGTCGCCATATCTAGGATAAACGGTTTTTTATGCTTTGCCGGCACCCCATAAGCAATTGGATTCGTGCCTAAAAAAGGAGACCTCCCGCCAAACGGGACTACAATACTGTCAGTATGAGACATAGCGATACCAATCAGTTTTTTCTCAGCCGCTTTTTGCACAAAATAACTTAACGCTCCGCAATGGCTGCTGTTTGTCGCAGTGACCATGCCAACACCATTTTTCATTGCCATTTCAATGGCATGAGCCATCGCCTTATCGGCAATCACATGGCCGAACCCATCATCACCGTCCAGCACTCCTGTCACCGGACCCGTTTCTTTAAAAACGGGACGCGCTTTTGGATTGATGCCTCCAGCCCTGAGCCTGTTCACATAATGTTCTGTTCGCAAAACACCATGAGAATTTACATTGCGTAAATCAGCGTGTACGAGCACGTCTGCTACTTTTTCGGCATCACGTTCATTCAAATTGGCGCCGATCAGCTTTTGCTGAACCAGTTCCTTCGCTTCTTCAGCGGAAATTGTTACCGTATTCAATAAAGAGCCTCCTTTCCTTCAGTTTCATCACTTAGCGAAAACCCTTACAAATTATTTTTACTTGCAAACTATTCAAAATATTCTATATAGGATTGTTTGATCAGTTTCTATGCTGAAGCTCCTCGACAATCTGGGCATGCTGCTGATCTGTTAGTTTATAAAGAAAACCGATAATAATCATAGCTAATGCCAAAGCAATGGCGGGATACAGAAGAAGAAGCGCTTTAATGCCGATCAGCGCCTGTGCCGTCTGGGCTACGTTCGGCATATACCCGACAAGTCCCAATCCGATCCCGGAGAGAAATCCAGACAATGACTGGGCAAGCTTCCGAGAGAAGTTAAAGAGGGAATACGTCGTTGCTTCTTTCCGCTCACCGGATTTCCACTCGCCATAGTCAATGATATCTGAGACAAGCGCCCACGTAATGCCATTGGGAATACTGATTCCGATAAACGCGATGCTTGCAAGGATGGTAAACACATATACATTTGAAGGAAGAATAAAGTTGATCAGGTCCGCGGCAACGCTGATGCCGAAACCGATCATTGCGGTTTGTTTCTTTCCAAACATCTTGACGAGCTTTGGCAGAAACACGACGCCCAAAAAGGAAGAACCAATAATGATAAAGTTCATATAAGCCATCAGTTCGACATTGCCTAGGTTATATTGTGCGAAGTATACGAGCATTGCGGATTTAATGTTGTATGCGGAAATCGAAAAAATGGTCATCAGGACAAGGGTTAACAGCGGTTTGTTCGTTATAAACGTTTTGACGACAGATGAAAATGTTAATTTCTCTTTTGGCGCTTCCGCAATAACAATACGTTCCTTGCAGTTGCGATAGCAAATATAAAACCAAAGCACACCGAGAACAGCAAACAATCCCATGACCACCGGGTAGCCTACCTTCGGGTTATCAAACTTGACGAGCAGCGGCATGACGGCCACGCTTGTGATAAACAAAGCCCCGAGTGAGCCGATTTGGCGAAAAGTAGAGATAGATGTCCGATCTTCGGTATTTTGAGTCATAGCTGCTCCTAATGAGCCGTAGGGAATGTTTACAAATGAATAGCCCACGCCCCACAGCATATAGGATGCATACGCATAAATCAGCTTGCCTGTCGTTGATACATTCGGGGACAGAAAAATAAGAACAGTAAGCACAGCAAGAACAATACTGCCGATTAATAAATAAGGCCTGAATTTCCCCCGCCTGCCGATATTTTTGCGATAATCAATTGATGAGCCGACAATCGGATCTGTAATCGCCGCAAACAGCTTGCTGACTAAAAAAATGCCCCCCGCCATTGCAGCCGGAATTCCCGCTACATCAGTGAAATACTTCAATAAATAAATCTGACCGAGATCAAACATAAAGCCGTTGCCAAAATCACCAAAACCATAGGAAATTTTCTCCTTCAGCGGTAGCCTCTTCTCCGTTTCAATCGACACAACCTTATTTTCCAGTTCTGCTCGCATCTTCCACCTCTGTGTCTTAAGAATTTTCGGTGAGATATCCGCTCAGTTTGACGCAGGGTATTCTGAGCGGAACCTCTTTTATACGTTTGCCTTTTCTTCTTGAAATTGAAAATATTGTTTCGCATTGTGATAGCAAATGCCTTGTACGATACCGCCAAGAAGCTCCATATCTTTCGGCACTTCACCGTTTTCAGCCCATTCGCCGATCAGATTGCAGACAATCCGTCTGAAGTACTCATGGCGTGTATACGACAAAAAGCTTCTGGAATCAGTCAGCATGCCGATAAAACGGCTGAAAAGCCCGACGTTTGATAACGCTTTCATTTGGTCGAGCATCCCATCCTTGGAATCGTTAAACCACCATGCTGTGCCGAATTGTATTTTCCCAGGCGTGATGCCGTCTTGAAAGCTATTGATCATGCTGGCAATGACATAGTTATCATTTGGATTGAGCGAATATAAAATCGTTTTCGGCAGCTGGTTTTTCATTTCGACGGAGTTCAGCAGCCTGTACAAAGGCTTCGCAATTTCTTCGTCATTCATAGAATCATAGCCTGTATCCGGTCCCAATTTCTTCATCATTTTCGTATTCGTATTTCTGAGTGCATTGATATGAAACTGCATCGCCCAGTCAAGCTCAGCATACAATCCGCAAAGAAATTGAAGCGTATATGTCTTGAATTTCTTCTCATCTTCGCAAGAAACCTGTTCCCCGTTTAATCTTGCGGTAAAAATGAGGCCCGCTTCCTCTTTGTCCGTTCCGGCATACACCATTGAATCAATCGCATGATCAGATACTCTGCCGCCGACTGAATGGAAGAAACGCACTCGTTCTTCAAGAGCCTCCAAAAACTCATCATAGGTTGTAATCGACAGTGACGCAGCCCTTTCAAGCGCCTGCACCCAATCCGGGAAGCCTTCGCGATTGATTTCCAGCCCTTTATCCGGGCGAAATCCCGGCAGCACACTGACAGGAAAATCTTTTTCCTCTTTTAATAAGAGGTGGTATTTGAGAGAATCGACAGGGTCATCGGTTGTGCATACTACTTTCACATTGGATTTCACAATCAAATCCCTTGCCCCGAAGCCTTCTCCTTGGAGCAGTTCATTCGTCCGTTTCCATATAGCCGGCGCGGATTTCTCATTTAAAATCTCATAAATTCCAAAAAAACGCTGCAGCTCTAAATGAGTCCAATTGTAGAGCGGATTGCCGATCGCCATCGGCACGGTTTTCGCCCAAGCCATAAATTTCTCCTCATCAGTCGCATCGCCGGTAATGTATGACTCATCAATCCCATTGGCTCTCATGATGCGCCATTTGTAATGGTCTCCATACAGCCAGGCTTCTGTGATGTTTTGAAATCTCTTATTCTCATAGATTTCTTTCGGGCTTAAGTGGCAGTGGTAATCAATAATCGGCATGTCTTTCGCATAATGATGATAAAGTTTGACAGCGGTTTCATTTTTCAGCAAAAAATTTTCGCCCATAAAGGGTTCCATGTCCTCACCGTCTTTCATTCTATTTCAAAATGTTAACGTTAACATTTTGATATGGTTTTATTTTACCTTTATATTCCTCTGGGATCAATCTCTTTTTTGAAAATGAAATGTTAACGTTAGCAAACTAAATAAAAAAGACATTGCCGGAAAGCATCCCAAAAGGAACGCTTTGGCAATGTCTGAACCACAACAAAGGATTAGTAAGCCAGGCTGAATAGTCCTTTAATGTGTGTTAAGTAGCGAACGTTACTTGCTTCTTTCATCAAGGAAGCAGGAAGACCTTTAAGCGGTGTAGAATTAGCACCAATGATGGCAACCGCATCTTTGCGTCCAAGACTTGCAAGTGTACCAGAGTTTACTGGCTGGAATGTTTCAAGTGTTTTTCCTTCTAAGTAAGCGAATAGGTTGTAACCGATCAGCTCACCCATTTGCCATGCGATTTGTGCAGTTGGCGGATATGGACGGCCGTCTGGACCAAAGTAAACTGCGCTGTCTCCAGCAACGAATACATCCTCATGTGATGTAGATTGCAGGAAGTCATTTACTGTCGCACGTCCGCGGTTCACTTCAAGGCCTGATTCACCTACTAATGGGTTACCTTGTACGCCGCCAGTCCAAACAAATGTGTTGGCAACCACTTTTGATCCGTCTTTCAGATCAATTACGTTTCCTTCTACATTTGTAACAGGAAGGCCTGTTAAGAACTCAACGCCGCGTTTTTCAAGACTTGCAGTAGCACGTTCGATAAGATCATCCGGAAGAACAGGAAGGATTTTCGGACCTGCTTCAACCAGTTTCAATTTGATTTCTTTATGATCTACGCCGTATTTTTTCGCAAGGTTCGGCATGATGTCAGCAAGCTCACCGACAAGCTCAACGCCTGTTAAGCCGCCTCCGCCGATAAGGATTGTTGCATCTGCTTCGTTTTTCGTTTTAGAGTACTCACGCACACGGTCTTCAACATGTTTGAAGACTTTGTTCGCATCAGCAGCAGATTTAAGAACCATGCTGTTTTCTTCAAGTCCTGGGATGCCGAAGTAAGCAGTGACAGAACCAAGGCCTACTACTAGCGCATCGTAAGTTAATGTAGAACCGTCAGCAAGCGCAACCTCTTTTTTATCAACAGAGAAAGAGCTGACTTCCGCGATTTTAAGATCAATGTCTTTGCCTTTGAAAAGTTTTTCTAACGGCATTGCAACCGCTTTTTCAGACACGTTGCCTGCTGCAAGACGGTGTAATTCCGTAATGATTTGGTGAGTTGGGTATTTGTTTACCACTGTCACGCGTGCTTGTTCTTTTGTGTAGTGTTTGCGAACTGTTAAAGCAGAAAGAACACCGCCATAACCAGCGCCTAAAATGACAATATGTTTTGACATCGTATATCCTCCGTCCTTTATATCAATTTGAATCTGAGATTATTTTTGTTTTTCGTTCATGATTTCAAGGTAGCTGTTAGCAAAACGGAACAGCTTTTGAGCTTGAGGATCTTTCAGCATGCGCAACAGGCCGAAAAGTCCAATCGTTTCGTTGCTAGCATCCGCGCGGTCTTTCGCTTCGATTGCAGTCGCAGCCACTTCTTTTGCTGTTTCTTTTACAGGCTCAAGAATTTCAGTGATCGCACCGACTGTATCGCTTTTCAATACTTCGTCAGTCGCAACAGACTGAGCGAAATCATAAGACTTCGTTAAAATATTCACTAATTCAGTCAGCTTTGGAAGCTGGTCAACTAAAACAGTCAGTGATTCTTGAACTTCTGGCTTTAACAGCTGATCAATAAGATCTTGCTGGCTTTGGCTGACAGACGCATTTGTTTGATCGATTGTTTCTGGCATATCCAATTCTCCTTTACTATAAGCAGTATGCTGATTTTTTGGAAAGGGTAGTGCCTCTCCCTGATCTCATGTTTGAAAGCATGAGAAGAAGGATTGTGAATTCATGCACAATCATTCGCAAAAATAAATGTTTACTACCCAGTTTTTCATCTTGCCATATTCAGTATTATTTTTATCTCAAAAATAAACCATTGAATAAGTCAAAATCCTTTACTCTCTCTGAAAATAGCAAACATAAAAAACTCCAATTTGATTACCTTCTATATGATAACACTTTTTGAACAAAATTTGAACGTGAATTGCTTCGATTATGAAATTAATTTATATGGTGCCCGTGTCATAACATTTCTTCAGCACTAGTTATTGACAATCCAACAATTTTCTCCCCTGCGACTTACCCATATGTCCAATAGAGGTTCTCTTTTTCCTGTAACTGGATCCAATGCCGGAAGTACTGCTTGCTCTATATTCTCTATTGCAGCCGCTCTTTCATCCGGCTTTCCCGTCTTTATATCATACCGAGAACCTTCTGGATAAGCGCCGATCACGGTAAAATCCGGGCTCGCGCTTAGCTTTTTATGCCCGACGCCGGCTGGAATGACCGCTGCGTCGCCCGTTTTGATAGGAATAGCAGCTCCTTTTTCTCCCCCAAATTGAATAACAGCCTCCCCTCGGACTGTGATTAGGACTTCATGCGTATTGCTATGATAATGATGGTACGGAAAAACACTGCCCGACCAGCTGTTTAGCCAGCCATGCCGGTTGACGATCCGCTCTGCCAGTTCAGCACGTCCCATAAAAACATTTTTATAGATAACGAGCGGAAAATCAGGGTGATTTGGAATCCTTCCGTCATCCTGAAAAAAGTACGTTTCTGTTTCCATCATCTCGCCTCCCTATTTTTGTCTTCCACATCTATTGATCTGTAAAACATCATTATTTTCTCACAATTCCGTTGATCTGTATCATCCCGGGTAGTATAGTATAAAAAAATAATGCCAGAATGAGGGATTTGATGAAAGCGATTGTAATCGGAATATTGGCTTCTCTCTTTTTCGCCGTTACCTTTATTTTAAACAGGGCGATGGAATTATCCGGAGGCAGCTGGCTTTGGAGCGCCTCGTTACGCTTTATATTTATGGTTCCGTTTTTATGTCTGATTGTCATAATGAAAGGGAAGTTCGTTCCTCTTTTACAAGAAATGCGGAAAAAGCCGTTATTTTGGATAAAGTGGAGCTTTGTCGGCTTTGTGCTTTTTTATGCGCCAATCACGTTTGCCGCCGCATTCGGGCCGGGCTGGCTCGTAGCCGGAACATGGCAAATTACCATTGTAGCCGGTGTGCTGCTGTCTCCATTTTTCTATGAGAAAAAAGACACGCCTGGAGGCACTTTGCTCGTTCGGCAAAAGATTCCCCTTGTTTCACTGGGCACTTCCGTGGTCATTCTGATCGGAGCGGCACTGATACAGCTCCAGCATGCAGAATCGCTTTCCGGAAAAATGCTGCTCTTCAGCGTGCTGCCGGTTGTCATCGCGGCTTTCGCCTACCCGCTGGGAAACCGGAGAATGCTTGAGCAATACGGAGGCAGGCTTGATACATTTCAGCGCGTGCTGGGAATGACCCTTGCAAGCCTTCCATTCTGGCTTGTATTGGCAGCTTACGGCTGGTGGTCAGATGGCCTTCCGACAGCGGGGCAAACCGTTCAATCCTTTATCGTTGCCGTCAGCTCAGGCATCATTGCGACCGTTTTATTTTTCTGGGCAACGGATATGGTAAGGGATAACCCGCAAAAGCTCGCTGCTGTTGAAGCAACACAATCCGGGGAAGTGATATTCGCTTTGCTTGGTGAAATAATCCTGCTGTCAGGAGTTTTCCCTTCCATTTTATCGTTTACCGGCTTAATGATCATTATTGCCGGAATGGTGCTACATACCTTCGCTTCCCAACAAAAACCCAAAAAGAAAACGCAGTCAAATCTGACTGCATAGCAGCGGCTGGAGAATGGGCGAAAACCCGTTCTCCTTTCTTTTTTAACTCCTTCCAAAAGAGACCTGTTTCACGTTATATTTATGTAGAGTCTAAGCCCACTTAACTGAAAGGTGATATTTTAATGGAAGCAAACAATCAAAAAGACGATATACCAGCGATCTCATTCACATCTGTGCGAAAAAGCTATGAACAAGAGGGACAAACCTATGACGTATTGAAGGCTGTCACCGGAGACATTCAACAGGGAGCAATCGTGGCCGTTTTGGGCCCTTCCGGTTCAGGTAAAAGCACACTGCTGTCCATGTGTAATTTGATGAAAACACCGGATCACGGTGAAGTGAAGATTTACGGAAAGGAAGTCAGAGACTGGGATGTGAATAAACTAAGGCGGACGGCCGCACTCGCCTTTCAATCCGCTCCCGTCCTTGACGGAACGGTGCGTGACAATTTGAGTCTGGTACAGAAGCTGCATCAAACCCAGCTTTACTCTCCTGAAGAGCTCGCTTCACTGACAGGCCTGTCTCCAGAGCTGTTAGACAGGAGCGCCAAGGATTTATCCGGCGGACAGCTGCAAAGGCTCTCACTTGCCAGAACACTCGCAAACCCTTCCTCCATCCTATTATTGGACGAAATTACATCTGCCCTGGACCCTGTTTCTGCTCTGGAGATTGAAGAGCTAATCAAAAAGCAGCATCAAGAGAAAAAACTGACGGTGATGTGGGTGACCCATAACATGGAGCAGGCGAAACGAGTAGCCGATACCATTTGGTTTATGGCTGATGGCCGGCTGTTGGAAATCGCGGAGACAGACACATTTTTCTCGCGTCCTCAGCATGAAGCAGCCCGTGAATTTTTGAAGGGAGGCACACGGTAATGGATTACCTTTCTCTCTCATTAACCATGATCTTTGTGCTGATTGCCTTGTTTTTATCAAAATCCTTTAAAGCCGACGTTGAAAAAGATATGATAATCGCAACGATCCGGGCGGCGGTACAGCTGCTTGTGATCGGTTATGTGCTATCGCTGATATTTCATGGAGAACACCCTGTGTTTATCCTGCTGATGGTGCTGTTAATGCTGGGGGTGGCAGCCCAAAACGTCGTCAAAAGAAAGAAAATGAAAATCGGTTCTTTTTGGAGGGTGTTTCTGGCCTTAGCGATTGTAGAAATCGTCACCCAAGGCATTCTTCTGGCGCTTCACATCATCCCGCTTACCGCACGGTATGTCATCCCGATCAGCGGAATGGTCATCGGAAATTCAATGGTGCTCGCGAGCCTTTTTTTAAACCGGATCAACTCCGAGGTCGGGGTGCGCAAAGAAGAAATTCAATTGATTTTGTCGCTTGGGGGCACACCAAAACAATCCATACAGCACATCCTGACTTCCGCTATGAAAATGAGTATGATCCCAACGCTAGAAAGCCAGAAAACACTTGGCCTTGTCCAGCTTCCCGGCATGATGACCGGCCAAATCTTAGCGGGCGCCGATCCGATTCAGGCGGTTCGCTTTCAGCTTTTGATTGTTTTTACAACGATGGCGTCCGCTGCGCTGACATGTGTGATCTTAAGCGTGCTGACATACCCGTCATTATTCACCGCGCATCAGCAATTAAAGGAAAATGGATAACGACAAAGCCGCTTCCCATTTGGAAAGCGGCTTTTGTACTGGTTATTCCTTTTCTTCATAATACTTGGACAGCTCAATAATCATCGCGCCCATCCGCTCAATCTCCGGTGCAAGCAGCCTTGTGATGCCTTCTTCCCGCAGCGCTTCAGCAGTCACTTTTCCGACAGCCGCTGCGATGACACGCTCTTCGAATACAGCCTTCACTTCATTGATAAAGCCGCGCTCCTTGGCAAAATCAAACAGAGAACGAACCTGAATCGCCGTGGTAAAACAAACAGCATCCAATTCACCATTCAGCAGTTCCCGGCATAACTGTTCCACCGTTTCCTTCTCTGGCGGGATATGCTGATATGGAAGGATCGGCAAAACTGAAGCTCCCTTTTCTTTCAAAAATGCTATGAGGGCAGGCGCGTTTTCTCCGTGAAGCTGCACCATTACTTTTTTTCCTGAAAAATCGTAAGGCTCCAAGGACCGGATCAATCCGCTGGTTGTCCCATCTTCATCAGAAGCCTCTGCTGTGATTCCGAGCTTTTTTAACGCAGACAATGTTTTGTACCCTCGGCATGCCGCTTTAGCCTGGCGAATCGCCATCAGGAACTCGTCCTTCACGCCGATTTTCTCTGCCATCTTCACAAGCGTCTCCGTACCGATGCCTGTCGTAAAGATCACCCAGTCGGCTTTTTCTTCCGCAAATTTGCGCAGCTCCGGCTCCACCTGTTCCTCTGCCAAATATACCGTTCCTTGGAGAGAACGGACGACAGGAATTCCGCCCTGTTTTTCAATGATTGTGCTGATTTCTTCCGTTTTCCGAGAACCGCCGATCGCAACGCGTTTTCCATGTAAACCTTTCCCCATATCCGTTCCTCTCCTCTTTGCCAGCTTAGGCTTTATATGTATATAACCTTTAATAAAGCTATTGTGTCGCAAATCAAAGGAGAAATCAAGATGAACCAAATGCCTCTCATTACCCGTTGAATACACCGGGTGCATGCTATAATATAAACAATAGACACGTTTTTTTAACGGAGGATCGATCATGGAAACAAAAGAAGAATACGAAACAAAAGGCTACGACACATCGGTAATTTACGAATTCAACGAATATCCGGACGTCCACAGCGGGCGCTGCGACAATTGTGACTACACACTGTTCAAAAGCTCCGTAAAAGGCGGAAAGTTTTTGAGAGAATGCCGGAGATGCGGGATGAAAAAAAACATTTAAACAGAAAACCGAAATCAAATTGATTTCGGTTTTTTATGTTACTGCGGTACAGCGGATTTTTTTATAAACGCTTCAATCTCAGCTGCCGCACGCTCCGCTCCGCCTGCTTCTTTTACATCCTTTTGCATATTCTTGACGCGGCTGAGCACCTCTTGATCACCGGATACCGCCTGAACCGCTTCCTGAAGCCTGGAAACAGTCACTTCCTCTTTCGGCAAATAAACGCCAAGGCCTAATTCATCGACACGCTTTGCAGTGAGCTCCTGCTCATACATTTGCGGAATGACGACGAGCGGCACACCGGCATTCATCGCCTCCATCGTACTGTTCATCCCGCCATGAGAAATAAACAAATCGGCTTTCGCCAATACCTCAAGCTGCGGCACGCTTTGGCGAATGGTAAAGTTAGCAGGGATCTCATCCAGGCTTTCAGGATCAATCGTTTTCCCGACAGACATAATCACTTGCCATGAAGAATTCCGAAATGCCTCGATGCACATCTTGTAAAATTCCGGCCATGCGTTAAACGCCGTTCCCAATGAAATCAGCATAAGCGGGCCATCGCCCTTTTCAATTTCCAAACTTTCTTGTTCCGTCCGTTTCCCAAGGGATGGGCCGACAAAACAGAAACGGTCATCGAACGTCTCATGCTGAATCTGAAAAGACTTCGGCATAAAGACAATATTTAATGCTTCCGGCACAGCTAACTGTTCAAATGAAACAGCCGGCAATTGCTCTTGCTCCAAATAGGCTTTAAATTCAGCCTCTGCTTCTTTCATTTTTAACAGCATGTCTTCACTTCCGAGCTGAAAGGATTCATTTTGGGCATATGAGGAACAAAGCTTGATGACCGGTATATGAAGCTTGTCAGCAAACAATTTTCCCGCTAGCGCAATAAAATCATAGATAATCAGATCAGGATGATCATTCTGATATAAATCCTCAAGCTGCGGAAGAATGCTAAGTGATTCTTTTAAGATACTGATCGGCGTCTCATTTTTTTCTATCATCTCCCTGATTTGCTTAGGATCAATATTCAAGGATGTATGATAGATCAATGCTTCTGCACCGGCTTGCTGAACACTGGCGGCGAACTCCTCAGTCGTCGCATATGTGACACGATGCCCTTTCTCACAAAGCTTCTCCACTAATGCAAGCGTAGGATTGACATGCCCGTACGCCGGGATGTTGATAATCGAGATATGGTGCTTTTTCATGAATCTCCAGTCTCCTTATCTATTAAATTTTCACACGGAAGCTTTTTAATCCGTATATCACACTGTTTTTAATCGGAGTGATACTGACGCATTCCATATGAGGAAAAGCAGAAATCAAGGATGTTAACGCGATCTTTGCTTCAAGACGGGCAAGCGGAGCCCCGAGACAAAAATGAATGCCGTGGCCAAACGCAATATGCGGATTGGGATGGCGGTGAATATCAAACATGTGCGCCCTGTCAAACTTCGCTTCATCACGATTTGCTGATGCCACAAAAGCCAGAACCATATCACCTTTTTTCATCAGATGGCCCCCGATCTCCGTATCCCGCTTGGCAATGCGCCTCAAAACAGGTGCGGGCGCTCTGAAACGCAGAGCTTCCTCCACCGCCTGAGGCACCAGCTCTGGATGCCGCCGCAATTCGTCATAAACGCCCGGCGTGTCTAAAATGCTGTACATCGCGTTTGAAATCAAGTTCGTTGTCGTTTCGTTTCCCGCCACCAGCAGCAATGTACAAAACGGAATCAGATCTTCTCCAGAAAGCTTTTCGCCGGTTTCTTCCGCTTTAATTAAAATGGAGATGATGTCTTGTTCCGGTTTCTTCCGTTTTTCTTCTATGATGCCGGCAAAAAACGCGGCCAGTTCTTCCTCGCACTTGTTTCGCTCTTCCAGAAAGACTTTCTCCGCCTCCTCACTTCCATCCCTTGGTGTGCTCACCAATATATCAGACCATGTCTTAAACGCATCCATATGCTCTGAAGGCACGCCTAAAAGCTCGGATATCACAATGACAGGAAGAGGATATGAGAAATCTTGAACCAAATCAAACTCGCTTCGTCCCTGAAATTTTTGGATCAGTTCATCTGTGATTTCCTGAATTCTCGGTTCCCATTGCTTCATCACGCGCGGTGTGAACGCTTTATTCACAACAGAACGGATTTGCGTATGCCTTGGCGGGTCCATATTAATGATCGAATTCCCGATAGAACTTGTCTGCTCCGGCATATAACTGGAGAAAAGCTCTTTATCCCCAATGACTTTTTTGACATCATCATAAAGAAAAACGCTCCACACTTCATTTTCTTCATCAAAGGAAACAGGCGCTTCCTTTCTCATCGATTCGTACCACGGAAACGGATGATAAGCATCCTGGTTATTTTTTCCGTTCATCAATGCACGCTGCAAAGCTTGTCGCCGATTTACCACATTCATGCGTTTCCCCTCCCCATGAAAGAAAAGATTCAGCAATTGACGAACTTCACCACCTCCTGCTATCGAAAAAAAGAGGGATATCCATTTTGTCGTCTGAAACAGCAGGCAGGTTTTCAAGATGCCGGTGCAGGCATCATATAATCCCCCTCGAATGTTGTTCATCTTACCATAATCTTTCAATTTTTTTCTATTACGCACACCCGATTTGATTCACAATGTGACCTTAGGCATGCCCATCCATATAAGAACCGCAATCAATAGCTTATGAAAATCTCACACGCCATCCTCATTCGCAACATAAGCACTACTTTAAAAGATGACTTTTCCATTATGTAATCCAAGCGAAAGATATGATTAAATAGAAAGTAAAATGGTGAAGGAGAGAACAAATGACAGCACAGATCAACCGCAAGAAACTCGTTGTCGGCATCGTACTTTCACTTGCATTTGTATTGTTTGTGTTCTCTTTTTCTGAGAGACATTCAAAGCCGCTCGTTGAGGGATCAAAACAGGAAAACTGGCATACTGTCGTTGACAAAGCCTCTGTCGACATATATGGAAGCCGTTTAGTTGAAGAAAGCAAACTAAAACAAAGGCTCGGCCATAAACAAGCTGATTCGGTACTAACCCTTCTGAAGCTTGCCAGCCAAAAACATATTGTCTTGTAAAACAAAAAAGAGCCTCCGGCTCTTTTTTGTTTAATCAAATACGATTTTCTTATCCGGATGACGCTGAAAGTCAAAAAGCATGCTGAGCTGTGACTGAGTGTTTCGTTTCGGAGAAAGCGGCGGGAGCCTGTCTTCCGGAAAAAAAGCGGCATGGTTCGTCTCAATCCCGGTTTTCTGCTGCCCGCCCGTTATGCTGCATTCAATGAAGATCTTATAGTAATGATAAGGCTGAGGGGGGTGTGGATGCTTATGACTGTCCAGCACGGCCAGTAATCGAGAAGGCACTGTATCGTACCCCGACTCTTCTTTGATTTCCTTGATCACATTTTCAGCGGGCGATAAACCAATTTCGCAAAACCCGCCCGGAAGTGACCACAGCTCGTCATGCTTCTCCCGGACAAGCAATATGCAATTCTCTTGAAATACCGCGCCGCGAACATCCGCCTTCGGTGTTGGATAGCCTTTCTCGCCTTTCCATAAATCAGTGATGACTTCAATGTCCTTCTTCGAGTAATCCGCCATCATCTCAGAGCTGAGCTTCATCAGCTCTTCGTACCTTTCCCTGTCATACACATCCTTGGAAAAAGCAAGCCCCGACTGTGCGATCGCCTGAATCCGCTGGGCCCGTTCAAGCCACTTGGTTTGCACGTTTATCACTCGTCCCTTCAAGTTATCTTTCACTATAAAAAATGCACGTTTCCCAGAGGGCAATACGTGCTTTTTTATAAAGGAATTAATCTAATTTTATCAAATAATCTATATCGTATTTTGCGCTTTTTTCCATTCTCTCACTTGTACTATCAGTTAAGAAAGGGTTATATACCAATGTGTAATTCTTCTGTTCACCTTTAGGAATTACATAACTGACTACCCCTGTCACTTTTTTTCCTGATGCCAGGGTTCCCCCTAAAAATATTTTTCCTTTCTCTTCTATGGAAATTACAGGACGTACTGATTTATTCTTCTTGTCTTTCAGATCTAATCCGAATCGGTTGTATTCCATTGAACCTTTTCCCACGTATTCCAGGGTCACTTCTATAATTAACCGCTCTTCATTACCTTTTACTGTTTTTATTTTATTATCTTCATCTCCGCCCAAATAATCATATTGGCCTTTTTGTACACGATCCACTTTGTTCACCGTAAAATTAATATCATTTGCCTTAATTGTTTCTCCTATTTTATGTATCTTATCATCTTTTTTAGCCTTTGATACACCGCCTTCCTTCAGTTCCTTATCAAGTTCCTTTTCAAGCTCTTCTTGCGTTTTTTCCTTCGGTTTTTCCTTCTCTGACGCATTACTCGATTGGCTGCACGCTGAAAGCGCAAACCCGATCGTCAGTACAAATAATAGTAATAAGACTTTTCTCATGACTGTTCCCCCATCTAAAGTAATCGTTTTCTATTATAATCATATTTTCCCTTTTCTTAACAGGTAAGAAAGTAGCAAATTTATCTACATCATTCATTACAAAGTCACTTCTTTCTAGTATTTGAACATTTTTCACTAGTCCATTAGACCTTTTCATCAAAAAACCCGAGCTGGCAGCAGCCGGCTCGGGTGGGTGGTCAATCTCGCTTATCCATTCCCCTTTTCTCTCGGGGTTCCTGATGATGTTTTTGATGCTCCGGAGGCTGAGTTGTGCGTTCCAGCTCCTTTGTATCTTGTCCCATTCCTTTTAAAAAGGAGAACAGCAGCGTAACCGCTTTGTTGATTTCCGGGTCTTTAAGCGACCGGATGATATCAAAATAACCTGTTTTCTCTTCACTGTTCTTCTGTTCTACCGCGTTCGCCACACCGGCATTCACTTTCAAAATGAGCGGCTCCAGCTGTTTGACATCCAGCATGCCAAGCGTTCCAAACAGGAGAAGCAGGTTTTTAAGCATATTGGCCGTTTCCTCTGTATCTGCCTTTTTCACTAGGATGTCAAGGACTTTATCACCTTGGCCAAAAAGACCGCGGAGCAAAGGCAGTACGCCCCGATCGTTCATGTGCCCAAGCATTTGCAGCGTCTCCAGAATGGCTTCTTTGTTGTCGACTAAGGCATCTTCGATTTCTTCTAAATCACGTTTGCGCTGATCTTCTTCGGTCACCTGTACTTTCTGAATGCGTTTAATCGCTTTAGCCATTGTGCCCAAGCCCCCTTTTCACTGCGTCGCCAGGGAAAATGTAATCCTTCCGCGCCCATTTCTTATGAACCTGCACACCAATTTGCGGCTGCGGGTTTCCGTTGCGGTGATTGATTTTAGGCAGCGGATTGATTCCATCCTGCTTCAAGATTTCCATCTTCGCTGATGTTTCTTTGTAAGCAGGCGTGTCGGTATCCTTGTCCGCGTGGCTGCCTGTTAACAGGTTAATCGCCGCTTCCCCAGAATCGTTCATTGGCAGATACACTTCCTTCCCTTTGACACGATCGGTGATCAGGCATTTCACCTTCACATTTCCAAAAGGCGATGTGAGTCTGACAAGGGTCCCGTCCTGAATCCCCCGTTCTGCCGCAAGCTCTGGAGAAATTTCTAAGAATACATGCGGCGTTTTTTCAGAAATGCCTTTTGATTTATACGTCAGGTTTCCTTCGTGGAAATGCTCCAAGAGCCTGCCGTTATTTACATGGATATCATATTCTTCACCGAACTCCTCGGGCTCAGTCCATTGAACCGGATAAAGAATCGCTTTGCCGTCCGGGAAAGGAAAACGCTCTGTAAAGAGTAAAGGCGAATCCTTCCCATCAGCACGAACAGGCCATTGCAGGGAATTGTAGCCCTCAAGACGTTCATAGGTTACTCCTGCATAAATTGGTGACAGCATTGCAGCTTCTTCCATTATGTCGGAAGGATGCTCATAATTCCAATTGGCCCCAAGCTTATTCGCTACCTCCATAATAATCTGCCAGTCCGGTTTTGATTCACCCAGTGGTTCAAATACCTGGTACAAACGCTGAATACGGCGTTCAGTATTTGTAAAGGTGCCTTCTTTTTCAAGGCTCGGGCTCGCAGGAAGAACAACATCTGCAAATTCTGCCGTCCGAGATAGGAAAATGTCCTGCACAACAAAGAAATCAAGCTTTTCATATGCGGCGTGCACATGATTGATATTTGAGTCGACAAGACCCATTTCCTCCCCTTTTACATACATCGCTTTCAGCTGTCCGGAATGGATTTTTTCAATCATTTCATGGTTGGTCATGCCCGGCTCCTCCGGCAGCTGCACACCCCAGGCTTGTTCGTATTTCTTGCGGACTTGTTCATCCTTCACTTTTTCATAGCCCGGCAGGCTGTCAGGCATGCTTCCGAAGTCACTTGCTCCCTGGACGTTGTTATGGCCGCGTAATGGATAAGAACCCGCACCCGGTTTTCCGTAGTTACCTGTGACAAGCAGCAAATTTGAAATCGCAGTGCTTGTATCGCTGCCTCCAATGTGCTGGGTCACACCCATGGCCCACAACGCGCACACACTGTCAGCCTCATGAATCATTTCAGCCATTTGAATCAGGGTTTGTTTATCAATTCCGGTTTTCTCCTCTGCATATTCAAGTGTGTACGGCGCAAGGCTTTTCACGTATTCATCCCGGCCGTTGACCCTTTCCTGCAAAAAGCGTTCATCAGCCTTGCCGCTTTCAATCAGATATTTGGCGATGGCATTCAGCCAGACGATATCTGATCCGGCACGCGGCTGGACAAATAGATCAGAACGCTCAGCCATTTCGTGTTTTCTGATATCGGCCACGATGACCTTCTGCCCTCTCAGCTTGTGAGCCCGTTTAATGCGGGTAGACAATACCGGGTGCGACTCTGACGTGTTCGAACCGATAATCAAAACTAGATCTGCCTGGGCGATATCTGTAATCGATCCTGAGTCACCGCCATATCCGACTGTCCGGAACAGTCCGGCAGTAGCCGGAGACTGGCAATAGCGCGAGCAGTTATCCACATTATTTGTGCCGATAACCCCTCTGGCCAGCTTTTGCATCAGGTAGGATTCTTCATTCGTACATTTAGACGACGTGATAAAAGCAAGTGAGTCAGGGCCACATTCTTCTTTCAATTCAGTGAACTTGCCGGCGATCAGTGTTAAAGCTTCCTCCCACTCTGCTTCCCGGAAATGGTCGCCTTCGCGGATGAGCGGTTTTGTCAGACGCTCCTCGCTGTTTACAAAATCCCAGCCGAACTTGCCTTTTACACAAGTGGAAATGCCATTGGCGGGCGCCTCCTCCTGCGGCTCCACTTTCAGAATATCTCTGCCCTTTGTCCAAACATCAAAACTGCAGCCGACACCGCAATAAGTGCAGACGGTTTTGGTTTTTTTGATTCGTTCATCACGCATGGCAGATTCCATGTCAGAAATGGCGAGAATCGAGCCGTAACCTGTCTCTACGCCTTTCGTGATCTCAATCATCGGGCGCAGTGACTTGTTATTGATGCCTGTTAAATATCCTGCTTCCCCTTCCATTCCTTTTTCCATCATTGCGTTGCACGGACATACGGTTGAGCAATGGCCGCACGACACACATGACGACTCGTTAATCGGCACGTCATGATCCCAAATGACGCGCGGGCGTTCCCGCTCCCAGTCAATCGTCAGTGTTTCTGTCACCTGTACGTCTTGGCATGCTTCGACACAGCGGCCGCACAAAATACATTGATCAGGATCATACCGGTAAAACGGATGGGATTCATCCTTATGATAAGGCTTATGATCAAACGGGATGCTTTGGTGATTGATTTTCATTTCCTTCACCGTATTATGTATTTCGCATCCTCCATTGTTGTAATCGCAAACTGTACAGTAAAGCTCATGATTATATAAGATTTTATCCATCCCGATGACCTGTGCTTTTTTCACATCAGACGAAACCGTATCAATGACATCGCCATCCTTTATTTCAGCAGAGCACGATCTCTTCAGCTCACCATTGATGCTGACGATACACGTATCACATGTTTCAATCGGCCCAAGGCTCGGATGATAGCATACTTGCGGCACTTCGATTGAACTGTTATTCAAAAGCTGCAGCACCGTCTGGTCCCCGGCTGTCTCTAGCTCAACGCCGTTAATTGTTACTTTTTTTGTGTCCGCCATCTCCATTCCCCTTTCTTGCGTTTATATACCGAATTACCCATTTCAGTTCCCTTACATGTGCTGATTAAAACATACAGAGCGCATAGGAATGTTTTAATGCACGAACACCGGGAAACGACATGATAGACAAAAAGGGAGGGATAACCATGAAGAAAACCATTTCCGCATTAACAGCGGCGGCAGCACTGTCATGTACTGTTTTTGGCTTTGGGACGGCAATTCCGGCGAAAGCTGCCGCTCAGGCAAATCCGCCTGCTGAAGAAACAACCTCATCATCCGCTGAGCTTGTAAAAAGTCTTTATAACACCGCTTTTACAGGTGAAATGCCGCAGCAGGTACAAGGCCTTACGATGAACAAAAGCACAAAAGGGGATGTCCATGCCAAGATGGGAGAACCGGAAAGACCGGCTGGAGGAAACAATATGTTTGATTTATACAGCTGGAATATGGGAAATCCCGGCTACGGCTTTTCCTATAACAAAGACATGACCATTTCAGAAATCCGTTACTTCGGAACCGGAGTAGAACGCCATCTGAATCTTGGAGGGGTTACACCGGATGTACTGAGCGATCAAATTGGCCCCGCCGATCGAATTTTAACTGTCCCATTCACGGATGAAATCGACTATATCTATGATACAGGCCGCTATGAGCTTCATTTCGTTATTGGAGAAGACCAGACAGCCAACCATGTCAATCTAAGAGCAAGATAAAGTACCTGCGGCTGTTCAGCCTCTTTTTTTATGGACAAAGTGAAGATGGATTCCTTACAATACATGGGAGGATAAATACGAGAAGAGGTATCAATCATTAATGAGAAGGAACCGGTTCATATATGCGGCCTTTACAATCCTCATCATTGGGTTGGGACTGGGGTCAAGAGCGTTCTCCAGTTTTCTTCCGGCTAGCGTCAATGCCTATCTCGGAGATGCGCTGTGGGCCGCAATGATTTTTACGGGCTGCGGCTTTCTGTTTCAGACGATGAAAACCATCATGACAGGCATTATCAGCCTTTCATTTTGCGTTATTATCGAATGCAGCCAGCTGTACCATGCTGAGTGGATCGACCGGATCAGGGACACTTCGCTCGGCGGCCTCGTGCTGGGGTACGGATTTTTATGGAGCGATATCATAGCTTATACGATGGGAATTGTCACCTGCACACTCATAGAGCTGCTCCATCAAAACATCAAAAAGCGCCGCTGACGTGACGCTTTTTCTTATAGCGAGAACAGCCCGCACTGAGACAGAATCGTCTCTGTATCCAAGAGCGTGGCCACCTTTATATCGACCCGGTGTTTATGCATAAAAGACTGAACAGCGTGATATCCAACCGCATATCCGGCAAAAGCAGATAATCCCGCCGGCTCGAAGCCTTGCGCTTTCGCTATTTGATCTCCAAACATGTAACGGCTCACCTCTGAAAAGCCTTTTACATCAAGCACCTCTTTTATAACTTCAATGGAATATTGCAAATCGTCCCGATCAAAGCGAGTAACCCAAGGGCCTAATTGTTCTTCGCCAAAGAGCTCCCGCGCAAATGACTCAGCCAGCCCTTCAATGACAAGATAATCCCCGACTGACACAGAACCTCGGTGAAAATCAAAATACGAAAATCGCAGATTATGATGAAATTCATGGGCAATAATCGATGAAATCCTCAGGAGGTTATAGCTGTTCGGATACATCCAAACGTGAATAAAGCCTGGAATTCCCCCAAACCCGCAATACCCTTTTTGCAGCTTCAGCTTGTTTGGATCAGCAATGTAAAGCCCGAACCTCATTTCTTCCGCATTTACGCGCAGCTTTTCACGCTCGGCAAAATGTATACACTGCTGCAGCGCAGATGCAGCAGTCTCGGCAATATGCAATTGCTGCAGTTTTCTCAATGCTTTCTGTCCGGTTTCAGCATCACACACATCCAAATAACCTAGCATCTTTACCGCCATCATCACATCATATCCATTCGGTGTCTTCGCTTTTAGCGGAACCTGTATGGCGCGCCACATTTTTTCAAACGGTCCCATCATCGTATACCGAAACTCGTCCTCTCTTTCGTGTTCTTCCATGGAAAACAGCTTTTCATATTGCTGAAAGGTCTGTTCTATTACGATATTCATCCTAATCCCTCCTTACGAAAAATATACGGTATGCCGCAGCGTAAGGATCAACAGAAAAAATTAAGCCTTTCTGCCCTATAAAATCAAAGCGGGCCGCCGATAGGAAAGGCATAGGAGGTGTAGCAATGGATATTCCTGCATTATCAGTTGCCATGCATCAAGCAAATCTGGCCCAAAATGTTGATATCGCTTTAACGAAAAAGATGCTGGACACTGCCCAGCAAAATGCGGATCAAACCCTTAAGCTGATTCAGCATCCGACGCTTGGACAAAAAATTGACCTAAAAGCTTAGCTTCACGCTAAAGGCGGCAAAGAAACACCATCTCCCGGCCGCCTTTGTTTTTCACAAAAAAGCATGCATGTTTTGCTCTTTCCTCCGTATGATTTATTGTTTGTCATTTTAAGGAGGTCAGGAAAAAATGAAAAGAATGGTTAAAAAGGTGTCTTTGGCGTTGTTCGCATTCGTATTTATTTTTGCCGTCAAGGGAGCACCCGCTCATGCGGAAACGCATGCCTACGATGGAAAAAGCCCTTATTACAATGATTGTGCGTCCAGTGCCACCACAAAAAAATCTTCTAACCTAGTGAACGCAAACAATCAAGTCATCGGAGTCGTCGAGCTCAAGTTCAGCAGTACGTGCAAAACGGCATGGGCAAAAATCACGATGAACAACACCTTGACAACAGGCTATGAAGCAAATGCGGAAATTACCCGGAACACAGACAAAAAGAGATATAACTGTGACTCTGCAGGCGGCAATGGCAAAGCAGTGGCAGGCCAAAAATCTTGTTATACGCCTATGGTCTATGACTTAGACCCGAGAACCTCCTACGCTTTCGGTAAATATTCAGGCCCCAACCTGAATGTATGGGCAACCACAGGCTCTTATTAAAAAGAAAAAAGGCTGTCCAACGGGCATTTCCCGCGACAGCCTTTCCACATTTATTTCGCTTCCCTTTGTTTTTTTACCTCTTCAAGCTGAGTGACCGTCACCAATTGGTAACCTTGATCGGTCAGTCTTTTAATAATTTCATCGGCCGCATCAGCAGAGGTGCCGTAAATATCGTGTACTAAAATCGTCTTACCGTCAGCCGCGTGGCTCATGACTCGGTTGACAATTGTGTTTTTATTTCGGTCTTTCCAATCTTCCGGATCAATGTCCCATAACGCGACATCCATTTTCAGCTTGCTTCGCAGTTCATCATTAATGCCCCCGTATGGAGGCCGCACAAGCGCCGGACGATACCCGCTTATTTTTTCAATTATGTCCTGCGTGTCATTGATCTGCTTTAATGCCTCTTTCACTGAAAGCCTTGTGAGAAGCGGATGGCTCCATGAGTGGTTCCCCACTTCATTCCCTTCTTTCAGCATTCTTTTTAACGTTTCCGGATAATATTGAACCCTGCTGCCCAGCACAAAAAACGTTGCATGCCCCTCATATTTCTTCAAGGAGTCCAGAATCTGATTTGTTGTCGCAGGATTCGGGCCGTCGTCGAAAGTAAGCGCAATGACTTTTTTATTCGGATCAATTGTTTCTTCTTTGGGTAATGAAATGACTTCGTGCTTCGGTTTTTGTTCTTTGATTTTATTTTTGTTTTTCGCTTTATCAATATATTGTTCTTTCAATATATCTTTTAAAAGATGTTTCTTAATCGCAATCGACTGCTCTCCCAGATAGCCCGCAGCGACTTGATATGTATCAAAATAAAACTCGATATAATCTTCCTTGACGGCAAAACGGCTGAAATTGTCTTTTGCCGGTGCAGTTCCCTCTTTTAACAGTTCGTCGTCCGCTGCAATGTCCTTATTCTTTTTAAGCTCATGATAAGCGATCAGCGAAAGCTTTTGTAAATAATCCGATTCCTTTTTAAAAATATCATCAATAGAAAGAAAGGCTTCCTTACTAAAATCAAAGTTAAACGTTCTTTTCACGGTTTGTCCATGAGCGCCGCCTATGTATTTATATTCAGTAAAGACCACTGCCGCTGTCTGCTTGGCGTAATGAACGATTTCGTAATCGATGTTGAGTTCATTGCGCTTTTTTGTATGCTCCTGGTCAGCATCTTTCGTTTCCTTTTGAAATTGTCGAACCTCTTTCTCTGCGAAACGCTTTAATGCCGCATCCATTTTTTTATTTTTAAAAACAGGATAGTTGACCGCGTAATTAAATGTTTTCCCGTCATTCACAAGCGTTGCGATCTCTACATCTCCATACTGAGAATCGGTTTTCACTTGATTCATGACCGTTTCTTTTTTTGATGTATTATGGCAAAAGCCTATGACCCCTGCCACACAAACTACTGCTAGCAATAATTGAAACCATTTGATTCTTTTCCCCAACAAAACAAATTCCTTCTTTCGTAATCACTTCGATTTATATTCCATCAATAGATTCAGATAATGTTCTTTATGCTTTTTCTTCCCAATGAGAAATGTTTTTGTAACATTAAAGTAACATTTATTTCACATTTGTAATATTAGGAGATTTAGAAGTTCTTGTCAATCCCTTTCTAAGGATTTACTCATTAAAAAACAATCTGGTCAATGGACATACACCTATTTCTCATATCAGGAATAAGGTAAACAGAATAAAAAATGCTAGGGAGGTAACCCTCTTGGAATTTCCTGTGAATTACGACCAGTATGAGCAAGTTTCCCCTTTTGATGAAAGACAGCCATATTACTACCCGCGTCCGCGCCCTAGACCGCCCTTTTATCCGCCTTATTATTACCCAAGACCGTTTTATCCGTTTTATCCACGTCCGCCTTACTACTACCCGCGCCCTCCTTACTACCCTTGGTACGGATACGGCGGCGGATATGGAGGATACAACAGATAGCAGGTTTATGTACCGAAAATGGGGGCAGTCCAGCTCCCCTTTTTTTGTATGAATATTGACAATATCATGACAAATACAGGAAATAATTGTGATCTGGCTGGCCTCTTGGTACGATAACAAAAGCATGCAGTTTTGGGGGAGGCGTCTATTTTTGGAGAATTCAAGAGTTTCTGCTCCGATTTCTGAAACAAAATACATAAAAGCCTCGAACCGGGTATCCGTTTACGATTTTATAAAGCTTGCAAAACCCGGCATTATCATATCAAACTCAATAGCAGCCTTCGGCGGATTTTGGATCGCATTTGTGAGCTCAGAAAAACCATTAACGGGACTCGCTTTTTTCATGACAATGGTGACGGCAATGCTTGGGACCGCGTTTGTTATGGCTTCCGGCACTGTCTACAACAACTATTTTGATCGGCATATGGACGCAAAAATGGAGCGCACCCGCAGCAGGGCCTCAGTCACAGGAAAAATGCCGCCAGCTTTAATCTTAACGTATGGCTCTGTTTTAGGAATAGCAGGTCTTGCCATGCTGTATTCCCTCAATCCTTTACCTGCAATTCTCGGACTGGTCGCCTTTATTTTTTATGCCATCATCTATACAGTATGGGTGAAACGGGCCTCGGTATGGAGCACATTTGTCGGAAGCTTTCCGGGAGCTGCTCCGCCGCTAATGGGTTATTGTGCCATCACAGGAGAAATCAGTGTAACCGCCGTCATGTTATATGCCATTATGTTTCTGTGGCAGCCCCCGCATTTTTGGGCCATTGGGATAAGACGCAAAGAGGAATATCGAGCGGCTGGTGTCCCGCTCTTGCCTGTTGTAAAAGGAAATCATGTAACGAAAGTAAAAATGATTCAATATATTGCAGTCCTGGTGCCGGTTACGCTATTATTTCCTTTTTCTCTCGGCACCGGCCATATCAGCCCATTTTATTTTTTAACTGCCTTGGTTCTCGGAGGTATATGGATCAAAAAAGGCGTCCACGGATTCAAAACAGACGATGACGTAAAGTGGGCAAAGGATATGTTTGTCTACTCGCTCATTTATTTTTGCTTGCTGTTTTTTGTCATGATGATTGATTCCTTAGTAATGTTTTTAATCAGATGATGTTGCAAAAAGAGCCACACATTAATGTGACTCTTTTTTGTTTGGAAAAATAGTCTCTAATAGAAATGTCATGATAAGAAACACAGCCGTGCAAATCAAAAATCGTATGATTTCAGTCAAAATCCAGCTATGGGCAATACTCATATCATCTGTTTCCTGGAGGGCTGCACATATTGAAAAAATAATAAGTATGTATTTTAGAGATACTTTTTTCATGGACACCATCACTTTCTGGATATGATCACCAATATCCAAAATAACACATAGCTGAGAGCGACAAAAGACGAAAGAGTAAAAAAGCACCCGCCCAGGCAGAACTAAAATCCCAATAAAATACATAATATCTATCCATTTTAAAATATGAAACTAAACCAGACTAAGATCTTTTCCATTAATAGTCCCAATCCGGAAATAAAGAAAAAATTGTCGAACTGCCTACATTATGGTAATATATGATTTGCTTTTCTCATGTTCATTGATTTGGAGGCATACGATGAAAGGGATTGTTTTAGTTGTTCAGCTTGGATTTTCATTTATGGCTTTTCTGTTTTTAGCCGCTGTCAATTGGTATCAAGGAAGCGAGCTTGTTTCAGATCAATTCGATTGGAATTACACAGCCAAATTTACAAAGCTCCTTAACGGCATTGACACCATCACCAGCCCCAAACAAATTTCACAGCTGGACTTTTTCATATACTCTGCGAAACACTATCCACTCATGAGTATACTGATGATCTGTTCGTTTTTATATGTGTTATTATCACTTGTTTTGCTGATCCGCGATTGCCACACGGCTCGGTAAAGAATATGTCATTTCCACATGCCCCATTGAAATATCATAAAAGGAGCACCGTTATGATCCTCTCCCCCTTTTTCTAAATCGCCGGTTCATCTAGATGATAGGACAAGGCGTACCTCGCTCTGCGTTCTTGCTTCCGACCATTGGCTTTTTTTTGAAAATCAGCATCTCACGATTAGGTACTGGTCAATCAGAACTGTGTGAATATGATCAGAACTCGAATGTTCTTGAACCGTTAGTTATTTTCGGTATGTTCATCTTTTGTTTTCCCATCTTTCGGAAACTTTTCTCTCGCTCTTTCGTATAACCTTAGAGGAGGTATCACATGATGAAAGAGTATGAATTCGTTAGAGTCGAACTTAGTACCATGAGAAGAAGGCCCAAAGAAGACTACCAACAAATTATTCGTGACTATGCTCAAAAAGGATGGAAGTTTATTCAGATTTTCGCCCCTAGTATAGACGGGTATGGAGCAGCTGCTTATTTTGAAATGATATTTGAAAGAGATGTCGAGGATGCTTAGTCTTTTGGCTAAGTATTCTTACATACATTTATAAAAAAGCTTACAATTAGTAAGCTTTTTACATTTTTCAGGTCCCACGCTACCTTACATTCAAAACTTTTTGAAGAAAGTAAACAAGAGGATCCCCCATCATTACCAAGGAATTCTCTTGTTTATTTCAATCGTGCTTCAAACTTCGCAATCGTTTTCGCCTGATAACGTCCATGCATCAGTTGCACGCTTAATCATTTACTTTCCCCGTATATACATAGATCACCTGTCTTAGAAATTCAGCTAATCCCACACCATGTTGATCGTAATATCGTTTAAAGCGCTCATCTGATACATACATCTCCCCTAGACCTGCATGCGCTTCTTTGCTGTAGTCGCTCCAATGATAAAGAAGCCATTTTTTGTGCAATTCCGCCGCTTTCAATGCATCTTCACTTTTTGGATCTCCTTCTTTAAATGCTTTTTTAAGTTTTTCAAACATTTCTTTCTCTGTAGCGGTCAGCTCTTCATATTCCTCCTTTGTCATATTCAACACTTTTTGGTTAGCTTCTTCTACCACTTCTTTGCCGTACTTTTGGCGTATTTCTGCTCCGTATTTCCTCTCGTTTTCTTCCACAAGCTCTTTTTTAAATCCGGTAAATTTCTCTTCATCTCTCATTTTTTCATTTCTCTCCTCTGCATGAATTGTTTTCTCTACATTTTGGATAAGGCTATCAATCCGGGCTCTTTCTTCTAAAAGCTCTGCATGATGATCCTTTAATGCTTTCTGACGATCAAAAGATGGGGAAAAGATTAATTTTTTTATCTCCTCTAATTGGAAGCCTAACTCTCGATAAAATAAAATGTGCTGTAATTGGTTGACTTCTTTTTCCCCATAAATTCGGTATCCAGATGAATTAATCCGTGCTGGCTGTAAAAGGTTAATCTCATCATAATACCTAAGCGTTCTTGTGCTGACTCCCGCTAATTTGGCTAACTTCTGAACGGTATATTCCATTTCTTCTCCCTCCTTATACAGTAACCGTACACTTTAACGTAACGTGAATGTCAAAGCATTTTTTAAAAAAAGATCTCCTTGCATGTTTCAAGGAGATGATATATCTACAACTTGTCATATACCGAATTATCTGGTGTCTTTATTAAGAAGTTCTTTTAAAAGTTGATTGAACTCCTCCTGTTGTTTTATATTTTTGCGGCCATTTCGATTAATTGCTGCTAGTTCGCAGACAATTCCAGCCGAAATAAAAAACAATAAACCTTCAAACATATAGCATCCTCCAACGTTTAAGAAATAGTCAACTGTGTTTGTTTATTTTCTAAAGATTGCTTATCATTTTTATCTTCCCTACGCTGAAAAATGTTATTTAGAATAAGTGCTGTCATGACAAGCATTGTTCCTGCTACATCAAAAATGGTGATTTTAAATCCTTGTATCATCATGATCAACAACGTAGTAATGGGAACAAAGTTAATAAATAAAATCCCGTTAATGGGTGATAAAATTTTAACACCATAGTTCCAGCTAAGGAGAGCTACGATACCTGGTAAAGTAATCATAAATAATAAGTCATACTTAATTTCAGCAATCACTTTTATACTTGGTATGGACACGTATCCTTGAGCGGTGAGCGCAGCTGTTAGAATACCCGTTACAGCTGTACCAAATAAACATGTCAATGTTGAATAGCGCAGTGTAGACCATTCTTGAAACATCTGTCCTCCCATTGTATAGATTACCCATCCCACAACACCCATTAAAATAAAGGTTAGCGAAAACAGATTATCTCTCAATGTATAAAAGAAACTCATATTACCTTTGGTAATAACAAGTGCGGCACCAAAAAAAGCAATCATAATAGATAGAATCTTATATTTTTTCAGCTTCACATGTTTATACCCCCAAAGGATAAAAATAGAAATGATTGGCATTAGTGCCTCTGCAATAGACGCAGTCATGATTCCAGACTTCCCCATCAATCTTTGGCCCCAAAAAATAAAAACATTGTATACAGTAAACGCCATCACACCAAAAAAAATGAGCAATTTTGCTTTACCCTCTAAACGAAATGATTTCTTCCCCTCCCTCACCAATAATAAAATCACTAAGATAACTGCTGCCACACCGTATCGAATAGATGAAAAATAAAATGGATCAACAAATGCTAATGCATGATCCGCAACTGGAAACATTGCGCCCCACGACATACTTGCTACTAAACATGTGAGGACACCAATGAATAATTGGCCGTTTTTCATTGTCATTCCCCTCCTTTTCTTGTATTGACAATGAGAATTATAAAAAGAGGAATGACATCATGTAAAATGAATAAAAATGATGAAAAACATCATTTATAATGATATTTTAAATGAAGGAGGGATACCAAATGGAGTTGCGAGACTTACAAATTTTCCAAAGCGTTGCCCATCACAAAAGTATTACCAGCGCTGCAAAGGAATTAAGCTATGTACAATCCAATGTAACAGCACGTATTAAGCAATTAGAAAACGAACTCAAAACACCTCTTTTCAATCGGCATAAAAAAGGGGTAACATTAAATCCCGAGGGCCGAAAAATGCTTGAATACGTAAACAAAATCTTGATAGATGTTGAAGAGCTAAAACAAGTCTTTCTTGATAGTGATATACCGTCGGGAATATTAAAAATCGGGACAGTGGAAACAGTGAGGATACTGCCGACCATCTTAGCCTCTTATTATAAAAAGTATCCTAACGTTGATTTATCATTGCAGGCTGGCTTAACAGAGGAACTGATTGAGAAGGTAACTAACCACGAATTAGACGGGGCTTTTATATCAGGGCCAATTAAGCACTCCATACTCGAACAATATGATGTCAATACTGAAAAACTTACTCTAGTAACAGCAAATAAAACGTTTCAAATAGAGGATTTTATGACGACGCCGATCCTTGTGTCTAATCAAGGATGCGGATATCGTTCTAGGCTAGAACATTGGCTCAAAGATGAAGGTTTGCTTCCAAAAAGAATCTTGGAATTTAACATTCTAGAGACCATTTTAAACAGTGTTGCACTTGGTCTTGGAATCACAGTCGTACCCGAATCTGCCATTACACATCTTTCAGCCGCAGGTAAGGTTTATTGTCACCCGCTTCCTGAGAAATATAGCATGATCTCAACCATCTTTATTCGTCACAAAGACGCTTACATGACACATTCGATGCGCAGCCTGCTGAAGACGATTAGTGAGCATCAAAAGATGAGTATGTCTTAAGGAAATCTGCGACTGCTTTGTTCTCACCGCCAAACTTATGCATATTCCTGTGAATGATAAATAATAAAGAGCAAGCACCAACTCTGCTCCCCCTTTACTCCGTGTCATCCATTTTTTCTATTTAGTATTTAGATGCAGACGGTTTTTCTTACCATTTTGAAGGCATACTGATTTCTTAATCGTTTTCCTGTACCTAGTTAATGAATTTTTCTGGTGTGGCACATATGACGGATACGTTAAAGAGAGAAAAAATTATGTTATGAAGTGCCAATTCATTCTCGGGATAAATTAACGTAAAAAAGGATTCACAAGTATGGATATCAAGCAGAAGAGAGGCTAAAGAGATGGTTCTTCTTGAAACGGATCGGTTACTATTAAAAACGATTGATGTTAACCTTCTAGACGCTGCATCTAAACGGGATCATCAGGCTATTATAGACCTGGGTTATAAAACAAATGGGGAATGGCCAAACTCCGATTTTTTTGAAGCAATTCCTTATTTCCGCGAGATTTTAATGAAAAACAAAGGAACAAAAGGATTCGATTCATGGATCATTTTAAAGAAGGATGATTATGAAATTGTTGGAGGAATTGGATTTTTAGGCGACCCTGATACGGATGGCATGGTTGAAATCGGCTTTGCAACAAATAAAAGTCACCGCCGTAAAGGTTATTGTTTTGAGGCTGCTCAAAAGTTAATAAACTGGGCATTAAGCCAAGAGAATGTTAGCTGTATTACGGCTAGATGTGAACATGGCAATATTGGTTCACAACATATTTTGGAGAAGTTAGGGTTTAAACTGGGCGCTAAAGAAAAAGGACTTTATCCATTGGAGATACACCAAAGTGTAAAAACATATAAGAAAGCAGGCTCTATACCTGCTTTCTTGAGCTATTTTCCTCTATGCTTTTTTTTAGCTTTTTGCTTTCTGAGGAGATACTTTTGTTCTTTTATTTTTTCTCTTTGTTCTTTGGTTATTTGTTTTTTCTTTTGCTTGTTCGCTTCAAACTCTTGTTTCATGGCTTCCTGTGCCTTTAAGGATGCTCCGGCACGTTTTAATTCCTTCGAAACCTTACGTTGCAATCTTTTCGGATTTATCTTTTTCTGATCTTGGGCTTTTACACGAACCCCTTCCTGCTCAGCCTGAGACAGAGTCTTTAAGAGCTGCCTATTAACAAAATCGAATACTTCAGAATCCTTCGGCTCATTGCCAAACAAATGCCGAGAGGCCTTTAGTTTTCCGTTTTTCACAACCTCGATAACGCCTACCCAAAACTGACCATCGTAGTAAATCGTTAATTTCATAACGATCCCTCCTCTTTTAAATGATGAAAGAATGACGGACATCCCGAGGAGGGGAAGGTTACTGACATGTAAAATGCATCCGGACTACCAACCGAATCGTGTTTTTTCATTCTTCTGCATAAATTTTATCAATTTTTCCAACTAGAGAAAAGAGATTGAGAGCATCTTTACGTTTTGTTTCATGCATCAGCATGAACCTTTTTCTCTATTCAAAATTAAGAAATCCAAAGAAGCCTGAAAAAGATTAAATATAATGGCTTGTTATAGCCTCTCTTGTAATGAGATGGGTTCTCTTCTTTCAAAAGATCATCAGGCTTCGGTTTCCTTTTCGTTTCGCAAATGCCGGCAGCTGTCAGGCCCGTTCACATAAACCGTGAATGCCATTATTTTCACACCTCTTTTGAAAAAGGCCTTAGAAGTAGCCGGCGATCAGATGAAAAATAAAAACGGAACTAACTCAAGTTCATTCGAGTCAGCTCCGCTTGATGATTAGTCCAAGTTTTGGTCGATGGTTCCCTCAAAATAGTCATCACTGACTTGTTCATGCGTTTCTGCCAAACCCTGTTCCAATTGCGTGCTTCCTTTGTAATCTGACGGTTCAAAATATCTTCCTGCCACATCCATATTTTCGTTTGCTTCTTCTTTGTTATTGGTTTGTTCGTTCTTGTCTAATGTCTCCGACTTAGGATTGCCATGTAGGGTTTGATTAAAATCAAAGTCCTTGTCGATTTCAGAAAATCTTTTATAATCATCAGGTCTGTCTGCTCCATTTTTTTGAGTCACATCATCCACTCCCATTCCTTATCAATCAATACGACAGGCCAAAAACAATTGGCCTAAATCTTGTGCAAAACTTATTTTGTCCTCTTTGAATCTGTACCATGTTTTTTAGGATCATCTGCTTTGAATGCTGTTTCAGTCTCATGATCATTTCTCATTTGTTCAATACTTGAATTTTGAATCCCTTTTTTAGTCATGCTTTCACCTCTTTTCTGAAAACATTGGAATATCAGCTTCACCCTTATTCTGTCTTTTGAGCAGGCATTCATTCACCCCTTTTGACCAATAACAAAAAAACTCTTAAGAGTGACCATTCGTCATTAGTACTAGTTCTGTATCTGCCAAAGCATAATTTATCTTTCAGTCAACACAATAAGTTTAAAGAATGTAATATGACAGAAACTGTTCCGTTTACTGTAAGAAAAACACTCTTTATTTAGAGGATCAGCCAGCATGAAAACAAGTCTAGAATTATGTATTAAGACTAATTGCTGATGTGACTGCCGTTGGATCAGATACATTCATGCCTAGTGAATCTGGTTTTTTTCATTGAATCGGAAAAGCAGATTATTGAAAAAAGCCCTTCTCTGAGAAGGGCTAAGTAATGGTAATGACATTTACACAATCGGTTCACACGTTAACCCCCGCCATATTAATGAGGGCGGCGGGTGTATACGCAAAGGGTGCATCCGGTTTCTATACACTCGCTGCTTATTTGATTACGAAATCACCGTATTCTGTTGAATGGATATTGATCGGTCCATTCAGATTGTAGTTGTTCGACTTAGCAATAGAGCGAAGCACATCCACACGGGCAACCGATTCTCTCCACTCATCACGGGTGTCCGGATCTGCTGGATTCATCAGGTCGTCATAGCGCACGTCCAGAAATTTATTTAACCATTTCTTCTCTTCTATTCCGTCTTTAGGTGAGCCGCCCGCCTTTTTATTCGTGCGTTTGATCAAGGCATAAAAAGAGTCAGGGTCATCACCATCGCCATGCTGAATAACTGTATCGTACATCACAGCTTTTGCCAGTGCCGTTTTCAATCCGGCATTCTCTGATCGTTTCATGGCAGGCTGATAATACAAGCGGTCATTTACCTTGTCTTGGGCAGCACGGAAATCTTTATCATTTCCAAGCGAGCGCCAGACAGAAGCAAATCCCTTGAGGTTGCTTATGTCATCGCTTTCTTCTTCGGCCAGACGGCGCAATTCAGGCAGGTACTTTTTCAGTTTGTTATTCGGCACTGCCTTTGTGTATACTTCAACTACTTCCAATGCATCCCCGGTAGCCGTTGTAAAGCCTGCCCGTCCGCATGTATAGCCCCTTCCATCACCCAATGGTTCCACATATCCGTATTGGATTTCCGTCGTGCCGTTTTCAAAGATACTGGTCAGCTGTTCCGCCCGGCGCTTTTGATCCTTGTTCAGTCCGGCCGCAAAAACCGTATCACTCAGCATCAGGGTAAAAAACATGGTGAAAATAAGTGATGAAATCGCTGCCTTCTTCCAGAAACCTGCTTTTTTCTCCAAACTGATTTTCATTCTATTACCCCTTTCTTCATTTTAATTACGGACTCAGTATACATGAAGGGGCTGCCCTTTTGTTGAAAACACATCGATTTGTCAATATTTTGAACCTTAATTACTACTCTTAATGGTTAATAGATTGCGGCTTGAACCTTATCCTCTCTTTTAAAAGACAGACATCATTTTCACCACAGAGAGATTCTTGAGAGAAAAGGCTTTCCGACAAGGACTTCTCTTATTATCATTCGTTCCATTTTTTAAAGTAATCATTCCCAATCAACTATTGTTTAGAAACTGCAACTAATAGAAATTCGTGTAAGTCAAAAAAAAGAATCCTTCTTTGTAAGGACTCTTCCCAACACCAAGATGTTTTTATTTAAACCATGCTTTCTTTAAATTGATTGTAAAGTTATTATCATTAAAAGGAACATTTGCTTTACCGAAATCAGTTGTATTTAATGCATTCCTTGCGGCAGGAGTTAAATCATCCCATCCGATTAACGGTTGAGTTCCGCCTACTACATCATCGCTCATACGTAATTCATGGTTCAGCGGCCAAGTGCTGTCATATGCAATCAAAGGATGATGACCTCTCATATTGCTTCCACTCGGTGCTGCATTTGTGAATTTTCCGTGTCCGGAATATGCAATGGATAAAACTTTTGGATTTTGATTTGGATTATCAATCCATACAACGATTCCTTCCCAGTCATGTCTGTGACCTAATTTTGGTGAGGCTTCATCTTTTGGAAAATACCAGGAATACATAATTGCCCAAACCCCATTGTACCATGCAGAACGCGAATATACTTGTCCAGTATTTTTGCTGCAATGTCCTTCAGGCGCTCCAGTAGGCTCTAAACCTCCACTTGTATTGCCTTGTGCATCGACTGCAGGAAAAGGAACGCAGCCGCTATAAACCTTCAAATATGGCTGAAAACGTTTCGCCGCTTTTTGAGTAACAGTGGCAGGCGCTGCCTCTTTAAAGCCGACAACCTTGTCATGATCGATTACTGCTGCATTTGCTGTTGAAACAATGCTGACAGAAGTGAAAACGGATAAAAAGAGAGCCAAGAAAAACTTGTTCATGATTCCAACTCCTTTTGACAATATAGACAATTATTAGTTATCAAAAATTCGAGTTGAAATCAATGATTCTAAAGTATTATTTGATTTTTTTCTTATGTTTTAAATTCGGTAAATAATATTGTCACAAACACACAATAAGCCCCATCCACTAAGGACAGAGCTTTTTGTCATTTTAGAGCCTTTCACAAAGCATGGAAAAGAGTTATAAAACTTCTCTGCACGAAGAGTCGGTTCTTCTGCAAACAATGATGATGTGCTGTTTTCTTACTCATCTTTTTTATCTTTATCGGCATCTTCATTATCCTCAACCGGATCTTCGGGATCGGTCTCATTATCTTTTTCATCATCTTTATTGATCGTATCGTCCTCATCAACACCCGGCGCATTGTTACCGTTATTATCCTGATCGTTCTCCTCAACATCTGGAGTATTGTTATCTTGATCATTATTATTTTGATCGTTATTACAGCCCATTAATATAAAAGTGGAAAGAAATAACGCAGTTATTATTTGCAGCCATTTTTTACTCATTTCCACCCTCCTCTCTTCTTTTTAATCCATATAAGTTTGTCCATTAAGTTCACTTTGATTCGTTCCATTCTTACATGTCTTCTTGATCAGCATATTAATTCAATCCTTTGCGAAAATTATATCAAAGGTGCTTAGGAAGTGGTTCTAAGTTAGTGGATAACAACTCTTTTTAATTGGTTTAAGAAGAAAAAATAACAACAACTATTCAAAATGCAGTTAACCATTTTAAACAACATAATGTAAGATCATACATGTCGATATCTTACAGCACAAAATTCTCTAAGGTTGATTTATTCCTCCCTCTTTGGTGAAGTTGTTCTCTATCTTGAATATATAGTTTCCTTATGAGTTCTTCAGGCTATAAAAAACACCCCAATCGCTAAACTCGTTGTCTAACAATTGGGGCGCAATTTACGATTCATTTATAGCAGCCTTAGGATTTTCTCCATATTGATTAACTTTTGTTTCACTATCTTGGCAATTAAAGACAAGCATGATAATAGGACCGACTACCGGAATAAAGCCTATACATATCCACCAGCCACTTTTGCCGATATCATGCAATCTGCGGATACTGAGAGCAAGCGACGGAAGAAAAACAGCTAACTGATAAAGAAAGATCAGAATATATGCCAGTAATCCCCCGCCATATCCAATTACGTATCCTACTTGAGAACTGGCATATCCTTCTGCCGCCAATGGGCCTGATGTAAATAATCCAACTAGTATTAATGATAATAGTAATAAAATAACACAAATGATGCCATTAAAAAGATGAAATATCCAGTATTCCTTTCGCCGAGCTCTGCCTTCAAAATTGACATAGTTCTTTAAGCCATTCCAATACCACTTCATATCATTTCCTCCGTTACCAATACTATAGTTTACTGCAAAACATATCCATTATATCATAAAAACAATGAAAAATAGGAGGTCTATAAAACTAGTCAATGGCAAAAAGATCTCATTATCAAATAGCTTGCTATACAAAAAATGAAGGCAGGCTTAAAACAAAAATAGACAAGTTCATGATCCTCACTCCTTTAGTTCCATTCTTAGTCAACGTGAAACAAAACAGGAATTAACGAAATATGCCAACATACACTTTGTATGAATGTAAACGAAGGAGTGGTTACGTTGTATCATTACTATTATGTTCCTGCGTTAATTCCTCACTCACCACCTGCTCATCACATGCAAAGAAATCAAGACTTTTCAGAAAGACAGCGAAGAAGAGAAATCACATTGAATGTAGATGGCTTTATACCGCCATCTTCCACCGAGGATCTTGGTGACGGCTTTTATTCTTACGCATGGACTAACCAACAGGTCATAGATCCTGGTGAATACCTTGTTTGTTATCTTGAAGGAAGAGAGATAAAGGTCATTAATGGCGGGTTTACTCCACGTGATTATGCTCCATTGTATGCAATAGGCAGCTATCCAAGGAGAAGAAACCAGTGGGTGATTACGATTCATAATCCTCTTCAAACCCAAAGAGCCATATCACTTTATCTCATTGCGAAAAGATAAAACAAAACATTGCACACATTAAGCATCCAGATGATATTGAAATCGGGATGCTCATTTTTTTTCTGTTTTTACATGTACCAATACGTTGATGTTTGATTTTGTAAAGTTGGATCATTCTTGAGCTGTTTGCCTATCCTTATTTTTTTCTTGAATTGTACGTTTCAGTGCTCAATGTATGTTGAGTACTAGCATAATCAGAGCAGGAGCAATGTTTTTTGCCCTTCTATTCCTCCCAGTATTGAACGTATATCTTACTTTTTGATTTCATTTCCCTCCCATCCTCTGCACATGTCGCTATATAAGCAGACAAAACAAAAATCGGCGGGAACGCATTATAATAGAGGATGAGGATGATATATTAGCGGCAGAAAAGGAGTTTAGGCATAAAACGCTAATTTTTATCAGAGGAACAAATATTATATTTGGAGTGTTTACAATGATTAAATTTTTTGAGTATAACTGGCAGGTAAGAGATGAATGGTTTGAATGGTGCAATCACTTAACTACTGAGGAATTATTAAAAAACCGCATTGGAGGAGTTGAAAGTATTTTATATACCCTCTTTCATATCATTGACGTGGAGTATAGTTGGATTCGTGCCATTCAAGGCAAGAAAGACATTGCAGTGAATTTTAGTGACTACAATACCATTCAAAAACTTAAATCCCTTTCAGTTACTCTGCGTACTGAAATTAAGGAGTTTGTTGACACAGACTTAGACAATTTAGAAGATGAACTTGTTTCAATTCCATGGATGAAAGAAATGTTCAAAAGGAGTGAGATATTACATCATATAGTTGCTCACGAAATTCATCACATTGGACAACTATCTGTTTGGGCAAGAGAATTAAACTTAAAGCCAGTATCTGCTAACTTTATTGGGAGAGGGATATAATTTAAAGATATGTGTGGGAACTGCGATTTAAATGGTGGAAATAATAAGATGCCTTTAAACAATTGAAACACTTCATCGTTATCAAATGAACTTTTTCGTGCCACAGGACTCAAAAAGGTAAGGATATGATCATGAAAGTCTTTGAAGCTAAAACATTGCTATCTGAAGCTGAGAGCTGATCAAGAGAATTCAAGAGAAGAAGAAGCCAGATGGTCAATCTCAAGAAGCCTTCAATGCCGGAGCAGATTTAGATGACAGTAAGTTTTCCGGCAAAGGTGCCATAACATCAACCCATTTTATAAAGATTATGCGAGTGTTGCTGACAATTCGATTGATTTAATTGCTATAAAAATTGCTTTTTGATAAACATTTCATGTTCTTTAGAGGACGCCAGCTTATCTGTGCATACATCGAAGAATCCTCTTTAGAACACAAGCTGCTAACGCTTACACAAAATCAAAATCCATTATGTCTGAACAGAAGAAAGCCATACATAAAAGATATCTTAAGTGCTATAAACGATATCCTTCCGCTTGACCTATTAAGCAGCTGGAAAAGCAATCCCCCTGACTACTCTCTCTAGATTAGGAGCATTTTGTGAATTGATACAGATCTGGTTCAATCTAAAGCATGTTCATATTTCTAAAAATCCGTTCATTTGTCTCCCCCTCTCTATATAATTTCAATATCTCTTAAGTAAGCCGCAGCGTGAATGAAATGATTCCCCCGATCAAAGTAGGGTTCGCTCTCATGCCCGGCCTGTAATCGTGTTGGACATATATCCTAAAGCCGCATCCTATTAGTTGAAACAGTAGTATCCTGAGAATAAAAATCAACAGTGGTTAAGGAAAGCCTTACTGCTATACAAGCCCTACCGTAAAGTGAGCTAACATTAAAAAGAAGTACGGCCTAAAAGATGTTCGTCTTCATAACTTTCGGCATACAATAGTTCGTCTAATCACTGTGATCGAATTCTTTCACCTAACTTATTTTAAACAGCCCTATTAATAAAATATCAGTGAATTTGACCATACCATATAATATAAACTTCATATATTAATTTTGATCAAAACAATAGGAGGGTTTACATTGGGTTATTATAAAAAATATAAAGAAGAGTATTACACTTGGAAAAAAACTTATTACAAGAAGTATTACGACCACGATAAAAAGCATTATGATTGCGACAAGAAGTATTATGACTGCGATAAGAAGCATTATGATTGCGACAAAAAGTATTATGATTTTGATCATGACAAGAAGTATTATGATGATGATCACGATTATCATTACGATAAAAAGTATTTTGATGACGATGATCATTATTATGATTATGTCAAATCGTATAAAAAACATCACTAAATCTCTTAACACCTATAAAAGTTTTATATAATTAATACACTTTATGGCAAGTGATGTGAAAATAGAAAAGCTCCCTATTCTGTGGGAGCTTTTCTTAGAAATTTGAGATTTTATGTACATGTACAGGTTGAAATTAAACACCGCTGAACTTTCAATAATTTTGGCCCTAAAACGAGACAGGATTAATGAATTTCTAAGCCGAAAAATCAAGTTTGTCCTTTTATTTCAAGGCATATTGAATTATACATCTGATGACTTCTGTATGAAAATGATGATTGTTGGCAGAGTTGGACATAAATCCGTCAATAATTTACAAGTGGCTGTGTTCTTAGTCATTGAATGGCTCTTTATAAGGAACCTTTTACTCATTCACATTACTTTTCATTAACCATTCAACTTCCGTTAATTCTTGTTTTTGAACGTCTTTTGTGTGTTTTTGCGTGAAATGGGCTTTAACAGCTTCTTCGTTTTTCCAAATCTCCCAAAGCATTATTTTACGTTCTGATGGTTCAAGCGGATAAGCATGAAATTTAATGCACCCTTCTTCTTTGTTTGTTTCTTCCTCAAGTTTTTTAAATTCCTTCATTATTTCATTAAGGTCCTTATCACTGATGATTTTTAAGCATAGTTATGTAATGCATCGAATTTCCCCCTCTTCACATTATGTCAGGGCTTTTCATATAGCATTTTCTCGAAAAATGAAAACAACTACGAAAAGATCTAGTGGTTGTCCTATGGATTTCCTAGTACTTGAAAACTGTGAAGTATATCAAATAACAAGAAATAATAGAGTATTAATTTCTGTTTTTGTTACGGTCCAGTTCCACAGCTTACTTTGTATTCACCTTCTGATGCTTTTTTTGAATAGCATAAGTGTGGAGTTTGTCCAGTTTCATCTTTCCAAGCTAACCAATTTACATAATAAAGATTCCCAGATTCATTGTCACCTTCTCTCTTTTGGAGAATTGCAAAGTAGCTTTGGTATGGATATCCCCTTTTATAAATTTCAAATCTGATTGCTCCTTTTTCAGAAGATGCTGTAAAGACAACAGGAGATAGAACCGGTAGTGTTATCAATATAACTATAAGTGCTGCTAAAAGGGAAAGTATAATTTTAGTTTTCTTGTTCATTTTTTCTCCTAGATCTTTTTATACATTTAAAATTATGTTAAATTATTACAAGTATTTTATACCATAATTCCTGTAGTGTATTACTTAATCAGATCTAATAGAAGATTTAGAATTCTCTTCGATACATTTTCCATAGTGGGAAAGGTAAGCCCTATTATTACACAACCCCCACTGCAAAATGATCCAAATTCACTAAAAAGTATGGGCTAAATAAAATACGACTTCATGAGTTATATCATTCAAGAACGATTCAATCACGCCAGTTATCGAGCTACATTTGATAGGTGTGGTCAAGCAACAAAAAAATCAGCTGATGAAATTGCTTATATTTTAAATAATTATGACCCTAAAAACAGATATTATCAATGGATTTCAAATCTAAAAAAGACGCCTCGCGAATTTGATAATCAGACTTTATTAAACGATTGTGAAAACCCCTTGCTGCGCAAGGGGTTAAGCTATGATTCCGACTAGGCTCGAATCAGCGACCTCTCCCCTGTTAAAGTAGCGATTATGTTCTGACACGAACTGATGTTTTATTTTAAAAACTTATTTTATAAGGTTTGCTGACAAGTGTTTCTGATAAAAAATCTTCTATTTTGACTAAAAATGAACAAGTTGGTCCCCATTCGTCTCCATCTGTCCCCAAATAGCATTATAAATTAAAGTTAATTTCCCACTAGATCTGCCATCAAAACGCCCATCACAATCAATAATAATAGTAAAAGTAAACAAAGTGCTAGGATAACAAAAGAAATATACTTAGCAGTTCCTTTAGGTGATTTGATTGCTAGAATACTCCCCACGACAATTCCTAGAATTCCAAGCACCCAATGAATATGAGGTAGAAAACACAATGTGAATAAAAGGATGATAAGCGACACTATCCCAAAATACTTTCTCATTTCTCTCTTTTCTATTTTCCCTTCATTAAATTGATAAATTGAAAAGAAAATTGAACTTATAAATTCTATAAATTCTTATATATTCTTAAGGTTTAAAAATATAGAGTGCCATATTTTATGAAATGTTAGGCACAGATTTGTCGTTCGATCTTTATCACGACGGATACATACGCGAGGTTATCGGCGCAGTTCATTACGTGGACCACCCACGGAAGGAATTACGTGGGAAGGACTTAAAAGTTGATACATGGTTTATTGAATTTGATTCCCTTTTATCCGTTAGGACATATGAAGTTGGGAGATGATCCAATGACTGATTTTGAATGGAAAGTATATCAGATCATAGTGAACATGTACTTGTATGGAAAGAATCCAACTCTGGACGATTTGAAAAGGAAAACAGGAAAGCCAATGGTTGTTAGCGATCCAATTGTCCCGATAGCTCCTTGTATTAATGGTATTATCTTCTTTCCTTTTTCTGAATCCTTTTTATCGATTGCTTCTTTAATTGTTGTGCCATAAACTCTGTAGTATCTCGTTTATTCTCATCCTGAATTTCTTGATTTCAGATAAGAGTTCTTCATATGCTTTATCAATCTCTTGTTTTTCTGAAATAGTTGCTTTATTGAATTGATTATGATCTCCCATTACATTAACGTTGTCTCCGTTAACACTAACATCGCCGATACTTCTATGATCATTCATATGATTTCCCCAAAAATACATCGTAATGTTTGGCAATAACCCTTTGTCTAAAGCCTTATCAAAATTTGGTGACATTTGCTTAAGAATATTCACTATTTCTTGATCAAACAATTCATCATCTATGATAGACACAGGACTAGGACTTTGTCCTCTATTTCTGTTTCTTTTCCTGGTTTTAGTGCCACTGCTTTTTTTTCGATGTTTTGTATTCCGGATAAAATTCAAAAACCGGAAAAATGCAATCTGCTGTTATTTCATGCTCTTCATGACAAAGTTCATTACAATAAACAGTCTTTCCATTAACTAAATCAGGGAAATCATCAAGCGTCGCTAACGTATAATAGCATTCAGGGCACCTTATTTACCATTTTAAGTTCAACTTGTTATCCTTCGATAAATCTAATAGTCTCCCGAAAACCACTGAAAGGGGTATATCTGTGTCCTTAGATACAATAGTGGGGTAAAAGCTCTTTATCATTGACTTGGCTTTATCTTCAATCCAATAATCAACTTCCCATTTATCCGACACAACAGATCCCTATCTATAAACAATTGTATATAGGTTTAATTAAAAAATCCTTCTCCGTTAAAATAATAACTGGATAAGGGAAACATCATTCTATACCATTAGACATATTACGGATTGCTTAATTTTTATATAACTGTTGGAAACGGTTTTTCCGTCTGCGATAATTAAATAAGAGGTGAAATCAATGAATGGTATAGAATTTTTAGAGTCCGTGTCGCAACTGGGACAAATAATTTTATTGTTCTCCGGCTACGCCCTTTATTGGAGATTAGGTAAAACTAAAAAAGAACGAAAACTAACAAAATATGAAACTTTTCTTAGGTTCTTTGTAATGTTCGGCATATTTGCATGGGCACTTTCGTTTCTTGCTTTGCATTTATGGTAACAATCTTCTGTTCATATTTTACTAATTATGTCTATTTTATTAATTCTAAATCGAACTCCCTTTTTATTGAAAAAATGTATGTTACTATTAAATTGCTTAATTATTTCAAAAAGGGGGAGCTCACACATGTTAAAAAGATTGTTTTTTCTGGCGTCGATTTTCTTTCTTGCTATTGCCACAATAGCACCAGTAGCTTCAGCAACACAAATGAATCCGGAGGACGGCTTAGATGGCTTAACTGAAGAACAAATTGAAAAATCTGTAGCTGAAGTTGAGTACATCTTTACTAAAATTTTAGTTTTTGACAAAAAGACGGGGTATACAGTCAAAGAGGATGAGCTTGAAAAGTCTGCTTATACTACAGGTCAAAAAGATGGAATGATCGCTTTCGCTAATTATATGAATAAGGAATATAATTATACAAATGTAAAAATAAGTAGTGTTCAAGGATGTTTAGAAGATGCACTTAACTTAAGTAAAGGGGCTTTGAATCAAGTTCAAAAAGCCATTGAAAAAGGAGATTGGTTGACTGTTGTAGGATTTCTAGGAACTATAGGTTTAGCAGTTTCCCCACCAGCAGTGTTTGCATTCTTCCTACTCTGTGGTGCTCCAGTGGCAAAGATTGCTCCACAAGAAAATTGATAAATGAATTTTAAACCCCTTCTACAACAGAAGGGGTTTATTTTGCTTCAAGTTTTGCTTTTGTAGCTGGACCATAAATGCCGTAAGCTTTTAATCCATTTATCAGCAGGAACCGTCTGACTGCGTCATCAGTTTCCAAACAAATAATCAAGATAGGTAAATTGACACAGATCAAATGATTCATTTCGCACTTTTGAATCACATCGCTGTCTTGTTCTTCATTCTCCCATGGTAAAATCTAGTTGGAGCTTTTTAAATGAAAGGATATGAACATGAAAGTATTTGAAGCCAAGACGTTGCTTTCTGAAGCAGATAAACGTGCAAAAGAATACAAAGAATTAAGAAGTCAGATGGTCAATCTAAAGAAAGCCTTCAAAGCTGTAGCTGATTTAGATGAAAGTGAGTTTTCCGGCAAAGGTGCCGATAACATCAAAGCATTTTATCAAGATCATACGGGTGTGGCTGACAATTGGATTGATCTAATTGATATGAAAATTGCTTTCTTGACAAGCATTTCAGGCGCTTTAGAGGACGCCAGCTTATCTGATGCATATATAGAAGAATCCTTCTTAGAACATGAGCTGGCTAACGCCTACACAAAATCAAAATCCATTATGTCTGAACAGAAAAAAGCGCTGAAAGATATCTTACATGATATCGACGATATTCTTCCGCTTGATTTGTTCTCGACAGAAGTCTTCAAAGACGAACTTGCTGATGCAGAGAACAAACGTAAAAAAACAGTCGATAAACTAGGCAGCGTGGACGAAGCACTTGTTTCTGAATATGCTCAGTCAGAGCCAAACGAGCAATTCATCAAGAAGGACTTCCAAAAGCTTGAGGAATCAACTGGCAAAGGCAAGAATGCTACACCCATCCATTACAATGCCAAGGCGTACCGTGAAAGTGACATACATAAGAAAAATGGTGATATCGAGAAACAGACTGAAGCCTATCTGAAGATCAAGAAAGATGAAGCGAAAGAACGAGAAATCAAAGAATTGAAAAAGAAGCTAGCTGACAGAGTCACGGATCCGGATGAATACTTAGAAATCGCTAAGAAGGTCGGATATGAGAATCTCACCCCTGAGCAGCTCCAGTATGTGGTTCAGCTTGAACAAGCAAAACAGCTGGAGGCCGTCGGTGAAAGTGTCATCAATGCTGGTAAGACAGCATTTGATATCATCGATGGTGTTAATGATGGGGTTAACGATACGATTGACGATACGATATATGGCATCAAAGACTTGGTTGTAGGAGCCTGGGAATATTCACAGCTTCCTATGGAATTAAAACTTACAAAAACAATTACAACAGTCTTAAGCGTTCCCTCTTATCCAAAAATAATCTGGACAAACATCTCCGATTCATGGAATGATAAAATGATAAATGGTGATGCATACACAAGAGCACATTATATCAGTTATGCAATCGGCAATATTGTTGGACCAAAAGGTGCGGGTGCCGCAGTACAAACCACTACCAAGCTTTCTAAAGTAGGTAAAGTGGCTGAAGGTGGAACAGCCGCTGCTCATGTGAATAATGGGATTAAAAAGGGAACAGCCTATATTCATTCTATTGTTAGAAATAAGAATGATCTTGCACTTGTCGGGATTGCCCAAGACATCGATAATACGTATAACGCAAAAAATACGCCTCTATTAAAAAGGATTGTTGAAGATCAAAAAGAGAGTGTTCTCAGGAAATCAGAGACTTCTAATTTCAATTCGGGAAATGGTAAGTATACTACAGGTACAATGAAGCACATTTACCATGGAGAAATAAATAAACGCGGAAAAGCAGTTGGTTATCACCATGAAAGTATGATGGGCGGAAAGATTATTCAAGGTACTGAAAAGAAACCAGATAAAAATGGAGTTTATATGGCAAAGATTGAGGTTGATGGTGTTAAAAAAATAGCTGATTCTAGTTTCTTCCCTAAAGAGTGGAACCGTGCAGATGTATTAAAAGCTATTGATGAAGCTTATCAAACTAAAAAGCAAATCGGCTCAAATAAATTCAGGGGCATCTCTGCTTCGGGTATTAAAATAGAAATGTATCTAAATAAAGATGGAACAATCGCAACTGCCTATCCGCTATACAAAAAATAATCTTGAAGGTGAAATAGCATATGAAATATACATATAAATTTGAAAAAGATCCATTTGGTGATTTAGGAATGGTATTGCCAGAAGAAATCAGTATTTTCTCTGATTTTATTGAAAACATCGCTACAGAAGAACAAGCCAACGAGTATATAGATTACATTGAAAAGGTTTTAGAAGGGATATATGAAGATTTTGAGATTGAGTTAAATGCTACAAGTGTTCTCATCAAAAAAGATGTGACAATTGTTGAAAACTCTTTTAGGATAGAAGAACCCTATGAAAACTCAATTGAAACCGATCAATTTAGAGAATTGTTAATAATATGGCGAGAAAAAATGCCAGAAATATTTAAAGGTTAAATAAAAATAAAACCCTTCTTACGTAGAGAAGGGCTTTATATCATCGAAATGGAGATTTCATACGGTTGAATGGGATTTCGCAGAGCATACCAGTTCACATGATGTATTTGATATGTTATCTATTTCGAATCGTTGATCCGTCTTTGGTTTTTTAGAATCATGAAATTGCATATGAAGACCTGATGGAGCTTTGATTCAAATAAGTAATTCGTTTTCCGAGTTAGTAGATAAGCTCTATGAGGCGTAATGAACGGATATAGTAAACCAAGAAAAAATAAAAACGCAAAGCCATTCTCCTACTTTTTGATGAGAATGGCTCTCTTCAAATAAATCAAGGTAATAATTTGGTTCGGTATATTAAAAGTATTTGGATTAAATATGGCTCAGTAGCAACTAAATATCCTTTATATAAAAAAATAAAGGAATGATTATCATGGATTATTCATTTGCATTTAAAAGAGACCCTTTAGGATACTTAAGAGTAGTTCTTCCTACAGAACTAGGATACTTTTCTGATTTCATTGAAGACATTGTTACGGTGGATGAAGCTGATGAATACTTGAAAATTATTCAAGAAGTATTGGATAGCTCTTCTGAAGAATATGAGATTCAATTAAACACCACCATTGCATATATAAAAAAAGATCAAACAGTCGTAGAACACCTTTATACAGAAAGTGAAAACGACAAAAGTTCCATGAAAACAGAAACATTTAAAAACCTTATACTTGTTTGGAGAGACACACAAAGGTATAAGAGCGATGATTAAAATTTTTAATCTTAGGCCCCTTGAAAATTCAGGACCTTTTTTACTTCGCCAAAAAATCAAGTTTGCCAACAACTCGCGAATTTGATAAACCGGCTTTATTAAAGCAAAATAAAAAACCCTTGCTACGCAAGGGTTTAAGCTATGATTCCGACTGGGCTCGAACCAGCGACCTCTACCCTGTCAAGGTAGCGCTCTCCCAGCTGAGCTACGGAATCATGATATGTATGTGTTGCTGGGTATGTTGTTGTCTTTCTGACAAGTTCTATTATATTACCTTCCCTTCTATTCGTCAACTGCTTTTTCAGAAAAACTTTTTTTGTCCGGACTTGCTGTTCTTTCCTCAGGCCTTTATAATATGTCTTAATTTTCTAATAATTGAGGTGATGAGTTTTGCATTCTTTGATTTCTTCTGATGATGTTTGGGTGCTGTGGGGGTTTATTGCGGTGTGGGCAGCGGTGAGCATCGGGCTGGAGCAGCGGTTTAAGTGGGCGTCCGCTGTGTCTGGCGCTATCATCGCGCTTTTAGGTGCTATGGTGTTTACAAATATCGGAGTGCTTCCTGTTGAATCGCCTGTATATGATACTGTGTGGTCTTATGTGGTGCCGCTTGCGATTCCTCTGTTGCTGTTTCAGATCAATGTGCGGCAGATATTTAAGGAAAGCAGGCGTTTGCTGTTTATTTTTCTTATAAGTTCCTTAGGGACTGTGTTTGGCAGCATCGCCGCTTTTTTTCTATTAAAACAGCATATTCCCTATCTAGACAAGATCGGCGGAATGATCAGTGCCTCTTATATCGGCGGCGGGATTAATTTTGCGGCGATGGCTGCAAAATTTGAGACACCGGGCGAATATGTGTCGGCAACGGTTGTGGCAGATAACTTTATGATGGCGCTGTTGTTTTTTATTTTAATCAGCATTCCCGCACTCAAATGGTTTCGCCGGCATTATGCAATGCCGTTTGAAGATAAGGCAAAAGCAGAAGGAAACAGTGATAACAGCGCGGAAAGCTATTGGAAGCGGAGGGACATTTCATTAAAGGATATTGCCTTTAATACCGGAGCTGCTTTTGCCCTTGTTGCGGTAAGTGTTAAGATTTCCGGCTATTTCAAAATTACGTTTTCTCATCCTCTTTTGACCGGGACGCTTGGCGATCAGTACCTTGTGTTGACGTCTCTATCTGTTCTCATCATCTTTCTGTTCCCTCGTTTTTTTGAAGGGCTCAATGGATCCCAGGAGCTTGGCACCTACTTGATTTATTTGTTTTTTGTGGTAATTGGCATTCCTGCAGATCTCCGATTAATCATTACAAATGCGCCTCTTATTCTCTTATTTGTCTTTATCATTGCCATCAGCAATTTAGCGGTTTCCTTAGCTGTCGGTAAATTGTTCCGCGTGCGCCTTGAGGAAATTCTGCTTGCCGTAAACGCCACTGTCGGCGGCCCTACGACAGCTGCTGCGATGGCGATTGCCAAAGGGTGGCGGGAGCTTGTTGCGCCAATTATGCTGGTCGGCACACTCGGCTACTTGATCGGCAATTATGTTGGCACCTTTATGGGAAATTGGTTTTCTTCCTTTTTGTAAAGGATTCCCAAACTCTTCTTAGAATATTATGTAAAAGAAATTGCTGACGAGAGAACGGAGAGATTGCTGTATGTTAAAAGGACATACTATTTATATAAGACCTTTAGAAACAGAAGATGCTGAAGAGAATCTTCGGCTGCAAAGCGAAAACCGGGAATTTTTTGAACAGTTCTCCATGATTCGCGCAGACGATTACTATACGATTGAAGGACAGAGAAAAAGGATCGAACAATATCAGCAAAGGTTGGAGAATGACCAAGAGTATCACTTCGGCATCTTCACAAACACAGACCATACATTAATCGGGACGGTTTCCCTTTTTCAAATGATCCGCGGAGCGCTGCAATGCGCGTTTATTGGATACTTTTTAGACAAAGCACATAACGGAAAGGGCCTGATGACTGAGGCGGTCAGATTGGTTGTTGATTATGCGTTCCACGAGTTAAAACTTCATCGCATTGAAGCCGGTGTCATGCCTCGCAATCTGGGGTCCATGCGCGTATTAGAAAAAGCGGGATTTCATAAAGAGGGCATTGCCCGAAAAAACGTGAGAATCAACGGAAAATGGGAGGATCATCAAGTACTGGCGATTCTCAATCCTGATGATGAAAAATAAAAAGAAGCCGGGCTATCGCCGGCTTCTTTTTTAACGGACCGCCACTGGCGCGATTTCTTTCAGCGCTTGTTCAAAATCGCGCTCTAAATCATCTGCATGTTCAACTCCCACACTGAGACGGAGCAAGCCGTCAGTAATGCCTCGTTTTTCGCGTTCTTCCTTAGGCATTGCCGCATGAGACATCGTTGCCGGATAGGACAAAATTGATTCCACGGCGCCAAGGCTCACAGCAAAGACCGGCAGCGACACGTTCTCTACTAATTTCTGAACAGCTTCCTTGCTTTCTAGCTCAAAGGAAAGCACAGCACCCGCTCCCGACGACTGGCCTTTATGAGTTTCAGCGCCCGGATGATCAGACAGCCCCGGGTAATACACGCGTTTCACCGCCGGATGCTTCTGGAAAAATGCCGCAAGCCGCTGCGCTGTTTGGCTCGCTTTTTCTAAACGGACCTGTAATGTTTTTAAGCCGCGCAGCACGAGCCAGCAATCTTGCACACCAAGGACGGCGCCGAACGAGTTTTGGAGCTTATACAGTTGCTTCCCAAGCTCTTCATCCTTGACAGCAGCGAGGCCTGACAGCACATCGCTGTGTCCGCTCAGGAATTTTGTTGCACTATGAAGCACAATATCCACGCCGAGATCAAGCGGACGCTGCAGTGCCGGTGTCATGAATGTATTATCCAGAAAGGTCAGACAGCCGTTTTCTTTTGCAAGCTGGACAACCGCTTTAATATCAGTAATCCCAAGTGTCGGATTTGACGGTGTCTCCATGTAAATGACCTTTGTGTTTGGCTGGATACTCCGCGCCACTTCGTTGATATCTGTCATATCAACAAACGTGTGCTCAATGCCAAAACGGGTCAAAACCTCTGTCACCATGCGGAAGGTTCCGCCGTATACATCTTCTGTCACAAGAACGTGATCGCCCTGTGAGAGAAGTAAAAATGCTGTTGAGATCGCAGCCATGCCTGAACTGAAAGCAAATCCTCTCGTTCCGCCTTCCAGTGCGGCAATTGTTTCTTCGAGTGCTGTTCTTGTCGGCGTGCCTGAGCGGCTGTAATCATATGCGCCAAACGCTTCAAATGAAGATTGGTGGAAGGTCGAGGCGTGCTGGATCGGTACACTGACCGCCCCGGTTGCGCCGTCTGTTTTAAATGGATTGTGCACGAGCTGGGTCTCCAGCGTCCAATTATGATTACTCATATGAAACAGCTCCCTCTTTGACCTGACATAACGCCTGTTTTAGGTCCTCTTTTAAATCTTCGGCATGCTCAATTCCGACCGAGAAGCGCAGCAAACGGTTGCAGACGCCGTTTGCGATGCGGATCTCTTCAGGAATGTCCATGTGTGTCTGTGTGGCAGGATATGTAATAAAGCTCTCCACCCCGCCGAGGCTTTCCGCAAAGCAAATCGTTTTCAGTGCTTTTAAAAATGGATTCACCCATTCTTCTTTTTGCAGACGGAAGGACAGCATGCCTCCTTTTCCCGGGTAAAGCACATCCTTGATTTCTTCTTGCTTCTCTAAAAAGGCCGCTAACTCCTGAGCGTTCGCCTGATGCTGGCGCATTCTGAGACTGAGCGTCTTCATTCCTCTCATCAAAAGCCATGAGTCAAACGGAGGCAGGACGGCGCCGATGGCGTTTTGATGCTGAAACATTTCTTCTCCAAGCTGTTCATCCTTGACAACGACAAGCCCTGCAAGCAGATCGTTATGCCCGCCTAAATATTTGGTTGCGCTGTGAATGACAATGTCGGCTCCAAGCTCAAGCGGACGCTGCAAAACCGGTGTATAAAATGTGTTGTCAACAATCACCAGAAGATCGTGCTCTTTTGAAATCCGAGCGATTTTTTCAATGTCCGCCTCCTGCATCAGCGGATTTGTCGGTGTTTCCACAAACACTGCTTTTGTATTTGGTGTAATTTTGGAGCGTAAACAGTCCTCATCATTGAAATCATCATAATAAAAGGTCAAGCCGTATTTTTTCCATTCATTTTCAAACAGACGGTACGTGCCGCCATACAAGTCCGATGAAACGATCAGTTCATCCCCGCTTTTAAACAGCGCCATAATCGTTTGAATTGCTGCCATTCCCGAACTGAAAGCAAGCCCTCTCGCTCCATTTTCTAAACTGGCAATCGCGTCCTCAACAAGCTGGCGTGTCGGGTTTTTTGTCCGAACATAATCAAATCCGGTTGATTCACCGATCCCTCTGTGGCGGTATGCTGTTGATAAATAAATAGGGGGACTCACTGTTCCTGTTACTTCATCGCTTCGGTTTCCGATTTGGGCTAATTTCGTTTCAACGTGCTGTGACATATAGCTGACACCTTCCCTTTTCATAATAAAAACCCCTTCTTCATAAGAAGAAGGGGTTTAACGCTTCTTCTTATCTTCCAAGCATAAAAAACGCTTGCTGGATTTAGCACCTTGGCGCTTTGCATATGCAAAGCAAGCCGGTTGCTGAGGTTTCTAAGGGCCAGTCCCTCCACCTCTCACGATAAGAAATATCGGTTTCAATTTTCTGATTGTTTTATATTAGCGCAATTTGCAGTTTATTTCAATACTTTTTTCTTCGAGTTCCGAACGGTTTAAAGAGAGAAATTTCTAATAATTCATGGTACAATAATTTCAAATGCAAGAAAGTCTAGTGATGTCCTGGAGGAATGTATTATGGCACCGAAAAACGGCACAGTTCAAGAAAAGAAGCTCTTTTCAAAAGAGCTTAACGAGGAAATGACAGTACTCGTTTATCTGCCGTCAAACTACTCCCCTCTTTATAAATATCATCTTATTATCGCGCAGGACGGCCACGATTATTTCAGGCTGGGGAGAATCGGCAGACAAGTGGAGGAATTGCTGTCTAAAAGAGAAATAGACCGAAGCATTATTATCGGTGTTCCTTACAAGGATGTAAAAGAACGCAGAAAAACCTATCATCCGGAAGGTTCTAAGTTTTCGGCATATAAACGATTTATTGCCCACGAGCTAGTTCCTTTTGCGGATCATGAATTTCCGACGTACCAAGTCGGCTACGGGCGGACACTGATCGGTGATTCTCTCGGAGCGACCGTTTCTCTTATGACAGCGCTTGATTATCCAAATATGTTTGGGAATATCATCATGCAGTCTCCCTATGTTGATCAACATGTATTAGATGCCGTGAGACAGTCAGACGACATCAAACACCTCTCTCTTTACCACCAAATCGGAACAAAAGAAACAGATGTCCATACGACAGACGGCAATATTTTGGACTTCACAGAACCGAATCAGGAGCTGAAAATGCTCTTGGAGGAGAAGCTTTCCGATTATTATTTTGAGCCATTTGACGGAGACCACAAGTGGACATACTGGCAGCCGCTCATTACGCCGGCGCTGAAAAAAATGCTCTAACATACTTTATTTTCAGGAGGGACATACTATGAAATACGGAATCGTTTTATTTCCATCAAAAAAACTGCAAGATCTCGCGAACTCTTACAGAAAGCGCTATGATCCGAGCTATTCCCTGATCCCGCCTCATTTGACGCTGAGATCTTCATTTGAATTTACAGAAGAGGAAGCCGGTGAATTGGTATCACAATTGAGAGAAATCGCTAAAGAATCTCATCCGATTGTTCTCAAAATGACCAAATACAGTTCTTTTGCGCCTGTCAATAATGTCATTTACATTAAAGCAGAGCCGACGGAAGAATTAAAAACACTGAATGAAAAACTTTACACCGGTGTATTAGCCGGTAATCAGGAATACAATTTTGTTCCGCATGTGACGGTCGGCCAAAACCTTTCCGACGATGAGCATTCTGATGTATTAGGGCAGTTAAAAATGCAGGAAGTATCTCATGAAGAAATCGTTGACCGTTTTCATCTCTTGTATCAATTGGAAAACGGTTCATGGACGGTATATGAAACGTTCCTGTTAGGCGGAGGAGAATAAACGATTTGGAAGCTGTTATCGCAAAAAATGAAGAACAAATGAAAGATGCATTTTATGTAAGAAAAGAAGTCTTTGTCAAAGAACAAAACGTACCAGCTGAAGAAGAAATTGATGAGCTTGAAAACGAATCAGAGCATATTGTGGTGTATGACGGAGATCAGCCGGTCGGCGCCGGAAGATGGCGGCTAAAGAACGGATACGGCAAATTAGAGCGAATTTGTGTCTTGAAAAGCCACCGCTCAGCCGGTGTCGGCGGCATCATTATGAAAGCGCTGGAAAAAGCGGCAGCAGACGGCGGTGCTTCAGGTTTTATGTTAAATGCGCAAACACAAGCAGTGCCATTTTACATAAAACATGGCTATCGGGTGCTGTCTGAAGAGGAATTTCTCGATGCCGGCATTCCCCATTTGCAAATGATTAAGGATTAAACACCATCCGGGTCTTCTGAGATCCGGATTTTTTCGCATATAAAAAAACCGCTCTCTCATGTGAACGGTTTTTTATACGTATCGATTAATAGATGTACCTATCCCTTTTTCTCGCAATCTTTTATAAAGAGAGCGCTTACGTTTCGCCTCGTTTACTTTTCTTTCAGCGGCTGTCTGAATCTCCTGCTGTTTTTCAAGTTCCTTGTACATCCGCTGAAACGGGACGTATCTGACCTTCTCTGTTCCGGCATAATCCTGTTTATGGCCTATTGTGCGATTGGCATATTGAGCGTATTGCTGGTTCTGAATCTGACCTGCATATATCATTCGGTACCCACCCTTCTGCTGTCTCTTTTCCCTTAAACTTACTTTTTGAAACACGTTTCTTTTGATATGATAGTCTTTGTCTGTAATGAACACCTTTTTTTGATTGGGAGGACCCCTTTTTGAAATGCGCCCGACTGAATGATCGAACCATACATTTACATACATATTCGAGAGAACATTATCAATTCCTTTTTGAAGAAGGAATAAAAGGCCATTTATTTTGTTCTCATTGCGGAAAACCCGTTTTGTTAAGGCTTAATATCACCGATCCGCCGGAGTTTATCCACCGCCAGCCAGGCCATTTTCCGGCATGTGAGGAGGCCTGCGAAACGAAACCCGCTAAAGAAGAAAAGAAGGAAAACTATCAGGAATCCGGTGTTTTTCGATTACCCAAGGGGAAAGCGATTGCTGCTGACTCGTCTCCGGCTGTCACGGAATGGCAGCGGCCGAGAAGCATTAAACCCGGAACACCATTTGTTCAAAAAACAATAGAACCTGATACGAGCCTTTTTCCGACTGTCGGCTTAAACACAGATCAGCTGAAAGCTGTCACGGAAACGGAAGGCCCATTATTGGTGCTTGCCGGTGCAGGAAGCGGAAAAACACGTGTGCTGACTGCGCGCGCTGCCCACATGATCGAACACCTAGACATACCGCCGGAACATATGCTGCTTGTCACCTTTACAACAAAGGCCGTCGCGGAAATGAAAGATCGCATGGCGAAGCAGTACGGATTACAGCCGTCAAAAGTCAGAAGACTTGTCACCGGAACCTTCCACAGCTTGTCTTATAAAATCCTGTATCACTATGATTCTGCCAAGTGGAATGGCGAGCACCTGTTGAAAATGGAATGGCAAAAGGAACAATATATGAAAAAAGCACTCTATGAGGAAGGCGTAGATGAGAAAGAGTTCCCCGTCGATCAGGCCTTGCAGCAAATCGGTTTCTGGAAAAACTCTTATTTGCCGAATGAACGTATTCCTTTAAAGGATGACTGGGAAAAACAAGTCTACCGCCTGTACGAATATTATGAGCGCCAGAAAAAAGAACACCGCCAATTTGATTTTGATGATATGGCGTCTGCCTGCTATGAACTGTTCATAGAGCGGCCTGATCTTCTGGAGCAATATCAATCTAGGTTTACGTATATTTTAATTGATGAATTTCAGGACATTAATCCGGTCCAATATAAAATCATGCAAATGCTGGCGAGTCCGGAACAAAACCTGTGCTGTGTTGGGGACGACGATCAATCGATCTATGCGTTTCGCGGCAGCAGCCCTTCTTTTATTCTGGAGTTTCAAAAGGATTATCCTGGTGCCAAAACAATCTACTTAACAGCGAACTACCGTTCAACACATCCGATCGTTTCCAGTGCTGATATTGTCGTGAAAAAGAACAAAAACAGGTATGCCAAGATGCTGGAAGCTGCTCGTGACGACGCGCAGGTCCCTGTGCTGTTTTATCCTTATGACGAAGAAGAAGAAGCGACAATGGTGGTTTCCGATATGAAAGAAAAAATTCAAAACGGCGCAAAACCTGAAGACTTTGCGGTTCTCTACCGGACAAACAGCGCCGGCCGCGCCATTTATGAAAGGCTTCATCAATCATCAATTCCGTATACCGCTGATCGCGGCGTCCAGTCCTTTTACAGCAGAAGAATCGTCCGCCAGATACTCGCATACTTGTACGCGAGTCAAAACGAGGATGATACTGAAGCGATTAAACACTTGCTGCCTGCCTTATTTCTAAAGCAGTCTGCTTTAAACACGCTGAAGGCGCTCTCGATTACCGAGGACTGCTCCATGATTAAGGCGCTGGCCAAACTGCCGGATCTGAAGCCGTTCCAGCTGGATAAAATCAAAAAAATCGTACCCTTTTTCGCAAGCATCCGCACCATGAAGCCGGTGGAAGCCATTACCTTTGCTGAAGGAAAAATGGGCTTCTCCGAATACTTAAAAAAACGGGGCAACGAAGGAAATAAGCTGGAAAAAGGCTCTGATGACTTGCGTGACGTCAAGGTTGTCGCCAAAAAATTCAAAACCATCCCTGACTTTCTCGCCCATGTGGATCACATGCGGGCTGCTGAGAAAAACAAAACAGATGAAAACGGTGTACAGCTGATGACCATTCACCGATCAAAGGGCCTTGAATTCAAAACCGTCTATGTATTGGGCACGGTAGACGGCTCTATTCCGCATGATTTCTCATTAGAAACAGCGAGAAAGGGAGACGAAGCTCCGCTTGAGGAAGAAAGACGTCTTCTGTATGTTGCAATGACACGGGCCAAACAGCATTTATATTTGTCTTGTCCCGCAAACAGGCGCGGCAAAACAGCCCACCGTTCAAGGTTTTTGTATCCTCTTTTGCAGCAAACGAGACAGCTCTTGCCCAAATAAACAGCCCGGCAGCGATACTGCCGGGTTTTTCACTGTAAAAAAGGCCCGTTGCCCAGGCCATCCGCTTATTTATTATCCAACATTTTAGAAATTGTTCCAAAATCAAGCTTTTCTTTTCCGCTTGTAATGGACTGGACAATCTTATCTTCCATTTCTTTCGGCACGCGTCTGTTTGCCAGCTGCGCCACGCGCTTAATGACGCTGCGGACTGTGTTTTCATCTTTAAAATTGGCGTTTTGAAGTGAGCCTGCAAGATTCATGACATCCTGCATGTTCACGCCCGTTTTCTTTTCAATGTTCTTAAAAAATTGATTATCCATAATACGCCTCCTTTTGGCGGAGTAATACAGTATTATATGACCGCTTTACGTATAATGTGATGATTTGCAAGCAGAAATAAGTTACTGATTTAAAAAGCAGCAAAGAATACATAAAGTAGGAAGAAGCACGGAAATCATCCGTACTTCCTCCTTCATTCATTTCTTAGTAGTTAAAAAAAGATGCACCTACGATGATGAGAAGAATGAACAGTACGACCACAAGAACGAATGTTGAACCGTAACCGCCTGAATATCCTCCAGCATAACCGCCGCCGCAGCAGCCGCCTCCGTAACCAAATCCCATAACTAAGCACCTCCTTTACTCTCTATACACTATGCGAGTCATCATGATCGGCTTGGATATCCGCATAGGGCGCTTGCGGATTTATATTGGATCATGCTGAGCCTGCCGTTTTTTCAGTAAGGCTTCCGTCTTTTCAGCCAATTCTTCAATTTCTTGTTCAAACGACAGGCCGGCTTCGTCAAATAAAGCCAACTCCTTTTCAATCTGTTTGATCATCTTGTCATGCTTGTTTTGCTTTTGTTCGTGCGGTTCATACCTGCCCTCTATGAATTTTTCAAACTCATTCATGAGATCCCCCCTCTCATGACATATGCTGAGCGAACCATCATTGTTAAAAAAACAAAAAACCGGACATCTCCGGTCTCTTGTCAGGGTCAGGCTATTGAGGTTTTTTCTTTTTACTGCCGCACCCGCAGCCTTTCTTTTTGATCTTTTTTGTTTGATACGATGAATCTGTATATGGAGTTTTTTGGGAAGGTTTGTTAATTTGATTCACTTTGATCCCTTCCTTTCCTTATGTCATATATGCTACTTTATGCGGAGACTGACGGAAAGTTGCTGGTGGGAATGCCTCATTCCTGCAGCCATTTTGATACAAGGGTTTCAATTATACCGGCCAGCCCGGCGATCGCCAGCAGCAAAACCAGCCACTGGGCCGCCTCTGGAATGAATGCCTGGCACAAAATTAAAAAGCCCGCGCACCACACGCCTGTGCACCAATAGCAGCTCAGCAATTCACCGATAAACGCCCTCACACCTGTTCCCTTTATGACAATGTACGTTTCGATGTTCCCGTCCGCATCCTTTTCCTCCTTCTCTTCATGAAAAAGGCTGCGAAGCGGCGCCATAATCGTATCAAACACGAAAAGACGCGCGAGCCGGAAGACCGCAAGCGAAAGAAGGAAAAGAGACAGCCAATTGATAACCACTTGTTCACTCCTTTCATCATCCCCTTCACATATATGCAGAAACCCTAGCTTTCATGAATTTGTATCTTGTCCTGTTGAAAATTGGTTATTTTTCTTATTCCGCTCTGCACCTCTTCTGCATTATATACAGTATGGATAAGAAAGGAGTGAAGGTTATGTCATTTGAAGAAGAAGTTGAATCCCTGCATCCTGAAATATTTGAGCAATTATCAAGCGAATTCGAACAGCAGATCGAAGTCATTGATTGCGAAAATATCACAATAGATACGTCACATATAACAGCTGCCCTTTCTATACAAGCCTTGGCTACAACATTGATTATCCTGACGATACAGCTCGTCATCGCCGACGAGGACTTGTCTGACACAGTAGCAAGCGAAATACTCATTCTCGATAACTCCCAAATCAAAAAAAGAACCATCATTAAAATTATCAACAGCCGAAATATCAAAATCACTTTATCTGCCGACGAAATAATAACCTTTGTACAAATTTTGCTTCAGGTGCTAAATAGTATTCTCCTTGAGCTTGACGTCCTTTAACCCTTTCTTTTCACAAACTTAAAAGTCGAGGTGAAAACAAATGTCAGATAACGATAAAATCAAAGAAGAGCTTGAAAAGCTTCCGGAAGTTGATCCTATGTCGAAAATGCTGGTTCAAAATATCTTTCTGAAACACGGCGTCACCAAAGACAAAATGAAAAAACTTTCAGATGAAGAAAAGGAAATGCTATTGAATATGGTAAAAGACTTGCAAGCTAAATCAGCGGAAATAGTTGAAAAACAAAAGAAGAAAAAAGAAGAAGCCACTGTGCAAGAGCAAAAGAACGAAAAACCGCTAAGCCGGAGAGAACAATTAATTGAACAGCTCAGACAAAGACGTCAAAACAATAACAATTCAAACCAATCATAAAAAATAGGGTTCTTCATCAGGATATATGCCTCAGTCAAAATTTGAGGCTCGCTCATCTAATAACAGTAAAAGAAAAGGAGGAATAGATATGGAAAGCAGACCATATTCTTGGGTTGCACTTGATCCTGACTGTGACCATCCGTTAGACGAAAAAGATAAAAAAGAAGAAAGAAAATGCAATTGCGATATTTGCTGTAATGGCAATGGGGCTTTTGGCGACGACAACGCCTTCATTGACCAAAATCTCGCACAGGCAAATCTCAACAAACAAGTTTCCGATGAAACAATTATTATTAGAGACTCTTGTGACATCAACATTTCATCTACAGACATTCAAGCCGTAACATCAGTTGTAACAGCGCTTAATGCAGCTGTTCTAACAGTAGCTCTCACATCCATTGCAGACGGAGTAATTGCAGAATTAGTCGCACAAGATTTATTGCAGCTGACAGCTAACAAACAAGTAAACCGCCAAAAACTTCTCATCGAATGCTCCCGCGGTGTAAATGTCACAACAGTAGATGCTGATGTAGCAACATTAATCTCCACAGCTACTAACACACTTGTGGCAGCCCTAGTCATCATACTCATCCTGTAAATCTAAAAGCAGAGCTAAAAACGCTCTGCTTTTTCTTATTTTCCCGCATATGATGAATATATAGACGTTCACCCACACCAAGTGAGGCACGAGTACATATGTTGTTAAGGACTAAAGTCAAATACCCTATAAAGAAGGAGCTGAAATCAATGAGCTGCGGAAAAACCCATGGCCGACATGAGAACTGTGTATGCGATGCAGTGGAAAAGATTTTAGCAGAGCAGGAGGCAGTTGAAGAACAGTGTCCGACTGGCTGCTATACCAACCTTTTAAACCCTACGATTGCTGGAAAAGACACAATTCCGTTTCTCGTTTTTGATAAAAAAGGCGGGTTGTTCTCCACATTCGGAAACGTGGGGGGATTTGTGGATGATATGCAATGCTTTGAATCCATTTTCTTCCGCGTCGAGAAATTATGCGATTGCTGCGCTACACTGTCTATTTTACGCCCGGTCGATGTTAAAGGCGAAACCTTAAGTGTTTGCCATCCTTGCGACCCGGATTTCTTCGGGCTTGAAAAAACAGATTTCTGCATAGAAGTGGATCTCGGATGCTTCTGTGCGATTCAATGCCTGTCACCAGAGTTAGTTGACAGAACATCCCCTAACAGAGATAAAAAGCATCATCACAATGGATAAACACTTGTAAAGAGGAATCCCCTTCCAAACTCTATTACAGGTGCAAATCATTCAGCTGCTTCGAAAGTGAGGCAGCTGACTCTCCATCATTTCGCCAGTCTCAAAATTACAAGGCAGGAGGGATAATATGAGCCAGAAAACATCAAGCTGCGTGCGTGAAGCGGTAGAACAAATTGAAGATCTGCAAAACGCGGTTGAAGAGGATTGCCCGACCGGCTGCCATTCCAAGCTTTTGTCAGTAAACCATTCATTAGGCGATACAGTGCCTTTTGCAATATTTACATCAAAATCAAAGCCTTTAGTCGCCTTCGGAAATGTCGGCGAGCTGGATAACGGACCTTGCTTTAATACAGTATTTTTTAGAGTGGAAAAAGTTCATGGCAGCTGCGCAACGCTATCCTTATTAATCGCTTTTGACGAACACAAACACATTTTGGACTTCACCGATAAAGACACGATTTGTGAAGTGTTCCGACTTGAAAAAACGAACTACTGTATTGAAGTGGATTTAGACTGCTTCTGCGCGATCAATTGCTTAAATCCTCGTTTAATCAATCGCACACATCATCATTCATGATAAGACGGAAAAGCTTGCAAGATTTGCAGGCTTTTCTCTATGTAAAAAAGCTGCCGGAACGATCTGCCGGGCAGCTTTTTGCTTTCATTAAAAACCTAACGGGTGCAGAGATGTTATCTCATCGATCGCCAGCTCAGTCGGAGCACCATTTCCGGTCGTCCGAAGCAGGACGGAATCATTTCTTCTTCCGACAATCACGCCTCTGTACGTTTTTCCATTGGCTTCAATCAGACAAAGCGCTCTCGGCATGTTATGCGGCAGTTTTGTTAAAAAATCGATTTTTTCATGGATGGACATCTTGCTCATCGGTTTTTTCACTTTTCTGGCCGGCGGTGCCTTTTCTTCAGCTTTAGCTGCATTATGCACGGCCTCCGGTTCCTTTTCAGGCTTACGGGCTTCAGGTGCAGGCTCTTCCTTTTTTTCCGCTTCCCGAGACTGCTGTTTGGGGATTTCTTCAATTGCCTGCGGCTCTTCTAACGGTACCTGCTGCTTTTTCTGGTTCTCCGGCTCTCTTACCTCTTGTTTTTGCTGACGCACTGGTTCCTCTGCCTGTTTTTTCTCTGTTTGCTGAGCATCTTTTGCCTGAATGTCTTCCCGCTTTTTTTCCTCTGTTTCCACAGCATCTTTTACCTGAATGTCTTCCCGCTCTTTTTCATGGTAAACCGGCTGTTCCTCTGCTTTTGGCGGAGCCGGTTTAGCCTTTCTTTTAATGACGATCTCCTGCATGGACGAGCGTGTTTCCACATAGTCCGGCTGAACAATATACATGAGCGGTTTTTTATCCGCGTTTCTTTTCTTATTAGACATCTTCATCCCTCCGATTCTGTCATATTCTATCTATATGACAGAATGCTGAAAATCAGAAGAAATAAAAAAGCAATCCCTGTTTGGGACTGCTTGAAGGTGAAACTGCTTAGCGGGCAGTGATATGGAAACCTGAATCAACATGAAGATTTTCACCTGTAATGCCTCGGGACATATCGCTAAATAAAAATGCAGCTGTATCTCCCACCTCTTCAGGTGTGGTCGTGCGGCGAAGCGGTGCACGCTCTTCGATGTCTTTTAAGATTGAGTTGAAGTCACTGATGCCTTTAGCAGATAATGTTCTGATCGGACCAGCAGAAATGCTGTTAACGCGGATATTTTCTTTTCCTAAGTCAGCAGCTAAGTACTTCACACTTGCATCAAGAGAAGCTTTCGCTACACCCATCACATTGTAGTTCGGCATAACGAGCTCTCCGCCAAGGTAAGTCAGCGTTACGATGCTTCCGCCTTCAGTCATCATCGGACGCGCCGCTTTTGTGACAGCGGTCAGTGAGTATGAGCTGATGTTGTGAGCTAGAAGGAAGCCCTCACGGTTTGTGTTTAAATATTCGCCGACAAGCTCTTCTTTGTTGGCAAACGCGATACAATGTGCGATACCGTGGATCACACCGACCTGCTCCTTAATGCTTGCGAAACAAGTTTCGATTTCCTTGTCGTTTGTTACGTCGCAAGGAAGGATAATGGAATCGTTTCGCTCTAAAGTTCCAGCGAGTTCATGAACAGATTTCTCCAGGCGTTCACCTGCATATGTGAAAATCAATCGTGCACCCGCTTCATGTAAAGAGCGCGCAATTCCCCAAGCGATACTGCGTTTGTTGGCTACTCCCATAACAACAATGTTGCGGCCTTCAAGTGAAAAATTCATATGTATAAAGCCTCCTATATTTGTTAAAGACATAGTATTAGTACCTGATCTTAATACCTATCATATCATAACCTTGTCCAGATGAAAAGCGCATACCAAAGTCAAACATGAAAGAGACCACCATAAGCAGGTGGTCTCATCGGTTTATTTTTATGCTGTTTCGTTTAAAAGCGAAATGATTTGTCGGCCCGTGGCCCGATCCGATGCCGAGCGTATTTTCTACGGCTTCGCGGACAAAGTTGGCAGCAACCTCGAATGCCTGATGGATGCTGTCTCCTTTAGCGGTTTGGGCTGTTAAAGCCGCAGCAAAGGTGCAGCCAGTGCCATGCGTATGCTTCGTATCGATATAAGGATGGCTGATTTGCATAAACATGTTTCCATCAAAAAGAAGGTCAGTAATGTGATTGTCCTCAGGCTGGTGCCCGCCTTTGATAATCACATGCTGCGCACCCATCTTCACTAGCTGTTCCGCAGCTTTCTTCCGGTCATCAAGCGAACGGATCACCATACCCGTCAGCGCTTCTGCTTCCGGCACATTCGGCGTGATCGCATAGCTTCGTGGGATCAGCAGCTCCTTCAGCGTAGCGATTGATTCATCGCGCAGCAAGGACGCCCCGCCCTTCGCGATCATAACCGGATCAACGATCACCCGGGTTAATTCGTATTGATCAATTTTCCTTGCCACTTCTTCAATCATTTCTGCATTCCAAAGCATTCCTGTTTTTACGGCGTCCGGTCTCAAATCCTCCGCCACAGCATCAATTTGCTCTCTCAGTGCCTCTGCAGTCAGCGGATACACGCCGTGAACGCCAAGTGTATTCTGTGCAGTTACCGCCGTGATGGCAGACATTCCGAATACACCAAGCTCCTGAAAGGTTTTAATATCTGCCTGTATCCCCGCGCCTCCGCCTGAGTCAGAGCCGGCGATCGTCAAGGCTTTATATATACTCATTACACTACACTCCTTTTATTACCCGATCCATTTATGATAGATGGATTTTGCCCTGGCAATATCATTTGTTCCATGGATCAATGCTCTGCCGTCCCGAAACAGCACCATTTTCATGTCATCCGAGCGGCAGGAAATTAAATACGGATTCGCTGCTACTTCCAGCCCCGCCTGCCTCAGCTGCCCCGCCATCACGTCAAGATCTGCTTCTTTTGTGAAAGAGGATCTGATTTGCACCGTGTTTCTGCCGCACAATACTGCTGCTTTCGTTTGGTTTTCGTATGATAAAAACGGAAAATCCTTTGTGCCGCAGCTTGGACACGAGTCATCTTTAAGTCCCGCTGCTCTTACTTCTGACCGCTCATGTTTCCACAGGTCAAAGGAGCGCAACACGGGCTCGCATTCCTCTCCCGTTAGCAGTTTCAGAGCGTCTGTCACCTGAAGGACAGCAACCTGCAGAACAGCCGGGCTGATAATGCCGGCTGTGTCGCATGTCGCACCGCCAATCGGAAGGGTATCGAGTAAACAATGAAGGCAGGGGGTTACCCCCGGCAATACAGTAAACGTAAGGCCGTAGCTACCCACACAAGCGCCGTAAAGAAACGGAATGCCTTCTTTCACTGCAGCATCGTTAACAATAAGCCGGGTTTCAAAATTATCGGCGGCATCTACAATGATTGATGCTCCGCGAATCAGTTCGGATACGTTTTCTGCTGTGACATCCATGACAAGTCCGGTCACATCCACATCACTGTTAATGGAACGAAGGCGCTGCTCAGCTGCCGCTGCTTTCGGCATTTCCTTTCTGACATCATTTTCTGTGTAAAGCTGCTGGCGCTGAAGATTGCTCCATTCGACGTAATCTCTATCGGCGATTTTCACCGATCCGACTCCCGCTCTCACCAGCATCTCTGCGCTGGCCGTTCCCAGTGCGCCGGCGCCGATGATCACAACGCGCGCCTCTCTCAGTTTCTTCTGGCCTTCGGGGCCGATTGGAGCAAACAGCTCCTGTCTGGAGTACCTGTCCGTCATACAGGAAGACCTTCTCCCGGACTGCTTGCCGTTCCATATGACTTGACTGGAATGCGGCCTGCTTCATAAGATAGGCGCCCTGCTTCTACTGCGAGCTTCATGGCGCGCGCCATTTTCACCGGATCGTTCGCACCTGATACGGCCGTATTCAGCAGTACGCCGTCCGCTCCCAGCTCCATTGCATATGCCGCATCTTTTGGCGATCCGATTCCGGCATCCACGATGACCGGCACTTTGGCCTGTTCAATGATAAATGACAGATTCAGAGGATTTAAAATCCCCTGTCCCGATCCAATCGGAGAAGCCCCCGGCATAATAGCATGAACACCAAGCTCTTCAAGCTTTCTCGCCAGCACCACATCATCCGAGGTGTACGGCAGCACAATAAATCCCTCTTCAAGAAGCTGTTCAGACGCTTTTAACGTTTCCACAGGATCGGGCAGCAATGAACGGCTGCACCCGATGACTTCGACTTTAATCATGTCACAAAGCCCGGATGCTTTCGCGAGCCGTGCAATTCGAACTGCTTCTTCCGCCGTACTGGCGCCAGCTGTATTTGGCAGAAGCGTATATTTGGATAAATCAAGCTGTTCCAGAAAATTAGGCTGAGACGCTTCAAAGATATTCATTCTCCGTACAGCAAATGTTAAAATATCAGACTCTGAAACAGCCACCGCTTCCTTTTGAATATCAAACGATGGATATTTTCCCGTGCCCAACAGCAGCCTTGATTGAAATTGTTTCCCGCCAATTGTTAACATTCTCATCCGCCTCCTACAAAATGGACAATTTCGATGACATCACGATCACACAGCTCTACCTCGTGATATTGTTCTTTGCCGATAATTTCTTTATTTCTTTCAACGACAACGATTTTATGTTCAAGCTGATAAGACGCAAGCAGATCCTGAATCGTACCTGTGTCTCTATCCCATTCAACTTGTTTACCGTTCAGCTGAAGCATCATATCTGAACCGCCTCCTTGCGATCAATTCGAAAGGCGTGCAGCCAGTCCGCCTTGACCTCTTTATTCATAATGAGATCACCAATTAAAGCACCCGTTGCAGGAGCAAGCAGAATCCCGTTTCTGAAATGGCCCGCCGCAAATAAAATGCGGCTGTCCTGAGGGTGCTTGCCAATGTATGGCTTTCCGTCCTTTGTCCCCGGACGCAGTCCCGCCCAAAAACGATCAACCTTCATATTCTGAATCGCCGGCAGCATCGTTTTCGCTTTTTCCATAACCGACTGAAGTCCGCCAAGATCAGCCTTCTCGCTCCAGTCACCAGGCTTCATCGTCGCGCCGACAACCAGTCTGCCGCTTTTTCTCGGTACGATATAGCAATGATCATGATAAAGTGTTTTTGTCAGCGGAATGTCATCATTCCAAACAGACAGGCACTCTCCTTTTACAGGAAAAAATGACTGATTCAGCCCGAGCTGCTTAAAAAACATCCCGCTCCAGACCCCGCTGGCAACCACGACATAATCCGCATGCATGTCACCGGACGCTGTTTTGACCAAAATGGATTCACCGCCACGTGTCACATCGAAAACAGGAGCATGCTCAAAAATATCCGCACCAAGCGCTTTAGCCGATTTAGCATATGCCTTGCATACAAAATAAGGCTCAACATGAACATCATCCTGAATAAAGCTCGCCCCGTAAATCTCACTGGCCGTATACGGCTCTTTTTCCAGCACTTCTTCTTTTGTATGCCAGCTGACAGAATCCAAATCGTCCATCCGTCTGAGGCGTGACACGTCTTCTTCGGAGAATGCAAGCTTAAACATACCGCCATCATGCCTTCTAATATCGATACCGGATAATGCAAATAGCTCCTCTCCAAGACCTCGGTACATACGCTGACTGTGCATGGCGAAATCAAAAAACGCATCCCGTTCCTCGCACTCGGCATGGGCGCCAAGCATCCCTGCCGCGGCGCTTGTTGTTCTGCCGCCTATTGTTCCGCTTTCAAGCAATGCGGTGTTTTTCTTTTCTTTTGCCAACTGATAAGCGATCGCGGAACCAATAATTCCGCCTCCAATGACAACTGCATCATAATGCCTTTTCATACTGAATCTCCTTTAGCTTGCGGGAATATCGTCTGGCAGCTTCCAAAGGATCATCGGAAGAAAAAATTCCGGACATGACAGCAATACCGTCTGAACCTGCTTGCTTCATTTCTCTTAATTTGGCAGGTGTCATCCCTCCAATTGAAATAACCGGAATCGAGATCCTCTGTTTGATTTCTGAAAGCAAAGACACGCCTCTGCCCTTAAGGCCTTGTTTGCAATCCGTTTCAAACACATGGCCGAACAAAACATAATCAGCATCATCCTTTTCTGCCTGAAGCGCTTCCTCCAGTGAATGCACTGATCGCCCAATGTGCAGGTGAGGAAATCTGGCTCTTACTTGTTTCGGCGAAAAGCTGCAGCTCGGCAGCTGAACACGATGAATATTTGAAAAAAGTGCAATATCAACCCGGCCATTCATCACCAGCTTTTGCTTATCAACACCGCCTTCAGAAATAAGCTCCAGCAGTTTCAAAATGTCAGCCGCCGATTTAGACCGTTCGCGAATATGGATGTAATCAACCTCATCCTGAATGGCTATAATGGATCTCACTAGATCTTCAACCGGCTTGCGGTCATCAGTTATGGCGTGCAGCTCCAAGTCCTTCCACCTCTTTTACGCTGCTGTCTGACCAGCCTTCTTTTCGATAAGCCATTCCCCAGAACTGATATTCATAATAGCTGGAAATAACAAAATTCTCTTTCATCTTGGCACGCACTTCCTCGGTGCTGTTTTCCGCCAACTCATCCAAACGGTTAATTTGTTCTTCCACCTGCTGTCTGAACCAGTCACCACCGTAGGTACCAATCCACTTCTGATAGATCGGATGCCCCGGATCACATGTCAGCAATTTCTCACCAACCTCATAATAAAGCCAATAGCACGGGAGAAGAGCTGCCAAGATTTCTGCAAAATTCCCGCTCAAGACCGAACGGTACATATGAGATGTATAAGAGTAAGCGGTAGGAGATGGCTTAAATGCCTTCTGTTCTTCCTCACTAATTTCCAAAAGATCTGTAAACTCGCGATGAAGCGCCATTTCCGCTTCATATGTACCTTGAGCATGGCTGGCCATGCGTCCCGTTGTGTAAAGGTCCTTCGCATAAGCGGCGCCGAACGATTGCACCTTCGCAAAATGCGTTAAATAATAAGAATCCTGAAGCACGTAGTATTTAAAACGGTCAATCGGAAGAGTTCCGTCACCGATCCCCTGAACAAATGGATGGACAAAGCTGCCTTCCCACCATTCTGCGGCTGCACTGCGGCATTCTTCTGAAAACTTCACACGTCATTCCCCCTGTCTGATAATAAAAAAACCACTTTCCCGCAAGGAAAAGTGGTTTGGAATTGGCATAGTTATATAACACAAATACCGCTCCACTTCCCTACGCAGGTCTGAACCTGTTCAAGTTATGAGGGTCTAAAAGTCACACTTTTATCTCAGCCCTTATAAAGGACACCCCTAGTGGTTTTACGAATACATATTGAATTGTTCTGCACCTCTATATTAACACGAATCCTTATTTGGTCAAGATATTATCCTTCCAATGTTTTCTTAAGATCCGTTACGTACCCGCGTGATCCGGTGACAATTAAGCGGTCTCCGATTTTCAGCCTTGTATCGCCGTGAGGAACGATGCTGTCCACACCTCTGAAAATCCTGACAAAAATCACATCGCCTGTTAAAGGGAATTCACGGAGAATCACGCCGTCGTATTTGCTGTTCTCCATATTAATTTGATACAGCGAAGATTCCTGGTTTGTGAGCAGTTTCATGACGCCAGGCGCTTCTATCAGCGCGCGAAGCAGTGTTTTGGTCGACAGCAAGATGGAAAAGATGCCGATGCCCTGCTCCTTCAATTTCGCTTCGTTCTTCGGTGATCCGGTGCTGGCGATGACTCTTTCTGTCCCCTTTTCTTTGGCGTATAATGCGATGTCCGTATTCATGTCTTCATCCCCTGTCGCCACTACAAGGATATCTGTATCAAATATACCGAGTGATTCAAGGGTTTGATGCTCATAATCAGGAAGCGTTTCAACGGAAAATACTGAGTCTGACAGCTTTTCCTCAGCGTTTTCTTGATAAACGTGCACGACACGCACTTCATACTCACTCTCAGGCAATTCAAGTGTAACAGGCAGTGTCATTTGATTAGCGCCGATAAATGTGATCTTCTTTTTCTCCTCCGGCTGCTCCTGTTTTTTGTACAGCTTTTTAAATCCGACCGGCGTAAAAATGCTTGCAATAACCGCCACCAGCGTAAGCGCTCCTGACATATTCGCACTGATGACATGAAGCTGCTGGCCGATTGTCGCAGCGGCAATCACAAGAGAAAGCGTTGATGTCAGCAGGAAACCAGACGCCAATATTGTGCGGTTATCATACCATTTCTTCAAGTACAGGATAGGAAGAATCTTGCTTACTAACAGTGCCATAAGCAGCAGCGGAATCATCACTAAAATTTTCGGGTCCTGAAAAAGTGTCCAAATATCCAATTTTACGCCGACCATCACAAAGAAAATCGGTATTAAGAACCCATAGCCGAAGGAATCGAGCTGCTGAACCAATTCCTTGTTCGGCGAGAGCAGGGAAACAAGCACGCCCGCTAAGAAAGCGCCGAGTATATTTTCTGCCCCCAGTGATTCAGACAGAGCCACCAGTACGATAATTAAAGTGAAAATAGCACGGGTGCCAATCTGGATCGTCCCTTTAGACATGGACTGAACAAAAGAACGGTGTTTAAAGATCCGGCCGAAGAAGTAGAGCACTACTCCCGCTGCAAACAAGATCATTAAGAGCCACATGTTTCCGCTGTCCTCCCCGTACAAAGAAGAAAATACAGCAAGAAGAATCATAGTGACCAAGTCAGCAATCACGGCAACAAGCAGGATAATCTGCCCGATGTTTGAATCCATGATCCGTTCTTCCTTTAAGGTTGGAACGACAACACCTAACGATATTGTAGAAATAATAAGCGTCATTAAGAAAGCATTTTGGATAAATCCGGCCACGACGAACCCATAAGACAGCAGCAATGATAAAATAAAAATACCGATAAAAATAATGGATGCTGTTGCAAATGTATTGGGTGCTTCCTTGCCGTTTTGCAGAAACTGCTTTTTCTTTCCCTTCTCAAAGGATGAAAAATCAATTTCAAGACCGCTTAAAAACATTAAAAAGATAAATCCGAGCATAGAGAGCGTCTGAAGCCAAGTATCACCCTCCACAACTAAATTAAGACCGCTTTTTCCTATAATCAATCCCATAATAATTTCAGCAACAACAACAGGGATGCTGAGTTTAAACCGATGCAAAAGGATGGGAGTCAAAAATGCAACGATAAGTACGACAACTAATGATGCGACAGATGTATGCGCCATAATCTGAACCTCCTTTTAAAAAAACATAACGCGATTTTAACAAGGGTGATGATGAAAAATAAAGTAATAAGGTCTCATTTTTTTTTAGAAAATGATTCTTCTATAATTTGCACATAAAAGCCGGTGATGACTCACAGCAATTTGCTTCATAATAAATAAAATCATGAGTAAGGAGGATGCTGCATGGCCTACTACGATATCATCAGCGATATTCATGGCTGCTACGATGAAATGACAGCCCTAATAGAAAAACTTGGATACACAATAAAAAATGGATTGCCTGTACATGATGAAGGCAGGGTGCTTGTTTTTGCCGGGGATTTGACAGACCGGGGCCCCAAATCAATTGAAGTCATCCGCTTTGTAGCCGGAGCTTATGAACAAGGAGCAGTGCGCTATGTCCCGGGAAATCATTGCAACAAGCTGTACCGCTACTTAAAAGGAAATCCAGTTAAAGTGATGCACGGTCTTGAAACAACCGCAGCAGAGCTTAAAGCACTTTCTGAAGAAGAAAGAAGAAAAGTCAGCGAACAATTTATGAGGCTTTATGAAACTGCGCCGCTTTATGACATCTTACATAATGGAGAATTGGTTGTCGCCCATGCTGGCATAAAGGCTGACGATATCGGCAAAAACACGAGGAGAGTAAAGGACTTTGTGCTTTACGGCGATGTGACGGGTGAAACGTATCCGGACGGCAGACCCGTCAGGCGGGATTGGGCCGCTGCTTATAACGGGACAGCCTGGGTTGTATACGGACACACACCTGTTAAAGAGCCCCGCATAAAAAATCGCACCATTAACATTGATACAGGCTGTGTGTTTGGAAATGAACTGACGGCCTTCCGTTTTCCCGAACTGGAGACCGTCTCCGTTCCAAGCTCTATGCCTTATGACGAGACTAGATTTCGCCCCATATAAAAAAGGAGAGAATCGTTTTAATGATTCTCTCCTTTACATAATTCCTAACATATCGTGCGGCAGAGCCGCATGAAACGTCATTTTTTCCTGCGTCAGCGGGTGGATAAACGACAGCTGCTCACTGTGCAGTGCCTGCCTGTCCATCTTCTGTCTCGTTCCGCCGTACAACGTATCGCCGCACAGCGGGTGGCCGAGATAGCTCATATGGACGCGAATTTGATGGGTCCGCCCTGTCTCAAGCTGCAATGCCACCGTGGTTAAGTCATCCGTAAGACGTGTGACACGAAAGTGAGTAATAGCCTTCTGACCGCCCGGTGTCACTATCCGTTCAATGATACTGTCAGGATGTCTGCCAATCGGGGCGTCTACCTTTCCCTCTGTCTCTGCCATACGTCCATGCACAATCGCAACATATCTGCGTTTCACAAGGCCGTTTTTTTGCGCCGACGATAAAATGGAGTGGGCAAAGCGGTGTTTGGCAACAAGCATGACACCTGACGTATCCCGGTCTAGCCGGGTGACAAGATGAACCGTGGCCCGCACTCCGTTTTTTTGGTAGTGATGGATGATGCCATTCGCGATGCTTCCCGCCGGGTGCTCTCGCGACGGAATAGATGACACATACGGCTGTTTGTTTATCACAAGCACGTGTTCATCCTCATACATAATATCGAGCGGAACAGGCTCGGCCAAAAGCGTCTCGCTCACCTGTTCCTCAGGAAACTTTACAATAAGAAAGTCCCCCTCTTTCAATACGTATTTAACAGTCACATGTTCACCGTTAATGAGAAGATCTCCTCCGCCAAATTTGATGTCGGTCAGCAGACGCTTCGAAATTCCCAGATCGACCGTATATTCCTTTAAGGTCATTCCGTCTTCAGCGGTAGTGATCTTCTTTTCAAGAATAAATTGCTTCACGATACGTCCTCTTTCTACTCACCTTTTCCGATAAATGAATCCTGGACTCTTTTCCAAAACGGAAACGGACGGAATCTTGCAAATCTTACATTTTCGGATGCCACCTGACAGCGGATGGACTTTACATCCTTATGAAGCAGGGTTAAATGGTCAATTGTCACTTGAAAGTCAACTTCGTTTCTCGGTTTAATCATGCAATCATGATGGGAAGGGAGAAGGAGCGGTGATCCGACCGTCCGGAATACGCGGTTATTGATAGATGCCATTTCCGCCAGCTGAATCGCTCTGATGGATGGGTGGATAATTGCTCCGCCCAGCGCTTTATTGTAGGCTGTGCTCCCAGAAGGCGTGGACAGGCAAAGGCCGTCGCCACGAAACGTTTCAAAAAGCTGCCCTTTGATTTCCACATCCGCCACAAGGCTTCCTTCTATACTTTTAATCGTACATTCATTTAACGCCAAATATCTTTCTTCCCGCTCATTTTCATGATAGGTTACTATTACTTCAAGGAGCGGATATTCCACAGTGTGATACGGTGTTTTCGCAATTGCGAGCACGAGTTTTTCAATTTCATGAGGAACCCAGTCCGCATAAAACCCAAGATGACCCGTGTGAACGCCGACAAAAGCTGTTTTATCTAATCTGTCGCTGTATCTGTGAAAAGCGTATAAAAGCGTCCCGTCGCCCCCGACTGAAATGACGATTTCCGGTTCATTTTCATCCAGTTCCATGTCAAAATCCAATAAATACGCCTGTATTTTGCTTTTCAGCGTATCAGAAACATTGTCTCCTTTTGACGATACGGCAAATTTCATGCTTTTTCTTCCCCTTTACCTATTGATGCTCGCTTCCTTTTTTCTTTCTAGAAAAGGCAGCTTGAGCTTCCTGTATTTCACCCTTGATCTCCGACATCTCTTCATCAAGCCGTGAAGCAGCTTCAGAAGCGCGCTGAAGCCTCAGTTTTACTTTTTCAGGAATGTTTCCGCTGTATTTATAATTTAATGAATGCTCAATGGTCGCCCAAAAATTCATCGCCAGCGTACGGATCTGTATTTCAACAAGAACATGTTTCTCTCCGGATATCGTCTGCAAAGGATACATCACGACAAGATGATATGACCGATACCCGCTCTCTTTATGTTCTGCAATATAATCTCTCTGATCCACAACGGTGAAATCTTTTCGGGCAAACAGCATTTCCTTTACAAATTGGATGTCATCGACAAATTGGCACATGATCCTAAGGCCTGCGATATCCTGCATGGTTTCAATTTCATGTAATGGTATGCTTTTCCGTCTGGCTTTTTCGAGTATACTCGCCACAGGCTTGACGCGTCCTGTCACAAACTCAATCGGTGAATGGTCATCCTCATATTCATAAAGCGTGCGGATCCCCTTGAGCTTCACTTTTAATTCTTCAACAGCCTGGCGGTACGGCACTAAAAAACGCTCCCATTGCTTGTCATCCATCATACATCCCCCAATTCAGCACCAGTTTCTATAGAAAAACGCGTTTCACTGTTTCTTCCATTTCTTCTCCGTAGTTCGCATTATCTTTAATATTTTCTAAAAGATACTCCAGCTCCTCATGCAGGCCTGACAGCTCAATGCTTTCATTCCCTGCCTCTAAGACGATCGGTTTTCTTTGATCATGAGCCTGCTTTAGTTCAGGCCATATATGTTCCTTTATCATGACATATTCAAAAGAATCAGCTAATTCAAGTATGTATACAAAAGCAATGTTGTCAGAATCAACTAGCATTTGACCTGACGGCTTGCGTTCTGCTTCGTTTCCTTCTGTCTCACAGGTAAGGCGAAGCTCATCATCCGATAGTGTTGCATTTAAAATTTCGATTCTGTTTTGCATAATGCTCTCCTTTATAAACAAAGTACAGATTCATTTTATCATATCAAGCTTGATATTGATAAACCTAACATCTAAAGAGATAATAGTAAAAATGAGATTTACAGAGCTGAAAGGAAGACCATCATGAGCCAAGAAATTGAAATTGAATTTAAAAATCTGCTTACAAAACATGAATTTGAAAACATAGCTGCGGCACTGGATTTGGCAGAAAAAGAATTTACAAATCAAGAGAATCACTATTTTGATACAAACTGCTTCGCACTGAAACAGAAACAGGCGGCGCTTCGAATCCGCAAGAAAAATGACGAATATGTGCTGACATTAAAAGAACCGGCTGAAGTTGGACTTCTGGAAACCCACCAGAAGCTTTCCGGCGTATCCGACTTTACACGTTTCACGATTCCGAAAGGCCCTGTCAAGGACCAGCTGAAGAAGCTTCACATCGATACAGACGCCATTCATTATTTTGGATCTTTAGCAACAAATCGCGCAGAAAAAGAAACAGAAAAAGGTTTAATAGTTTTAGATCACAGCCGATATTTAAATAAAGAGGATTATGAAATCGAATTTGAGGCGGCTGACTGGAATGAAGGCAAGTTGGCCTTTGAAAAGCTGCTTCAGCAATTCAGTATTCCTCTGCGAGAAACCAAAAATAAAATTCAGCGTTTTTATGAAGAAAAACGAAAGTCTATATAAGGTGGAATGACATAGTGAACGTAACGAATTGGGCGGCTCTCCTTCAGCTTCAGGCATTACAGTCTATATCAAATGCACGCAGCACGGGCAGTCAGAGCGCTGAGAGCCCGCTGTCAAACTTCAGCTCCTTGCTCAGCCAATATACAAATGGACTGTCCCAGCAAACACCTGTGTCAACAGCATCTTCAAGCCCTATCAGCCAGCTGAACAGCGCTTACGGGACATCGCCGTCACTGCTTTCAGCTTACGGGCTTAACTCCTATTCAAACGACAATCTCGGCCAATTTACAAAAGCGAGTGAAAGCACTGAAACAGCTGCTGTTGATGCCTCCTCAAACAAACAAGAGGATAAAAACATCAGCTCGGGTGACTTCTCAATCGACAGCGCTATAAAAAAAGCCTCTGACAAATACGGAGTCGATGAAAAACTAATCCGCGCTGTCATCAAACAGGAATCCGGCTTTAATGCAAAAGCCGTCAGCGGTGCAGGCGCAATGGGTTTAATGCAGCTGATGCCGTCAACAGCAACCTCACTTGGCGTTTCCAATCCGCTTAATCCGCAGCAAAACGTTGAGGGCGGAACGAAATATTTAAAACAAATGCTGGATAAATACGATGGCAATGTATCCATGGCGTTAGCAGCTTATAACGCCGGCCCGGGAAACGTTGATCGATACGGAGGCATTCCGCCTTTCAGAGAAACTCAAAACTATGTAAAAAAAATAACAGCAACCTATTACGCGTAACCGGAGCGGCACTTGCCCTCCGGTTTTTTTGCGGAGTGAAATCTTACACATTCATGATTTGTATGTGATATGATATGAAATACAAACCCGGCGCTCAGCCGAACCCTGTCTTCAAGCGCATAAAAAGCGCTTAAAAGGCAGTTTGTTTGTAGAAATGATGCCTTGTTGCTAAAATAATTCATAGATGAATTGAAATAAATACAGAAAATAACTTTTTGCAATAGGAATTATGATTCCTATTAGCCATATTTAAAGGAGTAGTCAACATGGGACAATCGTTTAACGCACCTTATGAAGCGATTGGAGAAGAACTTCTATCGCAACTTGTTGATACTTTTTATGAGCGTGTCGCGTCTCATCCTTTGCTTAAGCCCATATTTCCGAGCGATTTAACAGAAACGGCCAGAAAACAGAAGCAATTTTTGACACAGTATTTAGGCGGGCCTCCCCTTTATACCGAGGAACACGGCCATCCCATGCTCAGGGCAAGGCATCTTCCCTTTCCGATTACAAACGAGAGGGCCGATGCGTGGCTCAGCTGTATGAAAGACGCAATGGACCATGTAGGACTAGAGGGCGACATTCGTGAGTTTTTGTTTGGCCGGCTGGAGTTGACAGCAAGGCATATGGTGAATCAAACAGAAGCGGAGGATCGATCATATTGACAAACTATCAGCATGAGCAATACTTCGCCCATTGCCACGGCCATCCAAAAAAACCGCTGGAAATCTACATGTTTGTTGACCCTTTATGTCCCGAATGCTGGTCCTTAGAACCTGTCATAAAAAAAATGAAAATCAGATACGGACGTTTTTTTACCTTACGCATCATAGCTTCCGCAAGCCTTACAGCGTTAAATAAGAAACGTAAAAAGCATCTTCTGGCAGAAGCCTGGGAAAAGATCGCAAGCCGCTCCGGTATGCCGTGTGACGGCAGTGTATGGTTTGAGCAAGATCAGCCGCTCTCTTCTCCATATATGGCTGCTCTCGCATTTAAGGCAGCAGAACTTCAAGGAAGAAGAGCCGGTATGCAATTTCTTCGGAATATGCAGGAGAGTCTGTTCGTTTCGAAGAAGAACATTACGGATGAAAACGTGCTTTTGGAAATAGCGTCAAAAACAAGCCTGGATCTAGAGGAATTTCAAAAAGACCTCCATTCCCAAAGCGCGGTCAAGGCGCTTCAATGCGACATGAAAATCGCGGCTGAGATGGATGTTACAGCCACTCCGACGCTGACGTTCTTTAATACGCAGCATGACGACGAAGGACTTAAAGTCCCCGGCAGCTATTCATACCATGTGTATGAAGAAATCTTATTTGAGATGCTTGGCGACGAGCCTAAGCCCTCGGAAACACCGCCTCTGGAATGTTTTATTGAATATTTCCGTTTCGTTGCCTCTAAGGAAATCGCTCTTGTATATGATTTGAGTCTTGAAGAGGTAGAAAAGGAAATGAAAAAATTGGCGTTTGCTAAAAAAGTTGCCAAAGTAGAGGCCAAGCACGGAATGTTTTGGCAGTCCCTCACCAGCAGTTCTGATGAATACCAATCATGTGAAAAATAGCCGCAGGCATGTATATGCTTGAGGCTATTTTTTGCACAAAAATCAAACATACGTTCTGTACAAAGCACTAAAGAAACCGCGCCGGGATAAGCGCGGTTTCATATGTCTTAACGACAACAAAGGGGATGGGAGAAATTTTTCACGGTCAAACAAAGGGGTAATGTTTGTTTGTGATCAATTTCACATCCTTATCATATCAAAAGTTGTCGACTGTTGACAACCATTAAGTTTAATGTTCATATTTTTGTCACAAAACATAACTGACAGGTTTCATTCATATGCTTGTAAGGAACAAGGACGAGGAGGATCGCCATGCTGTTTAATGTGATCTCAATTGTATGCATTGTTGTTTTTTTCTGTTTAAATTTATTAGCTATGATGCATATGCTGCCTCTTTACATTACGTCTCCTCTGCTGTTTCTGTCTATTCTGTTTACCTTGTACCGTCTGAATCATCGGAAAACCTTTAAAGGATTTTAAAAAGCCTGTGCATCATATATGCACAGGCCATTTTTTATTAAGACTGCTTTACTTTCAGCAGCAGTTCTTCCATTTCATCAAGCTTTTCCTCAAACATTTTGCACGCAGCTTCAATCGGTTCTGGTGACGTCATATCAACGCCGGCTTTTTTCAGGATGTCGATCGGATATTGTGAGCTGCCCGCTTTCAGGAAGTCAATATAACGGTCAACCGCAGGCTTGCCTTCCTTCAAAATTTGGCTGCTTAACGCCTGTGCAGCACTGTACCCTGTCGCATACTGATACACATAGTAGTTGTAATAGAAATGCGGAATCCGTGACCATTCGAGTCCGATTTCTTTATCAATCACCATGTCGTTTCCGAAATACTTTTTATTCAGATCATAATATACATTGGTCAGAAGCTCAGGTGTCAGCGGCTCCCCTTCTTGCGCTTTTATATGGATAAGATGTTCAAATTCTGCAAACATCGTTTGTCTGAAGACGGTTCCTCTAAAGCCCTCAAGCATGTGGTTGAGAATATATAAACGCTGTTTTTCATCCTCTAAATTGTTCAGCAAATATTCACCAAGCAGTGCTTCGTTTGTCGTAGAAGCAACTTCTGCGACAAAGATGCTGTAATTGCCGTAAGGATATGGCTGGTGTTTTCTCGTATAGTAGCTGTGAACAGAGTGGCCGAACTCATGCACTAGCGTAAAGAGATTATTGACGTTATCATGCCAGTTCATTAAAATATACGGATTTGTGCCGTATGTTCCTGAAGAATAAGCGCCGTTGCGTTTCCCTTTATTCTCATAAACATCAACCCAGCGGTTTTCAAGCCCCTCTTTTAAGATAGAGCGATATTCCTCTCCTAAAGGTGCAAGCCCCTTCAGCATATAATCCTTAGCTTGCTCGTACGTAACCTTCATTCCCGCATCCTTCACAAGCGGTGTATACAGATCATAGATATGCACTTCATCCAGCTCAAGCACTTTCTTTCTCAGTGCAATATAACGATGCAGCAGCGGAAGATGCTTGTTAATCGTTTTGATGAGATTGTCGTATACCTCTTCAGGAATACTGTTGTTAGAAAGCGCAGCTTCACGTGCTGACTTGTATTTTTTCATTCTTGCGTAGAAGTTGTCTTTTTTCACAGTCCCGCTCAAGGTAGTCGCCATTGTATTTTTATATTGGCCGTATGTTTTATATACAGCGTCAAACGCATTTTTGCGGACTTCACGGTTTTCACTTTCTAAGAAATTAATAAAATTGCCGTGAGTGATCTGTTTTTCATTCCCCTCTTCATCTTTAATAGATGGGAATGTAATATCGGCATTATTTAACACGCTGAACGTATTTGACGACGAAGACAGCACCTCAGAAGCTTCAGCCAGCAGCGCTTCTTCCTTCTCGCTCAGCACGTGCGGTCGTTCCTTTGTGATTTCCTCAATGGCATGAGAGTAAAGCTTCAGCTCTTCTTTTTCAAGAATAAACTGCTGCAGTTTGTCTTCTTCTATGGATAAAATTTCCGGAACAAGATAAGCTGTTGCGCTTGCGGCCTGTGTATACAGATTTCCAGCCTTATCATTAAGTCCCTGATAAAAGGAGTTCCCTGTATCTTGGTCTGAGCGCATATGCGCGTATGTGTAAAGTTTGCCCAAACGCTCCATCACCTTATCCTGGTAAGTAAGGGCTTCGTATAAATGATCGGCTGAATCAGCCAGCTTGCCTTTATACTTAGATAAATCCGGTATTAATTCTTTAACAGCTTGAAATTCTTTATTCCAGGCCTCATCACTAGGAAAAATATCCTCAAGTCTCCATGTGTCCTCTACCTTTACCTCACTTCGGTCAGGCAGTTGATTTGCTTTTTTTTCCTCAGCCATGGTGATCCCCCTCGTTTTCTTTAATTCAAGCCAATTGAAAAAACGGTTGTTTCTCAATAAACTTGTGTTGTGAATATCTTCCGGTTTTTCACTGCCATTTGTCAAATCATATGCAGTTATGAAGAGAACGAATGCCAAAAAAGCAGTAAAAACACGAAAAACCTTTCCTTTTGTGCTTCTCACAACCAGCCCACCACCTTTGTCTTAGGGTGAGCCAAATCAGGAAAACTCATTCGATAAAACAGCTTCTGTCTTTTTCAATGAGATCCTGTAATGATTGGCTGCGCTTTGCGGGCTGATTCAGCACATATACTTCTTTCTGAGTCTCTCTTAAAAATCCCTTCTTGCACAAAAATTCAATGTACTGTTTAACAGCCTCACTGAGACCCTGATCGCTGTATTCTCCTCTGAGTAGAATGTTCTTTTTATGAATGTGTAGTTTGCAGTGCTGCAAAATGGCTGAAAAGCGAATGGGCGCATGTTTATACCCAAGATCCGTAATAAACAGATAAAGATAACCCTGCCATACAAAAACGGGACTCTTGAAAACGGCTCCTTTCTGTACAGGAACAAACACCTCTGTCGGAAGAAAAGAGAGAGGCGTTTGCCGTTTTTCATAAAACAAAAGCCTAAGCCGATTTATATCTTTAGAGAGAAACCGATGAGTTTTGCGGCGAAAACGGAGAATGGCTCCTGTCCAATCTGTGTGCTTAAACGATGAATCCGATTCAGTGAAAAAGAGATCTTCTGCCGCTGCCTGACGGACTGGAATCGTTTGGACGGAGCAGTAAAAATGGGTTGTGTAAAACGGGATCATGTGGCTGAGCCTCAGGAAAGAATGTGTTTTGGGGCAGTAACATAACAGATCGCTGTTCTGACTGGTATTGATAAACTGCCAATGGAAAGCGGACAGCTGGTAAAAGGATGAAGATGTCCGTTTTAAGCGGCTGACCCCAAGAATCCACCGCGGTATCATTCCTGCTTGTTTGAAACCGGCTGTTCTTTTTTGAAAGACATCAGGAGGGAGAGTCGCGCATTGGTATTCAACAGCAAGCGTATTCCCCTTAACTTTCGCCAAGATGTCGGGCCTTTGTTTAATCTCTCGGACATACGGCTCTAAGAGCGGTGAAGCCTTTTGCGTTTTCAGCCATACATATAGCTGCCGTTTTCCTTCTAAGTGATAGGCGCTCTCAGGTTCTATGTCTATCGTGCAGGACTTGTTCTGTTTATGGGCAAAATGCGGCGCTTTCTGAGACCCTAGCTTCACATCGAGCTCCTCTGCACACACCGGGCAAAAAAACCTGGTCTGCTTTAATTTTTCTCTGCTCTGCCTGCCTATGAGGTGGAAAACTTGACCGTCTTCTGTCACAGCACTAAACAATTGTCATCTCTCCTTTCCAGATTCATCACTCTTTCTGGAAATGACCGATGAACTCCTGTTTGCTGATGTTTTGCCTTTATGTATGTTTTTGATTTTCCAGCTTCAATATGTTGTTTTGAAATAGAAAAAAACCGATTTCCGGCAAGAAATCGGTCTGCTATGATGCAAAGTGTTTTTTTATCGTTTCAAGAGCGTGCTCTGACACAACCAGCTTGCCGTATTCTTCAAGTCGGTGTATGCTGATTGAGGATTCAGACGCATACTCCAACAGGATGCTTAGCTGATTTTCAACCTCTTCATCAGTCAAATTGTAAAAATCCACATATAAATAATATCGGTTCTCAAACGAATATAAAGTCGTTTTACTTCCGTTAACGTTTAATTTAGATAGAGAAATTACATCTTCGAAGTCATCAAACCGCAAGACAAATTGTAGCTTTTGTTCCTTCTCTTCCTGATTGACTTCTTGCTCTTCTTTTTGGAAATCATCCAGCAAGGCGTCAAGATCCTCAGATGCTGGTTCTTGTTTTTTATCCTCAGGAATCGGCAGTTCGAGCTTTTGTCCGTCTTTGGAAAGCTGGGCTTTGGTGACGATAATTTCTAATCCTTTGTCCATTGCCTGAACTTGAATCCAAAGAGGGCCTTCAACAGCGAATTCCTCTTCCTCATGAACTTCATCCATAACTTCCCAGAACAGTTCTTCACTGCGCTCACGGTTATACCAAATTTCTTCTCTGTCAAAACCGCGATCTTCAATATCTCCATAAGACATATAAAATTTTACTGTATGCTCGTTAATTCTTTCAATTTCCATTTGCCAACCTTCCCTTCTATATAAGATGTTGAAGGGACATCTAAGCTCCCGATTAATAGTACTTTACTACACTTTACCCATTCCGTCCACATCTTAACCTTGAACCAAGGAAGTGTGAATTCCTTTGTATTTCTATTTTATGATAAATCAGTCACAAAAGAAATAAAAATGCATCTTCGCCCAAAAAATGGCTTGTCTTCCAGCACCGCTATCATAAATTGCGTCCCGCTTCATATATTAGTGGTACAAGCGATGGAACGAAAGCGAGGTGCCGATGCATGGAGCATGACTATCTGATTTCACTGCTGCTTATCGTCGGAATTGATCTGATTCTCGGCGGCGATAATGCAGTCGTGATCGCCATGGCCAGCCGAAATTTGCCGGACAAGCAAAGACAGCAAGCCATTATTCTCGGAACATTTATCGCCGTTGCGATGAGAATCGGATTAACAAGTGCAGCGGTTTATCTTTTGAATATTCCTTTCCTGCAATGTACCGGGGGAATATTCCTTCTATATTTGGGATACCAGCTATTAATTGAAAAAAAAGACGCCCAGCACGTCAAAAGCAGCACCTCTCTATGGAAAGCCATACGAACGATTGTACTCGCAGACCTGTTTATGTCATTGGACAATGTTATTGCTGTCGCAGGAGCGTCGCACGGTGAGCTTTCTCTCGTTATGATTGGTCTGTGTGTATCGGTGCCGGTTATAATTTGGGGCAGCAAACTCATCCACATCGCGCTTGAGAAAATACCGTTATTGATTTATGTGGGAAGCGGATTATTGGCTTATACAGGCGGAGAAATGATTGTCCGGGATCAAAAGCTGTCTTTTTTTATGGCTCAGCACGGCACGGTTGAAGCGCTTCTCCCCATTTTAACTGTCGTCTTTGTGATCCTTGCCAGCATTTATTATCAGCAGGTTGAAAAATAAAAGAAGGCTGATGTCTCAGCCTTCTTTTTAACGTGCGATCTATTAGTTTGCCAAACGCTGTGCTTCTCTTAATTGGAAAGAGCGGACTTTTCTTGGCAAGAAACGTCTGATTTCGTCTTCGTTGTATCCGACCTGCAAACGTTTTTCATCGATGATGATCGGACGGCGAAGCAAACCTGGGTGCTCGTTGATCAAGAGGTACAAGTCTTGCAGCGGCATTGATTCAACGTTCACATTCAATTTTTGGAATACTTTTGAACGGGTTGAGATGATCTCATCTGTTCCGTCCTCAGTCATTCTTAAGATTTGTTTTATTTCATCAATTGATAAAGGTTCAGAGAAAATGTTTCTTTCTACGTACGGAATCTCATGCTCCTCGAGCCACGCTCTCGCCTTTCTGCATGAAGTACAGCTTGGTGATGTGTATAATGTAACCATTCATCTTCACTCCTCTAATTAGTAGGATGAACATCTATTTTATTCTTAAATTGAAATTACTCTAAAAAAGGAATCTTTATAGGTATTATACTATAAAAAAGTAAGTGTGAACAGTGTCCTAAGAAAAAAATGTGTCAATCCAGCAAATTTTATTTTATTCATGTGTTTGCATTCTCAATTAGCTTAACTCATCGAAAATATTTTTTTGCTTTTCTTCATCAATGAGTGTCAGGACTTCATCCGTTTTTTCGTATGATTCCCCGTACCATTTCTCATCTTTATAAGTATGAATGTTTTCATATGTCTGTTTCATGGCTTCAAGAATCTCTTCTTCTGATTCTGTTTTCGGTGACCAGTACAGAATCTCCATCTTATTGACTTCATTCGTAGCCAATGACCGGCGCCGGTACCCAATTGACTGAGCATGCTTAAAATGCTCTCTTTGATAGAATCTCAGGCGTTTTTCTGTATCAGCATCATCTTCATCCACAGGCTCCACCTCAAGCAATATCGGCTTATTTTTCTTTTTCAGCTTGGCAATCAGTTTGCCGCCAAGCCCTTGCCCTCTTGCATCTTTTGACACATACAGATAATCAACGAAGATAAAAGATTCAAATTCCGCAAACATTAAGATATGATGCTTGCCTTCATCTTTATGATAAATATCGCTTCGCTCTTTCAAAAGAGCTTCCATATGCGCTTTTGATTTCAATTCTTCAATTGGAAAGTACTCGCTAAGCTTTTCGTACCAGTTCATTGATTTGCTCCTTATGAGTTCGTTGTCTTCATACTTTTAGATATACCCCATTTCTTCTTGTTTAAACAGCCTTACATCTATAAAGACGTACGAACTTTCCGCATGGTTTCATTTTTTTTCAGCAAGTAAGGCAATTCGTCGTTCCACCGGAGATGTTTGATCATGCTCAATTCGCGTGTCTCTCCCGTTTGTAATGACTCAGGCCGGGCTGCGCCAACGCAATCAAAAAAGTCATGCCATATAATACAGCCGCCGAAATAAAAGCTGTTTTTGCACCGGCAGCATCAGTCAGCAGCCCCATGATGGAATAGGTAACACCAGACCAAGGAGTCAACAGCGCGTTTTTGGCAGCCATCATCCCGATGCGCTTATGTGCCGGAATGACCTCCTGCAATACGGTTTCCTGACATATATCTCTGACTTGATAAAAAGGCCCCATCGCCGCGCAAGCCAGGGCGCATAAAAACGGCAAGGGAGAAACCGCAAAGAGGAATGTCAGCACTGCCATCACAAGTGAGCTGAATATAATCGCGTACCCCATATTTTGCTCAAAACATGCAGAAAAATGGATGGCGATGACACTGCCGATCATAGCACCAATAAAATAAGAAGCGTTAAAGATTCCCCACCATACTTCTGTTTCATGCAGAACCGCCACTGTAAAAGCCAATAGAATAGCGGATGACCAAACTGAGCCGGCAAGAGCTTCTATCATGTCCATTGCAGTGATGTCTCTTACAATCGGGGTTGTCATCAAATCCTTCCATACACTTCTTGCAGATGCTGTTTCAGCTGTTCTTTTCGTTCTTGCATCGTTCACATGAAGCAGGCTGATGACAGCTCCGGAAAAGACAAACAGGCAAATGGCACTGCCGACAACAAACTCAAAAGGTGCAGCAAATGTCAGAAGACCTCCAAGTCCCCAGCCAGCTGTTAAAAACAATTGATTAGCGAGTGAAATCACACCGTTTGCTTTCACGTAATGCTCTTTTGAAACAATAACAGGCAGCAGCGCGAACCTTGCCGGCTGAAAAAAGGCGCCAGAAAATGAAAAACAAAAAACAAACAGCAGCGTCATGATATAGAAGGCAATTCCATCTTGGCTGACACTGTATGCGATTAGCAATGCAAAGACCGCTCTCAGCAGACTTGCACCGGCAAGCACCTTTTTAAAACCAAGCTTATGGAGTACACCCGAAATGCAAAAGCTTGCCGCAACACTTGCAAACGACATGAAGGATAAAATAAGACCCGAAAAAAAGACAGAGTCGGTCATTTGATAGACCTTTACCATTAAAACGATTGTCACCAGGACTCCAGCTAAAGATTGCAGAGATTGCGACAGAAGCAGTGCAAAGACATTTTTCTGACGAAGAATTTGAATAGTGTCCGCCTCCGTTTTTCCTCTAATTGTAAAAGATGTGACTCTTACTTTCTATCATCCTATAAAAAAAATCCTTCAAAACATTTGTTTTGAAGGATTTTCAACTTATGAATAGGCTTTAAATTCCTCTTCCGTGCACATAACAAAATGACCTGGTTTTACTTCACGGAATTCCATCTTTTCTCCATCCTTTAACCGATGCACGGATACATCGTATTTTTGGCGGACACGATTTCTCTCATAATCCGGATCAGGAAGCGGAATGGCAGAAAGCAATGATCTTGTATACGGGTGTAGCGGGTTTTCGTAAAGTTCATCTGCCGGCGCAAGCTCAACCAGCTTACCGAAATACATCACTCCGATACGGTCGCTGATGTATTTGACCATCGATAAATCGTGGGCAATAAACAGGTATGTGAGCCCTTTTTCTTTTTGCAGTTCTTTCATTAAATTCACGACCTGCGCTTGAATGGATACATCCAAAGCGGAAATTGGCTCATCTGCAATAATAAATTCCGGATCTACAGCAAGAGCTCTCGCAATCCCGATTCTTTGCCGCTGACCGCCGGAAAATTCATGCGGATAACGGTTGGCATGCTCCTTGTTTAAACCGACTGTTTGCAGGAGCTCATGAACCCGCTGCATACGCTCTTTCTTCGTTTTCGTCAGCTTATGAATATCAAGGCCTTCTGCAATAATATCTGCGACTGTCATTCTCGGATTCAGCGATGCATATGGGTCCTGGAAAATCATTTGCATTTTGCGGTTGAATTCGAGCAGCTTTTTACGGGATTTTTTACCGTGAACATTTTCACCGTTAAACAGCACCTCGCCATCGGTTGCTTCGTATAGCCGAATGATACTTCGGCCTGTTGTCGATTTACCGCAGCCAGATTCACCAACCAGACCTAATGTTTCACCCCTATAGATATCAAACGACAGGTCATCTACGGCTTTAACCGTTCCTCTCGGCGTAACAAAGTGCTGTTTTAAATGTTTGATTTCTAATAGTTTCTCAGTCAATTTATTCACCCTCTCTCACTAAGACAGGTCTTTGATACGTATTCGCCAGCGTCCGCATTTTCGCTTTTACCGCTTCAGGCGGCTCTACCTTTGGCGCATCAGGATGAAGCAGCCACGATTTCACATAATGAGTATCGGAAACCTTAAACATTGGCGGCTCCTGTTCAAAATCAATTTTCATCGCATATGGACTCCGGAGCGCAAAGGCATCTCCTTTTGGAGGATTTGTCAAATCAGGCGGCGTGCCAGGGATTGCTGTCAGCTGTTCGTCTCCTGAGCTTTCAAGTGTCGGCATGGACGCCAGCAGCCCCCAAGTATACGGATGTCTCGGATCGTAGAAAATTTCGTCTACCGTTCCGGTTTCTACAATCTGTCCCGCATACATCACGGCAACTCTGTCGGCTACGTTAGCAACAACACCGAGATCGTGAGTGATAAAGATGATGGACGTATCAATTTTCTTTTGCAATTCTTTCATCAATTCAAGAATCTGCGCTTGGATGGTCACGTCAAGAGCAGTTGTCGGCTCATCGGCAATTAACAGCTTCGGATTCGCCGCAAGTGCCATCGCAATGACGACACGCTGTCTCATCCCGCCTGAAAACTCGTGCGGAAATTGGTTGACCCGTTTTTCCGGCATTGGGATACCTACTAAATCCAGCAGCTCAACAGCACGCTTTTTCGCAGCTTCCTTTGAAATGTTTTCGTGTTTAAAAAGCACTTCTGTAATTTGCTTGCCGACTTTCATTGTCGGATTTAAAGAGGTCATCGGATCTTGGAATATCATTCCGATCTCTTTCCCCCGTACATTTTGCATCTCTTTTTCAGAAAGCTGCACTAAATCCTTGCCGTCAAATAAAATCTTACCGCGTTTAAAATAACCCGGAGGCATCGGAATCAGCTTCATGATTGCTTGAGATGTCACACTTTTTCCAGAGCCTGACTCCCCGACGATTGCCAATGTTTCTCCTTTATTCAGATGGAAATTCACTCCGCGGATCGCCTGGACCTCTCCGCCGTATGTTTTAAATGAAATCGCTAAATCTTTTACTTCTAATAGGCGTGTCACCCGTATCACTCCCTTATTTACGTAACTTAGGATCCAATGCGTCTCTTAATCCGTCGCCGACAACGTTAAAACCAAACATGGTAATGCAGATAAAACCGGCAGGGAAAAACAAACGCCACGGATAATAGGTCAATGCAGGCAATCCGTCAGAAGCCATCGTTCCCCAGCTTGCAAGAGGAGCCGGAACACCAAGTCCTAAATAGCTTAAAAAGGCTTCTGTAAAAATCGCGGTTGGAACAGTTAGTGTCATCGTGACTAAAATAGAGCCCATTGCGTTCGGCACGATATGTTTAAACAGCAGACGGGATGTTTTTGCCCCGAGTGTCTGCGACGCAAGCACGTATTCCTGATTCTTCAGCTGCAGCACTTGGCCGCGGACGATTCTGGCCATGTTAATCCAGCCCGTAATCGTCATAGCAATAATAATCGTTAACAGCCCTTTCGGAAGAACGACCATCAGCAGGATAACCATTAATAATGAAGGAACAGCCCAAAGGATATCTGCGATACGCATCATAATCTCATCTGTTCTGCCTCCGCGGAACCCTGAAATACTGCCCCAAATCACGCCAATCAGCAAGTCAAGAACAGCGGCTGCGACACCGATAAAGATTGAAATTCGGGCACCTACCCATGTACGGACGAAAATGTCCCTTCCAAGATCATCAGTCCCGAACCAGTGATCTTTTGAAGGCGGCTTATCCGCATTTAAGAGATTGGTAGTCGAATAATCATATTTTGAGAAAATAGGTGCAAAAATCGCCATTAGAATAATGAGAATAATAATAACAAGCCCGACCATCGCAAGCTTATTGCTGCGGAAACGTAGCATCGCATCTTTCCAGAGGGAAAGGCTCTTTTTACTTATTTTCTCAGCATCGCCGGCATTCGCTGCGGCTGGTTCAAACATGTTTTTTGGAATGTTCTGCATGGCCTAGGCTCCTTTCTTTGCTTTGGAAAGCTTGATTCTTGGATCAATAATGCCGTATAACACGTCTACGATTAATACACATAAAAGCAGGATGACACTGAAGAACACCGTTACACCCATAATGACTGTATAATCACGGTTTGTAATACTGTTAACAAAGTGTGCACCAAGCCCCGGTATACCAAAAATGGTTTCAATGATAAAGCTTCCGGTTAAAACTTGAGCGGCCATAGGGCCCATATATGTAACGACAGGCAACAGCGCGTTTCGGATGGCATGTCGCACTGTAACTGCAGGACGTGACAGCCCTTTTGCTTTCGCTGTGCGAATATAATCACTGTTTAACACTTCGATCATGCTTGAACGGGAAAGTCTGGCAATAAACGCCATCGGCATGGAAGCAAGAGCGATGGAAGGCAGAAAGGTGTATGCCCAGGACTCCCACCCCGCGACCGGAAACAGCCCAAGCTTCATGGAGAACACATATTGCAGCACAGCCGCCATGATAAAGCTCGGAACTGAAATACCAAAGATCGTTAAAATCGCGACGGTATAATCCTGCCACTTATTATGGTAAAGGGCTGCAATGACCCCAAACAATACACCTAATGCTAAAGCGAGGAGAATAGCTTCTGCTCCAAGAGTGAATGAAACGGGGAAACCTGAACTGATCAGGTCATTGACACTCTGACCTTTATATTTAAATGACGGTCCGAAATCCCACATTGCAACTGATTTCAAATAACTTACATATTGTACAAACAGCGGCTTGTCCAAGCCATAATGCGCATTTAAGTTTGCTTCAATTTCAGGCGGAAGCTTTTTCTCACCTGAAAATGGCCCGCCCGGTGCTGCTTGCATTAAGAAGAATGTCACGGTTACAATCACAAATAATGTGATGATCATATAGACTAAACGTCTTCCGATATATTTTAGCAAGGGGGAACACCTCCATGGTTTTTACTTTTTTTATACTCCATCAGTAAGAAAGAAAGGTATATGGGGCTTTTTTCCCCATATACCTTGAGGTCTTTTATTTTCAGATAAAGCCTTATTTAAAATATGCGTTTCTGAAATAAACCTCACCAGTACCTGGCATGATAACACCTTTTAGGTTTTCATCCTGTACCCATGTATCAGTGTAGAAATAGATTGGGGCAACCGGCATTTCATCAATGAAAATATTCTCTGCTTTTTTCAGCAGCTCTGCACGTTTTGTTTTATCTGTTTCAGTTTGTGACTGGTTCAGAAGCTTTTTGAATTCTGGATTTTCCCAGCCGGTATCGTTATTTCCTCCGTCTTTGTCACGGAACAACTCAAGGAAGTTAATCGGATCGTTGAAGTCGCCAAGCCAGCCCATACGGCCGACTTGATAATCTTGGCTGTGAAGCTTATCAATATATACATTCCATTCTGAGTTATCAAGCTCAATATTAACGCCTAAATTTTTCTTCCACATTTCTTGCACTGCTTGAGCGATTTTTGCATGTGCATCATCCGTGTTATAAGATAATTTGATTTTCGGCAGGTCAGATGCCTTGCTTAAGCCCATTTCTTTCAGGCCTTTTTCAAGGTATTCTTTTGCCGTTTTGACATCGTTGTCTTTGAAGTAGCCTTCTTTGTTATCTTCAAATCCTTTCATTGTCGGCGGAACTGCGGCCATAGCCGGGATTTGCTCACCTTGTGTAACGTTTTTAACAATCGATTGGCGGTCAATTGCATATGTTAAAGCTTTACGGATATTTATGTTGTCTAACGGCTTCGCTTCAGTGTTAAATTTGTACCAATACACACCTGCAATCGGCTCAACATGTAAAGAACCGTCTTTTTTCAAGCTAGGCAGAGATTCAGTCGGAAGCTGTCCGAGCGGCATACCGGCCCAATCAAGTTCACCAGCTTGGAATTTTTTCAGTTCAGTATTGTTGTTGTTGATCATAACCATATTGATTTTCTTCAGTTTGACTTTGTCTTTATCCCAGTATTGATCATTCTTTTCAAGATCGATAGATCCGCTGTGTTTCCATGCCGTCATCTTAAATGGTCCGTTTGACACGTAATCATCTCCGGCATCTGTGTTCCACTTTTTGTTTTTCTCTGCAATCTTTTTGTTAATCGGCATATAAGTATAAAATGCTGTTAATTCAGTGAAGTATGGAGTTGGGTTGTTTAGTTCAACCTTTAATGTTTTATCGTTTTCAGCTTTCACTGCCACATCATCAAGGCTGCCTTTACCGGTATTTGCCGCCTCAGCACCTTTTATGTAGTAGAGCTGGTAAGCGTATTGTGATTCGTTATTAGGATCAAGCGCCCATTTCCATGCATATTCAAAATCTTGCGCTGTGACAGGGTCGCCATTTGACCACTTTGCACCATCACGAATCGTAAACGTATAGGTTTTTCCATCTTTGCTTGTTTCAATTTTAGAGGCTGCGCCTTCTTCAGGCTCTCCATCTGCATTAATACGTGTCAATCCTTCAAAAGTCTGACGGATAACACCGCCTGATACCGAGTCATTTGCCAATCCCGGATGTAAGGAGAACGGCTCAGTTTTAATATTAATGTTAAGAGTTGTCTTCCCTTTGCTGTCTTTTTTCCCATCACCGTTTGAACCGCTGCCGCCAAAGCCGCATGCGCTCAGTACGAGAGTGAAAATGAGCATTAACGTGACAATCGACCAACGTTTTTTCATATCCACAAACCCCCTAATAATCATTTTTCAGCTCCTTACGGCTAAATCCTCAGAAATATCAGACAAATGAACCTGAATTTGCATAACTTTTATTCTGTTCCGTCTTTTCTGATTATTTTTGTAAAAAAGCTGTAACAATAGAGTGAACAAGTTCATTATAATGAAACAAATTCTTTATTGCAATATTATTTTATCAATTTAAAATTTTTAAACTTCGTTAGTTTTTCTGCCAATAACGCGATATCCTTCTACCGTTTAAAGCATAAATTGATTAAAAACTATTGTAGGAGTTTCCAATCCATATTGCTTTATACATATAATATCTAGCTGTTTAACCGCTGAGAGCTGTTATCATTTGGGCGATTTACGGCTGTTCTATTATTTATATCATTACAATTTTCATGCAAAAAGAATGTTTTTTCAGGATGACAATTGGTTATAATTGATTTATAATGAAGCAATCAAAAGAAAAGCTTGCTATGAAAAAGAGTAGTACACATTTCACCCGTTTGAAGAGAGTCTGCGGTGCTGGGAGCAGATAACGGGCAATGTGGAATGGACTTTGGAGCAGCTGACCGAACCAAAAAGTAGGCTCAGCCGGAGCAGTCTCCGTTACAAACGCCAGAGTGATTCCATTTTAATGGAATAATCAGGGTGGTACCACGGTTCATTCGTCCCTTTTTTACAGGGGAAGAATGAGCCTTTTTTATTATGTTTTAAGAAATGAGGTTGATTTTCCAATGAAACAGACGATTTTTTCAGGCATCCAGCCGAGCGGTTCCGTTACACTCGGCAACTACATCGGTGCAATGAAGCAGTTTGTCGAACTCCAGCATGATTATAACAGCTATTTTTGCATCGTAGACCAGCATGCGATCACAGTTCCTCAGGATCGGCTTCAGCTGAGAAAGAATATCCGCAGTTTGGCGGCGCTTTATCTAGCTGTCGGTCTCGACCCTGAAAAGGCAACGCTGTTTATTCAATCAGAGGTTCCCGCACATGCACAGGCCGGTTGGATGATGCAGTGCGTCGCTTATATCGGCGAGCTTGAGCGAATGACTCAATTTAAGGACAAGTCAAATGGAAAAGAAGCAGTTGTCTCGGGTCTGTTAACATACCCGCCGCTGATGGCTGCAGATATTCTGCTGTACGGAACAGACCTTGTGCCTGTCGGCGAGGATCAAAAGCAGCATCTTGAGCTGACACGAAACCTTGCAGAGCGATTTAACAAAAAATATAACGATATCTTTACAATTCCCGAAGTGAAGATTCCAAAAGTAGGCGCTCGGATCATGTCTCTGACTGACCCACTGAAGAAAATGAGTAAATCTGATCCGAACCAGAAATCTTTTATTACATTGCTGGATGAACCAAAGCAGCTTGAAAAGAAAATCAAAAGCGCTGTGACTGATTCTGAAGGTATTGTAAAATTTGATAAAGAAAACAAACCTGGCGTTTCCAATCTACTTACGATTTATTCAATTCTCGGCAATACGACGATTGAAGAGCTTGAAGCGAAATACGAAGGAAAAGGCTATGGCGAGTTCAAAGGTGATTTGGCAGAAGTGGTAGTCGGTGCATTGAAGCCAATTCAAGACCGTTATCATGAACTGATTGAGTCCGAAGAATTAGACCGGATTCTTGATGAAGGCGCTGAGCGGGCGAACCGGACAGCGAACAAAATGCTCAAAAAAATGGAAAACGCCATGGGTCTTGGCCGAAAAAGACGCTAATCAAAAAACCGCTCTTGCGATTTGCAAAGAGCGGCTTTTTTTAGTTTACCTTTGATTCATTTTCCATTTCCCAAAGCTTCTCGAAAAAAGGCTGTCCTTTGATCAGGTTTTCGCAAAAAGCCAAATGCTTGTCCGACCAGCCTTCAATCGTTTCGTTATACAGCATGTCCCAAATCTCTTCAAAGCTCATCCGTTTGATTTGTTCATACATATGCGGGTTCCACTCTGTGTACCAGTAGCCGATCTCCGCACGGTTTTTCAGCCCTTTTAATTGATCCAGCGCCATAAACATAAGCTGCTTAATTTGCCGCTCTTTTCTCGTTAATCCTCTGACGTGCTCTGGTGCCAATGATAAGATATGATATTCTTTTGAGGACTCCAGCTTCTTCGGCTCAAATTCATACGTTTCCGGCTCTACATCTTTCACCATTTCATACACAAGCTGCTCCTGCCGCGGGATAAGGCGGCTTTTTCTGACAGGGATCGTGTAGCCGATTGTATCAACAGCCAAAATGCCGATTCCGTCTGTCACAACAAAACAATACTCCAGCTTTGTGCGTTCATGATTTTTGCGAATGTACGATTTTTGATGAACCTCTTCAAGCAAATCTTTCGGAAGCTCTGACAAATCATTTTCTATGTAATGAAACAGTACTGACGGCACCCTTAAGAGAGGCACCTGATCCAAAAGCTCAACCGTATCTTCCTTGCGCCATTCATGAAAGTGGCATACATTGTAGCCATTTTCTTCCCCTTCAAACCAATTGACCCACACATCATGAAGAAATAACATCTCTAACCCCTCACTTTATAAAAACTGTTGTCCACAGTATAGGCAAGGTGCAGAGAAATTATTCCATAGAGATTGAGGAAATCTGGAATAACTGGGTTTCTTTTATGAACACAAGAAGCAGACTTCCTCGTATATTTTCTGACAAAGGAAATCTGCTTACTTCAGGAATTTGTTACATTTTCTAACGAACAAAATTTTCATTTTATTTAATATTTTTAGGATCAAGAGCATCCCGCAAACCGTCTCCGACAAAGTTGAAGCACAGCACAGTAATTAAAATAAATAGCCCGGGAAATAATGGGTACCACCATGCTTGAATCATCAACGTAAAGTTTTGCGCATCTTGAAGCATATTCCCCCAACTTGCAATTGGAGGCTGGATTCCAAAGCCCAGATAACTTAATGTTGATTCAGCTAGAATTACACTGCCCACTTTTAAAGTGGCTGAGACAATTATTGGTCCTAAACAATTGGGTAATATATGCGAAAAAATGACTTTGTAATTTTTAGTCCCAATCGTTTTAGCAGCTAATACGAATTCTCTTGATCTCAGTGATAAAAACTCTCCTCTAACCAGCCGCGCTGTTGTTGTCCAACCTGTCAGAGAAAAAATTAAAATTAACTTATCCATACCCGGCTGAAAAATTGTTACCAATGTAATAAGGAGAAAAATATCTGGAATAGATAGAACTACATCTACTATCCTCATCAAAATAGCATCTACTATACCTTTAAAATATCCTGCCACAGCGCCAACTACAGTGCCTATTGTAATTGCACCAATTACTGAAGCAAAACCGACTAATAAGGAAACACGAGCCCCATATAACACCCTTGTGAATATATCACGGCCAAATTTATCTGTTCCCATTAAATTTTTAGAGCTTGGCGGCTTCAGTTTATTTAATAGTGACTGACTTTCTGGCGAATAAGGCGCAATAAAAGGTGCAAAAACGGCCATTAAAATAATGACTGTTAAAATAATACCTCCTATAACAGCCAACTTATTCTTTAAAAATTTTTCAAAAAAAATCTTAGTCATTGTTTCTGGTTTTTGTCTAATATTTTCTTTTAGCTTTACCTCATTAGAGGGAGCTGCAGTATTCGGTATTGTCATATGTACCTCCCCCTTTTAATATTCGATTCGCGGATCAACTAATGCATATAAAATATCCGCTATCAAGTTTCCTAGTACAACCAAAACAGCGGAAATAACAGTCATCGCCATAATAACCGGATAATCTCTGGAAAATGCTGAATCAATAAATAACTTCCCAAGTCCCGGCCAAGTAAAAATCTGTTCTACCACGACAGCACCACCAATAAATGACGGGATCATCAATCCGAAAATTGTAATAACAGGAAGAAGACCATTTCTTAAGCCATGTTTGAAAATCACTTTATTTTCTCTAAACCCTTTTGCACGAGCTGTTCTTATATAGTCCTGTTTCAATACATCGAGCATACTTGAACGTGTATAACGAGTAATACCAGCCATATCAGCAGTTGCTAAAACAAAAGCAGGTAAAATTAAATGATGAAGTCTGTCAAAAATGTTAAAATCAGCATTTAAAGTACTAACGCCCCCCGTAGGAAACCAACCGAGATTTACCGAAAGAATCATAATTAGAATTAATCCGAACCAAAAATTAGGTATTGCCAGACCTAAGAATGACGTGACAGTTATACCGTAGTCAAGCTTTGAATAAGGGCGTTTTGCAGAAAGAACACCGAAAGGAATGGAAATCAGAAGAGCAACAAGTGTTGAAAATACCATGAGCACCAGAGTGTTGGGTAAACGTGATAGGATTAAGTCGGAAACAGGTGTACCTTTTTTAACAATAGATGTACCAAAATCTCCTTGCAACATGTTTCCAAGCCATTTTAAATATTGAACTGGTTCAGGATCATTAAGTCCGTACTTTTCTATAAATTTTGCTCTGTCCGCTTGACTGATTGTCGGATCCATCATAAGTGACATCGGATCACCTGGTGCCGCTTTCATTATCGCAAAAGATAATATTGTAATGCCCAAAAGAATCGGCAGAGACATTAATGTTCTACGAACAATATATGTAACCATATTCTTGTCCCCTTTTCTAAAATAGGATAAAGAGGAAAGGATGCTGAATCCTCACCTCTCTAGGGATATAATTTTTATTGTTCAAGCCACCATTTCTCAATATGGTATAAGTCATTCTTAGGATGGAATACGTACCCATGCATGTTTGCCGGAATTGCCCTATGATAATTGTAATAAAATAAGAATGAATAAGGCTGATCCTCTGCAATCAATTTATAAATTTCTTCGTATTTTTTCTGATATTCTTTTCTGTCTGTGATTGACTTTGCCTCAACTAAGAGTTTATCAACCTTAGGGTTTTTGTACCAAATGTTGTTCAAGCCATTTTCAGACTGACTTGAATGGAAGATCGTGTATTGGTCAGGGAACGTAGCTAGACTCCATCCGAGCAGTAATGCATCATAATCCCAATTTGGCGGACTCGTCTGTTCAATAAGAGCACTAAATTCTACAATTTGCGGTTTTGCTTCAATTCCTACTTCTTTTAGCTGCTGCTGAACAACAACCGCTAAATCTTCCCGAATTTTATTGCCTTGATTGGTCTTAATGGTAAACGAGAATTTCTTTCCGTCCTTATCAAGGTAACCGTCTCCGTCTGTATCTTTCCATCCCGCTTCTTTCAGTAGCTTTTTAGCTTTTTTAGGATTGTAATCAAATGTAGGCACATCACTTTTCGGGTAATTCCAAGATAGCGGACTTTCAGGAACGTTTGCGACTTCACCATCACCGTTTAATACTTGATCCACCATTGCTTTTCGATCAAGTGCGTGCGTAAGAGCTTGGCGGACTTTTTTGTCTTTAAATAAATCTTTTTTTTCATTCCATCCGATATAGCTGTAGTTCAAACCAAGATCTGATTTAACTTGCACATTATCAAATGTTTTGACTGTCTCAAAATCAGTACCCGGGACAACAAAGAAATCAATATCTCCCGCCTTTAACTGGGCAATAGCTGCATTTGAATCTGGGATTGTTTTTACTGTAACTGTATCTAAATATGGTCTTCCGCCGTAATAATCTTCATTGGCTTCAAGTTTTACATAATCCCCTTTTTTCCATTCAGCAAACTTGAATGGACCTGAACCAATCGGATTCTTCCTGTTAAATTCATTTTCGCCTAAATCTGCAACTGGTACTTTCCCTAAAATGTGTTTAGGCAAAATACCGTAACTATCTAGAACAACATTGTAAAAATATGCATCTTTTTTCTTTAATTTAAATTCAACTTCATAATCACCTTTTTTTGTAACAGACTTTAGTGATTCAAAACCAGAGCCGCGTTCACCATTATAATCCTTATTTAAAGGTATGCTGTATGTGAAAACGACATCATCCGCTGTAAGTTCTTTTCCGTCATGGAATTTTACACCTTTTCTGATCTTGACATTATAAGTCAGACCATCCTTGGATTCTGTCACTTTCTCGGCTAATGCAGGCTTCACATTTAACTTTTCATCTGTTTCCAGTAAAGTGCTATAGATCATCCCTTCAATATCAGAACTGGAAACGTCAGTAGAGTAAAGCGGGTTAAACAAAGTGGGCTCCCCAGTTGAACCAACAACCAAGTCCCCGCCCTGCTGCGGTTTGCCGGTTGATTTTTTCTCGCTGCTGCTTGATTTCGATCCCGAGCAGGCCGATAAAAAGATGGCCATCACCATCAATACACTTAGCATCATCAGTGCGGTTTTACGTCTTTTCATTCCATATTCCCCCTCTTGAAATGTTCGTTCTTCTTAGCTGCTGTTTATGTAGTATGCATACCCCCTCTCAAAGCTGTGCGGGCGACAGTTAGCTATAAAGGTGACAAGCCACAAAATGGCTGGGAGCAGCTTCTTTGAATTCTGGTATTTGTTCCTTGCATATTGGTTTTGCAACGGGACATCTCGTATGGAAAACACAGCCTTTTGGCGGATTGGCCGGGCTGGGCAGTTCTCCTTTCAGGACGATGCGTTCGCGTTTGACAGATCCTTTTTTTCTTGTAACCGGGACAGATGATAAAAGCGCTTGGGTGTATGGGTGGAGCGGATTGTCATATAACTCGTGCTTATCGGTCAGTTCCATCATTTTGCCAAGGTACATTACCCCGACTCTGTCGCTGATATGGCGGACGACACTTAAATCATGAGAGATAAATAGATACGTCAGATTAAATTCTTCCTGCAATTCTTCCATTAAGTTGATGACCTGGGCCTGAATCGATACATCAAGTGCAGAAACCGGTTCGTCTGCAATGATAAGCTCCGGATTCAGCGTGAGGGCTCTCGCAATGCCGATCCGCTGACGCTGTCCGCCGGAAAATTCATGAGGATAGCGGGAGGCAAACGACGGATGAAGACCTACTCTCGCAAGCAGCTCTTCGACTTTCTCATTTCGTTCTCGCATCGTGTACATATGGTGCGTGTTAAAAGGCTCCTTAATAATAGAACGCAGCGTTTTTCTTGGATTCAGCGAAGCGAATGGATCTTGAAAGACCATCTGGATATTTTTGCGGACGTTTTTTCGTAAATTCTCCTCTGACAGATTGGAAATATCCTGCCCCTTAAAGAAAATTTGGCCTTCAGTCGGTTTGTACAGCCTGATCATCGTCCGGCCGGCAGTCGATTTTCCGCAGCCCGATTCTCCAACGATTCCGAGTGTTTCTCCTTTTTTTAAGGAAAACGAAACACCGTCCACCGCTTTTACATCACCAACTTTTCTTTGAAAAAAGCCTGAGCGGATCGGGAAATATTTTTTCACGTCCCGAAGTTCTAAAATTGTTTCCTGATTAGCTGCTGTCATGATTGTTCGGCACCTTCTTCCTCATATAAAAAGCATCTCACTGACCTTCCGCTTTTGTGTGTCAAAAGCGAAGGCTGATGGGTCAAGCATTTATCCATGGCTTTTGGGCACCTTGGAGCAAAACGGCACCCCGGCGGCAAATTATCTGGAGTCGGCACGCTGCCTTTAATCGCATTTAATTTATCAATCTCTCCATCTATGACGGGAATCGACATAAGCAGTCCTTCTGTATAAGGATGAAGGGGCTCTAAAAATAACTCATCGACTGAAGCATTTTCTACGACTTGTCCGCAGTACATGACAATCACTCTGTCGGCTGCTTCCGATACAACACCTAAGTCATGTGTAATCAGCAAAATTGACGTATCAAACTTCTGGCAGAGATCCTTCATAAGCTCCAGCACTTGGGCTTGTATCGTCACGTCTAACGCCGTTGTCGGTTCATCGGCAATCAGCAGTTTTGGATTACAGCTGAGCGCGATGGCGATCATTACCCTCTGCCTCATTCCGCCAGATAGACGATGCGGATATTCCTTCATAATTTGCTCCGCTCTTGAAAACCCAACCATCTTCAAGAGTTCGACGGCTCTTTGATACGCTTCTTTTTTCTTCATGTTTTTATGGTAAATCAGCACTTCGGTAATTTGTTCTCCGATCGTTAACACCGGATTGAGGGAGGTCATTGGTTCTTGAAAGATCATGGATACTTCGTTTCCGCGGATTTTGCAATAGTCATTTTCAGTGAATGAGGTGAGGTCCTTGTCTTCGAGTTTAATCGTACCGTCCATGATTTTTCCGCCTGAGCTCTGGACAAGACCCATAATAGACAATGAAGTAATACTTTTGCCGGAGCCGGATTCGCCTACAAGCGCGACGGTTTCGCCTTTTTTGATGTAGAAATCGACTCCGTCCACCGCAGGGATCGGCTCCTTTTTTCTAAAAAAATAAGTCTTTAAATTATTCACTTCTAAAAGTGTGCTCATGCTAGCTCCCCTTTCCCCCTCTTGTCGTCAAACGTTTTCAAGAGAAAGTAATCCCTTTATTCAGAAATAATAAATAATATTGAATTATCGAAAAATTTTATAGTTGTATATTATTACAATCATTTTGCAAAATCAAGAATTTTTTAGGATAAATGTAATATTATTAACGAAATTCCATTATTTTATTCTATTAAAGCGTTGCCTTCAAAAAGGTTTCAGGAGAGATGGACAGCCCGTCTGCTGTATTGGCTTTGTTCTCTGATAAATATTTTTTTACAATATTGAATCCGACTGCATATCCAAGCATTTTCGGCTGGTATCCTTTGCCGTATAAAAGCTGATCGAACAATCGATGTTCCCGTTTGATGTTCAAATGGGGAGCAATCTTTTTTTCGTAAAAAACCTCAAGCTGCAGAGGGGTATACCAGTTGGTCCATTCAGCCGTTTGACTCTGGCCTAACCTCTCATAAACAGCATATTCTGCCAGCCCCTCCATGATGATTGTATCAAGTAATGTGACGTCTTTTTCCTCTTTAGTCATATGATCTAACCGGCAAACATGATGATATTCATGTGTCATAAGGGCTGACACCGAGGATAATTCGATATCTGACGAGAGAAAGAGAAACATTTTATCTGGAAAGGCGAGCCCTGATTTTGATCCGAATTCTAAACGGATTCTTCTGTTTCGTTCATCAACCGGCAGTGCTACGATTGGCACGTCAGGTCCTTGCCACTTCTTTTTGAGATACTGCTCCTCTTTTTGTATATGCTGAAAAAGTCCTTTTTCTTTCAGAATGGAAGACGTGCTTATTCCCTCTTCTATGTTTTTAAACATTCCGTGATGCTGCAAATGTCTCAAGATGCCTTTCCAGTCTTCTTTCTCCGTTCCTGAAAAGTGCGGGACAATGTAATGCGCCAGATCATCTATTGAAGCGGCTTTTTCAAACCATTTGTATGTTTGTTCCACGCTCATGCTATCGCCTCCTCTTTTTTATCCTATGCGCACGAAAAAAACCGGCTACCCTTTTAGGGCAGCCGGTTTGGCGTCATGATTACTGATATTTTTTGAAGATGAGCGTTGCATTATGTCCGCCGAATCCCAGTGAGTTGCTGAGAACATAGCTGAGATCCTGTCTGCGTGCTTCACCAGGCACATAATCTAAATCGCATTCTTCGTCAGGCGTTTCAATATTGATTGTTGGCGGGATCATGCCTTCTTTAATGGCAAGGATAGAGAAAATGGCTTCAATACCGCCCGCCGCGCCTAGAAGGTGGCCCGTCATAGATTTTGTAGAGCTTACCGCAAGTTTGTAGGCATGCTCGCCAAAAACAGTCTTAATCGCCATTGTTTCGTATTTGTCATTGTAATATGTGCTTGTGCCGTGAGCATTGATATAGTCAATCTCTTCAGGCGCAATGCCCGCATCTTTAATGGCTTCTTGCATCGCTCTCGCTCCGCCTTCGCCGTCTTGGGCAGGCGCTGTGATATGATAAGCGTCTCCCGTCGAGCCGTAACCGACGATTTCTCCGTAAATTTTAGCGCCGCGTGCAAGTGCGTGCTCAAGTTCCTCAAGAACGATAATTCCCGCACCTTCACCCATGACGAATCCATCACGGTTTTTATCAAACGGACGGCTTGCTGTTTTCGGATCCGGATTTGTAGAAAGCGCTTTGTTGGCACTGAAGCCAGCGAATGACATTCTAGTCAGCGGCGCTTCTGTTCCGCCTGTGATCATAGCGTCTGCATCGCCGCGCTGAATGACTTTAAACGCGTCACCGATAGAGTTTGTTCCTGTTGCACATGCTGTTACCGTACAAGAGTTAACTCCCTTTGCTCCTAAAGCAATAGAAATTTGGCCTGTCGCCATATCAGGAATCATCATCGGCACAAAAAACGGGCTTACCCGTCTTGGGCCTTTTGTTAAGAAGATTTCAAATTGAGACTCAAGCGTTTCAAGTCCTCCGATTCCGGAACCAACCCAAACACCGACTCTCGGCGCAATTTCATCAGTAATTTTAAGACCTGCGTCTTCAACTGCCATTTTCGCAGCGACAACCGCATATTGAGTGAAACGGTCCATTTTTCTTGCTTCTTTTTTGTCCATGTAATCTTCAACATTAAAGTCTTTTAATTCAGCGGCTACTTTAGCCGGATATTCTTCAGCATCAACACGAGTGATCGGACCAATTCCGGACACACCGTTGATTGCGTTATTCCAACTTGTATCAACGTCGTTGCCAAGCGGAGACAATGCTCCGAGTCCTGTAACAACTACTCTTTTTTTACTCATCTTGTGTGCACCTCACCTTTTTTTATCGGCCCCAGCGGATTGCAATGGCGCCCCAAGTTAATCCTCCGCCGAATCCTACCATGACGATCACATCGCCATCTTTGATTTTACCGGCTTCCAATTCTTCTACGAGAGAAATAGGAATGGATGCGGCAGAAGTGTTTCCATATTTATGAACAGTTTTAGACATCTTTTCGACAGGAAGCTCTAAACGCTCACGTGCAGCTTCCATGATGCGGATGTTCGCCTGATGCGGAATCAAAAAGTCAACGTCCTCTTTTGAGAGCCCTGCTTTTTCAATGACATTTACGCATGATTCACCCATTTGGCGGACCGCAAATTTGAAAACTTCACGTCCATTCATGATTGTATGTCCTTTTTCATTCAGATACAAGTGCTGACCGCCTGTGCCGTCTGCTCCTAGTTCAAATGAAAGGATTCCTCTGTCATCACTGACTGGCCCGACTACCGCAGCGCCCGCTCCGTCACCAAACAGAACGGCTGTGTTGCGGTCTTCCCAGTCTGTAATGCTTGAGAGCTTTTCTACACCGACAACAAGGACATGCTTATAGGTTCCGGATTCAATAAATTGTTTACCGGTTACAACCCCGTACATAAAGCCTGCACAAGCCGCGCTGATATCCATGGCACATGCTTTCTTTGCGCCGAGCTGCTCTTGAATCATACAAGAAACTGTAGGAAATGACTGATCAGGTGTGACAGTCGCAACGAGAATCATATCGAGATCCTCAGCGGACACTTCAGCTTGTTCCAGCGCTTTTTTCGCTGCTGCCACAGCCATATGTGATGAATATACGTCATCTGCGGCAATTCTTCTTTCTTCTATTCCTGTTCTTGTACGAATCCACTCGTCAGAAGTTTCAACCATTTTTTCTAAATCATGATTTGTTAAAACCTTCTCAGGGATATAACGTCCAACTCCAAGTATTCCAGCTTTCATAAGGGAAGACTCCTTTATATAGTTAATTTAGAAGATCAATCAGGTTATGATCAATTATTAGTATCAGGTACTAATTCTATCCTATTTTTTTTCACATGGCAATATATTCGTCTAAACTATCAGTTCAACTTACTCATAGAGTATGGTATATGGAAAAGGAGGCGTATGCAGGTGGATGTGTTTTCAAAAATGATGTTCGGCGATAACGCCAAACAAAAAACAGAAAAAGAAGAAGTGCAGGAGGAGGAGGTTTCCCCGACCAACGAAGAAGAGACGATTGATTACATGTATATCATGAACCAAATCGGTTCGATTATGAACTCTCTCGATCAAATCAAACCCGCTCTGAAGGAGCTCGCACCTATGGTATCCGCTATTAAAAAGAAAATCATGTGAAAAGCCACTTTCGAGAAAGTGGCTTCTTCTTATTCGGTTTCAGATTTTGCGTCGGATTTACCTAGCTCGTAGGCTTCCGCCATTACCGTTGTAAATAAATTCATAAACGGCTGAATGGCCTCCATCGACAGTTCTATTCCCGATTTTTCTAGCTGCTCTTTCGCTTCAGGCAGATATTTCATTGCAATTTGCAAAAACTCAAGTGATTTTTCGTGCTGCATGTGACGTCACCCCGTTACTCGTTTTTTGGCAGTTCACCTGTTTTGTTATACATTTTGACCAGTTTGGCGATTTTTTTCTGAAAGTCTTTGTCCACAAGCGGACTGAAGGTTCCCATTTCGACAACTCGGCTTTTCAGATCGTAATAGTGATCGCCGCCTTTTAAAGTGCCTTTGTCGAATTGCTCAGCTATGATTTCATAGGCCTTGTCCACATTTTGCACCGTGCTGGTTAACACGGTGTTCTCGCCAAGATCGGATTGATCTGTGACATAGCCGATCGCATATAGGCCGTCTTTTTTGATTTGCTGAATGACAGGAACATTATACCCATCTCCGGCAGGATACACAACATCTGCGCCTTCATTCTTCATTTTTTGATAAAGGTTAACCGCAGTCGAATCATCATCCCAGTGATCCGTATATTTTGTATTCACTTCTATATTAGGATCTTCATACTTAGCCCCTTTTATAAAGCCGTCAACTTCTGGCTGCCATGTAAAAGAAGCGATAACACCGACCTGATTGGTTTTTGACATATGGGCAGCAGTCATTCCGCCGAAAAAGCCGATTGCTTCCCCGCTGAGATGGACGCTTGTGACATTGTCCGCTTTTGCTTTTGCATTTGAAATCACAAACTGCATATCCGGATAGTCTTCACTGACCAAGTTAAATACTTCTTCAAACTCACTTCCATGGCCAAAGAGGAGATTGACGCCGCGCTTATGAAAATCTTCAATCGCATTTATAATATCTTCATCTGTTTTTACGCCTTCTTTATAGTAGACGTCCACATTGTATTTAGACTGTATATTCAATAATCCTTTATACCCTTTTGTGCCCCATACGAGGTCATTAATCGTATCAGGAAAGAGCATGCCGACCTTCTCAATTTTTCCTTTAAACGGAGTTTGTCCACATCCGCTTAATAAAAGGAGGACAGAAAAGATCATGACAAGCCTTGTGATCAAGTCATGTTCAACTCCTTTTTGACAAGCTATAACATGTATTAAAATGATATGTTTATTGTATCTAGAAAACTCGAAACATGGAAGGTTTTTCTTAATATTTGTCGAAAATTGATGGAAATTGTCTTTTCCACTCGAGAATTTTTGTTTTCGCTTCATCTTTGGAGGTTTTTTTAGTGATTTGCAAATCAAAAATGGAACTTTCGCCAGGATCACGGCCGGGGTCTAGCAGGAATCTCAAAAGCTCTTCAGCTACATCTTCTGTATAAAAGCCCTCTTCCTCCTGTTCTTCTTTCCACGGCCCATACATTTTCGGAAGAATCACCGCTTTTTCTGAACCTGTCTTTTCACGTTTCTCCCACTCTTTTCGGTCTTGTTCATATACCAAAACATAAGCTGATTTATATTGATCCAAAGGCAAAAAGCCGCTGCCATATTGGATACAAATTGTATCATATAATTGATCCTCAATGTGCTCGAGCTTCCGAAAGTGCTCATTTCTCCCAAGCCACATGAGTCTTTCCTCTAAGTACATTTGTCTGCTTTCATCATCTGTTTCAGCCAAAACGACATCGACGTATATGCCTTCATCCATCATTCGCTCGCATAAAGAAAGGCCGAAAAATTCATCCGCCCCTACAATCAGCGTTGATTTCATTTCATCTGCCGCCCTTCCGGTTTTTCATTTTATCCAAAGCAAAACAGCCTCCGCAAAAGAGAAGGCTATTGTTATTGTATTCTTTATAGCTCTTTTTCATGACTGTGAAAGAATTTGCAGATTGATGCATAGATCCTGCTTGGGTGCTCAAATAAATGAAACGTTATGTCAACCGGACAGCCTTGTTTTCGCTGCTGCATTTCCTTAAATACCTCCGCATGCAGGCTGTACGGATACGGAGATCCGGTCATCCTCTGCCATATATGAACCGGTACGCTGCTCGGATAGGTTTCGATTGTTTTATAACGAAGTGAAGCCGCTTCTTTTTCGGGGATTTCGTAGCTTTCCGATACTTCTTTCAAAAATTGCTTATAGAAAAATTTATTTTCTTTTTCTGATTCATAATGTGCCTGAAGATCGAGACAAGGATTCAACATCGCGGCTGATCGGATATGATCCGGGGAAAAACGAAGCAGTTCATCGGCCACGAGAGCGCCCATTCCTTCTGCTAAAATATGAATCTTCGGATTGAGTATTTCCTGCTTCAACACGAAATGTATCAGCTGCTTGGCATAGGTGACCGCTTTTTCCGCGCCCCAGTGCCTTCCGAACAGATTGCTGTTAAAAATGGTATAGCCTTCGTCCCTCAGCATATTTAAAAGCTGATTTCTGCCGTAATGCTGAAGCCAAAAGCTCGAATCATTACCGACAAAGTGGGTTCTGTCTCCGAGGACGAAGATACCGAAGCCGTTCGGACGATAGGGCAGATGAATCACGTTATGCTCCGTTCCCAATTGAAAATACCTTTCCGTTATTCCCATCGCTTGCCCGCCTCCTTTCACACTTCATCTCACGCTATCTTATGTAAAAAGAAAAGAAACGAATAAGGTAAAGTCCTAGCCTTTCTATGTTTTGGCTATTATACCAATTGACGATATTTATTTTTTATATTTTACCATTAAAAATGTGACGAATCAGACTCTTTTGTCACCTCACTTTCTTCTAAAATTAGATTCCCCCTTGGCTTTATGTATGGTATGATAACTTCTAGAATAGAATGAGAAGGACGAGGTGGAAACGTGCGATTTATTATTGCTTTTATTTGGACGTTCCTTTTATCGCATATGGCATGCTATTTGATTGCCAGCATGAACAGTGTAGCGTATAACTTCACAACATCATCCATAATTGCTGTCGTTTTATATGTGCTGATCATGGCGCTAGCAGCAATCATGCCTATGAACAACAATGCCAGCCAGCATTAATAAGCCAAAAACCCAAAACATATATTGTTTTGGGTTTTTTCGTGATCACGGTTTTCTTTTATACGTCCACAGGCGGTTGTGATTAGATGTTTCAGGAAACATATCTCCTGCAGACAGATGGACCTTTTGCGGATTTTTGACCATACTCCCCGTCTCGCCGATTTCTACGTAAACGCCGTTGTTGGGCGCTTTCTGCCCGGGCCGGAATTGATGTTGCTGTCCCACTGTTTTTCCTCCTTTTCCTTTTTCGTGTAGTATGCGCCTAAGCGGGTGTGAATATGTTTCCATAAAAAAACTGCTGAGAGCCGGCTCAGCAGTTTTTTTGGTTATTCTCCGTTGTATAGGATCGCCTTTAACAGCGCTTTTTGCACATGGAGGCGGTTTTCGGCCTGCTGGAATACAGCGGAATTCGGACCGTCAATAATCTCCGCCGTCACTTCTTCTTCACGGTGTGCAGGAAGACAGTGCAAAAATGTATAGTCAGGATTAGCATGGCTGACAAGCGATGCATTCACCTGGTAAGGCGAAAAGACTGCGAGACGCTCTTGCTCTTCCGCTTCCTGTCCCATGCTAGTGAATACATCTGAATAAATGACGTCCGCATTTTTTACGGCTTCAATCGGATCAGCTGTAAGTGTAATGGAAGCACCTGATTGAAGGGCCGCTGCCTTGGCTGCTTCCACCGCTTCGTCTAACACTTCGTATCCCTCAGGTGAAGCAATCGAGATATCACAGCCCATTTTTGTGCAGCCGATCATCAGGGAGTGCGCCACATTATTTCCGTCACCGATATATGCGACTTTCACACCTTTGAGATCGCCTTTGATTTCCTTGATCGTCAATAGATCCGCAAGCGCCTGGCAAGGATGATATTTATCGGTAAGCCCGTTGATAACTGGAATATCAGCGTGTTCAGCAAGCTCCTCCACCTTTTCATGCTCGAAGGTCCGGATCATGATCGCATCTACATAGCCTGAGAGCACTTTTGCCGTATCAGCCACAGTTTCACCGCGGCCCAGCTGCAGATCTTTCTGGCTTAAAAAGAGGGCATTTCCGCCAAGCTGCGCCATTCCGGCTTCAAATGAAACACGAGTCCGCGTGGATGATTTTTCAAAAATCATCGCAAGGGTTTTGCCTCGAAAAATAGGCTGAATTTTGTTTTGTTTCAGTTCACTGGCTTCAGCAAGCAACGCGCTGATATCCTGTTCACTGAGATCTTTTAGCGTTAATAGGTCTTTTCCGAATAGACTGGTTTGCGTTTCTCCCATATTCACTGTGTGCATGATGCCACTTCCTTTTTATAAAGATCTCTGAGGGAAACAGGGTGCGGACTGCCTGATCCGCTTTGCAAAAACGCCCGTACGGTTTCCTCTTCAGTAAAGACGGTAATGCCGTGTGTCATGGCTTCCAGACGCTCTTTGCGTGCTTCTTCAGAGCCGTTTAAATTGATATGAAGAGCTTTTTCATCCTGTTCCATCCATGAGGCGAATGTACCTTCATGAACCGTAAAACCGGCGTTTTCCGCTAATGTCTTCAAATCTTCGGGTCCGTTTTGCAAATAAATGCTTCCTTTTTGATTCCAAACACGCGTGTAGATTTTTTTCAAGGCGCTGTCGGCGTCGTATGCAACACACATGCCTTCTCCCGTCGATTTCATTTCCGGTCCAAGCTTCACATCTACATCTTGAATGGCATGTGTTGAAAAGACCGGGAACTTTATAGCAACGCCGTGGTGATTTTGAACTGCCGGGTTTACATCTTTTAGAGATGCCCCCGCCAGAAGCCGTGTGGCGAGCGGAATCATCGGAACCCCCATGACTTTGCTGACAACCGGAACTGTACGGCTCGCTCTCGGATTCACTTCAAGGACGAGAATGTTTTCGTTATCGATCACAAATTGGATGTTCATAATGCCTTTAAACGAAAGCTTTCGGGCAATTTTTTGTGCAGCATCTTTCATTCCTTGCTGCAATTTGTTTGTGACGGAAGGCCCCGGGAGAACGGCAAAGCTGTCCCCTGAGTGGACGCCCGCCCGCTCAATATGTTCGGTATATGTCGGGATAAAGACTTCTTCACCGTCGGAAATCAAATCAATTTCGACTTCTTTTCCTGACACGTACTGATCAATTAAAATGGGGTACGGCATGCTGTCTTCTCCGTCCAGCAGCTGAGAAAGCGCAGCTTCCGAGTCAACGATAATCATACCCATCCCGCCAATGACATAAGAAGGACGGATTAATACCGGATAGCCGATGCCGTTAGCTTTCTCTGCAGCCTCTTCTTTTGTATAGGCAATTTCTCCTTTAGCATGCTGCAATCCGAGTTCATCAAGAAGCTGATAAAATTGATCGCGATCCTCTAACACGTCAAGCGTTTCAAACGATGTGCCGAGAAGCGTGATTCCGGCTTTTTCGAGCGCTTCAGCAGCATTGATCGCGGTTTGGCCGCCGAACTGCACGATCGCAAAGTCAATGCTTTCCTGCTCCGCCACGTTTAATATTTGCTCCGTTGTCAGCGGTTCAAAATACAGTCGATCCGCAATTTCATAATCTGTGCTCACGGTTTCCGGGTTGTTGTTAATCATAATCGTTTCGAACCCAAGCTTTTGCAGCGTTAACACCCCATGAACAGCACTATAATCAAATTCAACGCCCTGGCCGATGCGGATCGGTCCTGATCCGATAATCAGCGCGCGCTTTTTCTCTTTGCGGCTGATGTCTCCATCGGTTTCTCCGAAATACGTGGAGTAAAAATAGTTGGTTTTCGCATCAAACTCAGCTGCGCAAGTATCAACAATTTTGAAGGAAGGCGTAATCCCCTTCTCCTTGCGAAGAGCGCGCACCTCTTCCTCTGTCTTGCCGATAAGCGAGGCAATCGTTGCATCTGAAAACCCTTTTTCCTTTGCCTTTTTTAATAAATCATAAGAGAGGTCGCTCCCCGCTTCCATGATCTGATTTTCCAGCTTAATGATATTGTTAAAGGTATGGAGGAAAAACGGGTCGATTTTTGTTTTTGCATGGATTTCTTCTATCGATATCCTTCGGCTTAACAGCTCCATCACAACGAAAAATCTTCGATCGTCAGGTGTGATTGCCAGTTCCCAGAGCGCTTCAATTGATAAGCCGCCGAGCTCGGGCAGATGCGTGCCGACGTTTTTCAGCTCAAGGGAGGCTGCCGCCTTTTGGATTGCCGCTTCTATATTACGTTCAATCGCCATCACTTCTCCGGTGGCTTTCATTTTCGTGCCGAGCTTGCGGTCCGCGTTTTTGAATTTATCAAACGGCCAGCGCGGAAACTTGACGATGACATAGTCCAATGCCGGTTCAAAGCTCGCATAAGTGGAGCCTGTAAGCGGGTTTTTTAATTCGGCAAGCGTGTATCCAACCGCCAATTTCGCAGCCATTTTCGCAATGGGATAACCTGTTGCTTTTGACGCGAGAGCAGATGAACGGCTCACACGCGGATTCACTTCTATAACGTAGTATTGCTTGCTGAACGGATCAAGCGCAAACTGAATGTTGCAGCCGCCTACGACATCAAGTGCCGAAATGATCGTCAGACTTGCCGTCCGGAGCATTTGATAGTCTTCATCAGTTAATGTTTGTGAAGGCGCCACTACGATTGAATCGCCTGTATGCACACCGACAGGATCGATGTTTTCCATATTACAGACGGTAATGCATGTGTTGTTGCTGTCACGCATCACTTCATATTCAATTTCTTTAAAGCCGGCAATGCTCTTTTCTACCAGGCATTGATTGATCGGGCTAGCCAAAAGTGCTTGCTTGATCATGGCGGTAAATGCTTCTTTCGTAGGCGCGATGCCCCCGCCTTTTCCGCCTAACGTGTAAGCAGGCCGGATAATGACCGGAAAGCCGATCGATTCCGCAAAGCGAATGGCGTCGGTTTCGTTATCGACAATTTCGCTCTCTGGAACTGGCTGATTCAGCTCGTTCATTAAAGAACGAAATTTCTCCCGGTCCTCTCCTTTTTGGATTGTATCCACGGATGTACCTAGAAGTTTGACGCCGTGCGCCTTTAGGATACCCGCCTCTTCAAGTTCAACCGCTAGATTCAGGGCAGTCTGCCCGCCTAAATTGGCCAAAAGTCCGTCGGGCTTTTCTTTCTTAATAATGTCTGTTAAGCTTTCCGCCGTGAGCGGTTCAAAATAAATGTCATCCGCGAAAGCTTCATCGGTCATAATTGTGGCCGGGTTGTTGTTGACGAGAATAACCCGATAGCCTTCTTCCTTGAGCGCGATGCACCCTTGAGTGCCTGAATAATCAAATTCTGCCGCCTGGCCGATGATAATCGGGCCTGAGCCGATTACTAATATGCTTGAAATACTGGTGTCTTTAGGCATGGGCGATTTCTCTCCTTGCTGGTATCACATTCTTTAAATAATCATCAAAAATCCATTCGCTTTCCGCCGGGCCGGGATGGGCTTCCGGGTGGAATTGCACACTCATGACTGGCAGCTTTTTATGAGAAAGCCCTTCAACTGACGTGTCATTGACATGGTGGAATCTGATCGTCAGCTCTTCTTGGTTGATGGATTTTTCATCAACCACATAGCTGTGATTTTGGCTGGTCATGAAAACCCGCTTCGTTTCACGGTCGATGACCGGATGGTTTGCGCCTCTGTGTCCAAACGGCAGCTTAAACGTATTTCCGCCAAAAGCGAGCGCAATCAGCTGATGGCCGAGACATATGCCGAGCGTCGGAAAACGGCTGACGATGTTTTTGATTTGTTCCATATACGGTGTAATGGCTTTCGGATCTCCGGGTCCGTTGGATAACACGACACCGTCCGGCTTTATGCCGTAAACAGTTTCCATTTGCTGATACGGTATAACGGTGACCTTGCAGCCTCGTTTCACGAGTGATGATGCAATTGATTTTTTATAGCCAAAGTCAATGAGAGCGATATGTTTATTTCCTTCGCCGATTGTGCTGATGTCCTGTGCTGCCGCCTGTTCTGCGACGTTCTCAGGCTGCAGAGCAATCTCAGCCGCTTCTTTAGAGGCAGTGACAGACGCCCCCATCGTTCCGTTCGCACGGATTTTTTTGACGACAGCCCTCGTATCGACATGGGATAAAAGCGGGATGTTCCATTTTTTCAGATATTCCTTAAGGCTGTATACCGCTTCATGATGAGAAAAATGATCGCATGCCTCGTAAACAACAGCTGCTTTCACTTGCGGTTTTTTGCTTTCAAAGTCGTTTTCATTAATGCCGTAGTTGCCGATCAGCGGATACGTAAATACGATAATCTGTCCTTTGTATGACGGGTCTGTCAGCACTTCCTGATAGCCCGTCATTCCTGTGAAAAACACAGCTTCGCCCGTGCAGTTTTCATGTCCGTCCAGTTCGCCGCTGAACACTGTCCCATCTTCTAATACTAAATAACCTTCCATCTAAAAGCCCACCTCTTGATGAATAATTAATTATAAAAATGAATTTTTATGCTTTTGTATCGAAAAAAATTTACAAATTGACAGCGGAATGCTGTGCAATCGCTTGTTTCAGCTTGCTGATGGCTTCTGTTATTTCATCCTTTGTCACGGTGAGCGGCGGCAGCAGACGAATCACGTTCGGTCCGGCCGGCAGTACGAGCAAGCCTAATGTCTGCAATTCAGCAATGATGTCTGCAACCGGCCCATCACACTCAATTCCAAGCATTAATCCTTTGCCGCGAATTTGCCTCACAAAAGGACTCTTCAGTTCAGCCTCCAGCTGATCTTTCAAAAACGCACCCTTATCAGCAGCCTCTTGCAGAAATTCAGGCTGGAATACAACCTGCAATGTTGCATTGACGGCGGCCATCGCCAGCATATTCCCTCCGAAAGTCGTTCCGTGAGACCCAGGAGTAAACGCTGCTCCCAGCTCTTTCTTTCCGATTACCGCACCGACTGGAAAGCCGTTCCCCAATCCTTTTGCAGCCGTGATGATATCAGGTGAGAGGCCGAAGTGTTCGTATGCGAAGCCTTTTCCTGTCCGTCCAATACCCGTCTGAATTTCATCTACGATCAGAAGCGCCTGCTTTTCCTTACAAAACGACTGTACGGCTGTTAAAAATTCTGCACTGGCCGGATTGACTCCGCCTTCTCCCTGTACGGTCTCAAGCATGACCGCGGCTATGTCGTCTTCCCCCCCAAGAGCGGCAAAAGCGGCTGGATCATTGTACAGGAGGTAGTGAAAGCCTTCCAGCATCGGGCCGAAGCCTGTTTTGATTTTATCCTGTCCGGTAGCTGCCATCCCTGCATAGGTGCGGCCGTGGAATGATTGGAGAAACGTGATGATTTTCGTTTTTCCAGTTGCCTTTCGTGCCAGCTTAATCGCGCCTTCATTCGCTTCCGCTCCGCTGTTGCAGAAAAAAACGAGATCTCCGGCACTGTTTGCCGCTAACTGCTGTGCCGCTTGCTCCTGAAGACTGTTTTCAAACAGATTGGATACGTGCCATACGCTGTCGAGCTGTTTTTTAACCGCTTCTGTGACCGCTTCATGGCAGTGGCCCAGGTTGGAAACCGCAATCCCTTGAATGAAATCGAGGTATGTTTTGCCGTTTTGATCCTCAACGCAAGTTCCCTTCGCTTTCTTTATCTCGATGTTCCACCGACCGTAGGTTTGAAACAAGCTGCTCATGAAACAGCCTCCTTTGCTTTGACGATTTTTGTTCCTTCAAATGTTTGATTTGAGAAAAACGACCCTTTTCCATTTACGATCATCACTTCTGAAACCTGATCCGATAAAGCTGACAAGGCTGAATTGACCTTCGGTATCATCCCGCCTGTGATCACTTCCTGTTTGATGAGAGTCTGAATTTCCTCAGGGGTCAGGATGTCGAGACGCTGTTTTTCCTTCATGATTCCCTCAACGTCTGTGACGAACATCAGCTTATCGGCTTTCAGCGCCCCGGCGACCGCCGAAGCCGCAAGATCAGCATTGACATTCAGTGTTTTGTAGTCGCTCGTCAAGGACAGGGGCGCGATAACCGGAATGATGTCTTCATCCATCAGCGCATTTACCATAGAGGCATTAACCTTTTTAATTTCTCCGACTTCGCCGTATGTGTCCGGATCGAGATAGTCTGCTTCGAGAAGGCCTCCATCCTTGCCGGACACTCCCGCAGCCCGCAGCCCGTGTTTGGCAAGCTCGGCAACGAAAAATTTATTGACTGAGCCGGACAGGACCATTTCAGCCACTTCCAATACCGGTTTGGTTGTTTTCCGCTGTCCGCCTGAGAACTCTGTTTTGATGTTTAACCGTTTCAGCATATGTGTAATTTCCGGTCCGCCGCCGTGCACAATTGCCAATTTCCATCCTGATTCCATCAATTCTTTCAGGCTTTGAAAAAATTCTTCCGACAGCTCACGGATGACACTTCCCCCGCATTTAAAAACGATTGTTTTCTTCATTGTGCTCCCCTTTATTACGTGCGATAGCTCGCATTAATTTTGATATAATCATAGGTCAGATCACAGCCCCATGCTCTTCCGTTCCCGTCCCCTTCATGCATCTTGATGACAATGGTGATCTGGTCTCCTTCGAGGTATTCTTTCGCGAGAGATTCAGAGAATGGCTGAGGTTCGTTGTTTTTAAACAGGCATTGGCCCCCGAGATAAACCTCTACTTCTTCAGCCTTCACCTGGGCCGCGCTGTGCCCGATAGCCCCGATAATGCGCCCCCAGTTTGCGTCTGTTCCGTACACAGCTGTTTTTACGAGGTTCGAACCGACAATTTTCTTGGCAATTACGTTTGCATCAAGATTGTTTTTTGCCCCTTTTACTTGGGCTTCGATTAGTTTTGTCGCGCCTTCTCCGTCTCTGGCAATCTCCTTAGCCAAATCCTCGCAAGTCATAAGAAGCGCTTTTTTAAAGAGCGGCCAGTCCTTATGATCTTCCGTAAGGCACTCATTTTCCGCGCAGCCATTTGCCATGACCAATACCATGTCATTGGTGGAGGTTTCTCCGTCAACTGTAATTTGATTAAAAGAGACATCAGTGATGTCGCGAAGCACTTTTTGCAGCGCTTTTTCTTCGATTGCCGCGTCTGTTGTCACAAACCCCAGCATGGTGGCCATGTTTGGGTGAATCATTCCGGAGCCTTTAGCCGCTCCGCCGATGGTGACTTTTTGACCGCCGATGGTCAGTTCATAGCACGTTTGCTTGATGACGGTATCTGTCGTTAAAATCGCTTCCTCGAAATCTCCCGATCCCGCAGGTGTTTGTTTCAGGAGCTCGATGCCTGCCTGAATTTTTTCCATGTCTAAATATTCGCCGATGACACCCGTTGATGAAACAGCGACAAACTCCGGCTCAATACCCAGCTGTAAAGCGAGGCTCCCCCGCATTTTGTATGCGTCCTCTAAGCCTTGTTCCCCTGTACAAGCATTGGCAATAGCGCTGTTGACAATGACTGCTTTCAGAGCTGATCCATGCTTTAAGCTGTCCTGTGTGACTTTAATCGGAGCCGCCTGGAAGTGGCTTTGCGTATAAACTGCCGCGCTCACTGCCGGTGTCTCGCTGATGATGACGCCAAGGTCTTTTTTCGAGTAGCGCAGTCCGCAATGCACACCCTTTGCCTGAAATCCTTTCGGCGAGGATATATCACCTTTTACTTTCACTATTTGATCTTCACTCAACTGAATCATGGTTCGATTCTCTCCTGTTCTATGGATAAATTGGTGTCATGGTCAGACCTGTCTCTTCGTTCCAGCCATTCATGATATTGAAATTTTGTACTGCCTGCCCGGCGGCACCCTTCATCAGATTATCAATTACAGATACGATCGTTACCCTGTTTGTTCTTTCGTCGAGGGTAACGGATACATCGCAGAAATTGCTGCCGAACACTTCCTTCGTTTGCGGATAATGCCCCATAGGCCTCACTCTCACAAAATATGAATCTTGGTAAAATTCCGAATATAAATCGTGCAGATCTTCTGCAGATAGATCAGATGTTAATTGCGTATACATCGTCGCCATGATTCCCCTTGTCATTGGAACCAAGTGAGCAGAGAATGTAATAGCCTTCAACTCTGGCTGCCATTCTTTTAACGTCTGTTCAATCTCGGGGGTGTGCTGATGTTCATTTACTTTATAAATTTTAAAATTGTCGTTAAGCTCAGAAAAATGAGTTCCCATGGACGCTTTCCTTCCCGCGCCGGAAACGCCTGTTTTCGCATCAACGATAACGAACGATTCATCAAGCAGCTTTTTTTGTGCCAAAGGCGCGAGGCCTAGCAGTACAGCCGTCGGAAAGCAACCTGGATTGGCGATGAGCTTCGCCTGCTGAATGTTTTTTTGATTCAGCTCTGAAAGGCCGTAAACCGCCTCTTGAATTGTTTCTTTTGGTGCCGCTGTCCGTTTATACCACTTTTCATATACAGCAGGCTCTTGTATCCTCAGATCACCTGACAGGTCAATAACCGGAATTCCCGCCTCTGCAAGCTGCGGAGTCAGTTCACTTGATACTCCCGGGGGCGCAGCAAGAAACATGACATCGATTTCTTGTTTGATTGTATTTATATCAATGGGCTTCAGCTTCTGCTCAGCCAAGCCGGTTAGATGAGGGTAAACATTACTATAGACCTTTCCTTCCCCGCTGGATGAATAAAGTATACATTCTTCTGCATGAGGATGATGTGTAAGAATCCTGACAAGTTCGGCGCCCCCATAACCCGTAGCACCTACAATTCCTATTTTCAAAACGAATTCACCTTCTTGGTCTTTGTGAAATTATTTAACATTATAACATGAATAAAAATTAATTCAATCGTATATTTAATATTTTTATTCATTTATAAATTTTCTGTTCAACAAAAAAATCCACTCATAAAAAGCAAACAGAAATCGCTTCAAATTGTTGTTCCAGCGCCTTTTGCAGCTGCATAAAAAAACAGGCTGACCGTGTCAGCCTGTTTTCATCATCATCAATCCGCTTAGAAAATATAGAATAGAGCTTGTATAAAAAATCATTTGCACCGTAAAAAAGTCGGCGAGAAAACCGCCGAGCATAATAGCAGCCGCTGAAAAAACAGCGGTCCAAAAGTGGTAATTCCCAATCTTTTTTCCGCGTTCCCCAGTGTCTGTAAAGTCGGCGATTAATACTTTTTCTCCGTGTTTTTGCATCGCTCCAAAGAGACCTAACAGCACTTGCACGATGTACACTTGAAGAACGCCGTTAACATGCGGGACATACAAAAGCAGAACCGCCATGCCCCATGAGTTCGCAAGCAGATAATAGCGGCTGTCGATCCTTTCAGACAGCCGGCCGAGGAGCGGGTAAATGAGCGCTCCGCTCAGTCCGAATAATCCATAGGAAAACCCGAACTGCGTATAGCTTGAGCCGATATTTTTCACAAACAGAATATAAAACGGAAAAATTAAACTGCTTGCGAAAAACACGCTGCTTTGTGAAAGTGTCAGCCATTTTAATTTGTTTTTCCCCATTATTTATACCTCTGATAAAAGTAATTCATAAACCGCTCATCCGGATCGTACGTGCGTTTTTTCTGAAAAAACGCTTCGGTTTTCGGGTACGCCTGTCTCATTTGCGCTTTTGTCTGATATGTCATATACGGCAGATAATAGCTTCCTCCGTGTTTGAGCGCAACGTCTGTCATGCGCCTGATGATCCGAGCAGTGTCAGCCTGGTCTTCTTTTAAGAAGCCCTCGTTGATTAAGAGCACGAGCGAAAACATATCTTCCTTCGCATAAGACAGGTCGGCCTTTTCGTTTTTTTGCACATATCGGATCGTGATATTAAGCAGATTCAGGTCTTCATGTGACAGCGTTTGTCTCAGGTCATCAATATAGGAAGCGTACTCCTTCACCGGCACAAAGTATTCCTGCAGCACGTCTGTATTTTCATTGTTTTCGTATTCGAGAAATTTTGATTCTGACCGCATGACGTTATTGCGTGAGATCTTTGTTCCATTTTGGCTTAGAAAATAGGATTGCTGGGTGTTCCAGAGCCAGTTTCTGCCCCACTCGTACCGTCTTGACAGGCCGAGCGCGAATTTCGTCACTTGTGTATGCTCGTCTTCTTTGAGATCGCTGTAAGATGTCAGCTGATTCTGCTCCTCTGCTAATGCGTAATTTGTGACATACATGTCTTTCAAAAATCCTTTTTCTGCTGTTGAGATGCGTGCCAGATGCATGCGGACACCGGGATTGCCTTTGACATGCTTTGCAAAATAGTCGACGTATGTACTGTAGTTCATTTTTTCCGTTTGCATGACGTACAGCTCGTCATCCGTTAATTCAAGCTCAACATCGAGAATCACGCCAAAAAGACCGTACCCGCCGATGACTGCTGAAAACAAATCATCTTTTGGAGTGACGGTGACAATTGAACCGTCGGCTTTTAATAGACGGAATGATTTGACTGTATCAATCAGCGATCCGTAGCGAATATCACGCCCGTGGGCATTGGCGCTGAGAGATCCTCCGATTGTAAAAATATTTTGTGATTGCATAACTTTTACCGCAAGCCCGTATGGATTCACGTATTTCTGTATGTCATTCCACGTCGCCCCGCTTTGGACCCTTATGGTTTTTTTCTCTTTATCGAAAGCGAGGATTTTGTTGTAGCCTGTCATGTCGAGAACGATGCCGTCCTCGTAATATGTATGGCCGCCCATCGAATGCTGGGTTCCGGCTATTGAGATTTTTATGTTTTTTCGATTGGCCTCTTTGACTGTGTCAATGAGGTTATTTTCTTCCTGCCCTTTCACTGTCTGCTTAATTTTCACCGGCATCAAACGGCTGACATCCGTCATCTCGCTGGAGTCGTTTTTTTGCTCCGAGTGAACAGAGTACGCAAACAGGGCAGCATACGCACCAGTGCACAGCGCGAATGCAAGCAATTTCTTTTTCATGGCGCTCTCCCTGTTTTTTATGGCCATTATACCATGTTTGCGTCCTCTTTTTTCCAGATTAACGTCTTGCCCGTTTTTCAGCGCGGCGGTCAGCCACGATAAAACAAGCGTGAATGGCGCCCGGCAGCCAAAAGATACATGTCAAAATGAGATTGAGCAGTGCCTGAAACGGCTTCCCCGTAAACAAAACAGCAAGCGGCGGGCATAGAACGGCAAGCAGGTACATCATTTCGCTTCACTCCTTTCAGTTTTAAAAAGGACAGCCTCACAGTAAGGCTGTCCTCTTTTGTTTTATTGTATGCCAAGTGCGATTTTTGCATATCTTGACATTTTGTCACGAGTCCAAGGCGGGTTCCACACAATGTGAACTTCCGTCTCTTTCACTTCTGGAATGTCCGATAACGCTTTTTTCACTTCATCCACGATAATTGGCGCTAAAGGGCAGCCCATTGATGTCAGTGTCATCGTAACGTGCGTTAAGCCGTCTTCATCCATATCAACATCGTATACTAACCCGAGGTTCACGATATCAACGCCAAGCTCAGGATCGACAACCTGTTCCAGGGCGCCCATAATGTTTTCTTTTAATGCTTCTTCCACGTTCCCTCACTCCTTTTTTTATACAGTATAACGTAAATCCGGACAGTGTTAATACCTTTGTGCTTTATAAATGCGTTTCAAACCATTCAACGGTTTTTAACACAGCTGCCCGCGGCACTTTATGATCCGCTCGTTCATCCGCAATAAACTGGAGACGTTCCGGCTGCTCGCGATAATGAGATTTAATCGTGTCATAAAATTTCCGGGTCGGCGCGTAAGGCACGACTTGATCTTTAACACCATGCCAAAATAAAAGCGGACGCTGCTGTAGTTTCTCCGGCTGACGGCTGAGATCCCGCATTTTAAGGCGCTCCATGAGCTCCTGCACCCTTTCCTCCGGCACATCGATATCAATGCCCTGAGATTTGATGTGGTCGATCTGCTGCTGGAACAGTTCAACATAATTCGGGCTTCCCATCAGACTGACGCCGGCTTTTACCCAATCATAAACCGTTAAGGCGCCAAGCGTTGTAATGCCGCCCATAGATGTACCCGCAAGCCCAATACGGCCGCCGTCTATCAGGCCTTCTTTCTCAAAATGATTCTTAAGTACATCAAGCTCTTCAATCTCGTTTAGCACGATGTCCCAAAAATAGCCGGCCAGCTTCTCAACAGCTATATGCTCTCCGCGTTCGCCATGGTGCAGCGCCTCCGGTAAAACAGCTCTGAAACCTTTTTCTGCAAGAAGATAAGCAAAATGAAGGTTGTGTTCCTTGGCGCTTGCAAAGCCATGTATAAAGAAAACAAGAGGAACGGCACGGTGCCTGTTCTCTTCTTTTACAATATGTAAAAACGGGATGCCGGAAACGGTTTGATTTTCAATTTGAATCACAATGTCCCCTCCTTAGGATAACCATAATCATAAGTGTAACATGTAGACAATAAAGATGGTAAAAAGCTACACTGTCATTAAGGCAGCTTACGCAAAATCTAAGGTTAAAGGAGCTTTTCATGGAGACAAAACCCTATGTAATCGCATTAGATTTAGATGGAACATTATTAAAGGACGATAAAACAATATCAGAAAACACCCTTCAAACGATACAGCGCCTAAAAAATGACGGACATTACGTCTGCATCTCCACCGGCCGGCCGTACCGTTCAAGTTCCATGTACTATGAGCAGATGAAGCTGACAACGCCAATTGTCAATTTTAACGGAGCGTTTGTCCATCATCCGCAGGACGACAGCTGGGGACGATATCATACCTCGCTGCCGCTTGATGTTGTCAAACAATTAGTGGATATTAGCGAAAGCTATAACGTACATAATGTGCTTGCCGAAGTCATTGATGACGTGTACTTTCATTACCATGACGAGCACTTGATTGATGCCTTTAACATGAATACAACAAATGTGACGGTCGGAGACTTGCGGGAAAATCTCGGTGAAGATGTTACATCCGTACTCATTCACGCAAAAGAAGAAGATGTACCGGCCATTCGCTCCTATTTATCGGATGTGCACGCCGAGGTGATCGATCATAGAAGATGGGCCGCGCCGTGGCATGTTATAGAAATTATTAAAAGCGGCATGAATAAAGCGGTCGGCCTGCAGAAAATCAGTGATTATTACGGTGTGCCGAGGGAGCGGATCATCGCTTTCGGAGATGAGGATAACGATTTGGAGATGCTTGAATTCGCGGGCTGCGGCGTTGCGATGGGAAATGGAATTGATGAGGTCAAGCAGATTGCCAACCGGACAACGGCTACAAATGAAGAGGACGGCGTGGCAAGATTTTTACAAGAATATTTCTCACTTTAAAGACCGCCCATTTTAATTTTTCCCACTCATAAACGTTACTTCGCCCCACCATACTATTGAAGACGACTCATCTCGTCAAAGTATGGAAGGGGGCAGTCTCACAATGGGTAAACGAAGCAAATCTAGAAGGTTTATTCACCAGGGTAAAGACTCCATCGGGCAACACGCCGCAAGATTTCCATATCGGTCTACTTTAGAAGAAGCTCACCAGCATGCCGCGGCACGAGACTCGGCTGAAAGGCAGTATGAATATTAATGAGAAACGAACTGTTTCAGCAGGCGAAATCATTTGTTCAACAGGCTGTCATGGTGACAAACGGCTTTGAGGAAGGCGATCAGGAGCAAGCGATTCTGAGGGCCAAAAATGCTGTGTCTTCTGCGTATGCCAATTCGACAGATGCGGAACGTCAACAGCTTCATCAATTTCAAGATCAACTGGATAAATTGCAATAAAAAAAGGCTATGGCGAATCGCCATAGCCTCTTATTTGACTTCAAATTGCTGAACAGCCTGAACCTGCTTGAGATTTTCCGCTTTGCCCTTAAAAGTTACCTTCACCTCGTAAGTTCCCGGCTCAGGGACTTCCTTCCACTCATCAGTGAAATCATAGGTTTCTCCCGGTTCAAGCGTCAGGTTTTGAAAAGCCTGTGTAAACATTTTGTCTTTTGAATAACGGTATCTTTCTTTGTGATCTGAATCGTACACGACAAGTTCAAATTTTTGTCCCGTGCTGAATTGAAACTCCACACTGCGTTCGCTTTGGTTCTTCAGTGACATGTTAAACTTGATTTGTTCAGGCTCCTGAATTGCGTCAACAGATAAAACAACCTCTTGATTCTCCATTCCGCCTGATACCTCCTTATCGGGTTCTGTCCGCTCATGTTTCCCGCAGCCCATTAAAAGCACCACAGGCAAGAGCATCACAAGCAGCCGTTTCACGACTTCCACCTGCTTTCGTCAGTCTTTTCTAAAGAAACCAAAAATCCCGGTCGTTTGGACAATGTTTGTAAATGCTTTCGGGTCCACTTCTTTTACGATTTTTTCTAAATCGTACAATTCATACCTCGTGATGACGATAATCATCATTTCTTTCGGCTCGTTTGTAAAAGCGCCTTTGGCTGGGACAGTCGTTATGCCCCGCACCATTTTTCCATAAATGGCTTCTTTAATTTCGTCCGCTTTTTTCGTCACAATCATCGCTGTCAGTTTCATATGGCGGGTATGAATCGCGTCGATCACCCTCGTTGTCACATACAAAGTAACAAGGGTATATAAAGCTTTCTCCCAACCTTGCAATAATCCTGCCGTCAGAATGATAATCCCGTTCAGAATAAAGAAATACGTGCCGACGGGTTTATCCTTCCACTTGGCCAGTACCATAGCGACGATATCAAGACCGCCTGTCGAAGCGCCGTACTTTAATGTTAAACCGATGCCGACCGCAGAAATTACGCCGCCGAATACCGCGTTCAGCAGGATGTCATGAGACAGTCTCATTTCCGGCAGGATTCCCATAAACAACGTGGTCAGTGCGACACTCAAAATGCTGTACACCGTAAACGATCTTCCGACCTTCAGCCACCCTAAAATACCGACCGGAATATTTAAGAGGAACAAGAGCGTTCCCGTCGATATGTAGAAGGGGGCATATTGGTCAACGACGCTTGATAAAAGCTGGGCGACACCCGTAAATCCGCTGGCATATACATCTGCTGGAATCAGAAATAAGTTCAGCCCGGCCGCATTGAGTAAAGCCCCGATGATGACGATGAGTAATTTTTTTGTTTGATCTAGTACCATGGCATGTTCCTCCGCTCATTCTTCTTTATTATGTTTTCCCTCAAAACAAATATTTGAACACGATTTTGAGTAATTAATATGATATAGTTGGCTTAAATCACATGATAACGAGCGATAAATGGAAAGAAGGGAAGCAAAATGACAGTTCACCTCATTGCTGACAGCGCGGCTGATCTGCCTCGTTCTTATTTTGAGGAAAACGGCCTTGGCTTTATCCCGCTTAGAGTTTCTCTCGGCGACAAAGAATATGAAGATGCAGTCACGATCCATGCGGAACAAATATTTGAAGCGATGCAAAATGGGGAAGCGCCCAAGACGTCCCAAGCCTCACCGCAAACCATTAAAAATGTATTTTTGCAATATGCCGAAACAGGAGAGCCCGCTCTTTACATTGCTTTTTCCTCAGGGCTCTCCGGCACCTATCAGACAGCCGTCATGATCGCCAATGAAGTGAAGGAAGAATTCCCAGATTTTGATTTGCGGGTGATTGATTCCAAATGCGCTTCATTAGGCTACGGTCTGGCCGTCCGGCATGCACGCGAACTCTGTATCAACGGAAATACAATACAAGAAATCGAAACGTCTGTAAAGAACTTTTGCGCACAGCTTGAGCACATTTTTACAGTCGATGATTTAACGTACCTCGCCCGGGGCGGCCGAATTTCAAAAACGTCCGCTTTTGTCGGCGGTCTGCTCAATATTAAACCACTGCTTCATATGGAGGACGGCAAGCTTGTGCCGCTTGAAAAAATCCGCGGACAGAAAAAGCTGTTCAAACGGATTATCGAATTAATGAAAGATCGAGGAGACAATTGGAGCGATCAAACCGTCGGAATCAGCTATGCCGCTAACGAAGGAACAGCCAATGAAATGAAACAATTGATCGAAGACGCCTTCAAGCCGAAAGACATCATCATGCACTCCATCGGCTCTGCTGTCGGATCCCATTCCGGACCCGGCACACTGGCGATATTTTTTCTGGGAAGGTCATAAAAAAAACAGCCAGGCTGAAAAGCCCTGGCTGTTTTTTCATTTTTATTGGATTCCGACTGCGTCATATGCCTTTTTGACAGAAGCTAATTGCTTCGAGCCCTCACCGTATAAATCCTTGGCAGCTTCGATTGCCGCTTGCCTCATCATGCTGAAGTCTGAAGAAGGCGTGACATAATAGGTCAAAGCCCGATAATAAATTTGCTCACAAGCTTCACGCCCGATCCCCTCTACCCGCACATCATGGTGTACGCCGCCTTCCGCGAGAAGATATGCCGCTTTATTGTGGATCGACGAATTGATATGCACCCCGCCGTAATCCTCTGTGCCCGTATAACGGTTTGAATAATGATCCGGATTCCCCTGCTTGGAAGGGTCCTCTAACGAACGTAAAGCATCCCCGCGTACGTCCGGCGTATATACATCCTCGCCGATTTCCCAGTCATCCCGGTCTGTCATCACCGCCATAATATCAGAAATGGATTCGTTTAACGCGCCGGGTTCTCCATGATATAAAAGGCCGGCGGAATACTGGGTGACCGCGTGTGTCATTTCATGCGCCACAATGTCGAGCGATCCGGAAAGCGGCTTAAACTTTGCGCCGTCACCATCCCCGTACACCATCTGCACACCGTTCCACGCCGCATTGTTCCACTGTTTTCCCACATGTACGGTAGACGTAATTCTTGCTCCGTTTTGATCGAAGGAATGGCGGCCAAACGTGCGGCTGTAATAGTCGTAAACCGTTTGCGCGTTTGCATGGGCATCTACAGCCGCCGGGTCTTTAAACACGGACGTGCCGCTGACCACTTCTTTGCCTGTATACCCGATCAATTGAGACAAAAGGGTAAATAAGGTTTCGTTCAGGTTCTTTGCGTCAAAAGTATTTATCCCTTTTCCCCTTGTTTCATCAGCCAAATAATAACGCCCATTCTGTTCAGTTACTTCAAAGCTTTTTTCTTCGCCTGATACGCCAATTCCTGTACCTGCTGCTTCATGAATGGCATTGAAAGAATCAATGACCTTTCCGCTTTTGGCATGAATGAAATAATGCCAATATCCAGGTTCAGGTTCAGACGTCGAAAGTCTTACAAGGTAGGCAAGATCATATGCGCCTTCGTGCGGATAAATATATAATTCGGCTTTTGGTTCCCCGTCAACATACTCGATTTTTCCAATAGATGCCTCAAGCGCACGGCGCGCTGTATGTATAGCTTTTTTCTTGGATACAGACGGTGTGACAGATATGTCATTTAGTTGCGGGTGTACCTTCCCGAAGAAACTTTTCACTTGTTTGTTTTCCTTCATCGCGACCGCCTGTCCAAAGCCGTATACAGGAATTCCTTTATACACTTCCTCTAATTTAAAAAACGTTTGTTTTGTCTTTGGATCCTTTATGGTTTTCGAAATGCGAAAATGGCTGTTCGCATTTCCTTTGAGCTTAAAATGCGTTTGGTGCTTGTCCAGATATGAAAAAAGCGCTTCTTTCTGCGTTAGGTTTTGAGCTGGCTGCCATGATGGCTGTGATTTTTCGATGATGTATGAAGGGGTTTGATACGTATGGTCGTATTTGATGCTTTGATCTGCTGAGGCATTTGATGCAAAAACACATTGAGCCGCCGTGCATAAGCCGGCCATGAACAGAGATGTCTTGAACAGTGTAGGCAAAACACCACATCCTTCCTGATTTGGAACTTATTTTTCGTTCATCCTAACAAAAAAACCGAAACTTGTATGTGGTGCTTCGTTCCTATTTTCAGGAAAAAGAAAGAAGGACAGAGGTTTCGCTCCGTCCTTCAGCTCCTATTCTACCAGTTTTTTATTCACGTAAATAATAACCCCTGCGCCATATGCCAAAATAAGCGGCGGAATCAGCTGCTCCTGGCCTTGAAATGAGATAAAGCTGTTCAGCAGAATGAACAAACCGGAATTCAAGAAAAAGTAGCCTGCTATTCTGGCCAGCCGATCCTTATCCCGGATACGTGCCTCATTAAACCCCGCCAGCATCCACGTCTGTTTTTTGATCCCGACCAAATAAGCTACCACAAAGAATAAAAGCGAAATGACAATTAATAGATAATTGATGCTGATTTCCATATTACAGCCTCCTACAACATTACTTGACGTTCAAATAAAGAAAAAAAGCGGCACAGCTAACCACAATCAGCAGAAGGACGACGAATGCATTGATGAGCGGCTGCACAAGAAGCACAACAGCCAAAAACAGCAGATAGCCCGCACCGACCCTGGAAATCGTGACAATCTCATGTTGAGAGCGCATTTTGTTTTTTCTTACACCCGCAAACATCATTACCTTCTTCCGCTTCCATACATAGCCTGCGAGCACCGCCAAATAAAGAGCCAATGGCACATATCTGTATGAGGGCGGCAGCAGCGGCAGGAGTATGATTACAGCAATAAGAAAGACCGAAAGTCCGCTTTTTCCTAACACAGAACCCCTCCGTTTCTGTTCCTCCCCTTCACCCATCATCGCTTCGGCAAGCTCTTTCGGATGAGAAAACTCAGTTTCGACAGCTTCCCGCAGATCCTCCACACTATGGCCGGCATTCATTCTGTCTTGTACAAAAGCGGTTAAATGGCCCTTCAATTCGGCTATCGTGTTTTCTCTCTCTACTTCAGGCATATTCGCCAGCTCAGCGTTTAGTTCCTCCGTATAGCGGTCAATGATGTGCTGTGCATTCATAGCAAATCCCCCGATAAGGACAATAAAGCTTGATGGGTTTCCAGGTATTTCTCCAGCCGTTCTTTTAACATCTCTTCTCCTTTTTGCGTCATTTTGTAGTACTTCCTTTTCGGGCCGTCCAAAGAATCTTGCCAAAAAAATTCGACCCAGTCCTTCTCCGTCATCCGTTTCAAAATCGGATAAATCGCACCCTCCGAAATAGCCAGTGCCGGAGTTGTTTTTAAGGACGATGTCAATTCATAACCATACATCGGCTTTGAGCGCAGCAGGGATAAAATGGCCAGCTCGAAAATTCCTTTGCGAAATTGAACAATCCAGCGGTCGTTAATTTGATTCGTTTTCATGGTTTAAATATATCGAAAAAACCACTATATATCAATGACATATAGCAGTGAAAAATGTCCTGTTTTTTCATTTAACAAAAATGGAATTTCTCCTACTTTCTAACCTTTTTATTACAAAAATGTTTTAATATGATGAAAAGTAAGAAAAGTGAATTTCGTCAGTTTAAAAAGGAGCAGTCGAATGCAGAAATCGATATCATTTTTTATCATTTTTTCGGTCCTCTGGGGGTCTTTATTTCTGTTTTCAATCATTGGCAGCTTAGGGACAACCCCGATTCCGCTGACAAAGGACTCCAAATTTCTCTTGTCCAGCGTCATTCCTCAGGGTTGGGGCTTTTTCAGCAAAAACCCCCGTGATACCGCCATCGGCTTATATGAGGATGGAAATGCCAGCGCCAAGGTCAGATGGCCCAATATGAGGGCTGATAACATATTCGGCCTGTATCGTTATGGGCGATCGCAGGGTGTAGAAATGGGCGTTATCTACAGCCAAGTCGGCAAGGAACAGTGGACAGAATGTAAAGAAACGGACCTGAGTGCCTGCAAAAGCAAAGCCAAAACCGTTCAGCTGCAAACACCGGCACCCCGCCCGCTGCTTTGCGGCAGCTATTATTTAACGAAAGAGGATATCGTTCCGTGGAGTTATTCTAAATATACCGCTTCGTCTTATCAGATAAAAAGCATAGTCAAGGTTGTGATCTCATGCTCGAAAACATAAAACAGACCATCACCGGATGGGACGAGAGAAACCCGTGGACAAATGTATACGGACTCGCGCGAAGCATTATTGCTTTATCCAGCCTGCTGACGCTGCTCGTCAATCATCCGAGCCTCATTATGAAGCCCGCCAGCGGAATCAGCAGTTATCCTGCTTGTAAAATGAATTTCAGTCTCTTTTGCCTCGGCGAAAATAACTATATGATGTTAAACCTGGTCAGGTGGATCTGCATTGCCATTCTGGTGCTTGTTGTGATCGGATGGCGCCCCAGAATCACCGGGATACTTCATTGGTATGTCAGTTACAGCCTCCAGTCGTCGTTAATTGTCATCGACGGAGGCGAGCAGGCAGCCGCAGTTATGACATTTTTGCTCATTCCTATCACGCTGACCGATCCGAGAAAATGGCATTGGAGCGGAAGGCCTGATGATGCAGAGGGCCAAAGAACAATTGGAAAAATCACAGCATTTATTTCTTATTTTGTCATCAGGCTCCAAGTAGCAGTGCTTTATTTTCACTCTACTGTCGCTAAGCTGTCTCAGCAGGAATGGGTGGACGGTACAGCCGTCTATTATTTCGCCCAGGAAAAAACCATCGGCTTCAACGGCTTTTTTCAGGCATTAACGAAGCCGTTTGTGACTAGTCCGTTTGTGGTGATTCCGACATGGGGGACGCTTCTCGTCCAGATTGTCATCTTTGCGGCACTGTTCGCGCCGAAGAAGCATTGGAGATTGATTTTAATCATCGCTGTTTTTATGCATGAGATATTCGCGGTTATGCTGGGTTTAATCAGCTTTTCAATCATCATGGCCGGCATTTTGATATTGTATCTCACTCCAATTGATTCCACGTTTCAATTTACATATATTCGCAGACTGAAGTGGAATAAAAAAGAAAAGAAGGGAGAGGTTTCAGTTTGAAGAAGGCGTTTCTCGTATTTTTGTCGGTTGTATTGGTGACGACAGTGTTTATGGTGAAGCAGCAGGAAAGTGTAGCACAGGCAAAGCAGCTTCAGTATTCGGGTGAAGAGATTTTTAAAGGGTTTGTGTTCGCTCAGGGTGAAGTGGGCAAACAGCTTCCAGAGGTATTTAATAAAGCCATGACTGACAAACTCAACACAAAACAGGCAAAGGCTTTTGCCAATCAGGTTGTTGCTGATATTAAAAAAGAGGATGCTGACTTTTTTGACAATCTGAAGAAAGCTGTTTACAGCAAAGATGCAATGAAGGTGGATGAACTGCTGAAAAAAGCGGGTCAAATCGTTGAAGAAAAAGTAGAAGCTGCAAAAGAAATTGCCGCTTCCAAGGATGATACGTCCAGAGTTCAAGCTGAGCTCGTCAACACGGTCGAAACCGCTAACTATTTCTATTATGTCTCTTATGTTGCCGCAGCCGGTGCGCTGATTCTTGTCATTCTTGCCATTGATATTACTCCGATCGCGATTTCAGACAATGTGGATCGCGAAATGGCAATCAGAACGCTGGTTGATGAATTAAATTAGAAATAAAAAACGGCTCGCTCCGCAGTTCTGCTGCAGGCGAGCCATTTTCATGCGCTATTTTTTCTCGTATGTCCAGCCGTCTTCCTGATACACTTTTCCGTTTTTCATTAAGTGGCCGAGCGCCCGTTTAAAGGCGGCCTTGCTCATGTTAAAACGTTCTTTGATATCATCAGGCTGGCTTTTGTCGCTGTACGGCATGGCGCCATTTCTTGTTCTTATATACGTAAGAATATACTCGGCATCAACAGACAGCGCATCCTGCTTTCTCGGAAGTAGCGACATATTCACTGAGCCGTCTTCCTTCACTTGAATCACTCGTCCTGTCACTCTTGAGCCGAGTCTTGGCTCTTCTTTTCTTTCTGTTGAATGAATAAAACCACGGATTCCGTCATCCGTAATGATGAACGATCCTGAAGCGATCAGCCTGTACACCGTTCCGGTCAGCTCTTTATTCATCAGGTCGTCTGAAGCGTCCGTAAACAGCTCGCTGATGATATCCTCCGGTGCGGGTTTGGCAAACATGCGCCCCCGATTCGTCACCTTCAGCATACAGTAGAGCTTATCCCCTTTTTGCGGCCAAACATCTTCATACGGCGGCAGATGCTCTGTTGCGACAAGCGCGTCTTTCGAGAGGCCGACATCGACGAATACGCCCATATCCTCTACCGTGTCCACTACCTCTACCCAACCGTATTCATCCGCGCTGATGACCGGAATTTTCATCGTTGCTGCGAGCCGTTCCTGCTGGTCAACGTATATAAAGACCTCTACCTCATCTCTGTCTTCTATATCCTCTGTCACTTCACTGTTATGTAAGAGAATCGTATCTTCTCCATCGGTTAAAAAGTAACCGAAGTCAGTTTCGTGATCTATACTCAAGGTTAACTGCTGCCCTGGTCTCATGCTATCGTCCTTCCTCTTCCCGCTGATTTCACTGCGGATCTTGTTAACATTTTTTCCAATCATCACAAATTGATTCTTTGTTCTGTTGGAAGTTTCTCTTTATTCTACTATAATCAACACATAAGTTAAATGTTATGGAGGTTTTCATATGGCAAAAGAAAGTTCTTTTGATATTGTATCCAAGGTGGAGCTCCCTGAGGTGCAAAACGCGATTCAAATCGCACTGAAGGAAATCAGCACACGCTATGACTTCAAAGGGAGCAAAAGTGACATTTCATTAGATAAAGAAGAGCTTGTTCTTATTTCCGATGATGAATTTAAATTAAGCCAGCTCAAGGATGTGCTTGTCAGCAAATTGATTAAGCGCAACGTCCCGACAAAAAATATTGATTACGCCAAAATTGAGAATGCGTCCGGCGGCACCGTGCGCCAGCGTGCAAAGCTCGTTCAAGGGATTGACAAAGACAACGCAAAAAAAATCAATACGATCATCAAAAACTCCGGACTGAAAGTGAAATCTCAGGTACAGGATGATCAAGTGCGTGTCACTGGAAAAAACAAGGATGATCTTCAGCAGGTTATCGCAGCAGTTCGAGGTGCCGATCTGCCAATTGACGTTCAATTTATAAATTTCAGATAAATTTTTCTGATTCCTATTGATTATTGTCTTTATTTTCGGTAAATTTGGAGAAAGGGAAAATGCCAGGCATCTTTTGGCAGCTCCTGAACATTAAAATTTCATATCCGTTCTTATCAAGAGAAGCAGAGGGACTGGCCCGACGAAGCTTCAGCAACCGGTGTAATGGCGCATTTGCCATGACCAAGGTGCTAAATCCAGCAAGCTCGAACAGCTTGGAAGATAAGAAGAGACAATATCACTGACAAAGTCTTCTTCTTAAGAGGACTTTTTTTATTTCTCTTTTTTCCTTGCTGAATGTGAATAAAGGAGGCAGACAATGGGACTTTTAGAAGATTTGAAGAAACAGGTGTTAATCGGTGACGGCGCAATGGGCACGCTGCTTTACTCCTACGGAATAGATAGATGCTTTGAGGAGCTTAATATTTCTAAACCCGAGGAAATTCAGCGTATACATAAAGCTTATGTCGAGGCGGGAGCAAACATCATTCAAACCAACACGTACGGAGCGAATTATATTAAATTATCGAGGCACGGCCTTGAAGATGACATCAAAAAAATGAATCAGGAAGCAGTAAAAATTGCGCGGGCTTCCGCAGACGATGCGTATGTGCTCGGGACAATGGGAGGCATCCGCACGTTTAACAAAAACGCATACAGCCTTGACGAAATCAAACGAAGCTTTCGCGAACAGCTGTATTTACTGCTGCATGAAGAACCGGACGGGTTGCTGTTAGAAACGTATTATGATTTGGAAGAAGCCCGTGAAGTGCTGAAAATCGCCCGGAAAGAAACCGATCTTCCGATTATGCTGAATGTATCCATGCATGAGCAGGGTGTGCTTCAGGACGGAACGCCGCTTTCTGATGCGCTGCGCTCGATTGCGGATCTCGGTGCCGATATCGTCGGCATGAACTGCCGGCTCGGCCCTTACCACATGATTGAAGCGCTCAGTGAAGTGCCGATTTTTGATGACGTGTTTTTATCTGTCTACCCGAACAGCAGCCTCCCCTCTCTCGAAGAAGGGCGGCTCGTATATGAAACTGACGATACGTATTTTCAAAACAGCGCAGCTGAGTTCCGCAAGCAAGGCGCGCGGATTATCGGCGGCTGCTGCGGCACAACGCCAAACCACATCCGGGCCATGGCAGAGGCTGTGGGCGGGCTCGCTCCCATTACGGAAAAGCATGTAAAGGTTCGGGCAAAGGAATTGGTGACTGTCCAGCACGAACGGACAGAGCCGGGGTTGGATGAAATCGCTGCGAAAAAGCGCTCCATTATTGTTGAGCTGGACCCGCCGAAGAAATTGAGCTTTGACAAATTTCTGTCCGCCGCTGCTGAATTAAAAGAAGCGGGAATCGACGCCCTGACGCTCGCCGATAACTCACTGGCAACCCCGCGGATCAGCAATGTTGCCTGCGGCGCCCTTGTTAAGCAGCAGCTCGATATGCGGTCTCTTGTCCATCTTACGTGCCGGGACCGAAACATTATCGGCCTCCAGTCACATCTAATGGGACTCGACACATTAGGGCTGCATGATGTGCTGGCGATTACCGGCGATCCTTCTAAAATCGGTGATTTCCCGGGTGCAACGTCTGTCTATGACTTAACGTCCTTTGATTTAATCAGGCTGATTAAACAGTTCAATGAAGGGCTGTCTCTGTCCGGAAAACCGCTCGGAAAGAAAACCAATTTCTCAGTGGCAGCTGCTTTTAACCCAAACGTCCGCCATCTCGATAAAGCCGTAAAACGGCTGGAGAAAAAAATGGACTGCGGCGCTGATTATTTTATCTCACAGCCCGTCTATTCGGAGCAGCAGCTTGTCGATATTCATAATGAAACCAAGCATTTGAAGACTCCGATTTATATCGGCGTTATGCCGCTGACAAGCAGCCGGAACGCTGAGTTTATCCATAATGAAATTCCCGGCATCAAACTGTCCGATTCCATTCGCGAAAAAATGGCGCGTGCCGGCGAAGATAAAGAGAAACAAAAGGCGGAAGGCCTTGCAATTGCACGCTCCCTGCTGGATACTGCCTGCGAGCTGTTTAACGGCATCTATTTAATAACGCCTTTTCTCAGATCCGACTTAACCTCGGAACTTACTTCTTACATTAAGCAAAAAGATGAACAGCGTCAGAATATTTATTTGCATTAACATCCCTTTCTAAGACTGTCCGAACCAATTGGGCAGTCTTTTTCAAACCCGATTCGTGTTACGATATAGAAAATAAATTACATTAGAGGAGGAACATCATGCTTGAAGTGAGAACCATTCCCGCAGAGGATACTTATGAAATTCGGAACCGCATTTTGCGTCCCCATCAATCAATTGAACAATGCAAATATGATCAGGATCATGCAGAAGGCTCCTTCCATCTCGGCGCTTTTTTTGAAGAAACACTGATCAGCATCGCTTCCTTTTCTCCCGAGAATCAGCCGCTTTTGACCGATTCTCCCGCATATCGGCTTAGAGGCATGGCAACGCTCGAAGAATACCGTGATCAAAAAGCCGGAAGCACACTGATCAAATACGCGGAGCAGAAACTGGCCGATATGGGCGTGCAGGCGGTCTGGTGCAACGCAAGATACCATGTGAAAGGCTATTACGAAAAGCTTGGCTGGAAAGAACTTGGCGAGCCGTTTGAGATTTCCGGCATTGGCACCCATATTGTGATGTACAAAAAAACAGAAACAAGCAGGTGATGACATGCATTCAGCGTTTGAGCTGATTCAGCTTACAGAAAAACATGTGCCCGGTCTATTGCGTCTCTCCCGGCAAGCCGGGTGGCCGGATTACGGCGAGCGAGAGCTGCTGTTGCTCGTAAAACACGGACGATTATTCGGGTATCAAAACAGCCAAGGAGACGTCATCTCCTGCATCGGTTTGTTTTCGTATGGCCGACTTGCTTCTATTGGACTTGTTATCGTCGACAGCGAATACAAACGGCGGGGCCTGGGGCGGCGGATGGTGAACGCGTGTATCAGTCAAGTCGATGAAAACACCGCCATCATGCTTTGCGCCACGAAGGAGGGGTTGCCGCTTTATGAAAAATCCGGTTTTCAAACAGCGGGTTCAATCCGCAAATATAGCTGTCAAAGCTTCAATCCGATTACAAAGCAGCACGACATTGAACTGACATCTTTTACAGAGAAGGATTTACCGGAATTAACAGCGGCTGATCAAGCCGCCTTTGGCGGAGACAGAGCAGCACTCCTGCATCAATTGATCTCTCAATCAGGGGAATGTATAATTGCGAGAAATATGGAAGGCGAATTCATTGGCTATGGCTTATCTGTACAAACACCGGCCAATCTGAAATTAGGCCCGATTATCGCTCCGTCACCGGGTCTCGCTGCCGGATTGATCAACAGGCTGGCCGCAGGAAAACAAGGACCGATGCGAATCGACGTGCCTGGTGACGCCGCATCGTTGCATGACAGCCTGGAAGCAATGGGATTTCACTTAGACGATGAACCTCCGCTTATGATGTACCAAAAAAAGACGCTGCCTGTACGAAACGGACAATTATTCGCTGTCATCTCACAAGCGCTCGGTTAACCCTTTTTTACCCGGACAGGAAGATTCTGTTCGGTTTTTTTCATGCCTTCAGGGACACTCTAAGCAGAAGAAAAGGAGTGTGCTTTGAGATGGATACATCAAAACAAAATAACGGAATGACGATTGTAGCTATCGGTTCAATCCCTTTAATATTAACCCTTGGAAACTCTATGCTTATTCCTATATTGCCAAAAATGAAATCTGAACTTCATTTATCCCAATTTCAAGTCAGTCTCGTGATCACGGTGTTTTCCCTGATTGCGGCGTTTGCGATTCCGATTGTCGGCTATCTCGCAGACCGGTTTTCACGAAAAATCATCATTATTCCCTGCTTATTTTTGTATGGAGCAGGCGGATTGCTGGCCGGGTTTGCGGCAGGTTTTTTTGACAATGCTTATCCGTGGGTCATGGCTGGACGGGCTCTTCAGGGTATCGGAGCAGCCGGAACGGGACCGATTGCGATGGCGCTGTCAGCGGACCTATTTAAAGGCGCGCAGGAAAGCAAAGTGCTCGGCCTTGTTGAAGCGTCAAACGGGATGGGGAAAGTTCTATCGCCGATTATTGGCTCACTTATCGCTCTGATCGTTTGGTATGGCGCATTTTTTGCCTTTCCTGTGTTTTGTATCATTTCAATCGTGCTGACTTGGATTTTTATTAAAGAAAAGAAAAAAGAAGAAGAGCCGCCTCCTATCGGAAAATATGCAAAAGGGCTGTTAAGTGTATTTAAGCATGAAGGCAGATGGCTGTTTACCGCTTATTTAGCCGGGGCTACCTGTTTGTTTACCTTATTCGGCATTTTGTTTTACCTATCAGACGTACTGGAAAAAACATACGATACAGACGGCGTCAAAAAAGGACTGATTTTGGCGATTCCGCTTTTGGTCATGTGTGTGACATCTTATACGACGGGCAGCAAAATCGGACAAAAGCAATCGTTAATGAAAAAGCTGATCGTCATCGGTTTAGCGTTTATGACTGTGTCTTACGCGGCACTGTCATTCATTGAAAATCTCGTCCTGTTTATCAGCGTTCTCGTGCTGAGCAGTATCGGTTCGGGCCTTGTCCTTCCTTGTATTAACAGTTTTATCACAGGCGCTGTCGGCAAAGAAAGACGGGGTTTTGTGACATCGCTGTACGGATCAGTGCGTTTTCTCGGGGTGGCGATCGGGCCTCCTATTTTCGGGCGCTTGATGCAGTGGTCAAGACCCGGCATGTTTTTAAGCATTGCGGGCCTAACACTGGTTGTCGGCATTCTTGTGCTGACGCTGATTCATGTCAAACAAAATAAAGAAGATACGAATGAAAAAGAAGAGCCTAAAATGAATGGCAATCGGCTGCAGCCGGCTGAGGAAAGGTAGCATCCGGTTTGAAAATCGAACGAATTGAGACCTTCCCGCTTCTTCACCGATTAGAGAAGCCTTACGGAGATGCAAACGGATTTAAACAATATCGGACATGCTATCTGATCAGAATTATCACAGAAAGCGGCATTGACGGCTGGGGAGAGTGCGTGGATTGGCTCCCGGCCCTGCATGTCGGTTTTACAAAACGAATCATCCCCTATCTCTTGGGTAAACAGGCAGGCAGCCGCCTGCCTTTAGTGCGCACAATCAAAAAATGGCATCAGCGGGCGGCATCGGCTGTAAGTATGGCACTGACGGAGATTGCTGCGAAAGCGGCAGGTTGTTCCGTATGCGACATGTGGGGCGGACGGTACAGAGAAGAACTCCCTGTATATGCCTCTTTCCAATCATATTCTGACCATCCTCAGTGCATCAGCAGCTCGCTTACGAATGTTGAAGCGCAATTGAAAAAGGGCTTCAATCAAATTAAAATCAAAATCGGCGGGACAACCTTTGAGGAAGATGTGCGGCATATCACTGCCCTGCAAAACACGGCCGGCAGCTCAGTTTCCATTATTTTGGACGCAAACCAAAGCTACGATACAGCCGCAACTTTCAAATGGGAGCGCCATTTTTCGAAATGGGCCAATATTAGCTGGCTGGAAGAGCCTCTGCCTTTTGACCAGCCGCAGGATTACACTTTGCTGCGGAGCCGTTTATCCGTCCCTGTCGCCGGCGGAGAAAATATGAAAGGCGCGGCGCAATTTGCGCCTCTTCTCTCACAGGGCTGCTTGGATATTATTCAGCCTGACGTCATGCATGTCAATGGAATCGATGAGTTTCGCGACTGTCTCCAGCTCGCGCGTTATTTCGGTGTGAGAGCGTCTGCTCATGCCTATGACGGCGCTCTTTCCCGGCTTTATGCTTTATTTGCTCAGGCCTGCCTGCCTCCGTGGTCAAAAATGGAAAACGACCAAATTGAACCGATTGAGTGGGATGTAATGGAGAATCCTTTTACAGAACTGATCAGCCTTCAGCCTTCAAAAGGAATCGTGCACATCCCGAAAGGAACAGGGATCGGCAGAGAAATCAATATGGAGATCATCAATCGGTACATGTGGGATGGTTCAGCGTTTTAAGCTGTCCTATCCCTTTATTTATAGACATAAATCATGGACAGCCTCATAAAATGGTAACAGCGGACAAGTCTTTTCATAAAGGAGCAAATGACTTAATGGCTGAACTGCTGATGAAAGCAAAACTCACGTTTATGATTGTCACAGGCGGTGTATTACAGGGACTCGGCATGTCCTTATTTTTATTTCCGCATGATATTCCGACAGGCGGGGCGGCAGGTATTGCGGTCTTATTGCACCATTTGTTTCACATTCCCCACGGCTTCTCGGTATGGGCTGTGAATGTGTCGATGCTTTTTACTGCTTTAAAATGGCTGGAGATGAGAACATTTACCGGCACTCTCGCCTCGATTACCGTCACCTCTGTTTCGGTATTGATTTTTGATGTCATTTTTCCGGACATTACATCAAACCTGTGGCTTGATTTGGCAAGCGGCGCCGTTTTATTAGGACTCGGCATCGGACTTTTATACAAATATAAAATTTCTAACGGAGGATTTGGAGCTCTCGCTCTCATGATCTCAATTTACCGGGGCGGAAACCCGGGAACCATCTTGCTCATTATGAATTGCATCATTTTTATGATTACCGCATCAATTATTGCCTGGGGCATTGTGATTCAAGCTCTGATTTGCCAAGTGATCTCAACAAGAGTCATCGACTTCATCTATAACATCCGCCTGACCTCTCTTCCCATACTTACGCCTATGTACCGTCATAAAAAGTAATAGGCAAGAGGCTCTCCCGATACCGAGAGCCCCGCAGCCGCTGTTTTACAAATAAAAAGTATCGGATCTTAACCCCAAGCGCAAAGTCTCCAGAGCAATCGCATCGTGAAATGAGATATTCGCCAGATTGACATTCGGCCCGATCCTTTGAATGAACCCTTGCTGGAGCGTTTTGTTCGGTGCTTCAAATATCATTCGGCTGATATCAATATGTGACGAAATGATATCATCAACGATTTGAAACCGGACATCTCCGCTGCTGGAACAGATACCTCCTGTTCCGCTTTCCCTTGCTTCCGTAATCACTTTCTCTGCACCTGCCTCCATATCTTCAAGAATATACTCAAGCCATTCCTCAGAGCACTGGCAGCTTGACACTTCTTCATCCTTGCTGCCCACCTCGCTGAGCACAAGAAATTCATCAGAAAAATCAGCAATGTAAGCCGCTTTTTCTTTATTCGTCATCGGGAGAGTGCCGTTTGAGATCTCAATATATTCGCACCCGAAGTAGGTGCAGTACCGATGAAATTCATTGACTTTATTCTGGCTTACATATTTCTCAAACAGTGTGCCGCCGAAGAAAAACTTCACGTCATGCTCTTTCAGGGAGCTGATTTTTTCCTCAAGGTCTTTTGTAAGTAATGAAGTGCCCCAGCCGAATTTCACAAAATCAATATAGTCGGATGCCGCGCCTATTACATCTTTGAAAAACAGCAAGGGGTAGCCGTTGTCGATTAAAATGGTCTGTCCGTTTTCTCTCGGTTTACTTGTTCTCACTGGCAATTCTAGTGAAAAATCATTCATATCAGGACCCTCTCTATCGTTGGAACTTCTCTTTCTTGTTTTACTTTCATCACGAAATCGCCCGTTATTTCTTTTGTACAGTACGCAATGTCTTCCGGATCAAATAACGGCTGGCTGCTGTCAAAAAACTTCTCCGCAACGGATGAGGTTTTGATTCTTTCAATCACTTCGGCCGCCGCACCATTCGTCCCTTCTATGATGCTTTTGATATATTCCGCACACGCCATATCATCATCACCTGACGGATGGGAAGCCACAATGTTCAGCACACAATCTTTTGCAGTGAGCTTTTTCACATATTCCGCTGTTGTTCTGGCATTAGAAAATCCGGTCACAAAAAGATGCTTGGCCTTCAGCGCTCCTAACGCTGCTGTGACGCCGTTTGTCGTTTTCTGAATCAGCCGCTTATCCACCATATCCTGCTCAGCCATACGCTTTGGGGAATTATCCAATTCAAACCCCTTGATTCCGACCCCCTTTTCCTCTCCTGTTAATACATAATCCGGATAGGTTTCTTTCAGCTTGAAGGCTTCCTCAGTTGTCCGGACCAAGAGAATTTCTTTCGCCCCGCCGATAAAAGCAAAATGGGCTACGGTAAAGGCTCGAATGACGTCAATAACGATATTGATATCTGCCGGGGCAAGTGAATGATGATGCCCCTGATAAATGGTAATCGGCATAATACCTCTCCTTGGGCATAAAACCATTTTGCTAAAAAGCATATTCAGCTGGTCTCTTATTGGTTCCGCCGCGCCTCCGTCTCCTCATTTTAGGCGGCTACCGCACGAACCTTTATCTCAAAAGTGAATAGTCTGCCTATAACTCGATCAATAGATAAAAAACAGACAGATGCAAAACGGGGGGAAAATATTGAACGAACACATCACGTTTGACACATGGAACGAAACGCTGTCAAAAGAGATAACGGACCAATTGATCGATGAGCTCGATGTATTGAAATGGGCTTACAGGACATACGGGGATAAGATCGTGTATGCATGCAGCTTTGGCGCTGAAGGGATGGTGCTTCTCGACTTAATTTCAAAGATCAACAAACATGCGCACATCATCTTTTTAGATACAGGGCTCCATTTTCAGGAAACATATGAGCTGATCGAAGCCGTCAAACAAAAATACCCGGCATTTACGATCCAGCTGCTTGAACCTGAACTGAACTTAAAGGAACAAGCGGAGCAGTACGGCGATGAATTATGGAAACACAACCCAAATCTTTGCTGCCAATTACGGAAAATCGCACCTCTACAAAAACATTTATCGGGCATGACAGCTTGGATTTCAGGTCTGCGCCGGGAGCAGTCGCCGACGAGAAAGCATATTCAATTCATCAATCAGGATCAGAAATTTAAGCTTATTAAAATCTGTCCGCTCATTTACTGGACATGGGATGATGTTTGGACGTACATCCGGCTCCACAATTTGCCTTACAACAAACTGCACGATCAAAATTATCCGAGCATAGGCTGTGAAATGTGCACATTGCCTTCTTCAAACCCAAATGATGAGAGAGCGGGAAGATGGGCCGGACGCGAGAAAACTGAATGCGGTCTGCACCAGGATTGAAAGAACGCTTGTCCTGAGAATGGAAGCGCCAGCAGATTTTATTCTTTTTCTTGAATGAAGTCTGTATGTGTTACGGTTTCACATTTTCAATTGAAGAAGAAGCCCGTCCAGACTGTTAAAAACAACGTAAATCGCAAAGATGGAGGTTAAGCACGTGAATGCAATCGAGCCCCATGGAGGGGTGTTAATCAACCGCTTCGATCCCGCATGCACTTTTGATGGCTGCACTTGCGAAGCTGAGCTTGATCAGCTGGCACTGAGCGACCTCGAGCTTATCGGGATCGGCGGATACAGCCCGTTAACAGGTTTTTTGGGAGAAAAAGATTATCATTCCGTTGTGAAAGAGATGAGGCTGGCGAACGGTTTGCCGTGGAGCCTGCCTATTACGCTGCCTGTCAGTGAAGAAACAGCAAAACAGCTGTCTGTCGGAAATCACGTGAAGCTTGTGAAACACGGCGTGACGTACGGCATGATGACAGTGACTGATATCTATCAGCCAGATAAAACACTGGAGGCGCTGTCTGTTTATAAAACAAACGATCCCGCTCACCCCGGAGTGAAAAAGTTGCTGGAGCGGCCGGACTTTTATATTGGAGGGCCTATCCTTGTCAGCCGCTTTCCCGACAAGTCCTTCGAACAGTTTTATGCAGCGCCGGCGGAAACGAGAACGGCCTTTGAAAAGCTCGGCTGGAAAACGATTGTCGGCTTTCAGACCCGAAATCCCGTTCACAGAGCCCATGAATATATTCAAAAAACAGCGTTGGAAACCGTCGACGGTCTGCTGCTTCATCCGCTAGTAGGAGAAACGAAATCAGATGATATTCCGAGTGATATCAGAATGGAAAGCTACCAAGTTTTGCTTGACCAGTATTATCCAAAGGACCGGGTGATGTTATCGGTGTTCCCTGCCGCCATGCGGTATGCCGGACCGCGTGAAGCGATTTTCCATGCGCTCGTCCGCAAAAATTACGGCTGCACCCATTTTATCGTCGGCCGCGATCATGCAGGCGTCGGCAGCTATTACGGAACGTACGACGCACAGACCATTTTCGGATCGTTCACCGAGGAAGAGCTGGGTATCAAGCCGTTGTTTTTTGAGCATAGCTTTTACTGCCGGAAATGCGGAAATATGGGCACCTCCAAAACGTGCCCGCACAGCGCAAGAGATCACATCCATTTATCAGGCACCAAAGTGAGAGAGCTTCTCCGCCAAGGCAAAAAGCCCCCGAAAGAATTCAGCCGGCCAGAGGTCGCAAACGTACTGATAAAGGGGCTCCATCAGCAGCCTGTTGCCATTCAGAGAAACAGCGAGGGATCAGAATGACACATAATCCAAATATCGTTTGGCATCCCGCGGCGATCAAAAAATCTGACAGACAAAGTTTAAACGGACATAAAAGCTGCGCCCTTTGGTTTACCGGTCTGTCCGGCTCAGGAAAATCAGTCCTCGCCAATGCAGTAGATGAAAAGCTCTATCGCATGGGAATTCGGAGTTATGTGCTGGACGGCGATAATATCCGCCACGGATTGAATCAAGATCTCGGCTTTCGGACTGAGGACAGAATTGAAAACATCCGCCGGATTGGGGAAGTCGCGAAGCTGTTTGTCGATAGCGGCCAAATGATCTTAACAGCTTTTATTTCTCCGTTCAGAGAGGATCGGGATATGGTCAGAGCGCTGTTTCCCAACGGAGAATTTCTAGAAATTTATGTGAAATGCCCGCTCCAGATTTGTGAACAGCGGGATCCGAAAGGCCTTTATAAAAAAGCGCGCAACGGAGACATTAAACATTTCACGGGGATTGATTCTCCATATGAAGCACCTCTCTCTCCCGATTTAATCATTGAATCTGACCAAACGTCCATTACGGACGGAGCTGATTTGATCATCAAAGAATTGCAGCGCAAAGGCATTATTTAAAAAACCCGACATTGATCGGGTTTTTTTATTTAGCAAACTGCGCAATCAGGCTGTTGATTTTTTCTTTTTCCTCATAAAAGAGCCCGTGTCCATTGTTTTCAAATGGAACCAATTCCGACTGCTTTATGCCGCGTTTTAATTCTCTAGCAAAATCAAACGGAGCGATTTTGTCCTTTCTGCCGTGCAGGATGAGTGTCGGCACCTTGATGTCTGCCAGATCCTTTCTGAGATCCTCGTCTCTTAACGCAATGCCTGAGTGAATTGTCCCGTAAGAGGAAGCATCCAGCAAAAGGTTCTGAAACCATTGCTGGAACTCCGGAGAGACTTGTTTCTCGAAAAACTGCTTTCCCAGGTCAGCAAGCGTCTTCGGCCGATCGCTTTTGAATTGTTCAATCATGTCATCAATGTCCTGTTTCCTCATGCCGTACGGATAGCCCGGGCGCTTTGTAAATGCAGGCGCGGCCGCTGACAATAAAACCAGCTTATCGATATCGGCGCTCTCATGCCTTGCCATGTAGCGGATCGCAATTGCGCCGCCCATCGAAAAACCGGCAAGAACCGCGTTCTCAAGCTGCAGCGTATAAATGACGGCCTTCACGTCATCTGCCATCGTGTCATAATCGTAGCCTTCCCACGGACGGTCGGAATCCCCGTAGCCCCGAAAATCGATACCAATAAAACGGAAACCTCTTTTCGGCAGCTCATTCATTTGATATTCAAACATCTTATGATTCAGCGGCCAGCCATGCAAAAAAATAATCGGCCTTCCCTGCCCGATATCCTCCACAAACAGTGTCACATGCTCCTCGGTTTTTACGTAATGCCCCACTCCACATTCCTCCTGTTCCCTTTTCTTTCCGGTCTTGTAAACGCCTTGACGTGCTGGAAGCTTTGCATTTATGCTTACAAAACAAGCGTGCTTGCAGCACCCAGAAAAGGCCCTTCACGTTTTACTATATGTATCAATTCGCGTAAACGATCTATGAAATTGATCCTGATAGCTTTAGGTCATTCAGGAATGTAAAGGATGTCAGATGATGAATAAAACAGCGATTCAAAAACCGTACGTACCAGAAAACCTGCAAGTTGCCGATTTTCATGAAACGGCTGCAACAGATGATGTAATCAGCATGCATTTATTTGAAGATTGTTCAATTTCCGGTGAAGACATAGACAGGCTTTGTATTGAAAAAACCGTATTTCGGAATGTCATGTTTATCGATGTTTCCTTTCGTTTTATTGAGCTGACAGATGTGATTTTCGAAAAATGTGATGTATCGAACGCTGATTTCAGCGGGGCTGTTCTTCACAGAACTTTATTTAAGCAATCGAAGATGGTCGGGATGAACCTGGCGGACTCAACGCTGCGGAATGTGTCGTTCGAGGAATGTCATGGACAATTCAGTTCATTTTATTATTCGAACATGAAACACGTTCTGTTTCATCATTGTGTCCTACTGCAAAGTGAATGCAGCAGCATGGCGCTCCAGCAGACACACTTTGATGCATGCGAACTGGAGGGCGCCAACTTTACCGGTACGTCACTTCAAAACGTGGACATCAGCTCCTGCAGGTTTGAACAGATCCATGTTTCACTAGACAAATTAAAAGGCTGCAAAATTGCTCCGGAGCACGCAATGGCCTTTGCGAGAGCGCTGGGGGCTGTCATCGTCTAGCTTAAGCCTGTGTCATCAGGCGGTGGGCTGTCTCTGCAGCCGCCTTAATGCCGGTTTTCAGATCCTGAAGAGACGCATAGGAATACGACAGCCGGATGCTGCGCCGGTCTTCGCCGTCATAAACGGAACCAGGGTTCACCAGCACATGCTGTTTCAATAATTCAAGAAACAGCTGCCTAACAGGCAGTTGTTTGTGGAATGTGACCCATATATAAAAGCCGCCGGCTGGAATGCGCCACTCGGCAATATCCCCTGCATACTGCTGAAGAAACTGAAGTGCCGCGTCTCTCCTTTTCTTCAGTTCCACTCTTACCCAAGCGAGATGTTCATCATAATAACCTTGTGACAGCCATTGCGCCGCTGCCCATTGAGACAGGCCGCTTGATCCGTAATCCGTCTGCATTTTAATGTCAGCCAGCCTTTCAATAACTGGTTCCGGGCCGACCAGCCAGCCGATTCGAAGACCGGGGCTTACTGTTTTCGAAAACGTGCCGAGATACAGGACATTGCCTTCCTGATCCATCGACTTTAACGGCAGCGGCGGCTGTTCTTCCAACCACAAATCACCGTATGCATTATCCTCAATGACCGGCAGCTGCTCTTTTTTTGACAAATTGACAACCTCTTCCCTTCTCCTCTCTGACATGACGATGCCAGTCGGATTATGAAACGACGGGATCGTGTAAAGCAGCTGGCCCCCGTATTGCTTCCGGTAAGCTGAAATCAGTCCCGGCTGCATTCCTTCTTCATCCATAGGCACGCCGCGAAGCCGCATCCCTGCGGATTGAAACACATGTAAAGAGTGAAGATAGGATGGTTTTTCTGTCAAAATGACTGAGTCCCGCTTTAAAAGCCCAATCGAAATGAGCTGGAGCGCCTGCAGCGCGCCGGATACAATTAAAATGGCGGAAGGTGACACATTGATATGCTTTGTTTTTAAATGCTCAGCCACCGCCTCCCGCAGGTTTATATTTCCTTTCGGCTGTTCGTATCCTAAAGACAGGGCAGGCGGATTGATTTGCTGAAACATCCTGCGCATCGTTTCAGCCGGCAGCAGCTCTGGTGAAAGCTCTCCCGTTCCCAGCCGAATGATATCCGCTCGCACCTCGTTTTTATTAATATCCTGAATGATAGAAGAATTGGGATGATGAATCCCTGAGCGGACATAGGTGCTCCAATCAAGCGGCGGAGCTGACGCAAGCACGCTCCATGTGCTGTTTACTACCTTCGTGCCGCCGCCTCTTCTCCCCTCTAACAGACCTTGAGACGCGAGTTCATCAATCGCCGCTGTCACTGTGCTCCGGTTAACCTGAAACATATCCGCCAGCGTTCTTTGCGACGGAATTTTCGTCCCTACAGCCCACTCGCCATGGAGAATTTTTTCTTTTATATATTGCTCGATTTGCCGATGAAGCGGAATGTCCGATTCACGGCTCGGCTGCCAATGTGACAACGTTACGCCCCCTTTTTTCATCATTATACATTTGGCTGGGTTCAAAACCAACCAAATGGCCGGAGACATGTAAAATCTTCTCTATTATCATGAGAAAAACAGATGTGAAGGGAGTTTTTTCAGCATGAATGCAATGATTCACGGAATCGTGCTGGCCTTCGGCTTAATTTTGCCGCTGGGGACGCAGAATGTGTTTATTTTTCAGCAGGGAGCGTGGCAAAGGCATATTTGGCGGGCATTCCCCGCCATCATTAGCGCTTCTGTCTGCGATACTCTGTTAATTGTTTTGGCTGTCGCAGGCGTATCTGTCATCGTGCAGCAGCTGCCTATGTTTGAAACCGTCATGATGACCGGCGGATTTTTGTTTCTTCTCTATATGGGCTGGGTGACTTGGAACAGCCGTCCGAAAGCAAACCAAAATGAGAAACATACGTTCACAGCTAAAAAACAAGCTGCGTTTGCGGCCGCCGTTTCTCTTTTAAACCCACACGCTATTCTGGACACGATCGGCATCATCGGCACGAGCTCGCTCCAATATTCAGGGCTTGAGAAATGGCTCTTTATGTCCGCCTGCATCGCTGTGTCTTGGATTTGGTTTATCAGTCTTGCGATAGCGGGCAGGCTGTTTCAGACAATGGATACAAGCGGCAGGCTTATGCTAATCGTAAACAAATGTTCTGCGGTGGTAATGTGGGCTGCCGCCGTCTATTTCTTGTTCTCGATCTTTCGTTAACTGAAGGAAAACACAGCCTAAACATCGAATTCTATTATTTAGAAAAGGGGGCGATGTTTGTGACTGATGCAAGACAGTTTTATGACTACCATTGCTGGGCGAACAAGCGAATATTGAACCGTATCGAAAACCTGCCGGAGGAAACGGCTTATCAAGAAGTAAAGAGCGTATTCCCTTCTGTCAGCGACGTGCTGCTTCATATGTGCAGGGCTGACTACATATGGCTGAAAACTCTTTCAGGAGCAACCTACAAAGAGGTGATAGACAGTGTCGGCAAATTCGAGGCTGCACATCGTAATATGGCAGCGATTAAAGAGCATGTAGCTGAACTGCAGGCACAGTATCATGATTTCTTCAGCCGCCAGACGGACTTTGAACAGCAAGTCTCATTTCAGCATCCGACACATGGAACACTAGAGACAACTTATGCAGACGTCATCCTGCATGTCGTCAACCATGGCACGTATCACAGAGGGAACGTGACCGCAATGCTGAGGCAGCTTGGCCATACAGGTGTACCAACCGATTATGTCTATTATCTATATGAAAAGACAGAAAGCAAGGGCTAAATTGTCCTTGCTTTTTTGATATGAATTTGCAGGAATACGGAAACTATAGGTATCATGATAAGGTTGACAAACTAGTGAAAGCACTCTTCTCATCCAACTGTACAGGCCTGCCGCTTCGATACGAATGGGTTGCGGCGATGCCGACTTCTAAATTGATCGTCGCATCGATATCTGTCACAATCGGCGCTTTACCACTCCGGACACACTCGGCAAAATGCTGAAGTTCCAAGCAGTAGGCTTCATGAAAACGAGTTTGAAAGTCTGGGATAATCTCATAGCTGCTCCCTTTAGCGGTCAGGATGGTCACATGTTGATTTCTCAATGTCCCTATGAAAATGCTGCCTTCTGTCCCGATAATTTCTGCACGGATGTCATGTCCGTATGGAGAAGTTCTGCTTGCCTCAACGTCCCCAGCAGCGCCGGAATCAAATTCTAAATACGTCAGCGCCTGATCAACATCGCCGTATTGTTCCATAAATGGGTTGTTTAAAATCCGGCCGTGTCCGGAAACAGAAGTAATCTCCGCTCCGAGCAAATAACGGGCAATATCGTAGTCATGGATGGAACAGTCGATAAAGATCCCTCCGCTATGTTTGATAAACTCAGCGGGAGGCGCTCCCTGGTCGCGTGTAAAGCCTTTATAATAAATGGGTTTGCCGATCTCACCCGCATCTAACCGCCGTTTCGCATCCGCATATGCAGGATCAAAACGCCTCATAAAACCGACTTGGCAGATGACACCTGTTTCTTTTATTTTTTCAGAAACCGCCTTTGATTCCTCAAGGCTTAATGTCAGCGGTTTTTCAACGAAAATCTGCTTGCCGTTTTCCGCCGCTTTGATGATCATTTCCCCATGTGTGCTTGTCGGCGTTACGATGACCACTGCATCAATCTCGGGATCTGCTAAAATCTCATGCGGATCCTCCGACCATTTTTCAAGCCCGAATTCTTTAGCGACCTGCTCGGCTTTCCCTTTCATCGGATCACCGACACTGACAAGCTCAGCTCCCGGAACACTGGTCATAAGGTTTCTTGCATGATAGTGTCCCAGTCTCCCTAACCCTAATACCGCGCATCTTACTCGATTCCCCATGTCCTCATCTCCTCATACTCCTTTTTTACCGCCTAATGAAAGCGCTTCACCAAAATGCTTTAAAAAAATAGCGGTTTACCCACTATTTGGCTGATATTTATTGCGCAAGCGCTTTCTCAAAAGGTGATTTCATTTTACAATGTCCTTTGTTCCCATGCAATATCTTTTTCGTCTTCTCTGTCAAAAAGAAAAGAACCCCCTGTATTATCGGATTCTTTTCTTGAACGGTGATGTAGAATGTCTGATCACTAGCTCAGGTGATAACACTATTTTTTGTTTTGTCTTTCGTTTTCCTTCGATTTCTTCCGCCAGCAGTTCAATGACGCGCTGCCCCATTTCTTTAATCGGCTGGGCTATTGTAGTCAGGGGCGGATCGACCATTTCAGCGAGTATGGTGTTATCAAAACCGATGATTGACAGGTCATCCGGGACTTTCATGCCTCTTATTCTCGCCGCCTGAATGGCGGCACAGGCCAATACATCGTTAAAAGCGAAAATAGCCGTAGGCGTATCCCTGTCCAGCAATTTTCCAGCCTCTTCTTTTCCGCTCTCCAAAGAGAAGCGTGTCGGAATGATCAGCGACTCATCGACCGGCACATTCGCTTCCTCCATCGCCTGCCGGAATCCTTTGATTCTGTCTTTTTCACCTGTCGTTGACCCATCACCCACAATGCAGGCGATCTTTGTGTGGCCCAGTGATAGAAGATGCTTGGCAGCCTCATACCCGCCGAGCACATCATCCATTACGACGATATCCATCGGAAGAAGAGGCTTATCCTGAGAAATCATGGCGAGCGGGATATGTTCGTTAATGATTTCCTCTAAAGCAGCCATGCTGTCATGATTCTCAATTCCTGTCGCAAAAATGATGCCGTCTACGTTTTTTTGCTTTAAGACAGAAAAATATTTCGTTTCTTTTTTCGGATCGTAATCGGTACTGCAAATGATTATCTGAAAACCAAGCTCATCCGCTCTTTCCTCTATGCTTTTCGCGAGCTCGCCGTAAAACGGATTTGAAATATCAGGCGTCACAAGGCCGATAATATTGGTTCGCTTTCCCGTTAAAGCAGCGGCGTGGACATTGGGTGTGTACTCCATTTCCTTCATTACATTCATGACCCTTTGCCTTGTTTTGTCGCTGATACGGCCCGTATGGTTAATGACGCGCGATACGGTCGTGATCGAGACACCCGCCTTCCTCGCCACATCGTAAATTGTCGTTTTCATCTTCATCCCTCGTCTGCTTATTGGACTTTCCGGCTGACAATCTTCCGGTATTCAATTGGTGAAATGCCTTCAATTTGCTTAAAGAGCTTTGAAAAGTATGTCGGGTCCTCCATTCCAATCGTTTCCGCGATGACGCCCATTTTATCATTTGTCGAGGATAAAAGGCGCTTGGCTTCAGTCATTCTCACCCGATTTGTGTATTGGCCCGGCGTGACTCCAAGCACTTGCTGCATGCAGCGGGTCACATAATCCTGATTATAGTGCAGGGCGAGCGACAGATCCTTGATTGTCGTTTTCTCCTTATAGTGCTCCTGTAAGTATCGGGCCGCCTCCCATGCCACCCGCTCTTTTGCAGATGGAATTTGGAACGCCTCTTTTTGCAGGTGCAGCATCAACTCCTCAAACAAAATTTGTTTTCTGAGCGGCAAATCGGAGTTTCCTGCAGAATAATCAATAAGTCTTTCAAATTGCTGCGCCATAAATTGCGGGCGCTGCACCTTGCCTTTTCTCGGCAATGCAAGTCCGTAGCGGGCCGGTTCCTCGAAGCTCCCCTTTTCCTGCTGAAGCTCTGCCCAATTGCTGCCCCCTTTTGCGGTAAATTCGTATCTATGTTCATCAAAGTGAAGCCAATAATAGGAGGTCGCTTCATCACTGCCCTTTGTCCCATAGTGTTCAAGACCGGGAGAAAGCAAGATATATTCGCCCCCTTCAACGGAGAACGATTTTTCATTTTCAGTGATATATAACGTCCCCTGCTTGACGTATATCAGATCAAATACAGAGAAAACACGTTTGACATGGGTTTCTCCTTTTTTAAAAACACCTTCTCCGGCTGCAATAAACACCGGAAAAGGCGGGACTGTAAACAGGATGCGAGGCAATTTGATCATCCTCCTTTTTAAGTCGGATTTTTGCAAGAAGTATCGTTTCTCTCCCTTTTTATTATAAGGAAATGGAGGTACACTTTAAAACGTTGATTTTATTTACGAAAGGGGTTAGACACTATGAAACAAGCTGTCTTCAAATCAACTGCTTTGAAAAAACCCGCTGACAAATCGTTCTCATTATTTTCGCTTACTTGGCCGATCTTTATTGAGGTCTCATTATATATGTTTATGGGTAATGCTGATACACTGATGCTCAGCCAATACTCAGATAACAGTGTGGCGGCAGTCGGCGTCAGCAACCAGATTTTGAATTTAATTATCGTGATGTTCAGCTTTATCGCAACAGGTACAACTGTTGTCATCTCGCAATTTTTAGGATCCCGGCAAAAGAAAGAAGCTATGGAAGTCGCTTATGTGTCAATCGCAGCCAACTTCTTCATCAGCCTTGCCATCAGCGCTCTCATCTTTTTTGCGGCAGTTCCTCTGCTTCAAATGATGGGATTATCAAATGAGCTGATGCCTGACGCTAAAGTCTTTTTACAAGTTGTCGGAGGTCTGTCCTTTATTCAGGCTTTAATCATGACATTCAGCGCGATCTTAAAAAGCTACGGCCACACAAAGGATACAATGTTTGTCACAATCGGCATGAACATTTTAAACATTGCCGGAAACTTTGTTGTCATTTTCGGTCTGTTCGGCTTCCCTGTTCTCGGCGTTGCCGGTGTTGCCATGTCCACATCTATCGCACGTGTCATCGGATTAATCGCGATGATTGTCATTGTAAACAAACGCATTCAGCTGAAGATGTCGTTGAAAAAAGTATTTCATATGCATAAAGACCATTTGCGCAAGCTGCTGAAAATCGGCATTCCTTCAGCAGGCGAACAGCTTTCTTATAACCTTTCGCAAATGATTGTCACTTATTTTATTGCCATCATGGGTGCGCAGGCTTTAACAACCAAAGTGTATACGCAAAATATTACGATGTTTATTCTGCTCTTCGGGACTGCGATCAGCCAAGGCACACAAATTTTAATCGGCCGCTATATCGGCGGCAAACAGTTTGACGCCGCATATGAGCGCTGCATGAAAAGCTTGTATTGGGCGATCGGAATCGCTGCGGCCACATCTGTTTTGATGACCATCTTTTCAAAAGACCTTATCGGCATCTTTACGCAAAGCCCTGATATTATTGCCACTGCAAGCCTTTTGATTGCGATGACCATCATCCTTGAACCGGGCCGCTCGTTTAATGTGATTATCATTAACTCCCTGCGCGCCGCGGGGGATGCGAAATTCCCAGTCTACATGGCGATGATATCCATGTGGGGCATCGGCCTTCCGCTTGCTTATCTATTGGGCATTCATCTCGGCTTCGGGCTTGCCGGCGTATGGATTTCTTTTATCGCGGATGAATGGGTCCGGGGAATTCTCATGTACAGAAGATGGCGCTCACGGATCTGGATTCAAAAAGGTATGGCGTAACACCCGGGCAGAACAAGCCGGGTGTTTTTTTACAGTTTGGACAGAATCAGTTTTACTTCGCTGTCTGTTAAGGCGTGCTTTTGTTCAAAAACGTTGTACTGCTCCGCTCGGACTTTTTCCAGAATGGCTCGGTACAGCTGGGCTGCAGCTTTTACCGCTTTTTGAGAATACTGAGGGAAAAGCGGCAGGGCATCCAGGCACTCTTCAAGGTAAGCCTCCGCTTCAAAAGCGATGTACTCCCACGTCATCGTGAACGCTTTATTGACGGTGCCTTTTTGAAGATCGGCCTCTGTATAGCCGAATTGCTGCATCACCTGGCGGGGAATGCAGTTTTTTTGGTGCTGATCCGTGCCAAGATCGTTTAAAATTTGAATCAGCTGTATGGCCAAGCCGAGAGAGACGGCTGCTTGTTTGAGCTGATCTTGATTTCGGCGCGTCAGCATCGGCAGCAGCATTAATCCCGCGTTTCCGCCCGTCTGATATGCGCCCATGAGCAGTTCATCAAGGGTTTCATGCGTCTTCGGTTCTTCTTTCTTTGCGGCAAGGAATTCCCGAAAAGGCTCGCTGTCTAATCTAAATGTCTGATACGCATGATCAAACGCCTTCCACAAATCGTGTTTCCCGTTACTTGTTCTTTGAAAAACATGTTCAGCCTCAGCTTCGAATACAGGTAACGCCTCCTCGTCCGCACTGGCTGTCGTATGACAAAATGCCAACACTGCCCAAACAGCTTGTCTTTGCTTCAGCGGGAGAAAAGAGAATGCCTTAAAACAGGCTGGCGCGTATTCGCTGACAATCTGTCCGCATTGCTGATAAGCTTCTTTTATTTCTTTCATTCCTATTCACTCCTATGTATTCACTTCTTCAAGTCTATTATGTTTTTTCGCAAATGTATATGAAGAAAGGCCGATTCCTTTTTGCAGAATCGGCCTCTCTTTTATGCTTCTTCAATATCAATTCGATACGCCTCAAACCATGTATGAATTTGGGCAAGGTGGGCGATCAGCTGCGGTCCTTTCATCAGCTGTCCGTACCATGGGACCTGAAAGGAGGAGCCTTCCGTCTCTAAAAGCTGATCCAATTGTTTTCTGTCCAGCAGGGTATGGAGCACGGAGTCCTTTTGGCTCCTGATCGCTTTCAGCCACTCGCTGACTCCTTTTGTATATTCAGGATGGTGGGTTTTCGGATACGGGCTTTTTTTACGATATAAGATGTCATCAGGCAAAATGCCTTCAAGTGCTTTTCGCAAAATGCCTTTTTCCCGGTTGTCATGCATTTTCATTTCCCATGGGATATTCCAGACGTATTCAACGAGCCGATGATCAGCAAACGGCACCCGCACCTCAAGGCTCGCCCCCATGCTCATGCGATCCTTACGATCCAAAAGATTGGTCATAAACCATAGCATATTCAAATAGAACAGCTGCCTTCTCGCTTTATTCTCACCTGTTTCACCGTCTAATAACGGCGTTTCGGCCAAGGTTTCTTCGTATTTTGCATATACGTATTCTTTCAAATTCAATTTTTTCTGCCACGAATCGGAGAGCAGCTTCATCCGCTCTTCTGTCGATCTCATCCACGGAAAACCGGACTCAACGTCTGCTGTATGGAACCAGGGGTAACCGCCGAAAATCTCATCCGCGCATTCTCCTGACAGGCTGACGACAAAATCCTTTTTGATTTCACGGCAAAACCACAATAGAGACGAGTCGACATCAGCCATTCCCGGCAGGTCTTTGACCAGAACGGCTTCCTCCAAATGATCGACGAGATCTTTTTGGCTGATGACACATTTATGGTGCGTCGTGCCGAAGGCCTCTGTCATTTTTTCAATCCACGGCCCGTCGTCATTCGGCTGAAAGGCGCTCGCCTGAAAAAATTTATCGTTTTCTTCGTAATCAATCGAATAAGTATGAAGAGGGGCTTTTCCTTCCTTTTCAAAATGACCTGCGGCAATGGCGGTAATGGCACTCGAATCAAGTCCTCCGGATAGGAACGTACAAACCGGAACATCCGACACAAGCTGCCGCGTCACCGCATCCTGAAACAATGATCTCACATTGGCCACACTGTCTTCAAAGCTGTCCGTATGTTTCTCGCTTTTAACATTCCAATAACGCCATATGTTCAGACCGTCTTTAGAAAACGTCAGCGCGTGGGCCGGCCGGACTTCTTTTATGCCTTTAAACACGCCTGTACCCGGAGTTCTGGACGGTCCAAGCCCGAAAATTTCCGAGAGACCCGTTCTGTCCACCCGCGCTTTCACCTCGGGGTGTGCGAGGAGGGCTTTGAGTTCCGATCCGAAGAGAAAAGAAGAGCCTTGCTCCGTATAAAAAAACGGCTTCACGCCAAGACGGTCCCTCGCCGCAAACAGCAAATCACGCTTTTCATCCCACACGGCGAAGGCGAAAATGCCGTTCAAGCGATCTACACAATCCTCCTGCCATTCAATGTAGCTGTGCAGCAACACCTCGGTATCAGACGTCCGCTCGAACTGATGACCCCGCGCCCGCAGCTCTTTGCGCAGATCTTCCGTGTTATACAGCTCACCATTGTAAATAATTGTGTACGTATCCCCTTTATAGGTGCATGCCATCGGCTGGCGTCCGCCTTCAATATCGACAACCGCAAGCCTTTTATGTCCGAATAAAACATGGTGCTCTCCCCAAACGTTAGAATCATCAGGCCCCCGTTTGGAAAGAGTGTCTGTCATTCTGTTCATCGTTTGTTTTTCTTGGACGAGCTGCTTTTTAAAGTCGACCCAACCCGTAATTCCACACATGTGATATCAGCTCCAATCCCGTTTCTATCGGTATCAAATTCGTTTCTTTCAGCACCTTAGTAAGTTTATGCATCTATAGACAGATAGTTGATTTGTCCACAAAAGAGTTGTATGGGACAGGCTTGTATTGGAAAGAAAAGAGAGGAACGAAGAAAAAAGGAGAGCACTTCATTTATGAAACGAAAACAATTTCTATATAAAGATGAACAGAAATGGGAATACGGCACCATACTGATCGAAGACGGCATATGCTTAATTGAAAACGAGGAAGGTGATGTACTGCTGGCGGAAAGTCTTCAAAACAGACCGATCTGGATTCAGCGTGAAGGGAAGTGGGCGCAGGCCGGCTTCCAGAACAAATTGGTTCTGACATGCTGCGGAGAGGACATCTCCCTTTCCGGCGGAGAATGCATACGCTATGAAAAATCGGTAAAACGTCCGCTCATGGCGCTTCTGGATTCGCTGGATGATGAAACCTTTCTCGCTTTTTTGCAGCATTTGCACAGCTTTGGTTTATCGGTATTCGATTGCGTGTTTTCTTATAATAAAGAGGTCTTTTCAGATATCTCAGAGGAACAGGGCGTTTCCTTTTATCACTTCTCAAACGACACCGCCCAATGCGCGCTGCAGCACCATTACAGCAAAGGAGCGGCTGGCGACCGGTTCGAATGGACGGCTTCCGATGGAAAGCGCTCCATTATGTATTCAGCAGTCCAGCGGGGACGCAAATAAAAAAGCGGTGCTTCGGCACCGCTTTTTCTTTATTTTTCTACAACAAACTTTACAGCCTTGCTTTCTTTTTTATCCGTATCAGCTGCCGTGACGTACAGCACCGTCCCGGCTTTTTGTTTTTTGATTTTTACCGTAAAGGCCCCTTTGGCGTCAGCTTTACCAGAAGCGATCACTTTTTTCGATTTGTCTTTCACTTTGATCACCGCTTTGCTGTTCGCCGTGCCTTTTACTGCTGTGTCTTTCGTTTTGACAGCCTTTACTTTTGGTGTGCCGGATGGTTTTCCTTTCACGACAACCACTTGTAAGGATGTTTTTGCATCGCCTTTAGAGGCTTTCACATGCAGGACTTTATCTTGTTTCTGAGTCGGGATGCTGACTTTGAATGCACCGTCTTTTCCCGCTTTGGCACTCCCGAGTTTTTTCTTGCCGCTCATCACCTCGATCAGCGTGCCTTCCTTCGCTTTTCCTCTGACGGCTGTTTGCGTGCTTTCCAGCTTATTGACCTTTACCTGTAAATCAACAGCACTGACAGCCTGCATCACATTCAGCCGGCCGTATCCGGAATGCCAGTCAACTCCTGGGATGCGGGGAATTTCAATTGGATCGCCATTATCGTCATACATTTCCTCTTCTCCGCCGTCGGCGCTTTCAAAGGAAATATCATCCGCTGTCTTTTTCAGAATATCCTCCACTTCTGTTCTTTTAAGCTTAGGATTTTGTGCAAACAGCAGTCCTGCCGCAGCCGCTGCATAAGGTGTCGCCATGGACGTTCCGCTCATGTACGTCACATTTCCGTTCGGCACCAAGCTGGGGATATCAGAACCCGGCGCACTGATGTCGAGACCTTTCCCGTAGTTAGAGAAGTCTGCTGTCATATCCATACGGTTCGTCGCTCCAACTGACATGGCATATTTAGAGGAAGCTGGGTAAGATAAGGAAATGGCTCCATCGTTTCCGCTGGCTGCCGCAACCAGGACGTTTTTGTCAGCCGCGTATTTCAAAGCAAATTCAAGCACGCGGCTGTAGCCTCCGCCTAAGCTTAAGTTAATGACCTTTGCTCCTTTGTCAGCTGCGTATTTGATGCCGAGGGCAATTTGTTCAGTATCTCCGTAGCCTGTGGAATCAAGCACTTTTACCGGTATAATTTTCGCTTTGGCGTTCAGGCCAGTCATGGAATAGCCGTTATCACTTTGGGCGGCAATAATGCCGGCGACATGTGTCCCATGCCCCTGATCATCCATTGCATTGTTATTCCGTCCGACAAAATTATGCCCGAGATCGGTTCTTACTTTTCCTTTTAAATCAGCAAGCGTACTGTCTACACCTGTGTCCACAACCGCAATCAATGTATCGTTCAGCTTGCGCTTGGACAACAATGTGCTGGCAGGCTCGTATTTGACATCTGCATTTTTGATGCCGCCGTTTTCACCACTGTTTCTAAGCGGCCACTGGTAAGAGTACTGAACGTCGTTAGACAGGCTTTTGTATTCCTGAACCGGTTCCGCAAACTCTACGTTAGACATCTTGGATAATGTCGCAGCAGCGCTTTTCACGCGTTTTGCGCTTGCCGTATATGTCCCGCTTTGCTTTTGATCCTTCGGCAGTTCAAAAGAGTACAGGTTGTCAAACAGTTTCTTTGCCTTTTTCACATTAGAAATGTCTTTTTTCGATTGCGCGCTGGCAGTAAAGCCCTTCATTTCGTTATGTACGGATGAGAGGCTTTTATTGTTCTTCACCTTGAAAATGACCTTTGTTGTCTGAACTTCGCTTTTTGCCGCAATCTTGTTTTCTGTTAAAATTGCTCCTGCTGTTTTGCCTTGCAGCTGCTTGATATTTAATCGTTCCGCCTGTTTCTTTATCTCCTCTTTAAGGAAAGACGGGACTGATTGTAAAGCTGTATCGTAAAGCCGATTAATCGCTTTTTGATCCTTTTCAGTCATCTTATATGAAGAAGAAGCTCCGTTTTCTGACACATCCTCAAACAGCGGCTTTAATGTCACAAGGTCCTGATAGATTTCATTTCTCGCTGTTTTATTGAGTGCTAGCTTTGCCACGATAAACGGCGCCGCTTTGTAGTAAAGGCTTGTCAGTTCTTTGCCTTCTGCTGTTTGGCTCAGCTGCTCATCACGAATCGCTCTCAGCTTGTCCAGGATGCTTTTTCCCGATTTTTTCTGATCGACACTCATTTCCACCGGACAAGCTTCTTCCTGCTCTAAATCTGACGGCTGTTTTTTGGTGCCTGTATATCCAATCGTATATTTGGCTTCCTCAGCTGCTTCGGCCGTTCCGCCGTCCTCTGGTTCTTCTTCTCCGAGGTATTCAACTTTCACATAGTAAGGACCGCTCCACGCGTATGGAAAAACAATTTCATTTTTACCATCCTCAGCTGTGTAGGAACGGTACATGTCAAACGTCTCATCCTTAAGCGCTTTTTCCTTGCTTGGGTAGACAGATACATTCAGAACAGCATCACTCTTAACAGTCAATGCCATATGAGAGTCTTTCTGAATATCTGCCTTTCCCGGATTCACTTGATACCATTTCGCCTGTTCCGGCTCCTTCATGGTTCCTGTTTGTTCCTTGCCTTTTTCCAGCACACCGGCTACATCAATGGTTCCGGCAGCTGCTGCTTTGGTGCCTGGAGAAAAAAGGCTGAAGATCAGTGCGAAAATTAGCACTGTCGCCAAAAAAGAGTTGAATTTTCTTCGTTTCATGTTATCCCTCCTGTAAAATAATGAATCTTTTTGAAATGTATCATAATTTCATAGGCCGAGATACCGCTTACAGGGAATTTTAAGGTTATTTTAAATGATTTGGAATATCAGGGGGAACCATACAAAAAAACCCGACTCTCTTAGAACCGGGTTCAAGCTTTTTCTATTAAAATAATCGGAATCCAATCGGCAGATGAAGACCGAGCAGCACTGTTAGCACAAGGACAATGATAAAGCCGATCCATAGGCCTCCAGTTGATTTTTCTTTTTTCTTGCGGATGAGGAGCATTTCCATCAGGCCGATGGTGATAATGCCAAGAATCATTTTCCCGGCGTATTCTCCGTTCCAGTTGGCGAAACGGACAAACAGCTCAGCTCCTGTCAAAATAATAAGGATATAGAATAGCCGCAAAATCATATGAGTGATTTTTGCGCCCTTCGCACTTCCTGACGAATAGAGCGAGTAGCTGACGAAAAGCAGTATCAGCGCCACCACCCATGTCGTAATATGTAGATGTGTCATACAGGTTCCCCCTATCAGATAAATTACCCCACTTATAGTACCATGAACTTGTCCTTTGCCACAAAGATGATCCACAGAAAAAGCGGGCGGTTCCTGTGCCGCCCTCCTTATAATTAGCCGATTTGATTTGACAGCGTTCCGATGGGTTCAATCGTGATGTCGATTTGATCGCCTCGCCGCAGAAATTTCGGCGGTGTAAAGCCTTTTCCTACACCAGACGGCGTGCCGGTCGCAATGATGTCTCCCGCTTCAAGCGTCATCCCCATTGAAAGGGTTTCAATTAATTCCGCGACAGAGAAAATCATATCGCTTGCCGAGCCGGATTGGCGCAGCTCGCCGTTGACCCTCGTTTCAACCTTAAGGCGCTTCGGATCGGGAATTAACGATTTATGTACAAGCACAGGTCCCATCGGACATGTCGTATCCAAACTTTTTCCGATAAAAAACTGCTTATGCCTTTTTTGCAGATCCCGCGCCGTGATGTCATTCACAATCGTATATCCGAAAATATGGTCATATGCGTCTGCTTTTGATATGCGGGTGCCGCTTTTTCCGATGACGACAGCAAGCTCTCCTTCATAATCAAGCTGAGATGTGATTTCTTCATGGCTGTTCACCGTATCACCATGGCCTGTGATTGTTACAGGCGATTTGGTAAATACCATCGGATGCTCCGGAATGTCAGCCTCACTGCCCATTTCAATTGCGTGATCCCTATAGTTTTTGCCGATGCACATGATATTTTTTGACGGCTTAGGAATAGGTGCATGGAGCTTCACGTCAGATAATGAGTAAATAAATGATCCAAGCTCATCATTCGGTTTCTTCGCCCACTCTGCCAGCTGCCTTGCATGCGCAACAAATTTATCCCCTTCTGCGATACATTCAATCAGCGATCCCGGAATCGTCTCAAGTTCAAACAGTTTTTTTTCAGCCCTTTGCAAATCCATAATTTTATCATCTTCAATGATCAGGCCGACAAACATTCGGTTGTAAAGTTCCCCTGTCGCAAATTTCATGTTATTCCTCCATCATCTTTTAAATCAGAGTTCTACTTCAGTTATTCTCTGTCGAATGCTGAAATTCCTTTTTATCAAATGCGTGTTTTCATTCCCGTTTCGGGACTGGCTCGCTGTACATATCATACAAATGGCGTCTGAAGAGGAGGAAAGAATATGGAAAGCATACATTTATTTTTTCGTCGGCAGCAGCTTAACAGAACGGGGACTGCCAAGGGACTGATGTTGACAGACAGAACCGTTTCTCCCATTCTTCTCACACAGCGTGACACCCTGCAAAAGGCGTCCTATGAAATAAACTGTGAACAGTCGCCGCTCAGCGAAAAAAAGTTTTATCTGAATGCAGAACAAGATGATCCTTCACTGATGCGGCGCAGGCTTGCTTATTGTTTTTTTCATCAACTTGGCGTCGCTTCCCAGGATGCTTCCTACATCTTCCTGATCATCAATGGTCAAAGAGAAGGCATTTATTTAAAAATTGATGCGCTCGATATGAATCTCCGGTTTCCGAAAGGAGCCATATATGAAGTGAAGAATACCGATCCGAGGGTTCCGTTGTCTGTTTTCAAACACGAAGCTTCCATTGAAAACAGACAACGGACCGCATACTTACGTGAATTTCTCACCTTGATCTGCACAGCGGAGGATGAAGAATTTGCCGAACGAATTAAAATGTTTCTTGATGTAAAGCTGTTCTTTCTGTGGCTGATCGGCAGCGTCTGCACCCGCCAAGCCTTTTATTACGGCTTTTGTTTGAACGAGTCCGGCCGCTTTCACATCACTCCCATGGAAACAAAAGCGCTTGCCGCATACGGATTTACTGAAGAGGACCCTCTATTGACAAACGGCCGTACACTTGCGTCAAGACTTCTCTCCATTCCAGCTTTCCGGGCACAATATCACACACTCATGAAAAATGTGCTGAGCCGGGAATTTACGATCGACCGTCTGTCTCCGTTTATCAGAGACTGGCATTTTGACATTTGTCAAAGAGCAGGCGATGATCCTCACATAAAAAAAAGCCCCTTACAATTAGAAAAGGAACAAGCAAATATCCTGCGCGAAATCGAAGAGCGGCAGGACTTTTTACAAGTACACCTGGCAAGACTATAGTCCTTTCTCAACCAAAGCAAGTCAAAAAGACCGCAGCAAAAATTGTCGCTTTTTTAGTCAAATTGACGAAAGGCAACCTTTTCAGCCAAAATAGGTTATACTATCTATATCCTGTATGCACCACAATAAAAATCTAGAATTGGAGATTGTTTCATGAACAGAAAAATTGAAGAACTGAGAGTTATGCTAATTAAAACAGCACAAAAATACGGTATGAATTCAAAAGAAACGATTCAATGCAGCCAAGAGCTCGACAGTCTGCTCAATATTCGAATTAAAGAAGAAATCACCTCTTGGGGGCAAAACGCCCGTGTGTGATCATATGATATGTATTCAAAGGCTTCCCGCATCACCCGCCGCATATTGCTGAGCAACATCCTGAGACATGCCTCTGGGCGAGAATTTGCCGCCTGAAAACAGATTTTGAACAATTCAGCAGATCCTTTCTGGATCAGCATGAAACATCACGGCAGATAACACTCCAGCAGCACGAATTACTCCGAAAGACATTTCCTGTACCTCTATTGCCCATACACCATCGCAAAACAATATACAATCACGCAGGCGGACAGCGGCAGCATCGCCGCATTTCCGCTTGGCCCTATACAATAACCAGCTTCTGAAATGTTTAAGCCTTCACCTGAAAAAAATAAACAGATTTTTTTATCAATCTCTCCGACATGTCCCCATTTAATTTTCTCTCACACAAATGTGCGTATGTCATAAGCTATCGTGAATAGCCCAGCAGAAATAAATCTTGTCCTTATTTCACCTGCCTTTTTTCAATTTAACAACAAAGGATGTGCTCGTATGCCGGCAATTGTCGGAGCGTTTAAAATTAATGCGGTCGGTACGAGCGGAGTCGTTCACATCGGAGACTGCATTACCATTTCTCCTCAAGCTGAGGTCAGAACGTTTGCCGGGGCAGGCAGCTTTAATACCGGTGACGGCCTTAAGGTGATGAATTATAAAAACGCAACGAATGTGTACGACAATGATGTGGTTGATCAGCCGATCGCAGGCAATGCGTAAAGGAGTGATGCTTCATGAATTTTTATATCAATCAAACCATTCAAATTAACTATCTCCGGCTGGAATCCATCAGCAACTCCTCCATTCTGCAAATCGGAAGCGCCGGGTCTATTAAATCGCTTTCTAACCTGTACAATACAGGCAGCTATGTAGAAGCGGCTCCCGAGGTTTCCGCTCAGGGGCAGCCAGTCGAATTACAGGAGCCCGATACAGGTTCATTGGTTCCGCTCCAGCCTCCTGGCCGTTAATCATATGAAAGAGGTGAAAGACATGTATGATCAATCTGTTTCCTCTTACTTGCAAAACTTGAATTCCTTCGTTCAGCAGCAGGCGCTGCATATTCAGCAGCTCGAACGGCAGCTGAAAGAGATGCAAACTGAAATGAATACCATGAAACAGCGGCCGGCCACAACTATTGAGCGTGTGGAATATAAATTTGATCAGCTAAAAATCGAACGGCTCGACGGCACGCTGAATATCGGTTTAAATCCGACAGACCCAAACAGCGTTCAAAACTTTGAAGTGAGCCAGACTACACCGGAAATCGGAATGATGCAGCAGGAAGAGAGCGCCCAGCTCATGCAGCAAATCCGGCAGAACGTCGACATGTACTTAACCGAGGAAATCCCGGCTGTTTTGGAGCAGCTAGAAAACCAATATGACAGCAGGCTTGACGATACAAATCGGCATCATGTCATTGAGGACATCAGAAAACAAATAGACAGCCGGATTCACTATTATATGTCCCATATTAAGAAAGAAGAAAACACACCGCCCAAACAATATGCGGAACATATCGCTGAGCATGTGAAGCGTGATGTGATCCGTGCTGTGGAACATTTTCTCGAACATATCCCCTCCGAGATGAAAGGAGATGAGCAAGCATGATCTTTACCGTCGTCAACCGCAGCCTTGAAGTCGGAGATATCCGAATGAATGGTGTATCCAGTTCCTCTGTTTTCCACATTGGAGACGCAGAATCCATCTATTTATCTTCCATTTTCGATACGCCGCCTGAATCTCTTATTATCGGTCCGTTTGCTCCGCTGCCGTCGAATCATGCTTAAGCGTCTATCCCACATCAGACAGATTAAATTTAACTCTCTCGGTATAGCAAGCGTATTTCAAGCAGGCGATACAAACGAAATCGATATGAAAATAAAAGTGCTCGCTGTTCAGCGCTCGCTTTCAACGTTTTATGAAAATGAAGGCTCATTTAAGAGAAAGGATTATCCTATTTTTGAGCAGCACGCTGTGAAGCTTCTTCCGGAAACGGGCGTGCAAACCGCTTTTTGCCATGAGGTGCCTGTCATTCATGTCCGCAACATCAAAATTCAGGGGGTCTCATCCTCTTCCGTTTTTCATGCAGGCTCAGCTTCGGTCGTACGCGGTGACGCGCGGATTAAACATATCCGCCAGATTATTCCCCCAAACTCACAATCGTCCGGCACGGGCATATAATAAACAGAGACTTCTATAAAGGGTGTCGTCTATGCCAGCAATTGTCGGGCCTATAGCTATCAATTCCATATCGGGCGGAGTCGTGAACTTTGGTGATTCTTTTTACCTTTCTCCGAAAAGCTCTTCAAAATCTGCGCTCGGTTCGGGAGCAGGAAACACGGGAGATTTCCTTCTTTTAAACAACGCAGTCAACGCGACAAATTATATAGACCCCGATGTCAGCGATCAGGATATGGTTGGAAACGGATAAAAAGCAGCCGCTCTGCAAGGAGAGGGCTGCTTTTTATTTTTTCTTTTTCCGTTCATTAGACTTCTTTGTTTTAATCAGCTTTTCAGGCGGTTGTTTTCTGATCCATTTGACAAACCGGGCAAGCTTTGGATCGCTTCTGAGCTCTTCTATACCGGACAGTCGAACTGCCAGTTCCTGATTTGTATACAAGGCATGGATCTGTTTATGGCAAGGGATGCAAAGCATCGCAGTCGGCAGGAACGTACCGCCTTCTTCCTTCGGTATGAGATGGTGCTCTGTCAGCTGGACATCGCTCCGGCCGCATAGCTCACATATCCCGACAGTCTGTTTTGCCACATCCGCGTCCCCCTTACATCATCTCGAGTGATACCCTTGTGCCGCGTCCGCTAGGTTCAGCCGGATGTACGATCAGCTTTTTCGGAAGCCGTGCCCGCAGTTCCTGCACATGGCTGATCACGCCGACAGACAGATTGTCTGACTGCAGTTTTTCCAAGGCAGTGACAACCGTATCTAGCAGATCTTGGTCAAGCGTTCCAAACCCTTCATCCAAGAAAAAGAACTGCAGCGGGTATTCACCGCGGAGCTGGATCTGCGCAGAAAGTGCGAGAGCAAGAGATAGCGAGGTAAGGAAGGTCTCCCCTCCCGACAAGCTTGATACCGGGCGCTTGACGCCTCCATTGGCATCATCCCGCATCACAAATCCGCCTTCTGAATCCACTTCAATGGCGTAACGCTGCCTTGTCAGCACGCCGAGCCGTGCTGACGCATCCCTTGCAACACTTTCAAGCTGTTCCTCAGCTAAAAATTCGACGAACGTGTTGCCTTTAAACACTGCTTGAAGCTTGTCCAGCCTGTCGATATGGGTCTGCCATTTCTTCAGCTCAGCCTCAATTTCATTGAAACGTTTGTGCTGGTCGCGGATCACAGCCAGTGCTTTAGCCGCTGCCCCTTTTTCTTCCAAAGCAGTCCCAAATGCCTCCTCGGCTTCTTTTAATGACGTGACGGTTTCGTTCCATTCACTCTCGGATAAGGATCTGCCGGCGAGCTTATCAGATACACGTTTTAAGTTTGCGGCATTTTGCTTACATTTATCCAAAAACTGGTCAATACTGCCTTTGATCTTTTCAAGCTCATCGGCTGGGATGAGGCTGTATTCTACCTCGTCAGCCCGGATAAAGCGGGTGCTTTCCGCTTGTTCAAGCCAATCCGCTTCCGCTTTTTTCAACCTATCTTCCGCTTCCTTAAGCGTATGCTCGCTTGCTGAAGCACGGCTTTTTGCCTGATTGAGCATCATTTGAGCGCTTTGCAGCTCTTCATATAGAGATTGCTCTTTTTCTTTTAAATACTTCAGGTCCTGCTGAATTGAGCGGAGCTTCGTTTGGATGGAATCCTCTTTTATATAGTCCCCGAGTTCCTTCTTATAATCTGCTATGGCACTCTTCGCCCGTTCTGCGGCATAGTGAAGCTCCAGTTTTTCCCTTTCAAGCTGATGGCTCGACTCCCGCAGCTGTTCCTTCTGTGACTCATGCTCAGAAAGAAAAGCGATGCTTCGTTCAATTCGTTTCTCGCATTCTTCCGCAGCCCGGTCCTTTTCTTCAATGTCTTGCTGCCATTTTTCCGCTTCATCCAGAGATTGGCCTTCAAATGATTCATGAAACATCTTCTGCTGGCTGTCCATCGAGGACTGAAGCTCTGCTATTATGCTGCCAATACGGTCAGCCTCTCGTTTTTCATAACTCATTCTTTCGTTTAGCTGCTCGGCTTTTTTTAATGATTCCTGATATGTGCCGATCATTTGGGTCATTCGTGTTTTGACTGACAGGATGTCCTGTTTGATTTGCTTCCATTCTATTTTCGCTGCATGAAATGCTTCCTGCACCGGCTGATTCTCATAGGAAGCAGCTGCCTCAAGGGTCGGCGCTTGAATCGATTTCAAAAACGGACACTGCTCAAGAAAGCGGGCGGACTGCTCTTCAAGTGTGATTTTGGCAGAAAGAATCTCCTGACTGAGCGCCGCCGCTGCTGACAGCAAATCTTCTGTCTGTTTGATTTCTGCTTCAACATTGTGATCCGGCTCATATGTCCCATGTGCTGAGGCTGACGGATCATGTTCAGTTGAACCGCAGACCGGGCAAGGTTTTCCGTCCATCAGTTTTTCCGATAACTCCTTGGTAAGTGCCGCCATTCTTGCTTTCTCACGCTGAGTGTGAAGTGTGTGTTGTCTCTGTTTTGCCTGATCAGCAGTTCGCGTGAGTGATCGTTCCGTCTCACAGACCATATGATACACGGCTTGAACAGCCTCATATGCTTGTATGATTTTATTTTCTTCCGCTTCAGCCTTTTGTACGAGTGTATTCTTTTCCTCGTTCATCTTCTGTAATACAAGGTTCAATGCGTCAATTCGCTTTTTCTCTTTTGCCAGCTGCTCCTCAGTCTGTCTGATCCGCAAAGCCATTTCAGCGGCCTGCTGGCATCTTTTCCGCTCATCAGTGGTTACCTGCAAGGTTTTGAGCTGCTGCTTTAATTCCGTCTGTCTGTTTTGTCCCCTTGTAAGACGGTCAGTTACAGTTTCTAATTCCTTCATGACAGATTGAAGATTTTCGGCCTTCTGCTGAAGTTCAGCCTGTTTGCGCTCTGCCTCCTGCTGGGCCTCTCTCCATTTAATTTCGATCTCCTGCAAGCGGAAGAGCTGTTCCTGCTCAGCTAAACGCTCTGGCTCTTTCTCGCTTTTATGCCGGCGCCACGCTTCATATTCTTCATTCTTTTGCTGAAAGAAAGCGGTGCGCTCTGTTAAATCCTTTTGGGCAAGCACTTCTTCCCTCGCAGCCTTCTCCTCATGCTGTACCGCTTCCAAGTACCGGTCCGCATACGGCTTTAGAGCGGCTGCTGTTTCCGCTTCCGCCAAGCGTTTTTGCATGCTGTCGACATGCGGCTTCTCCTCTTCAAGCCGCTTTTTCTCTGCTTCATAAACGTTTTTTTCCTTTTGGCCATTCCAAATCTCTTGATGCTCAGCAAACCGGTCTTTTACTAGATCACGATTCTTCCGCACTGATTCCAGTTTGGCTTCCGCTTGTTCAAGCGCTTGTTCAGCTTGTTCAACCGCTTCTGAACTCGCCTCGCCGAGACCCGATTGCTCTGCAAGCATTTCGTTCTTTCTCGCATTGGCTTCCTGCGCCTGCCGTCTCAGCTTTTTCACAAGGCGGTCTCCATACTGCTCCAAATTGAATAAACGCTGAAGCATATGCCTGCGTTCCGCCCCTTTTAAAGACAGAAATTCAGCAAACTTCCCTTGCGGCAGCACAACCGCTCTTGTAAAGTCATCGATGGTCAGCCCCAAGAGCTCCTCGACTCTTTTATTCACTTCATTGGCCTTATCAGCAAGCACGGTTTGTTCATCCTTGATCTCGATAAAACGGCAAAGCGCTGTTTTCACCTTCATTTCATCCGTTCTCTTAAACACACGCTCGACTTTGTAAGAGGTTTGATGATTCGTCTGAAGCGCAAAGGTAAAGGAAACAGTCAGCGCATCTTCCGCATGGTTTAAGATCCCGTGCGTATTGTTCGCCGCCCGCTCTACCTTTCCGTATAAAGCAAGGGTCATCGCGTCAAGGATCGAGGATTTACCGCTTCCTGTCGGCCCGAAAATGCCGAAGACACCTGCACCGGAAAGGCTGTCAAAATCTATCGTCTGCTCCTCCCTAAAGCTGTGGAGCCCTTTTATCGTTAAGGCGATCGGCTTCATCTTGCTTCCTCCTCATCTTCTGCGCCTGATGCAAGCTCTAAAAACAGCTTTACCATTTCAGCATCCGGCACTGCGCCGCCTGTCTGTTTTTCATAAAATTTCTTAAAACGGTCTTCGATGGACACATGCTTAACCTCGATCCGTTCGCGCTCAATGTTTTGTTCTTCAAAGACCGGCCTGATATGGACAAAACCCGGATGGGCTTTTCTGAGCCTGTGAATGTCTTCAAGTGACAGCTGGTCCGTTACACTGATTTCAAGATCAATCCAGGCATTCTGATCCCTGCCTTCATCGAGCCAGCTGTATACCTCGCTTAGTCCATTTTCCGCTTTCCATTTTACAAGAGACTTGCCGCTTGATAATAAAACCTCATGCCAAGAGGCTTCTTCGCCCGGCTTTGCGTCTACAATGGTCACCGATTTGGCGTAGCCTGCCTCAGAAAAGCTATAGGCCAGCGGAGATCCAGAATACCGCGCGAGCGTCCTCGCCCGTTTGATTGTTTGCGGGCGATGCAAATGGCCGAGCGCCACGTAAGCGGCCTCCGCCGGCAGACTTTCAGCGGCTACCGTATAAGCGCCGCCAACTTCAATTGGCCGCTCCGAGTCCGTTTGGTTGCCGCCCGCAACATAAATATGGCTGGCGGCAATCTTTACGGCGTCTTTTCGGAAGCGGCTTGTGATCTGCTCAAATGCCTGCCTGATTTTCACATCATAGTGATCACGGAGAAGTTTCTCGTCAAATGTATCGGAAAGAACTTCATTTAACCTTGCCTCAGACGGGTATGCCAGCGCTCCGACAGCCAAAAGCTCCCCTGCTGAGGGCACTTCTATATGAAGCGGTTCAGTTGTCGGATAGCCGATTAAATAAATGCCGTTCTCATGTGTCAGCGGTGAAGCAGCGGACAACCTGTCAGGATTATCATGGTTTCCGGCAATGACAACGATCGGGCGCTTTCCTCTGTCACTGAGAGCGGACAGGCTTTCATAAAACAACTGCTCGGCTAAAGCCGGCGGGTTCACGGTATCAAACGCGTCACCCGCCATCACAATAGCGTCGATCTGCTCTTCCTTTACGATTGTATTCAGTTCGTCCAATACATCCGCCTGTTCACTCAGCCTGCTTCTTCCTTCAAGGGTTTTTCCAAGATGCCAGTCAGCCGTATGTAAAATCCGCAATTGTGTTCACCTCTCTTTTGTATAGAAAACGAGATCCGCTCCGTCTGAATTCCCGGAGCTTATGGATCTCGTTATAAAGTCAGAATGTGCCCTCCGTCAAAGAAATAAAGCGCACATCCTTTTACCTTCGTTTGAGCAATTTGTTCAACGGCCCTTGTGTACAGCTGAATTTGCGTTTCATATCTCTTTTTCAGGATCGGGGCTGCTCCTTCAAAGCCGTGCTGGAATTTCCCCTCAATCCGGTCTGTTTTATAGTCCAGCAAATATAAGCCGTCCTCTGTTTCGTAGAGACAATCGATGATCCCCTGCACCAATAGCGGCTCATCCGCCTCTTTCGCATCAGGATAAATCTCTTTTGCCGGAAGCGCCAAACTGAATGGAACTTCACGGTCCTTCCATTTAGCGCCGATCAGTTTTTCGCCAATTTCGGTATGGAAAAATTGAACAATTTCCTCAATATCGATAGCGGATTGCTGTTCTTCGGTGAGCAGCTCTTTTTCATAAAGATGTCGAACTGTCCGTTCCGCTTCTTCTGTCGTCGGCACATGTGTCAGCGGAATATGCTGCATGACCGTATGCATAGCTGTTCCTTTCTCTGCTGCTGTCAGGCCTTTTTTCATCATGAAAGCCGGGCGTCTGTACAGAATGCTTCCATCAGCCGGTGTAACGGGTGCCCGTCCGCTGTATTCGTCCTCGTACTCTCTTCTTCTCTTAATCTCAGACACAGACTGCTTCGTGCGAATTTGTGTCACCTCGTGATGCGAATACTTCCAGGCCAGCCGCTCGCGAGCTTTTTCCTCATATGCAAACGGGCCGGGAACCGGTTCCCCGCGGCGGATCGCTTCAAGACGTTCGCTTTTTTCTTCCAGTCTCTCTTCCAGCTCATCATCAAGCAGATCATATGAATGGATCATTTGAATAGCAAAGCGGGCCGGATGGCCTGATATATCAGAAGCCGCTGCCGCACCGCCCTCAGCCAAAGGCTCCAAGTCTCTGTGTCTGACAAGAGCAGGTCCGATGAAATCCAAATACGTTTTCGCCTGATAGCGGTCAAATTCCGGCAGGAGCCAGTCAGCTTGGGATGCCGATGCCTGCCATTTTGCCAGCTGTTTCTGATGATCCTTGCATGAGCCTACAAGAAACAGCTTCTCCTTCGCCCGCGTTAAAGCAACATAGAGCACACGCAATTCCTCAGACAGCAGCTCCCTGCGCATTTTTTTCTTCATCGCGATGAGCGGAAGCGTCGGATAGCTGATGCGCCATTCAGGATGGATAAATTTCGTGCCAAACCCAAGCTCCTTGTCCAGCAGATAGGATTTGTTGAGATCCATCATGTTGAAATTCCGGCCAAGTCCCGCTGTGAAGACGACTGGAAATTCGAGCCCTTTGCTGCTGTGAATGGTCATTAAGCGGACAACATCCTCCTGCTCGCTTAACGCTCTCGCCGTTCCCAGGTCATCGCCGCGTTCCTGCATGCGTTCGATAAACCTCAAGAAACGAAACAGGCCGCGAAATGCCGTCGATTCATATTGGCGTGCCCGGTCATAAAGGACGCGCAAGTTAGCCTGCCGCTGTTTTCCGCCCGGCATTCCGCCAACATAATCCATATACTTTGTGTCGCGGTACACTTCCCAGATCAGCTCGGACACCGAATGGTTTTTCGAAAATGCGCGCCATTTTTGCAAATGCCCGTAAAACGTTTGCAGCTTTTGATAAAGCTCATCGTTTCGGTCGCCGGCTGCCAGATAGTCTTTCATTGCTTCATAGTATGGCGCCTTTTTGTTTTCAAGCCGGATCAAAGACAGTTCGTTCTCGTCAGCACCGACAATCGGTGAACGCAGAACGGAAGCAAGCGGAATATCCTGATACGGGTTATCAATCACCTTCAGGACAGAAAGCACGACAGACACTTCCACCGCATCAAAGTAGCCTGATGTTAAATTGGCGTAAACCGGTATGCCCTGAGCTCTCAGCTCTTCCATGATTTGCGGCGCCCACGGCATGGATCGCAGCAAAATCACGATATCGCGGTATTGAATATTGCGGTGTGTCTTCGTTTTCCCGTCATATACCTTAAATGGCGATGAGATCAGCTTGCGTATTTCCTTGGCGATCGCTTTTGCCTCGAACTGTACCGTTTCCAGCTCTTCCGCTTCCTCTCCTGCGTCCGTCTCCTCGGACTTGTCAATCAGCAGCAGTTCGGTTTCCGTTTCATTGTTTTCCGGATACGCCGCGCCGAGTTTCAGTTCAGCCTGTTCATCATAATCGACCTCGCCGATTTTGCCGCCCATCAGCTGTTTGAACAAAAAGTTTGTGCTGTCTAAAATATCAGCCCTGCTTCGAAAGTTTTTGTTCAAGTCGATTTTCCGGCCCGACCCTTCTCCGCTCTCTGTAAACCGTTTGTACTTAGACAGAAAAAGGAGCGGCTCCGCTAGCCTGAATCGATAAATCGACTGCTTGACATCTCCTACCATAAACAGGTTTCCTGTCTCTTCCGGCCCGCTTGTGACGAGCTGAAGAATGGATTCCTGCACCAGGTTGGTATCCTGATATTCATCGACGAGCACCTCATGAAACTGCTCCTGATAAAATCTTGCCGCCTCACTTGGTTCACGTTCACCCTTTTCGTTCACAGCGGTCAAGATGGACAGGCAATAATGCTCCAAATCAGAAAAATCAATGAGCGATTTCTCCTGCTTTGCGGCTTCAAACCGTTTCCCGTAGCTGATGACAAGCTGTACGAGTGTTTCAATAACAGGCTTCATGTCAGCCAAACTCTTTAAATGCTGCTCCGGGCTTCTGGTGAAGTAATCGGTTTTGAGTTTTTCAAGGAGTTTTTTGGCGCCATTTCTCAAGTCTGTCGCTTCATCAAGCAAGACGGGGTCAAACTCGTCCCCTTTCACCGCTTTTGCACGCTTAAAGGAGACAGCGGGCACGCGCTTATAAAGTTCATTGAAGTCATCCTGATGCTGAATCAGGTCATCAATCTGCGCGAGATCATCGAGAAAATTTTCAGCGCGCGGCGCAGGTCCGCCCGGCGCTTTTGTCAGCTCAAGAGCACGCTGAAGCTTTTCCTTTGCTCCGTCCAGCACCATCGCAATATCTTCTTTGACATATGGATAAAACGGCAGTTCCTCGATCGCGCTCTTTTCTGTTACATCATACAAATGAACAAAGCTTTTCAGCCATGTTTCCGGATCCGGGTGGGAACGGGAATACTCATACACCTGTTTCACGAGATATTGCAGATCTAAGTCATGCCGGTCAGTTGTGTATCGGTCGACAAGTTCAAAAAACGCCTTATCGCCCTTTGCATATTCATCCTCGAACAGCTCATCAAGCACCTCGTCCCCGAGAAGTTCGCCTTCTGTCTGATCAGCAATCCGAAAGCCCGGATCAAGATCAATCAGGTAGTAATATTTTTTCAGCACCTGCAGGCAAAACGAATGAAGCGTTGAAATGCTGGCCCGGTTTAATAGAGACAGCTGGCGACGGATATGCAGCGAACCTGGGCGTTTTACCAGCTCTTTTTCCAGTGCATCCGCAATCCGGTGTTTCATCTCTGCAGCTGAGGCGTTTGTAAAGGTGACAACAAGAAGCCGGTCTACATCGATCGGATGTTCTTCCGCCGTGATTTTTCGGATCATTCTTTCCACAAGAACAGCGGTTTTACCGGATCCTGCCGCCGCTGCCACAAGGATATCCTGGCCGGTTGAGACGATGGCATTCCACTGGTCATCTGTCCATGTGCTGTCTGCCGGTTTAGGAATGTTCATTGCCATCAGCCTCCTTCTTTATCCAATCAAGTACCGTCTTGTCCTTTTCGGCCTTTAACTGACGATACTCGTTTTCTTCTAATGATTCATCAAATTGGCATACTGATTTAAACGCACAGTATGTGCAAGGTGTCTTGTTCTTCATTTTATACGGCTCAATGGATACGCGCCCGTCAGTGATTTGCTCGCCTGCTTCTTGGAAGGTACGGCGCACATGCTTCGTCAACAGCTCAAATTCTTTTTCACCGACTGCTGCTGAATCCGATCTGAGAGAGCCGTCTTTCTTCAAGCCCGCATTGATGATATTTGATCTTCCTTCTTGAAGGGTTGTATCCATGAGGCGAATCGCCTCCTGATCACCGAGGAGGAGGCCCTTCATCTTAAATTTCTTAAAAATTTCCTGTTCAATCTCATCAAGTCCAAGCGGAAGATTCGATTGTATCATCGGGTCATGAATATGGAAATACAGCACCCCGGCCGGCGTGGCTTTCATTCCTAGCCAGTCTAATGAATGTGTAATCGATAAATCCAGATACGTCAGCATTTGCAGCGCAAGTCCGTAATACACTTCCGCCAAGTCAAGGCCTTTATCACTGGATTTATAATCGACAATCCGGAGGAGCAGGCCTTTAGAGCTTTCCGCTTTATCCACGCGGTCAATCCGCCCGACGAGCTCCATCGTACAGCCGTTTTTCAGCTTAAAGGTAAGCGGCGGGAGCGGGCCCTTTCCGCCAAAGCCCAATTCAAGGCCGATCGGCACGAATCCGCTCGCTTTCGCATGCTCGCTTAAAATGCCGGACACGCGTGTCACAATTTTCTGCAGTTTTTCCTTCACGTAATAATGCCGGTTTGAACTGAGCAGAATTTCTTTTTGCAGCTTCGGCGCCAGCCGCTCGACCGCGTCATAAGAAAACAGCTCGCACTGCTCCTTCGTTAGGTCGCGCCAATCTAATTTTTGCTCACGAAGCCGGTCTGAAATCAGTTTTAAACTGGAATGAAAGAGCTGCCCGATATCCGGTGCTTCAAGCTTGAAAAATTGACGTTCCTTCAGATGCAGCCCGTGGGACGCAAAATGGGAGAAGGGACAAGCGTTAAAGGTTTCCATCCTCGACACGCTCCCTTGAATACGTTCACCATAGAGCTGTCTCGATACAGAACGTTCAAGCTGCTTGACTTCATTGCGGAAAAACAGGCTTGAGAAAAGCTTTTTCGACTCCAGCCTGTCAGGTTCATTCATCAGCGCATTGTACGCGCTCCACCAGACGTCGCTGATCTCATATTCCCTCGTCCATAATCTGAGCTGGCTAGCGGTGTATGATTGCGCCACGCTTTTATTGACAAGGTACATTAGCTGTTCCTCATCGCTGACCTGCTCCGGTTCATTTGTCAATAGACGCTCGCGATGCTGCGGAAACAGTTCTTCCAGCCGCTTGATGACAATCGACGGCAAAAGCGTTTTTCCTTCCGCATCAGCAATCGGATACGTCACATAAAGGCGGTCAGATGGGCTAGAAAGCGCCATATAGATCAGGAAATGCTCATCAAGCAGACGCTCCCGCCCGCCGGAGGAAAGCTCAATACCTATCGTCTTCAGCCACTCACGATCATCATCCGACAGCACGCCATTTTCATCAGGGCGAGCCGGCAGGACGCCGTCGTTTGCCCCAACCACAAAGGTACATGAGGTACCGTATATTCTGGACAAATCCATATTGCCGACAAACACCTGATCAAGCGCCGGAGGAATGAGAGAGAATGTCAGTGACTCTGCACCGGTTTCCATCATCTGCTGAAACAAATCAAGAGAAATTTCATCTTCGCCCATCATTTCCACAAACTCCTCAAGCAGCTGAATGACAGCGTCCCATGCCTGCTGATGCTGCTGTGCTTCAATGATTCTGCCGTCTTCCTCAGCCCGCTGTCTTTCCTGATCCAGCTTCAGCGGCACATCCGTCTCTTCTAAATAACGGTAAAGCGCCTCCGCCTTCTCTTGAACCGTTTTTGCTTTTTTCATTCGTTTCTGCAGCTGGAACAGCGGCGGAACAATCCAATCGCGCGTGTCATTCAGCATGTTTTCCATTTCAATTTCTTGATCGGTCTGCGCAAATTCATCATCTAGCGACACAAAACGTCTGTAGTGGAAACGGTCGCCCTTTGTCCAGCGATCGCCTTTGATGCCGTAAGCGATACAGTAATTCTCCAGCTGATCAACCTGCTCTCTTACCTTGGCCTTCGGCTCGTTAAGCGGGAATAACAGTTCGGTTTTCACGCAGCGGAACACCGCTTCATAACGCCAATTCCCCTTTAATACGTCAAGGCTTGACCGAATAAACTCCACTAACGGGTGGTTCATCATAGACGTTTTCCCGTCAATAAAATAAGGAATCTCGTAATCTGCAAATACTTCCTTGACCATATCCTTGTAGTCTTCCGGCTGACGCGCTAAAATCGCCACATCCTTGTAACGGTAGCCCTTCTCTCTGACAAGACTATGGATTTCCCGGGCAATACCTTCCAGCTCTGCCCGTCTGTTTGCGGCCTGCATCACGGTAAAAGCCTCTTGTTTCTCAGCAAACGGAATAACCGGACGCGCTTCATACTGTGCTTCCAAATGGGCTAATTCCGGTACGCGCTTGTGCCGTTTTAATCCATCAAGCTCTTTATAGGTGATGTCCAGATTCAGTTCCTTTGCCGTCTGGTGCAGGCGATAATACGTTTTTCCCGTCATTCTGAACAAATCAAGTTCCTGCGGCTCCCCCTCATGTGACGGCTTGTCCGCTGTGAGTGAAAACGTGATATGCTCTGCCTGAAGCATAAGCTGCTCTAACACCCTGAATTCCTGCGGTGTAAACTGATAAAAGCCGTCTACATAGACATGTGCCCCTTTCAAATCTTCCGCCTGCGGGATATGCTCTGCCAATAGTGTCAAATAATCCTCAGAATGAAGATACTGACCTTCAAGGCTTTTTTCCATCTGCTGGTACAGGATCGATAAATCATGAAGCTTCTCAGATAAAACACGTTCCCCTCGATACTCGGAAGCTGTTCCGCTATCCGCCATCCGGCGAATATCTTCCGGTTCCAGACAGTATCTCTTAAACTCAGTCAGCATCCGTTCTACCTGTGCGGTAAAACCGCTTTTGTCACTTGCTTTTTGATAGACTTTAAACTCCTGTTTGTGCTCTTCAATGAGCTTCCGCAGGAGCATCTGTACGCCCGTGCTCGTAAGAAACGGCCTGCTCATTCCTCCCGTATGCTGGAGGACGCGCCAGGCCAGTCGTGAAAAGCTGAAGACTTGAGCACGAATCATGCCGCCCGTATCAGGCGTTTTAGCAAGCTCGTATTCCATTAAAAACGTCATTTGATCCGGGACTAGAAAAATGATCGGTTTCCCGAATGGAGCCCGGCGCAGTTCATCTTGAATGCTGTCGATGATCAGCTTCGTTTTTCCACTCCCGGACCTGCCTACTAAAAACTCTGCTCCCAAATTAGAAGACCCCTCTCTTTTTATCTGTTTATATTTTATCGAACATTAACGAAAATGACCAATCTGATCTATTGGTAAAAACGGCCTTTTCATTTATAAGAAGCTGAATTTCTCCGCACATGTTTTCTGGCCTCACATATACTTCTACAGAAGCCCAATTCCTTAAGAATGGAGTTGAACCCCTTGTATTACAGCTATTTTCCTTATCCAGCGCAATACCGGGAAGACCCTGTTTTGATTCAAAATCTCCAGAAAGCCATCAACGGAGAATTCAGCGCGGTTCAATGCTACCGCAGGCTTGCTGAACTTGCCCACCCTGCTGATGTCAGAAAACAAATTGAAGAAATCAGGCGCGATGAGATCCGCCATCTCCGTGATTTCTCCTCATTATACGGAGCCATTACAGGCAAACATATCATGCCGAAACAAACAGAAAAATGCCCGGACACTTTTACAAGAGGACTTGATGCCGCTTTTAAAGATGAACAAAAAACCGTTGACTTTTACTTACGCGCAGCTGAGGAAACCTCAAATGTAAAGGCAAAGGGTATCTTTACGCGCGCCGCACGAGATGAACAAAACCATGCTGTCTGGTTTTTATACTATTTGATGGATCGCTAGCACCCGATTTTGATATACACGATCAGATTATATTTACACCTCCCCCTAAAGCAAAGCACACTCCACTGTTTTCCTTAACCTCAGCCGGGAAACATAAAATCATACACGAACATATGAGGAGGAATCAAGCATGCAGCAAACCATTGAAGCTTGTATCACATGTATGGAAGCTTGCAACCATTGTTTCACAAAATGTTTGGCAGAAAGTGCACACCACGAACTGAGCGGCTGCATCCGGCTTGACAGGGAATGTGCGGATATTTGCGCGCTGGCAGTGAAAGCCATGCAAACGGACAGCCCCTTTATGAAAGAAATTTGCACACTTTGCGCCGATATTTGTGAAGCCTGCGGCACTGAATGCGAAAAGCATGATCATGATCATTGCCAAGCGTGTGCGAAGTCTTGCTTTGCCTGCGCTGAGCTCTGCCGCAGCATGGCTGCGTAACAGAAGCATGAGAGGGGTCAAATGAGAGCCCTCTTCACTCCTTTGACAGCCATACAGAGTAAAAATCAATCCACCCCTCTTCATCCAGCATCAGATCCTCAACCGTCTCACTCGATGCTACCTCAAGCACATTTTGATACAGCGGTATCGCGCTGAAGCTCCCTATAAGCTGACGGTCAATTTGTTTTACTATATTCATTCTGGAAGACCGGTCGGGTAATGAGAAAAACCGTTTTATCATTTCTGAAAATGTCTGTTTCTGTTCACCTGAAAGATGGTGATGCAAAAAGCTGTTCTCCGAAAGCAGCAAATGTAAAAAACCAAACTCATCTTCTTCATAAAACGTGGCGCTGTCATGAATGATGTCAGCCATTTGTACGATTTCCGGTCGGCGCAAATCGGCAGCAGTACAAAATTCCAGGTCAAGCCTAATGCCATTCCGTTCACAAACCTCTTGAATCCATGCTGCGTCCTCGCGATGATCCGTTTCAGAAAAAGTGAATAGTGACAACGTCTCTCCCGCATATCCGCTTTTTTTCATTAATTCCGCAGGTGAAGCATCTCCCCAATCAAAAGGCGCCCGGTGGAAAAAAGATGATACCGGAATGCTTCTGTGTCCTCCCGCCTCACGAACGAGCTGTTCAGATGAAATCAGCAGCCGAAGGGCTTTTCTCAAGCTTGGATGCTGAAGCGGCCCTTTCTTTCTGAGGTTTAGTGACAAGTATTGAACATGCCGTTCTTCAAAAACAGTTTGCCGCTCAGGAGGTTTCTGTTTTTCTCGAAGGGTAAAACCGTACATATCATCTGCTTGCTCAGAAAACACAAACTCAATACGATCTAAGAATGCCCGGCCCATAAAGTAACGCTCGTTGGCTTGAAGAATGAGCATGTGTTCGTCATGCTGAACAAGGCAAAAAGGTCCCGTCCCATTCACCTCGCCGTTCATTTCTGCCGGCAGGATAGACAGCCGTTCATCACAAAGAATATATGGCAAAAGCTCATTCGGCTGATCGAGCTCAATGTCCACACAAAAAGGCCCCTTCTCTGAAATCCGTTCAACACCTTTCAGCAGCCATTTATATGGATTTTCATCATGATCCATAAAACGCTGAAACGTAAATACAACATCCCTTGACGTCAATGGCTTACCATTATGAAAAGAAACGCCTTTCCGAAGAAAAAATCTCCACCGTTTTTTCCCCGCTTTATTCCATCCGTGGATTAAATGCGGCTGCGGCTCTCTCTTTTCCCGATCAAATCGGAGCAGTGTATCATAAATCTGCTTGACAAAATGGCCCTCTGACCGCAGAAAAATCCTGCACGGATCAAAACTGCTTACCGCTGCTGGGGCTATAAACAAGCGCAGCACATCCTGTTCACCATCCTGTCCGGTTTCTGTTACAAAACCGAACACCTCAGAAAACCACATGTCATACACATTTTGAATTCCAGGAAACACCGGCTGATAATATTCAAGCAGTTCTTTTGCTTTTTTAAGCTTTCCGGCTGTTGTATATTCCTTGGCAGTTTGAAGCAGCAAATCTTCCGGCTGACGAAGAAAAGCGATTTTTGATTTATGGCCGCGCCCCGATCCGCTCTCGCGAATGATCCATTTTTTGCTCTCCATCTTATGTAAAATCAGCTTCGCATTTCTCTCTGTACAATATAAACAAGCCGCAATCTCACTGAGCGGCATTTCCTTCATCTGTCCCGGTTCGCCGCTCTCAGCTTTTGCGAGCGCCACATAATGGTCAATCAGCTTCAATCCCTGCACCTCCTGACAAAAAAGGGGAATTTTTTTCACTAATTTTCTTCTCTTTTTGGCCCGCCGCCCCTTTTATACACTACTACTATATCAAACATCGAAAGGCGGAAATCACATGTTTCTCCTCTTCCAATCAATGAAATCCCGCTACACAGCACCCGTTTGGCTCCGGTTTTTCGGCGAAATGCTGACAAGCCTGACAGGTGCCATGATGGGGCCGTTTATGGTGCTGTATCTGCATGAGCAATTAAACGGAAGCGTGATGCTTCCCATGCTTATCATCAGTCTTCAGCCCTTCGCTGATATTTGCCTGACACTCATAGCGGGACGTGTGACAGATCAGCTCGGACGGCGAACAGCGATCCTTACTGCCCTGCTTCTGCAAACAGCTGCAATGGCGGGTTTTGTTTTTGCTCATGATGCATATTTTTTCGCATTCCTTTATATCCTCAACGGCATCGGCAGATCCCTGTACATTCCTGCATCACGCGCACAGATCGCCGAAAGCACGCCGGAAAGCAGACGTTCGGAAGTTTTTGCCGTCATCAATGCCATCTACTCAGCAGGGTTGACGGCAGGTCCGCTGCTTGGGCTGCTGCTGTACGCTCATGATCCCGTTTGGATATTTGCATTAGATGCCGCGGCCCTGTTCGTTTATTTTCTTATCGCCGCCTTTAAATTACCAGAAACAAAGCCGCTAAAAGCCGATCATCCCGCAGCATTATCCGTGCGTTTCACAAGATATCGGCCTGTTTTGATCCTTTTGCTGCTTTCTCTCCCAATCAGCATGTTATACGCGCAAACAGAAACGACATACAGGCTGTTCAGCAAAAGTATGTTTCCTGATTACCTGTCCATGCTGGCAATCTATTCAGCGGCAAAAGCGTTATTAAGCTTTGTTCTTCAAGTTCCTCTAGTAAAATGGACAGAAAAGTTTTCGATGAAAACGATTCTTCTCATCACCTATATCAGCTACTCACTTGCGGCCGCCGGCTTTGCATTCTCAACATCTTTGACGCTGCTTATGCTGACTGCTGCCGTGATGACGGTTGGAGAAAGCATCGGACTCACTCATATCCAGACCTTTATTTCCCGGCTGGCGCCGCCGCATATGCTCGGCCGTTTCTATGCGATATACGGCTTGCATTGGGATATTTCACGGTCAATCGGACCGCTGGCCGGCGGACTGATCCTGACTTCGTTTGGCGGGGAAATCATGTTCTACAGTCTTTCCGCTTGTCTTCTCGCCGCTGGTTTCTTGCAGTCTCATATCATGGAGAGGATTGAATATAAGGTCATAAGAAAAGTGAATGGCTGACAGAAAAAAATTCATAATTTCATTATCAACAAAAATATACTATAGTAATGATACATTCACTACATGAACAATTGGAGCTGTAAGTTAATAGGAAGAAGGGTTTTATATTGAAGAAAGACAAAAATCTCCTCACAGATGTATGGTTTATCGCAATCAGTGCAGCCGGGGGGTTTATTCTTTCGTTAACCGGAATATCGATCGGATGGATGATCGGAACGCTGATTGTCGCCTGCTGTCTCGCTATGCTACGGCCGGCTTGGCTGATGATGGCGCCAGATCAAAAAGGAATTAACCGCCGGTGGCTCGCTCTCGGGCAGATGATCCTCGGCATTGAATTGGGCCAAAAGCTGAACCTATCCGTTCTGTCTGTCCTCAAAGATCATTGGTTTTCGGTCGGCATCATGCTGATTTTATCGATACTCCTTGCCATGCTGTCAGGCTATGTGCTTTGGCGTTTCAGCAAAACGGATATGATGACCAGCTTTGTCGGCACGGCTCCCGGCGGACTGTCCGCCATGCCGAGTATTGCCCAGGAGGTCGGTGCCAATACCGCTATTGTCAGTCTCGTTCAAATGATGCGGGTGCTGCTCGTGGTCCTGTCTATTCCGTTTTTGGTTATCCTGATTTACGCTAAACAAGATGGTCCCGCAAATGCAACAGCCCATACGGTATCCGCTGCCACGACAGAAATCGGGCTCGCTCCCGTACTGTGGACCGGCGTTCTCATTTTCGTTGCCTGGGGAGCTTGCAAAGCGGCAAAATATTTAAAATTTCCCGCTCCGTGGCTGCTCGGCAGTATGCTCGGTGTAGCGGCCGTGCACATAGGCGGCGCCTCAATAACAGGTCATGACATGCTTGCATGGTGGCCGTCACAGGCAAACCATTTTTCGCAGATATTTCTAGGGGCTACAATCGGTTCTAAGATGTACAAAAGCATGTTTGCCGGCGTTACACGTATCATGATCGTCGGTTTCATTTCATCAGTCGGCTTAATTGCCGCTATGCTTTTAAGCGCGGTGATTGTTTCCAAACTGACAGGAATTTCGCTGATCACCTCTGTTTTGGCATTTGCCCCCGGCGGCATCGCGGAAATGGCGACGACGTCTGTTACATTGCATGCCGATTCCACCTTTGTCGTTGCGGTTCAGGTCATACGCGTCATCCTTGTCATTGCACTCTTGCCGCCGTTTTATCGTCTGCTTCACCATCTTCATGGTGAAAAAAAAGGCAAAGAGAGTTCGATAAGCGGCAGCAATGCCTAGTTGAAAAAAAGGAAGACTTAGGCATAAAAGGGGGAGTCACTCTATTCTGCAGAGTATGGAGACTTCAAAATGGGCCAGGAAAGTGAAATTTCCTGATAGAAAAAGAGGTTATACATGATAACCTCTTTTTTCTATACACAGTTATAAAATGATAAGGAAGTGAAAATCTATAGTTAAGTTGATTCTCTTATAATAAGTTTTGTTGGCAGTTTAATAATTCTTCTGTTTAAAGAAGTGTTACCCGAAATATACTCGATCATTTTCAACACAGCCTGTTGCCCTAATTCTATTATAGGAATATCAATTGTTGTGATGGTCGGAGTCACTACTTGGCAAATCGATTGGTTGTCAAAACCAATTACAGCTAAGTCTTCTGGAACGTTAAAGCCATTTTTTATCGCCTGTTTAATAATCCCTGCGGCGACTTGATCATTTCCTGTAAATATTGCTGAGGGTCTGTCCTTTAGATCCTTTATCTTATGAAAAACGCGAAAGCCATCCTCGATATTAAACAATTCACCGAATATCCATTCATTTCTATGATGTAAATTGTAATCTCGTAAAGCTTTCAAGTAACCCTCTTTCCTCTGACATTGAGCTTCGCTGTATGGAGTATCAAAACAAAATCCAATTTTTTCATGTCCTCTTTCAATTAAATGTACTACCCCCATGTATGTCGCTTCAAATTCATCATACCCAATGATCGTGATGTCCGCTGAGTGATGATATTCATTACATAATAAGATAGGACCATACTTTAAGAAAGGAGATATCTTATCCCATTCATTTTCTAGAGTTCCAAGAATAATACCATCCACTTCTTTGTGTTTCAATAACTCTAATAGCTCCAGCTCTGTCTGTTTGTCATAAAAGGTTTGAAATACAATGACCTTGTAATTCTTAAACAGTGCTTCATGAGAAACCCCTTTTATTAATCGAGCGAAAAATGGATGGTCGATACTTGGAACCGATAAAGCTATCGTTTGTGTCTTATTTCTCCTAAAATTACGAGCCAAATAATTGGGAGTGTAGTCAAGTTCGTTAATAGCCTTTAAGATCGTATCTCTTTTTTCTTTCGACACATAAGGGTGATTATTCAACACTCTTGAGACTGTGGTTTTAGACACATTGCATAATCTTGCTATTTCATCAATTGTAGGCATATTTTCCCTTCCTCAAAAAAGTTATTGACATGTTATCGGTTTCAGAAATTAGGATAAATTTGTATCAAATTTTCCAGATTATAAATCATTGGAGGTACTGTTCATGCAAAAACAGGTTAGAGTTTCAGGTAAAAGTAAAGAAAACATGTTACTGCTAAAACACTTAAAAGGTGACGTACAAGGAAAAGAACTTGTTATTGAAGACAGTATTGTAAACGAGCGATTAAGACAAGTATTAAAAGAAAATACAGATATTGAAAATGACCTTTTCAACTACCAAAAAAATCGCGAAATCAATAAAGTCCCTTTTATGCCTGTAGACAGATTAATAACCAATGATGAAGTGGATGATATCTTAAATACATTATCTAAAGTTTTGCCAACTGGAAAATTTACGAGTGGTTCCTATTTAGAGCAATTCGAAAAAGTTTTATCTACATATTTACATAAAAGGTATGTAATTGCAACCAGCAGTGGAACGGATGCTATTATGATAGGATTATTGGCTTTAGGGTTAAACCGAGGGGACGAAGTGATCATGCCAGCTAACAGCTTTTCAGCTACTGAAAATGCTGTGTTAGCCTTGGGAGGCGTTCCTATCTATGTAGATAGTAACCCACAAACATTCTGCATCGATCCTAACAAAATTGAGGAAGCAATAACTCCTTCTACAAAGTTTATTCTACCTGTGCATTTGTACGGAAAACATTCAGAAATGAAGCATATCCGTCAAATAGCAAATCGTTATCAATTGAAAGTAATTGAGGATGCTTGCCAAGGAATTGGACTGACAGACTTAGGAAAGTATGCAGACATCACTACATTAAGTTTTAATCCATATAAGAATTTTGGTGTATGCGGTAAGGCTGGGGCAATAGCAACTGATAATGAAGAACTCGCTAAAACATGCATTCAATTTAGTTATCATGGTTTTGAAGTAAATGTAAAAAATAAGAAAGTCATCAATTTTGGATTAAATTCAAAAATGGACAATTTACAGGCAGCAATTGGTTTAGAGAGAATGAAGTATCTTTCATTAAACAATTTCAAAAGACTGTTTTTGGCGGATAGATACATTACTCAATTAGCAGAATTACAGAATAAAGGCCTCATTGAATTACCAGAATTAAGTGAAGATCATGTGTGGCATCTGTTTCCTATTAAGGTAAGAACAGAAGACAGGACAGATATCATGACTAAATTAAATGAAGAGTTTGGTGTTCAAACAGATGTATATTATCCAATACTGTCTCATATGCAAAAAACTCCACTAGTACAGGACAAGTATACAAAACTCCAATTGGTTCATACGGAAAAGGCTCATAGTCAGGTACTGCATTTGCCATTATATCCGTCATTTACTTTAGAAGAACAAGACAGAGTAATGGAGGGACTGTTTCATGTTATTAAGCAAGAAGTCAGAGTATAAAACGTTATCCAAGGTTGAACATCCTAAGTATATTGTTTTTTGTGATTTTGATGAAACGTATTTTCCGCATACAATCGATGAACAAAAACAACAAGACATATATGAACTCGAAGACTATCTAGAACAAAAAAGTAAAGATGGGGAACTACTAATCGGATGGGTTACTGGGAGTAGTATAGAATCTATTCTCGATAAAATGGGAAGAGGAAAATTTAGATATTTCCCACATTTTATAGCTAGTGATCTTGGAACTGAAATTACGTACTTTTCAGAGCATAACTTCGGACAGCAAGATAATGAGTGGAACAGTCGTATAAATGAAGAGTTTAGTAAAGAAAAGATTGAGATACTTGTAAAACAGTTACATGAAAATCATAACATTCTTTTGAATCCTCAAACTCAATTAGGAACGTCACGGTATAAGCATAATTTCTATTATCAGGAACAAGATGAAATAAACGACAAGAAAAACCTATTAGCAATTGAAAAAATCTGCAAGGAATACGGAGTTTCAGTAAATATAAATCGGTGTAATCCCTTAGCGGGTGATCCAGAAGACAGCTATGATGTCGATTTTATACCCATGGGAACAGGAAAGAATGAAATTGTAAAGTTTATGTTAGAGAAATACAACCTAAATACTGAAAAAGCTATCGCATTTGGAGATAGTGGAAATGATGTTCGGATGTTACAGGCAGTAGGAAATGGATATCTACTAAAAAATGCAACACAAGAAGCAAAAAACCTGCACCAATTGATAACTGATAGTGAGTACTCAAAAGGAATTACTCATACCTTAAAAAAATTAATTGGATAATGAGGAGGAAATAAATATGAAGAAGATTGGTATCATAGGTGCAGGCGGTATTGCAAAAGCGCACGCAACTGCTTTATCTACAATAAAAAATGCAGAGTTAGTAGGAGTGTATGACATAAATCAACAAAATGCGGAAAGCTTTGTGAAAACTTTCGGTGGGAAGACATATGAAAATGTAGATGAACTTATAGATGTCTCTGAAGGTTTAATTGTAGCATCACCTAACTTTTGCCATAAAGAACATGCTTTGCAAGCATTAGAAAAACATAAGCATGTATTGTGCGAAAAGCCTATGGCTATTTCTCTTGAGGAAGCAAGCATAATGAAAGATACTGCTCAAAGGTTAGGCGTAAGAGCTAGTATGGGATTTAATTATAGATATTTGTCTTACGTAAATATCTTAAAAAGCTTAATTATCAATAATGAACTAGGTAACATACTGTCCATAAAAGTACACTTCAAGAAAAATAGTGCCCTTAGACGTAAGAAATTTACTTGGAGAGATGACGCTAATAGTAAGAAGACTAGTGGATCATTGGGGGATCTGGGTATTCACCTTATCGACATGGTATGGTATTTGTTTGAGAGTGATTTCATCACAGAATCAGTAATGGCAAAGATGAACACAAATGTAAAAACAAAAGAGGATAAACAGGTACTTGTAGATGACTATGCAGAAATTTATGGACAACTGAAGAACAAGGTATTTGTAAATATCATCACATCAAAATGTTCTGTACCTGAAGACTGCGGTTTTAGTATTGAGGTAGTTGGACACAAAAAAGAGTTTAAATACCACACTGGTAATCCTCACATTTACAAGCTTATAGATGGCTTGAACGTGGTAGACTGCCCAGTACCGCAAAGTCTATTAAACGATCCGCCAAACGAATTTTATGGTTGGGCTGATTCTTTTAGAAGCGAGTTGATCAACTGGATTGCTTCAACTCAGAAAGATTGGGTTGAGATCCCTTCTTTTAACGATGGTTTTAGATCACAGGAAGTATTAGAAATGTTCTTTGAGAAAGATAGCAACTCTCAAACAATGTCTGTTTTAGCAGTCAACTAGTATTTCGAAGAGATAAGTTACTGAAAAAGCAGGAATGTATGTTCCTGCTTTTTCATATAGGGGTGTAATGAATGGTAAGAGGGACATATTTATTTGGATATGCTTTCTTTTTCACAGTGGGTATTATCCATATATCAACAGGAAGTTTGACACCATTTCTTTTAGAGTCTTTTAACAAGACAACAGATGATATTTCGGTCATCATTTTCTTTCAGTTTAGCGGATTCCTAAGCGGAGTATTAATCGCACCGTTAATGATTAAGAAATACAGTCACTTTAGGACACTTACTTTAGCTTTGACAATAATGCTTGTAGCGTTAAGTATCTTTTTTCTCACTAAGGATTGGTATTATATTGTTGTAATGGCTTTTCTCTTAGGATATGGAGCAGGTACATTAGAAACGACAGTTGGTTCCTTTGTTATTGCTAATTTCGAAAGTAATGCAGAAAAAATGAGTAAGCTGGAAGTCCTCTTTGGATTAGGCGCTTTATCTTTCCCATTATTCATTAATTCCTTCATCGATATCAATAACTGGTATTTACCGTATTACTGCATATTGACCTTTTTGTTCGTCCTATTAGCAGGGTGGCTCATTTTCTTATCCAAGAACCGAAAGGACGCCAAGCATGCTAACCAGCAAGTGGCCTTGCCAGATGTAGGAGCGTTTCAATACTTTATAGGAGATAGAAAGAAATCAAAGCAATTGGGCTTTTTTGTATTTTTTGCTTTCCTATATGCCGGGATTGAAACAAATTTCGCCAACTTTTTACCTTCCATCATGATAAACCAAGGCAATGAACAAATTAGTCTTATCAGTGTCTCCTTTTTCTGGGTAGGAATCATCATAGGAAGAATACTGATTGGTTTAGTAAGCAGAAGGCTTGATTTTTCTAAGTACCTCCTATTCAGTTGTAGTTGTTTAATTGTTTTGTTGATTGCCTTCCCTTATATAAGTCACCCCATACTTCAATTGGGTGGTACATTTTTGATTGGTTTAAGTATAGCGGGCATATTTCCCATTGCTTTAACACTAGCATCCATCATTATTCAGAAGTACGTGGACGAAGTTACAAGTTTATTTATTGCTTCGGCCAGTTTCGGAGGAGCAATCATCTCTTTCTTAATTGGATGGAGTTTAAATCAGGATACAATCTTATTAACCATGGGAATATTTACAACCATGGCGGTCATTCTAGTAGGTATTTCTGTAAAGATTAGGCGAACTAAAACAGATAACCCTATTTCACTTGAAAGCAAAGCTTCAAAGACACAGTGAAAAACGTGTAAATTAAATCATATCGTAAGGAAGAAGAGGACTTAATGTCCTCTTTTTTATCAGGAGAAAACAGTGTTTTTGCAAGGGAGATAGAAGTGATGATGATTCTGTACCTGTCCGAGATACGTTCCACGTAGCAAGGTATTTACAGAATTGTTTTATGATCCATCCATCAATCAAGGATACTAGCCTGTTGCTCCCCATCAAAAATAATTCTAAAATTTCCTCGAAATATTCTGAAGAAGCAACAAAAGAAATTTTGAGATGAACCGAAGATGCATGTAAACTAAAGGAGAAATCATAAAATTAATAGGGGCGTTATGATGAAAAAGATTTTTAAAGGGAGTTTGCTGCGCGACAACCCCGAAAAAGCAATGCACTTATATTATGGAATATGTTTAGGAATCTGGCTGATTTATAATTTGGTGACATCTAGCTCCCCTGGACTGCCGCTTATCATTTTAGCCGGAGGAAATCTGATTTACCTTACAATCTTGAAAAAGAAAGAAGAAACGTGAAAAACACGCACCTCAGTGCGTGTCTTTTATTTAAAAACGTTGTGAAGCCCCTCTTCCATTTCTTCTGAGGATGGATACCATTTTGTCACCAAATCCCGCAACAGCCTTTCCGCAAACAGAATCTCTTCCTCTGTATAACGGTCAAAAAAGGAAAGAAAACGCTGCTCGACCTTTTGATGATAGTATTGATGCAAGCTGTGCAGCTTCTTCCCTGCCGGCGTCAAACGGAAGTAGACCTCCTTCTTATTATCGCTGAGCTGTGTTCTGTGGAGGAAGCCGGCGCCAAGCAATTTTGTGCTGATGCGTGACACCGTCGCTTTCGTCGTATTCATTTTGGCGGCAATCGAAGTGACATTGATCGGCTCACCCTCCCCCACACAGGAAAGAACATGAATTTCTGTCATCGTCAATTGAGATTTTTGTCCGTGCTCCTGATCCAGCTTCTTCATTTCATCAGCCAAAAAGGCTTTTATGAGCCCCTCCCATTTCTCCTGCTGATGAATGAGTTCCGTATATAATTCAAAAAGTGATCGCTTAGTATGTTCTGTATCCATACGGCTCTTCCATCCTTTATTAATCAATTGTTTCTTATATCATAACGTTTTGTTACAGATGAAACAATCGATTTGTGTTACACACGGCTGGCAATCGGGAGCCAGCGTCTGATACCCGATTGAATCACTTCTGCCGCATCTGGCCCGGCGGCATCGACTGCCCAGGCGGCATGACCATCAGGCCGAACCAATACAGTATGCACGTCTCTCCACTCTTCACGCGGCTCTGCAAGAGAAGCACACACTGTGTGTAAGCCATTAAATGGGATATGGTCATTATCAGCTCCTTGTTTCAGTGACAGCAAAACGTATGCCCCGTTATGCAGGCAGTTATAGAGGCGTTCCATACTGCCATCAGGAAGCCGCAGTTCCACATCCGGAAGTCTTTTGCCGTTCAACCGATGCGGCGGCATGTTTTGGTCAGCTTCATACCCGACATCGATTGCAGAAATTTGGCCCGCTACAAAGCGATTCACATCGGGAAAAGCAAGCATATCGGACACCATGCTTCGCAAATGAAGACCGGCCTTCGTGAAATCCATCAGCCTCGTCTGCGCCTCTGTGTTCCGAAGAAGACCTTCCGCCACCCGATGCCGCTCAGCGTGATAGCTGTCCAAAAGCCATGAAGGTGCAGAGCCGCCGACAGTCGCCGCAAGCTTCCATCCAAGGTTCATGGCATCCTGAAGACCGACATTCAGCCCTTGGCCGCCAGCAGGAAAATGAATATGTGCTGCATCGCCCGCAAGAAAGAGTCTGCCGCTCCGATACTGCTTCGCTTGACGGGAGGCATTCCCGAATCGGGACATCCACGTAGGCTCGTTTAAGCCAAAATCAGTTCCGCACATCCGGATGAGATCTGTTTTCAGCTCCTCTTCTGTGACAGGAGCATCTTTCGGCGTCTGCGTGCGGTAAGGGCTGATCAACACAACGCGGTATCGGTCAGGAGAAAGCGGAACAATCATGACTCCCCCCTCTTTCGTACAAAGCGACAAGACTCCTGATGGCGGCGGAGAAAGCAGCTTCACATCACCAAGAGCTGCGGTGACGGTGCTGTCTGTTCCAGGAAACGCAATTCCCGCCTGTTTCCGAACAACGCTCCCTGCTCCGTCAGCGCCAACGGCAAACAGGCTGCTCAACGTCCGCACACTGCCTTCCCGATCCTTGAAAATGGTTTGCACCCCCTCTTCGTTTTGCGTTACCGTTAGCGCCTCTGCCCCTCGTAACACCTCTGCCCCCAGGCTTCGCGCACGTTCCTCAAGCAGCTGTTCAGTCTCGGTCTGAGGAAGCAATAGCGTATAAGGACAACTCGTATCTAGGCTGGAAAAATCAAGACGGGTATCGAGCATTGAAAAATGTCCAGAAGATGTCTTTTTCCCACGAGACGCAAAACGCTCAAGCACCCCTCTCATTTCAAAAAGTTCAAGCGTACGTGGATGCAGCGTCAACGCCTTCGAATACGGCATTGGCTGTTCAAGCCGCTCAAGCACGCATGTTTTTACCCCTGCCAATGCCAGCTCAGAAGCCAGCATCAATCCAACCGGTCCGCCTCCGATAATGACTGTTTCGTAATCCATCATAAGCTCCACTCCTTTTGTTTCACTTGCAACTTAATAAAAACCCTTATAAACAGTGACGAGAAAGAACATATTTTTTATTTTCGTTACATACGTAACAAAAATGATTATATCGGCTGACAAATGATCTTGCAACACATTTTTCCAATCAGCACAAAAAAGACGCCTAGCAAATGGCGCCTTTTTCTCAGTGTACAGCTTCCTAATCCGAAATGACTCCGACAATGTCTTTTTCCCTGATCGGACCGAAATGCCGGCTGTCAAAGCTATATATACGGTTATCTCCGATCACAAAATATTGCCTCTTCGATAACGTCTTTTTCCCTGTCGTCTCTTTCAGAGAAAAATCTCCCGTTACATGGCTTCCGGCAGATACAGATTTCAATGGTTTCAAAAATGGTTCAGCCACCTGTTTTCCGTTCACATACAGCTGATCGTCCTTATATTTGATCGATTCACCGGGCAGCCCAATGACTCGCTTTATCAGTACTTTTTGATCAGGGCCTTTAAACAAAACAATATCAAAACGATGAATGGTTTTGAATCGATGTGAAAATTTATTGACCAACAGTTCGTTCCCTTCCTGAAAAGTCGGGTTCATGCTTATGCCTTCTACTTTGTAATCAATAAAGACGGCATTTTTGACTTGAATGGCGAGAACGACGGAAACAACACCGGCAAGAAACCAAAACCGTTTTTTCATGTTACTGTCTCCCTCCATCATGCTCACGCTGGCTGGCTCTCACATGCAGATGCCGTTCCACCCTTTTGCCGACATACCATAAGACAGCAATCACCACAACGGCAATAACTGTGCGAATCGGCTGCGTGATCAGCGCGTGAAGATCATATCCGATGAAGCTGATCATAAAAATCATGACGAGCTTTCCCGAGGCTGCCGCCAAAACAAACGGCCGCGTCCCGATCCTTGACAAACCGGCGACAACATTCACCGCGGCAGACGGTGTAAATGGAAAACAAAGCAGAAGAAACATCGGGCCAAAACCGTGTCTTTCCACCCATAACATAAGCTTTCTGACAGACGGATGCCTGCGGATGAATCCAAGAGCTCTTCTTTGTCCATAATGACGGACAATGAAAAACACGAGAATGGACCCCGCTGTTGATCCGGCCCATGACAGGATGAAGCCTTCCCACAATCCAAACGAATTGGTATTCGCCACCACAAAAACGATAAGCGGCAAAAACGGGAGAAATGCTTCAACTAAAGGCAGCAGCACAGCAATAAGCGGACCGAAAGCCCTATAGCTTTGAAATAATTCAGTTAAACGATCCTCTGTCAAATAGGATAAAAATTGCTCCAACGTTTATACTCCTCACCGGGTTTGTCTATCCTTATTCTACACATTCTCGGCGAAAAACTAAAAAGTTTTGGCGATTTTTTCTGTCTTGAAATATTTCACCAGCCGATATAGAATACGATTAGAACAAACGTTCCCTTAAGAAAGAAGGAGTTACCATGCCTCATTTGCAGCCAGAAGGATACGAATTGATAGAGCGGGCTCTTTTTTTGCCTATGGTCATTACCATTTTAAACCGTGATCTCAACGGAATTGAAAAAAGCACATTAAAATTAAAACACCCTTATATACAACTTATCAACGAATCATTAAAAATAGCACAAAAGGATCTGATTGAGGTCAGAAAAGAGCTGAGGAAAAATAAAATTGCCATCCACGAGGCTGAGCGTGATGAAGCCTTTACACTTTATTTATTTGTCATTGATGGCTACGAAGAAAAACACCGCTATTTTAACCCGCGAATCCGTGAGCAAGTAAGCAGTTTGTTAACATTCTATTTATTTGCGCCGGACGCGCCATGAGTCTTTCGGATCATTCTGATCTCTCCTCCTTGCGCCCGTCCACTCTCCGGGCGCCTCACCAATAAATTTCTGACAATTCACACTATACAAACAAAATAAATTTATTTATAATTCGTACCACAGCCTTTTACTCCCCAAAAAGTGACATGTGCCGCCAAATTAACGACATGATTTGCAGCCTGCACATGACACGCACCGCCCAACTTTTATTCAAAGGAGGACTCTATGAAACTGATTCACATTCTTGCTGCTCTGCCCTTCATCGGACTTTTGCTTGGCATCCCTTTTGCAAACAAAGTAACACCCTATCTGTTTGGCATGCCATTCATTCTCGCCTATGTCGTCATGTGGGCTTTGCTGACCTCTGTCCTGATGGCGATCGTGTATGTCCTTGACAAAGAAAATAAAAGGGAGGAAGCAGAATGAACGCAGCTCTCATCATCATTTTCGGCGTCTTGCTATTCAGCATGTTTCTCGGCGTACGCGCCCAAAAAGGGAAAGACATGAATCTTGAGCAGTGGACGGTCGGAGGCCGCGGCTTCGGAACCTTGTTCGTGTTCTTATTGATGGCAGGCGAAATTTATACCACATTTACGTTTCTCGGCGGAAGCGGCTGGGCCTACGGGAAAGGCGGACCGGCCTTTTACATCATCGCCTATGGCTGTCTGGCTTACATCCTTTCTTATTGGCTCCTGCCTGCGATATGGTCCTATGCGAAACAGCATAAGCTGATGTCGCAGTCCGATTTTTTCATCAAAAAGTACAACAGCCCGCTGCTTGGCGTGCTCGTCTCACTGGTCGGCATCGCCGCTCTTATTCCTTATCTTGTGCTGCAACTGAAAGGGCTTGGATTGATTGTATCGGAAACATCTTACGGAAAAATTTCTCCCACTGCTGCCATTTGGATCGGCGTCATTTCAATCACAGTTTACGTTATGGTATCCGGCATCCACGGGTCCGCCTGGATATCCGTTGTCAAAGACATCATGATTTTGGCTGTCGTTTTATTCTTAGGCGTATATTTGCCGATTCATTACTACGGCGGATTTCAAGACATGTTTCAGCAGATTGAAAACGCAAATCCCGGTTTTATTACCCTGCCCGAAACAGGGCAAAGTGCTGCATGGTTCAGTTCAACCGTGCTGCTGACGGCGCTGGGCTTTTACATGTGGCCCCATACGTTTTCCGCTTCCTATTCAGCAGAAAACCCAAAAGTCTTTCGGAAAAACGCCATTATTATGCCCTTATATCAGCTGGTCCTTCTATTCGTCCTTTTTGTCGGCTTTGCGGCTATCCTGCAAGTTCCCGGTCTGAAAGGCGCAGACGCGGATTTATCACTTTTGAGACTGTCTCTTCAAACCTTCGATCCTTGGTTTGTCGGAATCATCGGAGCAGCCGGACTGCTGACGGCGCTTGTGCCGGGGTCTATGATTTTAATGTCGGCCTCCACTTTGTTTGCCAAAAATGTTTATCAAGTGTTTGCTCCCCGCACGACGGAACAGCAAGTGTCATTATTGGCTAAATGTTTAGTGCCTGTGATTGCGCTGATTGCTGTGTACTTTACATTCAAAGGCGGGAACACAATCGTTACGCTTCTCCTGATGGGCTACAGCCTTGTCACACAGCTATTTCCGGCCCTGCTGTTCAGCCTGTTCAAGCATCATATCGTGACCAAACAAGGAGCATTCGCCGGCATTATAACCGGTGTCGGAGCCGTTTCTTATATTACGGTTACGGAAACAACAATCGGCACGTTATTTCCGGCGCTGCCACAAGCGGCGAAAGACTTAAACGTCGGCATTGTCGCTTTGCTGCTGAATGTTACGGTCATGATGGCGGTCAGTCTCATGACAAGAAAAACAAAAAACGCTGCTGCTGATCAAGCCGCTTAAACAAGAAAAAAGCAATCTGGACAACAGATTGCTTTTTTTCTTTAGCGTTCGCAGGCGATAAAATCTTTATCACGGTCGCTCTTTTTATTGGCGTCATAAAGCGCCTTTGATACGTAAGGCTTGTACTTCGTTTTTCCGCCTTTATTTTTCACTTTGGACGTACGGGCTACCCCGCCTTTGTACACTTTGTTTAATTCCTTGCAGTTCTTATACGTCTTGACCTTCGTTTTGGCTTCCGCCACATGGTCAGCTCCGTATGAAAAACCGAAAACGAGACCGAGTGACAGCAAAAGCGCCGCGGCTTTTTTCATGACAATATACTCCCCCCATACCCAATATTTAGTTGTTTTATAGCGATTTTATCATAATTCAATTCATCCTATTTTACAAGATAAATATGGAAGGAGCGGCATTTTTTTCGGCTATCTTTGTCTTGCAGAGATGCAAACTGCCAAAACATGTTTTCCTCACTTTGCTCAAGGGTACACATACGAATGTACACCACACACAAAAAGGAGCGTTGATGATGTCTGATACAAAACGAAACAATCCTTTAACAGCATTTTTTCACGATGAATTTCCTGAACAATACCAAGAACCGCCCGGCTTGCAGCAAAAAATGAAGCCGGTGCCGGACTGCGGAGAAAAAAGCTACAAAGGAGCTGGCAAACTAAATGGCCGAAAAGCTCTTGTCACCGGCGGTGATTCCGGTATTGGCCGCGCTGCCGCCATCGCTTATGCCCGGGAAGGCGCCGATGTGGCAATCAACTATTTGCCCGCGGAACAGCCTGATGCAGAAGAAGTAAAAGAACTGATTGAAGCAGAAGGACGCAAGGCAGTCCTGATTCCAGGTGATCTGAGTGACGAATCGTTTTGTCAGGATTTAGTCAAACAAGCGCATAACGAACTCGGCGGGCTGGATGTGTTAGCGCTCGTTGCCGGTAAACAGCAAGCAGTGCAAAACATTGAAGACCTTCCTACCGAACAAATCTATAAAACGTTTGAAGTGAACGTCTTCTCCCTATATTGGGTGGTTAAAGCGGCGCTTCCGTATTTGCCGGAGGGCGCGTCTATTATTACCACAACTTCAGTTGAAGGCTACAATCCAAGTCCGATGCTGTTAGATTATGCGGCGACGAAAAACGCCATTATCGGCTTTACCGTTGCGCTCGGAAAACAGCTTGCACCCAAAGGCATCAGAGTGAACTCTGTTGCGCCAGGACCAATCTGGACTCCGCTGCAAATTTCAGGCGGACAGCCGACTGAAAACATTCCGAAATTCGGCAAAGGAACACCGCCGTCACCATTAAACCGCGCCGGCCAGCCGGTGGAGCTGGCAGATGTTTATGTATTCTTAGCTTCAGAGAATTCAAGCTATGTGACATCTCAAATATACGGCATCACCGGCGGAATTCCGACGGCCTAGCGTTTTAGAAGGAGCTGCCCTGTTTGGTCAGCTCCTTTCTATTTTCTAATACCGCTCCCCAAGCTCACGCAAAATAAAATCATAAATCATCTTCGTCCGCTCTTCCTTCGGATACAGCATAAATTCCTGCCGTTTCGGGACACGGTGTTCGATTCTGTCCTGAAATTTGGTTCTGAGCCAGGCTGTCCGGTATACCTGATTCTCGAACGAATTGCATGAGACCGGCAGCTCCAACGTTTTTCCGTTTGAAAACGTCACTTCCGTATCGTCGAATTCAGTCGGTTTGAATTCTTTTACATGCACATGGGAAATCCAGCCGCATTGGGGTCTAGTCGAAGAAAGTGTAGGGAATAAAAAGATTTGGTTCGAAGGGTCCACCATGATTGGCGGTTTGTGAGAAATTTTTGTCACTTCATAAGTTCCCGCTTTTCTTCCCGCGTAGCTTGATCCGAAAAATCGGCAGCTTCGGTCGACAATTTGCAGCGGCTTCATGCTGACGTAAAACATACAGTCTTTTTCAATGATTTTTGAACAGATTTTGCCGTCGATTTCTTCTGGCAGCACGGCAATTGTTGCGCTGTTTACTTCATACGATTCTAATGGTGCGTCAGTTTTCTGACTCATGTTATGGCCTCCATCCTTTTTCTGCAAATTTTATACTAATAATCTATCATCTGTGTTTATAAAACGACAGGATTTTTTAACAAATGAACTAAAATCATCTTTTATTTATATTTTTTAGTTCTATTTTACTAGTAATAAACCGATTTTACTTTACTATATGATCTCATAACACAGTACTTCGCAGGATATGTCGATAGATTGCCAAGTATTAGTTGTCTAAAAATTATAAAAATTTATTGATTTTTTCGACCGTTATCCATATACTATAAAAAAGGCATTGGGGGGATTCTTTATGAAAGAGAAAAAGTCGTACACTGAGCTCATGAAGTCCCGCAACACGCAAAAAACAAAAGAATTTGATGTAACAATGATGGATATTTACATTCAAATGGTGCTCGATGAATCCTTGTTTAAGCGTCGGTTGACCATGCTGACTGACCAAATCAACAAAGCCTTGGACGAAAAAGATAAAGATGCGTTTCTTACGCTCTCTAAAGAATATGCAGCGCTCAAACAGAGCGAATAAGCCAATCCTTAAGGATTGGCTTTTTTAATTATCCATTTACAATCGTTCCCCCGTTGACATGAATTGTCTGCCCAGTGACGTAAGTAGAATCATCGCTGGCAAGGTATAAATAGCTCGGCGCCACTTCCACCGGCTGGCCTGGCCGTTCCATCGGCACATCCGAACCAAACACTTCCACATCTTTTGCGGCAAAGCTGGCCGGAATGAGCGGTGTCCAGATTGGCCCCGGCGCAACCGCATTGACTCGAATGCCCTGCTGGACAAGCGATTGGGAAAGGGATCTTGTAAAAGTGACAATGGCTCCTTTTGTCGCTGAGTAATCGATCAGTGTTTTATTGCCTTTGTACGCGGTGATCGATGCTGTATTGATAATACTGCTTCCTTTTTTCAAGTGAGGCAACACAGCCTTCGTTAAATAAAACATAGAGAAAATGTTTGTCTGGAAGGTTCTGATCAGCTGGTGGCTAGTGATTTTTTCAATGCTCGGCTGCACATGCTGCTCAGCGGCATTATTGACCAAAATATCAATGGATGAAAAAGCCTGGCTGGCCTGTCTTACCACCTCGTTACAAAAGGCTTCATCTCCGACATCTCCTGCAATTAGCAGGCACTTCACCCCTTCTTTCTCTACATACTCCTTTGTTTCTTCGGCGTCCTGATGTTCATTAAAATACACAATGACCACATTCGCCCCTTCTTTTGCGAATAACACCGATACAGCGCGTCCGATCCCGCTGTCTCCACCTGTAATAATGGCTGTTTTGCCCGCTAGTTTTTTTGCCTTCTTCGGCTTATCAAATACCGGACGAGGATCCATCAGATATTCAAATCCCGGCTGCTGGTCCTGATGCTGCGGCGGCAATGTTTTCTTTTTCTCATTCGCCAATGCAATCACTCCTTTTCAACCCTATTATGTTATGAATAAAGCCTGCTTCCTATGTATGAAAAGATAGAAAGTGGAAAAATTAAGAATAAATGATATTGGAGGTACAATGGCTTGGCTAATCAACATTTTTCAAAAGAAGCTCCTGAAACATATTGGAGAACATCGGCGGACTTGCCTTCTTTTCCGGCGCTGCAAGAGGATACGGAATGTGATGTCACCATTATTGGAGGAGGCATTACAGGAATCACGACGGCCTATGAGCTGTCCAAAAGAGGCTTCCGAGTCGTACTGATTGAAGCGAATCAAGTTCTCAATGGCACAACGGCCCACACAACGGCAAAAGTGACAGCTCAGCACGATATGATCTATGATGAATTTATCCGCAACTTCGGGTTGAACCACGCAAGGCTTTATTATGAAGCGAACCAAAATGCTATTGATTACATAAAAGGGATTATTGATGAACATCAGATCGATTGCGAATGGACCAAACAAGATGCTTATCTTTACACAACAAGTGAAGATGCTGTACAAAAAATCCGCACTGAGCATGAGGCATATACAAAACTAGGGATTGAGAGAGACCTCGTAAAAGATCTTCCCCTTCCCGTCGGCTCTAAGCTGGCGCTTGTAATGAAGAATCAAGCCCAATTTCACCCGCTTCACTTTTTAACGGCGCTTCTTGATCAGATCGTGCAAAAAGGCGGACGGATTTTTGAAGAGACTGTTGCGCTTGATATTAAAAAAGGGGAAATGCCTGAAGTTGTTACAAAAAGCCGGCACGCCATTAAAAGCCGATTTATCGTATGCTGCTCCCATTTCCCTTTTTATGACGGGGGCGGATTATATGCAGCAAGAATGTATTCTGACAGATCCTATGTCCTCGCCGTCAAGCCGAAGATCGACTATCCTGAGGGCATGTATGTAAGTATAGACCAGCCGTCAGTTGCGCTTCGCTACACCATTGCCAACGGAGAAAAGCTGATTCTATTCAGCGGAGTAAGCCATAAAACAGGCCAAGGAAAAGACATGTCGACCCATTACGAAACGCTGAGACAATTGGCAGAAAGCACAATTGGAATTGAAAGCATTCCCTATTACTGGTCCACACAGGATCTCGTGACTATCGACAAAATCCCATTCATCGGGCCTATGTCTGAAAACGAAGACAATATTCTCGTTGCGACCGGCTTCAAAAAATGGGGCATGACATCATCAGCTGTCGCAGCTCAGCTTTTGTCAGACCTTGTGGAGAAAAAAGACAATCCATATGAGAGCATTTTTACACCGTCGCGTTTTCATCTGAATCCCGGCTTGCAAAAGGTGATTTCCTATAATGCAGATGTGGCCAAGCATTTCATTAAAGGAAAGCTTGAAAAACCCGACGTCGGGTTTGAAGAGATCGCGCCAGGTGAAGGAAAAGCCGTCACCATTAACGGGAGACGCGCGGGGGCATTCAGAGATGAAACAGGGTGCCTGCATCTTGTTGATACAACCTGCACCCATTTAGGCTGTGAAGTGGAATGGAACGATGGAGAGCACACATGGGATTGTCCGTGCCACGGATCACGCTTTAAACCAAACGGCGAGGTAGTTGAAGGGCCGGCCATCAAACCATTAAAACAAATTGACCTTGATTAAACCGTTCAGTGAACTGAACGGTTTTTTTATAAATAATTTCTATCTGGCGTCTTCATTCGTGCTCCCCTTGACCGATAAAAAAGAAAAAGGCTTAAAAAACCAAAAGATAAAATTATTTCCCAAGGGGGATCACTGTATTGTTATTTAAAAAAGATAGAAAAAAAGAAACAGCATATTTTTCAGATTCAAACGCCCAGCAAAAAAATCGCATTCAGCTCACAAGCAAGTTCTCAGATGTGAAAAAACAGCTCAAAATGGTCAGACTGGGAGACCCAGAGCTGCACGTGTTGCAGGAGCTTCAGCCCTTAATCCAAGAAAACATTGTTTACATCGTTGACGCTTTCTATAAAAACCTCGACCATGAAAGCTCATTAATGGATATCATTAACGACCACAGCTCAGTTGACCGCTTAAAACAAACGTTAAAACGGCATATTCAGGAAATGTTTGCCGGTGTCATTGATGATGAATTCATTGAAAAACGAAATAAAATTGCTTCTATCCATTTACGAATCGGCCTTCTGCCAAAATGGTACATGGGGGCGTTTCAGGAATTGCTTCTATCAATGATTGATATTTATGAAAAATCAATTTCAGATCACCATGAACTGCTGAAAGCAATCAAAGCGACAACTAAAATTTTAAACTTGGAACAGCAGCTTGTTCTTGAAGCGTTTCAAGCTGAGTACAACCAAACTCGCGATGAACAAGAGGAAAAGAAAAATCTTCTGCATCAGAAAATCCAAGAAACCTCCGGGTCGATCGCAAATCTGTTTTCAGAAACGAGCAGATCTGTTCAAGAGCTTGTTGACAAATCTGAAGGCATTTCCGAAGCATCCAAAGCCGGCACAGTCACATCCAGCACCGTTGAAGAAAAGTCGATCGGCGGGAAAAAAGAGCTTGAAATCCAGCAAAAACAGATGAATCGAATCGATACGAGCCTCGTCCAAATCGAAAAAGAAATGGTCAAGCTGGATGAAATCGCACAGCAAATTGAAAAAATCTTTGGCATCGTCACAGGCATTGCCGAACAAACGAATCTTCTGTCGCTAAACGCATCTATTGAATCAGCCCGTGCAGGCGAACATGGCAAAGGCTTTGCTGTTGTGGCCAATGAAGTGCGGAAGCTGTCTGAAGATACGAAAAAAACCGTTTCTACAGTGTCCGAGCTTGTGAACAACACCAATACACAAATCAACATCGTGTCGAAGCATATTAAAGACGTGAACGGGCTTGTCAGCGAAAGCAAAGAAAAAATGACGCAAATTAACCGTTTATTCGATGAAATCGTTCACAGCATGAAAGTAAGCAAAGAACAAACCGGAAAAATTGACGTCGATCTGCAAGCCTTTCTCGGAGGGCTCCAGGAAGTCAGCCGCGCCGTTTCTCATGTGGCTGCCTCTGTTGATTCGCTTGTCATACTTACAGAAGAATAATCATCAAAAACCGGCCGAACGCAGGGCCGGTTTATTTACGCTTCTTATGTAAACCTCTATTAATATTAAGTTGACATAGAAGCTGTCTGCATTTATTGTAGAACCATATTTTATTCGTTAGTGGAGGGTTTCATATGAAATTAATAGACATGATGCACATTGCAATCTTTACTGCGCTGATGGCAGTGCTTGGTTTTATTCCCCCTCTTTTCTTATCCTTTACACCTGTACCCATTACCATGCAGACGCTCGGTGTCATGCTGGCCGGCAGCATCCTCAGACCTAAAGCCGCTTTTTTAAGCCAGCTTGTCTTTTTGCTGCTCGTTGCCTTTGGAGCACCGTTATTGCCCGGCGGCCGTGGCGGGTTTGGCGTTTTTTTCGGACCGAGCGCGGGTTTTCTGATGGCTTATCCGTTCGCCTCATGGCTGATCAGCCTAACCGTTCACAGACTGCGTAAGGTAACGGTGTTCCGTCTCTTTTTCATTCATATTGTATTCGGCATCGCCTTTATTTACCTGCTTGGGATTCCTGTACAGGCTTTTATCATGCATATGGATCTGTTACAGGCGGGTTTTATAAGTCTTTCATTTGTGCCCGGCGATTTATTAAAAGCGGCAGCATCTGCGCTGCTTGCCATTAAAATCACCCAAGCCTTGTCTCTTTCTGATACGATGTATACAAAAGGAGGCTGACATTCTGTGACCATTACACATACATATAGATCCTTTGCCGATAAAAATCCAAGCCGGATTGCAATCCAGACTGAATCTGAACATATTACATATCGGGATTGGAATCGGCTCGTCACCCAAACTGCCAATTGGCTGCGGACACAGCCAAACGTTCCAAAACGTGTAGCCATCCTGCTCCCAAACAGCCTTGCATTTTTACAGCTGTTTGCCGGAGCTGCCGCGGCCGGGTGTACGGCGGTTCCCATTGATACACGCTGGAGTGCGGCTGAATGCGGGGAGCGGCTGGCAGTAAGCGGTGCTGATTTTGTAGTGGCTTCATCTCTTTTTAAAAACAAACTGACAGATAGTCTGACACCCGTTGTTTGGCTGGAAGACTGTATGGCGCATATCGCTGAGGCATCCGCTGATCCGGCTCCAGCCGTTGACCCTGAGCTTCCCTTTTATATGGGCTTTACGTCCGGCTCAACAGGCAAGCCGAAAGCATTTACGCGCTCTCATCGCTCTTGGGTTGAAAGCTTTCAGTGTACAGAAACAGATTTTTCGGTCTCCTCAAATGACAAAGTTCTGATTCCGGGAACGTTAATGTCTTCTCACTTTTTATACGGTGCTGTCAGCACTCTGTACCTCGGGGGAACCGTTTGTTTGCTTAAAAAATTCATTCCCGCTCAAACGAAGGAGTGGTTCACACAGAAATCCATCAGCGTACTCTATACCGTACCGACAATGACAGATGCCCTCGCCAATATTCACGCTTTTCCTGACAGCTCCGTTACAATCATTTCATCGGGAGCGGACTGGCCGGCAGCATCCAAGGAGAAGCTCGCAGCCAAATGGCCTCATTTGAAGCTGTACGATTTTTACGGCACATCTGAGCTTAGTTTTGTGGCATATCTATCACCGGAAGACAGCAAACGAAAACCTCATTCAGCGGGCCGCCCTTTTCATAATGTCCGCATAGAGATTCGCAGCGCCGCCGGGGACCTCTGTCAGCCAGGGGAAATCGGGAAAATATTCGTCAAAAGCCCGATGAAGTTCTCAGGCTATGTAAACAGCCGCACACCAGATCAATCGGAATGGATGACAGTAGATGACATGGGCTATGTTGATGAAGAGGGATTTCTGTACATTGCAGGACGAGAAAACGGAATGATCGTATATGGCGGATTAAATATATTCCCTGAAGAAGTTGAGCGTGTGCTTCTCTCCTGCCCAGAGGTTGAAAAAGCAGCTGTGGCGGGCATTCCGGACGAGTATTGGGGAGAAATCGCCGCGGCCGTCATTTGCGGGAATACAGACGCCAAAAAACTGAAAGCCTGGTGCAGACACAAACTGGCATCCTACAAAATCCCGAAAAAATGGGTGTTTACAGACTGTATTCCGGAAACTAACAGCGGCAAAATTGCCCGTTCCAGCGTAAAAAAATGGCTGCGGGGTATGGTGGATTGAACGCGGTGATTGCAGATGCAAAACGAACGATTTTCGGAAAAGAAAACGGACTGCTGAAGCAGTTTCTGCCGGAGGATTTGGCCGCTCCTCTCATCAGCTGTCTCGGCCGAAAGTTAGAGGATCAAATCGATGAAGTGATTTTGGGAAACGCCACTGGCAGAGGCGGCAACCTCGCCCGGCTGTCAGCACTTCAAGCCGGACTTCCTTTATCTGTTCCCGGTATGACAATTGACAGACAATGCGGCTCAGGGCTTGAAGCAGTGCGTTCCGCATGCAATCTTATCAAGGCGGATGCCGGAAACATTTATATCGCAGGCGGCTCAGAAAGCAGCAGCCGATCTCCTTTTTCAGAAAGAGCCCGCTTTTCACCGGACACTGTTGGTGATCCCGATATGGGTATGGCGGCCGAATATACAGCAGCACGCTATGCCATCCCAAGAAGCATGCAGGACGAATACGCGCTTCTCAGCTATCACCGCAGCTGGAGTGCTCATACCGAAGGATTGTACCGTGAAGAGATTGTTCCTCTCGGGGAGTTGGAAACAGATGAAGCTTTCTTGAAAAGACGGCCGATGGAAGCAATCATTTCTCGTGCAAAGCCTGTGTTTGACACCAGCTCCGGAACGGTTACAGCCGCCAACAGCAGCGGCATATCAGATGGGGCGGCTGCACTCCTTGTCATGGAAGAGAAAAAAGCTGCATCCCTCGGCTATAAACCTGTGCTGCGCTTTATCGGAAGCGCCGTTAGCGGCATTCATCCCAACTATCCGTCCGCCGCTCCGGTTGAAGCGATCAGAAAGCTTTTAGCTGCAAACGCGCTGACGACTGACGATATCGGTTTATACGAAATCAACGAAGCCTTTGCCGTTAAAATATGCGTCTGCTCACAAGAACTTGGTATTCCCTATTCAAAAATCAATGTGCGGGGCGGCGCATTAGCTCTCGGCCATCCTTACGGCGCTTCCGGGGCTGCACTGGTCACCAGATTGTTTTATGAGGCGCAAAGACGGACAAGCTGTCAATATGCTGTCGCTGCCATCGGAAGCGGCGGCGGAATCGGTTTGGCTTTATTATTTGAGGTGTTGGCATAGGCTTTTTCATAGGATGCATGCCTCTAATTTAGTATAATAACGATAAGATCAAAGTCAGGAAGGGGATTTTATGACAGCCGTTTGCTTAGTAAGACACGGAGAAACCGATTGGAACCTGCAGCAAAAATGCCAAGGGAAAACAGACATCCCGCTGAACGAGACAGGCGAACGCCAAGCAAAGGAAACCGGAGAATACTTAAAAGATTTCTCTTGGGATATCATTGTCTCCAGCCCGCTGAAAAGAGCCAGAAGAACCGCGGACATTATTAATGAATACCTCAATCTTCCTATCGTCGAGATGGATGACTTTAAGGAGCGTGATTACGGGGACGCGGAGGGGATGCCGCTTGAAGAACGGACAAAGCGCTATCCGGACAAGAACTATCCAAACATGGAAACGCTGGAAGAGCTCACGGACAGGCTGATGGGCGGATTGGTAAAAGTAAATCACGCATATCCAAATCAAAAGGTACTGATTGTCGCGCACGGCGCAGCGATTCACGCACTGCTGACAGAGATTTCCGGCGGTGATCCCGAGCTTCAAAATACGCGCCTTGTCAATGCCTGCCTCAGCAACATTGAATTTGCAGAAGAAAAATGGAAAATTAAAGATTATAACATCAATAGCCACTTATCCGGTTTTATTCAATAAAAAAAGACAGGCGTTTGCCTGTCTTTTTATTTATTCTCCGCTGCCATATCATTTTGAAGTTCATCTAAAATGGCATTCGCTCCATCCACACTGCGGCGCAGAGACCATACCTGACGGTCAACATGGTACACATGTCCGTTTTCCACTGCCTTCAGCTTCTTCCACAGAACGTTTTTTTCGATCGGGCGTTTGCCGTCCGCGTCAATGTCGTCTGTTTTTCCTGTCATCAGGATGATTACATCCGGGTCTGTTTTCAGCAGCTGCTCAAGTGTCATTTTCATGTTCACAGAGTCGCCGCCATTACCGGTTTTTTTGTTATCGGACGTGCTGATCGCATATTGATAGCCGACTTGTGTTAAAAGTCTCGATGTGAAGAAATTTTCATCTCTGGCCATAATCGTGTCATTTGTATTTCCAATCAAAAGCACAGATTGGCTGTTCGCACTGATCTTTCTCTTTGTGTCATTCAGTTTTTCTTCATGCGCTGTCAGCTTTTTCTCCATATCCTTCTCTTTGCCGACTGCTTTTGCAATGGTAAGCGAAACGTCAATTGTATCCTGATAATCAGCATTTAAATTATTAAGCGCGATCGTCGGCGCGATGTTTTTCAGCTGATCATATACTTTCTTATGACGAGTCGTGTCTGCAATAATTAAATCGGGTTTCAGCGAAGAAATTTTTTCCATGCTTGGCTGTGATCGTGTGCCGACAGATGTGTAGCCGTCAATTTTTTTCAGTACATCCTTGTTGATCAGCTGCTTCGCTTTATTGTCATCCGCCACTCCAATAGGCGTAATGCCGAGATCTAGCAAAGTGTCGATGAAGCCAAGCTCAAGCACAACGACCCGCTTCGGATGCTCAGGCACGTTCGTTTTCCCTAAATCATGTGTTACCGCTACTTTATTTTCTTCACTGTTTTGATTGCCGGCTGAAGAAGAACAAGCCGCCGTCAAGACAGAAAGAAGTAAAACTGTAAGAATAATCAGTGTTTTTTTCATAATATTCCAGTCTCTCCTGTATCTCAATTGAGGTGTCCAAAAGATAGTATAACACGTAATGATAATCATTATCACTATTATTATTGAAAATCAGAATAGAAAGTTTCATTTGGAATGGGGTAACGATTGGGAGGAATGTTTAAAACGGATATGCTGTCATGTGATACAGAAGCTTTGCCTTGAATGAATCTGCATATTCTAGACAAACAAAAAAGCTTGCAGAAATAGCATCTTTTTTTCTGCAAGCCGAAACTTCTTATTTTACAGTTTTACAAGGACCCTTCCTTGAATGTGATTTTGCAAAATATCGTTTAACGCATCAGGTGCTTCTGTTAAAGAGACTTCCTTGTCTACGATGGTCAGCAGCTGATCAGGCTTGAGATCAGAAGACATGCGCTCCCAAACAGCGGCTCTGACATCCATCGGACAGTACACTGAATCGATTCCCAGCAGACTGACTCCGCGAAGAATAAACGGATACACCGTTGCAGGAACCTCTCCCCCGCCCGTTAAACCGCTGACTGCGACAGATCCGCCGTATTGAATTTTGCTTAAAAGCGAGGCAAGCTGCTTCCCTCCGACAGGATCAACGGCTCCTTGCCATTGCTGCTTGGACAGCGCCTTACGTTTTCCATCATAGACATCTTCCCTGCTGATCACTTCATCAGCACCGAGCCGCTTCAAATAGTCAGCCGCCTCCCGGTTTCCTGTGCTTGCGACCACATTGTAGCCGCGTTTGCTGAGCATCGATATTGCAATTCCGCCGACACCGCCGGTTGCTCCGGTGACAAGCACGCTCCCTTTTTCAGGAGAGAGTCCGTTCTGTTCAAGACGATGGACAGATAACGCCGCTGTAAACCCCGCCGTTCCGTACGCCATCGCTTCCTGCAGCGAAAGGTTCTTTGGCAAAGGCACCAGCCAGTCGCCAGGCACTGAAACATATTCGCTTAATCCGCCATGGCGTGAGACACCAAGCTCATAGCTTGTCGCAATGACTTCATCTCCTTCGGCAAAACGCGGATCATTTGAAGAGACAACCGTACCTGCGGCATCAATGCCTAAAATAAGCGGATATTCTCTAACAATATTCCCGCCTGCTTTTCCGGCCAAGCCGTCTTTGTAGTTGATGCCAGAATATGCTGTTTTAATCAGCACGCCGTCTTTCGGCAAATCCTCTGTTGATATGGTTTTGACATTGACTGAAACATCATCTGCATTTTTTTCTGCCAGCAATGCTTGAAATAACGTTGACATTCGGCACACTCCTTTTCATCTTTATCGTAACCGAACATCAGCCAAAAAACCAAATCATGAGGCCTCTATTTTCACTTCTCCGGCACATTAAGGCTGTAATGCACAAATGCCGACTCCTCTTCATAGCCGTTTTGCTCATATAAACTTCTTGCCGTCCGGTTGTGATGTTCCGTCTGCAGCTTTACACATTTCGCTCCGTTTTCCGAGGCATAATTCTTTGCAGCGGAAAGCAGCCGCCGGCCAACTCCCTTTTTTCGTACAGAAGGAGCGACAAATAAATCATTTAATATGTAGATTCTTTTCATAGCCACGGAAGAAAAGGCTGGGTAAAGCTGTGTAAAACCTATGAATTCCCCATTTTCTTCCGCGATAAAAATAGCAGACTCTTTATTTTCCAGGCGTGCTTTCAAAAAAGCCTCTGCTCCTTCCAGATCAGACGCCTGCTTATAAAATTCCCGGTACTGATTAAAAAGCGGCGCAACGGCTGCCGCATCTGCTGTTTCAGCTTGTCGAATGTTCATCCCTTTTCCTTCTCTCTATATGTTGTTAAGAATTTCATTTTATATTTAATAGAATTTTCTGTAAACCACATTGTTCAGAATACTTTTTTCAGCATGCATGGAAAAAATATCACGATAATATCCATTGATCTCAAAGAAAAACATGCAGGTCATTGGAACTGATTTATTCGACAGGGTTCTTTCTGGTCGTGGGAGGATTTAACCTGAAAAAACATGAAATTTCAACATAATGATTATTTACTCATGTCTATTTTCGTTCTTTTCTGTATGTATACAGTTATTTCGAGCCACTATAAAAATAGCGAGAGATGATATACCTAAATAGAAATAAAACAATCTCAAAAAAATGGGTCTACTAAAATATTATCCAATCTATTACAATAAATTCACAGAATAGTCTATCAATAGGCTGCTCTGAAATTGTAAAAGGAGAGGGTAAAGAGTGAGAAGCAAAAAATTGTGGATCAGCTTGTTGTTTGCGTTCACGCTAATCTTCACGATGGCATTCAGCAACATGTCTGCACAGGCTGCCGGAAAAAACAGTGAAGAAAAGAAGTACATTGTCGGATTTAAACAGACAATGGGGGCTATGAGCACCGCCAAGAAAAAAGATGTTATTTCTGAAAAAGGCGGGAAAGTTCAAAAGCAATTTAAGTATGTAAATGCAGCCGCGGCAACATTGGATGAAAAAGCTGTAAAAGAACTGAAAAAAGATCCGAGTGTTGCTTATGTGGAAGAAGATCATGTTGCACATGAATATGCGCAATCTGTTCCTTACGGCATTTCTCAAATTAAAGCGCCGGCTCTTCACTCTCAAGGCTACACAGGCTCTAATGTAAAAGTAGCTGTCATCGACAGCGGAATTGACTCTTCTCATCCTGACTTAAACGTTCGAGGCGGAGCAAGCTTCGTACCTTCTGAAACAAACCCATACCAAGACGGCAGTTCTCACGGCACACATGTAGCCGGTACTGTTGCCGCTCTTAATAACACAATTGGTGTTCTGGGCGTAGCGCCTAGCGCATCGTTATATGCAGTAAAAGTGCTTGATTCTACAGGAAGCGGCCAATACAGCTGGATTATTAACGGCATTGAATGGGCGATTTCTAACAACATGGATGTCATCAACATGAGCCTTGGCGGACCTACTGGGTCTACAGCGTTGAAAACAGTAGTCGATAAAGCGGTTGCAAGCGGTATCGTCGTTGTTGCCGCAGCCGGAAACGAAGGAAGTTCAGGCAGCACAAGCACAGTCGGCTATCCTGCAAAATATCCTTCTACTATTGCGGTAGGCGCAGTAAACAGCAGCAACCAAAGAGCTTCATTCTCAAGCGCAGGTTCTGAACTTGATGTGATGGCTCCTGGCGTATCCATCCAAAGCACACTGCCTGGAGGCACTTACGGAGCTTACAACGGAACGTCAATGGCGACTCCTCACGTTGCCGGAGCAGCAGCGTTAATTCTTTCTAAGCACCCGACTTGGACAAACGCGCAAGTCCGTGATCGTTTAGAAAACACTGCAACATACCTTGGAAGCTCTTTCTACTATGGAAAAGGGTTAATCAACGTACAAGCAGCTGCACAATAAGATAAAAAAGAAGCAGGCCACTCCATACCTGCTTCTTTTTTATTAATCGGCCCCCTGTTCTGAGGCCGGGTGTTCTGACGTATTTTCATCGGTTTCCGCATGTTGAATCCGCTCCATGATCGAAGGGTGGCTCCCTCTGAAAAGTTTCACGAGAAAAGGCGGATCAACCTGGCTCAGCCCCGTAACAGCCAAATCCTGAAACGTTCTGACTGCGGCTTCGCTGTCCCCTGTCAGCTCAATTCCATATTGGTCTGCCTTATTCTCCTGATAACGGGAAACGGCATTAGAAAAAGGCGTAACGGCAAAACTCAAAACAGACACGATAAGCAATAACAGCGGCAATGCCGCAAGATCATGCCGGCCCTCTACATGAAACAGATTTCGTGCAAAGCGTACCCCCCGCTTGTAAAGCTTATCAACCATATAAAATCCCGCTAGCGACACGATTAAATAGCCGGCCAATCCGATATACACGTGCTTCATGACATAATGGCCCATTTCGTGCCCCATAATAAAGAGAATTTCCGAATCGTCGAGTTTATTCAGCGTTGTATCCCACAGAACAATCCGCTTATTGGCCCCAATTCCTGTCACATAGGCATTAAGCGCGTTTGTTTTTTCTGACATATTCACTTCATACACATGATCAGCCGGGATATCGGCTTCATCTGCCAGTGCTAAGATTTTGCTTTCCAGCTCTTTGTTTTTCAATGGATAAAAATCGTTGTATAAAGGATCAATAATCACCGGCTGAATAAAAAACAGAAACAGCGAAAACGGCACTGTTAACAGCCAGGCGTAAAACCACCATTTTTTTTCATGCTTTTTGATCAGCCAATAAAACACGAGAACGCAGAGCGTAAAGATCGGAAAACTGATCCAAAAGTCTATGACCTGATCCTTAGCCCAGCTAGAGGCTGTCTGCGTCGAAATATGGTAATCAAGCGATACCTGATAGCCTATCCAATCTAAAGGCAGCGTCACTAACGTTGTGATCAGCGAAAGCACAAACACAAAACCAATCATCTGCAAAAAACGAAAGGGCACGGCCGCTTCCATCCATTTCTTGATTTTCTTTGAAACACCGCTGACCAACAATACAAAAAACAGAAACCAATCAAGAGGAATACTGATAAAAAATAAAAAGTTCTTCACGTCAGAATACTGTTCGGCGACAGCCAATTGAGACGGCTTCATGAAAGAAGACGGGTCAGCCTGTGTTCCTTTCACGGCCTCCGGCACAGCGGAATCGCCGGACATAAAGAAATACCAATAGAAAAAAATTCCATACAGCACATATGCAAGCCCTGCACCCGCAATCCACTTGCGCATAACGCCTCACTCCTCACATCTAGACCCATTACTTCTATTGTAATCATAAATCCAATTTCTTAGAACCAAGCTGTGATTTCGGACTTTTCCGCATGGAATCACCCCCTGCTGGAGAAACTAGCAAATGTTTGGAGTGATGCAGATGAAAAAATTAGTAGCAGCTATCGTGGTTATCGGTCTTGTGTTTATTGCATTTTTCTACCTTTACAGCCGGTCAGGCGATGTGTATCAATCAGTTGATGCGGAATTGATCACCCTGTCTTCAGACGGGCGGGAAAAGATTGAAATCGAAAAAAGACAGCACGTCAAAGATATGCTGGACATTATGAATCAGGGAAAACAGCTGAAAACTGAGAAAACATCAGCTCCTGATTATGAAGGCACGGTAAAATTTCATAAAGACAGATTTGACTCATTCAGATTATGGATTGACGACAGCCAGCAGGCCATTTTTTTAAAAGACGGCACGTATTACAAATTAACGCGAAACGATACCAAAGCGCTGCAAAACATCATTAAAAAAGAAGCAAAGGATTAAAAATGAAAAAGCGAAGCCCGCTGCTTCGCTTTTCTCACATTAATGAGGCAACATATCTTTCAGCGCCCGTCTGAGCATTTTGCCTGTCGCATTTTTCGGAATGTCATCAAGAAAGATGATCGCGGCAGGCCGTTTGTATTTTGCCAGATGCTTTTCGCAATGCGCCATCATTTCTGCTTCTGAGACACCAGACCGTTTCGGTACGACATATCCCTTTACCGCTTCGCCGCTTTCAGCATCAGGCACGCCGATGACAACAGCCTCCTTTACGTCCGGGTGGCTGTACAGCACCTCCTCCACTTCACGTGGATACACATTGTACCCGCCTACAATAATCATGTCTTTTTTCCGGTCAACAATGTAAAAATAACCATCCTCATCCCGCCTTGCCAGATCTCCCGTATAGAGCCACCCGTCCTTTAAGGCGTGCTTCGTTTCCATCGGCATATTATAATAGCCCTTCATCACATTGGGCCCTTTTACGATCAATTCGCCCACCTGGTGATCAGGGACTTCACGTCCGAGCGGATCGACGACCTTGTTTTCGACGTGCAAAATACTTGTCCCGATGGAGCCTGGTTTTCTCCCTCTGTCAAACGGGTTAAAGCATGTGACCGGCGATGCTTCTGAAAGCCCGTAGCCCTCCAAAATGGTTACGCCGAATTTCTCTTCAAATGCTGTAAGCAGCGCGACCGGCATAGCTGCGCCACCCGAGATGCACAGCCGAATAGAAGAAAAATCATCTGCCTTGCCTTCTTCATACTGGAATAAATAATTATACATCGTAGGCACGCCGGCAAAAATGGTTGCCTGCTGCTGCTTTACAAGCTTAAAGACAGATGCAGGGCTGAACTGCGGTTCAATCAGCACGCATGCGCCGCTCATCAGCGGAGCATTCATGCAGACAGTTAAGCAAAAAACATGAAACATCGGGAGAGCGCAGACTACATTGTCTCTCTCATCCATTCCCAAATACCCGGCGACATCGTTTGCATTGCTGAACAAATTCTGGTGGGTCAGCATCGCGCCTTTCGGTTTTCCCGTTGTTCCTGATGTATATAAAATAACCGCTGTATCATCAGGTACAAGCTCTGGATGGCGTGCAGCACCGTGTGTCGGTTGCAACAATTTTGTAAACGTTGTCATTTTCATTCTGACCTCGGGATCTGAAGCTTCCGGCTCATTTTCTCCCGTCCGGCATAAAATGACGAGTTCGACCTTTGGCAAAGATTCATGCATGCTTTCATAAATCGGCAAAAGCTGATCTACTCCTACGATTGCTTTGACATCACCATTTGTCAGCATATAGCCGATTTCTGTCGGCGTGTACGTCGGATTGATCGGCACCACCACAATACCGGCCTTTAATGCGCCGAAAAATGCGATGACAAAATCAGGCGAATTGCCAAGCAGCAAAGCAAGATGGTCCCCTTTTTCCATACCCGCTTCCTGAAGGCCATCCGCAAAACGCTGAATATTGTCATTCAGTTCCTTGTAAGTAATCACTTGATCCCTAAACCTGCATGCGATGCTGTCCGGCTTCTCAGATGCTGTCTCTTCTAATTTCGAAACCAGATTCATTCTCCCACCCCTTAAAGTGAATGAGTAGTCATTCATTATTGAAGATAAGCTTTCCTCTTCATTATAGAGAAACACAAAAAAACACTCAAGAGCAAAAAGCCCCGAGTGTCAGTACTGTTATAGATTCTTCAAAGCTTCGGCAATCGGTGTATCTCCTTCAGTCAGATCAAAAGCCCGATTTTCCGTGTTGGTCTCATCTAAAGAGGCAATGACTGCAGCCGCAACATCTTCTCGTGATATATAACCCCGCTCTAGATCTGGAGCTGCGGAAACCGTTCCTGTTCCCGGTTCATTGCGAAGGCCTCCCGGACGAATAATCGTATAGGCTAAGCCGCTGGATTCCAGAATTTTATCAGCATAATGCTTGGCCACGTAATAAGGTTTAAGTGCCTCATTCCAATTTTCACGGCGGTGGGCCTGCAGGGCGCTGACCATAATAAAACGTTTGATTCCCGCGATTTCCGCAGCCTCTATTGCTTTTGCCGCTCCGTCAAGATCCACCAGCAGCGTTTTATCATAGCCTGTGCTGCCCCCGGAACCCGCCGTAAAAATAATCGCATCACAGCCTTTTGCCGCGGCTGCGATTTCTTCCGGGCTTCCTTCTAGATTTGCTAGCACAGCTTCCGCGCCGGTCGCTTCCAAAGATGCTTTCTGTTCTTCTTTTCTGACCATCGCTCTGACGGAATGATCAGCATTCTCTTTGAATAAAGAAACAAGTCTTTGTCCGATTTGTCCGTTCGCTCCGATTAAAAACACTTTCATGTGAATCCCTCCTGCCTCCATTATTTCAAAACACAAATTTCCTTTCAAACAATGTGTTTCACATTAATAAATCAGATCAAGAAAATCTTCTTTCGTAATGTTCCCAAAATAATGCTTCAGATTCACATCAGCCAGGGCATCAGCAATCACACTGCGCTCATATTGCTTTCCAATCAGCAGGTTTTCGATTTCCGATACATCGCCCACACCGAAGAAATCACCGAAAATTTTGCAGTCTTCAATTTTCCCTTTTTTTACTTCCAAACGCAAATCTATGGACCCGATCGGATAACGCTTCGAATGGTTCAGGTTAAATTTGGGTGAGCGGCCGTAGTTCCAGTCCCAATTTTGATAGCGTTCTTCCGAGATTTTGCGAATGACTTCCCAATCTTTTTCAGTCAGCTTATACTCCGGCACATCTTGAATGTGATTAGTGTTGAAAATATGTCTGAGCAAATGACTGCGGAATTCGTCGGTCGTCATTTTATCATCAAGAAACTCACTGATGTTTGCCACACGGCTTCTGATTGATTTGATGCCCTTTGATTCAATTTTATCCTTTTTGACTTTTAAAGCGGACACAACATGATCAATGGCTGAATCAAACATGAGGGTGCCGTGGCTGAAGATGCGGCCTCTTGTGGCAAATTGGGCGTTCCCTGATATTTTGCGTCCATTTACCACAATATCATTCCGGCCGCTTAATTCCGCTTCCACTCCAAGCTGATGTAACGCTTGAATCACCGGCTCAGTGAATTTTTTGAAGTTATGAAAGCTGTCACCGTCATCCTTCGTGATAAAGCTGAAATTCAAATTCCCTAAATCATGATACACAGCCCCGCCGCCTGATAAACGGCGGACGACGATAATTCCATTTTCCTCTACATACTTTGTATTGATTTCTTCTATTGTATTTTGGTTTTTTCCGATGATGATAGACGGCTGATTCACGTAAAAAAGCAAATACGGCTGTTCAGGGTCTAAATATTTCAGGCAATACTCCTCGATGGCCAGATTGATCCGCGGATCATTGATATGTTGATTGTCAATAAATAACATGGTGCTCCTCCTTTATCCTTCCCACACAAAACCAGATTTCGCAATGTTCACTTCCCCGTTAAAAACGGTCTTGGCTTCTTTGCGAAGATTGTCATGCACGCCGAAATGAGGCAAATGGGTCAACAGCAGCTCGCCGGCTCCCGCTTCTTCTGCAATTCGCCCTGCTTCCAAGCTGTTCATATGGCCTGCGCTTGTCCCGTCTTGATCAGCATAAAAATTGCATTCTGAGATCAATAAATCAGCATTTGCCGCAAACGGAATAAATGAATCCTGATAGCTGGAATCAGCAGTATACACAACAGTATGGCTGCCGTCAGTAATCCGCATCGCATAACAAGTCACCGGGTGAACCGTTTTTAAAAAGGTAATCGTAAACGGACCGACAGTCAGCGGCTGATCAGGCTGATAGGCAATCCCTTGCGTATGCGTTTTATATGTAAGCTTTTGAAACTGTTCTATATCAGCATCATGTCCGTAAATCGGAAGCGTGTGCTCTCCTTTGCCGAGGAACGATCCGACTTGCTTGGCAAATTGCAGCGGCCCAATGTCGGCAATATGGTCATGGTGATAATGAGACAGAACCACAGCATTCAGCTTTTCCGCCGGGACATATCCAAACAGCTTAGATAACACGGCACTTCCGCAATCCACAAGCAATGAATAATCCCCCGATTGAAACAAGTAGCCCGACGTCGCTTCATTTGCGGCCGGAAAACCGCCGTAGCATCCGATAACTGTAACTTTCATAATGTCCTCCTTCTTTTTAAAAGAAAATTGATCCTCCTTCAATATACCCATTTTTCTAAAAAAAAGCATGTTTTAAACATTGTATCAAAACAGATATTGAATTTTACTTTCTGTTATATTACAATGAAGACATTACAAAGGGGAAAGAGGGATTGGTTATGCTAGGGAAAATTACTGAATTTTTTAGAAACCTGCCTTCGAAAAAGTGCACGGAATGCGGAAAAAAGATAGATGAGCAGCATGAGTGCTATGGAAATATTTGCAATGACTGTATAAAAGTAAGCGATATGTAAAGAGGCGAAAATCTCACGCATATAGTGTGAGATTTTCTTCATTCTTCTAACTTCTCTTTATATTGAAATAATAGTTAGGGTTGGGTCAAAGCTCACCTGTTTTTAGATAATTCTGGTGATTCTCTTTCTGTTTTTGAATATTCTATATTTTCGAAATATAATTTACTATAGACGAACCTATTTCTTATCTATTATAATTTGATCTAATAGTGAGATTAAATATATGTCTATTCATGATATATGTTGATACTTTGTTTTTTGGGAGGTAATCTATGAAAAGAATTAGGTTTGGATTAGCCACGCAAATATTCGTTGGACTTATTCTAGGTGTTATTGTTGGCGTTATTTGGTACGGCAACCCAGCACTGCCTACTTATCTGCAGCCAATCGGGGATCTCTTTTTACGCTTAATCAAAATGATAGTGATTCCTATTGTTGTCTCCAGTTTAATCATCGGTGTAGCCGGAGCCGGAAATGGAAAGCAAGTTGGTAAATTAGGCTTCAGAACAATTCTGTACTTTGAGATTATTACGACCTTTGCCATCATTCTCGGACTAGCCCTTGCAAACATCTTCCACCCGGGTACAGGAGTTAATATACACGAAGCTCAAAAAACAGACATCAGTCAATATGTTGAAACAGAAAAAGAACAAAGCAATAAATCAGTGGCAGAAACATTCCTGCACATTGTGCCGACAAACTTCTTCCAATCCTTGGTCGAAGGGGATCTTCTTGCCATCATCTTCTTTACCGTACTATTTGCGTTGGGAATTTCCGCAATCGGTGAAAGAGGCAAGCCAGTATTAGCCTTTTTTGAAGGCGTTTCCCATTCGATGTTCCATGTGGTAAATCTTGTGATGAAAGTAGCGCCGTTCGGGGTTTTCGCTCTAATCGGAGTTACTGTCTCTAAATTCGGACTCGGTTCTCTTCTATCTCTCGGAAAGCTTGTCGGATTGGTATATGTCGCGCTTGCTTTCTTCTTAATCGTCGTTTTTGGGATTGTCGGAAAAATTGCCGGCATCAGCATCTTCAAATTCCTAGCTTATATGAAGGACGAAATTTTATTGGCGTTCAGTACGTCCAGCTCTGAAACCGTTCTTCCGCGCATCATGGAAAAAATGGAGAAAATCGGCTGTCCGAAAGGTATTGTATCTTTCGTTATCCCGATTGGATATACGTTTAACTTAGACGGCTCCGTTCTCTATCAGTCTATTGCCGCGCTGTTTCTGGCACAGGTATACGGCATTGATTTAACGATTTGGCACCAAATTACGCTTGTATTAGTTTTGATGGTGACATCTAAAGGAATGGCTGCCGTTCCGGGAACTTCTTTTGTCGTCTTACTTGCAACACTGGGCACGATCGGTGTTCCGGCAGAAGGACTTGCCTTTATTGCCGGTGTAGACCGCATTATGGACATGGCACGTACAGTTGTAAACCTGACTGGTAACGCACTTGCTGCCGTTGTCATGTCTAAATGGGAAGGCATGTTTAATCCTGCAAAAGCAGAAGCTGTCATGACCCAATCTAAAGCAGATCAAAACGCAACCATTTCCGGTTAATCAAAAAAGCCTGCGGGGTTCTTATCGCCCCACAGGCTTTTTTTTAATCTTGAACTAGCTCAAACAGTTCTGTAATCAAAACAGTGTCCTCATTCAGCTCCATTTCGCCGTTTTTGATCAGCTCCGCCCATGCTCTCCGATGGTCCTCCTGAAATTCATCAATTCGGTCTCCGTTGCCCTCGCCTTTGACTAACCTCATATCAGGCGCTCCAAAGGTCGTTTCAAACACATCTGTCACTTTTATATTGCATCTCGGATGATCATGTTTATCATAAACGGTTACAAGCTGTCCCGCTGTTTGATATACATCACTCAGTTCATCTTTTGAATATAATGATTTCGGCGCGCAGGTGGCCGTTTTTTCTCCAGCAAGGATTTGCTGGATCAGCTGTTCTCCAAGACCTTCATCGCCTTCCCAGCCGAAAGTGCTTTTCAGTTCATAGATTTTCATTTATTTTCTCCCTCTTATACCATCGGTGATTGCACATAATAATATAGAAGCTTCGCTGTATGGCGGAGGGAAGACTTATGCGTGCGCTCAAAAGCGTGCGAAGCGTCAATTCCCGGCCCGATCAGGCCGTGCACGATATCGTGACCTGATTTGATCGCTGCTGAGGCGTCCGACCCGTAATATGGATAAATATCAAGCTTATAGTCAATATGATGCTTTTCAGCTAAATCGACCAAATGCTTTCTCAGCTGATAATGATACGGACCGCTCGAATCCTTCACGCAAATCGAAACCGAATATTCGTCTGTCGCCTGCCCGTCACCGATAGCGCCCATATCCACCGCCAAGTATTCAACAGTTTCAGCAGGAATATTGGAGTTTCCGCCGTATCCGATTTCTTCATTATTAGAAATCAGAAAATGAGTCGTATACGGCAGTTCAATGTCTTCTGTTTGAATTTGATGAATTAAGCGAAGCAACAAGGCTACGCTTGCTTTGTCATCTAAATGGCGTGATTTAATGAATCCGCTTGATGTGATCTCGACACGGGGATCAAATGAAACAAAATCCCCTACGCCAATGCCAAGCTCTTCCGTATCCTTACGGCAGTGTACAGGCTCATCCAGGCGAATTTCCATGTTCTCTTGATTGCGCTCCGCTTTTCCCGCGTCTTTGTACACGTGAACAGACGTTTGGTGCATTAAAATGGTCCCCGTATACGTTTTACCCGAGGCCGTTTCAATTTGGCAATACTCCCCTTCAATCGAGTTGTAGCGGAAACCGCCGATCAAATCAATTTTCAGCCGGCCGTCTGCCTTAATTTCTTTCACCATTGCGCCCAAGGTGTCAACGTGCGCCGTCAGCATTCTGTGTCGGGATGTGTCGCGGCCCGGAAGTGTGGCAATCAAACCACCTTTATGGTTCAGAACCGTTTCGACCTTCCATTCTTTTAAAAGGTGTTCAACGTATTTGATCACCTCATATGTATTCCCTGTCGGACTTGGAATAGACACAAGTTCTTTAATCAGCTCCATCGTTTTCCGAACGGACGTCATCGGACATTCCTCCTTTTATTTTCTATTTAAAATATACTCTTTTCCTGATAGACCCGTCCAATCTTTTCCTATCAACCTTTCATATGCTGTAGTAAGCATGGGAAGAGGAGGGATATCTATGTGCTGTCGTCATTCACATGAACAGAAATGTCATTGTCGCCATTGGTTCGATGATTTTTGGTTCTTTGACGAGTGGTTCGATAAAGATTTCCACGACCATTGCAAGAAAGAGAAAGAATGCCATGACCCTTGCGAGAAAAAGAAGAAAAAGAAAAGAAATTGCTCTTGCAAAAAACGCTGCCACTCTTGCTGTCATTGCTAAGGACTGAATCAGAAATATTCTGATACCCCATGCCTAAACGAATATTTCATTCATATTTTTCCAAGCGGGCTGTTACTGCTGCTTGGATTTTTTATTGAAACAGCCTTTTTGCCTTTACAATCCAAACCACTGATGCCGCGGCTATCACAGCCACGATGAGTTCAACAGCCGCCGCATGTTCTATCACTCCTTTTTGGTATAAAACCGCCGGTACATTAAAGAGCCCGTGTAAGAGTATCGAATACAGCAAAAACAGCGGCCGGCGGCTTTTAACCGCATACAGCACAAATAATGACAGACCGATTTGAACAGAGATGGCGCTAATTCTTTCCATTCCGCCGAGCAGCCATTCATACGAAGGTGTATTCAGCAGCTGCGCCTGAATCGGCATAAGCGCCTGCTTCACATCCTGATGAATCAAAAGCTGTTCAAAAGTGCCGCTATTGATCGCAAAAGCGTACACGATAAGCGTAATGCTGGACAAGCCGGTTATTAGGATCGCCTCCAGACCGCCGTGGCCCGCTCCGAAGGCCAGACCGTCCGACCAGGAAAGACGGCGCTTCATAAAGAAACGCATCATGATATACCTTCCGCATTCCTCAAAAATCCCGGCCATCAAGCATCCGTAAAGGGCATACCACACTGGATGCTTCATCACTTCTTTTGTCGTTTCATTCATTTGCAGCACATAAACATGAACGCCGCCCTCCAATAGCTGAGCAAAGACAAAAAACGTAAGAGCGCCAATAAAAAACACCTTAAGCGACGCATGATACTTTCGCCTAAACCACATCATCAGTCCGATCGGCAACAAAAACGCAATAACCCCGGAAATAATCATAGAGGCTATCGCTCCTTGACTGACCATTTTTTTCCTCCTTTTCTGGTTTTCTACTGACAGTTTCTCTTTTTTTATCAAAAATCCTCTTTTTAGTACCAGATACTAATATCTAGTGTTATAATCTGATAATAAAAGGAGTTGTTATGATGTCAAAAGCAAACATTACAGCAATCGGAACCTATGCGCCGACCCGGCGTTTAACCAATGCGGATCTGGAAAAAATCGTAGATACGTCTGATGAATGGATTGTTCAGCGCACAGGAATGAGAGAACGGCGGATTGCCGATGAGCAGCAGTTCACTTCAGACTTATGCATTGAAGCAGTGAAAGATCTCGAGAGCCGTTACGACGGAACACTTGAAGATGTGGATATGATTCTCGTCGCCACAACAACAGCAGATTATGCCTTTCCGAGTACAGCTTGCCGGGTGCAGGAATATTTCGGCTGGGAGAACACCGGCGCGTTAGATATCAATGCGACATGCGCAGGACTGACATACGGTCTCCATGTGGCAAACGGATTGATTACATCCGGGCTTCATCAAAAAATTCTCGTCATCGCCGGAGAAACTTTGTCAAAAGTGACTGATTATACAGATCGAACGACATGCGTTCTGTTCGGCGATGCTGCGGGCGCACTATTGGTTGAACGAACTGAAGAGGCACCGGGATTCCTCGCCTCCGTCCAAGGAACATATGGAAAAGGTGCAGATATTTTGTATCGGGCAGGACTGCGGAGCGAACTCAATGGCATGCCGCTTGCGGATTCAGGGAAAATGGTCCAAAACGGACGCGAAGTGTACAAGTGGGCCGCCAGAACCGTTCCCCGTGAATTTGAACATCTTTTACACAAAGCAGGGCTCAGCCGTGTTGATCTTGATTGGTTTGTTCCCCACAGCGCCAACTTGCGCATGATCGAATCGATTTGTGAAAAAACACCGTTTCCGATTGAACAAACACTCACCAGTGTCGAATACTACGGAAATACATCCTCAGTCTCTATTGTTTTGGCCCTTGATCTGGCAGTGAAAGCCGGGAAGCTGAAAAAAGACCAAACCCTGATGCTTTTCGGATTTGGCGGAGGATTAACGTATACCGGACTTCTGGTCAAATGGGATGTTAAATAAAAAAAGACCTTGTTTCCTGAGAAACAAGGTCTTTTTCATTAGGAAGCCGGCTGTTCTTCTGAAGTGTCTTCCTTCCGGCTTAAGATCGTAAAGTAGGTAATGCTCAGCGCGATCATGACAAGAGCAATGCCGATTAAGACACCGGCCATCTGCCACATGTAGCCGAAATCTCCGTTTGAAATCACTGCTCTGAACCCGTTTATGCTGTAGGTCATCGGCAGCGCGCCATGGATCACCTGATAGAAATGCGGAAGCAATTCTAACGGGAAGGTTCCTCCGCTGGCCCCGAGCTGCAGCACTAAGATAATGACTGCAATAAACCGTCCCGGATTGCCCATCGTCGTGGCCAAAAATTGAATCATTGCAAGGAAAGCGAGACTTGTAATGATCGTAAACACGTAAAATCTCCATGTGCTCTCCACCTCGAGACCGATTCCGAGAAGAAGAACTGTCGCCACAATAAGCGATTGAATGATTCCCACCAGCATCATGACATTAAATTTACTGAAGAACCACTCAAATCCATTTCTCGGACGGCCTGATGCTTCTTTCAGCGGGAATACAACCGTCAGCATAATGCCGCCGACATACAAGCCCATTGATAGGATATAAGGCGTCAGTCCTGTTCCGTAGTTAGGGACGGAATGTATGGCGTCGTCATTGGTTTTCACCGGATCTGCAAACATACCGTATGTTTCATCATCAGCGCTGATATCCCCTGTTTGATCAGCCGCATCATTCAGCTTATTAGACAGCTGTCCTGTGCCGTCCAGAAGCTTGCCTAAACCTGTATCAAGCGATTCAGATCCCTCAGCGAGTTTTGATGATCCATTTTGAATTTGTTTAGAACCGTCTAACAGTTTCAGTAAGCCGCCTGACACTTGGCTGCCGCCTGTCACCAATTGTTCTGAGCCTGCTTTTGCTTTACCAAACTGTTTATTGTATTCTCCAATACCGGCTGTCAGTTTATTTTGGCTATCTGTGATCTGCTGTGAACCGTTGTATATCTTCTCGGTTCCTTCAGTTAATTTGTCAATTGCATCTTGCGTCGCTTTTGCACCGTTAAAAAGCTTAGATGTAGCTTCCGGCATTGCTTTCAGCTGTGCCGCCTGCTCTTTTACATCTTCCAGAGAGGCTTTAATCGTTGAAATGTCAGGAAGCTGATCCACTGAAGGGAGCCTGCTTATGATTTGGTCAAAATCAGGCGCATCCACTTGTGGTAGCTTCTTCTCAACAGAATGAATCAGCTGGCTTTTTTGTTCCGCTGTTAAGAACTCGCTTGAATTGATCAGATTTTTAAATGCCTGATCACGGTTTTTTAAGCTGTTTTCAAACTCTGTCAGCTGCTTTTTAAATTCGTTCATCGCAGTTTCAGATTTTTCAAGGTTGCTGACAGCTGTTTCAAGCTGTGTCAAATCGACTGCGTTTATGACCTTCTCTGCTTTTTCTACTTTCTGAGAAGCCTCTGCGGCCTTTGTATTAAGCTGATCCAGCCCGTTTGTAATCTTTGGAAATCCCTGCTGCAATGTCTGCTGGCCGGCAAGAAGTTCATTCAGCTTGCCTGTCAGCTCACTTGATCCCGCGGCAATTTTTCCTGAATTTTCATAAATGGTATTGCTGCTGTCCTGGAATTTGCCGAGCGAGCTGTCAAGCGATTGAATGCCGCTTGTTACTTTAGCTGCTCCTTCTGCCAGCTGCGCCGTTTTGTCACTGATTGTCGCAGTGCTTTCTGTCAGCTTCTCCAGATTTTCTTTCAGCTGGGCGCTTCCGTTTTTCGCATCCTTTGTGCCGTCATCAATTTTTTTCGCTCCGCTGCTCGCGTCGCTGAGACCTTTGGCAATATCTTTAAAGTTATCAAAAATCACTTTTGTATATTGCTCGGTCACTTCTTTAGAAACAGAAGCTTTCAGTTTATCAATCGCTTTTTCGCCGATCGTTGCCCCTACATAGTTTGAACCGGCATTCGTATGGTATTTCAAATCCAGTTTTTTCGGATTTTTGTCCATTACAGTGCTGGCGTTTTTAGAGAAGTCTTCTGGAATCTCGACTACTAGATAGTATTTTTGATTTAATAAGTCCTTTAATGATTGGTCGAGATCATTGGAAAAATGCCAGTCAAAGCTTTTATTATCCTTTAATTCTTTTACCAGATCATCACCGATTTGAAGCTTTTCTCCCTCATATGTCGTTCCTTTGTCCTGGTTAACGACAACGACAGGCAGCTGGTCAACTGTGCCGTACGGGTCCCAATAAGCCTTTAAGAAAACACCGCTGTAAATAAGCGGGACAAACAAAATGGCGATGATGGGAATCAATAATTTTTTACTCGTTACGATGTCTTTCCATTGACTTCGTATTGTGTTCATCCTGATGCCTCCATTCTAAAACTGACTCATCATGAAAAATGGTCATTTTCTTGTAAAGAGAAAGGATTATCTAGTTGGCTGACAATCCTTTGACAACATACAACTCAAGCAGTTCCGCAATCGTTTCTTTATCAAGCGGAGGATGCTGTTTTTCCCAATCAAAAATGAGCGCGATATAAAGCTTCAACATGACAAAAGCCGTCAGCTCAGGATCACATGGCTTGATATCTCCGTTTTCGACACCCTCTTCTATCTTATTTTTAATATAAGAAAGAATGGAACGCTCCATTTTCTGAATCACGTCCTGAACTGCCATTGTACCAATCTCAGCATTTTCTTGAAAAATTTTAATCGTCAGCTGATGTGTTTTCCTGAATTCCAGAATGGCAAACAACGCCCTGTGGACATTTTCATGGAACGGGAGATCAGGCTCCATCGCTTCGTCGGCTTTTTGCTTCATTTCTCTCAATAACGTAGAGAAAATATCGTCAAACAGCTCTTCTTTATTTTTGAAAAACGTATAGATGGTTCCTTTTCCCACGTTCGCAAGCTTCGCCACCAAATCCATTGTCGTCGCTTTATAGCCAAACTGTGTGAAAGACTTTGTGGCAGCCTCCAAAATGAGCTTTCTTCGATCTATTGACATTTATATCACCTCAAAACTGACCATTTGAACATTTTAGTCAATAAGTACATATGCAAATGTATCATACCATGCTGAACAATTCAAACATTTTTTACACAATATTGCCATCACCTAGACACAAAAAACCTCCGTACCGGTACGGAGGTTTAGTCGAATAAATATTTCAGCGTATCTGACACAGCTGCTTTTCCTTGATCGATACAGTCCGGAATTCCAACACCCTCGAAAGATGCACCAGTCATGTACACACCAGGATAGGAGGAAGCCAGCGCTTCTCGGAGCTCATTGATACGCCGTTTATGGCCGACATGGTATTGAGGCATGCTTTCATGCCAGCGTGTGACACATGTCATTTCCGGCTCGCCGTTGATTTTCATTACTTTCTTTAAGTCTTCCAGCACAATGTTGATAATGTCGTTATCTGAGAGGTCGACGATGGATTCGTCTCCGGCCTTTCCGACATATGCCCGAAGCAGTGTTTTGCCTTCCGGCGCTGCGTGCGGCCATTTTTTGTTCGTCCACGTACAAGCTGTGATCGCGAAATCACTGTTCCTTGAAATGACAAAGCCCGTGCCCTCATGCTCCATCTGGACGGTACCTTCCGGAAAGCCTAAGGCGACATTCGCCACAGATGTGGAATGCATGTTTTTCAGGTTTGCAACAGCCGGCAAATCGGAAAGCATTCCCGCGGCAGCTTTATGCGGTGCTGTTACAATCACTGATTCGGCATCAAGGGATACGCCGTTATCAAGATCAAGCGAATAGCCCGTGCCCTCTCGGCTAATGTTGGTAACCTTTGTGCCTTTGTATACCTTTGTCAGCTTTAGTTGATTTTCGATCTCTTCGACAAGCGTCTGCAGGCCTGTTGTCAGCGTCTGAAACTGCCCTTGTTTTTTGGCTGTCAGCTGCTGGCCGGAGCCTTGAGGTCTTGTTTTTTTCATCCCCAGGATCAGGCTTCTGTGCTTTTGTTCCGTCTGATAGAATTGCGGGAATGTTGACATCAGGCTGAGTTTGTCGATATCACCTGCATAGATGCCTGATAAAAGCGGCTCGATTAAATTCTCGACAACTTCATCCCCGACACGTCTGCGGAAAAATTCACCCAGTGACTGATCCTCTTTTGATTTACTTGCGGGCAGGATGAAATCCATTGCAGCTCTCGCCTTCCCTGACAGAGAAAACAGCCCCGTTGACACGAACGGCGCGATTTTGGTTGGTATTCCCATTACAGCTCCCTTCGGCATCGGATGCAAAGTGCGGTTGACAAGCACGTAGGATTGTCCAGTCGCATTGTTCACAAGCAGATGGTCAAGACCTAAGTCTTTGACAAGCTGCGGAGCGCTTTTTTTTCGTTCCAGGAATGAGTCAGGCCCTCTTTCGATGATATAGCCTTCCTTCTTGACTGTCTGGATTTTTCCGCCTACTCTCGGGCTTGCCTCAATAAGCGTCAGCTCAAGCGGCAAATTTTTGTCTCTAATTTCTTTTTCCATGTAGAAGGCGGCGGCTAAACCGGTAATGCCGCCGCCGATGATGACTACATGCTTTTTGCCGTCACTCATGTTCATCGCCTTCTTTAACGTCCTAATTTTTTCAAAACGACTGTTGCTAAAGCATCAATAAATGCCGGTTTAGCGTTCGGCATTTCCGGCCGGTAATAGCTGGCGCCGATATCGTCAGTCACCACTTTGCACTCATAATCGTTGTCATAAAGCACTTCTAAATGGTCCGCGACAAATCCGACAGGCACATATACGAATGCTTGATAGCCTTTTTGTTCAAATAAATCACGTGTCAGATCTTGCACGTCAGGTCCAAGCCACGGATCAGGCGTGTTGCCTTCACTTTGCCAGCCGACAGCGTATTCAGATACGCCTGCTCCTTCAGCGATCAACTTCGCGGATTCATGAAGCTGATCCGGGTACGGGTCTCCGTACTCTTTAATTTTTTCCGGGAGGCTGTGCGCGGAAACAATGAGCATCGCGTTTTCTCTTTCTTCCTTCGGCATTGACGCATACGTGTCCTTCACTTGGTCAACCCAATATTTCACAAACTTCGGCTCATCGTACCAGCTTTCGACAGACGTAATTGTTAACCCGCCGAGTTTTTCAGCCTCTTCTTTCGCACGTTTGTTGTAGGACTGCACGCTGAATGTGGAGAAGTGCGGTGCCAATACAAGGCTGACTGCCTCTGTAATGCCGTCCTTATGCATCTCTGCCACAGCGTCTTCAATAAACGGCTCGATATGCTTCAGCCCGATATACGCTTTAAACGTAATCTCATCCTGAATCTCGTTTAAGTGCTGTTCAAGTTTATAAGCCTGTTCCTCTGTGATTTTGGCAAGCGGCGAAATGCCCCCGATTGCTTCATATCTGTCTTTCAGATCCTGAAGCATTTCAGGCTCAGGCTTTCTGCCTCTTCTAATATGTGTATAATAACGCTCTATATCTTCTTCTTTGTAAGGCGTGCCGTACGCCATAATGAGAAGCCCCATTTTCTTTTTACCCACTGTTTACACCCTCTTTAGATGATCTATCACAAAACAATTTTGACAGGCTTTTATCCTGATACCAAAAAATATGCTCAGGAGTATAGGCCTATTTTCTTTGATTGAGAATATTCATGTACAAATGCAGTCAGCTTTTTCAGCACTTCCGGACTGACATCAGGAAATACGCCGTGCCCGAGGTTAAAAATGAAGCTATCCGATTGTAAGCCTTGATCAAGAATTTCTTTCGTTCTCTTCTCGATCACTTCCCACGGAGCAAGCAAAATGGACGGGTCCAGGTTGCCTTGCACTGTTTTGGTGATGCCTTTTGATCTGGCTTCATCAATGCTCAGTCTCCAATCGAGCCCGACAACATCGAGAGGCAGGTCATGCCAATCCGTTGCTAAATGGCTGGCACCTACACCAAACATGATAAGCGGCACATTTTCGGACGCCAGCTCAGAAAAAATCCGGTTCATCACTGGTTTGATGTACGTTCTGTAATCCGCTTGATTCAGCGCGCCAACCCATGAATCAAAGATTTGAATGGCTTTTGCGCCCGCCTTTATTTGCGCTTTCGCATACACGATAATCATGTCGGCAAGCTTTGTCATCAGCAGGTTCCAGGCATCCGGCATGCTGTACATAAAGGCTTTTGTTTTATTGTAGTTTTTCGAAGGCCCGCCTTCGATCATATAGCTGGCAAGCGTAAAAGGCGCACCAGAGAAACCGATTAGCGGGACGTCAAGCTGTTCATTGACAAGCAGTTTGATCGTTTCGAGCACGTACGGCACGTCCTGTTCCGGCTCAAGCTTTCCGAGCTTTTCAATGTCCTGCAGAGAACGAATAGGCTGATCAATCACCGGCCCGATTCCATTTTTAATTTCAACATCCACACCGATCGACGGAAGCGGCGTCATAATATCTTTATAAAGGATTGCAGCATCGACTCCGTATTGCTCGACCGGAAGCCTTGTGACGTACGCACACAATTCGGGCTGATGTGTAATTTCGAACAATCCGTATTTTTCCTTCAGCTTACGGTACTCCGGCTGTGAGCGCCCGGCTTGTCTCATGTACCAAACAGGCGTGTGATCCGCTTTTTCTCCCCGCGCAGCTTTTAAAAACGTCTCGTTAAACGTTTCTCGTTTCCTCATTTGATTTCCACCTTTCATACTGCAACCATACGTTCGTGTTCCTTGACCATTACACTATACCTCGTTTTGGGCAAATGGTATAGAAATCCGGCCCAAAGTTCAAAAAATCGCCGAATTCCATTAAGAGGAAAACAACTTCGGCTGAACGTAATCGGTTCCTTCTCCTTCTTTTTTTGTCTGTGTATTATAAGGCACCACTTTATAGGAAGCACCCGAAAACAAATTGGCATATGGGATCTCATAGCTTCCCTTTCCTTCAACAGAATCAAGAAGCGTATCCTTGCCGTCCTTATTTACATAAATTCTGTATACTGCCCGATCATCCTCTTGCGCATCCCATTTTAATTCAATCGTAAACAGCCCCGCTGCCCTAAATGTATAGTCAGCCGTCAGCGTTTTGACAGGCTCAAGCTCAATTGGGCTTTCAAGTTCTTTTACTTTTTTAGGCTTTGTAAACGCAGAACCCGTCTGGCCAGCCTGTGTCAAAATATCCTTAAACATTCTGGTTGGATATGCGCTTCCGCCTTTTAAGTAATGGTTGTGATCTGTTTTGTCATAGCCCATCCAGACAGCACCCGTTATGTCCGGCGTATAGCCTGCAAACCAGGCATCCTTTGTGGCGCCGGAAACGCCAGTATATGAGGTAGAACCGGTTTTCCCAGCAAGATCGCCGTGAAAGGCGCCGGACGTTGCCGTTCCCTTCTTAACCACCTGCTGAAGCATTCTCGTCATGTTCCAAGACGTCTGTTTGCTGAATACTCGTTTTCCTTCTTCTTTATGATCGGCTATTATTTCCCCGTCCTCATCGGTTATGTTTGAAATAAAGTACGGCTCGGTGTATGTTCCATTTGCGGCAAACGTATGAAAAGCGCCGGCAAGCTGGAGGGGCGACACGCCTTTTTCTAAACCGCCGAGAGCTAGAGCAAGCCCCTCATCCGGTATATCAATACCGTTTGACTTTAAATAAGATTTTCCCGTTTCCACACCGATCTCATTCAGCGTCCACACTGCCGGCGCATTTTTGCTGTAAGTGATGGCATCCGACATCGTGACTTCCCCTTCATAACGCCCGTCATAATTTTTTGGTGTATAGTCTCCGTAGGATTGTAATTCATCCTTTAACAGAGAGTACGGCTTAAATTTCTTTTCCTGCATCGCCGGTCCGTATACAGCCAGCGGCTTAAACGTTGATCCCGGCTGGCGCACAGCTGTCACACGATTATATCCTTTAGCCGTGTAATCTCTTCCGCCAATCGCCGCTTCCACACCGCCCGTTTTATTGTTGATAAAAACTGCGCTTCCTTCCGCATCTTGATCTGTTCCGGGATAATAGCTGGCTTCCTTCATGACTTGATAAGCCGTTTTTTGCAGTTTTGAATCAAGCGGCACCTTAATCGTGTACCCGCCTTGAAGCAGCTGCTCTCCGGAAATGGAATACTTATCCTCCGCTTCTTCGATCACAAGGTCAATATAGCTGTCAAACCAAGGTGTTTTTGACTGTTTCTTCACGTTCAGCCCGAGCGTCCTCCCCTGCGCACTGACAGCCTCTTTCGCACTGATATAGCCTTGGTCATTCATCATGCCGAGAATCGTATCCCGCCGCTCCTTACTTTTATCAGGATGCAAAACAGGAGAATACGTAGAAGGCGCCTTCGGAATAGCAGCCAAGACCGCGCCTTCGGATACGCTTAGATCTTTAACTTCCTTATTAAAATAATAGTGGGACGCAGCTTGAATGCCATAAACCCCGTGTCCGAAGTATAGCTGGTTCAGATACATTTCCAGCAGCTTGTCCTTGCTGTAGTCCCGTTCAAGGTTGATCGCTATGATCACTTCTTTCGTTTTTCTTAAAAACGTTTTGTCATGTGTCAGAAAGATATTTTTGGCAAGCTGCTGGGTGATCGTGCTCCCGCCTTCTACTTTTCCTCCTGCTAATATATCGCGGTACACCGCTCTTCCAACAGATTTCACATCGATACCGTGGTGTTCGTAAAACCTCTTATCTTCCACTGCGATAAATGCTTCTCTGACCTCTTTCGGAATTTCATTAATGGAGACCGGTTCACGATTTTCTGTATACAGACTTGCGACCTCATCCCCGTTTTGGTCAACAATTTTTGAAGATGCGTGAAGGACCAGTTTCTTTTCATCTATGACATAATGACCGAGAAAAATGATTGAAATATATCCTATTAATGCGAGAAAAGCAGTTAACACTAAAATAATGATGGGAATGAAAAGTTTCTTTTTCTTTATCTTAAACATGAACTCACCTCGCCTTTCTAAAGGTAGTATGGGAAAAATTGTTTTGATTTATGTTTGAAGCAGTCGCCAATAGAAACTTATACCATTGTTTTGATATACTAGCAAGCAGGAGGTGGCTGATATGAAGGTATATATTACATATGGGACAGCCGATTTTTTGAAAAACATCGTGCAAAAACATTCCTCGGAAAATATGCTTTTGATGCAGGGACAGGAAAATGCGATTTTAATTCACGAAACAAACGGAGAAACGGTTTTTCAGGCCCCCCATTCTTATGAAGTCATTGACCAAGTCGGGGACATGAAGCATCCTGGTTTCGCAGTATTGAACAATATAGCCGTCACACAGGAAGGGCGGCCGCTGTTTGAAAACAGATTTAAAAACAGAGCGGGAAAAGTCGAAAACGAGCCCGGTTTTGAAGCCATTCGTGTCCTGCGTCCCCTTGACAGCGATACGTACGTCATTCTCACCTTGTGGGAAACAGAAAGAGCCTTCCAAGACTGGCAGCAGTCAGGCTCATACAAAGAAGCCCACAAAAAACGCGGCACGTCTGCCGGAGTTGACACAACGTCCATCTTCTCCCGGCCTTCGTATGTCACCACATATGTTGCTGTCGAATAGCTGCCGGAATGTCCGGCAGTTTTTTTTATGGCGAAAGGGAGGGAAGTGAGTTGAAATATATTTGCCCAGTCTGCGGGTTTAAAGGGCTGACAGAACCAGCATATGATGACCGAGGGAATCACTCCTATGAAATCTGCTTGTGCTGCGGCTTCCAATTCGGATTCGACGATTATGAAATGACGAGTGAGGACGGCTCTTACTTAGAACCTTCGGAAAGCATAATCGCCTACCGAAAAAAATGGCTTGCGGCCGGTGCCGTTATTTTTTCACCCGAATGCTACCCGCAGCACCAGCAGCAGCGCTAAAAAGGGATTGAAGCATGAGTTGGTCGAGCAGCTAAAACATATCCTTGTTGATCTGAAGTAATATCTGCTATCGGATACCTTCTGTCCCAGCACCTTCCGCCCGCCTATGAATAATCTGTAGGAAGCGGAAGGAGTGATCAATGATGGAAATCGGGATTATGTCTGTTCATGTTCTTTATGTGTTTTTTATTGGAGCAATCATTCTTTTTATGCTGCTGCGAAAAGATACAACCTTTATATCGTTATTTGGGATTTTCATCATTTCGTTATGGGCCAGCCATTCGCTTTCAGCTTCGGTCAGCAGTTTATTCCACAGCTTCATCTACGCGGCATCTGAGCTGCTGCCTACGATTTTCATTATCTGTTTTATCGTATCTATGAGTGATGTGTTAACGAAAACAGGGATAAATGAAGCGATGATTTCTCCCTTTGTACGACTAGTTAAAGGACCTGTGAGGGCATACTGGCTGATAGGCGGACTGATGTTTGCCATTTCTCTTTTCTTCTGGCCTTCGCCGGGTGTCGCTTTAATTGGCGCCGTTCTGCTTCCGGCAGCCGCCCGTGCCGGCCTGCCGCCTATCGCTGCCGCCATGGCAATGAATTTATTCGGGCACGGCTTTGCCCTTTCAGGAGACTTTGTCATTCAGGCAGCGCCAAAACTGACAGCTGATGCAGCAGGCATCCCTGTCGGTGATGTCGTCTCAGCAAGCATTCCGCTCGTTCTGATTATGGGCGTGACTACAACAACTGCCGCTTTCTTTTTGATTCAGCGTGAACGCAAAAAACAAATGCGGCCCGCTTCTTTTTCCCCGATGATGTCAGATGAACATGACACTTCAATGTATTTGCCGAAACGTCTTCGGTCTTTGCTGGCTCTTTTGATTCCTCTTGTATTTGCAGCTGATATCGCCTGTATGGTCATATTCAACCTTCAAGGAAATGATGCAACCGCGTTAATTGGCGGATCTTCCATTTGCATCCTGCTGATCGTCCATTTCCTTGTGTATAAACAGAAAGGGCTTGAAAAAATTACTGGATATTTTATCGAGGGGTTTCAATTCGGCTTTAAGGTTTTCGGTCCCGTTATCCCGATTGCCGCTTTCTTTTATCTTGGTGATTCCGGCTATGAGAGCATATTGGGTACTGAACTTCCTAAACATTCACACGGCATTGTCAATGATCTCGGCATCGCCCTATCCCACGCGATGCCTATGTCCAAAGAGCTTGCGGCCGCAGCTTTGACTGCCGCTGGAGCCGTAACCGGGCTCGACGGTTCAGGATTTTCAGGCATTTCCCTCGCCGGCTCCATCGCCAAGCTTTTTTCATCTGCTCTTCATGCTGATCCAGCCGTCCTGACTGCACTCGGGCAAATATCAGCCATCTGGGTGGGCGGCGGTACGCTTATTCCATGGGCGCTCATTCCCGCTGCAGCCATTTGCAAGGTCGATCCATTCGAGCTTGCCAGAAAGAACTTCCTCCCCGTAGTCATCGGGCTTTCGGTGACAACCATTGCAGCGATGATCATGCTTTGAAACACAACCAGTTGAAATATTCAGACTTTTTCTATACAATCATGGAAAAGCTTAGAAAAGGGGGAAGCGGCTTTGTCCATCAACACGCTGCAAAAAGAGATAAACAAACAGCTCGACAGCTGTTTCAATGAAATGGTGGAAATCAGGCGCCATTTCCATATGTACCCTGAACTTTCCAATCAGGAAGAAAAAACGGCCGCTTTTATTGCTTCCTATTACGAATCGTTAGGAGTCCCGATCCGCACCAAAGTCGGCGGCAATGGGGTTCTGGCTTATATTGAAGGCAGCGAACCCGGTCCTGCTGTCGCATTGCGGGCCGATTTTGACGCCCTTCCCATCCAAGATGAAAAAGATGTTCCTTACGCTTCCAAAGTGCCCGGTGTCATGCACGCATGCGGCCACGACGGCCATACAGCGGCTCTGCTTGCCGTTGGAAAGGTGCTTTATCAGAACAGGCATGATCTCAAAGGAACGTTTATTATGATCCACCAGCACGCTGAAGAGTACGCGCCAGGAGGTGCAAAACCGATGATTGAGGACGGCTGTCTTGAAAACGCAGACGTCATATTCGGTACCCATCTTTGGGCGACTGAGCCGATTGGAACCATTCTCTGCCGCTCCGGCGCCGTAATGGCAGCAGCTGACAGATTTACAATCAGCATTCACGGAAAGGGCGGCCATGGCGCTCACCCCCATGATACAAAAGACGCCGTCCTGATCGGCTCGCAAATTGTTTCCTCGCTGCAGCATATAGTCAGCCGCAAAGTCAATCCGATTCACTCCGCCGTCATATCGACAGGCTCTTTTATGGCTGATAATCCCTTTAATGTGATTGCAGACCATGCAACACTCATTGGCACAGCCCGTTCGTTTAATGACAATGTCCGCGACATTCTGGAAAAAGAAATTGAAGCCGTTGTAAAAGGAGTGTGCAGCATGCACGGCGCTTCCTATGACTACAACTACGAACGCGGATACCCAGCGGTAGTCAATCACCCCGCGGAGACCGACCATCTGGTAAACGTCGCAAAAAACACAGACGGCGTTCATCAGGTTCTTAAAGGTGAACCGCAAATGGGCGGCGAAGATTTTTCTTATTACTTACAGCATGTCAAAGGAACCTTTTTCTTTACCGGAGCCGCTCCTGAACAGCCTGAGCGTATCTATTCCCACCACCATCCGAAATTTGATATCAATGAAAAAGCAATGCTGACTGCTGCCAAAGTGCTTGCAGGTGCTGCAATCACTTATCATTTATCATAAAAAAACAGCCGGAGTTTTACTCTCCGGCTGTTTACTTTAATATTCTCAGATGAAAAACGTGTCTTGCTGTATCTCCAAGCTGAGCAAGCAGTTTATAATTGGCAATTCCGCCGACTGCGGCCCCTACCCCTGGTAAAAGCTGAAAAAGCTTGACGACATCAATATAATCGCGATACTCCTGCTGAAATACTCTCCAGTCAATATCCTTTTTCTCCGTCTCCCAGTTTTCAATGACAGAAAAAAGCGATTTGCGGCAGTCATCACTCGAAAAAGCAAGCTGAAATACAAGCAGCAAAAACATCCTTTCTTCTGGATTCTTCACATCAAAGCCGTATATCGAGGACAAAGTGAATAAACATTTCATTTTAATGGAGAGCAGCAGCGGGAAATCAGCAATACCTAAAAAGATGCCGCCCGCCCCGGTGCCGACTCCTTCAGCAGCCGCCACTTTCTGATAAGAAGCGATCGTTTTTTTGGCAAGCTCGTTTTTTTCTCTGAGTGAAAGTGTGCTTGTATCCTTCTTATAGGTGATGATATTAGATCCCGCCATCGTGGCTTCCACCATTTTTTTCACGCTTTCAGTTACTGCTGCATGAATTTTTTCAGGTATCCGTTCATTCATCTTTGTTTGCACACGCTTTGAGAAGCGTTCAAACATGGAATCCTTTCGCAAAAAATGCATTTTCCATTGAAGAGCTTCCTGCATCAGCAGATTCTCGCTCATTTGACCTACCCCTTTTTTCAGCATCACAGCTTTCCGTGTTTTTTTAATCTGGCGGTCATGTAGGACGGCAGAACAACAAAGATCAAGACGGCAGAGCCGATCAACGCGTACAGAAAACCTGCAGCGCCCGCAGCATAGGCAGAGGCCGCTGCCATGAGCAGAGCCTGCACGCTAAGCGCAGCTTTTAATAGAGAGAAATAGCTTTTCAGCTTCGCTTCCTTTTTGACAGGATATAGCTCTTGAAGCGCCAGATGGTCAAAGTGGCCAAATAGCGGCAGAAACTGAATACCTGTGATAAAGACGGTAAACACAGTCAAAATCCCTGCGATCATCGGGCTTGCAGAGGCATACATAATGATCAGCGCAAAAATAACGGTTAATCTGACTTGAATGCCTAAGTAATCACTTGAACGCAAAAACGCGCGGGCAAACATGTAAGCAAACGTTTTACGCTGTTCAAACGGCACAAACCGCAGCAAAAAGTCGAGATACGCTCTCCGTTTCGCTTGTTTCTTTAAATGCGGCACATCCGTAAACAGGTTGGCAATCCGGTAAAAACGCTGCTTGCGTCTCAACTCGTATTCAATATGGCTCTCCCATTTGAATGTTTTTCCTTTTGCAGCGGAAGACACATAAAGATAAAGAGCCGCCATAATGATATAGATGACAAGCGCATACACATAAACCGATTGAAAAACAAAATACAGGACGACTGTATTAGCGGCAAAACGAATGACAAGATTCATCTGTTTCATGCTTCGGTCATTTTGAAACGTCATACGCCATTCTATGGCCTGATTCCACGCTTTCAGCAGCAGAAGCTGTACAAATACCGCCGCATACGAAACGAGCGAGGCCCCCGGCGTGACAGCGAAATAAAGCGGCATTGCTACGAGGCTCAGTGCAATCAGCGAAAACAGCTGGGACACATAGCTGTAAACAAACGCCTGTCTCAAATACGGCTCCATCTTAGCCTCAAGCGGCAATAAGAAGACAAGGTCAGCCTCCTTTAAGAGCGTCCGCACATAAGACCCTGTCAGAACGAGTGAAAACAGCACGGCCATCACCCAAAAGGACGGAAAGTGGGCGGGAATGTCCCGTACCCATTTGCTGTACCAGTTCGCGGCACCTGCGATAAAAAAGATCAAAACGATAACGAGGTGATCGTTGAGCATATATTTCATGTACCTTCTTGTTTCTTTGATATGCTCCTGCAGCCGTGACTGCCAAATATCCAGCATGTTATTCATGGCCAGCGTCTTCCTTTGTGAGCTCTAGATACAAATCATCCAGCGCCGCGTCCTTCATTCCAAACTGCTCTCTGAGCTCTGACAGCGTGCCGCGCGCCCGCACTTCGCCGTTATGTAAGATGATAAACGAATCACAGTAGCGCTCCGCCGTTGCTAGGATGTGTGTTGACATCAGCACGCTCGCTCCGCTTTTCTTGGCTTCATTCATCCGCTCAAGCAGCGCATTGATGGCCAGCGGATCAAGTCCCAGAAACGGCTCATCAATGATGTAGAGCGCAGGCTCTGCCAAAAACGCACACATGATCATGACCTTCTGCTTCATCCCTTTAGAAAAATGAGCCGGGAACCACTTCAGCCTCTTTTCCATTCGGAATTCCTTTAACAGCGGAGGCAATCTTTTTTCCATCGTTTCTTTTGAAAGGCCGTAGGCCATCGCTGTCAATTCAAGGTGCTCCATCAGCGTCAGCTCTTCATATAAAACGGGAGTCTCAGGAATATAAGTGAATTGGGACCGATAGCCTTCCCGATCCTCGGCAAAGGTTTTTCCGTTTAACTCAATAGATCCTTTGTGCGGGTCCATCAGCCCGATGATATGTCTGATTGTTGTACTTTTACCTGCACCATTTAAACCGATTAAACCGACAATTTGGTTCGGCTCAAGGCTGAATGACACGTTTTTCAAAACCGGATTTCTCGTATAACCGCCGGTTAAGTCTTTTACCGATAGCAGAGACATAGTTTCTCCCCTTATATTGTTTTTCTTCATAGTACCAAAACAAAGCCTGATTTGAAACAATTCCCTTTTAACAAATGATGAATTTGCTGTCATAAAGAGACAGGTTCCTGGACATTATAATTGTTGTAGAGGAAAAAGCATATCAACTGAAAAATGAGGTGTTTGTCAAAGACGTCTTAGGCACAGTTGGATAGAAAATAAACATGTCCTATGCTCAAACCTTTTCTCATTCACTGAATTGATAAATCTTCAATTTTGAAGCTGACTGTCAGATGAGGTGTTTATCGCAGGAATCGTTAGGCATTAAACAAGTCTTCATTTTATTGACAAATGAGGTGCTTACCAAAGGCATATCACATTTTCTTCATAAAGCTGATTCCTCTGCATTCAGGATGAACGCTCCGCCGTTCATCCTGTTTTCTATTTTCTGCATTTCTGTGGTACGATGAGTTTATACATAAAAACACAATTTCATAAGGAGGAACCCTCATGCATAGTGCAGAGAATTGTATCTTTTGTAAAATTATCGCCGGCGAAATTCCGTCAGCAAAGGTTTATGAAGATGAACATGTGCTGGCATTTCTCGATATCAGCCAAGTGACGAAAGGCCACACCCTCGTTATCCCGAAAACACATATTGAAAATGTTTACGAATTCACAGACGAATTAGCGAAACAGTATTTTCACGCCGTTCCGAAAATTGCCCGCGCCATCAGGGATGAATTTGAACCGATCGGCTTAAATACGTTAAACAACAACGGCGAAAAAGCAGGACAATCTGTTTTCCATTACCACATGCATATTATCCCACGCTACGGAAAAGGCGACGGATTCGGAGCAGTGTGGAAAACACATGCAGATGATTACAAACCGGAAGATCTGCAAGACATTTCTTCATCCATTGCGAAACGCTTAGCCTCATCATAAAGATGAGGTTTTTTTATTGTGAACAATTCGCAATTTCTTTTGATAATTCTAAATTTTTATCAAAAAAACTGAATTTTTGTGATAGGATAATTGTATTATTTGTTACATTAACGTGGAAAACAGGGAGAGATCATGATGGAACGTACAACGAATTTTAACGCAGGTCCTGCAGCGCTACCATTAGAAGTTCTGCAAACAGCACAGAAAGAGTTTATTGATTTTAATGAATCCGGCATGTCCGTTATGGAGCTTTCCCACCGCAGCAAAGAATATGAAGCGGTGCATCAAAAAGCGAAAAGCTTGCTGATTGAACTGATGGGCATCCCGGATGACTATGACATTCTGTTTCTTCAAGGCGGGGCGAGCCTTCAATTCTCAATGCTTCCGATGAACTTTTTAACACCTGAAAAAACCGCTCATTTTGTGATGACAGGCGCTTGGTCTGAAAAAGCGCTCGCTGAAGCGAAACTGTTCGGAAACACATCTGTGACGGCGACAAGCGAATCAGACAATTACAGCTACATTCCCGAGGTTGACCTTACAGATGTAAAAGACGGCGCATATTTACATATTACGTCTAACAATACGATTTTCGGCACACAGTGGCAGGAATTCCCGAGTTCTCCTATTCCTCTCGTCGCTGACATGTCCAGCGATATTTTAAGCAGAAAAATCGATGTATCCAAATTTGACGTCATTTACGGCGGTGCTCAAAAAAACCTTGGTCCTTCAGGTGTTACCGTTGTCGTAATGAAAAAATCATGGCTGCAAAATGAAAATGCCAACGTTCCGAAAATCCTTAAATATTCAACACATGTCAAAGCGGATTCTCTTTACAACACTCCGCCCACATTTGCCATTTATATGCTGAGCCTCGTCCTTGAGTGGCTGAAGAAAAACGGCGGAGTTGAAGCTGCTGAACAGCGCAACGAACAAAAAGCACAGCTTCTTTACAGCTGCATTGACGAGAGCAATGGCTTCTATAAAGGCCATGCCAGAAAAGACAGCCGTTCACGCATGAACGTTACCTTTACGCTCCGTGATGACAGTTTAACGAAAAAGTTCGTCCAGGAGGCGAAAGAAGCAAAAATGGTAGGCCTTGGCGGACACCGTTCAGTAGGAGGCTGCCGTGCTTCCATTTATAATGCGGTGTCACTGGAAGACTGTGAAACATTAACTGCTTTCATGAAGAAATTCCAGCAGGAAAATGAGTAAAAAGTCTGGCTGTGCAAACCGTTCGTTTGGTATACTGTTTGCATAACAAATTCTTTAAGCCTTCGCAATAAATGATGAGCATATTATTGGAGGGCAAAAAGCTTAGCAGAGGAGAGCATAGATATGAAAACAAAAGAGTTAGTCGTTATGGCTCTGTTTGCCGCAATCGGCGCAGCGCTCCATTCCATTATTCCGCCCTTTTTAGGCGGGATGAAACCTGATATGATGCTGATCATGATGTTTATGGGCATTCTACTGTTCCCGCGGGTGCAAAACGTTCTCGTTATCGGGATTGTGACCGGAATCATTTCAGCTCTTACAACCGCGTTTCCTGCCGGACAGATTCCAAATATCATTGACAAACCTGTATCAGCGTTTCTGTTTTTCTTCCTGTTCCTTCTGGTGAGAAAGAGCCAGAAAACAGCTGTAGTCGCAGTTCTGACAGTCATCGGCACCATCTTATCAGGAACTGTATTTTTAACGTCAGCTTTATGTATCGTCGGTTTGCCTGGCGGTTTCGCCGCATTATTCGCCGCAGTCGTTCTGCCGGCAGCTGTATTGAATACAATCGCCATGATCATGATGTATCCGATCGTGCAAACCATTTTAAGACGCTCAAGTTTTATGGAAGCTGCAAAATAAATGTGACACAAAACCTCTTCCGCTTCCGGGAGAGGTTTTTTCTTTAAAAGAGCTCGCAGCATGTCAGTATGTTTTAAGCGATGAGTTTTGTGATAAAGATAAGACATAGTGTAAAGGCGGTTCCGGTTGAACAAACAAGCGCTTTCTGCCGAATGACTTTCTTCGGCGGATAAGAAGCAGCCTGGCTGAGAAGTCTGATATAGTAAATGGCGCCTGTTGCAAAGGCAAGGGTGATGCAGGATAACACAATCATAAAGACAGACAACCTTCTCCCTCCTTTTCACTTAAAAAATATGCTAAAATAAAGCAAGCTATGTATAGAAGTTCATTCTTCGAACAAAATGGAAAAATCTGAATGTATCATATTTCAAGAAAAAAACGGGGTGATTTTAATGGCGGACGGACGTTCTCTATTAACAGGACTATTTGTGGGCGGCATCATCGGAGGTGCTGCAGTTCTTCTATCAGCACCTTCTTCAGGTAAACAGCTGCGTGAAAAAATAAAAACCAATTGCGATTCTTTTGAAGAAACGATCAAGCGCTTAAAATCAGATGGTGTAACCTTAAAGGACCAGCTAGTAAAAGCGGCAAAAGAAAGTGCAGATGTCATTAAAGACGTAAGCGGTGAACTGCAAACCTCAATTAAAAAATGGCAGGAAGAGATCAAACCTCATCAGCAGGATCTTCAAAAAGAAATCGCCGATATTGAAGAAAAAATCAAACAGCTGGAGAAAACCTTACAAAACTAATATCCTATTCAAAGGAAAAAAGTGCGGGTCAAAACATGACCTGCACTTTTTTTATTCGCAAAAGCCTTTCCTAGCAACGGCTCAAGAATTTATTAAAAAATTCTTACATTTTCATCTTTATTAATCTTTATTTTATTGGCATAATAGAGAAAAAGATAAAGAGAAGCAGGTGACGTAATGAATCAAGTGGAACCGCCTTATGATGTGAAAGAGGCTCTGGTCTTCACCCAGAAAATGGCTCAGCTTAGCAAGGCTCTTTGGAAATCGATTGAGAAGGATTGGCAGCAATGGCTCAAACCGTATGACCTGAATATTAATGAGCACCATATTTTATGGATTGCTTATCAGCTAAATGGAGCTTCCATTTCTGAAATAGCAAAGTTCGGGGTCATGCACGTATCAACGGCATTTAACTTTTCAAAAAAGCTCGAAGAACGCGGGTATTTAAGGTTTTCAAAACGGCTGAACGATAAACGAAACACATATGTTCAGCTGACTGAGGAAGGAACTGAGGTATTCTGGAGCTTGCTTGAAGAATTTGATCCGACGCGCAACGCGGTTTTTAAAGGGTCACAGCCTCTGTATCATTTATTCGGAAAGTTCCCTGAAGTGGCAGAAATGATGTGTATGATCCGCCATATATACGGTGATGATTTTATGGAAATCTTTGAAACATCACTCACAAATATCGACAGCGACTTTGAAAGCGTAAACGGAAAACTGAAGAAAAAAGCAACGGACACTGCTGCGGATGAATCAGCCGAAGAACTTGAACCTGTAAACAGTTAATCAAAGTGTCTGATAATGTCTATAAAAACCTCCATCAGTTCTTTATAAAGCCCCTGCTCATACAGGGCAAAAATCGTTTCATGAACATCTAGTTTTTCATTCAGCTGTCCGGCAAAAAGCGCAAGGAGCTTATCAAAGGTTACAAATCCTTGCGCTTTTTGTGCTGCCAGCTCCTCTGACAACTCACCGCATATGCGCACAACCTCTTCCCCTTCTTCTCTGCTCAGCCCTTTATCAATCAGCAGCGCATAGAAAGGGTACCTGTCCATATCCACTGTTTTCACTAATAATTGTATGTAATATTCCAATCGCTCAATGCGATGATCCATCGAATCCATCCACACCACTTCTTTCTATCTTTAATCTTATTTTAGCTGATAATTCACTGAGAAGAAAGTTCTAACCCCATATTTCATAGATTGTTTGCCCCTTTCAAAAAAATACCTGCTGAAAGATATTTTTTCTTAAAAAAGCATTGATTTTTTTTCTTGAGAGGAGTAAATTATTTTGAGATTCTACTCAAGATGTACGGAAGGATGACTTTGATGAATTGCTGGAAAACCATAAATCTGATGAAAGATTATGGTGCCGTTCGCATAATATTGATTGCTGTGTGTTTCATGATTATGGTTTTTATATCTAACTTCTTAGCATTTGAGCTTTTGCGGCCTAAAACAAGCTTGAGTGATGAATATGTACCGCTGTTCGGCGTTTTGCTCGTCGTTATTTTATTTGTACATAAAGTCATCCATGTCCTGCCGATCATCTGCAAAAAAAGAAAAATAGAAAAAAAGATTTACGTATGGCGTATGCGAACGTGGAAACGGATACCGAAAACGACGATGCTGATTTCACTGTTAAGCCCTTTTATGCTGATAACACCTGTATTATTTTACGCCGCACTGGCGTTTCCGAATCACGCCCATTACTTCTGCATGATTTCAGGCATTCATGCAGGCTACTGTCTGCCGGACTTTTTGCTGGCTCTGAAGCTGATGCAAGCACCGAAAGCATGCTTTATCGATCAGGAAGCAGACGGCTTTGATATTTTGGTCGAAAAGTAGCTGACGCTTGACGCTGTGCCGATTTTTCAGTTTGCATTCTATCTTTTTTGATCAATATTTGGTAATGTAATATGGGAGCAGTTCAGAGAGAGGGGGAATCTCCCATCATTTTATTCTATTTTATCGTGGCTGCCTTGTTTATTGTTTACTTTATAAACAGGCTCACCAATACACTATGCCTTGTCAGAGAGATTCCTGAAGAGCGCCAGGATAAGGTATTTCGATTTATCAATGTATGTATATTAATTTTACTGATCTCTTCATTTGTGGAGATATCCTTTACTGTTTAAATATGAGGAAAGTAAAGAAAGCATAGCTGCCCGCCTCGTTAGAACTGGCAGCTATGCTTTTTTACATTGATTAGTAAAGCCAAGAAGCGCCGATGATAATCAACAAGATAAATAAGACGACCAATAAAGCGAAACCGCCTGCAAATACTTCACCCATCTTAAAAAGCACCTCCTGTAAAAAGCTTTATTTTCCAATTACATCTTATGCAGTTAATTGATGAAACGATTAGGCGCTTGTGAAAGCAAAGGATCGCTTTTTCAACAAGCGATCCCTTTTGCTGCTTAGTAGATGTAAGCTGCACCTACAATGATAAGCAAAATGAACAGTACAACAAGCAAAGCGAAACCGTTTGAATATCCTCCGCTCATGTTACATACCTCCTTTTCTTGATCAATATATTTGTATGTCATCAGGAAAAGTTTGACTAGACGAATGCCCTTTATTTAAAATCTTTTTACAGAAAGCCACAATATGTTATGATACGCATAGGCAATTCAATTTGGAATGATTAGGAGTGTTTGAAAACAATGAAGAAAATCGCAATAGCAGCTATCACTGCTACAAGCATCCTCACTCTCAGTGCTTGCAGCAGCGGCGACAAAGAAGTCATCGCAAAAACAGACGCAGGCGATGTAACAAAAGGCGAACTTTACACAAACATGAAAAAGCAAGCTGGAGCGAGCGTCCTGACTCAGCTGGTGCAAGAAAAAGTTTTGGACAAGAAATACAAAGTATCAGATAAAGAAATTGACAACAAGATGAAAGAATACAAAACACAGCTCGGTGATCAATATACTGCGTTAGAAGATCAATATGGAAAAGATTACCTAAAAGAACAAGTTAAATATGAATTGCTTACACAAAAAGCAGCTAAAGATAACATCAAAGTTACAGATGACGAAATTAAAGAATACTGGGAAAACTTAAAAGGCCAAATTCGCGCAAGCCACATCCTTGTCGCTGACAAAAAGACAGCTGAGGAAGTAGAGAAAAAACTGAAAAAAGGCGAGAAATTTGATGCCCTTGCGAAGGAATACTCTACAGACACAGGCTCAGCTACAAACGGTGGCGAACTTGGCTGGATTTCAAAAGATAACGAACAACTGGATTCTACATTCAGAAAAGCTGCATTCAAACTGAAAACAAACGAAGTCAGCGAACCTGTGAAAACACAATTTGGCTACCATATCATCAAAAAGACTGAAGAACGCGGAAAATATGAAGATATGAAAAAAGAGCTGAAATCTGATGTTCTCGACCAAAAACTTAATGACAACACAGCTGTGCAGGCAGCCGTTCAAAAAGTAATGAAAAAAGCTGACATCGATGTGAAGGATAAAGATTTGAAGGATACATTTAACACTTCTTCAAATAGCAGCTCTTCAAGCAATTCTAAATAAAAAAAAGCTGTGCAGGCTCACTGAGCTGCGCAGCTTTTTTTATGCGATGGAATGATTTTGGTTTTCTTCCTCACGCTGCTGGGACGTGCGGCGTTCTTTTTCTTTTTCCATCCTCTCAATGTAGATCTGACCTTCTTTTTCAATAAAAGACTGGTCTAACTTATCTTCCTCTTTGGCTGCTGACACCAGCTTATATGCACTGAAAATGATGCCCACAATACAAAGATATACCCACCATGGAAAAAACAACACGGGCTTCTCCCCCTTTTGTATAGATTCTTTATTTTTAACCTTATGCAGGAATAAGACAGGTTATGAGCGGGAAAAGCATGTAAAAAAGGACTGAGTTGAACATGTCAGCATCAGTCCTTTTTCATTATTGATTATTTATGAAACGTCGGTTTATAAAAGGAACGGTTTTCAAGTGCAAATACACGTTCAGTGTACTCGCCCGGCTTCACGCGTTCCAGCGCTCTGTCCATCATATTCATTTTCGCATCCAGATTATCAATATAGTGCAAAATTTCCGCTTCTTTTACCATCGGCGGTTTTGGGCTGCCCCACTCTGCTTTGCCGTGATGGCTCAGGATTAAATGCTGGAGGATCAAAACCTCTTCAGAATCGATTTGAAGCTCCTCAGCCGCTTTTGACAGCTCTGTGACCATAATCGAAATGTGGCCTAGCAGATTGCCTTCTACTGTATAGGAAGTGGCAACTGGCCCCGACAGCTCTTTTACTTTTCCGAGATCGTGAAGGATAACTCCTGCGTACAGAAGATCACGATCAAGAGACGGATATAAATCAGCAATTGCTTTTGCCAGATTCAGCATAGAGACGACGTGATACGCTAAACCTGAGACAAACTCGTGATGATTTTTCGTAGCCGCCGGGTAATCCATGAATTCTGCTTCGTGCTTTTTGACCAAATATCTTGTTATCCGCTGGATATTTGGATTTTTCATTTCAAATATATATTGAGTGATGGTATCCAGCATTTCATTTTTCGGAATCGGCGCAGTTTCCAAAAAATCATCAATATTGACGTTTTCGTTCTCGCTCACCGGTCTGATATTTCTCAGCTTCAGCTGGGTGCGTCCGCGGTAATGGTGGACATCCCCCACCACCTTAACGATCGTCTGCGGCGCATAGGTTACTTCATCACTTTGCTTGGCATCCCACAGCTTGGCTTCAATATCACCTGACTGGTCTTGAAGCATCAGTGTTAAAAACGGTTTTCCATTGCTTGCAATCCCTTTTGTTAAGGATTTAATCAATAGATATTGGTCAACCTGTTCGCCAACCTCATGTAGCATAATCCCTTTAGCCATACTATTAAAGCTCCCTCCGTATCTTACATAATATCAGTATATCACATACCGATTATCAGCTATATAACCTCATTTATGACACTAAATGGGTGATTTGATCACATTGAAACGCGGTTTTTACATGTTCATGGCATGTAAAATAGAAAATCTGCCGTTCCCCTCCTGATAAAACAGAAAGCATTTCCAGCACGCGGTTCAGTCGTTTCTGATCGAAATGGACAAAGCTATCGTCGAGCTGGAAGGGCAGCATAGCCCCATCCTGACGAGTAACGGCCAGAGCGAAACGAATTGCTGTATACAGCTGTTCACACGTGCCCTGAGACAGCTCTTCCGCCTGAAATACCGTTCCAGCACTGTTCATGACCAGGATGGAATCATCTGTTTCGGAAAAATAAATTGATTGATAGCTGCCGTCAGTCAGCGGGCGGAAGAATTTCTCGGCTGTCTCCAAAAGACGCGGCAGACCGACTTTTTTATGCCGCTCCATTTTGTTTTTGATCACATGTCTGACCATTTGAATCGAAGTCCATTTTTTTGCAGATTCTTTCACACGCTCTTTTTGCATTTCAGTTTGCAATTTGAGGTCAGAGACCAATCCCGAAGCCTCTAACTGTTCCTGTTTGACCAAAAGCAATGCGATTTGAGCGCGCAGCTGTTTCAGCTCCTCATCGAGCCGTTCTTTTTTTTCATGTTCCTGCAGTCTTTTTTGCTCCAATTCAGAAAGAGTGCCGGAGTCTGCCAGATTAAGTTCTGCTGAGCTGACACCTTGAAGCTGTGCATTTACGTTATACAGCTTTGTGTCAATATCCTTCCATTTCTTGCTGATGTCGGCTATGGCGAAAAACTCATTTCTGTCTTTTGCTCCCGCTTCAGTGAATAATTGTTCGATCTGTGCTTGGAAATAACGTATTTCTTGCTCCAGCTCCAGCACCTGCTCTTCGTGAAATTGAATATCTTTATTCATTTCTCTTTTTTGCTTCTCAATCTCTTTTTCGCGTTCCGCGTTTTTCCGCAGTTCGTGAAGGACATCAGCCACGGGGGTTTGAGAATGAATTTTGTCAGGATGCAGCATTCTGACGCGTTCCTCAAATGTCCGCCGAAGCTTTTGTAGTCTCCCGGCTTCGATCGTCAGCTCATGTTTTTTCTTCACTTCTTTTTGTACGTCCTTCATTACATTGTAAGCATCCAGTAAGAAGGAAGGGTCTTCCTTAAATCCGAGTTCATTCATGAATTGCTCAGCTTGGGTGAAGGAGGGAGCCATATCGGCCTCCCACTGTTCAAATTGCTCAATGATCCTTTCGTAAGCTGCCTCTTTTTGCTGAAGCTCTGCCCGCAACGATATAAGGTGCTGTTTATTGCGGTCATCCTCCCATAACGCTTCTCTAATCGCTTCGGCTTCTCGCGGAGAAATATCCATTTCTGGCTCTTCCCTCTCCCTTACTTCTTCAGAAGATAGCGGCTTTCTGCCAGTTGTAAAGGCATACAGCACGAGTGCGGCGCCGATGCATATAGCAGGAATCCATTGCTTCAGCAGCAGAAAGAGAACCATGAAGAGAATGCCTGCTGCCATCACGGTCTTCTTTTGTTTCGCCTGCTGCCTTTCGAAGAACTTCAGCTGTTCCCTCAGTTTCATCTGCTCTTGATGCTGTCCCTGTGCTTCATCATATGCTTTAAGAACGGCTTCTTTTTCTTTTCTTTGGCTGATTTCAAGGATGGCGGAAGATATGTCACGAACTGCCCTTTCAGCGTCTTCCAGCTCGCGCCTCGCCACTTCAAACACTTCATCAAGCTGTCTTTTTCTGTCTCTCGCCTGCACGTAATGCCGCACCGTCTGCTGGAGCTGCCATTCATAGTCATAGGACGTGTTCATATTCAGCAGTTCATTTTCATCTGTTTTATTTAGCTGCTCCAGCCCGGCCGCTGCCTGTGAAGAGGACTGGCGCAGCTGAGCCTGGATGGCGGCAAGCTGTTCCCCGTAGGATTGGTACATATGATACGCTGATGATAGCTCTGAGATAAGTGCTTCATTCTTCAATATGGCCTCATTTGGTTTAAGCTTTTGCAGCTGTTTGTCCAACTCTGCAAGCTTTACCCGAAGCGCCTCCAGCTGTGCGGATTTCGGATGAAGATGGGATTCATACTTTTCTAAACGATGTAATCCGTCAGCAGGGAATTGCCCCGCATGCTCCGGATATTGTTCAATCGCCTGTTCCAGCGCAGTTTTTTCGATTAGCATCGGTTTCAGTTCAATGGCTCTTTCAATGCTTCGAATATGTTCCGCAGTCTCTTTCAGCTCTGTTTCAGCGGCTGCAAGACGGGATTCGAGCGTTCTTTTCTCCTCAAGAAGCTGATGATAGCCCGCCTCCTCTGTCTCAGCCTGTTTCAGCTTTGCTGCCAGCTGCTTCAGCGTTTCCAATTCCTGATTCAAATGAGGATTTCGGCCGTTCGGTTTAAAGAGCCTTTCGCTTTCCTTCGTCAGCCTTGAATCAAGCTTTGATACAGCCTCAGCGCCAAACAGGCTGGAAAACAGCAGGAATTCCCCGATCTTGTCCCGATTAAAGGTGTGAATTTCCTGCAATCCGAATACATCAAACGAGTAAATGGCTTTGTACAGCGCCCTGTCCGTGCCCTGGAACAGCTGCTTTAGAAAATCTTCCTGCTTTACTTCCCCGGATTCTGTGTACACCCTTACCTTCTCAGCGGCTCCTTTTGTCCGTTCAATCTTCATCACGCCGTATTCAGGGTGCTCAGCCTCAAGAACACCGCCATACACGCCGCCTGATTTCGGTTCATATTTTTTCGATTTCGGAAATCCAAACAGCATGCTTTCTATAAATGACATCATCGTCGTTTTTCCTGCCTCATTTAATCCATAGATTAATTGGACAGGCGAGGCGGAAAAGTGAAAGGTCCGGTTTGAAAATTTTCCGTATTGGTAGATATGTAATGATATGATTCGCATAGCTTTCACCGCCTCATGTCTCAAGCACCTTAAGCTGTCTTTTCAATAGAACCTGTGCCTGCTCTTTTATTTCCTTGGTCTCCTCTTGACTAAACCGGTCTGCGTGTCTCCTATATACCGGATGCCGTTCAAGCCCTTCCAGCACGCCTGCAAGTTCAGTCTGTTCAATGTCTTCCAATAAACCGCCAAAAAAAGGATCAAGGCTGTTAAGCTCTGCTTCATTTTCCATCTCATCTTCCAATGAAAGCGGCCATATAAAATTCTCCTCGTCCGCCTCTTGCTCCTGAAAGGCTTCAAGCAGCTCGTCCAGTGAACCTCTCGGCGCATCCAATAACCATTCTGGCGCGGTCCCCTGTAATACAAGCTTCACACATGCAGGAGTCCCCTTTTTCCGCAGTTTTGAAAACGTGTCCTCGACAATTTGAAAGAGCGCGGTCATATTCTCTGCCGCTGACACATCAATTTCTGCTTTCTCCCATAGGACGTCATGCGCTTTCTTAAATTCATAGGACATATCTCCGCGCTCCACACGGACAAGATAAAAGCCTTTATCTCCTGTCTCCTTCATATGGCGCGCTTGAGGATTTCCCGGATATATCGCGGCTGGGTGCCCGGCAGAAACAACCTGGCGTTTGTGAATATGGCCAAGCGCCCAATAATCCATCCCGCTTTTCACAAGATCATACTGAGTAAACGGGCAATATGGATCGTGCCCTTCAGATCCTGATAACGTGCCGTGGAGCATCCCGATATGAAAGGGCGCGTCAGTTGATCTCCGGTAGCGGGCGGCTTGGTTTTCCTTCACGGCTCTGGTCTGATAGCTGAAACCGTAAATGCTTGCTGCGCGCCTGTCATTCTTATAAAACGATTTTTCTTCAGGGACTGGGGATGTAAACATGTGAACATTCTCCGGCCATTCAATCGGCGTCCATTCTCCGCCGAGATGATCATGGTTCCCAAAAATCACATAGACTGAAATCCCGTACTCTCTAAGTCTATCGAACTGTTTTTTCAAAAAGAGCTGCGCCTTTAAACTTCGATTGGCCTCATCAAACAAATCCCCCGCCAGCAAAACGAAATCAACGTTCTCTGTGATTGCAGCATCTATGATATGTCTCACGCTTGAAAACGTGCTTTCTTTGATCCGGGCAAAAATAGGTTCCGGCAGATGCGATATCCCGTAAAACGGGCTGTCGAGATGAAGATCTGCCGCATGAATAAAGGTTAGATCAGTCAACATTCTGCTCCTTTCCAGGATGAAGTACCCTTATTTTAGCACCGATTTCTTACGAATGCACGTTCTGTCAGAACGAATACAATTAAAAAACAGCCTGAGCATTCCCAGGCTGTTTTTTAATCAGTTTTTTGCCAAACGCAGCGCTTGTTTGATTGCTTTAAATGCGCTTGAGTTGCCGTAAATCAAGACGCCGCCTTTATAAATTCTGGCGCCAATGACGGCAAGTATGATAATGGTAAGCAGAGTTATCCCGATGCCGGCAGCCGCCTGCCAAAACGGAATTTCAAGCATGCCGACGCGCAAGAACATAATCATCGGCGTAAAGAACGGGATAAACGACGTGACCGTAATAAATCCTGCTTCAGGAGCGTTTAGTCCGAACATGGCAATCATAAAACCGGCAACCACCAAAAGCGTCATCGGTGTGATCGTTTGCTGCACGTCCTCTATTCTGCTGACGACGCTGCCAAGAAACGCGGCCAGTGTCGCATACAAAAAGTAACCGAGCAAAAAGAAAATAACCGCATATATCACGGTGGAAACGGGAACGTCGGTCAGATTAAGAAAACCGCCGACAGATGAAGCCGTTTCGCTCGTTTTGTTCAGCTTCAGCGACAGATATCCGGCAGAAATAATGACAGCAAGCTGTGTTATTCCGACGAGCCCGATGCCTAACAGCTTTGCAAACATTTGCTGGATCGGCGGCATGCTTGAGATGAGGATTTCCATGACACGCGAAGATTTTTCGGTCGCAACCTCCATCGCAATCATGCTGGCATACATAATAACGGAGAAATAGATGACAAACAGCATAATGTAAACAAGCCCCATCGCCTGCCCCAGCTCTTCCTCAGACTTTGCACCCTCTTTCAGCGCCTCCTGCCCGACAGTGACAGGCGCATAGAGGCTGCTGATGGTTTCCTGCGAAACGCCGAGTTCCTCTGTTCCAACAGCGGTTTTTGTTTGCGTTAACGCCTGCTGCAGTGTTTGAACCGTGCTTTCATCCGAAATCGTTAACGCTTTGTACGTCCCTGAGATCGTCCCTTTTTCATCTCTTTTGATAATGAGCATGCCGTCAAGCGTTTCATCTTTGACCTGCTTTGTAACTTTTTCCTCTGGTTGCTTAGACTGCTTCACATCAAGATCGCTGTCTGTATCGACTGCTTTCAGCTGCTTTGAGAAAATCGGATATAATTCGTTTGTTTCATCAATAACAGCAATTTTCTCTTTTGTGTCTTCTCCTTGAAACAAAGAAATGATCGATTCTAAGTTAGTGACAGCCAAAACAAGCAAAACCGTGACGACAGTAGAAATAATAAAAGATTTTGCCATAATTTTATTTTTATATGTATGAGAAAGCATGATCAAAAATTTATTCATAGACGGCCCCCACCTTTTCTATAAAAATGTCATGGAGTGACGGCTCTTCAAGCTCAAACTTTCGAATAAAACCTTTACCTTGGAGCATGGCGAAGATCTCTTGAGAGATGTCTTCATTGGCAATTTGGAGCTTTACGCCGCCGGCCGTTTCCTTCCATTGCGTAATGCCTTCGTGCCCCTGTAAAAAATGCAGATCGTCATCGGAATGAATGGTCACATTCTTTTTGCCGAATGAACGTTTAATTTCCTTCAGACTGCCTTGCACAACAGGCTTTCCTTTTTGCAAAATACAAAGGTGCTCACACAGCTCCTCGACATGCTCCATCCGATGGCTGGAAAATAAAATCGAGACACCGCTGTTTTTCAAAGAGATAACAGCCTCCTTCAACAGCTCGACATTGACAGGGTCCAGCCCGCTGAATGGTTCATCGAGAATCAGCAGCTCAGGCTTATGCAAAACCGACGAAATAAACTGGATTTTCTGCTGGTTTCCTTTTGAAAGCTCATCTACTTTTTTATTCTCGTATTCTGTTATATTGAAGCGTTCAAGCCATGTTCCGAGCTCTTTTACAGCCTCGCCTTTCTCCATACCTTTTAATCTTGCCAGATAGACAAGCTGGTCCTTTACCTTCATTTTTGGATAAAGTCCGCGCTCTTCCGGCAAATACCCGATTTTGTTGCTCATACTGTAGTTGACGGGGCGGCCTTTCCAGCTGATCGTACCCTTCGTAATGCTTAATAAGCCGAGAATCATGCGAAAGGTCGTCGTTTTTCCCGCTCCGTTTGCGCCTAAGAGGCCAAACATTTGCTGTTCCGGGATTTCTAAATTCAATCCGTCAACCGCTTTATAATCTCCAAATGTCTTCGTTACGTGATCAATCGTCAGCACCGAATCTCCTCCTTCCTCGACCCATTATATACTATATATGGTTAAAACATAATAAAGGATTTTGGTTTGCTTTTTTAGAATATAAATGGAGAAGGAACGATAAATGATATAGTTGGAGGCGAAATATGATGGCGGAGTATTTTCTTACGGCTTTTGATCCTTCGGGAGAAACACTGATAAACGAGCGATTTGAGGCGGAAAACGAAGATGCGGCAAAAAAGCAGGGTGAAGCCCTGTTAAAGGAAAAAGAGCTTCATCATCATACCCATCGTTTAGTGAATGCAGCCGGAAAGCTGATTTTGTTTCAGAGATGATCAGCTTCCCGGCTGATCTGTTACGCTTGAAACTTTGGCTCCCGTTTCTCTAAAAACGCACGGATTCCTTCCTGGTGATCTTTTGTCATCCTCATTCTCTCCTGGGCACTTCGTTCAAGAGCCAGCACCTTCTTCAATTCATCAATATGGAGGCTCTGAAAAATGGCTTTCGTCTCAATCATTGCCAGTAGAGGCGAGGCTAAAAGTGTTTCAACATAAGGTCTTGCACCTTCCGCAGGCTCTCCGTTAAATGTACCATCCAAGAGACCCATGCCAGCCGCTTCTTCAGCGGATAGCTTTTTCCCGCTCCAAATCAGCTTTTTCGCTTTCGCTTCCCCAATCCTTTTTTTCAGCAAATAATGGCCCCCGCCATCAGGAACAAGTCCGATGCCGATAAAGTTCATTGCAAGTACAGCATTTTTCTCTGCAAGCACAATGTCAGCACAAAGTGCTAAACTCAGACCCAGTCCCGCGGCAGCACCATGGACAGCGGCAATTGTCACTTTTTTCATTTCGTATAACGTTAAAGTAATGGCTTCGATCGTATCCATCAGCTGCCTAAATTGATCAGGATCATGACCAGAAGTCATCATCCGTATATCACCGCCTGCCGAAAAACTTTTTCCGGTACCTCTCAGGAGGACGATGAGCGCCTCGCTTTCAGAAACCTTTTCACACGCCTCCTTCAGTTCGAACAGCATTTGCTCATTCAAGGCGTGATGAGCATCAGGGCGATTCAGCACAATTTCTGCCACAGGCCCCTTCAGTTCATATTGAATATAATCCATATGAAACACCTCCATGTATACGCTTTCTTTTTTTCTTTCTCATATACATTCCCCGCCGTCCTTAAAGAAACCTTTTTTATTTTTCAAGGTCAATAGATACTGAAAAATGCATATCATTTGAATGGGAACATAAAGTTTTATATAGTGAAATGGAAGGGATATCGAATGAGAAAGGGGGAAGGTAACATGGATAAATTGCTGATCAGCTTTCTATTAAGCTTATTTATGGTGTACTTTCCCCCTTCTGACGTGGTCCTGCCCTCCCAGTTTGATGCAAGCACTGACAGCTATGTGCCAATGTCCTCATATCCAAAAGAATCACAATCAGCCAAAACGCCGTCACCGGGCAGTCTGCATCTGGCGGAGTTTTTGAAAGAGTACAATCCATTGGCGCAGTCTATCAGAACGTTATCTGCCAAACCGCTTGATGATCCTCACATCAACAGGCTGGAAAGGGTTTGTGCCATCCCGATCAAATACCAGTCTAATTACCTCCGAATATGAATGGATACCGTTTTGTTTGTACCCTGTCATTATGCCAATACTACATTCGGAGGGATTCTCATTGAATATAAAAGAAAACGACCTGCCGGGAATCGGCAAAAAATTTGAAATTGAAACAAGAAACCGCGAAAAAATGACGATTATTATTCATGATGACGGAAGAAGAGAAATCTATCGGTTTGATGACCGGGATCCGGATGAGCTTCTTTCCAATATTTCATTGGATGATTCCGAAGCAAGGCAAATTGCCGCGATTTTAGGCGGCATGGTCTATAAGCCACAGGCGCTGGAGTCCATTGAGATGGCGTTTAGCGACCTCATTATTGAGTGGTTTAAGGTGGAAAAAGGCGCGAAGTCAATCGGGCGCACCCTCGGCGAACTTGATGTCCGTCAAAACTATGATGTCACTGTCATCGCCATCATTAAACACAACCAGCAAAAGTTTTTAAATCCGGGTGCTGACTCTGTGATTGAAGAAGATGATACACTTGTCCTCTCAGGTGAAAGAAAGCATCTGAAAAAGCTGACTCATGATTTTCTTTCTAGAGAGGGCGTGTGATCTGCGGATGGATCATCTTGTGTTTGAAGTCGGAACCGCGCTTGTGCTTGTGGCGATTGCCAGTGTCATCGCAAATAAAATTAAGTTTTCAATTATCCCGTTTCTCATTATTTTAGGGATGCTGCTAGGCCCTCATGCCCCTAAAGTCGGGATTATTGACCTCACGTTTATAGAGAGCAGTGAAATCATTGAGTTTTTCGGGCGGATGGGCGTGCTTTTCCTCCTTTTCTATCTCGGACTTGAATTCTCTGTCGGAAAGCTGATCAAGTCTGGAAAATCCATCGCAATTGGCGGATCAATTTATATCTTGATTAACTTCAGCCTTGGACTGCTTTATGGCTTTATCACCGGGTTTTCTTTCCTGGAAGTCCTCGTGCTGGCAGGCGTCATCACCATTTCTTCGAGCGCGATCGTCGCAAAAGTGCTGGTCGATTTAAAAAGAACGGCCAACCCGGAAACCGAACTGATTCTCGGCATTATTATGTTTGAGGATATTTTCCTTGCCGTGTATTTGTCTGTTGTTTCCGGCCTTGTGCTTGGAGACGCGACATCAGTCGGGAGTGCGCTTTTGTCCATTCTGATCGCATTTGGCTATATGCTGCTGTTTTTTATCGCAGCCAGAAAGCTCCCGCCGCTTTTGAATAAGCTGTTGGACATTCGCTCGAATGAAGTGTTTATTATCGTCATTTTTGCAGCGCTCTTTTTCATCGCCGGGTTTTCAGAGACAATTCATGTGGCAGAAGCCATCGGCGCGCTGCTGCTCGGTTTGGTCTTTTCAGAAACAGAGCATTCCGATCGGATTGAGCACCTTGTCGTTCCGTTTCGCGACTTTTTCGGCGCGATGTTCTTCTTCAGCTTCGGCCTCAGCATAGACCCTTTTTCACTTGGTGAAGCGGTTTGGCTGGCATTGGGAGCTGTGATCCTGACCATATTCGGAAACTTTATCGCCGGAATGGTGGCGGGACGCCGCGCAGGGCTTTCTCATAAAGCCTCATCCAATATCGGTCTTACGATCGTATCACGGGGAGAGTTTTCGATTATCGTCGCCAATCTCGGCATAGCCGGCGGCCTGTCAGCCACATTAAAGCCATTCGCCGCACTATATGTCCTTATTCTGGCGATTTTGGGGCCATTATTAACAAAAGAATCAAAATGGATTTACCGCCAGCTGAACAAGGTGTTTAAATGGAAGCCGGACGTTCAGCCTGTGAAAAAACAGCGGGGATAAAAAAAAGCAGCACTGTGATCAGTGCTGCTTTGTCGTTCTCTCAAAAATCTGCTCTAAATATTTGATCTTTTCGTCCGTGTAGTGCTCAAATCGGTCATTGTATGATTTCGGGTCTTTCGGATTGGCAAAGTGTGTGATTTTCCCTGTATCCAGATCAATAAATTTACTTGCCGCACCGCAGCCGATGCCGATAATCGTCTGCACTTCTTCCATAATCATAATGTTGTAGATGCTTTCCTGGCCCGGAATCGAATACCCGACGTTTTCCAGATTTCCAAGAATATTTTTCTGGCGGTATAAATAATAAGGCACGTATCCATGCTCTTTCGTCCAAGCTACCGCATCATCCATCATTTGAGAAACCTCTTCTCTCCCGGCAACTTTGTATTTATGTTTATTTCTTGTCATTTCTGACGCCCGCTTAAAGGAAAGGGTGTGAACAGTCAGCGATTCCGGCATCAGTTTCCCGGTTTCTGAAAGGCTGTGTCTGAACTCCTTCACGCCTTCTCCAGGCAATCCGATAATTAAATCCATATTGATATTATTCATGCCGTGCCGGCGTGACAGATGATATTTTTCAATGGTCTCTTCCACCGTATGATGACGGCCGATCGCCTTGAGCGTTTCGTTTTCATAGGATTGCGGGTTAATGCTGATCCGGTCAATATCATATTTGTTCAACACGGCAAGTTTTTCTTCAGTAATCGTGTCGGGGCGGCCGGCTTCCACAGTAATTTCACGAATATTTTTCACATCCGGGAAGGAGCGGACCATTTCTTCATACAGAAGATCCATCTCTTCCGCTGTAATGCTGGTAGGCGTCCCGCCGCCAAAATAAATGGTTGTGACCTTGACGTCATGCTCCTTCAGCCATTCGCCGATTTTCTGCATTTCGTAATGCAGCCCCCACAAAAATGAGCCGACTCTGCCTGCTTGTCCTTGGATGGCGTATGCAGGGAAGGTGCAATACGCACATTTGGTCGGGCAGAAAGGAATACCGATATAAATACTGACTTCTTCTTTTACTTGATACAAATCAGGCACCGCCGCCAGCTGCCGGTCGACAATTTGCTGCATCAATTCGATTTTCTCATCATGAATTAAATAGTCTTTTTTCAATTCTGCATGCGCCTGTTCCTTCGGCATCCCGCTTTGAAGCTTTTTATGAAGCAGCTTCGTCGGGCGGATTCCCGTGAGGATTCCCCACTTTTGCGTCATGCCCGTATGCGCTTGAAGAAGATTTAAGTAAACATAAGAAATTGTGTTTTTAACTTGTTTGAAAGCTTCTTTTTCATTCATATCAGGAGAAAAAGATTTCGTATGGTGTTCCTTAATTCCGGTTCCTTTCACTTCTCCTGAAACCGTCACATGCTCATCCGTTTGCGTGCACGCTAAAGAGATGACAAGATCCGCCGGCTCCTCTCCGCCGTAGACAAGATCGCATTCCTCATAAAACAAATTTGCGATATTTTGCAGTGGCCGATGAAGGCGGTCATCGTGTATGCCTTCTATTTTCATTTGCAACTTCATCACCTAATTTATCAGATTCAAAACTTTCTTAAGTGTACAGAAATAAATAGCTAAAATCAATCCGGCAAAAAAGCCGCCGCACCTGTCTGGGCGCGAGCGGCTTTTTTATACGCGTTTCATGTGGAACTTATCGAGGAACCCTTTTCGCTGCTGCATACGGAAATATTCTTTCATCATATATGCGACGCCTTGCTCGTCATTTGACCTCGTGACCCAATCGGCCTTTCTCTTTATTTCCGGTGCAGCGTTCCCCATTGCTACCCCAAGGCCGGCAAGCTCAATCATCGGAAGATCGTCTTGCTGATGGCCGATAGCGACTACATCCTCCATCGCCAGTCCCAGTTCCGAAGCGACAAGTGCAAGGCCCGCTTCCTTCGAAACTCCCTTTGGAACAATGTTCATTTTCTCATCGTTTACGCGAATCACGTCAACCGCCGGGAAGGCTTTTGTGATCGTTTCGGTAATGTCTTGCTGAATATCGTGTTCTGTATACACTTCGATGACGGGCGCACTAACCGGTTCATCCATCAGAAGATCGCTTAACGATTCAACAAACTGAACCGGGTAAAAGATGGGATCTGACGGGTGGATCAGCGCTTTTCCAAGCAAATTTGAATTGACCTTTTTCTTGTTTCCAATCGAATATTTCTCGTGAAGAAGCCTGATGTTACATTGATAGCTCTCTAGCACTTGAACAATATTAAAAGTATGGTCGTCAGAAATTCTTTTTTCAAAAAAAGGCGCTTCTATTTTCTCAGCGATATAGGCGCCGCTGTGGGTGATCAGCTTTGCATCAAGCTTCAGCGATTTTGCTATTTTCTGAGCTGAGCGAAAATGGCGGTTGGTGACAAGTGTGACGTAAATCCCTTTTTTCTTAACATATTCAATCGCATCTTTCGTCGCCTGATGAATTTTCCCGTTCGATCGAAGCAGCGCTCCATCTATGTTTAAGGCAAGCAATTGTTTTGACACAGAGATGTCCCCCTCCTTGATGACTGTACTTATGTATAGGATATGACCCTGTCTCTGTGTTTAGAACAACCTTTTCTGCACAGCAAAAAAAGCCTGACTCAGCAGGCTTTATTTATGCAAACATGATAGGATACGATCGAAGCAGCCATTCTCCCTAATATCGTTATTTCGATTTACGAAAAATCATGTATTAGGAACCCCTTATTTGACCAATGATGCGCTCCGAACACTTACTCTCTGTTGCTTATCCCCTCTATATAACGGCATGATATGCGACCGTATCCATTTGAAATAGGTAAGTGTAGGCGCTTTCAATGTTATTATCGCAGTTTTCTCTGCAGAAGACAAGGGTTTTTTTAACTAAAAAAAGTAACCAATATCTGTGTAACTAAGGTAGCGCAGAATGTTAATTATTGGATATCATCACTTGAACAAGAACATACATTCGCATATAATAGAAACAATCAACTGAAAAGCGGTGGTCCGATGACTGGTTTAAAAGAAATTTATAATCAAGAACTGATCTCTCAATTAATAGATACTGTAAAAGAAACCTATCCAGCGTTCAACAAAGACAGATTCGAGGAACTCTCAATGCAGGAAGAATGGCCTGCGCTCGCTTTAAAAGAACGCATGCGCCGCATTACCGTTGCTTTATACGAAACACTGCCGAAACATTACGGTGAAGCGCTTGCAGTATTATGGGATGCAGCTCCTCATTTTAAGGGACTCAGCGGAATCATTTTTCCTGACTATGTGGAACAGTACGGATTAGAGCATTGGGATGATTCAATGAAGGCATTAGAATACTTTACGCATTATTCTACTTCAGAATTTGCTGTGAGGCCTTTTTTGCTTTTAGATCAGGAAAAAATGATTGCGCAATTGCTGATATGGTCTAAGCATGAAAATGAGCACGTGAGAAGACTTGCGAGTGAAGGAAGCAGGCCCCGCCTTCCATGGGGAAAATCGATACCCGCTTTAAAATCGGACCCCTCCCCCGTGCTGCCGATCCTTGAGCAGCTGATGCAGGACGAGTCTTTGTATGTGAGAAAAAGTGTGGCCAACAACCTTAATGATATATCAAAAACACATCCTCACTTGCTGAAAAAAGTCGCTGAACAATGGTATGGAACACATCCTCATACAGACTGGATCATCAAACACGCTTACCGGACCTTGTTAAAAAAGGGCGATAAACAGGCTTTATCACTTTTTGGCTATCATGATGCTGATTCGATTCAACTGCAGGATTTAACGTGCGAGCCCAGCCGTATTTCTATTGGTGAAACCCTCAAGTTTACTTTTCACATTCATTCAAACAGGGATCAAAAAGTAAGAATTGAGTACGCCATTGATTACGTAAAAGCCAGAGGGATGCGTCATCGAAAGGTATTTAAAATAACAGAAACGAATATAGGAAAAAACGAAACAAAATCATATACCAAAACGCAATCATTTAAGGATTTATCTACAAGAAAACATTACAAAGGAATTCACACATTATCAGTGATCATTAATGGAGAGGTCAAAAAGTCGCTGGATTTTCAAATTTGCTGAACGAATAAAAAAATCCCTTCTTATCCAGAAGGGATTTTGATAGATTAGCCTTCGACACTGCCGTAAAGCTCTTCTAAAGGCTTCATAATGATTTTGTTTAATTCGCCGATCAGCATACTCATACGCTGCTCCGCTTCCATCAGCTGAGAGATTTTTTCGTGCTGCTGCACAAGCGCAACAGTTTTTTGAGCCTGCTGCACTTCGTCTTCTGTAATTTCTTCTCCAGCCATTTGTTTTTGCTGAAGTCTCAGCTGCACATCACGGAAGTTTTCGAACATCCGTTTCGCAGACTCGTCTGCGTTTACTTCATCATACAGGTTTTTTAAACGGGTAAACTCTTCGCTCCCGCGCAATGCATTTTCCAGATCATACGCTACATCATAAAAATTAACAGCCATTGTACATAGCTCCTTTCATCATTGCCAATTGACATACCCCTCCACTATAACAGACTATGGAGCTCCTTTCATTAATCGAAACCCGTTTCTTCTTAAAAAAGGATGACAAACAAAGCTTGAATCGCACCTATGATTCCGCCGAGAAGGCCGCCCAAATAGGTTATCATTTTAAATTCTTTTTTCGAAATCGACAGCACCATTTCTTCAAGACGCTGTACCGGGAACTGATCCACCTGCTCCTTTACAATTTCCTCAAGGCGCATTCGTTTTAATACACTTTCGAGATTGGTTGAAATCCCCTCAAGCAATTTGTCTAAAAGCGCCGGCAGGACACGATGGTTCAGATCATCTTCATAGCGGGCAGTAAGCGAGCCAATCGTATTTTCAAAAAACGGAGCAGTTGAAAATGCTTGCAGCACTCTTCGCTTCAGGCTAAAGATTAATACTTTTGCGTTCCATTTTTCGTCCGCTTCATTAAATGTATACTCCTTCAGCTTGCCCCATTCGTTTTTCAGAAGATCAGAAAGCAGCTTATTCGTTTCCTCATTCCGCAAAAACTTCAGAAGCTCCGGCAGCACGCGATCAGCAAGGCTTGAATTGCCGAGAAACATTTGCACCATACTTCCAAGCATACCGCGTTCTTTTAAGAAGTCATCAATCATATTGCCGAGACGGATTTTTCCCTCTTCACTTTCAAAATAACGAATGCTTCGCGATAAAATATAGCCTGAAATCATCGGTATCTTCTCTTCAAGCTTTTCCTGCACTTCCAATGGCAGTGCTTCTTTTAACGTTTGATGCTCATATCGGCGGAATAGTTCATTCAATTTATCATCCGTCCAGCGGCTGATCCAGGCGTCTGCCGCTTCACCCGGATGCTTTACTCCGATTTTTTCAAGCGCTGCTTTTACTGTCATTTCAGATAACGACAGGTTCTGAATCAGCTGTTCCCCGACTTGTAGCGCCTGCTTTTTGGCTGAATCTGAGACAAGCCGCTTTTTAATACCCTCAGGCGTTAATAAATGGTTTACCACCATCAGCCCCATTTGTTTCGCAAGCTCATCACGTCTTCTCGGAATCAATCCCGGAGTAAAAGGGACTCGTTTTCCAAACAAATAATATGCCTTATACGGCCTAAATAGCATTTGAATTGCTAAATGATTCGTCACCGCGCCGATAACTGCGCCGATCACGATCATAAATATAAAGGTTCCTGCAATACCCATTCCTGCTCATCTGCCTCCATCTGTGCTTTTACTTTTTCATAAATAGAATGACCTATTTGTATTATAGAGGTTGGTGTGATCACTTAGCAAACAAGGAGACAAAACACAGTGCCATAAAATCAGCTTGTTTAACAGGAATAGGGCAAGATGCTGAATCGTAATCTGTAAAGTAGACTACCGACAGCTGTGTTCCTGATGTTTTTTGAAGCGTTACGCTGCTGACACCCGCCGGCAGCTTTTTAATAAAAGGGGGAGTCTCACCATGATAACACTCGGTTTTATGTCCTTAACCCGCCAGCATGAGCAGGATTTTTCCGCAGAATTGGCCGTAAGAGCGCCCGAATTCGGCATACGTTTGATCCGCTTTACACCGTTTGACATTTTGCCCGACACCCTGCGTGTCAAAGCGCTCGTTTATCACCCAGCGAGCAACAATTGGAACGAAACAGAACTTGCGATTCCCGATTATATTTATGACCGCTGTTTTTATGGGAAGGATTCACAATCCCAAAAAGCAAAGCCGATCGTTGAATGGCTCAAAAAATATCCGAAAACCGAATTTATCGGGCGGGGTCTTCCTGATAAATGGACGGTGCTTCAAGATTTGCAGGAGCATTCTGTGATCAATCCTTACATTCCAGAAACCATGAAGGTGAGCCGATTTGAACAAATCCATTCGTATTTATTGAAAGAAAAAGCCTGTATTTTAAAGCCGGCGTTCGGTGCTGGCGGCAGAGGCGTTATACTTCTGGAGCTCGGCAAAAAAAACATAACCGCCACCTACCATATCGGAAAGGATAAACAGACAAAATCCTTTTCTAACCAAGCTTCTTTTAAAACCTGGTGCAAAAAAGTTCTGCAGCACCAATATTTGATACAGCCTTATTTAAATATCCAAGATAAGGAGCAATATCCGTGTGATATCCGGCTGTTTATGCAAAAAAATGAGGACGGTGAATGGCATACCGTTGGAAAGGCAGTGAGACGCGGATACAAAAATGGGCTGCTGGCCAATTTATCAGGCGGATCGGATACGCTTACATTTGATACATGGTTTGAAAATATTCCGAAAAAACAGCAGGTAGTTCTATTGGATGACGTATTCTCGATTACCCAATCGGTTCCTTATTATCTGGATGAGCGATACGGGCCGTTATTTGAACTTGGTCTGGATATATGCCTTGCGAAGGACGGGAGAATCTGGATCCTGGATATCAATTCTAAACCAGGCAGAAAATCAATACTTCATGTTTCCCCTGAGAAAAAAGAACATCTATTTACTTGTCCTCTTAAGCGGTGCAAATATCTATTTTCGCTGCAAAACCAGAAAGGAGTCCTTCCGCGTGAATCGTAAACGGTTTTTGATCGGCATAGACAAAAACAGTGAAAATACTCTGTTTCTGCCCTCCGCAATGAAGCAAGACGGCCTTTTGTCTGCCTCATTTGGAACGAAGGTTGTCAGATGCCATGTTACTTTCAGACGAAATCTCGAACAGACAGTGCTCCTCTCTGAAAATCTGTTTCACGAACTGTTGATACCGCACCGCAGCCGGGCTGATATTCTCATTCATGATCATTCGGTGCACATTGGTCCGTTAATCGGCATCTTCACCGCGGGGTTTACCGCCTCACTTGAGCGCCCTTTTAAGGATCGATCTCTCTTTTTTTCTAAACTGCTCACTTTGCATGAACAAACAGGAAGCTATTGCTTCGTGTTTGGCGCGCACCAAATCAATTGGCAGGAAGGAACGATTGAAGCGCTTCTATACAGGGAAAACGGCTGGGAGAAACACATTGTCCCGCTGCCGAACGTCGTGTATGACCGTTTGCCAAACAGAAAAATCGAGAATTCAATTGTCTTGCAGAATACAAAAAACCGGCTGATCAATGAATATCAAATTCCATGGTTCAACAAAACATTTTTCAACAAATGGGATGTTCATCAATTGCTGGAAAAAGACCCAAGAACGGCTCCTTTTTTACCAAAATCAATCCTTCATCCCACTGTTGAGCAGATTGAAGAGCTGAGTGATTCATTCGGCAAGGTTTATATAAAACCGGCGGACGGAGCACTCGGCACCGGGATTTATCAGCTCGCCAAAACGGAATCCGGTTTGACTGTGAAACATACAAATGATGCTAAATCTTTTTCTTCAATCGACTATCCCGATGCTTCCGCATTTTTGGATGAATTTCAAAAACAGCATGATCCCGCTGTCTTTCTCGTTCAGCAAGGGGTACATTTAATTGAATTTGAGGGAAAACCAGCCGATTTCCGCGTTCATACAAATAAAAACGGGAAAGGGAAATGGACTGTGACTGCCATCGCAGTAAAAATTTCAGGAGAAAACAGCATTACAACACACCTATCCAATGGCGGGGTAGTGAAAACACTGGCCGAAGTATATGATGATCCGACGGAACGAATACATGTCATTAAAAAGCTTTCTGCGGCGGCGCTGACCGCCAGCCAAGTGCTTCATGACCATATCGATGGGTTCGTTGGCGAGATCGGTTTTGATTTTGGCATTGATCAAAACGGTAAGGTATGGATGTTTGAAGCGAATTCACGTCCGGGCCGCAGTATTTTTTCTCATCCGAATCTGCAGTCTGTCGATTCTTTGACAAAACGAAGAAGCTTTGAATATGCGTCATATCTTTCGAAGATGGCGATTACCTCCCATGAATCGCTGTGGCCATCCTAATTTGCCCGCTTTATGTAAAAGCGGGCTTGAAGTTTATTCATCGCTGGGACAAGTCACATCATAAAGTCCCTTCAATGATGTTTTGCAACAATGATACAATGAATATAATTCGTCCGTATCCATGTCAATTGATATCAACTTCAAGGAGCGTGGTCCCCTGATGATTTCTCATTTCAGCTGGAAACCTTTATTTCAAAAAGAAAAACTGCCCGGATGGACCATTTCGTTTTACTATAAAGGCACGCATTATGAAGGCATCTATCATAAAAACGGCGAGATTGAATGGGGAGGTTTGTATCCCGCCCGTGCTGATGAGCCTGCACTCAAAAACGAGGTACATGAATTGATGCTTTTTCATATTTACGATTAGCTTAGCCTGAACGGCTAAGCTTTTTTTATGTTTCTCAAGATTTACCACTAAAATGCCCGCATGAGTTTCAGTCAAATCTAACATAATACGTAGTAACAAGCCGGCAAAGCATTGGGTTACGCCGAGACGGCAGTGACACCCGAGTCGGGTCCACAGACTGGTGCAACTCCAGTTAACCCAACCATATCAAATAAAAAAGGAGATTTTACACATGGCTAACCAAAACTCTTCAAATCAATTGCTAGTACCTGGCGCAGCTCAGGCTATCGACCAAATGAAACTTGAGATCGCTTCTGAATTCGGCGTTAACCTTGGAGCGGATACGACTTCCCGCGCTAACGGTTCTGTCGGAGGAGAAATCACAAAACGTTTAGTATCTTTCGCTCAGCAGAACATGGGCGGCCGCGTACAATAACAATTCAATAAATGGCTGACAGAAGGCGCGGTTTCCGCGCCTTCTTTATATTTGTCACCCTTTTTTCCTGCTCCACATATCCTAGAAAAAAAGGGAGGGAATCAGGGTGCCATTCATCGCGATTGTGAATTGGGAGCTGGTGCAGTTCGTAAGTATATCCATGATTAACGAATATGTTTCCCATCGTTCTGCATTCTTGTACAGGTATTCTTTCCCACGCTGTTCAAACTGAGTACATCCTTTTATAATGGGGGCGAGGAGGTTTTTTCATGAAAATTGCTTTATTTGGGGCAAGCGGCCGGGTAGGACAAGCCTTTTTAAAATTGGCAGGCAACGATGAACAACTTGATATTTACGCCTTGCTCAGGTCACCAAATAATAAAATTGGCCTGCCGAAAGAACGGATCGTTATCGGGAATGCTCGCTGCCGGGAACATGTGAAAGAAATCATGAAAGATGCTCAGATCGTCATCAGCTGTCTTGGTACAGATGGCGATGATACGCTGTCAGCTGCCATGACACATATTCTTGCCATTATGCAGGAACAGCATATCCAACGGGTCATAACGATTGGCACCGCGGGCATTCTTAATTCACGGATTGAACCAGGAAAATATCGATTTGAAACAAATGAATCAAAACGAAAACTGACCCGTGCTGCCAAGGAGCATGCAAAGGTATATGAAATGCTCAGAGCTTCGTCCTTAGACTGGACCATTATTTGCCCCACATATCTTCCCGACGGAGAAGAAACGGGTGAATACCGTGCAGAACGCAACGTCTTGCCGGTAGAAGGCAAAATGATCACTGTCGGTGACACTGCTGCTTTTCTGTATCACGAGCTTCTTACAGGAAACTATATCGGCTGCCGGGCAGGACTGGCTTATTAATGCGTACAAAAACCCAAAACATTGGATGTCTTGGGTTTTTGAAAGCTATGCAATGGAATGCTTCTGCCCTTTTTGCAGCTTATACATTTGATAATATTGCCCTTTTAATGCCATTAGTTCCTCATGATTCCCTTTCTCAACAATTTCGCCTTTTTCAAGCACTAAAATTTGATCCGCGTTTCTGATGGTTGAAAGCCGATGGGCAATGACAAATGTCGTGCGCCCTTGTTTCACTACATCCAGCGCCTTCTGGATCAGAGCCTCTGTCTCAGTATCAATATGCGCTGTTGCTTCATCCAAAATCAAAATGGCGGGATCGTACGCCAGAGCTCTTGCAAAGGAAATAAGCTGCCGCTCTCCCGATGATAGCGTGCTGCCTTTTTCAATGACAGGTTCGCTGATGCCTTTCGGAAGCTTTTCAAGAAGCGACTCAGCCCCGACTTGCCGCAGTGCTTCTATGATGTCTTCTTCTGAAATTCTTTCATCCTCCAGACTAACGTTAGAACCAATTGTTCCTGAAAATAAATAAGGGTCCTGAAGCACAATTCCCATATGGGATCTAAGTTCCTGCCTTGACATGCTGTAAATGCTTCTCCCATCGATGAGCACATCCCCTTTTTGCGCATCATAAAAGCGGAAGAGGATATTCAAAATCGAGCTCTTGCCTGATCCGGTATGGCCGACAAGCGCTACAGTTTCGCCTTGTTGTGCTGTAAAGGAGATGTGTTTCAAAACATTTTCTCCTTCTTGGTAAGCAAATGATACGTCTCGAAATTCAACCCGCCCCAGCGCGCGCTCCTTCGCCGGTTCACCCGCTTCTTCCGTTTCCTTTTCTTCAAGCAGTTCAAAAACACGCCCGGCGGACACCCGCGCCAGTTCCAGTTTAGAAAACTGATTGACAATACCTGTAATCGGCTGGAATAAGCGGTTTAAGTAATCCACAAACGCGTACAGCACACCGATGGAAACAATTCCTGCCGGGTTTAGGCTTGCGCCGCCAAAATGCCAGATCAGACAAACAAACGCAAGATTGCGGATCACATTCACAAGGTTGTGTGACATTAAGGAGTTTAAATTCAGCATCCTGTTCTGATAGTAATAATGGGATTCATTTAATTCCTCAAACTCTCTCATTGTTTCTTTTTGATGGCGAAAAGCTTGAATGATCGGCATCCCTTGAATGGACTCATTCATTTTTGCATTAATGTCACTATTGATCGAACGGATTTGATGATTATAATAGGAAGCGTATTTCCGGTAGATAATCGACCACAGCCAGATGATCGGCACAATCGCCAAGCATAAAAACGCGAGCTTTACATCCAGCAGGAACAACGCCGTAAATATCCCGATCATATATATGCCGCTTGTCACAAACGTCGATAGCACTGTCACATATAAATCTCTGATTGCCTCGGTATCATTTGTAATTCTAGCGACTACTTTGCCCGCGGGAAGATTATCAAAATAACGGATCGGCAGTTTCTGAATGCGGGAAAACACATCCTGTCTCATCTTTTGAATAATGCGGTTGGCACTCATCTGCAATAAATAATGCTGCCCATATTGGAAAAATACCGAGAAGACAAGCAAACCTGCATACAGAAAAATGAGAAACGTCATCCCCTTCATTTCCGGCTTATAGAACTGAAAAATCTCCTGCTTTGTCAGCTGTTCAGCAGGATACGTCCGGGTTTCGTTCCCATTAGTGATCGTCAGCTTTCCGTCAGAAACCGTTCTGTTCCCGTCAAAGCTGACAGCCTGATCAACGAAATAAAACGCCATTCCCACTTGATAAATATGCACTTCTTTCTCTTTAGCAGCCGATCCCTGCATCCGGTCCTCCCTGACGTAGGAAGTGCCGTTAAATTCAACTGCATTTTTATCTTTTTCTGAGACCTCATACCATGTTTTTTCAATGCCGAGAATGTGGTCGTCAATCATTTTTTTGCCGATAAACGGTCCGGTCAGCTCTGCCCCGACTGCAATCGCAAGCAACAGGACGGCAGTGATGAGCAATTTTTTATATAGGAGTGCGTATCTCCATAAGGTTTTTCCTGTCTTCATGCCCCTGCTCCCCCTTCTTCCGCAGTGAACAGCTGCTGCCTTTCGTATTGTTCCCGATACCATCCGTTATTGGCCATCAGCTCTTGATGTGTGCCTCTCTCAGAAATCACGCCGCCGTCCATCACAAGGATGAGATCGGCATGCTCCACAGCGGATAAACGGTGCGTCAGAATAAATGTCGTTTTCTCTTTGCGGTTTTTCCTGATATTGCTGATAATGGCCGCCTCTGTTTTCGCATCTACAGCGGAAAGAGAATCATCCAGGATTAAAATCTCCGGATTCGCCATCAGCGCCCTCGCGATTGAAATTCTTTGTTTTTGCCCTCCAGAGAGTGCGACGCCTTTTTCACCCACCATTGTCTCCAGACCGGCCGGAAGCATTTGCAAGTCTTTTTCAAAATGAGCTTCTGAAACAGCCTTCTTTACCTCAGCATCACTTGCGTCAAGCTTTCCGTACAAGATGTTTTCTTTTACAGACCGGGAAAACAGTAAATGATCCTGTGGCACATATCCAATCCACCCGCGGAGCCGATCAAGAGGAATCTGCTCAATCGGCACACCTGAACATGTGATGCTCCCTTCACCGGCTGGATACTGGCGCAAAAGCTGCTTAATGATCGTCGTTTTCCCGCTCCCAGTTTTACCGGCAATCCCGACAGTCTGCCCTTTTCGCACGGTAAAAGAAATATCCTGAATATTTACATTTGTTGAGCTTGGATATGTAAAGCTGACATGGCTGAATACGATGTCTCCAGGCTCTTTTAGATCAGACGGCCGCTTCGGATCTGTCACGTCCGGTTCATAAGAAAGGGTTTCATTTACCCGATCTAAGGACGCGTTGCCGCGCTGCATCACATTAATTAATTCACCGATCGCAAACATCGGCCAAATCATCATGCCCAAATAGACATTAAAGGAAACAAGCTCGCCCAGCGTCAGCTCATTGCGGAAAACAAGAAACGCTCCATACCCCAGCCCAATCAGATAGCTGGCGCCGACAAGCAGCTTAACAGTCGGCTCAAACAGAGAATCGATAAAGGCTACCTTCATATTCTTCCGGTACACGTCGGCCGTCATTTCATTAAAACGGCGTTCATCATTCGTTTCCTGCACATAAGCTCGAATCACTCTCACTCCCGAGACCGATTCGAGCACCCTGTCATTCAGCGCTCCGAATGAATGTTGTGCCTCTGTAAACCTTTCATGAATTTTACTACCGTATATGCTGATCGCAACAGCCATAATGGGTAGCGGTATAATGGCTGCAAGCGTCAGCTTCCAGCTGATCAAAAATCCCATCGTCAAAAAGATCGTCATCATAAACATCGTGGAGTCGACTAATGTCAAAATGCCAAACCCCGTCGTTAAACTGACAGCCTGGAGATCATTTGTCCCCCGCGCCATTAAATCTCCTGTTCTGTATTTTTCATAAAACGGCGGTGCCATTTTCAGCAAATGACCCATCAGCTTAGAGCGGAGAATTTTCTCCATCACATTCGCTCCGCCGAACAGCTGGTGCATCCAAAAATAAGACATGATATACACCACCGCCGTCAAACCTAAAAATACGCTGACATAAAACAGCAGCCCGCCTGAGGTAAACTCCCCCGATTTCATATCGTCGATGGCGTTCCCCAACAGTTTAGGCGGAAACATCTCAAGTACATTTACACATAATAAAAGCACAATCGCAATCGTATAGCGCAGCCAGTAGGCTTTAAAAAACCAGCCCAGCTTTTTCAATACTGAAAACATCCATCCCCATCTCCTTTATCTCGTCAGCCGCCTTCTATTTTTTCCTTGCAGCTCTTTTCGTTCAGTTTGTCATAACCAATCCTCGCCTCTGTATTTGTCTTCACATCCGATACACCTGTCTTTCTTAAGATTTTGTATATAAAAAAGGCATGAAGCGTCAGCTCCATGCCTTTTGTTATCGATTATGCTGTACAGAGCGCTTTTCGGCGCGCGGATTAACCCAAATCAAAAAAAACAGAATAAGGGTTTGCCGCGCCAATATGAAACTGTTCTGTAAGACATATCATTCCTTGGCATAGCAAACCCTCCATTCATTCTGATTTTTCACTCTTTTTTCCATAATATAAACAAAACCTTTTTTTGTCAATCATTACTACCGAGAAAAAGATTAAATAGATTTTATTTCGGGTATTGTATTGTACGACGTTTTTGAAAGGGTGAGAATGATGTTTCATGCTGACCGTATTATTGTTGCGTTTGACGGAAGTGAAAACAGTAAGAAAGCGCTTCAGACAGCCATTGATCTTGCGAAAACGGTAAATGCAGCCATTACAGTCGCCCATTCACATGATATGAAAGACAACCAGACCATCATCGACCCGCCGAGGCCCGCAGCAGGGGCAAGCTATATTGGCGGAGGCATGACAAGTGTTCCTGATCCGCTGATATCAGATGTTGCGCCACCGGAGCCAATGATTTATGAAGACCGTACGGAAGAAGTCATCGCCGAAGCCAGAATGATGCTGAATGATCAGCTGACAGAGGGAGATATCGATATATTAGAAGGTGACCCGGCTGAATCAATTATCGAGCATGCCAACCGGGTTTCAGCCGATCTGATTGTAACCGGAAGCAGAGACCAAAACAGACTGAAGAAGCTTTTGTTTGGAAGTGTAAGTGAAAAGCTTTCGGCGAAATCAGACATACCGGTTCTGATCGTAAAGTGAGCACGCCACGTGCTCGCTTTTTTAAATTCATAATTGTGAAAAAACACGGATTTTCGTTTTTTTCTGATATAATGCTTTCGTGCCCAAAAGCACAAAAGCATTAAAGAAAATGATGGGGTGTTGTTTTGGATTCTCAAAAAAAGCTGACGTTTCCGTTAGCCGTCGGTTTATTTATATTCATGTTAGGAGTCATTATCTCCTGCTTATTTTTTCTTCATACAGAACCGCATATCCCGCTGTTCCTATGCGTTGTCCTGCTTTCAGCAGCCGGTTTATGGTACGGTTTTTCCTGGAACAGCCTTGAAAAAGGAATTGTTAGCGGGATTAAAAACGGTGTACAGCCGATTATCGTTCTGGCGCTGATCGGTATCTTAATCGGCGCTTGGATGTACAGCGGCGCCATACCGTCCGTTACTGTTTATGCATTGTCCTTTATTGAACCGAGCCACCTTCTTTTGACTGCTTTGTTTTCCTGCATGATCATCAGCACACTTGTCGGCTCAAGCCTGACAACAGTAAGTACAATTGGCGTGGCACTGATCGGCGTGGCAAGCGCGGCAGGCGTTCCGCTCGAATGGACGGCAGGGGCAGTCATTTGCGGAGCCTGCTTTGGTGATAAAATGTCACCGATGTCTGATACAACAAATTTTGCTGCGGGTATAGGCGAAATATCGATCTTTGAACACATTCGCCACATGATGGGCACAACCATTCCCGCCTTGCTGATCACTGTTGTCCTTTTTTACTTTCTTAGTTTATCAGTCTCAGCGGACGCTGCTTCAACAGATGATATTGCACACGTTATTGCCGGAATAAAAGATGCGGCAAATGTCACACCGTGGGCGCTTCTTTCTCCGCTCTTAGTTGTTTTGCTGGCGATTAAGCGCGTGTCCGTTATTCCCGTTCTGACTGCCGGTATTATTTCCTCGGGAATTTTGACAGCCATTTTCGTTCCCGACAGCAGCATTCAGGCTTTTATGTCAGCCCTGCAAAATGGCACCATGTTCGAAACTGACAATGAGGCAGCCGCTAAAATCATCAACAGAGGCGGACTGCAATCCATGATGGGCTCAGTTTCTCTTATTATGATCGCTTTTGCACTCGGCGGTTTAATGGAGAAAATCGGCCTGATCTCCGCACTATTGGAGGGTGTGATGAAAGGAATCCGTTCAAAGGGCAGTCTCATTGCAGCAACTGTCTGCTCAAGTATCGGTGTCAATCTTGCAACAGGCGAACAGTACTTATCTATATTAATTCCAGGACAATCTTTTAAGTCTTTATATGACAAACAAAACATTCAGCGGAAGTTTTTATCAAGATCATTAGAGGACGGCGGAACCTTGATTAATCCATTGATCCCTTGGGGCGTCAGCGGGGCTTTTATGGCAACCGCGCTTGGTGTTCCCGTCATTGATTATATCCCATTTGCATTCTTCCTCTATATATCCCCGATGATCTCGATTCTAGTTGGATATGTAAAAAAATAAAAAGAGCGCCGCTTGCAAAGCGGGCTCTTTTTTATCATTAAAATGATACGCGGGCTGCCTGCTGAATGCATTCTTGAAAAGCCGCCTGCAGCTGTTTTGTCACCGGTCCGGGCACTCCGCTTCCGACTGATTTCCCATCAAGCGTCACAACCGAAATAATTTCTGCCGTCGTTGAAGAAATAAAGATTTCGTCCGCCTGTCTCAGCTCTTCCTCAGTAACGGGCTTTTCATCAAGCTCTATGCCGTTCTTTACGATGAGATCCAAAATATTCTTTCGTGTAATCCCATTGAGAATCATTCGGTTAGCCGGATGCGTCCGCACCGTACCGTTTAAAACGGCATAAACATTAGAAGATGTACCTTCTGTAACAATTCCGTCTCTTATTAAAATGCCTTCAAATGCTCCCGCTTCATAGGCTTTCTGTTTTGCCATCACATTATACAGTAAATTCAGACTTTTGATATCGCATCTCAGCCAGCGAAGATCCTCATCCGTGATGGCAGAAACGCCATATGCCTGCTCCTGTTCCGGCTTTTTAACAGAAAATGTATAGGCAGTCGTCTGCGGCTCAAGCCCAGCTTCATATTGGTGTTTTCGCGGAGCAACCCCTCTGGTGGTTTGAATGTAAACCGCTCCGTCGCTGACCGCATTTTCCTGCACAAGCTTTTGCAGGTCCCACTCTAAATCTTCTAAACTGAACGGCAGTGAAATTCCGATCTCAGCCGCGCTTCTGAATAAACGCTCCGCATGCTCGCGTAAGCCGAATAATATTCCTTTATACACCCTGATAACCTCGTAGATTCCGTCTCCAAACTGATAACCGCGATCTTCCACATCAATGGATGCCTCGTTCCGCTCCACCAGCTGGCCATTAACTAAAATCTTCATATAAGCCCTCCCTTTTTCGTATTTATCATGATGTCTAATCAAGCTGTCATTGTCACTCATTCTACCATATCAAACCAGCTGAAAAACAGAAAGATCAAGAGCTCGATAGCTGGGAAGGAGATTATTTTTTCCTTAAAATCCGACATTTCGACATTTTTTCTATGTTCTTTCCAGTTTTATTCCTGTATACTTGACTCGTAATACATAGGTTGTAAACAATGGCACCTTCTGGGCTGCCAATACAGCGGTATGTAGAGATTTTATGCCACTGGAGAGATTGATATGCGACAAACGAGAGGAGACGCTTCTCCTTCTGCAGTTTCGCTTGCTTTTAAATTTGCAAGTTTAGCAGTTTTATGTGTGCTGCTTTTGCTTATGGTGATTTTAGGTTATTCCAACAGCTCCTCGAAAGCAAAAGAAATCACTGTCACAACAAACAGTCAGCTTCGTGATGAGAAGGAAAGCCTGAAGCTGAAAGACGACTCCCCAGGCCTGCTGATAAAACATTTGCAGACCGAACAGAATATGGGAGACAAAACGGTTTACTTAACATTCGATGATGGCCCATCAGCCTATACAAACCGCTTGCTGGACGTATTGAAAAGCGCCGATGTAAAGGCGACATTTTTTATGCTGTCACCGCGAATGAACGAATTCAAACACGCGGTTAAAAGGGCCGAAAATGAAGGGCATGCACTCGGCTTACACGGAGTCACGCATAATAACAAATTGTTTTATCAAACGCCGACATCGCCGCTAAAAGAAATGCAGCAGGCACGTGGCACACTGGAAAGCATTACAGGCTATCGCACCGATCTCGTCAGAACGCCCTACGGGAGCAAGCCGTCTCTTACAGATTCACAAATTCGCAATCTAGAAAAAGACGGTTTTGTATACTGGGATTGGACGATTGACAGCATGGACTGGAAATACCGCAACTCAACATACGTAGCAGAAGTACTGCAGCAGCTTGACAATATGGAACACAGCCATTCAAATCGGCCGTATGTGATTCTCATGCACGATCTTCCTGCTACAGTAAACGCACTGCCGGTGCTCATCCATAAACTGAAAGAAAAGGGCTATTCCTTCGGTGTGTTAAAAAACACAATGGTTCCTGTTCACGAATAAAAAAGTGAGGCGCTTATCTGCGGCCTCACTTTTTTATGCCCAAGCTCCGGGCAAACTCTCCGATTTTTTGATGGATGACGAAATCAAACAAACTGTCGCAGTACGTCGGCTCCAGGTTAATAATAGCTTTATTAATGCCTGGAATCCGGCTTGCATCCTCAGGCACAAATCTGGCGGGAGCAACTTCAAGAGACGTGCCGATTACCAATAATAGGTCGGCTTTATCCAGCTTTTCATAAAGCGTGTCAAAATGCAAAACGGCATCGCCAAACAGAACGACATCGGTTTTTAATACCGTTCCGCACACCTCACCGTCATGTCCGACCGCAGTACACTCCGGCACATCATGCTTCAGCAAATGAGGGAGATCATATCGGGCGCCGCATGAGAGACAGCTCGCTGTTTGGATAGAGCCATGCAATTCGTATACATGTCTGCTGCCGGCTTTTCTATGAAGGCCGTCAATGTTTTGTGTGAATATATCCACCTGCTTCCCTTGTTTCTCCAGTTCAGCCAAAAGCAAATGCCCTTCATTCGGTTCAAAGCTCCCGCTCAACTTCATTTGAAACAATTCTTTGAACTTTGGCCAAAACAGACGCGGTTGGCTTAAAAAATAATCGAGGCTCATCGCCTCCATCCTTGAGGCATCCTCAGTCCAGATGCCGCCGGCTGAGCGAAAATCGGGTATGCCTGATTCTGTGCTCATTCCCGCTCCGGTCAGCACGACAATTCGCTGTGCTTCATTCAGCATGTTTCTGAATGCTTCCAATTCAACACCGCCTTACAGTCATGTTTTCTCTTATTTTACCATGAAAAAGACTTCGCCTCTTTGCAGACGAAGTCTTTCTTTTTTATGCCCGTTCCTTTTCCTCTTTATTTAGATTCACTTGAAACGGATCGTTTTGGTGCTTTTGCTTTACAACAACCATTTGGCCGGGATATGCAAACTCGACACCCTCTGCGCCAAGGATTTCGATGATTTTATAGTTGATGTCCTCTCTAATATCGAGGTTTTCAGCCCAAACCGTTGTTTTTGTATAGAAGTTGAAAAATAAATTGTAATAGCTGTCGGCAAACGTATCAAAATTGACCATGATCGTTTCATTATGAACGCCCTCATGCTCCAAGAGCATTGTTCTGAGAGAACGAATAGAGCGTTCAAGGTTCTCAATCGGCGTAGCGTAGGATACATGAATGGAAAACGTAATCTGGCGCTTGGTCATTCTCGTCCAGTTCGTGATGGCTTCCATCGACAGCGTGGAATTTGGCACCGTTACTAGCGCACCCTGCGCTGTTCTGAATCTTGTGCTTCTGAAGGTAATATCCTCTACAGATCCCGTCACTGTTGCCGTTTCCACCCAATCACCGATTGTAAACGGTTTTTCAGTGATAATGATGATCCCGCCAAAGAAGTTGCTGATCGTGTCTTTTGCAGCTAGCGCAAAAGCCAATCCGCCAAGCCCAAGACCAGCCACAAACCCATTGACGTCATAATTAAATTCCTGGGCGATCACGCTCACACTGAGCGCTATAATGACAAAACGGAGCAGTTTAGACAAAAACGGCGCCAGAATGTCATCCATATCCAGTTCGAAGCGCTGATTCACTTTATGAAAAATAAAAGATGATGTAGCAGTCAAATTACAAAGCCCCCAGCACAACAGCGCTACAATCAGCGAGCGATATATTTTGCTGATCAGCGGCATCTGCTCATCTAAAAACGGTGAATAACGGATCGCCAAAAACAGCCCTAAGGCAACAAAAAACCATCTGGCAGGCTTATCGAATGCCACAACCACCTGTTTAAAAATTTCAGTTTTCGGTTTGTTTGTCATATTAAAAAGCAAATTAAAGAGATATCTTGTAAACAATTTTCTTAGTATAAGAAACAACAGCAAAATTGCCAAACTGATGCCGGTTTGAATGATTTTATCAAGCGTGAAATATTGCTGCAGATAATCTAGCATGGCAGTCTCCCCTCTATCCCAATCGAATGTTTATTATACTAAAACATTCGGCAAAATGCTCCTCTAAATGTCTTCTTTATAACATACAAAACCCCGGCGGAGCGCCGGGGCAATTTCTCATTTTAACCATTCAGCCAGATTCAATAGGGACAGTCACTTACTTTTTTTTCGTTTGTGTCTGATCAAGGAGAGTTGCTTTTTGCATTTCAGCATCTGTTTCGGCCTTAATTCTTTCCTCCACTCTGATTCTCCCTTTTCCCATGATCTCGCCTCCTTTTTTGCTATTATAAAGTAACAGAATATTTTGTGAATATGTCGAAAGCACTATTTTTCTGTAGAAGTATGCTTGGATACGATGGGTGTTCCTATTTCAGTTATACGTTGCGGTCAGCCTGGACTATTCAACTATGACAGAAAAAAATTCACAAGTTGGTATCGCGGCGCATATATGGATTTGATACAATAACAGAAATGCCCATATGAGGAGCTGACAAGCTTGTACACCATTGCCCACCGCGGAGCATCCGGCTACGCTCCCGAAAATACAATTGCTGCATTTGATCTCGCGGCAGAAATGAATGCAGATATGATTGAGCTGGATGTCCAGCTTACAAAAGACAGGCAGATTGTCGTTATACACGATGACAGAGTGGACCGGACAACAAACGGCTCAGGCTTTGTTAAGGATTTTACACTGAAGGAGCTGCAGGCACTTGATGCAGGAAGCTGGTACGGCCCCGCTTTTCAAGGAGAAAAAATCCCAACTCTGGAGGCGGTGCTCAAGCGCTACCACAAAAAAATCGGCCTTTTAATTGAACTAAAGGGCCACCCTTCGCAAATCGGGATTGAAGAAGAAGTGGGACAGCTGTTAGGACAATTTTCTTTTTCTATTAACAATATTGTTCAATCCTTTGGTTTCCGTTCCATCCAAAGGTTCCGCGAGCTTTATCCATCGATTCCGACAGCCGTTATTACAAGACCGAATTTTGGCATGCTGTCCAGAAATCAGTTGAAAGCCTGCAAAGCTTTCGCAAATTATATCAATATCAAATACACACGTCTCAATCGTCTCATGATCGCTTCCGCCCATAAAAATGGATTAAAAGTGTTTGCATGGACAGTAAAGCATCAGAAAACAGCAGCCAAACTGCAGGCCATGGGCGTCGACGGGATTGTCACAGACTACCCGGACTACGTATTAAAGGATGGAAAACATGAATAGATATAGTGCAGTTTTTATTGGAGGCGGCCTTGGCGCTTGTCTCCGATACGGATGTAACATCGGCATAAACAATAATATATTTCCGGCTGCAACTTGGCTGGAGAACGCGGCAGGCAGCCTTCTTTTAGGCATTCTGACCGGTTTTTTTATGATTAGGGCGAAACGGCCTTTGCTATCGGCTTTTTTAGGCACCGGTTTTTGCGGAGGCTTTACAACCATGTCAACGTTTTCTAAAGAAACGGTCATGCTGTTGCAATCGCATTCGTCATTAGCTGTTTTGTATATGGCGGTCTCATTCATATCAGGAATCGGGCTTGCGCTCTTCGGCGTTTTGGCAGGACGGCGAATAGCCCAATTTCAAATCGGAAAGGAGCGGAAGCAATGATGACACTGGCTGGTATTTTCGCAGCGGGAGGACTCGGTGCTGTGCTGCGTTTTTGGCTTGGCAACATCATAACATCTAAAACGCAAAGCCTTCGTTTTCCAGTCGGCATATTAACCGTTAATATACTGGGTGCCCTCGGTCTTGGGCTTTTTACAGGGCTTCATGTGACAAATTCATCTGCAGCACTCATCATCGGCACCGGCTTTTTTGGCGCCTTTACCACGTTTTCCACTTTCAGCGTTGAAAGTGTTCAGCTTTTGCTGGCCAAGCGTGTAAAGGAAAGTATCCTATACATCGGTTTAACGCTTTGCGGGTCCCTTTTGGCGTTTTGGTGCGGCTGGACGCTGCTGACATAAAAAAACCTTGAGCTTATTTCTCGCTCAAGGTTGCACTGTTCAGCATGACTGGCTCGGGCATCGGCAGCGTATGGTGGGCCGTAATCCCGGATGTCTGGCTGATTTCTTCTTTTATATCTATTTGCTTAATCAAACGGCCATCCATCTTCAGCACCTTTATTGTATATGATCCGATGCGAATGGATTCGCCAGTCTCAATATCAATGTTTTCTTTCAATATCAGCCCGCCGATAGTGTCCACGTCTTCTTGAATCGACGCGCCGAGAAGGCTGTTCACCTGATCCATGCGAACCTTTCCATCCATAACATAATGGCGATCGCCAAGCTTTTGAATCAATGGCTGTTCGTCTTCATCAAATTCATCTCTGATCTCGCCGACAATTTCTTCAAGAATGTCCTCTGTCGTGACAAGTCCCGAGGTTCCGCCATATTCATCCGACAAAATCGCCATATGAATGCGTTCACGCTGCATTTTAATCAGCAGATCATGAACCGGAATTGTTTCAATGACTTCGATCACTGGCCGCACATACGGATGGATCGTCATTTTCATTCTTTCCTCTTCTGTCATAAACAGCAAGTCAGAAAACAAATGCTTCGTATTGACCAAGCCGATGACACTGTCTTTGTCCCCATCTGTGACAGGCCAGCGGGTGTATTTTTCTTTCAGCATAACCTCCAGCATCTCTGCCATCGTCATATCCGTTGATACAGCGGCCATTTCCTTCCGCGGTATCATAATTTCTTTGGCAATGCGGTTATCAAATTCAAAAATCTTATTTACATATTTATATTCAGACGGATTAATCTCTCCGTTTTTTAAACTCTCAGACAACAGCATTCTGAGTTCTTCTTCAGAATGAGAACCCTCATGTTCTGACGCCGGCTTCAAACCAAACATGCCGCATAAAAGTCGCGCCGATCCATTCAGGATCCAAATAAACGGAAACAGAAGCAAATAGAATAGTCGCAACGGACCCGCTATCAGCAAGGTTAGCTGTTCAGCCTTTTGAATCGCGACCGTTTTCGGGGCCAGTTCACCTACAACAACATGCAGAAATGTAATCAAGCCGTACGCGACCGCAAAAGAGACTGCATGAGAAACCGATTCCGGCAGGCCGAGCGGTTCAAACAATGGATGCAGCAGCCGTTCAAATGCCGGCTCCCCCAGCACGCCGAGTCCAATTGATGTCACTGTAATGCCCAGCTGGGATGCAGATAAATATTCATCCAAATCTGTAATGACACGCTTTGCGAGTATCGCCCGTTTGTTTCCTTCTGTTATAAGCTGATCAATTTTGGATCTCCTTACTCTAACAATCGCAAACTCACTTGCGACGAAAAATGCAGTGAAAGCAATGAGCACACCAATTAAAATCAGACTGTCAATATCGTCCATTTAACCTTATCCCCTCATTAAAGGATAAGGAGTCACCTCCTGATATAATCATTTTTCCTTAACATTGAGGTACGCGGTGTATTGTTGCCTAAGCAGAGGGCCCCATCATACCACCTCCAAGTCAAAGTTTGATTATAAATTGTATATTTTATTGTAACACAACTCATTACAAAAATGATTTTAAATTTTTAGACTTCTATCATAGGACAGCCTGTTGATTCATCCGGCCAGCAGGTTCTTGATATCCGTGCATAGCCTTTCAAGACGATGCCAAGATTATTGGGCAAGGTGCTGTTCACTGAAATATCGGACATATATCTGTTTTTCAAGCTGAAGCTCGTACGGCTCATTCGCTCGTATCTGCTTCGGCGGCGTGCATAGGATAAAGTTCGTTTGAGGCCAGTTTGACTGTTAGACCATGACGTGTGCTTTTAAATGCTTACTAGATGTGTCTGGTCACACAGCACAGGCAAGGGCCAGGAATGGGCTCGACCAGTTTGCGTTATAAACGGTTTCTACCTTCAGGCCGGCTCTGCTGTTATGGTTGAATTTGGCTATTTTTTCGAGGGAGAGATAAAATCAGGAATTGAAAAACGGGCCAAAGCCTGGGGCATACGTCAAATAAAAAAGATAACAGCCTCGGGATCGCTGTTATCTTTTTGTGCGAGATGGCTTATAAAAAATCTTTATATAAAGCGATAAAGATGTCGCGTGATTGTTTGATTTGCTCCAGCGGCACACTGAAGGATAAACGGAAGTGCCCTTTCATCCCAAAACCGCTGCTCGGCACAATTAACAATTTATACTTTTGCGCTGCATGCACACAAAATGCAACTTCATCTTCAATTGGCGACTTCGGAAAAACGAAGAAACCGCCTTTTGGCATTTCAAATTCAAAACCGGCTTCCTTTAAAATGTCAACCATGACATCTCTGCGTTCTTTATAAGCGCTTGCGTCTATTCTTAAATCATCCATTCTCGCCACAGCCCGCTGCATCATGACAGGTGCATTTACAAACCCAAGCGTTCGATTGCAGTACACAAAAGCATTTATCAAAAGGTCGGCATCCGGCATGCTGCTGTCTAAGCCGATATAACCGAGCCGCTCCCCTGCTATGCCGAGGTCCTTACTGAATGAACTCGCCAAAATGACACGATGATACGATTGAAACGGATTTGCCAGTTCTTCATCATAAATCAGCTGACTGTACGGTTCATCAAACAGTACATAGATGGTTTGGCCGTTTGTCTCTTCAATCTCTTTTAACAGAGCGCCTAGATCATCTATATTTTTCTGGCTGAGTACGGTTCCCGTCGGGTTATGAGGTGTATTCAGAATGAGTCCTTTCGTCTGCGGGGTAATCGCCTGCCTTACCGCTTCAATGTCAATCTCGAACCGGGCTGTCAGCGGGCAGCTGACAGCCTTCCCCCCAAAGTTCTCAATATACAATTTATATTCTGCAAAATAAGGAGCGAGAATGATGACCTCTTCTCCCGGATTTAATATGCTTTTTAGCGCCACATTCAATGCGCCGCCCGCACCTACTGTCATGACAACACGCTCAGCTGAAAACTCGGCAGCAAAGCGGCCGGCCAGAAATTGCGCGACTTTTTCTCTAGCTTCAGGAAGGCCCTGATTTTGTATGTATCCGTGATTTCCTTTTTCAGCTTCTTCTATTAATGCTCTCGTAAAGGCTTCAGGCGGTTCAACGACCGGGTTGCCGATTGAAAAATCAAACACCTGGTCATTTCCGAACTCTTTCTTCAGTCTCGCTCCTTCATCGAACAGCTTTCGAATCCACGATCCTTTATTTAGGTTCTCTTCAATTTCCCGCGATAAACCAGCCAATCTCATCTGTCCCTTCTGCACATATAAATTGAACTTTCTATCTATCTATGTTACTTCAACCAGAATTCGGATGCCACTTTTTCCATATCCGGCTTCCCGAAAAAACAATAAACTTGTGTAAGGCACCCTTCATATATTAAACTATTCTCATAACTATAACGTGATGGTTGGGAGGGATTTAGATGGGGCTGAGACTTATCGTATCAGTGAACTAGCGGCACTTGCCGGAGTAACGAAACGAACAGTTGATTATTATACGAATCTTGGTCTGCTGACGCCGGCCAGATCCTGTTCAAATTATCGTTACTACGATGAAAACGCACTTAAACGACTCATATTTATTGTAGATTGCAAGCAGCAGCGATTGGCCCTGTCCGATATTAAAGATCGACTGGAGAACCAGTTTCCCTCTTCAGCCATAGATCATGATGAAATTGGAAATCTGGCATCTGAAATTGATTATATGAATCAAAACATCTCCGGGATCTTGCATCGGTTTGAACGGCTGAAGCCTGAGGATCGTGACGAGCTGAAAAGCAAACTTACGCCCGAAAAGCTCGCCGTGTTCCAATCATTTATGCTGCTGTTAAGTTAAAACCATTTTACTAACAGGAGGTGTTACCTTCATTCTCATTGTAGAGTGAAGGTTCTAATTGGACATAGTGAATTTGATTTTAGTCGCTGTTTTAATTGCCCTGACGGCATTTTTCGTAGCATCTGAGTTTGCCATTATCAGAATCAGAGGCTCACGGATTGATCAGCTGATCGCGGAAGGAAATAAAGCAGCAATTGCCGCAAAAAGAGTGACCACGCATCTTGATGAGTATCTATCTGCGTGTCAGCTTGGAATTACATTGACTTCCATTGGATTAGGGGTTTTAGGGGAATCAACGATTGAAAGGCTTGTTCATCCGCTTTTCGTACAATTGGACGTACCAAGTTCCCTTTCACATATCATATCGTTTATTTTGGCGTATGCCATTATCACGTTCCTGCACGTTGTTGTCGGAGAACTTGCACCTAAGACAGTTGCCATCCAAAAGGCGGAAGCAGTGTCTATGCTGTTTGCGAAACCGCTGATTTGGTTTTACCGCATCATGTTCCCGTTCATCTGGCTTTTGAACAATTCCGCACGGTTATTGACAAAAGCTTTTGGCCTGGAGACCGTATCAGAAAACGAATTGGCTCACTCTGAAGAAGAGCTAAGAATCATTCTGTCGGAAAGCTATAAAAGCGGTGAAATTAACCAGTCAGAGTTTAAATATGTGAATAAAATCTTTGAATTTGACGACAGGCTCGCGAAAGAAATTATGATCCCGCGGACCGAGATTGTCAGCCTTCCGCACGATATTAAGATTTCTGAAATGATGGAAATCATTCAAATTGAAAAATATACCCGCTACCCAGTAGAAGAGGGCGATAAAGATAATATTATCGGGGTTATTAATATTAAAGAAGTGCTGACGGCCTGCATCAGCGGCGAGGTTTCTGTTGATTCCACCATCTCACAATTCGTGAATCCGATCATTCATGTGATTGAATCTGCGCCAATCCATGATTTGCTTGTCAAAATGCAAAAAGAAAGAGTCCACATGGCAATCCTGTCAGATGAATACGGCGGAACTGCCGGACTGGTGACGGTAGAGGACATTATTGAAGAGATCGTTGGCGAAATCCGCGATGAGTTTGATATTGATGAGATCAGCGAAATCCGCAAGATCGGCGAAGGCCATTACATGCTGGACGGTAAAGTCTTGATCGACCAAGTGAACGACCTGCTCGGCATTCATTTAGAGAATGAAGAAGTCGATACGATCGGCGGCTGGTTCCTTACTCAGAAATACGATGTGGAAAAGAACGATTCTATTATCGAAGAAGGCTGTGAATTTATTATTAATGAAATTGACGGCCACCACGTCGCTTATATTGAAGTGAAAAAGCTCGCAGCAGAAGAGCTGATAGAAGTTGGAGAGTCGCAAGAAGCATAATTTTGAAAAAGACACCTTTTATTGAGGTGTCTTTTTTATTCTGGTTCGTTTTTGACATTGTCATACCCCTCTTCTGAAAACTGCTGCTAATAAATCGGTCATCCGCGGGAACTCTAAAAAGGTGCAACTGCGAGAAAAACGAATATTTCCGCATCATTATAGAAAGGAGCGAAAACATGAAAGTTGTCGTAACTGGAGCAGCAGGTAAAATCGGACGCTGGGCTGTAAGAACGTTATTAGAGGCCGGCCATGATGTGACAGCATCAGACAGAGTATTAAAAGAAGAGTCCGCATCGAAAACATTTATTCAAGCAGATTTACGGGATTACGGCCAGGTATGTCAGCTAATCATGGGCTGCGACGCTGTAGTTCACCTTGGGAATATTCCTACAGATGTCAGGAATACCTCCCAGGCGATATTTGAAAATAATATGCTTGTTAATTTTAATATCCTGGAAGCCTGTAAAGATTTTAAAATCCGTAAGCTTGTGTGGGCTTCAAGTGAAACGGTGCTGGGATATCCATTTGTGCCGGACGAGCTCAGTTACCTTCCCGTAGACGAGGAGCATCCAACGATCGTAAAGTCATCTTATGCGATGGCAAAACGGCTGACCGAAATCCTCTCAGATATGTATTCAAAGCTGATCAATACACAAATTGTCACTCTCCGCTTTGCGAATATATATGAGCCTGATGAGTACGAAAAAATCCCAGGCATGCACTGGAACGAGCAGCAAAAGGATATTCAAAAGAAAAATGCATGGGCGTATTGTGATGTCAGGGATGCTGCACATGCTTGCCTTCTAGCACTCGAAAAAAACAATCTCGGAAATGACGTCTTCCATATTACTGCACCCGATACCATCATGAAAGAGCCTAGTGAAGACTTAGTAAAACGATTTTTCCCCGATGTATCTTTAAAGAGAGATATAAAAGGATATGAAACGCTGATGGCAATCGATAAAGCCAAAAAGGTTCTTGGCTATGAACCGCGTTATACATGGCGCTCTGTATTAAATAATGACGGCTCTCTTAAAGCACTGCCAGAGGATCAGCTCTCATTATCAAAAATATAAACACCACAAAAAAAAGCAGCAGGTGATCATCGGACTCCTGCTGCTTTTTTTATATCATAATCATCTAAATTGATATCCAAATCCATTCTAAGGGCCAGCTTCGCCAACTGCTCCCCCATATAGGGGCCCATTGTTAAACCAGACGATCCAAGACCGTTTGCGACTATCACCCCATCCCAGCCGGGAAGAGATCCGATCACCGGCACATCACCTGGTGTAAAGGGGCGTAAACCGACTCTTGCCTCTTGAAAGGTGCTGTTTGCTAAGCCGGGAGCCATTTCTAATCCCTTGTTTAGAAGTTCCTGCAGCCCGCCAGCCGTTATCCTTACATCACGTCCGCCTATCTCATCTTCACGTGTCGCGCCGATAGCTATTCTATTGTCATGATAAGCTAAAAGATACTCTTTAGAGGGCGGCATCACAGCAGGCCAGCTGTCCATATGATTTACATTCGGCACCTGCACATACACAATTTGCGCTTTTTGCGCACTTACTTTGAAATGAATGCCTAAAGGCGCTAACAATTGGTCTGCCCAAACACCGGCACAAACAATAACCTCATCAGAAGAATAGATTTCATTACCGACAGTTACGCCTGTGACACGATTCGAATGATGTCGAAGCGCAGCATCACCTTTTAAAATGACTGCGCCGTTTCTTTGAGCAGATCTCAATAATGTATCTCGCAGCACTTCTCCATCCACACGGGCGGCTCCGCTTATATGAACAGAATGGTACCGTTCAGCAAGCAGAGGAAACAAATCTGCGGTTTGTTTTTCATGAAGAAAGGATATCTCACCGATTTCCAAGGCAGCTTGTTTACGCTCCCGCACACGTTTTTCGATCGTTTCGATCTTTTCTTTCTCGTGATGAATACTAAGAGCACCGACTTGAGCATAACCAATGTCCGTCTCGCCTTCTTTTCTAAGTTCTTCTATGAACCGAGGATAAAAGCGCGCTCCGTCCTTTGCCAGCCGGTACCAAGCCTGATCACGACGAGGAGACAGCCATGGACAGATAATGCCTTTCGCTGCATGGGTGGCCTGGCCCTTATCTTTCCGATCTATAACCAGAACCTCTGCACCCATTTTGGCTAGCTGATATGCTGTTGATGCTCCCAAAATTCCAGCCCCGAACTATTATCATTTTTTTCATGAACCATAACCTTTCCCAATGATCAATTCCTCATTTAGTATAGCTAATGGCCCAGGAAATTATAAACAATCGGGATATTGGCGAGTGCATGAATTACAGTTGTTCCAGCTTCTTTTCAAGCTCTTTAATGCTGTGATTCAAAGCCTCTGTCATAGCCGCCAGCCTTTCCTTAGACGGAAGATGGGCAAAATCAGCCTGCTGCAAAGGTTTACCGATAATCAGCTTCATTTTTCCTTTTTTGAACAACGCCTTTCCGCTTGAAGGTCCTTTATAAGCAGCCGGAACAAGGGGTGCTTTCCCCATTTGTGCAATTGTCACTGCGCCTCTCTTCAAAGGCACATCCTCAGAAGTTCTTGTTCCGCTTGGGAAGATTCCGACAATCTCTCCTTCTTTCAGCAGCTTAATCGGCGTTTTAATGCTGCTTGGACCAGGATTTTCCCGGTCTACCGGAAAGGCATGAATTTTCTTCAAAAACGAACCGATCCATTTATTTTGAAAAAGCTCTTTTTTCGCCATGTAGTGTATTTGATAAGGAAGAATCCCGACTCCGAGTGTGATTACATCAACCCAGCCAGAGTGTGTACACGCGATGACAAAACCTGAATCGGCCGGAAGGTTTTCTTTGTTATACACCTTCACTCCTCCGCGAAGAGAAAGAATAACTTTTAAAGCATTTGCACAAAACTTATACATATCGCACTTCCTTTGTCGTAATCAATGATTCTTTCTGTTACTTATTATAACAACATTTTTTATTACCTGGTACTAATTTTTAAGATTTCTCTTTTCTTAACGTCAAAAAGCTGAGGAATCATCCTCAGCTTTTTGTTATATACCCCCCTCTTGTCGGAGGCGCCATAAATTCCGGTCCAACCGGGTTTGATATCGTATTTTTCAAAATGGTATTAATGTCTTTTTTATCTTCATTGCTCAGCGTCCAGCCGGTAATTTCTGATACCGCCTCTATTTGTTGAGGTTTTCTTGCCCCCCAAAGGGCAATTCCCGCTCCCGGCTGGTCTAAAATCCATCTCACGGCCAGATGCATCACAGATTTTCCATAACGTGTCTTCGCCAAGTCTTCTAATTGATTGACTGCAGAAAGATATTCTTTAAATCTCGGCTTCTGAAATTTCGGATCGTGATTTCGAAGATCGTCTCCCTCAAACGAATGATCTTCTGTCATTTTTCCCGTTAACAGCCCTCTGCATAAACTGCCGTATAATAGTGTTGTCAACTGTTTGTCTTTCGCATACGGGAGCACATTCTCTTCAATGTCCCTTTCAAACAGATTGTAAGGAGGCTGGATTGTATGAAGCGGAGCAACAGCCCGAAATGTATCCATTTGTTCAACCGAGAAATTACTGACGCCGATCGCGCGTATTTTCCCGGCATCATATAATTCCTTCATCACTTCTGCCGTTTCCTCTATCGGCACAAGCGGATCTGGCCAATGCACCTGATATAGATCGATATAATCTGTCTGCAGCCGTTGCAGGGAATCCTCGACTTCCTGTATAATTCTCGCTCTGTTAGCATGGCGGAACAGCTGATTGTTTTTCCAATCCAGCGCCGTTTTAGTGGCAAGAACAACCTGATCTCTTGCCCCATGCTGCTTGATCGCCTTCCCGACAATTTCTTCGGACTGCCCGAAGCCATATGCCGGCGCGGTGTCAATCAGTGTGATCCCCTTATCAAGAGCGGCGCGGATGGTTTCGATCGATGTTTTTTCATCAGTGCCTCCCCACATGGTTCCGCCGATCGCCCATGTGCCGAGTCCAATTCGGGAGGCTTTTATTCCTGTGTCTGAGATACTGGTATATTCCATTGTGCCACTCCTTCATTTTTTCACTATGTTTTCCCTGATGGAAAAAATGTTAAACATTTCTCACCACTATCTTTCAGGGCAGATTTTTTGTACTATAGAGTAATGGTGTTTGATTACGTATTAAAAAGCCGTTTGCATGTAATGTGCAACTTTAAACCTTTCTTATGCGTGTATAACATAGAGGGGAGAAAAGGCAGTGACGATCGATGAAATTTACCAAATGTACATGAATGATGTTTATAGGTTCCTGCTCTCCATGACAAAAGACAAGCATCTTGCCGAAGACTTGCTGCAGGAAACCTTTATGCGGGCATACATACACATTCACTCCTATGATCACAGCAAAGTAAAGCCCTGGCTTTTTCAAGTGGCGCGGAACGCCTTCATTGATTACGTCAGAAAGCATAAGAAAGAAGTCACCATTTCAGATGATTTGATTGGAAGCCTCTTTCAAACTGCTGTTCAGAGCCCTGCCCACCAGGTAGAGATAAAGGAAGTGCTGACTGGTTATATGTCCGAGCTCCCCGATAACTATCGGGAGGCGTTAACACTATATTATTTAAAAGAATTAAATTACAAAGAAGCATCCCATATTATGAATATTTCAGAGGCGAATTTTAAAAGTGTTTTGTTTCGTGCCAGACAGCGGCTGAAAGCACTTTATAATAGAGGTGTTAATGATGAATGAAGAATTTAAAAAGCGTTTTGATCAATATAAAAACGGTGAAATGAGCGATCAGGAAATGACCGCGTTTGAAGAGGAACTTGAGAAGCTCGAAGTGTATCAGGAACTGATTGATAGTGAGCTGCCAGACGATCATGATTGGGATGTCGACATCAGTCCTGAAAAACAAAAAGCCATTCTGGCCTACGGCAAACGGAAGTCTTATTTGCGTATTTCCGCTCTTGCCGTCATATCGACATTAATGATTTTGCCGCTATGTACGCTGGGAAGCTACCTCTACTACGGAATGGGAGGAAAACACAGCACCGGCAATGAATTTATGGAAACTGCCGCAGTCACTGTAGCCCTGACTATGCCAAATGTTCTTGTCGATACTTCTGGACTGAAGAGCCAGGTGAAGCTGTTTGGCATGAATACAGAATTCCCGCTGCAAAAACAGATTGGCACGAAAACAGCTGCCGTGGGGAATGAACGGGTGGAAATGTTTTATGACAGAGTGAAAGCGCCGGTCGTCAACTACTATGACTTAGAAATCCATAAAGGCGGCCATTACTTTACACACCCATCAAGCGGATCTGAACAAACAACCGCAAAAGCGGAAAAAACATTAAAAGCTTTGCCTGAAGGGACTGTTTCCGAGGTCTACCTTTCTTATGACCGGGCATATCCGACAAAAGAAGTGTATCAAAAATTCAGAGGTTATGATGTAAGCTTTTTGTGGAACGCGATTGAAACAGAGAACAATACAAAGGATACCGCTTACGCAGAGCCGCTTGGCTACCCAGGGAAAGACTCAAAGTTCCTGGCTGCGCTTAATACAAAAGGGAAGTCAAACGGCGACCAATTTATCGATGCTTTAACTTACATATCGAAGCACGAAAAATGGGCGCAGGTCATTTCAAAACGAAAAGACTTAAAAGTAGATTCCCGCTTGGATTATGTAGAGAAAAATGGTGTTAATGTATACGGCTCTGTCGTTACAGGACCGACCAAGGAAATCCAGCGCATGCTGAAAAACAAATCAGTAAAATCAGCAAATGTCGGCGAGGTGGAATTATGGAATTGGTAAGAATTTTTAAAGAACATAATGTATTTGGCTGGATATCTGTCGGGACAGCGATTCTGTCTTTGCTCTTGCTTAATTTAGCGATTATCAGCAATGTGACCTCTTATTCTTATCAAATGCTGCCGTTTGCCATGGCCGCCGTTCCGTTTGGCATTATTGAGCTATTCATCAAAAGAGGACGCACGGGTCCCGGCCTGCTCGGCGTTGTCCTTAATCTCTTTGTGATTATCTGTGTGTATACTATTGTGTCTGTGGATACCAACTTACAGTTTGGCTTTTAGAAAAAAGACGCCTGAAACGGCGTCTTTTTTTATGACAGCTGTTTTCTGAATAAATAGCTTTCAATCGTAAATCCCATTTTATCCGTATAAAATCTGTGGGCGTCTTTGCGCTGAAGACCTGATGAAAGACTGACAGAACTGTAGCCTGCATCTCTTGCCCAGTTTGCCGCATAATCCAAAAGAAGTTTGCCGTACCCCTTAGACCTGTAAGGCCCGCTTGTGACAAGATCCGCTATCCATACGTACTCTCCTTGATGAAGCGAAACCCTTGGCAGCGCGCCGCACAGTGCCCTGATCGCTTTATCCTCATATAAGGCAAACAGCATATACGACTCTTTTTGGACACAGCGCTCCAGCCTATGTAAATACGTCTCTTCATCCAGCTCTGTTCTTAATTCGTGCATCACCGGATATGCATCCATCCACTCTTCTCTAGTCGTTAATTGTTTGATATGAAGCATCTTATCAATCCCCTCTCCATTCGTTACAATGATGATATCCGATTTATGGCATTCGCCAAATAGCCAAAACTAGAAAAAATGACCACGCCAGATGCAAGGAGAGATAAAATGGATATCACGCCGTTTCTGGACAAAACAAGCAAAACACCTCTGTATGAACAGCTTTACACCTATTTCAAACAAGAAATGTCACATGCCAGAATCACCAAAGGAATGAGGCTTCCGTCAAAACGCAGGCTCTCCGGCTTGCTCGGTGTCAGCACGGCAACGGTAGAACGCGCCTACGAGCAATTAACTGCTGAAGGATATGTCAAAAGCAAGCCTAAAATCGGCTGGTTTGCAGCAGACATTGAACCTGAGTTTCCGGATGCTCCAATACCATATCAACCGCCTCCGCAGCCGGTCACTCATAAAGAAGTAGAATCTGTTATTAACTTTCATCAAGGAAATGTCGATCTGCTCCACTTTCCCTTTAACGCGTGGCGAAAAAGCATGGTGAAAAGTCTGGATCGGTATTCTGAACAACTTCACACCTCAGGCGATCCTCAAGGAGAACCTGCACTCAGAGAAATGATAGCCCGATTTGTCAGACTGTCACGCGGTGTCAATTGTGATCCCAGCCAAATTATCATTGGAGCAGGCACTACCGTCCTTCTGCAAATTCTTTGCCTTACGCTTCAGCCGGGAACAAAAATCGGTTTTGAAGAACCGGGATTTCACCGTTCAAGACGAATGTTTGAGGCCAATCACATGAACGTGATTCCCATTTGCACAGATGAAGAAGGAGTCCTGCCGGCTAGCCTTACACACGAGAGCCCGCATCTCGTCTATACGACTCCCTCGCATCAATTCCCGCTCGGGACCATAATGACGATCGCCCGAAGACAGGAGCTGTTGTCTTGGGCAAAAGAGGCAAATTCATTTATTATTGAGGATGATTATGATGGAGAATTTCGCTTCAGCGGGCAGCCCATTCCATCGCTGCAAGGCCTTGACCCGAATGGCAGGGTCATTTATCTCGGCACTTTTTCAAAATCATTGCTCCCTTCCTTGCGGATCAGCTTTATGATTCTTCCTGCTCCACTTATTGAACCCGTAAGAAAAAATGCGCTTTTGATGAAACAGACAGTCTCTTCCCATAATCAATTGGCACTGGCAGATTTCATTGAAAACGGAGAATGGCAAAAGCATTTGAACAGGATGAGATCCTTATATCGAAAAAAACACGCTGTTCTGCTCGAAGCGATACGAACTGAGCTGGGAGACAGCGTGGAGGTTCTCGGAAAAAACTCGGGGCTCCATATCCTCCTTCGGCTTATGTTTTCAGCCAGTGAGGATGAAGCGATAAAAGCCGCTGCCAAAAACAGAGTGAATGTCTATCCGGTATCTCCATCGTACAAGAGCCAGCCGCCGTTTGTTTCTGTCTTAATCGGTTATGGAGGGCTTTCTGAAGAGGACATCCGGCTCGGTATCAAAAAGCTGAAAACCGCTTGGGAACCGCTGATGAAATCATAATATACAAAAAAACAGGCCCCAGCGGAGCCTGTTTTTCTAAAAGGATATAATCCCGATTAAATTTAAGAACACGATAATAATAGCCAGCGGCACAACGAAACGGAGCAAATAAAACCATATATAAAAGAATGCTTTCCCGGGATGTGATCCTTGTCTCATCTCTGCCCATAGGTCCTGTTTCGATATTTTCAGCGGAATGAAAATAGAAATTAACAGGGCGCCTAACGGCAGCAGAACATTGCTGACGGTAAAATCGACAACGTCAAAAAACGTCTTATCAAATATGCGCACATCGCTCAGCACGCCATAGGATAAGCAAGATGGGATACCGACTAAGAAGATCAAAAACCCGCTTGTCCATGACAGCTTTTTCCTCTTCGTTTCGTCCCCTTTGCCGATAATAGCTACAATCATTTCCACCATCGAAAAGGCAGAGGTCAGTGCGGCAAATAAAAATGCGACTAGAAAGCCGATGAAAAACAGGATACCGAACGGAAGCTGTTCAAAAACGGCCGGAAGCACTGTAAACAGCAAAGTCGGACCTTCATTCGGCTCCAATCCGAAGGAGAAAACGGCAGGAAAAATAGCCAAACCTGCCAAAAGTGTCACAATGATATTCATAACGACAATGGACGCTGCAGAACGCGGGATATTTTGCGTTTTCGGCAGATAGGAGCTGTAGGTCACCATGACCGAAACCCCCAGTGTTAACGTAAAGAAAGCCTGTCCCAGCGCAAACAAAACAGACTCCGGGGTCAAATCGCCGAAATGGGGCACAAGCAAAAATTTCACGCCTTCCATCGCATGATCCAGCGTGAGCGACCGAAGAACAAGCAGGACAAACAATATAAACAAAATCGGCATCATCACCGCGCTTACGCGTTCAATCCCTTTTTGAACCCCTCTGGCGACAACCAGCACAGTCAGTACCATAAAGATAAGCTGAGCCGCGAGCGTCTGCACAGGGTTTTGAATAACAGAGCCAAAAAGTGCACCGTACTGCTCCTGAGTGAGACCGGACAGTGAACCCGATGCTGTTTTCACTATATATAGTAAAATCCATCCTCCGATAACACTGTAAAACGATAAAACTAAGAAACAAGCCGCTACACCGACCCATCCTGTGAGAAACCAAGCTGTTCGCGGCGCTTCTTTTTTATATGCATCAATGGCATTCGTTTGGTTCCGTCTTCCAAAGATAAATTCTCCCACTAAAAGCGGATAGCCCAAGAGAATGGTAAATAGCACAAAAATAAGGAAAAAGGCGCCTCCTCCATTCGTCCCCGCTACATAAGGGAACTTCCAAATCGCGCCTAAGCCGATTGCTGATCCAGCGGCAGCCATGACGAAACCGATTTTTGAAGCCCATTGGACTGGTTTTTGCTCAGACAATGATGTCACTTCCTTTCCAGCCTATATTATCTCTTATTTTCATGCTGATTTCTATAAATTCATTTGATGAGAATAGAAAAGAGAGCGGCCAGTGTAAGCCGCTCTCTTCTTTGAGAGTTATTGATTTAATTTTGAATGCTTTCTTGAATATAAGAAATAGATCGCCATGCCAATTAACAGCCATACAAGGAAGCGGACAATCGTCACCCAGCCGAGATTTAAAATTAAGAACAGGCAGAATAGAATTGCTAAGCCCGGGATAACCGGAACCCCCGGACATTTAAAGGCTCTCGGAAGATCAGGCTGTTTCTTTCTCAATACAATAACCGCGACAGAAATCAGCACAAACGCTGAAAGCGTTCCGATGTTTACCAGCTTGGCAAGCTCATCAAGCGGAACAAGTGAACCGAGGAGCGCCGACATTATGCCGAAAAACCAAGTCGCAACATAAGGAGTTTTATGCTTCGGATGAACCTTAGAAAGCGATCCCGGAACCAGGCCGTCACGAGACATAGCAAACATGACACGTGTCTGTCCATAAAGCATCACAAGCATAACCGTTGTCATTCCCAAAACCGCACCGATATCGATAATGCCTGCCACCCAGTTTTGCCCCGCGCTTTGAAGAACGAGAGAAACCGGATGATCGATGCCTTCAAACTGGGCAAATGGAACAACGCCTGTCATGATGGCTGATACAGTAACATATAAAATGGTACAAACCAATAATGAGAAAATAATTCCTTTCGGCAGATCCTTCCCAGGGTTTTTCGTCTCTTCCGCGGCAGAGGATACAGCGTCAAATCCGATAAAAGCAAAGAACACGAGTGCCGCTGCACTGAATACGCCGCCAAAACCCATTGGCATAAACGGCTGCCAGTTATCCGGCTTCACGTAAACAGCTGCCACCGCAATAAATAAGAGAACGACCAGTACTTTTAAAATCACCATAATGTTGTTGACTCTTTTAGATTCTCTGATGCCTAAATAAAGCAAATACGTAATGGCAAGAACAATGACAAATGCAGGCAGATTAAAAATGGTAAAGGTTCCTTTTACAGCCCCCGGAGCAGCCGTTAAGGCCACCGGAAGATGAATGCCAAGCCCGGACAAAAATGATTGAAAATACCCAGACCACCCGACTGAAACGGCACTTACCGCCAGCATATACTCTAAAATTAAATCCCACCCGATAATGAAGGCCAAAAGTTCTCCCATTGTAGCATAAGTAAATGTATACACCGAACCTGAGACAGGCACACTTGAAGCAAATTCAGCGTAAGACAATGCAGCGAATAAACAAGCCAGCGCTGCGACAACAAATGAAACGGTCAGTCCGGGTCCGGCAGTAACTGCCCCTGTCCCCGTCAGTACAAATATCCCGGTACCTATAATGGCCCCAATCCCAAGCAGTGTTAAGTCAAATGCCCCTAATTCTCTTTTTAAAGATTTTTCACCTTTCGTTGCAGCGATTAAATCCTGAATACTTTTCTTCCTAAATACGCTTCCTTTCATTCCCCTTCAACTCCTAGCTGATGATTTCTTTATATTTTATTTGAATTTTCTGAATTCATGAGCAGCAATAACCGTTTTTCTTTTTTTCTACTATATTTGTACTGGTGATGAATCATTCCTTTCTCCTACTCAATATTATATATAAAAATCCCAAAATGAAAACTAAATTTTTAAAAAATTCGACAAATTTCTGCACTGCCCTATTTTCATGCGCAAAAAAAACCAGCATTTCTGCTGGTTTTTTGTACATTATGTTGAAATAAAACGGCCGCCATTCACGTGAATCGTCTGTCCCGTCATATAGGAAGATTCATCAGATGCAAGCAAAACGTATACACCTGCATGCTCTATCGGCTGTCCCGGTCTGCCCATCGGCGTGTCAAGTCCATGCTGTTTCACTTTTTCTTCCGGGAATGTCGCCGGGATCAGCGGTGTCCAAATCGGACCGGGCGCCACCGCATTTACTCTGATGCCTTTATCCACAAGAGATTTGCTCATTGATCGTGTAAAGGAGACAATTGCACCCTTTGTACTGGAATAATCAATTAATGCGGTATCTCCTTCATAAGCGGTAATCGATGTCGTATTAATGATTGCGCTCCCTTCTTTCAAGTGAGGCAACGCTTTCTTTGTCATATGAAACATGGCAAAAATGTTCGTGCGGAAGGTTTTTTCAAGCTGTTCTGTTGAAATATCAAGAATACTGTCCTGCGGGTGCTGTTCAGCAGCGTTGTTAACCAAAATATCCAGCTTTCCAAAATGGTCTACGGTTTGCTGTACAGCCTGTTCACAATGCTTCTCATCTCCGATATCCCCAGGAATCAGCAGGCAGCGGACGTTTTCCTGTTCAACTTGTTTTCGCGTTTCCTCCGCGTCAGAATGTTCGTCCAGATAAAGAATGGAGACGTCTGCCCCTTCTTTTGCATACGCAATTGCTGCCGCTCTCCCGATTCCGCTGTCGCCTCCTGTAATGATCGCGACTTTTCCTTTCAGTTTTCCGCTTCCTTTATAATCACGGTCTTCTGTTAAAGGAAAAGGATTCATTTCAGACTCAATCCCCGGCTGTCGGTCCTGCCGCTGCGGATCTTGTCCTTCTGTTTGTCTGTCCATTGGGTTCATATTGATCACTCCTAGACATGATGATATTGAATGTTTACCACATCACAGAAGCGAATAAACTGCAAAATATGTTATGAAAGTACTTCTTCAGGAATAGCCCCTGTATATTTAGCTGACGGACGGAAAATCACGTTGTTTTCTGCTTGCTCCAGCACATGTGCGCACCAGCCTACCATTCGGCTTGCTGAAAACGTCGGTGTAAACAAGTCATCATCAAAATCAATCGCCTTCATGACAGCAGCTGCATAAAATTCAACGTTTGTGTACAGCTTGCGGCCCGGTTTGTAGATGTCCAGCAAACGGATCGCTTCTGCCTCCACATGCAGCGCCAGATCCAAATCACGGTCATCGCCTGCAACCTCTTCAGCTTTCTGTCTCAAAGCTTCTGCCCGCGGATCTTTCGTCTTATACACGCGGTGCCCAAATCCCATCAGGCGTTCTCCTTTTTCAAGCTTTGCTGTCAAATACGCTGCAGCATTCGCTTTTTCTCCAATGTCTTCAAGCATTTTTGTTACAGCAGAAGGAGCCCCTCCATGAAGCGGGCCTTTCATCGTGCCAAGCGCCGCGGTAATGGCCGATACCAAATCACTCTCTGTAGACAAAGTAACCCGTGCCGAAAAAGTTGATGCGTTCATGCCATGCTCCATGGCCAGAATCATATATGTTTCAAGCGCTTTCTTTTTTGCTTCTGAAGGCTGTTCACCTGTGAGCATATAATAATAGTTTTCAACATGTCCGTACTGGGAAGATGGCTCAATAGCTTGCTCGCCGCGCACCCAGCGTTTTCTGTAAGCGATAATAGACGGCGTGATGGCAATCAGCCGAATCGCTTCTTCTATTTTTGGATAAAACGTGTACGTATTTTCCCCTAATGCTGAAACAACCGTTCTCAGCACCGACATGTCGTCCATGTTATTAGGCAGCGACTGAATCAAATTTTCGATGCGGTCAGGCAGGTTTCGCTCCGCGATCAGCTTTTCTTCAAATATCCGTAATTCATCTGATGCCGGCAGTTTTCCAAATAAAATCAAGTAAGCGGCTTCTTCAAAGCTGTGTTGCAGCGCGATGTCTTTTGCATGATGCCCTCTGTAGATAAGACGCCCTTTTTCGCCGTCAATATGGCTGATTGATGTGTCCACACATGTAATTCCCTTTAATCCGTAATGTACCATTTGTATTCCCCCTATCCTTTTCTGTTATTATAGTAAATATAATATTTAAAAAATATTGAATATTTTAAAGGGAATTAATTAAAAATATTAATCAGAGGGAGAATGGAAATGGATTTCAAATGGCTTCACACCTTTGTGACCGCTGCGAAATATGAAAACTTTAGAAAAACAGCGGAAACGCTTTTTTTATCTCAGCCCACTGTAACTGTACATATCAAGCAATTAGAAAAAGAAATCAGCTGCAAGCTGTTCGAGCGAAAAGGCAGACAGATTCAGTTAACCGATGAAGGCAGGGCTTATTTGCCGTTTGCTCTGAGGCTGCTTGATGACTATGAAAACAGCATGGCAGAGCTCCACAGAGTAAGACAAGGCTACTCTCAAACCTTACAGCTCGCGGTTTCGCCGCTTATTGCCGATACTGTGCTTCCATCTGTTATGAAACGATACACATCAATGAATACTGAAACAGAAATTGCAGTGAAGATTTTTGAATCGGCAGAAATCTCGTCTCTGATTAAATCTGGCGAGGCGGATATCGGACTGAGCTGTTTAAAAGTCCAGTCTTCTTCTTTAACATGCCACTGTTTATATAAGGACCCAGTCGTCCTCGTTGCGCCTCCTGATCGGCGCTTCACAGCAGACGAAGAAATTGATGCCAAAGAGGTGCTTGAGCAGTACCTGCTTTTGACCCACAATCATCCTGACTACTGGGACGACTTACTCCGTCAAGTCAGAGTGACCCTTCCATTTGTGAGGACAATGAAAGTCACACAAACCCATATAACGAAACGGTTTATAAAAGAAGGACTTGGCGTTTCATTCCTCCCCTTATCTACAGTAAAGCGCGAATTAGAGGAGAAACAGATGATCAGAATCCCTTACCATTCTGTGCAGCTGCCCTATGCCGGTGCTTATGCAATCGCCCTTTATGAAAATAAGAAGGAAAAAAAGTTTTTGGACTTTTTATCACATTTTCATTTTTAGATGTAACCAAAACAAAGATGCTCCGTCTAATGAAAAAAACCCGTTCTATGAACGGGTTACTTTGTAAAATTAGAATCTTTTCGCACCGAGGTAGCGAGGCTTCCAGTAGCTGTTGTTCAGGCTGCTGATTTGTACGCCGTCAGATCCTGCATGAACGAAACTGTTGTTTCCAACGTAAATCCCCATGTGAGAAGGGCCGGATTTATATGTTGTAAAGAATACGAAATCACCGACAGACGGGCTGGCAATGCTCTTCATGGAGCTCCAATATCCGGCAGTGCTCGTTCTTGCCACACTTGTTTGTTTGTTTAATACGTACCAAATGAATCCGCTGCAGTCAAAACCGGAAGTTGTTGTTCCGCCCCATTTGTACGGCGTTCCAGTTAGCGCTTTTGCATCAGAGACCAGTTTGCTTACGTTAAGTGATGTAGATGATACTTTGCTGCTTGAGCTAGATGAAGGCTTAGATGAAGTTACAGTTTTTGAACCTGTTCCTTTCACCTTCAATACTTGTCCGACATAGATTAAATCTGATTTTAAGCCATTGAGACTCTTTAATTTGCTAACCGTTGTACCGTATTTTTTCGCGATTTTAGATAGACTGTCGCCGCGCACTACTTTGTATGTAGAAGTTGCAGACGTAGACACGTTTGATGAGCTTGAACTGCTTGAACTGCTTGAGCCCTTCACCTTCAGAACTTGTCCGATACGGAGAAGATCTGATTTTAAGCCATTCAGTTTTTTCAGTTCATTGATTGTCATGCCGTATTTTTTAGAAATTTTCCAAAGGCTGTCGCCGCTCACTACTTTGTATGTAGAAGAAGATGAACTGCTTTTTGAACTTGATGCTGTCGATTTACCGTTAATGGATAAAGTCTGTCCTGCGTAAATGATATCGGAATGAAGCTTGTTTTCTGATTTAATTTTACTTATTGTCGTGCCGTATTTTCTTGAAAGATCCCATAACGTGTCGCCTTTTTTTACCTTGACGCTTTGTGCAGATGCCGCTCCTGCAAATAAAGTCGATCCTAAAACAACCGCTGTTGTAGCTGTAATGATTTGCTTTTTCATGTTTTCCTCCCTAAATATGTATATCTATGTTTATCTCTTTTTTTAATTAATCATCTTGTTTTCTATTATAAGGTTGTATTCCCAATAGAAATAGTCTTGACTTCACGTGACAAATTTCTTAATTATTCGTTTTCAAAAAAAGTTTTTAAGGGTATTAAATATTTCATTTTCGTTTCAAAGGTGACAAAAAACGAGTGCTTTTGTCATGTTATTTGGGCGCTTTATCAACAATTAGGAAATAATTGAAGGGGATTTAGGTATTTAGAACATAGCGGAAGAATGAGAGACTGATAGCATTCGATAAAAACTGCGTTTATTCGCAGTTTTTTTATTTAAACAACCATATCACGCATCAAACATGTGGTAAAGATTTTTCTGGAAATAATGAATGCTTTGATAAAAGAAAGGCAAGATAACGGAACAGCCATTTTATATTCATCACAATCCTTTACTGAATATTTACAGGATCAACTGCCGCACTTTACAAACATTCCCTATCGTAATAAGCAGAACAAATTAAAGGAGGCCTGCAAGAAAATGAGCCTGTTTCAAAAAATGAAATCAAAATTGCTGCCAGTCGCAGCTGTTTCCGTGCTTACAGCCGGTATATTCGCCGGTGCAGAGCTGCAGCAGACCGAAAAAGCAAGCGCCAAAAAACAAAACAAAGATGAGATCAGAAATGTCATTGTGATGATTGGTGACGGCATGGGAGCATCATACATAAACGCCTACCGTTCCTTGAAAAATAACGGTGAAACACCGAACAACCCGACGTTAACTGAATTTGACCGGAACCTGACAGGTATGATGATGACGCATCCGGATGACCCTGACTATAATATTACAGATTCAGCAGCTGCCGGAACAGCATTAGCGACAGGCGTTAAGACATATAACAATGCAATTGGCGTCGATAAAAACGGAAAAAAAGTAAAATCAATACTTGAAGAAGCCAAACAGCAAGGCAAGTCAACAGGGCTTGTCGCAACTTCTGAAATTAACCACGCCACACCCGCAGCATACGGCGCCCACAATGAATCCCGGAAAAACATGAACCAAATCGCCAACAGCTATATCGATGATAAAATAAAAGGCAAACAAAAAATTGACGTTTTGCTTGGCGGCGGAAAGTCCTACTTTACCCGCAAGGACAGAAATTTAACGAAAGAATTTAAGCAAGCGGGCTACAGCTATGTGACAACAAAACAAGCGCTGAAGAAAAATAAAGATCAGCAGGTGCTCGGGCTTTTTGCAGACGGAGGGCTTGATAAAGCGCTCGACCGCGACAGCAAAACACCATCCCTGAAAGATATGACTGTTTCAGCAATTGACCGGCTGAATCAAAATAAAAAAGGATTTTTCTTGATGGTCGAAGGCAGCCAAATTGACTGGGCCGCTCATGACAATGATCCTGTCGGAGCCATGAGCGAGGTAAGAGATTTTGAACAGGCGTATAAAGCTGCCATTGAATTCGCGAAAAAAGATAAACATACGCTGGTGATAGCAGCTGCTGATCATACGACAGGCGGATTTACCATTGGGGCAAACGGTGAAAAAAATTGGCATGCGGCGCCTATTTTGGCCGCGAAAAAAACACCTGAATTTATGGCCAAAAAAATCAGCGAAGGCAAACCTGTCAAAGATGTGCTGGCCCGCTATACAGATCTGGATTTTACACATGAAGAAATCAAAAGCGTTGAAGCCGCTTCACAAGCTGACAAAAGCAAAGGCGCATACAAAGCCATCATCAAGATTTTCAACACCCGCTCTAACAGCGGCTGGACCAGTACCGATCATACCGGTGAAGAAGTGCCGGTATACGCGTACGGCCCCGGAAAAGAGAAATTCAGCGGACTGATCAACAATACCGACCAGGCAAAAATCATATTTAGGATTTTGAAAACAGGAAAATAAAAAGGATGCAGATCGCTGCATCCTTTTTTCTTATAAATACCTGCGGTGAACCCCTTTTCCGTCATACGAAAACATCACTTGCTTATCCTCCAGCACGGATTCGATATGCACGCTTCTTCCCCACAGCTGGTATAAATAAGGAAGCACTTTCTCCAAGTATTTCAAATCCAGTTCTATGCCCTCATACCAATGCTTAATTAAGAGCTCGTTATTTTTCAAATAATCCCCATCGTCTACAGTCAAATATGGAAAGCCACCGTTTACCCGCATGCTCACAAGCTGGTCGCGCACAGCCTCCCACTCTTTATCGACGATTTTGTAGTCTCTGCCCTGCTTTTGAAACAAGTAAAGGTCCTCGCGCATCACTAAATCTTTTGTTAAATAATTGCGGATGAATGAGATATCTGATTCAATCTCTCTGACTTCAAACATTTTTTCCCGGCCCGCGTTCGGCTTGACGCCCATTTTCTTCATTTCCTCAGTCGGATTGTTATACCGTTCCTCAATATCTTCAAAAATCTTCAGTCCCAAATAATAAGGGTTGATTCCCGTTTTTGACGGCTGGACAACCCCGGCATTCAGCTTGGCGAACTCTATCGCTTCATCAGAGGTTAAATCAAGCTCCCGGATAATTCTTTGATGCCAGTATGAAGCCCATCCTTCATTCATTATCTTCGTTTCCAGCTGAGGCCAGAAATAAAGCATTTCTTCTCTCATCATCGTCAAAATATCACGCTGCCACGGCTCAAGTTCCCTTGAATGCTCCTCAATAAAAAGCAGAATATCTTTTTCGGGGCGAGGCGGGAAAGGTTTTTTTGATTTTTTCAATTGTTTTCTCGGTTTCTTCTCATCTAAATTCCATAGATCATCGTACGGCGTAGCCATTTCCTCACACTCTTCTTCCTCATCATCCACACTCCACTGGAGCTTCGGACGCACCAAAGACGGATCGATATGCTCCTGGATTGAAAGAATTGCGTCTAAAAAGGCCTCTACTTCCTGTATTCCATGAATGCGTTCATAATGCTTAATCCGCTCCGCCGTGGCTGCCATGCTTTCCACCATGTCACGCTTCGTGTTTTGGAAGCGGCAGTTGTTTTTGAAAAAGTCACAGTGGGCGAGAACGTGGGCGACAATCAATTTATTTTGAATCAGTGAATTGCTGTCCAGCAAAAAGGCGTAGCATGGGTCTGAGTTAATGACAAGCTCATAAATTTTGCTTAATCCAAGGTCATAATGCAGTTTCATTTTGTGAAACTGTTTCCCGAAGCTCCAGTGACTGAATCTCGTCGGCATCCCGTACGCGCCGAATGTATAAATAATTTCAGCCGGGCAGATTTCATACCTCATCGGATAGAAATCAAGGCCGAATCCTTTTGCTACTTCAGTAATTTCCTCAATCGCCCGCTGTAATCCCTTTTTCTCCTCCGCGTTCAACCGAATCCCCCCTACTTGGACTTATCTATAATGTATGAGCCCGCCTGACAAAAGATGATAAGTCACATTTCTGCCTGACAAAAACGTGCCAGGCACACTAACCTGTTTGCCGAATGTGTCATTGAACCCAACATTCATTCAAAAGATGAAGTTGATTACGAAAAACCGTTCAAAACAAAATCCTCCGAATGACATGCACTAAAAAAAGCGTGTGCTCAGCTTCTACTAAAAGGAAAATTCCTTTTTTTTCATTTTATAATAGATTGTGATAAGATATAGAAAATGTCTTATTCCGAGGTCTTAATATGAAGTTAACAAATTATACAGATTATTCATTACGAGTTTTGATTTTTCTGGCTGCAGAACGTCCCGGAGAACTTTCAAATATAAAACAGATCGCCGAAACGTATTCTATTTCAAAAAATCATCTCATGAAAGTCATATATAGGCTCGGTCAGCTCGGATACGTGGAAACGATACGCGGACGAGGCGGCGGCATACGTTTAGGCATGGATCCTGAAGACATTAATATCGGGGAGGTCGTCAGAAAAACAGAAGACGATTTTAATATTGTTGAATGTTTTGATGCGAATAGAAATCTCTGTATTATTTCTCCGGTGTGCGGCTTAAAACACGTGCTTAATGAAGCGCTTATGGCCTATCTTGCCGTTCTAAACAAATACACACTGCGAGACCTTGTCAAAAACAAAGAGGAGATTATGCAGCTTTTGAAAATGAAGGAATAATTGATGATTCCTTCTTTTTTTATGCCTTTTTACATGCGTTCTGTTAAGAAAATGTGACTGATTTTTTAAAAAAGCAAAACGATGAGATGAATCTGCCGATATAAAAAAGAAACAGCATATTCAAAATCATTGGGGGAAAAAGGAGAGCTCAGATGAAAAAGAAATTAGCAGCAGGGCTGACAGCAACCGCGATTGTCAGCTCAACATTAGCGATTACACCCGCTGAAGCAGCAACGATTAAAGTCAAAAGCGGAGATTCCTTATGGAAGCTGGCGCAAACCTATAACACAAGTGTAGCAGCCATTTCATCCGCCAACCATCTTTCGACGACCGTCCTGTCAATTGGGCAGACGCTTACCATTCCAGGCAGCAAATCCGACACTTCATCATCTTCTTCAGGGTCAAAAAAGAAGAGCGGAAATGCTGTTTACACAGTGAAAAGCGGCGATTCACTATGGCTGATTGCCAATGAGTATAAGATGTCGGTACAAGAACTGAAAAAGTTAAACGGATTGAGCAGCGACATGATTCGTGCAGGCCAGAAATTAAAAGTATCCGGAAAAGTTTCTTCACATTCAAGTTCTGGCACTTCAAGCAGCTCCAAATCGAGCTCAAGCTCTTCAGCTAAGACTGGCACTTACAAAGTGCAGCTTGGTGATTCGCTTTGGAAAATCGCAAACAAAGTCAATATGTCCATCGCTGAATTGAAGGTACTGAACAATTTGAAATCAGATACCATTTATGTGAATCAAGTGTTAAAAACAAAATCAGCGGGTTCTCATTCGTCATCAAAAGACAATTCATCCAAATCGAATCAATCAGCGTCAGCAACAACGAAGTACACCGTAAAAAGCGGCGACTCACTTTGGAAAATCGCAAACAAATATAACCTGACTGTACAGCAAATCCGAAACAGCAACAATCTGAAATCAGACGTTCTGTACGTTGGACAAGTGCTAAAGCTGACCGGCAAATCATCTTCCGGCACATCAACATCACCGTCTTCGTCAAATTCCAGCTCCGGCACCACGACGACTACATATACGGTGAAGAGCGGTGATTCCTTATGGGTGATCGCTCAAAAGTTCAATGTGACAGCCCAGCAGATTCGGGAGAAAAACAACTTGAAAACCGATGTCTTACAAATCGGCCAGAAGCTCACGATTACAGGCAAAGCTTCATCCTCTTCTTCAAGTTCCGGATCTTCAGGCAGCACCATCTCAACCAGCGCGAAGATTAACAAAATGATCGCGGCCGCTAAGGAGCAGCTTGGCGTTCCATATCGCTGGGGAGGAACGACACCGGCCGGATTTGACTGCAGCGGATTCATTTACTATGCGCTAAACAAAGTCACATCTGTGTCCAGATTAACGGCGGCCGGCTACTGGAATACCATGAAACCTGTCAGCCAGCCTGCAGTCGGAGACTTTGTCTTCTTTTCGACATACAAAGCCGGTCCTTCTCATGTCGGGATTTATCTCGGAAACGGGGAATTCATTAATGCCAACGACTCCGGGGTTGTCATTTCAAATATGAACAACTCATACTGGAAACAGCGCTACCTCGGTGCAAAGCGTTATTTCTAAAAATGAAACTGTATGGCCTTTGTCGGCTGTACAGTTTTTTTATTAAAGACGAAACACATTGATGCTGATCATATGTTTTGTCACAGGGTGAAAATATACTTCAGCTCGCACGGAAAATGTTTCGTCATTCTGTCTGACGGTCACCCGAAAAACATCCTTTGTTTGCTGGTCATTCACCTCGGTCCGCCCCATATAGGCGTAATCGGAAAAAGAAGCCCCTTTATATTCATCTTGAATTTTACTCCAAGCGAGCTGTTCCCACTTTTGAACAGACTCGTTCATGTTTTCTGAATGCCCTTTTGCAGCCATTGATACGAGGATTAGTCCGCAAAAAAGAAGCGCAATCGTATACGGCAGAGATTTCATGTGTTCAGTCTCCTGTACCCAGATTATTTTCCTCTTAGGTTTTCCAAAACCGCTTTCTTCATTCAGACATTTTCATTTTATGTCTCCCTCATATTGCTACCCCAGTTCTGACGCAGACGCCAAGTTTTGCCCCGTCAATAACAGCTGATACGGCATAAACTAATCCTGAACTTCTCACACAGGAAAGGAGAAGCGGTTGACATGGATTATGCTGATTATGACAAAGCACTGTATTACACCCATCGATCCCAATGGGATAACTTATTAATTTTAATGGTGCGGACAGAGGATGATTTGTTATCAAAACGAATTGAGCACTTTTTGCATGCATACCATTTTGAACAGGATTATGCTGTATTAGAAAAGGTGCTGTATTCTCTTCTCCGCTATATTGACCATGCCACTGAGCTGACATATGAGGATCAATTAACGCTTCTCACATAAAACAAACCCCGGGGTTAGACGCCGGGGTTTCCTGTATTTGCGAACATGTGCAATTCTTCCATCAGCTCTTTTATGCTGACCGCCATGTGTTCTGTTACTGTTGCATTTTCCACATCAATTGTTACCGGATCAAGCACAAGCTGCCTCGGAATGACATTGGCATATAAGCCCCGCATCACGGTTCTCATATTGTTCAGCGCATTGATTCCGCCTTTTCCGCCGCCTGCTGCTGCCAAAAGTGCTACTGGCTTATATTTGAATTGTTCGTTGCTTAAAAAATCCAGTGCATTTTTTAAGGTGCCGCTCATGCCGCTGTGATATTCAGGAGATAGTAATACAATCGCATCCGCTTCGCTGACACGCTGCTTTAGCTCCTGTACCCGCATAAGTTCAGCCTGGTCGGCTTCACCGTTAAATAACGGCAATATAAATTCGCTTAAATCAATCAAATCCGTGTGATACAGAGATGATATAAAGGCTGCCGCAACTCTTGTCCTGCCATGTTTTCTCGGCGAGCCGCTCATGACTAATATGTTCATTTGGTGATCTCTCCATTCAGGTTGTATTTCACTGCAAATAGCGCTGCTTGTGTGCGGTCCGCCAGCTCAAGCTTTGCTAAAAGATTAGACACATGAGTTTTTACTGTTTTTTCTGAAATAAACAACGACGCCGCGATTTCTTTATTGCTTTTTCCGCAAGCAATTTCATTTAGCACATCTCTTTCCCGCCGGGTTAATTGATAATATTTTTCTTTTTCCGGTTCATTCTGTTTTTTCATATGTGTCAGCACATGGGGCATAATAGCTGAAGACAGCATGTATTCACCTGAATAGACCTGTCTCAATGTTTTCACCAATTCCTCCGGCTCTGTATCCTTCAACTGATACGCCTTCGCTCCTGCCTGAAGCGCAGGGATGACATGCTCCTGGTCAGAGTAGCTCGTCAGTATGATGATATGCACGCCGGGAAATTGCTGTACTGCTTTTTTTGTTGCCACTATTCCATCCATTTCCGGCATGGACAGATCCATCAGCACAAGATCCGGCTTTGTTTCTTCAATGACACGGAGGGCCTCAATTCCGGTTGCCGCTTCTCCGACAACGTCAATGTCGTCCTTGGTGGCAAAGAAAAAACGAAGCCCCTTCCGGACAACATGGTGATCATCCGCAATGACAATTCTCATCGCACTGTCCTTCCTTTCTGATTGGTAAGCGGAAGCCTGACGGACAGCTTCGTGCCCGCTCCAAGTTCTGATTCAATGGAAAATTCCGCGCCGGCTTTTTCTGCCCGTTCTTTCATTCCTTTGATGCCAAGTGAAGGCAGTCCGGCGTGCGCTTCATAACAAAACCCTATCCCATGATCGATAATATCCAGTTCTGCATAGGACGAAGAAGAAGCCATTCTGACATATGCCGTATCAGTCCCGGCATGCTTTTTGCAATTATTGAGGGCTTCCTGCGCGACACGCCACAGCATATGCTCCTCTTCATCACGAAGGACCGGACATCCGTTTTGTGTAAAGACGACATTCAATCCGATCAGTGTGCCGTAGCTTTTAATGGCTTCAGCCAGCCCTTTTTCTAATCCTCCGGGGCGAAGCTGCCAGATTAAGGACTTCATTTCAGCCAGAGCATCCTGCGATAAAGTTTGAATAAAATCAATCATTTGCTGCAGGGTCTCGTCCTTTGTTAATGTCTTTGCCGCTTTGGCAGTTAAACTGACGGAAAACAGCATCTGGTTGACTGAATCATGCAGCTCCTGAGCGAGACGGTTCCGCTCCATTAAAAGAGCGTTTTTTTGTTTGTATTCAGCAAGCCTCATCCGCTGTATTGCCGTTCCGATCTGAAAAGCAACGGCCTCCAGCAAATGAAGCTCCTCCTCATCAAAAAGTGTTTTTCCGGCCGCCGCCACATTTAATAAACCAAACCGTCTGTCTCCATCTTCTAAGGGAACGGTCGCATGATGGGTAATCCCTTCTGTGTCAAAACAATACAGCTCTTCAGCTGATTCTATGCGTTTACAGTTCATAATATTGGCTGCTTTTCTAAGTCCGCCGTTATTGAATTTCGTCAGGCAATAGCACTCCCCTTCACACATCAGCACTTTTTCCCTGCGACTTAAAGCAGGCGGCAGGTATGCGTCTGCGGCTAAGGTATAGGAACCGTCCTCTTCAATGAGAAAGATCCATCCAGACTGAAGATTCGTTAAGCTCAGCAATTCTTTTAAAACTTCATTCAGCGTTGCTTTGACATCGTGTCCTTGATTTAAAGTCTCCGCAATGGTTTTCAGCGTTCTTAATTTTTCCATCCTCGGTTTGGTCACGTCTCTCACTCCGGCTATGGTTATTATCTAAGATTATACCAGTTTTTTGAATATTGTTACTTCGCATGACGGATGATTTTCTTTCAGACTTTTGGATGAGAATAGAAAAAAGCTGGATCACTGCGTGATCCAGCTTTTTTTGAATTATTTTGCTGTTGCTTCGACAATTTCGTCAACTGTCTTCATGACATCGTCAGAAAGAGCGGCAAGGCGCTGTTCGCTGTCTTGTAGAGATGTTCCTTTTACAGCGAAATAAAATTTGACCTTCGGCTCAGTACCAGAAGGACGGAGGCAGAACCAAGATCCGTCTTCCAGGAAGTATTTCAGCACATTTGATTTTGGCAGGTCGATGGCTTCTTCTTTATTTTCCGTCAGAACCATCCGTTTGCTTACAGCGTAATCCTCAGCTGTTACAACCTGTTTACCGGCCATTGTTTTCGGCGGATTTTGTCTGAAGGAAGCAAGAATCGCTTCAATCTGCTCCGCTCCCTGTTTTCCTTTCAGTGTCAGTGATTTCAGTCCTTCACGATAAAATCCATATTCTTTGAAGATATTCATTAACGCTACATATAATGACGTTCCTTGTTTCTTATAGAACGCGCAAACCTCAACTGCCAAAAGCGCGGCCTGAATGGCATCCTTGTCGCGGGCGAAATCACCGATTAAATAACCATAGCTTTCTTCATACCCGAATTGGAAGGTGTACTGGCCTGAGGCTTCGTATTCTTTAATCTTTTCACCGATAAACTTAAAGCCTGTCAGTGTATCAATCGTATCGAGTCCGAATGAAGATGCGACATCGCGTCCGATTTCACTTGTTACGATTGTTTTGAGAACGACGCCATTCTCAGGCAGGATTCCTTGTTTTTTCTTTTCAGAAAGCAAATAATGAAGCAGCAGCGCGCCGGTTTGGTTTCCTGTCAGCACTGTATATTCGCCTTCATCATTTTTTACCGCAATGCCAAGGCGGTCCGCATCTGGATCTGTTGCGATAAGAATATCTGCATTTTGTTCTTCGCCAAGCTTAATAGCGTATTCAAATGCAGCATGCTCTTCCGGGTTCGGAGATGTTACAGTTGAAAAGTCCGGATCTGGCCGTTCCTGTTCCTTCACAACCGTGACATTTTGATAACCAAGAGCTTCGAGTCCGCGTCTGACCGGTTTGTTTGCGGTTCCATGTAGCGGAGTGAAAACCACTTTCACATCCACTTCTCCGGATAACTCAGGATGAACCGAAATAGACGTCAGTTTTTCAGTATAGACCTTATCAATTTCTTCACCGATGATCTTGATTAAGCCTTTTTCTTTTAGCGCTTCTTCATCGTCAACTGTAATTGTCAGCTCATTTTCGATGGCGTTTACCTGCTCAATGACGATGTCTGCTTCCCGCGGAGGAAGCTGGCCGCCGTCATCACCGTACACTTTGTACCCATTGTATTCAGGCGGGTTATGGCTCGCCGTCACAACAATTCCGCCATAAGCGTTCAATTGTCTGACAGCGAATGACAACTCTGGCGTTGGGCGAAGCTCATCAAACACGTACGTTTGGATGCCTTGTGTAGCAAGTGTTTTTGCCGCTTCCATCGCAAACTCCGGTGATTTATGGCGGGAATCATACGCAATGACAACGCCCCGCTTTTTCGCTTCCTCACCCTGCTGCAAGATGTATGCCGCGAATCCCGCTGATGCCTTGCGCACCGTGTAAATATTCATCCGATTCGTACCGGCGCCAATTTCTCCACGCATCCCCCCAGTTCCGAATTCAAGGTTTTTATAGAAGCAGTCCTCAAGAGCCTGATCATTTCCCTCTAATTCAGTGAGGAGCTTTTTTAATTCAGGATCTAAATTTTCTGTCTGTTTCCAACGTTCATAGCTCTTTCTCCAAGTCATAATTCGTCCTCCTATGTATCAGCCATATGCCATTATTTTAATATGAAGAGAGCGCCTCTGTCACTTGATATCTTGAGATCTGGCGCTTTAAAAGAAAAAACGGGCTGCAGACAGCCCGTTTTTTTATTGCTCGATCGGCACAACCGCATCGTGTAATAGCTTGTTGAGGTTTTCTGTATGTTTATTTTGCGTCTGCTCATCCCACTGGAATCGCTCGCTCATAAAATCAATAACGGCGTCTTTATATGTTTTTACCCAATTAATATCAAAAAATAAACGTCCTGTTCTGCGGACAAAGAAGTCAGCAGGCGTTGCAGTCAATTCTTCTTCAATGCTGTATTCCGCCTCGGCAAGGATATGAACCGGGATATTTCGCTTCACCGCCTCGTCTTTCAGCGCCTCGACTCGATTAAAGACACGCTCTACGTTGGAGCCGTATCTGATAGCCAGCTGTTTCGCATCTTTTTCTGATAAGCCGGCCGCAATGCCTTCTTTCGTTTTCGCTGTCACAAAGGATGCAAGGTTTTTAGATCCTCCGACATGCCCGCCTGAAATCGGCATGTTTTTTGTTTTGCATGGGCCGAAGTCCTTTTCGCCTTCCTCTTTTAACCGATCACGAACAAGATCGACAATGTGCTCCGCCATTTTTCTGTACCCGGTCAGCTTACCGCCGGCAATAGTGATCAAGCCTGAATCTGACGTCCAAATTTCATCTTTGCGTGAAATCTCGGAAGGATCCTTTCCTTCTTCATGAATGAGCGGACGCAGGCCAGCCCAGCTTGATTCGATATCATCCGCTTTAATATTCAGTTCCGGGAACATGTAATTAATTGAATTGATGACGTAATCACGATCCTCAGTTGTCATGCGCGGATGCTCCAGCGCCTCTTTGTAAACGGTATCGGTTGTGCCGACGTATGTTTTGCCTTCACGAGGAATAGCAAACACCATGCGGCCGTCCGGTGTATCGAAATATACCGCCTGTTTCAGTGGGAAGACAGATTGGTCAAATACAAGGTGAATACCTTTTGTATGCTGAAGGTGCTTTCCATTTTTAGAATGGTCTTTTTCTCTAAGCTGGTCTACCCAAGGGCCTGTCGCATTGACGATTTTTTTCGCATATACTTTATATTCTTTTTTGGTCAAAACGTCTTCAATTAATACACCGACTGCTTTGCCTTTTTCATAAAGGAGTTCTTTCACTTTGGAATAATTCACAGGCTCTGCCCCGAATTTGACCGCTTCCTTCATGACTTCGATTGTCAGTCTCGCATCGTCAGTGCGGTATTCAACATAGTAGCCGCCGCCTTTTAAGCCATCTTTTTTCACCAAAGGCTCTTTTTGCAGCGTTTCTTTTGCTGAAAGCATACTTCTGCGTTCTGATTTTTTTACGCCGGCTAAGAAGTCATAAACCCTTAAACCGATAGAGGTTGTGAAAGAACCGAATGTGCCGCCTTTATGAAACGGAAGCAGCATCCATTCCGGTGTGGTGACGTGCGGGCCGTTTTCATAGACAATCGCCCGCTCTTTCCCTACCTCAGCGACCATTTTCACTTCAAATTGTTTTAAATAGCGCAAGCCGCCATGAACCAATTTTGTTGATCTGCTTGATGTTCCAGCCGCGAAATCCTGCATTTCGCTGAGTGCGACCTTCATTCCCCTTGATGCCGCGTCAAGAGCTGTACCTGCTCCTGTAATTCCTCCTCCGATAATAAATAGATCATATGTTTTTTTCGTCATGTCTGTCAGCATGCGATCCCGCTCAAGACTTGAAAATTGATTTTTCATTATTACGTTTCCTCCTTGTTGTCACGGTAAATAGAAAAAGAGACCACAACAGCCAAAGTGCATGTTCACACTTTGGTGCTGTGGTCTCTCCTCATCTCAGGACCGTTCTTATTAACTTGTCACCATTATAACATACTCTTATCTTATTTAAAAGCCATAGCTGCTTTAACGGCTTTTTGCCAGCCTGTATACAGCTCATTTCGTTTTTCTTCTTCCAATTTAGGTTCATAACGCTTATCCAGTTTCCACTGGTTGATAATTTCAGAACGATCCTTCCAGAATCCCACAGCGATACCTGCCAAATATGCCGCGCCAAGCGCAGTTGTTTCATTGATTTCCGGTCGTTCCACAGGCACATCCAAAATATCCCCTTGAAACTGCATCAAAAAGTTATTTTTAACAACGCCGCCATCCACACGAAGCGTTTTCAATGAAATCTTAGAATCCGCTTCCATTGCATCAAGCACATCTTTCGTCTGATAAGCCAATGACTCCAGCGTGGCACGGATAAAATGTTCTTTTGTTGTGCCTCTTGTCAGGCCGAAAACAGACCCGCGCACATCGCTGTCCCAGTAAGGCGTTCCCAAGCCGACAAAGGCCGGAACGACATATACGCCGTCAGTTGAATCAACCTTTTCCGCGTATGATTCGCTAAGCGAAGAGTCTTGGAACATTCTCATTCCGTCTCTAAGCCATTGGATGGCTGAGCCTGCGACAAAAATACTTCCTTCTAAAGCATATTCAACTTTACCGTCAATGCCCCAGGCGATCGTTGTCAGCAGCCCGTGTTCCGACTTAATTGCTTTTTCCCCTGTATTCATCAGCATAAAACATCCTGTGCCGTATGTGTTTTTCCCCATGCCTGCTTCAAAGCACGCCTGGCCGAACAGCGCGGACTGCTGATCGCCTGCCGCTCCCGCAATCGGAATATTTTTTCCGAAGAAGTGATAGTCAACTGTCTCCGCATACACATGAGAGGACGGTTTGACTTCAGGAAGCATTGATTTCGGCACGCCTAAAATCTCAAGCAGCTCATCGTCCCATTTCAAATCGTAAATATTAAACATCAGCGTTCTTGAGGCATTGGAATAATCCGTCACGTGCGCTTTTCCGCCTGACATTTTCCAAATGAGCCATGTATCAATCGTTCCAAACAAGAGCTCGCCTTTTTCCGCTTTTTCTCTGGCGCCTTCCACATTGTCTAAAATCCATTTGACCTTCGTGCCAGAAAAATATGGATCTATCAAAAGACCTGTTTTATCTCTGAAGGTATCATTATATCCTTTTTCACGAAGCTCCTCGCAGATTCCAGCCGTTTGTCGTGACTGCCAAACGATCGCATTATACACAGGCTTTCCTGTATCCTTATCCCAAACAACCGCTGTTTCCCTTTGGTTGGTAATGCCGATTCCGGCAATTTGAGAGGCGCTGATTCCCGATTCTGAAATGACTGATGCGATAACAGCAAGGACAGAGCCCCAAATTTCATTTGCATTATGCTCAACCCATCCTGGATGCGGGAAGTATTGTGTAAATTCCTTTTGAGCAGAGTGAACGATCTTGCCTTCTTTATCAAACAGAATCGCTCTTGAACTTGTTGTCCCTTGATCTAAGGATAAAATGTAAGTTTCCATAAGATGTCTCCCCTTTGCCTAAATATATTTTGAATTTGATAGTGTTTTAGCTGCATGTTTTTTCGTATAGCCATAGAGTCCTAACAATACCACAACTAATACAACGCTTACAATCCAGAAACTGCTCGTGATCTGCCCCCGAAACGCGGCGTTGTAAAATACACCGCCGAATGATCCGCCCAAAATCGGGCCGGCAACAGGAACCCATGCGTACTTCCAGTTTGATGATCCTTTCCCCGGAATCGGCAGAATTGCGTGGGCAATCCGCGGGCCTAAGTCGCGGGCGGGATTAATTGCATATCCCGTGGTTCCTCCAAGAGAAATACCGATAGCAACAATGAGAAAACCGACGATTAAAGGGTTAAGTCCCTCTGTAAACTCATTTGCCCCAATCGCCAAAATTCCAAGCACAAGGACAAATGTCCCAATAACCTCACTTAAAACGTTTGCAAACGTATGCGGAATGCTGGGTCCGGTTGAGAAAACACCCAGCTTGGCAGCGGGATCATCGGTAGACTTCCAATGCGGCAGGTAATGAAGGTAAACAACCACCGCACCGATCATTGCTCCGATCATCTGCGCCGCAATGTATACCGGAACCTCTTTCCACGGAAAATCACCAATAAAAGCAAATGCTATTGTTAACGCGGGATTGAGATGGGCGCCGCTGATGCCGCCGACCGCATAAGCGGCCATTGCCACACCCAATCCCCATCCAAATACAATAACAATCCAGCCAGATTGATATGAAAGCGATTTCTTTAAATTAACTCCTGCACAAACACCTGCGCCAAAAATAACAAGCAGCATCGTACCGATTAGTTCTCCCCAAAATGCTGTCATAGATAATTCCTCCTAAGGTTGCGATTAAGAAGTATGATAGGGAATAAAAAAACCACAACAAACCGCTTTACGGGTGTATAACCTTTACCGTAAAGAGCTGCTGTGGTCTCCGGATTCTCCATCACATTGTATTAACCTAGTGCAATTGTATCAGTGGATGAAAGCGGTGTCAATCACTTTCTGTCAAAAAGTTTTCATATTTTTTCCATAATTTGGTGTTAGATGTAGTGACAGCAACGGCACCAGCTTTCAGTGCCTGTTCTACATCTTGTTCTGTGCGGATGAAACCTCCCGCAAAGATAGGGATACCTGTTTTCTCTTTAATTTCCTGAATAAGTGACGGCACGATGCCCGGCAGTACTTCAATGAAGTCAGGCTTATGCTTGCCGACAAACTCCATGCTTTTTTCCATTGCGCTTGTATCAAGCAGAAACAGACGCTGGATTGCGTAAATTTTTTTCTGCTTCGCTTTTGCAATCACGTTTGATCTAGTTGAGATGATCCCCGCCGGCTTTATATCCTGGCAGATAAATTCCGCTCCGTATTCATCATGTTTGATCCCTTGAATTAAATCAACATGGACCATCATCTTCTTCCCGTGCTTTTGCGCCTCTCTGATCACACCCTTTAATTGTCCGAGATGAATATCAAGTATCACGCCGTATGAAAACGAACTGTTTAAAAACTCATCAAATTGCTTCATATTACGAATAGCCGGTAAAATAGGCTGGTTGTGAAAACTCATAGTGTGCTCCTTTAACAAATCACTTTTGTATCAAATCGTAAGTATGCTTTCCTTCACTGTTTTTACGATAAATGCAAGGTCCTCTTCTGTCAGACAAAATGGCGGGGCGAGCTGAATGACATTGTTGAATCCGGCGACTGTATCGCCGTTTTTGCCGATGATCAGCCCTTTCTCTTTGCATGCCGCTACCACTTGGTTCACTTGGTCAGCGCCAGCCGGCTCTTTAGTCAGTTTATTTTTGACAAGCTCGATTCCGACCAACAGCCCTTTTCCCCTTACATCCCCTACTGCAGGGTGTTCTCTCAATGACTGAAGCTCACCTAAAAGCTCTGCTCCGAGATCGCGGGATCGCTGAATCAGCTGTTCGTCCTCCATAATTTGCAGGTTTTTCAAAGCCAATGCGCAGGCTGCCGGGCTGCCGCCGAATGTGTTGACGTGGCGGAAACGGTCATAGGGAGCTTCTCCTTGGTAGGCTTCAAAAATTTCCCGCTTAACCGCGGTCGCTGACAATGGCAGATACGCGCTTGTAATTCCTTTCGCCATTGTAACGATATCGGGCTTCACGCCGTAGTGCATAAATCCGAACGGCTTGCCAGTCCGCCCAAATCCGCAGATGACTTCGTCACAAATCAGCAGGGCGCCGTGACGGCGGCAGATTTCCTCCACTTTCTTCATATATCCGTCCGGCGGCATTAAAATGCCTCCGCCTGTAATAATGGGCTCCATAATGACACCGGCAATCGTTTCGCTTAATTCCCATGTCATGATACGGTCAATTTCATTTGCGCTCTCTAGCGTATCGGCGTCTTCAGGATTTCGGTAGACATCGGGCGGGGCGGCGTGCAGGAATCCTTGGCTTAACGGTTCATATTTATATTTCCGCTGTGCCTGACCGGTGGCAGAGAGCGCTCCCAACGTATTGCCATGATAGGCTCTATATCTAGAGATGAATTTATAACGGCTGTGGTCGCCGTTTTCCAGATGGTACTGGCGAGCGATCTTAAAAGCGGTTTCATTCGCTTCCGATCCGCTGTTGGAAAAGAAAATCACATAATCGCCGCCAAGCCACTCATTCAGTTTTTCCGCCAATTGAATCGCAGGTGCGTGACTTTGCGTTAACGGGTAATACGGCAATTCCTTTAATTGTTCATAGGCAGCCTCCGCAAGCTCTTTTCTGCCGTAACCAATATTAACGCACCATAAACCGGACATCGCATCAAGATAGCGGCGTCCGTCTATATCAGTCACCCATGCTCCTTCCGCTTTTTGGGCAATCAGACTGTCCGCTTGATGCGCTCCCTTCATAGCATGCCACACGAATTGCTCATCCTTTTGCTTTAATCCCTGATTTTGCTGAATGTTTTCCATCCCCATCATCTCCATTTCATTAGCGTTCAATAAATTGAAACAGACCTTCTCTTATGTGATGTCTAGGTGATGATTTCCCTGACTTCAATATAAAGCCAGACGACAAAGGAGTCAATAAACCGCCGGGTAATTAAAACATCCTCTTTCATCAAGAAGAAAGAGGATGCAGCATCCAAAGCAGGACCGGCAAAGTGACTATGCTCAGCATTGTGCTGATAAAAGTGGCACTGGAAACGACCTCAGGCCTTGTATTAAACTGAACGGCCATTAAGGTCGTATTGGCAGCGGTCGGCATGGCTGCTACGAGAATCATAATTTGCTTCGTCATGTCATCCACAGGCAAAATCGATGTAAAACCCAGCGCAATGAACGGAGATACCATCAGCTTCAGCAGCAGAGAATAAGAAATTTTTCTGTATTCAATATTCTTGAAAGATATCAGCGCAAGCTGCATGCCAAGAATAATCATGATCGTCGGTACCGTGGCATTTCCGACCAGTTCAATGCCTGTCATTAACTCTTTGGGAATTGAAATATGCATAAGCTGAAGTATCGTCCCTAAAAGTGCTCCGTACACCACAGGCATACGGATAACCCGAGTCATCACCGTTTTACATCCGCCTTCCTCCGAACCGCCCTTTGCAGCGTAATACATGCCGATGGTGCTCATAATTAACTGCTGCAAGACCATTAACACAACAGCCGTATCCAGCCCCGCCGTCCCAAACACAAGCAGTACGACAGGCGTGCCGTAATTGCCATTATTCATAAAGGCAGATGAGAGAATCATGGCACAGCGATCTTGATTCGAATACTTATGAAAAAAGGATAAAAAGGAGACCAACAGCACTAGAACCAAGCATAGACCCAGCACAAAAATAGACAGATACACATAGTCCATCGTCAGCTCGTTTGAATAAAACGTATCAAAAGCCAAAAAAGGAGACATTAAATATAAGGACATTTTGGACAGTGTCTGTATATCAAAACCGAGTGTTTTCTGTCCGATATAACCAATTGCGAAGATTCCGAAAACAGGAACTAAAACAAGCAGAAACTCCATAAGGCACCTTCTTTTCCGATGTACACATATTTATTTCTATTGTAGAGAAAGCGCAGCAGCGTTTCAATTCCGCTTTTTAAAAAAGCCCGCCAATACAGGCGGGCCTTCGCATTATTTCTTATAGTGTATGTGGTATATATCACGGCGTCTGTCTTTGAGCTGGCGCACCGTTCCGTTTTGGCGCTGTCTTCTGAGAATTTCTAAGTCAACATCGCCAATGACGACCATTTCAATATTCGGGTTGGTTTCCCCAACGATGCCGTCTCTTGCAAATTCAAAATCAGAAGGAGCAAAGATGCCTGACTGAGCATATTGGATATCCATATTTTCCGTTTGCGGCAGGTTTCCAACCGTTCCGGAAATGACGGTATAAATTTGATTTTCGACCGCTCTTGCCTGTGAACAGTATCTGACACGCAAGTAGCCTTGACGGTCTTCCGTACAAAATGGCGTAAAAATAATTTTGGCGCCTTTATCGGCCGCAATGCGGGCAAGCTCAGGAAATTCAATGTCATAGCAAATTTGGATCGCAATTTTTCCGCAGTCCGTATCAAACACACGCACCTGGTCGCCCGCACTGATTCCCCACCATTTCCGTTCATTCGGCGTAATATGAAGTTTATATTGCTTCTCAATTGTTCCATCGCGTCTGAACAGGTAGGCGATATTATAAATTTTCCCTTCCTCTTCTACGAAATGAGATCCGCCGATGATGTTGACATTATATTTAACTGCCAAGTCTGTAAACAGACTGATGTAATCCTCAGTATACTCAGTAATTCTCTGTACCGCCAAGCTTGGTGAACGTTCCTCAAGGAAGGACATCAGCTGGGTTGTGAAAATTTCCGGGAACACTGCAAAATCGGATCTCGCGTCAGACGCAACATCGACATAGTACTCTACTTGATTCGCAAATTCCTCGAAGGAATAGATTTTTTTCATTTCGTATTGGATGACACAAATTCTTACAGGGAAGGCCGATTTATAATAACGCTTTGTCTGCTGCGGCAGATAATCGACATTATTCCATTCCATCAGCGTCGCATATTTGATTGAAGCTGTATCATCCGGGAGATAATCCGGGTTAATCCGCATCAGGGTAAAACCGTTCATCAGCTGAAACGAAAGGACCGGATCGTAAATTTGATGGCGTGTTACCTGTTCAACATACTCTCTCGCCGTCATTTCATCAGCATATTTATGATAGTTCGGTATTCGTCCGCCTATGATGATGCTTTTCAGATTTAAGCGTCTTGCCAAATCCTTTCTTGCCTCATACAAACGATGGCCGATTTTCATCCGTCTGTAATCAGGATGCACCATGACCTCGATCCCGTACATGTTTAAGCCATCCGGATTGTGATTGGTGATGTATCCGTCATCTGTAATGTCCTGCCACGTATGGCGGTCATCATATTCATCAAAGTTAATTAAGAGGCTTGAGCACGAACCGATGATTTCACCTTCGAATTCTGCACAAAACTGCCCTTCGGGAAAATGCTCCAGATGGCTAATTAAATGCTCGCGCTTCCACGGCTCCATGCCTGGAAAGCAGTCCTTTTGAAGGTCGATAATGTTGTCGATATCTTTCTCTTCGATATTACGGATGACCATTTTCTTTTCAAAACGGGTCAAATCTAATTTCTCAGACAATCTACTCGCTCCTTTCTATTTTTGTGCGTTTAGATGATCAAGCAATAGGGTGAGTTCCATCTCCGCCATTGATTCGAGCCTGTGATCATATTCTTCAAACATCAGGGTGCCTGTTACTTGATTCGGAACGATGACACACTTCATGCCCGCTCGCTTGGCAGCAATCGAACCATTGACGGAATCCTCGAATGCGAGACATTCCGCCGGCGATACTCCAAGATTCTTTGCCGCTAACAAATACAGCTCGGGATTGGGCTTGACCTCTTCTACATCATCAGCTGTCTGAATCACTTCGAATTCGTCAAACAGGCCCAGTTGCTTCAAATGGCCGGATACCCATTTATAATCTGAGCTGGAAGCCAGACCTACTTTTAAGCCTAAATCCTTTGCCGCATTCAGATACGCTTCAACACCTGGTCTCGCTTTTTCTGTTTCCATGCGTTTTGCAAACCGGTCTCTTCTCAGTTTTGTCAGCTCTTCATGGTTCAGCTTTTTGCCTATCTGCTCTTCTAAGTATTCAAATGGCCGAAATCCCGCCGCTGTTCCGATAACCTTTCCCCATACGGATAGTGGCAGTACTGAGCCATGTTCCTCAAAAATTTCCTGAAGGACTTCATATTCATGCGTTTCTGTATCAAGAATAAGCCCGTCAAAATCAAAAATTAACGCTTTTATCACTGCGTACAACTCCTTTGGCCCGAATTGAGACATATGTATACACTATACCCCGAAACGTCTCTGCTTTCAAAAAGTAAGGGTCTATGTGAAGAAAGAGCCTGCACACTGCAAGCTCTTTCTAATTAATGCAAGTTTTGATGAGAAATGTTTGTCAGCGCTTCTCCAGCAGACTCGTTCGACATCTGATTGACAGCCAGGTCTCCAAGCGCAACGATCCCGACTAGATTGTTTTGATCTACAATAGGAAGGCGGCGGATTTGGTGCTGGGCCATCAGCTGCGACGCGTCTTCCAGACTCATATTAGGGTTTCCTGATACGAGGTCTGTTGACATCACTTCTGAAACGGGTGTCTGGCCATCTCGGCCCTGAGCTGTGGTTCTCAATGCAATGTCACGGTCAGTCAGCATTCCTTTTAAAACACCTTGCTCTACAACGGGAATCGCCCCAACGTTATGCTGTTTCATCAGAGAAGCCGCTTCCTGAATCGTTTGATTCGGAGAAACGGTTGCTACCTGCGTTGTCATTGAATGTTTAACTGAACTCATTGGTCAGCACCCCTTTCAATCATTAGTATGTTCAGACACCGGATGATTAAAAAGGGAGTTGCAGGAAAGGTTTTGTGGTATGATTTCTCTGATGAAAAAAAGAGCTTTTCTTGAAACGGAAAAGCTCTTGCTGCGAGATTATATCAGTCTTCTGTGACCGGATAAGGCTTTGTTTGATTTCATTTGAAAATCAGATAAAGCAAACGGAAAATATATTCCGCATTCATTCAGCAACTTGCTGTTTTTATTAAAAATGGCTTGATCACTCAAGTCATCGTGCGGTGAAGGCTTTGTCAGGATAATATGTATCATTTGCAGACAAGCCATAATTTGAAAAGCTTCTTTTAATGTTCCTTGGTAATATTGGTTATTTAAAGACAGAACGCCTTTCTTTTTAAAGCGCTGAATGTCCAGTTCGGAGAAATAAAGAGGAAATACATGATGGAAAAGCTCCATTGACAGTTCCTTGATAAAGCTTTCCTGTTCTTCAGTTGCTGCGTTCATAATTCTCACGTCTATCACCTTTCTTGCCATCGAATATCCAAAGTCTTTCTCAAGAATATCACAGAAAAAAACGCGAATGTTAAGGTAAGTGTTTCCTATGAGAATCAACGGCCTTTCACGCGAAAAAGGAGCCATTTGATCATGAAAGAAAAAGGCAAAGGGCTAGAGCTGATAATCAGTGAAAAACAGGACGGACAATGGCTATTTTCCGTGCTGAAAACAGAGCTCAAAGCTTCGAAACCCGTTATCCAAGAATGGATGACTCATCACAATATAAAAATCAATCATGAGGCTGTCAAAAACAACATACTCGTAAAAAAGAATGACCGCCTGTTTATTGATCTTCAGGAAAACGAAGAATCCTCTGTCATACCTGAGTATGGAGAGCTTGATATTTTATTTGAAGACCGCCACATGTTAATCGTCAATAAACCAGCCGGTATTTCCACTCATCCCAATGAAGAAGGTCAGACCGGTACGCTCGCCAATTTGATCGCATACCACTTTCAGGTAAATGGTGAAACAATCAAAGTGCGCCATGTCCACCGTCTTGATCAGGATACATCGGGCGCTGTCGTATTCGCCAAGCACCGTTTGGCGCATGCCATCTTAGATCAGCAGTTAGAGAAAAAGACGCTGAAGCGTACATATCTCGCAATTGTTGAAGGAAAGCTGAAGCCCAAAAAAGGCAAAATTGATTCGCCGATTGGAAGAGACAGATCACACCCGACAAGACGGCGGGTTTCACCAGGCGGACAAGCCGCCGTCACCCATTACCGTACCCTTACTGTCAATGCGGGAGAAAAGCTCTCGCTTGCTGAATTAGAGCTGGAAACGGGCAGAACGCATCAAATCCGTGTGCATATGGCAAGCATCGGCCATCCGCTAACGGGCGATACACTTTACGGAGGCGGGAGCCAATTTCTTAACAGGCAGGCGCTTCATGCCAAAAAGGTACAGGCTGTTCATCCGATTACCGGAGAACTGGTCGTTGCCGAGGCACCGCTTCCTGCTGATATTGAAAGTCTTTGCCATACTTATTTATCATGAAAAAAAGCCGCAGAGATTGACCTGCGGCTTTTTTATGAAATACGTTTTCCGTAAATAATATAACGTTTCGGGGCATTTCCGACATATGAAAAAGGATAGCAGGTGGTCAGTATGAGCTCTTCCTTTTCGTGCTGCAGCGTAATAATGGACGTATCATCCTTGTCTACAATTTTTGTTTTTTCAATTTCATATGTGAAATCACCATATGAAAGGATGATGTTGAGCCGGTCACCTTTTTCAAGCTCTCCCGTCCGGCGAAACACAGTATCACGATGTCCTGACAGCACAATTTGTCCGTTTTCATCTGGATAATAGCTGTCCTTGTAGTGCCCCACACCTTTTTCTAAGTCATCAGCATCGGTTCCTTCCACGATTGGAAGCTCCGCATTGATTTTAGGGATTTCCAGTATGCCGCTCGCTTGACCGGTTTTCGGCTTAAACGATGATTTTTTTTCGGCTTGATTAGCGTTTTTCTTCGTGCCTGCAATGGCCGGCGGCTGTTCAGCCGCCTTTTTTGCTTCTTTTAATGTTTGCTCAGTTTTCATGCTGGTATCAATCAATTTAAAGCCCCCGTATCCAGTGATCGCAAGACCGATCACAATGATTACAAGAGGAATATATTTTTTCACGTTGTAGCGGCACTCCTTTTCCTTCTGATATATAAATACGTTCCGGACAGTGAGACCGCTGCACCAATCACAATAAAGTTGTAGTATCCAGCTGACGTATCCGGGAGCTTAGAATCAGAGCCGCTTTCCTTACCTTCTTTATGCAAAGGCAGTGTGTTTAAACGGCCGGCGGCAGTAGCAGGCTGATTGGTCTTTGTTGTAAATTCTTCAAAGGTCGAAATGACTGCAGGCGGGAGTTGATGGATCGGAGCAATGCCCGGGGTCTCTTTTAGATCAGGCTGTTCTTCTCCAGGTGTCGGATTTACCTTGCCTGGATCGTCTGTTCCCGGACTGTCTGCCGGGTCTTTAGTGACTGGGTCTTCAGCATGACTGTCTTCAGCCAGTTTAATTCTGCCTTCTTTCGTATATGAAATCGGATTTTCAAAGCTTTTTACATACTCTACAGTCGCTTCTAAATCCTCAGGCCCTGTAACCGGATGTTTCCCAAGCAATCCGATTGGCTGGTATTTGGCTCCTGTCGCCGTCGCCATAAAATGATTAACGGTCAATGTGTATGTGGCATCCGGCTGGATTTCGGTTCCATCTGCCATCTTTATCTCAACTGCTTTGCCTGTATCTTTATCCCACGTATACGTAAACCCGCTTATGCTGTAGTCAGGGCCGAAAACCGGTGAGATTTGCGCATTGATGATCTCCCGTAAATCTTTTCCTTTAATCTCAAGCTTCGTCAACACATTTCCGAACGGCTGAATGTTATAAAGATCCCCCCATGTAATCGGTCCTTTCTTCAGCCCTTCCCGTATCCCGCCGCCATTCATTAGCGCAAAATCAGTTTTCATCGCCGCTCTCATGCCATCGGCAATCAAATTCCCAAGAGGCGTGTCGCCATCATTAGAATAACCGCCTTCCATATCAACAGCCGCTTCACCGACTACTTCGCTGATAATCGGTTCAGCAATGGCCTGATACTTACTTAAAATAGCTGAGGCGCTGGCATCAGGTTTTTTCTTGCTTTGATCGACGTATTCAATTTCAGCCGACTTTTTGACGATGTCTCTTGTCTGTTTATTGATTTCCAGATCAACGACACCTATCGCTTTTCCGTATTCAAACGCCTGAACGATCAGCTTGCCGTTCACTTCACCATTGACGACCTTATGATTATGCGCTGCAAAAATGATGTCTATCTCAGAATCAGATTTGTTTGCAAGGTCAGCGGACTCACCTGTTATTGTGCTGCCGTTTTGTTCGGCAGACATATGTGCGAGCACCGCAATTGCCCTGATGCCTTTTTTCTTCAGCTCTTCGGCAGCAGCATTTACTGCTTTTACTTCATCGGTAAACTCAATGTCCTTTATTCCGTCAGGTATTACCATTCCGGCCGCCGACTGTGTAACAACTCCAATAAAAGCAACGGGTATGCCCTCCACATTTATGATGTCATAAGCCGGCAAAAAGGGTTCTCCGGTAGACTTCATTTTACAATTGGCGCACACGAGGGGAAAATTTTGCCCGTCATAGCCCCTAGTGCCTTTCGGATGATCTCCCCCTTTTAACATTCTCATGAGTTCATCCATCCCTTCATCGAACTCATGATTGCCCACAGTTCCAACATCAAATCCGATATCCTCCATCAGTTCGACAGTTGGTTCGTCTTGAAGAAGGGATGATACAGGCGAACTGCCTCCGATCATATCACCGGCGTGCACAGTGAGCGTATTTTTCTTTTCTGCCTTTTTCTCTTTCAAATAAGCAGCTGCATAGTCCATGCGTCCGAATGTGCCATCTGGAGTGCCGTCTCCATCAAGGTCAAGCTGATATTGCTGATCGATTTTCCCATGCAAATCGTTCATGCTTAAAATCCTAAGCGGTATATTTTTTTGGGGAGAGGTTTGCTTTTTCTTGTAACCGGCACTCTCTGCTTCAGCTTCTGAAGCAAAGAATATCCTGTTTTCCACAGCCACCTGCTTCCAGTCTGCTGGCGCAACATAGGCCTTGTTTGATGAGTCTCCCACATACCTTGTCAGCCCTTTTCCCTGCTCTCTGGCTCTAAATTCAAACGGCATTTCCATAAGAGGATCCGCTTCATTCCAAATGCCTTTTTGCTCTTTTTTTGCATTGGCGACTGCAGCCTGAAATTCCTGATAATCCTCTTCATTTTCAACAGGCCAAATAAAATATGTTGGAGCATAGCCATTTTTCACGAGTTCTAAATTCACATTTGACCCTATTTCAGTCACAACCTGCCCAAGAAGTCTGCCATAGCTGTCCTTGGCTTCACTGCCGACTTTTACAGTAATGTGATCTCCTGGAGACAAAACAGTTTTTAAATAGTCAGATGCTTTCTTTCCAAATCTTAATTGATTTTCATCTGCTTCATTTTTTGGTGTGTGGTACGTTTCTGGCGTGTCTACATTTACAAAACGAATTTTTGTCGCACCAAGTATCGGTTTTTTGACATGAATGGTGTCACCGTCTACAACGCGATCAACCACAGTTTCATATTTGCCTTCTGAAGAAGGCGGGGCAGGCTGCTCTTGAAGCGACTTGATGTCTGCTGATTTTCGCGGAAGAAGCTGAAGGGATTGATATCTGCTCAACACGCCTGTGATTTCATACCATTTATTCTCAGTCAGTCCATCAATGATACCTGTCTCATTCATAACACGTAATGTCATTGCGTGGTGATCGTTATCAATCATTGTTACATTGTAACCGCCGCCCGCTTGAGAATTTGGAATGGAAGAAATATAAGCTTTGACCGTCACAAGACGCCCTTCATATTGATCACCCAAGCTGCCATTGACCAGTTCATTAATAGTTGAAGGTTCAGGGACAGGGAGAGGCTGATTGGATTGGGTAATACGGATGCCGGATGTATCCGGAACAATTTCAGTAAGCCCTTGGTAAGTCGTTATTTTCCCCGTTACCGTAATACCCATACCTTCTTTTAACTCAGGGAAATTCTCTGGCCCTGCCGAATAAATGTTGATGCCGCCTGTGTCATCCTGCATAAAGGTCGACAGCTTTCCGCCTCCGATTGCGTTTTGATCGGCAGTAACAACACCTTTAATCGTGACATGCTGATTCATTCTGCCGCGCGCTTCCTGTATTGTAATAGGCTGTGCTGCCGGCGGAGATTCAGCGTCATCCTTTAAGACCATCGACTGAACCTTCTTAAGACCTGTCGTATTAAAATAATGTTCAAGCTCTCCTTGAACAGCTATCTTTTTCCCAAGAAGCAGCGGGTTCGTTTGCATTCCGAATTGGCTTCTGAACGCGGAGGGTATTTGCACGGGAAGAATGTGATTGGGTGATGTCTCGTTTTTGCTGTCTGCTATAGCAACGTTATAATCATTTGAAAAAGGACTCGTCAGATTATAATGCTGAGATGAAACGGCTTGGCCGATTGTATATCCTTCGACAAGAGCTTGTCCCTCTTTTTGCTGTATTGCTTTTTCAACCGATATTGCTTCTGCCGGCTCAGCAGCCCTTACAGCTTCATAAGCGGACATGACATTCAAGAAAATGAAAAGCATGATCAAAACAACATGCAAAAAACGCCTCATCAGTTTTCCTCCCTTACATCTTGCATGATTCGTTTATTTGTTAATCACTTCGACAATCAGCATATAATTCCTGTCAGTCACTGCATAAAACACAGCGGACAGGCACAAAATACAGCTGATCTGAAAAAAAAGGAGGAATTCGGTTTGGATCAGCAATTTCAGCAGCAATCACAGAACAAAGGGATACCAGGTAAACCGCATCAGAATCACGGCGGACATGAAATGTTTGATATGCACGAGGTGCTTTCCGGAACGCTTACTGTGCTTGATCAGTTTATGATGCTGAGACAATTCTGTAAGGATCAGGAATTATTAAACATCCTTGACCGCCAATATCAATTCATTACATCTCAATATAACTTAACAGCAGAGTGCTTCAAAACAGGAAGCGAGCCTTCACAAAAAACGGCAACTTATATGATGAAGGAAGACAACCAGACTGTTTACGGCATGCAGCCGGCACAGCCTAAGAAACCTGTTCAATCTATGAATGATATTGATGACAGCATCATCAGCCGCCAAATGCTTTGCGCTGTTAAGGCACAGGCATCTATGCTGACGATGGCTTCTCTAGAAATGACAAATCCGGCCGTCAGACGTGTACTGTCTGCGCAAATTCAGGAGTATGTCGAAATGGCTTTTGAGATTTTCCTTTACCAAAACAAACATGGTTACTACCAAGTTCCGCAGCTTGACGCGCAGGATATGGAACAACTGAGAAATTCCTTTGCCCCTGCACAAGGACAAATGCCTCCGACTCAAGCAACTCAAGGCGGTATGGGCCAGCAAGGACTTCATTAATTAAAAAAGGCATTGGATAGGTTCTATCCAATGCCGCATTTTCTTCAAACGATTTGGTGAAATCTTCTTCAAATTGATCAAGACTATCCTGTGTCGCTGCTTTAAACCCTTTTTTAAAATCCCCTTTTTTCGCTGTTTCCTTTATAATCTCCAAAATAATGTCTTTCCCGTATGTTTCCGTCAGCTCATTGACCATATAAAAACTTTGCAAATAAACATCGGTTTCATATTCCGATCGAGCTTCCTGCCAGTCCTGATCTGTCTGCAAACGGTCAAACGGCACTGCAGAAAACGTGATCGGATCTATGAGCAATTCATAGTTCGCGATCCACTCGCTTAATCCTTCATGGAACCATAAAGGGAACTCATCAGGATCTGCTTCGAGCTCCCGTAATTTCTGATGAAACGCATGGTGTGTGTACTCATGAATCAATAATCTCTGATACAGATAAACCGCTACCTCATCACCTTCTAAAAGCTGCTTTTTCTCTTCAGGCAATAATCCGATCAGCTGCTCCCGCTCAGAATAAAAGCCGACAACATCCATTAAACCGGAATAAGCCTCCATCTGTTTTTCATTAGGAAAAAAAATGATATCAATAGGCTTGTGATTCGAATATTCAAGCATGACCTGATTAATACTCACCGCATATTCAAGCGTTTCTTTCGTTAATGGCAGTAAGGATTTTTCCTTAGAAGTGTAATAAACATCGGCCTGTGTAAATGACTCTTTCTTCATGTGCTTCGTCACTTGTTCTTTCGTTATCCCAGATGCCTGCCCTGGCAAAGACAGAATATACATCGTGCTTGATACGATGGCCGAGCTTATGGCCAGCATCACAAGGACTCCGCACAGGAATAGAGCGGATGCCGCACGCTTTCCTATGCCACCCTGCAAACGTCTCCCTCCCTGAGCCGGTCCGTCTTGTACCTTTTTATTTTTACTCTATGCAGCCTTAGTTCACAGCGTGTCATTTCTGCAAAGAAAAAAGCCGCACAAGTTATGCGGCTTTTTATCTTTTATTCAGCTTGCGGAAATACACGTTGCACTGTTTGACTAAATTCATCAAAGAATCCTGCAATCGGATCACCATTTTGGATTCGTTTGCCATACCCCTGCATCCGATCAACAAAGTCTGGATTTGCAGAAACATACACGTTGTCCATGTTCTTATCAGTATCTTTTACTTTATCGGAGATCTTCTTTTTCAGATCTTTTCCAACTTCTTCTTTTCCATTTGTTAATACAACCGCAACATACGCTTGATTTCCGGCAACAATTACATTTGCGTGTTTCACTTCTTTCATTTCGGTAATTTTATCGGCAGCATCATCAGCAACTTCCAACTGACGGTTATCATTACCGTTATTGTTATCACCATTATTCGTCATATTATTGTCGACGTTGTCACGGGTATCATTTGCATTGTTGATATTTCTTGTACCGTTATCATTTCCCGGATTGCGGTAGTTAACATTTTCAGGCTCTGCATTATCACGTCTGCCCTCACCCTGATTGGCCATACCACAGCCAGTCATAAGCAAAGGGATAAGAAGCATGGACGCAAGGACTTGTTTTTTTCCAAGCATGTGAATTCCTCCTTTATCACTTTACTTATAGGTTTTTCTAATTGGCTCTAAATATGCATGAAAAAATATCGGAAATGCTTTCCCGGGAAATAAAACGGTTAATTTGTCTAATGAGCGGGGAAAATATCAATACACTTATAAAGGAGGGATCACGTTGTTCAAACAGCGAAAAGGAATCAGTCCGACAGCCTTAGTTATCGGTTCAACTATGCTTGTTGCTGCTTTATCACCACAGATCCGGCAAAAAATCAGCGGGTTTATTACAGGCCAAATGAACAACCGAAATGCTCAAAATAAGTCGGTTGATCTTCCTAATATTGGAGATATGATGAAACAGGCGTTTGGCGGAAATAATCAAGATCAATCTCAAAATCGTCAGCAAACTGGCCGTCAGCATCAGCATGCAGGCCAGCAGCAAAGCCAGCCTCAACAGCATCAGTCTCAGTCTAAGCAAAATCGTCAAACGGACACAACAACCAGAAATAGACAGCAGCAATATGCAGAGCCAATCCATTTCGATCAAAGCGCAATGAATGTAATGGATGACAACACTGTAATGGAAATGCTGGAAGACTTAGAACCCGGCCGTTAAAAAAACGTGTAATCCTCTGACGGATTACATAATGGTTCAAATAGTTAATTTTCTTGGCTTTTAAGGTGTTTTTTGCTTTTGATTTTCTTGTATTTTATATTTTTTCGTATCTTTAGAAGTACAATTGGTGAGCATAAAAAATCCTTCTTGCGTTCAATGATGAACGTTTGAAGGATTTTTTTTATGCTGCAACTCTATCCGAAGCGATCTTTAGCTAGAACCTAATTGTTCCGACTTCAAGCACTCATGATTTTATTTTATAGATAGAAACTATATGTTGGTCCGGTCTTACGAGTGCAAATATAAAATCTTTAGAACCCTTTCGATATTTAGAGTTTTCACTTGGAATTAGCAAATCTTTATGAACCGGGAAATCAATACCTTTAGAAATATCAGCAAACAATCTCCACTCCTCTTCAGGTTGATATTGACCAATAGAAATTAAGGTATGTTTCAGACCTAATTGTTCTATAGGATGAAAACTCTTTTCTTCATAGATATAGGGAACCCTTTTGCCTGTTACCCATTTTCCACATGTTTTTAAGAGAATGCTTCCTTGCGGTCTAACCCGATCAATTGAATAATCAACAGGCAGTATTTGACCTAGCAAGGCCTCCTTTTCCATTGCTTTCTCCCCAATGAAGGATATATTAGAAATTGTTTTTAGCAAAAGCGAACGTCCTCCAGCAAGAAGTGGATTCGTAATCGCCATATTCCGGAATATCAATGCGTTGTTTTTTTGTATCTCGTCCGCTCCCACTCTTTGTTCTTCAGAATAGTCATCCAAAAAAGCACTAAAATTTTTATGCTGTTTCATTGAAAGCGCAAGTCTCCATCCCAGACGCCAGGCACCCAGTACTCCTACCATCATCCCAGCACCAGCCGAAGGTCCCATCATATGAGCAGCATCTCCAGCCAAAAGCCATCTCCCTTTTCTATAAGTTTGGCTTTGCCCTTGTCCTAAACGAAAAGCACTCGCCCAAAGCATCCGGCGGACTTCTGCATCCGGTAGCCGTTCTTTTAGTAACTTACTTACAAATTCCGAATTTATAGCTTTTTCCCGACTTTCTCCTTTGTTTATACGATAAATGAAACGCCATTTCCCTGGTGCAAAATAAAAAAATCCATAAGGTCTGTAAGAATCCAGGATAATATTTGAAATATCTTTAGGAAGATTACATTCCATATCAAAATCTGCAACAGCCGAATCCATTCCATAGTCTCTCCAAGTTTTATCTATCCTCAACCTAGTCCTAGTGATACTGTTAGCTCCATCACATCCAACACCCCAAGGGGCGGACAATTCATACTGCCCATCTTTACTATGCACTATAACAATAACTTTGTCTTTTGTTTGAGTAACTTCCACTACCTTATGGCCCCTGCGGATTTCTACCATTCCTGTTTTTCTAGCAGTGTCTTCAAGTATTTCCTCCGTATCGCGCTGGGGTAATTGAAGAGAGTATCGATAGGGCGACTCTAATGTATTAAAGGACCATCTAAGAAGTTTGCCATGTTGATTTTCAAATTGATGTAAAACCCGGAGTACTCCTTTTTCGTAAAATTGGTTAAATACCCCCAGTGATTTTAGAAATTCAATTCCACGCGGCATCCAAGTAATAGCTCTTGATTCATCCTTTGACGTTGAATCTTCTCTTGCCTCAAGAATAAGCGAGGAAACTTTATACTTTGACAATACAAGAGAAAGAGCCAAGCCTACAGGTCCTCCACCTACGATAAGAACACCTTTATAAAAAGAATTCATTTGCTACTCCTTTAAATTCAACTTTATCGTATTTAATCTAGCCTTAATACTTTACCCTTTTTGATTGTTTATACGGTTAAAATTCGAGCTTTTCACATTGGCCCCAAAACTTACTAAGCGCTTACTAAATTTATTGGTGAAAGAAAAAGTATCATTTTTTTATGATACCTTCACATAATGCTTGAATTAGAGTTTTTAAATATATCTTATGATCTTTCTCTGTACACGATTTTCCATAAGTCATAAAGTAAATAAATAATGACCCTATAAAATGCCTGGCTAACGATGTATAATCTAGACTCTTAATTTCTCCGTAGTCAGCCCTCTTTTCTAAGAAATTACCAAGGGTAGCAACTCCTTTGTCAATCAGTCCCTTCAATTTCTCCGCCATTATTTGATTTCTTTGAGACTCGCCAAAAACCATAATAATAAATGATGATTTGTTAACCATCAGTTCAAATAATCTTTCCCCCAGTCTATGGAGCGTCTCGTCGACGGGGAGCTCATCATGGAAATATAGGATACGTTGCACATCCTCCAAAAAATTATGTTTTGCCAAAATCGCATGTAATAGTTCTTCCTTAGATGAGAAGTAGTGATATATAAGCCCGTCTGTTACACCAGCTTCCTTGGCAATTTCTTTTACCGTTGTTCCATTATACCCTCTCGAAGAAAATAGCTCCAAAGCTGTATCAATTAATTTTTCCTTGCGTTGTGCTGATCTCTCGGATTGTTTCAGTTTCATCACCCATTTCTAACTTCCACCTATTTATTAAGTGCTTACTTAGTTTATTTTATTGATTGTTTGTTGTCAAGTTTACTCATTCCACCCAATACTCAATTAATTACTACAGATTCAGTTTCAACTTCATTATCCCGAATCTGTTAATAAAAAAGCATACTCAACTAAAACAAGATTTGCACTCCATAATCCGAATACCCTTTTAATAAGGCAGCTTTCAGTCTCTATTTCAGTAACGTTTAGTAAGTGGAGTAAAAAGGAGTAAAAGCAAATCATAAAAAAAGAACCCATGAAACCCTGATATTACAAGGTTCATGGGTCTTTTATTGAAATTAATCCTCTGACGGATTACACGTTTTAATATGTCTAGGCTTCTTCCGCTTCGATCACATTGGATCGATCTTGGAATACACCAGAATCTATTTCCTTCGTGACTTTGCTGGTAATCAGGCCTGATGTCATACTTCCGCTGACATTCAGCGCAGTACGTCCCATGTCAATCAACGGTTCGATAGAAATTAATAAACCGGCGAGCGCGACAGGCATATTTAACGCTGATAAAACGAGCAGCGCTGCAAATGTAGCTCCGCCGCCAACTCCGGCGACACCAAACGAGCTGATGGCAACAACCGCGATAACTGAGATGATAAACGCCGGATCAAACGGATTTTGGCCGATTGTCGGAGCAATCATCATTGCCAGCATAGCCGGATAAATGCCGGCACAGCCATTTTGGCCGATAGATAGCCCGAACGAGCCGGCGAAGTTCGCAATTCCTTCCGGCACACCCAAGCTCCTTTGTGTTTTAATGTTCAGCGGCAAAGCGCCTGCGCTTGATCGTGACGTAAATGCAAACACGAGTACAGGCAATGCTTTTTTCAAATAAACAACCGGATTTAATCCGCTGATCGTCAACAGAAGCAAGTGGATGATAAACATTACAATCAACGCGGCATATGAAGCAATGACAAACATACCAAGTTTCAAAATGCTGTCAATATCACTTGTCGCAATCGTTTTTGTCATAATGGCCAGCACACCGTAAGGCGTCAGTCTCAAGATGAGAGTAACAACCCGCATGACAATAGCGTAAACAGCATCAATCAATTTTTTGAACGTTTCTGCCTGTTCAGGCTGTTTCCGTCTCACACCTAGAAATGCAATGCCTAGAAAAGCGGCAAAAATAACGACTCCAATCGTTGATGTCGGTCTAGCCCCTGTAAAATCCAAAAACGGATTTCCAGGAAGCAGTTCAATCATTTGCTGCGGCAGTGTTTTCGCTGTCATCTCCTCTGATTTCTGTTCAAGCTCCTGTCCCCGAGAAAGCTCTGTACTTCCTTGGTCAACCTGGATCGCCTGAAGATCAAAGGAAAGGGCGGACACAATACCAACCGCCGCGGCTACAGCTGTAGTCGCAACCAAAATCCCGATAATCAAACCGCTGATTTTCCCGAGATTTTTTGTCAGCTTCATCTTTGTAAAAGCGCCTAGAATGGAAATAAAAACAAGCGGCATGACAATCATCTGAAGCAATTTGACATATCCGCCCCCGGCAATATTAAACCAGTCGGCTGTTTGAACCACAATGTTTGAAGTCGGACCGTATATCAGCTGAAGCGCAAACCCAAAAACGATTCCCAGCCCCAGCGCAGTAAACACACGTTTTGAAAAAGAAACATGTTTCTTCTGCATGGCAAAGAGCCCAATAATGAGTAAAAGTAAAATAAATACATGCAAAATGACTAGCAAAGTCTCCAATTGAGGCAAACTCTCCCTTCAAAATTTTTCTTATATACTATATTACACAAATTCCGATAGTTCAAGTAAGAATTATTCCAGCATCAATATTTGGATAAAAAAAACCAATGAATACCGTTTTTGTTCTTTTCATTCCCCCCTTTCTTTAGTAACTTATAAAAGGGTGATAATATTGCTGAAAGAACTGTTCGTAAACTTGACTATTTTAATCACATTTAATTATCTGTTCACCCACCTGTTTAAAGAAAGGTTAATACATAAAAAAGACCGCCTTTCCTTTCAGCTAGTAAAAGGAGCTGCTTGCGGTCTCCTCGGGGTTATTCTTATGAATTTTGGTTTGACGTATCACCATTCAATCATTGATTTTAGAAATATCCCTATTATGATCGCCGCTCTTTATGGAGGCTGGGTGTCTACGGTGACAGCCCTGATGATAATCGCAACAGGCCGCATGCTGATCAGCTTGAATGAATCAGCGCTGTATTCCATGATTACAATTTGTATCGCTGCTGTGCTGTCACTTATTGCATCAAGGAGAGAAGAAGTTCAGCTGAAACACGTCCTATTACTTTTAATCATTTCAAATGGGTTCATCTCCTTTTTCTTCTATGTATTTGTTGATATCCATTCACTTAAGCTGCACTTTTACTTTTGGCTGATTTCAATTATCGGCGGCATGCTCAGCCTATATATTATCGAGCATGAAACCAATGCACATCTTTTATTTAAACAATATAAGTTCCAGGCGCACTATGACTTTTTGACAGGTATTTATAACCGCAGAAAGTTTGAAGAAATCACACAAGACCTGTATCAACAGGCTGCACACACTCCATCTTTACAATTTTCGCTTATTTATATGGATATCGATCACTTTAAAACCATTAACGATCAATATGGCCATCATGAGGGGGATCAGGTTCTGAAAGAGCTGGGATCCCGACTAAAACAAAATATCCGCAACACTGATCCTGCCGCACGGATCGGCGGAGAGGAATTTGCCGTCTTCTTGCCAAATTGCACGCCCGAGAAAGCAGTCCAAATCGCCGAACGGATCAGGCACTCGATCAGTAATACACCGATTGTATTAACAAACGGAGAAAAGCTTGCCGTTACGGCCTCACTGGGAGTAGCCCATTACCCCCGAAACACAGATAAGCCTGAAACCTTGCCTGTTCTTGCTGATCAAATGCTGTATAAAGCGAAAGAAAACGGCCGAAACAAAGTATGGTTTACCATAAAAAAAGAATGAATTCATTTTTTGAATTCATTCTTCCAATCTGAAAGACGATGTAAAGGCAAAAAAGCGGGAACAAGCATCCCTTGATACTCTTGTTCAATAAATGCCGCTGTATCATCTGATTGATAGAGTTCAAGGATGGTTTGCAATGTTTCGCGATCTCTGTCCTCAGCCCTGACAACAATTACATTCATATCTTCCTTCACGGTTTGCCTGCCGCCCTTTAGTGTATGCTTCTGCGGGTTCAGCCCCGCTTTTTTTGCGGCGGCTGTTTTCATCACAAACACATCAGCTCCGCTCATTACATCCTGTTGGCGTACGGTTTTCAATTTCAAGTGTTTCGGATTATCTTTTATCACATCAATTGAACCGGTTCCATTAAAACCGTTCTTCAAAGTAAGCAGTCCCGCTTCCTGCAGGAGTGTAAGGGCCCGCCCAAAATCGAGCGCTTCATCCGGGACAGCAACAACAGCACCGCGCGGAATATCTTTGATTTGCCGATACCGTTTTGAATAAATGCCCATAGGCGCTATGTATGTCGTGCCAAGCGGTGCCAGTTTATGTTTGTATTTCTTTGAGAACGACTGAAAATATGAAATGGATTGAATAGCATTGGCATCAATCTCTTTGTTTGCCAGCGCTATATCTGATTCTGCATAATCAGAGAATAGAATCAGCTGAATATCAAGCCCTTCCGCTTCAGCCTTTTTTACGATATAGTTCCATATCGCTTCGTCCGACTCAGCAATTCCTATTTTTATCGTTTCATGTTCTGCTGACCGTGAGCATGCAGTAAATGAAACGAAAAGAACAAGAACAAAACTGCATACAAGCCACTTTTTCATTGTGACACCATACTCCTATCTATCTTATTAGAGCATGCAAGCAATATCAGACATAAAAATCAGACGCTCTTAGTTGATAAACGTTGTCATTTGTAACATTGGTTAACTTTACCTTACTCATATCAGATAGGGTTGTCAATTACTATTACCCCTACCTTTCCGTAAAGAGATACAAAAGAAAAAAGTCCTGCAAACATATGATCACGTATCGAAAAAACAGATACATTTCGGCAAATAAATATCAAAATGAAAAATAATATGTTATTTTCCGAAAAAAGTTTCGTTTAACAGTTGTTTTTTCTCGAAATTACTGGTAGAGTAAAGGTAATTATTTTTGTTCGAACTATCTTTAAGAAGAAAGTTTTGTAAGAGTTTTCGTCTTGGAAGTTTGTTTTAGAGCAAGAATAGTGAATTTAAGCGTTATGATCGCTTTAGGAGGAAATTTCATGTTAGAAGGTAAAGTAAAATGGTTCAACTCTGAAAAAGGTTTCGGATTCATCGAAGTAGAAGGTCAAGACGATGTATTCGTTCATTTCTCTGCTATTCAAGGCGAAGGCTTCAAAACTTTAGAAGAAGGCCAATCAGTTTCTTTCGAAATCGTTGAAGGAAACCGTGGACCACAAGCTGCTAACGTTACTAAAGAAGCGTAAGCATAAATTGATAATAAGAACTGCAGGTGCAAGCCTGCAGTTCTTATTTTAAAGAAAAAGCTGTTTTGCTTATGCAAAACAGCTTTTTTTTCATTAGTTCGCAATATCCCGTTTCATAAAGATTCCGAAAGCAAGCAACAGGAAGACAACAAAATAAATCACCAGCATCACAATGGAGAATGTCATTGTCATCCCTTCGACTAACGGTGTTCCCTCTACATACTGCATCAGATTAACATTCGCAAATAAAATATACTTCGCCCAGTCAAACTTCACCGCCATAAACGCAGTGGCTGTCGTGCCCGTTACCAATAAAAAGATGGAAAACCCTACAGCAAGAGAGCTGTTTCTAAATACCGCGGACAGCATAAATGCCATCGTAGCCAGCATTAAAGCCGCAACAGATTCTGAGAGATACGTTTTGGCCAAATATCCCAACATATTTTGCTCCAATACATGACCATCCTTATAGATTAAATGAACATTCGCGGCAGTGTCCCCGCCTGTTCCGAAAAAGACCAGTCCCAGCAAAGTTGAACCTATAAATAAAATAAACAGCAATAAGAGACCAAATAAAAGAACGGTAATATATTTAGAAAGCAGAATTTGAAAACGGCTGAGCGGCCGGATCATTAACAGCTTAACCGTACCCCAGTTAAATTCGTTTGCGACGATGCCAGCTGCAATTATAATCGTGAACAGTCCAGTAAGGATTGTAAAACCGGCAGAATCCGTTACATAAGACCAAACGGTATATCCAGTGTCACTCGGGATATTATGTTCAATGCGATAGTTATTGATTGTGATCGTTTCTTCATATTGTCCTTTGAGGGAAGGATCTTCTTTCATTGCCTTCTTCAAATCACTATTTTGTGCTTGAAGCGTCTCTTTCCACTTCGGATTTGCTTCATCGGTTGAAAAGTGGTTTGTTAAAAATGCCCACCCGATCATTGTCAAAGCAAGAATTCCGATCATCACCCATGTTCCGACACGGCTAAAAATTTTGATCCACTCATTATAAATCAAATTAAGCATGTTGAACCTCCTCTTTTGCTTCGCCTGTGATTTCTAAGAAACGGTCCTCTAATGATTTTGTAATCACTTTGACTTCATAAATGCGGATTTGCTGCATGACCAGCAATTCAATCACTGCTGGGACGTCCTCTTTAGCCAGTTTGATTTCCAAACCGTTTGTCTTGATTACCGAATCATATTCTCTTAGAATCGCAGCAGTTTCCTTCGGCTGCTCCACTTGGAAGAAATATGTATCCTTTTCATCAGTTATTTCATCTCTTACATTCTGAATATCGATAAGCTTTCCTTTTTGGATAATCGCAATTCGGTCACACATCAGTTCCATTTCTGACAGCAGATGACTTGATACGATGACAGCCATTCCTCTTTCTCGCGTCAGCTTCTTTAAATGGTCTCTGATTTCTCTGATTCCCGCCGGATCAAGGCCGTTTGTCGGTTCATCCAAAATCAGCACTTTCGGATCGTGCAGAAGGCATTGTGCCAAGCCGAGACGTTGTCTCATCCCCAGTGAGTAGGTTTTCACTTTATCATGGATTCTATCTTTGAGGCCGACTAGTTCCACCACTTCATCAATTTTTTCCTTCGTGACACCCTTTACCATCCTTGCGTATTGCTGGAGATTTTTATATCCGCTTAAAAATTTATACAGCTCTGGATTCTCTACAATAGCCCCGATATGTTTGATTGCCTTGGCATAATCTTTCGTGATTGATTGGCCGCAAATAAGTACATCACCTTGTGATAGCTTCATTAAACCGACCATCATTCTGATTGTCGTCGTTTTCCCCGCTCCATTCGGTCCCAGAAATCCAAATACTTCGCCTTCGCGAATCGTAAAACTCAGTTGATCAATGATCGTCCGGCCTCTGATGTTTTTTGTCACATTTTTTAATTCCAATACTGTTTTCATCAAATTCCTCCTCTTTCTAGTAAACTTCCATATTCGTTTTAAACCATTGCAGCACGGACATACCTTCCTGCTCGCGAATCTCTTCCACATTACGCTGTGCCACTTTTTCTCCGTCGGCGAGTATGATGACCTCGTCAAGCAGGGTTTCAATTTCATCAATTTCGTGTGTGGCTATGACAACGATTTGCTGCTCAAAATCAATATAAGAAACGAGGCTGTTGACAATTGAATCCCTGACCATCGGATCAAGACCGGAAAAAGGCTCATCCAATAGAATGACGGAAGCTCTTCTTGATAGTGCCAGCACGATTTTAAGACGGCCTCGATTCCCCTTGGAAAGCTGCTTTATCTTTTTTTCAGGCTTCAGCTGCATTTCTTTAAGCAGCTGATAGGCTTTTTCCATTTGAAAGTCAGGGAACTGTGATTCGTAAAAATCGAGCATATCTTTCACCGTAAATCCGGGATAAAACATGTCTAGCTCTGTTAGATAAGCCGTGTACTTGATCATGTCTCTTGTTACAGGCTGTTCACCTGCTTTCACTGAACCTGAAGTAGGGAACATCAGTCCGGCGATTAATTTTAAGGTCGTCGATTTCCCGCTGCCATTTGAGCCTAAAAGCCCGTAAATTTTTCCCGGGAATAAAGTAAAGGATATTTTATTCACCCCCGTATGGCCGCCGTATCTCTTAGACACATTGTCAAATACAATATTCATTCCTGTCCTCCTTTCGTGTATTTTTTAATCCCTGCCAGCATTTCTTCTTTTGTTAATCCCAGCTCTGCCATTTGATGAATAAAACTTTCAAACACTTCACGGGTAAGCCTCTCTTTCAGTTCATCCACGATTTCAGCTTTTTCAGCGATAAATGTCCCTTGCCCTCTTCTTGTCTCCACAATTCCCAGCCTTTCCATTTCACTGTATGTTCTTTGAATCGTATTCGGATTTACTTTTGTTTGAATTGCCATTTCTCTGACAGACGGCAGCTTGTCTCCGGGAACAAGCTCCTTTCTGACCAGCCTATAAAAAATTTGATCAGCAATCTGCATATAAATCGGTTTAGAGGATTGAAAGTCTTGTTTCATTTTCTCTACACCTCAACTTTTCGCTGCAGAAGCCTGGAAGCCAGAAAAAGAAACACAGCTGCCAACACCAGCATGACAATAATGGACGGATATGGAAGATGGAAGATGTTTAATTCCACACGCCACCCTAAGGATCCTTTGTATGTAAAACCGACATCTCCATACGTTGTGAAATAATACAGTTTATCCAGCGGTGTCAGCCAAGGTATGATCAAATGGTCCTCTACATAAAACCACCCTACCCCCAGTAACATACAAATGAACCAGCGAAACCGTCTGATGAAGGAAGAACTTGATTTTAAAGAATGAAACACATTCCACAGCAGGATTACCGCACAGGAAAGATAAGCAGTAAATACCAGCCCATAAAGATTAAAGACCAGTATCGTGCCTGCAAGCGGGACTTGATCAGCAATGAGCGCTTTTGAGTCAAGGTATTGATAAAGAGAGATTCCGTAAACTGAAATCAAAAACTGAAAAATGAATTGATAGACAAGACCGGCAGTCAGCTTCGAAAGTAAAAGCGTGGCTGCGCCGTTCGGATTATATAACCATAGCTGGTTTTTCCCCTCTACACGAAGACAATTGTAGACCAGCAAAGGAGCTAAAAATACTTGAAAAATGGCAAGCACAACCCAGCATCCAAAAACAGCTAAAGGTTCTTCAGCCAATCGTTCGAATAAAAAGCTCCCGGCAGATAATAGTATGACTGCACAGAGACATGCAAAAAACCGCATCTTTGACAGTCTCAGATCCTTTTTTACTAAACCCCAAAACGGCTTCATTGTTTTTCCCCCTAAAAACACTTATAAAGTGTATGACTCAAATAGTACACTATGACTTTCCAAAATACAACATATTCCATGGATTTATTTAATAAATAACCAATTTTTATACATTTAAACAGCATAAAAAAAGCAAACCCGCCATGAGTAAACGGATTTGCCTTTGATATTATTTCTTTTTGTTTTTCATGGAGAGCAGCGCATCTCGATAACTGCTGTCCTGCATTTTGTCACTTTTTTCAGTGACCTCTTTTTCTTTCTGATCTTCCTCAGAATGCTTAAACTTTTGAAGCGCCTGCCGGTAGAAATCATCCCCAATTGAGTCACTTTTCTCTTTTCCAGAGTCAGTTTTTACAACGGCTGGGACATGCTCAGCAGCCCGTGCTTCAGCAGGGTATTTTGCCTCGTTTTTTTCCTCTTCTGGAGGGGCGATTTTTTCAGCTGTTTCTCGCTTCTCGAGTCCAGCAGAGGCGTTGCGGACATTATACGTGATAAGGCCCGCAATCACAATGACAGCAGCAATAATTGCTATTATAATGGCCATTTTAACCTCTCCTTACTGTCCGGCTGTTAAGTTTCCTGTGACTTGGCTGACACGTCTTCCTAATGCGCGGCCCAGCTGAATACCTTCCTCAGACATTAACTCATCACTGTCTACTGGACAAGTGACGCCCGCTCCGTAGTAAGAACCGTACAGTGCGTTTTCAGGCACATTGCCAGGCAGACCGACAACAATCATCCCTTGGTGGAACATTGGCGTGATTAAGTTGTGCATTGTCATTTCCAAACCGCCGTGTGTTGTTGCCGTTGTGCAGAATACTGCGCCGACTTTGTTGATCAGCTCGCCTTCAGCCCACAAGTAGCCGAGTCTGTCGATCCAAGTTTTCAGACCTGCACTGATTGTTCCGAAATGCCCTGGGCATCCCCAAATAATCGCGTCCATGTCTTTAAGCTTGCGGATATCCGCCTGATCTACGTGGTCGATGAATACTTCAGCCGTGTCGTTTTCCCGAGCGCCTTCAGCAATCGCTTCTGCCAATACCTTTGTATGTTCACCTTCACTGTCATACACTACATAAATTTTCATTTAGGAAACCTCCCTGTACAGTTTAAGATTCCTTCACTTCTTTTGGAGCCGGAAGCAATGAAAGCTCCTCTTTTTTCTTTTTCTCCGCACGCAATTTATCTTTTCTGACATCACGCAGGAAAAGACTGAGAATCACACCTGCCACACAGAATAATGTCGCCCACATAAAGGCGTCATTAATCCCCATGACGTTTGAATCGAGTGACGCGTGTTTGTAAATATGTGAGTAAACATACGTTTTCGCTGTCTCATAGGGTACATTCATATTCACCATTATATTCGAAACTGCATTTTGGAACGCATGGAGGAAGTTCGGGTCCGCCGTGCTTGTTTTATCTGCAATTTGTGAATAATGGAATGTCGTACGGTTTGTATAAATCGTCGTAATTAAGCTTGTTCCAATCGATCCGCTGATTTGGCGGAGCGTGTTGCTCATCGCTGTTCCGTGACTGTTCAGACGGGCAGGAAGCTGGTTCATCCCAGCCGTCATGACAGGCATCATTAAGAGTGACATACCGAATGCGCGAATTGAGTATACAAGCATAATGTGTGTATACGGTGTATCAATGGTCAATTGCGTATATTGGAATGTTGTCACCACTGTCACGACCAGTCCGATAATCGCAAGCGGTCTCGGGCCGAATTTATCAAACAAAATACCTGAGATCGGTGACATGATCAGCATCACGATCGCACCCGGAAGCAGAAGCAGACCGGATTGAAGCGCCGTAAATCCGACCAGGTTTTGCAGATAGATCGGTAACAGGAACATACCAGTGTAAAGTGCCACTGTAATAATGATATTAATAACACTTGAGAGTGAGAAAATGTCGTATTTAAACACTCTGAAATCAAGCATCGGATCATCATGACGCAATTGCTGAACAACAAAAGCAATAATTGCAATGACGCCAATTATAACTGTAGACAGTACAACCGGGTCGGTCCAGCCGTCAGAACCCGCTTCACTGACTCCGTATAATAAGGATGCGAATCCGACAATCGAGAGGATCGCTCCAAGAGTGTCGAGTTTGATTTTTTGCGGCTCCACCAAATTCTTAAAGATGAAGAAAGCCACGATGATAACAATTGCGCCGACTGGCACAAGTCCGTAAAACATGATGCGCCATGTGTAATGCTCAATAATCCACCCGGAAAGAGTCGGGCCGACCGCTGGAGCAAACATCATCGCAAGTCCGAAAATCCCCATTCCTTTCCCCCTGCTTTCAGGCGGGAAGATTAACAGAATGGTTGTCATAACAAGCGGCTGCAAGATACCTCCGCCCACGGCTTGGATCAAACGGCCGATCAGCATTGTAGAGAAGTTAGGTGCGATACCGCAGACTAACGTACCGAGCGTAAAACAGAACATGGCGACGAGAAAGAGACTCCGTTGGCCAAAACGTGTAATCAGGAAGGCAGATAACGGAATTAATACGCCGTTAACAAGCATGTAACCTGTTGTGAGCCACTGAATCGTCGTTGCACTTACGCCAAATTCAGTCATTAAGTGCGGCATTGCGACGTTAAGCAATGTTTGGTTTAGTATTGCCAAGAATAAACCCGACATTAGCACAATCAGCAATGTCATAGGGCTTTTTGTATTTTTTTCTTTGCCTGTAGCCATCTAAGACAACCTCCTTTCATGGTTTGATGACTGATCTGTTTTACTCAGAGATTTTAACAGATGCATTCATACCTGGAAGCACCTTATCAGATGGGTTTTTAATTGAAATTTTAACTGGAACTTTTTGAGTTACTTTTGTGTAGTTTCCGCTTGAATTTGTAGATGGAAGCATATCAAAAGTTGAGTTAGTCGCATAGCCAATTTCTTCTACAGTACCGTCAAATGTTGTATCAGGATCTCCGTCGACTACTACGTCTACACTATTTCCTACTTCAACATCTGCAATATCTGTTTCTTTAATATTTGCTGTGATATAAAGGTTGTCCATGTCAATCGTTTGCGCAATTGTTGTGCCAGCTTGTACGGTTTGTCCGTTTTTCACTTCGTTTTTCACAATTGTTCCATCCATGATGGATTTTACATCAACAGTTTGTTCACCTTTGATTTTTGCAACTATGTCGCCTTTTTTCACTGTTTTTCCTTCTTCAAGATCCCAGTCGGATACTTTACCTGCTGCCGGAGCTGAAATAGCTGCCATATCGCCGGCTACTTTTGCTTCATCTGTTTTCACGTAGTTTGTGCTTTGATAATAGTAGTAAGCACCTCCGCCTATAATTGCAAGAACAACAATCAAACCGATAATGTTGGTCAGAATTAAACGTCCTCTGTTCATTTTGTTTTTCTCCTTTCGTTTCTTCCTCTATCATTTTGTGGAAAGCTGGTGAAAATATGTGGGATGTTTTTAATTACCGCTTTTTTCTGCACAGCCTTCAGCAAGCTTTGATAAACTTCCGGCAAGCTTACGCAAATATTGAAGCTGAGACGTGTCAAGCTTCTGATACAGGCTCGCGCCCATTTTTGCGTATTGCACAGCGGCTTTTTGTAAAAGTTCTTCCCCCTCTTCGGTTAACTGAATCATTACGATACGGCGGTCATCCGGACTGTCATACCGATTCATCAATTGCCGGTTATATAGGATATCGGTCATCCGGGTCACAGAAGCAGGCTTAAGATCAAGAGACATTGCCAGCTTGCTGAGCGGCGTGCTTCCGCTTTGATGAATTTTAAACATCAGTAAATATTGAAGGACTGTAATATCAAAAGGCTCAAGCACAATCTCCAATATCTTCTTCTGTTTTTTATAGATAGCCCGAGACGTATCGAAGAGCTGTTCAAAAGTGAGCAAAGCACGTTCTGATTCAGTCAACTCCTTTTCACCTCATTCCTCAATAATAGTTCACAAGATAAAATATTAATAAATGAAAGAAGATTTGTCAAAGGAAAAATCTCTTTTTCCCTCTTATTTTTTTCGCAATCGCTTTCTTACTTTTTTTAAATAAAAAAAAGCCCTGAAATGGGCTATTCACTAGGATAATTGATGGCTGATGCCAGCTTCTTCATTTCTAAAAAAGTTCTTCAGCGCCTGAAAAACGTCTGACTTTTGTTTTAAAATATAGTATTTGAATTTCTCGTCTTTTACATTTTTATAAGCCGACATTAACGTCGAATGTCTGTTGTATTGATTGACCTCGCCATAGCAGAACAAATTCGCTTTCTTCATAATATCATTCACCAATTTCACGCAACGCGCATTATCAGATGTCAGATTGTCGCCGTCAGAGAAGTGAAAAGGGTAAATATTATAACGAGCGGGGCTGTATTTTTCATCAATCAGTTCAAGTGACTTTCGATATACGGAAGAACAGATTGTTCCGCCGCTTTCTCCTTTTGAAAAGAAATCTTCCTCAGACACAACTTTTGCTTCTGTATGATGAGCAATAAATTCAATTTCAACTGTTTCATATTTCGTCCGTAAAAAGCGGGTCATCCAGAAAAAGAAGCTTCTCGCCATATACTTTTCCCACACGCCCATACTGCCGCTCGTATCCATCATTGCTAACACGACAGCTTTTGACTCAGGCTTCGTGACATCGTTCCATGTTTTATATTTTAAGTCCTCCGGATAAATCGGATAGAAAGACGGCTTCCCTGTCATCGCGTTGCGTTTAAAAGCCGACATCATTGTTCTTTTCTTATCAATATTACCGGTTAACCCTGTTTTCCGGATATCGTTAAACTCGATATCCGTGTGAATGATATTATCTCTTTCTTTTTGCTGGAGATTCGGAAGCTCTAATTCTTTGAAGAGCGCTTCTTCTAAATCCATTAGTGAAACTTCTGCTTCATAATAGTCCTCGCCCGCCTGATCTCCGGCTCCCTGTCCTTTACCCGGCCCCTGTTTTTTGTCTGATCCGTCCCGGGCTACAACATCTCCAACCTGGCTGTCGCCGTCCCCTTGCCCTACGTGTTTATTTTTATCGTAGTTATAGCGGATTTTATACTCATCCAGTGAGCGGATAGGAATTTTCACTACATCTTTGCCGTTAGACATAATAATGCTTTCCTCAGTTACGAGATCCGGCAGATTGTTTTTGATGGCTTCCTGTACTTTTTTCTGGTGGCGCTGCTGGTCATCGAAGCCTTTGCGATGGAGGGACCAGTTTTCCTCAGAAATCAAAAAATGGCCGCTGTCATTTTGGGACATGAATTCCCCTCCTTAACCATTTGTGGTCGTGATACATACCTATTCCGGCTTGTGCCAGATTATGAAACAAGTCTTTCGAAAAGATTTATATTCATCATATGCGCATAAGTACAGTTAATTGACAAACTATTTAGAAAATGGTACAAAACAACCCGCCCTGTCCGGACGGGTCACTTGCTTATCGGTTCAGCAGGCTGCCGACGTATTTCAGCAGCTCATTGGCACTCGTCGAGTTGTAGCCGTGCTCATCAATTAAACGGGCTACGACTTCATTTACTTTCTTCAATTGCTGCTCATCAGGGGTTTTCGTTGAGGTCGTAATTTTAACAACATCCTTCAAGTCAGCAAACAATTTTTTCTGAATGGCTTCACGCAGTCTTTCGTGGGAATTGTAGTCAAACCGCTTTCCTTTTCTCGCATACGCGGAGATGCGGATTAAAATTTCTTCGCGGAACGCTTTTTTAGCGTTTTCGGAAATGCCGATCTGTTCTTCGATTGATCTCATCAGCTTTTCGTCCGGATTCATTTCTTCTCCTGTCAAAGGGTCACGCAGCTTATTTTTATTGCAATAAGCCTCTACGTTGTCGAGATAATTATCCATCAGCGTTTTGGCTGATTCTTCATAAGAATACACAAACGCTTTTTGGACTTCCTTCTTCGCAATATCATCATATTCCTTACGGGCTGCAGAAATAAGATTCAAGTACCGTTCCCGATCCTCGTTTGAAATAGACGGATGCTGATCAAGTCCTTCTTTTAAAGAACGGAGAACATCAAGGGAATTGATCGACTCCATATTTTTTCTGATAATAGTAGAAGAAATGCGGTTAATCACGTAGCGCGGGTCAATTCCGCTCATGCCCTCATCATTATATTCTTTCTTCATGTCCTCAACGTCCACTGAATTAAAGCCTTCCACACTTTCACCGTCATATAGTCTCATTTTCTTCACCAGATCAATATCAGACCGCTTCGGCTCTTTTAATCGCGTAAGGATTGAAAACATCGCGGCGACCTTAAGTGTGTGCGGAGCAATATGAACATCCGATACATCACTTTCTGCGATCATTTTCTCATAAATTCTTTCTTCCTCAGACACTTTTAAGTTATAAGGAACAGGCATCACAATGATTCTGGAGTGCAGGGCTTCGTTTTTCTTATTAGAAATAAATGAGCGATACTCCGTTTCATTCGTGTGAGCCACGATCAGCTCATCAGCGGAAATTAACGCAAATCGCCCGGCTTTAAAATTCCCTTCCTGTGTCAGTGAGAGCAAATGCCAGAGGAACTTCTCATCACATTTCAGCATCTCCTGAAACTCCATCATGCCTCGGTTCGCCTTGTTCAGCTCTCCGTCAAACCGGTAGGCGCGCGGATCAGATTCAGAACCGTATTCAGCAATGGTTGAGAAATCAATACTTCCCGTCAAATCGGCAATATCCTGAGATTTCGGATCAGACGGACTGAAGGTGCCGATTCCCGTACGCTTATCCTCAGAAAAGAAGATCCGCTCCACCCTCACATCTTCAATTCGCCCTCCATACTCTTCCTCCAGCCTCATCACATTTAATGGTGAAAGGCTTCCTTCTATTCTAATGCCGTATTCTCTGTAAAAATCCTCCCGCAAATGATGGGGGATTAAATGAAGGGGGTCCTCGTGCATCGGGCAGCCTTTAATCGCATATACAGCACCATTATCCGTCAGCGTGTACGCTTCAAGACCTTTTTTGAGCATTGTGACCAGCGTTGATTTACCGCCGCTCACAGGGCCCATTAAAAGCAGAATCCGCTTTCTGACATCAAGCCTTTTCGCGGCCGGATGAAAATATTCCTCCACAAGGCGCTCGAGGGATTCTTCAAGCCCGAACAGCTCGCGGTCAAAAAAGCTGTACTTCTTCCGTCCGTCAATCTCCTCTATCCCGCTGTCTTTTATCATATTAAAAACACGAGAATGAGCAGATTGCGCGACCATTGGATTTTCTTTAATAATCTCCAAATAATCAGCGAATGTTCCTTCCCATTTCAGACGCTGCTCTTCCTCTCTGTACTTTTCAATTTTCTTTAATATATCCATAAGGACCTCCTCTATCATGTTTGATGCGCTGTGCAAAAAAAGGTACTTTGATACAATCTATGCCGTCAGCCCGTGATACATGCTTTGGTTTCTTAAAAATAAAGATACCCTATGCAGCGTTGACAAGGCAGACTGCGTGCGTTCATAATAAAGAAAATACAGAATCATCCAGACTCGGACAGCAGGAAAAATTGAAGAGGGGGAGAGACGGTGAAAACAATCATCATGATGGGTGTCATTGTCACTTTTTTAGTATCAATTTTTACCGCAGGATACGATAGTAAGCCGGGAAAAGAATAAAAAGAAAAGGGTGCTCCCTCTTGAGAGCACCCTTTCTCTGTGTAACAGAACAATGTTTTACAACTTAACTCTTTTCATAACTTTTGAATGCTGATCGCATTCGCATTTGTTTTCAAACTCAATTGTGCCGATTTTACAGCCTGGCCCGATAACAACTTCTTTCCCTCTGACCACCGCCGCCTCGGTATGTTCCAAATAGATTTTATCTCCCTCTATCAGCACCGCAGTTAGTCTCGCTTTTTTTCGCGTAAAAAAGCGCGCACGTTTTTTTACTGTAATAGACGTTCCGCCTATTTCCCGGACCCGGCTGGCATCATGACTCAATCCGATATCAATCTCGCCTGCATTCAGCAAACCTGTTACGTCCACACAGCCAGTGATATGAAACGATTCGATTTCACAATCGCCTTTAACGCTGAGCTTTCCTTTTGCTTCGCACGAATCCCCTGCCATATTGCCGCCGATCTCAGTCAGACCTTTCAGCTTCCAATCGGCCAACATGAAGAGCGCCTCTGACTTGCATTGTCCCGTATATGCTGATTTTGCCCGCACTCAAATCACCTTCAAACTCGCTTTCTCCGAGTACTTTCAGCCGTTCAGTCTCCGCGTTCCCGAGAAAACGGCCTGTGCCGTATATGCGGCAGCCTGCAGCGGACAGTCCTTCTCCAATCACACCTTCACCTTTGATGCTGACATGGTGATAGGCGCCTCCAGAAGCGTGCCCGGCACCATATAATTTTAAATGTCCTAATTTTGCTGTTTCCATATGATCCTCCTTACATTCTTGTGTATGTGCCTACCGAAGCGTTCGGATCACAAGTGTAATCGCCGCTGTATTCCACAGTCTCAATCTGGCAGTTCGGACCGATTTTCACTGTGTTTCCCCGCACAATCTTGGCGTTCGTATGTGTCAGCTCAATCACGTCTCCCTCAATCAGTTCAGCTGTTAACACAGGCTGCGGCATCAGCTTCAGCAATGTCAGCATCCCTTTTCTGCCCGTCACTTGAAGATGGCGGCAGCCGATCTCCCGCACATAACTCTCTCCGGAAGAAAGCTTGATATTCACCTGATCAGCATTTAGGAGACCGCTGACTTTGCATTTCCCTTCAGTCTGAAATGTTTCCGTTTCGCAATCGGCTTCCATGACCGCCTTTCCGGTGATCACAATGTCATCAGCCTTGACTGCTCCGCCAAATGTTGATGATCCCGCGACCTTCAATTGTTTAGCAGCGGTCTCACCTTGGATAAAACCTGTTCCATTCATGCGGATGGATTCTGCATTAACATCCCCATGAATTTCGCCTGAGCCGCTGATGGTTACTGTTTTTGCCTTGACGCTCCCGTCCGCTTTACCGGTGCCGTTGAATGAAAAAGAGTCACACTCCACGTCTCCGGCCACAGTTCCGCTGCCATTAATCTCAACTGATTGAAATTTTCCGCCCTTCGAACTCCCCGTACCGTTTATCACCAGATTATCCATTATTTCCATTGGTGGCCCTCCTGCATATATTTTGTCTTTAGTTCCTCTGAAGCATTGGCTAAATCCACTCTTTCCACAATCTTAACGGACGACTCAAAAAGGATGCTGTCTGCGGCAGCCGCTATAAAACAAGTCGTTACACCTAGCTTGCGCAAAATGATCAGTTCCGTCTGTTTCTTGATCTCCGCTGTTTCATGCTTCTTCAATACGTCAGCAGCCAATTTCGCTTCTTCCAGGCTGACATTTCCGGACTGTAAAAGCCCTTCAAGCACATACAGCGACAGCAGATTACGAGAAGAAAAAACCGTGTCTGCTCCGCCTTCTGAATAGACATGGAGAGCCGGCTTTGATATCAAGCCTTTCGTCAGCAATTCATCAGCCGTCATGCTCACATCCTTCATTTTCGGTGACAGCATCTCCCGCATCTCATCCAAAGACAAATTTTCTTTCATCTTTTGAATGATTGAAATGCGCTTTAAAATATCCTCTCTAGGAAAAAACGTCTCTTGCCCTGTAAATGTGGATTTACGTATAAACCACTCCTCAGGGATTAAATTTTTCCGTTTCCATCGATACAGCTGACCGTATGAGATGGATGTTTCTTCAAGCAATTCTTTTTTAGAGATTAATTGATCTTCCATAAGTCCAGCTCCTTTGATGGATACATTGTAACATAACACTGTTACGTTGTTAAGCCTGAAATAACAAAACACAGTTCTATAAAAAAACCCGCCCATACACATGGGCGGGTTTTTCACTATTTTAAATCTCGGTAATTTTGCTGACGCAGCGCCTCATACACTAGAATTGCTGCGGTATTGGACAGATTTAGCGATCTTACATGCTCTGTCATCGGAAGACGCAGGCATCGGTCCATATTATTTTGAATTAATTCCTTTGGCAAACCGCTTGTTTCTCTTCCAAACACAAAGAAATAATCCTCGTTAATATCCGTGTAGTCAAAAGATGTATGCGGCTTTTGGCCGAATTTCGTGATGAAGAAAAACTGCCCTTTTTTATATGCCTCAAATAATTCTTCTAACGAGTCATGATACACTACGTTTACAAACTCCCAATAATCAAGTCCGGCGCGCTTCAGCATTTTATCATCAGTTGAAAAGCCGAGCGGACGAATCAGATGGAGCGTTGTATCTGTTGCTGCGCAAGTACGTGCGATATTCCCTGTATTAGCAGGAATTTCTGGTTGATATAAAACGACATGTAATGCCACTGTGTTCACCTCTAATTTTTCTTATCCGCTCATCATTATATCATTAATTACTCTTTTGTCGTATCATCAACGATATGAAAAAAGGCATATCGGATAGACGGTGTGTATGCTGTTGAATCTTCGTAAGACCAATACCTCATCCGGCTGTCATAGGACTGGGCGTTGACAAGCGGCATATTGCCTTTATCCTTCGCCACCACAATCGTTGTGTGATTAAACCGGCCATCTCCTTCAAAATCATAGCAAATCACATCACCCGGCACCAGCTCTTCCGCTGATTTTACACGCACCGCCCGAAGGCCAGCCTTTGAATTCGTCAAATACATTTTCATCGAGTGAGCCACCGTCCAGCTATAGCTCCAAGAACTTTGTTTCATCCACCAGCCAGATCCTCTGTTCGGGTGGCCTCGCATTGGTGCTCCCCCTGCATGAAGACACTGAGAAATAAAATTCGTGCAATTATCGCTGAAATTTTTATAAGCCGGATTACGCTTGTTCCAATATTTTTCGGCATATTGTACCGCTCCGAGCCGGTCATATTGAAAAGCTCGGCCAAACGCCTCCCTTTCTTCCTGGGAATAGTCAATAATGCTTTGGCCTTCACTAAATCCCGCCGGTTTTTTTTTCACTTCCTGATCCTTAATCAGAATTTGATCATAAAGAAAAGCGACTCTTTCTTCTATATGCTCTTCCATATACAGAGTTTCATCCTGCTCCTTGTATAAATATTCGAAGTGTATGATATACCTGATGCAGGTGGTTCCGTCATCCTCAACCTGCACATTGTCAATGACAGCTTTCGCTTTCGCTTTTATCATCTCAATCTTACGTTTTTCCAGAAGCTTCTTCTTACGTTCCATGACTTCCAGGTCTCCGACTTGAGGCTCCTGTCTCAGATCATGCCCGTTCACCAGATAGCTAAGACGCTCCTCCGCTAGTTGTTCTAATATGTGCTTCAAGTTCACCCCACCCGACATACTTTTTTATAGAGAAAAAACACTTGGCTGCATCTCAAGTGTTTTTTCCTTCTGCTCTATACGTATGTCAGGACAAGACTTATTTAGTCATGCCGGCTTTTAGCAATTCAATTCCTTTTTCAATTTCCTGCTTTGCCTCTTCATCATTTTCTTTTTCCAGTGCTTTTTCAAGCTCCTCCGCGTATGTGTTGTCTCCGATTTTCCCGATCGCCCAGGCAGCCGTCCCCCTGATGACCGGGCGCGGATCTTTATGCATAAGCTCCGTCAGTTCAGACAGTGCGGAGGTGTCTTTAAAGTGGGCAAGCGCCAGAATCGCATTCCGTTGAATCGGTTTTTTTCCGCGCCACGAGCCTGAAACATGTCCGAATTTCTCTTTAAATTCACGGTTGCTGATGGTTAAAAGCGGCTTCAATAATGGTTTTGCAATCTCGGGATCCGGTTCCATTTCAGGATGAAGATGAAAATCCTTCCCTTTATTGATTGGACATACCGTTTGGCACGTATCGCATCCATACAGGCGGTTTCCAATTTTCGTGCGGAATTCATCCGGCAAAAATCCTTTTGTCTGGGTCAGAAAAGATATACAGCGCTGAGCGTTAAGCTGCCCAGGGTTCACAAGCGCTCCCGTCGGGCATGCATCTAAACATTTGGTGCATGATCCGCACATATCCTCAATTGGCACATCCGGCTCGAAAGGTATATTTGTAATCATTTCCGCCAAATACACATAAGACCCGTACTCCGGCGTTGTAATCATACAGTTTTTGGCGCTGAACCCAATTCCGGCCCGTTCCGCTACTGCCCGATCAGACAATTCACCCGTATCGACCATTGATTTTGTCCTGATATCCTCATGCTTGCTTCTCAGAAAATCCTCCAGAAGATCAAGCTTTTCCCGCAGGACGTCATGATAATCCTTTCCCCAGGAGGCTCTGCAAAAAATGCCTCTGCGCTCAGTTCGCGTGCTTCTTGGCGCATCCTTCATTCTCGAAGGATAAGCAAGCGCAATGGCCACGATTGATTTCGCTTTCGGCAAAAGCAGCGTTGGCGTCACTCTTTTTTCAATATCAGGCTCTTCAAAACCGGAAAGATATCCGAGTGACTCCTGAAGAATCAAACGGTCTTTTAAACTGTCAAATGTATCAGCGGTCGTAAAACCGATCTTGTCCACGCCAATGCTTTTTGCGTATTCAATTAATTCTTCTTTCAGCTGATAAACGTTCATGTTTTGCACAGCCTCCTTTCTTTGTGATAAAACAATAAGCCGTTGTATAATAGGGTGATATCCCGTAATTGGAGTGAATACATGTGAATATCAAACTTGATCCTGTTATTACTGAACGTGCGGCAGGAATAAATGCAGCCGCTGTGATATATGAAAATATTGAAGTCGGCTCCTCTCCGCAAATGCTGAAAGGCAGACTTCGTTTATTTCAAGAGTCTCTGTTTTTTGACTATGCGGACGGCGGAATATCGGACCAGCCTTTCGTCAAAGAATGGCAGACAATCTTTAAGCAGCTGGACCCTTCATTCGAGGGAGAAAAAACGCCGATGGAGCAAATGCTGATCCCGATATCCAAAGAACAATTCATGGAAAGCGAGGATTCAGCCCATGATACCATACATTTTTTCGCGTTAAAATATTCTCTCCCCATTATGATCTATGATGCCGGCAAGCTTCAGGAGCCAGTCCGGATTTCAATAGGAGAAAAAAATAACATACTGATTTATTCTGATGAAAACGGTGTATTTGGCGACTTCAAAACCAACGTCAATCAAAAACCCGTGACAGCAGATACAAAAAGCATGCTGCAAATCATCTTTTTCCCGCCATCGATTGAAAAAGAAAACGCCGTTAACCTTTTAACATCATTAACGAAAATGTTTGAACAAATTCACGGCGGCGGCCATACAGTACATTGGCTTACGTAAAAGAACACGAGATTCGTGTTCTTTTTTACATAAAAAAACGCAATACTTCGTTTATCTGAGAAACGAAACACTGCGTTAATAACGTATGTATGGAGCGGGTGATGAGAATCGAACTCACGACATCAGCTTGGAAGGCTGAGGTTTTACCACTAAACTACACCCGCATTTGTGATTGTCGGTGTCAGCACCGCTTTGACTTTTATTATGTTACACGTTTATTAAATTTTCGTCAAGGGAATATAAAAAATTTGTCGAAAAAAATTTTTATTTTTGCAATGTTGTTAAGTTACATTTACATAATGTTAAATAAACTATACAATGGAAGAAAGTGAGAATGTGAAGGTGGCATACGTCATGATGAAAAATAAAGTGAAAGAGCTCAGAGCGCGCTTCAGCTATTCTCAGGAAAAACTCGGAGAAACGGTCGGCGTTACGAGACAAACGGTAGCAGCAATTGAAAAAGGAGACTATGTTCCCTCACTGTTATTAGCATTAAAAATCTGCAAAGCCTTCTCCATGCAAATGGAGGATGTCTTTTGGCTAGAGGAGGAAGACTAATATGGGCATGAAAACAAAAGCAGCATTTCACCTCGTTTTGTTCGGCCTTGCATGCTGGACACTGGTTGCATACTTTAAAGCTTCAGAAGGCATTGGAGCCTTTTTCAGCACAAGGAACGGCCAGATGATGTTTGAAATAAACATCACCCCGTTTATTCTTTTTATTGCGGCAGCTGCGGTTTATATGTATTTACAAAAGAAAAGCGGTCCTGCGTCAAAAAATCTCCTGCTGCCAGATGAATTTGAGGAACAGGATGAAAGAGAGCAGATGATGACGGCAAAAGCCTGCCGTGCGTCATATATCGCCGTCTACTTTTCACTGCCTGCTGCCGCTGTCCTGCTCATTTTTTATCCGCTGTTTCAATCACACATTCCCTTTTTCCCTATTATTGTCGTGTTTATCGTCATGATCATCCAGCACCTATCCTACGTCATTTCCTTCAAGAAAAATGAAAAAAACTCCGGCGCGATGTAATCGTCCGGAGTTTTTTCTTACCAGCTTGCTTTTTTCACACCGGGAATGTGGCCTTTATGCGCCAGCTCCCTAAAAGCAATTCTGGACATTTTAAATTTTCTCATATATCCTCTCGGGCGGCCCGTTACCATACAGCGGTTATGGAGTCTTCCAGGTGCTGAATCTCTCGGCAGCTGACTGAGAGCTTCGTAATCTCCTTTTGCCTTTAACTCCTGTCTAATAGCTGCATATTGTTCAACAAGCTTCTGGCGTTTCAATTCTTTTGCCACTTTTGATTTCTTAGCCAAGAAAAAACCTCCTTTAAATCGTAATAATTACGATTTAAAATGTATCATGTTGTATTCTAAAATGCAAGCACATCGCTCGGTAAAACAGACGGTCTAAGCCGTCCATTCTATTTATGCAATTCAACATAATAAAGCAGAGCATCTTTATGTTTGATCAGTTCATTTTTGTTTTCAGAGGTTTTCATTGTACCGTTAGAATCTTTTATACTGCTGCCGATCAATACAGGTTTTCCGAAAGAAATCGGCTCCGCTGATGATATATTCTGAGTCATTTCCTGTGTACTGCTGACGTCACGCTGAAACGATGAAGCAGCCGTGCTGCTCCCTTGTTCATCAACAATGCCAAAGTCAACGGTACTCATTTTTTTCTTCTCTTCCTCATTCTCAAAATAAACAAATTGTAATGTATCGGGATTTTCTTCTGTGTAATCAGCAGTTATCGGACCTATCGTTTCAACAAGCTTTCCGTTTTGATAATGTTCAATGTACATGTCAGCCTCAGAAATGCTTTCGTTGATATTAGTCACTTCCGCAGCGAAGGAATGTGGAGCCGCAATCTTCATTCTGTTTTTTTCTATATCTGAAACATCTGCCTCTTTGATTTCCATGTGCTTCGTATTTCCGCATGCAGACAGCATAATCATCAGAGAAAAGGCACTAATAAGTATTCTCATAAAAACAGCCTCCTTTTTTGATTATCATACCATGCTCGGAGGCTGTGTTTTCACTTAAACTGATGCTTGATTCTCTTTGACAAAATAAGTGTTTCCGACGGCTTCTCCTCTTTTTTTCTGAAGCTTCCTTGTCCGCTCATTTTCGAACGGCAAAAGCGGAAAGACGAGCTCTGCAAAATAGTACGCTTCCTCTAAATGAGGGTAGCCAGAAAAAATAAATGATTCAATGCCAAGGGCCTGGTACTCCGCTATACGGTCGGCAATGGTCTGCGGATCTCCGACAAGAGCAGTGCCTGCCCCTCCTCTGACCAGGCCGATACCCGCCCACAGATTCGGGCTGATTTCAAGCTTTGTCCGATCGCCTCGATGAAGCTCCGCCATCCGCCTTTGACCCGAAGAATCAGCACGGCGCAAAGCGTCCTGTGCTTTGGCAATCGTGTCATCATCCAAATGGCTGATTAAACGCTCAGCCGCTTCCCACGCCTCATGTTCTGTTTCACGTGCGATCACATGCAGCCTGATGCCGAACCGCACAGTTCTTCCCTCTTTTTCCGCTTGCTTTTTGACTCTCTCAATCTTTTCTTTTACCTGCTCAGGAGGCTCACCCCACGTTAAATACACATCTGTATGCTTTGCCGCGACTTCAATTCCAGCCTGTGAGGATCCGCCGAAATAGATAGGCGGGTGCGGTGTTTGCCGCGGTGGGAATAGCAAATTGCTGTTTTCCACTTTTATATGTTTTCCTTCAAAGGTAACCGTTTCTCCGCGCAAAAGCCCCCGCCAAACAGTTAAAAATTCGTCCGTTGCTTCATAGCGCTCATCATGACTGATAAACAGTCCGTCCCCGGCTAGCTCGTACGGATCGCCCCCTGCCACAACATTAATCAAGAGCCGTCCATCTGAAATGTGATCTAAGGTAGAGGTCATTCTGGCTGCAAGAGAAGGCTGCATTAACCCGGGCCGTACCGCGACTAAAAACTTTAAGTCTTTTGTTTCTCCCGCTAACGCCGAGGCGGTGAGCCAAGGGTCCTCGCACGATCTTCCCGTCGGCAGTAGGACTCCTGTATACCCTAGCCTGTCAGCGGCCTGCGCCACTTGTTTAAAGTATTCATGATCCGCCGTCCGTCCATCGCTTTCCGACCCTAAATACCTTGCGTCTCCATGCGTCGGAATAAACCAAAGAATGTCCATATCAATCTCTCCTTTTCGTCTATTTTCCCTCGTAACTGTTTCTCCACTTTAACAGCTTTCGTTCAAGCAGCCTGACAAAAGAATCCGTCAGCTTACCAACCACCGCAAAAATGATAATCCCGGCAAACACTTTATTCGTTTGTGAAAATTGTCTGGCATCCATGATCATGTAACCGACCCCTGAGCTTGAACCCATCAGCTCCGCTACAACAAGCCCAAGCCATGCAATACCTAGCGATAAACGAATGCCGAGCAATATATTGGGCAGGGATGCCGGCACAATCACTTTTGTCATCTGCTTGTGCCATTTAAATTCAAGCACCCGGGCAACTTCGAACAGCTTAGCGTCAACTCCGCGAATGCCGTTAAATGTATTGATATACACAGGGAAGAAAGCGCCGAGCGCAATCAGCAAAATTTTAGATATTTCATCAAAACCGAACCATAAAATAAACAGCGGCGTGACAGCCAAATGCGGAACGGTTCTGAGCATTTGCAATGATGGGTCAAGATACAATTCCGTCCGTTTAGAGAATCCGGCCAAAATACCAATCAAAAGTCCAAGCCCCGCACCAAGTACAAAACCAAGCGCTGCGCGGTATATACTGATTTGCAGATGACCAAAGAGCTCGCCTGTCAAAATGAGTTCTTTAAACGTCAGCAAGATCGCAACAGGAGTAGGGAGCACTGTCGCCGACACGATGCCAAGACTGCCGATCACCTGCCAGATGGCTATGAGCACAGCAGGCAGCAGAAGCCCCTTTGCCCACCCGTATTTGATTCTATGGGGCTTTCTTTGTATCGCTTCAGCATTTGCTTTCGGCAGTGAACCTGCAGCCTCTGCTTTCATGATGGATCACCTCCAGAGACGTTTTCCTTTAACGCTTTTTTGATAAATGAATTATCAACAACTTCTCTCACATCAATTTTCTTATCTATCGCTTTTGTTTTAAATTGAAAATCCGCTGTCTCCTGCTGCGCTTTTATAATGTCTTCACGAATAACCTCATTCAGAGGCTCCGTATTTTTCAGCACATTTTCTACGACCTTTTTATCGAGATCTTTTATTTTTGCATACAAGTCAGCCGCTTCATCCGGATGTTCCTTTTGCCATACAACCGCCTGGTTAAAAACCTTCAGAAAACGGACCACTTCGTCTGGATGTTCCTTAGAGAATGTTGTTCTCACTAATGTAAACCCTGGTGAATATAAATCGGTGCTTTCACCATTCACAAGAAGTTTTGCTCCGTGTTTGATTGTTTCTAAGGATAGGTACGGCTCCCAGATGGACCAAGCGTCAACCGAACCGTTTTCAAACGCAGAAGCCGCTTCATCAGGTTGCAGCTGAATAATCGTCACGTCATCAGCTGACAAACCTGATTGATCAAGCGCTTTATACAAAAAGTCAAAGCCGCTGCTGCCTTTCGCTACAGCAATTTTCTTTCCTTTTAAATCTTTGACCTCCTTAATCCCGCTGTCTGGATTCACAAGTATGCCGTTCGCCTTTAATCCATCCTGAGACAAGCCGATTTCTTTAAAATCAATGCCTGCCGCTTGCCCAGCGATCACTGGTGAATTGCCGACTTGAGAAAAGTCAAGTTTATCTGCTGCAAGCCCTTCAAATTGTGGCGGCCCGCTTTGAAACTCCACCCATTTCACCTTGATGCCTTCTTTTTCAAAAGCCTCTTCAAACCAGCCTTTTTCCTTGGCAATTAAAAGCGGGCTTAAGCTTTGCTGTATTCCGATCCGAATTTCTTTCAATGGTTTTTTGTCACCGCTGGCTCCATTTGCTCCGCACCCTGCCAGCAGAAAAAAAATAGATGCCAATACAATGATTCCTTTTTTCATATCTGCTTCAGCCCTTTCTATATCCCTGATCCTTCTGCATACTCAACGTCTTCTGTTTTTTCGAATTCCGACAGCACCTTCTGTCTGATCGCTTGGAAATCAGTCGTCGTCCTGTTTCGGGGATAAGCCAGATGAATTGGCATCAGCTTGTGAATTTTTCCCGGTTTGGCTTTTAGGATCGCAATCTCATTCCCTAAATAAACAGCTTCATCTATATCATGAGTGACGAGTATCATCGTTGTTTTTTTCCTCCGCCATATATCCAGCAGCACGTCTTGAAGGTGTTTTCGAGTAAACGCGTCTAACGCACCGAACGGTTCATCCAAAAGCAGCACCTCCGGCTCCCGCAGAAGAGCTCGTGCGATGGCCACTCTTTGAGACATACCGCCCGACAGCTCACGCGGATATGCTTTCTCTGATCCTTTTAATCTGACAATCTCGATCAGTTCATCTACCTTTTGTTTGACTTTTGGATCTTTCAAATTCAAATCGGCGGCAATATTCTGCTCAACCGTCAGCCAAGGAAAGAGACGGTGTTCCTGAAAAATAAATCCTTGCTGAATACCTGGTGCAGTCACATGCCGTCCGTTAATTTCGATACGCCCGCTAAAATCAGAATCAAGTCCTGCAATTATCTTTAAAAGTGTGCTTTTTCCGCATCCGCTCGGTCCGATGAGCGTTAAAAACTCACCCGGTGCAATTGATAATTGAATATTCTCCAAGACCGCAGTTTTGCGGCCTTCTTGAGCAAATGCTTTTTCCTTGATACTGATGGTCACAGCCACTTTTATCCCTCTCCTTCTGCCAACCCCGCCTTCTAAAAAAACAAAAAGGCCCCCATCTCTGTTTTTTGTAGAGATGAGAGCCTTCGGCGGTCCGATCAGCTGCCCAATTGTTTTTTGTTTGAATATCATGTTAATTCAAATTATTCCGATATGTCAACTCTTTTTTATCCAATATTTTTTGTATTAATGTTTATCACTTACTTTTCATATTCGCAAATAGCGCTTTTTTCTTTGAAGCCTATATCATCTCTATTTAGCTGTTCTGCCAAGGGTTTTCTGCTTTATTTAATAGTTTTTATCGCATTATACAAATGATTATTTTATAATGATTATAAAATAATATTGACTTTTTACTTAGAGATGATATTATGTTCTTATAAATTCCAAGAGGTGATGACATGAGTTCAAATAAACTGACAACTAGCTGGGGCGCTCCAGTTGGAGATAATCAAAATTCAATGACTGCCGGTTCTCGCGGACCAACTTTAATCCAAGATGTACACTTACTCGAAAAATTGGCCCATTTCAACAGAGAGCGTGTTCCTGAGCGTGTCGTTCACGCTAAAGGTGCAGGTGCACACGGTTATTTTGAAGTGACAAACGATGTAACAAAATATACAAAAGCTGCTTTCTTATCAGAAGTCGGCAAACGCACACCTTTGTTCATCCGTTTCTCAACAGTTGCCGGTGAACTTGGCTCTGCTGACACCGTTCGCGACCCGCGCGGATTTGCTGTTAAGTTTTATACGGAAGAAGGAAACTATGACATCGTCGGTAACAATACGCCGGTATTCTTCATCCGCGATGCGATTAAGTTCCCTGATTTTATCCATACACAAAAAAGAGATCCAAAAACACACTTGAAAAATCCTACAGCTGTATGGGATTTCTGGTCACTTTCACCGGAATCTTTACACCAAGTGACGATCCTGATGTCTGACCGCGGAATTCCTGCTACACTTCGCCACATGCACGGTTTTGGAAGCCATACATTCAAATGGACAAATGCCGAAGGCGAAGGCGTATGGATCAAGTACCACTTTAAAACAGAACAAGGCGTGAAGAACCTTGATGTGAAGACAGCAGCAAAAATTGCCGGTGAAAACCCGGATTATCATACAGAAGATCTGTTCAATGCAATCGAAAACGGCGATTTCCCTGCATGGAAATTATATGTGCAAATCATGCCTTTAGAAGATGCAAATACGTATCGCTTCGATCCGTTTGATGTCACAAAAGTATGGTCCCAAAAAGACTATCCGCTCATTGAAGTCGGCCGCATGGTTCTTGACAGAAATCCGGAAAACTACTTTGCTGAAGTAGAACAAGCAACATTCTCACCTGGAACACTGGTCCCCGGTATTGATGTATCACCGGATAAAATGCTTCAAGGGCGTCTGTTTGCGTATCATGATGCGCATCGCTACCGTGTCGGAGCAAACCACCAAGCCCTGCCGATCAATCGCGCACGCAACGAAGTAAGAAACTATCAGCGTGACGGACAAATGCGCTTTGACAATAACGGTGGCGGCTCAGTCTACTACGAGCCAAACAGCTTCGGCGGACCGACTGAGTCACCTGAGGATAAACAAGCGGCTTATCCAGTACAAGGAATGGCTGACAGCGTAAGCTACGATCACAATGATCACTACACACAAGCCGGTGATCTCTACCGTTTAATGAGCGAAGAGGAACGCACCCGCCTTGTAGAAAATATCGTAAATGCAATGAAACCGGTAGAAAAAGAAGAAATTAAACTCCGCCAAATCGAGCACTTTTATAAAGCTGATCCTGAATACGGAAAACGTGTGGCAGAAGGCTTAGGTTTGCCGATTAAAAAAGAAGTTTAATCGCATAGAAAAAACCCGCTGTTTATTCAGCGGGTTTTTTACATAGATTCACGGACTGCCGTATGCTTCTCGTCAATCTTCATATAAATTTTCTCCATTAACTCTTCATTATTCATTATCTCCCGCTTGTTCTGTTCAATAAGAAGCGCCAGCGGCAGCATCTGATTGCCATATGTTTTTCGTTTTCTGAAGTGTCTTCTCCCTTTCTCTTTTTTGGTTCCCATCATTTCTCCCTCCTTTAAAAATAAAAAGGCCCTTATCTCAAAAGATAAGAGCCTTCGGTGATCCGATCAGCAAATGGTGGAAATGTATATTAGCTATATTAAAACGTATTCAATTTGGCCTGTCAATCGCTTTTGTATACTGTTACTTATAAAGTTTGCTGCCTTGTTTTACAAATTCCTCAGCTTTTTCTTTCATACCCTCTTGAATGGCATCCCACTCATTGAGCTCTTTGTCTTTGGCATAATCACGGATATCCTGAGAAATTCTCATGCTGCAAAATTTCGGCCCGCACATCGAACAGAAATGAGCCGTTTTCGCCCCTTCGGCAGGCAGTGTCTCATCATGATATTCAAGTGCTCTTTCCGGATCAAGCGACAGGTTAAATTGGTCGCGCCAGCGGAATTCAAAGCGGGCTTTTGATAAAGCGTCATCTCGTATTTGCGCTCCCGGATGCCCTTTTGCAAGATCAGCCGCATGCGCCGCAATTTTGTATGTAATAACCCCTTCCCGCACATCTTCACGGTTTGGCAGCCCTAGATGCTCCTTCGGCGTCACATAACAAAGCATGGCCGTTCCATACCAGCCGATCATCGCCGCTCCGATCGCTGATGTAATGTGGTCATAGCCCGGTGCAATATCCGTCGTCAGCGGCCCTAGCGTGTAAAAAGGCGCTTCTTTACAGATTTCCATTTGTTTATCGACGTTCTCCTTAATTTTATGCATCGGCACATGACCAGGCCCCTCAATCATCACCTGAACATCATGCTTCCAGGCAATTTGCGTGAGTTCTCCGAGCGTCTCTAATTCAGCAAACTGCGCTTCGTCATTTGCATCGGCAATTGACCCTGGGCGAAGCCCGTCTCCAAGAGAAAAGGCAATATCATACGTTTTCATAATTTCACAGATTTCTTCAAAATGAGTATATAGAAAGCTTTCCTGATGATGAGCCAGACACCACTGTGCCATAATCGCTCCTCCGCGTGACACAATTCCCGTTGTCCGTTTGGCGGTTAGCGGTACATATCGCAGCAAAACACCCGCATGAATCGTGAAATAATCCACACCCTGTTCAGCCTGCTCAATCAGCGTGTCACGGTAGATTTCCCACGTTAAATCCTCCGCTACACCGTTTACTTTTTCAAGCGCCTGATAGATCGGCACGGTGCCAACCGGAACCGGGCAATTTCTGATAATCCATTCACGCGTCGTATGAATGTCTTTCCCCGTGGAAAGATCCATCATCGTATCTGCTCCCCAGCGAATCGCCCACGTCATTTTTTCCACTTCTTCTTCAATCGAAGACGTAACCGCTGAATTTCCGATATTCGCGTTAATTTTCACATGAAAATTCCGGCCGATAATCATTGGTTCACTTTCTGGATGATTAATATTTGCTGGAATAATCGCCCTGCCGCTGGCTACCTCATCTCTCACAAATTCGGGAGACACATGCTCACGAATTGCGATAAACTCCATCTCAGGTGTAATGATTCCTTTTTTGGCATAATGCATTTGAGTGACATTTTGGCCCGCTTTCGCCCGCAGCGGTTTCCGCTTTAACCCGGGATAGCTTACATTAGGGTTAGCCTTTTTATAGCCGTTGTCTTCTGGCTTCACAGCACGTCCATCGTATTCCTCAACATCGCCGCGCCCAGTGATCCACCTGTGGCGGAGCGGTTTTAAACCTTCTTGAATATTAATCTTCACATCGGGGTCCGTATACGGTCCGCTTGTATCATAGACACGAACCGGTGCGTTTTCCTCTTCGCCAAATGATCCTGTCGTCGGACTAAGTTCAATTTCTCTCATCGGCACTTGAATATCCGGCGATGCACCCTCTACATATACTTTTTTACTCCCCGAAAAACTCGACATAATGGAAATGTTGGCTTGCTGCACTGAATGATTTTGCATTACTTATCCTTCCCCTCTCTTTGTTTGAAAGGACAAAATCAAGCCCATAACCAGCACAAAAAACCGGATTCAGTTGAATGAACCCGGTTACAGTCAGAAAGAAACATATTATTGCAGTATACGGCAACAATAAAAACAATTCCTCTACTTCCCCACGCTGGTACGAACCAGATCAGGTCCAAAGGGTTAAGAAGCATATCTTCTCTCTCAGCCCGCCAGCGGGCACCCCTAGTAACTATTAATTTCCCACTCATCTTATCATAAAAACAAACTGAAAAAAAGAGGAATGTATAAAATATTCAGCATATTCAAGACAAATATGTAATTGGCAATGCTGTTTCAGAGACACCATTTTCATGAAGCAACACCTCATACGCATTTGCATGAAATCTTGAACTTACAGCCTGAAAAAACTGATCATCAATAAAGTGAAGAGCTGCTCCATCATCCGCCGCATAACCGTTGCTCAACGCTTTCTCTAATATCAGGCGATGATATGAAGGTCTCCGATCCTTCTCCCCATCATAATGAGGACAAAAACTGCCTTGCAAAAAACCTAAGCTTTTCAAGCCGGTCAGCTGTCCGGCAGAATCCGTCACTCCTTCTTCAAACCAGCAGATCGCACCGGCACTTAGTCCCGCCAAAATAGTGCCGTTCTCCCAAGCTTCTCTTAATATATGATCCAGTCCCCACTCCTTCCACAGCACCAGTAAATTTCTTGTATTACCTCCGCCGACATAAATCACATCTTTCTCCAAGATAAAGGAGGCTAAATCTGTTGTCGGCGGCTTAAACAAAGACAAATGAGACGGGTCACAATCAAGCTGTTGAAAAGCATGATAAAACCGCTGGACATAATTCTCTGCATCCCCGCTTGCCGTTGGCAGAAAACAAATGCGAGGTGAGGGCTGCTTTGACTGATTAATGATAAATTGATCAAGAACCAGATGATCTGGTTCCATTGAAAAACCACCGCCGCCCATCGCAATAATTTGTTTCATCATCCGACTCTCCCAAGAAAATATTTTATCCATTATAGCACTTTCGCATAAAAGCATGAGACAAGGCAAAAATACCTTTGAACCAGGAGGTGACCGAAAAAATGGAACAAGACCGTTTGGCAAACCACGAAACAGTTGATTTACACGAAATCCTCAACTTCAAAACCGTATGTTTACTTAAATCAAAAATGATGCAGGGGCTGGTGTTCGATCAGGAACTGAGAGCCCTTATGGAGAAGGATGTACAGCAGTCTGTACGGGACGTAACTGAACTTCAGAGCAACTATCAAAAGGCTCCGACAATAACAGGAGGTGACGATCATTGAACGATTTCTTAGACCCGAAAAACGCAAAAGGCATGCCTGACCTTGCTGATTCGGCACTCGCCCTTGATTTCTTAATTTCCGTAAAAACCGGTATCAAAAATTATGCTGTCGCCATCACGGAAACCGCAAGCCCAGAACTCAGAACAGCATTGCGCAATCAATTGGACGCCGCCATTTACCTGCACGGCGAACTATCACAGCTCATGATGGAAAAAGGCTGGCTTTTCCCTTCTGACTTGGACAAACAATTTCAAATCGATATGAAATCAGCACAAACAGCCATTGATATCGCCGGGCTAAAACTTTTCCCTGATAACACGAATCGTCTCGGAACATTCGCAACACCCGATCACTAAATAATAAGGAGACATCATGCATGAAAGCTGTTACGTATCAAGGCATTAAAGACGTCCGCGTCAAAGAGGTAAAAGCGCCAGAAATCAAAAAACCTGATGATATCATCGTCAAACTGACAACCACAGCAATCTGCGGCTCTGACTTACACCTAATTCATGGCATGGTTCCCAATTTCCCTGAAGATTATATCATCGGCCATGAACCAATGGGCATTGTGGAAGAAACAGGCCCCGACGTTCACAAGGTCAAAAAAGGAGATCGTGTCATCATACCGTTTAACGTCAGCTGCGGCGAATGTTTCTTTTGCAAAAACCAGCTTGAAAGCCAATGTGACAATTCAAACGCAAACGGCGAAATCGGCGCTTATTTTGGCTATTCAGAATCAGCAGGCGGCTATCCCGGAGGCCAGGCTGAATACATGCGTGTCCCCTATGCTAACTTCACTCCCTTTAAACTGCCTGATGACTGTGAAATAGAAGATGAGAAATTAGTATTGCTTTCAGACGCTATGTCGACTGCCTATTGGAGCGTTGACAACGCAGGAGTAAAAGAGGGAGATACCGTCATTATTCTCGGCTGCGGTCCAGTCGGGCTGCTCGCGCAAAAATTCGCATGGATGAAAGGCGCCAAAAGAGTCATTGCAGTGGATTATGTAGACTACCGCCTTCAGCACGCCAAAAAAACAAACAATGTAGAGACCGTTAATTTCGAACACTTAGAAAACGCCGGATTATATTTGAAAGAAATCACACAGGGCGGTGCAGATGTCGTCATCGACTGCGTGGGAATGGACGGCAAAATGTCCCCGCTTGAATTTCTCGCCACCGGTGTTAAAATGCACGGCGGAGCCATGGGTGCATTAGTAACGGCGGCACAGGCTGTCAGAAAATGCGGCACAATTCAAGTGACAGGTGTGTATGGAATGAGATACAACGCATTTCCATTCGGAGACATCTTCCAAAGGAATGTAAATATCAGAACCGGGCAAGCCCCTGTCATTCATTATATGCCGTACCTGTATGATTTGATTGCTACAGGTAAAGTAGATCCGGGCGACATCATCACACATATTCTGCCGTTAGATCAAGCAAAGCACGGATATGAGGTGTTTGATACGAAAACAGACGGAGCTATCAAAGTGCTTCTGAAACCATAAAAAAAGGCGGTCTCTCATTTTGAGAAACCGCCTTTTTATTTTATTGCTCCACTCTTCTTAATGCTTCGTTTACTGTTTCTTTTATAAACGCATCTTCCCCCGTCAAACTGTCTAATCTGAGTTCGCCGCTTCTCAGTCTTTCTGAAAGATTGTTAATATCCTCCTCGACTGTAATTTGCAGTTCACCAGCTAAAAACATTCTATGTAATTCATCAGCGACCATCGTTTCTTTATTCATTCATGTCTCCTCCTTTACTCAAGCATCAATTTTAGTCTGTCCCTCAGATGAACGATTATAGGAAAAAAGGTTCATTTATTTCAAAAAAAATGAACCTTTTTTCCTTCTTCCCACGTATAACTGTTGAGAAAAAGAAAAAGGGGAAGATCAACATGTCATTTTTCAAGAAACTTGCAGCAAGTGCCGGCATCGGCGCAGCAAAAGTCGATACCATTCTGGAGAAAGATGCGTATTGTCCAGGAGAAGAAGTCCGCGGAACTGTACATGTAAAAGGCGGAAAAATCGCCCAGGATATCCGCTACATTGACTTACAGCTCAATACAAAATATGTCATTGTAAAAGACGATGAAGAGCACCGGAAATACGCAACTATTCATTCTGTTCGGGTAACTGGTTCATTCACCATTCAGCCTGGAGAAGAACATCAATTTCCGTTCTCCTTCATCCTGCCTCTTGATACACCGATTACTGTAGGAAAGGTAGAAGTCGCAGTAGTGACAGACCTTGACATTCAAGGCGGTATTGATAAATCAGATCACGATCGTATCTTCGTAGAAGCACATCCCTGGGTTGAAAATGTGTTAGAAGCAATTGAAAACCTTGGCTTCCGTCTTAACGAAGCAGACTGTGAACAGGCATCTTATTTCCAGCGCCGCCTACCTTTCGTTCAAGAATTTGAGTTTGTTCCAACATCAGGCTATTACCGTCAGATGCTTGATGAATTAGAGCTTATTTTTCTTTTAGAGGAAGACGGTTTAGAAATTATTTTCGAAGTCGATCGCCGGGCAAGAGGCCTGCGAGGATGGCTGGAAGAGATGTATAATGACGGAGAGCAGCTCGTACGTGTCCGTTTCAGACAATCAGAGCTTGATGATATCGAACAACTTGAAGAGGTATTAGAAGAGATCATCGACCAATATGCTGAGTAAATAACAAAAAGGAGCCTATAATAAACATAGGCTCCTTTTTTTAATAAAAACAAAACCCTGTTTCTTACTTATGTAAGAAACAGGGTTCTATTGGATACCGGTGGTCGGGGTCGAACCGACACTCCAGAAGGAACACGATTTTGAGTCGTGCTTGCCGTTCTTATCCTCACCAGCCTTTATATTTCAACAACCAAGAGGACCCCTCTTCGGCTCGTATCGTACGACTTATTTATAAGATAACATTACACGAATTTTTTTGAGTTGCCAAGCCCCAGTTTAAATTCCCCAGAGAGAACCTGTGAAGTATTATAATAGGAAGAAACCCAGCTCATTTATTTATTTTTGAAAAACGGATAAATACTTTCCGATTACGGTTTTAGTAAATATGTTTATCATTTCTTCCGTAAATTCAGGATTTTCTTCTTGAGGAAACTTTTGAATTAGCTCTTCCATTGAAGAGGTTGTAATTTCATGGATTTTTCTATTTACATTAACGTCACGGATTTGCTGGAACAAATAGTTCAATCTTTCCAGAAACTTTGCTTCATCAATTTCCTTTGAAATCGACTTCTTAAACTCCTTGGCAGTAATCATAAAGTCAGTCTCATACTCTAAAATTTCATTGGTGACTAAGTTGTAATGATAACTTTCATACAAGTCTTCACCTTGATAATCCCTACTCAAGAAGACAATCATTTTAAACTCATTAAAAAGCTCAATGTACACATATAATTGTTTTCTCAGTTTGTCTCCTTTGAGTATTATGGAATGAAGAATTTCTTCTTTTCCCTTGGTAATAACCTCGCTCCTTGGATAAAAATAATGAACGTCAGCTTCTTTTACTTTACCTTCGATAAAAGGGAGCAAATGCTGAATATCTTTTGGATTACCTCCATGAAAAATAAAAAAATTAACAGCCATTTTACAAAAGGCTCTTGAAATCTCATACCCTCCAAAATTCAGCTCGATTTTTGCATTAACATTTTTATCTTTTATTGGCTCAACGTTTTCTAAAGCTTTGTCTATATCTAATTGAGGATGTTTTCGCTTTAAACCGAGAAGAACTTTCCTTGCTTCACCAATAGAAGGAGCTTCTATATGATAAACATTACCGTCTATTTTATGATAAGCTCGGCTGAGTTTCATTTTTCCTCCTGGCTCAATTAGTATCTCTTTAGAGCCATGCTTAGCCTTAACATTTTGCGGCTTCCCTCTATCTCGTTTAACATTTATCAAGGTTGCTATTGATTGTAATTGGCTTGATAATTTGTTATCAATTCCGCTTCCAAATTTGGAATTACAGCTTATGCAAATCAGCTTTTTGGATTTAAGTTTACCTCCGAGAGCATTTAGAATTATATGTTCCTCAGTCTCATTTTCTTTAGAAAGTTCTTTCTGGCAAACATAACAAATCATTTCTTGCTCCTTTATGGAAATATTGTTTCTTTCTCTCTATAAACATTTATTAATTTCATTAGTTCTTCTTTTTTCAACCAAGGTCTCCTTCTATGAAGCATTTTATGACAGTTAGAACAGACCAAGGCTATATCCTCGACTCTTGTTTTCTGACCTTCCTCAAGTTCTGAAACAGGAATCGTATGGTGACCTTCTATAAAGTCTTCTCCCAGCTCGTCATACGTTTCATAAAAGTCAAAGTTGCAGACCTCACAGAACAGCCTTCCATGAGCTTGTTTGAAACGTTCCTTTGCGAGTTTAATTACTTGAGGGTTTCTCTCTCGGACAATATGCTGTTTTAGCTTCTTTTTGCCTTCCTCAAAACCCATATCGTCCTCAGTAATATCAACTGTTTCCTCAGTAGGTTCGTAGTCTCTTAATCCCCAATGACCTTTCCCAAGTCCAGCAAAGGAATAAAAAATATCCTTTTCTCCTCCGACTTCCCCTTTGTAGTAAGTTCCGTCGCTGGTATGGTTGTATATCGTTCCCCTTATCCGCTCTCTGAAAAGAGGATTAGCATTAAAGTCCATTACATTTCGTTCGATAATCTTTTCAGTTATATCAAGAAGCGTTCCATGCCCACCAAGCTCCTTGAGTGCATCTATAATTTCATCTAGCCATGGTCTCGGTTGTGCCATTGTTCTCCCTCTTTCCTTAAGCTTCTTTTCCTTTGAATCCTACTTTTGGAAATTTTCCTTCGTAATCAAAGTCGGCACCAAGAATTTTATCGGAATATTCCTTAAGAATTGAGTTATTATAATCAGCATATCTATGAGCGTGACATTGACGATTATCATTAATTCCCTGTAATATTTCAAGAATTTGTTCTCGGTTAAAGTGAGATAAATTCGGTTTAATGAGATTGTCAAAGTTACGGTCTGCTGCGTCGAAATTACCGCTATGAACAAATTGTTTTACAAGGAGGTCATAATATTTTTCTTCACACTCATTATCAACTGCCCCGTTTAACAACAATGTTCTATCTGACTTAGTTAGTAAATATCTTTTTTTAAATAGTTCCTCGAAAGTGTAGTCTGTCCAATGTAATTCTTCAATTAAATAATCAAAATGTTTTTCCATACTCTCTCTCAAGAATGGAGAACGTACAACATATTTCCAGTCCTCTTTGATTTTCGCTTCAAGTCTGGCTCGGCTATGACTTTCCATAAAGCCATAAAATTCAGGATTTTCACCAAAAAACTCTATTAATATAAGCAAAATTATCTCATCATCCTCAGAAAACCTGTTGAATTGTACTGGGTTTTCTTGAACATATTTCTGTAAGTTTGCTCTGTAACGACTGTAAAGTATTGAAAGAGTACGGAAATTTATATCTCGGTTTACCTTACAAGGTTCACTTGTACAACTGAATGTAATTACCCATAGGTCTTTAAATATGGTATTTATCATTAATTCATTTGTATTTTTCAGATACCTCGACTCAATATAATTTTCAAGAGCTGAGTCCTCTGTAAAGAAGCTTTTATGACGGTCTAAATCTTCTAGAATTGTAGTGAATACCTTTTTGGACATAACAGGATTTTTCACGAGCAACCCTTCCAACATATTTCTAATCAATGCTCTTACGGTTTCTTTATTAGGGGATGAAAGCAAGTCTTGCTGAGTCAAAACAGGGTGAGCGGATAAATGACGGTGAAGTCTTAAAGCGTCTATGCTTATTTTATCCGCTGGCTCTAATAAGAAGGTTCTTGTCTTAATCTCTTCAATTAGAACTCCTTCCCAGCCGCCGCTATTGGGTGCTTTCTCTTGTTCCTCTTCTATTTTAGCCAATATGGATTTTGCTGTTTCATCATCATATAATTCCTTCAAGTCCTTTAATTTGTAAATCAAATCGCAAACAACAACTGAGTAAAGCATTACGACAGCCGAGCGGTAACTTCCATTTATGTATGATTGCAATACCTCTTGAAAATACTCTTTCGTTTTTGGGTGATAAATTCTCTCTGCATTTTGTTCAATCGAATATGTTAGCATGAATTCTCCCTCTTTTAATTTTCTATTATATTAAAATACATTTCCCTCCTTATTATAGATAAAATATCCATTACGTTCCATCTCGAATAACAAAAAAGCCCACTCATTAAAGAGTCAGCTCATTGTCAAAATATAAACCTGGTTTTTCTGTATTGTTTTATCGTCCAACAAAAGCCATTGAGCTGTTGTCTCTCCAATAACTATAATTTCTGGGTAAGCTCCTTTGTATTGCCCGAGAGCGAGGTCTTCAACAGAGTTTTTTACTTGAGGAGACTCCAGCTCGTTTCCCTTCACGAAAATCACTAATTTATGACCTATTGAATAATGGCTCTTTATCATTTAATCAGCTCCCTTGGTTTTTTTTAGTTAAACCGATAAAAGAAAGCCAGAGTAAGAAGAATGAGCGCGGTAAACTCCAGAGCAACCTCAGAGGACGGCTCTTACAGCGTTTATTGCCCCAGCCTTCTCAAGCTGGCTTTCGTTGTCTTGCGTTTATTCGTTGTCGTCAATGAACAAACCAGCAATTCCAATAACTTCTTTGTTGTCTCGGTTCTCCTTTGACAATTGGAATTTGCGGTTAAGTCCAAGGCTTTCAGCAAATCGAATCATTTTAACCTCAAAATCGTTATAGCTTGGAGACTCGCTCAAGAATTTTTTGAGGTTGCTGAGTAAGGTAACTTCTGGAAAAAATTTATTCTATTTTTATAGTTTGTAAAAATGGCTCATACCACTTCTAAGTTATTCCCTACCCCTTAAAATTTTTCGAGCTTACTTTCGAGGAATGTTCGTGAATAATAACAAGAGCCAGAACCTTAAGGACTCTGACTCGAATAAATATTTATTTTTTTCTTTCATTGTTCGCCTTTTTTATTATTGTTTTCCTTTGAGCTGGCTTCCTCATAAAGCTTTGGATTACTGTCTCGCTCTCTGAGTTTCCTATAAAGCGTTGGCTTACTAACTCCAGTCATTTCAGTTATCTCAGCAATTGAGTAAGCCTTAGAGTCATACAGCTTGAGGGCTTGCGTTACCTTGCTGGAGTTCTTCTTGGGTCTTCCTCCCTTGCGCCCTCTTGCTCTTGCACTCTCAAGCCCAGCCTTGGTACGTTCAACAAGAATATCTCTCCAACATTCTAAACATGGCTTTCCCTAGCGGCTGTCTTTGGCTGTTCGATAAAGTGAACAAAGGAAGCTGGCTCAAGGGCTGTTTTTTGGAGCGAACCTAAAAAACGAACATTCGGACAATAGAGAAATAGTTCTGTTCGTATCTAGCTGGAGAAGTGACCTCATGGAGCGGAATGTAAGAGACTGTTTTGCTTCCTCAGAAGGTAAACCCAAGAGCTAAACCCTCAGCAAACCCAAGAGGAAGAACCAAGAGGAACAACTCAACTTCTACCCATTAAAGAGTTCCAGCTCAAAGGAATGACTTAAAAGCTCCAGCTCATAAGATACTAAAGAGCAAAGCTCCAGAGCTTTAAAAAAATAGACAGCCCTTCTCATATTTTTATTAATTATCTGATTAAACAAGCTCCTTTTGACAGCTCCTCTTTTCTCTTGGTTTCTGGCCTTTTGTTCAAGCCAAATTAGTTTCCCGATTAAATGCCAGCTCCAGAACGAACCTCAAGAGGACAGCGTTCCAGCTCACCTTCCAGTAATGCTTCCCAAAGGCTTCATGTTCGATTGCTACCCTTCCAGCTTATTCGGGAACAGCTCCCTCGCTCGTACTTCCCAAGAGCCGCAAAGAGTCCAAATTGCCAGTTTGCCTTCTCAATTGAAGCAACTAATTCTAAAGAATTACCGTGTGTGGCGCTTTTGTTTTTATTAAATCTCTTTAATTTCAATCTTGCTGACAATATACTCAATAATTAAAAACTCAAGAAACCTCTTGCTCTCATGAGTCAGCTCCATAGTTATTGGATTGTTTTTCTTTTGGTCAGCATAAACCTTTCCATGCCCAGCTCGGTTTCTGGCAAAAAGGAATTTCTTTATCATTGTTGATACTTTTGCATAACTCTTCTTACTTACGTCTCCATATCTGACTTTATCAAAGGCGTTTAAATATTTCGTATTCCATTTGACTCCATCAATTCTATTGTCAATGATCTTCTTATAATGGTCGTTCTCAAATATTCTCTCTCGGAAATTGTAGTCCATAATAGCTTCAATTCCCCTGTAAGCAGTCGTAAGCGAGGAACAAAACTTTTCGTAATTAATAGCATTTAAAAGCTGTACTCGTCTGTTTCGTAATAATGCAAGTCCAAACGAGAGTGCATAGTAATATACGAGCCGACTAAATGAGTGTAATAGGTTTCTTGAGCTTGGTAAAAGCAAGCCAGAGCTGTTCTGAGTCGGCTGTCTCGAACGATAAGCTTGAGGAGTTCCTCCAGTTTCTTAAAACGTAAAGTACCAATAATCGCTCCGTCCTCAAGGTAATCTCGTACATGAGAATTTCTATTATGATTAAGGTCATAAATTTTTAGGTCTTTACCGCTTTCCAAGTTATTTTCCATTCTAAACAGAGCCATATCCTCGTCATAAATATGGTCGCAAAAAGCAAAAAGTAATTTAACTGAATCGAATACTTTCATAGCTGTCTTTAGGTTTTTGGCTTTTATGATTAACGAGCCATAGTTACCGACTAATAAAAAATTTATCAGCTCGAAAGACTTGTCCTTAATCAGCACCTCATAATGGCTGTCTATTCCATGATAAGGTCGAGACATTTCTTCTGTCATTTCAGTAATCCATACTCCAGTCATAATAAATAATTCATTCGCCATTTTAGTTCTCCAGTACATTTTTGAATTTTCTTTATAAAACCAACATAAGAGAACGCAAAAAAAACAGTAAATTTGTTATTCTTCGAGCCAGTTATATAAGGGAGGGTTTCTTGTTGCCGCCAGCTTCCTCTGCTCTCTTGAGAAAATTCCTGTCAAAGCTCCCCAGAAGTAAGCTCCAATGTTTCCTCCCTTTATCCTCCTCGCTTGTTGAGCAAAGACAGAAGCTTTGAACGCTCTTATTGCTGGCTCTGCCCAAAGAGAGAAGGCTTCCTCAGCTCTTATGAATGGCTTAACCGCTTGAGAGAACGCTTCTGGAACAAATTCGCTTAAATATGTATAATCCAGCTCAGCTTTGGTCAGGAGTCGTAATTCTTTTGAATCTTTTGGAAATGCTTTGAGAAAGAATGTTTCTTTCGGTTCACTTGCTTGTTTAACCGCTTGCGGCTCTTGCTACGGAGTCCCCTCATCAGAGGTCGAACGATAGGTCAGCTCGACAGGAAAAATGATATTCGAGGAAGCCCCAAAGCCCCCTCTTTTCGGTCTGAGAGTCCTTACTCGCTTTATTATTCCAAACTCTTTCAGCCGCTTTAAGGCTCTTTGAATTGTCTTAGAGCTGACCTCCAGAGCGTCAGCCATGGAAGCAACCTTGAGGAAGTTGAGGAAGCTCACTCCAATAAACTTAACTGAATGACCAGCAAGCAACCTTAAAAGCCTTCTTTCTATTTCAGTCAACTCAAAATAAGACAGGGCTTCACTAATAAAGCTGTCCATTTCAAAGACGCTGTCAAACGTTTCTTCTTCTCTTATACAATTCATGCTCTTCCTCCAAGTAATGGAGGGTTGCTCTTGAGTCCTGCTCTTTGATAAAATGACAAAAGAGAGGTCTCGTGCAGAGTCCTCCAGTAGTATGAAGGAGTTTCCCCTCGGGTCGCCAAACTGGAGAGGGAAGCTCCTTTTCCTTTTTAAAGTCTTGTTTTAATACCCTTGAAAGGGCTTAAGCTTTTATGCTTGTCTTTTACGTCCTCACTAAACAAATTTACATACGTTTTAACCATCTCCATTGACGTATGCCCGAGAATTTGTTGAAGCTCAAAAATACCAGCTCCTCCTTTGACTGAAAGATTAGCAAAAGTATGTCTAAACGTATGAGGGGAACAACGTACTCCCTCAAGCTTTGCCTTCTTCCCATAAAAAGAAATTCTGTTCTGTACCTGTCTTTTTGTTAAAGTTGTTCCGTCTATCGTTACAAACAAGCTTGTACTTTCAACAATCGCCCGAATAGCAATATACTTCTCAATTTGCTCCCTCATGGTCTTTTGAATTAGAACAATCCTTTCTCGGTACGTCTTAGAGTTCCTTATATGGATAGCTCCCTCTTTTAGTCGAATATCTCCAAGCTCAATACCAATTAATTCATTTACTCTTATTCCAGTTTCAAGCAAGAGCAACATTAAAATGTAATCCCTTAACCCAGTAAACGTCATCAAGTCTGGCTGTTTAAGTAACCTTTCGAGCTGTTCATTTGAGAACGTCTGGACAATTTCCTTCCTGTCTTTAAGGAGCTTAATGTCTTTAACTGGGTTTTTACGAATATGCTTTTGTTTATACAGGAAATTAAAGTACGAACGAATAGCTCTGAGTTGGGTATTAATAGAGACGTTTTCAAGCCTTGTTCCTTCATATAGAGGACAACATTCCTCTGAATGACCTCTTGAGTAATGCTGTCTGGAGCGGTTGAAATTTCTTGCTCAAGTAAATACCTTTCAAAAACCTTCAATTCATTGAGATAGTAACTAATGGAGTGAGGTCGCAAATTTCTTAATTTGCAATCCTCGATAAATAGTTCAAGAGAAGCTTCAAAGTCATACGTTTTGGAGTTCTTGCGTATCTTTGTCAGCTCATTTGTAGAAAGGAAGTTGTTTCGCCTCCCCATTTAATCACCCCTTCTTACCTGTGGAGCGTACGACTTGAGGAATACGATTATTAGAGGAAAAATCGTGTGAAGTAAAACAAAAAAAGACCTCTACAATTGTAGAAGTCTCTTGGTATTGCTGAAAAAAAAGATACCGGTGGTCGGGGTCGAACCGACACTCCAGAAGGAACACGATTTTGAGTCGTGCGCGTCTGCCAATTCCGCCACACCGGCAAGTTTTACGTCGTATCTAACCGACGAATATAAATATATCATGGATATGATAAAGTGTCAATGGATTTTAAAAAAGTTTTTTTGGAAATATAATAATAAGTAGCTAAAGCAATTTTCTATGAAATGCAGCCCAATGCTTACATCGACTATTCATACAATAAAAAAATGATCTACATAAGTAGATCATTGATATGATTAGCTTCATTATATTTTCAAGCACAAACACCAATTTAACTTATCAAGTAAGTAAAATTGGTGCCGAGGGCCGGACTTGAACCGGCACGGTAGTCACCTACCGCAGGATTTTAAGTCCTGTGTGTCTGCCAATTCCACCACCCCGGCAAAAGAAAGGCGACACCCGGATTCGAACCGGGGATAAAGGTTTTGCAGACCTCTGCCTTACCACTTGGCTATGCCGCCGTAATTGGAGCGGAAGACGGGATTCGAACCCGCGACCCCCACCTTGGCAAGGTGGTGTTCTACCACTGAACTACTTCCGCATCTTAAGGGACTTAATACATTATATGCAATTGATATAAAAGTGAGACTGGGCTAGCTGGATTCGAACCAACGCATGACGGAGTCAAAGTCCGTTGCCTTACCGCTTGGCTATAGCCCAATGATAATATGGGGCGATTGATGGGAATCGAACCCACGAGTGCCAGAGCCACAATCTGGTGCGTTAACCACTTCGCCACAACCGCCATAATCTCAAGATGTCATAAATTTGGCAGGGGCAGTAGGAATCGAACCCACACCGGAGGTTTTGGAGACCTCTGTTCTACCGTTAAACTATGCCCCTATAAATGGTGGAGGGGGGCAGATTCGAACTGCCGAACCCTGAGGGAGCGGATTTACAGTCCGCCGCGTTTAGCCACTTCGCTACCCCTCCACATTAAGTTTTGAAAAAACAGTGCCGGCAAGAGGACTTGAACCCCCAACCTACTGATTACAAGTCAGTTGCTCTACCAATTGAGCTACACCGGCATAGGTGGTGGCTCGGGACGGAATCGAACCGCCGACACACGGATTTTCAGTCCGTTGCTCTACCAACTGAGCTACCGAGCCTTATTATTTAAATGGCGGTCCGGACGGGACTCGAACCCGCGACCTCCTGCGTGACAGGCAGGCATTCTAACCAACTGAACTACCGGACCATTTTGATTTTAATTGGTTGCACCCTTTGGGCGCTCCTTATTTAAAAGGATATATTTTTTGGTTGCGGGGGCAGGATTTGAACCTGCGACCTTCGGGTTATGAGCCCGACGAGCTACCGAACTGCTCCACCCCGCGATGATAATGGTGGAGGATGACGGGCTCGAACCGCCGACCCTCTGCTTGTAAGGCAGATGCTCTCCCAGCTGAGCTAATCCTCCATCATATAATGACCCGTACGGGATTCGAACCCGTGTTACCGCCGTGAAAGGGCGGTGTCTTAACCGCTTGACCAACGGGCCCAGACTTTCAATTGTGATTATGTATAAATATCAGTGGCGGAGAGCAAGGGATTCGAACCCTTGAGACGGAGTTGACCGCCTACACGATTTCCAATCGTGCTCCTTCGACCACTCGGACAGCTCTCCAATAATGGCTCCGCAGGTAGGATTCGAACCTACGACCGATCGGTTAACAGCCGATAGCTCTACCACTGAGCTACTGCGGAATGAAGTCTGCCTGGCGATGTCCTAC